>CBDHGP010000001.1:0-11095 GCA_965263185.1 Dehalococcoidia bacterium | reverse complement strand
CCGAGCGGTGCAGCTTCGGGCGATGAGAAGCGATATACGAGTTGAACCGGTACGCGGCAACGTTGAGACGCGCGCCGCAAAGGCACTGGGAGAGGACTACGATGGAGTAGTTTTGGCTGCGGCCGGTCTGGCCCGCCTTGGTATGGAGGACCGCGTGGCCCAGTATTTCGACCCCTTCGAGATGGTCCCGGAGCCGGGCCAGGGGGCCCTGGCCGTTGAGATTCGCTCCGGGGATAGGGAGCTGCTTGAGCTGCTGCACGGCATTGAAGACCCGTCGACAAGCATAACCGCCACTGCCGAGCGAGCATTTGTAGAGGGCATGGGCGGCGGTTGCAAGGTACCCATATCAGCCTATGGAGCGCTGGAGAACAACGCGCTGGTCATGGTGGCCATGGCGGCTTCAGAGGACGGAGACCGTATGATAAAGGAGCGCATGAGCCTTAGCCCGGATGACCCTCGCGCTGCGGGCCGCGCCCTGGCGGATAGGCTACTCGCAGGTGGAGCGGCTGAGATACTACGGGCGGGGGAGGAGAGTTGAGCGAGCAGGGGAAGGTGTACCTGGTTGGGGCGGGGCCTGGAGACCCAGGACTGATTACCGCAAAGGGTCTGCAATGCCTGCAGGAAGCCCAGATCGTGCTTTACGACCGCCTGGTCGACCAGCGCCTGCTGGGTGAGGCTTCTCCGGAGGCCGAGATGCTGGACGTGGGCAAGGCCAGGGGGTTTCATCGGGAGCCGCAGGAGGGGATAAACCAACTCATGGTGGAAAAAGCCCTGGAGGGGAAAAGGGTGGTCCGTCTGAAGGGTGGCGACCCCTTCATCTTTGGGCGTGGCGGCGAGGAAGCGGAGGCCCTGGCGAAAGCCGGAGTGCCCTTTGAGATTGTCCCCGGCGTTACATCGGCCATAGCTGCGCCCGCCTATGCCGGCATCCCACTGACCCATCGCAGGGTATCGTCGTCTGTGACCATCGTCAGCGGCAGCGAGGACCCGACCAAGGGCGAATCAACCGTAGACTGGAAGCGCCTGGCCGGAAGCAACGGCACCATTGCTGTGCTCATGGGCTGGGAGAATCTCCCCGGCATTGTCGATGCCCTCATTGAGCACGGAATGGACCCGTCTACCCCGGCAGCCCTGGTGCAGTGGGGCACCGAACCACACCAGAAGACCGTTGCGGGATGCCTGGAGGACATTGTTGATAAGGGGAAAGGGGCCGGTCTTGCGGCGCCCGTGGTGGCCGTCTTTGGGCAGGTGGTTAAGCTGCGAGACAGAATCGGGTGGTTCGAGGAAAGACCGTTGCTTGGAAAGCGCGTTCTCGTGCCAAGGACGCGAGAGCAGGCTGGGACGCTGTCCAAGCTGTTGCTGGAGCAGGGAGCGGACCCAGTGGAGATACCTACGATAAAGGTTGAGCCTGTGGAAGACACGGCCAGGCTCGACGCAGCCCTCAAATCGCTGTCAAGCTACAACTGGGTGGTATTTGCCAGCGTCAACGGCGTGGCGCAGGCGTTCAATAGGCTGCGGGAGCTGGGAATGGACGCCCGCGCCTTCAGTGGCGCAAGGGTGTGCGCCATCGGCTCTGCCACAGCCGCCGCGCTTGGGGAACGGGGCATTATAGCCGACTACGTGCCGCAGACGGCCGTATCGGAGGCCATTGTGAAGGGACTCGGCGAGACGGGCCTGGCCGGCAAATCAGTCCTGTTGCTGCGCGCCGAAGTCGGCCGCGATGTGCTGCTTGGTGGGCTTTCCGAGAGTGGCGCCCGCGTGGACGACGTCGCCGTGTACCGGACTGTTGTGCCGGAGGAGTCCCGGCAGGCCATTCAGGACTTGGTGTCGGGAGGCAAGCTGGACGTGGTGACATTCACCAGCTCCTCCACCGTGACCAACCTGATAGCTCTCCTGGGAGGCGATGTCGCGCCGCTCAGGGGTGTGAAGCTGGCCTGTATCGGCCCCATAACTGCGCAAACCGCAATGGAAGCCGGCCTTGAGGTGGACGTTGTGGCCCGGAAGTCCACTACCGCCGGACTGGTGGATGCGCTGGTCGAGCGCCTCTCCTATTCGGGAGGATGATGCTATGGCCTCTTTTCCTCAATCCAGACTAAGGCGGCTTCGAGAGTCCGGCGCGCTGCGACTTATGGTGCAGGAGACTTCCCTGTCCATACGGGACCTGGTTTATCCCCTCTTCATAGCCCACGGCCGCGACGTATCCCGGCCGGTAGAGGCGATGCCTGACGTCTACCAGTTGTCGGTGGACCGGCTTCTGGACGAGGTTACGGAGATAGCCCAGCTGGGTATTCCCGCTGTGCTGCTCTTCGGCATCCCGATGCACAAAGACCCTCAGGGGACCGAAGCCTATGACTCCCAGGGCATAGTCCAGGAGGCCATTCGAGTCATCAAGCAGGCCACGCCGGACCTCCTGGTTATCACGGACGTGTGCCTCTGCGAATACACGGACCACGGCCACTGCGGCCTGATAATGGATGACCGCGTGGATAACGACTCTACCCTTGAGATACTGGCGCGGGTCGCCCTGTCCCACGCGGAGGCCGGGGCGGACTTGGTGGCGCCGTCGGCTATGATGGACGGCCAGGTGGCGGCGATACGGCGCGCCCTCGACGAAGGCGGACACTCTCTGATGCCCATAATGGCATACTCAGCAAAGTACGCCTCGACCTTCTATGGCCCATTCAGGGAAGCGGCCGGGTCCGCGCCCCAGTTCGGGGATCGCCGCGGGTATCAGATGGATTCGGCAAACGTGCGGCAGGCCCTGCGGGAGATGGAAACGGACATCCAGGAGGGAGCCGACCTGATTATGGTCAAGCCGGCCCTGGCCTACCTGGACGTCATCGCGCGGGCAAGGGAGACCTTCCATCATCCGATAGTCGCGTACAACGTTAGCGGTGAGTACTCGATGGTCAAGGCCGCCTCCGCCAACGGCTGGATCGACGGCCCGGCAATCACCCTGGAAATACTGACCGCAATCAAGCGCGCCGGGGCGGACATAATCATCACCTACAGCGCAAAAGAGGTGGCGCGCCTGCTTAGCGGGGAGGGGTAGGGGTGAGGGGCTATGACGGGTCGCTCTTGCCGGCTGTAATTTCCGCAAGAATGTGCAATTATCACAGCTGTGACGACTGACTCTGCCAGGGACCGCAGCCACGAGAGCATCATCAACGATGCGCTGGCCCGCTTCCTCCGGGAGCGGTGTGGGCTGTCGTCGGTGGCTGAGACACTGCACGACGGCAGGCGCCCCGACATCATCGTCAGGCTGTCCTCAGGCCCAGTTGTGCTGGAGATCGAGATAGAGCCAGCGCCCACCGTGGAGGCCGACGCCCTCTCCCGCCTCGGCATGGAGTTAGACGGAAGTAGAGTCCAGAACGTCTTTGCCGTAAGGGTTCCGGAGAGGCTCCGCACCACTGGACAGGAGCACCTCTACGAGCGCATGGCAACCGCAGCTTTGGTTTGGCAGGAGTGGCGTATCGACGGCACCTCCGGCCCCAGGCAATCCGGCTCCGCAACGGAGTTTGGCAGCGCCGTCGCCAGCACCACTCCGCCCGCGGGCGACCTGGACGAAGCCGTAGATGCCTTGGACCGTGGGGCGAGGCTGGCTGGCTCACGGCTCTACTCGTCACCAGGCACTCTGGCCAGGGTTGCCAGGGTGTTCGGTGCGGACCCGACCGACGAAGCCGCCAACATGGCCGCCCTGGTCGTCATCAACGCGATGGTCTTCCAGGAGAGGCTGGCCAACAAGGAGGCGGCCTTCCAGCCCGTGAGCGCATCCTTGAGGCCGGAGGGGTTCTCCCGCAACCTGCTTCTCCAGACGTGGGACTACATCCTGGGCATCGACTATTACCCCATATTCAGCATGGCCAGGTCCGTGGTGAGTGAGCTTTCGGAGGTCGAAGCCGCGGGGGTGCTAAGCGAGTGCGCCAAGACTGCGGCGACCCTCCTCGGCATGGGCGCGGTCGGCCGCCACGACCTGGCCGGTCGCATATTCAACAGGCTCATCTCCGAGAGGAAGCTGCTGGCCGCGTTCTACACCAGCATCCCTGCCTCAACCCTTCTCGCCGGACTGGCCCTGTCCCCGGACCGGTGGAGCGGCGTTGACTGGAGCGACGCGGAGGCCATCTCGAAGCTGAGCGTTGTCGATCCAGCCTGCGGTACAGGGACGCTCCTGATGGCCGCCTACCGGCAGATAGTCCAGAACCACACAGAGACAGCCCCGGCCGACGCCAATAACCCCTTCCTTCACAAAGCGCTTGTCGAGAAGGTGATTATAGGCGCCGATGTGGTGCAGGCTGCCATACACCTGACGGCGGCCACACTGGCAGCGATGTCCCCATCGGTCCGATTCGACCAAATGCTGCTGCACACTTTCAGACTGGGCATGGACGCGGACAAGAAGGTTTGGCTTGGCTCCCTGGAGTGGCTGGAAGCGCCCGAAATCCAGTCCTTCTTCTCTTCGACGGAGGAGCAGATAGGCGCAATAAGCAACACAGGGAGCATCGTCCAGCGTCCGGCCGCTGACCTGGTCATCAGCAATCCTCCCTTCACAAGGAGGGGCAGCGATGGCGGAAAACAGAAAGCCATATCCCGAGTCTTCTCACTGCCGGAGGGAGACCAGAAATCCCTTGATGCCATCAAGAAGCGAACCTCCGCGCTCCTGAAAGGTTCGGCGGCCACCCAGATAGCCGGACACGGCTCCTCCTTCGCAGTGCTGGCCGACCGACTGGTCAACAGGGGAGGTCGGATAGCGATGGTGCTCCCGGTGACCGCTTTGTTCGGAGAGTCGTGGAGCGATGTCCGCGGGATGCTTTCCGACAGGTACGAGATCGAATTCGTCGTATCTTCCCACGACCCGGCTCTGCGCTCCATGTCCTACGACACCAAAATAGCCGAGGCTCTGCTGGTGGCACGCAGGCTGAGGGAGAACGAGCAGCCCTCTGGCCGCGGGCGATTCGTAAATCTGTGGCGCGCTCCCTACCAGGAGACGGACGCCCTTGCCCTCGTTCGGGCCGTGAACGGGGCGGCCTCGACACCTCTCCTGCGGTCCGACGGTCCGCCGGTTGGAGGCAGCCCGCTTATGGTAGGAGGGGAGCAATGGGGCGAGAGCGTCGACGGCCCGGTTGGGCAAGACTCCTGGGCAACCGCCCGGTGGAGGAGGGCCTTAACAGGCCAGTTTGCGTCGGCCCTTGAGCGGGGCGAGATCTGGACGAAAGACGGCAGCCGTGTTGCAGGGCGCGTTCCAGTTGCGGCACTGGGCGAGGTCTGCAACGTGGGTCCGCAAGACCGCCAGATTCGCGGCTCACATGGTGTTTTCGACGCCTACCACGGCTGGAACGAGGAAGCCCAATTTCCGGCCCTCTGGAGCCTGAACTCGTCCATTCACCAAGGTATGAACTCGGAACCCAACGCCTGGCTCGTTCCAAAACCTAGCATCGACCACACAGCGATGTGGTCTCAAACCAGCACCCTACAGATGACCCGAGACGTTCGATACAATTCGCAGAGGATCATGGCGACATGTACCAACGTACAGACCCTGGGGATAAGGTCTTGGTTTACATTAAAGGCAAAGGAAACTGACCAGATGGCCCGGTCTCGGAGGGAAATCGCCCTTGCTCTCTGGTGCAACTCCACTTTGGGATTGCTTTTCCATGTCAATCACTCCAACAGGGCGCAGGAAGGCAGAGGAACTGGCAGCAAGGGAATGTTGGATAGTCTGGTAACGCTGGACGTGAGAACGATGAGTGGCTGGCAGCTTGAAGAAGCCCAGGAGATATGGCGGGAATTCAGGGACCGCAAGTTCCAGTCCTTTCATCAATGCGCAGTCGACCCCGTGCGCATTGAGCTTGACGAGCGGGTCGTCAGAGACCTCCTCGGCCTAGGCGAGGACGCCGTTGCCGCTGTCGCCCGCCTCCGCATCCTATTGGCCTCCGACCCGTCAATCCACGGCTCCAAGAAGCCGGCGCTGCCGGGGTGAGGAGAAAGCGAGGTATGGTCAGTCGGCAATTCATCAAGCGCATAGCAGCGCGATCAAGCGCGTAACAGCGCTTATGACTCTCGAATCCTGAGTCGTAGATTCATCTGTCACAGTCCTACACTCGCATATACCGAGATTTCGCTTTAATCTAGCTGCGGCCGTGTCAGCCCGTCAATTCTAAGGAAGTCGTTCATTGACCCTGCTATGTGGTGGTTGCTATACTGAGCGCGACCCGATATTGAGGGAGGATATATGAAAATTACCTTGTCCATTCTGAAGGCAGACGTTGGTTCCATAGGAGGCCACACGAAACCGTCCGAGAAGATGATGGCTGCTACGGAGGAGGCGGTTCAGGCGGCCATAGACAGCAAGCTGATCATTGACGGTTTTGTGTCCCACACGGGCGATGACATAGCCATGCTTGTCTCCCACACCCGCGGCGCAGACAACGACGACATCCACCAGTTTGCGTGGAGGACCTTCCTGGAGGGCACGGCCATCGCTCAGAGGTACGGCTTGTACGGAGCAGGCCAGGACCTGCTGGTGGACGCCCCATCCGGGAACATCCGGGGCGCTGGGCCTGCCGTGGCCGAGGTTGAGTTTGAACACGATCCGGTCAGGACCAACCGGGTGCGCCCCGCCGAGTCCTTCCTGATGTTCGCCGCAGACAAGTGCGGCCCCGGGGCTTACAACCTACCGTTCTTCCTGGGCTTCGCCGATCCCATGTACTGCGCGGGGCTGATGCTCCCCAGGATGATCGGCGGATTCAAGTTCCGCATCATCGACATGGACCACACGGAGGGCGACAGCATCATCGAGCTGAACGCTCCTGAGGACTCCTACAAGATTGCCATGCTCCTGCGGGACAACGAGCGGTTCGGCATAGACGGCATTTACTCCCGCACCTATGACGAGCGGGCGGTATCCGTTTCTGCGCAGCGTCTCCACAACATTGCCGGCGCCTACACCGGCAAGGACGACCCGGTGGCTCTGGTGCGTACCCAGGGGGTTTTCCCCGCGCCGGAGGAGTTGGTGTCGCCTTTCACCAAGGCCCACTACATCGGCGGGGATGCGCGGGGCTCTCACGTCATGCCCCTCATGCCCGTGCCGCTCAACACGCCGGTTACGGGCATCTACTGCCTGCCTTTGGTGACCTGCGCGGGCTTCTCTCTGGACGCAGACGGATACTTTTCGGACGACATAATAGACATTTTCGACAACCCGGCTTGGGACTACGTGCGCACCAAAGCGCAGGAGAAGGCGCTGGCGATGCGAGACCAGGGCTGGTCCGGCGCTGCGATGCTCCCGTACAACGAACTGGAGTACAGTGGCTTCCGCGACACGGTGGAGGGCCTGCTGAGCCAGTTTGCCGTGCAGGAGGCCACATAGAGACTACCCCCGCTGTCTCTACCACTCCGTAGCGACAAGATTCGTTTCAGCAGTCCTTGAGGCGGCGGCGACCCACAATTGGGCCGCCGCCGCCGAAGGACTCCAACTCCATACAGCTAGCCTCAGATGATCAGGTAATGGACGCACCAAGCAAGCTGCTTCTGGCAACCAACAACCCAGGGAAGATTCGAGAGTTGGCTGTGCTTCTCCAAGACACTCATTTTACCGTCACGACTCCTCAGGACGAGGGCATTGTCCTGGATGTGGAGGAGACGGGAGCGACCTTCGAGGATAACGCTACTCTCAAGGCTGTGGCATTCGCGCGGGCCAGCGGCCTCTGCACCCTCGCCGACGACTCCGGCCTTGAGGTGGACGCCCTTGGTGGAGAGCCGGGCGTGTTGTCGGCTCGATACGCGGGGCCGGACGCCTCGGACGAGGATAGGGTGCGCTATTTACTGAGCAAGCTGGAGGATATAGAATGGGAGAAGCGGGGCGCGCGGTTCCGCTCGGTGGTGGCTTTGGCTCACCCGGAGGGAGAGGTGAGGCTCTTCGAAGGAGCCTGCGAGGGTGTTGTCGCCTTTGAGCCTCGTGGAGCCAAGGGGTTTGGCTACGATCCAATCTTCTACATTCCGACCTTGGGAAGGCATATGGCCGAGTTGGACATGGATGAAAAGAACGGCATAAGCCATCGAGGTAAGGCCGCGAGGAAAGCGCTGGAGTATCTGAAGGCAGAAGCCGAGCAGAAGGGGGCGTCAACCCAGGTATGATTAGAGATGTTTTTGGCAGGCTGCTTCAGGACCTGCGTATTTCGGTCACCGACAGGTGCAACTTCCGCTGCCCATACTGTATGCCGGCGGAGATTTACGGCGAGAGGTACGAGTTCCTCCCCAGGGCTGACTTACTCACTTTCGAGGAGATAGCCCGCTTGGCGCGTATATTCGTGGGTCTGGGGACCACCAAGATAAGGCTGACCGGAGGGGAGCCGCTGGTGAGAAGCGGCGTCGACAACCTGGTTAGCCTGCTCACCCGCGTGGACGGCATCAAAGACCTGACCCTTACCACCAACGGCTACCTGCTGGCCCAACAGGCGCAGGCCTTGAAAGACGCCGGACTCCAGAGGGTGACTGTGAGCCTCGACAGCCTTGACGACGAGATCTTCGGGGAGATGAACGGGCGCGGCTACGGAGTCAAGAGGGTTCTGGAGGGCATCGACGCAGCCAGAGAGGTGGGCCTTGACCCCATAAAGGTGAACACTGTTGTCCAGAAGGGCGTCAACGACCACACGCTCCTGGATATGCTCAGGCATTTTAAGGGAACGGGCGTCATTGTTCGATTTATAGAGTACATGGACGTGGGTAACCTCAACGGGTGGAAGCTGGACCAGGTTCTGCCCTCGGCGGAGATAGTGAAGCTGGTCAACGCGGAAATGCCGATAGAGCCGGTGGACAAGAACTACCGCGGAGAGGTGGCGGACAGGTACAGATACCTGGACGGCAGCGGTGAGGTAGGGTTCATTTCGTCGGTGACGGAGGCTTTCTGCAGCGACTGCACCCGCGCCAGGCTCTCCACCGACGGCAAGCTGTTTACGTGCCTCTTCGCCAGCGACGGCCGCGACCTCAGAGACCCAATGAGGGCAGGGGCAACCGACGCTGAGCTTGAGGCGCTCATCACGGACGTGTGGAACCGCCGCGTGGACAGATACTCGGAGATAAGGGCTTCTCTGTCGACGACGCCGCAGAGGAAAGTGGAGATGTACCAGATCGGCGGGTAGGGAATCGTTAGGCTCCAGTCGCACGTAACTCCACTAAGTTTCCTCGTCGAAATATCTTGGAGGAGGGATTACATGGCGGAAAGTAGTTCTTCAAAGGTGAGTATCCCGCTGAAGAAAACTTACGAGGAAAGGAAACCCCCCACTAGACCCGTCAACCCACCTAAGCCTCCTGTCCAGCCAAGGCCTCGCAGAGCAGACTAGGAATGGACAGAGTGGATGAGTTTGGCATCCCTTCCATTTGTACTTCTCCTTCTGTTACCAGGATTTCTGTGCATTAACGCGGCTTTTCTTGTAGGCACATTTCGAAGATTATCTGCGTTTCATGGTACGGCATGGAGCCTGTTGACGAGCTTTGTTCTCATTGCTTTCACCTATCCTACCTACACTTATCTCTTTTCTCCTCCTCTTGGGAGCAGCGCTTGGCCGGGCCTGTTTCAGGTGCTTGAAGACCCCATTCTAGCTCCGGGTCAATTCTGGGTAATTCTGTACGTATTTGCTATACTGGCTGGAATAGCTCTTGGTGTCGGCGATAGAACGGGATGCATTAACAGACTCTTTCTTCTGATTAGGGTCGACATTACAAATCGTGATGACATCTGGAGTCGCGTCTTTAGGAACGAAGACTACGTCCAAGTTTACCTGAAAGACGGTACTCTGCTAGTCGGCTGGCCTAGTTTATACTCGACTGATAGGTCACAACCTGGGCCGGAATTGTACCTTACTAAAGTAATGGTCTGGTCCATAGAGTATGAAGAGTGGCTGGATATGGAGGGCGTCAGGGGTATTCTTCTCCATGGAGATGAAATCACCCGAGTAGAGTTCCTGAGCGCACTCGACGAAGGAGACAAGGAGACTGTGTGATGATTAACATCTACACGGACGGCGCTTGCCAGGGCAATCCTGGTCCTGGTGGCTGGGCGGCAATTGTTGAGCAGGACGGCGGTAGCAGGGAGTTGTCGGGCCGAGAGTCGAAGACCACCAACAACAGGATGGAGGTTCTGGCCGCTATCAAGGGACTGGAGGCAACTCCGGACGGCTCCAGCGTCACTCTCCACAGCGACAGCCGTTACCTGGTGAACACCATGACCAAGGGTTGGAAACGCAACGTCAACATCGACCTGTGGGACCGTCTTGACGCTCTTGTTGCGAGTCGTAACGTTAGCTGGCAGTGGGTGCGCGGCCATGCCGGCCATCCTCAAAACGAGCGCGCCGACATGCTGGCAAGCGGCAGGGCCGACGTGATCGAAGATAGCCCCAGGCTTACCCATTTGGACGAGCAGGGCAGGGCCAGAATGGTGGACGTGGGCTGGAAATCTGAGACGGAGCGGGAGGCCGTGGCCAGGGGCGCCGTCTCGATGCAGGAGGAGACCCTCGCTCTCATCAAGAACGGCGGCGTGGAGAAGGGAGACGTGCTGGCCGTGGCACGTATAGCTGGTATCATGGCGGCCAAGCGCACCTCCGAGCTCATCCCCCTCTGCCATCCCCTGCCGCTGGATCAGGTGGACGTTGCCCTAGAGCTGAGCGAGCCGACGAGCCAGGTGCAGATCACAGCCACTGCCAGGACAACCGCAAAGACAGGCGTCGAGATGGAGGCTCTAACCGCGGTCTCCGTGGCTGCCCTCACCATCTACGACATGTGCAAGGCCGTGGACAGGGGAATGCGCATAGAAGGGGTGAGGCTTGTGAGGAAGACCGGGGGCAAGAGCGGGGACATAATTCTGGAGAATTAGTCAGCCCCGCTCACTTAATTCAGCGCGTCTCCCTCCGTTGCTCCCGTGAAGACGGGAGCCCACACCGCTTCTGGATGCCCGTATGCACAGGGCATGACGTTTGGCCTCCATCCATAACTGCCTATTAGGTTTACGTAGCTTCCAGCCGTATGCGGGGGGCAAGCGCGGCAATGCGTAGTGCGAGCTCTTATCTGCGCTTTCATGTGCTTCCTTGCGCTTGGAGCCATGTTA
>OZ253588.1:0-2499437 GCA_965263185.1 Dehalococcoidia bacterium | reverse complement strand
TGATGCCCATAGGCACCTCCACCATGCCCGGCAGCAATATGTTGCCCGACAGGCAGAGAATGGCGGTACCCTTGCTGCTCTCCGTGCCTATGCCGGCGAACCACTCCCCTCCCCTGGCTATTATCTCCGGCACGTAGGCGAGGGTCTTGATGTTGTTGATGTTGCTGGGAAGCTGCCAGACTCCCGCTTGCGCCGGGAACGGTGGGCGGTACCTGGGCATGGCGCGCTTGCCCTCAATGGACTCCATAAGCGCCGTCTCCTCCCCGGCGACGTAGGACTCGCCCGTCAGCGAGACCTCAACGTCAAAGCTGAAGGAGGAGCCAAGGATGTTCTGCCCCAGTAGCCCAAGCTCGTAGGCCTGCTCAATGGCGCGCTCCGTCCTCTCAATCGGCCCTTCGTGTCCGTGCCGTATGAAGACCACGCCGTTGCTAGCGCCGGTTGCGTACCCCGCCAGTATCGTCCCCTCGATCAGGGAGTGGGGGTCGCTCTCCAGTATACCCTTGTCGTTGTAGGCTCCGGGGTCGCCCTCCTCGCAGTTACAGAGGATGTACTTCACCGGGCCGGGCGACCGGGACAGGAAGGTCCACTTGGTGCCCGTTGGGAAGGCCGCGCCTCCTCTGCCCCGCAGGCCGGACGCCTGCACCTCGCCTATCACGGCCTGGCGTTCCATCTCGGAGACCGCCTTGGACAGGGCCGCGTAGCCGCCGCGGGCGATGTACTGGTATATGTCCAGTGGGTCTACGTGGCCGCAGTTGCGAAGGGCCACGCGCACCTGCCTGCCCCACATGGGCAGGTCTTCCAGGGGCGGAACGCCCTGCACGGGTCCGTCGCCGGTGTAGCCCAGCGCCAGGTCCGGGCGGGGGTCGTCTCCAACCAGGCAGGACTCCACCAGCTCGGCGACCTGCGCGGGCCCTATGTTCTTGTAGAATATCCTTGGCTTCCCCGGCTTCTGTATGTCAACCAGCGGCTCGGCGAAGCACAGCCCAAGGCAGCCCACCAGGCTGACGTTGGCCTCAACGCCGCGGCGCTCAAGCTCGGCTCTGAGCGCGTCCGCCACGGCCAACGCTCCGGCGGCTTCGCCGCAGACGGCCGCGCCAATGCGTATCCAGGGCCGGTCTCCGGCCTCAAGATCCTGTTGGCGGCGCTGCGCCTCTTGCTGTAGCTCTTCGTAGCTGGACATGGCTTTTTAAGACCCGTTCCTGAGATCCGAGATCATCCGGCTGACGTCCTGAGGCATGTTCGCCCCGCCGCTCAGGGACTGTGGCCCCATAACCTTGTGGTCTACGCTCACCACCGGGCCCTGGGAGCAGGCGCCCAGGCAGGTGTTGTACTTCAGGGACACCTTCCCGTCCGGGGTGTCCCCTTCTTCGGACAGGTTCAGGGTTTGGAGGACGGATTGCAGCACCTTCATCGCCCCAAGCAGGTGGCAAGTGGGGCCCCAGCACACCTCCACGATGTGCTCGCCGGGGGGAGTGAAGCGGAAGTTGGTGTAGAAGGAAGCCACGCCCCACACATCGTTGGTGGTGGCATTGGTGAAGGCAGCAACCTCCTCGATAGCCTCGGGGGGTATGTAGGCTATCTCGTCCTCAATAGCCAGCAGCGAGGAGAGAACGGTGACGGTTTTGGCCTTCTGGTTAGCCAACGCCCCGCTTATTCTCTCTCGTAGGTCGCTGCTGCCGGTCACATTATCTCCAAGACAGGCTGTGATTTTTCTAACTAGGCGATGTTATCACAAGGCGGAAGATGGTTCAATAGGCGCCGCCTTCTTGAAGCCCTGGCTTTGACGATAGTACAATGGCCCCGTCCAACCCGATACAGGAGAGAGCGATATGTACAGCACAGCGACAACCGTGGAAGAGTACCTGGACGAGCTGCCGGAGGACAGGCGCGCCGCAATCGAGGCCGTGCGCAGGGTGATCCTGGATAACTTGCCGGAGGGCTACGAGGAGATCATGCAGTTCGGCATGATAGGCTACGTCATTCCCCTGGAGAGGTATCCGGTGACGTACAACGGCCAGGCACTGCAGATAGCTGCCCTCTGCTCCCAGAAGAACTACATGTCCGTGTACCTGATGAACGTCTACGGCGACAGGGAGACCCAGGAGTGGTTTGAGGAGGAGTATCGCGCCAGCGGTAAGAAGCTGAACATGGGAAAGGCCTGCATCCGCTTCAAGAGGGTGGATGACCTGCCCATCGACCTCGTGGGCAAGGCCGTAGCCATGACCTCGGTGGACAGCTACATCGAGATCTACGAGACGGCGCGGGCCAAGACCAGCAAGCCGGTCAAGCGTTCCAAGTGAACCGGCCGCTGCAAGGCTCACCGCGCCGCGCCAAGCAGCCCACGGCTCTCAGAGCGTCAGGCGCATCACGTAGCGTCGAGAGCCTGCGGTCCCCACCTCTCGAAAGCCGGCCTTTCGAAAGGAAGAGACATACCCCATGAAGCGGTAGCTGGGAGAGTCGGAGTCCACCGGATAGGCCTCTATAGCCGTTGCTCCCTCTCCCCTGCCGTACTCCACCGCCGCCGCTATGAGACGCTCCGTGATCCCCTGCCGCCGAAGACGCCTCGGCACGAAGAAGCAAGCTATCGACCAAACGCCATCGTGGGTATCGGCCGCGGGGCCGCGGCCCGCAATACCACTGCGGTAGCTGGAGCGAGGAGCGATGGAGCTCCATGCAACCGGCTCTCCATCCAGATAGCCCAGGATTCCAATGGGAACGCCTTCCCGCACGCGGCTCTCCAGCGCGGCCCTTTTGGCCTGGTTGTCGCTTCTGCTCTCCCCCGCGGCTATGGAGCGCCACACCATGCACCAGCAGTACTTGGGCCCTCCGGGAGCCATGAACAGCCGGTACAGATCGTCCCACTGCTCACGGCCTACTCCGTGAAAGACGAGCCTGTCAAGTTGTGTTGCGTCGGCCATCCGATAGCTCGTTTCTGCATTGCGCCGTGGAGACAGCCCCTGCGCGATGGTATAAGCAAACGCAGAGTCATGTAGCTGCGGGCGTCTCCGGCAGAGGCGGCAAAAGGTCAGGGTGTTGGGCGGCCCAGTGCCGGTACAGCCTCTTGGCGGCCCCGATGTGGGCGCCCATGCCGTGGCCCGGCAGCACAAAGGTATCATCGGGAAGCGTCATGAGGAGCTTCCTGGTGATGCCTTCCAGAATCTGCTGCGTAGCCTCCACGCCCCGCGTCTCCCCCGGCCCTCCTGCGTAGAGGGTATCTCCGGTGAAGAGATGGTTGCCGACCAGGTAACACACGGAGCCCGCAGTGTGGCCCGGGACGTGTATTACCTTCACCTCCAGCGTTCCCGCGCTGATGGCGCTGCCGTCATCGACCAGTATGTCGGGTGGCGTCGGCATTTCGGGGGCGTCTTCGGGGTGGGCGGCCACGGGCGCGCCGGTGGCGTCGGTGATGTCCTTCAGCCCCTCCAGGTGGTCGCGATGCCGGTGTGTGATGAGGACGGCCTTCACCTGCGTTCCGGCGGCCTGCTCGATTATCTTCTCCGGGTTCAGGGGCGCGTCTATGATGACGCTTTGGCCGGTCTCAGGGCACACTACCATGTAGGCGTTGTTGCCATCGGAGCCGCAGAGGGTCCAGTACACCCGGAACTCCTTGTCGTACAGCAGATTCACGCTAGGCCAGGTCTTCCATTATCATGGCGGCCACGCGCTTGCCCATGCGCACGCTGTAGTTGGTGCCCCGGTCCTCCGGGTATACCTGGGTTGTGTTCGCCAGGTAGAGGTCCTTGATGGGCGTGCGATGGTCGGGTATCTGCTGTGAGTAGTTGACGCCGATTATCGGCTGGGCCGCCGCCACCTTGTGGTAGTGCCACTCCTCGATCCAAGAGGGATCGAAGCGGGGGTTGATCTTCTTCAGGTGGGGCGTGTACTCGTCCAGAAGCTCCTGCTCCGACATGTGGAATAGGGGGCTGTCCTCCCCCAGGTAGTTGGAGATGTACAGGATGTGCTTGCCTCCGTACATGGAGCGGTCCACGAAGTTGGTCTGCTCTATGAGGCCCACAAACGGGATGGAGCGGTCGGCGATGTTCAGCCAGTAGACGTGCGACAGAGGCTCCTTGAGCACCAGTATGACCAGCACCGCGGACAGGTACGTGACGTTCTGGAGCCTGTCCAGGTAGTCCTGCGGCAGAGACGGGACCAGCCTTGGGAAGACGTAGGACGGGGTTGTAGCCAACACCGCGTCAAAGGGCCTGACGGCGCCTTGGCCCTCGGCATTCGGGACCTCCAGCCCCACTGCCCTGCCGTCCTCCACCGCAATCGACCTGACCGGCGTGGCGAGATGCACCTCGCCGCCCATCTCCGTGATGCGCTCCGCCAGTACCTCGAAAACCTCCGCAAAGCTCCCCAACGGGTATCCCAGCCGCTCCCGCTGCATCCCCTTCAGCCCCTTGCCGCGGGAGGCGAAGCGGGTCTGTATCTTGCCCCAGAACCAGGGCATCCCCACCTTGTCGAAGTGCGCCCCGAACTTGCCCCTCAGCAGCGGCCCCCACACCACGTCGTAGACGCCCTTGCCGGCGTACTTGCGGATCCAATCCGAAGCTACAAAAGGCTCCAGCTTGCGCCAGTCCTTGTACTTGCGCAGGTACAGGGTGACCAGTCCCAGCCTAAAGCGGTCCAATAGGCTCAGGGGCGTGAAGCGCAGCAGGTCGGTCGGAGTCACGAAGTCGTAGATCTTGTCGCCGTAGAAGATGCCCACCTTGGACTCTATCCAGGCCATCTTCTCGCCCAGGCCAAGCTCGTGAATCAGGTCCACTATGTCCGTGTCGCTGGTGAACAGGTGGTGGTATCCCCTCTCCAGTCTGCCCCCTCCCACGTCGAAGGTGGAGGCCTGTCCACCCAGGAACGGCGCGCCTTCGTACACTGTGGCCTGGTGCCCGGCCTTGCCCAGCGCGTAGGCAGCCGCCAGTCCTGCTGCCCCGGCCCCTATTATGCCCACTTTCATGGGGAGTCCTCCGCTTCCGGGCGAGCTCCCTGCGCCGGATACGGCACGGGCGAGGAGGACATGCGGCTCTCCCGGGTCAGCTGCCCTAAGGATACGTTCTCAGTCCACAGGAATACGAACCCCAGTAACGTCACCGGCACAAGGAGCGCCGCGTGCAACACTATTGTGTAAGCGCCGGCTGCGGACGCCTCCGCTCCCAGCAGGGTCAGGGTGGACGCCGCCGCCACCTCGAAGGCGCCGATGCCCCCACCGGCCGCCGGGATTGACGTAGCCAGGTTGGATACGGCGGTGACCAGCAGTATGACGCCGGCCATCTCCATCAGGCCAAAGGACGTGTGCAGGTCAAATGAGAAGGCGACTATGTAGTACATCAGCGCCTCCATCAGCCACACAGGAAGGGATAGCAGGAAGACCATCGCGAGGCGTCGGGGGTCTTTCAGAGACCCCAGGCCGTCTATGAACACGTAGGCCAGCCCTCTCACCCGGTCCCTGACCCGGGCTGGGAGTATACCCGTCGTCCGGTCAATCAGGGTCGAGAACCAGGGAGGCGAGGATGCTGCGGCTATCATGAAGAGGAGAACCCCGACAAACGGCAATGACATAGCCAGGGCCAACAGCGCCCAGGGTATCCCCGCCTTCTCCGCAAGCCCCTGCAAAAGTCCCACCAACGGGAGAAAGAGGCCGACCACCGCCGCGAAGAAAAGAAGGGTAAGGCCGTCAAATACCCGCTCAACGGCAATGGTGGCAAGGGCGGCCACCTTGCTGACCTTCTCCCGCTCGCCAACGTAGTAGGCTCTCACCACCTCGCCCAGGCGCACGGGCAGGATGTTGTTGGCCATGTATCCAACCACCACCACAGGGTACAGGCGACGGACTTCCAGGCTCTTCACCGGCGCCAGAAGGTACTGCCAGCGAAGCGTCCGGAAGAGGACGGATCCGAAGTAGACCAGGATGGCCGGGATGAGCGCAAGGTAGTTGGCCTCTCCCAGTATCTCCCATGTTTCGCCGGCGTCCAGGCGTGAAACAAAGAGACCCAGAAAGGCAACGCTTATCCCTATGGCAAGCCAGAAGCGAAAGGACTTGTGCAAGGGCAAGGCTCCAAGCTCAGAAGTATTGTCGTAGCAGTATACCTACACGAGCGAACAAGGACAATACGGAAGGCCGCGCCGCTATGATACCCGCATGAACCTGTTGGCTATGGCGCCAGTAAAAACGGGAGGGAAAGAAAATGACCCGTACACACACCACAAGATACATAACCTTGCTGAGCGTTGTCCTGTCGCTGGCCCTTACGGCGGCGCTCGCGGCCTGCGGCTCTGACGAGCCGTCCGGCGTGACAGGCCCCGACCGGACCGCGTCCACCCCAGCGTTAGGGGACGCGCCCACTGCCACTGATGCGCCTGCACCTGCTACTGCGACAGCGCCGCCCACCGTTGCGCCGCTACCGACAGCTACCAGACCGCCTCTGCCCACCATTGGGCCGACCTCCGCCGAAACGGACCGGGAAGCCCTGGTTGCCCTCTACAACGCAACGGACAGTGGGAACTGGAATATAAGCACCAACTGGCTGAGCGACGCGTCCATCGGCGAATGGGAGGGCGTCTCCACTGACCAGGGGCAGGGGCGCGTTAGATTGCTAGGCCTCAACAACAACGAGTTGAGCGGGGAGATACCGCCGGAGATGGGAAGCCTATCCAAGAAACTGACATATCTGGACCTCCGCGACAACGCCTTGAGCGGGTGCGTGCCAAGAAGCCTGAGATACCAGCTGACATTCCCTTTCCGTGGCGACCTGCCCTTCTGCTGAAGCCAAGTGCCCTCAGCCGGGGACGGACAGCATATAGTCCAGAATGTCTCGCAAGGTATCCTCGGCAAGGACGGGGCCGGGGGGTCGGCCAACTTCCGCGCCGCCACACCGGCCCTCCCTCGCTACGGAGGCCTTTGCATGGCCCCTGGATGGGGTACGCCCCCTCTCTGACTATCCCACTTCAGGAGACCTCTGCGCAACTTGCTCCGAAGCTCCATGTATATGTCATTCCGAGCGCAGCGAGTAATCCAAAGCGTTCCATCCAAGGCAATGCAGCTTGCAGGCAGAGGCTTTAGATTCCTCACTTCGCTGCGCTACGTTCGGAATGACAGTGGGCGCGCCTCTTCCGGGGTATAGACCGAAGTTATTCAATGGTCTCTTTCAGGGGAAGAGAATGCCCCTTCCCCCGCAGGCGGGGGGGCGCTGTGTAGTGGACTCCGCTCACATGGTTCGACAAGCTCACCACGAACGGATTAAGAACCTTCCCGCTCACCACGAACGGTATTGTGGGGTTCCGTTCACCCTGAGCCTGTCGAAGGGCGTGAGCGGGTTCTCTGATAGAAGCTACCCTACCCCTTGCCAGGAGACATCACGGCTCCGAAGGCTCCTTGGGGAAGTAGGCAATGCCCGTGTGGGAGAGATAGTCGATATCCGTCTTGCGGTATATGAAGTAGTCCAGGCCCTCCCGCCACTTGTCCCGGCTGAACAGGCTGCTCACGGCCTCTCTAGGGCTCAGGCACGGCTCTCCGGGGGGATCGCCCTTGCAGGGCTTGTACCCCTCCGAAGGCCACCACAGGTACAGGAACTCCTCTCCAGGCGCGTAGTTGCCCAGGTATGGGAGCAACCGCGACTTGTTGCCGTCGCTGATGAGGAGCGCCGATCCCTTTGGAGCCTCGGTCACGTTGCGCAGGTCGGCGTAGTCGACATGCTCGTAGTCCCGTATGTACCACACCAGGCCCCAGTATATGTCCTTGTCCACCGTAAGGCGCATCAGGTCTCCCTCGCCGGTGGCCCTGGCCGCCTCCCGGATGCCCTCCGCGATCACAGGCACGTCGCCGGAGGTTTGGGCGTAGACCAGCATCTCGATAGGCGCGTCTCCGTTGATATAGCTGCCCTGCCAGCCGGTCCTGACGGCAAATAGCAGAAGAACGATGGCGAACGACAGCGCCGCTATCCTCAGGCCGTTGGCCGCGCCCGACCGCCGGGCAAGAATTGCGCCCACCCACAGCAGCGCCAGGGCGATTACTATCAGCGTCCCGAACTCCAGGAGGTTGAAGAGTTGGCTAGGATGTATGTTGAACAAGAAGAGCCTTGCCAGCAGGTAGAGGAGCAGGGCCGTTATGGGAAACAGGTATAGCCCGCCGGCTTGCCGCACTCGCCGCCACGGCACAGCTGCGATCATATCGCCGATGAGCTTTCCCGACAGGACTATCATGGGCAGGGTTATGTTCACCAGCAGCCAGGGCATCTTCTCCCCTGCCCATGTGTACAGGATGAAGGTCATAACCACCCAGTACGCCAGAAACCGGGTAAAGCCGTTGCCTCTAAAGGCGTAGTACACCACGCCCGCCAGGGCAAAGACCAGTGGGAGCGTCTCGTATACGGGCGCAATGATGAAGTAGTAGTACCACGGCTGGTCTCCCCTGCTAACGTCCTGCTGCACTATCCAGTATCCCAGGGACTGCCACATTCCACTGCCCAGGCCCACAACGTTTGTGAAGAAGGTGGTAAACAGGAGCAGCCACACGCTGTAGAAGATGGCGGCGCAGCGCAGCCAGACCCCGCGGCTCCAGGAGATCCCCGCCAGCGTAGAGAACCAGACGGCCAGGAACACCACGATAGCGGCGATGACCATCCCCTTGGTTATGTCCACGTCCTGGAGCGTGAATAGCGTGTCTCCGGCGGGAGCGCCGACAGGCGGGCTGCTGCTGGCAAGCACCACTCCGTAGCTCTTCATTGCGCCCTGAAACTGGCTGATCAAGGCCGATGTCTGGGGTATCACCAGGGTAGCCAGGAGTACCAGAAAGACGCCGGGACGCGAGAACGCCGATAGCCTGGCAGGAGCGCGGCTTCCCCAGTAGCCATAGCCACGGCCTGGGGTGTAGCCGTACTCGCCCCCCTGCTCTGCCGCGGCATCATGCGAAACAACAGACTGTCTCAGAAGCCAGGGTATCCAATCGGCGGCGGCCACTATCATCAGGTAGCTTCCCCAGATGCCAACCACGAAAAAGGTCGTCTCCTTTGTGGCAAATGCCAGGGCAAGCGTCAGGGCGGCCAGGTACAGGTAGCGCGGCTTGCCTTCGTCTATGTAGCGCCATAGCAGGATGGCCAGGCCCAGGGTCCACACAGCCATGAAGATGTCGTTGCGGGCGTAGCGGCTGTAGAAGAGCAGCATTGGCGAGAAGGCCAGCAGCGCTGCCGTTGCAAGTGCCCCTGCCCTGCCCAGACGGTCGCGGAGGAAGAACGGAAGGCCCACCAGCGCGACGCCGAAGATGGCGGCCGGTAGTCGAGAGGTGTAGTCGTTGTCTCCGAACAGGAAGAACACGGCGGCTATCGCGTGGAACTGGAAGGGGCCGTGCGTGAGGGCGGAGTGCTGGAAGCCCAGGCCCTCCGCAAAGCGGAAGCTGTAGTATGCGTGGAGGCTTTCGTCGTAGCCGATGGCCCTGTTGCCAAGGTCCCAGAAGCGCATGGCCGCGGCCACCAGAATCAGCAGCGCGTACGCCCACACCTCCCAGTGGGCGGCCGCCGCACCGAGCAGGCTCCTGCTTTGCTCGCTGCTCTGCTCGTTGGTGGAGTGGATGCCGGTCTCCTTCATGTCAGGGCTTCACTCTCGCACACGGTATATGGTCACTCCCCCATCGGCGAACACCACGTCGCCCACCTGGGAGAGCTTGGGCAGGCCACTCACGCCGTAGGCTGCCCTCTCGCGTGGGCCCACCACCACGTATTGCACGTCGTACTTCTCCAGGAGGGCCAGCACTTCCGAAGCGTCCGGAGTGGTGTAGATGGCCTTCACGTCTTCCTCTCTGCCTTCAAAGGGCTTGCGCGAGCCCCGCCACTGGTGCTCGTGCCAGGGCCAGCCCAGGATGGTGGGCAGGCCGGCGCTGGAGGATATTCGACCATGCGCGCTCCAGCTGTCCCCTACCGCTTCCACTATCCCTTCGCCCTCTTTCCCGTTCTCCAGGAGCCAGTCGATGGCGGCGTACTCCCCAGGACTGGAGCGGGAGACGTGGGCCAGTCCGTCCAGGGTCGTCTCACCGCCGAACTGCCCGCCCTTGGTAAAGACCGCCTCCACCGGGTAGTACAGGCTGCCTATCAAAAGAAGGCCCATAAGACCCCACCAGCCTCTCATCGCCAGTCGGCGGACGCCACCGGACGGAGGCCTCATTGAACTGAGGAAGTATAGGCCAAAGGCGCAAGCGATGGCAAGGAGAATCCAGGCCTGATAGTACAGCTTGAAGATGGTGTTCATTCTGTTGTGGAAGAGGTCATCCACGCGCAGGAACTCCGGCCCCAGTATCAGGAGCAGCGCCAGGGATGTCACGGCCAGGACGAAGACCATGACGGGGGATGAGCCGGACTCTACGCGCCGTATCAGGCTGTAAAGGGCCGCAAACAGCAGGAGCGCCAGGGGCAGGACGTTCGAGAACCGCTGGGCCACTACCAGCAGAGGGTTGGCGGAGCCGCTAAGCGCGTTCCAACCCAACTGCCACGCCGCCCAAATGATGAAGGGCGTGAATATGAGCGCCAGAACGACAGCTGCCCTGGGCCGGAACCCCTTGCCGAAGGAGCCTGACTCCAGACCGCAGCCCCCGCGCGGGGCGTCGTCGGCCACGGCCTCCGCCCCACAGCCGGGACGTCCCGCAGCCGAGGCGGCCCACGGCAAGGACAGAGCGCCTCGAAGCTGTCGAACCAGGAACGGGAGTATGATCGCCAGGAACAGCCCCCATATGATGAGAAGGTGGATTGGGCGGGAGCCCACATCCCCCACCGGCAGTATGCCCGTGGCCTGGCTGTCCAGGCTGATATAGTAGGGCAGGTAAAGCAGTATCGCCGGCGCCAGCGTCGCCGCGGCGGGCAGCCACACCAGGCGCAGGACCCGCCCCCACTCCCCTTCCTCCTGTCGCACGGCCTTGAACGCGAGCAGCGCCGCCCAGAGGGTCGCAAAGGTAACTATGTCCCACGCGTTGACAAAGGCCAGCGCCCCAAGGAGCAGTGCGGCCGCCAACACAGTCCCCGGATTCTCCCGCACCCATCGCGCGCCCATCCTGGCCGGCGATAGAAGCAGGTTGAAGCTGAAGCTGACGAACAGGAGGACGAAGGGTATCGACATCACATGCGGGTGAAGGTCTCCCAGCAGAAAGCTGAAGAACGGGAACTCGGTTATGGTGTAGTCCAGGCTGCCGCCCTGCGCGTTGAGCGTGTCGATGACCCGCGTGCCGCGCCACCACCAGAGATGCTCCATTGGACGCCATGAAGCAACCTCCGCCGGCCCAAGGTCCTTGATGCCCACCCATTGCCAGAAAGACTCGCTCCCCCACCCTCGCAGGCTCGCGAATTCCAGTATGCCCTCCAGGTTGCTCACGGCCAGCAGCAAGACTGGGGCCAGGAGGGCGAATTGCGCTCCTTTCAGGGCCGACGCGCCGTGGGCGCGCGCCAGGTTGTACGTCAGCCCAAAGGCGGCCATGCCCCCCATTGCGGGTATCAGGGCCAGGGCCAGGTTGTAGGATATTCGAGAGGGGATGAACGTAAGCTCCGTCAGGTTGCCCATCATCAGGTAGCCAAAGTAGTAGTACGGCACGTCCCCGCCCCTGAGCCAGGGGTCTTCCGGGGGGAAGAAGCCGGCAAACGTGGAGGCGTTGAGGAAGGCGAAGTCCATCGGCTGCTCCGTGCTGTTTATCGACGGGTCGTAGAGCCGGTAGACCACCCAGGCCGCGAATAGCAGCAGAAACACGCCCTCCCCCACGAGTATGGCGAGCTTCTCCCTGCGGACGAACTCGACTATCTCCGCAAAGCGCCGCCGCGCATACCAGATGGCGGCCGCGGAGAACAGGCACAGCGCCATCCACAGGGTCAACGATGTGGTGGGTATTAGGTGGACTGACCCCAGGAACCACAGAGGCCAGGACAGAAGCACAAGCCCCAGGGGCTTTGCCACGGAGTACCCCCTGTCCCTGAGGCAGGGCATAAGGGCAAAGGCAAATGGAAAGGCCGCCAGGCCTATCAGTTCGATGACCAGGAGCCAGTAGAGGACGTTCAGCAACGCATCTCCCCCCTATACTCCCCGGCCTTTTCCTCCCTGCATGGGAAAGAGTCTAACACAAGAGGCGCTGATCAAGAGATGTCTGTCATTCGGGGGTCGTGGAGAACAGCTCCTCCACAAACTCCCGCGGGTCGAAGGGAGCCATGTCCTCCATGCCCTCGCCGGTGCCAATGAACAGCACTGGCAGCCCCAGCTCCTGAACAATGGCGACGACCGCGCCTCCCTTGGCCGTGCCGTCCAGCTTTGCCAGGAAAACGCCGGTGCAGCCCATAGCCTCGGTGAAGGAGCGGGCCTGTGCCAGCCCGTTCTGTCCCGTGGTGGCATCCATGACCAGGATGGTCTCATGGGGCGCTTCCGGGTCCAGGCGGGCCAGCACGCGGTTGATCTTCTTCATCTCCTCCATCAGGTTGAGCTTGGTATGGAGCCTTCCGGCAGTATCCACAATGACGAAGTCCACCCCCCTGGCGCGGGCGGCTTCAAGGGCGTCGTAGGCTATCGCCGCGGGGTCTCCGCCCGCCCTGTGGGCGATCACGTCCACCCCCACGCGCTGCCCCCAGGTCTGGAGCTGCTCGATGGCCCCCGCCCGGAAGGTGTCTGAGGCAGCCAGGAGCACCCTGCTACCCTGCTCCGTCAGGTAGTAGGCCAGCTTGGCGACGCTGGTGGTCTTCCCTACCCCGTTGACCCCTATCGCCAGCACAACCCTGGGTTGGCCTGCGCTCTGCAACCTGTCCGAGCCGCCGGCGCTGGCCGCTGCCGACAACAGCGTCACCAACTCCTGCTTCAACAGGTCCACGACCTCCGAGGTGTCCTTCAGTCCCTGATCCTCCGCCATGGCCCTGACACTTTCTATGAGGCGGGTCGATGTTGCGACTCCGACGTCGGCGGATATGAGCAGCTCCTCCAGGTCATCCCACAGGGCCTCGTCCAGCCGGGAACGCTGGACGATATGCGTCATCCGGGACAGCCACGACTCGCGGCTCCGCTTCAAGCCCTCATGAACCTTATCACGCCTGCCCAACAGCCTACCGAACATGACGATTCATCATAGCACGCGCTATTGGCAGTCGCAACGCGGCCCTGCGGCGGCGCTGGATGTCAAGCCCGCTCATAGCCTGCCCCGTACTTGATACGGGGGTGAGTCTGTCGAACCATATGAGCGGAGAGAGAGGGTGAGTAAGCGAGTGTGGATGCGTATGCCTTGAGAAGCTCACCGAATAGCAGACCTGTTACAATGTATGCGTGAACTCGGCTGTCATTGTTATTGAGAAAGCGCGTCCTCTGCTCGGGCGGATGGCTATCGCGGCCTTCATCTTGGCTATGCCTGTCTTCCTGGTGACAACCAACGTCCGCATGGCCTTCAACAGCCTCCAGCTTTACCGTTTCGGCTTTGAGCAGTACAACGTCGAGGCCTCCACCGGCCTGGACATGGCCCAACTCATGACAGTAGCCGCCGACATACGGGACTACTTCAACTCCTCGGATGAGCTACTGGACACCAGGGTCGTCCTGAATGGCGAGGAGCGGGCCTTGTTCAATGAGCGGGAGGCGCTGCACATGCGGGACGTGAAGGGGCTTGTGCGATGGGTGTACAGGCTGCAGGTGGCCGCAGGCGCGTACCTTATCATCTACGCGGCGGTTGTGCTGGCGGTCTCCGGGGGGAGGAGCGCTCGCGCCCTGGCGTGGCGCGTTGTGCTGGGATGCCTGGCTACTGTGGGGCTGCTTGCCATTGCAGGGCTGGCGTCCCTGGTGGGTTTCGACCAGCTCTTCTACCAGTTTCACGCCCTCAGCTTCGCCGGCGGGACATGGACCTTTGACCCGCGGTACAACTACCTGACCCGGCTGTTCACCGAGGGGTTCTTCATGCAGGCCGCGCTGTTCATTGCCGTATCGGCCATAGCGCAGGCACTGATTCTGATGCTGGCGGCTTGGGGAGTTAACAGGTGGGTATTGGGTCGATGGAAAGCCACGGCGGGCCCGGGTTGAGCAGGGTTATCCATCGCAGCCTGGGCTAGAACTCCATGCCGCCGGAGCAGCCGCACCCTCCGCCATCGCTGCACCCGCAGCCACCTCCGACACCGCCCACCGGCGCCAGGTCACCGCCGGGGCTCTTGATGAACGCCGAGAACACGGAGAGCGTTCTGGCTGAATGGGTTCCGCAGTCGGGGCATGGCGCATCGTCATCCATGCCGGACATGGGGCGCAGCTTCTCAAAGCGGTTCCGGCAGGTTGCGCAAACGTACTCGTAAACGGGCATCTTCTCACCTCGTGGCTTTCTGCCAAGATTCTACCCTGCCGCTTTTATGGAGTCAATCGCCGACGTGCCGCTAGCCGTGGCCCACAATGGGCTGGGCCACAATCCACAGGCTGGCCGCGGTGTACGCCACCATAAGTGCCAGCATGGGGTATTGGCTCCTCAACGCGGCCCGGTGGTCGTCCATAGTTCGCAGGGCGATGACGTGCGCCAGGTACACGGCCATGATGTGCCCCAGGACAATCGCCCCCACGCTCAGGAACCATGCAAACCTGGCGTTGACCAGAGCTATGTTGACCCTGTAGTCGGCCGTCCCAAAGATGTCCCACCCGTAGCCGAATGGGTCAGACGACAGGGGTATGGTGAGCTGGCCCTGTATCGCCAGGAGGGTGAAGAAGTGGGCGATGTTGTAGGCTAGGGCTATGGGGACCAGCGAATACACGAAGGTCCGCGCCACATCCGAAACGAGCGCCTCGCCCCCGGCGGCGCGGGCCATCATCCAAGAGAAGGCCAGGTACGCCCCGATGAACATGGCCGGGAACGTGACAAGGCCGATGGTGTCTATGACGATGCGGGCGTTGTTGCTGAACTCCCTGGCGTTGAAGACGACGGCCCACACGTCCCAAAGTCCAACGCTGACCTCCTGCCATAGCGGCGTCGCCTTGAAGCCGTCGAAGGTCACGGTTGCCAGCATCAGAATCACGAAGATCAGGATGTCGGTTGTGACGCCCTCCCGCCGGGCCAGTCCGACCGCCCAGGGCCGCAGGTTCAACTCGCGCTCGTGCTGGTCGGCGCGCTCCCAGCAGGCGTAACAGTTGACGCACTCGTCACCGGAGGGGTAGCAGGCGGCCTCGCAGTCGTGGCAGTAGTCCTCGTGGGGCGCCCGCGCCTCCGTAGGGGCAAACCGCGCCAGGAAGCCGAACACAACGGAGAAGCCTTCCCCGTAGCGGAGCCACACATGCCTGCCGAAGAGGAGCATCCCGGCCCAAGTGACCACCGAGTAAGCCAGCGCCAGCAAGGCGATATTGACGGGGTCGGAGGCGCCGGGGAAGGCGTTCTCCAGCCAGGCGAAGGCGAAGAACAGCGCAAAGGCGGGCCACGCTCCAAGCCAGCGCGGGTACTCGAATCCTAGGTCCAGGTCGGAGTCCGGCCTCAATCGCCTGTTCAGCGCCTCTGCCCAGCCAAAGAGGATGCTCCAGGGGTTCATCAACGCCCACAGGTTGCCCACAAGGGCCACGAAAAAGCCCAGACCCACCCACCAGATGACCCACACGAAGGTGGGGGCGAAGTTGGCGCTGGGCGACCGGTCTCCCCAGAGGCCCGCGGCGATGACCAGCAGGAAGAGAAAGACCGCGCACACCTGCATGGCGAAGACAAAGGCGCGGCTCTGGAGCAGGGCCGCAAGTGGGCGAAGGCCAAAGAGGTTGTAGCGCCAGTACCCGTACAGCCCCGGCGCGCCTCTCACAAACACGCCAATAACCACGAATGAGAGGGCCACAGTCGCCGCGGCTCCCAGCAAGTAGTATTTCAGTGGGATAGGCAGGTCGTACCGCTCCCCGAAGCCGTGGGCGTAGACTGGCTGCGCTGCCAGCGCCCCCGCCGCTACGAGCAGGAGCGCCGGCAGCCTGTATATTGGCCGTATCATGTCGAGTTGCCTCTGTTGAGTTCCACGTCGGTCTACCGGGGCTGAACCACCAGTCGTCCCAGCTCTACCTCCTCTTCCTGGCCTCCGCTTCCGCTGTCTCCACTGCCGTTTGTGTGGTCGGTGGGCATGGACTGCCCATCATCCAGCATGACGGTCGTCATGGCCTGTATGCCGTAGTCGCAATGCTGGGCGTTGTTCAGGCTCACCATGATCTCGTATTCCCCGGAGCTTTCGTAACGGCGGCTGTCAAAGGTCACTTGTGGGATCGCATACATGCCGACCGGCTCACCGTTTACCTGCAGGCGCCAGTGGCTTCCGTCTGGCGCCAACTCGATGTTCTCGGTCTCAACTGCTACTTCTATGAGATTGGGCTCTTCTGCGGGGCCTGCGCTGACCGAAATCTGCGGCATGGGGTCGCCCGGCGCAAGTTCCGCTTTACACTCCTCTACATCCCCACCGTGCGTGTGGCCGCCTCCGCTTCCGTCCGATGAAGGGATGTGGATGGTGAGTGGGAAGCTCCCGGTGGCATAGGCGTCGAACTCTATGGTTACGGGCATATTGGGTCCAACGTCCCCTTCCAGGTCGTACCCGTGCAGGTGGTAATTCACAAGCTCGTCAGACGTCAATTCAATGGTTATCTTGTCGTTTTGCTTTGCCTCCAACGTCGTGTTCCCCTGCGCCAGGGCGCGGTCCTTGATCTCCAGAGTGAAGGTCAACTCCTCCGGTTCGCCTCCGCCGCACGCCAGTACGAGGGCCAGAGCCGCTGCCAGCGCGACAACCGGGATGATCTGTTTCATTGGCGCTCCTTCTCGCGATTTATGGCCTGCGTCTCGACAGTCCGCTGCGGGCGGACTCCCGCAGGTACCATGCCACGGCGACCAGCAGGGGGATGGCGGCGATAAGGACGATTACAACGCCCCAGTTCACCGTTGCGTAGCTCACGCTGAGCGGGAACTCGAGCGTGGTCTGCCGGTCGCCCTCCGTGATGTCGACTATGAAGCCCCACTCCCCTTCTTGCAGAAGGGATACGTTAAGGTCGTACCAGTTGTACGTTGGCGGAGTGGCGTTGGCGTCCAACGGCCCCAACAGAAGAGACTCCGGCAACGGCCCCACGGCCTTGACCCTGACCGAGGCATCGGTCACCGGCTCCCCCCCGTCCACGGTCGTCAGCACAATGGACATATGGAGGCTGCCCACCCTTGGGCTTGGAGGAGAGACTCTAACATCCACCCTGTAGGGGCCTTGTGTGGTATCCAGGATGGACACCGTTTGCCCGTTGGCCTGCGCTGTGAAAAGGTTGACGCTGAGCCATAGCGCCACCACTACCGGCAGGGCCAAGACGGCTGTTGAAAGGGGCCTTATCAGATGCTTCAATGCGTTCCCCATCTAACCTGCGCGGCGAAAGGCATAAGCCCGCGCCATGCAAAAACGAGAGTAGCGAGAGTAGAAGGACGAGCGGGGCTTCGGCTAGGCAGTGGGGGGTCTTTCCGGGGGGTTTGGCTGTGTCTGAGGACGCGTGGAGCGAATGTAAAAGGGCATGGCGCGATACGTGAGTAGCGCGGCTACTGCTGCGGCCGTGAGAGCGGCCACTGCGCCGTCGAAGTGGCTGACGCCGCCGGCTGCCGAGGCTGCCAGCATCACAGGCGAAGACGCTATGGCAGGGGCGATGAGTAGGGCCAGGCTCCCGTTTTGGCTGCCTCCGTCAAGGTCCGCGGCTTCCGGCCGTCGTTCCGTAGGATGGTGATGGGAGTTGGGAGACAGCTTCTCCAGCAGGTGGTGACGGTGAAGCTGGGTCTCGTCGGCGTGGCTTCCGGACACCCAGGCGTAGCCGGCGGCCAGGGGCGCAAGGAGCATGGCGGTAGCCAGGAAGAAGGGCGCAAGGATTGCTGCTATGCGTGGGGGCTTCATTGAAATGCGTTTTCTGCCTACGGACTCTGTCAACAATGATACTTGGGACGGTGTGGAACCGCAATATCACCCGCCCCGGTTCTCATGGTCTCTTCCTGATGTTGAGGGAGCGATAGGCCGATGGCGTTATGCCGGAAGGACTAGGCGCAGACCTGCTTAAAGCGCTGGGATAGGCGCCTGAGTGGGCGGTTGGAAGCGGCGCCCCTGCCCTACTCTCGCGCGGGCGGCTCTTCGGGCGGCGGCTCTACAGTCTCACTGACGTACTGGCGACGTCGAATTGACGGGTCAAGCCGGTTCAGGAAGCGGCGCAGCAGGAAGAGAGCGCCTACACCCAACAGGATCACAGGCAGGAAGACAACCAGCCAGATGGAGAGTCGCACAAGCTCCCTGACCAGAGTCGAGAGCGCCCGCACCGCCGACTTGAAGGTGTCGCCAACGTCCCACCCGCCTACCAGGAAGCGCTCGGCCTCCGTCACCCGCACGTCGATGGAGCCGGAGCCGGAAACCTGGCCTGCGTCGCTCGTGGCACTGACCGTCAGCAAGGCAGTGTACGTGAAGGGGCGGTGGTCGGCAAACGCGTGATCCTCATCTATGCGCGTGCTTCCCTCCTCCGGGGCGCCCGTGACCGTGGGAGAGCCGTCGCCGAAGTCCCACTGGTACTGGTAGTCCCACAGCTCACTGGGCCTTGTGAAGGAGGCGCTGTACTCCGTCAAAGCGCCCTCCTCTACGGTCCTGTCTTCGCCGGCGAACACCGATATGGTAGGCACACGCCTTACCGACACCTCAAGGGAATCGGCGCCCTCGCCTATGCCGCCCTCGCCGGTCCCCTCCAGCGTGATGGTCGCGATGTACTCGGAGTCCAGGTCCTCATTGTAGCTGTGGGTCACAGTGGCGGTCAGTCGCTCGCCGCTCTGGGTCGGTATCGTGCCGCTGCCGGTGACCGACGACCCGTCGCCGAAGTCCCAGACATAGGTGTACTGGTCGATGCCCGGCGGGGCTGTGAACGAAGCCCGGAACTTTACGGCTTGGCCCACCCGCGCTGACGCGGCCGGACCGGCGTTCACGTCAAGGGTCTTCGGGGCGAGTCTCAGGCTAACCTCTACCAGAGAGAAGGCCGCGGTCTGCGACAGGAAGTTCAGCCGTCCCTGGGTCTCCTCTATCCGCAGCTGGAGATGGGAAAGCTCCTTCTGGACTAGCAGGGCGTCCTCCACGTCTTCCGCCTGTTCGAGGAAGGACAGCAGCCGCTGCTCCGTGGCCCTCATGCTGACCAGACGGGATTGGCTGTCTACGTATTCGTCGGTAACGTCCTGGCTGGTGATGGAGCGGGCCTCAACTTCGGCCATCTCCCCGATTAGCCGAAGGGCCTCATCCAGGGACGCTGCGGGCACTCTAACGGCGATGGAGCCGCTGTGACGGGACGAACGCTCCGAGTTGACCACCCAGCCGCCTAGACGCCCAGCCACGTCTCCCACGCGGCCGATGGTAAGGGCTACGTCGTCGGTGATCAGGGACAGGTACGCCGTGTGTACGATGATGCGTTCCTGCGCCGGAAGCGACGCCTGCGCCTTTACGCTGCCGTCAGCGGCCTCTTGACCTTGAGCGCCTTGAGGGCCTTGTGGCTCCATCATCGGGGTTGCCTGCGGTTGTGGAGTCGCCTCAAGTGGTTCCTCCGACATGAGCTCAGACGTATCCCTATCAGAGAGCTGCATCTGAGCAGAATCTTCGCCGCCGGCGGCACAGCCCGCTACCACCAGCAGCGCAACTAGGGCCGCAATTACCCAGGAGAATCGCTTCCAGTACATGGACGGATAATAGGCTACCACTCATGCAAAGTCTAGGCGGACGCGCAGGTTGTAACCTATGAATCACACCGCCGGGCCTCTCGGTATGGCGCTTCGGCAACGCGTTGGGATTCCGAGTCAGCCCCACTCCTTTGCAGTGCCGCCCGCGTCTGATACTATGGGCTACGATAATCGTACCGGAGGCGGCGCGTTAGAACTGAGGCCGGAGATAGCGCGAATCTCGCTGAGAGCTTCAGTACACTCCTGGAGCGGTATTCAGGCTGGATAATCCTGGGTGTCTTGGTCGTGACTCTCTTGCTTGTCGTCCCACTCGCAGCCTTGACGCCGGACGAGCAAGCTTCAACGGAGCCCGGAGGCGCGGTCTTTGACCTGCGAGACCTGGTGGACGAGCGCTTCCCTCCCACCCTCTACGTGCCGGCCTATATTCTGGAGTCCCCGGACGGGCCGGAGGGCGATGTTCTTACCCAGGCCGCTCTCTGGGAGCTGTACCAAAACGAGGAATCCCTGCGCCTCGCGGACGAGCGCGGTCAGCTGAGCCCGCCCAAGCTGGAGGTCCAGCCCTACCTGTACAAGGGCAACAACCCCAACACTCTGCGTCCCATCCACGGCCCCTACACGGTCGCCGACGCCGTTCAGGCTGTCCTGGCTGACATGGGCACAGACCTGGAACGCGCCGGCGACGAGGAGGTGAAGATTGCCCTGCACTTCGTGCTGGAAGAGGGCTCCCCCACATTCAACTTGCTGGAGTCAATATCCGAGAAGGCCTCCTTCACCCTGGAGGAGTCCGAGAGAATCGGGCAGTACAGGCACTGGAGCGCTCCGGCCATCATGACCTTCGTGTTAGCGGAGAACAACAGGCTTGGCGGAGGCTCCCTGGCCCTCAACGTGGGTGGGGACGAGACCGCAGTACAGAAGGAGTACTTTGGCAGGAACGTGCAGAGAATCCTGAGGGGCGAGGAGCGCAACTACCGGCTTTGGGGAATCGTCATAGACCCGAACCTGGAGTCCCAGGAAGAGGGACGTACCGTCATCCCCTTCATCTTCGCCACCGTTCTGGGCGTGCTGGTGGTGATAGGAATAAGCCTTCGCTCCTGGAGGGCCGTCCTCCTTTCCGCCCTTGGCCTGGCCATGCTGATAGTGTGGCTCAAGGGTATATCCAACCTCATGGGCCTCAAGGCCGGCCTGGTGGTGGAGCTGATAGTGCCCATAGCCATGATATCCCTTGGGGTGGACTTTGCCATCCACGCCCTTCACCGCTACCGCGAGGAGAGGGGCAAGGGGCGTGGGCCGCGCCCTGCCCTGCGGGTGGGGTTTGCCGGCGTAATGGGCGCGCTGACACTGGCAATGCTCACCGACGGCGTGGCCTTCTTCTCCAACACCGTTTCCGGCATAGAGTCGATAATCGGCTTCGGCGTTGCCGCCGGCATAGCGGTAGTATCCTCCTTCATCATCATGGGAATCTGGGTACCTCTGGTCTTCATGCGACTGGACGCCCGAGGACAGGCCGGGCACGCCGACCCAGATCCGGTATCGGAGACAGGTCTCTCCCCCAATGACAGCCGACCCCGCAGGACGCTCAGCGCCGAGTGGGTGGTGTCGAGGCTGGCTCGGAAACGCTTTCTTGTGCTCCCTGTGGTGGCTGTCGTGACAGGGGCAGCCTTGGTTTTTGCCTTCAGGCTGGAGGCCCAGTTGGACGTCAAAGACTTCCTCGATAGCAGCTCGGACTTCGTGGTGGGCCTGGACAAGTTTGAATACCATGTTGGGGCCGCCCAGGGAGAGCCAGGGATCATCTACATAGAGGGCGACCTGTCGTCCGTAGATTCCATCGAGGCCCTCAGGGAGCTTCAGGCAAAGCTGAAGGCCAACCCCTACGTTGCCAAGGGAGTCGACGGAGAGCCCACGCTGTACAGCTGGACCATATTCGACATGATGGAGCGTCTCACCGGCAGCGAGTACGCACGCTCCCAAGTGGAGCTTGTCACTGGGCAGGCTATCACGGACTCGGACGGGGACGGGTTGCCGGATACCCAGTCCCAGGTCAGGGCGGCCTTCGACTACATTGAGGAGTACGGCGTGCCTCTGGACGCATCCACGCCGTCTTTCACGCCGGCCCAAATTCGAGGCAGCCTCTTCCACGACCCCACAGGGCGCGCCCCCGACGCCATACAGATTCTGGTCGCCCTGCCCGGCACCAGGGAGCAGTCGGTGGTACCCAGAGCGCGGCAGGCCATCGAGGCTGACCTGGAGTTTCTTGAAGACGTACCCTCCATCTCAAGGGCCGGCCTCACCGGCTCCGCCTTCACCAGGGCCGCCTCACTGGATGCAGCGATGCGCTCCCTGCTCACGTCGCTGCCCATTGCCGTGGTGGCCTGTTTCCTGGTGGCGGCGCTGTTCATGCGCTCGGTACGCTACGCCTTTGTCACCATTGTTCCCATTGGGCTGGTGGTGACCTGGCTCTACGGCATAATGTACCTGCTGGGGTTTGACCTCAACTTTGTAACGGCAACCATCGGCGCGGTCTCCATTGGCGTGGGTGTGGACTTCTCCATTCACCTCACACAACGGTTCCGGGAGGAGATGGGCAGGACGGGCGACCGGGTGGAGGCAATAGAGGAGTCGGCCCGGAGCACTGGCATGGCCCTGATAGCGTCGGGGTCCTCCAGCATAGTGGGTTTTACGATAATGGGGTTCGCGCCCATGCCCATGTTCTCCGCTTACGGCATCCTCACCGCCGTCATGGTGTTCATGGCAATGTCCGCCGCGCTGCTGGCGCTGCCGTCGCTGCTGTTTCTAGTTACGCCTGAGAGGAGGACGGACGCTGGGCAGACCCCTCCAACGCCCTGATGGCCTTCTCCGCGGCGGCCCGCTCCCCGTCCACCTTGCGGCGCCCGGAGCCTGTGCCCAGAACCCGACCCGACACAGCCACCTCGACAGTGAAGACCCTGAGGTGGTCCGGGCCGGACTGGGAGATGGCGCGATAGACTGGCGACCCCTCTCCCCTGCCCTGCGTCAGCTCCTGGAGCCGTGACTTCGGGTCTTTGACTACTCCCTCCCGCGCCACGCGATCCAGCTCAGGCTGCATGAAACCCAGGACTATGCCGTAGGCGGCATCGGCCCCCCGGTCCAGCAGCAGGGCGCCGACCAGGGCCTCCAGCGCGCAGGCCAGGTTGGACTCCCTGTCCCGTCCCTCGCTTCCATCCTCTCCCTGTCCCATGTGCAGGAACGACCCCAGGGAGAGGTTGCGGGCCACCCTTGCCAGCGTCTCACCCCGGACTATGGCCGCGCGTAGCTCCGTAAGCTCTCCCTCAGACGCCTGCGGAAGGCGGGTATACAGCTCCTGGGCTATCAGAAAGTCCAAAAAGGCGTCGCCAAGGAACTCCAGCCTCTGGTTGGAGGCGGAGAACGCCTGGGGGTCTTCGTTCACCGCGGAGGGGTGCGTGAGGGCTTCGACCAGCAGGTCGCCGTTGACGAAGGGTATGTTCAGGCGTTCCTCAATGGTCACCGCGCTCTCCGATCCGATCTGGCGTTGGTTGTGGGCTATGCCGGGGCGTATTGTACGCTCGCCCTCAGTTGGAGTCAAAGCAGCCTCATTGTCCCTAGTCCCCGCGTTGTCTATAATGGCGCGAGCCAAGCTACCGGACGCGCAATGTGCCTACCGTACTCATCGAGACCCACGGCTGCAAGCTGAACCAGGCCGATTCCCAGGCTCTATCCAGGGGATTCGTCCGGTCGGGCTACCGGGTGGTGGACTCCGGCCAGCCCGCCGACGTCTACGTACTGGATACGTGCAGCGTGACCCACCTGGCGGACCGCAAGGCGCGCCAGGCCCTGAGAGCCGCCCGTCGCCGGAACCCGGCGGCGCTCATTGTGGCAACGGGCTGCTATGCTCAGAGAGAGCCGGAGGCGCTGGAGTCCCTTCCGGAGGTGGACCTGGTACTGGGCAATACCCAAAAGGCCAGGCTGGTAGAAGAGGTCGTGGCGCTCAGGAACGACCCTCTCACCCCGTGCGCGGTGGGCCAGGAGCGAGACGCAGAGCCGGCTCGCCGCACCAGGGCGACGGTGAAGATCCAGGAGGGATGCAACCAGGTGTGCGCCTACTGCATAGTGCCCAGAGTCCGCGGCAGAGAGCGCAGCATCCCGCCAGACGCCCTGCTGGCCCAGGTTCTGGCGCTGGAGGAAGAGGGGTTCCGCGAAGTGGCGCTCACAGGCACTCAGCTTGGCAGCTACGGTTTCGATATTCCCGGCGCCGGCTTGGCCCGGCTCATAGAAATGTTGCTAAACAAAACTACAATTCCACGAATAAGGGTCTCGTCCGTGCAGCCCCAGGAGATGGGAGAGGATCTGCTGGCGCTGTGGCAGGACTCGCGGCTGTGCCCCCACTTCCACATACCCCTTCAGAGCGGCAGCGATACTGTTCTGCGCCGCATGAGGCGGCGGTACACCACCGAGCTCTTTGCCCGGACGGTTGAGCGGGTCCGGTCGTCGGCGCCCGGCGCGTCTATCACCACCGACGTGCTGCCCGGCTTTCCGGGGGAGTCGGAGTCGGAGTTTCTGGAGACTTATCGTTTCTGCCGGGATATTCGCTTCTCGGACATGCACGTCTTTCCATACTCCGTGCGTCCGGGCACCTCTGCAGCCTACCTCACGGACAGGGTTGACCCTGCTGCCAAGGCTGGAAGGGCCGGGCTGCTATTGCAGCTGGCCCAAGAACACGCCCTGAGCTTCCGCCGGAGCCTGCTGGGCCAGTCCCGCCCGGCGCTATGGGAGAGGACGGAGGACGCAGGCAACCGCGATGGTATGTGGTCAGGGCTTACGGACAACTACGTGCGTGTATATACCGACGATGCCAGGCCGCTGGGCAACCGGGTCACCGAGACCCTGCTTCTGCGGGAGTTGGACGGCGCCCTGTACGGGGAAGCGGCTCCGCCAAGCGGGTAAGGCCGAGAGAGCCTCTCCTGCCCCGCCGCTACAGGTTGACGGGCTTGAGAGTCACCACCCCGTTCCGCTTCTCCAGGTAACCCGCCCTTTCCTCGTTGCCGTGCCCAAAGACCACCAGCCAGCCACCCTTGACGGCGCGCTCCATCAGGTCCCTTTTTACTTCAAGGGTGTCTTCCGGGTACTGGTCCAGGGCGGCGATGTACGGCAGGTCCAGATGGTGCGTGGTAGGTATAATGTCGCCCATAAAGACAACCTTCTCGCCACCGCAGTTTACGTGGACGACCTGATGGCCTCGACAGTGCCCGCCTGTGTCCTTCACCCAAACGTCAGGCAGTATCTCGCAGTCGCCGTCCACCAAAGAGAGTTGGCCCGCTTCCTTGAGGCACGCGAAGTCCTCCGAGTGGTGCGAGTCTCTGCCCAGTTCGCTGGGAGCCATAGCGTCTTCCCAGCATGACGCCTGGACTATGTAGGTGGCCTTTGGAAATGCCGGGATGTGGTTGCCGGAGCGCTCTATCTTGGTGCATCCACCCGAATGATCGAAGTGGAGATGGGTCAATATGACCTTGTCTATGTCCTTGGCGGTTAGGCCAACCTCCTTCAACCCCTTGCTCAGCTTGCTGGCGGACAGCCCGTACGCCCCTCTCAGCTTTCCCGTTTCCTTGTTGCCGGCTCCGGTGTCCACCAGCACGTTGCCGTGCTTCGTGCGGATCAGAAGACAGTTGAGTCCAAGGCTCACCCTGTTCCATCTGTCCGGCTTCATCTTCTGCTCCCACAAGACTTTGGGGATCTGCCCGAACATTGAGCCGCCGTCGTACTTTATGATTCCGTCGCTGAGAATGTGGATTGATGGAGTTTTCGAGCTCACTATGACCGCCTCCTGTTGGCATTGTAAGGTTAGAGAAGTCCCGCCATAGAAATGACCGTAACGTCAGCGATCGAGAAAGCATTGACACAGGTCAACTGCCTCCAACCCGGTCGCGCGGGCTATCCCGGTATGGTACGGATTTCATGGGCGCCGCGGCGACTAATGGCCCAACACATGAAATCATATCCCCTCCGTCCAATGGAGTGTCAAGGGCAGTCTGGACATGAATCTTGAAAGTCCGCGGCGCGTTTTAGCAAAGAAAGCGGCGGCGGGTATGCCGCCAAACGGCCTCCCAGACGCGAGGGTCCAGGCCACAGAAACGGGCTCTACAAGCGCTCCCCTGCCGCCAGCCCAAGGCCGCGGCGACTACCGCCATTTGCGCCCCGCATGGAGCGTCTATCGCCTCAGTCCACCAAGTCTATTGCGAAGCTCATGGGCAGGATGGTCCACCCTATCCGGGAGTCGTCCAGGAACACCTCGAATGTGTAGAGGCCATCCTCTGAGACCTCCATTTCCAGGCTTGCTATGCACCTGTGGACCGTCTCTCCCGGACGAATTTCAAAGCCCTCCAGGTCTACGGTGGTCATGATGCCTCCGGAGGGCTTGGTTATTCCCAGCTTGACGCGATGAGGGCCCTCCGGGGCGTTGATGCCCAGGACCACCTTCAGGGGGAACACCTTTCTGGGCACGGGCTGGCCGCGCCTGACGGCGCCCCGGACGTCGGCGCCGTCCAGGACTCCCAGTATGGACACCTGGCTTGAGTGTTCTACAAAGTCGCTGCAGAACAGGAGGTACTGCATGTTGGGCTGTGAGAAGCCTTCCGTCACGCTAGCGCCTCTGCCAGCACCTCTGCCAGGTGGCGCGGCCCCCGGCCTGTGCCGTGCTGGATCTGCTGCCGGCAGGAGATGCCGGTGACCACCACCTCGCTCTCCGGGCCGCTTGACGATACGGCTGGGAACAGGCGCTGCCCGCCGATGGCCATAGATACGTCGTAGTGCTCCTTCTCGTACCCGAAGGCCCCGGCCATCCCGCAGCACCCTGCGCCGCTCTCCTCCACCTCAAGGCCCGGCACCAGCCGCAGGACCGCCATGGCGGGGGCTGTGCCCACCAGGGACTTGGCGTGGCAGTGGCCGTGGAATATGGCCTTCCTTGGCGTCTCCCTGAACGTCAGGTTGAGTCTCCCCTCCTGTTGCAGCATATTCAGGAACTCCTCCAGGAGAAGCGACCTCTCCGCTACCCTGTCGGCCTGTGGGCTGCGCAGGAGGTCGGGATACTCGTCACGGAGGGTCAGGAGGCAGCTTGGCTCGCATCCCACCACGTAGGCGCCGCGTTCCACGTGAGGATAGAGCAGGTCAACGTTGTACTGTGCGTTGGCCTTGGCAGTGTCCAGCATCCCCTTGGAGATCATGGGGCGTCCGCAGCATTTGCGGTCGACCAGGGTTACCTCAAAGCCGGCCCGTTCCAGGAGCTTTGTGGCGGACACGCCTACGGAGGGGCAGTTGTAGTTCATAAATGTATCGTTGAACAGGACCACCCGGCCTTGAATCGGCCTGTCGAAGGCGGCGCTTCTGGAGTGGAACAGGCTGGGAAAGGCGCGGCTGGCAAAGGGTGGGAGCGGCCTTCGCTTGTCCACCTTCAGGAACCGGTCCATGGCCCATCGGGTCAGGGGGAGCCGCGCGCCCCAGTTGGACACCGGGGCCAGGGCGCTTCCCAGCTTGCTCAGTGTCCCTATGTTGGCAAAGAGCCTTGACCTCAGGGGATAGCCGTGCCTCTGGTGGTAGGCGTCCAGAAACTCGTACTTCAGCTTTGCCATGTCCACCTGGGATGGGCACTCCGACTTGCACGCCTTGCACTCCAGGCACAGGTCCATGACCTGGTACATTCGGTGGCTGGTGAACTCCTCGGGTGGGAGGAGGCCTGAGAAGACGGCTCGCAGGGCGTTGGCTCTACCCCTGGTGGAGTGCTCCTCCTCTCTGGTAGCCATGTACGATGGGCACATGGTCCCCCCCAGGGTGTTCCGGCAGGCCCCCAGTCCGTTGCACATCTCCACGGCCTGGTGGAAGCCTCCGTCCTTGGAGAAGTCCAGCTTGGTCTTGGGGGCAAGGCTCTTGTACCCGGAGCCATACCGGAGGTTCTCCACCATGCTTGGAGAGTCCACAATCTTGCCGGGGTTCATAATTCCCTTGGGGTCAAACGCGCCTTTGACGTCCCGAAAGGCGTTGTACAGAGTCGTGCCAAACACCTTCTCGTTCCACATGCTTCTCACCAGGCCATCGCCGTGCTCCCCGCTCATGGCCCCGCCCATTTCCATCACCAGGTCGCACGCTTCGCGGGAGATGTTGTACATCCGGTCCACATCAGCCTGCTCTTTGAGGTTGATGAAGGGGCGCACGTGGATGCAGCCTACGCTGGCGTGGCCGTAGTAGGCTGCCACGGTGCCGTTCTCGCGTATCATACGGTCTACGCGCCCGATGTACTCCGGAAGCCTGTCCGTGGACACGGCGCAGTCCTCAATGAAGGGTATGGGCTTGGCCTGGCTCTTGACGCCCATCATCAGGCCTATCCCCGCCTTGCGCACGTCCCAGACGTTGGCCTGCTCCGCCCTGTCCGTCATCTTGACGTAGGCGTACCCCATGCCTCCGCGCCGGAGGCTCCTCTCTATCTCCTCCAGCCTGGCGCTCACCTCCGCATCCGAATCTCCCGCGGTCTCCACCAGCAGGATGGAGTCCGGGTCTCCCTGGATGAAGGCGCTCCTGCGCCTGTATCCCAGAGAGGCGCTTAGCTGCTCAAGGATAACGCGCCCTAAGAGCTCAACCGCGGCTGGGCGGTACTCCAGGGTGGCCACCGTGGCTTCCATAGCCTCGATCAGCCCGCTAAAGTGGACCGCCATCAGGGCGGTGGCCTTGGGCCTGGGTTCCAGGTTTACCTTGGCCTCAGTCACTGCGGCCAGCGTCCCCTCTGAGCCGACTATGAGCTTGGCGAGGTTGAAGTCCCGGTCGTCTATGAGCTGGTCCAGGTTGTATCCGCCAACCCGCCGCATGACCTTGGGGAACCGCCTCTCCACCTCCCCCGCGTTGCTGCCGGCAATCTCCCTGACGCGCCGGTATATCTCGCCCTCCAGTCCGTCCCCGTGGAGCTTGGTCTCCAGCTGGGACGGAGCAATGGGGCCGAACAGGGCAGCATCGCCGTTGGACAGCACGGTCTCCAGCTCCATTATATGGTCTATGGTCTTTCCGTAGACAATGGAGTGGGAGCCACAGGAGTTGTTGCCTATGGCCCCTCCAACATTGGACCGGTTGGCGGTAGCCGGATCCGGCGTGAAGAAGAGGCCCGTGTCTCTGACCTGGTGGTTAAGCTCCTCCAGGACTATACCCGGCTGCACCCTTGCCCACTGCTCTTCCGTGTTCACCTCAAGGACTTTGTTCATGTACTTGGACATGTCCAGGATAATAGCGCGGCCCACTGTCTGCCCCGCCAGGCTGGTACCTCCACCCCTGGGGAGAATGGGAACGCCATACCGGTGCGCCAGCTCCACCGCGGCTATCACGTCCTCCCTGCTGCGTGGGATCACCACGCCCAGAGGCTCTATCTGGTAGATACTGGCGTCGGTGCTGTACATGGCGCGGGAGTATGGATCGAAGCGTACCTCTCCCGACACCGACTGCTTTAGCTCATGCTCCAACTGTGTTGTTTCCATAAGAATCTCCCCTTGTGGATGTCCGTAAGAAGCGCCGAATGCGGCCCGTGGGAAAGATTATACATTATGAAACGCGTTTGGTGGCAACTTAACCAATGGCAATGGGTGTGGTAAAATGTGTGAGAGTAAGCCTATGGCAATGCGTAATACAGGTAGAAGAGAGCGCCGTTCCAGCCAGAGGCGCGCGCAGCGATTGACCGCCCGCACCTGGGTTCTAATGGGTGGGGCTGTGCTGGGCCTTGTGGCGATTCTGGTTGCCCTGATACTCTTCTCAGGAAGTGGAGAAGGAGATGGAGGACGCCTCCCGAACGTCGGCGACCACTGGCATGCCGGCTACTCAATCACACTCTGCGGAGAGACGGAGCCGCCATTCGTCGCGTCCCCGGGAAACATCCACACACATGGCGATGGCCTGTTTCACATCCATCCCACGCGCCGCGGTGAGGCGGGCCTCAATGCCAACCTTGCCCGGCTGATGTCCAGCACCGGCTCCAGGCTAACCGACGACGAAATACAGGTAGTCTCCGGCGCAAAATTCACCAACGGAGACCTGTGTCCGGACGAGCAGCCCGGCCAGGTGTTTCTCCGGGTCAACGGCATAACCTTGACCGACATCGCCGCTTACGTGCCCAGGGACGGAGACGAGATAGAGCTTGGCTTTGGGCCGCCGTAGCGCCGCTCATCGCCTGCCGGACTCCACCGGCCCGGCCCTCAAGTTGACAGTACGGGACGCCTGCTCTAGGATAAAGCCGAGGCCGTGCTACACGGGGAGCTAGCGGTGCCCTGTACCCGCAACCCGCTACAGCGGGGTGGAACTCCCTCCCCCGGTCTGTGTCCAAGACCTCTGTCCTCACTGGTGGATGCAGAGAGCTGGGTCCTGGGCGGCGGAGAACCGTGAACCCCGTCAGATCCGGAAGGAAGCAGCGGTAAGCGGAGCTCTTCGGGTGCTCCAGGGACTCCTGGCTTGAGTCGCCTGGGAGGATATGCCCTGGATTGCAGATCAAAGGAGGGTGCACGGCTTCTCTGCAAGAGGGGCGAGAAAGGGAGGCCGGCAAGGCCGGCGTAATGACAGAAACCTCTACTCTGGAGACATCTCGTATCTCCGCGCGAAAGTCCCTTGGCCAGCACTTCCTCGTAGACCGGGGGGCGTTGCGGAGAGTGGTGGAGGCCGCGGACATACAGCCTACGGACGTGGTGGTGGAGGTGGGGCCCGGCACCGGGCTGCTGACCAGGCTGCTAGCCGAGAGGGCGGCCAGGGTCATCGCGGTGGAGATGGACCAAGTCCTGACGGCTCGCTTGAGAGAGGACATGGGCGGCTTCTCAAACCTCACCGTGCTTCACGGCGATGCCCGCGAATGGGACCCGGCAACCGTGGGCGAGCCGTACAAGATGGTCGCCAACCTGCCCTACTACGCTGCAAGCCCCATTGTGAGGCGCTTCCTGGAGTCCTCCCCTGCTCCCCGGCTGATGGTGGTCACCGTGCAGCGAGAGGTGGCCCTGTCAATGACAGCGCCGCCGGGAAGGATGCGGACGCTCTCCGTGGCAACACAGCTATACGCGAAGCCGTCCATTGCGGGGTACATACGGCCGGGGTCGTTTCGTCCGCCCCCCAAGGTGACGTCCGCCATAGTCAGGATGGAGGTCTTCGAGAAACCGGCGTTGTCGCTGGACAACGTGGACGCCTTCTTCCGGGTGGTGAGGGCCGGGTTCAGCAGCGCTAGAAAGCAGCTGCGCAACTCTCTGAGCCACTCCTTTGACGTATCCGGCACACGCATGGAGGAGGCGCTCATGGAGGCGGGAATTGACCCCAGACTGCGAGCCGAAGCCCTGAGCCTGAATGAGTGGGGCAGGATATACGATGTATTCAGGAGCCGGGGTCTATGCTGACCGTCCGGGCTTATGCCAAGATCAACCTGACCCTGGAGGCGCTGGGCAAGCGCGCGGACGGCTACCATAGCATAGTCTCGGTGATGCAGACCATCGACCTGAGCGATCAGCTTAGCTTTGCTCCATCGGACGAGATCACACTGCGATGCAGCGAGCCGTCCTTGGAGACCGACGACAACCTGGCGGCCAGGGCGGCGACCCTGCTGAAGGAGCGCGCCGGCTACGGCGGCGGCGTGGACATAAGCCTTGAAAAGGCCATTCCCCTGGCTTCCGGCCTGGGCGGAGGCAGCAGTGACGCAGCGGCCACACTCAAGGCTCTTTGCCGGTTATGGAAGCAGGACTTGGGCTATGCGGCCCTCCAACCCCTCGCCGCATCTCTGGGCTCAGACGTCCCCTTCTTCCTTTCGGGCGGCACGGCTATGGCGGAGGGACGCGGCGAGGAGATCCACCGGCTTCCCCAAATGCCCCGTACACATCTGGCGATACTGGCTCCTCGCGCGGATATGCCCAACAAGACGGCCTCCATGTACGGCCGCCTGACCCCGGAGAGCTACACCGGCGGGGAAAGGTCGGCCAGACTCCGGGACATTCTCCGGCAGGGGAAAAAGGCCGAGCCGGATATGCTATTCAACGTGTTTGAAGACGTTGCCTTTCGTCTTCTCCCCTCTCTTGAGACGTGCCGCCGCGCCATGCTGGACGCGGGAGCCGATTGGGTGCGTCTGGCGGGCAGCGGCCCCGCCATGTACACCTTCGCGGCTTCCGGTGAGGAGGCGGCGGCACTGGCGGGTAGACTGCGAGACGCCGGGTATGCGGCCTACGCGGCGGTGACTACGGGGCCTTCCGATTGGCCTTGACTGTATCGCGGCAGGCCCTCCGCCCGCGGGCGATTGACGCGCTCATTCAATCACCGCTAGAATCTCGGCAGACCACCGCGCCGCCGGAGGCCTGTCGGTTCGCACAAACTGGTTTTTCCCCAGTCAGGAGATGCAATGAACGGTGACTCAATGCCTATCGTGGGTGATGTCTGCGTCGCCCTGGACCTGGAGACCACTGGGCTCGTTGCCGAGACCGACGAGATCATTGAGGTGGGCGCGGTCAAGTTCCAGGGTGACCGGGCGCTGGACACATTCCAGGCCCTGGTCAATCCCTACAGAACGCTGTCACCGTTCATTCGAGAGCTGACCGGCATTACCCAGGCGGACGTGGATGGGGGCTCCCCCTTTGCCGCGGTGGCGCCTCGGCTGGAGTCGTTCATTGGCAGAAACCCGATAGTTGGGCAGAACGTGGACTTTGACCTGGGATTTCTGGCGAAGAAGGGTATGAGCTTGCCCAACCCAGTTTACGACACGCGAGAGATGGCAGCCGTCCTCCTGCCGCAGCACCGTGAATACTCGCTGGCCTTCCTGGCGGCGTCCTTGGGAATAGAGCATCCCAACCCTCACCGGGCGCTCGGAGACGCCGACGTCACGGCCAGGGTCTTCCATGCCCTGACAAGGGTGGCCCTGGAGATGGACGAGGGGCTGCTGTCAGAGCTGAGCCGGTTGTACGCCCGCGCGCGGGGGCATCTGGCCCAGCTGTTTCTCCGATTGCAGCAGGCCAGGGGCCAGGCCACAGGGTTCGCCACTGCGGCCTCCGGCCTGGTGGGGCTGGATACGGAGACCCTCGGAAGGCGGTTGGAAGCCCCCTTCCCGCCTCGAGCGTCGGTGGAAGACCACCCACTGGACGCGGAGGCCGTGGCCCACTTCTTCGACGAAGGCGGGCCGCTTGCCCGTGTCCTGGAGAGCTATCGCCGCAGGCCGCAGCAGACGGAAATGGCGCTGGCCGTGACCAGGGCACTGAAAGACGAAAGAGACCTGGTAGTAGAGGGAGGCACGGGGGTGGGAAAATCTATGGCCTACCTGCTCCCTGCCCTGCTCTTTGCCCTTGAGAACAAGGAGCGGGTTGTGGTTTCCACCAACACCATCAACCTTCAGGAGCAGCTCATTGCCAAGGACCTCCCTACCCTGTCCCGCGCCCTGGAGGAGTGGTCTCCCGATTTCGCGGGCGTTCGATTCGCTCTGCTCAAGGGCCGGGACAATTACCTGTGCCTCCGACGGTGGCGTCAGCTGGTAAGGGAGGAGAGCCTGTCTCCGGAAGAGGCTCGCATTGCCTCCAAGGTCATGGTCTGGCTCCAGGACACCGTTAGCGGAGACCGTGCGGAGATGAACTTTGCCTCCAGGGAGTTGCCGGTATGGAGCCGCATGTCCTCGGCGGGCGCAATCGACTGCCCGCCAAGGGTACGCGAGACCTGTTTCCTGCGAGCGGCGCGGGATAAGGCCGAGGATGCCGACCTTGTGGTGGTCAACCACGCTCTCTTGATGCGCGATCTGGCTGAGGGAGGCGGTATCATCCCCAGCTACGACTACCTGATAATAGATGAGGCGCACCACTTGGAGGAGGAGGCCACCAGCCAGTTCGGCTCCCGGCTGTCTCAGGCCACAATGGATGAGTGGATGGAGAGGCTGGAGGGAGGCCACGGCGTCTACAGGGAGCTGAGGGCGTTCATGGGCCAGCTTATGGCTACGCCCAGGGCCGGCGTTCTGGAGCCGCTGTCACAGGAAGGAGAGGCCCTGCTGCCCGCCGCCAGGGAGCATATGGCCGCCCTGTGGGTTACTCTGGCGGCCTTCCTTGCGGACCATCACGAGGATGGAGAAACCTGGCGCCTGCTCCTCAGGCTGACCGAAAGCTCACGCGCCCAGCCGGGTTGGTCTGAGGTTGAGGTGGCCTGGGAGAACGCCGACCTCGCGCTGTCGCAGGTCTCCAGAAACCTGGAGAGGCTACTGCATGCCCTGGGGACGCAGGAGGACGACGGGCTGGTGGGCTACGACTCTCTGGTCATGGAGACGTCTTCATGCCTGAACGCCGCCGAGGATATTCGAGAGAAGCTCAGGTCTTTCGTGGTCCACCCGGAGGACGACCGGATATACTGGATGACGCAGGATGGCCGCGACGGCGGGATTGCCCTCGATACCGCCCCGCTGCACGTTGGAGGAATACTCCAGGAAAAGCTGTTTTCGCAGAAGAAATCGGTGATCCTCACCAGCGCTACACTTAAGACCCACGGCAACTTCGAGCACATAACCCAACGTCTGGGGCTGGAGGACGCGGATGAGCTACTGGTGGACTCCCCTTTTGACTATCCCAGAGCCGTGCTGCTGTGCACACCCAGCGACATGCCGGAGCCCGGCAGCCGTGGCTACCAGGAAGCTGTGCAGCGGGCTATCATTGACGCCTGCCGTGTCGCGGGAGGCCGTACTATGGCGCTTTTCACCTCTCACGCGGCCCTGCAGACCGCCCGCTCAGGGATAAGGGAGGAGTTGCAGGGACTGGGCATCAGGGTGCTGGCCCAGGGAGTGGACGGCCCTCCCCGCAGCCTGCTGGACGCCTTCTTGCAGAACCCGGCCTCGGCGCTGCTGGGAACGGCCAGCTTCTGGGAGGGAGTGGATATACCGGGTGGAGCGTTGAAGGCGCTTGTGGTGACTCGCCTCCCCTTCAACGTCCCCACCGACCCGGTATTCGCCGCCCGGTCCCAGTTGTACGAAGACCCCTTCAACCAGTACGCCGTGCCCCAATCGGTGCTGCGTTTCCGGCAGGGGTTTGGCCGCCTAATCCGCGGCGAAAAGGATAGAGGCGCGGTGATTGTGCTGGACAGGCGCATCATCTCCCGGCGATACGGCCCGGTGTTCCTGGACTCAATACCCGAGTGCACCGTGTCCAAAGGCCCTCTAAGGGGGCTTTCCAGGGAAATCGGGCAATGGCTCGCGGCCTCTCCCTGAGCCTGAACGTACCTGCCTTGACGAAATCTCCGCATGCAACGACAACTGAGCAATGGATAGCGAATACTCCCTGAGCTTCACCGTAGACCAACCCCTGGACCTGGCCGGCACACTGGAGAGCGGACAGGCCTTCCGCTGGCGTCTACGGGACGGGTGGCGCTACGGAGTCCTACAGGATACCCCGGTGGCGCTGAGGCAGGATGGCCCGCGTGTGGAGATGCGCGCATCCTCCACGTCACCGGAGCGTATGGAAGCCGCGCTGCGGGACTACCTTCGCCTGGACGATGACCTGGAAGACATCTACTCCCGCATAGATACCGACGCTCGTATGCATGAGGCCATTGCAGCGTATTGGGGCCTGCGTATTCTGCGCCAGGACCCCTGGGAGTGCCTGGTGTCCTTCATATGCTCTGCCAACTCCAACATACCCCGCATCTCGGACAACATGATGAGCATAGCCGAGAGCTTTGGCGAGCCGCTGGAGTTGGACGGCTACGTGTGCCACTCCTTCCCGACGCCGCAGAGGCTTGCCCAGGCTGGGGAAGCAACCCTGAGAGAGCTGAAGCTGGGCTTCCGGGCCAAGTACGTGACGCAGGCGGCGGAGAGGGTGGCCCTAGGAGAGATCGAACTGGGACATCTTCGAACCGCTCCGTACCAGGAGGCCAAGGACGCGCTCACCTCACTGCCCGGCGTGGGAGACAAGGTTGCCGACTGTGTCCTCCTCTTCTCACTGGACAAGCTGGACGCCTGCCCCATAGACCGGTGGATACGGCGCGCGCTGGAGGACTGGTATCTGGATGGACTTAAACTAAACTACAAAAACCTCCGCGCTTGGTCTCTGGAGAAGTGGGGAGCATACGGCGGCTACGCCCAGCAGTACCTGTTCCAGCTTATACGCCTGTCGGGTAAGGCGCCCAGCGAGGACCGGGCTTGAGCTCCGCCGCTACGGCTGCCCTTGGGACTCCATCCAACTTCGCGCCAGCTCCAGTTCCTGCGAGCGGTTGGTAGCTGCGCCATCCAGCCGCGCCGACCGCAGCTTCGCCAGCATCTCCCCCACTGCCGGGCCCTGGGCCACCCCCAGTTGGATGAGGTCTCTTCCCCCCAGGGACGGTTTGACGTGACGCAGCTTCTCCAGGAACAGGTACAGGCGTTGGCGAGCCTCCTCGCCCGGAGCGGCCAGGGCGCACGCCTGCGCTGCCCAGAGGTTATAGGGCTCCAGCGCCTCGTAAAGTTGCGCCGGGGACATCTCGGCGTCTGAGAGCCGGGGCAGCCTGCCCTTGAGGGCAATGGTGTCCCTGACCACAGTTGCCCACCCGGTGGGCATACGCAGTCGATCTATGACCTGCTCTCCCCCGGTTTGAGTCATGGAGAAGGCCAGGAGTCCCAGGCGCGCCTGCTCCTCCACAACGGGCTTTCCTTCGCTCTCCAGGGCTTTCCGGACCACCTGGCCGGAGCCTGCCAGCGAGGGATGAATGGCGGCCATGACCCCCAGGGCATCAGCCCTCACAAGGGTTGAGACAAAGCGCTCCTCGTTCAGCCACAGGTGGAGTTCCCTGCGCAGCCGGTCTCCACTTATGGTGTCCAGCATGGGCAGGTCGCGGCGAAGCAGGGTCTCCGTATGGGCCTCCAGGCCGAACCCCAGGCGTTGCTCATAGCGTACCGCCCTCATTATGCGGGTGGCGTCGTCTATGAAGCTGCTGTCGTGGAGCGTCCGTATGAGACCGCGTTGCAGGTCATCCAGGCCGCCAAAAGGGTCCAGGAGCCGGCCACTGGATCCCTCGTGAAGGGGGAAGGCCATTGCGTTGACGGAGAAGTCCCGCCGCTCCAGGTCCTCCTCTATTGTGCCGTGGGCTATCTGGGGAAGCGCGCCGGGCCGGAGATACCGCTCGTTGCGAGCGGTTACCAGGTCCAGGGATACGCCTTCCACCCTGACCTTGGCCGTGGAGAACTGGGAGCGCGACACCACCTGCCCCGAAAGCCTCTTGGCGATTATGGAGGCCAGGGTCTCGGCGTCCCCCTCTACCACAAGGTCCAGGTCTTCGGTGGGCCTTCCCAGGAGCAGGTCCCTCGCGCCTCCGCCGACCAGGTACAGGGACACACCCTCTTCCCGGGCTATCAGCCCTGCCCGTCTCAAAAGGGCCAATCTCTCGGCCGGCAGGTCCGCCTCCAGTAGCTGCAAGAAGTCCAAATTTGCCTTCCACGTCTCAGCTGGCGCCATTATAGCACGCTGTATTCGACCATACTCCCGTCCAACGTCCTTTACAAACCTCTGGCTGGTTCTGCTAGAATAGGTCAGACATTTCGCATAGTCAGGGCGAACGCCTTGAGAGCTATCCCGATTATTCGAAAGGAGACAGAGCCTTGGGAACGAGAGTAGTTGTGACCGGCCTAGGAATGATCACTCCCCTTGGCCTCAGCGCGGAAACCACCTGGGAGTCCCTTATGGCGGGGACGTCCGGAGTGGACTATATCAGCAGCTTTGACCCGGAGCCTTTTGAGACCCAGATAGCCGCAGAGGTCAAGGGCTTTAACCCTGCGGACTTTCTGGACCGCAAGGAGGCCAGGAGAATGGACCGATTTGTCCAGTTCGCCGCGGTGGCCTCGCAGGAAGCGGTCGCCTGCGCTGGGCTCAACCTGGAGAAGGAGGAGGCGGAGAGGGTGTCGGTGATGATAGGCAGCGGCATCGGAGGCATCCTCACCCTGTCCCAGGAGCTCCAGGTGATGATAGAGCGAGGGCCCTCCAGGGTGAACCCCTTTCTTATCCCCATGATGCTTGGGGACATGGCATCCGGAAGGGTGTCCATGATGATGGGAGCCAAAGGGCCGAACTTCAGCGCCATCTCGTCCTGCGCCACCGGCGCGGACACCATTGCGGAGGCTTCGGAGCTCATACGGCGCGGCCAGATAGACGTAGCCATTACCGGAGGTAGCGAGGCCGCCATCTGCCCCATTGGCATTGCGGGGTTCAACGCCTGCAATGCCCTGTCTCGAAGCAACGACGAACCCAAGAAGGCTTCCCGACCCTTTGACGCCAAGCGGGACGGTTTTGTCCTGGGCGAAGGAGGCGGCATCCTGGTGCTGGAGAGCCTGGAGCATGCCCTCGCCAGAGGCGTTAAACCCCTGGCGGAGCTGGCCGGGCATGGCGCAACCGCCGACGCTCACCACATAACCCAGCCCGCGCCCGGAGGAGAGGGCGGGGCCAGGGCAATGCAGATAGCCCTCAGGAGCGCCAACCTTACGCCCAAAGACGTGGACTACGTCAACGCCCACGGCACGTCGACTCCCATGAACGACAAATACGAGACCATGGCCATCAAGACGGCGCTTGGCCCGGAGGCATACACCACTCCCATCAGCTCTACCAAGTCCATGACCGGACACCTGCTGGGAGCGGCCGGAGCCCTTGAGGCGGCCATCTGCGTACTCGCAATCTCTCGGGGCGCCATACCTCCCACAATCAACCTGGACAACCCTGACCCGGATTGCGACCTGGACTACACCGCCGGCGCTTCCAGAAGGGGCAAGGTGGAGGCGGTTCTCTCCAACTCCCTTGGTTTCGGCGGTCACAATACGTGCCTAGCGTTTACCAGCTTCTCCGGGGGCTAGCAGACGGGTACGGGCGAACGCGTGACTCGAGCGCTGCCGGCCACCGCCCGGAGCGCGTTGTGGACAAGGGGCCCTTTGGCATGGTGGAGGTACACCCCCCTACCCTGCTACGAACGTCATCTGCGGCGAGAGCGTGAGATATGACGGATACGTGCGCACACTGCGGGTCCGCTCTTGAGGAGCGGAGACCCATTGCAGGCGAGCCGGACCTCGAGGAGGCGCGGAGTATGCGGGTGGGTTGCAGGAAATGTGGGAGGCCCGTGTGTCTCGGCTGCGGCTTTGCGGCAGCATCCCGGCTTGGGATACGGAGGAACTGCGTCTGCCCTGCCTGCGGCGCAGAGCTGGGTCTGTACGGCGAGGTGGACGAATTGGGTCAGGATTACTACGGATGGGGCTATTGAGCCGTCTAACCGCTACGGACTCAGGCATCCGTCCGGGTCTGTGGAGGAAGCTGCGCCCTGAGGCAACGTCTTATTGAGTGGCAAGGCGTGGCGAGTCACCCCGCGGATCTCCCCGGAGGCCATCGAGAGGCTCGCTCCCTTCTCCCCGCTGGCGGCCCAGCTTCTACACAACCGCGGCATTGCGGACCTTCCGGCCGCAGAGGCTTTCCTTGCCCGTGACCGGAGCCTGTTGGAAGACCCCTTTCTCCTTCCCGACATGGAGAAAGCCGTATCTCGCCTCAGCGCGGCGCTGCTGAACGGCGAGTCCATAGCCATATTCGGGGACTTCGATGCCGACGGCATCACGGGCACTGCCCTTCTGGCGGAGGGACTTGAGGACCTGGGAGGCAGGGTCATCCCATATCTGCCGCACCGGGTGAAGGAGGGCCACGGCCTGAGCTATCAGGCTGTCAATGCCCTGCATGAGCGGGGCGCATCCCTGATAGTCACCGTGGATTGCGGGACCTCCTCCCCGAGAGAGGTGGCGGAAGCCTCTTCACTGGGTATGGACACCATCATAACCGACCACCATACCCCACCGCCGGAGATACCCGCCGCATTGGCCGTCGTAAATCCGAGGCTGAAGGGGTCGACGTATCCATTCACCGGCCTTGCGGGTGTCGGCTTGGCCTTCAAGCTGGTGCAGGGCTTGTGCCAACGCCTGGGCCGCCAGTGGGACGAGCGGCTACTCCAGCTGGCAGCCCTGGGCACGGTGACGGACGTGACCCCCCTGGTTGGCGAGAACCGGTACATCGTGGCCGCCGGCCTGCGCTCCTTGAGCGCCAACCCCAAGCCGGGCTTGAAGGAGCTCCTCCGGGTGGGCGGACACGCGGACTCCGAGGTGGATACGGAGTCCGTCTCCTTTGTCCTGGGGCCGCGCCTCAACGCGCCGGGCAGGCTGGAGCACGCCATCAGCAGCTACAACCTCCTCCGCGCATCGTCACAGGAGGAGGCCGCTCCCCTAGCGCAGGAGCTGGAGCGGTTGAACCGGGAACGACAGGATCTCACGGCCAAGGCCGTCGCCCATGCCGCTACCCAGATAGATCCTGGCCCTTTCTCCGAGCATCTGCTGATTCTATCGAGCGAGGAGTTCACGCCAGGCATAGCGGGGCTGCTGGCCAGCCGGCTTGCGGAGGAGCGCTACAGACCGGCGGTGGTTGTGGCTTTGGATGGAGACCTGGGACTGGGCAGCGCGCGGAGCATTCCGGAGTTCAACCTGGCGTCCGCCCTGGAGGAGTGCAGCGACCTGTTCATCCGGTTTGGCGGACATCCCAGGGCCGCAGGGTTCCTCGCGCCAAGGGAGAACCTCCCTGCTTTGCGGCAGCGTCTGACGGCCATAGCTCGGCGAGAGTTGGGCCACCTGCTCCTGCAACCGGCCATTCACATCGATGCGCACGTTCGCCTGACCTCCCTCACCGGAGATAACCTTCAATTCTTCCAGGACCTGGCGCCATACGGAGAGGGAAACCCCGCGCCCGTCTTTATCACCAAAGGGGTGAAGGTCATGGACGCTGCGCGGCTGGGGAGCCAGGGGCGACACCTGAGGCTCAGGCTGAAGCATGGCGGAGCATGGTGGAACGGCATGGCCTTCGGCAAGGGCGCGGAGTGGCAGGACGGAATGGAGCTTCTGGACGTGGTATACAGCCTTGGGCTGGACCGGTGGAACGGACGGGAGACCATGCGGATGCTCATCCACGACTTTCGGCCGGCCGAAGGGCCGGAGTGGGCATGACCACAGGCCGTATGCGCTAAGCGCCTTTCTTCCGACTGGTACGCACGCCAACGGGGGGGCCGATTTCTTGGCCTTTAGCCACCAGACGCCCCTTGTAGACCAACAGCGGGATGGCCACCAGGACAACCAGAATGGCGATGATGTGCGCCTCTTGCAGGCCGGCAAACCAGACCTTGTCCTCTCTGAGGAAGCTGATGAAGAACCTCCCAAAGGAGTACAGGCTCAGGTACAGGGCAAACAAAATGCCATCGGGCTTGAGCCGTCCCCACATCCACCAGATCACGCCCAGAACCAGCATGTTCCAAATCATCTCGTACACCACCGTCGGATGAGATGCGATAAGGCCATGAACCTGGTTGGAAAGGCTATCCGGGTGGGTATAGACGAATCCCCAGGTGGCGGCGGTGGTCTGGCTGACGTGTTCCCCGTTGATGATGTCCCCAATTCTGCCAATGGACTGGGCTATCAGCAGCGCGGGCGCGGTGAGGTCGGCCAGCCGGCCTATGGGATAGCCCTGGAGTCTGGCGTATACGGAGCCTGCCACAAGGCCGCCCAGAATCGCCCCAAACAGGGCGATTCCCCCCTTCCAGATAGCTATGATGTCCACGGGGCTGCTGCCGTATATGTCCCATCGGTCTATGACGTGCACTATTCGCGCGCCCAGGACTCCCCCAAGTATTGCCCATATGGCCGTGGCATAGACCACGTCGCTCTCTATGCCCACTCTGGGGCCCCAGCGCGTCACAAGTACCACAGCCACAACCACGCCCAGAAAGGCGAAGAAGCCGTGCCACGTGAGCACAAATCCGCCCAGCGCGAACATGGTGGGATCCATTCCGATTTGAAACATTCTTCCCGCACACTCCCCGTTGCAGACTAGGCACGATTCTACATTCGGCTATACCCTATGTCAAGGAGAAACCGGGACGGCGTTGGACTCCTTGTTTATCGCCCGCGCGTATGTGTTAGAATGGGGCTACTCTGGCATTGCAGGGGGAGGGTCGGGTGAAAGAGACTGTGACGGCGTTCCTGGACTACCTCACTTCGGAGAGGGGTCTATCCGGCAACACGGTATCCGCCTACGGCAACGACCTGAGCCAGCTGCTGGAGTTCCTGGAGGAGTCTAGCGGGCTGTCCGGAGGAAGTAGCGGGTGGGAGTCGGTGAGCCTGCCCGTTCTAACCGGATACGCCCTGAACCTCCAGGAGAAGGGATACTCCCCTACCACGCGGGCGCGGAAGCTGGCGTCGGTCAAGTCCCTCTTCAACTTCCTGCTGGAGGAGGGCCTAATTACTCAGGACCCCACCGAGTCGCTCGCATCTCCCAGGATAGGGCGAGCGCTGCCAAAGTCCCTCAGCGAGGAGGAGATGGGCAGCCTCCTCCGGGAAGCCTACGGAGGAGGCGCCCCGGAGTCCCAAAGGGATGCGGCTATGATAGAGCTGATGTACGCCACGGGGATGCGTGTAAGCGAGATGGTTGGCCTGGTTGTAGAAGACTTGAACCTCAGAGAGAAGTACGTGCGCTGCATGGGCAAGGGCTCCAAGGAGCGGCTCATAAACCTGCACGATGAGGCCGCAGTCGTCCTTGAAGCCTACCTGAAGGATGTAAGGCCCCGGCTGCTTTCCCATGGCAAGAAGGACGACGTCAGAGAGAACGCTCTATTCCTGAACCGGCGCGGAGAGCGGCTGACCCGCCAGGGCTTCTGGCTGATACTGAAGGAGTGCGGTAGACGGGCAAATATAAAGACACCCATTACCCCGCATACCCTGAGACATAGCTTTGCCACGCATATGTTGAGAGGCGGCGCGCCCATCCGGTACCTTCAGGAGCTCCTGGGCCACGCGAGCATTTCCACCACCCAGGTGTACACCCATCTGGCCCAGGAACAGGTAAAGGTGGAGTACGATAAGGCCCATCCCAGGGCGTGAGCGCCACCGCCGGGCGCGGAGAGCGCGGAAAGAGAATAGCCGCGGGAAGTGACGAGAAGGATACAAAGGACACCGCGTAATTGAGATAAACTTCGTTGTAATCCCCTTCCATCATGGCGTATGTGGCTTTATGCTATTAGGGATTGGGAGCCGCCATTTAGGGCAACGAAAGTGAATAGGAGGCCATCTGATGCCCAGGAAGTCGCGGCGAGTGGCTGCGAAACAGGCTGAGCTTGGACAGAGGAAACGGAGAGCCGTAAAGCACTCCTCAGGGGTTGAGGCTAGCATGCCTGCCGCGATGGCAGCCACTCCCACCCCGATAGCCGCGCCTGGAGCGGAGACGACAACGCCCAGCCCAGGGACTGCAACCCTGGACCGGCCGGTGAGAGTCCCTCAAGAGAGAAGACATCAAGCTCCTGTCACTCGACCTCACAGCTCTTACATCTGGCCTGAGATCAGGCGAATAGGGATTGTCACGGGGCTTATCCTGACGATCCTGGCCGTCCTCACTGTCATGCTGAGGTAGGCCGCTAGGCAGACCGTCTCCCCTACCATCGATGTGGGCAAAGAAGTAGCCGCGTCTGCTTGGCTTGTGGCCCCATCTACGGATGGCGGGAGCTCACCTCCGTCGTTCCTGCGAAATCAGAAACCCAGGGGTGGCGCTCCGCTCACTCAGAGCCTGTTGAAGGGCGTGAGCGGCTCGGAGTGGCAATGGACCATAGTCAATAGAATCAGAGCCGCGTCCCTGGTTGTCCAAGACGACAGGCTTCTGCTCGTCAAGTCAGCGCTCCCTCATACGGGCGACATCTGTTGGGTGCCACCCGGCGGAGGCGTGGAGGGTGACGAGTCCATTTTCGACTGCGCCAGGCGGGAGGCATTCGAGGAAGCCGGGATCTCCGTTGAGTTGGACAGGGTAGTCTATCTGCGGCAGTTCATCGACAAGGCTTTCGGCATCCACAACTTCGAAGTGTTCATCCTGTGCAGGTCCTTCTCCGGCGAGCTCACCATAGAGAACAATGTTGGACAACCGGACGCAATGGACGTTTTGGAGGCCAGGTTCCTATCCCGGCAGGATATGGAGGGCCTCACGGTGTACCCGGAGCTACTGAGAGACGACTTCTGGGATGACTTGGCAAGCGGCTTTCCAGCCGTCAGATATCTGGGTGTCCAAAGCGGCTGACCGCTGACGGCTACTCTCCACCGTCGTTCCTGCGAAAATAGGCAGGCGCATCCAGCGCCTCCCGCCCGAACCTGTGGCGTTACATCCGGAAGGCTGGGTGACACAAGGCGTCGCCCAGTTCCTGTCATGCCCATGAACCCATGACCGGCTGGGGCTTCGCTTACCCCCGTATCAAGCACGGGGTAGGCTATGAGCGGGAGTGGAGGGTCGGCGGGTTCAACGCCAACACGCCCTGAAAACGCCCGGATGTCAGGACGGACTGGTAAAAACGGCGCGTTTTGGGTAGGATTGCCTGTGGGAGGGGTGGCCGAGTGGACGATGGCGACGGTCTTGAAAACCGTTAACCCGCAAGGGTTCGTGGGTTCGAATCCCACTCCCTCCGCTTCATGCCACCGTCCCGTATCATCCACTTCGGTCTACTACGGCTCCGAGTTACCCTCTTGCAGCTATAAATCAGACTCAATGCATGGTATACTAGGGTCTATGGAAGTCCACTCAAATCTTGCGCCATCCACGCCGCGGCGTGGGATAGTTCGTGGGAGACAAATGACAAGCCATCCTGCCAGCCGACTGGATTCCGCTGTAGCCATCCGCAATGTGAAGTCCCCTGGAAGATACTCCGCCGGCCAGACCCTCTACCTGATGGTCTGGCCCAACGGGAGAAAGACCTGGGTGCAGAGGCTCACCATCGACGGTAGGCGAACAGATCTAGGCCTGGGCCCCTACCCCGCCGTGTCCCTGGCCCAGGCCAGAGAGAAGGCTCTGGACAACCGCTCCCTGGCCAAGTCCGGCGGCAACCCCCTGGCGGTGAAGCAGGAAGAGGAGGCCCTCTCCCAGATTCCCACCTTTGAGGCCCTGGCAAAGCAGCACATCGCCGAGAACTCCGACTCCTGGAGGAACGCCAAGCACAGGGCGCAGTGGCTTTCCTCCCTTGCGACCTACGCATTCCCCATCCTCGGCTCCCTGAGGGTGAACGAGATCACCCGCAAGCCCGTGATAGAGGCGCTCTCTCCCATCTGGACCACCAAGCCGGAGACCGCGCGGCGGGTACGGCAGCGCATCCGCTCCATCATGGACCGGGCCGTAGCCATGGAATACCTCGACTACAACCCGGCTGGGGACGCCATCAACGCCGCGCTTGCCAGGCAGCGCCGCGTCAAGGCCCACCACCCTGCCCTGCCCTACAGGGACCTGCCGTCAGCCCTCCAGACGGTTTGGGAGTCCACCGCAAGCCCGACGGTGAAGCTGGCCTTCCAGATGCTGGCGCTGACGGCTGGCCGCTCCGGTGAGGTCCGTGGTATGACCTGGGATGAGGTCGACATCCACGAGGCAACCTGGACCATCCCAGGGACAAGGATGAAGGCCGGTAGGCCCCACCGGGTGCCCCTCTCCCATGGGGCCTTGGCCGTTCTGGATGAGGCGCGGGGCTTGAGTGACGGAAGCGGCCTCGTCTTTCCCGCACCCCGCTCCGGGGGACTAATATCCGACATGGCCTTAACCCAGCTGCTCCGGAGACTGGAACTCGGTTTTGTTCCCCACGGTCTCCGCTCCAGCTTCCGGGACTGGGCGGCGGAGCAGACCGGCTCTCCCCACGCCGTAGTGGAGACGGCGCTGGCCCACACGGTGGGCAATGCCACTGAGGCGGCCTACTTCCGCTCCGACCTCTTCGATCTGCGCCGGGCTCTGATGGACGATTGGAGCGCATACTTGGAGGGAGGTATCAACCTATGAGCTGGAGGTCGAAAGAACTTGCTTGGCATCGCTACCGTGGTCTACTGCCCCATCGGGCCGACGTTGAGCTCAGTGAGTTTCGGGAGGAGATTGGCTTCAGGTGGTACATGAGACCCAAGGACATGAAGCTGACTCCCGAAATGCTGGGGGAAACCATAGACGATTGTCTGGTCGAGTTCATTTGTTTGGCGCTCATGCCCCTGGAGGCAGGGATGTACAGCGCCGAACAGTTCAAATTGGCCATGGAGGGAGTTAGGGAGGGTATGTCTGAAGACCCGGACCTCCAGGCCTATGCAGCGATACTAATAGGAGATGAGAAACTCCCCCTCGCCAGCGAGACCTATAGGGAACTCGCTATTGGGCATGCCATGAACGGTGGAAAGCGGGAGCACCGCGTCGACGAAGGGTCCCGATTTGCCCGTGCAATGCTGGCCTCCGTCATGGAAGTAGAATTTGTGGAGACCGACATGAACATGTCAATCTTCAGCAGACATTGGGCAGACAGTTGGTGGCGTAACCCCTCCCCTGACGACCTCCTGACTCTCAAGCAAAAGGTGGAGAAGAGCGCTGCAGCTTGGGATACTCTCATGTTGATCTGTGAGGATGCGGTCAAATTGGACAGGATACATCTTCTGCCAGCCGAGGTCCTCGAATGGCACCTCGGGGCAAGCTTTGGCCGTACCAAGCGGCCAATCCCGAAGCCAGCCGCTCGCAATCGCCCTTCAAACAAAATTGGCTACATGCATAGAGACAATGAGATCCGGCACACCGTCCGCTTGCTGAAGGCAGTGGGAATGCCGGTGGCGACAGGCAAAAAGGCCGTGGCGGATGCGTTCCCGCACCACATCTCACTGCCCACGGTACGCCGCATCTACCGGGAGCTCGACTGGACGCCGGAAGACTTCGCTCTGAACTTCAAGGAGCGTTACCAGCTGGGCTTCTACCCAACGAGCGTGGGAGGTGGCACAATCTCAGGTCCAGCCTTGTCCTCATGAGCTGAAATCATCCGCTCCCTGCCCTTCCGAGTTACCCCCGAAGAGCAGTCGGATTTGCCTCCACTGCTTCCACTGCCTCCACTCCAGGCACGAATAGGCTCAATTTGGTGGAAGCAGTGGGGGTTTCGGTGGAGGCAAGAGGTTCACTGGTGGAAGCAAACTTGTCGAGAGGAGTGCGGCTCCGCCTCTTGTCGGGGTCGTCAGCATGGAGCAAACGGAGGATTGAATGTTTGCCCAGTCTTTCAGCGACGCGTCCGCATCTGCTGAAAGAGTCGAAACCGACTCGCCTCAACTTACTCGCAGCCGGAAGAATTTGCGTCAGCTGTCCGGCGACGTTTCCCAGGAGCGCAACGAGCGGCAGGAAGCGCGTTCCGCGGGAACGAACGGGGCTAAGGCGCTTCCACACCAACGGGAACGCCAGGGCGGGTGGCCATCAGAGCCTGGGGGCCACCTCGCGACCTGGGCAGAATGGGCCAGAGAAGCCCGTAGCACGAATCCGCGGGCTCCGGCCAACTCTCTCTTTCCCCCACCTCGACTCCCCCGCCCTAGTGGTCACCAGGGAGCGTAGGCCACAGCGCCATCAGAGGTCCCCTACACCGCCAATTATCGGCGCGGTCCCCTGTACCGCCGGTTGCGCTCGGCAATCAGGGCCTCCTCTTCCGGCGTCCGCTTCACCGACAGAGGCGGGAGCTTCTCCGCTGGGAGCACCCTCTTGTGTGTGCGCTCGTGGCATATGTCACTCGCCACGCTCTCGTGCACACCAAAGCGCTCCGCCAGCTCCGTTATGCGGTGCCCTATAGAGTAGTAGTAGCGCATCGCCGCAATGTGCCTCACGGGTAGCAGGTTCCGTCTTCTAGCCATCTCAGATCTCCTTTCGGTAGTGAGTTGTCCGGCATTCCGGCGCCGCAATGCAAGTTCGGGAAGAACACGCCATGACCCGGCGCGCTTCCCGCCATACCCTCAGGAGTACCCACCTGCATACCACCGCCCCAGGCACGATGGGGATGTCGGTGTCCGAAGCAGGACAGGTGAAAACCCCGCCATACCCTCAGGAGTACCCACCTGTATACCACCGCCCCAGGCACGTTGGGATGTCGGTGTCCGAAACAGTGACAGATGAAAACCCCGTCATGACCCGGCGCGCTTCCCGCCATACCCCCAGGAGTATCCACCTGTACACCACCGCCCCAGGCACCATTGGGATGTCGGTGTCCGAAGCAGTGGCAGGTGATAACCCCGCCATTGTTCGGTTTGTTACATGCTCAATCCACCGCAACATCCCCTCATATACCAGTTCCCCAGGCATGCGCGCGCGTGTGAGAGGCCAAAGAGCGGGGATATAATATAAGAGGGAAACAAACTGGTGCCAAAATAACCGAGTGGAAACAAATGGACGCCACAAAAGACGTGGCTGCAGGGGCTGCCTCCGTCCTTGATGGAGGTTGACCCCGGAGCGTTGGAGTGGCAGCATGGCGCCAGACTGTCCGAGAGGGAGAAGGCATGCCACGAGGCTTGGGCCACCGGCACTACCACGTAGAGGCGGACGGCCGCCTGGACAGACGGTTCTATCAGAACCGGCGCTCTGCCTGGGAGGTCGTCGCCAGCAGGTCCAAGAACGCGCCTGACACCCGCTGGCGCGTCGTGGCATGCAGCATCCTGGAGTGTTTCCTGTACCGGGTGTGAGGAAAGCGCAGCCTGGGAGCGGATGTGCCTGCGAACCGCTGGGAAGCTCCTGTCTTGATGTCCACCATGCCGGAGATGCAGCGCCTCGACACGCACAGCCTCCGCAGCTCCGGAGGGCTTGTGGACTGCTTTTGACCTGGCGCCACGCCTCAGAGACATTGGCGATTGCAAACTCCATATCGCCTCGCCCTGCCAGAAGCGCTCGTATTGGCCGGCCAGGTCCTGAGCGTGGGAAGACCATGTGGACTTCACCATCTGTAGCCCGACTGCGGCGGGCGGGAGCGTTGGTGCAAGGCGTAGAGGTCCTACCATAGCAGCGACTCCCGAGTCTTGGCGAGCCGTCCTTCTGGACACCTTCTTGTGGAGTGTGCCAGCTAGGCAGTCTCGTTCGCTTCATCTGACTCCTCCTCGGCTGCCTGCGTTAGTTCACCCGCTTGTCGGGGTGGCTCCAGCCGCCAGTGGTTCCCCCGGTTCGTCTTGCTCCAGTCGGCGGTGTATCCCAGCTTACGCAGTGAGGGCGCAAGCCCCGTGAGCTGCCTTCCCATCCCAGGGCCGGTGGATGGCCAACCCTTGGAACGCTTCCCCTCGGGCCTCTGCGGGTCAAGGCGGACCAGCAGCTCCTCCGCTCTCCCATCGAAGCTCTGGGTCTCCTCCAGGAACCGGCGCAGCGCTGGGCCGATGGGGGACTCCTCCAGCACATCCTCCATGGCGGAGGCTTGGGCGTCTCGGTATGTCGCCATGAACGTGCCGGAGGGCCAGTATGCCCCTTCGCAGGCGGCCACCCATCTGAAGAAGTCAGCCATACGGGGCAAACGCTCCAGCCGGATGCTGCCGTATTTGCGCAGTCCCTCCGATAGGCCGTCCAACAGGGCGCCCAGGATGCGGGGCTGCGCCTCTTCGAAGGCGGCCATTACCTCCGACTCCGTCCGGCGGGCGCTCTCCGCTATAGGGTCGAGCCTGATGACAATCGAACGGTCCGCAAGGTCTCCCCTAACGGCGGAGTTCTCTATGCCGGTGAGGATCACAGGCCTACAGGCTTCAAACACCACCTCATCGTCGTCGGTGAACAGGGCCCTGGTAGCGTACCCTTCGCCGGTGGAGAGACGGCAGAAGGTGTCCGACAACCAGACAGGCAAGCCACTCAGGTTGTCGTAGACGAGGACGTGGCGTCGGCGGGCCGCGATGACAGCGTCCCTCTCGTCCCTGGGCATTCCTCTTGTTGGAGGTCTCGCCGGGTCCACCAGGGAGCGCAGCAGCCTCGCTGTGGTGCTCTTCGCGCTTCCCTGTTCCCCTGTGAGGACCAAGACCGGGTATGGGCCCGTGTCCCTAAGGGAGGCCAGTAGCCAGGCAACGCAAAGCACGAAGTCCTCGTCTCCCACGTTGAGGAAGCCGCGAAGGGCGCTGATGCCCTCCCCTGCCTCCCCTCTCGCCGGCGCGGGGAGCGCTTCCGTGGTCTGCGTCCGTCTGAAGCGCACATCGGGGGGAGACTCCCTCAGGACCCGCCATCCCTCCGCGTCTACCTCAACCACCCGCTGGCTGTCGTCCCCCAGGTCGATGTAGAGCCTGCCTTCATGGCTGGCGGCTCGTAGGTATACCCTACGCCGTCTTGCCTGCTCAGCCTGAGCGTCCAGGTTCTCCACCGCGTGGGTCAGGGCCTCCTGGGTAGCCCCCTTCCCTGTTCGCTCCCAGTGGAGCCGCCTGAGCCACCGTTTGAACCCCGTTGAGCGGATGGGAAGGGTTTTGCGCTGACCGTCCATCAGGACGTCGGCGAAGGTCTCCTCCCCGTCGCAGTAGAGCTCTGCAAATTCACGTGCCCATCGGAGTAGCAGGTCCCCTGACGAGAGACGACCTCCCTGTCCTTCTTCCTTCCCGTCAGTGTCCGGCTCCTCCTCGTCGGCAACATAGGGTTCGGCCTCGGCAAGGAGCGCCTCCTGGTCGACGCCGGCGGGAACGGGGTCTGCCAGGTCCCACTTGGCTGGCAGTCCTTCGGGAAGCTGCACGATTCGTGCTCCTGAAGCCCCAGCCTTGAGGATCAGGTCCACAACCTTCCTAGCATAACGCTGCCCGTCGGGGTCGTTGTCGGGCCAGATCACCACCTCACGGCCCTTCAGTGGCGTCCAGTCGCTCAGGTGGGGAGATTTCCCTCCGAACATGGATGTGGTTGGGATGTATGATGGCAACAAGTCCCTAACGGCATCGCTAGTCTTCTCACCCTCTACCACCAGGACCGGGGCATCGGGGCGTTCCCAGAGCCCCGGCAGGTTGTAGAGAGGTCGAGGTACGGGAACGCCCTTCTGCCTCCACCGCCCATTCTGAAGGGTCAGAGGGCGGTACTCCTTCCTTTCCCCCTGCAGGTTCCACCTTGCTATGTAGCAGGCAATTGCGCCATCGGCGTACCGGTATTCCCATAGCTGAGCCGGCTTGCCCAGCTTGAGGTCTCGATAGGCGTATATGCTTGGGGCGTCTTGACCGCCTTCGGATTGGAGTTGAGCCGGGGCTGTCGCAGCGCCGTGCTCCTTCCCGCACCGGCAGACTCCCCTCAGAATGTGGGCGAAAGTGTCGGAGCCCAAGTTTCGGTCAAGAGGGCCCGAGCGCTCCTCCCTGGTGCAGTGTGCGTAGCACCCATCTTCTGAGAGGTAGCCATAGCAGCGACGCCCTTCGCCCTGGGGCAGGTCCGCGTGTCCGCCACACACGGGGCACGGACGGTTCAATCTGAAACGCTGCTCGGGGCTAATCACTATCTGACCTCGGACGGGTCCCATTGCCTCTCCGGGGCCCGCAGCCAGACGTCTATATCCGTCAGACGCCACCCTACGGAGCGAGCGCCCAGGCGGACGGGTGGAGGGAAACTACCCTCACTAACCTTCTTGTAGATCGTCGACCTAGCTAAGCCGGTCAGTTGGGAGACTTCATCTATGCGGATAATTCGACGTTCTTCGAGTTGCTTGTCCATTGGACTTACCTCCGTCTCTTGCGACTACAGGAATTGTAAAGGGCTTTACGGGAGATCGGTTGCACAATAAGTGGCTGGAAACTGGGGACTTAATGGTCACTAAATGCGGCGCGAGAGTCGTGCCTCCACCAATGACGCTGTTGCTTCCACCGAAGACACCACTGCCTCCACCAATTTGAGGCGCTTCGTGACTGGGGTGGAGGCAGTGGAGGGAGTGGAGGCAAATCCGACTACTCTTTGAGGTTGCCTGAAACCTTGGTTCTGCGCCTATCAAGATTCTTGGAGAGTTGCAAATCCCTCTGCTTCCAGGTCTATCAGGGTCTCACAATCTATGGTACAACTATCAGGACAAGAGGCCGTTGCGGGTGTCGCTGCCAGGGCTGCTTCCGGAGGCATTCCAGATGGTGACTGGCCGTGGCAAGATTGACTGAACCTGGCCCCAATGAGGTAAGCAAGAAAGTGACACCAAGGTAGTATGCCCCACCAGACTGAGCCAAGCGCCAACAACGCAACGGGCGGCCTGCTCCAGGCCGTGCTGCCCCGTAGCAGCGTCCGCTCCGAGAACACCCAGGCCATATCCGGCCATCCTGGGTTGCGCCCCGACATCCTGATCACCGCGCCCGGCCGCGCGCCCGTTGTCGTCGAAGCGGAGTGGATGCCTGCCCGGACCGTCGAGGCCGAGGCCAGGTCGCGGCTTGGGCTGGGGGTGGCCGCCAACGGCCGCGTCATCGAAGCCGCCATCGCCCTGCGCTACCCGGAGGAGGTCGCCAATGCCGACGACCTCCACGCCGCGCTGTCGTCGGCCCGCATCTCCTACTGCGTCTTCACCGAGGAGGCCCAGGACGTGCGCCGCTTCCCTGAGTCCGGCTGGCTGGACGGCGACCTTGAGGACCTGGCTGACATGGCGCGCCTGGTGTCCGTCCCACAGCGCGCCGTCGACAGGGCAACCACCACGCTCCAGGAGGGCATCGACGGCGCCGCAAGGCTCCTGGACGAGCTGAACGAGACACGCTCCGGCATCACAATGGCAATCGCCCACCTGCTGGGCATGACCAACGTGCCACAGACCCGCCGCATGGCCTGCGCCATCGTCGCCAACGCCCTGGTCTTCCATGAGCGCATTGCCGGTATGCACCCGGAGGTCAAGCCCCTGGCCGTGGTGTGCGGCGACGGCGTGGACAACCCCCAGGGTGAGACACTGGCGGCCTGGGACGACATACTCAAGATCAACTACTGGGCCATCTTTGCCATTGCCAAGGACGTCCTGGAGCAGTTGCCCGCGGGCGACGCAGCCACGCTTCTGAGGCGATTGCGGGACACTGCCCAGTCGGTCCATGCGACGGGCGTGGATAACGCCCACGACCTGACCGGCCGCATCTTCCAGCGACTCATCGCCGACCGCAAGTACCTTGCCACCTTCTACACCCTGCCCGCGTCCGCGGCGCTCCTGGCCCGCCTCGCCGTCGCAAAAATGGAGGGCGTCGACTGGTCGGACGCCGAGGCCATCGGCAGGCTGCGAATCGGCGACTTCGCCTGCGGCACAGGCGCGCTGCTCTCGGCGGTGTACGACCAGGTTGCCGCCCGTCACGAGCGGACAGGGGGCGATGCCACCGTCCTCCACAAAGCGATGATGGAGGAGGTTCTCTACGGCTGCGACGTCATGCCCTCCGCCGTCCACATCACCGGCTCTACCCTCTCCGGCATGGAGCCAAACGTCCTATTCGGCAACTCCCACCTGTACACCATGCCATACGGTCGGATGCAAGACAACAGCGTGATGATAGGCTCCCTGGAGCTTCTCCAGTCCTCCAATGTGTTGACCCTGTTCAACACCAGCGACCCCGCCATGCGCACCGGCGGCGCGGGCGAGGAGACGGCAACCCAGGTACGCGCCGAGTTTCTGGATGAACACTATGACCTGGTGATAATGAATCCTCCATTTACCAGTGCTACCAACCACGAAGGGGCCCACGCCGACATTACCAACCCCGCCTTTGCGGCCTTCAATGCCACTCGCTCCGCTCAGACGGCTATGGGAGACCGCATCAACCGGCTGGGAGACGACACCTGCTACCACGGCAACGCGGGAATCGCCTCCGCCTTTGCTGCGCTGGCCCACAAGAAGATCAAGCCCGGCGGCGTCCTGGCCTTGGTGCTGCCCCTGTCCGTGGCTAATGGCCTGTCCTGGCAGGGATTCCGGGAAATGATTGCCAGAGGTTATACGGATGTGACTGTTTTGAGCATCTCGGCGAACGGTCGCGATATGTCCTTCTCCTCGGACACGGGAATGGCAGAGTGCCTGGTAATCGCCCGCAGACTCAAGCAGGATGAATCGCCAAATGACCGGGCGCACTTCACGTCCCTCAACCACAGGCCCCAGGGATTTGCCCACGCAAGCTCGCTGGCGGGCAAGCTGTTGAACGGCAGCCATATCAGAAGTATTGAGGACGGGCCGTATGGCGGTACACCCCTGACGGTTGGAGAGGAGTCATCCGGCGAGACCATAAACGCTCCCCGCGGCGCGAACGGAGAGAATTGGGGCGCGGTGCGCCTGTCGGACTACTCCCTAGCTCAGACTGCCTATGCCCTGTCCCGGTCAAAGCTATGGCTACCAGGCAGTGCCTCCTCCGTTGACTTGAATACGGCTTTGCTGGGTGATGTGGGAAACCTTGGTTTCGTTCACCGCGACATAACTGGCCCGGCTCCACGAGGGCCGTTTGACATGGCGGCTCCAACTCCTACAGCCACGTACCCTGCACTGTGGAATCACAATGCAAAACGAGAGACCAGGATGACCTGTGACCCCGATTGCCAACTGCTTGTCAGGCACGGTCTGGAAGAGAAGGCTGCACATATTTGGGCTACCGCTAGCCGCTCCCACTTGAACCTTGACTTCACTTTTGGCTCACAGGCCTTAGCAATTGCTTCCACCCATACGGACTCCATCGGCGGGAGAGTGTGGCCCAACGTCATTTTCTCCGACAAGAGATTTGACTACGCCTTCTCAAATTGGGGCAACTCCACTCTGGGCCTGCTGTCGTACTGGTGGCACTCCAGCCGTCAGCAGTCCAGCAAAGCAGGCATGACCATCCGCTCCGCTGTCTCTCTCTCAGTGCTGGACCTCCGCGCCCTCACGGATGAGCAGCTGGGCGCAGCCGAGGCCATCTTCAACGAGTTCCGCGACAAAGAGCTGAAGCCCGCCTACCTCGCGGACGCCGACCCCAACCGCGCCCTCCTGGACCGGCGCGTCGTCTGCGACCTCCTCGGCTTCGACCACGCCACTTATGAGGCGGTGCGACGGCTGTCCGCCAAGTGGTGCGCAGAGCCGTCGGTGCACGGCGGCAAAGCGCGTCCGCGGGGCTCAGCGCTGGTGGTGTGAGGAGGGCTACCTCGGTCGTCTCGATCCATCAGAGCACCAGCGATTCAAATGATGGAAGCCATAGCGGAGAATAAATGCGAGTTCTACCCAGTCGGTTCGCTTGAAGGATAGTGAAAAGATGGCATCAAAACTTACGAACCTATCACCGTTTTCTGTTGGCGGCAATACTTTACCGCCGCCACCACTCTTCCAGAACATCCCTATGCTTCACCGCATTCTGGATGAGGTCTTGGAAGACTGGCTGCGTGCAGTAGAGCCGCTTCAAAGGCAAATTGATTGCGCAGAGAACGATTCAGCGAGGCAATATGCCACTTTGTCCGCTATTGAGGATCTACGGCCCTCATTGTTGAAGTGTCTATTCTCTTACGCCTTCTTCTTCGTCGCAGTTGATAATGCTTACGAGCACTTCTACAATAAATTGAACCGTGCAAACCATCTCCTGGGTCTTGACCTGAAGCATAGTAAACAACCGAAAAAGAGTTCATTTGTGAGAAAGATCGGTACGATCAGAGACATTGCCATCGCGCATTTCCCATCAGACAAGGCAGAACCCATTGATGCTTTCGCTGCTATGTCATGGCAGCCTATGGCGCTGTCCTATGCCAGCGGAGGCCGTCCAGACCTCGAAAAACTAACTTTTGCTCCAGGTCGCTTCCACGGAACTGATTCAACAGGTCGGAGGGTAGAATCCAAAGACCTTGAAGTTTCTGGGGTAAAGACTGCGCACTACAGTCACTGTTCGCCTTATTTGAATGACTATGACGAGTTGTGCTACAGATATCTGAAAGCATTGCATGCCGCGATGATTTGAGTATCTCCCGCTCCCACCTGCGGCCATCTTCAACGAGTTCCGTGGCAAGGAGCTGAAGCCCGCCTACCTAGCGGACGCCGGCCCCAACCGCGCCCTCCTAGACCGGCGCGTCGTCTGCGACCTCCTCGGCTTCGACCACGCCACTTACTAGGCCGTGCGACGGCTGTCCGCCAAGTGGTGCACCGAGCCGTCGGTCCACGGCGGCAAAGCGCATCCGCGGGGCGCGGCACTGGTGATTTAAGTCCTCCCTGGTGAGGAAGATTATGTGGCTCACGTTTGACGCTTCGCAAGCTTGCAGATATAAAGTTCTCATAGGATATAGAAGGGATAGTGAGGAACCTGAGGAGCCTAGGCGGTGTGGTTCCTTAACAGCCTGCGAAGGTACTCTTGGGGCTATCGAATAGCCTGAAATGGCTCGACGATAGGCGGGGTGGTGACCTCCACTTCAGCCTCACATGGCCTTATCAACAAGGAAAAACACTGCAGATAGTGCTGTTGCGGGAATGAGTGCCACAAGAACCCATCTAAATTTTTCTTTGATTTGGTCACGTCGCTCTCCCTGCCCTAAGGCGAACGATGTCCCAGGAAAGAGCCAACTTTGCAATCCCCCCAACGCATATGGCATCGCGAGTGAAATGCTGAGCACCAGGCATGCAGCAATCACTACTAGTACAAGAGTGAGGAATGGCACTTCCAGCAAAGATGTCTCGGCTGAATCGGTTGTTGAAGCACCCCGCACATAGTAGAAAAAAATGAACCACGTAGGCAACATAAAAACCATTGAGGCGATCATGGTTGCTACAACTGAGTTTAGATTTTTCGTTATAAGAGTAAACCAACTCTTCGTTCCGTCAACAACATCCTTGAGTTTATTTCTCAGGTCTTCGCCATCTCGCTCTTGCCCTTCGACGGCTATTGAAACAACTCCATTTAAACGAAAATCCACTGATGCACGCGCGATCGGCGCACCTAGCCGCTGCTCCTCCCACGATTTAGAAGAACTGATCGTGAGGCTCATGATCGCCTTAGAAGGTGGGTTCCCATACGAAGCTAGTTCGTCAAAGCTATTGAAATCCCTTTCTATGTCGTCCGAGCATGCTGCGGAAATCTTAGGTGGGGCAACTTTACTCTCGAGGAGGTTGCAAATCTCTTTGACGTCAGATGAATGTACGGTAAAAGATCCAGCATAGCGACTCTGTATTCTCACCATAATCTGCTCCAAAGTTAGTGTAGGTGTATAGGTAGCATTGGATGCTTGATTTCAGGGTGTCGCATACCTCTTCCTGTCCATTTCCTTCCCAACTTGACCTTACTCCGAAGTTAGTATCAAGGGCAAGTGGAGTGAAGCTACCGCTTCAGCATACTCCTTTGGCGACCTGCATTTACTATGCACGCCTTGGGCTTTAGAAGTCCACTGCCAGCAGTTCCTTCAGCGCCCAGTTGTCCAAGGCCTGCCGGACCACAATAGGCTTGAGTCGCCGGTTCTCATCCTCTAGGGATTTGAGCCTCTTGAACTCGCTCACCGCCAGGCCTGCGTACGTGGCCTTCCAGTCGTAGAGGGTGGCGTCGCTCATGCTATGCTTACGGCACGGGTCGGCTGTCCTGGCCCTCGCCTCAGCCTCATTCAGCACGGCTGTGAACAGTTCCTCTGTTTACCTCTCACGAACCATGAGTCCTCCTTCAATGCTCTATTCCAGCGGAGAACTCTACTTACTGTCTTATGGCGTAAGGTCGCGGGTACCATTTCTGTACCGCAACCGGGCTCCATCGCAAACCGCCCGCGGCAAATTGAAGTCAAGTGCCGGGGTCTATAGCCGGGGGAGCCACAGGCCAGGCTCGGCATCCACTAGACTCTGGACTACAGATGCTTTGTCAAGACTGTCTGCCGCGGCGAGTGCCCATTGCCTATAGATGTCTGTGGCTAGGACATGGAGTGCACCGACATTCTCAGCAGTGTCCTTGACATTTTGGTCAGGAACTGGCCTGGAGGAAGGCTCCGTAGTGCGATACGGGTTGGAGAGCCACACAACCAGGTCAGGATTTCGGCTCTCCTCCCTAATGTAGCGATCGCGGTGCTCGCGAATCTGTCGTGCGTCATTCGTCTTCGTACCGCTGGGATAGCCCTTCACTTCGACCATCGCTTCCCACCCGGGTACGCCTTGAAGTGTGAGCCGCAGGTCTTCACGTTTCGACTCACCTGGGCTCAGCTCTGCGTCCATGTCGCGGACTTCAAACCCAAGATCACCAAGAATGTCTCGTACTGCACCAACCAATTCGTCGCCGTCGGCCCAGAGAACTCGTCGGATTCCCCTATCGGATCTCTCTACTTCTGTGGCCATCTCAGTCTGAAGCTGAAATTGTTCATCACTTAGACGCTCGATCTCAGATTCGACCTGCGAAATTCGGGCTGCCAGGGCACTTTCTTGGGGGGTGTACCAATCAGAAAGTTGGCTCAAACGAGGTGGGGCCTGCGGTACTCTAACGGGGTCGGACTCATGGAGCTCGGAAAGGAGAGCCCTGAACCAAGCCACCAAATTGGAGGCTTCAGGGAGTAGGAGTGCAATGTGTCCTAGCGGGTCATCACCAGAGGAATTCAATCGCGAGGGAAGGTCAAGTCGCAAAGCGACAGGGTGGCCTGATGTCGTCTCTATCAGTGCGGCTTCGCCTTGCCGCGAGGTGGAAATCACGGCAGGTGGATGCACGGACCGACTAAGATGTCTGGACAATTCAACAGCCTGCGGCTTGTACAGGTCCGGGCAGGAGGTAGAAACTGTCAATTCCCGCTCAGTGTTAGCCTTGCTGGCTATCGCGTAGTGAGGGATCAAATTGCCACCGTCAAACGGGCTATGCCCGTCCGACCATTGAAATGAGTTGGGCCCGATAATCAGGAGATTTACGCTGCAGTCTACTCGAGCGCCGAGAGTACCTCTCGCCACCACTACGTCTGTTTCTGTCCAGCTGTAGCTCTGCAGATAAAGGCCCAATGAGTACGCTGGCCTTAGCTCTCCGCATAGCGGCTCAATTGACGCATTTTGAGAGTCGCTCAACCCGATAGCGGCGACCCTCGGCCGCCTAGAATTCGTCATGCACCTGCTCCACGTCCCAGAGCCTAGTTTTACGGGGACCACGCACATCGCATTTTGCGATGTGGCCTACATGCCAAGATTCTCCTACAACCTTTGCATGTGCGCAAGTGTGTGGTCAAGTGTCTGGTCAAGTCCCTAATCTAGGCGTGGAACGATTCTATTTGCCATTGTGTTAGCATGTACCACTTTGGCAGACCTCCTCAAGTGTTGGCAACCAGCAAAATTGGGAGCATCACATTGAGAGCCGGGAGATCAGGGCTGTTTTGAGGCGTGGCGAGCTCCCTGAGGGCCCTGTTGCGTCGTCTTCATCGTTGGATTGTTTGAGATTTTGCCACCCTTCTGCGTAGCGGTATCTTGCCCCTCCGGACGTCTCTCACGGCGTCACGTTCCCCAGGGCCTTGTGGTAGCGCCGGTAGTTGTAGTAGCTCACGAAAGCGACGAGGGCCGCCTCCAGGTCTGAGGGCAGCTCATAAGGCAGCTGGTTCACGTTCCGCTTCAGGGTCTGATGGTACCGCTCCAGCTTCCCGTTGGTCTGAGGGTGGAAGGGAGCAGCCAGTATGTGCTTGATGCCCACCATGCCCAGGTAGTCCATGAAGGCCCTGGATACATAGCCCAGGCCGTTGTTGCTCAGTCTGGCAAGTCAAAGACGTGGGATGGTTTGTGGGATGAACAATCGCATGGCTCGTATACTATAGCTGAATAGACCATAGTACGAAGGACACTCCCTCCGCTTCATGTGTTTGTGCCTGAGACGCCCGCTCCGACGCTTGACGACCTCTTCGAGGAGAGCCTCAAGCGGTTCATGCCAGAAGACTTCCACATGAGGCCCTCGACGACAATGGAACATCTTCCTGACCACCGACGACAACGATGGGGCGCTGCGCGCTCTGACCGACGCGGGGTTCAAGACAGTTACGGATGACTCACTGATAGTCCACCTGTCCGGCGTACCGTTTATCCGGTCAATTCTACAATCGACGCCCACGTCGGCCGGTTGCCCAACGGATAAGTCTCCATAGGCGTCAGTTGCCCGGTGTCCGGGTTGATGCTGAAGGAGGCCATGCGACCCGATTCCTGCCCGGCGGAAAAGAGAAACTTATCTTGGGGGTCCAGGCACAAGGCGTTAGGTATCGGCTCTGAGAGAACGATACCGTTGGCGGTCAATTCTCCCGTCGCCGTATCTACTGAAAAGCAAGCGATGCTGTTATGTCCCCGGTTGTGAGCGTAAAGGAATCTCCCCGACGCGGAGACCTGAATCTGGGAGCAGGTGTTCCTCTCGGCGAAACCGTCCTCAGGCAATGTGGTTATGGTTTGAAGCAGCGACAGCGTTCCCGATTCGGTGTCCAGTTGATAGCCGCTCACGCTGCAACCCTGCTCATTGGAAAAGTACAGGATGTCCAAGGTCGGGTGAAAACAAAAGTGGCGGGGACCTAAAATCTCTTCCAGGTCCACCCGGGCCGGCGAATTCGGGTAAATGTGGCCGGTGTCTTGGTCGAACCTGAACTGGAAGATGGCGTTGGGTCCATTGCCGGCGATGTGTGGCACAAAAGCGTAGGTATTGGTCGGGTCGGTCTGCATTGCGTGGGCGCCTGTTGCCGTTTCCACCCATTCGATATGTTGGCCCCCCACCGAGCCATCATCACCAATCGGATGCACTCCCACATGAGCGCCCTGGTAATAGGCCGACAGCATGAATTTCCCCCTGCGGTCGGTGGAAATGAAAGTGGGATTAGCTTCCAGCGACACATTCCCGTTCTGGGTGAGTCCCCCGTTGGCTTGGTCAATCTCGAAGCTGACTATCTGAGGAGTGTCGCGGCAGCCTGCGTAAAGAAACTTCCGGTCCGGGCTGATTGCCAGGCTGGACGGCCCGCCGGGCACGGATACTTCGGCCTGATGAGTTAGTTTTCCAGTTTGCGGGTCGATTTCAAAAACCGGAATCTGGTCGTCCTCTTGCAGCGCAACGTACATGAAGTAGGTCATTGCTTCCTCCTGCTTATAGGTTCTTAAGGGAGACGCCCGGTACTCTTCGCAACTATATCGGTCTTACAGCCCTAGTATCACAACCCCGGCGTCCGACACATATCTAGTGGTATGGGGACTCGCATTTAGCTGTGAGTCAGGGGGGGCTTGTCAAGATTTTTCACACTGGTTACCACAACTTCAACCAGCGAGAATCTCAGAACCCTACCCATGCGGCTATTGTATCCCCCTGCCCTATACCACGTCTACCTTTGTAGATTATCGGCGTGGCTTTTTGCTCAAGAATCCTCTGCCACTTTGAGCCCAATTCATCTGAGGACGACGCGCCACTTTCTCACACACACGCGACGCGCCACTGACACACACAACCGACCCGCAACTCATTCCATGCCTACGGCGTAGGATTGCGGGTCAGTTGCGGGTCTGGTATCGTTGAAAGACACTCACATTCAGGAGAAGCTATGACTATCGTTTATTACTACGACTCATTGGAGCAGGCCGCCAAGGCTTTCGGTTGCTCGCGTCAATGGCTGTCGAAGCTGAAGGCCAATGGGCGCCTTGAGGTCGAAGAGATAGAGGGTCAGCAGGCCCAACGGGTGTGGCACGCAAACGTAGCGGATGCCCTGCGGCCGACCGGCGCGCTCAAGCGCCATGAGGATTGTGTGTGCTCCGTGGAGGGCTACGAGGAGGGGCTGGCAGTCGGCCGCCACGAGGGCGAAATGCAACTGAAGGAGGCCCGTGCGGAGTTTCACTCAGCTCGCACGGAGCTGCAGGAGGAGCTTGACCAAGTGAAGGCCGCCCTCGACAAATCACAGAGGGACGTCGCTGTCCTGCGTCAGGAACCGGAACAGCAGATGGCCGCGAAGGAGCCGGCCCAGCTCTGCAACCTCGTATCGTGTCGCTGTGAGTGCCACGAGAACGAGACGATGGCCTTAAGCCCCTACTGCTCGCGGGAGTCGACCTGCGCCTGTGGGTGTCACACGGAGTTCTTCCGCATTGCTATACGTGAGGTCGATGATAAGCTGGCGCGAGCCAAGCACGAAGGAAACAGCGCGCTTTATCACGAGCTCGATGTTCAGCGATGGTTGTTCTCGCAGGGCAAACTATCGGAGGTCAAGCAACCCCGGCCGGTCGTGGACTCTACCTCTGAACCGGCGAAGCGCTCCTGGCTGCGGTCCCCCTTCCGTAGGTGATGGTCCCACCTCCCGCAGCTCCGCGGCCGCCCGGACGCGCTAAGGGGCAGAAGAGATACTACAACTCAGAAGAGGGTGCAGGCTCAGACAATTGAACGGTGAAGACGCTGCAACAGGGCCATCGGGGGGCTCACCAGTCCAATTCTCTGAGTCCGCCTCAAATTTAGCGAGTAAGTACCGCGGTATGGAATGTGGGATGAATAGGCTAAGGACTTCTTAGCCATAGCTAACTATGGCCAAGCACACGTAGCGCCATCTGCAACAGGTCGTAGTGGACTCGTGCGGCGCGGGGCTTCGCCGCTATATGATATTGTGGCTCCGGCAGAAGTCCAGCGCCAGCTCCCTGAACTCGTCCCGCTTGTGACGGAAGACCCCGTGCCCGGCGTCCTGGAATATCTCCAGCCTGGCGTTGGGCAGGTTTCGAGCCAGTATCACCGATCCGCCTGCCCCTGCCGTAGTGTCCTGGCCGCCCGCCACCACCAACGCCGGGCACGTGATGTGCCTGAGCCTGGGGGTGAAGGGGTGCTCCCGCAGGCCGGCGATGGCCCGCGCGTTGGCTACGTAGGAGTCTACGTGCTCCGGGCGCACCTGTACGCCCTGCTCCTGGGTGGCCTGGGCGCTGGATGCGTGGCCCTGGAAGGCCGGACGGAACTCGCCTATCTGCGCCTCGACCCCCCGGCGCGCCACCTCTCCGCGGTTGTACCAGTTCTCGGAGGCGGCCACGTTCACTTCGCTAGAGGTGGAGTCAAGTATGATGGCTGCGCACTTTTCCAGGTGGTCCAGGGCAAACTGCTGCGCTACCACCCCGCCCCAAGACACGCCGTGAACCACGGCCTTCTCTACCCCCAGCCCGTCCAGCAGGCGGGCCAGGTCTCCGGCGCAGAGTGGAAGGTTGTACCGGTTGGCCTGAGAGGACCGGCCCGCGCCGCGATTGTCCCAGGACAGCGCCCTTGGGAAGTGGCGCTGCCAAAAGGGAAAGTGCTCTACAAAGCTTTGGCCGTCGCCCCCCAGGCCGGGGCAGAAAACGTAGGCCAGGGAGCCGCTGCCAACCTCCTCGTAGTGGATGGTTACGTCGTCCAACTGCATGTCAGGCACGGCTTGCCTCCTATATTGGCCTTTCTGATACGGGTGAGGTTGAAACAGCTTCTGAGCGTCGCTGGATTGAGGCCCTACGCGCTCGCAGCAATACACAGGCTGTTATTCACCGTCCTCCTCCATCATCCTTCTGATGCCGTAGCGGCGGAAGCCCTCCGCGTGCTCAAACGGAAGGCTGTGCCTCCGCATCATCCTCTTGGACATAGCCTTCATGCGCTCCCCAAAGGCCTCCTCGCTGCCGAGATCTCTTATCCAGTCCTGCATCTGGCTGGTGTGGGCCAGGAGCGACCTGATCTTCAGGTCTACCACGTCTCCAATGTCTATGAAGGTGTCCGGTGACTCGGAACCCCACAGGAACACCTCTCCCACGTTATGGCCCGCCAGGCCCTGAGTGATGTGCTCCGGGTAGTGAAGGCGGTCCCTGGCGTACGGGAACGCGGCGTCCAGGGTTACCAATCCGGTCATCCTGTGATCTCTGTGGATGTAGAAGGACGTGCGAAACGGGTCTGTGGTGAAGACGATGTCCGGCTTGAGACGGCGTATGTGGTACACGAGCTCACGCCGAAACGCATGGTCGTCCTCCAGCTCTCCGTCGCCAAAGTCCAAAAATACCACCTCCGATACGCCCAGGACATCGGCGGCCTTCCTCTGCTCCTCCTCGCGGGCGGACTGAAGGTAATCGGCGGACATATCCGTGTCCCTGCCACCCTTGTTCCCGTTGGTGGCCACCAGGTAGAAGACCTCCTTACCCGCCTGTACCAGCTGGGCGACTGTGCCCGCGCAGCCGAACTCGGCGTCATCCGGGTGGGGGGTCACCACCAGCGCGCGTTGGACCGGTTCCAGTTCCTGCAATGGCATCCTCCTGATAAGTTTCTGTTCTTTTGGCCGTCTGAGCAGTCGCAGAGGCTCCTGTCCGTCGTCCCCTCTGGGCCACTGCCCTCCACTTTAGAATACAGCAATTGGGTTGACCGGAGAACCGGTCCCATACTGGATGCGCAGGGGAGCTACGGTGAGCAGGAACTCCCAGCGACCTCTTTCCAAGCACGCCGCGGCTAGCTCCTCAAGGTTGCAGTCGTCGAGAAGCCACAGGCCCATGTGGGGCATAGCTATCTGGTGAATGGGCTGGTGCAGGCTGGGGTAACCGGATGGCACTGCGTCGCTGACCGGATCGCCTCCAAGCAAGGCCACCTGCCGCTCCTGGAGCCAGGGAATACAGGACGCGTGAAGCCCCGGCAGGCCGTCGGATATGGGACGTGGCCCCACTTCCAGTCGCCGCCTGTAATAGCCCGTGCGGACCATGAGAATGTCGCCCTGCTCCACCCTGACCCCCTGCCCTGCTTCCATCTCATCGAGCTCGCCGGGCATGACCGCCTGGCCCGGCTCCATCCAGTCCACGCCCCGATGGCGGGCGGCGTCCAGCAGCACTCCACGGCCAACCACCCCGTTTGGGATGGCGTCAACGGAGTTGGCCGTAGCGCCCTCCCGCGTGGTTACCAGGGCCGAGGAGCGGCCGTTGTACATCTGCCCATTCCAAAATATGTGGCATAGGGAGTCCAGGTGCGTGATGCTGTACCCGTGAAATGCCATGCCAATGAAGTCGCCGCTCCCCTGCTGCTGGGAGGGCGGGTCCTCCGGGTGGTTCACGTATGCCTCTCCGGAGCCGGTCATGTAGTGCAGGAAGGGCGACCTGACGTCTGCGGCAGGCTCGGTGGTGATGGGCCGCGCGCAGGACACCGCTACGCCGTCCCGGACAAGCGCCGCCGCCCGTTTACGCTGCTCCGGCCCTATGTGGTTCATTGTGCCCAACTGGTCATCTTGACCCCATCGTCCCCAGTTGCTCTGGGACTGCCTGTACTCCAGGATCTCCGCTTCCTCAGGAGTCCGACTACTAGTCATGTCGCTTCCTTTCTGTGCTGTGGCTTCCGCTCCCCGGTGGCCGGGAGAGCGGGTGAGGCGTTGCCGCGCCGCGCCGTCGTAGAGCGACGGCAGACGATAGGCTGATCAATGCCTGATCGGCGGGTCAAGCTCTGCCTTGATCTCTTCGCAAATCATGGTGTCCTTCTGAATGCACGCGGTCCCGTCGTCGCCGTTTCCGGTTATCGCAATAGCCCTTGTGTACAGAGTCCAAACGCCTTCGGCTTCCTTCCACACCTCTCCGATGCTGCCCGTCCACTCCACAGACCTCCCCAACACCAACTCCTGGGTGCTGATGGAGTCCATTATGGAGCCGAACGCTTCGTCCTCGGTTATCTGTTCAGGGGCTGCGGCCCTGAGGCTGGTATAGCTATACATATGGGAGTGACTCATGTTGGAATGGTCCCTTCACCGTAGCAGCCTCCACAGAGGGATGGGCGTATGGCAAGATTGTAACCCAGGAAGACGCGGTAGTCGAGACTGCTTGACCGGTCTGCGCCGAGATGCTAAGGTGGCCTACAGCCGGGTTTTTGTGAGGAGTCGCATGGCTCTCCAAGGTAAGAAGGCGCTGGTAACGGGAGGAAGCCGGGGCATTGGCTTCCAGATAGGCAAGATATTTCTGGAGAACGGGGCGGATGTCTTGGCCGTGTCCAGGGACCCAGCCAAGCTGGAGCAGGCCAGGCGCGACCTGCCGGGCCTCCAAACCCTGCCGGCGGACGTTTCCATCCCAGCCGACAACGACCGGGTTGCGGAATGGGTCCGGGACAACTGGGGAGTGCTGGACATTCTGATCAACAACGCCGGCGTCTCTCCGTCAGAGATTGGAGCGCTGTCCGACATCCCGGACGAGATATTTGAGCAGACGCTGCGGATCAACGTCTCCGGCCCCTACCTCTGCGCCAAGCGTCTACTGCCGCTGCTCCTAAGGTCTGACGACCCTCGAATAGTGAACGTGGGCTCCACGTCCGGGGTTATGTCTCCAAGCCTGAGCGGAGTCTACGGCGTCTCCAAGGCGGCCCTGCACGCCCTGACCATCGCCACGGCCAATGAGCTCATGGGAAAGGTGGCCGTTAACGCGCTGTCTCCCGGCTGGGTTCGCACCGACATGGCCCCAGACGGCCCGGGAGACCCCAGGACGTCGGCTGAAGGCGCCCTCTGGCTTGTTAACCAGCCGCCGGAGGTCACGGGCAAGCTCTTCGACAGCATGGCCGAGATGGGCTGGGCCTCCCCAAGCTGACCCGGCGGACCACACTCCCCTGCCCCGCTTATGGCCTGCCCCTTTTCCGTTCGTGGTGAGCTTGTCGAACCAGCCGAACGGGAAGCCGACGCCCTTTCGCATATGCTGCCCTAGCGAGGAAAGGCTTCTCGCACTCCTCCATCCACCGGCAGCATCGCCCCGGTGGTCTTGAGCGAGCGGTCCCCCGCCAGGAACAGGGCGGCCTCCGCAACGTCCTCTGCGGTCACAGAGGCCTTGAGCAGGGTGCGACGGCGGTAGAAGTCCTCCACCTGATCCACGGGTATCCCGTGAGCCTTGGCGCGTTCCTCCCTGACGTCGGACGACCACAGCTTGGAGTCCCGGAATATGGCATCCGGGTTTATCATGTTGGAGCGGATCCCCTGCGCGCCGTTCTCTATGGCCAGCACACGGGCCAGCTGGGATTCAGCCGCCTTGGCCGCGCTGTAGGCGCCCAGGTCCTGCCCAGGCGCGGGGACGTTCTTGGTGGCAATGAAGACCAGGCTGCCTCCCAACCCCTGCTCCTTCAGGATGCTCACAGCCTCCCTTGCCACCAGGAAATGGCCCGTGGCGTTCACTGCCAGGCTCATCTGCCAGTCGGAGAGGGACAGCCGGTCAAGCGGGCCTGTAAGCGCAATGCCCGCGTTGGAGACCAGCACGTCCAGCCCGCCAAATGCCAGGCGGGCCGTCTGGAAAGCCGCCTTGACCGACTTCTCATCGGACACGTCCAGCCTGCAATGCAGAACGCGCTCCTCGCCGTGCTTGCCGGCTATCTCCCGCGCCACCCTCCTCGCCCCTGCAAGGTCTAAGTCAGTGACCACAACGTGCGCCCCATCCTGGGCAAAGCGCCGAGCTATTGCCCTTCCTATGCCGCTTGCGGCGCCGGTAACCAGGGCCACGCGCCCGGACAGATCCTTCTCCGGCGGCCGCAGAGACTGCTTGTACAGCTCCAGAGGCCAGTACTCCGCGTCGTAGGCCTCCCTTGGAGAGAGGGACGTGTACCGGTCCAGCGCCTGGGAACCGCTCAGTATACCAATGGTATGCCTGTAGATGTCCGCGGCTATCCTGGCCGACCGGGCGTCCCTGCCGGTGGTCCACATTCCGACGCCCCGCAGCAGGACTACCCTGGGGAAGGGGTCGCTCATGGGGTGTTTGCCATCGGAATGGCGGGCAAACCACCTTTGGTAAGAGCCGGTGTATTTGGCCATGCCGGCCTGCAGCTTCTCTCTGACCTCGTCCGCGTCCTGCGGGTCTTTGACGTCTATGAACAGAGGGACTCGCTTGGTATTCAGCAGGTGGTCGGGAGTTGCCGCCCCAAGCCCGGTCAACCTCTCCGCCTCGGACGAGTTCACCAGCTTCATTACGTCGTCCCCGTCCTCAAATCTCAGGACGGCCCTTCGTCCTTCGCTCACCAGCCCCCTGAAGGAAGGGGCCGTGGAGGCCGCCACCCGGTGGCGCTGAGAGGGTTTCAGCCCTACTCCTCTGATCCGCGGGAATACCCGCCTGCCGATGCCCGCCCGCTCGATGAAGTCCTCTGCCCTGGACACTAGCTCTATGTGGCTATCGTAGGCCTCTTTGGGCGTGTCTCCCCATGTGACCAGGCCGTGATTCAGAAGGACCACTCCCCTGGCCCGCGGCCTGCCCAGCGCTCTCAGAGCCACCTCTTTGGATAGCCGAAACCCCGGACGGCGGTATGCCGCCACTACCACGGCGCCCCCGAAGGCATCGGAGAGAAGGGTCTTGGGCTTGTGGGTGTTGGTAATGGACAGGATAGCGTCGGCGTGGCTATGTACCACGCTGGCCTGTGGTATGAAGGCGTGCAGTAGGGTCTCTATGGACGGGCGCGGCGAGTTTGGGTCTATCAAGCAGTGGCCCAGGTAGTCCACCATCTCCTCGTCCGACATCTCCTCCCTGTCGAATAGTGGGAGGACAAGGTCCAGCAGCGCCCCCGGAAAGCCCTGCGCCTGGATGGACTTCATGTCCGTGCCGCTCCCCTTGACCCTCAGGACGGGACGCTCCAGACCCATGAAATCCCTCTCAGTCGTCTTCAGCGAGGTGTTCCCGCCTCCCCACAGCACAAGCGATGGATCAGCACCAATGAGGCGGCTCTGGTATACAAGCCCATCCAACTCGGACAGCCCAGCCGCGTCCTTCTCCGACCAGAGGTTCTTCATGCTAGCCTCCCTTTACTCTACCGGCAGCGCGGCCTGAGACCAAGCCACCCTTTCAATGACGTATGGTGTATCGTTGCCGGTGGAGTTGACCAGGCTTGAGACCTCGTATGCCTCCATGTCCGCCGCGGGATATGGGGCTAGCAGTCCCCTCAACTCATCGGGACTCGCTCTACCCGTATCCAGCCACAGGCTTTCAGCCTCCCTCGGAAGGATGACCGGCATCCGGTTGTGAATGGGTTTCAGCACGGCATTGGGGGCCGTGGTGACTATGGAGCAGGAGGCCACAACGACGCCCTCCGGCGACCTCCACGTCTCCCACAGGCCGGCAAACGCGAACGGCTCGCCCGACCTGAGGATGACGCGCACGGGTGTCCTGCGCTTGCCCACCTTCATCCACTCGTAGAAGCCGTCGGCCAGCACGAGGCAGCGCCGCCTCTCGAACGCGTTGCGGAACGCGGGCCTTGTGTCTATGGTCTCGGCCCTGGCGTTGATCATACGGCTGCCTGCGGAGGCGTCCTTGGCCCAGGAGGGTATCAGCCCCCACCTCATGTATCGCGCGTTGTTCCGAGAGCCGTCGCTGACAACGGTCAGCGTCTCCTGGCCGGGCGCTATGTTGAACCTGGCCAGGCGCGGCAAGCCGCCTCCCTCAAAGCCGAACCTACGGGCCAACTCTTCCGTGTCTGTTGCCAGCGAGAATCTTCCGCACATGACGGCAATAGTTTACTACGGTTTGGCCCTTCCCGATAACCGCAGACTTTTGCGGCTATTCTCGACAAGTGTTGGTAATGCCAACGTTCGTTGGAGTATCGCTCCCCTCCCGCTCGCGGTGAGCATGGGAGCCTACTTCCGGTTTTACAATGACCAGAGGCCCCATCAGGCGTTGGGCTACCAGACCCCGGCGGAAGTGTTCCACGCAGGGCCGACCCTCCGGAAGGAAGAGTCAAAGGCGGGGAGGTGTGCACCGGAAGCAGCCTTGGTATCATAGGCAGGAGCGGCGGGACCCTCACCTAACTCCGCACTGATTCTGAACACCTAACTGGGTCCATCTCACCAATAGCTGCACTCTACTAACCTCTGATACTAATAACAGGGTAAGGTCAAAACTACACCAGAAGACATACCCTTTGCCAGGTCAGACTTCTGAGACAGGTGCTGCTCTATAGTTTTCAAGAGCCGCAGCGTTCTCTACGTCAGTCCGAAAATGTTCTACAAGCTGAACTATTTCATCATGCAGTCCAAAATATTCGTCTAGTTCGATCTCAGTCTGTCTTCCATGAGCTATCAGATTTCTCTTTTCCAACAGTTTCTTGTCCAAAAACGCTTGCTTGCTCCGGTAAGACTCGTTGTCTAGACCCAAGAGGCACAGTATTTCATTCAAATTCTCTGAGCCTAGATTTGAACGCGTCTCTACAGAGTTTTCCCAGTCTATACTAGCAGGTTCAGATAGGCCTAGCATTAATCTTGTTGTCAATGCCGTATGAACAGAAGGCCTGTTGGATTGCCCTGCTTGAGAAATCGCCGACCGCAATCCCAGTGCTACAAAATTTGGCGTGAGATCGATAAATCTCAATCCTTGTGTAGCCACATAGGAAAGGTAGCCGGTAGCAGCCGCTCTAATGAAGCCTTCCCAGTGAGCATAGAGGACACATAGGGCCGCTCGCAACAACAGGTGTCTCTCGTGCTCCCGGCGTGATCCCAGCATGAATCGCAGAGTAGTCAGTTCCCTCTTGCGCCATGCGAGCTCTTCTTCCAGGTACTGGGTCAATTGTGTGAGCGAGCGTATTCTCATGGAGCAAAAAGGCGTCTACCGAGAGGAATATTCGAAGGCACACGAGTCGAAGTACGCATGCCAGTTCCACTATGGTCTAGAAAGACTTGATTAGCCCAAAGTTTCTTGCATATCCTTTCGATCCTCAGAAAATCGGCATTGTTTGTATAGTGAGCATGGTGGTAACCTAAGCCCATAGCGATGGGTTCAAAAGCTGAGATTGAGAATCCTCCCGAATGCTTCTGCTTATCTGCATCGTACCTTCGGAAACTACGGTCACCAAGTGATGCCGCTAGTGCAGCGAAAGTATCCTTGAATGCTTCCTCCTCGGCTGACTGCAACTGTTCAAACTTCTCAGGTTTGGCAAGTTCGACGATTCTGTCAGTCAGGAATTCTCCTATGTCACCTATTGATTTAAACTCACTTTCCTCGAGATTTCTGAACACGAGGAACCGAGTCACTAGTTCAAGGTCGTAGCGCTCGGACTGCATCCGGTCTGACAAGGCGATGCAGTCCTGGAAATTTTCGTCCTTAGCTAACTCCTCGGTCCATCTGTAGACATCTGGATTCACCATGATGAGTATTACGTTTCTTAGTTCTTGGTCGGAGAGCTGGGAGCCACCCGTATTCAATCGCTGGAACAGTTCATACTTGCTTGATTCGCTGCTCTCGCGGAGGATTATTTTGACGTCAATCTTGGCGCGTCTAATTATAAGCTGATTGGCGTTTCCAATAGATTTGGAGGGATTGTCACTTTTCCACTCCTTACCCTCTAATGAGGGTAGGTACTTTGTCTTTTGCAATGTCAATGGTCTCATAAGATTGCCCGAATCGTCCTTCAGTTCACCAACCAATTGGAAGATGGTAGACAGCCGTTGCAGTCCGTCGATCACATCCCAAACACCATCATCTCGCTGGGATACGAAGATTGAAGGTATCGGTATACCCAGTAGAATGGATTCAATTAGTTTTGACTTTTGTTCTTCAGTCCATCGGAAGAATCTCTGGAATTCCGGATGTATGTCTAGCTCATCGTCCCTATAAAGGCTAATGAGTTCCCCGATGGACATCGGATAGCCGTCGCTTCGTATTTCAGAACGTCTAGCGTTTATTTCGTCTTCAAGACTCATCTTCAAGTACCTCACTTAGACCTGTCAAAAGCGGTAGGAGTGATTGTTCAGCTCAGACTGTATCATTGTCAGCAGTTCATGGCAATAAGTCGAATGTCGAGTCGTCTCAAAATGTGCTTGAACCATGTGAGGTGTAGCCTTACCCCATTTTGTGTCCCATTTTCGCTGACAATCTACAATCCTCCGAGGAGCGTAGAGAGGTTCTGCGGCTAATCGTGGATCAAATAGTAATCGACCGTGACAACAGGGTCAGCATCACCCGGGTATCCCAGCAGAGGATTTAGTGTCGTTTGAGAAATGAGGAATCTCGAACCACATGAGCGAGAAACGGTGGTTGGTTGGGCAATGGCGGCGGGCGTGTGGCGCCCGCTCGCGCCCTTCGACAAGCTCAGGGCGAACGGTAACGGGTGTGTTCGAAACCCTCACCCAGAAGATGCCGGCGCCTGTTGAGAATACCCGGCCCAAGGCGGCATTGAACGGGTATGGACAGCGCTAGTAGAATTCTCCTTGAGACCGTCAGAGCAGTTGCATAGAGAGTACAGAGAGACGTAGTGCAGGAAAACGATACCTCTTCGGCCGGACGCTATGACAGCCATTCCAGGCTGCCGCGTCCGCTCATGGCATTCGAAGTAGTCCAATTCCGGTGGCTGTGGTCAAGCATCCTGTTCGGCTCCATGTCCATGAGCACCCGTATGCTTGCCCAGGGGTGGCTGGTGCTCGGAATCACGGACTCGCCCTTCTGGGTGGGAGCCGTGGCAGGGCTTCAGGGGCTTGGCCTGGTGGGGTTTGGGGCTTTTGGCGGCACCATAGTCGATAGATTTGACAAGCGCAAAGTGCTTGCCATCGTGCACATTGTGGGCGGCGTCGTGTCGCTTGTTACGGGTATCCTGGCGCTCACGGGCCAAATAGAGCTATGGCACCTGCTGGTCATAGCCCTGATACAGGGCGTACTGATGGCCACTCAGCTTCCGGCCTCCAACTCTCTGGCGTACCAGATAGTAGGCCCGGGGCGTTTGCTGAACGCAATGGCGTCCCGGCTGGCGGCCATGAACATCAGCCGTATCATAGGCTCATTGATAGCCGGGGCGCTGATAGAGAGGTACGGCGTTGGCAGCAGCTATCTATTCGCCGCAGCGGGGTCCTTCCTGGGAATGGCGTTTCTGCTGTTCATCCGGGGTGAATTTCAGACCTCCAGCCAACGAGAGCCCTTCTGGCAGGCGACCGGCCAGGGACTCAAGTACATATGGTGGACAGCCGACATCCGCCGTCTGCTGCTGCTCAGCCTGCTCATGGAGGCGTTTGGCTTCTCGCACCTGGTGATGATGCCGATCATGGCGCGGGACGTGCTGGAGGTGGGCGCTACGGGGCTGGGATACCTCTCCGCGGCCAGTGGGATAGGCTCCACCATAAGCACACTCGGCGTAGCCGTCCTTGGGGACTTCAAGCACAAGAGCGCGCTGCTTATCGGCGCCGCTCTCTGCGCTGGCGTGTCGCTGGTACTCTTCGCCTTCTCCCCGTTGTTCGCGGTCTCGCTGCTGATGGTGGCCCTGGCCGGCGGCTCTCTTATGGCCTACGACGTAACTATGGGCGCCATGCTCCAGCTCATATGCCAGGATGATATGCGGGGACGGGTAATGGGTGTCTATGGCCTGACCTTCGGCTTTACGCCTCTGGGGGGGTTCCTGGCCGGCTCTGTGGCGACGGCCTTGTCCGCGCCCATAGCGGTGGCTATGGGAGGCGTCATCATTGCGGTCTACATCGGCTCTATGTTCCGGTCAATCGCCCGTATCAACCCCGGGGCGAGACGGTAGAGGCGATGACGGAAACAGAACGGAGGAGACTATGCCACCTCATATTGTGCCTGGGCTGACCGCAGAAGCCGCCAGCCGCATTTGCATAGACCGGTGCAAGGCGATGTGCTGCCGCGGCCCACTGATCCTTCGTCTGGCCGCAGGCGAGGTACAGGCATTCAGGGAGCGCGCCGCTGCGCTGGGCGTGGACGCGTCCGTAACCACGACTCCCGACGGCGGTGGATGGGTACGCTTCTCGGAGCACGAGGGCGAGCGCTGCCCAATGCTGGACTCCGCCGATTCCACCTGTAGGATCTACGAGGACCGCCCACAGCGATGCCGCGACTTCCCGGTGGACCTCACCCCTGGGTGCGCCATCTCAGGCGGCTGACCGGAGACCGCGCTTGAGTGAAGGCAGCCAAGTCCACAGGCGACGCTCATGGCAGCCCTCCCCGCCCGTTGGCCGGAAGACCAGGCTCATGCGCTGAGGTATTTCTCAAACCAGGCGAACACCCTCTGCCAGCCGTCGGCTGCCGATGGCTGGTGATAGCTGGGACGGTCCACTGAGAAGAAGGCGTGTCCGGCGCCCGGGTACGTGTGAAACTCGTAGGTCTTGTTGCAGCGCTCCAGCTCCTCCTGGATTCGCGCCACCTGCGCGGGGTCCGGATTGCCGTCCTCGGCGCCAAAGAGGCCCAGGAGCGGGCAGCTCAGCCTCTCCACCATGTCTATGACTGGAACGGGCGCGGCGGGAGTCAACTGCTCCGGCTGAACCACCACCCTTCCGCCATAGCAATCGACCGCGGCGTCGAACGACGAGCTGTTGCACGCCACGAGAAGCGTCTGACGCCCCCCTGAGCAGTAGCCGATAACCCCAACCTTGCCATTGTGGTACGGCAGGGTACGCAGGTAGGCCGCGGCCGCCTCTACGTCTCCGATGCAACGGTCGTCCGGCGTCCCTCCCGCGGCGCGAACGGCGGCAGCGGCATCATCGCTGCTGCTTCCAGGAGCCTCCCTGTAGTGGAGGTTTGGGCAGATGGCGGCATATCCGTGGTAGGCCAGCTTGCGCGTTGCCTCCTTGCTCTCTTCGTCCCACCCTGGCATATGATGTATCAACACAACCCCAGGATAGGGGCCCGCGCCAAGGGGGCGGGCGAAGTAGGTCTCAATGATGTCTCCGTTGTGGCCGTGCAGGTTAACCGTTTCCGCTAGCATACCCTGGTACATGCTTATCCCCCTCTAGTGAAGATTTGTAATGAATCTGAGGCTGTCCGGAGTATACCACACGCCTACCGGCAGCTCTCGTCCAACCGGTTGCAGGTTCCAGCGGGGATATCCCGATGTTATAATGTAGGCAAGAGCAAATTGGGAGACCGTAGTAGCTCAGGTCTTCAGAGGCATAATATGCGCCATACACGCTGCGACAAGTCGCTAATCAGGAGACGTTCGATCAGGCAGATGGCTTCGCTCCTGCTTCTTGCAGCCTGCTTCGCGCTTCTTGCAGCCTGCGGCGGTGAGCCTTCGGACACCCCTGCGACAGCCACTGTTGCCGCTACGGCTGAGGTTAAGCCTACGGCTGCGGCCCCGGCCGATGCGACAGCCACTGTTGCTGCTACGGCTGAGGCTGAGCCTACGGCCCCGGCCCCAGCTGATGCGACGGCCACGGTCGGGCCCACGGCTGCGCCGGAGAACGGCGCAGGCAGCGCCGTAGACGGCCCACTGGCTCCACAGTTTGAGGGTATCACGGGATGGGTCAACACCGAGCCCTTCACCCTGGAGAGCCTGCGGGGGAAGGTGGTGCTCATAGACTTCTGGACCTACACCTGCGTGAACTGCATCCGTACCCTGCCGTTTCTGAAGGAGTGGCACGATAAGTACGCCGAGAGCGGGTTGGTCATAGTTGGAGTGCACTCGCCTGAGTTCGAGTTCGAGAAGATCCTGGAAAACGTGGAGGCGGCGGTAGTCCGGTACGACCTCAGGTATCCCGTGGTCCAGGACAACCAGTTTGACACCTGGCGAGCATACCGAAATCGCGCATGGCCTGCCAAGTACCTCATAGACAAAGATGGCGTCATACGTTACCAACACATTGGGGAGGGAGCCTATCAGAGTACGGAGCAGAAGATCAGGGAGCTTCTGGGTGAGGCAGGATCGCCCGTCTACAACATCCCTGTCGGCGGGGTCACAAGGCCGGACTACGACCCAAAGGCGCACAGCGGCGGAGAGACGGGGCAGACCAGGGAGCTATATGCCGGCGACAACCGAAACCGCAATAACCCGTCCTATTTAGGAAACTCCGAATACTACGACACGCCACTGGGCGCCCCTACCCTGTATCAGGACCCGGGCGACCACAAGAACCACCTTCTCTACCTTGAGGGTCTCTGGACCAAGGACTCCGAGAGCTTGACCCACGCCCGCACAACGCAGGACCTTGAGGACTACATCGCCCTGCAGTTCTACGGCACCACCGTGAACGTGGTGGTATACCACGATGGCAATGACCCGGTGAAGGTGGTTGCAACCCTGAACGGAGACAACGTCCCGGAGGAATTCAGTGGCGACGATATCCAGAGAGACGAGGACGGGACGAGCTTCTTCCTCATAGATGAACCCAGAATGTACCGCGTAGTGGAGCTGCCTGAGTACAACGGACTTGAGCTAAAGCTCCACTCCAACTCCGACCGGTTCAGTGTTTTTGCGTTTACCTTTGGTTCCTACCTTGAAGGGCCATAGGCGTCCGAGGCGCAAGGCACATGAGCAACTCCCCGAATGACGCCACGCTCCGCCGACTGCTGGGCTCCACCCTCATTCTGGCCGTATTCGCCTCGGTGGGACTGTACCTGTGGCAACCCTGGAGTGACGGAGGCGCCGGCCAACGCCCCGACCCCACCGGCCAGCCGAGCGCAGAGAGTCCAACGGCAACGCCTGCATCCGGTGGACTCACAGGCATACTAGCCACCAGCGACCTGGGCGTCGGCCTCAACCGGGTGGCCTTTCTGGCGCTGAGCCCCACCGCCCTGATCGACGTGCCGGAAGTGGCCGTGACCTCGCTCTACCATCCCGGCGACGGCTCAGAGCCGGTACTCGGGGAGGAGAGCACGGCTTCCTTCTATCTCTGGCCCTACGGGACCAGGGGCAACTACGTGACGCAGCTCAACTTCGACCGGCCGGGGGACTGGGAGTTGGTTGTGGACGTAGAGGGCTCCGACGGATCCACCGGCACAGCCAGGATACCTCTTACTGTCAGGACCGCCAGCTTTACCCCGGCCATTGGCTCCCTGCCCCCCACCGACGCCAACAAGACCGTATCAGATGTGGCAAGCCTGGACCAGATCACAAGCTGGTCCACACCAGACCCGGAGTTGTACCGCGCCACCATTCCCCAAGCGATCAACAGCGGCAATCCCTCCATGGTAGTCTTTGCCAGCCCCGCCCTCTGCACCAGCCCAACCTGCGGGCCGCAGGTAGAGACGGTTCAGGAGATAAAAGACCTCTATCAGGGCCAGGCCGGCTTCATCCACGTTGAGGTCTATGACAATCCCCACGAGATACAGGGCGACCTGAACGCCGCGCGCCATTCACCCCTAGTGGAAGCATGGGGGTTGACAGGCATAGAGGACTATACCAACGAGTCGTGGGTATTCATACTGGACAGAGAGGGACGCGTAGCCCTCAAGTACCAGGGTTTCGCCTCGGCGGAGGAGCTGGAGCAGGGCCTTCTTCAGGTCCTGTAGGCAGGGCTATGGCAGCCCAAGCCCCGAATATGGGGAGGCGCGCAAAAAGACGCGTAGGACAGCCTCGGAAGCGACACAGGCAGGAAGCCCCGAAACATTCGGCCTATTGGTTCAATCGCCCTGCGATCCCCGGTTACAGAAGGCGTTAGTCGCGCGGCTTCAACTGGTCCACCTTTGCCCGGGTCCCCGCTTCATCCGTGAAGAAGTCGTAGTTGACGGGGATCCAGTCCTTGTACTGCTCCGGCGTATCCTCCTCTGTGAAGATCGCGTTCACCGGGCAGACAGGCTCGCAAGCCGCGCAGTCAATGCATTCATCCGGGGAGATGTAGAGCATCCTGTCTTCTTCAATATCCAAGCCGTAGATACAGTCGACCGGGCAGACATCAACGCATGCGCCATCTTTAACGTCCACACAGGGCTCGGCAATGATATAGGTCATAGGACTATCTCCCTTCTTTCCTTTCTGCGTGGGTGGTGAGGCCGCTCCACGGAAAGGCCCCCATCCCGTAGCGAATTATAGCATCCAAAACCTATCGGTTCAATCCTCTGCAATTGCAATGCGCTTGACGGCTCCGCTCCATAAACATACCATCCCTCCGGGGGAAACCCGCAAGCCTCCCTGGGGTGACCCCAACTCGAAGGGCATCCCAAACGAACGGAGGAGACTTCGAGGGCGCGTCCCCTGGAACGGCAGCCACTGCGATATTGAGGGCGCCTGCGCCCCGAAGGAGGAGATATGGATCTGGAGCTATTGGGCAAGACGGCGATTGTGACTGGAGGCAGTCGCGGGATCGGCAAATCCATCGCCCGCGAGCTGGCGTTGGAAGGGGTGGATGTGGTGGTCGCAGCAAGAACCCTGGAACCCCTGGAGGAGTCGGCGCGTGAATTATCACAGGAGACGGGACGGCGCGTGATCCCGGTACAGGTGGACACCGGCGACGACCAGTCCGTACGGGACATGGTGCAGGCAGCGGCGAATGCCCTGGGGCATCTGGACATCCTGGTGAACTGCGCCGCCCAGCCGGGCGGATTTTCGCCGCCGCCTCCACTGAGCGAAATCACTGACGCCCACTTCTGGCCAGACATGAACGTGAAGGTGTTGGGCTATCTGAGATGCGCCAGAGAAGCGGCGCCGTACATGGTACAACAAGGATGGGGCCGTATCATAAACATCAGCGGCTTGGCGGCCAGGCAGTCCGGCAGCACAATTGGGAGTATGCGCAACGTATCCCTGGTAGCCATGACAAAGAACCTCGGCGACGAGCTGGGCCCACTGGGCGTCAACGTGACTGTGGTGCATCCCGGCATGACCCGCACCGAAAGGACACCAGGCGCTCTGGAAGACCGGGCCCAGCGGCTGGGCATAACCGTAGAAGAGGCTGAGCAGCGCATGGCCGGCGGCAACAGCGTGCGGCGGGTCATCGATGCTCGTGACATAGCCTACGTGGTGGCCTTTCTGGCGTCCCCAAGGTCCATAGCCATCAATGGGGACGTCATCGCCGCGGGCGGTGGCGCCGTCGGGGCCATCTACTACTAGGATAGCCCCGCCCCGCGCACACCGCCGCCATTGCTGACCCCAACGCGTGACGACGACGGCCCCCCTTGTCCGCACGTGGTGAGTTTGTCGAACCATATGAGCGGCGCCGTACCACATTGCCAACACATAGCGTCAAGACGGGGCGCCGCCCTACGCTGGACAGGACGCCCCAACACCGCTATTATGGCAATGGCAGCGGTCGCATGGGACGGTCGGAATGCTGCCTCCGTACTTCCTGTCAGGCGCTCTGGAGCGCCGCCCACCGAGTAGAAACGCTAAGACAAATCAACCAGGAGAAACAGAATGAAGGTCCATGAATACCAGGCGAAATCGCTACTCTCCGAGTTCGGAATACCGACGCCAAAAGCCGGAGTCGCAGCCGACCCTGAGGAGGCGCGCCGGATAGCCGAAGACTTGGGAGGCAGCGTAGTCGTCAAGGCGCAGATCCACGCGGGAGGAAGAGGCCTGGCCGGTGGGGTTAAGGTTGTAGGCTCCCCGGAGGAAGCAGAGACGGTTGCCCGCGGCCTGTTGGGGCATCGTCTGGTCACGCGCCAGACAGGCCCGGAAGGCGCCCCCGTAAACCGTGTGCTTCTGGAAGAGCCCGCCCAGATCGATAAGGAGTTCTACCTTGCGGTAATCATAGACAGCGGCGCCAGGAGCCCTGTGATCATGGCCAGCCAGGCCGGAGGTATGGAGATAGAGGAGGTGGCCGAGGCCACGCCTGAGAAGATACTCAGGGCCAACGTGGACATTGCCATTGGCCTTCAACCCTTCCAATGCCGGAACCTGGCCTACGGGCTGGACCTCCCGGCCAACCTGATACGGCCCGCCGCAGCCCTCATTGCCAATCTGTACAAGCTGTTCGTGGACAAGGGCTGCTCCCTTGCCGAGATAAACCCACTTGCCATCACCTCGGACGGGCAGCTGATGGCGCTGGACGCCAAGCTCGACTTCGATGACGACGCCCTGCCCCGTCACCCGGACATACAGGAGCTAAGAGACTCCGACCAGGAAGACCCCCTGGAGGTGGAAGCCGCCGGATTCGGCATCTCCTACGTCAAGCTGGACGGCGACGTGGGGTGCATGGTCAACGGCGCTGGGCTGGCTATGGCAACCATGGACTCCATATCCATGGCCGACGCCATGCCGGCCAACTTCTTGGACGTGGGCGGCGGCGCCACCGAGGAGCAGATCGCCCAGGCATTCAAGCTCATCCTGTCGGACTCGCAGGTGAAGCGGGTGCTGGTGAACGTCTTCGGCGGAATCCTGCGCTGCGACATAGCCGCCAACGGCATTGTGGCCGCCTGCCGGGAGACCGAGGCCAGGCCGCCCATAGTGGTCAGGATGCTGGGAACAAACGCCGATGAGGGCAAGGACATTCTATCCAACTCCGGCCTGGGAGTTATCCTGGTCAACGATCTAAACGAGGCAGCCGACAAGATAAAGCAGGCCGCCAGCTAATTGTGTAGGAGGTACCAGTGAGCATCCTGGTCAATGAGAATACGCGTCTGATGGTCCAGGGTCTGACGGGGCGAGAGGGGACGTTTCATGCCCTCCGGTGCATGGAGTACGGAACCAACCTGGTGGCCGGAGTGACGCCGGGCCGGGGCGGGACCACCTGGGAGGAGAAGGTCCCCGTCTTCAACACCGTAAATCGGGCGGTGGAGGAAACCGGCGCCAACGTCGCTCTCATCTTCGTGCCAGCCGCCTTCGCCGCGGACGCCATACTGGAGGCCGCGGACGCAGGCATACCCCTTGTTGCCTGCATCACCGAGGGCATTCCCGTCATGGAGATGGTGGGAGTGGCGAAGTACCTGGAGGACAAGCCAACCCGCCTGATTGGTCCCAACTGCCCCGGCCTCATATCTCCGGCAAGCCACTGCAAGATAGGGATCATGCCAGGCAATATCCACACCCCAGGCAGAGTGGGAGTCATATCCCGCAGCGGAACCCTGACCTATGAGGCCGTGAACCAGCTCACGGCTTTGGGCATAGGCCAGTCCACCTGCGTGGGCATAGGCGGCGATCCCATTGTGGGATCCTCCTACATAGACCTGCTCCGGCTGTTTCAGGAAGACCCGGACACGGACGCTGTGGTGCTGATAGGAGAGATCGGTGGGACCAAGGAACAGGAGGCGGCGGATTATATACGTGACAACTTCACAAAGCCCGTCGTTGGCCTGGTGGTCGGGACAACGGCTCCACCCGGCAGGCGAATGGGCCACGCCGGGGCTATCATCACGGGCAGCGCGGCCAGGGCCGACGAAAAGGTGAAGGCGCTGAGGGAGGCCGGGGTTCACATAGCCCCCTCCCCCGCGGACATGGGCGTCACCATGAAGCAAGCCCTGGGCGTGTAGCAGCCACCCTGCCCGCCTTCGAAGATGTCAACGCCGAAGCGACCCCGCCGGGGAAAAACGGGGACTCGAACCAGCGCCTTTGGCGCGCCGGGGCGCATCGGCCACGACTCCGCCCAGTTTTACGCAGGCCGCCTCTACTCCGACCGGCTGCCTGAGAAGAACGTCCCGTACCGGGAAAATCCCCTGCCTGCCGACGTTGTCAACCGGATCTTCTGCAAGAGCAGCGAGAGCATGGACGAGCTGCCCGATTGCAGTGTCCACCTCATGGTTACCTCGCCGCCGTACAACGTGGGCAAGGAGTACGACGAAGACCTGACCCTGGAAGAGTACCTGTCGCTTCTTAAAAGAGTCATGGCGGAGGTTCATCGGGTCCTTGTGCCCGGCGGCAGGGCTTGCATAAACGTGGCAAACTTGGGCAGAAGGCCGTACATCCCCGTTCACGCGTACATAATCCAGGATATGCTTGACCTGGGCTTCCTGATGCGCGGCGAGGTCATCTGGGACAAGTCCACAAGCGCCAGCCCGTCGACGGCGTGGGGCAGCTGGATGTCGGCCGCGAACCCCGTCCTGCGAGACACCCACGAGTACGTGCTGGTCTTCTCCAAGGACGCATTTGGCCGCAAGAACCCCGATAAACGCCCCAACACTATTTCCAGGGATGAGTTCCTGGAGTACACAAAGAGCGTCTGGACCTTTCCGGCGGAGTCCGCCAGGAAAGTGGGGCACCCCGCTCCGTTCCCGGAGGAGCTGCCGCGCAGGTGCATTGCGTTGTACACCTACGCCGATGACGTAGTCCTCGACCCATTCATGGGCAGCGGCACAACGGCGGTTGCGGCAGTGAATAGTAGTCGGCATTTCGTCGGGTACGAGATTTCTCCGGAATACCAGGAACTGGCCCACCAACGGTTGTCTACAATACCTCAAGCTCTCCCTAAAGCCGTGCCTGACGATGAGACGATTGAGGAGGCAAGCCATACCAAACATTCAGTATGATGAGATTGCTCGAGACAACTATCATCACATCAGTAACTCGGAATTGAGCAACGGACGGCTGCGTGATTACTTCAATGGATGCTTTCAACAAGCGATTGATGAGAGAGGCTGCTATTCGGCATGGGTTTGCATCGCATGTATTGGTGCTGGCTCTCATACTTCCGAGTTCGGCATTGCGCCTCAAGTATGTCCAGCATGCGGATCAGGCAAGGTGTTTGAGGTGGCCACTTTTCAAAGCCGGTCGACAATCGTGGGGAATGTCTTTGAAAGTGCTGTAAGGCATCTTCTGGCAGCCCGGTTTGAGTTACCGGCAGTATCCACGCCAGGCAATACCAATACTCACGACATTGAGATTACGCCTCGAGTTGCTATTGAAACCAAGGGGTCACCCCGTACTGTGCATAACCCTGACCAAACTGATACTGAGATTGCCAGGCCAGGGTTGGAACGCTCAGACACTTGGAAAAAGGCGCAAGCCAACGCTCACAACTTTCGTCGGCTTAACCGGAATACTCCATTCTACATTGTATCTAATGCTGTCCCCCACGAACTGGTAGGACACCGCAGCGATGACATCACAGGCATCTTCAATATATGCCAAGCCAATCGGCTCAACTCCTTAGTTGAGGAGATTCGAGCAGCAATACATTGAATAAGACTATCTTAGAAATGTACTCTCTCATAGCCCACACTCCCCTTGACCTTCTGCCACAGTGCTTCCTTCTCATCCATCGGCAGGTCTGCAAAGTCCATCTCAGACAGGCAGGCAACTTTGGAGAGGGATGAGTTCCTAGAGTACACAAAGAGTGTCTGGACGTTTCCGGCGGAGTACGCCCGTAGGGGTTGGGCGCCCCGCTCCGTTCCCGGAGGAGCTGCCGCGCAGGTGCATTGCGTTGTACACATACGCCGATTACGTAGTCCTCGACCCGTTCATTGGCAGCGGCGCCACGGCCGTTGCAGCGGCGCAAACCGGGGCCATTACGTGGGCTATGACGTGTCGCCGGAGTACACTGCGACAGGGCCGTAGCCAGGGCGCGGGATGTGCCCAGTCCGTTGCCCCGGTTCCACCGCGAGCCTCAACCCCACTGACCATCATACCTGCTCCCGGCCCTGCCTGCCGGCCCGCTTGCTCAGGGCGTTCCTGACGATTTCCGCCAAGCGCTTGCCGTGTATCCTGGGGCCATGGCGTCGCTTGCGGCGCCTTTCCTCTCGACTCTCCCCCTTCGTCCTGTCCTGCTCCTCGCTCATGTGGCCTCTAACGACGGCGCCGCCCCCCTTCCCTTGCGGTCCGGGCGAGCGGCGCTGACCGATTCTTGTTATACGCGCGGGAGGTCGGCCCGCCCTACTCTATGGGCTGTGGATAATCCTCTCGCAGCACCCGCTTGAGCACCTTGCCCATCGGGTTCCTGGGAAGCTCGTCTATGAATACAACGTCCTCCGGGCGCTTGAACCCTGCCATGCGGGGGCGGCAGTGTTCAATCACCTCTTCCGCAGTCAGCTCCGCGTCGGGCTTCCTGACCACAATGGCCCGGACGCGCTCGCCCCACTCGATGTCCGGGATGCCGATTATGGCGGCCTCGTCCACGGACGGATGGGACATGATGATTTGCTCCACCTCTTCCGGGGCAATCATCTCCCCGCCCCGCTTGAGGAAGTCCTTGGCGCGACCGGACAGGAATATGAAACCCTCGTCGTCCCAGTATCCAAGGTCGCCTGTGTACAGCCACCCGCCCCTGAGCGTCTCCTTGGTGGCCTCTTCCCGGTTCCAGTACCCCTTCATCAGGCGGTCGCCGCGGGCCACTATCTCGCCGTTCTCCCCCAGTGAAACGTCGTTCCCCTCCTCGTCCACTATGCGGACCTCAACGTCAGGCAGGGGCTTGCCGATGGACCCCAGGCGCTTCATCTTCTGCTCGTAGTCCGGGTCTCCCTCGTGGATGTCGTGGGCGTCCGGGGGGAGCATGGTGATGGTGGAGGCCGTCTCGGTCTGGCCGAAGGCGTTGATAAAGCGCGTATTGGGGAACTCCACGATGGCCTTCTTGATGACCTCCAGGGGCATGGGGGCCGCTCCGTAGGTGATCACCCGGAGGCTGGATAGGTCGTAGTCTTTGAAAGCGGGCCGGTCCATCAGACGCTTGAGCATGGTGGGCACCATCATGGCCCGGTTGACCTTCTCCTCCTGTACCAGCTTCATCCACCCCTCTTCGTCAAACTGGCGTTGCAGCACCAGGGTGCGGCCTCCGTAGATGGCGGCCATCACCGCCTGCACTCCGGCTATGTGATGGAGCGGCACGGTGAGGATGTTCTTCTCCGCCGTATCCATGTCCACCGGCTCCACGTTGGCCAAGATGTAGGACGTGAAGCTGTTGTGGCTGAGCATCACCCCCTTGGGTGTGCCGGTGGTGCCTGCGGTGAACATGATGATGGTCACGTCATCCCCGTCCGCAGTGGGAAACCGCTCCTCGTCAGAGGCGTTGGCCAGAAGGTCGTCGTAGAAGACGAACCCTTCGCCGGGAGCCTCCAGGGTTATCTGGCACTCCAGGGTGGTCAGCTCCGGCTTGACCGAGCGGAGCATGTCCTGATACCTCTGGCCCAGGATGATGGCCTTAACGCCTGAGTCGTTGAGCATGAAGGTGAGCTCCTCGGCCCTGGCGCGGAAGTTTATGGGCACCAGTATGGCATCCAGCTTGGCCGACGCAAAATAGCTCTCTACGTGCTCGTTGCAGTTGACCTGCATGACCGCCACTCGGTCTCCGGCTCCAACTCCAAGCTCGGCCAGGCCGTTGGCAAGGCGGTTCACACGCCCCGCGATCTCCCCAAACGTGAGCCGCATGTCATCAAAGACAATGGCGTGCCGTTCCGGCACTATGAGCGAGGTTATATTCAGCAACTCCGTGGTATTCATACTCTACCTCCAAACGTAGTTAATCCCGTTGGTCACCGCGTGCATCACGTCAACGACATGGCAGACGCCGCCAGTCGAAGCTCCGTATCCAGCGCTCGCTCCAGGGGCATGTCCAAGCCCCTCCGCAGCGCCTCCTTAATCGCCCTCACTAGATGCTCCGGACAGGCTGCGAGCTGCCCCGCCCAGTCGAAGGCGGTTTCAAGCAACGCGTCCTTAGCCACCACCCGATGTACAAGGCCCGCCTCCAACGCCCCGGCGGCGTCAATGCGCTCGTTGCTCAAGAACGCCTCCAAGGTCCTGGACCTGCCCACCATGCGCGGGATGGTCTGCGTGCCGCCGGCCGCCAGCAGCATACCAAGGGCGGCCTCCGGCAGTCCGAACACCGCATCCTCCGAGGCGATCCGTATGTCGCAGAGCATCGCCATTTCCAACCCTGAGCCTATCACAAAACCGTGCATGGCCGCAACGATTGGCTTGTCCAGAGACAGGAATAGGCCCCAGACATCCCGCTCCCACCGCACCTGGCGGGCGATGACCCTGGAGGGAGCGGAGCCAAACTCCGTAAGGTCGGCGCCGGCGCAGAACGCCCTCTCGCCCTCCCCCCGGAGGACCAGGCAACGGACGTCGCTGTCGTCCCGCACGGCTTCCAGGGCCTGGTGAATATCGTCCCGCATCTGTATGTTGTAGGCGTTCAGCCTCCTGGGGCGGTTCAAGGCTATCTCGGCTATATTCCCCTCCTTGCGGTAGAGGATGGTCTCAAAAGTGGAGGTCACGTTTATCCCTTCTACTCTACGATGCAGACATGACGCCGCTGAGGGTGCTAATCCAACCCAGTACCCCGAATATGATCACAATGATCTCCCCCTTCCCTATACCCATGCCGCGCAGCCTGCTGCCGTATGCATGGTCCCAGTAGTAGTTAATCCTGGGTTGAGCGTGAAGAACCATCCAAATTCCTGCGACAATGGAGACTATGCGCATGAGCAGCGACGTCATTAACTCCGACCTTGTGGGGTTTATTATCTCGGTAAGCCCCAGCTCAGTTTCTGGATCTACCGCTTGTTCTCCGGTGACGGGATCTATCACTTCCACAACCTCAATGCTGCTCACACCACCGGCCACGATGGAGAGGATAAAGCCGGCAAGAACTACGGAAAACGCCAAACCGGGATTAAAGCGGAGATCCAGCCCGGCCCGGCTTGCCAGCTCTCCAAAAGCGCGAAAGTGGGCGTGGGCCCTGAAAGAGCTGTAAATCGGGAGAAACAGTGTCAGGCCGTGCCAGATGGGGTATACTGCCGCGCCGGTGTGGTCGCGGTATTGTTGCCACGTTTTGTAGAGCCAGTAGAAGAGATAGAGGCCAAAAGACGCGAGGCTCATAATAATGATGCGATTGGGAGAGATCAGGTATGGCACAGGCGCGGACGACCCCGAGCCTCCCACTATTGGACGGCCGCAGTTGGAGCAGAAGAGCGAGTCCCCCTGCGCCTCCGCTCCGCAGTGTGGACAGTAGTTCGCGCTGGGCATTTCCATATTGTTACCTCAGGTGTAGTTGGTTCGATTCCGGGTTCACTCCCCGGTGTAGGTTGGCGCCCTCTTCTCAAGGAATGAGGCTATCCTCTCCGCCCTGTTGCTCTCTCCCTGAGACAGAACAACGCGGTGCACGTCGGGGTCGTCTCGCATTTCCTCCAGCGCCAGGCTCATATCGTCCCGCATCTGAATGTTGTAGCCGTCCAGCGCCCTGGGCGATTAAGCGCGATCTCGGCTATGTCGCCCTCCTTGCGGTAGATGCCGGTCTCGAAGGGGGGTCACATGCCTCCGTTCTGCGCCATTCCCGTTTCACCGAACAGGGAGGAAATGGTGCCAAGCCAACCCAGTACCCCGAATATGACTACAATGATCTCTCCCTTCCCTACGGCTACGCCGCGTAGCCTGCTGCCGTACACCTGATCCCAGTAGTGATTTATCCTGGGCTGCGCGTGGAGCATCATCCATATCTGCGCCACAAGGGAGACCAGAAGCACCAGAAGCGAGGCCGGCGACCCTTCGGCCAAACCTACGCGAAGCCAGCCTACGAGCATTGCCCCAAAAGCTAATCCAGGAGCAAGGTGGAGCGTCAATCCGGCCGCGCTGGCCAGCTCACCGAATGTGCGCAGGTGAGCGTGGGCGCGGAAGGAGCCGTAGATAGGGACAAGCGCGGTCAGGCCGTGCCAGACGGGATATGCCGCTGCGCCCGTGTGCTCCTTGTAGTGTTTCCACGTCTTGTAGAGCCAATACAGGGTGTAGAGGCCCAACGACAGGACGCTCAGAAGCACAATGCGGGTTGGGGAAATCAGGTATGGCACAGGCGCCGACGACTCCGAGCCTCCCACTATTGGACGGCCGCAGTTGGAGCAGAAGAGCGAATCCCCCTGCGCCTCCGCTCCGCAGTGTGGACAGTAGTTCGCGCTGGATGTTTCCATATTGATTCCTCCGGTTTAGTTGGTTGGATTCCGGGATCACTCCCCGGTGTAGGTAGGCGTCCTCTTCTCAAGGAATGAGGCTATCCCCTCCGCCCTGTCCCGCGTGGTCTGGAGTATGAGGTTCAGGTCCATCTCCAGGCGCATTCCCTGCTCCAGCGTCATGTCCATCCCCTTCAGGACCGTCTCTTTGGCGTACCTGGTCGCTATGGGAGCCAGGGCCGCCATAGTGGAGGCCATCTGACGGAGCTGGCCTGCCAGGTCGCCGGAGGGCAGCTCCTGGTGCGCCAGGCCAATCCTCAGCGCTTCCTCCGAGTCCATCACCCTTCCGCTCAGGAGCATATCCGTTGCCCAGGCCCGCCCCACTATGCGAGGCAGCCGCTGGGTGCCTCCGTCCCAGGGGATGGTCCCATCGCATATCTGTGTCATGCCGAAGTTGGCGCCCGCGGCGGCGACTCGAATATCGCAAGCCAGGGCTATCTCCAGGCCGTGCCCCAGAGCATCCCCGTTGATGCCGGCTATAATGGGCTTCTCTATGGCTCCAATGAAAGCGGCCACGCGCCGGGGTTCAAAGCGCTCCCTGATCCGCTCCGCAGAGTCCCCGTCCGACAACGTGGAAGGTCCCTCTTCATCCCCGCCGCAGAAGGTATCCCCCGCTCCCGTAATGACTGCCAGCCGCACCTCGTCGTCCTGGGCTATGGCCTGGCAGACGTCGCGTATCTCGTTGCACATACGCAGGTCTAGGCGGTTTTGCGCCTGTGGCCTGTTCAGGGTCACCCACGCAACGGCGCCTTCTTTAACGTACAGGATGGATTTCCCAAGCATTGAGTTGACAGCCTCCTGAAAAGGCGTCCCAATGTTCCCATCATTGCCTGTGGGTTGTCAAGGCGAGCGGGCGCGTCCGGGACACCGTAGGGGCGCTTCGCGAACCGCCCCTGCCGTTAGGACATGGGCGGTCTTTAGCCGCGGCGCTGACTCCCAGCGTGCGTGAGGAGGAGATCTGCCAAAATGTGCTATCATGTCAGCATGAAAGTGATTCCCCGTGTGCGTGAGGAGGAGATAGCCCAACTGGTGGAGGAGGGGGTTACCAACTAAGGGGTGTAAGCCCCCAACAAGGAGTTGTCGATTTGCTTGATGAACTGGTTAGCGTAATTGATACGCTGAAATCCCGAATAAATGAGCATCGCTCTGTTTTGCAGGGAAACGAGACTCAGACGCGGTTGTCTCTGATAGACCCGTTGCTGCAAGCGCTTGGGTGGGATACGGCAGACCCGGCAATGGTAAGACCGGAGTACGTTGTCGGCGGCAGACGCGCAGACTACGCCTTGCTGAACGCTCAGGGCGACGTGGTAGTCTTTCTTGAGGCCAAGAACCTGGGCGAGCATCTGGCCAACCACAGGTCGCAGGTCGTGGCTTACGCTAGTGAGCTTGGCATCAGATTCCCGGCTCTGACCAACGGCAATGAATGGGAGGTGTACGATAACTCCCAGCTGGTGCCGATTGAGCAGCGTCGTGTCCTGAACGTGCCTATTGCCGATACTGATTCTGCAAAATGCGCTTTGCAGTTCCTATTGCTCTGGCGTCCCAACTTGGCATCTGGCCAACCCATAGAGGCTAAGGAGCCGATTTTGGGTACATATCAGGCCAAAGCTAGTGCTCAAATCGCTGAGCCACAGCCCGCAATTGCGTCAATTATCGCGCCAACGCAACTCCAACCCCAGTCTGCGCCGAATCCAGGTTGGCTTTCACTAAAAGATTTCAGCGTTAGAGAGGACAGCAACTGTCCGCCAAGACTGCGATTACCGATGGGTGAGGAAAAGGAGATAAGAAATTGGAGGGGACTCATAATTGAGGTGACTGAGTGGCTAGTCCGTGATGGTGCGTTAACACAGGACAAGTGTCCCATTACTGCGGGCCATAGGGAACCCAATTGTCTGATTAACTTGGCCCCGCAGCATAAAGATGGTAGAAACTTCTTTAGCCATCGGAAGCTGTCCAATGGCCTCTTCCTGAATCTCCACTACGGTGCCAAAGATATTGTCAGGGTATCTAGGGCCATCTTAGAATACCTTGGCAAGGACCCCGCCACAGTCCACGTTCAGGTGGGTTGAGCGTCCGCCGTTGATGGGAGCGTGGAGGGAAGACCCCACTCACTCCCGTCATTACAGCGAAAGCGGTAATCTATCCTCGGACGGTACCCCCGGCCCCACCTGGATTTCCGCGTTCGCGAGAATGACGATTGAGTCCGCCCACCACTACTACCCCCTTCGCATGACCCCCAGCGTAACGTCCGCGCCGTAAATATTCTGGCTTTCGGTGTACGCCCCTTCCGGAGGCTCGCCCTCGGTGACCTCCTCCGACAGCGTCTCGTGCCTGAGATAGTCCGAAAAGAGTTCCACTACGTGCGCCAAGCCCGCGCCGCCAGAGTAGAAGGTGACGATGCGATCCGCAATGTCGAACCCGGCGGAGCGGCGCATGTTCTGGAGCCGGTGCACCAGCTCTCGGGCCACTCCCTCCTCGGCAAGCTCCAGCGTCAGCCCTGTTGATACGGCCACGATGAAGCCGGCCTCCACTGCCGATGCGTAGCCCGGCTTGTCCGACGCGGCGACTGTTATCTCCTCCGGCTGAAGGACGTAGCCGCCGACCTCCACCGTGGAGCCTCCCCGCGCCCTGAGGGCCACGGCAACGGGGTCAAGGCCGCCCAGGGCGTCGCCAATCGTCCGGGCCTCCGCGCCGTACTTGGAGCCCGCTATCGCCATGTTCAGCCTCACCTGGAAGTCCAGCACGTCCTCCTCCCTGTCTATGATCCCCACCTCTTTTACGTTCAACTCGTCCACTATCTGAGCGGTCACCTGCTCAAGCAGGGCTCCGTCTTCATTGGAGCCGGGCTTGACCAGTACTCTTGAGAGGGGCTGGCGCACCTTGACCCCCGCCTTGCTCCGGGCGGAGCGGCCCAGGCTGGACACCTTCATTGCAAGGCGTGTGGCCTGCGACAGGCGGTCGTCTATGAGGGACGGGTCTGCGACTGGGTAGTCCGCCAGGTGGACGCTCTCCGGCGCGTCCGGGTATGCGGAACGTACCAGGTTCTGGTACATCTGCTCGGAGATGAACGGGGCCAGGGGCGCCAGCAGCTTTGCCAGGGTCACAAGGCAGGCGTAAAGGGTGTGATGGGCGGAGAGCTTGTCCTGGTCGTTCTCGCTCTTCCAGAAGCGGCGGCGGCTGCGCCTCACGTACCAGTTGGACAGGACCTCCACGAACTCCTCAATGCGGCGTCCGGCGTCTGCGGCGTCAAAGTCGTCCATAGCCTGGGTAACGCCGGCTATGAGGGAGTGAAGCTCAGAGGTTATCCACCTGTCCATCTCCGGGGCCTGTGCGGCGGGAGTTTCGTAACGGGGGTTGAACTCATCTATGTTGGCGTAGGTGACAAAGAAGGAGTACGTGTTCCACAGGGTTAGGAAGAAACGCCGGCGCACGTCGTCCGCTGCGCCAAAGCCAAAGTTCAGGTTCTGGGCCGGGTTGTGGCGAAGAAAGACCCAGCGCATGGCGTCAACGCCCATGCGGTCCGCCGCCTCGCCGAAATCGATGGAGTTGCCCCGGCTCTTGTGCATCTCCTCGCCCTTCTCATCACGCATCAGCGCGTAGCTGAACACGGAGCGGAACGGCTCGTGGTTCTCCAGCGCCGCGCTCATGGTCAGCAACGAGTAGAACCAGTTGCGGAACTGGCCGGGGAAGCTCTCAGATATCCAGTCCGCGGGGAACCAATCCTCCCACTGCTTGCGGTCGTGGCGGTAGCCGATGGTGGAGTAGGGCACGATGCCCGCGTCCAGCCAGGGGTTGCCTACGTCCCTTATGCGGGAGACCGTCTCATTGCACTGCGGGCAGCGAATCTTCACGCCGTCTATCCAGGGCCTGTGCGGCGAGTGGCCTTCAAAGCCGCCCCAGCCCTCAACGGCCCGCTCCTTTAGCTCCGTCTCGCTGCCTATGACCTCAAAGTGGCCGCATCCGCACTTGTAGATGGGCAGAGCCAGCCCCCAGTAGCGCTTCTTGGAGATCATCCAGTCGTCCATGTTGCGCAGCCAGTCAAGCTCCCGCTCCAGGCCAAAGGAGGGTATCCAGCGTATCTTGCGGGTGACGTCCGCTATGAGGTGGCGGAGCTCGTCCATTGATATGAACCACTCGTCCACCAGGCGAAAGACCAGTTCCGTGTTGCACCGCCAGCAGATGGGGTAGCGATGGGGATAGTCCTCCACCTTGAAGAGAAGCCCCTTCTCGCGCAGGTTGGCGAATATGTCCGGGTTCACCTCTGAGACGTTGCGACCGGTCAGGTTGCCGAACCCCTGCAGGTAGTTGCCGAACTCGTCCAGGGGGGCGATGACAGCCAGGCCGAACTCCTTGCCCAGGGCGAAGTCCTCCTTACCGGCGCCGGGCGCAATGTGAACTATGCCCGTGCCCTCTCCTTCGCTGACCTCCTTCCAGGGTATGACCCGATGCTCCACTCCCTGCTGAGGCGACAGCTCATCGAAGGGGCCCCGGTAGCGGCGACCCACCAGACTCTCGCCGGGCAGCTCCTCCAGTACCTGGTAGCCGTCCTGTAGCACGTCCAATCGAGCCTTGGCAAGGTAAATGGTGTCGTCTCCCTGCCGCGCCTTCACGTAAGCCATCTCCGGGTGTACCGCGGAGGCCACGTTGGAGGTGAGCGTCCAGGGCGTGGTGGTCCACACCAGCAGGGACTCCCCGTTTGCGTCCTCCAGTGGGAAGCGCACGAAGACGCCTGGGTGCACCACCTCCTTGTACCCCTCCGTGACTATCTCATGCTCAGAGAGGCCGGTGGCGCACCGGGGGCACCAGGGCATGACGTCCGTGCCTTCGTAGATCCAGCCCCGTTCGTGGCAGGTCTTCAGGAAGCGCCAGATGGTGTAGTTGTTCTCGTCCGACATGGTGTGATAGGAATCGTCCCAGCGCATCCAGTAGGCAAGGCGGATGGACTGCTCTGTTATCACGTCTGCGAAGTGGCGAACGCGGGCCTTGCACGCCTCCACAAACCGGTCGATGCCGTACGCCTCTATGTCCTGCTTGGAGTTGAAGCCCATCTCCTTCTCCACCTCCACCTCCACCCATAGGCCCTGGCCGTCGAAGCCGTTCTGGTAGCGCTGCTTGAAGCCCTGCATGGTCTTGTACCGCTGGAACAGGTCCTTGTAGGCGCGGCCCCAGGCGTGATGCACGCCCATTGGGTTGTTGGCCGTTATGGGCCCGTCTATGAAGGACCAACGCCTGTCCGAGTCCCGGTTGCGGTCCAGGTACTTCTCAATCATCCCGGTCTGCTCCCACCAGGCCAGCAGGTCCCGCTCCATAGCCGGAAAGTCGACTCTCGATGTGACGGGTTTGAACATTGAATGCTCCCTGAACGTAAGGATATTCTTCTCGGTTTTGGAAATTCATCAAAAAGCCCGCCCCAGTGGGACGGGAATGCCGGCCCGATACGCCCCAGGGCGCCAACGCGCCCTCATCCTACCGGCCGGCACAGGCGTTGTGGAAACGACCTGGCAGGGATCTTCCGAGTAGAGGCTGTGCCCGCTCGCACAGCGCCGGACTCGCTGCCTTTGTACCCGTCTCAGTCACGTCTATACAGCGCTAGCCTAGCGGAAGAGAAGCTGGCATGTCAAGGCAGGGCGCTCAGATAGCGCTCTCCCTGGCCGTGGGTGGTGGAGGGCCTCCCCCACTCCCCTCCCCTTGTGCGCCCGCTCCCCGTTTTCACGAGGACAAGCTTCGCGGGCACGACGACGTTTGGCCGCTCGCTCCCGTCCATGTGGTTCGACAGGCTCACCGCGAGCGGGCAAGGGCTCTCGGTTTACCGGGCGCTGGGCATCCCGCTCGCCATGCGAGGGGACGCCGGCACGATTTTCGCCTACCCATTATCCATATGTGGTAGTATAATTGGCAAAGGGAGCTTCCACTGGGAAGTCATTCTGTGACAGGGGAGACTCATTTCTATGCGCTGGGTACTGAGATCGAAGATTCACAAGGCCACGGTCACCCAAGCGAACGTGGACTACGTAGGCAGCATCACCATTGACGAAGACCTCATTGAGAAGGCCGGATTGTGGCCCGGTGAAAGGGTCCTCGTGGTGGACAACACCAACGGCGCCCGGTTGGAGACCTACGTTATGGTTGGTGAGATGGACTCAGGCATAATCTGCATGAACGGCGCAGCCGCCCACCTGATAATGGTCGGGGACGAGATAATCGTCATGGGTTTTGAGTTGACGGACACCCTTGTAGAGCCTCAGAACATTATGGTGGATGGGCAAAACAGGTTCGCTCACTACCTGTAGGTCCGGGCAAACGCCGCGCCCCCACGCCCATCTAGAGGTCTTTTACTGCGTTCACCAGATCCGTCAGCGCGCGCCGGGCGTCCGCAAAGTACATCCTGGTGTTTGGGTTGTAGAACAGCGGGTTGTCTATGCCCGCAAACCCGGGGCTAAGACTCCGCTTTATGAATATAATGTTCTTGGCCCTATCCACGTTCAGGATCGGCATCCCGTAGATGGGGCTGTCCGGGACGTCCCTGGACACCGGGTTGGTAACGTCGTTGGCGCCCACCACCACTGCCACGTCCGTCCTTTCGAACTCGTCGTTGATGTCTTCCATAGCGTAGAGCTGGTCGTACGGCACATCCGCCTCGGCCAGAAGCACGTTCATGTGCCCCGGCATCCTCCCTGCCACGGGGTGAATGGCGTGCTTCACCTCCACTCCCTTGGACTGCAGCAGGTCCGCAAGTTCCTTCACCTGGTGCTGCGCTTGGGCCGCGGCCAGCCCGTATCCTGGAACAAAGATGACGGACTTGGCATACGCCAGCACAATGGCCGAGTCCTCCGCGGAGGTCGCCTGAGCCTGCCTGCCGTCCGGCGATACCTGTCCAACGCTCACAGCCTGTGCTCCAAAGGCCCCGAACATTACGTTCCAGATGGAGCGGTTCATGGCTTTGCACATGATTTGGGTGAGGATGAACCCGGACGCTCCAACCAGCGACCCACTGATGATCAATACCATGTTGTCAAGCGCGAACCCGGCCGCGGCCGCGGCCAAGCCGGAGTAAGAGTTCAAAAGGGCTATGACCACCGGCATGTCCGCCCCGCCAATGGGCATCACCAGAAGAATGCCAAGCAGCAGCGCCAGGGCGATAAGCCCCAGGAATGCGGGGGAACCCTCCGCAATTACAACCAGATAGACCATTATGCCCAGGATAGCCAGGAACAGGACCGGGTTGAAGACCTTTATGATCGGGGAACTCACGGCGTTGGAGGTCACTATCCCCTGGAGCTTTCCAAAGGCTATGAGGCTTCCCGAAAGGGTGACGGCGCCGATGAATGTGCCCAGCATGATGGTGACTCCAACGTCCGTTTCTATGGCGGTCGTGGATCCGGACGTCAGCTTGTGGAACTCTCCTGAGGCCACCAGCGCCGAGGCCCCACCGCCCAGGCCGTTGAATATCGCTACCATTTGGGGCATGGCGGTCATCTTGATGGTACGCGCTAGGACGGCTCCCGCGGCAGCGCCGACTATCATGCCCGCTCCTATCTGCGCATAGTCCAGTACTTCCCTGTCTATAAGGGTCACCACCACGGCAATCAGCATAGCCGTGGCGCCCAACAGGTTCCCGGACCTGGCGGTGGCCGGAGAACTCAGCCTCTTGAGGCCGACTATGAAGAGGACTGCCGCAAGCAGGTACGATAGGTTTGTGAAGTCGTTGATGAATTCCATTAGCTGGGCCCGTCCTGCCTTCTCCTGAACAGCTGGAGCATACGGTCTGTGACCATGAATCCACCCACCACGTTGACCGTCGCCAGGGCAACGGCCCCTATCCCCAGCGCCGCGCCCAGCGCCGTGTCGCTCCGGACGACAACCACCAGGGCGCCTATCAGCACTATGCCGGATATGGCGTTGGACCCGGACATGAGGGGCGTGTGCAGGATTGGCGGCACCTTGCTTATCACCTCAAATCCCAAAAGCACTGCCAGCACGAAGACGAACAGCGATACAAGAAGTCCCTCTATCATGTGAAAAGCCTCGCTTCAGTGATTATCGTTCTCGCCAGTTTCGCCCCGCGCCTATTCCATAAGGGCTTTGGTAGGGCCGTACACGACACTCCCCTGATGGGTAATGCAGCACCCCTGTGTGATCGCATCGTCAAAGTCCAGATTCAGTTGGCCGTCACGCGTCAGGTGCATGAGCAGAGTGGAGATGTTCCGCGAGTACATCTGGCTTGCGTGCACCGGCATGGAGCTGGGCAGGTTCAACGGTCCGTGGATGATGACGCCGTGTTTCACAACCTCGGCCCCGGGCTCAGTCAGCTCGCAGTTGCCGCCGTTTTCCGCCGCCAGATCCACAATGACGGAGCCTGCGCGCATATCCTTGACCATGTCCTCCGTTATGAGCAGCGGCGCCGGCCTCCCCGGTATCAGGGCCGTGCTGATGATGAAGTCGGCATCCTTGGCATAGCTGTGGATGAGGTCTCTCTCCCTCCGTTGTGTCTCCTCGGCAAGCTCCCTGGCATAGCCTCCCGCGTCCTCAGTGTGCGCATCCTCCGGTAGGCCGACGAATGTGGCGCCCAGGCTTTCCACCTGCTCCTTGACCACCGGGCGGACGTCAAAGGCTTGCAGCACCGCGCCCAGACGCCGCGCAGTGGCAATGGCTTGCAGTCCGGCCACCCCCGCGCCCAGCACAAGCCCCTTGGCCGGCGCATACGTACCGGCCGCCGTGATCATCATGGGGAAGTATTTGGCCAGCGAGTTGGAGGCCATGATGGCCGCCTTATAGCCGGCAAGGGAGCTCATTGACGAGAGGGCATCCATGCTCTGGGCCCTTGCTATGCGGGGGACTGTGTCCATGCTGAAGCTGGTGATCTCCCGTTCATTCAGCATTCGCACCAGGTCCAGGTTTGCCAGGGGTTGTAGAAGGGCGATGACGGCCGCTCCCCTTGCGATCATCTCCACTTCGTGCTTGCCGAGGGCCGCGTTCATCGCCGGCGCCTGCACCTTGAGGACGACCTCTACGCTGCCGAGGAGAGAGGCTGCGTTGTCCGCCAGCTCGGCCCCAGCTTCCTTGTACATCTCATCGCTGAAGTTGGCCTCCTCCCCTGCCCCGGACTCCACCAGGACCTCCGTGCCGGAGGCCACAAGCCTGGCCACGGCATCCGGGGCCAGCGCCACCCGCCTCTCGCCTGCCACTATCTCTTTGGTAACGCCTACCCTCATCTATCTCTCCGCTGAAAGTTCATATACACAGACAAGGGACTCGTGGACGGCGCAACCGCTCCTCGAGCCCCCCGGCAGGAGGAGTTTCAACCTCAGTCGAGGCGCCTCCCGGCCCACACTCACGAACGTCACGGGCAAGTATATCCAGACTAGCCACCATCGTCAACACCACCGCCGCCCATATGCCGCGGGGCCCTCACCCGATGCCGGGCCATGACGCGTCTAAAGTCCCTCCACAATTGCAAGCTCATACATGAGAAACACCCCAAAGGAGATGCTCGCCACTCCTGCTACGGCTGCAACCATCCTGTTTACGCGCTCAAATCGCCCGGATACGGAGAACGGTATCCCCATGAGAAGGGTTATGACTCCCATGGAAAGAACGGTTCCAATGCCGAACAGGAAAATATAGAGGATACCCACCATGAAGGACGAGACCGCTTCCGTAGTGAGGACCACCAGCATCACCGCTGCGCTTCCGGCCAGTCCGTGGACCACGCCTACCACAAAGGACTTCACCCTGAAGAACGGCTTGCCCATGCGGAGGAAACCGTGGTGGCTCTCCGGCGCGGGAGTCAGCTCATGGGTGTGGAGGTGCAAGTGGGGGTCATCCCGGTGTTCGTGTTCGTGGATGTGGATACGGCGACGGCGGAAGTTCCAGAATACCTGCAAGCCCAGCAGCACCAGCATTATCCCCACGCCGAACTCCAGGAATGGAGCGTAGTCCTCGTACAACTCGGCGGCGGGGTCCTTGAGTAGAAGTATCGCAATGCCGGCAATGAGAAGTGGCGTAGTGTGGCCCAGCCCCCAGGAAACCCCAACCCACAGGCCCCGCCATGCGTTCCGATACTCACTGACGATGGTGGATACTGCCACCACGTGGTCGGCGTCCGTGGCGTGCTTTAGGCCCAGCAGAAGGCCCAGAACCAGCGCCGCAAAAGCCCCCGATCCAAGCTCCATCAGAATCTACTCCTCAACGGCTCTTCCATGAGCTGCGCCGCCGGCAAGGGCTGGTCGGCCTTCTGCCTGCGCGGCCTTGGCGCAAACGGCGCACAGGCCGCCAATGGCGAAGTGCTCCAGGTCCGGCTCAAAGCCAAACTCCCTTATTAGCCGCACACGAAGCTCTTCCAGGTAGGAAGGGCTCAGGTCAAAGGTGCGTCCGCACTCACGGCAGACCATGTGATGGTGCTTGTTCGGCTCCGCCACCTCATACCTGGCGGAGTCCCCTCCCAGGTCTATCTCCGTTACCAGGTGCAACCGCTTGAGAAGCTGGAGTATGCGGTAGACTGTGGCGATGTCCAGGTAGGGGTATGTCTTCACCACCTCCTGGTGAATCGCCTCCGCCGTCTCGTGGCCGCCGCTTTCTGCAATGGCCTGCAGCACCATCATGCGCTGTGGCGTCAGGCGGTATCCCGCTTCCTTTAGGGTCTCAATTGCTGCGTTGTGTCCGGACATTGGCTACTCTTGCAATTTGTTGCAAGAGCATCGTAATGCTAAAGCATCTCAATGTCAATAGCGTCCGGCCCCAGCAGCCCCTGGATGGCCGCGTTCGCCAGCACGACGACGTTGGCCCTCACCGTCGTAGCCAGTATGGGTGGTTCGCGAACCGCCCCTACAATTACGATGTTGCCCTTAGGAGCGCAGAACTACGGCCCACCGCGGCTAGGGCTGTGTGGTGACATGGGTGATTGTAAGCGTGTACGAGTCGCCTGTACCCACGTCAAAGCCCTCCACGACAACAAAGACCTCGCCAGAGTCCGGCGCAGTCCATGTGATTCGAGATGCCAAGGTGTCATCATAGTCGTCGTTCCAGGCTTCCTGAGACCCGTAAGAGTACAGGATCACGGCGGAATCAGTGAGCGTTCCCAAGGCCACGTCTATCCGGTAGGTCTGGCCCTCTTCGGCCTGGAACGCGAAGTAGTCGTAGTCGAAGATGTCGCCTATCGTGCCCTCAACCGCCTCACCGACCACTATACGAGTGGCGGACACCTCATCTTCGCCGTGGTCGTCCTCTCCCGTCCAGAACGTGGATCCCTGCTCCTCTACCTCCGGCGGCTGTATATCCACGGACTTGCCGTAGTCCGAATAGGTAAATACCGCATGGGCGGCTACGCTCTGGCCAGTGAGTTCATCCGTATACTGGTACCCAGACGCTAGCCTACGGAGAAGGGCGTCCTCCATGCCTATCCACATCTCCAAGTAGAAGGGCGCGTCCGGAGCGTCCTCGAAAACACTGAGGTGAGCCTGTCTCAGAAGTCGGGTTGATGTCAGGGGTGTAGACTGTTGGGAAGAAGGTGGAGTTGGAGGTTGGCGATGCCACTTCGAGATATGGGCCGTGAGCAGATATGGATGTTGCCGCCGACGCTTGACGAGTTGTTGCCGCTGGACCATCCGGCGCGGTTCGTGGCCGAGTTCGTTGATGCGTTGGATCGGGATGGCTGGGCGGAGCTTGGCGTGGATATAGACGGTGATGCGATGGGAGCGCCGGCCTATCACCCTCGTGCGCTATTGAGCGTATGGTTGTACGGCTTCATGACGGGAGTGCGCTCGTGCCGGAAGCTGGAGGCGGCCTGCCGGGACCAGATATCGTACCTGTGGCTGACTGGGTGGCAGCGCCCTGACCACAACACCCTGTGGCGGTTCTACAAAGGGCATAGGCAGGCTATGAGAAAGCTGTTCGAGCGCACGGTGCGTACGGCGGTGGCCATGGAGTTGGTGGACCTGGCGGTTCAGGCGGTGGATGGCACGAAGGTGGTCGCCAACGCATCGCTGAACAGGAGCTACGATGCCGAGGGACTGAGCGGGCTGTTGGCGCGAGTGGAGAGGGCGATAGCCGACCTTGAGGCTCAGAACGAAGCTGGAGAAGACGCTGCTGCTGCCCATCTGCCTGAGGAGTTGGCCGACAAGGAGGTCTTGAGAGAGAAGGTGAGGCAGGCGATGGCCGATCTTGCTAGTCAGGAACGCCACAAGCGCATCAACCTGACTGACCCAGACGCCCGGCTGATGAAGGGCAGGCAGGGCATCGTGGCCGGCTACAACGCCCAGGCTATGGTCTCACCTGCAGAGCCGGAGGGGGGAGCGACCGGCATGTTGGTCACCGCCGTGGACGTGGTGGACGAAGCCAATGACAATGCCATGCTGGCGCCGATGATGGAACGGGCCGAAGAGATGACCGGGACAAAAGCGCAGACGACGTTGGCCGATGCCGGATATTTCTCCGGGAGTCACTTGGAAGAATGTGCCAGTCGAGGCCAGCAGGTGGTGGTGTCCGAGTCACGACAACGGTTCCTCAAGGACCCGTATCACAAGGATCAATTCACCTATGACGAGCGTAGCGACAGCTTTATGTGCCCACAGGGGCAGACGCTCGCGTTCGTCCGTATACAGCATGCGAACGGAATCCCGTTGCGACTGTACCGGGCTTCCGGCGCCGTCTGTCAGGCATGCCCAGCCTTCAGGGTCTGTACCAAGGCCAAGGAGATTGGGAGAAGCCTGGCCATAGGGCCGCACGATGCAGTCCTACGTCGCCATCGCGCCTGGATGTCCACCTCAGCAGCTAAAGAGGTTTACAGGCTGAGAAAACAGCTGGTCGAACCGGTCTTCGGAATCATCAAGGAGCAACAGGGGGCACGGAGGTTCCTGCTGCGCGGCCTTACCAGCGTGGCGGCCGAGTGGATCATGTTGGCCACAGCTTTCAACCTGCGCACCCTGTGGCGGGCCTGGCGCTCCCGCGCCTTCGTCCAGCTACCCCACGGGCCGAGTCTCCGCCCCGCTTCCTGATCACAACTGCGCCGGTAATCACCCTTCGCTAACCCATCGCCACCTTCAACTCTCCAGGCAAGAGTCGTTCAGTAACCCCCACTGGCTTATTCCAACTGCTCCTACCTGCTACCCTCTACATCACTTTTGGGACAGGCTCAGATCTGTTGTAGGGAAAATTGCGTCACTTGCTGGTAACGACCCCTCCAAGTGGTAGACCTCAACGCCGCCGAGTTCCTCCACGCCGACCAGAGTGATAAACTGGACAACCTCGTCTTCGAGGGCAAGGTCCAATTCGCCCACGTGTCCGGTTTCGCCCAGCGCGGCGCTAACATCTTGGCCGACCTCCCACTCGCCGCTGAATGGGTCCCCATGGTATACGTCATCTCCGATGATTATGTAATAATTCCTGTATGAGTAACCGCTGTTGGTGACGACCGTTTTTACCCGGCTGCGATCCGGCGCTTGGTAATCCCCTGAAATCGTCACGCTGGTCTCAGCCGTTGTAGCGCCACCTCCCCCGGGCGCGGTGATCTCCTGGGATACCGCCATCTTAATAGTCAGCGAGCCGGTCTCCACCGTGGCCTGAGCGACGGTGAAGGCGTCCAGAATCTCGCGGACCGTTGGCGGCGCGTCGGTCGGCTGGCTGTCCTCAGGGTCGCAGGCGACGGCGGCTGCCATCAACGTTAGCATTGCCATCGCTACGGCAACGGCGACAATGCGCCTGCCACAGCCCTTCGCTATGAACCTCGCGTAGGCGCGCATGAATTTGCCTATGGTAAAGTGCCCCCGGCGGGACTCGAACCCACGCACCTGGCTTCGGAGGCCAGCGCTCTATCCTCTGAGCTACGGGGGCTTACCGGCGTCACCGCGGGCTACTGGAACCCTGCGGCAATGCGCGGTATGGCAACGGCGTTAGTGGGGAATATAGCAGTGGCAAAGCCAAATAGCAATATACACGGAGCGCTGGGGCGTCACTCGGAGCTGCCGCGGCGACCTGGCCCCCCTTTTCTAAAGGCAGGCGTCAGCAGGACGGCTGCCATGAATGTGGTTACAACGGTCATCAGGATGGAAACGCCGAACATTTCCGAGCCAATCACTCCCCGGGACAGTCCTACGCCGGCGATTATCAGGGCCACCTCTCCACGTGGAAGCATCCCGATGCCGACGCGCATTGAGCCCGCCTTTGTGAAGCCGACCGCAAGGGCCGGTAGCCCGCTCCCAACCACCTTGGATATTATCGCCAGCAGGGTGATTATCAGGCTGAAGACAATCGTCCCACCCATAGCGCTCACGTCCACCAACATCCCCATTACTACGAAGAATACGGGCACCAGGGCGGGGTACAGCCCCTCCATAATCGGCCTCTCTATCTTCTCCTTCAGGTGGGTGTCGGAGAGGGCAAGCCCAATGGAGTAGGCTCCTATGATCATCGCCAGGCCGAAGCTCTCCGCCAAACCCGATGCCAGCAGCGCGAGCGCCATTGCCATGGCGACGCTTGCGCCCGAAACTCTGAGTGATTCAAAGGCTCTGGATATGTACTTGGAGGCGAGGATGCCGCCTATCATTAGCGTTAGCCAGAACCCCACGGCCTTTGCGCCGACCAGAGCTATCCCGGAGACCGAGATATCCTCGCCGGCGGCAATCCCAACCACCACCGTAAGCACCAGTATACCCAGCACGTCGTCCACAACGGCCGCCGCCATGATGGTCACTCCCTCGGGGGAGTCCAGCTTGTGCATGTCGCCCAGCACCCGGGCGGTGATGCCAACGGACGTGGCCGTCATGACCGCTCCCATGAACAGGGCCGCGTAGAGGAGGGTGTCTCCCTCCAGTCCGGCCGGCTTGAGGAGCATTGTTGCTCCCGCTCCCAGTGCGAAGGGCGCCACAACGCCGCCTATTGCCACTATGGAGGCGGGGGCGGCGTATCGCCGGAACTGCTTCAGGTCCGTCTCCAGCCCGGCGGTAAAGAGGAGCACCACGGCCGCTATCTGAGATACGGAAAAGAGCTCCAGAGAGACCGGCAAGGCATCATTGCCGTCACGAATAGAGAACAGTGGCCCCAGGCCAAAGATGGCAATGCCTCCCAGGGCGAAGGGGCCGATCAATGTCCCCATTGCCAGCTCGCCAAGGACGGTGGGTATCTTGAGGTACCGCTCGCAGATCTCCCCGCCGACCTTGGCAGCGGCAAGGATGACTGCCAGCTGGATCACCAGATGCTCTACGTGTTTTACAAAATCGTCTTCCATACTCTACCTGCGCTAAGGTGTGGCGTGACGCCAAGCGAGAATTATAGCAGGACTTGCAATGGCCTGATACCTCAAGGCCGTTTCGTTTTTGCCCTGCCCTGGCCGGACGGCCTTGCCGTGAGCGGGGGCCAAGCCCTGCGCCTGCCCCCGCGGTGGAGCGGGTTGAGGTTAGCAAGGAGCAACGCCGGTGTGATTGGATGGCCGCAACCCACTAACCTCGCTGCGCGCCGAGCCACGTCCGATAAGAAGAGAGCAAGAAGATATCTAAAATTGCTGGCTAGAGGGTTGACATACACCGACTTGGTGACTATCATTATGCAGATTTACCATATCGGACTTTGCTATGGCTGTATCTCTGAAGGGGAAGAGCCAAAGTGATTTCGGATAGCTAACTCTAGGAACGGAGGGCTGTATACAGTGAAAAGATTCTTGTCGGTTAAGGGTGTTCTTCTGGTCACGATTCTGTTGGTCGCTGCCTTGGGAGCGGGCACGGCCGTGGGTAGTCCCCAGGCGGCTGTGGCTCCGCAGGAGTCCCTGGAGAGGCTTGACGGGGCTACCGTAGTGACAAGCGGCCTGTGCGCGGCCAACGATAGCGAGTTCAAGGTCTACGTTTCCGGGTTCGGCGCCGGAGAGATCGTCATCGTCTCCGTCGTGAAGGACTCGGATAATTCCCTCATATGGTACTCCGGCGACGTCAACCCCGCGGGCGCGCTTGAGTTGGAAGTGAACATTGTAACCAAGCCGCCAAATGCCACCAGCGACAGGGTAAGGTACCCGGGCGCCGGGCTCTTCACCCTGGAAGCCTTTGGCGTATCCGGCCGTTTGGCCACAACCCCAATCATGGCCGTGGATGAGAGCTGCGATGCGGACAGCATGATGATGGATGATATGGACAAGCCGAGTGACACGTAAAGTGTCCTGCAACTCTGGATAGATTCTTAGAAGCCTGAAACAGGAATGGGGATGGAGCCAAGCTCCATCCCCATTCCTGTTGTCTCTATCCTCTCCTATCCTAGCGCGGCTCTGACGACGTACCCGGAGCTACCTGCACCTTCTTGATCCGCCTTCCCAGGGTGGAGATGACCTTGATCATCAGGCCGTCCACTTCAATCTCGTCGCCGGGGCTGGGCATCTTGCCCAGTTGCTGATACAGCAACCCTCCCAGCGTGTCAAAGCCGTCGCCCTGCAGGTTCACGGCAAAGACACTGTTTACTTCCTCAAGGGATATGCGGGCGTCCATTACAGTCTGGCCTTCGCCTAGCGTCTCCCACATGGGTTCACCCATATCGAACTCGTCTTCTATCTCCCCTACTATCTCTTCCAGGAGGTCCTCAACCGTCACCAGGCCAGCGGTGCCTCCATATTCATCCACCACAATGGCAATCTGGATGTGGTTCTCCTGGAAGTCCCGCAGCAGTTCGTCCAGGCGCTTGGAGTCCGGGACGAAGAGGGGTGGACGAACTATATCGCGCAAATCTAATTCGGCCTCGTCCGCGGCAAGGTTGCCCAGCATGTCCCGTGAGTGCACCACTCCAACGATGTTGTCCAGCGACTCCTCGTACAGGGGTATTCGACTATGCCCACTCTCCCGCATCATCTCCGCCACTTGGCCCGGCGATGAAGCGGCGTCGGCTGCCAGAATATCCATCCTGGGGACCATGATCTCTCGTGTGGTGGTCTTGTCCAGCTCCAGTATGGATGTGATCATCCTTCGCTCATGCGGCGCCAATTCCTCTTCCTCGCCACTCTGGGATAGTCCGCCGTGAAGTCCGTTGATGAGAGCTGCGGACGGCTCCAGGAGGTCGGCGCCGCGCTCTCTCCTGCCGGAGAGGGCCGCCCTGGCCAAACTCTGAAGCGCGGATAGAGGCAGCGCAGACAGGGCCACCGGCCAGAGGATGGGCAGCACGTAACGCGCCTTGCCACTCAGCCGCGCTCCTATGCCGGCCGATATGCCCTGGACCAGCGCCAGCAAGACCAGGAGGCCCACAACCCCCAGGGCTACGGCCCACCAGTGCGATGTGCGAGATACAACCAGGGCCACGCCCGCCGCGCCCGCCACGGCGACGAGCCCAACCTGCGCCACCGCGCGTACGCCGTTGTTGCGGAGCAGCGCCCCAGCCTTGAGACGAGGCGCGCCTTCCTGCTCCGCGCCACTCCCCTGATATCCTGAGGACAAATACCTGTCTACGGAGGAGAACAGTCCGTAGAATATCAGGGATGTTATTAGGGCAATGGCTTCTAACGAGCTATCAGCATCCAAGACACACCACCTCCCTGAGGACAGCGGTTTGGCTGTGACCCATGCGCGTCGTTGATACTATGGCCTCGTGCGGTTTCGGGCCGGCTTCCGGCGTTCTCATGGCTTCTGCCAGTCCGTGGTATTACGGGCTATTATCCTGGCCGGCGCGCCTGCTACTCTGGCCCCGGCAGGAACGTCCCTGGTCACCACGGACCCGGCTCCTGTGCTGGCTCCTGCGCCGACCCTCACCGGAGCTATGAGCATGGTGTCGCTGCCTATGAAGGCGCCCTCCTCGATGACCGTCCGGTGCTTCTCCGCTCCATCGAAGTTGCACGTCACGGCGCCCGCGCCGATGTTGACTCCTGGGCCTACCCAGGAGTCCCCCACGTAGCTAAAATGGCCCATCTTGACGCCCTTCCCTATCCGACTGTTCTTGATCTCCGCAAAGTTGCCAACGTGCGCTCCCGTCTCTATGTGGGACTCTGGGCGGACATGGCTATATGGGCCCACGTCCACACCCTCTTCCAGGACGGCATCCTCTACTACGGACTGTATCACGCGGCAGCTGGCGGATATGGCGGAGTCCACTATCATGGAGCCGGGCCCAATTCGAGACCCCTTCCCTATCGAAGTCCTGCCATGCAGAAACGTGTTGGGATAGATGACGGTATCCGGCTCCAACTCCACCGTGACGTCTATAAAGGCGGGTTCCATGACGGTTACCCCGTTGAGTAGCCATCCATTGTTTACACGGCGCTGAAGAGCCTCCCTGGCTTTTGCCAACTGGACCCCGTCGTTCACGCCAAGGCCCTCTACGGCATCCTCCAGAATCGCTGCCTCCACTATGCAACCCTGACCACGGGCTTCCGCCACCAGGCCGGTGACGTACACCTCTCCCCCGGGAGAGGGCGCCAGCTTGTCGAGAGCGCTCCAGAGCCACGGGGACTTGAGGCAGTAGGCTCCCACGTTGCCCTCCAACGACTCTGCCGTACTGGGATCCAGGTCAGCCTCTTCCACTATGGCGGAGACGCATCCATCTTCATCCCTTATAACCCGTCCCATGCCGCCGGAAGGAAGCCCGTTGCACGTTAGAATGGTGAGGCAAGCCCCTGTCGACTCGTGGCGGCGCATCAGGGCGGACAGGGTGGCCGGGGTCACTAGGGGCAAGTCGCCATTGATTACCAGGACACTGCCCTGATGATCGCCCAGAAGCGTCCGGGCCAGAGAAAGGGCGTGAGCGGTACCCAACGGCTCCTCCTGCTCCACTGGAGCGGCGAGGCGTCCCACGGCGCGGGACATGTCCGGGGAGTTGGGGGGCACGACAACCACAGGCGCATCGAAGCCGGCGGCGCAGAGGGCGTCCCCAACCAGTCCCACCATCTCTCGACCACAGATTGGCTGGAGGACCTTGGGTAACCTGGACCTCATACGACTTCCACGACCTGCGGCCAGTATGATCGCCTGCCAGCTATCCAATCTTAACACCAATGGCAAAGGGTAACCTCACTCCTGCGGCGCACAAAGTGAAGGCTACCCCCTCAAGAAAGCTCCGGACAAGAACTCATCCTGGCTGAATGATAGCACGGCGCATTTTGCAGTGTCAATCCGATGCCTTGAGGCGGCATAGCGTAGCACAAATTGGTTTGAATGGCGTTATTCGTAGTGTACAACGCCACTGCTAGGCGCGGTAGGAGGGTTTGGAACGATTATGGCAATGTGTGCTATGCTATAGCGTTGTGGAGAGGTGGCCGAGAGGCTTATGGCGCCGCTCTCGAAAAGCGGTTCCCGATTGCATCGGGACGTGGGTTCAAATCCCACCCTCTCCGCCACTAGGCCGCCATGCGGCGATGAGCGCCGGCTTCACGGAGAGGTGCTGGAGTGGCCGAACAGGCGCGACTGGAAATCGCGTAGGGGAGCAATCCTCTCGTGGGTTCGAATCCCACCCTCTCCGCTTCATGCGACCGTCCCATATCATCCAGTGGGGTCCAATAAGGCTTGGATCTGCCCCTTCCCCCGCCCTCGCGTCGACCATCAGACTCAATTCGCCGCACGGCTACTCAAGGGCCTTTCCAGCGATTATAATTGAGGGCCATACACCATACAGGTGATGAATTGAGAAAGCTCGTTGTCCTGCTGGCCATAGTTGCCCTTGTATCAAGTATGACGGCGGTCTTGGCCGGATGCGGATCATCTGCGCCGACGGCCCAGCCCGTTGCAGCGCCCACGGAGATTCCGGCGCCAATTCAGGATCCCACAGTCACCGTACCTACTCCTTCAGTGGATGACTCCACGTCAATGCCGACTCCCGCGTCGTCTGCTGACGATGGCCTTGAATTCGCGCCCGTCGACTCTATCGGATCGTCCAAGAAACAGGAACCCCTAACGGTTGTTGATACGGATTCTCCCCAGAAGGGTGGCCCCGGCGCCTCCGGCCCTGTCCAGGGCGACGCGTACACCTGGCAGGATGGCGACAGGACAATGACGGCGCGGCTTCAAACCGACCTGGTAGTAGAGAAAGGCTCCGGCGGGTTGCCTCGTGACGTCGTTTCAGCCAGCGAGGGTGGAATCAACCTTGCCAGGAGCGCGGATGGACAATCGAAGAGTGATACCCTGCCCGTCTTTCGCTCTGAGTCCGGTGCTCTGATGACTCTGCCCGGCGGCGTTCTGCTGGCGCTCAGCCCTGAATGGAGCCAGGCGGAAACGAACGCCTTCTTCTCCAGCAACGGGATCAAGATGGACCGCGTGTTGGAGTTGGACTACCTCGCCAACGGCTTCTTCGTTGAAACGGAACCGGGGTTCCCCTCGCTGGACCTCGCCAACGCTCTTGCAGTGCAGGACGGCGTGGAAATCTCCAGCCCCAACTGGGGAAGAGAAGCCACCCCTAAGTGATTGTCGCCTGTGAGTACCCCGGGGCGTTGTAACGCACTATTCCCGTGAACGCTAACGTTTCTTCAGAGTCATCAATCCCATGACCAGGATGCTCAGCCCGGCCAGACTGCTACCGGGGGCGGGATGTGCCCTGCTCTGCCTCATGCTGGCCCTGGGTTACGCTAGCGCGCAGTCTACTCCTGCCGCGCCTACCATCGACTCTGTAACCTCTGGCGATACCACACTCACCGTTGCCTGGACCGCTCCCGCAGGCGAAACCGGCATCACTGCCTACGACGTGCGTCACATCGAGACCAGCGAGGACGAAACGGATGACACCAAATGGACCGTGGTGGACAACGGCTGGACATCCGGTACGCTCCAATACACCATCACCGGCTTGACCAACGGCACGGAGTACGATGTGCAGGCGCGGGCAGTCAACTCCAACGGCGACGGAACCTGGTCAGACACCAAAACCGGGACGCCGGCTCTCCCTGCTCCTACTATAGATTCCGTACGTGCCGACGACCGGGCCGTGCTGGTCTCCTGGAGCGCGCCCACCGGCATCACCACGGGTATATCGGCCTACGACGTGCGCTACATTGAGACCAGCGCTGATGAGACGATGGACTCCAACTGGACTGTGGAGGAGGACGCCTGGGAAGACGGCGGCGGCAGCCTGGCCTACGCCGTCACCGGCTTGACCAACGGCACGGAGTACGACGTTCAGGCGCGGGCGGTGGACGTCGACGATGTCGACGGCGCATGGTCGGCCACAACCAGCGCAACTCCCGCGGACCATGGCAACACTCGCGCCGCAGCCACGAGCGTGACCGCGGGCGCCAGGGTGTGGGGAGTAATTGACCCCGCCGACGATGAAGACTACTTCAGCTTTAGCGTGTCAAGTACAGCCGACTACTGGATATATACCCTGGGCGACCTGGATACCGTGGGAGAGCTAGTTGACAACACCGGCATGTCCATTGAGAGCGATGACTATGGCGCCGTGCTGCCCAACCCGGACAACTTCTTCATGTGGCTAAAACTCCAATCCGGGACGTATTACATCAAGGTAACCGGCTTCGGACCTACTGACGAACCTTATGTCCTTAGGATAAGGGAGTTCAGGGACACCACTTCAAGAAGCAACGCCGCTACACTGAGTCTCAACGGCTCTGCGAGCGGCACAATTGACCCCGACGACGACGACGACTATTTCAAGCTGGAGCTTTCTGAGACAACGGAGGTAGCCATTCGCGCATCCGGGTTCCCTGACACCGTGGGTGAGCTGCAGAGGAGCAATGGCACGGTGATAGCCTCCAACGATGACGGCTACCTCCCTGGCGGCAGTACAAATTTTCTCATCCGGGAGAGACTAAACGCCGGAGTGTACTACGTCAAGGTCAGCTCTTTCGCAAGTAGTTCCGATGGTCCATACACAGTATATGCTACGGCCATAACCGAGCCGGGCAGCGCCATCGCCGACGCTCAGCCGCTGACCCTCGGCGGTACGGCGGGCGGAATCATAGACCCGGCCGGCGACGAGGACTACTTCAGCCTGACTCTCACAGAGACCACTTACGTGACCATCGGAGGAGTGAGCGACGTCACTAATATCAGCGGTGGCCTGACCGATGAAAACGATCTTCGGGCTCCGGTAGATTCGATTCACTTTGACGACTTGTTTATCTTCGAGGGCAGACTGGACGCGGGCACATACTACTTGAAGGTGACGGGCAAGGACGCCACAGACACGGGACGTTACACCGTTAGGGCGATTGTGGAGACCTCCTACGCCTATTTCTTAAACCGCTGCTCCAACATCCCGACCAGCAGCAGCATAAACGACCCGCTCTACGGCTGCCAGTGGCACCTGAAGAACAATGACCAGTTCCGCAACAGTGGTGGGCATGACATACGCGTCGAGGAGGTATGGCCCACCTACACAGGCTCGGGCATCAACGTGGCGGTGGTGGACGATGGAATGCACTACCGGCACGAGGATCTGACCGACAACGTCCTCACCTCCTTCAATCACAACTACGACCCAGACCTGACCGACATATACCATCCATTCGAGGACCACGGCACCGCTGTGGCCGGTCTTATCGCCGCAAAGGACAACAGCCTCGGTATGCGCGGCGTAGCCCCCGAGGCCAAGATATACGGATACAATTTTCTTGTGGTAGATACCGATGCTAACGAAGCAGACTCGATGTCTCGCAACGCGGCAACTACTGCCATATCCAACAACAGCTGGGGGCCTGGGGATTCCGGTCAACCTGAGCCTGCTACTGAACTGTGGGAAGCGGCGGTCAAGGATGGCGTCACCACCGGATACGACGGGAAGGGCGTTTTCTATGCCTGGGCTGCTGGTAACGGGGGTGAAGATGACGACTACTCCACCCTGGACGAGTTAGCGAACTACTATGCCGTGACGGCCGTCTGCGCTGTCGGGCACGACGACATAAGAAGCGACTACTCGGAAGCAGGCGCAAACCTGTGGGTGTGCGGGCCATCCAGCAGCGGGAGGGTGGGCCAGCCCCGAATAGCCACCACCGATAACGGACACCGGTATAGGGGCAGTTTTGGCGGCACCAGCGCCGCCACTCCCATAGTCTCCGGCGTGGTTGCCCTTGTGAGAGAGGCCAACAACGCGTTGACGTGGCGGGACGTCAAGCTCATCCTGGCTGCCTCCGCCCGCCAGAACGACCCGGATAGCGCCGGCTGGGTGGAAGGAGCTTTCAAATACGGGTCGACCACTGACAGTTACAACTTCAACCACGAGTACGGCTTCGGAATGGTGGATGCCAAGGCCGCCGTAGACCTGGCCTCAGGCTGGACCAACGTTCGCGACTTGAGGGAAATTACCTCTGAGTCAAGCGTCATCAACCTGCCAATCCCCGACTTCCCGTCGTTCGGGACGCCTACCACGGTTACCTCCAGTCTGAACTTAGACCCTTATGTAGAGTTCGTTGAGTTTGTGGAGGTCAACGCCCATTTCAGCCACTCTAACTTCCGGGACCTGACCGTTGAGCTTGTCTCGCCCTCAGGGGCCGTTTCAACGCTGTCCCCGTCCGCCCGGATAGGGGGGTCGTTGACCTCGGCGTTCCGCTTTGGCTCTGCCCGCCACTTGGGCGAGGACGCAGCCGGCGAGTGGACCCTGCGGATCAAGGACCTTCAAAGAGGTAGTACGGGAGCTCTCAGGTCGTGGGGTCTCACCATCTACGGCCACGGCTACATTCCGGGCGCGCCGGATATCAATAAGGTTACTCCGGGTGGAGGCTCACTCGAAATTGAATGGAAAGCGCCAACCGACACAGGGGAGACAGCCATCACCTCCTACGACCTGCGATACATTCGAGACGATGCTACAGACAAGAACGATGGCAACTGGTCTGTGGAGACAGGCGTGGGGACGCCGAGCAACCGGAGCTACACCATCCCCGGACTGACGGGCGGCGTGAAGTACGAGTTCCAACTGCGGGCCCACAACGATGGCGGACACGGCCCCTGGTCCCAAGCGGAAGCTGACGAGCCCACAACGGTCAAGCCGGCCGCGCCGGCCATAACTTCCATCTCACGCGGCGATAGGACCCTGGCTGTCGTCTGGACTGCTCCCGATAACACGGGCGGCGGGGTTATCACCGCCTACGACGTGCGCTACATCGAGACCAGCGAAGACGAGACGGACGACGCCAACTGGACAGTGCGGGACAACGCCTGGAGAAGCAGAGACCTGCGCTACGTCATTACCAATCTCACCAACGCGACGGAGTACGACGTACAGGTGCGTGCCGTAAACTCCGCGGGGGATGGAGAATGGTCTGACATGGAGACTGGCACACCGCTGCCGGATGACATACCCATTATCCTGCAATGGGAAGAGACCTCTATTGAAGTGGCCGAGGACGCCGGGAGCGTCGTGCTGAGAGCAGTCTTCACAACCACACTTGAGGCGCCGCCGGCGGCTGATTTTACCTTCGATGTCACCCTAACCACCACCGATAGCGGCACAACTCAGAACGACGACTACACGCCTCCGCCCTCGTCCGCGAACTTTGTCGCGAGCGACTTCAGCCAGACCGACGTCAACGGACAGCAGCGATACCGCGCGACCAGGGATTTCAGCATACCTATCATAGACGACACAACCGATGAATCGAACGAGACTTTCAGGGTGACCCTGGCCTACCTGACTCCCGGCCTCACTCATCTCCGGGGAGGCCCCTCTACGGCAGTCGTCACTATCAAGGACAACGAACATGTCCCGGTCACCATCAGCTGGGAACAGTCGGACATAACGGTCGGTGAGAACGCCGGAAGCGCCGCGCTGCGCGCCTTTGCCGTCACCACCGTGGGCAAGCGCCCTGAAGACGGATTCTCCTTCGACGCCTCCATCTATACGTCTAACGGCAGCGCGTCTCAACCCGGCGACTATACGCAGGTGGACAATACCGTCACCTTCAGCCGGAACGACTTCAGCCGGGTAACCGTCAACGGCGAACGCCGCTATCGCGCCGCAAAGCAGGTACAGGTGACCATTGAAGATGACCCAACCGACGAAATCGAGGAGAATTTCACTGTAACCATTGAGTACGCGAACCCCGGCCCGCTTCACTTGCAGGGCGGATCGGCAATTGCGAGTGTAAAGATCACAGACAACGAATACGTGCCGGTAACCATCAGTTGGGAACAGGCGGACATTTCGGTCAGCGAAGACGCGGGCAGCATCACCCTGTACGCCCGGTCCACCACAACGGAGGCCGGGATGCCCCTGTCCGATTTCTCATTCGAAGTAAGGGTAACCACCAGCCCCGGCAGCGCGCAGCGAGACGACGACTATACCTCGTTGAACGCCGGCGAGACCTTCCTCCACAGCGATTTTAACGCTACGTCAGTCAACGGCGATCTGAGATATCGCGCAGAGAAGCAGTTCACCATAGACATCCAGAACGACGTCTACGACGAGGGAGACGAGGACTTCAGGGTGACCCTGTCCTACGTCAATTCCAGACTTCCCTATCTGCAAGGCAGTACGGCAACTGCTACGGTCACAATCACAAACGACGACGAGGGTGGCCCTGAGCCACCTCGTCCCCCGCCACCACCCCCACCCCCTCCCCCACCTCCGCCGGCCCCACCGGCGCCACCGGCGCCTCCCCCGCAGGCCAACACGCCGCCGGAATTCCTCACAATTGAAAGGGGTCAGCGAATCCTGGATGAGAACACGCCACCTGGTGAGGACATTGGTCGCCCTGTCTCCGCCTGGGACGCCCAGCTTGATACCATCACCTACATCCTGGGGGGCAACGACGCCAATTCCTTCGACATGGATGCGTCATCGGGACAGCTGATTACGAAAGCAGCGCTGGACTATGAGACCAAGTCCACCTACAGGGTCATTGTGTGGGTCCACGACGGCAAGGACTCCAATGGCGCCGAGAACAACGGAACGGACGCTTCCCAGGACGTGACTATTATCCTGACCAACGTCGGCGAGGCCGGAGAGATAACGCTTTCGCCGGAGCAGCCGCACATCGGGACGCAGCTTTCGGCCGTAGTGGAAGACTTGGACGGGAGCGTGTCCGGGGAGGTCTGGAGGTGGGAGCGCTCCGCGGACATGAGAGGCTGGAGCGCCATTGCGGAGGCGAACTCAGCCTCATACACGCCGGTTGAAGCGGACATAGGCAGCTACCTGCGAGTGACCGCCTCCTACAGCGACGGTCATGGCTCAGGCAAGAGCGCCGGCATCGTGTCCGCCACCACCGTGGTAGTGAACACCGCTCCAGGGTTTCCCCTGCCGGAACTCAATGAAGACGGGGAACCCAGGGACTCCCTTGAGAGAATGGTTGCTGAGAACGCGGACTCCGGCGAAGACGCCGGCGACCCAGTTGCGGCCGTTGATCCCGACGGCGACGCCCTTACCTACCGGTTGTCGGGTGAGGATGCCAGTCACTTCGATATAGACGGAACGACTGGGCAGCTGAGCTCCCGGTCCGTCTTTGACTACGAGGCCAAGGCCACGTACTCCGTTATCGTGTCGGTCCTGGACGGCAAGGACACCGACGGGAATCCCGACACGGCCATTGACGACTCCACAGCCGTATCCGTGATTATTATCAACGAGGGTGAGCCTGGAAGCTTGGCCCTGTCCGCGGCCCAGCCGAGGGTGGGTTCGCCCCTGGCGGCCGTTCTGACGGACCCGGACGGCGTAGTGGGAGAAGTGGAGTGGGTGTGGCGCCGTTCGACCAACCCCACTCCTGTATTCGACACGGGCTGGCAGGCGATATCCGGCGCAATTTCCTCCTCATACACGCCGGTTGAGGCGGACCTGGGCTACTATCTTCGAGTGACCGCCGTCTACGACGACGGACACGCGCCGGGCAGGAGGAGTCATGTGGTCTCGGATGCGGAGGTTGTAGAGTTTCCAGGCCCATCATTCCCCGAAGCCAAGACTGAGTCCGGTCGGGGGTTTGGCCTGTCGGTATCAAGGAGTGTCGCCGAGACCGCCGGAGCGGGCGTCAAAGTGGGAACGCCCGTCACCGCCGAGAGTCCCAATGGCAATGTCTTTACCTACGCGCTGAGTGGAGAGGACGCAGCCCTGTTCACTATCGGTGCAAGTACGGGGCAGATCAGTGTCGGGGATGTCGCGGAACTGGACTACGAAAGCGATAAGAGGACGTATACCCTGTGGGTAACCGCCACGGACAGTTCCGGAGCAGCCTCGACCGTAACGGTGGTAATCCAGGTATCGGACGTGGAGCTGACGGGCATCGGCCTAAAGTACGATGCCAACGACAATGAGGTGATTGATCGGGAAGAGGCGGTTGCGGCCGTCTCCGATTACTTCAGAGAGCTCATAACCAAAGAGGAGACCATAGGGGTAATCAGGCTCTACTTCACAGGCTGATGCAACCGGCCGGCGCGGCAGACCGGATTACAGGAGAGGCGTACAGAATTGCTTAGAATTATCTCCCTGCTATTGGCGTTAGCGCTGGCCACCATAGGCGCCGGAACTCTGGCGCCATCCTCTACGCTAGAGGCGTCGAGCCACAGCGCTGTCAGGTCCTTCTCCCAGCCGTGGGCGCCGCCGGGCGGACGGCTGGTGGTGACGATAACGGCCACGAACTACGGCGGCTTTGGGCAGGTGGAGGAGATGCTGCCGGAGGGCTTCAGCTACACAGGTTCCAGCCTGTCGGAAGGCTCCGTCACGGTGGATGGGCAGATCGTCAGCTTCGTCCTGTTGGGCGACGGGAGCTTTACGTATACGGTGGATATCCCTGATGAAGAGGGTGCCTACGCCTTTTCCGGCGTACTGAAGGATGCGAACAGGGAAGACACGGTGATTGGCGGCGCTTCTCAAGTCCTGGTTGGGCCGGAACCGACGGCGACCCCAACGTCGGAGCCGACGGCAACTCCTACACCCACGCTTGAGCCAACCGCGATGGCTGTATCAGAGCCCACCGTCGCTCCAACGAGCGCGCCGGAGCCCACTGAAGCGCCAACAGTCGAGCCGACTGCATCTCCCGCCAAGACGCCGGCGCCAACCCCAACTACGGCCCAATCTGCACCTTCCCCCGTATCTGAAGAGGACACCCCCGAGGAGGCAGGCGGCCCCGGATTGCTGCCCATAATCATGGGAGGAGCGCTGCTTTTGTCCATGGGGTTCATTTCCGGGTACCTAGTCGGCAGGAGAAAGACAGCCTAACGACGGAGATGGGAAACGGGACGACCTGCCAGGCCAACGCTGCCCTCTACCGCATCGTCCTCGTGCGCCTGCGCTACCATGAGCCAACCAAGGAGTATATTGGCCGTCGTACGTGCGAAGGAATGACAAAGTCTGAGGTCATACGTTGCCTCAAACGATATGTCGCTCGTCATCTCATCTGCTGGCGCTGGGGCGCGGATTCCGTTGGGACGGGACACATGGTTTAGCCTCATTGAGCGCTACCCGCCTGTCTGTTACAATCCACAGAACGTCACTCAGGTCTTCGGTTTCCCCTCTTCTGGAGTAGCCTTACCGCAATGGAACAGTGGGAGTGAATGTGGGATGAATAGGCTGAGGACTTCGTAGGCATAGCTGAACACGCCCTAGTATGATGGACACCCTCCTCTGCCAACCTGCGTCCTCCGAAGAGCCAGAGGTATAGCCGAATGAACGCTTCTCACGTCTATTTGAGCCGATATGCGCCCCTCGCGTTGAGCGTCACCCAGGGCTGTCGCGACTGCGGTGGCTCGACCGCGGCGCACTCCAGGCCCGGCCGCCGCCGGGCGGCCGCGTACGACAACTGAGATGCCCAGAGAGGAAGCAAGGCCTTTCCGGTCCATCGCATTGCCGCTGCGCCGCGCTATGGCGTGGACTGCCATTGCGGCCTTCGCGGTTGCCCTGATCGGCTTGGGCGCATGTTCGACCGACGGCTCAGGTGAGGTCGACCCCGGAGCCAACCTCGGAAGGCTCAAGCTGGCAACCACCACCAGCATGTATAACATTGGGTTGTGGGACGTGCTTGAGCCGGCCTTTGAGGATAGATACGGCGTAGACTTGGACGTTATCACAGGGGGCACCGGCCAGGCCATAGAGGCCGGCAAGCGGGGGGATGTGGATGTCCTGACCCTCCACGACAGGGCGCGGGAGGAGGAGTTCGTAGCCCAGGGGTATGGCCTGCAACGTCATCCCATAGCGTACAACTCCTTCATCATAGTCGGCCCCCCAAACGATCCGGCGGGCATCAGGGGCATGGAGCCGGAAGCGGCGTTTCTGGAGATAATGGAACAGGGCATCGCCAATCCGGGCAATGTGAAGTTCGTATCCAGGGGAGACAGATCTGGCACACACTCCAGGGAGATGCTCATCTGGCAGCTGGCCGGCCTGGACTACGAGTCCGTCAGAAGCTCCGGCAGGTGGTACATCGAGGCCGGAGGCGGGATGGGAGCCATTTTGAGATTGGCCCACGAGAAGTCCGCCTATACCCTGGCCGTCAGCAGCGCCTACATCGCATTCCGGGATGAGCTGGACCTGGCCTCCCTGGTGGACGGCGAAAGGCCTCTGACTGGCGCGTCTGGACTGGGGAGTGAAACGCTGGTTTCCCCGGTGGACACAGGCCCGCTCCTGAACGTGTACTCAGCCATCGCCGTAAGTCCGGAGCGGCATCCGGACGCCAACGTGGACATGGCGCAAAAGCTCATCGGATTCCTCACATCGGATGATGTCCAGGACCTAATAGGGAGCTATGGACTGGACGATTACGGGACTCCCCTCCTGATACCTGCCAGAAGACAGGGGCCTCAGTGATGGGGCGGCTTGGAATGGTGAGAGCGCGCTCAGGCCGGCAAAACCCACGGGGTCGGCGGCTTGCCGTCCCAAACCGAACAGGGGTTGGTGATACTTGGACCTGGTGATAGACAGCTTTCTCACAGCTATCAAGCTCATCGTCACGGGAGACCGTGAGGTGTTCAGCATTACTGGAAGGACGCTGCTCATATCCTCCGTCTCTACGTCCATTGCCGCGCTGATCTTCATACCGGCAGGAAGCCTCATACACTTCCACAGCTTCCGCGGCAAGACGATGCTGGTCAGCGCCATACAAACCCTCTTCAGTATGCCGACCGTATTCGTTGGGTTGCTGGTTTTCATCACCTTCTCAAGAGACGGGCCGTTGGGCGTACTGGGCATTCTGTTCTCGCCTGCGGCCATCATCGTCGGCCACGTGGCGCTGATAGCGCCCATCATGGCGGGGCTGACCATCTCCGCCCTGAGGGGCGTGGCCCCGGAGGCGCGGGATACCGCCGAGTCGCTTGGCGCAAGCAGGATGCAGACCATCTACACCATACTCAGGGAGGCAAGATACGGGGTGTCCACGGCCGTGCTCATGGGGTTTGGCCGCGCCATTTCGGAAATAGGCCTTGCTATAATGGTGGGTGGCAACATACGCGGATACACCAGAACACTGACCACCGCCATGTCCCTGGAGACGTCCATCGGCAACCTTGAGCGGGCGATGGCGTTGGGGATGATACTGGTATCCCTGGCGCTGGCGATTAACATACTGGCAAGCCGGTTTCAGCATAGGCAGCAGCGTTGATCACAATCAGAGGACTCTTCAAAATATACGACGGAAACGCCGTCCTGGAGGACATCAACCTGGATGTCCCCACGCATAACGTCACGGCCATAATAGGCCCCAGTGGGTCGGGAAAGACCACCCTCCTGCGCCTGATAGACCTCCTGGAGGATCCCACCTCCGGCGAGATACGCTTCGATGGGGTGGACGCGTCGGCATCCCCGGACGCCAGGCTGGAGATGCGAAGGAGAATGGGCATCGTCTTCCAGAAGCCCATTGTGTTCAGCGGCAGCGTCTTCGACAACGTGTCCTATGGCCTGAGAATCAGGGGCCTTGAGCGCGGGAAGATACGCGAAAAGGCGCTCCACGCGCTGGAGACCGTCGACCTTGCCGGCTATGAGAGTCGCGGGGCAAATACGCTGTCCGGCGGGGAGATACAGAGGGTGGCCCTGGCAAGGACTATGGTCACAGAGCCGGAGCTGCTTCTGCTGGACGAACCCACCGCCAACCTTGACCCTGTCTCCACGGCAAGGGTTGAGCAGTTGATAGCACGCGTCATCGGTGAGCTGCAGACCACCGTGATAATGACCACCCACGACATGGCCCAGGGCCAACGCCTTGCAGACCGGATAGGAGTGCTGATAGGTGGCTCCATGCTCCAGGTTGGCAGCCCCAACGAGGTATTCAACCTGCCCAACACCATGCAGGTGGCCCGCTTTGTGGGAGTCGAGAACCTGCTGGAGGGAACGGTTGTCTCCAGAGAAGAGGGTATGGTCAACGTGCGCATCGGCGGCCATCTCATAGAGGGAGTTTCAGACGTGGGTCCCGGGACAGAGGTGTTCGCCTGCATCAGGCCGGAGGAGGTGGTCCTGGCTCTCACGCAGCCCTCCACAAGCGCCAGAAACACCTACCGGGGCACAATAGCCGACATGGCGTTCACCGGCCCCCTGGCGCGTGTGAGCGTTGACTGCGGCTTCACGCTTGTGGCCCTCATCACCACCAGGTCGGCGCAGGAGATGGGGCTGAAGGAAGGGGCCGGGGTCTGCGCATCCTTCAAGGCCACCGGCGTGCATATCGTTCCAGGCTGATCACCGCATGGGAGATGAGTTCCCACGGGGCTTGGTCAAGCCTGTGGGAAGCTCGGTATTCTCTACAGGCGCCGGTAAGGCCAACGGTTGTTGAAGCGCCACTCCCCTCCCGCTCGCGCCCTTCGACAAGCTCAGAGCCTGCCCCGTACTTGAAACGGGGGCAAACGGGACATACTTGCCCGCTCATGGCCGGCCGAGTCCCCCCTGCCCGTTTGTGGTGAGCATGTCAAACCACATGATCTGGCAGACTGCGCCCATAGCAGCCACTACCGACCCTCGCTCCCGCCCGCCTCATTCTCTGCCTTCTTCCTCTCCTCCGGAGGTTTCACGTTGCGGAACATGAAGTAGAGGGATATGTCATAGGCTATCTTCAAAACCGCGCAGCCAACCAGCGGCGCGCCGGCGGAAACGGCCTGCCACAGCGCCGTTGCAGCGTACGGCCCGCCAATGCCGGATATGCTTCGCCCCACAATGTGTATGCCCGCCATCGCCACCCGCTCCTCCGGCCCAACCACGGCCATAATGTAGGAGGTGCGAGTTGGCACGTCCATCTGCCCCAGAAAGGAGCGCAGCTGCCAGAAAATCACCGCCAGAGAGGCCGTGGGCGCGAACGCGGCGGCGATGAGGAACAGGTTAGCGGGAATGTGGGTAAACACCATTGTGTTGATCAGCCCAATTCTGCCGGCTATTCTGGCAGCCAGCCACAGCGAGATTGCCGCGAGTATCTGCGAGAAGAAGAAAACCAGCGCCAGCGCGCCAAGCTCCAGGCCAAAACGTGAGATGAACCAGTACGCAACCAGGCTCTGAAGCAGCAGCGACCCGGCGAAGTGGTCGACGCTGAACAACCCGGTAAGGGTGAATATGATGCGCCGGGAAGGGAGCTTCATGGGGTTCATCCACTGCCTGGCCTCCGCCTTCACCTCCACGCCGGGCGAAAGCAGGGCGTAGAGGAGAGCCGAGATAAGGAGCAAGACCGCAAAGGTCACGAACATCGCCTTGAATGCGTATATCTCGCCGACTCCGAAGTAGCCCTGGTAGATTTGGGGCAGGCCGGAGGCCAGCGCTCCCACGGCCGCGGCGCCGGTAGAGGCTATGCCGTAGACGGCGAAAAGTTCCGTGCGCTTCTCAGGCGGGGCGGCGTCCGCAAGGCTGGCCTGCTCCAGAGGCTGGGTGGGCTGCGCGCCGCCTCCGCCGCCCACGCCGCTGAGCGTCCCGAGGAAGGCAAACGCCGACAGCACTACTACGTCGTTGGACACCACCATCACTACTCCGGCGGCGGCCGTCATAAGTGTAAGGACAACCATCAGCCGGCGCCTGCCTATCTTCTCTGCAATCAGCGACACCAGAAACGCAAAGAGGGCGGCCCCGGCCACGCCAACGCTGAAGAATACCCCTATCTGGGTAAGGGTAAGTCCAAGCAGGTCCAGGTACACTGCAAACAGGACGGCAATGGAACCCTGGGCAAAGGCGCGCACGGACCTTGCAAGTATGATTATCTTGCCGTCCCGGCTCACCCAGGCAAGCGGTGGCGTTCGCGAGAGGTTCACTTCACACCCAACGTCCGGCCGCAGCCGGCGGAACGAGCGGCCTCACTACGCGTCCAGGTACTCACTGCGAGGCCTGACGTTGTACCCGCCTGGGCCGTGCAGCAGGCTCTCCACCGCCGCCCTTGCGGTATCCAGCGAGGTGAAGCATGGAATTCGCTGCTCCACCGCCGCCCTCCGTATCTCAAAGCCGTCCTGGAGATTGGTCCGCTCCCCTGTCACGGTATTCACCACGGCGTCCACCGTGCCGTCCAGTATTATGTCGATTACGTTGGGGTGTCCTTCGCTCAGCTTCTTGGTTATCATGGTAACCGGAACGCCCAGCCCCTCCACCATGCCGGCCGTGCCCTCCGTGGCGTACAGCTTGCAGCCGGACTCCATCAGGGCGCGGACGAGTGGCAGCGACTCAACCTTGTCCCTGTCGGCAATGCTCAAAAGCACAGAGTCCCCGGACCGGAACGACAGCCCCCCTGCCAGCAGGGCCTTGGCTACCGCCCTCTGGAAGTCCACGTCTATTCCCATAACCTCGCCCGTGGATTTCATTTCAGGCCCCAGATAGGTGTCGACCCCAACCAGCTTGGACATGGAGAACACGGGCGCCTTCACGCCAACCAGGTTCTGACGTTTACCAAGCCCTCCCTTATAACCCATGTCGGCCAGGGTCCTGCCCAGCATTATCTTGGTTGCCAGCTTCACCATTGGAACGCCCGTGACCTTGGACAGGAACGGCACAGTCCGGCTGGCCCTGGGATTCACCTCCAGCACGTACACCGTAGAGCGGACGCTGTCGTCCCTGAGCGCCTGCGGGCTGCGGTAGGGGCTGCCTCCCACAAGCACGTACTGAATGTTCATCAACCCCCTGACTTTCAGGGCAAGCCCTATCTGCGTGGTATACTCCACAAGGGTGTTCACCTCCGCCTCTGTGAGGGTGACGCCGGGATAGATGGCCATTGAGTCCCCGCTGTGTACTCCCGCCCTCTCCACATGCTCCATGATTCCGGGAATGAACACCGCCTCGCCGTCGCAGATGGCGTCCACCTCCACCTCGCGGCCTCCCAGGTACTTGTCGATGAGGATAGGGTGATTGGTGCCCAGCTCCACCGCAGCCGTGACGTAGCGGATCAGCTCGGTGGGGTTCTGCACTATCTCCATCGCCCGGCCACCCAGGACGTAGCTCGGGCGCACCAGGACGGGGTAGCCCGTGCCCTGGGCCACTTTGAGAGCCTCCTCCAGCGTGGTCACCCCCGCGCCGGGTGGCTGGGGTATGCCCACGCGGGCCAGAAAGTCCTCAAAGCGCCCCCTGTCGGAGGCGATGTCTATGGAGTCTGCGGTGGACCCCAGGATGGGCATCCCCTCCCAGTCCAAGGCCTGGGACAGGTTTATCGCCGTCTGGCCGCCAAACTGCACCACGGAGGGAGGGCACTGAGAGGGATCCGCCCCGTCCTCAGCCTCGTTCTCCAGCAGGTCCAGCATACCCTCCTCGTCCAGCGGCTCAAAGTAGAGGCGGTCGCTGGTATCGAAATCGGTGGACACAGTCTCCGGGTTGGAGTTCGCCATGATGCTCTTGACCCCCTCCTCCTGGAGCGCCCACGCAGCATGGACCGAGCAGTAGTCGAACTCTATACCCTGGCCTATGCGTATCGGGCCGCTGCCTACCACCACAGCCTTTGGCCCTTTCAGTGGTTGGGCTTCGTTCTCCTGCTCATAGGTGCTGTAGAAGTAGGGGGTTACGGCCTCAAACTCTGCGGCGCAGGTATCCACCATCTTGTAGACGGGCTTGATTCCCCACTCCCTGCGAAGCTGCCTCACCTGCTGGGGCAGCCTGTCGGCCAGAGTGGCCACCTGGACGTCTGAGAACCCAAGGCGCTTTGCGTCCCACAGCAGCCGTGGGGTGAGGTCTTCTTCAAGGAAGCGGCGTTCCATCGCCACGATTCTCTGAAAGCGATGCAGGAACCAGGGGTCTATACCGGTGCGCTGCGCTATCTCCTCCGGCGATATGCCCCTGCGCAGCGCCGCCATCACCGCCCACAATCTGAAGTCTGTGGGAAGCATTGGCAGAGCGTCCAAGCCGGACTTCCCGTTGTCCTGCCACGCCCTGTCCTCCCACATTATGGTGTAGTTGCCTATCTCCAGAGAACGCACTGCCTTCTGGAAGGCCGCCTCAAAGGAGCGGTCTATGGCCATAACCTCTCCCGTGGCCTTCATCTGGGTGCCTATGGTGCGGTCTCCCGCGGCGAACTTGTCGAAGGGCCAGCGAGGTATCTTGACCACGCAGTAGTCTAGGGCCGGCTCAAAGGCCGCCAGGGTGCGATGGGTGACCGCGTTGGGTATCTCGTCCAGCCGCTTGCCCACCGCTATCTTCGCCGCAACTCGTGCGATGGGGTAGCCGGTAGCCTTGCTCGCCAGGGCGGAGCTACGACTGACGCGAGGGTTGACCTCTATGACGTAGTAGGGGCTGTCCGCTTCCCAGTCTCCTGGCAGCGTAGCTCCCACAATGTCGTTGGGGCGCAGGGCGTACTGCACGTTGCACCCGCCCTCTATGCCTAGGGCGCGTATTATGCGCAGGCTGGCGGAGCGCAGCATCTGGTACTCTTTGTCGGTGAGGGTCTGGCTGGGGGCCACCACGATGCTGTCCCCGGTATGCACCCCCATAGGGTCTAAGTTCTCCATGTTGCACACGGTGATGCAGTTGTCCGCTCCGTCTCGCATCACCTCGTACTCAATCTCCTTCCACCCCACCAGGGAGCGCTCCAGCAGTATCTGGTGTATGGGACTGGTTGCCAGTCCGCTGTTGGCTACGACCTCCAGCTCCTCCGGGGTATTGGCGATGCCGCCGCCCGAGCCCCCCAGTGTGAAGGCGGGACGCACCACCAACGGCAGGCCCATCCGACCGGCGATGTCGCGCACGTCCTCCATCGACTGTGCGATAGCGCTGGGCAACGTTGGTTCCCCCATCTCCACCAGCAGGTCCCGGAAAAGCTCCCTGTCCTCTGCCTTCCTGATGGTGTCCAAGGGAGTGCCCAGGAGGCGGACGCCGTACTTGTCAAGCACTCCGGCGTCTGCCAGGGCCACCGCCAGGTTGAGGCCGGTCTGGCCTCCCAGTGTGGGCAGGATGCCCTCCGGCCTCTCCCGCTCTATGATGCGCGATATGACGTCCACCGTCAGCGGCTCAATGTACACAATGTCCGCTATACCCTCGTCTGTCATAATGGTGGCAGGGTTGGAGTTCACCAGTATTGTGGTGACGCCCTCCTCCCTCAATGCCTTGCACGCCTGGGTGCCGGCGTAGTCGAACTCCGCCGCCTGCCCAATGACAATGGGGCCGGAGCCAATGACCAGGACCTTGGATACTTTAGTGGTCAAGCCGCGCCACCCACCAGAGGCTCAAGGTATACCTGCCTCGTCTCAAGGAACTCGCCGTCTATGTTGAGGGTTGTTCTCATACAGCTATTGCGCCTTTCCTACGCGCCAATTGATGCGCTCTCATAACGGCGTCATAGTAGCGCCCCATTTTGCGACACATCATCTCTTGTAGCCACTCACCATCTCCAGGAACCTGTCGAACAGGTACACGTTGTCCAGGGGGCCGGGGGATGCCTCGGAGTGGTACTGGATGCTCATGATGGGCAACTCCCTGTGCCGCATACCCTCCACGGTGCCATCGTTGAGATTGACGTGGCTCACCTCCAACTCTGGCGGCAGGCTTTCGGCGTCCACGGCGTAGCCGTGGTTCTGGGCGGTGATGTGTACCTGCCCCGTCTGAAGCTCACGGACGGGGTGGTTCCCTCCCCTGTGGCCGAACTTTAGCTTGAAGGTGCTTCCTCCCAGGGCGCGGGCCAGGACCTGATGACCCAGGCATATCCCAAGCATGGGCACGCGGCCGATGACGCCCCTGGCCGAGTCAACAATGTAATCCAGCAGAGCTGGATCGCCTGGGCCGGGGGACAGTACAATCCCGTCCGGGTTCATGGACAGAATGTCCCCGGCGGTGGCGTGGGCAGGCATGGCCATTACCCTGCATCCCTTGGAGCGCAGTATCCGCAGTATGTTGTACTTCAGTCCGTAGTCGCTGACCAGTATGAGGGGGCCGTCTTGCCCAGCAGCCGGGGTGTCCCAGCTATAGGGCTTCTCTGCGCTCACGCCCGATACGAAGTCCACGTCCTCGTATCGCGGGGCCTCCCTGAGCCGCTCCAGGGCTTCTTCGGGCGACGTCCCCACAGCGATCACACCCATCATCACACCCGCAACGCGCAGCTTCCGGGTGATGGCCCTGGTATCGATGCCTGATATTCCGGCGATGCCCTGCGAGGCCAGGTACTCCTGGAGGGTCATGATGGACAGGTTGTGGCTGGGGTCCAGGCAGTGCTCTCTCACGGCAAAGCCCGCTACCTGTATGCTCTTGGACTCCATGTGCTCGCCGTTTATGCCGTAGTTCCCAATAATGGGGTAGGTGGGTATCACTATCTGGCCGGCATAGGAAGGGTCGGTGAGCATCTCCTGATAGCCGGTCATGCCGGTGTTGAACACCACCTCTCCATAAGCAAACGTTTCGGAGCCGAAGGCCTCCCCTTCATACCAGGAGCCGTCCTGCAAGGCCAGGAATGCTTGCCTACCCATTCTGCGCCGCCTTGCTTTCGTACACCACTCGGCCGGCGACTATGGTGGCTACCACCATGCCCCTCAGGGTGGCCCCATCAAGAGGCGTGTTCCTGCCCCTGGACACGAACTTTGATGTATCGACAACCCACTTCGCGTTTGGGTCGAAAACGACCACGTCAGCCGGAGCCCCCGGCTTGAGGGTGGCATGGAAGGGGCCGCGCAGGCCAAGGACGCGAGCAGGCCCGGTGGTCAGCCTTTCGACCAGGGCGCTCACGTCCAGCTTTCCGGCGTGGACCAGGGACATGAGAGACCCCAGAGCCACTTCCAGCCCGCTTATGCCAAAGGCCGCTTCCTGGAAGCTGCATGACTTGTCGCTGTGGGTATGGGGAGCGTGGTCCGTGGCTATGCAGTCGATGACGCCCTCCTTCAGCCCCCGCACAACGGCTGCCACGTCTCGATTCGTCCGCAGCGGAGGGTTCACCTTGGCGGCGGTGTTGGCCGGGGTTTCTTGCCCTGCCCCTGGCCTCACCCAATCCTCGGTAATGGTCAGATGATGAGGGGTCGCCTCTGCCGTCACGTTCAAGCCGCGCTCCTTTGCCCTGCGCACGATGTCCACGCTGCCAGCGGCGCTGAGGTGCGCCAGATGAAGGCGACCTCCGGTGGCCTCCGCCAGGGCCACGTCGCGAGCCGCCATCGTCTCCTCCGCCAAAACCGGCCACCCCTTGAGGCCAAGGCCGGCGGCCAGTGATCCCTCATTCATCACTCCGCCGGAGGAGATACCCGGATCCTCGCAGTGGTTGATTATGGGAAGCCCAAGGGCGGCGGACTTGATCAGAGCTTGCCTCATCAGGCCGTCGTCCGCCACGGGGCTCCCATCGTCGCTAAAGGCGACTGCCCCAGCCTGCGCAAGCTCCTCCATGCGAGCGAGCGACCGACCCTCTCGGCCTTCCGTCACGCAGGCGATGGGGAGCGTCTTTACCATGCCCTTCTCCCCTGCCCTGTCCAGGACAAAACCAACCATCTGCGGACTATCGATTGGAGGCCTGGTGTTGGGCATGGCGCACACCGTGGTGAAGCCGCCCCTGGCCGCGGCGGCTGTGCCGGATTCGATGGTCTCTTTGTCGTCGTCTCCGGGCTCCCGGAGATGGCAGTGAACGTCTATGAAGCCGTGGCAAACCACAAGTCCTGTGGCGTCTATCACACGCGCATCCGGCGGCGCTTCTAAGCGCTCCGCCAATGCCTTCACTACGCCTCCCTCGACCCACAAGTCGCCAACGAGGTCTACTCCCCTGTCCGGGTCTATGATACGCCCACCTTTGATGATGAGACTCACTGCGCCCTGCCTGTTACCATATCCAGCCAGTGTCTTCCGCTATCGTCCGTTTTGGGCTGATAGCTGCCCCACTTCTCGGACGCGGGTCTGAACCCGGCGGACTCTGCGGCATCGGAAGACTGGAAGAAACGGACGTGCTCAGGCCGGACCAGGGGGGAGAACCTGTCCAGCAGCTGAGACGTATAAAAGAAACGCGACGCGGTATTGCCCACGTAGGCGGCGTCGGTCTCGTGGTCGCAGTACAGGCACCTCAGTTTGTAGCCGGAGCCCCTCACAATCTCAAACCGGGGATGGGCGAACTGTCTCTCCTGGTTTGTCACGCACGTTGTGTTGAGGCAGTCGAAGCCCGCTCTGGAGTAGGTCAGCCCCGGAAGGCCGGCCTCCGATCTCGCGTCGGGCGGCCCACCCTCATCTCCAAGTATATGCCGCAGCAGGGCCATCCTGATGGGGATTCCAAGGGCGGCCTGCTTGAAGTAGAGGCTTCTGGGATCTTCGTCCACCTCCGGGCTGAGCTCGTCCACGCGAGGCAGCGGGTGCAGTATGGATATGTTCTTGAACTGGTCGGCCTTCAGAGCCTTGGCGGTAATGGTTGGATACCTGTCCGACTTGGTTGGGCCGCTCCCCCGCTCCTTCTGGCGCCTCGTAACGTATATGGAGAGGGCTTGCTCACTGCCTAACTCAAACTCAACTGTCGTCCCCTCCATGGATGACAGGGCCAACTGATGAGGCTCCGTGGGCGTGACGTAGATGGCGTCGACGGTCCCAGCCTCCCCATCGGCCGGCGCTTCATCGAAGAGGGCGCTCAGGACGCCCAGCCGCTCCCTCCGAATGTGGGCGCGGTAGTCGCGTTGCAGCCTGCGGAGAACGTAGTCGGGAATCTCGTTGCCGTCTCCCGGCACGAATATGACGTTTGCGCCAAAACGGGCCAGCGCAAAGGCCAGGGAGTGGATTGTCCTGCCGTGCAGCAGGTCACCACAGAGGGCTACGTTCAGACCTTTGAGGTCGCCGTGATGCTCCCTAAGTGTATACAGGTCGCACAGGGTTTGGGTGGGGTGCTCGTGGCTGCCGTCGCCGGCGTTGATGACCGGAATGGGGGCGTACTCGGCAACCAGCCTGGCCGCGCCCTCCCAGGGATGCCGCAGCACCAGTACGTCCGCATAGGCGCCGACGACCCTGGCCGTGTCTGCAAGGGACTCACCCTTGGCCATAGACGACGACCTCACGTCCGAGGTGGATATGACGCCGCCGCCCAGGCGCTGCATGGCGGCCTCGAAGGACAGCCGGGTCCTGGTGCTAGGCTCGTAGAAGAGGGTGGCTGCGATCTTGCCGGTCGCCTTGCCAAAGTACGCCTGTCGGTTGGCGCGAATGTCGTCGGCAGTCTCGAATATCGCCTGGATGTCAGCCAAGGTCAGGTCATCCACGGATACTATGCTGCGTCCGGCCAGGTGGTTCACGCTTTGGGTCTCCTTCACGAGGTTACCCTGGAGAGGGAGCTGACCGCCTGGGGAGGAGCGCCAGGGGACTCTTTGGAGTGTCCCTTGATGACAACCGCGTCATTGCCGTCCACCTCCGTCAGACGTACCTCAACGCGCTCGTCAAAGGAGGTAGGGATGTTCTTTCCTGCGTAATCGGCCCTGATTGGCAGCTCGCGATGGCCTCTGTCAACCAGCACAGCCAGCTGGATGAGGCGTGGCCGCCCAAGGTCCATCAGGGCGTCCATAGCCGCCCGAATGCTGCGCCCGGTGAACAGCACGTCATCCACCAGGACAACCCTTGCGTCCGCGACGTCTACGGGGATAACCGTGGGATGGCTCGATGCCATGCCTCGCGCCGGAAGGTCGTCACGATAGCGGTGTATGTCCAAGGCTCCTACGGGGATCTCCCTCCCCTCGAATCGGAATATTCGCTCCGCCAGCCGTTGAGCCAACGGCACGCCCCTCGTGTGCATTCCCACCAGCGCCAGGTTGTCAACGCCCTGATTGCGCTCCAGTATCTCGTGAGCGATGCGACTGAGGGCCCTTCCAATCTCGTCCTGGGACATCAGGAGCTTCTCGGCCATAGAAAAAACCTCTTACCAGACTGGCAAGAGGTTCCATGTTTAACCTATAGCCAAAGGCTTCCGCTACTCTTGGTCCGTACGCCTTGCCAGCCTCTCGGGACTGATTTAAAGGTCTGCCCGCAGCAGTCCTTGCGCCTTTGGCAACTATTCTGTTGTGGGGGTCAGTGTAACACCAGCGCGGAGTTTGCGCAAGGTGCCTGGGCTGCCTTTCCGGTTGCTTGGGATGTTTGGAACATAGTACAATGGGCACAGCAAAATCCAGGCCGCTTCGTTCCGGGCTGCGCTTGGCGCAGACGTTCGTGCTTTTACCCATTTGACGCCTCTAGAGCGGGTACGTTATCAAGAACTAAAGCAGTCTATCCCTCATGATAACCATAGTGCTCTAATATCCGGCTACATCGGGTATCGATGTTGCTGACTACGACACACCTAACAGGGTTTGTATGGGAAACGTGGGCTAATATGCGCACCATTGGGAAGTCTGAGCGCTCGACGATGTTGGACGGCGATATTACTGGGTAGCAAGTATCGAGAATGCCGACGGGGCTGGCAATCCGTGGGCGTGCGCCGCCTATTGCGGATATGGGATTCTCTGCACGCGAGCTCTTTACACCCGAAAACACGAAGAACTCGCTATTGAAGGGCTTCCGCATGAAATGACAGACATAACAATCTGCACACTCAACGATTCCGACGCCTTTGCCTATCAGCGCCTGCGTCTGAGGGCCCTAAAAGAACACCCTGATGCATTCGGTTCCACCTACGAGAGCGAGAGCGCATACTCCTTGGAATCAGTGGCAGAACGCCTCCGCCTGACCGCAGAATCTCCGAACGACTTCACGCTTGGCGCTCACCGCCAAGAAGAGTTGATAGGTGTGGTAAGGTTCCACAGAATAACGGGAGAGAAAGAGCAGCACAGGGGCCACATCAGGGGTATGTACGTCCGCCCCGAAGATCAGGGGAAGGGTATCGGAATGGCGCTCCTGACCCAAGCCGTTGAACTTGCCAGCTCGCTTCCCGGACTTGAACAACTCGAGCTTGCCGTCGTCACTCGCAATAGGCAGGCCAGAAATCTCTACGCCTCTTTTGGTTTCGTCTCGTGCGGCATCGACCCAAGATCCCTAAAAATAGACGAGGAGTACCTGGATGAGGAACGCATGGTTCTTTTCCTCAAAGGGTATAGAGAGAACAATTCCGATTCGCCATGACTTGGCTGCAATCCTTCAGGCAGCCTCTTATTGTAAAGAATCCACCCCGCCATGCCCCCGGCTATCCGGACTGCCACCTAGCCTTCATACGCCGCAGGCGTATGGTCCGCTCCCGGAACAGTTGCGCGTTCAGCGGGCGGCGGGCATAGCAAGGGACGCCTCTATTGAGGCGTCCCTTGTGTAAGGCGGCGGTTATCCCGCCTGCCGTCTTGCCGCCCGTGGCATTGTCATGCCTTGCGTAGGGGCGATTCGCGAACCGCCCCTATGAGGGCTCCACCTTCAGATGCCGTGCCTTCTTGGACTCCGCCTTGGGTATGGTGATGGTCAGGACACCGTTCCTGTAGCCGGGTTCAATCCTGTCCGTGTCCACCGTATCCGGAAGGCGCAGCGCGCGATGGAAGGAACCGGCCCGGCGTTCCCGCATCAGGTACTCCCCTTCCTTCCGCTCAACGTCCGACTGAGCGCTGGCCGTTATGGTCAGCACGTTGTCCTCAATGGACACGTCAATGTCGCCGGGTTCCACCCCTGGCAGCGAGGCGTAGACAGATATCTTGTCGCCCTCCCGCACCACGTCCAGGGGTACGCTCCAACTCTCTGCCGTGGAACCGGCCTCGCCTCCAAACCCCTGCCACATCCGGTTGATTGTGTCCTCCATCGACCTGAACTCCCTGAAAGGCTCCCATCTTCGCAGCACCATTTCGCACCTCCTTCTATAATGTTTCTGTATGGCGCTCCGCCTCCTCGACCTCACAACGCTAGTATAGTATCCTTGATAATATCTTGTCAAGTATGCTTATAGCAACACCATAATATATATTGACAACTTCCAATAACCAAACTATACTTCATCACGGGAGATATTGAAGTCATGGCAACCAACTATTACGACGTATTGGGCATCAGCCGGAGCGCGACTGAGAAGGACGTGCGCCAGGCCTTTCGTCGTCTGGCCCGGCAGCACCATCCCGACGTGAACCCCGGGGACAAGGCCGCTGAGCAGAAGTTCAAGGAGATAAACGAGGCCTACGAGGCGCTTTCCGACCCGGAGAAGCGCAAGAAGTACGACCGCTTTGGCGAGAACTGGAAATACGCCGACCGGATGCCCCAGGACGACGGCAGGCCGGGGGCAGGCCAGTTCAGGTGGGACTTCCGCGGAGACCCCTACGCCGGAGGGGGTAGCCCCTTCTTCGAAGACCTGCTGGGAGGGCGCGGCTTTGGCCACGCTGCCACAGCGTCCCGCAGAAGGACACGCGTTGAGCAACCGGTGACCGTCAGCCTTGAGGAAGCCTTCAACGGCTCCATACGCGTAATACAGCTGAGGGACGGCCTCCAGGGACCGAGCCGTCGGCTGGAGGTCAAGATACCCCCAGGCGTGGACAACGGATCACGCATCCGGGTCCGCACGGACGATGCCGGCTCTGAGGAGGTGTACCTGGTAGTGTCCGTGAGGCCGGATTCCAGGTTTGAGAGGCGGGGCAACGACCTCTATGCCAAGGTGGACGTGCCAATGGTGGACGCCGCGCTTGGCGGCGAGGTGAGCGTGCCAACCCTCGCAGAGCCGGTCATCCTCAAGATACCGCCGGAGACCCAGAACGGGCGCTCCTTTCGCCTGTCAGGCAAGGGGATGCCGAGCTTGGGGTCGCCCCAAACACGCGGCAACCTCTACGCATCCGTGCAAGTGAGCATGCCCACCCGCCTTTCGGATAGGGAGCGGGCGCTGTTCCGGGAGTTCAAGTCCATTCAGGATAGTAAGGAGTGAGATCATGGTGACTTTTAGAAGCCAGTCATGGAACGATGACGAACCCTGCTACGTAATAAGCGTGGCCGCCCGGATGATACAGGTCCACTCCCAAACGCTGAGATACTACGAGCGGGAGGGCCTTCTGGAGCCTGCCCGCTCTCGGGGCAACATACGCCTGTACTCCCAGCGCGACATAGAGAAGCTGCGCCGCATCAAGACCCTGACTGAGGACTTGGGCATCAACCTGGCCGGGGTGCAGGTGGTGATGCGCATGATGGACCGCATGGCGGAGATGGAGAAGGAGATACAGCAGCTCACGGCGCAGGTGACGGAGCTGCGGGCCAGGAAGCGGCCGCAGTAAACACGCGGGTTGGGCCAGGATGTATCCCCTACACCCCAGGCAGGAGGTGAAAAAATGACGCTAGGACCCCAAGATTTTACGGAACAGGGCAACGAAGCCTTGGCCAAATCCCAGGAAATTGTGCGGCGATATCGCCACAGCCAGTGGGACGTGGAGCACGTCCTGCTGGCGCTGCTGGAGTTGGAGGACGGCGTGCCGGTGAAGGCGCTGCGCCAGATGGGGGTGGACGTGGATGGGATGAAGCGACTGGTGGAAGAGACGTTGGAGCGCAGCCCAAAGGCGTCCGATATATCGCAGATTTACGCCACGCCCAGGGCGCTTTCGCTGCTGGCAAACGCCAAGGCCGAGGCGGACCGGCTGAATGACGAGTTCGTCGGCGCGGAGCACCTGCTCATCGCCATCGCGCTGGAGGGCCGTGGAGACGCGCCCGCAATCCTCCGGGAGTACGGCGTAGACAAGGAGCAGGTCTACAACGCCCTGAAGGACATCCGGGGAGGCCACAGGGTCACCGACCAGCGAGCCGAGAGCCGCTACCGCTCCCTGGAGCGGTACAGCATAGACTTGACCGCCCTGGCTCGTGAGGGCAAGCTGGACCCCATCATAGGCCGGGACAGGGAGGTGAGGCGCGTCATGCAGACCCTCACCCGCCGCGCCAAGAACAACCCCGCCATAATAGGCGAGGCCGGCGTAGGCAAGACGGCCATCGCCGAGGGGCTTGCCCAGCGTATTGTGTCCGGGGACGTCCCGGAGGCGCTCAAGGGCCGCAGGCTGCTGGCCCTGGACATGGGCAGCATGGTGGCAGGCAGCAAGTTCAGGGGCGAGTTCGAGGAACGCCTCAAGAGCGTCGTGGACGAGGTGAAGCAGGCGCGCGGCGAGGTCATCCTGTTCATCGACGAGATTCACACCGTAGTCGGGGCAGGCGCGGCTGAGGGCGCGCTGGACGCCGGCAACCTGCTGAAGCCGGCGCTGGCCCGCGGGGAGCTCCAGTGCATAGGCGCGACCACCATTGACGAGTACTGCAAGCACATCGAGAAAGACGGAGCGTTGGAGCGCCGGTTCCAGCCCATCCTCATTGAGGAGCCGGACGTGGATACCGCAATAGAGATGCTGCGAGGGCTCTGCCCCCGCTACGAGGCCCACCACAAGGTGAAGATAGAGGAGTCCGCGCTTACGGCGGCGGTTAAGCTGAGCCATCGCTACATAACCGAGCGCAACCTGCCTGATAAGGCCGTTGACCTCATAGACGAGGCGGCAAGCAAGCTGAGAATCGACGCCGAGAGCCTGCCCAGGGAGATCAAGGAGCAGGAGGACCGCATCCGGCAGCTTCAGAACCAGGAGGAGGCCGCATCCCAGAGAGCGGACTACGAGCGCGCGGCGGAGCTGCGGTCGGAGCGCCTGCGCCTGGAAGCCGAGTACAACTCTGACCGCGAGAGGTGGCTCCAGGACCACAAGATTGACATGGTGGTGGATGAGGAGGACATCGCCAGGCTGATTGCCCAGTGGACCGGCATCCCGGTTAGCCGTATGCTGGAGGAGGAGACAGAGAGGCTGTTGCGCATGGAGGAGCGGCTGCACGAGCGGGTGATAGGCCAGGATGCAGCCGTGCAGGTGGTCTCCGAGGCTATCCGCCGCTCACGCGCCGGCCTGAAGGACCCCAAACGGCCCATCGGCAGCTTCATCTTCCTGGGGCCAACGGGCGTCGGCAAGACGGAACTGGCCCGCGCGCTGTCCGAGTTCCTGTTTGACCACGAAGAGGACATGGTGCGTATCGACATGTCGGAGTACATGGAGAAGCACACGGTGTCCCGGCTGGTGGGAGCGCCGCCGGGCTACGTGGGCTACGATGAGTCGGGGCAGCTCACTGAGGCCGTGCGAAGGCATCCCTTCCGGGTAGTCCTCTTCGACGAAATAGAGAAGGCTCACCCTGACGTGTTCAACATTCTCCTTCAGATACTGGAGGACGGCCGCCTGACAGACGGCCACGGCCGCGTTGTGGACTTTCGCAACACCCTGGTGATCATGACCAGCAACCTGGGTACAGGAGAGATGGGCAGGCAGGGCATGGGGTTCCACAGGGACGGCGATCCCTTAACCGATGCGGAGCGGCGCAGAGCGTCCATAGAGGAAGCGTTGAAGAGGACCTTCCGGCCGGAGTTGCTCAACCGCATAGATGAGATGGTCATCTTTGAGCCGCTGAGCAGGGAGCAGATTAAGCGTATAGTGGACCTGCTTCTGGCTGAGGTGCAGAGGCGTCTGGAGGAGCGCGGCATAAGAATAGAGGCGTCCGACGGCGCCAGGGAGTGGCTGTCGCAGGAAGGGTTCGACCCTGTGTTTGGCGCCAGGCCCCTGCGCCGGGCGGTGCAGCGTTACGTGGAGAACCCTCTCTCCAGAAGGATACTCGCGGGGGAGTTTACAGGTGGCGACATCATCCGGGTAGACGCAACCTCAGAGGGACTCGTCTTTGAACGGGTAGAATTGGCTGTACTGACCTCTGTATAATTGACGCGCTTGGCGGGAGCTATGAGCCGGCAGCTTACGGAGAAGAGCGCAGCGTTCAACCAGGGCCGTGGATTTTGGAATGACATGTACAAGGAGCTATATGACTGCCCTGGAACCAGTATGCAATGAATGAAGAGAAAGCGGTAAGCTATCGGCTGTTGCACGATGAGAGGCTCCACAAGGCGCTTTCCGTAGTTCTTGTATTCGCGCTGATCATCACCGCAGTGCTTCTCAGGGACCGTCTGCCCCACTATCAGTCCATAGGGTATGTCGGGATCTTTGTGCTCAGCTTCCTGGGCAGCGCTTCCATCCTGGTGCCCGTGCCTGGCATAGCTGCGGTGTGCGCGGGCGCCAGTCCGGGCCTGTTGGGTCTATTCCCGCTATGGGTAGCCATACTGGCGTCGGTGGCCGAAGCCATAGGGGAGCTATCCGGATACTTGCTTGGCTTCAGCGGCCGCGGCTTTGCGGAGAACGTCCGCATCTATCCCCGCGTGGAGAGGTGGATGCAGCGCCAGGGGTGGCTTGCCCTCCTCTTGGCGTCTTCCGTCCCCAACCCATTCTTCGACTTTATAGGGATAGCTGCCGGCACCCTGAGGTATCCGGTGTTGCAGTTCCTTGTGGCGGTATGGGCGGGAAAGCTGATAAAGTCCATGATAATCGCCTACGCTTGCTTCTATGGCATGGGGTGGGCGCTGAGAGCCTTCGGACTGGATTAGACGGAACGCCCCAAGCCAGGCTAAACCGGCCCGGGGGCTTGGGTTATGTTTTGGCCGCGGGTTATAGCCTGCTTGGCGCTCTCCCCGACAATTCGTATATGGCGCCCACGGCCATATCTTCATCGTCTCAACGTATGTTGATTCGACGAAGGGTTGCCATGTCGGCGCCGGATATGCCGGGGGATGCCAGACTCCTGCGGGATATGCCGTTCCCGTTCAGGAAGGACAGCATGGAAAGGGCTCTATCAACCAGGACAGTTCGAGTCTTCATGGTAATGGGATTATACCGCTCACAGCCCCGGACTTCAACGGAGGCCGCCCGGCCTGAACCCCCCTACTAGAAGATGGATTTTAGGACGATTGCCTCCTCGCGGCCTGGGCCGGTGGAGACCACGCCTATGGAGCAGCCTATGAGCTCCTCCAATCGTCTCATGTAGTTCAGGGCCTCTTTGGGGAGGTCGGCGATGTCGCGGGCGCTGGCCGTGGGGGTTTCCCATCCAGGGAGGTCTTCGTACACCGGCTCGCACGCCTCCAGGGTTGGGGCATCGGTGGGAAAGCCGCTGACAATCTCGCCGTTCAGGCGATATGCCACGCACACCCTGACCGGTGAAATGCCGTCCAAGACGTCCAGCCGCGTGAGGATGGCCGACGTTACGCCGTTGACGGTAGCGGAGTACCTGGCAGCCACCGCGTCAAACCAGCCGCAACGGCGAGGGCGCCCGGTGGTGGTGCCATACTCCCATGCCCGCTCTCGAATGAACTCCCCTACCTCGTTGTTCAACTCTGTAGGGAGCGGCCCAGACCCAACCCTGGTGGTGTAGGCCTTGTAGACTCCCGCCACTTCCTTCACGTGCATGGGACTGATCCCCAGGCCAACGCAGGCCCCTCCCACGGTTGGCGAGGAGGAGGTAACGTATGGGTACGTGCCGTGGTCCAAGTCCAGCATGGTCCCCTGCGCTCCCTCCAGGATAATCCGCTGACCCGCGGCCAGGGCGTCCTGTATCATCGGCTCCACTGCTCTTACGTAGCTCTTGAGGTCTCTCCCCCACTCAAGGCACTTCGTAAGGGTATCTTCCAGGGAAAGGGGTTCTCTGCCGTACAGCTTTGTGATCTGGGCGTTCTTCTGCTCCAGCACAAAGCTGAGCCTGGCCAGGAGCGCCCTCTCATCCAGCATCAGGTCCACCATGCGTATGCCCGTCCGGGCAGCCTTGTCCATATATGCCGGCCCTATCCCCATGCCTGTGGTGCCTATGACCCCTCCGCCCTCCGCCCTGACCGCTTCCTCCAGGCCGTCCAGCATGGTGTGATACGGCATGATTACATGGGCCTTGTCGCTGATGAACAGCTTGCTCACGTCTACGGACAGCGCTTGAAGGCCGCGCGCCTCCTCAAGAAAGGCGTCCGGGTTCACAACCACGCCGTTGCCGATAATGCACGTGGTTTCCGGCCTGAGTATGCCCACCGGAATCAGGTGGAACTTGAACTCCCCCGCATCCGTAACAACGGTGTGGCCTGCGTTGTTGCCCCCGTTGAAACGGGCGACAATGTGCGCCTTCTCCGAGAGAAAGTCAACAACCTTTCCCTTACCTTCGTCGCCCCACTGACCCCCGATTATGGCATAAGCAGGCATATCTTACCTTCCACGGATATATGGCCACGGAATATGGGCCCATGCAAACCTTGAAGAGTATAGCAAAGCAATGGTCAATTGGAAAGGGACAAGCGCTACGGAGCGCGTCTATTCTGCAAATGCCCGAATCTCCCGCATTCCAGGGGCAAAAGCCACTTGCAAACGCGGCGTTATACGGCTATTATTGTGTTGTCTCTGGTGGTTCTGGCGGGGTGGAACCACCCGTACCCATCTCGAACACGGAAGTGAAACACCCCAGCGCCGACGATACTGCCTTGGCAACGGGGTGGGAAAATAGGTCACTGCCAGAGGCATAAATCATGGTTTGCTCCGCGGGCCAAGCCTCAACTCCGCAGTAGGCCCGCGTGGCCACCAAAACGGAGCCTCCCAGTTCTATGTCCACAAGTTGTAATGATTTACAACCGCACACTGCCCTGCGACCGGACGGGCTAACTTATGGATTCACCCCGCCACGTTCCGGCAGGCGCCGTGCGCCTGAGAGGACGGATTGAGGGATGTATCCAACGGGTACAGCCACTTTACATTCCAGTGTCGCGAGACATATAATCCTATTGGAGACAGCAACAAATCTTTGATTGAAGAAGCTATGATTCAAGTATCCACCAACGCCAGCCCTGCCGTGGAGAACATGGAAGCCCTGCTCAGGGAGTCCGAGCAGATAAAGGCTATTCGTCCGGGAGACCTTGTCCAGGGCGTGATAATGAGGGTAGACCGGGAGGGTATCCTGGTGGGTATTGGCAACAAGTCGGAAGGCGTCGTCTCCTCCAGGGAGATGCAATCTCTGAGCGAGGAGGAGATTTCGTCCCTACAGGTTGGGGATGAGATTCTCACAAGGGTATTGGAGGCCGAGAGGGAAGACGGCGCATCCATACTCTCGGTGGACAAGGCCAGAGAGGAGATGGGGTGGCTATCCGTAGCTGCGAAGCTCGATGGCGGAGAGCCTGTTGAGGGTGTCATAACGGGATTCAACCGCGGCGGAGCCCTGGTTGACGTGGACGGCCTCAAGGGGTTTGTGCCCATATCCCACCTGGGTTGGACGCAGCGAGGCTCCAATGGCGTGGAAGACGACATGGAGCGCCGCATAGGAGAGAGGGTGCGGCTGAAGGTTTTAGAGGTGGACCGTTCCAAGAAGAGAGCTATCTTCTCTGAGAAGGCGGCCATCCAGGAGGAACGCGAGTCCCGCAGGGAGCTAATCCTTCAGGAGTTGCAGGAGGGGGAGGTGCGAAGAGGCAGGGTTACCGGCATTTGCGACTTTGGCGCCTTTGTAGACTTGGGTGGAGCCGATGGACTGATACATATATCCGAGCTGTCCTGGGAACCTGTGCGCTCCACCGACCAGGTACTGAAGGTGGACCAGGAGGTGGACGTCTATGTGCTGAAGGTTGACCGGGACAGCAAGAGGATAGCGCTGAGTCTCCGTAGATTGGTCCCTGAGCCTTGGGACACCGTGCCGGACAGATACCAGGTAGACCAGTTGATTGAAGGCATCGTAACCAAGATAACCGACTTTGGCGCCTTTGCCCGTGTTGAGGGGTCGGTTGAAGGGCTGATACACGTCTCCGAATTGAGCTACAATGTAGTCAATCATCCTAAGGAAGTGGTTAAAGAGGGAGATCTGCTTACACTGAAGATACTGAAGATAGAGCCCGAGCGAAAACGCTTGGCGCTCAGCCTTAAACAGGCTGAGGACATCTTGGGCCAGTAGAGTGTTCATCGCCTGAAAGATAGCCGGATTTAGGAGAGTACCATGACCAACAGATTTGAGAAGTTCTCGGAGAGAGCCAGAAGGGTACTATCACTCGCCCAGGAAGAAGCGCAGCGCTTCAACCACAACTACATTGGGACGGAGCACATCCTGTTGGGTCTTGTACGGGAAACGGAAGGCGTGGCGGCGCGCGTGCTGTCAAACCTTGGCGTAGAGTTGGGCAAGGTAAGGTCCGCCGTCGAGTTCATCATAGGCAAGGGGGAAAGGAACACTCCCGGAGAGATAGGCCTCACTCCAAGAGCAAAGAAAGTCATTGAGCTGGCCGTTGACGAAGCGCGCCGGCTGAACCATCACTACATCGGCACAGAGCACATCCTCATCGGCCTCATGCGTGAGGGAGAAGGCGTGGCCGCGGGCGTCCTTGAGAGCCTGGGAGTATCCTTGGACAAGGTTCGCGCGGAGACCAGCCGTATCCTGAGCCAGAGCGTTAGCACCGGCCATGCGGGCGCCAGGGCTACCACCCGCACCCCTACCCTGGACCAGTTTGGCATTGACCTCACCAACGCAGCCCGGTCCAAGAAGCTGGACCCTGTCATCGGCAGGGACAGGGAGCTCCAACGCGTGATACAGATACTGAGCCGACGCACCAAGAACAACCCCGTCCTGATAGGCGAGCCCGGGGTGGGTAAGACGGCCATCGTCGAAGCCTTGGCGCAGCGCATAATCAGCGGTGAAGTGCCGGAGACCCTCCAGGGCAAGCGGCTGGTTACGCTGGACATGGGATCACTTGTGGCCGGCACCAAGTATCGCGGTGAGTTTGAGGAACGCCTTAAGAAGATTGTGGATGAGATACGCTCCTCGGCCACCTGCGTCCTCTTCATAGATGAGATGCACACCATGGTGGGAGCGGGGGCAGCCGAGGGAGCGGTGGATGCGGCCAACATCCTGAAGCCATCCCTCTCTCGGGGAGAGATCCAGTGCATCGGCGCCACAACCCTGAACGACTACCGGAAGTACGTGGAAAGGGACTCCGCGCTGGAGCGCCGGTTCCAGCCCGTAACCGTGAGCGAACCTTCCACGGAGGACACCATCTCCATCCTGAAGGGCATAAAAGGCCAGTATGAAGAGCATCACCACCTGACCATCACGGATGAGGCGCTGCACAGCGCGGCCACCCTGGCGTCCCGGTTCATAGCGGACCGCTTCATGCCGGACAAGGCCATAGACCTGGTGGACGAGGCAGCCTCCAAGGTACGGATTCGCACCAGTTCCACTCCTCTATCGATGAAGGAGTCCATGAAGGTGCTGGAGAACGTAAGGCGCGAGAAAGACGAGGCCATAGCCGGGCAACAGTACGAGTACGCCGCAGAGCTTCGGGACCGTGAGTTGAAGCTGGCGGACAAGTTGGAACACATGGAGGAGGACTGGCAGTCCGAAAGCGGTTACAACGAGCCTGTGGTAACCGTGGAGGACATAGCGGAGGTGGTCAGCATGTGGACAGGCATCCCGGTCACCCGCTTGGCCGTGGAGGACATGGAACGCCTCTTGCACATGGAGGGCGCGCTCCATAGCAGGATCATCGGCCAGGATGAAGCCATCAACGTGGTCTCCAAGGCGGTGCGCCGCGCCAGAGCGGGGATCAAGGATCCGCGCAGGCCCATCGGCAGCTTCATTTTCCTGGGGCCAACGGGCGTGGGGAAGACCGAGCTGGTAAGGGCCCTGGCGGAGTTCATGTTCGGCAGCGAAGACGCGATGATACGCCTGGATATGTCGGAGTTCATGGAGAGGCATACCGTGGCTCGCCTGGTGGGCGCTCCTCCCGGCTACGTAGGCTACGACGAGGGAGGGCAGCTCACGGAGGCCGTTCGCCGCAAGTCATACTGCGCCATCCTCCTGGACGAGATAGAAAAAGCCCACCCGGATGTCTTCAACATCCTGCTCCAGATCTTCGATGACGGGCACCTTACGGATGCCAAGGGCCGCAGGGTCGACTTCCGCAACTCCATCATCGTTATGACCAGCAACATTGGCTCCGACCTCATAAAGCGGGACTCCTCCCTGGGCTTCGCCATGAAGTCGGACGAGGCCTCAACCTCGGAGCAGCAGTACGAGCGAATGAAGGGCAAGGTCATGGACGAGGTCAAGCGCTTCTTCCGGCCTGAGTTCCTGAACCGGATAGACGCCAGCGTGGTGTTCCACCCTCTGAACAAAGAGTACATCATTCAGATAGTGGACCTGATGCTGAACAAGGTGCAGGAGCAGCTCAAGGAGATGAACATTGAGATGGAAGTGACCCAGGATGCCAAGGAGCTCCTGGCGGACAAGGGGTATGACCCCAACTTCGGCGCAAGGCCTCTCCGCCGCGTCATTCAAGACGAGATCGAAGACATGCTGTCCGAGGAGTTGCTGGCCGGCCGGATGCGCTCCGGGTCCGTCATTGTGGTGGACGTGGCAGGCGGCAAGTTCACCGCTAACGTCAAGGAAATGGCGACTCTCCCCTAGCGCAGGTCACGGCCGACCACACGAAATGACCCATAAAGGCTGTTTGAAGGGAGAGGCCTATGGCCTCTCCCTTCGGTATTCTTGCGCCCCAACCGCGCCTTCAAGCGACCTATGCAACATCGCGCCCGCCCAAAGCCACAGGCTCAGCGTTCCAGTTGAGTTGCCCCACCCCCTGGACTCCCACCGCGTGAACCTGAGATGAGCAGAGAGCAGACACGCACCTTTTATTCGTGCCGGGAGTGTGGGGCGGAAGCCCTGCGCTGGGAGGGTCGCTGCCCGTCCTGTGGTGAGTGGAACACCCTTGTAGAAGCCGCCAGGAGCCCGGCAACAGCGAGGGACTCCTGGCTCTCGCCGGGGACTGCGAGCTTCCAGGAGCTATCCCAGGTAACCCTGGAGGATTTCCCAAGGCTGGCGCTGGACATGGGAGAGGTAAACCGCGTCCTCGGCGGAGGCCTGGTTCGCGGGTCGCTTGGGGTGGTGGGGGGAGACCCTGGCGTTGGCAAGTCCACCCTGTTGTTGCAGCTGGCCGCCGCCCTTGCCGCGAGGTCCGGGCCTGCCCTCTACGTCTCAGGAGAGGAGTCGGCGCAGCAGATCAAGCTAAGGTCGGACCGATTGGGGATAGACGGCCGCGGGGTGCACGTACTGGCAGAAACCGACATGGCCTCCATCCTTAACCATCTGGACCGCCTCTCCCCTACCCTGGCGGTGGTAGACTCCATCCAGTCTGTGTCATTCTCAGATCAGCCTTCGGGACCGGGCACCATTGGGCAGGTGAGAGAGTGCGGACTCGCTCTCATGCGCATCGCCAAGGCCACTGGGACACCCATCCTGGTCACAGGCCACGTGACCAAGGAGGGAAACCTGGCCGGGCCGCGGACCCTGGAGCACATGGTGGACGTAGTTCTGTACCTGGAGGGTGACAACCTGGGCGCGTATCGACTCCTCAGGGGAGAGAAGAACCGCTTTGGCGCAACCGATGAGGTGGGGGTCTTTGAGATGGGAGACAAAGGGCTTACCGAGGTGCTGAACCCCTCGGAGGTGGCGCTGGCCTCCAGAGATATGAATGCTGTAGGGTCCGTGGTCGTGCCGGTTATGGAAGGGACCCGCCCCCTGCTGGTGGAAATACAGGCCCTTACCACGCCCTCGTTCCTGCCCACGCCCCGGAGGGTGTCCAACGGCGTGGATACGGGACGCCTCCTCATGGTGATTGCCGTGTTGGTCAAGAGAGCCGGCATACACCTGTCGGGCCAGGACATCATCGTGAATGTGGCCGGAGGGTTCAAGGCCACGGAGCCGGCAGTTGACTTTGGCGTGGCGCTGGCCCTGGTCTCCAGCTTCCGAAACACCCCGTTGCTTGAAAGCGCCTCCGCCCTGGGGGAGATTGGACTTGGAGGAGAGCTGCGGGGAGTATCCCAGACGCCCAGGCGGCTGGCTGAGCTGGAGCGCATGGGATTTGACGTCTGCCTCGGCCCGGAGTCCGCCTTCAGGGCCGTGGATACGCCTTCAGGTATGAGGTCGCTTGGGGCAAAGACCATTGCGGAGGGGCTGAGCCTGGCATTTCCATCGCTCTATGGACTAGGTGGAGGCCGCGCCGGCCCGGCGGAGTAGTTGATTGTCAAGGCAATTGGGGCTATGCTGAGGATGTCCGACACCCGTTGTCGCCGGACAGTTTTAGCAGAAACCACAGGCAGGGATAAGCGCGCATGGCCACAGCGGAGCAAGAGCTACAGGAGAAGCTAGACCACCTGAAGGACATCCTCCGGGAGATGGGTTCGACTGTGGTGGCATACTCCGGAGGGGTGGATAGTACCTTCCTGGCAGCCACCGCCCACGACGTCCTGGGCGAACTAAGCTTGGCGGTGACCGCTTCATCCCCCAGCATGGCGCCATCCGACCTGGAGGAGGCGGTGGCGACGGCCCGCGAGCTGAGCCTGCGCCACCGGGTTATTCAGACCCAGGAACTGCTTGACCCGCGATACACCGTCAACGACCCTCGAAGGTGCTATTTCTGCAAGCTGGAGCTTTACACCTGGCTGCAACCCTTGGCTGCCGAGGAGGGACTCGCCTGGGTAGCCAGCGGGACCAACATGGACGACCTCAAGGACTTTCGCCCCGGCCTCAAGGCCGGCCAAGAGTACGGCATTCGCAACCCAATGGTAGAGGCAGGGCTTTCCAAGGATGACATCCGCGTCCTCTCCAGGCTGCGTGGCCTCTCCACCTGGGATAAGCCCGCTCAGCCGTGCCTATCCTCTCGTATACCCTACGGCGCTCCGGTGTCGATAGAGGCCCTGAGTCGCATTGCGCAGGCGGAGGCTTGCCTCAAGGAGTTGGGGCTTCGCCAGTTCAGGGTGCGCCACCATGAGACCATAGCCCGCATTGAGGTGGAGCCTGAAGATATGATGCCGCTGCTCCAGCCAGGGGTGCGGGAGAAGCTGGTCTCGGATATGAGAGCCATAGGCTACCTGTACGTCACCCTGGATCTGGCCGGGTTCCGTACAGGCAACCTCAACGCCGCTCTCAAGCTCAAAGCATAGCACATATACGGGCGCCGCGCTCAGGCGGCCTGCTTTTCAACCTTGCGGGTGTCCAAGCGGCGGGATCTGTGGTCTGTTTCTATGTCCTTCATGTACCCGCACTGGATGCACTCCGTGTAAAACCCGTACGTATCACTGTTCAAGCACAGGTCCCCACGACACCGAGGGCACTCTTTCAACATCAACATTTCACTTCCCTCCCTTCGATGTTTTTTCTTGGTTCGCTATCCTAACATACAGACTATACGGACAAATCTTCAAGAGAGTTTGAAGATGGTCTATTGAGCCTGTAGGCATTATAATACTTGACACGCTTAATATCAAGCATTATACTACGCTCAAACGGATTTCATCAAGCGGCCCGCTATTAGGCAGGCCGTAAAGGCAAATACTTCCGGCTCCGGGCGCAACGGTATAGCGGGACGGAGCGGGGGTTCGTGGAGGAACAGAGTGCAGCGGTTCGACCAAAAACGCGCGACAAATAGAGGCCCCGTCATACCCTCGCCGCTGGTACAGGGCGAGGAGGAGGCTCCGGCGCCCGTCCCGCGTGAGAGGTCCAATGGGAAACCTCAGGGCCGTCCCGGGACGCCCTACCCGCCGTCGCCGGACGGCGTGGATATGGGAGGCGGAGTCTACGTAATCAGCGTGGCTGCCCGTATCCTGAACATGCACCCGCAGACTCTCAGGAAGTACGAGCGCCTGGGGCTGGTGACGCCGACCAGAAGCATCGGGATGCTCCGCCTCTACTCCGCGGAGGACGTCTTTCGCATACGATTGATAAAGTACATGGTGGACAACCTTGGCATGAACCTGGCAGGAGTGGATTTTGCCTTGTCCCTGGTCAATCGCATCATGGCTCTCAGGGATAGGGTGCAGGCGATGTCCCAGACGGAGTCGTTGAGCCACACCCTGGAGAGGGAGCTTGACGAGATGCTGAAGGGGCTGGACGGCGTGTTTCCCGATAACCTTCCAAGGGTCTAGTATAAATCAGGAGTGGAGGTCTAATGAGCATGGAGGAGCAAAGGGAGCGTGGTGAGGCGGAGACGGGTACGGACGCCGAAGCAGACACTGGACAAGCGCGGCTGGAGGAGGCCGAACGAGAGGTGGAGCAGTTCCGCAATCTGCTCCAGCGGGTACAGGCCGACTCACTGAACTACAAGAGGCGCGTGGAAGAGGAGAGAGAGGATCTGCAGAAGAGGGCCAACGCCAACCTGGTTATAAGGCTGCTGCCCGTCCTGGACGACTTTGAACGGGCCATTCAGCACATCCCCAGTGACAACGCGCTCAACTCCTGGCTGGCCGGGGTTGAGTTGGTGGGCCGCAATCTCCGGAGCGTCCTGGAGTCCTTCGGTATGACTCGGATTGAGACGCTGGACAAGACCTTTGACCCACTGGAGCATGAGTCCGTCTCATACGAGGTGAGCGAGGGCCATGAAGAGGGCAGAGTTATGACCGTGATAAGAGAGGGATACAAGCTGCACGGATGGGTGCTGCGCCCCGCTCAGGTAACGGTCTCAAAGAGAAAAGAGGATGAATCTTCAAGGAAGGAGACGGATTAAATGCCAAAGGTACTAGGTATAGATTTGGGAACAACCAACTCCTGCATGGCCGTCATGGAGGTTGGCGAGGCGCAGGTGCTGGAGAACAGCGAAGGCGCCCGCGTCACTCCATCGGTTGTGGCCGTACACTCCGGCACCGGCGAACGATACACAGGCCTCATCGCCAAGCGGCAGTCCATCACAAACCCGGAGAACACCGTATTCTCCATCAAACGGCTCATGGGTCGTAGACACGAGGACCCGGAGATCCAGGCGGCCATGACGCGCCTGCCTTACAAGGTGGTCAGGGCCTCCAACGGTGACTGCCAGGTGGCAATGTCCGGCAAGAACTACTCTCCGCCGGAGGTCTCGGCCATGATCCTGCAAAAGCTCAAGCAGGACGCAGAGGCCAAGCTGGGAGAGAGGATAACCCAGGCGGTCATCACCGTGCCCGCCTACTTCAACGACAGCCAGAGGCAGGCCACCAAGGACGCCGGCAGGATAGCCGGCCTGGACGTCCTGCGTATCATCAACGAACCCACCGCGGCCTCTATGGCCTATGGCCTGGACAAGAAGGGCGACGAGATCATTGCCGTATACGACCTTGGAGGAGGTACCTTTGATGTCTCCGTTCTCCAGATAGGGGAAGGAGTCTTTGAGGTCAAGGCCACCAACGGCGATACCCTACTGGGCGGAGACGATTTCGATCAGCGTATCATGGACTGGATATGCGATGAGTTCAGACGTGAGCAGGGCATAGACCTGAAACAGGACCGCATGGCCTTGCAACGTCTCAAGGAGGCCGCTGAGAAGGCCAAGATGGAGCTTTCCAATGTGATGCAGACGGAGGTCAACCTCCCGTTTATCACCGCTGACGCGTCCGGCCCCAAGCACCTGTCCATGAGCCTCACCCGGTCAAAGCTGGAGCAGCTGGTGGGAGACCTGATAGACCGCACGGCCGCCCCGTGCAAGCAGGCCCTGGCCGACGCCGGCCTGACGCGGGATCAGATAGACGAGGTGGTTATGGTGGGAGGTATGACTCGAATGCCTGCGGTGGTGGAAAAGGTGAAGGAACTCTTTAATAGGGAGCCTCACAAGGGGGTCAACCCGGATGAGGTGGTTGCTGCCGGGGCAGCCATTCAAGCGGGAGTGCTCCAGGGCGACGTGACGGACATCCTCCTGCTGGACGTGACCCCACTGACCCTGGGCATTGAGACCCTGGGCGGGGTTACCACGGCGTTGATCAATCGCAATACCACTATTCCCACGGCCAAGACGGAGACCTTCACCACCGCCTCGGATGGGCAGACCAGCGTGGAGGTTCACGTCCTGCAGGGCGAAAGGCCAATGGCCGCGGACAACAAGTCCATTGGACGATTCATGCTGGATGGCGTCCTTCCGGCTCCCAGAGGGCTCCCACAGATAGACGTTACCTTTGACATAGACGCCAACGGGATACTCAACGTCTCCGCCAAGGACAAGGCCACAAGTAAGGAGCAGCGTATCACCATTACGGCAAGCTCAGGCCTGAGCAAAGAGGAGATAGCCCACCTGGTGGAGGACGCGGCCAGGTACTCCGACGAAGACAGACAACGCAGGGAGGAGGTCGAGACCCGCAACATGGCGGAAAGCGCGGCCTACAACGCCGAGAAGCTGCTCAGTGACCAGGCTGAGAATGTGCCTGCGGACCTGAAGGAGGAGCTTGAGGGCAAGATCGCCCAGTTGAGGGAGGCCCTTCAGGGCCAGGACGTCGCCCTGATAAACAGCAGGTTGCAGGAGCTTCAAGCCTCGCTGCAGAAGGTGGGACAGGCGGTGTACAGCCAGGCAGGTGGCCCGCCCGGCGCCGCGCCCGGCGAGGCAGCTGGCGGCTTTGAATCGGAGCCTCCGCCTGAGGGTACCATAGAGGGTGAGTACCGGGAGGTCTAGCTAACAAGGAGCCGCCGGGCCCGTCGGGCCAGGCGGCTCCTCTGGATTCCCGCTCGGAGGCGGGAATGACGGTGGGGGCGCGAGAACGACTGTAGGGGCGGTTCGCGAACTGCCCCTACGTCGCATCACCCGGATGTTGGAACGACGGCATGTTCCTAGTTACTCATAGACGGCCACTCCCCCAGTTCCACGTTCACTTCAATGGTCTCCCCGTCTCTCAGCAGCGTCAGAGACACCGAATCGCCTGGAGCAAGGCTGTTCAGATGCTTCACGATTTCCTCCACGGACGCCACGTCATTGCCGTCCACAGCCGTGATAACGTCGCCACTGGCCTCATCGTTCCCAGCCCCGCCTGCGACTAGGCCGGCCTCTTCGGCCGGGCTCCCCGACGTCACAGTCGATATGTATACCCCCTCTGAGATTTCAAGTCCCAGGACTTCGGCGAGGTCGGGGTTCAGAGCCGCGCCGCTTATGCCAATCCAGGGCCGCCTTACCGTCTCACCCTGAACAAACTGGGCCATGAGGTCCTTTGCCGTGTTTATTGGCACGGCAAAGCCTACCCCTATAGAGCCGGTTATAGGTGAGACCTCCACGGAGGTATTGATCCCAACCACCTCTCCCAGGGAGTTCAGCATCGGGCCTCCAGAGTTTCCGGGGTTCAGGGAGGCGTCCGTCTGGATCATCCCGGTTATGAGCCGCTGAAGGGCCCCGGCGCGGCTGCGGTTCACTCCGCTCACCACGCCAACGGATATGGAGTTATCCAGGCCAAAGGGGCTGCCAAGGGCTATGGCCATCTGCCCAGGCTTGACGGCGGCGGAGTCTCCCAGCTTCAGCGGCGTGATTCCCGCCAAGGCCTCGGCGTCCACCTTAAGGAGGGCTATGTCATCCGCATGGCTGCTGCCCGCGAGCTCAGCCTCCAGCACATCCCCGTTTGCAATGGTCACGCTGATGCTTGTGGCGTCCTGCACTACGTGGTAGTTGGTGAGGATATGGCCTTCCGCGTCCACCAGGAACCCGGATCCCTGCCCGTCTTGCGGGATGATGAACCCGAACCGGCTTGCGCTCTCGCGGGTCGTATTAACTGTTACCACGGCGGGATCCGACCTGTCGAATATCGACACCACCACCTGTTCGTCGTACAGGGCGGGCGACGCCGACACCACCCCGGAGCCGAAGCCCGGCGCTACGCCGCTTGCCACCCCCGCTATGCTCAGCAGCGCCAGCAGCGCTCCAAGGGCGATTAGCCATACCGGTAGTGAAACCTGTGAATTGAGTTTGCTCATCCTGTACCTCCTTGGTATGGTATCGGTTAAGTGACAGCGCCTGTCACGCAATAGCCAACGGGGGTTTACCCTCCGCTTGTGGAGGACCCCGCCGTGGGCAGCTCGAATACGAAGCGGCTGCCCTTTCCGGGTTCGCTCTCGGCGTGGATTGCGCCTCCGTGGGCCTCCACCAGCTGCCTGGCGATGGTCAGCCCCAACCCTGCGCCTCCGGTAGACCGCGTCCTGGAAGGGTCTGCCCTGTAGAATCGCTCGAACACCTGGGGCAGGTCGTCCGGGGGGATGCCGGCCCCGGTGTCCGCTACCGTCACCTTGGCCCATCCGGCGGCGGTCACCTCCGCGCTGACGGCTACCTGGCCGCTCTGAGGGGTGTGAGTGATGGCGTTCTCCAGCAGGTTGCCCACCACCTGGGCAATACGGGCCCTGTCCATCTCCACCAGCGGGAAGTCCGGCTGGACCTCCAGGGACAAGGCTATACTGCCGGCTTCGGCGCGGGGCCGGACGGCCTCCATCGATTTTTCCAGTACCTGCTCAAGAGAGCTTGGCTCCATGCTCAGGCGCAGGGCGCCCGCCTCTGCCAGGGCCAGCAGACGCAGGTCTTCCACAAGGAGCGCAAGGTGCAGCGCCTGCTGATGTATGGTGTCAATGGTGTGGTTGTCCGGCTGAAGCAGGCCGTCCCGCACCGCCTCAAGGTAGCCCTGAATGTTGGAGAGGGGCGTCCTAAGCTCGTGGGCCACGTCTGCCATCAGGCTTCTTCGCTGCTGCTCCACCTTCTCCAGGTCCTCAGCCATTGAGTTGAACGTGCGGCCAAGGTGGGAGATCTCGTCCCTGCCCTGGGTGGATACCCTCTGGGAAAGGTCTCCCCTGCCCAGAAGCCGCGCCGCCGAGCTAAGAGACCTCACCGGCGCAAGGACCTGGCGGGACAGCAGGGAGACCAGCAGGACGCCGCCGATCCCCGCCGCCAGCCCGGTCCACAGCAGCGACCTGTTCAGCGCCGCGGCGAGTATGGAAACCGAGGGTTCCGGGACCTCCAGGGGCACAGCGATGCCGGCCAATGCCACGGAGCCCACCTCGCGCCCACTGCTCAGAACTGGCAAGCTGGGGCTTCCCGTCAGGGGCTTGTTATTGTAAAAGCTAAACGCCTTGTGCGAGTCGGCAATCACGTTGCCCTCCGTGTCCTTGACCACAATGCGCCTGCCATAGAGGGCGCTGGCCTGCTCGATGGCAGGCTGCAACCCGCCCCATCCTTTGGTGGCTCTGTAGTAGTTGGTGACAAACTGCCCCATACGCTCGGCTCTCGCCTCCTCGGTGTCCCTCTCGAACTGCTCAGCCGCCAGATTGGCCGTGTAACCCACGTACATGCTGACGCTCGTCAGCGCGAGGGTCAGCGCCAGGGCAAAGGCCGCTATCAATCTGAACTGGAGGCTGAAGAACCAGCTAGCCATTGCCGAACCTGTATCCTACGCCGTAGACTGTATGGATGTTGCCGGAACCCTTGCCGCTCGCCCCCAGCTTGCGCCGGAGGTTGGAGACGTGTGCGTCGACGGTCCTGTCGAAGCCGTCGAAGTCGTAGCCGAATACCCGGTCTATTATCTGCTCCCGGGTGAATATCCTGCCCGGCTCCCGTATGAGCATCGCCAGCAGGCGGAACTCCGTGGGAGTGAGGGTTATCTGCGCGCCGTTGGCATACACGGCGTGATGCTTGAGGTCCATCCGGACGCCGCCACAGGCCAGTTCTGCCGGCCCCTGCTCAAGGGCATCCCCAGCTGTGCGGCGGAGCACCGCCCGCACCCTGGCGGCCAGTTCCCTGGGGCTGAAGGGCTTGGTGAGGTAGTCGTCGGCGCCCATGTCCAGCCCGGCCAAGCGGTCCTCCTCTTCGACGCGGGCGGTGAGCATCACGACGGGCACCTCCGACTCTGCTCTCAGAGCGCGGCAGACCTCCATGCCGTCCAGGCCGGGCAGCATCAGGTCCAGGACTACAAGATTGGGATGCGCCTCCTTGGCCAACCGCAACCCCTCGATGCCGTCCTGCGCCGTTACCACCTTATGGCCGTCGCGCCGCAGGTACATCTCAACAATTTCCTGCGTTCCAGGGTCGTCTTCGACTACCAGTATGGTGCTGCCCATGACCTCTTTCCTTTGCAACTCGTCGGGGGACGGGGCAATCAAGCCCCGCCCCCGCGTGGCCTGACGGCGCCGCGCTATGCCGGCGCCGGTGTGGCTGCTGTGTCGGTGTCCTTGTCCTCGTAGGCGCCCTTGTCCTTGCAGGATTCTCTGTCGTAGCCGTGTCCCCAACCCTTGCCGCTGTGGCCTGGGTAGAATTGGTCAAAGCTCTCCGGCCTGGACTCCATCCAGTCCACGTAGGCCTTGTACTCGTTGGCCTTCTCCTGGGTGATCTCGCCGCCGGCTACCATAGCGTCCAGCTTCTCTTGAAGCTCGTCTGCGTCGATGCCCCGTGGCTTGAAGCCCCAGAAACTGCCCTCCGGCTTGGCTTCTACCCAAGCCTTGTACTCGTCCGCCTCCGTCTGGGTGATATCGCCGCTTGCCACCATTGCGTCAAGCTTTTCCTGAAGCCCCTCCGCCGCCAATTCCTGCTTCGCCTGCTTCATAGCGTCCTGCACCGTGTCGGCCTCCAAGCCCAGGATTGAGGTTACCCTGGCGGCGTAGTCCCCAAAGCGAGACTCGCTCTCCTCCTCATTCACCTGTGGCAGAAACGCCAGGCCGGTGAGGCTGATGGCAAGCGCCCCCACCAGCACAGGAACAAACAACCAACGTTTTCTCATGTGCAACCGCTCCTTTCTCTTTCTGATATACTAGTTATACCAGCATATTTTGAAGAGAGTTTGAAGAAGTTTTGGGAAAAGTGTGAAGATTGCGACCGGCTATCGGGGACGCTCCAATGTTTGCCACCGTTCCCTAGTCAAGTCCGGGGCAGTATCCAACCTTCCCCCGTCTCCGGGGGAAGGAGCTTCTTTGATCCCGCGGGCGTCACTCAAAGGTCTACCAAAGGCGCTTGTTAATAATCCTCCTCTTCTTGCATGAAGACGAGCTGGTATAGAACTCCCGCAATTCCGCCGCCCAGCAAGGGACCTGCCCAGTAGACCCAGTGGTCCGCCCACTGCCCGGCGGCCAGAGCGGGCCCAATGGTTCGAGCGGGGTTCACGGAGGCTCCAGTAAGGGGGACTGCCACAAGGTGTATCACCAGCACGGCTCCCCCTATCGCAAATGGCGCCAGGTGCTTGGGCCCCTTGGGGTCGACTGCGGTGGCGAAGATTACGAAGACCAGGACGAAGGTCAGTACGACCTCGACAATCAGGCCTCCCATAGCGCCCATATCCGGCATGATGGCGTGAGAACCCAGGCCTCCCTCCAGAGAGTCGGGAATTACGGTCTTCAGCAGCAAAGCTCCCAGGATTGCGCCGACCACCTGGGCGATGACGTACAATCCGCCCCTGGTGGGGCTTATCTTGCGCGTCAGGGCGGCAGCTACGGAGACCGCGGGGTTGATGTGGCCTCCGGAGAGGTTGGCGGTGGCTGAAACCAGGATGGCGATTGCCAGTCCGTGAGCCATGGCAATGGCCACCAAGTTTCCGCCGAGGGCCCCGCCTCCCTCGGAGCTGAATATCCCCAGGCTAACCACGGCGCCTGCGCCTATAAATATAAACAGGAAAGTGGCTATGAACTCTGCGGCGGCTGATCGCCATGTGTCGCCTCTTCCCAGTTCTTCTATCCCAAGAAAGCTATCTCTCATTTTGCGTCTCCTATGATGATTGGTATTCCGGCGTTAGACCCTGGCCAAGGCGTACTCTGCCGCCTCCAAGGTCGCGTCTATGTCTTCCGGCGTGTGAGCGGTGGAGATAAAGGCGGCCTCGAAGGGCGAAGGGGCCAGGTACACCCCACGCTCCAGCATGAGGTGGAAGAACGCGGCGTACCTCTCCCTATCGCTGGCAGCAACGGAGTCCCAGCCCTCCACAGGCCCGTCGTTAAAAAACGCGGTCATTATAGATCCCACCCGGTTGATGGTCAGGGGGATTTCCGCTTTCAGGGCCGCCGATGCAAGGCCGTCGGCCAGCCGGGCCGACGCGGATTCCAGTCCATCGTAGGCGCCCGGCCTTGCAAGCGCCTTGAGAGTTGCTATCCCCGCCGTTACCGCAAGCGGGTTTCCGGACAGTGTGCCCGCCTGATACATACCCCCCAGGGGCGCTACCACCTCCATGACATCCCTCCTCCCGCCGTAGGCGCCCACTGGCAGGCCGCCCCCGATGATCTTGCCCAGGCAGGTGAGGTCCGGGGTTACGCCGTACAGCGTCTGCGCGCCGCCATAGGCGACGCGGAAGCCGGTTATAACCTCGTCAAAGATGAGCAACGCGTCGTGGCCGGTGGTCAGCCGGCGCAGTCCCTCTAGGAAGCCGGGCGCGGGGGGCACAACGCCCATGTTGGCCGCCGCCGGCTCAAGGATGACCGCCGCAATCTCGCCGGGGTAGGAGTCGAAGAGGCGCTGCGCTGAGTACACGTCGTTGTAGTCGGCGACCAGCGTCTCACGGGCGTAACCCTCCGGCACGCCCGCGCTGTTGGGGATGCTGTACGTTGCCCCTCCTGACCCCGCCTCCACCAGCAGGCCGTCGTTGTGGCCGTGGTAGCAGCCGGCGAACTTGACGATCTTGCTGCGACCGGTGAATGCCCTAGCCACCCGTATGGCGCTCATGGTGGCCTCCGTGCCTGAGTTCACCAGGCGCGTCATGTCTATGGATGGCAAAGCCTCCGCAATCATGCCGGCCAGTTCTACCTCCCCCTCCGTGGGCGCGCCGAAGCTGAGGCCGCTCTCCAGGGCGGATCGGACGGCCTCCAACACCTCATCGTGGGCGTGGCCCAGGATGAGCGGGCCCCACGACCCCACGTAGTCCAGGAACTCGTTGCCGTCTGCATCCCATATGCGAGGGCCCTTGCCCCGCCGGATGAACAGGGGCGTCCCGCCAACGGACTTGAAGGAGCGGACAGGGCTGTTCACCCCTCCCGGTATCCGGGCCTGGGCCTGGGCAAACAGTTCAGCCGAGCGAGCGGTATCCACAGGCTATGCTCCTTCTGGCCGGAGAGGACGTTTCGCCCTCGCCGGCATGTCTAAAATCCCCATCTACTCAATGCCCAGGCCGGCCCTGGCGTCCCTCTCCACACGTCGGTACACCTCTTGCAGGGGCAGACCCTCCCGTTGGGCAATCTCCTTGCAGTCCTCGAATTCGGGCGAGAGGCTTGCTATACTGCCCGCCAACCTCTTTACCTTGACGCGGGCCTGGCCCAGGGAGGTGTCCACGGCGACTACCTCCCGCTCCGCCTCGTAGCGGTTCAGCGTGCGCACCCGTACGCCAAGTGTGGAGGTCTCCTCCATGATGGCCTTGACAAGCGCCGACTCAATATGCGGCCGCGAGAGCACGCTGAGCGTAACCGCGGGCCTGTTCTTCTTCATCTGGATGGGGGTGAACCACGCATCCAGCGCCCCGCGGCGCATTAGCTCCTCCTGGACGTGTCCAAGGACCTCCGGAGTCATGTCGTCGATGTTCGTCTCCATGAGGGAGACCTGGGCGAGGGCATCGCTCTCATGGGTCTCCCCTATCCACAGGGCCAGCACGTTGGGGATGTCAGGGTTGTCCCTGGAGCCAAGGCCGTAGCCCACGCGCTCCAGTGTAAGAGCCGGGGCATTGAAGGAGGCGAGGGTGGTGATGAGGGCTGCGCCGGTGGGCGTGACAAGCTCTCCCGCCTTCAGGTAGGGGCCTTCCGGGGGCGCGACCCTGGCTTTCGCATCGGTCATAAGCTCCACGGTGGCAGGCGCTGGCACGGGCAAAGCGCCCTTCCTTGTCGAAATGACGCCCCATCCGGAGGGCAACGGCGAGGAGTAGAGCTTGTCTATGCCAAGCAGCTCCAGGCCGGCCGCCACGCCCACGACGTCGATGATAGTGTCTATGTCGCCCAACTCCTGGAGCTCGTGGTCATCTCCATGCACCCTGGATTCCGCAGCCTCCAGCCGCTCAAGAACCATTTGCGACTTGTCCTTTACGGAACGGGAAAGACCGCTTGCCTCAACCATGTCCAGGAAGTCCTGTATGGAGCAGCCCGCCCTGGCCTGCGGATCAAGGTCAACGGAGATGTGCGTCCCGCGTATGACACCCCGCTGGGCGATGGAGGCGTTGACCGAGTACCCCGCGATCGGAAGCCTGGCAAGCGCGCCTCTCAGCTCGTCGAGAGGCAGCCCCGCGTCTACCAGCGCGCCCAGCAGCATGTCTCCACTGGCGCCGCCGATGCAGTGCAAATATCCCGTTCTCAAGGGTGTCCTGCCCGTCCGGCTTCCACCGGCCTTACTCCGTCCGGTTCACGCCATACCATAGCCGCTCCTCCTTCCAGGAGTCTGCGTTGCTGTTGTAACCCCGCCGCTCCCAGAAGCCCAGCCTGTCTTGTACCGTAAACTCCAGCCCGTTCACCCACTTGGCGCTCTTCCAGCCGTATCGTTTTGGCGCCACCAGGCGCACAGGTCCGCCGTGGTCCGTGGACAGAGGCTTGCCGTCGTGGCAGCGCGCAAGAATCACGTCGTCGTCCATCAGCGCGTCCACGGGTAGGCTGGTGGTATAGCCTCCGTAGCAGTGAATGGTTACGTACCTCGCCTCGGGCTTTGCCCTGGACGGCCTCACCGCCTCCTTGAAGGCTACTCCCTCCCAGAGATTGCCCAGGCGGCTCCACCGGGTGACGCAGTGAAGGTCCGCGGTCACGGCTGTTTGAGGGAGGTCCGTAAACCGCTTCCAGTCCAGTGTCACCTCCCTTTCCACGCATCCGAATATGCGAAGACTCCACGTCTTCAGGTCGATCGCTGGAGTTTCGCCGTAGGTGAAGACTGGGAACTTCTCGGTGACGAACTGGCCCGGAGGGACGTTGCCCCCCTGGCCTTCCGCGGTCTCATGCTTGCTGACGGGCCAGACTCTCACAGCCAACCTCCGATGGATCTACGTTCCCCGGTGGCGCAGCCCTCTACGATACTCTGCACACCAAGCATATGATAAACGATATGGGCACACCGCAAAAGGGGCGTTTCCGGATCGAGCGTGTTGACGCTCGCTGATCTACACACTAAGATACCATTGACTTGAGTACAGCGTGCGAGGCCACCTCAAGCGCGGGTCTGAGAGCCTTCGGGAATACGTCAGTCCTGGTTAGCGACAATGACAGAAAGCATCATAGGAATGCGTGACATGGGCCTCATTTTTGAGGTCACAGACGATTTGGGAATAGACAGGGAGGCCATCTCCGTTCCACTGGGTAAAGAGGACCCTGGCGACGTGAGAGAACTGCCCACCGGAGAGGTTGAGATAGTTGTGCCTGAGTCCGTCTCACTGGAGGACTGGCTTGCCACGCTGCGGGCGGAGTTGGAAAAGCTGGGCTACGGGCCGGGGCAGGAGTAGGTATGGACAGCTATGGCTTCATCTCACTGGAGGTGGAGGAGAACGACAACTGTCTGGGCCTGCCGCTGATGACGTATCAGAAGCTGGGCCTGACCACAGGTGTGGCACAGGTGAGAATCGCAGGCCCCCACTGGCCCGAGGAGCTGCACCGGGTCACAGGATGGCAGAGTGAGGACGGCGGCGCTCCCTGTCCCGCCTACTACGTCAGAGTCTCCGACTCCGGCGCTGGGAGCGCGTATCTGCTATATGGCGGAGATTGGGGCATCCGCTTGAAGCGCGAGAGCCGGGACGAGGATTGGAGCATCGAAAACCCGGACCAGTGGGGCGAGCCCTGGCTTCTGCTTGGCGAGGAGTCGGACATCGTGGCAGACGGCAGCCGTTAGCCGCGAGCGCCCGCGTATCGCAGCAATAGCGTCCGTTTGGAAGCCGGCCTCCGTCACGTAACGCAACCTTCAACGCGAGAGTGGGCTCATCAGATACACCTTCACCTGCCCTCTTCTTGTGCAATCTCAACCCCTTATCACGGGTGCGGTCAGGCTCCCGTCCCTGCTGAGGCGTTAAAAATGCCCAACTTCCATGGCTAAATGGGGTGACTAACCCCTTTTCATGGTGTAGAATAGGCACAACTCAGACACGGAGGTGACCCATGCAGGGTTATTGCGTGAAGTGCCGTTCTCAGCAGGAGATGAGCCAGACCGAAGCCATCACCATGAAGAATGGCCGCCCGGCGACGCAGGGTGTTTGCCCGGTATGCAGCACCAAGATGTTCAGAATAGGCAAAGCATAGTCTGCAAACTGTAGCAAAGGACGCCCCCTGCGGGCATGGGATACAGGCGTCCTTTGTTACTATTCAACGGCTTCTCTTAAGAGACAGCCGACAACACCTCCGGTCGTTGCTTCCGCTCAAGGCGGTTGTCTCCGTGTTCACCGGTAGGGGTCGCAAGGCTCTGCCGTAGCGGTTGGTTCGCCTTTGGGGGCTTCCAAGCGAACCTTTACCCGCATCCAGCGCAGATCTGCGGATTGCGCTGCCGTTAGCCGCTTTTCCCGTGATGGGTATCCCCTATCTACTCTGGAGCAGGTACGTCAACATGGCAATTGGACGCTACGAACTGGTGAGGACGGAGGTCAACGGTCCCGTAGCCTCCGTTACCCTGGATAGGCCTGGAAAGCTGAACGCTCTGAACGCTCAGATGGCCGCGGAGCTTCACTCGGTCCTGGGCGATATATCCAACGAGCATGACGTCCGCGTTGTGATACTGACCGGCGCAGGCCGCGGCTTCTGTTCCGGAGCCGACGTCAACGAGCTATTGGATGGCAGCCCGCCTTCCTCCCACGTCCCTCCGGAGAGCAGCCTGACCGCGTTGAGCTCTCGAATACGCCACAACGCCCAGCCGGTTATCGCGGCGGTAAACGGCGTGGCGGCGGGAGCGGGCCTGTCTATCGCCCTGGCCTGCGACATACGGCTCGCATCTGAGGAAGCCACGTTCTCGTGCCTTTTCGTCAAGCGCTCGCTGGCGCCGGACGCGGGTGCGTCCTACACACTTCCTCGGCTTGTGGGACTGGGGGTTGCCATGGAGATGGCTCTGACCGGCAGCATCTATGATGCCCATTGGGCCCTGCAAAGCGGGTTGGTCAACAGGGTGGTTCCCGCAAACAGGCTGATGGACGAGGCCATGAACTTGGCGCTGGAAATCGCCTTCAACCCCCCTCTATGCGTCCGCTCCACCAGGGAGCTTCTCTACGAGAATGAGGAGGAGTTGGGGATAGCGCTGGAGAGGGAGAGCGAGGTTAACGCCGCGTTGGGAGATAGCGAGGACGCGGTGGAGGCCGTCCGCTCGTTCATAGAGAAGCGCAGGCCGGTTTATAAGGGGCGATAGAGTTGAGGGCTGCTAACTGAGAGATGGCCACCCACACCCGGATCAACTCCAGTCGCCTGCTTGAGACCGCCACGGCTTTCCTCAACCATTCCACGGAAACGGCCCCGGGCCCCGGCCGCATTGGTGGATGGGCGCTAAATCCTAAGAAGAATAGCTCCACAACATCTTGTGCCGTCATGTTTCGCGGGTGCTATAATCTGTGAACGTTATATAATTGCTGTGGGCTTTTGCCGGCCCCTGCCAGGGACATCTTGTTTACTCATCTACACAATCACACCGAATACAGCCTTCTGGACGGCCTCAGCCGGATTCCGCCAATGGTGCAACGCGCCAAGGAGCTTGGTATGGAAGCCCTTGCCATCACCGACCACGGCGGACTCTACGGGGCAATTGAGTTCTACACGGAGTGTAAGGAAGCGGGCATCAAGCCCATCATTGGGCTGGAGGCGTACCTTGCCCAGGGGAGCCGCCACAGCAAGACGCCGGCTGACAAAAGCCCTCACCATCTCCTTCTGCTGGCGCGCAATGAAGAGGGATATCGCAACCTCCTGCAACTCTCCTCAAAGGCGCACCTTGAGGGGTTCTACTACAAGCCTCGCGTGGACAGAGAGCTTCTGCGGGAGTACGGCAAGGGGCTGATAGCGCTCTCCGGGTGCCCCACCGCCGAGGTGCCGCGGCTGCTCCTGGAGGGACGCGTCCGGGAGGCCGCGGAGACTGCCCTGTGGTACCGGGACACCTTCGACCACTTCTTCCTGGAGTTGCAGCGCCACGAGAACCTTCCCGATCTGATCGGTCTCAACAAGGCGCTCCTAGAGCTTGCCCGCGAGACCGGCCTGCCCCTGGTGGCAACCAACGACAGCCACTACACCCATCGCGAGGACGCGCCCTACCAGGACATCCTCATATGTATCCATACCAACACCAACGTCCACGACGACAAGCGTCTCAAGATGTCCGACGACTCCTACTACCTCAGGAGCGCCCAGGAGATGCAAGACCTGTTCGCCGACCAGCCGGAGGCCGTGGCGAACACCCAGCGAATAGCGGAGATGTGCAACCTGGAGATGGACTTCAACCAGATCCACCTGCCTGAATACAGGACCCCCAACGGCATGAGCCCTGGGGAATACCTGGCCAAGCTCTGCCAGGAAGGGCTGATAAGACGGTACGGGGACCCGTCCCCGGAGGCGCAAAGGCGCCTGGATTATGAGTTGGACGTCATCGAGAAGACGCAGTTCGACAACTACATGCTGGTTGTGTGGGACATCGCCGCGTTTACTCGCGAGAACGGCATCCTCTTTGGCGTCCGGGGCAGCGCAGCCGCCAGCCTGGTGCTCTATTGCCTGGGCGTCACGGATATAGACCCCCTTCAGCATCGCCTGGTCTTCGAGCGTTTCCTGAACCTGGAGCGGCGGGAGATGCCGGACATAGACATGGACTTCCAGGACGATCGCCGAGAAGAGGTCATAACCTACGTAAGGCGCAAGTACGGCGGAGACCACGTCGCCCAGATAATCACCTTTGGGACGTTGGGAGCCAAGGCGGCCATCCGCGACACCGGCCGCGCCCTTGGAATGACCTACTCCGACGTTGACAGAGTCGCAAGGCTCATTCCGCCCAGAGCCCACACGCTGGCGGAAGCCCTTGAGACCGGCCCGGAGCTCAAGGAGATATATGAAGCGGACGCCACCCTGAAGAACCTGGTGGATACGGCAACCCACCTGGAGGGAGTGGTGCGCCATGCCAGCACCCATGCGGCCGGGGTTGTCATCACCAGGGAACCCCTGGCTGAGTATCTCCCCTTGCAACGCCCAATCCGCGGGGACTCCTCCGAGGACATGGCAATGACCCAGTTCCCAATGGACCCCATTGCAAAGCTGGGGCTTCTCAAGATGGACTTCCTGGGCCTGACCAATCTGACCATCCTGGCGCAGGCCAGGGCCACCGTCGCCAATCGCAGAGGCGTTCACTTGGACTTTGGCCGCATCCCCCTGGACGACGAGAAGACCTTTGCCCTCCTCTCCTCCGGCGAGACCACCGGCGTCTTCCAGCTGGAGGGCGGCGGGATGCGCAGGTACATCCAGAAGCTGAAGCCCACCTCTCTGGGCGACGTATCTGCCATGATCGCCCTGTACCGCCCGGGTCCCATGGAGCACATCGACACCTTCATAGACGCCAAGCACGGCAGAGCGCCCATACGCTATCCGCACCCCACAATGAAGGATATCCTGGAGGAGACGTACGGTGTCATCGTCTACCAGGACCAGGTCTTGCTCATAGCCCAGGCGTTTGCCGGCTACTCGCTTGGGGAAGCGGACGTGGTGCGCAAGGCAATGGGGAAGAAGAACCCGGAGGTGATGCAGCGCGAGAACGAGAAGTTTGTGGAGGGGGCCATCGCCAAGGGGTTTTCAAGAGACCTGGCGGAAGAGGTGTTCCAGCTTGTGGAGCCCTTTGCTGGGTACGCCTTCAACAAGGCGCACAGCGTGAGCTACGCGATGATCGCCTACTGGACCGCTTACTTCAAGGCAAACTACCCGGAGGAGTACATGTCGGCGGTGATGAACGCCCACGCCGGGCAGGGCGACAAGATAGCCAGCGATGTTACCGAGTGTCTTCGACTCGGCATCCCCGTGCTGCCCCCGGACGTGAACCGCAGCGAGGCTGACTTCTCCATAGACGTGAGCCCGGACGGAAGCTCCGCCATCAGGTTTGGCCTGGCCTCCGTGAAGAACGTGGGGCGCATGGCCATAGCTCCCCTGGTGGAGGAGAGAAAGCTGAACGGCCCATATCGCACGATCGATGACCTCTGCCGGCGGGCAGACCTGGGAAGCGTCAACCGGCGCTCCCTGGAGAGCCTTACCAAGGTGGGTGCTCTGGACGCTCTTGGGAGCAGGGGTTCCCTGCTGGCCAGCGCGGAGCGCATCCTATCCCTGGCTCAGAGTGAGGCCAAGTTGAAAAACTCAGGCCAGACAACCATGTTCGACCTGTTTGGCGAACAGGTGGCCGCCCCCATCGGCCCAATCGAACTGGAGGAGGGCGAGGTTCTGCACCGGGAGAAGCTGGCCTGGGAGAAGGAGCTCCTGGGCGCCTTCATCTCGGAGAACCCGCTCAGCGCCCTTGCCTATAGAATCCCGCACAACGTCATAATCTCCCGAGATGGTCTCGACAACGACATGGACGGCAAGAGGGTGAACGTGGTGGGCCAGGTATCCTCCTCCCGGCACGGGACTACCAGGGACGGAAAACCCTTCGCCGCCGTGGCGCTGGACCTGCTGGGAGGCGGTATAGAGGTCATGGTGTGGTCCAACGCCTACTCCCAGACCCTGAGCCTGTGGTACGAGGGAAGCCTGGTGGAGGTGGTTGGCAAGGTGCGACTACGAGACGATGAGATATCCATTGCCTGCGACGAGGCCAGGCCCTACGAGATAGCTGACGGTGAGGAGCAAGGCCACGCGGAAGAAGCAAGCGCGCCTGTCCCGGAGGTTGATGCCCACGCGGAGAACGGCGCATCGGCTCCGGCCTCCCCCTCGATTGCCGAGAATGGCGCATCGGCTCCGGCTCCCGCCACGACCGCCGAGAACGGAGCGTTGGCTCCGGCCCCTGCCTCGCCCGCGGAGAACGAGGCATCCGTTCCGGCTCCCGCCTCGACTGCCGAGAACGGGGCCGCCGCTTCGACCGCCGAGAACAACGTACCTCTACCACCTGCCAAGCTGTGGATCAAGCTGGAGGAGTCCAGCAATCCGGGACAGGACGAACACAAGCTTCGAGAGGTGGTCAAGCTGCTGATGAATTACCCCGGTGAAGGCTCGGTTGGCCTCCGGATCAGGACCGAGGGCAAGACGGTGATAGGTGAGCTGCCCTTCATCTCCGTCAAGTACTGCCAGGAGCTCCACAGCGACCTAGCGCAAATGGTAGGCGAGGCCGGCATCCAGGTGGAGGGGATCGCCGCGCTATAGGTGGCGTGTCCGGCCGGCAGTGGATTGGCAGATGCGGCATGACAACTGTCCGCCACCGACGGTTTTGGCTGGGGACAAGCTCTTGAACATCACTTCTGCGTAGATGCATTGTCAGAGTTGTTGGGTGGAGTCAGGCGTGGGGAGTTGAATCCCAACCAGGGAGCCGGTTTGGAAAGTCACAATAGAAAAAGCATCGCTTCAAAGGGCTTCTTGTATTCTTCCTTGGCATTTCTTAGTGGCTAAGGATCTCCGGCATGTATTCGGCTACCTCTCTAGCAGAGTCCCAATACTCGGCAAATGAAGAATATGCCAGGCTTTCAAGTCCTATATGAATCTCATAACACTTCATTCGCTCCCTAAAGTAAGGGATATCTATGCCTAAACTGGCGTAACGACGCAGAGCTTCTTTTTTAAAGTCGATTCCCGTCATGGAAGGAAACCACGGAGCCCAGAACGAAAACCAGGCTAACTCATATAGAAAGTCCCCATATTTTGCAGAACCCCAATCAAGAACGGAAGTGATTTGACTATTCGCAACCAAGAGGTTGAAATGGAGGAGATCGGAGTGAATGAGGTGTCGTTCCTCCGGACAGAAATCTACCAAAGAGACAAGCTCTTGATACGCCTGACAAAAGAGTTCAATACCGATTGACGAAGCTTCCAGTCTTGTCTTCCAGCCGCTAACTCTATCCCCCGGTCGGTCGTTAACTATGTCAAGAAGTGACTCACGCCAACTCGCATGAGGTGCATTGCCGTCTGACTTCCAGGTCCCATACCCAGTTGTACTTGAAATATCAGCCAAACGAAGAGCATCAAGTAAATCGAGTAACCGTGGCAGCATACGCGGCATTTCTTCCTGGCTGAGGTTGTCTATCGGTGTTCCATCTGCCTTTTCAGAAATCGCGTAGAATCCCCCAAGAGCCTGACCGATGTTAGTAATTCTGGGAATCGGAAGTCGAGACGATGAAAAATTAGCCGCGAAATGGTCTTTCTGAAAGTCCTCGTCCAAGCTACTGAATCGAACAACCCTCTCGAAGCTCCCGTCTCGAAAGGAGTATGCTAGAGACCATTCACCCTGTTGTTCGATGCGTGAAACGTTTGTAACTCCTCGACCTACGTGTTGTAAAAGGAATCTCTCTACATCCGATTGTGTAAGTATTGGAATTTCCATTAAGTTCATCCTATAGGGAGCTTCTTGGGGCGTTACCTCATTTCACCGGACAGTGGTGGCTCGATTTGCTGAATGCCAATGCTGTGCGTGGTCTTTTGATCCCTATGTGTAGCCACAATTGTGTAACGATGTGACCACATAGTACCGCACGGCCGACAGGTGACGCGATACACTAAGGAGTAGAACCGGCCCGCCCGGCCCCTCACACCTGCGCGCGGTCGTGGGGAAGCGCGGAGGGCGTCGGCCAATTACCAAATCGTATCTACGTGAGGCGAAGCCAATAGGATTGTGTCCCGCGTCACCACCGGCGCGCCAAGGGACACCGCCTCAGCAGCTATAAGCCGGTCGTGCATCTCTGGAATCTCCGGGAACTTGTCAAGCCCCTCAAGCTGCGTCCTGCCCAGGTCCGACAGCTCTATCCCGCTTACGGCAGCCAACCCGTCCAGCAATATAGAGGGCGGGACGGGCTGCCCCAGCTTGACCGATAGGAAGTAGAACTCGGCGACGGCTATCGCTGGGACAACAATGGTCGCATTGCCGGTTTCGGCCAGCCGGAAGACGGCTGAGGCGGCGGGCGTGAGCCGCTCCGGCGACCGCAGATACCACCACAGGGCGTGCGTGTCAACTACGAACTTGGCCGGGCTATTCACCACGGCTCTGCCCAACCTCATCAAGCGGCGGGACCTGAGGCTCCCATAGCGCCTTTATGTCCAGGAAGTCTTCGTAGGACGCCTCCGGCAGATGGGCAAAGGCCCCCTTCAGAGTACTGAGCGAGGGCTTCCCCTCAGTTGGGGGATCTACGGGGCTGAGCTTGCCGCATGGCTTTCCCCTGCGGGTGATAATCACCTCTTGGTCATAGCTGAGGGCGCTGAGTATCTCGCTGACCTTGGCTTTGAACTCTCTTATGTTGTACGTGGTCATAGAAGCCTCCCGTGTGGTCACATGTGTGCAAGCGGTGTGACCACATTGTACCATGCCGCCGCGGCCCGCGCAAGACCCCTACCCGTCTAATTACGGGCCGGTTGCCATCCATTCTCATGGCGCACGGCGGAGCCTCCGGGAGACTAGGGGGCTTAGGCCTCAACCGCCGCTTGGGGCGGGGCTTGGTGGCCTGATCCCCTTGCTACCGGCTGTCGCTCTCCATCGTCAGGAGCTTTAGCTTCATGTCCACGCCTTTGGGGCCACCGTAGCCGCGCAGGTCACCCTTCTCGCCGATTACCCTGTGGCACGGCACTATGATGGGCACGGGGTTGGATCTCATGGCCTGCCCTACGGCGCGTGCGGCGCCGGGGGTTCCAATACTGCGAGCTATCCAGCCGTAGCTGCGGGTCTCGCCGCGAGGAATGGCGCGGGCCGCTTCCCACGCCCTCTTCTGGAACGCAGTGCCAACCAGGTCCAGCGGGTAGTCCAGGGTAGTCTCCTCTCCCAGGAAGTACCTCTCCAGCTGCCCCTCGATGTCCGGGAACGACCCCTCCTCCGGCTCAGGGCCCCCGTCCTGCCCCAAAGGCTCAATGTACTCCAGGGCCTCCGCGAAGGACGCCTGTGGAAGGCTCAACCGCCGTATGCCCTTCGACGAGGCCAGGATGCCCACCCAACCCATTGCAGTCGAGACTACGGCGTATTGACAGGCGCCGTCTTGCTCATCGCTCGCGCCCTGCCTCGTCATAAGCGCGTCTCGTCCAGCCTTGCCGTCCGCCATCCTATGCCTGCGATCCGGCGTCGTCAGACAGGGCGGACAGATGGTCCATGTGGCTTCCCAGGTAGCACTGGCCGAAGTAGTAGACCATGTACTCTTTCCCGTCCCTTACCTCGGAGTACTTGCGCTTTGGCTCCAGGTCATTGGCGCGGAGGTATTCGTCCACCTGCTCGCTCTCGGACGTCGGCCCGTCGCCGTCGAAGAGGAGGAGCACCCTCTGTTCTGTAGGCTTCACTTCTATGACTTCCATCTTCATGTCGCTCACCTCCTGACGTTCTGTGCGCATTATAGCCCGCTTGAGGACTCCAACCAAGTCCTTCAACCCTGGGAGGCCGTCAACCGCGCCACCTCCTTGGCGTGGTACGAGATGATGATGTCCGCGCCGGCCCGCTTTATGGCGGTGACCACCTCCAGGGCCGCGCTTGGACCGTCCAGCCAGCCGTTGGCCGCGGCCGCCTTCACCATCGCGTACTCACCGCTGACGTTGTATGCGGCGATGGGGTGGGCAAAGGCCTGTCTCGCCCTGGATATGACATCCAGGTATGCCAGGGCAGGCTTCACCATAATTATATCCGCCCCTTCCTGTATGTCCATCTCCATCTCCTGAAGGGCCTGCCTCACATTAGCCGGGTCCATCTGGTAGCCGCGACGGTCTCCAAACTGCGGCGTGGAGTCCGCGGCTACCCTGAACGGCCCGTAGAAGGACGATGCGTACTTGGCGGAGTAGGCCATGATGGGAGTGGACTGGAATCCTCCGCCGTCCAGGGCTTGCCGTATGGCCCCCACCTGCCCATCCATCATGGCGGATGGTGCTACCACGTCCGCCCCGGCCTCCGCGTGGGAGATGGCCGTCTTGGCCAGAAGCTCCAGGGTCGCATCGTTGTCCACACGGCCGTCCACCACTGCGCCGCAATGGCCGTGGTCGGTGTATTCGCAGAGGCACACGTCCGTGATGACAAGCAGTTGGGGCGTAGCCTGCTTTATTGTGCGGACGGCTTCCTGGATTATCCCGTCCGGGTTGTAGGCTTCCGTTCCCGCGCCGTCCTTGCGCGCAGGCAGGCCGAATAGGAGAACAGCCGGAATGCCAAGATGAGCGACCTCCTCCGCCTCCGCCGCGAGCCTGTCCGTGGATAGATGGTACACGCCCGGCATCGGCTCAACCGGCTCGCAAATGTCCGGGCCATGCGTAACGAACAGAGGATAGACGAAATCCTTGGCAGAAAGGGATGTCTCCTGGGTCAGCAGGCGTACCGCGGCGGACTCTCGCAGACGCCTGAGCCTGGATTGCGGGAAGTGGGAGGTCATTCTGCCGACCTCCGGTTCCCCGGGTTGGAAGCCGGTGGGGAGAGGTGATGCGCTAGGGCTTGGACAAGGCCGGGAATCGTAGACTCCCCTGCCACCACGTCCACCGCGAGGCCCGCGCTCCGGGCTGTTGCCGCGGTTATGGGGCCTATGCAGGCCACGATCATCCCGTTGAGCGGAGACGTATCGCCGTCCAGAAGGGACACTAGGTTGGTGAGCGTGGAGGAACTGGTGAAGGTTATCGCGTCCAGCCCACCCTCTGCTATCAGAGCCTTCACCCTCTCCCTGGAGTCCCCCGGCATAGCCGTCCTGTATACCGCCACGTCGTCCACAAGGGCTCCTGCCTGGGAAAGTCCCCGGGAAAGCACGTCGCGACCGGCCTCGGCGCGGAGGAGCAGAACGGACTTGCCCGCAATCCCTTCTTCCGCGAGTCCGGTGACTATGGACTCCGACACGGATTCCCTGGGCTGGAGGTCGGGAGCGATTCCGCGTTCGCTGAGCGCCCTGGCGGTCTCGGACCCCACGGCGCATACCCGCGCGCCGCCGAAGGCCCTGGCATCCAGTCCAAGCTGCTCCAGCCGGCGAAAGGTCAGCCCCACCCCGTTTACGCTTACGAAGACCACCCAGTCGTACTTGGGCATGGAGGTGAGAGCCGAGTCGAGTCGAGCGCACTCCTCCACCGGCCTTATCTCTATCGTTGGTATCTCCAGAGGCTCTGCTCCGTTCTCCATGAGAAGCTGAGAGAGCGCGCCTGCCTGGGCGCTTGCCCTGGGTACCAGCACCCGCTTGCCGAAGAGGGGCTTGTCCTCGAACCAGCGTATCCTCTCCCGCAGCTTCACCACCTGGCCAAAGACCGCTACCACGGGAGAAGCCAGAGAGGCCAGCCGCCCCTTCTCCAGAATATCGTCCAGAGAGCCGACGACGGTGCGCTGGTACGGCTCAGTCCCCCACTGCACAAGGGCTGCGGGGGTTGCCGGGTCGAGTCCATGCTCCTTCAGTGTGGCCACTATGCCTGCCAGGGTTTCCCAGCCCATGAGGACGACCAGGGTGCCGGCGCCGGAGGCCATCGCTCTCCAATCGATGCCGGACTCAACCTTGGACGGGTCTTCACTGCCGCTGACTATGGTGACGTAGGATGACATATTGCGATGGGTCAGTGGTATGCCCGCGTATGCGGGAGCGGCTATGGCGGACGTGACACCTGGGACTACCTCAAAGGGTATCCCCGCCTCCGCCAGCGCCTCCGCCTCTTCACCGCCTCGGCCAAGGATGAAGGGATCGCCCCCTTTGAGCCGCGCCACCCTCTTCCCTTCGAGGGCCCTGTTCACCAGCAGCAGGTTTATATCCTCCTGCCTCATGCGGTGGTCTCCCCTGGCTTTGGCCACGTCCACCATCTCGGCGACCGGCGAAGCTTCTTGTAGCAGACGACGGTCCACCAGGCGGTCGTACACCACCACCTGGGCATCGCGGAGGCATTGCAGCCCCTTCACAGTGATGAGGCCGGGGTCACCCGGCCCCGCTCCAACCAGATAGACCCTGCCATGCCCACTCAAGCGCCGGCCTCCTCGTTCATAATCTCTCCGGCTCCCATAGAAAGCAGCTTCTGCGCCAGGGCGCGTCCGGCCTCTTGGGGCCCATCGATCGCAGCCTCCAGGCGCGTCTTGACCATACGGCTGCCATCCTCGGAGGCTGCCATTCCCGCCATGCGAATGGCCTCTCCGTCCACCAGCGCGTGAGCGGCTATGGGGACTCTGCACCCGCCTCCCATCTCCTCCACAAAGGCGCGCTCAGCAGCAACGGCTATGCTTGTCCGGGTGTCCTGTATCTGATAAAGAATGCGCAGCAACTCCGCGCTCTCCGAGCGTACCTCCACGGCCAGAGCGCCCTGCCCCGGCTCAGGGACCATCTCCATCGGGTCGAAGTACTGGGCGATGTGACCCTCAAGCCCCAGGCGAGCCATACCGGCGGCCGCTACCACAACGCCATCGTAGACCTCACCGGTTGCCTTACTCAGCCGTGTCTCCACGTTGCCGCGAATCGGCTCCACCCGTAGGTCGCTCCTGAGCGCGCGCAGTTGAGCCATACGCCGCGGGCTGCTGGTGCCTATCACCGCGCCGGGCCCCATCTCCGCCAGGGCGCAGTTCGCCTTGTTGACCAGCGCGTCCCTGGGGTCCTGTCTGGGACACACCACCACAACAGACAAGCCGTCCGGGGTTTCCACGGGCAGGTCTTTGAGACTGTGCACGGCCATGTCTATCCTGCCATCCAGGAGCGCCGTCTCCAACTCCCTGATGAAGATGCCCTTGCCCAGCCGGGCCAGTGGAGTTTCCGGCATGGCATCGCCGGCGCTCTGTATCTTCACCACGCTCGTAGAGACGGGAGCGGCCAGGGAACCGAGCCGCGCAACCACCTCCTCAGTCTGCGTCAGGGCAAGCCGGCTTCCACGAGTACCCACCACGACTTGCATGGACATACCTCACTCACGGCCCTTTCTCAAGCGATCAAGGCGCGTCGCCCTTAAGCTTGAATAGCTCCTGGGCCGCTTCCAGGTGTTCGGGGTCTTCCTTGATAGCGGCGATGGGGTTGTGCAAGAGCTTCTTCACAATGGACTGGCTGAGGGCTTCGATGCGCGCAACGTCCTCTTCCGCAAGGCTAGGCATATGTCTGAGGGTCTTCGACACCTCCCGGTGACGGAGCGCTTCTGCATGCTCCCTCAGTTGGGCGATTCCCGGAGCCACCTTGCGGGAGTCCCACCACTCATGGAACTTGGATATTTCCTCGTCGATTATGCCCTCCACCAGCGATACCTCTTTCTCCCGCTCCCGTCTGTTTGTCAGGGATACCTTTTCCAGGTCTTCAATGTCCAGGAGTGTTACCCCGTCCAGGTCTCCCGCGGCCGGGTCTGCATCCCTGGGTATGGCGATGTCCACTATCAGGAGAGGCTTGCCGTTCCTCATGGGCAAGGCCCTTTCCACCATCTCCCTGGACAGAACCACGCTCTGGGAGTCCGTGGAGCTCACCACAATGTCAACCTTCCCCAGGATGTCCTCAAGGTCCTCCAGGGCTGAGGCGTCGGCGCCCAGCGATTCAGCGAGGTCCTGAGCGCGTTTCAAGGTGCGGTTGACCACCACCATCCGGTCCACGCCGCGGTCCCTCAGGGCTTTGGCCACCAGCTTGCCCGCCTGCCCGGCTCCGATTACCGCGACGCTGCGCCCGCTTATGCTGCCCAGGGTATGCCGGGCCATCTCCACCGCGGCCGAGCTGACGGATAAGGCGTTCTCGCCGATTCTCGTCTCCCGGCGAACCCTTCTCCCCACCCGCATGGCGTGATGGAAGACCTTGGAGATGACGCCGCGGGCGCAGCCCTGAGCCACAGACGCGCTGTATGCCTCTCTGACCTGGCCCAGCACCTGCGACTCACCCAGAATGAGGGAGTCCAAGCCGGACGCAACCCGAAAGAGGTGCCTCACGGCGTCCTCCTGCGCGTAGAAGTAGAGAGACCGCGAGAGATCATCCCGCCCCTGCGGGAACCGCTGAGCCAGGTAGCCGGTCAGGGCTTCACGGATCATGCCGCCGTCCTGCCCGGTGGAGTAGATCTCAGTACGGTTGCACGTAGACACTATCACCACGTCATCCAGCGTGGCCCTGAGAGATCGAAGCGCCGGGGGGAGCTCGTCCCTGGTGAAAGCGATGCTCTCTCTCATTTCCAGGGGGGAGCTCCAGTGGTTCAGTCCAAGGGCAAACAGCTTCATGGAGCGGCCCCTTCCACGGACGCGGGGCCCTTAAGAAGGGCTTCTTTCAGGGCCTTCTTGGCCGCGTCGCTGTCTTTGTAGTAGAGCGCCAATATATCCCGGTTGAGGCAGGATTGCCAATGGTCGGCATCCACCGCCGTTCCCTCCTGGCGCAGCTCCAGCCGCACCTCTGAAAGCATCGGCGCCATGTCCGCGTAATCCAGGGCCGGGCTGGCCTGGAGCTCCACCCGGAGCTTTCGAGCCAAGGCGGGACTGAGACCGCCGGTGGATATGGCTGCTGTGACCTCTCCCCTCCTCACCACCGCTGGAGCAATGAACGTGCACAGGTGTGTGACATCTGCCACGTTGAGAGGGACGTTCCTCTCCCCCGCTTCCTTGGCTATTCGCCTGCTCAGAGAGGTGTCGTCAGTGGCCGCAATGGCTATGAACGCCCCCTCTAGGTCTCCGTCCCGGTACTCGCGTTTCTCCAGGCGCAAGGCTCCGGTATCCGCCATGTCCTGTACCTCGTCCGTGACCTCCGGGCTTATCATCCTGATTTGGGCGCCGCACTCCAGCAACGCCGCTATCTTCCCTTCGGCTATCTGGCCCCCGCCAACGATTACGCAGCAACGCTCCTTCACGTCCAGGTACACCGGGTAGTATGGAGCCATCGATAATCCTCTCCTCTGTCGCCGGTAAGGCGCACGGGCCTTCCCGTACTCAGTACGCCGTACTCAGCGCCTACTCTCCGACCGGCTCGTTCCTGCTATGGCGTGGACTCGCGCCGAAAGCGCTGTAGGGCCTCTCCGCAACGCTTGGGTTGGCAGCGCGGGTGTCCGGTGTGGCTGGTCACGCCCTGGCTCGTAGTCTGCCCGCCTCCTCAGGGCTGGGCCAACGACTTCCGGATGATGGAGCGTCTCTCCCTGGGTTATTCAGCGCTTGCAGGGCTTTGCGCGCTCAGGGCCAGTCAGGCATCCAGGGCCCGCGGAAGTATATCCGGGCAGCCTCCGTTCAGCCAATTCACCCATATAGATTAAGCCAATACCTGGCTAAGGTCAACACTACCCACTCTGCCGAGCGCCGCCGGACCCCTTCAAACAGGCCCCTACCTGCTCTATACTGCGCATGGCAAGAAGCACGACTCATCGAACGCCGGAGCAGAGGTCGAATCCCTCATGCCATTCCAGTTCCAGGTAGACCATACCGATGGCCCTGCAAGGGCTGGTATGCTGAACACGGCCCACGGCTCGGTCTTGACCCCGGCTTTCATGCCGGTCGCCACCCAGGGGTCTGTGAAAGCGGTTGCTCCGGACGACTTGACCTCGCTGGGAGCGGGCATACTGCTTTCCAACACCTACCACCTCATGCTCCGGCCCGGCATCGGGCTTGTCCGCGACATGGGCGGCCTTCATAGCTTTATGAGCTGGCGCGGCCCCATTCTGACAGATAGCGGCGGCTTCCAGACCTTCAGCCTCGGCCGCCTGAACCGGATCTCAGAGGAGGGCGCCACCTTCCGCTCCCACATCGACGGGAGCGAGCGCTTCCTCTCGCCTGAAATGTCCATTGAGTACCAGGCTCTTCTGGGAGCCGATATAGCGATGGTCCTGGATCAGTGTACCCCGTATGGCCTTGAGGAAGCCCAGGCGCGACAGGCCATGAGCAGGACTCACCGTTGGGCGCTGCGGTGCAAGGAGGAGCATCGCCAGGAGGGCCAGGCCCTGTTCGCCGTGGTGCAAGGGGGCGTCAGCAGGGACCTGCGGCTGGAGTCCGCCTCCACGCTGGTAGCTATGGACTTTCACGGGTACGCGGTCGGCGGGCTTAGCGTTGGAGAGCCGAAGGCCCAGATGTACGAGATAGCTTCCCTTATGGGAGAGTTCCTGCCCCGCGACAGGCCAAGATACCTCATGGGGGTGGGTTCTCCGGAAGACCTGGTTGAGTGCGTGGGACGCGGAATGGACATCTTCGACTGCGCTCTTCCCACGCGCGTGGCTCGCAACGGCGGCCTGTTCACTCGTCGCGGGCGGGTGAACGTGGACAACGCCCCTTTTCGAGGGCAGGACAGGCCCGTAGACGAGGGCTGCGACTGCTACACCTGCCGGGGCTTCTCTGCGGCCTACCTGAATCACCTGTTCAAGGCCAAGGAACTGCTGGCCTACCGCTTGGCAAGCATCCACAACCTGAGATTCCTGGTACGGCTGATGGAGGAGGCCCGGCGCGCCATCATCCGGGGAGACTTCGCTGCCTTTAGCGAGGGCTTCCTTGGTGAGTACCGGGCCGTGGATGAAGAGGTGAGGCGATCGCAGAAAGAGAAGTGGCTCCGGCAAAGGTGAGACCGCCATCGGAGCTACTACACAGGCTTTCCCGGTGCGCTAGAAGGCGCCTCCCGCCACCGCAGGCACTATGCTAACCTCGTCTCCGGCATTGATCCCGGTCTCCAGCCCCTGGAGGAAGCGCACGTCTTCACCGTTGACGTATATGTTCACGAAATGGCGCAAGTCCCCGGACTCATCGCACAAACGCTCCCTCATGCCGGGATACTGGGACTCCAGCGAGTCGATGATCTCGACCAGGTTATCCCCGTCCACGGAAGCCTTATCCTGGCCGTTGGTTACCCGGCGCAGCGGGGTGGGAATTCTAACCTCTACACTCATTTTGTAAACCTCCTGGGGTCTCTAGCGCTTCCGCTCAATAATATCACGCAGCCGTCCGGTGAGAGCCGGACGGCCCATCAGCTTTCCACCACGTCTCCGCTTACCGGATCTATCCTGATGCCCATGGAGGAAACCCAGTTCAGCCCGTTCTCTATCTCCTCCTCTTCGCCCTCAAGCTCCAGGATGACCCATCCCACGTCCTCTCGCACGTCCGCCCTGCGAATGTTTGTGACCACCTGGAAGTTGTGCCCAAGCTCAAAAATCACCGGCTGTGTGATAAGGCCTGTGGGGAATGTGAATTTGGCGCGTCGTTTTGCCATTGCCTGCCCCTCTCGTAGATGATTTGGACCCGTTTACGGCCTCACGCTCAGGGCTGCTTCAAATGAGGCGAACGTGGGCTTGATCAGGACGGGCCTGGCTACTTCCTCCACCACCTCTTGGGTCTTGTAGCCGTTGCCGGTAATGAACGCCACGGTGGTCTCCCAGGGCTTTATCTGACCCGTCTGCGCCAACCGCTTCAGCGTTGCAACCACCACTCCGCCTGCGGGTTCGGTGAATATCCCTTCCATCTCAGCCAGATCCTTAATGCCCTGGACAACATCCTCTTCCGGAACGGCGTAGGCGGAGCCGTTGGTTTCCTCCAGCACCTTCAGTGCGTAGTGTCCGTCGGCGGGGTTGCCGATGGCCAGGGACTTGGCTATCGTGTTGGGTTTCACGGGGCGAATCGCAAAGTCGTGGGCTTCGAAGGCCGTCACGATGGGGGCGCAGCCCTGCGCCTGGCTGATGAACATGCGCGTGTTCACGGGGCCGATCAGCCCCAGCGATGAGAACTCGTTGAGGCCCTTCCATATCTTGGTGAAGAGTGACCCGGACGCCCCTGGCACAATGCAGTTATCAGGGGCCCTCCATCCCAGCTGCTCCGCCACCTCAAAGCCAAGGCTCTTGCTCCCCTCTGCGTAGTACGGCCTCATGTTTATGTTGACAAAGGCCCAGTTGTAGTTGTCCGAAAGCTCGCTGCATAGCCGGTTCACGTCGTCATAGCTGCCATCCACAGCCACCACCGTGGCGCCGTAGACTGCCGCTCCAACTATCTTCCCACGTTCCAGGTCCGCCGGTATGAAGACGAAAGCTCGCATCCCCGCCCTGGCCGCGTGCGCCGCAACGCTGCCGGCCAGGTTTCCGGTGGAGGCGCAGGCCAGTGTGTCGAACCCGAATTCCAGAGCCTTGGTGCTGGCTACCGCCACCACACGATCCTTGAAGGAAAAGGACGGGTTTACGGAGTCGTTCTTGAGGTACAGCTCATCCAGGCCCAGGGATTTCGCCAGGTTCTTGGCCTTGATGAGCGGGGTAAAGCCGGCGTTGATGTCCACGGCGTTGACGGCATCCACCGGAAACAGGTCGTGGTACCTCCACATGGAGCGTGGCCCCTGTGCGATTCTCTCGCGGCTGATAACCCTGGAGATACTGTCGTAGTCGTAGGTTACCTCCAAGGGGCCGAAGCAGAAGTCGCAGACGTTGAGTGGCTCCGCGGGATACTCCCTGCCGCACTCTTTACAAAACAGGCCCTTTGCGTGACTCACTGGCTCTAAGCCCTCCGCCGGCCCCTATCTGACCGGTAATCAAGAGAGGCCGACCCAACAGGGACAGGCCTCTCTCAGCTTCTACGCTCTAATGCGCTTCCAACTGCGAGTGATGTTACTTTACGCGCTATGCGTTGTCAAGCTGAGGCGCTTGGGGGGCGTAACCGGGCCCAAGCTACGCCGGAATGGAGGCGCTATAATCCGAACACGAAACGGTTGCAGCCGCGCCGTTCAAACTGCAGAAGGAGGTTCTATGCAAAATCAGTACGTTGGGGATATTGGGGACTTCGGCAAGTACGGGCTGCTGCGAGCCATTTCTGGCGACCCGCTGCGTTTGGGCGTGGTCTGGTATCTCTTCCCGGACGAGCCTCCCAAAGAACCCGGCAAGGGCGATGGAAAGTTCATCGACTACCTGTGTCACCCCACGGCAAAGGAAAGGAACCTCATTGAGTGTGACCCATTTCTCCACGACAAGCTTCATAAGATAGTAATAGATGAGAAGGATCGAAGGGTTGTTAGAGTCCAAGAGAAGGAGAGCGGGATTCTTCCCACTGACATGCTGTACTATGACCAATGCCTGTCCTACGAGCCAAGGGAATCAGGCGATACCAGAAAACTGAGACGCGCAGAGTGGCTTAACAGCGCTCTGGAAGCCACCAAGGAAGCGGATGTAGTCTTCGTTGATCCGGATAACGGAATTGCCATTCCAGACAATGGTGAAGCTAACCAAGCCATCAGAATCACCAAGGCGAACCCTTATGGCAAAAGAGGGCCAAAGTACGTTTTTATGGACGACCTCAAGCGGTTTTATTGCAACGGTAAGAGCCTAGTAATCTACCACCACCTTGCACGTACCGATGCGGTAGCTCAAATCAATTGCCTCCGCAAGGAACTACAAGATAGCCTCGGACTGCCTCATCTGCCCTGGGCATTGCGGTATCGTCGGGGAACCGGGCGGGTCTACTTCGTTGTTGCTAAAGAACAACATGAGGCGACCATTCGAGACAGGCTGCAAGAGTTTCAGGATAAGTCGTGCTGGTTCGAGCGCCAACCTGGTTTCAAGCATCCGCACTTTGAGCTGGTCACGTAGGAACTGAGAGACCCCCTGAATCCAACGGCGAAGTGGGCCGCCTTTGGAACGGAGCGACTACGTTGCTGCTCACCACTACAGGACGGCGTTCCGGTAGATCGATCACCCCCCGCCCCTTCCCACATTTACGGGCGAGGGATGATCGATACGAGGTTACACCTTCGCCGTACTCTCCTCCACAGCCTCAATGATGGCGCCTGGAGTCATGGGCGCCTTGGTCATGCGAACGCCGGTGGCGTTGGACACCGCGTTGGCCACTGCTCCGATGACGGGGACTATGGGGATCTCCCCGGCTCTTCCCCTCAATCCGAATGGGTGGCCTGGGTTGGGCACCTCCACAATGACCGTATCTATCATAGGCAGGTCCAGGGTGGTTGGCATACGGTAGTCCAGGAAAGTAGAGTTGGCAATGGCGCCATCTTCGGTGTAGAAATACTCCTCGTTCAGCGCCCACCCAACTCCCTGCGCGGTCGAACCCTGTGCCTGTCCTTCCACGAAGCTGGGGTGGACCGCCTTGCCGACGTCTATAAATGTGGTATAGCGCAGTATGCTCACCTTTCCCGTCTCGGGGTCAACCTCCACGTCCACCAAGTTTCCGCCAAATAGTACCCCGCCGGGCCCGGTTGGGAATGAGTACCCCGCGCAGGTGATTGGGCCTCCAGTACGCATGAGCATACCAGCCAACTCTTTGAAACTCATCCTGTCGGCCTCGTTCTTAGCGCACACGAAGGTACCGTTCTTGAACTCCACGTCCTCCGGTTGCACCTCCCATACCAAGGCGGCGCGAGCGCTCATCTGAAGCTTGACCTCCTCCGCAGCAGCGATGGCCGCCAAACCTGTCGAATAGGTGATCTTGCTGCCGTTGGCTACACCGCTCCAGCCTGCGGAGTCGGTATCGCCAACTGTGGATACCACGTCCGTCGTCTCCAGTCCCAACACTTCGGCAGCCTGCATTGCCACGGTGGTCCGCGTGCCGCTGAGGTCGTTTGAGCCCGTCATGAGGGTTATGGCGCCGTTCGCGTTGACACTGATGGTGGCAACGTGAGGCGTAGCCCCCTCACCACCTATGGCCCTGGCGGCCACGGCTACCCCACGACCCTGGTTGGGCCCGTCTAGAGGAGCATTGTAATGGGGATGGGTCTTCATGGCTTCCAAGATCTCCGTGCAGGCAATTCGCGGATACAACACTCCGTTGGGCATCCGCTCCCCTTCTTGCACACCGTTCCTCAACCGGAAATCCATGGGGTCCATACCCAGCTTCTCCGCCAACTCGTCTACAACACTCTCTACGGCAAAGGTGGCCGGGGGCTGTCCGGGGGCCCGGTAGCTCTGCATCTTCTGTGTGTTTGTGACGACGTCGTAACCGTCCACCTGGAAGTTCTCGACCTTATATGACGCCAGGCCATTCTGGACACCCGCGCCCACCGGTGACCCTGGGAACGCTCCTGCCTGGTATGCGAGGTAGAACTGGGCAGCGGTGATTCGCCCCGACTTATCGGCCCCCATCTTGAGCCGAATGTAGGTTGCGGAAGCGGGACAGGTACTTTCGAATGTCTCCTTGCGGCTCATGACCATCTTTACGGGCAGACCGCTCTTCTTGGACAGAATAGCCGCCATGGGATTGAGGGGGTTGGTGTTTGGGCCCTTGCCACCAAACCCTCCACCACACTCCATGGCGATCACTTTCAGCATTGACTCGGGCATGCCGATGATGGAAGCAGTGCCCTCGCGAACGTCAAAGGTACCCTGGGTGGTGGTCCAAACAGTCACGTGGCCGTCCGGGTTCCACTGCGCAGCGGATGCGAATGGCTCTATATAGCCCGGGTGGACCGGCTGGGTCGAGAACTCCCGCTCCACTACGACCTCTGCCTCCTTGAACCCGGTTTCCAAATCACCTCGCTTAAGCTGGGTGTGGCCTGCCACGTTGGATTGCGTATCTGAGACCTCTCTCCCAGCCGGGCCGCGTGTTACAGTGGTCAGGCTATCGTGGACCAAAGGGGCATCGTCCTTGAGAGCGTCCTTTATCGTGAGGACAGCCGACAGTACCTCGTAGTCCACATGGATTAGCTTTGCGGCTTCTTCGGCTATATGAGGGCTGGTTGCCGCAATAGCCGCCACCGGGTGGCCTCGGTAGAGCGCCTTGTCGCGAGCCATGAAGTGCTCGGCCATTATCCTGGCGCCGCGGAACTGCTCTGCCATGAAATCTATATCCTGCTGCTGTTCGAAGATGGGGAAGTCCTTGGCGGTGATCACGGCCTTTACGCCTGGCATAGCCTCGGCTTCTCTAGTGTCTATGGAGAGGATACGAGCGTGGGCATGGGGACTCGTCAGCATTTTGCCATGAAGCATTCCGGCTATATATATATCGGCTCCAAACCTGGCGGCGCCGGTCACCTTCTCCAGGCCGTCCAGCCGGGGCGCCCTGGTGCCAACTATTCTATACTGGGCTGGCTCTGCAAGACCTTTGTCGGTCACAGTAGTCATGAGTATGCCTCCTTACGAGTCGTTCCGGATGCCTCATAAGTTTAGCTGAAATACTCTCCTGAGTACAGAAGCTGTACGGGGTCAGGAGATATCGGACAGGGCCTCCTTTACTGAAGCGCTAGTATTGAGCCGGCGCTGATAGAGCTGTTCTGGCGCCTTGTAGTCCAGGGCTTCATGGGTGGGCGCTGTCTCGTAGAGAGGAGCAGAGAGTCCTTAATCCCGAATCCACCGAAGGACACGGATGGGCGGCGTGAGGACCGGAGAAGGGGGATGAGAGAGCTACAGGGGAGATGGCCTGGGCTCGATTGGGGTAGATGGGAGGTCGGCGGAGGGACTTCAGTCACCGCACAGGCCCCCAATGGCCGTCTGCGGGAGCTGGGATGCGGGGGATGGCAAGAGAATAGGCAGCAGGGAACTCCCGCGGAGCTGGTTGGTGCGAGTTGGCGGGGACGTTGGGTCAGTGGCGGAGGGCGCCGTCAGGCTGGGAGTGGAATGGCTCGCAGCCGGGCCAGGGCGCGACTGAACTGGGTATCCCAGGGCCAGCGCCGGGGAAGATGCAGGGTCAATCGGCGTGCCGAGCGAGTGAGCCGTCCGGCCAAGGCGAAGACCCGTCGTCTGAGGGTCTTGGTGGTCACGATCTGCTCACCCAGGCCGATGCGGGCTGTCCAGCGGGCCAGGTTGTGTGCCATCACCTGTACCGCCAGCCAGGCTCCGTTGGCGGCGAAGCGGCCGGACGGCATGTGGTTCAGTCCGACACCGTACTTGAGGTCGCGTATCGCATTCTCGATCTCGGCGTGACGGCGATGATCAGCCTCCAGTTCGAGCATCTCCCCATCGCGGTCGGTGATGAAGCCGTGATAGCTGTAGGTGGCGAAGAGGGCCAACTGGGAACCGGGCGTGGGTTTCACCCGCCGGACGATGAGCCGCACCGGCGCGGCGTCGGGCTCACTCTGGAAGGGGATATAGGTGGTCTCTGCCACATCGGCGGCGCCGTCCATCCAGTAGGGAATGGGAGTCCAGTCCTCTTCTGGTATGGCCTCGATGACATTGTGCAGGCTTTTGTGCTGGCGGATGGTGATGGAGAAGCGGACATCCATCTTGCGGCAGACGGATACCACGCTATGAGCGTAGAAGCCGCTGTCGGCCCGCATCGTGAGTTGTCCCCTGGCCCCGGCGTAGCGCACCCGCCCCACCGTCTCACGCAGGAAGTGGGCGGCGCCGCGGGCGGTGTTGGCCCGGCCCTCGCGCAGCCGGGCCATCAGCACGTCTCCGGTTCCGGCGGCGACGGCCAGCAGCGGGTGATAGCCCCGCTGACCGGTGTAACCATGGTGGCGCGCCCCTTCCTTGGCCAGTCCATAGGTCTCGCAGATGGTGGAGTCCAGGTCGATGGTCAGGGGCCCGTCGCCGGGTCCGGCCCCGGCAGCCCAGGCCCGGGCCAGCAACTCCCGGCTAACCCGGTCCAGTTGGCGGACATGGCCCCACCTGAAGCTGCGCAGGAAGGCGCCCAGGGTGGAGGGAGCCTTAGCCGTGAAACCGAGAACGCGGGCGGTCCCGCCGGCGCGTAGCACATCGGCGTCGTCGATGCAGTCGCCACCGGCCAACGCGGAGGCCACCAGCGTCATCATCTTGTCACCGGTGTTGGCTCTGCCTTTTGCATGGCCCAGGTCCAGGTGCCGGTCAACCAGTTGGGGCAGGCCAAGGCGCAGGGCCAGGGTGGACGGAAGAATCAGCCCGGCATTGGCCACCAGGCGGTGATCATCGAAGGCGATGCGGATGCGGTCGGGTTGGTGGCGTGGTAGCATCTATTGGGTGCTCCTTTTCCGGGACTGGTTTGCTGTTACAAAACCATTATCCCAGATTCAGAGGAGCACCCTTTGGCCACTTCAGGACGCTGACCCGACGCCCTCCTTCGGTGGATTCGGGTTAAGGCGAGGGCCATTGGCCCATCGGGCTGTAGCCTTGTCCTTGCAACAGCCATCGGCCTAACCTATAATCGCCAGGGTTCTCGTATAGAGTATGAGTATGAGAGGTAGACCTTGCTGAAGTCTGTTAGCTGTGGAGCCTTGAGGAAAGAGCAGGTTGATCGGGAGGTGACCCTGGCGGGCTGGGTACACCGCCGGCGCGACCACGGAGGCCTGATCTTCATAGACCTGCGTGACTGGCGTGGCATTGTCCAGGTGGTATTCAACCCGGAGGTTGCCCCCCAGGCGCATAGCATGGCCCAGGGCCTGCGCAGCGAGTGGGTCCTCCGCGTCAAAGGGATGGTGGGCCTGCGCCCTCCCGGCACTGCGAACCCGAACATCCCCACAGGAGATGTGGAGGTGATGGCCCAGGACATGGAAATCCTCAACCCATCCAAGACACCACCCTTCAGCGTGGAAGATGAGGCATCGGAGGCGGACGAGCTCCTGCGGCTCAAGTACCGCTACCTGGACCTGCGAAGGGCGCCCCTCAGGGACAACCTGATTCTCAGGCACAGGGTGGTGAAGTTCATACGGGACTTCCTGTCTGAGCGAGAGTTCATAGAGGTCGAGACCCCTATTCTCACCAAGAGCACACCGGAAGGGGCCAGGGACTACCTTGTGCCAAGCAGAATCTACCCCGGCCACTTCTACGCCCTCCCACAATCGCCGCAGCAGATGAAGCAGCTGCTGGTCATGGGCGGCGTGGAGCGGTACTTCCAAATAGCCCGCTGCTTTCGAGATGAAGACCTGAGGGCGGACCGGCAGCCGGAGTTCACGCAGCTGGATCTGGAGATGGGCTTTGTGGATGAAGGGGATGTCCTTGACCTCATGGAGGAGCTGTACGCCAGCCTGGTGGAGAGCATAGCCCCCCACAAGAGGCTGCTGCGACCCTTCCCGAGACTTCCCTATGGCGACGTCATGGCTCGCTTTGGGACGGACAAGCCGGACCTGCGGTTCGGCCTGGAGTTGGGGGACATCTCAGACATCGCCGCGGAGTCTCAGTTCCAGGTCATCAGAAACGTCCTGGACTCCGGGGGCGTCGTAAAAGGGCTGGCTGTGCCTGGGTGCGCCGGCTACTCCCGCCGCCAACTTGACGAGCTAACCGCCTTTGCCCAGGAGCGGGGCGCGTCCGGCCTCATCACCATAGCCCTGGGAGGCTCCCCGGACGGCTCTCTGGACGACCTGAAACAGGAAGACGTGCGGTCGGCGGTAGCCCGCCATCTTACACTGGAAGAGACGCGCCGGATCGCCGCCCGGCTTGGGGCCGCGCCTGGCGACCTGCTGCTGGTGGTCGCAGGCAGCAAGAGGGTGGTCGACCTTGTGCTGAGCCAGCTGCGTCACGAGATGGGGCGACGTCTGGGACTCGCTGACCAGGACCTGCTGAGCTTTGCCTTTGTAGTGGACTTCCCCCTGCTGGAGTGGAGGCCGGAGGAGGCCAGATGGGACTCCCCTCACAACCCGTTTTCCTCGCCAAAGGATGATCACGTTGGCCTCATGGACTCCAACCCTGGCGAAGCCCTGGCTAAGCAGTACGACCTGGTGTGCAACGGAATGGAGCTTGCCGGAGGCAGCGTGCGAAATCACAAGCGGAATGTCCAGGAGAGGGTCTTCGAACTCCTGGGCCACAGCAAGGATGAGATGCAGGCCCAGTTCGGGCAGATACTGGACGCGCTGGAGTACGGCGCTCCTCCCCACGGTGGATTTGCCGGCGGCATAGACCGGGTGGTGATGCTGGTGGGAGATGAGGAGAACATCCGCGAGGTGATAGCTTTCCCCAAGACCCAGAGCGTCGCAGACCCCCTCTTTGGCGCGCCCTCCCCGGTAACCGACCAGCAGCTCCGAGATCTGCACATCCGCACCCGTGAGGAGTAGCCGCGCGGCTATATATACCTACCTGGCGAAAAAGCCTAGACTAGACTAGGGTAGGGGACGCAAAAAAAGGACTGCTGGATTCCGTCTTTGGATGGGCTTGGCCCTTCTGATAGTCAGTCTTGCATCATGTGGGTTGGGTTTTGTAACGGCTGTCTCGGAAGCTCAGAGGATTGACGAGATGATGCTAACCATTGGACGGGCGCCGCCAGAGGGGTGGAAATCGTCCGATATGAAGGCTGCCGACGCTATGTTGAGCTTTGGAGCCTTGGGTATCGTCCTAAGCGTATCTATGATATTTATTCGGAATTATGTACTTGTGTGCCAAACCCCTTGACGTCCCTAGGGGTCTAACTAATAGGAGGCGCTAACATGGAACCAGAACACGCAGACCAACACGAGCGGCCCTTCTTCTTCAGTTGCCCGCATTGTAAGGAGCCTATTAGGTTCAGCGTGGAAGCAGCACCCGAAGAGGATGACGACTTTGAGGATGACGATGACATCCTTGACGACGAGCTTGATTCGCTGTACTACGCCACTATGGACGAGATGACCACCGCAATCAGAGATGGGGACTATGGCAAGGCCATCCCTTTGATCCACGAAAACTTCAAGCATTTGCTTGAACTCCCTAAAGAACTAGGCGAACGTGAAGAGTTGCCGCCAGGGATTCCTGTGTTGGACCGTGGGACTAGAGTCTTAGCGGCTACGGGGGGAAAGGACGCATTAATCCCGAATCCACCGAAGGACACGGATGGGCGGCGTGAGGACCGGAGAAGGGGGATGAGAGAGCTACAGGGGAGATGGCCTGGGCTCGATTGGGGTAGATGGGAGGTCGGCGGAGGGACTTCAGTCACCGCACAGGCCCCCAATGGCCGTCTGCGGGAGCTGGGATGCGGGGGATGGCAAGAGAATAGGCAGCAGGGAACTCCCGCGGAGCTGGTTGGTGCGAGTTGGCGGGGACGTTGGGTCAGTGGCGGAGGGCGCCGTCAGGCTGGGAGTGGAATGGCTCGCAGCCGGGCCAGGGCGCGACTGAACTGGGTATCCCAGGGCCAGCGCCGGGGAAGATGCAGGGTCAATCGGCGTGCCGAGCGAGTGAGCCGTCCGGCCAAGGCGAAGACCCGTCGTCTGAGGGTCTTGGTGGTCACGATCTGCTCACCCAGGCCGATGCGGGCTGTCCAGCGGGCCAGGTTGTGTGCCATCACCTGTACCGCCAGCCAGGCTCCGTTGGCGGCGAAGCGGCCGGACGGCATGTGGTTCAGTCCGACACCGTACTTGAGGTCGCGTATCGCATTCTCGATCTCGGCGTGACGGCGATGATCAGCCTCCAGTTCGAGCATCTCCCCATCGCGGTCGGTGATGAAGCCGTGATAGCTGTAGGTGGCGAAGAGGGCCAACTGGGAACCGGGCGTGGGCTTCACCCGCCGGACGATGAGCCGCACCGGCGCGGCGTCGGGCTCACTCTGGAAGGGGATATAGGTGGTCTCTGCCACATCGGCGGCGCCGTCCATCCAGTAGGGAATGGGAGTCCAGTCCTCTTCTGGTATGGCCTCGATGACATTGTGCAGGCTTTTGTGCTGGCGGATGGTGATGGAGAAGCGGACATCCATCTTGCGGCAGACGGATACCACGCTATGAGCGTAGAAGCCGCTGTCGGCCCGCATCGTGAGTTGTCCCCTGGCCCCGGCGTAGCGCACCCGCCCCACCGTCTCACGCAGGAAGTGGGCGGCGCCGCGGGCGGTGTTGGCCCGGCCCTCGCGCAGCCGGGCCATCAGCACGTCTCCGGTTCCGGCGGCGACGGCCAGCAGCGGGTGATAGCCCCGCTGACCGGTGTAACCATGGTGGCGCGCCCCTTCCTTGGCCAGTCCATAGGTCTCGCAGATGGTGGAGTCCAGGTCGATGGTCAGGGGCCCGTCGCCGGGTCCGGCCCCGGCAGCCCAGGCCCGGGCCAGCAACTCCCGGCTAACCCGGTCCAGTTGGCGGACATGGCCCCACCTGAAGCTGCGCAGGAAGGCGCCCAGGGTGGAGGGAGCCTTAGCCGTGAAACCGAGAACGCGGGCGGTCCCGCCGGCGCGTAGCACATCGGCGTCGTCGATGCAGTCGCCACCGGCCAACGCGGAGGCCACCAGCGTCATCATCTTGTCACCGGTGTTGGCTCTGCCTTTTGCATGGCCCAGGTCCAGGTGCCGGTCAACCAGTTGGGGCAGGCCAAGGCGCAGGGCCAGGGTGGACGGAAGAATCAGCCCGGCATTGGCCACCAGGCGGTGATCATCGAAGGCGATGCGGATGCGGTCGGGTTGGTGGCGTGGTAGCATCTATTGGGTGCTCCTTTTCCGGGACTGGTTTGCTGTTACAAAACCATTATCCCAGATTCAGAGGAGCACCCTTTGGCCACTTCAGGACGCTGACCCGACGCCCTCCTTCGGTGGATTCGGGATTAAGGAATATGCTCCAAGCCATCGAAACCATCCCTGCACTCCGCAGCCAGTGGTACCGCGTCGTGCAGCAGCGCATCTTGGACGCTGACACCTGTGACGAGATTGTCCTAGCAGTGGACGCCCACCCAGGCTGTGAGCAGCCGAAAGTAAAGACCCTTATCAACGTGGTGGACGGGCGTGCCATTGCGACGTTGATTCCATACCTTGAGAACGCAAAGCGCATCGTGCGACGGCGTGAGGGCAACAAGATACTGCTGGACGTTCCTACCGAAATGCGCGAGGAGAACGCACGGCTGAGGGATAGATTGGCTCGCGGGGCGATGTGATACGGGGAGGAGGCGGGTCGTGACCGGAAGCGGCCTCCCACGGAGTAGGTGGCGGTTTGGCACACAAGTAGATAATTCCCTATTTATTGGCGCCGTAATTAAGGCGTTCTCCAAATGACTTTGACAAACTGACTGTAGTCCTCAAATGTTCCTGGGTGGCTTGGGCTTGACCCAGTGCGTAGATATTGACAACATTCACGTAGTAGAGCACAATAAATCTATTGAACCCATTGGGTTATCGCCCAGCTATATGGGAGTATTGGCGCCCAGTCATTAACACCCCAGGGACGCTTGAAGCGTCCCTGAATTTTTGTGCGGAACAGCGCAGCTTAGTGAGCTTCACCTGCGATTCTTGGGCGCATGAGATGACGTTGGTGTTGGGAGATGCTTCACAATAGAGCATCTCACCCTTATAATGGAAACTAGAGCCTATACAGGAGCTGTTAGTGAAAGTATCGCAAGTTGAACAGGTCCAGAGCCAGGTAGTCCTGAGTATAGAGGTGGAACCCTCTGAGTTGGAGGAGCACCTGGACAGAGTGTACCGTCGAGCGGTGCAGAGGGTAAACATCCCCGGATTTCGCAGAGGCAAGGCCCCCAAGTTGGTAGTGGAGCGGCAGTTGGGGCGTGATGCGATGGTGGAAGACGCCCTGGAGACCCTGCTGCCCCAGATGACGGCCGGGGCCATAGAGGAGCAGAACCTGGACGTTGTGGCTACCCCCAGTGTCAAGGTAACCCAGTACGAGCCTTTGACCATAGAAGCCACCGTGCCCGTGAGGCCGGACGTGGATCTCGGCGACTACTACCAGTACCGCCTGGAGCCTGAGAGCGTGGAGGTCACACAGGAGGCAGTAGACGAGGTGATAGAAGCCATGAGGCGCGACGCCGGCGCTTGGGAGCCCGTCGAGCGCGTCGCTGAGTTGGAGGACATGGTGACTATGGAGGTGAAGGGGCAAGTGGAGGATAGAGTGGTAATGCAGGACGAGGGCGTGGAATACGTCCTTACGGCAGGCTCCACCAATCCTATGCCCGGTTTCGCAGAGCAGTTGGTCGGCTCCAACAGGGACGAGGAGCGGGAGTTCTCGCTTCCCTTTCCGGAGGACTACCCACAGGGCGATCTGGCAGGCAAAGAGTGCAGCTTCACCGTGACAATAAAGGAGATCAAGGAGCGCAAGCTGCCGGACCTAGACGACGAGTTCGCCAAGAGCTTGAACATAGAAGCGGAGACCGTGGCCGAACTGTTGGAGAGGCTCCAGGAGGACATGCTCAACCGCAACCGGAGAATGGCCGATCAGTCCTACCAGGAGCGAGCGATACAAACCCTGGTGGACGGGGCGCAGGTGGAGTTGCCGCCGCTGCTGGTGAACCACGAGATAGAGCACATCCTGTCCGAACAGGCCGAAGCCATGCAACGTCAGCAGTTGAAGATGGAGGACTACCTGAGCGCCGTCGGCAAGAGCCTGGAGCAGGTGCAGGAAGAGCTCCGCCCCTCCGCCGCCGAGCGCATCACCAGGAGCCTGGTAATGAGCGCCCTCAGAGAGAAGGAAGAAATTGAGGTAACCCCGGAAGAGGTGGAGGAGGAGCTGAATTCCATGGTGGGAGAGTCCGCAACCGACTCCGAGTCCCTGAAACAGCTCTTGGACACTGAGAGCGGGAGAGCGTCCATCAGCGGCATACTGCTCAACCGCAAGACTATGGAACGGCTCACCAGTATCACCAGAGGAGAGGCCGCCACTACGCCGCCGTCAACGGCAGAAGCGCCTGCCGAAGAAGTACAAAGCCAACCGGAGGAAGGAGCGCAAAATGCTTGAATCCCCAAAGAACATTGTGCCCATGGTCATTGAGACCGGGGCTCGAGGCGACAGAGCTTTTGACATATTCTCACTGCTGCTCAGGGAGAGGATCGTATTCTTGGGTACGCCCATCGGCGACCAGGTAGCCAACCTGATAGTGGCCCAACTGCTGTTCCTTGAGCGGGAGGACCCGGACAAGGACATTAGCCTGTACATAAACTCGCCGGGAGGGGTGGTCAGCTCCGGGCTGGCGATATATGACACCATGCAGCTGGTGAAGCCGGACGTGTCCACCATATGCGTTGGCTTGGCGGCCAGCATGGGCACGGTCCTGCTATGCGCCGGAGCCAAGGGCAAGAGGTACGCCCTGCCCAACTCAACCATACACATGCACCAGCCTATGGGGGGCGCCCAGGGGCAGGCCTCGGACATAGAAATAGCCGCCAGGGAGATACTGCGGTTGCAGGACTCGTTGCGCCAGATCATCTCGCGTCACACACAGCAGCCTTACGACAAGGTCGCCGCGGACACCGACAGGGACTACTACCTCACCGCGGAACATGCTATGGAGTACGGCATTGTCGACGAGGTGCTGGCCAAATCGGCGGTCGAGGAGGCTGCGGCGTCGGTTTAGGCTCCTCAGAAGAGGCGTGGAATATGCCGTATCAACCGGAAGATATGATACCGTTCGTCGTGGAGACGGAGGCCCGGGGTGACCGGTCGTTCGACATCTACTCCTTTATGCTCAAGGAGAGGATAGTCTATCTGTGCAACCCTATCTCTTCCCGCGTAGCCAACTTGGTTGTAGCCCAATTGCTCTACCTGGAGCGCGAGGACCCGGACAAGGATATCAGCCTGTACATCAGCAGTCCGGGAGGGGACGTCACCTCCGGGTTGGCTATCTATGACACCATGCAGCTGGTAAAGCCGGATGTCTCCACCATATGCGTGGGCATGGCGGCCAGCATGGCCTCCGTCCTTCTCTGCGCCGGAGCCAAGGGCAAGAGGTACGCCCTGCCCAACGCCACGGTGCATACGCATCAGGCTATGGGAGGCGTCCGAGGGCAGGCCTCTGACATAGAGATCGCCGCCAGGGAGTTGCTGCGCATTGAGGACCTGATGCGCCGGATCATCTCCAGACACACCGGCCAGTCATATGAGAAGGTGGCCCTGGACAACGACAGGGACTACTATCTCAACGCCGAGCAGGCTCTGGAGTACGGATACGTTGATGAGGTGGTGGGCGCAGTCCATCAGTCTTAGAGAGAGGCATGGAACCGGACTGGGCTCGTCCTAAGGAGGCTACATGACAAATCACACTGAGAACCCCCCGAAAGTTGTCTGCTCCTTCTGTGGCAAGGACCAGGTCCAGGTCAAGCGGCTCATCGGTGGGCCTGGCAGAATATTCATCTGCACGGAGTGCGTGGCGCTGTGCCAGCAGATCATAGACGAAGAGGCCGCCCCTCGCGCCGCCGCCGCTCCTGAGCGTCCCAGGCTGGACCCCAGGGCCATCTACGAAAGGCTGGAAGAGTACGTAATCGGCCAGGAGAGGGCGAAGAAGGTCCTGAGCGTGGCCGTATACAACCACTGCAAACGCATCTGGGCAGGCGACTCCGGCGACGACGACGTGGAGCTTCAGAAGACCAACATCCTGCTGGCCGGCCCATCGGGGTGCGGCAAGACCCTCCTTGCCCAAACCCTGGCGCGCATCCTGGACGTTCCATTCTGCATCGCAGACGCCACCTCCGTGACGGAGGCCGGATACGTGGGGGAGGACGTGGAGAACATCCTCCTCAGGCTGATTCAGGCCGCAGACTACGACATCGCAAAAGCCGAGCAGGGAATCATCTACATCGACGAGGTGGACAAGCTCGGACGCAAGAGCGCCAACCCCTCCATCACAAGGGACGTTTCCGGGGAGGGAGTCCAGCAGGCGCTGCTGAAGATAATAGAGGGCTGCACTGCCAACGTGCCTCCCCAGGGGGGGAGAAAGCACCCCCATCAGGAGCTCATCCAGATAAAGACCGACAACATACTCTTCATCTGCGGGGGAGCCTTCGAAGGGCTGGACAAGATAGTCGCCGGGCGCAGGTCCAAGGAGCATCAGAACATGGGGTTCAGGTCCAGCCTGGCCTCCGGAAGGGATGCCACCCAGGAGAACGCGCTGCCAGACCTCATCCCTGAGGACCTCCTGGCGTATGGCTTCATCCCGGAGTTTGTGGGGAGGCTTCCCCTGGTGATGAGCCTGACCCCCCTGGACAAGGCAGACCTGCTCAAAATCCTGGTGGAACCCAAGAACGCCGTAGTAAAGCAGTACCAGCGCCTCTTCAGCCTGGACAAAGTAGACCTCATTTTCACCGACGACGCCCTGGAGGCGGCCGCTGAGGACGCCATCCAGATGAAGACCGGCGCGCGAGGTCTCCGCTCCATCATAGAGAGGACTCTTCTGGACGTGATGTACGAGCTGCCTTCCATGACCGGGGTACGCAGCTGCGCCATAGACGCCGATGTCATCCACGGGAAGAAGCCCCCCCTCCTCCTGAACGGCGCTGGCGCTCTTGTGGAGACGCCTATGCTCACCGAGAAGACGGCGTAATGGCATGGCTACGAGAAGCAATACCGACGCCAGGGAGACCCTCACCGACGAGCAGGCAAAGCGTCAAGCCGTAGTACTTCAGATGCTAGCTGAGCGAGACATGCGTCGGAGAGTCTCCCAGGCGGAGATCCAGAGGATGCGCGGCGAAGGCCGCTATTGATGGCTAACGCTGTTACCGGAAGGAGGGCGCTATGGCAGACCGCGCTTACGGTCCCGGGGAGATAACAGCTTTGGGAGAAGCCATATACAGGGAACATATCCAGCCTCAAGTTGAGCCGGTAGAGAAAGGGAAGTTCGTAGTCATTGACGTTGAGACCGGTGATTATGAGATTGACGTGGGCGACGCCGCGGCCACAAGGCGACTACTAAAAAGGAGGCCGGCCGCTATTACATACGGAGTGCGCGTCGGCCATCGCGCCGCGTACAGCCATGTCGGTGGTTTTCTGATGGCTGAGCGCGATGATTAGAGGAAGGGTAAACGAGAATCAACAAGCCTTGATCAACGTGGACGTCATGGATGGCGAAGGCCGCCCCAAGTCCTTGCAAGTCATCTTGGACACAGGATTTACGGGCTGTCTGACGCTGCCCCCGGAATCCATCCGTCAACTTGGACTGCTCTCCGTAGGTCAACGGACATTTGAGTTGGCCAACGGAGACCTCTTTGAGTTCGAGGCACACCTTGCCGCAGCGTCTTGGCACGGACGCCTGAGCGACGTACTAGTATTGAACTCAGATAGTGTTCCATTGCTGGGCATGATACTGCTCTGGGGTAGCCGGGTTACTATGGATGCGCTGGATGACGGAGAGGTTACGATTGAAGAACTGCCACCGGCACAGTAGCAGTAAGGCCTTCAAGAGAAGGCCACGATGCTAATCACCATGATAGAGTCATCGGTAGAAGCTGAGATGCCGCGCTCCCTCCGTCGTCATGCCAGCGTTCGCGGGCAGAGGGGTCTTGGCCGACCCTGCTCACGCCCTTCGACATTGCTCAGGGTGAGCGGTGAGGAAGGTGACGAAGTTATCCTCCGCTACCCTCCACGCGCTTTGCCATGAAGATGTCCGGCTTGCCAGGACCGTTGGCGTCCGGCAGCGCTCCCACAATGCTGAACCCCACCTTCAGGTAGAACTCGTATGGGTGGCGGTTCAGGTTCCGAATGTTTGCTAGACGCTCCAGGATGTTGGGGTATAGGTCAACACCGCCGAGCGTCGTCTGATTGTTCTCATCGTCAGTTCCAAGCCATATGACGCAGCCGCCTCGCTGCCTGACCTTGTCCTCCAGGTCCGCTACCAGGACGCTCCCCAACCCCCTCCCCTGCCACTCCGGGCGCACAACCAGAGGATGCAGCTCCCATGCGTACTCCTGGGAGAGCTCGGCTCCGATTCCTCCAATCCAGCCCAGGACCAGGCCGTCGGAGTCCACCGCCACCCTGCTGATGCGGTTTTCGCCGAACGTCTCCTTCACCTCCTCCATCGCAGCCTCCATTGTCGGCCAGGCGTTGGGATGATGCTCCTTGAATACCTCGAACAGCAGCGTGGCCGCCTGGCGAACGGCGTCCTCGTTCTCAGGAAGAAGATCGATGATTTGCATGTCGACGTCTGTGCGCCATTCCCCTTTGCTATCAACCATCGTCGGCCTCCAGTAGTGGGCTAGCCTGTATCCTGAATCGCCTTCTCGATGGCCTCGTTCAGGCAGAGGCCATCTACGGGGGTGCCGCGGCCGTCCAGAACCCGCCGTCTCTCCACGCGGAGGTCGCCTGCGGCAATGGACTTGAGGGTCTCCAACAGCAGGGGACGCTCCCGCCTGATTCCCTCTTGGCGGATGAGATGGAACAGGGGGAGGCTCTCGCCCTCATCTGCCTTGAGGTCATCCACCCGACGTCCCTCTATCTGCCGCCAGAGTGGTTCGAAGGCGTTGCCGCGTATGGGGAATGAGCAGTAAGTCAACACGGGCCCTCGATCCAAGTCCTCGGTCGCGAGGTGGATGTACCCCCCGGCCTCCTGAGCGCCGCTCCCGATGTGGTCCCAGATGACCTCCTGCCACGTCCCCACAGGGCCGTTGGGTGGGGCGGGGTGAAAGTTCAGCATGGTGTAGCGGTTGCACAACTCCGCGTCCGTGATGAGCATGTACCCAGCCAGAACGCAGACGTCCGGCTCGTAGCCCTCCAGCCGCGGCATCACTTCGCGGTCGAAGTCCGTGCGATGCTTGGAGAAGGGGCCTCCGCCTCGGCTTCGCCGGAAGCGTTGTGATGAGAGGGTGACGAGGGGTATGCCGTAGTCGAGCGCCTGTTGGAAGAAACGGTCGCTGCCCTCGGCCTCTCCGGGCTCCCGGTTGCTGAAGATGAAGCGTATCCGGGCGTCAAGCTCCCCGCGCAAAATGGCTTCCTGCGCCGTTTGGAGAAGGCCAAGGGAGCCTTCCCCGCGCCCTGTGGAGAACCACCCTACGTTCAGCATAGCCTGACGTCCTCCGCTACCTGCGCAAAAGGCGCGCCAACTTCTTCTGGTTCTTGGTGAACGTGGTGAGAAAGTGGACCAGGGGGGTTATCTGGCGTCGCACAAGGACTCCCTGGCTGATGGCATCTCGGAAGCCCTCCGGAGTGCCGTCGAAATCCGGCGTCTCAACGTAGGTGCGCCCAAGCTCAATGAGGGTGTGCGAGTCGCTGACGGCGGACGTGATGATGCCGTGCCGCTGCGCCAGCGCCAGCGCCCTTTCGTTGGCGCGCTGGAGGGTGTTGCGAGCGTTGAAGGCTTCCATAATGTCCACGTATGGCAGGACTTCCTCCAGTGACTGCCGGTCAATGACGGACCGGCGGAATTGGTCGAAGGGGTGTGGTATGGACACCAGGCCACCCTGGTCTTTGATGAGCTTGACGGTCTCAAGCGGCGGAAGGCCGCGGGGAATGGCCTCCAGGAGAAAGAGGCCGATTATCTCCCCGCCGACGCTCTTGATCTCCTCCCCTACGATGACGCGGAACGGGGCGAGGGACTGCGTCGCCAAGGCTCCCTGTATCGTGTTGTGGTCCGTGACGGCTATGCAGTTGAGGCCGGTCTTGATGCAGCGGGACACCAGTCCTTCAAGCTCCGTCGCGGAGTCCGGGGAGAAGCCGGTATGCACGTGGAGGTCAACCCTCAGCGCTATCCTCCTTCTCCTCTGTGAGGAGGCGCATCTGCTCGCCGTAGGCCGTCTGGAGGCGGGTTATCCTGAGCTCGGCGGAGCTGAGCAGCTCGTTGCATATGCGGGCGAGGCTCATGCCCTCTTCGAAGAGGCGCGTGGCCCTGTCCAGGGAAAGCCCACCTTCCTCCAGGGCGTGGACCGTCTCTTCCAGTCGATTGTAGGCCTCCTCAAAGGAAGGCGCTTCGCCGTTCTTAGCGCTGCTCATCTGCAACTCCGTAGTCTATGGCTCTGCCTTGTGGCCCGTAGGAAAGACCAGCGCGGGAAAGCTCCCATCCTTGACGCTGATAAGAAGGTTGTCCCCGTCGGCCACCTGGCTTACGGACGTCACCAGATCCCCGTTGTCCTGTCGCTGCGCCATCGCGTATCCCCGCGCAAGCACGTTGGCCGGCCCCAGGGACGCAAGGCGAGACTCCAGGGCTTTCACTCGCTCTCCCCTCATCGCCAGGTATGACTCCAGGGCGCGTTCGGAGGCGTTGGAGAGGTCATCCAACCTCTGTCTCCAGGAGGGAATGTCCGGCATATTGCGTTGCAGCCGCCACACCGCCTGGGTCAAGCCCTGGCTGCGGGCCGCGAGGTCGCTAAACAGCTCCCGGGCCAGGCCGGAGACATGGTATAGGACGCGCTCCTCCAGGTCTTCCCTGTCGGGGACGACAAGTTCAGCAGCCGCGGAGGGAGTGGGCGCGCGGGTGTCAGCCACCATGTCGGCAATGGTGTAGTCCGTTTCGTGTCCCACCGCGCTGACAACGGGCGCCCTGCTTGCGTAGACGGCCCTGGCTACAACCTCCTCGTTGAAGGGCCAAAGCTCCTCCAGCGAGCCGCCGCCGCGGGCCAGGATGACAACATCCACGTCCGGCTCCCGGTTCACGGATTCAATGGCTTCCACTATTGCGGCTGCCGCTCCATCGCCCTGCACTGGGGTTGGGGCCAGGGCAAGTTCCACCAACGGGTAACGCCGCCCTACCACGTTCTGGATGTCGTGCCAAACCGAGCCGAAGGGAGACGTGACCACTCCAATCCTCTTGGGGAATGGGGGCAACGGCCTCTTGCGTGAGACCTGGAACAACCCTTCCTCCTCCAGCCTGACCCTGAGCCTCTCCAACTCCAGGTGACGCTCTCCTACGCCCTCGGGCATCGCCATGTCTACGTAGAGTTGCAGGTCTCCACGAATCTCGTAGAGAGAGACTCGACCGTGGGCTGCGACCGCTCCGCCGTTGGACAGGTTCTCGCCGCCGTGGGCGGGTTTGAACATGACACAGCGCATCTGGCCGGTGGCATCCTTGAGGGTGAAGTAGAAGTGGCCCGCCGCTGAGTTGAAGAGGTTTGACACCTCTCCCCGGACCCACAGGTCGCCGAGCAATGCGTCAGCCTCCAGGCTGTCTTTGAGATACCGGGTAACCTGGCCTACGGAGTAAACGGGCAAACCTACCCCACCCTTTCCAGGTATTCTCCGTTGCGAGTGTCCACTCGCACCACCTCGCCCACGTTCACAAAGAAGGGCACGTTCACCGTGAGGCCTGTCTCCAAGGTTGCGGGCTTGGTGCTTCCCTGGGCCGTATTCCCCTTGAGAGACGGCGGTGTATCCGACACCTGAAGCTCAACGTAGGTGGGGAGCTCCAGTGATATGGGCAACCCGCGATAGAGCACCATCTGCACCACGTCTTGCTCCTTGAGGTACTGGAGGGCGTTGCCCATCTGGTCGGTTCCCATGGGATACTGATCGAAGGTCTCCATGTCCATGAAGTGATAGAGACCGGCTTCGCTGTAGAGGTACTGGGAATCTCTGGTGTCCACCTCCGCCAGGGTGAGCTTCTGGTTGCCCGGAACGTTTCGCTCCATTGCTCGACCGCTGCGAAGGTTACGCAGCTTGAGGGTGAGGACCGGGGCGCGCTGCTGCATCTTGGTATGCTTCCAGTCCGTAACCTGCCACGGCTCCTCGTCCAGCACTATGACGGTGCCCCGTCTCAACTCGCTATAGCTTATAGTCATTCAACGCTCCCGTCCTAGTCTATCTTGGGCGCTTTGCTTATGACCCGCGCCTTGCCGTTCTCCAGCAGCACCACGTCCTCAATGCGAACGCCACCCCAGCCGGAGATATATATGCCTGGCTCTATGGTGAAGGGCATTCCGTCCTCCAAGACGCCCTTGGAGCTTGGCCCCACGCCCGGCTGCTCGTGGACCTCCAGGCCAAGGCCGTGGCCCAGGCTGTGTCCAAAGTTCTCGCCGTAGCCGGCCTCCTCTATAACTGCGCGCGCCAAGCCGTCGGCGTCCCCTCCCGTCATACCGCTCTCCACCGCGGCAATAGCGGTCAGTTGCGCTTTGAGGACGGTATCGTAGACCTTGTGGAAGGTCTCGTCGGGTTGGCCCAGGCAGAGGGTACGGCTCAGGTCGCTACAGTATCCCTGATAGCGCGCGCCCATGTCAATAATGAGCGGCTGGCCCTCCCGGATGGGTGTGTCGTCAGCCCGGTGGTGTGGCAGCGCCGCGTTGGGGCCGGCGGCCACGATTGTGTCGAAGGAGATGGAGTCTGCGCCCAACTCCCGCATGGCTCTCTCAAGCTTCCAGGCTATCTCCCTCTCGGTCTGCCCTTCCATGAGGGTCAGGGAGACCTCCTCGAAAGCCCTGTCCGATATTTCGATGGCGCGGGTGAGCAGCGCCATCTCAGACTCATCCTTTACGGCGCGGAGGTCCTCCACCAACCCGGCAGTGGCAACCAGGGAGACAGCAGCGCCGCCGTTGCTCTCCCCCAGGGCCTTGGACAGCCTTTCGTGAGTGGCTACCGTCACGTGCTGGCTCTCGAACCCCAGGCGTTGCACGCCCATCTCTTTCAGGGTTTCAGTGAGCCAGTCCGCGCCGCCCATTACGCGTACAACCCGGAAGTCCGGGGCCTGTCTGCCGGCCTGCTCCACGTAGCGGAAGTCAGTTGCCAGTACCTGGTCGTTGGCAGATATGATGAGCGACCCCGCCGTCCCTGTGAACCCGGAGAGGTATCGCCGGTTCTCATCCGAGGCCACCATGAGCCCATCGATTTCCCATTGGCCGAACCGTGCCCTTGCCATGTCAAGTCGCGCTTTCATCCGGTTGCCCTTTCGTTGAACGTAGCAGTTAAGAATTCCAAGGCGGCCAGGTATCCCCGCCAGCCAAGGCCGCTGATCTGGCCCACAGCCACTGGCGCCACCACGGAGCGATGCCGCCACCTCTCCCTGGCGTAGATGTTGGAAATGTGCACCTCCACCACGGGAAGCCCCGTATCCGCCAGGGCCTCTCTCAGCGACAGTCCGTAATGGGTGAGAGCGCCGGGGTTGATTATGATCCCGTTTACGGAGGGGGAGCGGGACTGTAGCAGGTCTATTATGGATCCCTCGCTGTTGGACTGAAAGAACTCGACGTCAGTTCCAAGCTCCCTGGCGCTATGACGCATCATCTCTTCGATGTCCGCCAGGGTCATGGAACCGTACACGTCCCTGTCTCGCTGGCCCAGCAGGTTCAGGTTAGGCCCGTTGACTACCAGTACCCTCATGTCGCGTCACTCTTCCTCAGAGAAGCCCGGAATGCCGGCTTGGCCCGGCCTGCGCTAGCTTTCGCAGATATATTACCAGAATACCAGGGCGAATCTCTACCGTAGACGGGTATTCTCAACACATGTTGGTAGCGCCAACGTTGGTTGGAGCGCCACTGCCCTCCCCTTCATAGCCTGCCCCGCGCTTGATGCGTCGGTAAGGCGAGCGGGGAAATTTGCGCCCGCTCATTTACTTCGGTAAGCTTAGTATGAAGGGCAACAACCGCGAGGGCTTTGGGCAAACCGACTGCCCATGAACCAACTGCGCCAGCTGCAACGTTGCGGGATAACTGCCGCGCTCTGAGCCGTCGCAGGATTGTGGCCCTACTCCCCCAGGCTCTCGCGGAATCGATAGTAGTCCACCGTCTTCTTTAGCGCCCGCGCTGCGCGCACGGGTGAAGGGAAGGTGGGTATGCTGAGGTCTCTAAGGGTAGCGTCCATCTCCTCCATTGGAGCGTTATCCGGATACGGCACGGGAGTCCAGAACATTGCCAGCATGGGCTTGCCGGACTTGTCCCTGGCTTCGCCGTACAGTTTCAGCTCCGCCTCAATGTCCTCCTGGCTCCGCCGTCCCCTCTGCACTCCCCTCATCATAGCCACAATGTCGACGTTGGGGTCGCCGGTCAGGAGGTCCAGGATGGTCTCCAGGTTGGTTCGGTTGATCCCCCCGATGTCCACCGGATTGAAATAGCTGGCGCCCACAAGCTGGAAGAAGCTGGCCATCTGCTCCAGGGTTGGCTCCGACAGGGTGGGCACGTTGAGGCCTGCCCAAGAGAAGTCGTCGCTCATGGAGACCGATTGCCCGCCGCTTCCCCCGATGATGCCAACGCGGTCCCCTGTGGTGGGTTTCAGGTATGTCAGCATCTTGGCCGCGTCGATCACCTCATCCAGGGAGTTGGCCGGAATGGCTCCGGCCTGGCGCGCTCCGGCGTTCCAGACGTCGATGGAGCCGGCAAGTGACCCCGTGTGCGATGCGGCGCTCCTTCGCCCGGCGTCGGTCTGCCCGCCCTTCCACAGGACCACAGGCTTGACTGGAGCCACCTCTCGCAACGCGCGGAAGAACCGCTGTCCGTCCTTTGGCCCTTCTATATAGGCGCAGATAACCTTGGTGGCCGGGTCCTCCGCAAAGTACTGGAGCAGGTCCGGGCTGTCCAGAATTATGGCATTGCCAAAGCTGATGCTCACATTGACGCCAACACCGCTTGCCTGAAGCCCCTGGGTCATGGAGGAGGCGTGGGCCCCGCTCTGAGAGATTATGGTCGCGCCGCCAATATTCTCTACGTCCTGCCCCGGCCCGAAGCGCATACCAACGTGGGGGTTGAAGACACCCATGCAGTTGGGGCCTATCACCAGAATCCCGGCCTCGCCGGCCATCTGTGTGATCTGCCGCTGCAACTCTAGGCCTTCCTCGCCGGACTCGGCGAAGCCTGAGGTGAACATGTGTACAGTCTTGACTCCCTTGGCAATTGCGCCCCTGAGGACTATGGGAACTACTCGACGAGGTACGGCGAAGATCGCGTAGTCCACCGGCTCCGGAATTTCCTCAAGGCTCTTGTAGTTGGTGAAGCCCAACTCCTCAATGCCCGGGATTTCGTTGGGGTCAAGCTGCACCGAGTAGACCTTGCCCTTGAAATCGGTCATGTTGCGGAGCCATGAGTAGTCGGCGTCCTTCTTGGCTCCTACGACAGCGACAACTTCGGGGGTCAAGGCTGCATCCAACTGCTCTTTGAGTACCGGCATAGACACCTCCTCTATAAACAGACCGTTGAACAGAAACCCCAAGGAGCTTGAGCCAGGACTGCGCCCGCTCAGACGGGCTTGGCTTCATTCCCTGTGGGATGAGACTAAGATACCCGCGGGTTTGTCTGCTGTCAACGTCAGCCCTCTCACGAGGCTGACAAAATCATTGCACAATGACAGTCTACAACGCAAACCTTTACGCAGCCCTTGAGGTGTGTTAAACTGGCGGGGCTTATGATGCTCTAAGCGTCATATTCCATAAGGGGAGCATTTGCGGGTAATAGCCGGAGAAGCGAAGGGGCGTCGCATAGCAAGCCAGAAGCGGCTGGGCGCTCGCCCTACCACACAAAGGGTCCGGTCCTCCTTGTTCTCAATACTGGAGTCTGACGGCCTGGAAGGTAAGCGCGTGGTGGATTTGTACGCCGGGACCGGAACGCTGGGAATAGAGGCCCTGAGCCGCGGAGCCATTTGGGCTGACTTTGTGGAAGGCAGCCCAAAGCGGTGCGCCCTTCTGCGCCGGAGCTTGGCGACCCTGGATTTTACCGACAGGTCAAGAGTGCATTGCATGAAGGTAGAGCGGGCGCTGACCTCCCTGGACGGCAAGTCCTACGACATCGTTTTCATGGATCCGCCGTATACGCTTGGGCCTGTGCACCACATTCTGGAGAAGGTGGGCGGCCTGGCTAAAGAGGGGGGAGTGGTTGCGGCGGGCCACTCCAAGCGCCACACCTTGGAATCCAGCTATGGCGAACTGGAGCTAATCAGAGAGCGACAGTATGGAGACACAGTGTGCTCCATATACCAGGAAGGGGGAGAGACTTGGTAACCGCCCTGTATCCCGGCAGCTTTGACCCCATTACCTTTGGGCACATGGACATAGCCATCAGGGCATCTGCCATTTTTGACAAGGTGTACGTTGGCGTGGTAGACACAAGGTCATCCAAGTCAATTATGTTCACCACGGAAGAGCGAATGGAGCTCTGCAAGGAGGCCCTGTGCGACTACCACAACATAGAGGTTGTGGCCTACACCGGCCTCACAGTCGACGTGGCCCACAAGCTGGAAGCCAGCGTTATGGTTAGGGGGCTGCGCATGGGTTCCGACTTTGAATACGAGTGCGAGATGGCGCTCAACAACCAGAAGCTGGCCCCTGACGTTGACACCCTTTACCTGATGGCCAACCTGGACCACATTTACATCAAGTCCAGTCTTATCAAGGAGATCGCGGCCGGGGATGGCGCTATAAGCCACCTGGTCCCAAATAATGTGGCGGTAGCCTTACGGGACAGATTCCGAGCCCGTGTCTAGGCTCTGCCTGAAAGGTGGTATGGTATGAAGATGTCCAATCTTATGGAGAGGTTGGAGGAGTTGGTCAGTTCCGGGAAGGGAGTGCCGGCAACCGGGAAGGTCCTCATAGACAGGGAGAAGCTGGCGGAGTTGATGGGCCAGATAAACGCCTCCCTTCCCGCGGACCTTCAGGAGGCCCAAGACTTTCTTCAGATGCGGGAGAACCTGATAAACCAGGCGCTTCTGGAGGCCAGGCGCATCAGAAGCTCCTCGGAAGAAGAGGCGCGGACCCGGGTCTCAGAGAGTGAGATCATCGAGGAAGCCAAGAAGCTGTCAGAGGAAATCGTAGGGGAGGCCCAGCGCAGGGCTCAGCGAATCCTGGACGAAATGGCGGTCCAGGTCAAAAACAGCCGAGCAGAGGCCGATCAATATGCTCAGGTTACGCTGCGACAGCTGGAGGAAGACCTCAACCGGCTCCTCACCACAGTACGGCGCGGCATTGACTCCATAGAGGGGGCCAAGGAGCCGTCCATCTGAGCCGGTTGCAAGGCGCAATCCACTTGCCGGCGTAAGAACAGTCGGCGCCAAGGCATGGATTTTCCGGGATTGTTGCCATCCCTGGAAAGCGCGACTCAACCTGAAACCGTTGCTCCCTGCTCGCAACCCGTATCGCACTGCAATAATATTTGTTTAGGACCGCGCCGTGGAGGCTAGAGGAGTCCCCAAATGGCAGGGGTGTGAGTCGCATATGCCGAGAACCGCAGCTTTGGGACTCCGGTTGCCTTTTCTGGTTTCAGGGGCGCTACTGGTCGTTCTTGTGGCGGGATGCGCTTCCGCCGTATCAGGGCCTGTCTCACCCGATGAGTTGGAGGCCGAGGCCCAGGGGATAGACAAGAGCCTCATGTGCCCGGTCTGCCCCAGCGAGACCATAGACCAGTCTCAAACGGAGATAGCCAATCAGATGCGGGTCATGGTCCGGGAGAGTCTGGCCCGGGGGGATAGCCGGGATGAGATCCTTCAATTCTTCGTCGATCGGTACGGACAGGAGATACTGGCCGAACCCCCCAAGAGTGGCTTCAACCTCCTGGTGTGGGTAGTCCCTCCCCTGGCAATGCTGGTTGGAATCGGTATCCTGGCGATGGCCGTCCGTGGAATGCGACAGGACCATAGTAAAAACGCGACAGAGGAGACGCCCTTGAACCCGGCGGACTTGGAGCCTTATCTCTCGGAGGTCGATCGGGAGATTCAACGTCTGAACGTTGACGTTGCCGGAAGAGGCACAGGCAGCGATGAGGGAAATCCTCCCAACGCTCAAGCTCGCGACGGAAGGTCTGGATAGCTATGGCGGACTTTGGGTACATATGCCTCTTGCTTGCCACGGCTCTTGCAATCTACTCTGCAGTCGGCTCGCTTGCCGGGGTATGGCAGAGGAGTCCCAACCTTGTGCAGAGCGCTCGTTATGCCACTTACCTTGCCCCGGTAGCCTTGGGCAGCTCGATGGCCGGCCTGGTGGGAGCGTTTGTGAACAACGACTTCCGGGTGGCGTACGTCGCCGAGCACAGCAACAGGGCTATGGATACCCAGTACATATGGGTGGCCTTCTATGCCGGCAACGAGGGTTCACTCCTGTTCATTGCGTTTGCCCTGTCCGCGCTGGCGGCCCTGGCCGTCTTCTTCTCTCCGCGCTCGCTGCAACTCAGCATGCCTCACGTCAACGCGGTACTCATGGCTGTACTGATATTCTTTGTAGTCATCATGGTCTTCTTGGCAGACCCCTTTGCCCGCCTGGACTTTGTGCCCCCAGACGGCCAGGGGATAAACCCCCTGCTCACCCATCCCGGCATGTTCATACATCCGCCAATGCTTATGACAGGGCTCATATCCTTCGCCGTCCCTTTCTCAATCGTCATGGGGACGCTGCTCTCCGGGAGGACGGGGGACGAGTGGGTTGACGCAGGGCGCACCTGGGGAATCATATCGTGGGCGCTGCTTGGCATAGGACTGCTGTTGGGGGCCTGGTGGGCCTACACCATTCTGGGATGGGGAGGGTATTGGGCCTGGGACCCTGTGGAAAACGCCGGGTTCATGCCGTGGCTGGTTATTACCGGCTTCATTCACTCCATCATGGTGCAGAAGCGGCGTGGCATGTTCCGCATGTGGAATCTGGCGCTGGTGATCATTGCCTTTGGCTTTGCCCAGTTTGGGATGTTCATCAACCGAGGTGGGCCTGTGCCGTCTGTCCACTCCTTTGGGCAGTCCACGCTGGGGTGGGTCTTCCTAGCGTTCATGGGAGCTACCATGCTCCTCTCTTTTGGAGTCTTCTTCTGGCGATACAACAACCTCAAGAGCGCGCAGACCCTGGAGTCTGCCCTCTCTCGAGAGTCCGCCTTCCTGGTCAACAACCTGCTGTTCCTGGGCGTAGCCTTTGTAACTTTGTGGGGAGTGGTATACCCACTCATTTCGGAGATATTCCAGGGAGATACCATCACCGTAGGCCAGCCATACTATAACCAGGTCAACGGCCCGCTCTTCCTGATGCTCATACTGCTCATGGGAGTGGCCCCCTTTCTGCCCTGGCGACACGCCTCTTGGACGACTCTGAGACGGGCGCTCCTGATGCCCGCGGCTGCGGCCCTGGCGACGGCGGCGCTCCTGTTGCTGCTTGGGGTGCACAAGCCCTGGGCTGTGGCCTCCTTTGCCGTGTGCGCCCTGGTGGTCGCCGGCATTCTCAGAGAGTGGGTTCGCGGCGCTCTCGCCCGCCACCGACTGGGCGAGAGCTACCCCGTTGCCTTTGCCAGGCTCATCGCAGGCAACCGTCCCAGGTATGGCGGATACGTGGCGCACCTGGCGGTGGTGCTGCTGGCGCTGGGCGTGACCGGTTCTTCCTTCTACGGCATACAAAAGGACGTTGCCCTTTCTCCCGGAGAGTCGGCGGATGTGGGAGCATACACCCTGACGTACGTAGGGGCTTCCGCTGTGGACAAGGCCGACCGGATTGAAGCCACGGCGGAGGTTCAGGTGTTTCGAGGAGACGACTTCTTGGGGAGCTACCACCCGAGAAGGGATTTCTATCCATCCTTCAACTTGGCCTCCACGCAGGCAGCCATCCGGTCTACCCCAGTAGAGGACCTCTACATCATCCCCGGAGAGCTGCTGGAAGACGGAAGGGCCATCTTCAGGGTCTTCGTGAATCCACTGGTGATGTGGATGTGGGTTGCCGGCCCTCTCCTGCTCCTGGGGGTAACGGTAGCGCTGTGGCCGCAGAGAGAGTCGGCCGCGATGTACGCCCCCAGACCCGCCGGAGGGATCGCTGCTCCCTCCGAGCTCACCTCCAGCTAACCACATGAGCGTGAATGGCTTCTCACAGCTTAGCGCTCGCGGCAGGGCGTAGCCTTGCCCTACCTGCTCGGCCTTCTTCTGGCGCTGGCCTCAATTGCCCTTCTGGCATGGCCCGTACTGAAGAGACGATCGCAGGCCGATTACGCGCCATCATCCTCATCCTTTGACTCCCTCAGCGAGGCGCAAAGGCAACGGCAACAGGTGTACGATGAGATAAAAACCCTCACCCTGGATCATGATCTGGGGCATGTGCCATCCCAGGAGTACAGCGACAGGCTGGGAGCCTACCGTCTTCGGGCGGCTTCCCTTCTCAGGCAGCAGGAGCGTCTCTCGCAGGACTTGAGCCGCTTGACCAATGAGATAGAAGACGAGGTATTGGCGCTGCGTATGTCTTGGGGAACGGCGCTGAGTGTGACCGTTTGCGGCGAGTGCGGTGGAGAGAGGGATGCCGAGGCCTTGCTCTGTCCCAGGTGTGAGTCACCTGGCGCGGAGCAGTCCGATCCGGCGGAAGAGGAGGCGCCTTGGGCAGAGCAATGAGATCTGCCCTTCTTGTAGGGATATTCCTGGTGACGCTGGTCGTTTCGCCAAATTTGGCTCACGCCCAGGAGTCGGTAGCCGTCGAGGGCCGGCTGAGGAACGGGACGGCCGGGGAGGAACTCCCCACCAACCTGACGGTCGCCCTCAACGTATTCAACCGTGGCGATAGACTTGAGACAAGAGAGTCCATTGCCGACGCCGAAGGGCGATTCAGCTTCGAGGGAGTTCCGGGCGGCGAAGGCATCGGCTACATCATCAGCGCGGAATACTCCGGGGCCACATACTCCTACGAGAGCGACTACCCACTGCCGCCGGGACCTGTAGAGCTGATTGTCTACGAAAGCATCGACAGCAGCGAGGCGATACAGGTAAGGTCACACTCCATGGTGGTCAGCGCTGCCGATCCGGATGCCCAGGTAATGGAGGTTCTGGAGTTGGTGGGGTTGGAGAACACAGGCGACCGCACCTTTGTGCCGGATCTTGCGCAGGCCGGACAGATGAATATGCTCCGGTTCTCTCTGCCCTCTCCGGTAAGTGACCTGGACGTCCAGACCACCATGCGAGGGGGGCGCATTCTCCAGGTTGACCTCGGCTTTGCCCTCACTACGCCCGTGCAGCCCGGCGCTTACGAAGTCGCCTACCGGTTCAGTTCCTACTATGAAGATGGCAGGCTGACCTTCGATCACGGCTTCCCGTTTGGCGCGGATACGTTCCACATTCTCCTGCCGGAGGGTTTGGGCCAGGTCAGCGGCAATGAACTACAGGAGACGGAGCCCCTGGTACTGGCAGAGGGGGTATATCGACGCCTGGAGGCCAAAGACCTGAGCGCGGGCAGCAGAATAGAGATTGAGTTTGTGGGGCTGCCTCAACCACCCCTATGGCGTCGCTGGCAAAACACGTTGACCGGAGAGGACTTCCTGGCCGGGGCCATTCCGGGAGCATTTGGAATAGCTCTGCTTGCCTTGCTGGCCTACGTTTTCCTGAGGGCCAGGAGGTCATCAAGGCCGGTCATGGAGGGGAGCTCGGAACGGCTCTATTTCATAGAGGCCATTGCCCTGCTGGACGACCGGTTTCAACGCAGAGAGATTGGAAGGACGGAGTACCTGCAGGAGCGGAGCGACCTGAAGGGCCGCCTTCTCGGCTCCGGCAACTCTCCACCTTGGCCGGAAGCCCAACCCACCTCTGAGGGAGGAGGCACGTCCACCAGCGCGGATGACAGGGGGACTGAGAGGCCTGAACATTGAGCAGGCGGGGTGTCACTCTGGGGTTCGCTTTGTTGGTATTTGTGGCGTTTTTCTCACTATTGGGCTGGGGGCTGTCTCGCTCCGGAGGCGCGCCGGGTGGGCCGGGCGTCAACGAGGTCTTTGGAGAGGTAGACATTGAGGAGAAGGCGACGCCGGACTTCACCCTGGAACTCCTGGATGGGGGCGACATAACCCTATCCGACCTGAGGGGCAAGGTGGTGGTGGTGGATTTCTGGGCCTCGTGGTGCCCGCCCTGCCGCCAGGAGGCGCCAGTATTGGAGCAGGTCTACGATGAGTACCGGGACAAGGGGGTGGAGTTCGTTGGAGTTGGCATCTGGGACCAACTCAACGCCGCCAGGGACTTTGTTGAGCAGTTCAGCGTGGCATATCCCACCGGCCTGGATGCCCAGGGCGCGATTCTGGTGGAGTACGGCGTAAGAGGCATTCCGGAGAAGTTCTTCATAGATCCGCAGGGGCAGGTGGTCACCAAGTTCGTAGGGCCCTCAAGCGTGGAGGGCCTTCGAGAGACCCTGGACAAAATGCTTGCAGGTCAAGAGTAGCCTCTCACCGCTTAGAAGAATCGGCCGTGGGCGGAGGCTCTCCGCCCACTTCTCACCCGCCGGTTGGCGCAGGGTCACGGCCTCCCTCTGCCGGCGCCATTTCGCAGCCTCTCCCACGCCTTCAGTATCTCCATGTCCCTGGGAAAGGCCAGCTGTGGCAGGGAATCCAGCGCAAAGTAGCCCAGCTCGGACACCTCCGGCCCGGCTACGGCCTCCCCGTCCACCCTGCGACTGTCGAAGGCAGCCACAACCACGGGATGCCACTCTTCGGAGAAAAGCCCTATCAGGCCAGTTATGTCAACCCGCAGGCCGGTCTCCTCCAGCACCTCGCGGGCCGCCGCCCGCTCCACCACTTCACCCCTATCCACGTAGCCACCGGGGAGGCTCCACAGGCCATATCCGGGCTGCGTCAGGCGGCGCACCATAAGCGCCTTCCCGCCTTCCTCCACCACTGCCGTCGCCGCCAGCTTTGGGTCGTAGTAGACTACTCTGCCACACGCCGGACAGACCGGCCTATGCGCGCCCTGGGCGTATCGCATCTCCAACGGCGCGCCACAGCCGGCGCAGTATCGCTCCCGCTCCATCATAGGGATGAATATACCACATGTCAGGCATTCTCAACATGTGTTGGCAATGCCAACGTTGGTTGTAGCGCCACTCCCCTCCCGCCCGTGGCGAGCATGTCGAAGTATGTGAGCGGTGGCGTACGCCATTGACAGCGCCTATAGAGAATACCCGATTGCGTTCGCACAGCCCTTGAACGACTCCCCGGAGCCGATTAGAATGGCCCCAAATGAAGATACTGGCTATAGACATAGGAACAGGCACACAGGACATCGTTCTGTTCGACTCCGACAGAGCGGTGGAGAATTCCATACAGCTCGTAATGCCGGCGCCCACGGTGATCGCCGCTCGGAGGGTGCGAGCAGCCACGGCGTCAGGCAGTCATCTGGTCCTCACGGGCGTCAATATGGGAGGAGGGCCGGTCACCGGCGCGGTGCGGGAGCATATCGCCTCCGGCCTTGCGGCCTACGCTACGCCCGCCGCCGCGGTGACCTTTGACGACGACTTGGAGATGGTGCGGGAGATGGGGATCGTCATCGTCTCAGAGGAAGAGGCAGAGCGGCTGACAGGGACGCGGGTAAAGCTGGGCGACCTTGACCTGGGCATGGTCGGACGCGCCCTGCAGGCCTTTGAGGTAGACCCACAGTGGGACGCCCTAGCCGTTGCGGTCTTCGACCACGGCAATGCCCCGCCGGGGTACAGCGACAGGAAGTTTCGTTTTGACCATCTCAGGGAGCAGGTGCTGGGCGATAAGCAGGAGCTCATCTCCTTCCTCTACCTGGCCAATGAGGCGCCGGACTACCTAACGCGTATGAAGGCGGTGGCGGACACCGCGGGCGATGAGACCCCTCTGCTTCTCATGGATACCGCAGAGGCCGCGGTGCTAGGCTCACTCGAAGACCCCCGCGTCGCCGAACAGGGCTGCAAGGTTGTGGCCAACCTTGGCAATGAGCACACCCTTGCATTTCATCTCCACGACACCACGATCATGGGCATCTTCGAGCATCACACGCACGTCCTGTCGCGAGAGCGGCTGGAGCAACACCTTCTAGACCTGGCGAGCGGCGGGCTGGACGGCGACGCCGTATGGCGTGAGCAGGGCCACGGCGCCGTGGTGGTCCAGGGCGGGGAAAAGCTGGGTTTCCTCAGCGTAATCGGCCCCATGAGGGGTATGCTGGAGGGATCGCGCCTGGGCCCGTACTTCGCCACGCCACACGGGGCCATGATGCTGGCGGGGTCTTTCGGCCTCATCAGGGGCTGGGCAGAGCGTATGCCATCGCGACGGGAGGAGATATTGAAAGCTCTTCGCACTGTGGGCGAAGAGCAAGCCCACTCGCATTGAGGCCCACTGCCCGTCCGTGGATGGCCTGAAAGCGCAACCCCTGTCTGGCGCAACCCGGATCAGCGTACCTCCATCACCACCTTGCCAAAGACTCCGCGGCTCCCAAGGACCTGTTGCGCTCGCTCCGCTTCAGTCCAGGGAATCACCTCCTGAACGATGGTGCGCAGCGTCCCATCCTCAAACCAGGACTTCATCTGCTGCCATCCCAGTTGCTCCGCGTCCTCCTGGGCCTCATTGAACACTCCCATAGCTCTTACCCACTGCCCTTTCCCGGCCAGCTCCGGCTCTTGGTACTCGGCGCGCTGGCCGCTGTGGCCGCCCACCGTGACGACGCGGCCACCCTCGGCCAACGCCTTCAAGGTCGCATCGAAGATAGCGCCCCCAACCGTGTCCAGCGCCATATCCACGCCGCGCCCATCGCTCAGTCGCAGCAGCTCCTCTGCCACGTCCTGGTCTGAGTAGTTCACCCCGGCCTCCGCTCCCAGCTCGCAGCCGCGCGCCACACGCTCATCCGAACCTGCGCTGGTCAGTGTCCTGGACCCAAGCGCCTTTGCAATCTGGATCCCAGCCATGCCCACGCCACTGCCGGCCGCGTGGATGAGCGCCGTCTCTCCGGCTTTGAGGCCCGCCATCTGAAACGCGTACCAGGCGGTGAGGAACACGCACGGCAGCGAGGCGGCGTCTGTCATCGACATCCCCGCAGGAGGCCGATACGCCAGAGCGGAATTTGCGACAGAATACTCGGCGTAAGCCCCTCTCACCAGGGCCATGACCTGATCCCCGGGACTCCAGCCCGTCACGTCCGCTCCAACCGATTCCACCACCCCGGCTACGTCCAAGCCCGGGATTCTGGGAGGTTCCGGCTCGCCCTCCGGCGCCGTCCTCCTCCGGTACAGGTCTGCGCGGTTCAATCCTATTGCCTGCGCCCTGACCAAGAGTTGGCCCGACTCCGGGACAGGAGTGGGCGCGTCATCCATCCGAAGCTCATCGCCGGTGTCTGTAAAGTGTATCCTGATTGCCTTCACGCGAAACCTCCCGCTAGAACGTATATGGACAGTTTACCACTTACACGGGCAGTGTGGAGACCTGCGCTCCCACCCGGCTTGCCGGACCTTCCAACGTCGGCGGGACAATGGCGCGTCTTATGCAATGGGGATGGGCCAGACCGGCTATTGGCCCTCTGAAGGATCGCCTTCCTGAGGGCCCTGGGAGCCGGCGGCCTGCTGCTTGGCAATCCAACCATCCAGCCATCGGCGAAACTCGTCCAACGCGGGCGGCGCGACAAAGAACACCTCAACGTCCGCCGGAAACTGGACCTGGTGGCGTTCGCTGATGAACAGCAGGCCAACCTGGTCCTCCCCAAGCGTGTCGTCTATCCGTTTGGAGACGTATTCGTAACGCCTGCGCAGGCCTTCCGTGAGCCATTCGCGGAGCCTCAAAGCCACCGTGTCGCCGGAGAAAGGCAGCATCAGGCAGCGTTGCAAGTCAAGGGTTTCCACCAGGACCTCGCCGTCCTCGGTAGCCTCAAGGGAGGCTCCTGCACGGATCTTGGATTGAATCAAGGCGTGACACCGCTCATCTACTGTTGCCATGTACTTCAACGATTCCTCGCCGCCCTCCGTCATGCCTTCGTGGTATACGCGCCTTATTGTCCCAAGTCGGGACTCCAGGGATGCGACTTGTGACTCTATCTGGTCCCAGTACCGCTGTAGGACGGCGATTCCCTCCTCCTCGTCGGTTGGCGGCGCGTAGACGCGCGGAACCAGCAACAGTTTTCTCTTTCCCCGGAACGACTCCGTAGACGGTCGCTCCATACGGCCAAGCTCCTGCGCCATAGCTGCACCTCGGCAATATCAAATATCAAAGGGTTCACTGCTAATACTACCAGAGATGGCCCGTGAGAGCACAGACGCGCCCGCTGATGCCCTTCGACAGGCTCAGGACGAGCGGAAGGCTTTCCAAGGGTGGGCGGCGCCCTCAAAGCCGCCCATTGTCTTGACAAGGGCGCGTTACATCAATAGGATAACCTTAACCTAGGCCACAGCGCCAATATGCAGAGAGGAGGTCATATCATGCGCATGAACGATTCACCCACCTTTCGGTTCGAGCACGCGCGTATAAACCGCCTGAAGGCCGGACGCTGCGATGCCGCCCATCGGTTCGTACGTGGAAACAGCAAGGCATACTCCCGCAGCCGGAGTCAAGCCGTCCTTCCCGGGCGTCAGCCCTTCCCTCCCTCGCACCTCTGACCGTCGTCTTTCGGCAGATCCCATCAACGCCTAAGCATGCCCCGGCGCATGAACTTAGCCTTTCTGTCGGCATATATCCTATTGCCGCAACTATCTAATCGGGTGTCTGTGCGCAGGTTGATGTTGGCCAATTGGCTCTTTGTGGCATTGCCTGTACCCGAATCATATCCAAATTAGGAGTAGAGAGCTATGGAGCAACCGGATGTCCGCTACATTTCTTCCCTGTACGGCGGGTTCTGGAGCTTTGACGTCAAGGACTTCTGCTACATGACCAACCCTTACTTCCCGCCCGACGAGTTCATCGACTCACTGGGCGCCCGGCTGAGAAGGCTGGTGAAGTCATACCCATCCACCAACTGGCATCTGTCGTCCCTGGCAGCCGTACCCCTGGGAATCACCCACGAGGAGTTGGTTATAGCCAACGGGGCCAGCGAGCTCATAAACGTCATCACGGATCGGTTTGTGAAGCGCTTGGCTGTCCCGATACCCACTTTCGACGAGTTCGTCAACCGCGCCGTCCTCCAGGGGAAGCAGGTGAGCGGGTATCAGCTGGAGGGTGACTTTGAGGTGGACGTGGAGGGCTTTGCCCAGCACACTAAGGATAGCGGGGCCAACGCCGCCCTCCTCATCAACCCCAACAACCCCACGGGGGTGGCCATACCGCAGGAGCGCGTCTGGGAGTTCCTGGAGTCGTTGCGCCACCTGGATCTTGTGATACTGGATGAGTCCTTTATCGACTTCGTGGGGTGCGATCCGCTTCCCTCAGCCATGACGCGGCTTTGGGACTACCCCAACCTCATTATTCTCAAAAGCCTGTCCAAGACCTATGGCATCCCCGGCCTGCGGCTGGGATACGCAGCCTCCAGCGACCGTGGCAGGATAGCGGAGATGCGAAGCCACCTGCCCATATGGGGGATCAACTCCCTGGCGCAGTATTTCCTTGAGCGCATAGAGGAGTACGGACAGCAGTTCGCCGACTCATGCGATCAGGTTAGACGAGCGGCGCAGTCTCTGTACTCCGGCTTGGAGAAAGTCCCCTATCTTCATCCATACCCCACCGAGGGGAACTTTGTTCTCTGCCGGGTACTCAATGGGCTTACGGCTACGGAGCTCACCGACCGCCTGTTCCAGGAGTTCCGAATCCTCATAAACAATTGCGGCCGGAAGAATGGGCTGGACGACCGCTTCGTCAGAATGGCGTCGCGCACAGTAGAGGAAAATGCCGAACTCGTTCAGGCGCTTCAGGCCCTGGATGCCACTCCCACAACGGAAGAGCAATCAATACGTGTAGGAGGAGTATAGCAATGAAGGCGGTAATTCTTGCAGCCGGACAGGGCGTCAGACTACGCCCCTTGACCAACGACATCCCCAAGTGCCTGGCGCAGGTGCACGGTAAGCCATTGCTGCACTACCAGTTGGAGTCCTTGAATCGCGCCGGATTCCGGCATTGCGTCATAGTGGTTGGATACCTGGGCCACATGGTGCAGCGCCGCTTTGGGTCCAGGTTCGCCAATATGCGGATTACCTACGTCACCAACGATGCCTTCGAAAACACCAATAACATCTACTCCCTGTGGCTGGCGCGCCGTCACCTGGATGACGACATCCTGCTGCTGGAGGCAGACCTGCTGTTCGAATATGGCCTTCTGGACGACCTCATTCGGGGCCGGTACGCAAACGCAGCGGTGGTAGACCGGTTCCGTCCCCCCATGAACGGCACGGTGATACTGGCGCGGGAGGGCCTCAGCGCCTCTATGGTCCTCAAGTCGCAGCAACCTGCGGACTTCGACTACAGCAACGCCCTTAAAACGGTGAACGTGTACGCGCTCTCCAAAGAGACTATGAAGCAGCAGCTTCTGCCAACTCTGGACTCATACGTGGCGCAGGGATTAACCAATGAGTTCTACGAGGCTGTATTAGCCCTGCTCATTGCACAGGGCGACATGGAGATGGCCGTCCACCTGACAGGGCGCCGGACGTGGGCGGAGGTGGACACCCTGGAGGACCTCCACGACGCTGAGCGGATTTTCCCCTATCCCCTGCCGGGTGGATATGCCATTCCCCAGCCGGACAGAATCAGCGCCCCCGCGGTCGGAGAGGCGAACGCCGCCGTCCCCGTGCGGGCCAGGAGGATGTAGGCGTACAATATCCTGTCCCGGCGGGTGCCTATTGGTCACAGCCGAGCCACCGGCCTCCTTCACTTTGGTGGTTTCAGGCACGCGCCGGGATGCTGTATAATGCCTGCGTTTGACCTCAGGAGGCGCCCGTGTTCACCGTCCAATGTGACTTCGACGCTACCATAACCGTCCACGACCTGGGGGTGAGGCTTCAGAAGAGCTTCACCACCGACCGCGCCGAGTGGGATAGGACCAACGACGAGTACGAGGCTGGCCTTATCAGCGTGGAGGAGTGTCAACGCAGGCAGTTCGCCAAAGTCAGGATAAGCGCGGATGAGGCGCGGGACTTTGCGGTTAGAGAGGTGGAGGTAAGGCCGGGCTTCTCACAGGCGGTGGAGTACTGCCTTGGAGAGGGTATACGTTTCGTTATAGTCAGCAACGGTATGGACATATATATAGACGCTGTTCTTCAGAAGCTGGGGTTGTCAGACCTGGAGAGATACTCCGGGCATGGGCGCGTCACAGGGGACGGCATGTCTATCGAATACGCGGACCCGGAGGGAAACCCCATAGAGGAGAACTTCAAGGTGGCCTGCTTGAGGCATCTGCAAGCCGCCGAACAGCCCGTAGTCTGCATAGGCGACAGTATCTCGGACATAGCCCCGGCCCTGGGCGCGGACCACGTGATAGCCAGGGGAGGCCTGCTGGAGCGCTTTCGACGCCATGAGCTTCCTCACTTCGCATTTGAGACCTTCTACGAAATCAAGGATCACCTCAGGGGCCTGCTTGCTTCCCGCGCCGGCAGACCTTTGCGAAACCCCGGCCCACGTCATTCCGAACGGAGCGTAGCGGAGTGAGGAATCTAAAGGCTCCCATCCCCCACGAGGGTCCCTGTGGCTGTAATCCTCCCATGACTACGGCGCAACGTCTTAGATTCCTCGCTGCGCTCGGAATGACGCGTTGTGGCGCCGGTTACGCAAAGCTCTCCACCGGCGCTGACTGAGACCGGAGCCGGGCATATTGTTGAGACAGGCGCTTAGCTCCACATAGCAAGAGCGGCGTTTTCAAAAGGGAGGTTGTTTATGAAGTCAGTGCCGTGGGACCAGCTGCCGGAAGACCGGCTCATTCAGGGACTCAGGCGCCGTATAGCCACCGGGGAGAGAGTGACGCTGGGCCGCATCTACTTTCCCAAGGGGGCCAAGGTGCCGGCTCACACCCACGAGAGCGAGCAGATCACTCACGTCTTGAGTGGAGCCCTGCTATTCGTGATCGCTGGCGAGGAGATAGTGGTGCGCTCCGGGGAGACCCTCACCATACCCTCCAACGTGGAGCACAGCGCCGAGGCCCTGGAGGAGACCGACGATATAGACGCCTTTGCCCCCATTCGCACGGACTGGCTGGACGGGTCTGACGCCTACCTACGCGAAGCCCCCACCCACGAGTAGCCCCGGAACCCCCCACGCTTTACAGGCTGCCGGGGCAGTGGCAGAGGCCAGGACAGAGGCGCAGTTCTCGCAGCCTCTTCTCCGCAATATCACCCGGCGCTATATAACCCGGCTCTCTCTGAGGGTCACCATCTGTTCCCGACTCAGCCCCATCTCCTGGGAGAAGACCTTTTCATTGTCCTCGCCCAGCATGGGAGCCCGACGGCGCATCTGCCACGGTGTGCGGCTGAATATGGCCGGCGCGCCGGGGTAGACAAAGGACTTCCCCAGCTCCGGATGTTCCACCTCTGGGAAGAATCCCCTGTCGTCTCGGAAGTGCTCGTCATCCAGGTTCTCTTCCGGAGAGCGGATCACAGCCCACGCCAGACGGATCTGCTGTCCACCGTGGTAGGACTCGTCCGCCGACTGGCTCGCAATGAACTCCGTGATACGGTCTCGGAGGAAGTCCATCTCAGGGCCGCTGCGCACACCCTGGCTGATGAGCTCCCGGTACTTATCGTCCTTGAGTCCTTCGGCCATCCCCTTCTCATCCATCCACGCAACCAGCCTGTTCCATCGATCCAACGACCTGGGCGGAATGTCGAACCCATTTACCAGCTTGTCGTCGCTGCTGACGAACTGCGTGGAAGGGGTGGGAGTGAGGCCATGATGACGCCCCGTCTGCCTGATTGGCACCTTCCGGTCGTAGAACCAGTTGGGCATGGCGGCTTCCGTTGTGCATGAGAGGGCCTCGTGAATGGACACGTCCACCTGCTGGCCCTGTCCGGTCATGTCCCTGTATATTACGGCGGTCATGGTACCCATTACACCGAAGTTGCAGCCGGTGGCGTACCCTATCCAGCCGTCGCAGCACATTGGGGGAGCATCCGGGATGTGGTCGTAGCCGCAGCTAGCCATGATGCCCCCCATTGCCATAGACACAAGGTTGGACGCCATCATGTCCCGGTACGGCCCTGTCTGTCCAAAGGGTGTGACGGAGGTCATTATCAGCCGTGGGTTGATTTCGGAAAGGGCTTCGTACCCAACTCCCAGGGAGTCCAGGTACCCCGGCTGGAAGGACTCCAGAATAATGTCCGCGTTCTTCACCATGTCCCTCAGAAGCTCCGCCCCCGTGGAAGTCGCGATGTCCAGGGTGACGCTCTCCTTGTTCGTGCTGTGGTACCAGAAGAGCAGGCTTTTATTCGGGTCAGGTTCATCCTGGTAGAATGGGCCGATGTGGCGGGCGGGGTGGCCTTGTGGGGGTTCCACAATGGTAACCCGGGCGCCCATGTCCGCAAGCATTTTGCCCATGTACATACCCTTCTCATCGGTCAGGTCCAGGACCACAAGGTCCTCAAGGGCCATTGGCTGAGAGTGCGAGTTGCTTGTTATAGTCATCGTGTTCCTCCCGCGCGTTGGTTTTCGAGCATCTCCGCTTAAAACACCGCCAGTTCAGCCATATCGGAGATCTCCGCCTCGCTCATCCCAAGTATCTCAGTGAGAATGTAGTTGTTGTCCGCGCCCAATGGCGGAGACCCCTGGCGTATCCTGGGCTCCGTGCAGGTGAACTTTATCGGCAGGCTGTCCGTCTCAAAGGGCTCGTTGATCTCCCTGTGGACAACCTTCTGGATGAACCCTCTCGACCGGAGTTGCGGGTCTCTAACCACCTTGTCCTCATTGGTCTGGACGGCGCCGGCGGCTATGCCCGCGTTCTGTAGGCGGTGCATCACCTCGTGCGGCATCTTGTCTATCGTCCACTCCTCAATGAGCCGGTCCAGCTCATCCTCGTTGGCAACGCGGTCCGTGTTCGAGGCGAACTTTGGGTCGCTTGTCCAGGCCGGGGAGCCGATGGCTTTGCAGAATTTTCCCCAGTCCTCATCCGTGAAGATGGAGATGACGCACCAGCGCTGCCTTGGCTGGCCGTCCACGATTTCGTCGTCCCCCGCGCAGCGGTAGGCATTGTGAGGAGCCACCCGCGGGTGGCTGGAGCGATTGCCGGGTGGGTTGCCGGGACGCCTGTAAGGACGGCCGTTAGTGGTGTAGTCCAGGATGGCGGGGCCGGTGAGTATCATCCCAGACTCCACCTGTGAGAGGTCCAACCATTGGCCTTCGCCGGTGCGGTTGCGGTGATGGATGGCCATAAGGGTGGCTATGGTGGCGTTGTACCCGGCGGTGTGATCCAGGAAGCTGTATCCCCAACCTGCGGGACGCTCGTCCGGCAGCCCGGACATGAAGGTGAGGCCGGAGAGGGCCTGCGCGGTGGGCCCCCAGGTGCTATAGTCGCGGAGGCGGCCAATGTGGCCGAATCCTGTTACGCTGACGTATATGATGTCGGATTTGATCTCGCGCTGCTCCTCGTAGGAGAGGCCCCAGCGCTCCAGGACGCGGGAGCTGAAGTTCTCGACAACCACGTCTGAGACGGATACCAGGCGCTTTATCAGGTCCAGCCCCGCGGGCATCAGGGCGTTCACGGTGATACCCAGCTTGTTGCGGTTGAAGTACTCGAACATCCCGCTCCGATTGGGGCCGGGAATCCCTCCGATACCCCCCAACATGGCAGACCTGGTGGTGTCCATAGCCTGCTCCTGCTCCACCTTGATCACCTGCGCGCCCAAGTCTCCCAGGATGCGGGTGCACTGGGGACCCGCAACAATGTGGGTGAAGTCTAGAACGCGTATGCCCTCCAAAGGTAGTGGCTTGGTCATACTCCCCTCCTATGTACAGATTATCCAGGCTGCGATGGAGCCTGTTCAGGAGTCGTTACTCCGGCAGCGAGCCATTGGTTCCGGGTCGCTTGTTGGGTTGGTGAGGTCGGCTTGGAATATAGCATTGGGACTCTGCCCGTGTCAATCTACGACTGAGGTCGGCCGGCAGCCTCCATCTTCCCAGACGACTTCCGGAGCAGGACGCCAGCCTCCGCTGGAACTGCCCCGTCCCCGTTGGCTCTGACCACAAGGTCGTTTCCCTCCAGCGAGCACAAGGGAACGCCGTCCCTGATGATCAGCCGGTTTCCGGCGAGAGCGGCCACCCTCTCACCGGGCGTCAGAATGCCAACCAGGTTCAGGGGATCGTTCGCGGATATGACCACCATCTCACCGTTGGCCTCGGCGTTCTTGACGCTCCGTAGCATCTCCACCGCCTCCGGGAGTGCGAACTGCTCTCCCACAAAGCCCGTCACGAAACGACCTCCCCGTATCTCTCCGCGAGCCTCAAGGCGTCGCAATACGCGGACCAGCTCCCGCCACGGAGGCGCAATAGACTCCCGCGCAAGCAGCTCAGGGAACAGCACGCCGTACCTTCTGAGAAGCTGGCGCGCCCTCTCCTCTATCGGGTCTTCCGGCGGGTCAACCGGCTCAAACAGAGACCATCTGCTGTATCCCTGCCTGCGGCGCAGGCCGTTCCGTCTTGCCGCGGATGCCCGCCGCGGGCGCCCGGAGCTCGCGGCGCTGCCGCGGAGTCGCTGTCGCAGGGCTTCCACGCTGTCTGCCGTGACTCGCCCGGCAGCCGCAAGCTGCCAGAGTATCTCCTCAACGTCGGATGGCAGGCGGCCTGTGGCCGCAATGATGTCCGACGTGAAGGACGCGCCGCGCCGGGCGAGGAGCTCCAGCGCCTCTCCTCCGGCGCCGGTGAGGCCGGGCCACTCTCCGGCGGGCCGGTCCAGCAGCCAGTCCAGCGACTCTCTCAGAGCCAGGGTTATTGGGGTGGCCCTGGAAAGGGTGGCCCGCCCCATGGCGCCGTTGCCTCCGGCGTGGCCCCCACTGAGCCGACCCCAGGACACCTCACCCTCCCAGCACAGCTTGTCCAGGAGATGCGCATCGTAATCTCTGACACGCGAGGGCAGGATTTCGGACTCCCAGGCCCCGGCCGCGGCCTCAAAGCCCTGAAGCTGCTCGATCACCTCCAGCAGGCCGTCTTCGCCCCGGAGCCGGTGGTCAGGATCAACGCGCTGCCAGCGCAGCAGATACCGTATGAAGGTGGCCTGCGACACAGGCTCCACCTCACGGCGGAGCCGGCCTATGGTGCCCCTGTGGATACGGGCCAGTACGCGGCGGTCGCAGAACTCCTCTTCCGTAGCCCCAGGCCGGAAGCTCCCTCTTAGCGCCAGCCCCTCAGCCTCCAGCTGAGCCATGGCTATCCTCATGTCGGACACGCTGAGGCCGAGCGTTGTGGACATCTCGCTGATGGTGAATGGCCCGCTGCACTCCACCCACCCGCGCAGCGCCGACAGGACGGCGTCCTCGCGCGTCAACTCCGTTGCGGCGGCTATGGCGCCTGTAGGGGTTGGATTTAACTCCGCCTCCGGATACATGGCTTGGGCCAGTGGGAGGCGTTCCGCTGCCACCCAGGCGCGCAGGCCGCCCGGTTGCTCGAGCCGGAAGGCGAGACCGTCCTCTACGAGGAAACGGAACCACCGTTCCCGATCCTCGGAAGGGGCGCTCCAGTTGGGCCACAGGGAGGGCGTCTCCGGCAGAACGCCCAGGACCAGAAGGGCATCGTGGAGCTCGGCCGCGTCCCTAACCAGGGGCCACGCATGTTCCGACTCCTGCGCGATGACCTCCGGATCCAGCGCGGCCAAGTCTCTGGCGTCGTCCGGGAGGGCGCGCCGCAGTGGGACGGCGCGGGCGCGTCGCTCCTCCAGCGGGGCATCGTCCAGGAAGGCGTACGGCATGGTGTTCAGCAGCTGGTGGGCGAAGGCCGAGGGTTGAATGGTGTCCCTGGCGTACACCTCTATATCGCCTCTTTCTATGCCGGCGAGGGCCTCCTTGAGGCCGTCCACGTCCATAGCCTCGGTCAGGCAGTCTCGCACCGTCTCGAAGACCAGGGGATGGTCAGGTACCTCAATGTCGCCCGGCATGGCGTTGTCCTGGCATGCCACCTGGGCCGGAAAGACGGCGGCCAGCAGGTCATCGGAGCGCATCCGTAGAAGCGGAGGCGGCGTCTTTCGTCCGCCGGAGAAGCGCATCACAGCAAGGGCGCGGGTGGCGTCCCAACGCCACCGCGTCCCAAAGAGAGGGGCCTGGAGGACGGCCTGCAGGAGCACCTCTTCCGCGTTGCTTGACAGGATGTAGCTGAACACGTCCGAAAGAGGGAACGACTGCGAGGGGCCCAGCGACAGGTTGATGCCGTCGTCCGTGGCGGAGGCCTGAAGCTCGAAGTCGAAGGTTCGGCAGATACGTTTCCGCAGGGCCATGCCCCATGCGCGGTTTATACGCGAGCCAAACGGGGCGTGAATGACCAGTTGCATACCGCCGCTCTCGTCGAAAAACCGCTCTGCGACTACCCGCCGTCCAGTTGGGACCATGCCCAGTATGCGCACGCCTTCCACCATGTACGCCACAAGCTGCGCGGCGACCTCATCCGAGGCCCCTGTTTCGGCCTTGACCCACTCCTCGGCCTTTTGGGGCCGATCGAGTCGCTGCCAAACGGCCTCACGAAGGGACGTTAGCTCCTGGGACAGCTCCCAGGTTCTGCCCGGCGCCTCGCCAAGCCAGAATGGAATGTTGGGCGCAAGGCCATGCGCGTCTTCCACCCGGACGCGCCCGCTCTCCACGCGCCTGATCTTCCAGGGGTTGTTTCCCAGCAGGAACACGTCCCCGGCCACGCTCTCGATGGCAAAGTCCTCGTTCACGGAGCCCACAAAGGTATCCTCCGGCTCCGCGATGACGTCGTAGTCGGCGTTGTCCGGGATAGCGCCGCCGCCGGTAAGAGCGGTTATCCGGGCCCCGCGGCGACCACTAAGACGCCCGTGAACCCCGTCCCGGTGCAGCAAGGCCCCGCTCCGGCCGTGCCGGGGGGCAAACCCCTCCGACAAGACCTGTGTCACCTGGTCAAACTTCTCTCGCGGCAAGTCCCGGTATGGGTAGGCGCGTCTGCACAGATCGAAGAGGCCGTCCTCGCTCCACTCCTCCACAGCACAGGCCGCAACCATCTGCTGGGCCATGACGTCCAGAGGCCAGGGTGGTATCTCCATGACATCCAGGATGCCCCTTCGTACGGCCCGCAGCAGGGCGGCGCACTCCACAAGCTCGTCCCTGGTCAGTGGGAACAGGCGGCCCTTGGGAACGCCGCCCAAGCTGTGGCCGGATCGGCCAATGCGCTGAAGCAGCAGGCCGATGGAGCGGGGCGAGCCTATCTGGCACACCAGGTCCACCACCCCTATGTCTATCCCAAGCTCCAGCGAGGCCGTTGCCACGCAGATCTTCACCTCTCCCCTCTTTAGCTTGTCCTCGGCCGCCAGCCGCGTAGCCCGCGACAGGCTTCCATGATGGGCCACCACGGCGTTCTCGCCCAAACGCTCCGATAGCCGGTGGGCCAACCGCTCCACCAACCTGCGAGTGTTTACGAAGACTAGCGTGGAGCCATGAGCCTGCGCCAGCTCTATCACGTCGTCAATGGTCTCGTCCCACTGCTCATGGCTTGCGATGGGGCCAAGGTCTCTCTGTGGAAGCCGTATGTCCAGGTCTATGGTCCGGGCGTGGCCCGTATCGACGATCAGGCAGTTCGGAGCGCCGTCCGCGTCGATGTCCCGGCATCCGACCAGAAAGCGGGCTATCTCCTCGATGGGCCGCTGGGTGGCGGACAGGCCGACGCGGGTTATGTTGGCCTCGGCCAGGGCGCAGAGGCGCTCCACGGAGAGGGCAAGGTGAGAGCCTCGCTTGTCTTCCACAACGGCGTGTATCTCATCGAGTATCAGGGTCTTGACCCCCTTGAGTCCACGGCGGCCGCTCTCCGAGGTCAACAGAATGTACAGGGATTCCGGAGTGGTGATGAGGATGTGGGGCGGCTTCTTTGCCATCTTCTGGCGCTCGGAGGACGGGGTGTCTCCGGTGCGGACCGCGACCCGTATCTCCGGAAGGGGAGCGCCCCGCTCCTCGGCCAACGCCCGTATCTCCTCCAACGGAGCGGCCAGGTTCTTGTGTATATCGTTGGACAGGGCCTTCAACGGCGATACGTAGACAACCTGGGTGGTGTTGGGCAGACCGCAATCCAGGCCGCTGCGCACCAGCCTGTCTATGCACATCAGGAAGGCCGCCAGGGTCTTGCCTGAGCCGGTGGGGGCGGCTACGAGGACGTGGCGACCGCGAGCAATGGCCGGCCAGCCCTGGGCCTGCGCTTCCGTGGGCGCCTCGAACCTGCTCCTGAACCAGTCCTGGACTATGGGGTGGAACTGGGAGAGTGGGTCGGTTGAAGTTGGCGCTTGCCCCTCATTCTTCAGTGTCATGAGTTAACCTTTGTGCGAGAGTGACGCCCCGGCCGGGGAGTTCCGTTCGTCCTGAGCCTGTCGAAGGGCATGAGCGGAACGTGCTTGGTAACCCCAGCATCCCGCTCGTATGGTTCGACAAGCTTACCACGAACGGGCCACTCCGGCGCGCCCCCACCCCTGGATTCCTGCTTTCGCAGGAATGGTTGCTTAACTGTTTCAATGCTCCACTTCCCGTCATTCCCGTGAAAACGGGAATCCAGGTAGGCCAATGGCGACACCCATCCACCCAGAGATGGATTCCTGCTTTCGCAGGAATGGCTGCTATACAGGCGTTGCTGCCCTGCACCGTCCCCACCCCTGCGAAATGTAATTATATCTTTGTGCGCCAAGGCCGTAAAGTTGGACATTGTTCTACCGCACCCCTTCCCTCTCAAGCAGGGCGATGAACTGCTCGTGGGTACGCGCGCCCTTCTTGGAGTTGCAGGCGCCGCATAGCAGTTGGAGGTTGTCCAGGTGGTCCGTACCGCCCCTGGATTGAGCAACCTTGTGGTCGATGGTGAAGTTGCGGAACGGGAACATCACCCGGCACCCGGCGCATAGCCCTTCCTGCCGTCCAAACAGCGTATGCTTGTGAGTCTTGTAGGGAGGCAGATCACCAACGTCCGTCCGGCGGGGAGTATCGGCGCGGACAAGCACCCTGCCCGTCCACAACCGGACTTCCTTCTCCAGGCGGTTCTTCACCTGCGTCTCCGCAACGGGCGACAGGTCAATGCCAACCCACTGGCGGCCCAGCTTCTCGGCGGCCACCATCGCCGTTGCGCATCCGCAGAACGGGTCCAGGATCACGTCGCCCTCGTTGCTGGACGCTTTGATGATGCGCTCCAGGAGGGCCAGTGGCTTCTGCGTGGGGTAGCCCGTGCGCTCTTTAGCCATAGGGTTGATTGAAGGAATGTCATCCCAAATGTCGTGAACTGCTTGGCCGTCCAACTCATCGAGGTATCGCTTTAGCTGGGGAATGGCACTGTCAAGATAAATGCGCCCATCTGCCTCAAGCGCCAACATCTTCTCTTTTGTCATTCGCCAGGCCTTTGTGACGCCATGATATTCGTATACTGGGCCACGCCCGCCCGGTGGATTCAGATCGCTGAGCCTGAACCTCCGTCCATCAGCATCCCTATGGGTGAATTTGGCGTCAACGTAAGCCTTGGAAAACGGCACTCTTGGCCGATTAAAGAGATAGGCGTCAGTTTTGGAGTAGAACAGCAAGGCATCTGATACCCGCCCAAACCGCTTAGCGTCTGAGTGGAAGTTGAATCGCTTCCAGACAATTGAGTTGCGAAACTGTCCAGCCCCAAAGACTGAATCCATGAGCAACTTTAGGTAATGAGTAGCGGTGTCATCGCAGTGAAGATAAATGCTGCCCGTTGGCTTCAGCAACCGTCGCATCTCCAGCAGCCGGACGGCCATCATAATCAGGTATGACTGCATACCCTTGCCGTGAGCCAACCCCGCAGCGTCTATGATCTTATACAGCGCAGGCTCGGCTTCCGCTATCTCCCCGTGCCATGCCAGGTCAACGTCATCCAGTGTCCAGGTGTCCTTGAAGGCAGCGCCGGCCGCAGTGCTTCCGATGGGCGCTGCGTAGCTCTGGTTGGAGTTGAACGGCGGGTCCAGGTAGATGAGGTCGACGCTCCCGGAGTTCATGCCGCGCATAACGTCAAGGTTGTCGCCCACAAAGAGCGTGCCGTTGGTCCAGTTGGGAGAAGAAAGGTCGGTTGTCATTGTTCAGTCTCTATTGCGTGGATCTGTCTGTGCCGTAACCACCCCTGCGAAGCCTGCCCCCCCCCGCCCCTGGATTCCTGCTTCCGCAGGAATGGTTGCTACCCGGTGGCAGTTGCCTGCGTACCACTTCCCTACTCGTCACGTAACCACCCCTGCGAAAGCAGGGGTCTATCGCTCCTTACTCTGCCGCGCCTCCCCGCGCCCCAGGGATGGATTCCTGCTTTCGCAGGAATGGTTGCTACCCGGTGGCAGTTGCCCGCCACTTCCCTCCCGCCTCGTATAGTTTGACAAGCTCACCACGAACGGGGTGGGTAGGCCCACCATGAGCAGGGTGAGCCTAGTGTAGCACAAATGGCCCGAAAATGCCTAGCCTATCCGAACAAGACCTGTGTCCCCGGCGCAATGCCCAGGGACTCGGCTAGGCCGGCGTTCATCTCCAGGGCATACCGGGCGGGCCGGGCAGAGCGATATACCTTCAGAGCGCCATCCGCGGCCTCTATCTGCGGGTACATGGTCTGGACGTCCACCACAATGCCGCGGGCGTCCAGAAAGAGAATGTCCAAGGGTATCAGGGTGTTCTTCATCCAGAAGGACCGGTACTCCTCGGCTTCGAAGACGAACAGCATGGCATCCTCTTGCGGAAGGTTGGCCCGTTCCATGAGGCCGCGGGCGCGCTCGGATGGGGTGCGGGCCACCTCCAGCCGGAAGATACGCCCCGCAATGAGAGCCTCTAGGACGTCGCCGACGCCCTCGACGGGATCGGGCGGCGCAAAGCGGGCCAGTGGGTCAGGCGTCGCGGTTTTGGCAGGCGCGACTGTCGGCGCGGGGGTGGGGGTTGGCGTCGGCGCAGTGGTAGGCGTCGCGGTGTCGGCAAGCGCGACTGTCGGCGTCGGCGCCTGCGTCGGCGCGGGGGTGGGCGTAGCGGTGGGGGCGGCGATTGCCGTAGGTGTAGGCTGAGGTGTAGGCCCGCCCTCGTTGCAGGCCGCTAGCGCCGTCAATAGGAGCAGGCACAGGCTTCGCCCAATAATCGTCCTCATGGAGTTGGCCCCTCGCGGCGTTTATCCCGGATCCGGGCGGAGGATCGCGGAGCATCGCCGTTGCCTTCGCCAAACCGGCCTCCGACGCGCCCGGCGCGACCGAGTGTAACGGCAATCGCCAAAGCCCGCAATCCCGGACAGCCCGGCAAGTGGCTTCGCGCTGTACTCCGTGATAGAATGGCTCAAACCCTGTCAACCACAGCCTATAGTCTACAGAATGGATAGGTGAAATGAACACAGACCAGCTTAGGGAGCTCCTGCCGGTTACCCAGGACTATATCTACATGAACACGGGATGGGCCGGGCCCACGCCTACCACCGTGCTGCGCCGCATTGCAGAGACCCTGGAGCAGGAGTCCGCGGTAGGCCCAGCCAGCGCCAGAGGCGTGGCCCTGGGACGAGAGGTAAACCGCCAGGCGGTTGAGGCCGTGGCCTCCCTGATGAACGTTGAGGAGGAGGACGTGGCCCTTACCCACAGCACGCGTGAGGGGGTGAACGTTGTCCTCTATGGCATGGACTGGCAGCCGGGGGACGAGCTTCTGATATGCGACCTGGAGCATCCCGCGCTTACCTCGCCTGCCAACGTGCTGGCCCAGCGCATGGGCGTCCACGTCAACTCTGTGGCGATTCCACCTCTATCTGAGCCTGCGGAAGTCCTGCGGCTTGTAAAGTCGGCCATGAGCGATCGGACCAAGCTGGTAGCCCTGAGCCACATACAGTTCACCTGCGGCCTGCGAATGCCCATCGGGGAGATAACCGAAGCAGCACACAGCATGGGAATCCCCGTGCTGGTGGACGGAGCCCAGAGCTTTGGGCACGTGGAGGTCAACCTCAACGACCTTGGGTGCGACTTCTACGCCGTGTCCGGCCAGAAGTGGCTTATGGGGCCGGTGGGGACCGGCGCGCTGTACGTGAGCCGGGAGCGCAGGGACATGCTGGAGCCCATGTTCTCCACCAACGCCCTTGAGGCAAGCCGCGAGAACAGTCGCCGCGGCCACCTGGGCCGCTTCTCCATGGTCTCCAACAACCCCGGACTGACGGCCGGCTTCGCCGAGAGTCTCCGGCTGGTTGCGGACATCGGCCTCAGCCGCATAGAGCAGCGCGCCATGAGCCTCGCCGACAGCCTCAGAGGGCGGGTTGCCCGCATGGACGGCGCCAACCTGCTAAGTCCAACTCATAAGGGTTCCGCCTGCGGTCTGGTGACCGTTGGCCTGGATGGTTGGCCGCCGGAGGAGCTGGTCGCCGCCCTACAGGAGCGTTTCGGCATCGTTGGCAGGACGGTGCACGGCCCGGACGGAGTCCGCTTCAGCGCACACTTCTTCAACACGACCAGCGAGGTGGAGAAGGTGGCGGACACCCTGGAGCGATTGGCCGCGGAGGGTTACCGGCCGCAGTCCTGAGCAACGGTCAAGCCCCTCTCACCAAGCTATAGCCTGCCGGCCTTGAACCAGCGATGCGCATAGGGCTGATTTCCGATACCCACCTACCCTCCTCCATCCGCGATCCCTGGCCGGAGGTGGCCCTGGCATTTCGCAAGGTGGACCTGATTCTGCACGCCGGCGACATCGTTACCCCGCGCATCCTGGACTGGCTTGAGGACATTGCCCCGACGCTGGCCGCCCTCGGCAACAACGACTTCGGGATGGACGACCGCCGGGTAAAGGCCACCCAAACGCTGGACGTGGACGGCTGGCGACTCGGCATGGTGCATGACGTCACCTCCGGAATACACTTCGACACTCCCGTGGACGTTGTGATCAGCGGCCATACCCACTATGAACGGCTGGCCCTCCGGGACGGGGTGGCGCACGTCAACCCCGGCAGCGCTACGCTGCCACATCATCAGTCCACGCGATTGGGCACGGTGGGTGTCCTGGACGTTGAAGGAGAACGCCTCTCAGCGCGCATCATCCGGCTGGGAGACGGCCCACTGGTGAACGGCGCTCTTCTGCGCAATCCCGGGGTGGAACTGTGGCTGGAGGTTAGCCGCGACGACCTTGCTTCTGGGGCTGCTCCGCGGCCATCGTGAGGCACATGCGCTGATACCTCATCCTTCCACCGTCATTCCTGCCTCCGAGCGGGAATCCATCCCTGGGACGCTGGGGATGGATTCCCGCTTTAGCGGGCACGACGACGTTGGTACGCTAGCGTCCCGCTCAGGTGGTTCGACAAGCTCACCACGAACGGGCAAGGGGGCCATGAACGGGCCAAATCTTTCCGTTCGTCCTGAGCTTGTCGAAGGGCGTGAACAGGCAGAGGGGAGCAAGCGGATGAGACACCTGTTTGGAGGCCACTTTCTTGAGCGCCGCGCGATGAGGTATAATGCGGCCAGTCCAGATAGCGAGGTTAGGCCAATGGCCCAAGCAACCTTGTATTGGTGGAGCCGCTGATCGACCTGCCGCAAGGTGAGAGCGTGGCTCCACGAAAAAGGCGTAGACCCGGAGGAACGGGACTTCTTTCAGCAGCCCTTCAGCAGGGACGAATTGCTCCAACTCCTTGAGGGACACGAGCTATCCGAGGCATTCGCATGGAACAGCCCTTCCTTCAAGTCCCTGGGGGCGTCCCGCGACAGCCTGGATGACGACGGCCTGCTGCGACTGATGCTTCAAGAGCCGCGCCTCATCAGACGGCCGCTTGTAAGGTTGGGCGACAGGCTGGTGATAGGGGGTTCACAACGAGCCCTTGAGGAAGCGCTGCCGTAACCTCCGTACCCGTTTTGAGCTTCTCAGGCTTGCCCTCTCAACCCTCCAGTGTCGGGAGCAGCCGTGGGTAGCTCTCCACCTCTCTTGCGATAGATGTCCCGCGTCCGGCGATATCGCGGGCCGCCGGCATAACCGCCTTGCAAGCCTCACACCAGACGTGGTCTACGGTCGCGAGCATGAGGTTCTCCTTCTTCTCGGAAAAGGTTCCCACCTCTGAGGCGCACACTTTACAGACCTGTATCACAGCAATAGCGTCTCCGGGCATCTTGTCCTCCTAATATCTCTGAGCGGCCACCGTCTTATGATAATACCACGTTCTCCATGCAGGCCGAAGCCGGCGCGTAGGCCAGTCGTCCCTGCTGCCGTAGCTGTCACTCATTCAGCTTGTCCAGCAGCCTTGCCGCCCACATACGCATCTCGTCGTCCACGTCCCTCCCGCAGTGAGGACACTCGAAGTCTCCGAATCTGATGCGCGTCCCGCACTGGAGGCAGGACACCACCTCGTACAGGCTACTCAGCACCTTGACTATATGATCGTCTCTGTTCAACCCCGGCCCTCGTTTCAGGCGATGATTCCGGCGTTTCGGGCTGCTTGGCTCGCCGCGCGTGGCGCGTGGAACGGCGCATACCGCCTCTCTATTGTAACAGCCTTGGGCAAAACATGCCCAGACCTGCCGCCCGGGTCTAGCGGAGCGACAGCCTCGGAAGCCCATTACAAAAAACCCACCGAAAATCAATGTGTGCTAGACTAGTCAACGGCTTTTCCAGCGACTAAACTATAGGGATATTAACCAAACTTGAGGAAGTAGCGCAGATGTTTAACAGGTATATGCAATACAGGAGAGATTTGGCCAAAGTCGTCCTGATTTGGTTCGGCGTGGCCGCTGTGGTTGGCGCGTTGAGCCTGGCGGCGGGTCTGTGGCTTGGCAGAGAGGTGCTCAACCCTACCACTGACCTGGAGGCCGAGGTCCAGGAACTTCGCGCGCAGCTGGAGGAGGCCGGGCAGGAGTATCAGACCCTGGTAGAGAGCCTGTCGGCAACCAGCTTGGTGGAGAGCGACCTTGCCGATAGACTCACAGAGACTGATGAGAGAGTGGCCTCCCTTCAGTTGGCGCTGACCCAGGAGGAATCGAAGTCGTCCGCCGCCCTGGAAAGGGTTGCGTCCCTGGAAGAGCAGACCGCTTCACTGCAAACCGGGCTGGCAGAACGGGACAGCAAAATAGGAGACCTTGACGCATTGGCCGAAACCGTAGAAAATCACCGCCTCTTGCTGGTGGAGTTGAGGAGAGATTTTCCAACCACCAGAGAAGAGTCGTTCGACTACTGGAACAACATGAAGGCCGTAGCGGCAAAGGCTGACCCGGCGCTGGCTACTCAGGCAGATAGGGTGATACTGAGGATTGACAACTACTACGATTGGAATGACCGGAGACCCCAGGCCGGCGTCTGTACCCAGGAATACGAGGAATGGCTCATAGACCACAACTCCTCCGGCGCAGCCGGCTATGGGGAGACCTCCGATGCCTTCAACCGTGAGGCCCTGTTATCGGTGATAACCAATATGGAGGGAGTCATAAGCCAGCTGAATTGACCCCGCGCCTCACGCATAGGCGCTTGAAGCCGTTGCCGGACACAATGATTAAACCGCAAAGAATGGAGATGTAATGACGAGGAGACCTCTTAGGATCGGCGCCCTTCTGATACTGCTTCTGATCACGGCATCACTATCCAACGCCGCCCTGGCCAAACACGATGAAGGGCCTACGTTTACAACGCCGCGTCCTCTGGACTCCTCGCTGATGGAAGCCTTCCAAAAGAACCTCTCCGGGTCAATGTGGCTCATAGCGCAGGGGCTTGACCCGCGCCTCACCACCGCCAAGGGAAATCCACTGGGCAGGGAGTTTCCTCCTCAATCGCCGCAGGTCAGGGGAATCGCTCCCCAGGCGGGCGGAGGGGGTCAGGGCCCCCTGGTGCCGTACAGGAGTCCGTCGCCAAAGTTCAGTCGCAACATCCTGGTCACTCGTGACTTCAGCCGAGTCCCCTTTCAGACGGAGCCTCACCTTGCGGTCAATCCCAAAGACCCGGAGCATATTATTCTGGGTGTAATAGATTACAATTTCCCCGGCATTACCACCTACAACTCCATAGACGGCGGGGCCAGCTGGGAAGGGCCGTATCAGGTCAAGTATCCCGCCGGAGACATTGGTGGAGCAGGCGACCCCGTTATCGCCTTCGATCGTGACGGAAACGCCTATGCAGCCTCCATTTCAGTGGACATAGAGGAATTCACAATCCGCAACTCCGTTGGCAACGCCGCCGTATCCTCCATTCCTATAGCCGTTTCCAGCGACGGCGGCTTCACTTGGTCGGAACCCATAGCCTCCGCCACCAGCCACATCGATACAGGCCCGCCTCAGGAGGACCCGGGAGGAAGGACAACCTACGACCTTTCCCTTCCCTTCCTGGACAAGCCCTGGCTCGCAATAGGGCCCAGCAGCAATGACCCGGACAAGGACGTAATCTACGTCACCTACACCAAGTTCGTTACCATATTCCCCATTTTCTTCCTCAACGACGTAGAGGCTTTCGCGCTGGTTCCCAGGACGGAGACCAGCATAGAGCTGGTGCGCTCCGAGGACGGTGGCCTCACGTGGAGCGAGCCTGTCTCAGTCAGCCCGGTTGTGATAACCTCCGTGGGAGAGGACGTTCCCAAGAGGGTTGTACAGGGTTCGCAGCCTGCCGTAGCCCCCGACGGCACGGTGTACGTCAACTGGGTGGACAGCACCGATGACGACTCCTTCAAAGGGCGCGCGGAGATATACGTTGCCACCTCAGGGGACGACGGTCGCACCTTCGTCACCAACAGGGCATCGGACTTTAATGAGATTCCGTTCAGCCCCCGCAACACCTTCTTCCGCTACTGGGGAGCAAACTTCCCGCAGATCAGCGCAGGGCCGCAGGGCGAGGTATACGTTGCATTCACCGGCCTGCCCAAGGGAGAGGGCACCGACGACGGGGACATCTACTTTGTGGCCTCCACAGACAAGGGAGAGACCTGGACTACCAAGAAGAGGATCAATGACGACAACACCACTCGTCTCCAGTTCTTCCCCTCCATATCCACCGGCCCGGACGGCACAATACACGCCATCTGGGGCGATATGCGGGACGACTCCGTGGAGACTAGATACCACGTCTACTACTCCAGCTCCGAAGACGGCGGCGAGACGTGGATTGAGAACGCGCGGGTAACGGACTTCCCATCCAATCCCAACTACGCCTTCCCCGGAGGCGCGTTCATAGGCGACTACTTCACAATCGCGGCAACGGAAGACGAGGTGTACATGGCCTGGCCCGATGCCCGGCTGGGTGAGTTCGGCTCTCAGAACCAGAAGATAGCGTTTGCCCGCAAGGGGCTCATGCCCCTGCCGTCCATATTCCTTTCGCCACCATCCGGCCCCGGCGGCAAGGACGTCACAATCCAGGGGTCCAACTTCCAGCCGGACCAGGACGTGTACCTGGAGATAAGCGGCGCCGTGGTGAGTACGGTCAGGAGCGACCCCGACGGCAGGTTCACCGCGCGGCTATTCATACCCATTTCCGGCGAAGGCGCCCACGATTTCAGGGCTATAGACGCATCGGGGAACATAGCTACGGGCTCCTTCTACATGGACTTCGGCTTCGACAACATACAGGAGTCCATCCAGGGCATAAATGACAGGTTGGACTCCGTGGGCGTCGGCCCGGTCGGAGACGACAACGCCCAGCTGACCTCCATCCAGGACAGCCTGAGCAGCCTGGACCAGCTTCCTGAGATACAGGCCTCCCTGGAGGACATCAAAGCCGCCGGTGTGGGCGGTGATGGCGACGACGACGGTGATTCCGTAGGCGTGTCGCCGTTGCTGGTCACGGTCGTAGCAGCGTTGGCTGCATTGGGAGCCCTGATTCTGGGACTGTTCATAGGCTCCGTGAGGTCGCGCTCCAGGTTGTAGTAGCTTCCGCGCAGCAATCTCTGAACATTTAAGGTTAAGATATTGAACATGAATACGAGCAATGCCAAACGGCTTCTGTGGCTGGCCCTGACGCCGGCTCTCTTCCTGGTCTTCGCCGCCACGTCCCACGAAGACTACACCCCGCCCCACGACCGGCCAGGCCCGGCCACCGACACCATCAACTTCAGCGCCTATGACGTCGGCATTGCCTCCAAGGAGTTGGAGGCCCGGGCCATGGACATGTACATCTTCAGCCTGAAAACTCCCGCAGCAGAAGCGCTGGAGGATAACCCCGACATCACCGTATACCAGGCGCCGGCGTCCACAATCTCCATTGTGCTGAATCCGGCTCCGGCCGTGGAAGGCGAGCTCAATCCGTTGTCCATAAAAGAGGTGAGGCAGGCTCTGCAATACGTCGTCAACAGGCCGTTCATAGCGCAGGAGGTGTACAAGGGGTTCGCTTTGCCCATGCTCACCCACGTGAGCCCCTCCGACTTCGATTTCCTCACCGTATTCAACCTGACCAAGGAGTCCAGGATCGCCTACGACCCTGGGCTGGCTACAGATATGGTCAGTGAGGCCATGACCCAGGCGGGAGCGGAGCTCAGAGACGGGTTCTGGCACTTCAACGACAGGCGCATCGACTTGAAGTTCATCGTCAGGACTGAGGATGAGCGCTGGGACATAGGAAACGACCTCCGCGCAAACTTGGGGACCCTGGGATTCTCGGTTACACTGGCGCCTCATCAGTTCGGCCCCGCTATCTTCACCGTGTACGGCACAGACCCTCAGCTGTTCCAGTGGCACCTCTACACAGAGGGCTGGGGGCGAGGCGCGCCTGAGAGATATGACTTTGGAAACATAAACCAGATGTGCGCGCCCTGGCTGGGCAACATGCCCGGCTGGCAGGAGGTGGGCTTCTGGCAGTACGAGTCCCCAGAGTTGGACGCCCTGGGACAGCGCATCTTCACCGGCGACTTCCAGAACGTGGAAGAGAGAGACCAACTGTACGTGCAGGCAACAGAGGCGTGTCTGGAAGAATCGGTCCGCATATGGGTCGTCACCGCGGTGAATAACCTCCCCGCCGTAACCGACATCCGGGGCATCACGGAGGACCTGGTCTCCGGACCCAGGAGCATGTGGACACTCAGGGAAGCCCACATCCCCGGCAGCGCCGACGAACTCAACGTGGGAAATCTCTGGGTATGGACAAACAGGACCACCTGGAACCCGGTTGGAGGTTTCGGAGACGTCTACAGCAACGACATTTGGAATAACGTCCGCGATACCCCCCTGGCTACCCATCCCTTCACGGGCGTTCCAATACCCTTCCGCGCCGATTACCGGGTGGAGACGGCCGGCCCCGGAAGCAAGCTGGACCTCCCTGCCGGCGCCTTCCTGTGGGACGCCGACGCCGGAGGGTGGAGCGACGCGCCTGCCGGCGCTCGGGCCACCAGCAAGGTCACCTTCGACTACTCCAAGTACTTCCAGTCCAAGTGGCACCACGGCCAGCCTATCACAATGGCCGACGTCCTCTACCCCATATCGCAGGCCTTTGACATTGTGTACAACGAGGACAAGGCCGACATAGAGGTCTCCATATCCACCACAAGCAAGCCGTTTACGGACACATTCCGCGGGTTCCGCGTCACGGAAGACGACAAGCTGGAGGTCTACGTGGACTTCTGGCACTTTGAGGACGACTACATAGCCCAGTACGCCAGCATCTCCGGGGTAACCATGCCCTGGGAGGTCCTGGCCGCCATGGACGACATGGTGTTCCGGCAGAGGACCGTGGCCTACAGCGACACCGCGGCGGCCCGGTTCAACGTGGATCCAATCAGCCTGGTGCTGGACAAGTTTGCCCGCCTGGTGAGAAACACCCTCAGGGAAATGGCAGAGACCACCGCGACTCCTGAAGGGGCGCTCACGGTGGACGGTGTGTCCCTGGTGGACCAGACAGAGGCGGCTGCGAGATACGCCGCTGCCATAGACTGGTTTGGCGAGAAGGGGCACATGATAATAAGCAACGGCCCCTACTACCTGGAGACCTTTGATAGCAGCGCCCAGTTCGCCCAGATCAAGGCCTTCAGAGACCCGGATTACCCGTTTAGCCCCGGAGATCTGTATTACGGCAAGCCTCCGGCCCTCCGGATCGTGAGCGTGGAGGGCGCCTCCCTGGCGGTGGGAACCGGGATGGACGCCGTTGTGGAGGTGGAAGGGCCCGGCAACAAAGCGGTGCAGTACGTCTTTCAGGACCCGGCCACGGGCGAGATAATCGGCTCCGGGCCGGCGGAAGCCATATCCGCGGACCGCTTCCGCGTGCGGGTCTCAGCCGACGTGGCGGCCTCCCTGGAAGGCGATCTGTACCACCTCTTCCTGGCGGCCTATACCGACGAGCTCTCCACCCTGCTGGAGCAGAGGGTGGACGTAGAGTTTGGCGTCAGCGCGATGCCACAGGTCGAGCCGACGTCACAGGCGGAGCCCACTGTTACGTCCGCCCCAGCGGACACGGCCGCTCCCACGGACACCCCGTCAGAGGAAGATGGCGGCTCTTCTATGGGAATCGTCATAGCGCTTGTCCTGGTGGTGGTATTGGGAGTCGGGATTATCATAGTGTTCTTGATAATGAGATCGCGGCGGGGGATCGGGTAATCCCTGAGAGGCCTTGCCCTTCCCGTAGCTCTTGGCCGGCGGTGCCCATATGTCCATTGCCAAGACCCTAGCAATAAGAGGACTGACCCTTGTTGGCGTACTCTTTGCCGTGCTGGTAATGGTGGTGGTGACGCTAGGAGCCACCGGCTTCTCCGATAGAATGTTGACTGCCATAGTCAACGAGGAGGTGCGCGGGCTAAGGCAGGGCCTGGCTCAAACCATCCGCAACGCCGATGAGATAGAGGGGGCCATTCGCGAGCACCGCGAGGAGCTGGAGGCGTCCTACGGGCTTGACCGACCCTGGTACTATCGCCTTCCCCAGATGATAGGACGGGTCATCAGGTTTGACTTGGGAGAAGCCAGGACACTCAAGACCGCCGAGGGCAGTAGCAGCATCACGTCCTTAATTGTGGAGCGGCTCCCCAGGACCATGCTCCTGGTGACCACCGCGTCGGTCGTAACGGCGGTATTCGGGCTATTCTTTGGAGTCAAGCTGGCGACCAGGGTGGGCAGCAAGCTGGACCGAGTCGCCTCCCTCTTCGCAGCCACCTCCAACGCCCTGCCCGCCTGGTGGGCGGGGATTCTGATGATACTGCTCACATACATAATCCTCTCCACCTTCGGCGTAAGGCTGTTCCCTCCGGGAGGCATGTACAGCGCCCCCCCTCCTGAGGGCGGCTTGGCCCGTCTGTTTGACCTCCTTTGGCACGCAGCCCTGCCGGTAATCACAATGGCGCTCATCTCCGTGGGTTCGTGGACATACGTGGTGCGGACAATGGTGATGAACACCGCCCAGGAGGACTTCGTCACCGTCGCCCGCGCCAAGGGCCTGCCGGAGAACACTGTCATGCGCAGCCACATCCTGCGAGTCGCCGCTCCTCCCATTCTCACCGGGCTCATCCTTGGCCTGGCGTCGTCGGTTGGCGGGGCAATCCTCACGGAGACTGTGTTCAACTGGCCCGGCATGGGCCGCCTGTACTACGATGCCATCCTCTCGGTGGATGAGACCGTAGTGATAGCTCTCACATTCATGTTCACCCTCATATACGTCACAGCCAGGTTTATCCTGGAGGTGTTGTACATAGTCGTAGACCCCAGGGTGCGGTACTCATGAACGAGGGGCTTAGGGGCGCGCTCAGGGAGCTGCTCACCTCCACAACCGGCAAGGTTGGGGTAGCCTTCTTCCTGGTGATGGCGCTCATATCACTCTACGCCCTCATATCCAACCCACTGGATTTTGGCGACCGCTTGTGGAACAATCCGGCGGCGTGGGCGGACAACCCGAAGAACGTACCGCCTGTCTGGACAGGCGTATTCCGCGAGTCGGAGAGCGTTCCCCACACGGTCTTTACCGCGGTGCAGGCTTCGGAGACACGGGACACGGACAGGGGAGTAGAGAAGACTTACGCCTTCAACCTGGACTACGCCTCTGACCAGTCCCCCACCTTCACCTCCTTTTCCGTGGGCGACCTGACATACCACGGCAGGCCCTCCAGCATATCCGTATCCGTAATACGCCCGGACGGCAAGACGCTCACCCTGTACAGGACAGTTGCGCCCGCCCCGCGGGCAGGGGAAACGCCCCCGATACACCGGTACCGGAGTGCCCCTTTAAGAGTGCACCTGACCGGAGAGCCATCCGTGGCCGGCGCGGTGGCCGGCTTTCTACAGGACGAGTTTCAGGTAAGCGCTTCGCCAGGCAGTCTGGTGGGCAGGGTCGACGAGGCGGTCTTCGGTGAGCCGGACCCACAGAGCGAAGGCGGTTTTCGACCGCTCAAGGGTGAGTACCGGATTGTCATAGTGGTCCGCTCCCAGGCCAGCCGTGACTCCATTGGGAGCATGAAGTTCGTAGTGGGAGGCTCCCAATTTGGCCTCATGGGCACCGACTCCCTTGGGAGGGACTTGGCCAGGGGACTGGTTTTCGGCTTCCCCGTAGCGTTGGCAATTGGGCTGATCACGGCCATAATGGCCACGGTTATAGGCACTACATTGGGGATAATCAGCGGCTATACCGGAGGAAAGACGGACATCGCCATACAACGCTTCTCCGACGTCCTGTCCAACATACCACTGCTTCCCATACTGCTGTTCCTGGCCTTCATCCTAGGCCAGAAGCTATGGATAGTGATCGCAATCCTCATCCTCTTTGGCTGGCCCGGCATGACAATTGTGATACGCTCAATGGTGTTGCAGATCAGGACCGGGCAGCTTGTGGAGGCTAGCACAGCCCTTGGCGCCTCCAGATGGCGCATAATGCTCAGGCACATCTTCCCGCAGATGGCGCCATTCGTCTTTGCCCAGATGATATTCTTCACGCCGGCGGCCATCCTTGCGGAGGCGGGCTTGAGCTTCCTGGGCCTGGGCGACCCGTCCATACCCACGTGGGGCCAGATTCTGGATCAGGGCTTCAGGACGGGCGCGGTGTACGTCGGCTACTGGTGGTGGGTGCTTCCCCCCGGCATCCTCATCGTAATAACCGCCCTCACCTTCGTGCTCATCGCCCTTGGCATGGAGCGCGTGGTTGACCCCCGGCTGCGGATGGCGCGGCAATGAGCCTGCTTGACGTCCGGGACCTGCGCCTGCACTACGCCACACGCGACAACCCTGTGCGAGCCGTGGACGGCATATCCTTTACCCTGGAAAAGGGGCAGGCGCTTGGCATAGTCGGCGAGTCCGGTTCAGGCAAGACCAGCCTCTCGCTGGCTCTCATGCGCCTGCTCCCCAGAAACGCCATCGACTATCAGGGCCGGGTGGAGCTGGAGGGCGAGGACATCATGGCCCTGAGGGACGAGGAGTTCCGGCAGCGCATACGCTGGCGGAAGCTGTCGATGGTGTTCCAGGGAGCCATGAACTCCCTCAACCCGGTGCTGAAGGTGGGCCACCAGGTGGCAGAGCCTCTGCTGGTGGATAGCAGGGGCCGGAACAGGCAGGCGCGGGAGCGCGCCTTGCAGCTATTCGACCTGACGCGCCTGCCCGTGGAGACAGTCGATCGGTACCCTCACGAGCTGAGCGGCGGCATGAAGCAGCGAGTGATGATCGCCATGGCGCTGGTGCTTAACCCCAGCCTGGTCATCCTGGACGAGCCCACCTCTGCCCTGGACGTCAGTATACAGGCCCAGATGATGAACCTGCTGAAGGACTTGAAGCGCGACCTAGGCATATCGTTCATCTTCATCACCCACGACATTGCCCTTGCCAGCGACCTGTGCGACAGGATTGCAGTCATGTACGCCGGGGAGATTGTGGAGATAGGCGGCGCGGAGGACATGCTCACAGCGCCCCGGCATCCCTACACCCAGAAGCTCCTTGGCAGCATCCCAAGGCTGGACTCAAAGGAGCCGCCCCAGTTCATCCCGGGAGCGCCGCCGGACCTGACCGACCCTCCTATCGGCTGCCGCTTCCAGCCTCGCTGCCCCTTCGCCTTCGCTCCGTGCGACAGGGAGCGCCTCCCCACCTTCACCATCGCGGAAGGCCATGAGGCTCGCTGCTGGCTTCTGAACAGGGAGAGTTCATGACGGAGCTGCTCAGGATAGAAGGACTGCGGGTCTACTTTCAGGCCAGGAAGGGGCTGATAGGCTCCGTGCCCGTCAAGGCGCTGGACGACGTGTCCCTGGCGCTGGAGCAAGGCGAGACCCTGGCCGTTGTGGGCGAGTCCGGCAGCGGCAAGACAACCCTGGGCCGGGCCGCTCTCAGGCTCCTCAAACCCACCGGAGGCCGCATCATCTTCGACGGTGAGGACGTGACCAACCTTTCAGACTCCGGGCTCAGTGGGTTCAGGCGAAGGGCCCAGGGCGTCTTCCAGGACCCCTATTCCAGCCTGGACGCCTTTATGAGCGTATACCAGATACTGGAGGAGCCTCTGGTCATACATGGAGTGGGAAACGCCCAGGAGCGCATCGATATGGTACACCAGGCGCTCCGTGACGTGCGTATGTCGCCGCCGGAGGAGATGGCCGCCAAGTATCCACACATGCTCTCCGGCGGTCTCAGGCAGCGCGTGGGGATAGCCCGCGCCCTCATCCTCAAGCCGGACTTCATCCTTGCCGACGAGCCGGTGTCGATGATCGACGCGTCAAGCCGGGCGGAGATCCTCTACCTCATGCGGGACCTGCAGAGAATGTACGGCATTACCTTCCTGTACATCACCCACGACATTGCGACAGCCCGCCACTTCTCCGACAGGATCGCCGTCATGTACGCCGGCCGCATTGTGGAGATTGGCCCGGCCGAGCAGATTGTGGATGAGCCTCTGCACCCCTACACTGCCGCGCTCATACGCGCCGTCCCTGCACCGGACCCCGCGAACAGGCTGCGACAGCGCCCGGTCATCCCGGGCGAACCCCCCAGCCCCACGGAGCCGCCGCCGGGCTGCCGGTTCCATCCACGCTGCCCTTCCTTCATCGAAGGAACGTGCGAGGCCATAGACCCGCCCCTCTTGGAAGTACGCCCCGACCATCACGCGGCGTGCCACCTCTGGCCCACGGCGCATGAAGCGTAGGTGGGGTCTAGCGACTAACGCCGCCCGATCTGCCTAGAACCAGGCTTTTCGTTGCTGAATGTAGGTCCCGTGGAACTCCTCATCCGACTTCGTCAGGTAGATCACACCCTCAACTATGCCAATTACAATTGCTGCCACCGCTGGCGCTACGACCAGCCACCCAACGGTTCCCGCGAGAAGTAGTATGAATCCCTCTGTGGTGTAGCCCAAAACGAATTTATGAATTCCAAGGCTGCCTAGGAGAATCCCCAAAATGCCTACAACAGTTCGCTGTGAGAATACGCTTTGAGGTGATGATATGCTGGAACCGTAGACGTTCCGAGCGTACCTGTCTTCCGGCAGGAACTCAACACTCATTTCCAGCTGCGGCTGACGGTCTGACCGCCAATCCTGTCCAGTGAAATTATAACTGTTGCCATTCGCGCCCGATATAACTCCATCGTTGGTTCTCCAGTCAAAGGCCACAACGCGACCTTTCATTGTTGGAGTGGATTTCGAGCTTTCTTCGTCGCCGGTGGGGGGATTGCCGAGGCGTCGGCCACACCGGGCGCAGTATATGGAAGCTTGACCGGCCTCATGGCCGCAATTTGGACAGTACACATTGACCTCCACGCCCAAGGATGAGATCAAAATGGTCGGGGTGGTCGGATTCGAACCGACGGCCCCTTGCACCCCATGCAAGTGCGCTTCCGGGCTGCGCTACACCCCGTCCAATCCGTAGAATAGCACACGCCAACCTACCCTTCAAGGAATTTCACCCTGTCGGTAGCCATACGGGAAGAAATAGACTAGAATTGCACCGGAAGATATTATCTGATAGGATATGACGGATAAAGTGCTCGATATCACAATCCTGCCTACAATACTCTAGGAAAGGGTACGGAAAACAGGCGATGGCTATCATGAAAGCGACTTCCGAAGGGTTGGAGGAGCTTAGGAGGCTGCGGGAGCAGTCCGCCCTGGGAGGTGGACAGAACCGCATTGATCAACAGCATGCAAGAGGCAAGCTGACAGCGCGGGAGCGTATTGCCGCGCTTGTGGACGAAGGCACCTTCCACGAACTGGACCCCTTTGTGACTCACCGGTCCACGGACTTGGGCCTGGCTGAGAGGCACTACCTCGGCGATGCCGTGGTCATCGGCTACGGACGTGTGAACGGAAGACTGACCTTTGTCTTCTCCCAGGACTTCACGGTGCTGGGCGGCTCCGTGTCCGAGGTGGTCGGCGAGAAGATATGCAAGGTCATGGACCTGGCCGCCAAGAACGGCGCTCCCATTGTGGGCCTGAACGACTCCGGAGGAGCGCGCATCCAGGAAGGCGTGACCAGCCTTGCCGGATACGGGGAGATTATACTCCGCAACACCCTGTTCTCCGGCGTGATCCCCCAAATCTCGGTGATCATGGGGCCGGCCGCCGGTGGAGCCGTGTACTCCCCTGCCCTCACGGACTTCATCTTCATGGTCAACGGCATTGGGCAGATGTACATCACAGGGCCGGACGTGATAAAGGCCGCCACAGGTGAGGACGTAACCCACGAGGAGCTGGGCGGCTGGATGACCCACTTCACCAAGACCGGCGTTGCCCACTTCGCCACCGAAGGCGAGGCGGAGTGCCTGCAACAGGTCCGCAGGCTGCTGACCTTCCTGCCCCAGAACAACGCAGACGACGCCCCATTCCTGCCGTCCCAGGACCCGGCCGGAAGGACCAGCCCGGAGTTGAGGGACATTGTGCCTGAGGACTCCAACAAGGCCTACGACATGAAGAACGTCATCCGCAGCATCGCAGACGCGGGGGACTTCATGGAAGTGCAGGAAGGCTACGCCCAGAACATGATTGTGGGGTACGCCAGAATGGATGGCCGGACGGTTGGAATCGTGGCGCAGCAGCCTGCGTTCCTCGCGGGGGTGCTGGACATCGAAGCCTCCACAAAGGCGGCGCGCTTCGTCCGCTTCTGCGACGCCTTCAACATACCACTGGTTACCCTTGTGGACGTCCCCGGCTTCCTGCCGGGATCAGACCAGGAGTTCCGGGGCATCATCCGTCACGGAGCCAAGCTGCTCTACGCCTATGCCGAAGCGACCGTTCCAAAGGTGAGCGTCCTGCTCCGCAAGGCTTACGGCGGGGCGTACATAGTGATGAGCAGCAAGCATCTCAGGGGCGACATCAACTTTGCGTGGCCCACGGCGGAGATAGCGGTCATGGGGCCGGACGCGGCGGTGAACGTCATCTTCCGGGACGAGATCAGAAAGTCGGAGAACCAGGCAGAGACCCGGGAGAAGCTGAGCCAGGAATACCAGGACCGCTTTGCCAGCCCCTATATAGCCGCCGCAAGGGGCTACATAGACGATGTCATAGACCCCGCTGAGACGCGCCCAAGGATCATAGACGCGTTGTCCATGCTCCAGAACAAGCGGGAGATGCTGCCGCCCAAGAAGCATGGTAGCATCCCTTTGTAGGCGGGTGTCAGGCTGTCATGTATACAAGCGTCATCCGAAAACGCGCGGGCTTCCGTATGGCCAGACTTTATACCTATGGAGAGGAGAGCCATAGCTCAGACCGGACCAGGACGGCCTCAACCGGCATGAGCAAGACATCTCTATATGGCATGATGGTTGGCAATGACATCTAGCAAGGCCGCGAACCCCCTGAAGATCACGGACACCACTTTGCGGGACGCCCATCAGAGTCTGGCGGCCACGCGAATGCGCACCTCCGAGATGGAGCCTATCGCCGCAGACATAGACAAGGCAGGGTTCTGGTCGGCTGAGGTATGGGGAGGCGCCACGTTTGACGTAGCCACACGCTTCCTTGGCGAAGACCCGTGGGAAAGGGTGCGCGTCCTGAAGCGGCTGATGCCCAACACTCCACTCCAGATGCTCCTGCGCGGGCAGAACCTGGTGGGATACCGGAACTACGCCGACGACGTGGTAACGGCCTTTGTCCACCACGCCGCCGATGAGGGGATAGACGTTTTCAGGGTCTTTGACGCCGTCAACGACGAGCGCAACTTCGAGACGGCCGTGAAGGCCATCAAGGACAAAGGGAAGCACTTCCAGGCCTGTATCTGCTACTCGGTTACGGAATCCCACATGGGCGGGCCGGTCTTCAACCTGGACTACTTCGTCAAGAAGGCCAAGATCCTGGAGGAGATGGGAGCCGATACCCTCTGCATCAAGGACATGGCCGGATTGCTTGCCCCCTACGACGCCTTTGACCTGGTGAAGGCCATCAAAGAGACCACCAGCATCCCCGTCCAGCTGCATACCCACTACACCAGCGGCATGGCCTCCATGACCCTTCTCAAGGCGGCAGAGGCCGGCCTGGACATAGCCGACACCTGTCTTTCCCCCTATGCCATGAGGACGTCGCAGCCGGCCATTGAACCCCTGGTCGTGACTCTCCAGGGCACCGACAGAGACACCGGCCTGGACCTGGCCCAGTTGCTCAAGCTCTCTGAGTACTTCGAGTCCATATCACCCCTGTTGCGGAGCTACCTGGATACCAGCCGCGCCTCTATGGTGGACACGGCGGTGCTGAGCCACCAGATCCCCGGGGGCATGGCCAGCAACCTGCTCTCGCAGCTCAAGGAGGCCGACGCCCTGGACCGCCTGGGAGAGGTCTACCAGGAGCTTCCCCGCATGCGCAAGGAGTTGGGGTCTCCGCCGCTGGTCACCCCTACCAGTCAGATTATTGGCACCCAAGCGGTATACAACGTCCTCTTTGGCCGCTACACTATGGTCTCCGCGCAGGTGAAGGACTATGTCTATGGGCTGTACGGGCGCACTCCAACCCCCATTGACCCGGATGTGACCAAAGACATTCTCAAGGACTACGAACGGGGCCAGGAGCCGGTGACCGGCAGGGCCGCCGACTTCCTGGAGCCTGAGTTGGAAAAGGCCAAAGAGGCGACAGAGGACCTGGCCCAGGACATTGGGGACGTTCTCACGTACGCCCTCTACCCTGTAACCGGGCTGCGATTCCTCAAATGGAAGTACGGCCGGGAACCCATACCGGATGAGGTCAAGCCAAAGACCCTGGAGCAGGTGAAGCAGCAGATGGCCGAGGAGGAGGATCTGGTGTCCAAGGCCAAGGCGGGCCTCCTGGTAGAGAAGGGGTCCCAGGAAGCGGCTCCCGTCGCCGCGCCCCCGGTCTCAGAAATGGCCAGGGCATTCAACGTGTACGTTGGCAACGAGAGATACCAGGTGCAGGTAGAGGCGCTTAACGGAGACAGCGCAGCCCGTGGAGCTGCGCCACATGGATACACCGTCGCCTCGGTCTCACCTCCGCAGGCTGTCGCTGCGCCGCCGCAGTTCACGGCGCCTCCCCCACCAGCGCCGGCTCCCGCCGCCGCCCCGGCTCCGGTTGCTCAGGAACGGGTGGAGGGCGCTGCCATCACCGCGCCCATGCCTGGGATACTGCTCCGTTACGTAGTAGAGGTTGGGCAGCATGTCAAGAAGGGGTCTCCCGTCCTCTTCATAGAAGCGATGAAAATGGAGAACTCCCTTCCATCCCCGGTGGACGGGACGGTAAAGGAGTTCAGGGTATCGCCGGGGAGTTGGGTTAAGAAGAACGACATACTTGCCCTGATAGGCTAGGGCCGGGCTTTGACCATGGTCCTAGAGCGTCCGCGGGCGCGGAACAACCTGTGTCGGCTTATAGATCGATCCCGGTAAAGGAGGCGCCAATTGGTGGATAAGCAGGTGATAGAAGCGGCAAAAGAGCATTTCGGCACTGTGCTGGAGGGCCAACTGGAGCGGGTGGAGAACCTCAAAGCCGAAGGTGACTGGGCGGACTACGGAAGCATTAGTCCCGTCATTATCGGCATCCTGGGAGGAGACGGCATAGGCCCTGCCATCACGGCCGAAGCCCAGTACGTCTTGGAGTACCTGCTCAAGGAGCATGTGGAAAGCGGCAAGGTGGAGTTCCGCACCATCGATGGGCTGACGATAGAAAACCGCGCCGCCCAGCTCCAGGCCATCCCACCCGACGTCCTGGAGGAGATAAAGAAGTGCCACGTCACCCTCAAAGGGCCGACCCACACCCCGGAGCGAGGCGACGGCTGGCCCAACATTGAGAGCGCAAACGTAGCCATGCGCAAGGCCCTGGACCTCTTCGCCAACGTCCGCCCTGTCCGCATTCCAAAGGAGAAGATCGACTGGATCATCTTCCGAGAGAACACGGAGGACATGTACGCGGTCGGCAACCAGGGAATCAACGTTACCGAAGACCTTGCCATGGACTTCCGGGTCATCACCTCCCAGGGTTCCAGGCGGATCCTGCAATTGGCCTTCGACCATGCCAGGCGCACAGGCAAGACCAAGGTAACCGTGGTCACCAAGGCCAACGTGGTCAAGACCACAGACGGCAAGTTCCTGGACATAGCAAGGGAGGTCGCCGCCGACTTCCCGGACATACCCTGGGACGGCTGGTACATAGACATCATGACGGCCAAGCTCCTGGACCTAGAGCGCCGCCACGAGTTCCAGGTGATGGCCCTGCCCAACCTGTACGGCGACATCCTCTCAGACGAGGCGGGCCAGATCCAGGGCGGAGTAGGCACTGCAGGCAGCGCCAACATCGGCAAGGCATTCGCCATGTTCGAGGCCATCCACGGGACGGCCCCAAGGATGGTGCGGGAGAACAGGGCCCAGTTCGCAGACCCCAGTTCGGTGATGCGCGCCGGCGCCATGCTCCTGGAGCACATAGGCTTCCACGAGTTGGGAGTCAAGCTGCACAAAGCTCTGGATGTCTGCGGTCAGTATGAGCGCAGAGTGGTGATGACCGGACGAAGCACCGGAGCCACGGGGAGAGAGTTCGGCGAGTACGTAATGGCAACTGTTCAGGAGCCTGACCTGGAGGCGCGCTGGGAGCAATACTCGGCTATGTAGGCCGGGCCGCGCAAACCATCCGCCGGAACGGGCTGCCGCGACAGTCAAGGGACTCCAACATATACGGAGGGGTGAGTATTCATGCGAAAAAAGATAACGATTGTGGGTGCGGGCAACGTGGGGGCCACGGCGGCCCAACGTATATTCGAGCGCGGGTACGCCGACGTGGTTTTGGTGGACATCGTGGAGGGTCTGCCTCAGGGAAAGGCCCTGGACATGCTGGAGTCCGGCCCCGTCCTGGGCACGGACAGCCAGATCATGGGCACCAACTCCTACGAGGACACGGCTGGCTCTGACGTGGCCATAATCACCGCGGGAATTGCTCGCAGGCCGGGCATGAGCCGCGACGATCTGCTCTTCACCAACATGGACATCGTAGGCGGAGTCGCCGAGCAGATCGCCCGCTACTCCCCGGACGCAATAGTTATAGTGGTCTCCAACCCACTGGACGCAATGGCGCAGCAGACCCTGAAAGTAACCAACCTCCCCAGGGAGAGGATAATCGGCATGGCGGGCATCCTGGACACCGCCCGTTTCCGCACCTTCCTGGCCCAGGAGTTGGGCGTGTCGGTGGAGGACGTGCAGGCGTACGTCCTGGGAGGCCACGGCGACACTATGGTCCCGCTGGTGGAGTCAACCAACGTGGGGGGCATCCCCATCAGCCGCCTACTGCAGCCGGACGTGGCGGAGCGCATTGTGCAGCGCACGCGGGACGGCGGAGCGGAGATAGTCGGCCTTCTCAAGACCGGCAGCGCCTTCTACGCCCCTTCCGCGGCCGTGGCCCAGATGGTTGACTCCATAGTCCTGGATAAGAAGCGAATTCTGCCATGCGCCGCTTACCTCCAGGGTGAGTACGACATTAACGACCTGTTCATCGGCGTGCCGGTGAGGCTGGGCGAAGGCGGCATAGAGGAGATAATCCAGGTTGAGCTCTCACCGGAGGAGAGAACCGCTCTCAACAAGTCCGCAGACGCGGTCAAGGAGCTAGTCGACGCAATGGCCAACAGGGCCGCCGCGTCCGGAGGAGCCTGAGCCATGAGGGAAATCCACGTATCGGACATCACGGAGACGGTCGCGCGTCTGTCCAAGGAAGCCAACTACTACCTCCCGGAGGACGTGCTGGACGCCCTGAAAAAGGCGCGCCGCGAAGAGGAAGCGCCCAGAGCCCAGAAGGTGCTGGACATGATCCTCCGCAACTCCGAGATAGCGGAGGAGAAGCAGATTGCCCTATGCCAGGACACCGGCACCACGGTGCTGTTCTTGGAGGTAGGACAGGACGTGCATCTGGTCGGCGGCGACCTGTATGAGGCACTGGCGGACGGGGTACGGCAGGGGTACAAGGAGGGCTTTCTGCGCAACTCCATGGTGAAGCAGCCATTCTCCGCTCGCATCAACACAGGAGACAACTCCCCTCCCATAGTGCACACGGACATCGTGCCTGGAGAGGGCCTGAAGGTGACCATCCTGCCCAAGGGCGGCGGCTGCGAGAACATGAGCCGCCTGGCAATACTCCGCCCCGGCGATGGCAAGAAGGGCGTCATAGACTTCACCCTGCGCGCCATAGAGGAGTCCGGCGGAAACCCCTGCCCGCCCCTTATCGTCGGCGTGGGGATCGGCGGCACAGCCGAGCACGTCATGCACCTGGCGAAGAAGTCCCTGCTGCGCAAGGTCGGGGAGCACAACCCGGACCAGGAGGTCGCCGACCTTGAGGAGGAGCTGCTTGAGCGGGTCAACGCCAGCGGCATAGGCCCCCAAGCCTGGGGAGGCCGCTCGACAGCCCTGGCCGTGAACATAGAGACGCACCCCACGCACATCACATCGCTGCCAGTGGGGGTCAATCTCCAGTGCCACAGCGCAAGACTCAAGACGGCGGCGCTGTAGAACGGGGTAAATCGAGATGAGCAAAAGCATAAACACACCCCTGACCGACGAAGCCCTGGCAGAGCTGAACACGGGCGACGAGGTACTGCTCACCGGGGTCATCTACACCGCCAGAGACGCCGCGCACCGTCGCATAATAGAGGCCGTGGAGCGCGGCGAGGACCCGCCCATAGACCTGACCGGCCAGATAATATACTACGTAGGCCCAACCCCTCCCCGCCCCGGCCACATAATAGGCTCCGCCGGGCCCACCACCGCATACCGCATGGACCCGTTCACGCCCAAGATGCTTGACCTGGGCATGAAGGCCGCCGTTGGCAAGGGTGGAAGGAGCAAGGAGGTGCGGGAGGCCTTCATCCAGCACAGGGCCGTCTACTTTGGGGCCATTGGCGGCTCAGGCGCCCTCCTCTCCGGCACAATCAAGAAGGTGGACGTGGTGGCCTACGAAGACCTTGGCACCGAGGCGATACGCCGGCTGGAGGTCGAGGACTTCCCGGTCATCGTCGTCAACGACATCTACGGCAACGACCTGCTTGAGCAGGGCAAAGCCGAGTGGCGAAAGCCACTCCCCCCCACTTAGGGGTTAGGGCCGGACCGCGGCCACTTCTTTCCTTATCGCAAAGAGGTTGTATCGGAGTGCGCTATTACGGAAGCTGCCTCTAACGCATCTGACCAGGGGCCGTGTGATATAATTCAAGCGCGTACCAAGCGCTATCAGGGAGAAACTGGAATGGAATTGCTATCGATAGAGGAACAGAGAGCGCTCATCGCAGAAGAAATCGCTGCGTATGAGAAGATGCGGGATAACCTGGAATCCAACCACCTCAATGAGTGGGTGGTCATCTACAAGGGTGAGTTCATAGGAGCGTACTCTGATTTTCAGGAAGCAGCCGCAGAAGCTATCGAACGCTTTGGGCGCGGCCCCTACCTAATACGGCAGGTGGGAGTTGAGGACGTAATGCGACCGTCGTTTTCGAGGGTGAATGCCGGTCGTTAGCACGGTCATTGACCCGAACCTGGGACCTGTGCTGGACGTGCTGATTGGATTTGATCCGAACTACCGCTCAGGCGCTCCTTTGACACTGCCTCCGCAGCAACTGCGCGCGCTGTTGGACACCGGCGCTACTATAAGCAGCGTTGATGAGCGACTTGCCAGGACCCTTAACCTAACCGTTGTCAATTCCGTCAAGCAAACAGGTATCGGTGGTGAAGTGGAGTGTTATGTCTGCCTTGCGCAGATTGAGGTCCCAAGCCTGCAGGTCGTATTCAATGGACGCTTCGCCACCTTGCCGCTTCTGGAAGAAGGGCATCCTTACTCTGCGATACTTGGCCGGGATATTCTCAGATACTTCACTATGCAATATGACGGTCCGGCTGGTACGCTGACCATAGAGCACACGCCGACAAATTAGCCGGGTCTCCTTATGGGGGATCAGGGCGGGCCGTGGGAGCGTCCGGTCCAGCGTCTCGACTCAACCAAAGGCAAATAACTCTGAGAGCTTTGTTTTCTTCTGCCCTTGGGAAAGCTCGAACGGAGAAGTTATTGCAAGCCTATCCCATAGAAAACTGTATTCCGGGTCTCCAACGAGTAGGGCAGATGGCCTTTTCCCGTAGCCAATGGTATGTTTTATATCTTTGTGCCAAAGGTGGGAACGACGATGGACATGACTCTTGCAAGGCGGCAGATAGCTTTGATGAGAATAGGGGTCACCTGATCCAACCTTTGGTCGATAGACGTCTCCGAACTTACCTAAATCAGCAACTTTTGCGTCCTTAGTTTCTTCTGGAATCAAATCTGAGAACCATAGTTTACTGTGAGACTCAAACGCTTCTGAAGCCCTCATCAAATAAAAGAGCCTATTGCCCAAATTCTTGCGTGTAAACCCTGCAACCCATACTCCTTTCCAAGACTCGGTATCACGAGCCGTTCGCATCCAGTGCTTGCAAGAACACAACGTGATAAGACCCCCCTGGAAATTGGGGCCGCTACCCCTTTGGTACAAGCGGCCTTGTTCATACTCCACTGTACAGACAATATAGGAATAGACACAATCATGCTGGAACGGAGCAATCTTCTCTAACAAGGCTTCGCGCGACAGGTTGAGATTCTTGGCTAGCTTCCCTTTACGTGGCATAGCCTGATAGGCATTCTCATTCACTTCCTTATCTCCAATTCCGAGATGTATCCAACATAAGTTTTGCGTGGAGTAGTGTCAAGGGTTGTGTACGCCTCGCCCGCCCACGCGTTGACACGCCACAGGCGTGATGCTAGACTGCCAGCGCCAATGAACAGTGCAATTTGCCCTGCAATAGCGTCCTTGTTAAGGGAGCGGGCTCGATGAGCGGCGACGGCAGCGTCGGCATCGTGTACAATCCCCTGACCCCCAACGCCCAACTGCTGGCCCAGCAACTGGCGGACGAGTTGGACCTCGGCGAGTCCTCGTGGGTAGAGCCAACCTCCACCGAGAAGGTTCTGGAGCCTCCCCCATCCATATCCCTGATAATCACGGTGGGAGGGGACGGCACCATACTCCGAGCCACCCAGTTTGCGGCTCCCAGGGAGATCCCTCTGCTGGGCGTGAACCTGGGCCGTGTGGGGTTTATGACCGAGCTTAGGGCAAACGAGGCCGTTAGCAAGGTGAGGGAGTACCTGGACGACCGCGTGTGGGTGGAGGAACGGGCTATGCTGCAAGCCACGGTGGTCTCCAAGGATGGCGCGGAGGGCGATCCGCTTCAAGCCCTGAACGACGTGGTTGTGGGGCGCAGCGCCATCTCCCGCCTGGTGCATCTTGAGGTCAGGATAGACGACGCCCTCCTCACCACCTACAGGGCCGACGCGGTGGTGGTGGCTACCGCGACGGGAAGCACGGGGTACTCCATAGCCGCCGGTGGGCCGATACTCCATCCGCAGTCCAGGGATATGCTCCTCAACCCGGTGGCAACCCACCTTGGCCTGGCATCGGCCATTGTGCTTGCCCCGGACTCCGTGGCGCAGATCACCCTCCGCTCGGACTACAAGGCCGTGCTCAGCGTGGACGGACGCCCGGACCTGGACCTGGCTCCGGGAGAGACCGTAGAGGTGAAGCTGGGACCATACACCGCCCGCTTCCTACGCGCTCATCCTCCAAACCACTTCTACAGCGTCCTGACGGAACGCCTCAATCCCGACATCCGCGCCACCGCGCCCGGGGCGGCGCCCGCCGTCTGAGGAGCCTCGTATGCAGGAAGAACCCACCCTGGACAGTCGCCGGATATACGACGGGAAAATTTTCAGCGTGAGGGTCGATACGGTCGGGCTGCCCAACGGCGGGACTGCCCAGCGGGAGGTCGTAGAGCATGGCGACTCCGTGGTGATGGTTCCGATCGACCAGCAGGGGCAAGTCCTGCTGGTGAGGCAGTATCGCAAGTCCCCGGAGATGTCGCTTCTGGAGGCCCCGGCGGGTGGCCTGGAAGAGGGAGAGACCCCTGAAGACGGGGTACTGCGAGAGCTCCAGGAGGAGGTTGGCTTCACCGCTGGCAACCTCCTGCGCATGGGCGGCTTCTGGATAGCGCCGGGGTTCTGCACGGAGTACATGCACGCGTACATAGCAACGGACCTGCGCCGGAGCGCCTTGGCCCCCGATGAGGATGAGAACATCGAGGTGGCGCCCGTGCCCCTGGGCGATGTGCCGGGCCTGATCAGCTCCGGCGAGATACAGGACGGCAAGTCGATTGCCGCCCTTCTCATGGCCCTCCATCTCTACGGCGGCTCATTGTAAAATTCATCACTATCTGGTATATTTGACGCGGTTTCAGCAACTGCTGAGGAGATTTGCCCCATGCCTTTCGCGGTGGAAGAGCAGGTTATCAAACACGACGCGGTGGTTCTGGGTGGAGGGCTGGCAGGCATGCGCGCGGCCCTGGAGGCGGCCCGCGGCGGCGTGGACGTGGCAATGATCTCCAAGGTATACCCTACCCGCAGCCACTCGGTGGCGGCCCAGGGAGGCATCAACGCAGCCCTGAGCGAGGAAGACTCCTGGATCAGCCACGCCTTTGATACCGTGAAGGGCAGCGACTACCTGGCCGACCAGGACGCCGCCGCAGCGCTCTGCCGAGACGCCCCCGGCGACATCCTTGAGCTGGAACGTATGGGTGTGGCCTTCAACCGCCGCGACGACGGTCGCCTGGCCCAACGCCACTTTGGAGGAGCGGGCTTCCCCCGCACCTGCTTTGTGGCCGACATCACGGGCCACGTCATCCTCCACGTCATCTGGGAGCAGACGGTGAAGAGCAAAATCGCCTCTTACGATGAGTGGTTCGCCATGTCCCTCATAGTCGAGGATGGCAGGTGCAGAGGGCTGGTGGCCTTGGACATGAAGTCCGGCAGGCTCCATACCTTTGAGGCCAAGGCTGTGATCCTGGCCACCGGCGGACTGGGCCGCGTCTACGAGCCTTCCACCAACGGCCTCATCTGTACGGGTGACGGCACGGCGCTGGCCTACCAAGCCGGAGCCGCGCTCATGGATATGGAATTCACGCAGTTCCACCCCACTACCCTGTTCCCAAGCGGCGTTCTCATCACCGAGGGGGCCCGCGGGGAGGGCGGCCATCTGCTCAACTCCCTGGGCGAGCGCTTCATGTCTGCCTATGCTCCTGAGAGGCTGGAGCTGGCGTCCCGTGACGTGGTATCCCGCGCGGAGCAGGTGGAGATAGACGCCGGTAGAGGCGAGAACGGCTGCGTTATGCTGGACCTGCGCCACCTGGGGAAAGAGCTTATATTCACCAAGCTGCATCAGATATACGAACTGGCCCAGGACCTGGCAGGCGTGGACATGCTGACGGAGACCGTTCCCATCCGACCGGGGATGCACTATCAGATGGGCGGCGTTAAAACTGACGTGGATGGCAGAAGCGCCCTGCCCGGACTGTACGCGGCCGGCGAGTGCGCCTGCGTATCCGTCCACGGCGCCAACCGGCTGGGCGGAAACTCCCTGCTGGAGACGGTCGTGTTCGGACGCCGCGCCGGCAGGACTGCCGCGCAGGAGGTAGAGGGCGAGGAGTTCGTGAACCTGTCCTCGTCTTCGGCACGCGACCAGGCAAGCCGGATAGACGCATTGCTACAGCGCCCCGAACGCGGCGTCAGGGCAGCGGCGCTTCGCAGGGAGATGGGGAGCAGTATGCAGGAGCAGGTCGGCATATTCCGCAACGAAGCGGGGCTGACCAATGGCCTGGAGGCGTTGCAGGACATGAAAGAGCGTTACTTGGACGTATCGGTGCAGGATAAAGGCAGCGTGTTCAACACGGACCTTGTCTCAGCGCTGGAGTTGGACAATATGCTGGACTTGGCCGAGACCATGACGGCAGGCAGCCTGGCCCGGCGCGAGAGCAGAGGCGCCCACGCGCGACTGGACTTCCCCAACCGGGACGACGAGAACTGGCTCAAGCACACGCTGGCCTTCTATACCCCGGACGGGCCGCGATTGGATTATAACCCAGTGACCATAACGGAATGGCAGCCTCAGGCAAGGTCTTACTAGAGATGAGCTGCCAGGATACTCGGCCACCATTCCCGGGTAGCGCAATCGATTTGGCCTCGGGAGTTGGTGAGGCAGTTGCCCTTCCAGGAGGATATGTATGGAAGTAACCTTGAACGTCAAGCGGTTTAACCCTGAGTCCGACAGCCAGGAAGCGCACTTCCAGGAGTACAACCTGGAGGTGGAGGACTACTTCACCGTTCTGGATGCGCTCATCAAGGTGAGAGAGGAGGTCGATGGCAGCTTGGCGCTTCGCTGCTCCTGCCGAGCCTCTATCTGCGGCTCATGCTCCATGCGCGTCAACGGCCACGCCAAGCTGGTCTGCAAGACCAAGATCAGTGACGTCGCAAAGCAGGGCAACCACGTCACCGTGGAGCCAATGGGCAACCTTCCGGTGGTCAAGGACCTTGTCTCGGACATGAAGCCGTTTTGGGACAGGGTTCGAGCCGTGCAGCCCTGGCTTCAACCCGAGGGCGAGGCGCCGGAGAGAGAGTACACCGCTCCCAACGAGACCATGCTTCATCTCGCCGGCGTGATGAGCTGCATAATGTGCGGGGCCTGCGTCTCCGATTGCACCGCCATAGAGGTAGACAAGAGATTCCTTGGGCCGGCGGCCCTGGCAAAGGCCTATCGATTCGTGGGAGACCCCAGAGACGACGCGGACAACAGCCGTCTGCAGATGTACAGCCAACCAGGTGGCATATGGGACTGCACGCGCTGCCTGGAGTGCGTCCAGGTGTGCCCAAAGGGCGTGGCTCCCATGGATCGGATAATGGGCCTGCGGGACAAGGCCATTGAAGCGGGATACAGCAACAACAACGGGGCGCGTCACACGGAGGCCTTCAGCGACCTTGTGAAGCACGGCGGCACCCTGGACGAGCTGAGGCTGCCCCTGAGGACATTTGGGATGTTCAACATTCCTGCCCTGCTGGGCCTTAGTCTTGTGGGTCTGAGGGCCGGGCTCCGCGGCAAAACGCCCCCCATCTTTCACAAAGCCATTCCCGGCGTGGACAAGGTCCGCCGCATATTCGAGAAAGTGGAGGGTAAGAAATGAAGTACGCCTTCTTCCCAGGCTGCGTTTCCCGCGGAGGCTGCCCGGAGCTCTATCCTTCAGCGGTGAAGGTGTGTGAGCGGCTGGGCCTGGAGATTGAGGTTATGGAGGGCGCCTCCTGCACCGGCGCAGGGGTCCTCCAGGAGAAGAACCAACGCTTGGGGGATACCCTGAATGCCCGCACCTTTGCTATGGCCGAGGCTATGGGGCTGCCCATTATGACCATATGTAGCACCTGCCAGGGAACCATGAGCCAGGCCCATAAGCGATTGGCCGACGATCCGGCCTACATGGCAGAGGTAAACGAGATATTGGCGGAGGAGGGCTTGGAGTACAAGGGCGAGGTGGTGGTGAAGCACCTGCTGTGGATACTGGTGGAAGACCTTGGACTGGACACCCTGAAGGGCTACGTAACCTCCCCGCTCCAGGGACTAAAGCTGGCCCCCTTCTACGGGTGCTACATAATCCGTCCCACCGGAGCCCTGGGCTTTGATGAGCACCCGGAGCGCGAGGACTGCCTGGAGAGGGTTATCGAAACCCTTGGCGCGGAGGTGGTGGAATATGCCGGCAAGACCAAGTGTTGCGGCTTTCCAATCCTCACCATCAACGAGCGCAACTCCGTGGCGATGGTGGCAAATCATACCCTTGAGGCCAAGGACCTGGGGGCGGACGCAATGGTCACGCCATGCCCGTTGTGCCACCTCAACCTGGATGGCTTCCAGCCCAAAGCGGCCTCTCAGCGTCACACCAAAATAGACCTGCCCATTTTGCACCTGCCGCAGGTTGTGGGGCTGGCGATGGGGATGGATCCCAAGGGAATGGGGTTGAGCAAGCACATCGTGCCCACCAAGAGGCTTCTGTCCAAGGTCGCCCTGTCGGCTTAGCCGCCTGCGCCGGCGCGTCTTCCCTACGCCTTCTCCAGTGACTCGCGCCTGGCGGGAGCCAGCGCCAGGTTGTAGACGTAGAAGGATACGACCACCACCGGCACGGCGACAACTACGTCCATGAAGTAGTGGTTTCCCGTTATTACTACGGCCAGCGCTATGAGGGTCTGGAAGGCCACAGCGGCCACCCTGGCCCATAGATACGGGGTACTCGCCCAGGCCATTGATATCAGAAGCGCCCACGCAAAGTGCATGCTGGGCATGGCGGCGTACCTGTTGTACGCGAGAAACTCGATGCCGGTGTTGTACTGCGACGGCCCCAGTACCTGAAGGGTGTCCACAAAGCCAAGAAGATCTCCCATTATCCTGGGTGGAGCCAGGGGGTAGATGGAGGAGATAGCCACCGCCATGCCAAAGCTCACCAGCATTACGGTGCGGTACTTGTAGTAGGTATCCCTGTCCATCACAAAGAACAGCAGGCCGGAGGCTCCCATGATGGACCAGAAGCCAATGGCGTAGACCCAGTTGAAGAATAAGACAACGCCCTCGGCGTCCGCCAAGAGCCAGGATTGAAGGGACTGTTCGTGGAAGATGCGCAGGGTCTGCTCCAGCCCCACGATGCTCCAGGCATTGTGAATCCCCACCTCAAGGGGATTCGGGTGAATCAAGGTGCTCGCAACGGTGTATACCATAAAGGCGGATACCAGAAGGGCGACCTCCCGGAGGACCGGCAATGCGATGGCACGCGCCTTTGTCATATACTCCTTGGCTCTCTCCGCACGGACGTGGGCTTTATTCAGGCCACTCGGCGGCGGACTCTAGTGACACCTCCCTCTCCATCCCTGTTACTTGCTTACTCCGAACTCAGGAACGAGGGCTTGAAAGACACTCCACGGCCGTTTCAGTGAGAAGGCTGAATCCGCGCCCCATACGGCCGGAAGGAACAGCCCTATCCTACACCAAAAGGGCCGCATTATCAAATTTGGGCAGGTTACAGGAAGAGGACGGCTGCAGCCTTCTCCGCTACATCCATCAGAGGGCCGGGAAATAGCCCCAGGGCCAGGATACCCAGGCCGGCGATGTACAAGGCGAGCCTGGGTACGTGAGCGACAGCAACCTCCTCCTCCTCTTCCGGCTCCACCATGTACATTGTCCTGACCACCTTCATATAGTAGTAAGCGGAGATTGCGCTGTTCACCACGCCTACAACAACCAGCCACGCCAAATCGCTCTTTATGGCGGCGCTGAATATATACAGCTTGCCCATGAATCCCGCCGTGGGGGGGAGGCCAAGGAGAGAGACGAAGGCGAAGGACAGGACGATGGCAAGGAAGGGCGCTCGCCGTCCCATCCCGGCAAAGCTGCTTATCATGTCGCTCCCGGTGCGGTTGGATATGGCGATGATGGCAAAGAAGGCGGCCAGGTTGGTGACCGCGTAGGCCACCAGGTAGAAGAGAACGCTGCTGGGGCCTATGGAGGTCTCTCCCTCGGGGACCCGAGCGGCAACGGCAGCCACACCCGCCATCAGGAAGCCTGCGTGGGCAACGGTGCTATAGGCCAGCATCCGCTTGATGTTGCTCTGGGCAATGGCCACCAAGTTACCTATGGTCATAGAGAAGGCGCTAAGCACGGCGAAGAGGGTTGCCCAGTCCAGGCTAATCTCGCCGAAGGCAAGGTAGAACACCCTGAGTATGACCGCGAAGCCCGCGGCCTTGCTGGCCACCGATAGATATGCCGTGATGGGGGTCGGCGCGCCCTCGTACACGTCCGGGACCCACATCTGGAAGGGCACAGCGGCGATCTTGAACCCAAAGCCGGCCACTATCATAATTACGCCCAAGAACAGGGCGTGGCTCCCGAATGGCGTCGAGGGATCCAACGATGCCCCGATCCGCTCAAAGATGTACGGGAGTTGAGTTGCGCCGGTGAAGCCGTAGGTCAGCGCCATGCCATACAGCAGCACCGCCGAGCTCATGGCGCTGAGCAGCAGGAACTTGATGCCGGCCTCGGTGGACCGGGAGTCCCTCAGGAAGGCGGCCAGAGCCGCCAGAGGCAGGGCCGTCAACTCCAGGGCTATGTAGATGGAGATCAGGTCGGTGGTAGCCGCCAGCAGCATCATCCCGCTGGCCGAGAAGAGCATCAGGCCGTAATACTCCCCCTCGAAACGCCCAATGCGCGAGACGTACCCCACAGAGGACATGACAACCAGGGCAACCACTCCCATGACCAGGAACTTGAAGAAGAGGCTGAACTTGTCCACCACCAGGGTGTCGAAGATGCCCACCATCTGGCCATCCGGCTCCCCGCTCAGGGCCGACCATAGAGACACGCTAAAGGCCAGTGGGACCGCCAGGCCCAGGACGGAGACGACTGCCAGCGCCCCTTTGCGCCCCAGCATCATGTCAAGGAGGATCACCACAACCCCAAGAGCGGCCAGAGACAGCTCAGGGGAAAGCAGGTATACGTCGTGAAGTGTCATATCGTTATCGCCACTAACGCCCTACCGCCTGCTGTAGGGACAGGACTATGGGTTCCAGGCCGGCCTTGAAGACGTCTGAGAGTATGGCGGGGTAGATGCCGATTACCATGATCGCCGCCACCAGCGCCACCATTGGCACGGCCTCCACAACCGTAGCATCGCCAAGGTTCGAGAATCTTGGCAGTTGAGGGCCAAAGAAGACCCGTTGAATCATCCACAGGATATACCCCGCGGTTATGACTATGGCGAACACCGCAAGGGCCGTGAACCAGCTCCACACGTCAAAGGTCCCAAGGAAGACCAGGAGCTCGGAGACGAACCCGCTGGTGCCTGGGAGACCCAGAGAAGCCAGCCCGGCAACAAGGAAGACCACGGCAGTAATTGGCATACGCGCAGCCAGGCCGCCCATGTCCGGTATGTGCCGCGTGTGGGCCTTGTCATAGACCATGCCCACCAGCAGGAACAGGAGTCCCGTTATTGTGCCGTGGGTGAACATCTGCATCGCGGCGCCCGTCAATCCCGCCGAGGACACCACCCCGCCCGCTCCTACCGCCGACGATATGCCCAGCAGCACGTACCCCATGTGGCTGATGCTGCTGAAGGCGATCAGACGCTTGAGGTCGGTCTGTCTTATGGTCACGACAGCGCCGTACAGAACACTGACCACTGCCAGGAAAGCCAGAACCCAGGCGTACTCCTGTGTCCTGCCGGGGAACATTCCCACCGCCAGGCGGATCATTCCGTAGCCGCCCATCTTCAGCAGAACGCCGGCCAGCATCACGCTCACGGCTGTGGGGGCGTCCGTGTGGGCGTCCGGGAGCCACGTATGCACCGGCCACACGGGCAGCTTCACCGCAAAGGCGACGAATAGGAAGGCGAATATTGCCCCGGCCGGGAGGATGAGGTTTGCGCCCTGCATTCCTTCCACGTTCTGCAAGTCAACTATGCTGAAAGTGCCCACGGAGAAGTAGAGCGCCAGGATGCCCACCAGCATGAAGGCGCTGCCCAATAGGGTGAAGATGAGGAACTTCATGGCGGAGTACTCTTTACGACCGCTGCCCCATATGGAGATAAGGAAGTACATGGGCAGCAATTCCAACTCCCAGAAGATGAAGAACAGTATGGAGTCAAGAGACACGAACACGCCGGTCACAGCCGTCTGGAGGACCAGCAGCCACATGAAGTACTCCTTGACCCGCAGCTGCACGTTCCACGAGGCAAAGACGGCGCACATCCCAAGCAGCGCTGTCAGGAGCACCAGCGGCGCGCTGAGGCCGTCCACGCCCAGGTGGTAGCGGATGTCCAGGGCTGGTATCCAGTTGCTGTATAGCTCCACCAGCTCCATGTTTCCGACACGGCGGTAGTCTTCTACTCTGAATACCACGAATATGGCTAGGGCCAGCGCCAACTCCACCACGGCCAGAGCTGCGACAAACAGTCGTATCTGTTTTGCGTCTCTCAGCAAAACCAGGATGATTGCCGCTCCCAGCAATGGGAGGAACACTACTGCGGAAAGCACTAAGCTACCTCCGGTCCGTTTCTCAGTTCCATATCAAGAACACCACCAGAATTACCACGACCCCTGCGGACATACCCGCTCCGTACGCCTGAACCTGTCCGGTCTCCAGGGTCGCGATTGCCCGTCCCACGTTCCGCCCCAGAAAGCCTATGCCCGCCCCAACGCGGTCTACTATGTTCCTGTCGGCCCAGTCCGTGATCTGTGCCATTCCTCTATAGAAGGCACGCCTGGTAATCAAATCTTCGTACACGTCGTCGAAGTAGTACTTGCGATACGCCGCTTTGTACAACGGCCCCATGACGGCGGCGACCCTCTCCGGGCTTACGCTGCGGCTGTGGTACATCAGATAGGCCAGCCCAATGCCCGCCAATGCCACCACGGTGGATAGGGCGGCCATCGTTATATCGAATGATGCCGCGTGCAGCGAGACCAGCGCCACGTGGCCAAGGAACTCCACAAACCAGTGAGCCGGGATCAGCCCCAGACCCCATACGGCGTTCAGAGGGTTGGACAGGAACCCGGAGACCACCGCCAGGACGGCGAGGGCGGCCATAGGCGCCACCATGACCATTGGAGATTCCGCCAAGTGCACCCCGTGCGCGCCGCCTGCCTGGGGCGGCGTCTCGGCATCCGCCCCGCCGCGAAACTCGCCGTGGAAGGTGATGAACAGCGCGCGGAATATGTAGAAGGCAGTCATAAATGCGGTCACCAGGGCCATCCAGAAGACCACCATGCCTACTGTGCCGCCGTGATTCCAGGCGCTGACCAGGATCTCGTCCTTGCTCCAGAACCCCGCCAGGGGAAAGATGCCGCAGATACTCAGCGCTGCTATCAGGAAGGTGACGTAGGTCCAGGGCATATGCCGTTTAAGCCCGCCCATGTACCGCATGTCAAATGTCCCGGAGGCGTGGTTTACGCTCCCGGCGCCCAGGAACAGGAGGGCTTTGAAGAAGGCGTGGTTGAACAGGTGGAATATGGCTGCCTCGTAGGCTCCTACTCCCAGGGCCAGCATCATGTACCCCAACTGGCTCACAGTGGAGTAGGCCAGCACCCTCTTTATATCGTTCATAACCAGTCCCATACTGGCGGCGAATAGGGCCGTGAACGCCCCGATAATCGCCACAATGGTCATGGCTGTGGTGGAGGCCTCGAAGAGCGGGAAGAACCGGGCCACCAGAAACACGCCCGCAACAACCATAGTAGCCGCATGGATGAGGGCGCTTACGGGGGTAGGGCCCTCCATAGCATCGGGGAGCCAGACGTGAAGGGGGAATTGCGCAGACTTGCCCACCGCCCCGGCGAAGATCCCCAACGCTATCCAGGTCACAACTCCGCTGCCCAGGGCGATGATCTGAACGCCTGCCGCCTCGCCTCCGTGGGCGATGAGGTTGATGTCGCCCACCTCGAAGGGGTTAAGCCCCTGGCTGAAAAAGGCCTGCTTGTTCATGAAGAGGTACAGTATAGCCAGCAGGAAGCCCACGTCCCCCAGCCGCGTGACCAAGAAAGCCTTCTTGGCGGCGGCGGCGGCGGCCGGCCTGTTATGCCAAAACCCAATCAGGAGATAGGAGGAAAGGCCCACAAGCTCCCAGAAGACGTACATCTGGATGACGTTTCGCGCCAGCACCAACCCCAGCATGGAAGCCGTGAACAGGGACATGAAGGCGAAGTACCGGGAGTAGCCAGGGTCTCCACGCATGTATCCCTGGGAGTATATCTGCACGGCAAGGCTCACCCCGCTGACCACAATCAGCATGATGGCCGTGAGAGGGTCCATGAGTATACCCATGGCAATATCCAGGTCGCCAATGGCAATCCAGGTATGGGCACCCCAGCCAATCTCCCCTCCCCCATCCTGTACCGCCAGCAGCGCCCACACCGAGAGGACAAAGGCGGCTCCAATGGCAAGGATGGTCAGGTAGCCGCTGACTTTGTCGTACTGGTTTAAGAATGGCCTGACGAGTAAAGAAATGATAAGGAAAGAGGCCAAAGGCAGGAAGAATATGGCCCAGGCTGCTCCCTCGCTCATAGTTCTGTTATGCCTCTCCCTTGATCACGTTACCTGTCCGTTGCTGAGGCGCGCCCTAAAGCTTCCTCAGAATCTCCTCTGCCACATGCTCCCTGCCGCGGGGAACCATGATACGATATGGCGCCCGCTCGCTCCAAGACAGTATGTCGTCTCCCTCCGGCAGGATCTGGGTGGGAAGGCCCTCCCCTTCCAGGAGCTCCTTCCACATCTCCGCAATCATCAGGTTGGGCGCCTTTTTGAAATCTACCCACACGGCTATGTTAACCTCTCATCATGTTGGCCTGAGTTACGTCCACCGAGGCGCGATTGCGGTACATGGCTATCACAATGCCCAGGCCCAAGGCCACCTCGGCGGCGGCGATGGTGATGACGAATATGGCAAATATCTGTCCGGTGAGCAGGGCGCTCAGCGCCGTCTCACCCAGTGTGGCGCCCCCCGCCAGGGCAGCCGACACCTCGGCCTCTGTGGCAACAGGGTCCGCCGCAATGCGCTGGGGAACCACGTACCGGCTGAAGCTTATCAGCGCGATGTTCACCCCGTTGAACATCAGCTCAATGGACATGAGAACCGTGATGACGTTCTTCTTGGACAGCGCGCCGTACAGGCCTATGCTGAAGATGACGCCCGAAAGTATGAGGAAGTTCTCCAGGCTCAGGACTCACCCTCCCTCTCCCTCACCAGGGCCAAAGCTCCTATCACCGCCGCCAGCAGGACCACCGAAGCCGCCTCCATAGGCAGGACAAAGTCCCGCATCAGAAGCCGGGCTATTACCTGGGTTGTGTCCCCGAACACGTCCTTTATTCCCTGCTCGGTGTCGCTGGAAGCTTCGTTGGACTCCCCGGGCAGCACCTGAAATCCCAGGCTGTCCCAGTCGTGCCACTCAGTGTTCACCACCACAAAGGTGATGGCCGCGAGCATCGTGACCGCCAGAAACAGAGCCGGGATCTGGAAGCTGTTGAACGGGTTGCCGTCGTGCACGTTTCTGGTGAGCATTATGGCGAATATGATGATGACGGAGATGGCCCCAACGTAGACCAGGACCTGGACAGCCGCCAGGAACTCGGCGTTGAGGAGGACGAATAACCCCGCCACAACAAGAAAGGAGATTACCAGGAAAAGGGCGGCCCTGAATATATCCCTCTCCGATACCACAGCCAGCGCGGAGAAGACCCCCACTACGGCCATGACCCAGAACGCTATATCCAGTGGGAGCATCTAGCGTCCCACCTCTTCCCATGATAGAGGCTGACCCGTCTGAGGGCGGTAGTTCTTTTCCTCAAGCTGCGGGCGGAACCAGGTGCTGGGGCGCTTGTCCGCCGTCCTCAGCTCCTCCACCGGAATGATCAGGTCATCTCGCCGGTAACGGCCGCGCTCGAAGCCGCTGCCCATGAACAGGGCGTCGTAGGGGCATGCCTCCACGCACAGGCCGCAGAACATGCAACGGCCTATGTCTATGTCAAACACGTCTATGGCGTATGACTCTCCCTCCTGAACGTCGGTCCCGCCAGGATGAGTCACTATCTTTATGATGCCAAGGGGACAGAACTTTGCGCAGCTGGCACAGCCTGTGCATCGCTCCTCGTACCAGACAAACTCCTCGCCGCGGAAGCGCGGAGCCTGTGGCACGGCCTCCTCCGGATACTGGATTGTAAATGGCTTCCTGAACAGGTTTTTCATGGTTACCATGAGGCCTTTTGCAATGCCTAAACCGTACATCTCATCTCACCTCCTGAGCTCTTCTGCTATGCCTCGCCGGGACAGGGGCCAGGGGGTCTCTTGTCGTCAGTTTATCCGACATCAGGTGGGAGGACACCACAAGGCACACAATGGCGACCACCCAATTTATGCCGACCATAGTCCATAGCTGGGCCGTTGTGGGATCTTCCCACACCAGCACCTCTGCCGCTGTGACGAATAGGTTGATGAGGCCCATGGGAAACAGGACCTTCCAGGCCAGGGCCATGATCTGGTCAACCCGCAGCCTTGGCAGAGTTGCCCTGACCCACAGGAGCACAAACCAGACAAGGCACACCTTGAGGAAGAACCACAGATGAGACGGCAATACCGGGCCGTCCCACCCCTTGAGAAAGAGCGTGGTTATGATGGCCGCAGCGCCGAAGGGGGCGATGAACTCGGCAAGCTGGAAGGTGCCCCATTTCATACCGCTGTACTCGGTGTGGAACCCAGCCACCAACTCCGAGTCCGCCTCCACTATGTCGAATGGGGAGCGGTTCATTTCCGCTGAGATGGCCAGAAGGAAGATGAAGAAGCCCAAGGGCTGAATGAGTAGGAACGGAATCTCCTGGGCCTCGACTATGTCCACCAGGGACAGCGAACCGGCCAGAAGGAGGACGCCCACAATTGAGAGCACCATTGGGACCTCATAGCTGACAAGCTGAGCTACTCCGCGCATGGCCCCAAAGAGTGAGTACCGGTTCCCGGAACCCCACCCGGCCATGAACATGGCGATGGTGGGCACGGTGGTCACGGCGATGATGAAGAGTATCCCGATATTCAGGTTGGCTATGTAGGTGTTCTTCCCAAGTGGGATGACCGCAAAGACAAGAAGAGGGGCCACTATGAAGACCAAGGGCGCCAGGTTGAACACCCACGGGTCCACACCCTCTGGACGCGTGTCCTCCTTGCTCAGCAGCTTGATGGCATCGGCCACGGGGGTGAGGAGGCCAAAGGGACCCCACCGGTTGGGGCCGACCCTGGACTGGAAACGCCCTATCAATCGGCGCTCAACCCAGGTGCCAATTGTGGTCACGATCACCACCGCGTTGACCACGGCGAAGATGATCAGGAAGCCCGCCAGGAAGTAGGCCAGCCAGTCCGGGATGGGAGAAACGCCCCAAAAACTCCACTCCGCAAAGAGGTCGTAGAGGTTCCTGTAGAAGGAGTTGGCCTCCCTGAATGGCACGTAGGCGGCGTCCACTACCTGTCCACCTCGCCCATATTTATGTCAACGCTGCCGAAGGTCACTATCATATCGGCCAGCTTCCCGCCTACGAGCATCTCACGCAGCGCCGTCAGGTTGATGAGCGACGGGGAGCGGATCTTGCATCTGTAGGGCGCTATGCTGCCGTCGCTTACCATGTAGAAGCCCAACTCACCCTTGGGCGCCTCAACGTGTCCGTAGGCATCGCCCACAGGCGGCCTTATGAGCGCGGGAGTATTCGTCCTGACGGGCCCTTCCGGTATCTGCTCCACGCACTGCTCCACAATTCGCAGAGACTGGCGCATCTCGGCTATGCGCAGCAGATAGCGGTCGTAGTTGTCTCCCACCGTACCCACAGGAACGTCAAACTCCATGCGGTCGTACACGTCGTAGGGGTCGGCCTTGCGGATGTCCCAGTTCACCCCTGTGGAACGCAGCACCGGGCCGCTTACGGAGCAGTTGACGGCCGACTCTCCGGAGAGGATGCCAACCCCCTTGGTGCGCGACAGGAGTATCTCGTTCCCGGTGAGGAGCGTTTCGTACTCATCTATGTACTCCGGCATGTAGCTCAGGAATTCTCTCAGCGCGGGCCAGAAGTCTGCAGGAGCGTCCTGGAAGATGCCCCCAACCCTCATGTAGCTGAGCGTGATGCGTGCGCCGCACAGCATCTCAAAGAGGTCCAGTATCTTCTCTCGCTCTCTGAAGCAGTACATGAGCGGTGTAGCCAAGGCTCCCAGGTCGTTCAGGAAGAACCCCGTGGCAACCAGGTGGCTGACAATGCGCTGAAGCTCTGCGACCATGACCCGCATGTACATGGCTCGTTCAGGCGGCTCAACGCCGGCCAGCTTCTCTACCGCCAGCACGTAAGCCAGGTTGTTGGACATGGAGGAGACGTAGTCCAGGCGGTCCGTCAGTGTCACCACCTGGATGTATGTGCGTTCCTCGGCCAGCTTCTCCGACCCGCGGTGGAGATAGCCGAATACCGGCTCCACATCCAAGATAATCTCACCGTCAAAGGTGACGCGCATACGGAATACGCCGTGGGTGCTTGGGTGTTGAGGCCCCAGGTTAAGCGTTACCGGCTCCGTGCGAATAGACATCCTTCCCCTTCTACCTGGGAGGCTCCAGGTAGTCCTTGCGTTGAGGATGGCCGGGGAATCCCTCCCACAGCAACAGTCGTTTCATGTTGGCGTGGCCGGTGAACTTGACGCCCATCAGGTCGTAGACCTCGCGTTCCTGCAAGTCGGCGCCCTGCCACAGGCCTGTTACGGAGGGGACGGTTGGGTCTTCCCTGCCCCAGCACTTTGCCTTAAGCGCCATGCCGTGATTGTTGGTCATGGATAGCAGATGATAGACCACCTCAAAGTACTCTATATAGTCCACCGCGGAGACGGCGACCAGGTAGTTCATGTCAAGGTCGGCGTCCTCCTTCAGGAAGCGGCACACGTCAAGCACGGCCTCCGGCTTCACCCACACGTTGCCAGCGTCCCACCCCTCCACAGAGCCCGGAACGGAGTCCTCCAGACGGACGGCTATGGCGTCTCCATCCAAAAGAGTGGTCATCTATGCTCCCGCGGCTCTGCCGAGCAGGCTGTACTTCTTGATCTTCTCGTGAAGCTGCATAATGCCGTAGAGGAGGGCATCCGGGCGCGGAGGGCAGCCCGGGACGTAGACGTCCACAGGCACAATGCGGTTGACCCCCGGGACCACGCTGTAGCCCTGGTAGTAAGGGCCTCCACTTGTGGCGCATACGCCCATGGATATGACCCACTTTGGCTCCGGCATCTGGTCGTAGAGGCGGCGGATGGCCGGGGCCATCTTCCACGTTACGGTGCCCGCCACAATCATCAAGTCCGCCTGCCTGGGGGAGGCCCGCATGGCCTCCATCCCAAACCTTGCAATATCGAAGCGAGACATGGCGCTGGCGATCATCTCAAAAGCGCAGCAGGCCAGTCCAAAGGTCATGGGAAACACAGAGGACTTCCGGCTCCAGTTCAGCAGCGCGTCTACGGACGTGATCACTACGTTGCGCTCAAACTCAGGAGCAACCTGTATGGCATCCCTGGCGTAAGGGTCGATGTGGGTGGCCTTCATGTCATTGATGACAGCGCCCTCTTCCCTGTCCAGCTCCCAGGTAGTGGCGTGAAGGGGGACCGTCATAGCGCCGGCCATTGCCTGTCCCGGGTCGTCTGCAAGTCTAGTCTCAATGGACATTATCTCATCTCCATTCCAGGGCCTTGTTTCTCCAGGCGTACGCCCAGCCCACTACCAGGATCAGGATGAATACTAGCATCTCCACAAAGGCAAATAGCCCCAACTGCTTGAAGTGCACCGCCCAGGGGTATATGAAGATGGTCTCCACGTCAAATACGACGAACAGGATGGCAAACATATAGTACCGAAAGTTGAACTGGGGCCACCGGTCGCCTATGAGTTCCATGCCACACTCATAGGGGCTCTGCTTCACCGCATTGGGCTTGTCGGGACGGACCCGTATAAAGGACAGAAGCCAGGAAACCACGAGCAGCGTCCCCGGCAGGACCACCGCCACGACGGTAAATATGGCAATGAGACCATACTGGCGAAAGTAGTCCTCTAGCACAGGCCAACTCCTCTAGGTTCCAGCATTTCAAGGAATATAGCACAGCGTATCGGGAATTATCAAGTGAAAAACACCACAATCAAGGCTCATATTCTGCCGAATCTCACTCACTCCTTGCCAACGCCCATACGTGTGCGCAGAGTTGAGGCCCTTTCTATGTTAGAATTAACACATAATCATAGGAGAATCCCGCTATGCACCGCGCCATTGTCAGAGTCATGTTGCTTCTCGCAGTGGCGCTGCCGGCCTCAACGGCAGCGTCATGCGCGGCCTTTGGCGCGGCCAGTACGCCCACTCCCACACCCCCGGCGGACATCTACGCCGTGTCGGAGGTGTGGGAAGAGCTGTCCAACTCCGCCGCATCCCGGGAGGACAACCCTATCCTGGAAACCTGGAGCATCCTGTCCGGGAACTTCATAAGAAAGGATAGCCTGGATGCGCAGGCTATCGGCCAGGCCGCCATAGACGCAATGAGATCGGAGGCAGGTGACGATGCGCAGGCCCAACCCTCCCCCGACATGCTCAGATGGACCGCCATAGAGGCCATGCTGGACTCGCTGGAAGACCCGTACACCTCCTTCCTGGATCCTAACCAGTACGCGCTGTACATAGAGGACAGCCAGGGCACATTCGGGGGCATTGGCGCCCACGTGGAGATGATAGGGTCAGACATCACCATAACGAAGCCAATCCCGGACACACCGGCGGAGAGGGCCGGGATACAGCCCGGCGACGTGATCCTGGAGGTGGACGGCGAAAGCGCCGCGGGCTGGAGCCTCTTCGAGTCCGTCGTCAGAATCCGCGGACCGGAGAACACCCCTGTCAGCCTGCTCATACGGCGCAAGGACGTTCCAGAACCCGTTTTAATCGAGGTGGTTCGCGCCGTCATTCGGATAGACAGCATCACCTGGGAGATGCTGCCAGGGCGGATTGCCTACGTGGAGATAAGCACCTTCGCCGACAACACAGACGAGATGCTGGCGGACGTCCTCCTGGAAGTGGAGGATCTGGATGCCAGGGGGATGGTCCTGGACCTGAGAGGCAATCTTGGTGGGCTGCTCTCCACCACCGTGAACATTGCCAGCCAGTTCCTCACGGACGGACTGGTCCTCTACTCCGTGGACGGAGACGGACAGAGGACCGATTACAATGTCAAACCCGGCGGCCTGGCCAGGGATATTCTGCTGGTGGCGCTTGTGGACGAGTTCAGCGCCAGCGGCAGCGAGGTGTTGTCGGGCGCGCTAAGAGACCACGGCCGGGCCATCCTCATCGGCGATACGACATTTGGAAAGGGCAGCGTAAACCAGCCGCATCGCCTCTCAGACGGTTCAGGGCTGTACTTTACGGTGGGCCACTGGCACTCCCCCAACGGACTCCTGATAGAGGGCCACGGACTGGAGCCGGACATCCGGGTGGAGCCAGGACTTGAAGAGGGCGATGACCCACAGCTGGAAAGGGCCCTGGAACATCTGGCGGCGCAGACGGCCGCCGCATCCCGCTAGACGCTTGAGGAATACAACAGCCATGCCAAAACCAAAACGCCCCCAAGCCGATGGCCACTCCGGGGTCATGGCCATGAACCGGAGGGCCTATCACGACTACGACATCTTGGAGACCGTGGAGGCCGGCATGGCCCTTACCGGCACGGAAATCAAGTCCATACGCTCCGGGAAGATGAACATCCAGCACGCCTTCGCCAAGGCGGAAGGGGGCGAGATGTGGCTGCTCAACGCCCACATAGCCCCCTATGACCAGGGCAACATCCACAACCACGAGCCCACCCGCCCAAGAAAACTGCTCCTGCACAGCAAGGAGATTGGGGAGCTTGCGGGGGTCACAGCCCAACAGGGCCTCACCATGATACCTCTCAGGGTCTACATAAAGGGCCATGTCGCCAAGGCGCTGATTGGCCTGGTGCGGGGACGGAGACTCCATGACAAGCGCAGGAGCATCATAGACAGAGAGCAGGAAAGGGAGGCGGGACGAGCCATTCGCAATGCCTCTCGTGGCTGAGGCGATGGCGCGCAGGGCTATGCCCCATGCGGTGGGCGGGCAGGTGGAAGCGGATGAGCAGCCGCCCGGAAGCCTGTGGACCCTGTGAGTTGGGGCAAGAATCGTGGTATAATCCAGATATAGCGGATATGGGGACGCGTGGTCTCGACAGGGGGTGGTCTCGCGGAATTGCAGGCCGAGGAGCCGTCAACCTCGTAAACAAGGCGGCAAAAAGTAACTGGCGAAAATAAAGTCGCACTGGCCGCCTAACTAGGCTGCCACGTTCATCTCCGCCTCTCCTCGAAGGCTGGGAATGGGCGCCATTAAGTCGAGGCGCTGCTCTCTCAAACGCCGGTACAAGAGAGCCTAAGAACCACCGGCTGGCTTCTAATGGGTCCCTGCCAGTAAGGCCCCTGAGAAGCGAGAAACAAATACTGGACAAGCCTGTAGCACATTCCAGCTGGAAGCTCTCTGGACGGGGAGTTCGACTCTCCCCCGTCTCCACCAAGAACACAGAAGGGCGTCCCGGCCACGTGACCGGGACGCCCTTGATAAAAAGTCGGCTGAGAGGATAGTCACTGTTGAACAACGCCTTGGTAAGGACGGCCAACGACCGCCTGGCGGCGTTACGCAGCCTGGCTTGGGGTATACCGATTCTGTTAGCCCTGGGCCTTGGATGCAGCGCGGGCGCCGGTGAGCCTGCGACTACAGCCGCAGCCACCACTCCACCGTCGTCTGAGTCCACGGCGTCAAGCCCGGATATATCGGTTGGGACCCAAGTCGGCAACACACTGCCCCACTTCGAGTTCACCCTGCTGGATGGTGACAAGAGGTCAACTGAGCAGCTTGCCGCGGATGGCAAGCCGGTTTTCCTCTACTTCTTTGCAACGTGGTGACCGGTCTGCGGCGCCGAGTTGCGGCGTATGAAGGAGATCTACCCTGAGTTCGCAGACTCGGTGGATTTCTACGCCATAGGCCAGGACCTGACGGAAGGCATCCAGGAGCTGGAGGACTTCCGGGTAAAGGAGGGCCACCCGTGGCCCGTAGCCTCAGTTAGCGGCGACGTGCTACGCAACCTGAGGATAGTCAGCCAGTCCACCAAGGTCGCCGTGGACCACCGCGGCGCCATCACGTACAGGGCGGGTTTCGGAGATGGGGATGGCGACAGGTGGCAGGACGTGCTTGCCGACCTCGCAGACATCTCATCGTAACGCACAGCCGCAGCCCCGGCAGCGCGCCGTCCCGCAATCAGACCATCGCCTCCGTCCTAACGAAAAACCGGCGTTGTATTGACACCGTAGAACACTCGTGCTATGCTGCTGGCTGCACAAGGAGGTGATTGTCATGGTCAGTAGCACAGCGCACACAAACACAAACGCCCAAGCCCTGTTTCAAAGCGCCGGGGAAGCCCCGGGCCCGGTGGTGGTCAGGCTTCGAGGCCGATGGGATGACGTGAAGGCGGTCGCGAGACGCTGGCGCATAGACGTTGAGTGGGATGGAGCCGTTGGCCCGCCCGGCGACGTATGCGCGGTGGATGGACTGCTTGCCGTGAGAAGATAAGCGGCAGCCGGGCTTGGTCGGGGCATAGCCGGAAGTCCATTTACGCCGGCAGCGTCTCATGCGCAGGTCATGTGTCTGTGCAAGACCGCAGGAGCATCTTGTGGTAACCTTGCATTGGCAATCTCTGCAAGCGACCCGTGTCCGGCCCCGCAATGACAACCAAGACAATCAAGAAGAATAAGGTCTTCTACGGATGGTACATAGTAGCTGCCAGCATTGGCATGAACTTTTACCTGACCATGGTGTTTGGCCTTGGCTTCAACGTCTTCTTTCTCCCCATCCTTCGTGAGTTCGGATGGACGCGCGCGCTCACCTCAGGGGCTTTCTCACTGCGCGCAGTTGAGTCCGGCCTGCTGGCTCCGGTGGTGGGCTTCCTGGTGGACCGTTGGGGGCCTCGCGTGGTCATACTGACTGGGGTGATACTCGGTGGAGCGGGCATGATCATGCTGGGGTTCATCAACTCGTTGACCAGCTTCTACGTTGCCTTCCTGGTCGCGTCGTTGGGCATGACGGGAGCCGGCCACGGCGTTACCTGGGTAGCCGCCGTTGCCAACTGGTTCAAACGGCTGCGAGGACGGGCCCTTGGCATGGCTATGCTTGGGCCGGTATTGGGAGGGCCATCAGTTGTAGTGGTGGCGGTCCTGGAGGGGATGATAGGCTGGAGGGACGCCACAATCCTGTTTGGAGTAGGACTCTGGATAGTGGGTATCCCACTGGCGATGGTAGCGCGGCCAAGGCCGGAGCCTTACGGCTATCTGCCGGACGGCGATACGAGCGAAGATGCGTCTTCGCCGGAGGCGTGGGCCGGAGGCTCAGCTTCGGACGGGGCCACCGGTGGGTATACGGTGGTACAGGCCGTGCAGACAAGGGTGTTCTGGGTAATTGTGGCCCTGTTTGCTCTTATGTTCGTTGGCATCAGCGGTCTCATGGTGCATCTAATCCCTCTGCTGGAGGACCTCAGCTACGGCTCAGCCCAGGCGGCGAGCGTGCTGGGGATGATGTTCCTGCTGAGCGGCATTGGCCGGATAGGCTCCGGGGTCCTGGCGGATATGCTGGACTACAGATTGGTACTGGGCGTCCTGATAGTGTTTCAGATGGTTGGGTTGCTGCTGCTGTACACCGTCGGCCCTGGTGAGTTCTGGCTTGCTGTCCTCTTTGCGCTGGTCTTTGGCATTGGATTCGGAGGCACCATACCACTGAGGCCGATCCTGATGATGGAGCTTTTTGGGCCCAGGGCATTCGGGACGCTCCAGGGGCTGGTGCAGGTGGGCGCCATAGGCGCAGGAGTGGTTGGGCCTGTGTTCTACGGCTGGATATTCGACTCTACGGGGTCTTACGACATCGCCATATTTGCCACCCTCTCCACCATACTGGTTACGGCCCCGCTCATCTATATGGTAAAGGATCCCAGACGGGTTGCTCAGAGCGCAGCCTGACCCGCCGGTGTAAGCAAGGGTTGGAGAGCCGCAAACTCTCCGCATTGGCAGCCGATGGTGGGGCTGCGCTTGGTTGACCTTAGCGCTCTCACGGCCTATTATACCGTCAACTCATTCGTATCCTAGCCCGGATATCTCCAGTAGCCACAGGCGTATCACAGTCGCCAGTCGCGGAGTAGTGAAATGGCCGCGTTCGTCGAGAGCATTCCTGGCATGCGGCGAGTCTTCTACGGATGGTGGATCGTGGCCGTTGGCATCACGATAGCCATTCTGAACGGCGCCTTTTACACCTATGGATTCGGTGTCTACTTCGTTCCTCTGTTGAATGAACTGGGCGGCAGCCGGGTGGCTCTGGGCGCCGTGATTGGACTGGCCAGGCTGGAGGGCGGCCTCTTGGCGCCCCTGGCCGGATGGGTTATAGACAAATACGGGCCTCGCCGGCTGCTCTACTTTGGCGTTATTACAATGGGGGTGGCCTTCTTCTTGCTGAGCCGCATCACCGCCATGTGGATGCTCTACGCGGTATTCCTGCTCATCTCCACCGCGTCCAGCTTTGGAGGGGGGCGCCCCATCAACGTTGCCGTTGCCAACTGGTTCGTCCGCAAGCGGGCCCGGGCCCTTGGGATTCTGCTGGCCGGAATCGGCCTGGGAGGCAGCACAGTCGTGTTTGTGGGCTGGCTCACGGAGACGTATGGCTGGAGGACTGCCACCCTCATAGCCTGCTTGGCCTACTGGATCATATGTATCCCCCTGGTCTCGCTGGTGCACCATCGCCCTGAGCAGCGGGGTCTTCATCCCGACGGCATTCCGTTGCCTGTCGTAAACCGCAGCCGGGAGACTTCCGAGGGTAGCGAACCTAGCGAGCCTCTGGAAATAGAGCTGACGCCGCGCCAGGCTATGAAATCCCTCTCCTTCTGGATGCTTGCCATAGCCTTTGCCAGTTGGTCTGTGACCGTCACGGTCGCTGCCGTGTACCACATCCCCTACCTCATAGAGGAAATGGGAGCCAGCGCCGTCACGGCAGCCAGTCTGGCGTCCATCACTCTACTGGCATCGGTACCCGGGCGCATCTTCTTCGGGTGGATAGGGGATATGCTGAACATCCGCGTCCTGCTCGCCACGCTGCTGATTGTCCAGGGGATAGGCGTCCTTGCAATGTCCTTGATTCCCAACCTTGGATGGGCACCCGTCTACATAGCGCTGCTTGGCCCGGCGTACGGCGGATCGGCCGCCTTGCGACAGGCCATTGTGGCGCACTTCTACGGGCGTCGAAACTTCGGCACCATCAGCGGCCTGCTCCAATTCGTAGACCTGCCGGGCACCGTCATGGGCCCCATCTTCGTAGGGTGGATGGTGGACACCTTCGACAGCTACCGCCTGGGGTTCCAGACGGTAGCCCTGTTTCTGGTGGTGGGCTCGGTGGCCCTCTTCATTGCCCGCCGTCCCCAGGCGCCATTGGAGCCTGCCCCGGACCTCCCGGCAGTCCCCCAGGACCGGCCCTCCTGAGCGCTCCAACCGGGTGAGGGCGCGGCTCCGAAGACACACAACCGCCTCCTACTGATGACCGCTCAGCAGGGGCAAGTGTTGACAACCAATTGGTATGACACTAGGATGACTCTGGCAGCGCGTTCCTCTCTTTAGTTCCTTGCGCTGCGCAGGTCTCGTATTGGCGGTTCGCCTAGATGACTAAATGGAAGGAGGAAAGCAATGACTAGCCAGGAATCCGGGCCCCCTGTAGGTCCACTGGGCACCCACGCCACTGTGCTGGGAGGAGCAGCCGCTCCCCTGGTCGGCGACGTAGAGCGCCTTATGCACACCACAATGGCGCCGTACGGGGTGGTTCCAGTGCCCACCGCAGAGGACCAGCCCTATTGGGACGGAGCCAAAGAGGGTAAGCTGGTGCTCCAGCGATGCCAGGGCTGCAAGTCCTACAACCATCCGCCTGTGGCCGTCTGCAACTACTGCGGCAATCGCGATGCGGAGTTGGAGTGGGAGGAGACCAGCGGCCACGGGACCATCTACACATTCTACATATGCTACGACACCTCCGTCTCCGGGTTCGAGGAGAAGGTCCCGTACGCCGTGCTCCTGGTGGAGTTGGAAGAGCAGGCCGACCTGCTTATGATGAGTAACATCCTGAATTGCGAGTACGACGCCCTTGGCGGCGGACTTGAAATGGGAACGCCCCTGGAGGCCGTCTTCGACAAGGTGAACGACGACGTCAGCATTCTCCAGTTCCAGCCGCGGTCAACCTAGCTGCGGAGGCTCAGACCCATCTTGTGGCTTGAGACGGACCCAAATCTCACTCCACCGGCAGAATAGAGAAGGGAGGGCATTATGCCAATAGAGTGGCCCAAAGGAAAGAGACCCGTTTTCGTAGGGTCTGGAAGCACAGTGTGTCGCCGCTATTTCGACGGGAGCAAGTCCCATCGGGCCAATGAGGCGGCCCTGATGGCTATTGAAGACGCAGGCTTAACGGTGGACGACATAGACGGCATATATATCTGGGCGGACCCCAACTGGGGCCCCAATCAGCGAGGCGACATCAAGGTCTGGCTGGACGTGCCTCACATGATGTCCGTAGTCAACTGGAACAACATACGCCACTGGATCCAGACGGACAGCCCAGCGGCAGGGTCCTGCGCCGGGCCTCAGCTGGCGGCAATGGCCCTGGGCGCGGGCGTGTGCAACAACGCCCTTGTCATCCGGACCGGGCATCACCCGGCAGGAGTGCGATACCGCCAGGTCAGCGGAAGGATGGCAAGCGGCTCGGCTGCTCTCACCACCGTCTACGGACACGGCGTGGGAGGCTCCGGCCAGGCCGTCACCTACCAGAGATACCTTGAGAAGTACGGAGCCAAGCGCGAGGAGATGGCCGGCTACGTGCTCAACGCCCATCGCAACGCCCAGCTCAATCCGTACGCCGTATGGAAGGGCCGGCAGATCACGTACGAAGACTACATAAACTCCCGCCTCATTGCCTATCCCATGTGCGTGTTCGACAACGACATGCCGGTGGACGGAGTCCAGGCGGTGGTGATGACCACAGAGGACAGGGCCAAGGACACGCCCCACCCGGGCGGCTACATCTCCGGCATCGCAGCCATCCCAATGCACCGGAGCCGGGGTGGAGTGGTGGACTCCCTTGAGACCCTGGAAGAGATGAACGACTGGCAGGCCAAGAACCTGTACGAGAGCGCAGGCGTGGGGCCGGAGGACGTTGACCTGAAGCACGTATACGACGGCTTCAGCCCCATGGTGTGGATGTGGCTTGAGGCCTTCGGCTTTGCCGAGCGCGGCCAGGCCCACGCGTGGTGCCAGCCGGAGAACATTGCCCTTGAGGGACCCCATCCCTTGAACACCGCCGGGGGTAACCTGGGCAACGGCCGGATTCATGGCATGACCAACGTCTGGGAAACGGCGCAGCAGATGATGGGGACCGCAGGGGACCGCCAGCTGCCACGTCCGGACGGCCAACTCAAGAAACTGGACGTCGCCCTCTGCGAGACCGGCCCATTCGGCAGCGCCTCCAGCTTCATTTGCACCCGCGAGTAGCTACATGGTGTGCGAACCGGCCCCGCCTCCATTGGGAGCGGGGCCTGCTCGCATGCACACAGATTAGAACGGAGATGGTGAGTTGAAAATCGGGATTATTTCGGACATCCACTGCGATCTGCAGGCCCTGGAGACGGCGCTGAGCGAAATGAGGGGTGTAGACCAGGTGATATGCGCCGGGGACATGAATCTCCAGTACCGCTTCTCCAATGAGATATCCGAGATCATGCAGAAGTACCAGATTCCAGTGGTGCGAGGCAATCACGACACGGCTATACTCTCATCATCGGGGCTTATGCTGAGGAAGTCCGGGCAAATCAAGCCGGAGAACCTGGCCCACCTTCAGCGCGTGCCCCTTGTCCTGGAGTGGCCAATAGAGGGCAAAAAGGTCATGATGATGCATACCAGCCCGCTTGACCCAACCGGCGGCGAGAACGGCGGGCGCGCGGGCGTCCTTCTGCCGGGGGAGGGCGACAGACTGGCCCCTCACCCAATAGCCGTAGGGAGCCCGGACGGCATGGTCGCAGGCGGCGGCACGGATGACAACAGCGCGGCGGGCCGCCTGGCAAAGATACCGAACCATCTCCTACCGGAAGCCAAGGCGGACGTGCTGATTGTGGGACATACCCACAGACCCATGATAACCTGGGTGGACAACACCCTTCTGGTCAATCCTGGTTCACTTGGGCAGCCCAGAGACCCCAAGAAGACCACGCTGCGCACCTACGCAATCTTGGACACCTCCACCTGGGAGGCCAGCATCCACGGGTTCGAGCAGGCGCGCGACGATTGGGGCTAGCCCAGCCGGGTTGCCTTCACCGCGGCAGGCGTAGATGTTAAGCTAGGCGGGCTATCAGCTCATCCTCACCTGAGAAGTCGTATTCGCGTTGATTGTCGAGGCCCTGGGAAATGAACCAGTCATAGGTCTGCTGCACCGCCGACTCAAAGGTGTAGAACGGCTCATACCCCAGGTGGCCCCTCAGCTTTCCAATGCCGAAGATGGTACTCTCATCCCAGCGATGGATGTAGGGCGCCAACCGCTGGATGAGCGGGCGCCTTTCCTCCGGAGGGGCCGCATCCATAACCTCCGCTGGCACGAAGACCTTGTCTGGTTCCACGCCCACAGCCTTGGCGCAGGTGTCCACGTACCCTTCGTCGCTAAAGTAGTCCTTGCCGGTGACGTTGTAGATCTCGCCATACGTCCTGGGATTCAGGGCCATCATGCGCAGTGCCCTGGCCTCGTCGTCCACGTGGCCTATCTGGCCCAGGGTTGTGCCGCGGCCCGGCACAAGTACCTTGCGACCACGCAGCAGGCGCATGAACATCCTCTGCTCACGGTCCAGAATCCCGTTGTCCGGCCCAAAGACCATTGAGAAACGGGCCGCGGTGGTTGGGAAATGGCGCTGCCTGTACACCCCAATCAGATAGTCCTCGCAGATGAGCTTGTTGCGGCCATAATCGGACTGGCGGGGCGTATTGTCCACCGGGGAGTCCTCGTTCATAGGCAAGATGTTGGTGGCGGCGTAGACCACGGTGGAGCTGGCGAAGATGTAGTGGCCGGCCCGCCCATCGAATATGTCCACCATGCTCTGAACGTCCTCCAGCACGTAGGCGCTGATGTCGAAAATCACGTCGAACTCCTCTGCGCCCAGCGCCTCCCTCAACTGCTGCGCGTCCTTCCTGTCCGCGTAGAGGCGGCGCACCTCCCTTGGTACCTGGGCCTCTGTGACGCCGCGGTTGAGTATGGTGACCTTGTGACCACAACGCACCAGTTCCTGCACCAAGTGAAGCCCGTTAAACCTGGTGCCCCCCATGACCAGCGTATTCATATACTGCCTCCTGTCTAAAAGATGCCTCCGGGCGGTCTCGCTCTTCTTGCCGATAGCCGCATCCCCCACGTACTTTCCGGCCCTGCGATGTGGCGGGACGAGTAGTCCCATTCTAGCCAGTTGACAGGCTACAGTCGAGGGGATTCCCGTGGGCTCGTACGCGCATGACAGTGCTGCCCAGCTCATATGCTTCGACAAGCTCACCACGAGCGTTGCCCCTACGGACGGCAAGGCAGGACGGTCTATCGCAACCTGTGGAGAAACCGTTAAAATGGGTGTCGGCCAACCAGGCAATAAGGTGCTGGAATGATTATCGTAGTCCCGGACGACGCCGCTGGTCTTGTGGCAAACTCACCTCTGACGCGCCGGCTGAGAGAGCTGGGAGAGCTACGCGTATACGACTCCCCTGCCGGCACCGAGGCCGTCCTGACCGAGAGGTTGGCCGGGGCGGCCGCAGCCCTGACGGTCTACGCGAGCAGCTTTACGGTGGGGGTACTGAGGGCGTGTCCCAGCCTTCGCCACATCGCGGTTTTTGGCATTGGCGTGGACAACGTAGACTTGGATGCTTGCCGCGAGCGCGGGGTTGCTGTGAGCAACACCCCGGCTTACTCGGCGCCGGTAGTCGCAGAGAAGGCCATTGCCCTTGCGCTTGCGGTCGTCCACAGGATTCCTCAAATGGATAGCGCCGTCCGGCGCGGCGAGTGGCCCGGGGAGGCTGTCGGGTATATGCACGGGAAAACGCTGGGGGTAATCGGCGCAGGCCCCATAGGGCAGCGCGTCATAGCGCTGGGAAAAGGCCTTGGAATGAAGGCTATAGCCTGGACGTTCAACCCCTCCCCAAAGCGGGCCAATGAGTACGGGACGGCCTTTGTGCCGCTGGAGGAGCTGCTGGCCGCGGCGGACGTGGTATCCGTTCAGCTGCCTCTGACCCCTTCAAGTGTGGACCTCATCGGGTCGCGGCAACTGGGGCTTATGAAGCCCTCGGCAATACTGGTGAACGTTGGCCGTGGAGCGGTTGTGAATGAAGAGGCGCTGGTCGATGCCCTGCGAGAGCGCCGTATAGGAGGAGCGGGCCTGGACGTATTCTCGACGGAACCCCTTCCATCCGGCCATCCCCTTGCGGAGATGGACAACGTGGCTCTATCGCCTCACAACGCCGCCAACGCGTCGGACGTCAATGAGGCCTGCCTTGCAATAGCCATCGAGAACATCCACGACTGGCAGCAGGGCTTGCCCACAAACGTGGTGGTATGAGGCGGCGCCTACCTGCGCGGCAGTCGGCGCCATTTACCCCTTATCCGCAGGCACAAACTTGAGGGAGAGGGAGTTCACGCAGTGGCGTGTGTTCTTCTCCGTAAGGTACTCCCCCATGAAGACGTGGCCCAGATGACCCCCACAGTTGACGCACTCTATCTCCGTTCGCATCCCGTCCGGGTCCGGCAATCGCTTGACGGCTCCAGGAACCTCGTCGTCAAAGGCGGGCCAGCCGCAGAAGGCGTCAAACTTGTTATCAGACCTGTAGAGCTCGGCGTTGCAGCGCCGGCAGATATACGTGCCCGCATCGTAGACGTTGTCGTACTCCCCGGAGAACGGCCTTTCAGTCCCCTTCTCTTCTATTATGGACCGCTCCTGCGGGGTAAGCGCATTGTAGCCGCTGTTGGTCATGTTCAGACCTCCCTTTGGGCATTGCCCAAGACTCAAGATTTGCCACGCCGGCCGGGGGCCTCTGCGAACGCGCTCCTCAGAGCCGCGCTGTGGCAGTGGCTTCCCGCCTCTTGGGGCCGGTCTACTCCGTGTACCGCTCAACCTGAGATGGGCCGGCCCGCAGCGAAGCCAGGTCCACTCCGCGATCTCGAAGGAGCTGCCCATGCACGGTCAGGGCGTCTTGGTCCGACCACCGCTCCATCAGCACAAAATGGTCCGGCCGCTCGGTACTCTGATAGAGTTCGTACTGCTCGCAGCCCGGCTCCTCCCGGACGCTGGGGCACAGAGAGGCGAATGTAGCGGCCAGCTCTTCCCGCTTGCCAGTTGCGGCCTCCATGTTTACTATAAGTCGAACCGTCATGAGAGCCTCCTTTGTAAATGGGTCTGTCTTGGAGAATGGCAATGCGTCTCCGTACAATCAGTATCTCTCATTTCACATGGCTGTGGCAATACATACCGCCCAAGTACGCCTGGCTGCCGTAGACGCGAGGCATTTATGAATACCGGCCCGGTATCTTTTGACTATGAGTAGACCTGCCGACACTCCGGCTTTTGTCCCAGGCGCCAGTCCCCTGCGCTGGCTTATGCTGGGCCTGGTGTGGCTGCTCTACGCCTCATTCGGGATCACCTCCGGGACAATTGCTCCCTTGGTCGATCCGATTATAGACGACCTGGGCATGACCTACAGCCAGATGGGGCTGGTGCTGGGGGCCTGGCAGTTGGTGTACATAGTAACGGCGTACCCGTTGGGCGCGCTGATAGACAAGCTGGGCGTCCGCCGGTCGTTGGGTATTGGCATATTTATTGTGTGGCTATCGCTGGTTTTGAGAGGGGTTGCCACGGACTTCCCAACGCTCTTTCTGGCGGTGGCCTTGTTTGGGGTGGGTGGGCCGATCATCTCCATAGGAGCGCCCAAGGTGGTGTCGCTCTGGTTCCAGGGGAACCAGAGGGGACTCGCCGCAGGCATATACACGACAGGCCCGGTGAGCGGGGCTGCGATAGCGCTGGCTACCGCCGCGAGCGTGGTGATGCCACTGACCGGAACGTGGAGAGGCATATCCCTTGTGTACGGAGGGGCGGTCCTGGTAGTGATGCTGCTATGGTGGGTCTTCGCCAGAGACATAGAATCCCAGCCGGAGAGCGCAGGCTGGAGGGAGGAAGCATCCGTCTCCCTGCTGGAGACGCTCCGGGCCTTGCTGCGCATCAGGAACGTCCAGGTCATAGTAGTGCTGGCGGTGGCTACCTTCCTGCTGAACCACGGCCTCAACAACTGGCTCCCAACGCTGTTGCAGGAGAAAGACATGACCCTGTCGCAGGCCGGCTTCTGGACCGCGGTTTCCACACTGGGCGGAACCCTGGGGCTGATAGCGATTCCCGCAATGGCCCGACACGGCTACCGTGCCATGACGATGGCTTTCCTGCTTCTGCTGGCTTCCGGCACAACCCTGGGGCTGGCCACCCTGGGCGACGCGTCGCTGATAGGCAGCCTCATGCTATCCAGCATCGTACGGGTGCCCATGATGCCGATATTGACCCTGATATTGATGGAGACCCGAGGTGTCGGCGCGCTGCGGATGGGCGCGGCCGGTGGGCTCTTCTTCGCTGCGGCGGAGATAGGCGGGTTTGGAGGGCCGTTCCTCCTGGGCATACTCCGGGACGCCACCGACTCACTGACGCTGGGGGTGTTGTTCCTGGCGGCTCTTTCGGCTGTGCTGGCGCTGACATTGCCCTTGATCCGGGAGCAACGCGCCCAGGAGAGTTGAAGGCTTCCCGTCTCCGCAACGCCCCGGATGCGGCCTCGCAAGAGTCCCCTCCTGGGCAGTGTCTAAGCCTCTGGCTGTTCCGCCAGGGTCTGTAAGGCGGGCGGCTTCGCAAGGAACATGAGCGCGCCGGCTATCAATATGAAGCTCGCGAATATCCAGAGAATCAGGGTGTAGCTCCCCAGGGCGTCGAAGGCAACGGAAGCCAGGAATGGCCCGGAGGCGTTGAAGACCAGCTGGACCGGCCACACGACTCCCCTGATGGCTCCCACGTTCTCCCTTCCGTAGAAGTCGGCGAATATCACCTGCTGTAGTATGAACATGCCTCCAAAGGCAAGCCCGTAGTAGATGCCCCATATAATGGCCTGCCATGCCACTTCCACCAGTAGCAACCCAAGGAAGCCCATGCTCATCAGCGCCATTATGCCTATAAGGGTACGCCGGGCCGTAATGCGCTCGGACAGGAACCCGGTTACTATGGAGCCTGCGCCGGCGCATAGGGAAAGGAGCGCCGCCGCCATGACGGCGTAGCCCTCGGATATCCCCTTGTCGGTCATGTAAGGGATCATGTGCAGGTTCAGGGCCGGGGCAGCCACGAACACCAGCGAGAAGGCGACCATCAGCAGGTAGAAGGATGGGTGTCTCAACGCCTGTGCCCTGGTGAAAGAGGTCTCTTGCATGGGCCTTTGCGCCGTAGTCGCCCCGGCGCGGCCCTCGGCGTTCTGGGCTTCCTCCGGGTCAGCCCCGTCCGGAAGCAGGCCCATGTCCTCCGGCCTGCGGCGCAAGAAGATAGCAATCGGGATCATGGAGACGGTCCACATCAGAATACCCGCAACCGCTGTCGCGTGTCTCCAGCTGCCCTGCGTCACCAGAAATTGCACGTACAGGGGCGTAACGGCGTTGCCTATCCTCTGGCCCAGGCCGCCCAGGGCCACAGCTCTTCCCCGCTTGGCGACGAACCACTTGGGGACCACGATGCCCAGGGCCAGCGCCAGGATGCCCATAGTCAAGGCGCGCCCGATGATCTGCAACAGATAGAACTGCCACAGCGAATCTATGAAGGCCATGAGGACCAGCGTGCTGCCGAGCACCGCAAACGAGGCTGTGAGAGTCCACCTGGCGCCAACGCGGTCGATCATAGGGCCGACTACTATTGCCACAATGCCACCCATAAGAGTACCTATAAGGGTCGAGCCGGTGAATATAGTGCGCGACCACTGGAACTCCTCGGTCATGGGCTTCATGAACACGCCCAGGATGGGGTAGGATTCTGCGCTCTGAGTAAACCCTCCCAGACCTATGACGACAACGATGACCCATCCATAATAGAACCCGGACTTCCTGGTCTTTTGCGATACGGCTGAATCTTTTTCAGGCATGTTATCCAATAGGTCTCCAAACGCGGGAACACACGGATCCAGAGAACAGCAAGAGCCATGCTAGTGTCGTTGAGGAAAACTGTCAACCTGCCATCTGCCCTGGCATTCTTTGGGTTTGGCAATGGAGTGCGACACCGCTTGTCATAGATGAGCTTGTTGAAGTACATGAGCTGTGGCAGCTATGCCCGCAGTCCTCTCGCTCACATGGTTCGACATGCTCACCACGAGCGGGATGGGAATTGCCCAACCATCCGGGCAATGCTAGGCTGTCCCCCACCCTATAGCCCCGGACGCAGACTTGTGTCATACTCCCGTTACGGCATTACCCGCGGTCCCGTGCGAACCTCAAAACCTGGCCTTGGTCCCGGTTGGCGCATACCCCGTGTTGATGGAGACGACAAGGACTTATGAACGGCGCATCTGTGCAAGCCACACCCATCAAGACCGGCTCCATAAAATACGGATGGGTTGTGATGGGGTTCCTCTGGAGCCTGAACATGGTGGTCCCTCTTGCGGCCGTCTCCCTGGGGGTGATGCTGCCCTCCATGACAGAAGAGTTGAACATCTCCCCTATCGAGGCCGGCACGCTGGGGGCCGCCTGGTTCCTGGGTTCTGCGATGGTTGCCCTTCCGGCCAGCATCTGGCTATCACGCTTCAGCCCAAAGCGCATAACCTTCCTGTCCATCCTCCTAGCCGGCAGCACCCTTCTGCTACAGGGATGGGCGCCTACCTACGCCGTGCTGCTGGCTGCCCGGTTCCTTTTTGTCATAACCGTGGTGAGCCGCGTGCAGGCAGAGGTCCTGCTGATTCATCAGTGGTTCACTTCCAGGCAGATTGCCGTTGTCATTAGCTTATCCATAGGAATCATGGCGGTAGGCCAGATGGCAGCCGTTGGCCTGACGCCTTATCTTTTGGATCTGCTGGACGGCTGGCGCAACGTGTACTTTGCCCTGGGAGGCAGCATGTTGGTAGGAGCCTTCATGTGGATGGTAATTGGCCGGGAGAGGTCGCAGCCACCCGTGCAGGATGCGGACAGCCCCCCAAGGCAGTCGCCCATTGCCGTACTGAGGCGGCACAAGTTCCTCTGGGTGCTGGCGGCCGCCCCGTCTGGCGCCGCGCTGGCGTGGGGTTCCGTTATGACCTTCTGGCCCACCCACGCGCTGGAATCACTGGGCCTGTCTCTGACGAGTGTGGGAATGTTGATGACCCTGTTCCCCACCGGCGGCATCGCCGCTTCCTTCCTCGCCGGGCCGCTCTCCGACCTCCTTGGCCGCCGCAAGCCGTTCCTGTGGGTACCCGGCATCCTGCTGCCGCCGCTCTACATTGCCCTGTTCACCACCAAGCTGCCGATACTAGCGGGCATCCTCCTCTTGGTTGCCGGATGGAACGCAATGGTCTGGGTTCCCATCATAAGAACCATACCGTTCGATCTCCGGCTGGCTCCCAGGGAGACCGCCGTGGCTACGGGTCTGTCCATGACCTTGCTTCCGATTGTCGGGGCGTTGGGCCCGCCACTGGTGGGGGCCATCCAGCAGTTGACCGGCTCGCTTCAGTTGGGGTTGTTGGGAATAGTAGCCTTCCCCCTGACGCTGCTCGTAGGAGGGCTGCTGATCCCGGAGACCATGCCGACGCGGCCCGGCTCAGGCCTCCGGGTAGACAGGGAGAAACTGGCTGCGTGAAGGATCGTGACAGACGCTAGATGCCCAGCGTCTGTCCCAGGAGCGCCCGAAGATCGCCGACCGTCGTCTTCTGCCAGTCGGGAAAGCATGCGTTGACCCTATCTCTGCGCGCATCGCGGACGACCTGCTCATCCTGGCCGGCCATCTCTTCCTCCACCGCCTTGGTTATGTCGGCCATTTCAGTGGTAACCTGCTCCGGCCTCTCTATCCAGTGGCACAGGTACTCCTGGTCGGCGTTGTAGAAGACCAGGGTGGGAATGGACCTGAACTCGCCCTTGTTCAGGAACGCATCCGCAATGTCCAGGTTCTCGTCCCTTGGGAACACGCGCATATCCATTCCAGAGACCTCTGCGATACGACCTATGACGGGCATGCCGCGATATACGTCCGGGCACCAGTCCTCACCTATGACTACAACTCGAGCGCACCCCTTTTCGACTGCCCCCTTGAAGAAGGCGGCATCCTCGTCTGTTACGGCCTCCGCGGCCGTGCCGTCGTACTGGGCGAATCTGTCCTGGTTGACCTTGATCTGCGCCAGGTAGTCCCCGTAGGTAAGCCCCTGGCTGAACCTGTCGGCGTTTACCGCCATCGCTGTACTTTCAGTCATCACTCCTCCTTATGCTATGGTCCTGAATTCTACTGTACCGAGCGGGAACGGCTAGCCGATGTAGCAGCCGATACCCCCTTCAAAGCCCTCCTCTACCCTTCCGTCCGGATACCGTATGATGGGAACAACGTCGCCAAAGCTCCTGGCCTCCTCCATAATATCCTGGCTGAGGTCGGCCCGGCGTTCCTCGAACTCTACCCCGTCCGTATTCCACTTGTCGAGCAGCTTGACACACGCGTCACAGCCCTGAATAGTGTAGACGATAGGCATCGCAACCATGATCTTCACCTCTCCGGCAGGATTGGCGCCACGCCGCGGTTGGCGCTAGAGACACCTATATTATACAGGGTTTTGGCGGTCTCCTGCAAGGAGAATCTCGCTCGGCGCTCTCTATACGGGTTGGTTATGTCAACGTCGGTTGGAGCGCCACTCCCCTCCCGCTCATGGTAAACCGAGCTGCATTGCCGGTTCGGGGTGAACGCGTCAAATCACACGAGCGTGGAGCGAGCCTTGCCAACTGGCTCCCCTCGCGCCCTTCTACACGCTCAGGATGAGCGGATTGGAGCGGGACGCGCCAACCCTGTAGAGAATACCCAACTATCGAGTGACGCGCTGCTCAGGGGTGTCCTGGGCGGTGGGGGGCTTCACCTCTTCCGGTGGTTTGGGTGGCTTCAGGAAGAAGAACATGAGGCCGGCAAACAGCATCATCCCCAGGCCCACCTGCCAGACGAAGGTGGCGTCAACGCCGTAGTCCACCAGATAAGCCGTAACCGGGGCTCCCAGGGCCCCGGCGGCTATCATCAGTGGGAGCGATATTCCTCGGATGGCCCCTTGGGCCATTCGACCGTAGTAGGCGGGGATCAGGAGGTTTTGCGCTGCGGCAAAGGCCCCCGACCCTACGCCCCAGGTGATGTTGTGTATGAAGACGTTGGCTGCGTGGCTGCCGCCCAGCAAGAGTGGCAGCATGGATATCGCGCGCCAGACGCCTCCGGTTACAGCCATGAACCTGACCGGGTATCGCTCCGAGAGGAACCCGAACAGCAGCATGGCGAAGATAACTGTGAACGGGTCTGTGGCAACCCCAAATGCGATGGCCCGGGAAGATATTCCAAGCTCGTTCCAGTATGGGACTCGCAGGAAAAGCACCCCGGAAGTGGAGAACATGTATATGGTCAGGGCCAGCAGGATGAACCATAGCACCGGCGTGCGCAGGGCCTGGCTCAAAGTCCAGTTCACCTCCTCCACCACGGGCGCGGCAGCCGGGCCCTCCGAAGCCCCGACGGTCGGCGCAGCCACGCCATCCGGGAGGAGGCCCAGGTCCTCCGGCCGACGACGCATGAGAAAGGCGTAGCCTGGCAGGATGACGGCCCATATCGCCAAGCCAAAGGCCACCCATGCCCACCGCCACCCCACGGTGTTGATGAGAAGCAGCGCTATGGGCACCCCAACGGCCGTCCCGACGCCCAGGCCGGTGGCGGCGATGGAGGTGGCCCGCCCTCGCTTCGCCACAAACCAGTTGGCAGCGGGAACGATGGTGAGGAGCTGCCCTCCAAACGTGCCGAACCCGGATATGCCGCTGATGGCGAACAATGCGTATATAAGCCAGATGTTGTGGGCAAAGTACAGGCTTATCAGGACTCCGCCGGACACGAGTCCACCCAGAAAGCCCAGCCAACGCGCTCCGTAGAGGTCTATAAGGCGGCCCACAAACGGGGCCATAATCCCGCCTGTCAGCATCCGGATGCTGATGGCCCACGCTACCCCAGTGAGGTTCAAGCCCAGTTCTTCCCTCATGGGGTCTATGAATACGGAGAAGACAACGGGGTTCATGGTCGCAGCCACCATGTTGGCCGACCATCCGACGGCTACGATTACCCAGCCATAGAACATCCCGGACGGCAGGGGAATGGGAAGCCCCTGCTGCGTCAAAGTCCGGCCCCTCTATTCGCCATACTTCACTCCATCCGGTAACCAAGGCGCCCGCTCCCGGCCTCGCACCAGCCTCCCGTATCTGCGCCGATCGGGGCATTTGGATTCTAACATCGTGACGAAATGAGTCAAGGTAGCCCTGCCGGTCAGGGCAAATGGAACCCCTGCGATACTCATGGTCATCCGACCTTCCTCCCACTCATGGTGAGCCCACCTCCCTTCCCGCTCGTGGTGAGCCTGTCGAACCATTTGAGCAGGCAGACCGGCGCTCAGTCGTACGCGCCCCTGCCTCGCTCTCTTCCATACACCATTGCCAACACATACAGGGAATACCAGTCTTTCCACCCTAGCGACATCGCAATATGCGTGATATATTATGAGCCGTATCCAACGGGACCAGCCCATGCGCAAGACCACAGAACACTACAGCCGGAGCCGGGGAGCAGATGCCCGACAGCCACTTGCAGCCTTCACAGACCGGAGGCAGGACGGGCATCGCGCCAAGGCGTCACCCGCCCACTTGTGAGCTTTACACCAAACGTCGCAACCGGGAGGATTTACCATGCTTGAACACGATGTCTTAGTGATAGGCGGGGGCCTCGCAGGCTTGCGCGCTGCCCTGGCGGCCGGCAGCAACGGGGCAGACGTGGCAGTGATAACCAAGGTGCATCCGGTGCGCAGCCACTCCAACGCCGCTCAGGGGGGCATCAACGCGGCCCTTACCGACAGGGGCGACAGCTGGGAGGAGCATGCCTTTGAGACGGTCAAGGGAAGCGACTACCTGGGAGACCAGGACGCCATAGAGGTGCTATGCCAGGAGGCGGGACAAGCCATCATAGAGCAGGAGCACATGGGGGTCATCTTCAGCCGGGATGAGACGGGCCATCTGGGTACCAGGGCCTTCGGTGGACAGCAGAGAGCCCGTACATTCTTCGTGGCGGACTTCACGGGGCAGGCCATGCTCCACGTTATGTACGAGCAGATGGTCAAGGCGGCCGTCCGCGTCTACGAGGAGTGGTTTGTCACCTCCCTGATAATTGAGGATGGGGAGTGCCACGGCGTAGTGGCGCTGGAGATGATGACGGGTGTCCTCCAGATCATCAAGGCAAAGGCCGTCATCATGGCCGCAGGGGGCCTGGGACGGCTGTACGAACCCACCACCAACGCGCTGATCTGCACCGGCGACGGCATGGCCCTGTCATACCGCGCCGGCGCGCCGCTGATGGACATGGAGATGGTCCAGTATCACCCCACTACCCTGAAGAGCAACGGCGTCCTCATAACGGAGGCCGCTCGCGGGGAGGGCGCATACCTCATCAACGCCAAGGGCGAACGCTTCATGGAGAAGTACGCCCCCAACATGATGGAGCTGGCCTCCAGAGACGTGGTCTCGCGGGCGGAGCAGACGGAGATAAACGAAGGGCGCGACGTGGATGGGTGCGTGCTCCTGGACCTGCGCCACCTGGGGAGAGAGAAGATCCACGAACGCCTCCAGTACATCAACGAGGTATCGATGGACTTCCTGGGGATAGACCTGGCGGAACAGCCTGTGCCCATACGCCCCGGGATGCACTATCAGATGGGTGGCGTAAAGACGGACGTGGACGGGGCCACCGCCGTTCCTGGGCTGTACGCAGCCGGAGAGTGCGCGTGCGTCAGCGTCCACGGCGGGAACCGCCTGGGCGCAAACTCCCTGCTGGACACCATTGTCTTTGGACGCAGATCCGGGGAGGCGGCTGCCATCTACTCCCGCGAGAAGCGAGACAGGTCGATACCGGAGTCCAGATTGTCGCAGGATGAAGACCATCTCAAGGAGATAATGGACCGCAAGGACAACGGAGACACCCCGGCCAAGATCCGCCTGGACATGGGCTCCACAATGAACGATTACGTGGCGGTCTTCCGCACGACCGAAGGCATGGAGACCGCGCGGGAGAAGCTCCAGAGCCTTAAGGACCGGTATCAGAGAGTCCCGGTGCAGGACAAGGGCCGTGTCTTCAACACCAACGTCATATTTGCCATTGAGCTTGGGTTCATGCTGGACTGCGCGGAAACCATAGTGGTCAGCGCGCTGGAGCGCAAGGAGAGCCGTGGCGCCCACTTCAGGCTCGAATACCCCGAGAGGGACGATGAGAACTGGCTGAAGCACATCACTGTCCGCCACACTCCCGATGGCCCGCGCCTGGAGTATACCCCGGTAACCATAACCCAGTGGCAGCCTCAGATAAGGTCGTACTAAGGGGGCCGGGCTGGTATAATATCTTCTTGAAGGCCCCGCTCCGTCTCGGACCGTCGCCGGCGATGGCCTATCGGCGAATCCGCGGAGCCGCCGGCTTCTGAGGAAGGCGTAAGATGCCAAAGTTCATCGTACTCGCTGCCATGAAGGGGGAATTCCTGGCCCACGGGGGCAACGTGTATGAGAACTTCCAGATGATGGGCTACGTGGAATCTGGCGGGCCTTTCGATGCCGTGAGGTCCTTCTTCGACGAACCCCAGTTCCCCATCGACTGGCGAGATGTAAGATACATGTGGGCCGAGCCTCTGAAGGATGACGAAAACAGCGGACACTACGGGGATTTTTACAGGATATACATAGAAGACCTGGCAGGTTCCGCCGGGCGGGCCACAGGCGCGGACATCTCGGAGCATGGGGGGTAGCTGCTGGGCAGGCCTTCCACTGCCACAGGAAGGAGGCAGACGGCATGGCTATCGTTACCATCAACGGGCAACGAGGCAGCGGCGCGCCGGAGATAGGTATGGAGGTGGCCGAGAGGCTCCAGTATGCCTACGTTGACCGGCAGGTGCTTGGCGAGGCTGCAAGACGCCTTGGCACAACCGAGCAAGCCCTGGAGGAAATAGAGGAGTCGGCCCAGACAGGTCCGCGGGTTCTCAGGGCGCTTACGAGGATCATCAACCGCATGGGAGCGGCCGGCGCAGTGGGCGATCCCTACTCCCCGTTTGGCCTGGGCCAGGACTACGGACAGCTCATGGCGGAACGTAGTCGGGGGGTCCAGGGAGTTGACGACGCTCGCTTCATGGAGGCAACCATAGAGGTGGTGCGAGAACTGGCCGAGGCAGGTGACGCGGTTATCGTCGGTCGGGCCGGCAACATAATCCTGAAAGACAACCCCCATACGTTGCACGTTGGCCTGATCTCAGAGATGACGTCCCGCATGGCCGTAGTCGCGCAGAGGGAGGGGATCACCCAGGAGGAAGCCATGATGGCGGCGGAGCAGGCCGAGCAGGCCCGCCTGGAGTATTTCCGCAAGTACTTCAACATTGCGGCCGATGACCCGGCCAACTTCCACCTGATGCTGAACACCCATCTCCTGGACCGTCCTGCCCTGGTGGACATCATTGTGAGGTCTGTTCCCGGATAACGCCCGCGAGACGGGACTCCCCGCCTCACTCCATGACGAGGCTCTTGACCACTGGGATGACCACCGCCAGGGTGATGGCGCTGGCGAACGTGCTGGCCACAACCACGTTGGTAACATACCTGGGGTTCGTGCTGAACGTGGTGGAAAGGATGATGGTGAAAACCGCCACAGGCATGGCGTATACGACCATCACCACGCTCTGGGCAAGGGCGTCCAGGCCAAGCAGCGTTGTTGCGAGGTATGCCAGTGGGACGGACACCAGCAGACGGACAACAATGGCAGCCGTAATGCTGACCACGCTCTCCAGGCGGAGCTCCCCTCCCAATTGGAACCCCAGGACCACCAGCATCATTGGTATGGAAGCCTGGGCCAACAGCTTGACTGGCTCAAAGACTATCGGCGGCAGCTCTATTCCGGCCACCTTTGACAGAATGGCGGCCAGGATTGCATAGATCGCCGGGAGCTTGAAGACTTGTTTCAGGGCCTGCGTCGCGTTCATCTGACTTCCCGCGGCGATGAACACGCCCAGGGACTGTCCCATGATCGCCAGCGTTACGAAGACTATCACCCCCACGGCCAGCCCTTCCTCTCCAAAGGCAAGCAGCAACACTGGCAAGGCCAGGTTCCCGGCGTTGGGGGACACTGTGCACAGCATGAACGCGCTCCTCATGGGCCTGTCGTGTCGGAGCGCAAGGCTGGCAACGATGCTGATTACGATGGTGAGCGCCGTCCCAACAAGGATGGCTGCCACAATCCTGACGGACGCAGAGGCGGGTATGCTCTGCTGTACCAGCGAAGTGAAGATAAGCGCGGGAGTTAGGAGGTAGAGACTTACCTGGCTCAGGGGGGCGACGGACGTCTTCCGCCAGCGCTGAAACGCCGCGGCGATGACAGCCACCAGGAAGACCGGCATAATGACGTTGACAAAGACATCCAGCACGTATAGTCGTCCTTACCAGACCCAAACCGGAAGCTACTTTACGTCCTCAGACCCATTGGGCGCAAGCCGCAGGCATGGAGAAGCAGGGCGCGGAGGAAGTCTGCGCGCCGCCGCCGACAAAACGGAAAGAGCCCGGCCGCCTACGCTCCACCGAAAAAACGCCTGGGAGCCTCCACAGTCATTGTCTGAATAGCTTCCTCGCTCACCCCAAGCTCCCGCAGCCGAGGGACCACCTTGCGGCTGACAAAGCAGTACCCGTCGGGGTTGTTGGCATCCCGTCTGCCAACCGTCTCCGGCAGGGCGGGCCGCCAGCCTCCATAGTCGTGAGACATGGTAACATGGCCGGCAAACCCCAAGTCCACCAGCTGTTTCACCACCTGGGCCCGTTCCTCCCAGTTCAGGCCGCCTCCGGCCCCGCCCGGAAAGTGGTCCATACCCAGAAAGCACCCCTTTTCGATGATTCCCACCAGGTAATCCAGGTCGTCGGTATCGTTGCTATGGCCGATACACACCCGGCTCATGTCCACGCCCTCTTCCTCGAAGACGGCTATCTGGTGGACTCCCGTTTTTGCAATGGAGGACGTGTGCGTGGTAATAGGCGCGCCTGTGTGGTTGCAGGCCCGGGCTGCCGCTCTCAAGACCAGCTCGTTGGGCGGTGTGAGCCCGGCCTCCGTCACGTTTCCCACGTCTGTGGCTACCTTTATCACGCCGGCCTTGACCCCTGTGCCCTCTATTCCTACCTCTATCTCCCGGATGAACGCCCTGGCAAGCAGGTCCGGGGAAGCCCCGTTGGCAATGGCCCGCGGGATGTCAAGCCAGATTCCGGTGGCCAAGACTATGTGGAGCCTCGCGCCATCTGCCACGTCTTTCAGCAGCCTCATGTCTCTGCCGAGATCCATGGTGGTTACGTCCACGATAGCGCCAACCCCCTCTGCGGCGGCTTCGTTTAGAGCAGCCACTCCCCTGTCCACGTCATCCTGGTGGTCGAACAGGTCCGGAAACGTATAGGGGACGCCGGCGGAACTCTCCCGGATGTGCTCATGCATCAGCGTAAAGCCCAACTCCCCGGCGTCCACCGGCCCAAGGACTGTGTTCACAGTAGCCATTTTCTCCTCCTGTGCGCGCAAGATCGGATGGTGACGGGGCTGCGCGGTCGTCCTGTTTCCGGCCGCCGCCCGCGTCAAGTTTAGCGTTGTCGCGGTATAAACGGCAAGAAGCTGCGTGGGAAAACCCGCGGGATATTGCGGCTCTCCGGTGTCCGCCGGCAAACCCTCACTGGGCAGGAAGCGATGTCCTGGCCCTGTGTCCCGTTTCCGGCAGGGCTATGGCTGCAACAACCGCGGTGACGGGGACTATCGCCAGCACGGCCAGGCTCGGCACGTAGGACCCAGTCGCGTCCGTGACCACGCCAACCAAGAAGGGCGCGACTATGGTGGATGCGTTGCCAACGGTCAGGACGGCGGCGGTCACGACGCCCACTTTCTCCAGGGTTACGCCGGGCAGCTCCATTGCAGTGGTGAACACGGTTGGCAGGAATATCCAGAATGAGAATCCCAGGACCAGGATAGCCGCGATGATGATCGGAGTGCTGTTGAAGTAGAAAGCTCCAAAGGCGCCTATCGGGAATATCAGCCCCGGTATCATCAGAAGCGGCCTATTCAGCCCCAGGCGGGCGAGGAGGAGCCCGGAGAGGAGGTTCACCACCACCCCCATGAGGGGGAGAATCGCCAGTATCGACGTCGCCTTTTGGAGGGGCATGTCGAACACTTCGTTGTAGTAGGTTGGCAGCCACGAGCTGTAGCTTATGAACATCGCCAGGGGTCCGGCGAGCGCCAGGGATAGCAGCAGAGTGTTTCTCTCCTTGAGGACGCCCAGGACCGCAGTCACGGACATGCTTGAAGCAGAAGCAGCGCCGGACGATGGGGCAGAGCGCCCAAAGATGAGCCAGCCCATTGTTCCCAGGAAGGCGAATATCCCGCAGGCCATCAGTACGTACCGCCAGCCCAGGGCATCCGCTAGGGGAACGCTCAGGAACATCGCCGTGGCGACGCCGCACCCCTGCCCTGCGAGGTTGATGGCGTTCATCATGGGACGCTCGCTTGATTTGAACCACTGGACGACGACGGCGGAAGTGGCCGGAAGCAGGATGGCTCCGCCCATGCCGAAGGCTACCCTCAGGGGCAGGAGGGATGCCAGGTTGGACGTGGTCGGGGCAAGGACACCGGCGGTCATCAGGAGTCCACTTATGAGTAGGGCCCTCTTCGTGCCCAGCTTGGCGGCCATTATGCCGCCCGGTATGAGGAAGATGGTGAAGACCAGGAACACAACTACCATGAGGAGGCTGACGGTCCCTCTGTTCAGGTTGTACTCCTCCATGATGAGAGGGAACAGGGTGGCTGGAGCAAAGAGATTCAGGCCGATGGCGACGTGAAGGGGCAGTATGGCCCCCTCGATAACCCATCGCTTGGAGCTGACCTCTTGGTGAAGGATGATGGTCTCTCCTGATCTCTCTTCAGGCTGCGTTCACCGTGCGCCGGGGCCGCCCGGCCCGGGTACGACGTCTTCGCGACGTCCCCTGCCCGTCTCCCGCATATTAAATATCCTGCCCCTGGGTTTCTTTGCCCAGGGGCAGGAAGTTCACGGGTCAAGGGAATGCCCCCTGTCCAAGCCCTGTGTCTAGTCTGGGGTGGCGCTCCACATGGTGAAGTTGCCGCCTGTGGGCGTGGGGCCGCCGGAGACGCCTATCTCGGCCGGCCTGCTTATCTGCCGCGCTCCCGCCCTACCCTGCAACTGCTGTATGGAATCGGTGTGCATCCAGAAGCGGGTGCGGCCACTCCCTGCGTTCCCGCCGCTGGGCGAGGCCGGGTTGGGCCCCTCTATGCTTATGTCCGTCTGGTAGAAGTCCAGCGCTTCCCCGCGTTGCACTCCCGCAAATCGAATCCCCTCCAGGTGGAACTGGTGGAACAGGGTAAAGCCGTCGTACATATTCTCAAAGGACAGGTCGCTTGGGGCTATCCCAGCACCCTCGTACAGCTTCCGGCCAGTGCTGTCGGTGGCGGCTTCCGCCTCCTCCAGGGATGGGCCGAAGCTGCGGACCCTGGTCCTGTCCGATGCGTGGTTGAGAATGTAGACGGGCTTCTGCTTCATGTCCTTAGCTCGCTCGGCGGTGGTGTACAGGTAGGCCGCGGAGGACATGATCGGTATGTCGTTGTCGAAGAGGTTGGCCGGCTTGGCAATCCACCGCGCGGCCAGGTAATCCTCCACGGTCAGGGACTCCGGCCTGTGCTGCGCCCAGAACCCCTCCGGGAACAGCAGGCCGTTCCGTTTTTCGTTCACCACAAACTGCGCCATCATGTCGTGGCTCTTGCCGTACTTGCGGCAGTACGCCTCAAACTGCATGGCTGTTGTGTAGCAGGCCACGGTGCCCCACATGGTGGTATACTTGCCGGGCCCCGATATTGTTTCTCCTGCGGCGGCGCCCTGTCCCACGTAGTACCGTCCGCCGAAGTTGTGCCAGCCCTTGAGGACCAGGCAGGTGTTGGTTAGGCCAGAGCCCACGGCCTCCGCAGCTACCACCAGGGCGTTGGACATACATCCGGGGCCGTACATAGTGAACTTGACGTTGGTGAGCTCCGGCATGTTCTTGAGAATCCACTCCGCGCTCAGCCTGGCAATGCCGTCCAGGGGGTTGTCGGTGGACTGGTAGGTATTGAGGAAGTCCTCCGGAATGGGCTTGCCCTCCGGCCATGGAGATCCCGTGGATGTCTCCTGGGCCATGACTAGCCCGTCTACCTGGTCCGGCGTAATCCCCGCGTCCTCTATGGCCCTACGCAGCGCCAAGATGCTCCAGGCTCCCAGGCTGGTCTCGGTGGTCTCGTCCCAGCGCCGGGCGGTTGGGGAGTGCCCTATGCCGACGGCCGCCACCTTTCCCTTGTGCTCCCATATTCCCAGTCCCTCGGCGCTTCTGTACATAGACGCCGGTGCGTTCTCGGTTGGCATCCTTCACCTCTCTCTCTGTACTTGGATGATTCCTGGGAAGACGGTGGAGTTAATCGACTACTCGCCACTCCGGGACCTTCTGACCGGTCGTCGGAGTTGTCTCAAACTCCACCTGGACGGAGGCTCCCACCGGGACATCGTCCACTGGGGTCCCGGGGAGATGGGAAAGCATCTTGATGCCCGGGTCCTCCTCCAACTCTACCACGGCGATGTTGAACGGCTGGTCCACCGCGAGGGTTGTGACCGGGCAGTCATACATTACACCGTAGCCGTATACCTTGCCCCGTCCGCTCACCTCCGTCCACTCCAGGCTGTCCCCCGAGCCGCATTCGGAGCACGTCGCGGCGGGCGGGTGCTGCAACCTGTCGCAGGCCGTGCAGTTCTGGATGACCAGACGGTCCTCGTTGGCAGCGTCCCAGAAGGGCTGATCCACCTCGTCAGGTACTGGAGATTGCTTGGGCATTTCTCACCTCCACAACAGTTTTTGGGCTGAGGAAATCATAGTTTAAACCCGTAACAGAGTCAAGCCGCGCTTCTCGCTCATCACTAGCAGCGTGCGATGGGGCTGTCCGGAGCCTGCAAGCCTCTATCGCCCTGGTAGAGGACCCTGGGTCTGAACAGCCTGTTGTCTCCGTGCTGCTCGATGACGTGGGCAGCCAGCCCCGCTATTCGAGCGCACTGGAAGACTGGAGTATCCAGCATGATCGGGACGTCCAGGAGGTAGAAGAGAAGGGCGATGGGGTAGTCGGCGTTGGGATAGAGGCCCCTCTCTCTGAGCATCACCTCCTCCACAGTCCGATAGATGGCGTGTAGCTCCCTGCCCTCAGGCTTCCGGTCCACCAGCGAGGGTATGTAGTCCCTGAGAAAATAGGCGCGCGGGTCGTATCTCCTCATGTACACCCGGTGGCCGAACCCCATGATCCGCGCCCTCTCACTGAGTTTCTCCATGACGTAGGCCTCCGCCGCGGACGCGCCGCCCTGGTGGTATATCTCAAGAAGCATGGATATGGCTGCCTCATTGGCTCCTCCGTGCAGAGGGCCCTTCAGCGATGCCACCGCTCCAGTCACGGCGCCGTAGATGTCCGACAAAGTTGAGCCTATGACCCTTGCCGCAAAGGTGGAGTTGGCCATCTCATGCTCTATGTAGCAGGTGAGGATACGGTCGAACCCGTCCAGCGACTCGGCGTCCGGGAGCTCTCCTCGAACCATGTACAGGAAGTTCTCCGCAAATCCAAGACCGGGGTCCGGCCTCACAAAGGGGAGGCCGTTCAGCGCGCGATAGGCGTTTACGGCGATGGCCGACGCCTTTGTCAGCAGCCTGACTCCCTTCTCCAGGTTCGCCTCTCGTGAGGTATCGGACAGCAGGGCAGGCTCTTCGTAGCCCGCCAGGAAGGATATGCCCGTGCGGAGGGCGTCCATGACCGCCGTGTCTTTTGGCATAAGCTCCAGCAGCCTGTAGGCGTCCTCCGGCAGCTCGCACTGGGACTTGAGAGCGTCGCAGAGGGCTTGGGCGTTGTCATCGTCCGGCATCTCTCCGTACATGACCAGGTACGCAACGTCCACGTAGCGAAGGTTGCGGGCCAGGTCTATCAGGTCATAGCCCCGTATGAGTATCACCTCCTCGTCCACGTCAAGGTACGACAGTTGGGTGACGTTGGAAATGACCCCTTCCAGCCCGGGGCTGTATGGCATGGTTGTCATGGCATCTCCTTTCAATGATCCCCGGATTTAAGCCCAAGCGCTTGCCGTCCGTCCACCCTCCAAGGACGGTATGGTCAGGTTGTCTGCTCCACTCGCATCGCCTCCATCAACCCCTCCAGGTCTTCCTGGCGCTCCAGTTCCCACACCAGGTCGATGACCCTGCGACCCTGCGACGGTGTCAAATACCGCTCAACGTTGGACAGAAACTTCTCCTCCACCTCTGCATCGGTCATGGGATTGTGGAAGTGGCCTCTGGGGAAGCTCAACTCCCTGGCCAGGGTTCTGCCGTCGGAGGTGGCTATGGTGATCCGGTTGGGAATGCCTTCAGGATAGCCGAGGTTCAGGTCAGGGTCTTCCCGGAGGGTGGTCTTGCCGAGCAGCGCCTTCACGCGAGGGTCGTGGATCTTCTCATCGGAGAAGGAGCGCTGATCGATAGTCCCGTCCAGCAGGGAAACGGCCACTATATATGGCATGGAGTGGTCTGCGGTCTCACGGGTCTTGGGGTCCCACTTCTCAGGGTCCTTGGCGATGATCTCGTAGGCTGCGCGGAAGGTGTCGATACGGACGGACTCGACCAGGTCCGGGCTTGTCAGCTCCCGCCTCAACTCAACGGCGATGTCCACCGCGCTTTGAGCGTGATACTCGACAGGCCACTTCTTGATGTAAGTATCGCAGATGCGCGATGGAGCCGCCCCGGCTTCCAGTGGACGGAATGGGGTTGGGTCTACCTCATCGCCGCCCAGCAATTGGCGGAAGAAGCCCATCTCTCCCTCAAAGGGGGCGAAAGGGCCGGTAAGCCCCTTGCCGGCTATGAGGCCGGCGAAGACGGCATTGCGCACGGAGTTGGCGGCCGCGGCGCCCTTCCACATGGACAGCTCACCCGCCCGCGTCTGACGCATAGAGGCGTGAGGCACGATGGAAATTGCGATGCAATGCTCTATCTGCGATGGCGTAAGACCCAGGATCCGTCCGGCGCCGCACGCAGCAGCAACGGCGATGTAGTTCACGTGGTCCCAGCCGTGAATGCGGAGGCTTGCGGAGTCGCACAGGCTGACCCCTATTTCGTAGGCTACGGCTATGGCTGTGATGAGGTCTCGCACAGGACGGGCGCGCCACTGGCACAGGGCCATCAGGCCCGGTATGACGTCGCTGGGGTGCAGGGGTTCCAGCGAGAGATAGGTGTCGTTGAAGTCCAGGTAGCGAACCAGGAGGCCGTTGGCTAGGGACGCAGCCTCCGGGACGACCTTCACGGTGGAGCCCCAGAGCGTAGCTCCGCCAGGATGCGGGAGGTCCAGGGCGTACTCCCGCGCGGCAGTGGGGGCAACCTCTGCATAAGCGGCCAGCGCCACGCCGATGCTGTCTAGGATTCGCCGCTTGACCTCATGGAGAGAGCTCTGCGGCAGGCTCTCCCACTCAGCTCGGTGAGAGTACTCAGCGAACAAAGCGCTGTATCTATCCGATGGAGAATCACTCATGTCGACGCTCCTCTCTTCGCAGTCCGTCTATCTTCGGCACAGACCTTGCTGCCATCGGTCAGCCCACTTGGTTCTTCGTTCAGTGATTCATTCCATCCATCACTTAGCCTCCTGAAGAACCTGCCGACCATGTTGGCCCACAGCATATCAATATGATCACAACGTATAGGTGGAAGTTCCGACTGCGCGCCACGAACGCGGGCCAGCCTCCCGCATTGTAGCACAGCATGCAGTCACCCGCCGTATGTGTTCCGCAGCCACAGCTGCACTTCTAGCGCCGGTCAGAACGCATAAATTGGCGAGAAGAATATATGCGAAATTGTCAGGAAAGCTGCCATGCTCACCCACAAGCCAACAAAGGGCAAGATGTATCCGGGTCCCGGCAGTACTTGGGATCCTTGGAGACGCTCATCTATTTTGAGAAGTAGAAGAAGGGATATCAGCAGCAGTGCGAGCATTGCAGCCCAAAGAAGCTGGGAGGTGACGGGCGCTAGGGCGCTAGAAGAATGTTCTACTATTTTTCCTATATTTCTCGCGAAGAGTATTGGGGCGCTCCACACCAGGTACAGTAGGATATAGCTAAGCCCGAATCCACCGAAGGACACGGATGGGCGGCGTGAGGACCGGAGAAGGGGGATGAGAGAGCTACAGGGGAGATGGCCTGGGCTCGATTGGGGTAGATGGGAGGTCGGCGGAGGGACTTCAGTCACCGCACAGGCCCCCAATGGCCGTCTGCGGGAGCTGGGATGCGCGGGATGGCAAGAGAATAGGCAGCAGGGAACTCCCGCGGAGCTGGTTGGTGCGAGTTGGCGGGGACGTTGGGTCAGTGGCGGAGGGCGCCGTCAGGCTGGGAGTGGAATGGCTCGCAGCCGGGCCAGGGCGCGACTGAACTGGGTATCCCAGGGCCAGCGCCGGGGAAGATGCAGGGTCAATCGGCGTGCCGAGCGAGTGAGCCGTCCGGCCAAGGCGAAGACCCGTCGTCTGAGGGTCTTGGTGGTCACGATCTGCTCACCCAGGCCGATGCGGGCTGTCCAGCGGGCCAGGTTGTGTGCCATCACCTGTACCGCCAGCCAGGCTCCGTTGGCGGCGAAGCGGCCGGACGGCATGTGGTTCAGTCCGACACCGTACTTGAGGTCGCGTATCGCATTCTCGATCTCGGCGTGACGGCGATGATCAGCCTCCAGTTCGAGCATCTCCCCATCGCGGTCGGTGATGAAGCCGTGATAGCTGTAGGTGGCGAAGAGGGCCAACTGGGAACCGGGCGTGGGTTTCACCCGCCGGACGATGAGCCGCACCGGCGCGGCGTCGGGCTCACTCTGGAAGGGGATATAGGTGGTCTCTGCCACATCGGCGGCGCCGTCCATCCAGTAGGGAATGGGAGTCCAGTCCTCTTCTGGTATGGCCTCGATGACATTGTGCAGGCTTTTGTGCTGGCGGATGGTGATGGAGAAGCGGACATCCATCTTGCGGCAGACGGATACCACGCTATGAGCGTAGAAGCCGCTGTCGGCCCGCATCGTGAGTTGTCCCCTGGCCCCGGCGTAGCGCACCCGCCCCACCGTCTCACGCAGGAAGTGGGCGGCGCCGCGGGCGGTGTTGGCCCGGCCCTCGCGCAGCCGGGCCATCAGCACGTCTCCGGTTCCGGCGGCGACGGCCAGCAGCGGGTGATAGCCCCGCTGACCGGTGTAACCATGGTGGCGCGCCCCTTCCTTGGCCAGTCCATAGGTCTCGCAGATGGTGGAGTCCAGGTCGATGGTCAGGGGCCCGTCGCCGGGTCCGGCCCCGGCAGCCCAGGCCCGTGCCAGCAACTCCCGGCTAACCCGGTCCAGTTGGCGGACATGGCCCCACCTGAAGCTGCGCAGGAAGGCGCCCAGGGTGGAGGGAGCCTTAGCCGTGAAACCGAGAACGCGGGCGGTCCCGCCGGCGCGTAGCGCATCGGCGTCGTCGATGCAGTCGCCACCGGCCAACGCGGAGGCCACCAGCGTCATCATCTTGTCACCGGTGTTGGCTCTGCCTTTTGCATGGCCCAGGTCCAGGTGCCGGTCAACCAGTTGGGGCAGGCCAAGGCGCAGGGCCAGGGTGGACGGAAGAATCAGCCCGGCATTGGCCACCAGGCGGTGATCATCGAAGGCGATGCGGATGCGGTCGGGTTGGTGGCGTGGTAGCATCTATTGGGTGCTCCTTTTCCGGGACTGGTTTGCTGTTACAAAACCATTATCCCAGATTCAGAGGAGCACCCTTTGGCCACTTCAGGACGCTGACCCGACGCCCTCCTTCGGTGGATTCGGGCTAAAGCCGATCATCCATCTTGGAGGCGTTATACCCACGAGTCGCATCGTGAGGTAAAGCCAGGGACCCAAGAACAGTACTGAGTAAATGGCACCAGCGAAGGCATAGCCCACCCCATTGAATCCCCGGTTTCTTGCGAGCCACCAACTGATCGCCGCTGCAATTGGAGACCACATCAAGCCGAGCACGGCTATAAGGGGCAATAAGAAAAACGAGACAAATAACGAGCCCCAAAAGAAAACAGCAACTAGCAGCATGTACAGAACCTTAGCATTACTGGTCTATCCTGGGTGTTAGCTTGAATGGGATAGTTAGGAATAACTATCCGAGGTGTCATCAGTGGGCGATAGTGGACTCGAACCACTGGCCTCTTGCGTGTAAAGCAAGCGCTCTAACCAACTGAGCTAATCGCCCGATTGACATCTTGGAAGCGCGCATCCGGAATTGGGTTGAAGCGCGCTACCCGAAGGCATATGGTCGGCTTGGCCGCGTACGGCTCACGTTCCCTGCCGAGCGCGCCGACCAATGCGCAAGTATAACGGCATCAATGAGATGCAAGCAAGCGCTGCATCTCGCTTGCTCTGACGCGCCTAGAGCAGGTCGGAGCAGGCAAGGTCGGAGATGGCGGCGTCAAAACGCTCCAGCGAGTTGCGCAGGTATACCGTGGCGCGCTCGCCATCGAAATTGCAGTAGCCCCCTGCGACTATCCAAAAGACAAAGTTATCCAGCATGGAAAGCCGGTAGTCGGACAGGCACTCTTCAAAGGTGTAACCGCTTACGCCGTTGCTCTCAAGGGTGGCGTGGTACGCGCGGAGAAGGCCCATCTCCTGGTCCCTGCGCTGCTCTGCGGGAAACGCCTCGCTGATGAACATGGCGACATCACAGGCGCCTCTGCCGCGCGTGCAGAACTCCCAATCGAAAGCGACTACCGGTTGCGACTCGTCCTGCGCTGGGAAAAAGCAGTTGTCCAGCCGATAGTCCCCATGAGTAATCGTCCGGGGAGTCTTGGTGAGCTTGGCCTTTATCTTTGGAAATTCAATACTCAGGCGGTCTCCGAGCAGCCGCAATCCGCGGGGCATACCATCCCCTGCCACCTTCTGGAGGGACTCCCAGGCGCCGGCGTACAGCTCCTGGTAGAGGCCGGTTTCCGCTTCCTTCAACGGCATCCAGTCCAGGTCGTCCAGGCGGGGGCTGTCCCACCAAGAGGCCTGGAATTTAGCCAACTGTACCAGGGAGCGCTGGGCATCGGCCAGGGAGCATCCGGCCACGCTGTCGCCCTGGCGAGCGTTGCTCACGTCCTCCAGCAGAAGGACAGTGTTCCCGGTTGCCGGGTCTATTCCGCAATGGTAGCTGCGAGGGGTTTGCAGGTGGCCGTTGGTCGATACCTCCTGGTAAAACCTGACCTCCCGAAGGTCCTGCCCCAGCCTGTCGGAGACCGCCCTGAGTGCGAGGTCCGTGGAGGGGAGCTTGGCAATCAAGGTTCGGGGCAGGTCTGCGTGGTCGCCGTCGTAATGGAGCCTCAGGCGAGCCACGTGGTTCATAAACCCCTTGCCCTCGGCTATGGTCTCAGACGAGTACCCTGTGACGGAGGCGCCGCCGGAGACCCCTTTGCTGTGAAGAGCCCAGGTCAACCAGGATGGGGTAATCTCTTGCAGGTCTTGTGGAACTGTCAAACCGATTATATCCATGCTATGTATGATGCGCTCCGGCCCGTGCGACAACAGGCCGATTCCCTCATCAGCGCTTAATCGCAAATAGGACGCAGTGCTCCATTGGCTTTGGGTCCGTGAAGTACATAACCCCTCCCAGCTTGCCTCCTTTAACCGGAACTACGCTCAAGCTGTGGTCTGCCAGGAGACCTGTCACCTCTTTTGCGCTGTAGAGCTGGAACGCCCTGTCCTCGTCGTAATCCTTATCGTAGACGGTTGCAACTCCGCTTCCGACCTTGAACATAAGCTGGAGAACCCCACCGGGCTTGAGCACCCTGGCCAACTCCGGCAGGGTAACCCGCTGGACTATATCCCGGGCGATGTGCTGTATGACCGCGTTGCACAGCACAAAGTCGAAGAAGGCGTCCGGGTAGTCGAGGGGCTTGCGGAGGTCGGCGACGGCCACCCGCCGAGCGATCTCCGGGTGAAGCCTGCGCGCTTCCTGGATGTTCTCCTCTATGGCATCTACCCCGTAGACGTCATACCCCTTCCGCCGGTAGAAGAAGACGTCGCGAGCGCCGGCGCCGCATCCGGCATCCAGCCCCCTGGCGCCGGCGGGGACCATCTCCTGGAGGCGGTCCATCAGATCCAGGTCGCCTTTGAGCCCCGGATGGGAGACTTTGTTGTATATGGATTGGATGAAGCCGTGCGTCACTTCTGCGTAACGTTGTGCGTGACTCCTGTAGAAGGTCGCTGAAATGTCGGGGTTGTTACTCATATCTGAAACCTCGCTTAATCTGCCTTAGGCTCAGACGCCAAACATGTCGATGAACTGCCCGGTCATAAGCTTGGGCGAGTGCACCGCCAGGTACAGCGCTGCCTGGGCTATCTGTTCCGCGGTTATCCAGTCCGGGTCTCCGTCAGGGTTGGAGGCCCTGGCCATGTCCGTATCCACCCAGTCCGGGTTGATGCCGTTGACGCGTATGCCGTGGGGACGAAGGGAGTGCGCCAGAGAGGCCGTATAGCCCACAACTCCCCACTTTGAGGCGACATACGCCCCGTAATCGCCCTCCGGCACCCGGCCGGACGATGACCCGATGTTGATGATGAGGCCCCGCTCCTGGGCCATCATGTGTGGCGCAACTGCGCGGCAGGTGAGGAACATCCCTCGCAGGTTGGTGTTCATCAGCTCGTCCCACTGCTCCACCGTAGTGGCCCACACCGGCACGTCATAGACGATGACCCCGGCGTTGTTGACGAGCACGTCGATACGACCCCAAGTCCCAATGACCTGCTCCACCACGCGGGCGGCGTCTTCCTCCCTGGTCACGTCCAAGGCGAAGGCTTCCGCCTCCCCGCCCAGGGCCCGTATCTCGGCGACCACCTGGGCCAGTCGCTCGGTGTTGCGTCCGGTGACTACGACACGGGCGCCTTCACCAGCGAAGGCCAAGGCAATGGCGCGGCCAATGCCGCGACCAGCGCCGGTAACCAAAGCTACCTGATCTTTGATCTCTATCCGCTGCTCCTTCCCCCCTGCAATCCGCTTGCGAAGGTTCCTCAGACGGGCGAGTTTCGCCCGCATTGAGGGTTAAATGTGGCAACGGCGGGATTCGAACCTGCGACCTAGCGCTTATGAAGCGCCCGCTCTGCCGCTGAGCTACGTTGCCATCTGTGATTTTGGGTGGGCTAGTATATCAGCCACGGCCAACATAGTTTAACAGAATTGCGGGCAAATTTGAAGTCCTGCCGGATGACGGCATTCTGTATAGGCGCTGCTATCTTCTCGGTGAGCGTCCTGAACACACCCAGGCCGCGCCGTTCTCGCCAGTCCGTGCCCTTCGACAAGCTCAGGACGAACGGGGGGATAGGGCCTGTTCAGAGCTTGTCCCGTACTTGTTACGTGGTTCAGCCAAGTTCCCCTTGCCCGTTCGTGGTGAGCCTGTCGAACCATGCGAGCGGGCAAGGGGAACTTGGGGTAATGGCGGCGGGCTGTGAGGGCCGATGTGGTGACAGGTAGGCCCGTACTGCTCGGTCAGTGTCCGGCCCTCTGGTTCAGCGCCCTCTCCAGGTTGGATAGGTACTCGGCAAAGGCGCGGCGTCCTGCCGGCGTCGCTTGCACCCACGTGCGCGGCTTGGAGTCCTGGAACTCTTTGGCAACTGTCAGATAATCAGCGTCCTCGAGCTTTCGCAGATGGGTGGTCAGGTTTCCGCCGGTCAGGTCGAGCGTCTTCTGAATGAACCCGTAGGCAAGCCTGTCCGTTTCGGGCATTGAGACCAGCATAGTCATTATTCGCAGGCGGGTGGACTGGTGGATGGTCTCGTTGAGGACAATGGCCTCGTCGGTCACAGGACGCCGCTCTTGCGTATCCACCACGCCCCTAAGATCACCACTGCCAGCATCAATGCTGCCGATACCAACATAGCCTCGTAGCCGTCTACAAGGTAGTTGGGAATGTAGAACGCTGCCGCGAACCCCGCGCCCACCGCCGCCAATACCGGGCGGTACATGATGCCAAACAGGATGTATGCCAGGGACACTATGCCCAGTGTGACGCGGGGTATGTTGTCCCCGTCTTCCGCGTTCCACATCCCCGCTGCCGCCGGAATGAGGAACGCCGCTACAACCACCGTGAGCCAGTAGAGGAACACCCTTATACCAGCGCTGCGAGCGGCGTCGCCTGGCGTGATCTTCCTACCGGCCCGGCGCCCTATGATACCGCTTCCCACCATCCCCGGTACCATCAGAACGCCCCACAGCGCTCCGAAAATCCACGGGCTGCGCTCCGCGAATTCGGATGCCTGCGTAAGGATGGCGTACTGCGCACCGACTCCCAGTGAGGCTATCGCGGCCCAGAGGAGCATTATCGTCGGTGTTCCGGCCATGTACATGGAGCTCCGAGCCGTCTCCATAGTAGAGTGAATGCTTTGCCACCCTTCTTGTGGTGAAAGGGGCTCCGCTTCGCCGTTCGATTCCTGCATATTACGCCTCCTTGTCGTCATCTGGTCTTGGCATAGCCGGTTAGTTTGTAATACAAACAAGTTTACAGCAGTTAAACGAACTATGCAATACCCTTGCCAAGACTTCAGTCCGCGGCTCCTCCAGTTGCGGCTCGGCGCTTGTACGCTGATACAGAAGGTGGTAAAACTATCGGGAGGCTGTGATGCTAATGTGACATATCCCACACCGGAGCCCAACCGCAAACGGAACGCTAAAGAGCAGTCAGGAGGGCCTCTATGCCCAACATTGTATATGTTCTAACCAACCCGGCAATGCCGGGAATCGTAAAGATTGGCATGACGGAGAGGGATGACGTTCAGAGGAGAATGAGCGAGCTATACTCCACTGGAGTGCCGCTTCCATTTGATTGCGTGATTGCAAGGCAGATATCTGACATAGAGGCGGCAAGGGTAGAGAATGCCCTGCACACCGCCTTTGACCCAAACAGAATAAATCCGTCACGCGAGTTTTTTCAGATTGACCCCGAACAGGTTGAGGCCCTGCTTCAGGTCATGCCTGGCCGCGACGTGACACCGGGAGTCAGCGAACAGATTGCCGCGCTCCAGCCGGAAGACACCAAAGTCGCCTCCAAGTACAAGAGGCTTCAGGCCAAGACCAACGAAGACGAGTTGATGGAATCTCTGAGTGAAAACGGAAGAATCATCTATAAGAGGGTGCTGGATCTGGGCAAGCAAGAAGGGATGCGCATAAGCTGGGGGAAGGTAGGCTTCTCCGTTGGTGCCTTTTCCAAAGGCTCATGGGTAGTTATCTGCTATGGCTATCCACCTTCACCTGGATACCAAGTTCAATTCTACACCGATTTCCAAATGATTGAGAGGAAGACAAGCATTCCTAAGGGGGATATTGAGAGCTTGCGGGAAGCTGCATTGGATTCTGGCTTGTTTGTTCCTGTTGGCAAGGGATTAGATATCTCCTGCCGTACCGACCGTAAGCTGGAAGAATCTCAACTGGATACACTAATTGGATGGCTGGAGTCAGCTATAGCGAAGATCCGGGAGTATGAAAAGGTCGACTCCGGCGAGGATATTTCAACAAGTGTCGATAGCTAGTAGGGTGAGCCTACTGGCCTACCCTAACCCTCCTCAAGAGACCTTCGCTTCTGCTGCGAGACCCAAGCATAGCAAATCCCATCGGCCTTCCCATTCATCAATCCGATGAATCCCCACTATGTGCATATCACTACGAAGGGAAATGTCCTTGCCAGGGTTGTTCTTCTTCCAGTGTTCCTCGTGGCGAACATGTTCTCCCTTTATATCGTCGCGCATCCACTTGTCGGGGATTATGAAGTAACGTACCGGCTCTTCAGCGTCCGGCGGTAGCGATACGAAAACCCAAAAGGCGTTCTCTTTGGGTTCTTTACAGCCCTCACCCGACTTCGTGTACCAGTTGCCAACGACCTTGCGCTTCTTTTTGGTTCTTTGAGCCTTTCTAGTCTTTACCTGGATATAGGCGGTGTGGGTCCGGTCAAGATTGCTAGCTACAATATCCACCTCGGGCATATTCCCCATGAACGCCACCGCATAAGTACCTCGTTTATACAACTCGGCGGCAACGTAGTGCTCCCCCGCACGGCCAGTTAGGAAGTTCGGCGGTCTCGTGGTCATGTGCTGCTCCTTTCCTACCACATGGCGTCAGTGGCTCCTCATACCCGCTAGGGGCGTTGCACCTCCCGCTCGCATGGTTTGACAACCTCACCACGAACGGGCAAGTATTGCACCCGGCACGGCAGGGCGCGGACGCCCGCAAGCCCCCTAGCTGCGGAGTTGCGCCCCGACCTTTTGCTCCAGGCTGGACAGTATCTCCGCCTGCGCCCGGTCCACCTCGTCGCCCGTCAGGGTCCTGTCGGAGCGCTGGAGGAGCGCTCGATAGGCAAGGGAGCGCTTGCCGTCTGCCACGCCCGACCCTTCGTAGACGTCGAACAGCGTGGCCTGGGCCACCAGCGGGTGCCTCTCGATGATGCGCCGGACCCGGTCGGCCGGCACGTCCCGATCCAGAACTACGGCCAGGTCCCGGTAAGCGCCGGGATAGCGCGGGAGTGTCTCGTACTGGGGCGGCCCTTGGGGCAGGGCCTCCACGAGCGCCGCCAGGTCCACCTCAAACAGGGCAACCGGCGAGGAGTCGATCTCAAATCGCTCAAGTATGTTGGCGTGGACTTCGCCCACTACTCCCAACTGTGTCTGCCCAGCCTCTATGCGGGCGCATCGGCCCGGCATAAACAGCGAATCCTCGGCAGGCTGGAATGAGCCATCGACACGGAGCCTGCCCAGCAGGGTCTCAAGGATGCCCTTGGCGTCCAGGAGGTCCATCTGTTCACCATCTCCCAGCCAGCCCTCCGGCGCGCGGGGTCCGGTCAGAACGCCCACCAGTGTCTCGCTCTCCAGCGGCAGCCCGCCGGGCTGAGGCGTGTACACGCGCCCCATCTCAAACAGCCGTATGCCCTCCCGGCTGTGGCGCAGGTTGGCCGCCAGCGTCGAGAGGATGCTGCTGCGAAGGGTGGGACGCAGCGCCTCAAACTCCCCGCTCATGGGGTTGGCTACCCTCAGCGACGGGAGAGGCCCCTCCGGCGGCTGCGTCCTCTCCAGGGCTGCCGCGCTGGTCAGAGAGTAGGATATGGTCTCTTGCATTCCGCAATCCACCAGCAGGTCCTTCACCCGCTCCCGCGCCTCCAGCTCCGGCTGGGGATAGCGGTGCGGGACGGGCGTGGACAGCATGGTTATCGGCAGATCATCGTAGCCGATGATGCGGGCCACCTCCTCCACAAGGTCGTCTTCCTGGGCCACGTCGCTGCGCCAGTACGGGACGGCGACCGTCAGGGCGTCGTCGGACTCAACGGCGACTGAGAAGCCCAGCGATGTCAGGATGTCGCTCACCCGCCCCAGGGCTGGCTCAATGCCAAGCGTTTTCTTCAGCCTAGCCAGGGTGAGGCGGACGGCCGGCCTCTCCGCAGGCTGTGGGTAGGCGTCCACGATGCCCTTGCACGCCTTACCGCCCGCCAGCTGGACTATCAGCCGGGTAGCCCGTTTCAAGGCCGCCTCCGCAAGCTCCGGCTGAAGCCCCTTGTCGAAGCGCGATGACGACTCGCTGCGCAGTCGCAGGGCCTGGGAGGTGCGTCGTGTGTTGATGGGGTCGAAGTTGGCCGATTCCAGCAGCACGGTGGTTGTATCGTCGGTCATCTCCGTGTTGAGGCCGCCCATAATCCCGGCCAGCGCCACGGAGCGTTGGGCGTCCGCAATGACCAGCATGGGCGGGTTCAGGGTATGCGCGGCATCGTCCAGGGTGACAAAGGCTTCCTGCTCGTGGGCGGGACGCACGATGATCTTGCCATCCCGGAGAGTCGCATAGTTGAAGGCGTGTAGGGGCTGGCCGTACTCCAGCATCACGTAGTTGGTCACGTCCACCACGTTGTTGATGGGACGCTGCCCCGCCTTCAGAAGCCTGTCCTGGATCCACCGGGGCGACGGGCCGACACGTACGCCCTGCACTACGCTGGCGGTGTACCGGGGGCACAGCGCTGGGTCGACTATCTCCACGTCCACCAGTCCTTCGACAGGCTCGCCATATTCAGGATAGGAGAGGTCCGGCTCCCTTATCGCCGCGCCCGTAAGCGCCGCTATCTCCCTGGCGACGCCCAGAACGGACAGGCAGTCCGGCCGGTTGGGTGTGACATCCAGGTCAAAGACCACGTCGCCCAGGTACTCCTGAAGCGGCTTGCCGACCGGCGCGTCCTCCGGCAGGACCAGGATACCCTCGTGGTCGTCGCCAATGGCCAGCTCGCGCTCGGAGCAGACCATGCCCGCCGACTCCACGCCGCGGATCCTGGCCGCTTTCAGCGTCTCCACGTCTCCCGTCCGGGCGTCGACCAGGCGCGCCCCCACCATGGCGAAGGCCACCTTCTGCCCCGCGGCGATGTTGGGAGCGCCGCATACGACGGTCAGCTCCTCGCCTTCCAGGCTGACCGTCGCCAGCCTCAGTCGGTCCGCGTTGGGATGTGGGTCAACGCTGGCTACGTATCCCACAAACACGTTGTCCCAGGAGCCGCCCACAACCTCGATGCTCCCAACCTCCGTCCCGGACATAGTCAGCCGGTGGGCCAGCTCCGCCGGAGGCAGGTCAATATCTACATACTCTCTGAGCCAGGACAAAGGTATTTTCATAGCGATTTATGCCCTATTGGTAGGATATAGGTCTCCAAAATAAGTGGTCGCGGCGCTAGCTAATACTCATCAGCATAGCCCGCATTGGGTGAAGCGTGCGGCTGAACGGGTTCAGCACGAGTCCCAGAATCTCAAGGGTTACAGCCCCTAGCAGCCCCTCATCACCTGGCTCTCCCAGGATTACCGGCGTGTGGTCTTCGCCCTGCTCAAGGGACAGCCTGCACTCCGATATGCGGCGCGCAACCTGCGTCCCGTCTGCCAGCGAAAAGCTCATTTCACGAGTCGGCTCCAGGCCAATGGCCTTCCACACGTCCTCCGGAAGCAGGGAGTAAGTTGCCCCGCTGTCCACCATCAGGCGAACCGCCGCCCGCTTTCCGGTGGGCCCAACCGCCTCAGCGTCCACGTAGGTTATGCCCATTGCTCGCCGCCTTTCAGAACTGCCGCAGGAAGCGCAGGTCGTTGCTGTAGAAGAGGCGTATATCGTCTATGCCGTACTTGAGCATGGCGATGCGTTCCGGCCCCATGCCAAAGGCAAAGCCCGTGTAGCGGGACGGGTCGTAGCCCACGCCCTCCAGCACCTTGGGGTTCACCATGCCTGCGCCCATGATCTCAATCCAGCCTGTGTCCTTGCAGACGTTACAGCCCCGGCCCTTGCACACAAAGCAGTCGATGGACATCTCAGCGCCGGGCTCCACGAATGGGAAGTAGTCCACGCGAAACCGCACCTTGCGCTCGCTCCCAAACATCAGCCGAGCGAACTCGTAGAGGGTTCCCTTCATGTCCGCGAAGGTGATGCCCTCGTCCACGGCCAGGCCCTCCACCTGGTAGAAGTGCCACTCGTGGGTGGCGTCCGTGGCCTCGTAGCGGTAGCACTTGCCGGGCGCCACAATCCTTATAGGAGGGCGGCTGCTCTCCATCGTGCGTATCTGCACCGGCGATGTATGGGTGCGAAGCAGCATGGGCCGCTCGCCGTTCTCGTCCCGGTAGTCGATCCAGAGGGTGTCCCACATGTCCCGCGCTGGATGGTCCTTGGGGATGTTCAGCATCTCGAAGTTGTAGCGATCCCACTCCACCTCCGGGCCCTCCACCACCTGGAAGCCCATCGAGACGAAGGCGTCGCATATCTCACGCACTATCTGCGTGGTGGGGTGAAGGCGGCCCAGCGACAGCGGCCTGCCAGGCAGCGTGACGTCTATTCGCCCCTGCTCCGCCAGGGCCGCAAGCTGCGCGGCCTTGACCGACTCCTCCGCCGAGGCCAATCGCTCCTCAAGGACGGCCTTCACGCCGTTGGCCGCCGCCCCAACCACGCGCCGTTCCTCCGGCGCAATGGACGCCAGCCCTCGCAGCGCCTGGGTCAGCTCGCCGCGGCGGCCCAGGAAGGCCACGCGCCACCGCTCCAGCGCCTCAGAGGATGCCGACTCCTCCAGCGCCGTCAGCGCCCTGGCTTGCAGCTCCTGCAGGTCCTTCAGCAGAGTGTCCGTGGTCATGCGTCGCGCGTCCTCGGTTGGGATTGAGCGCTGCTATTATAGGTACGATGGGTTTGCATGGTCAAGCTGGGGCGCCCCCACAACCATTCCTGCCCCCGAGCAGGAATCCATCCCCCCTTTCTCCTCTATATATATGCCCGCTCCCCTTCCCGTTCACCTGGTTCGACAAGCTCACCACGAACGGGCCCCACACTCCGTTCGCCCTGAGCTTGTCGAAGGGCCCCCTTTGCCCGCTCGCATGGTTCGACAAGCTCACCACGAACGGGCGGGGGGAAACCACGAACGGGCCTTATCTTCCCGTTCACCCTGAGCTTGTCGAAGGGGAGTGAACGGAGTGGACCCCTGCCTTCGCAGGGGTGGTCATGTGGCGCGATATCCGTGTCCCGCCTCTGCCCACAACCATTCCTGCGAAAGCAGGAATCCATCCCTGGGGCGCATGGGAGGCCCCGCCCCATTCCCCCCTCTGGGTACCCGCTTCCGCGGGCACGACGACCCCAACCGTCATTCCTGCCCCCGAGCAGGAATCCATCCCTGGGGCGCATGGGGGGCCCCGCCCCATTCCCCCCTCTGGGTACCCGCTCCCCGTTTCCACGAGGACAAGCTCCGCGGGCACGACGACGCCCAACCGTCATTCCTGCCCCCGAGCAGGAATCCAGAAGCGCCGGGCAGGAGATGGAAGACTGTGAAGTAAGTGTTGCCAAACTGCACACATAGCGCCACAATAGTCGTGTGGAGATCGTCTTTGACTGGAGCGTTGAGAAGAACCGGCAACTCATTGAGCAACGGGGTATTTCCTTCGAGAGCGTTGTATCCGTCATAGAGCAAGGTGGGCTTCTGGACGTGCTGGACCACCCAAACCATGACCGCTATCCTGGGCAGCAGATCTACGTTGTCGCACTACAGGAGTACATTCACCTTGTGCCGTTCGTGATACAGGCAGACGGCGCTCGATTTCTCAAGACGATTATCCCCAGTCGGAAGGCAACAAGAGATTATTGGAGGACGCCGCCATCATGAACGAGACAATGGACGCGGAGGAGCGGGACATTCTGAGTCGATTTGAGATGGGCGAGTTGCGCCCGTCTCCCGACGCTGCTCGTGAGATGAAGGCAGCGCAAGAAGCAGCGCGAAATACCTTCAACAAGACCCGGCGGGTAAACCTGCGCGTAACCGAGCGCGACTATATGCTGGCGCATACGCGGGCCAGGGAAGAGGGGATACCCTATCAGACACTGCTGTCCAGCGTCATCCACAAGTACCTGTCTGGCAGGTTGGCCGAGAAGGGGTAACGGGCATCCTGGCGTCTGGGCGATGCGATGTAGGGGCGGTTCGCGAACCGCCCCTACGGAAGCCGCGGTTGTCCCCGTTCGCATGGTTCGACAGGCTCACCACGAACGGGCCTTATCTTCCCGTTCATCCTGAGCTTGTCGAAGGGGGGCCCCTTCCCGTTCGCATGGTTCGACAGGCTCACCACGAACGGGCCCTATCCCCCCGTTCGCCCTGAGCTTGTCGAAGGGGGGCCCCTTCCCGTTCGCATGGTTCGACAGGCTCACCACGAACGGGCCTTATCCTCCCGTTCGCCCTGAGCTTGTCGAAGGGGCGCTCATGGGGCGCGATGTCCGCGCCCCACTCTGCCCGCAACCATTCCTGCCCCCGAGCAGGAATCTATCCCCCCCTTCCTCTATATATGCCAGCGCCCCTTCCCGTTCGCATGGTTCGACAGGCTCACCACGAACGGGCCCCCCACTCCGTTCGCCCCCGTATCAAGTACGGGGCAGGCTCTGAGCTTGTCGAAGGGGTCCCCTTCCCGCTCGCATGGTTCGACAGGCTCACCACGAACGGGCCTCCCTTCGCGAACCGCCCCTACGCTTGTCGAAGGGCCTGAACGGGTGTATGCTCACCACCAACGGTAGACCCCTGCTTTCAGCAGGGGTGGTCAGGGGGGTGTACGCAGCGGGTTATCATGGGGCGTGAGGGCTGCATGCCCCCAAATTTTCGCCAATAACTCGCATTTAACCCCTATCCATTTCTTGACATGCGTGGTAGAATTCCCCATTGGGTACGGTTGCTTCGATTGCCCACTCACAAAACGGCCCTTTGGAGCACGTTGCGATAGCGCGTTGATTCATGCTGAACTCAGCATCTAAATTAGGAGGTCTTCGTAAATGCGACCTATAGATTTGCTCTCATCCCGCTACTACTCTATTAAACCCAAAGGGCACGACGGGGGGGGCAGCCGATGGCGGGCCCGGCCCGTTATGGCCGCGGCCGTTCTCCTGCTCATGTCCCTGGCAGTCCTCCTGCCGGCTATGGTCCTGGCGCAAAACGCCAACCAAGCCCCTACGGGCCTCACCGCCGTACCAGGAGACCCTAGAGGAAGCATCCAATTGGACTGGACCCAGTCCACTGACACCAATATTGAGGAGTACGAGTACGAGGTACGGGCAAAAGGCGATACTAGTCAGGACAATTGGCAATCAATTATAAACAGCCAATGTTGCAACACAACAAACCCTGACCGCTCAGCTAACGACAATTCCTACCTGATAGACGACGACCTCCAAGTCGGCACGACTTACGAAGTCAGGCTGAGAACCATGTACTTTGATAGCAACACCCAGTCACAAAATGGCCCCCCATCCGCTACTGTAGACGTCAAAGCCGGCCCGCCCGCGGTAAAAGGCCTCGCCGCCACCGCGGGCCACCAGTCCGTCACGCTGGAATGGAGCGATGACGATGAAGATGTTACCCACTACGAGTACCGCTACAAGCCCGGCACAAATGCCTGGGTAAAAGGGCCGGACAGGAACGACTCAGCTACAGACCAGGACTACACCTACACGGTGACCGGTCTGAACAACGGCGCGGAGTATACCTTCCAAGTGCGCGCCTACATTGACCAGCCCGCCGCAAACGGTGACCCTGCTATCGACGCTGCGGGCGGCGCGGGGGACGAGGTGACGGCCACACCCGGAGCCCCGGCGGCGCTAGGGCCTGTCAGTGCGATAACAGGCTACCAGAGAATAAGGCTTGAATGGCCCGACCCCATGGACAGCTCTATTACCAGTTACCAGTATCAAGTAGCGCCCGCCAGCGTCACCGACCCCTCCACGGTGAAGTGGGGAGAAACGCTTAGCGCAGATGTCTGGAAATATACCACTTCATTCGGCACCCGAAGACTGGTCTTGCTTGTAGACATGACCACCGGGACCACCGGGGAGAACGCCGAAGCTGCCGCAGCACTGGCTGACAGCGCTGGCTACACGCTCTACCTCCGGGCCGTCAACGACAACGGCGCCGGTCCGGCATCATCGGAAAGAAGGGCGACCACACTTGGCTCGGCTTTGCCTCTGCCCGCGCTCACCGCCACCGCATCGCCAGGCGACAAGAGCGTGACGCTGAACTGGGACGCCATAACCCAATACGTGGGCATAGGGTACCAGTACTGCCAGTCGGAAACGGCTACCACCAATAATGGCGCCACTGACCCCTGTAGTGACACTTCAGAGGACTGGAAGACTATTAAAGACAGCAACCTGTCAACCAACAGCTACGAGGTCACCGGCTTGACCAACGGCACGGTGTACTACTTCCGGATGCGCTCCATATATCACGCAGACATTACCATCAAGAGCAGTAGGAACTCTGAGGATTCGGCCACAGCTGGCCTTCCTTCTGTGCCAACCAACCCGAAGGCAATCCCCGGCGACTTGAAGTTCGAGCTGAGTTGGACGGCCTCGGATGCCAACGGCAGCGCCATAACCAAGTATGAGTACACCACCGATGGTGGCGCCACTTGGAAGGATGTTGCGGACAGCGGCACAAAGGCGACGATAGATGAGACGAGCGTGGCTACCGATACCACCCTGCCCAACGCGACGTACCAAGTACAATTGAGAGCCGTTAACGGCATCGGCACCGGCGCCGCATCGGAGGAACTCTCGGTAACTACGAGCAATAGTCCGCCTGCGCCAACAAGCCTGACGGCAACCCCTGGTGACGGGCAGGTCACGCTCAGTTGGACAGCCCCCGTCTACCTAGACACTAGTGGCTACCAATATACCTCAGACAATGGCGCCAACTGGGTGGACGTGCCGGACAGCAACGCCACAACCGACAGCGCGACGGTAAACATGACCAGCGCTACCACCGCCGCCGCCCTCGAGAACGGCGCGCCGTACACCTTCAATGTGCGCGCCATGAATGACGCGGATGAGGGCGCAGCGCTTGCTACCGGAGTGGCTGTCACTCCCGGTGTGCCCACTGCGCCAAGGGACCTGACGGCAGACTCCAACCCGGAGGAAATCGTCCTCAGTTGGACTGCCCCCGCCTACACCGGCACGCCCACCCTTACCAGGTATGAGTACCGGTATACCAGCGTAACTGATGCCGACGGCCCGGACTGGGCTGCCGACGGCGCCGCAGCCGACCCCACCTCAGGAGATTGGGCTCCTACAAGCGCCACAACCCCACCGGGCACGGCAACCGAGCTCACCTTGGACGTTACCGAGGAGCTCGTGCTCCTGACGACCGGCACGGTCTACTACTTCCAGGTGCGGGCTGTGAACGAGATCACCACCGAGAGGGAAAGCGCTGCGTCCAACACCGTCAGCGGCGTCGCAACCGAAGTCGCAGCGAAGTGGGAGTTCAAGATAGAGACCCTGGACGGCGGCGATGTCGCGACTAACCTGGTGGCCGGCGAGACGGAGCTCACGCTGCGCTTCACCGCCACCTACACCGTGGCTACGGCAGACAGAGGCAGCAGCCTCACAAGCCTGTGGGCCAACTTTGGAAGTGGAACCGGGTATATGACGTCCGCCGTTCCGTCTGCAAGCCCCCAGGAAGTTGGGTTCGGCAGCGCGGTAGGCGTTACACCCACGGAAAGCGCAAATCTGTCGGCCTCCAGTCCCCCGCCCATCTGTACGGCGGTCCTCGGGGCTGGAACGCTGACCTGCGTCAAGGAGTTCGCCGAAAAGCTCTACGCCTCGGAGGACGCCGGCCTTGGCGACTATGCCCTCACCAACAGCGTGGGCGCCAAATTCACCGTAACGGCAATGGTCAACGGCAATCCCGCCCAATCTGCAACGCCAACGGCAGCCAACATAGAAGACGCAACGCTGACCGTAACCCTCAAGCCGGCGACGGCAACCTCGTCGCTGGCGGGCGTGACGGGGACGGTGTACGCCCCCATTGACGCCGGGGAAATCACCGCCTCCATCTCAAGGAGCGACTGCAACAGCAGAATAGGTTCCCGCTCCGTCCGGGTGTGCGCGGACGTTTCGTCCGAAGACGACACCGCCCGGGAGCAGGATGACAGCAGCATAGAGATGATGCTGGACAGCGATGCATGGAGCGCGCTGAAGTACAAGGCGAGCAGCTTCACCTTCCACAAGCGCCCAGACGCAGACTCGTCCTGGGCGGCGGTCGACAAGTGCGAAACAGGCTCCACCACGGAGTGCTACAGCGTGACGGCGCCAAGCGCGGACAACGACAACATGGGTGTCGTCGAGGTGAAGAACATAGCGAGCTTCGGCCAGTTTGCGCTGGCCCGGCGCGTGGCAGAGGCAAACTCCCCTCCCACCAAGGTGGGGACAATCCCGGAACAGATCATCATGATAGGCAGCAGCAGCACGCTTGACGTGAGCGAGTTCTTCCGTGACCCGGAGAACGACAGGCTGCGCTACCAGCCATCGTCGTCCGACCCATCGGTGGTGACGGCGTCCGTAAGCGGCAACACGGTGGTGTTCAACATGGTCAGGCCGGGCGCGACCACCATGACGATCATAGCCATAGACCCAACGGGCGGGACGGCGTTCCAGTCGTTCGCCATAACGGTGCAGCCGGCCAACGTGGCGCCTGAGGCGGAAGGCACGATTCAGGACCAGGTGGTTGGCGCAGTGCCGCTCTCAATAGACATAGACTCGTATTTCTCAGACGCGGACGGCGACAACCTGACCTACACGGCATCGTCGGACAACGTGGAGGCGATAACCGTGGACATTACCGGCAGCCAGCTCACCATGACGTGGGTGGCCGCCGGCGAGTCAACGGTGACCATAGTCGGCACGGACCGCTTCGATGAGACGGCCACGCAGACGGCTTCGGTGAGGGCCAACACCCCGCCGGAAGCGGTGGGCTCCATACAAACCCAGGCCATGAGGGCAGGCGGGGCCTCGCAGGAAGTCGACGTAAGTGACTACTTCGCAGACGCGGACGGCGATGAGCTGGCCTACACGATAGAGTCGGACAACGCGGACGCTGTGGTGGCAGACCTGCCTTCGGGCCTGAGCGTTCTGACCACAAGCCCGCTCACCCCTGGCGAGGCCATGATCACGATAACCGCAACCGACCCGTACGCCCACTTCGCCACCCAGGAACTGTTAGTGGTGGTGGGGGCCATTCCTCCCGCCCCAACGGCGACGCCGGTCCCAACGGCGACGCCGGAACCAACAGCAACGCCGGAACCAACGGCCACCCCGGAACCAACGGCCACACCGGCGCCAACGGCCACGCCCCCGGTTGATGAGGGCGGCGGGTTCCCAATATGGCTGGTGGCCATCCTGGTACTGATAGTCGCAGGCGTGGCGGGAGGCGTGGTGCTGATGCAGCGCCGCAACGCAGCCGCCTAACGAGAGGATGACTGACAGGCGCGACACGTAACCAAGCGTAGGGGCGGCTCGCAAACCGCCCCTACCAAAGCCGACGGCGGCAACGCCAACCGGCGATAGCGGGCCCCTCACCCACGTGAGGGGCCCGCGGCGCGTCCGGCCCGTCGTCGTGCCCGCGAAGGCGGGCATCCAGAGGGGGGAATGGGGCGGGCTCCCCCGCGCCGCAGGGATGGATTCCTGCTCCCCGTTTCCACGAGGACAAGCTTCGCAGGAATGGCGGTTGGGGCGTCGTCGTGCCCGCGAAAGCGGGTACCCAGAGGGGGGAATGGGGCGGGGGCGCTCCCCCGCGCTCCAGGGATGGATTCCTGCTCCCCGTTTCCACTAGGACAAGCTTCGCAGGAATGGCGGTTGGGGGCAGCCCCGCTCACGCCCCCCTACCCGCTCGTGGTGAGCCTGTCGAACCATGCGAGCGGGCACAGAGGAGGGATGGAGCGCTTGCCCGCTACTCCGGTCCGGGCAAACGCCCTGTCCTATCAGAAAGCCCACGAATAACGTGGCGAACTACGGATCCCCCACACTAGATGGCGCCACCCTCGGCCAAGAGGCCCAGGTCTGCCCTGGTGAGGCCCAGTTCTCCGCACAACACTTCCTCGTTGTGCTCGCCGACTAGAGGCGCTCTTCGGGAGATCCGCCAAGGCGAATCGTTCCATATTCCGGCTGGGCCTGGATACGTGAAGGAGCGCCCAAGCTCCGGGTGCTCAACATTCACCCAGAAACCTCGGTCGTGAAGATGGCCATCATCCAGGAGCTCGTCCGGGGTGCGTATGGCGCCCCAGTTGACGCCTCGCTCTTGCGCCCCGTGATATGCCTCTTCCTGTGTAAGGCCGCCTATGAATTTGCCCATAACCTCTATGATATGGTCTGTCTTCTCCTGGATAACCGCCGGGTCACTGTACTGCTCCTCCAGAAGGTCGTCGGCCACTCCGTAGCCATCCATCCACTCGGCCAGCACGCGCAGCTCTCTGGGAGGAATTCCAAAGCCCATCATAAGATTGACCAACTTGCCGTCCTTGCAGCGGAACTGGGTCTTGGGCCGTATTGTCGGGAAGGCATGGCGTCCCGTCTGCCTGAGCACCACCTCGCCCCTGTAGATGTAGATAGGCACGGCTGGCTCAGTGGTGAGGGCGCACGCCTCGTGAATCGAGGAATCGATGTACTGGCCCTTCCCAGTGGCGGTGCGATACACCAGCGCCGCCATGATGCCGATATAAGCATAGTGGCTCCCCATGTGCCAGGCCTGCCCTCCCCCACCGGCGATGGGCGGCGGGTCCGGGACTTCCTCATCGTAACCGCAGCAACCCATCTGCCCCCCTGCCGCCAGCTGAACCATCTCCGCGGTGAGGTAGTCGCGCCACGGGCCGGTCTGGCCGAAGGGAGTCAGGGAGCACATGATGAGGCGAGGGTTCTCACGCTTGAGGTCATCATAGCCCAGGCCCAGAGACGGCATAACGCCCGGCGGGAGCGTCTCGAGTATCACGTCCGCGGTCGATGCCAAGCGACGGAACAGGCTTCTGCCGTCCTCGGTCTCAAGGTTCAGTGTGACGCCCCGCTTGGAGGTGTTGTAGTGCCAGAAGGAGAGGCTGCGCTCTGGATGGGGCAGGTCGCCCATGAAGGGGCCCACTTGGCGGGTCGACTCTCCGCCGGGTGGTTCGATCTTTACCACATCGGCGCCCAGATCGGCCATGAGCTTTCCGCACCATTGGCCCTTCTGGTCGGCAATCTCCAGCACCCGCAGCCCATGCAATGGACCTGTGTCGGCAGACCCCGCGCCGTGTCTGTTCGCTGCGGGTCTTGGAGCCGTGGGAGGCCCCTCAGACGCGTCAAGAGGTCCTGAATTGATAGTGTCGTCCATGTAGGGGAAGCGGTCCAGCGTGGCAGGCCACAGGGTGCCGTCCTCATATGCCGCCACGAACTCCTCATGGCTCACTCCCAGCAACCCCTCCAGTATCTCCTGGTTGTGCTGGCCTATCAGAGGGGACGGAATGCGGTTTGAGGCAGGGCTCTCCGACATCTTGAAGGGAGCGTTTTGGAGCTTGTACGATCCCAGAATTGGATGCTCCAATGGCAGGTACATCTCCCGGTGTCTGAGCTGTGGGTCGTGTTCAACACGGTCTTCGTTGCTCTGGACAGGCATGGCCCGGACTCCGGCCGCCTGGCACCGCTCCATCAGCTCGTACTTCTCCAGGGTTTGGGTCCACGTCTCTATACCACGGTCCAGCTCTTCCTGATACCGTAGTCGACCCATCGCCGTTGCGTACTTGGGGTCTGCGGCCCACGCGGGGTAGCCCATGACCTGTACTAGACGCCTCCACTCCTCGTCCGAGAGGCAGACAATGGCGCACCAGTCGTTGTAGCCCCCTGGCGCTGTGCGGTAGGCGTTGTGGGGCGCTACAGTGGGGCCGCGATAGTTGTTTACAAGGGGTGTATTAGGCCAATTGGCGCGGTTGCCGGGTGGATACCCCTCTCTGATGGACGACCTGCCATTGACGGTCATGTCGAGAAAGACCGGTCCGTTGAGAGTGGCGCCGACAATCATCTGGGATAGATCCACGTGCTGACCCTGGCCGGTCACGTTGCGCCTATATAGCGCGGTTAAGGCGGACAGGGCTACGTACATCCCACCCGTGTCATCCAGGTAGGACCAGCCCCAGCCGGCCGGCGGCTCACCGGGCAAGCCTGAGAGATACGTCATTCCCGAGAAGGCCTGGGCGGAGGGGCCGTTGGTCTGATAGTGGTGGTAACGCCCCGTATGACCAAACCCAGCCTGGGAGACGTAGACGATGTCCGGTTTGAGCTTTCGAAGCTCGTCGTAGCCCAAGCCCCAGCTTTCCATGACCCGGGAGCTGAAGTTCTCCAGCACCACGTCCGAGACGGAGATCAGCTGCTTGATGAGGTCGAGTCCCCTGGGAGTGCGTACGTTAAGCGAGAGGCTCAGCTTATTGCAGTTGGTGTCATTGAAATTGCCAGACGTGTTGAGGTTGACCTCCACGCCCTGGGGGGTTGTGAAGGCGCCTCCTCTCCCCCGTTCGTTCAAAGGCCACTCCACCTTGATGACCTCGGCGCCCAGGGTCCCCAACCAGCGGGCTCCCCATGGTCCCGCTCGCACCCAAGTGAAGTCTACGACCCGCACTCCTTCCAAGGCTCCGGGTGTTGCTGTTGCTCTAGCCTCGATCTGCGTCATGGCTTACCTCCGTCCAGATGTCATTCAAACCCAACCCTACGCCACTATGCCATCCAGTCTCCCCCACATGCAGCGCCGGGCTCCTGCGCCATCCTCACCGTTTCCCATAGATGGTAGGGGTGTATTCCGATTTTATCCCAAATTCGCCACTTAGTCGAGGAGGCCGGTCGGACCTTAGTGTCAAGAGCTGTATGTGAATTAAGGTGGGGGCTTGTCTTTGCCAGTGTTGTTCATATGGCTGACAACGCCTCAGCATAGGAATGCGTACTCGCTCGTCGGTCCGACTTGGGCTAGGAGACTGTATCCGTAGTCCGCCGCATTATTTGCCAATGAACTGCGGCGATGACAGCGGCCTGCCACCTCCCTCAATCCGACTCAGGTGAGAGGAACAGGCGGCTGCCACCATTTCCCAGTGTCGTTTACGTGAATGGAGTCCACCCACTTTACCCACTCGAAACCGCGTTTGCCGGGGGCTGCCAACCGCACCGGGAAGCCGTGTCCATGAGAGATTGGTTCCCCGCCGACGTGGGTGGCCAACAAGTATTTGTCGGCTTCTTTCAGTGAGAACCTTCTCTGGTAACCCGTCACGGAGCGCACCGTGACGCTGCCGGCGCCGGACTCCACTCCCGCGGACTGCAGGATGTCTTTCAAGGGCATTCCCTCCCACTCCTGAGTGGAATGCCAGCCCCCGGTGCAGTCCAGAACGGCGGTGACCTTTTCACGGCTGCGGGTCAGGTCTGCCAACTCAAGGGTCACGTCATGCCGGACGAGTCCCGAAACATTCAAACGCCAAGCATCCTCGTTGACCGGTTCCGGGTCGTCGTTGAACCAGGACGTGGTTGGAAAGGCGTTGCCGGCGAAGCTTCTCCGCTCGTATGACCCGGTAAATCGCCTGTCCTCCCCGGGAAGGTTCAAGACATTGACTGCAAGCTCCCCCGCGCGCCACAGGGCGAGACCGGCAATAGTGAGCCCAGCGAGTCTCAGGAAGGACCGCCGTTCGACCCAGAAACGGGGGCGCAGGGTCCAAGAGTGCGTGAAGGCGTGCCACGCAACGAAGGGGGCGAGCAATAGAGACAAGTATATGTGCCAGCTGACCCCGCTGAATCCCAGGTATGTAAAGTAACCGCTGTAGCTCCAACCTATTCCCACGCTAAGAGCGGCAAGCAGCAACAGGAGTATGGCCACTGAGCTGAGAAGCAGGGCAGGTTTTCGCCGCCACCTGGCCCTGTTGGTCAGCGAAATGAGGATATTGCGGCCCTTCCAGAGGAGCAGCGCAACTAGGGCAAACCCGGAAATGCGGTGTACGTCGAGGGCAATCGCCCAGTCGGGAGAGCCTCCTATGAGCCCAAGGAAGCCGCTCAACAGGGAAAGGCCGCCCACTATCAGGATGAAAACGTTGGCCCAAGGATGCGCCATGTCACTTTCCAAATGGAAGCTACAAACTGATATACGTCCGCCAGGCCCGGGCGGTTTTAGAGCGGAGACCGCCCAGGCAGCGCATGCCTGCTACCTACAAGACTGTAACACAAAGATACGCTATTCTATCCACTTGGGTGGAGCTAGGTTGAGGCGTCAATGCTTCTGCAGAGGGATATAGGTCGTAGACTGCTACGGGCAAATTCGAGCCCACAATGGCCTTAGTCGTAAGATGGTGGAGCTGAGGGGAGTCGTAGTTAGCTTTGAAATAGGGGTATTTGGTCAGGCATTCCCACACTTGTTCCCACAATTGCAACCAGCGAGAATCCCAGAAACATACCCATGCGGCTGTTGTATCCCACTGCCCTGTACCACGCCTACCCTATGTTACCACATCAGGCTCCTAGCCGACTACAATTCGGTACGGTCCTTGAAGGCTCTAAGGTTCCCGCGTGTCGAGTCGGATTCAACAGCGGTAGTAGATGGTATAGATGTCTCGGTGTGTTTCGTTGGACCTAATGAGAGGTCGAGGCGATTGGTTCGAGTCTTCTTAGGTGGGCCTACGTGCATGGTAGACAGAACCGAGGCGTCAAGGGAAACTTTCTCAGTGGCCCGTCCGGCTAAAAAGCTGTAGTCCGGCATAGGCACGGTATAGCGTATGAGAGCGTCGCCGGGAATGACGATGATCTCCTTGACGAAGGACTCGATGAAGGCCCTGCGCTCTGTCAGTTCGCTCTCTTCGAGGAAGTCTTTCATATCCTTTGCGTAGGCCGCGATCGTGCTTACATCGTCCAGGTACGCCCTGCGCTGGGAGAGGATCGCTCTGGCGTCCGCCGCCGTATCCTCAGGACGCTCCTTTCGCTCCCGGTGTTCCTTGATTCTGTCAGAGGCGTCGGCGATATCAATATCGGACGTCTCGATGGCGTTCCAGATGCGGCCCAGCCGCCGCTTAACGTCCTCAAGCTCATCCTCGACGGTTCGAAGCCTCTTGCGCTGCTCGCTGGCTATGCCGTCCATCTCCTCGTCCACAGCCCTCACCAGCTCGGTGATGCTCCCCTCGGTGAGGATGTTGGAGCGAATCTTGTCGACGATCATCTGCTCGAAGCGGCGGGCGTTTAGCCTGGGGGTAACGCAGGCATCTTTGCCGCGCTTCATGATCGACTGGCAGACGTAGTAGGCAAACTGGCCGCTCTTGGCGTCCTGGCCGGAGAGCGCCCTGCCACACGCCTTGCACTTGACCAGACCGCTGAGCAGGTAGGTGCTTCCGACCCTTCGGGGATGGGACCTCTTGGGAGCACGGGCGCGCATCAGCTTGCCGACCTTGCTGAACTGGTCTTTGGTGATGATGGCGGGGAACGCCTGCTCCACCCGCACCGGCTCGGCGTTGTCCTTTGCGTTCACGCCCCATACCAAGGTTCCAGTGTAAGCCTCGTTGATGAGGATGGCATGGACGCTGGTATTGCCCTACAGCTTCCCCCTTGGGCTGGCGATGGCCTCATCATTGAGGGTGTTGGTGATGTTCACCATCCCGTTGCCGGCCGCGGCCATATCGAAGATGCGCTTGACGATATGGGACGCATCCGGGTCGGGTTGCAGGGAAGGGCGCTTCTTGGGCCAGTCCTGCACCATGACGCGGTTGTAACCGAATGGGGCGTAGCTGGTGACCCAGAAGCCGCGAGAGGCAGACTCCCGCATCCCCCTCATGACCTCCTGGGCCAAATTCTCCGAGTAAAACTCGTCCACGCTCTCGATGATGGCCTCCATGAGCTTGCCGGTGGGGGTGTCGTCGGCGTGCTCGGTAATGGAGACGACGCGGACGCCCTTGCGCCGGAGCATGGACTTGAAGGCGACGGCGTGCTCCCGCTTCACCCGCAAGCGGGAGCACTTCCAGACCAGAATCTCCCGGAATGGGGCACTGGGCTTGGTGGCCGCGTCGATCATCTTGCGGAACTCCGGGCGGTCGGCGATGCGACCGCTCTCGGCCTCATCCACGTACTCGCGGAAGACAATGTAGCCGTTCTTCTGTGCGTAGTCCCTGAGTGCCCGCAGCTGGGCGGCAATGGACAGGTCCATGTCCTGGCGGTCACTGGAGACTCTGGCGTAGAGGGCGACGGGCGTGTAGTCGGTGTTCTGGTTCATAGATGCGTCCTCCTCGCTCACTCCTGGTCGGTTTGGCGGGCCTCGGCCCGTTGTCGGCGCTCCCGCCGCATCCACTCCCGCTCATCCATGTACAGGCGGATGGCCTCTCGGAGGAACTCGCTCATGGTGCGGCCCTCTTCCTTCAACACTTGTTGCACCTGCTCCGCCAAATCAGGGGGCATGGAGAAGGTGATGGCCTTACGGGTTGTGGGCATTCTCTCTTTGTTACCTCCATGAGTATGACACCGTCACATTTTTATCATGAACGAACCTACCCGGACCTGTCAAGGACGCCAAACCCAGCGAATCCGAGCTGCCGGGTATGGCCGGTTCGTGGAAACGTGTCCATTTCACTCCCATCTGCTCGGCCCTTCTGATGGAGTGGGAACCACGAACGTCGGTATAGATGGAAGTCTCCTCCTACGTGTCCGGGTCTTCAATAAGCCTTTCGATTCGATCAGGTCCAACCAATAGCATCGGCTGCCCATTCAGCAACGTGACATTGCCATGTATCAGGACCTTGTCGCCTAGGTTGATCTCCTCGAGCTGGTCGCGCTCTTCATCGGTCACAAAGAAGCACTCGACCTGAGTGAAGTACGTTTCGTCCCACAGGGCCAGGTCTACTTTTCCGGGTCCACCATGTGCGGAATGGACAATCCGTAGGTCGTGAACTGATCCCTTGAGAGTTCGGTGTCCTGAGGTATACGTAAGCTCTTTCTTGAGTTCGTCCCGGTGACTTGGGTGTGGCAGCAAATATGGCTGATCCTCTCTGACTCTCCCGACTAGGGTGACCCGTTCGCCCTCAAGGCCAAAGTAATCCTTCACATTTCGCATGTAGAACTGGGCAACGATCTTGTCGTCGTGCTGGTCGGAGTCGATCACAAGCTCGACGATGCTGTGGGCATCGAATCCGTCGGGTATGTTGACAGCACGTACCCGACCTTCTACCAGGGTCGGTACGTACCGGGGCATTGGCTTTTCGCCGCAATCCTCTGTGCTTGGGTGCGTTGTCGTCGTGACGTTGACCTTGATCGGTGAGATCTTCCTAAACACCCGGTCCGAAGCAGACAACAGGAAGTCGGAGGCGCTCAACAGCATCGGTAAATCCATGGAGAGGTCTGCCGATTTGAGATCGGTGATGTATCGCCACCTCATGTAGAGCTTGTTGCTGGCTGAAAGGAATTCTCGAAAGCTGCCCTTGAAGTGAACCCTCTTGGCATCCGACTGATTCCACCACTCTTCTAACTGCCTCTTCTCGTCGTCTGTAAGCAGTTTGAAGAGGTCGGTAAGCTCGTGCTTCCGCCATTGCCGGATGTCTGCGGGGTCTGTCGAAGCTAACTTGCCAAGTACTTCCAGGTATGCCTTGAGTGATAGCTCTAGCGTGAACGCAGCCTGCTGCGCGTAGGCCAACGCTTGGCCCTTGCCTGCGTCGGTGTTCCAGAAATGACTGTCCTCACCGTGGTGGTCGAACATTCCTTTCAGGTTGATGCCCGTCACCGGTATCAGCCTTGACGCTTCGTAGTACATTCTCGCGAGGTGCGAGAACGTAGTGATCCCGGGGACCTCGGTCGCGAGCGACTTGGGGTCCAGGTTCAGCGTAGCCGCCTTCTCCGTTTCCGGCCGCAAGAAATCCCTTTCGTTTCCGTTCTTATCGATGGCGGCTATTTCGTAGACATATTTTTGAGAGATGGGATGTACTGGTATGTCACCGCCATAGCACTGCGTCAATTGGGCGAAACAGAAGGCCGCATCCTCCAAGCTCGAATGTGCCCCATGTGTCTGGGAACATCGGGAGAATATGTTGAATACTTCAAATGGCATGTTCAGTTGCTCCCATATGTCTTTTTCGATAGGTCGTTCAGTCCTTCTGATCCTTCACTGACAGCGCTGAGCTCAAGGTCAGAGCACCCAACGTCACGGGGCACACTGAGGTGGACCCCATTAGCTGGACAGGTTAGAGGCCGATATAAGATCGTGGACTGCCCTTTTAGACCCCAGTGTTGATGTCATCGGTGATGTTACCACGTTTCCTCCACTTCCAGATGTGAATACCTCCCCCGGGGTTCGGTAGCCCAAGGCCTGGTGAGGTCTCTGGGTGTTGTAGAAACTGAGATACTCGCCTATTCCGGCCCTGGCATCCCTGCCGCCTGCGTATGCCTTCAGATACACCTCCTCGTACTTGACACTACGCCATAGCCTCTCCACAAAGAGGTTGTCTCTATAGCTCCCCTTCCCATCCATGCTGATCTGGATACCTCGCTGTTTCAAAAGCCCAGTGAAGGCTTCACTCGTGAATTGGCTCCCCTGGTCTGTGTTAAATATCTCAGGTTCGCCCTTCTCAAGAGCCTCCTCCAGAGCCTTGACACAGAAGTCTACGTCCAGTGTATTGGAGAGACGCCAGGCGAGCACGTACCGACTGTGCCAGTCCATGATGGCTACCAGGTACATGAAACCTCTGGCCATGGGCACGTAGGTTATATCTGCCGCCCACACCTGGTTGGGCCTGGTGATTTTCATGCTTCGCAGCAAGTACGGGTAAACCCTGTGCCCCAAGCCAGGCTTGCTGGTCCTGGGCCTCCGATAGATGGCTCTTAGCCCCATCTCTCCCATGAGGCGGCCCACTCGCTTCCGATTGATGCGGTAGCCCTGCCCACGCAGCCATATAGCCATCCGCCGGGATCCGAAGAACGGCCTCTCCAGGTACTGCTTGTCTAACAGCTTCATCAGCTCCAGGCCCTCCTGTGAGACGCCCACTGGCTGGTAGTACAGCGATGACCGACTGATTCCCAGCGCCCTGCACTGTCGCGCCACCGAGAGCGACGGGCGTTGGCGCTCCACCATCGCACGCCGTCGCTCCACGCTCAGCGACCCAATCTGCTGTCTAGAAAATCCCGCTCAACCTTCAGCTGGCCAATCTGCTGGTACAACTGGGCGATGAGCGACTCATCGTCCTTCTGCCGGCCTTGGACACCCCCGAAGATGCCAGAGGCTCCTTCCATTAGGGACCTCTTCCACGTCCTCACCTGCGCCGGATGCACTTCAAACCTACTGGCTATCTCTGCCGTACTCTCCTCTTCTTTCAACGCCTCCAACGCCACCTTGGCCTTGAACGCCGGACTATGCTTCCTGCGACTCTCTTTCATTGTCTGCTCCTTCCTCTCCCCCTGTCATTCTAGGAGCAGTTAACGATCTTAGCTACCTGTCCAGTTTCCTGGGTCCACCTCAGGCTACAACATCCTCTAGCGACGAGAACCAAATCAACGAGCGAAGTACATTGACCCTGTAACCGGAGTACCGTTCCTGCTAATGGGACTGCGACAATCCCACCAGGACCTCATTGGCTCGGGCCTGACCCATAAAGGGACCGGCACAATGCCTTCCTGGTGATCGACTTATTCTCGAGACGGCCCACCAAGCCCACTGATCGGATGAGCAGTGACCTGAGGAGATGGTGGGCAGTAGGCACATACTAGCAACACCCTTCCACCCTCAGACCAACTGGAAGCTGGAGCGCTACCACCAAACCACTCAAGCGGGACGTGAACCAGCTGCCCTATGTGTTGCCTTCAGACCTAGAGGCGTCCATCGTCGCCTTCGTCAACTACTACAGCTACCGGCACTATCACAAGGTCCTGGGCAACTTGGCACCCTCCGACGTGCTAAGGGGCAGGCGTGAAGACATACTGCGACTGTAATCATCCCACAAAACTAACACTCCAGCTGGACCAAGATTCGGGGTGAAGACCACGACCATCTCACCCATGGTATCCGGAGACAATACTGCCAAATCCAAGAGATCCTTGCTCTTTGCCTTTCGCATCAAACTATCAGTGGCTCGCAATGCTTCCTCTGCGTCCCGAGCTCCCAGAGAATGAGGCTCCGAGAGGACATCAAACATTTGCCTGTAAGTCTGATTGCTGAACCGCTGCCGAACGAACTCGAGTACTGCAATCAAGCTGTTATGTCCATATTTCCTGCGCAGAGTGTCCTCATTCTCTCCTGCAGCAAACATAAGTGACTTAGCTGCTTTCTCAATAGCCTGTTGGAGCATATAGACAGCTGATTCAGGGTTCTTGGGCAGATGTTGGTAGTTCCGCATCGCATAGGTTCCAAGGATTCGCTCAACTACCGCGCGGTCGCTACGAGCTTGGCGAAGCCAAGCTTCAGCATGTACTAGCCTTAGTTCAGAGTCCGGTTGCATTCCTTATTTCCTGGGTTTCAGTTACAGATCTGGTGGCGAGTCAACATTGCCCGAAGTGATAATTACCAAGGCCAACTGATGAATCTAATCGCAATGGAATTGCGTCTGGGCCTTCGCTCTCAGCCGCACACAAGCCATCACAAGAGCACCCTCAAAAATGCACTAGAGGTGAGCCACCTAGACCAATTCATCCTCACTCCTTACAGTGCAGATTCGAATCAGGAGCACTCTTGACGACTTCCCCGCGGTAGCTCCTGGCTTGGAATCGTGACACTGTGTCTGCTCCTCTCTAGGCCATACCAGACACTAAGTCATTTGCATATCGTATCCGATATGCAGGTCGATGGTCTCAAGTACCATGGCCCGTGCATACGTAGAGGATGCTAGCCTCGAGTGAATGGCATCTCTGAGCTTTAGAAGAATCGGACTCATTCCTCTTCCCTGTTTGAGAGTGTCTATCAACAATGAGGTTATCACGTTCATCTCCCCAGCCGGGACTCTCCCGACCAGCTGTGCAACCACCTCTGTCGCGACTGATACCGCAGAGTCATCACTGCAGTCGGGTCCCTCCAGGGTCTTGAGCATAGCGCGTGACCCTGGAGTAGTCATGTATCCATGTGCCTTAAGGCGTCTAACGATATCCTCTGCGCTAATGCTTATGAACCAGTAACTCATCAGAATGAGGCGCTCCACACTCTCCGAATACTCACTATCAGTTAGGATTCCGGAGATCCGGAGACTTTCCAGAATGTCCTGTGAGTTTGCAGACTTGATGCCAAACATTCTGCCAGCCCCAGTTAGACCCAAATCGTCAGAAACAAGGACTAGCCTGTTCGTTGGCTCCTCTTCGCTAGCAAGAAGCGCGCCCACCCCAGGCGGAGTCAGCGCGTCCATCAGGGATTCAACCTCAGCTGAGTCGAGTAGTCGGTACGTCGCCATCCGTTCAAATGACTCGGCCAGCTTCAGCAAGGATTCTACGAACTTCTTCCACGCATTCCAGAATTCATCAGAAGCTTCAGTCAGTCCGTACCGACCGTCAGCATTTTTCCCCAGCCATTTGGTGGAAGGAGGACCCATTGCGGTCTCAGCGTGCAACTTCTGTAATTCGTCAATGACAAATTGGGGTACTGCGATACGAGGGAACCTGGCGTGCAACTTCTCGGCAAGTCCCAATTCATGTACCGTAAGCAACGCGACTAGGTCAAGTATCACGACGTCGGCTTCTTGTAGCAGCTCTCTGGCCTCAATTGCCTCGCTATCCGTTCCGGTCCTGATTCGGATCGGTACGGAGGCGCCGGCGGTGCATGCACTCCATACCTCTGGAACTGAGCGACCCAAGAGTGCCGAAAGTGACGCCAATGAGAGTTTCCCGTTGAGATACATTCCCTCTAATTCGCGAACCATCAGATCGCGTTGATCAATAATCCGGAATATCTTCGAAAAGCCATCATCTATACTAACTCGCGCCATTCCCATGTGCCCGGGGAACCGAGTTGAGAATTCTGTACCAGTCTCTTGAAATGCACGGACATACTTGCTTTGAACTGTAACTATGTCGTAGGATAGGTCCTCAAGTCCCTTACGCAAGACAATGGAATCCCCAGAGCGCCGTCCGATTAGTTTCAGACTGAGCTCGTCATAGTGGGGTTTCTCATAAAGGCCGAATGCTTCATCACCTTCCTCCAAAATCAACCACCATTGCTGCACATGCTCATTCTTGAGTAGCACAGCGCAACCGGGACCCACTATTTCTGGCTCAACCCAATCATTATCTCGTCCTAAAAATAGACCGAAATATCCGAGGTGAACTCCGGGATCGTTGATTCCTAGGCGACGGGCCAGATAGGCCGTGTCAAAATAGTCTTCATCGCCGAGAAGTAGCTTAAGTTGTGCAAGAGTCATGAGCCACTTCGGTTCTTGGTGTAGGTCCGAGTCTCTAACCCCCTGTACCGTAGCAAGGGCTTCATCGCGCATTCCACCCCTGAACTGCGATAAGGCCAGCTTGACGAAATCGACGGAATTTACCTCGGTACCGCGGCACAGTGCCTCTCGACAGGCTATCTCTTTAGGTATGTCCCCAATGAAGTTCAGTATGTCGGCTTCCACTTCCAAGGCAAGTCGAGGCGGCTGGGGGTGCTGCTCACGAATCTTTCGCGCCCAATTGAGTGCCTCTCGGAGTCGTTTGCTATTGACAAGGCACATGAGTAAAGGAATGGCGGCTGGGTGCGCGACGTGGCCGTCAACATCCTCACTAAATTTGTCGGCAGCTTCAGAAAAGCGGTCTAGATTCTGATAGAGGATGCCAAGCCTAATCTGAATCTCTCGGTGGTCAGACCCTTCTGAACAATCTAGGGCCTTTAGCAGTGATTCCTCCGCTCCGGGAAGGTCATCCAAGATTCCGCATCGTACAGATTCCAATGCGAGAAGTCTCGGATCGTCAGGGTGGTGATGCAGGGCTTCCTCTATTGCGCCTAATTCTGATTCTCTTTCGCTGACGGCTGCCTGTGCTCGGTAGTACATTTCAGCCCTGCGAACCTCCTCCCACCCCGGACGTTCGAGCGAGAATGTGCCCCTCAGAATCTCCGCTGCGGCGCGCTCATCGCCAGAAAGAACGCATGCTTGCGCCAGCGGCATTAGTGCCTCCTCAAAGCGCTCGGAACCCCGGGTACCTTCAAGTGCAGCTCGCGCTTCTTGCGGTCTCCTTTCGTCAAGAAGGAGCAATCCCTTGCTCAAGAGGGCATCAGGGTTCGCAGGAGCCTCTGCCAGAACCTCGTTCAAGTCATTCATTGCGTCTTCAGTGGCGCCCATTAGAGCACGTGCGCCTGCTCGGGCCACCAAGGCCTCTCGGCGTTGTACACTTAACTCGGTCGCACTGAGCAGGTCGATTGCTGTTGAGGCTTCCGATTCAGCCTCACGAAGTCGCATCACAAACTCATGTCCTGAGCCAGAGTCCATGCGGTCGCCTAGTGCGTAGGCCAACAAGCATTCGCTCAGCGCAAGGTGTGTGGCAGGCTCCTCAGGTTCAGAATCGACTAGGGAATGACACAACTCTGCTGCCTCTGCGAAACGCGACTGGTGAATCCGAACCCTGGATAATGCCAGACCGCAACGCTTGTCTTGCTTGATCCACTCCTCTCCTACAAATAGGTCCTCGAGTTCTTCACTCTCTTCCTCCCAAAGCACACTAATCAAGACGTGAGTTGCTTGTGAGTCTCGCGGGTCTAGTGCACGTGCCTTCAGCGCCAGTTCTCTGGCACGACCACGGTCCCCAGCCAAGTAAGCGGCTAAGGCGGCATTTCCTATTCCCAGCAGATTGTCTGGCTGTAGATCGTGGGCTTCGTTGAAGTAAGGAATGGCGGTGTCTTTGTTCCCGTCGGCCATTGCGCACGCCCCAAGGTTAGTCACGATGCGGAACTTGAGGTCACTTGAAATATCCTGATTGTCACTGATGAGCAGTTCGAGCACCGCGCGAGCAGAATGAACTTTGCTCCCTTTGATGAGGTCTCTCGCGAGGTCTATTTTCTGCGTCAGCTCGATATGTGCTGGGCTTGCATTAGGCTCCGGCTCCGAAGATGCACCCACTGCCATAGTCACTGCATACAAAGAGTCAATCTTTTCCCCAAGTGCGGCAACGACGGCCGTGGTATGGCTGTTGATGTAGGCTCTCATGTCTCTTTGGAGCACCTCTTGGCGGATTGCATGCAATCCCAGTCCCTCGTCACTTCTGTATATGGCATTCAGCAGTTGATTAAGGAAGAAGGCGACGACCCCTGCGCCTTCATAAAGGCGCTCTTCCTCAGTGGGGAAATAGAATTCCCCCGTTTGGACGAAAGATGCAATGATCTCATCGTCAATACTGTGATCTCCGGCGTTAATGCGCTCACAGAATCCAATAAAGTCTTCACTGGCAGTCCAATTCCTTAGACCTGTCTCGACGCCTTCGATATCTGGGAAAAAGCTGGATGTAGCCCTTATGGCGCGCCCTACTAGATCCGCTCTTCCAGCGAGGGCCGCACGTACATCCCCAGCAACGATGTCCTTCGCAAAACTAGTAATGAACCCCAAGAGAAGTGGTACAATTTCCATTGTCATCTCTGTCTCTTGCCTCTCTTCACGCTTTTCCTTTGCCTCACGCCCTGTATTGCCCAATGGACCAGCCCAAGCTGCCAGTTGCCATTAATGCTACGGCTCGACTCCCAGCCCGAGAGGTTCATCCAAACCGCGCCACGGAAATCAACTCATGTACGTTCGAAGTTGTTCCCTACTTTCAGCTCCTATTAGGATTGGGCCAACTTCTCAGAGAGCAGCTGTCCGCAAATTGGTGTCTGGATTGCAGCAACTCGGAAGATTGGTCTTGCATGATATAATTCTATCAGTTCTGTAGGTTGTCAGCGACAATGGGACACTGGAACTGGCAGAAAAACCCGAGAGAGTTGAGGTTCTTGATTTTGTCCAGTTAGGTGGGCCTAAGCTTACTGAAGGCAGCACCACGTTTGAGCTGCTTGTATCACTTTGAGAAATACCAGTTGGCTCGACTAATCGTAGTGAGTGTTGGCTACGGGCGCAAATGTGATATCTCTTGGCAAGCCTAAACAGGTACTGGGCAATTTCTGACAGCATGACTTAAGCGTTCCACCATATACCCACCAGCTCTAAGTTGTAAGCAAATCGAGAACTCACAGCTATGGGCTGATCTAAGTCCTATTGCTCTGAGTCACCATCTGACTGATAACTTGGCGGGAATGTAGCCTAAATGTGCAGTTGGTTGGATATCGATAGCTTGAAGATTGTACGATGCTTCTTCCCATGTAAAGGATTATCGATTAATCTTAACTGGAAATGCTTGAACGATTTACCGGGAAAGGCGGAGGCGAGCTAGCGGTAGAAGCTCTGAGGAAACAGTATATCATTGGTGAAGGCACGGATTTGGCGGAATCAATTCTCGGAGTATCCAAAATCGTGGGTTTCGCTCCAGGATTAGCCATTATCGAGGAACTGGGTTCAGACAATGATATTCTCTTTATTCTAGCGGGAACAGTGTCAATCCAAGTGTTTGGGAGAGAGGTTGCGGTCAGGTCAGCTGGTCAACATATCGGCGAAATGGCGCTGTTGGACCCGGGTCAACCTCGCTCTGCATTGGCAGTGGCAATTGATGAGGTGGTTATCGCTCAAGTCTCGGCGACGGCGTTTATCAGTATAGCTGAATCCAATCCCCGACTATGGCGAAACATTGCGCGTGAACTAGCTGAGCGCCTTAGGCAGCGTAACCGATTTCTTTTCCCCATGAATCCCCGCCCTGTGGTTTTCCTAGGTTGCTCGTCAGAGTCTCTTCAAACGGCTCGTGCAATTCAATCCGCACTCGAATACGACCCATTTGTGGTAAGAGTCTGGACAGACAATACGTTTGGAGCATCGAGCTTTCCAATAGAATCCTTGGAGCGAGAATTGCCCAGAATTGACTTCGCTGCGCTCGTTTTATCTCCGGACGACACTGTCATCAGCCGGAACGTTGAAAGCAGCGCGCCAAGAGACAACCTAATATTTGAGCTGGGTCTATTCATGGGTGCTCTCGGCCGTTCACGCACATTTCTAGTGTACCCACGTGACGTGGACATCAAGATTCCTACAGACCTCGCTGGAATTACGCCTCTATCTTATGATTCAGCTGCACAGTTAGAGACTCACGCCGCATTAGCGTCGGCTTGTAACGAGATGAGGAACCTTATTGCAGCAATTGGCCCTCGTTGAATCAACTACTAACTATAGGATGTGAGTATGGCATTTGGAGATGACCTCAAATCCGAAGTGGTGAAAATCCTCAGTGAAAGGTGGACAACACGCAATGGTCGAGTAGTACCAGATTCAGAAGACCTTAAACTCGGGAATGATGCCGTTACCCTGGAAGGCACCGTATTGTATGCAGACCTAGATGACTCGACCAAGCTTGTAGACACAGTGGAACCCTCTTTCGCGGCAGAAATCTACAAATGCTTCCTAGCGTGCGCTGCTAGAATAGTCCGCTCAGAGGGTGGAGAAATTACGTCATACGACGGTGACCGTATAATGGCCGTGTTCATTGGGGATGCCCAGAACAGTGTTGCAGCGCGCACAGGCCTAAAAATCAACTTTGCTGTCAGAGAGATAATCAATCCAGCGGTTCGCAATCAGTACCCAAAAACTCAGTACTCCGTAAAGCATGTCGTCGGCATTGACACGAGCAGTCTTTTCATCGCACGCACAGGTATTCGGGGAGCCAACGATCTTGTTTGGGTTGGCCGCGCGGCCAACTACGCGGCAAAGCTGTCTGCTCGGCCTGGACCTGCTACACAAATCACACAGGAAGTCTACGACAGGCTAAGCAATGATTCCAAGTCAGGTCGTGACGGACAGAATATGTGGAGCCCGGCGACAGCCCCAGAAATTGGAAACAAGAGAATCTACACCTCTTCCTGGCAATGGGGAATCTAGGCATCACTGTATTCAATTCGAATAGCATAGTCTAGTGTGGTGTAACCAAAGTTAGTCGCATGTTTGCCAGCTATGGTGTATCCTCCTGATTACCTGGCAAAAGGAGGATGAATATGGGCAGAGGCAGACCAATGGCGCCTTTGGCCCTGGACGGCGCCGAACGGGAAACCTTGGAACAATGGACCCGCCGGCCCAAAACGGCCCAGGCGTTGGCCCTGCGGTCCAGAATTGTTCTGGCCTGTGCCGATGGCAGGAGCAACACCGCGGTGGCCGCCGAGTTGCGGGTATGTGTTGACACGGTGGGGAAATGGCGGTCCCGATTCCTGGAACAACGGCTGGACGGCCTGTTGGACCAACCGCGCAGCGGTCGCCCCCGTATGATTGACGATGCCGACGTTGAGCGGGTGATTGGGTTGACCTTGGAGACCACCCCCAAGGACGCCACCCACTGGAGCACCCGGGCCATGGCCCGGCGTTCCGGTCTGAGCCACAACACGGTGAGTCGCATCTGGCGTGCCTTCGCGCTGCAACCTCACCGCACCGAGGCCTTCAAGCTGTCGGCGGATCCCCTCTTCATTGAGAAGGTGCGGGATATTGTGGGGCTCTATCTCAACCCGCCGGACCGGGCGCTGGTCTTGTGCGTAGACGAGAAGTCCCAGATCCAAGCCCTGGACCGCACCAGACCGCTTTTGCCCCTGCGCCCGGGCCAGGCCGAGCGGCGCACCCATGATTACGTGCGCCACGGTACCACGTCCCTGTTCGCCGCTTTGGACGCCAGGACCGGCCAGGTGATTGGCCAGTGCCACCGCCGCCACCGGGCCCTGGAGTTCCGCAAGTTTCTCGATGCCATCGAGTCCGAGGTGCCCGCCGAGTTGGACGTGCACCTGATTGCCGACAACTACGCCACCCACAAGACGGCGCTGATCCGGAACTGGTTCGCCAAGCGGCCCCGCTTCCATATTCATTTCACGCCCACCAGCGCCTCCTGGCTGAACCTGGTGGAGCGCTGGTTCGGTCTGCTCACCGAAAAGCAGTTGCGCCGGGGAGTGCATCAGAGCAGCGCCGAACTGGAGGCTGCCATCTACCGCTACCTGGACGTCACCAACGAAGACCCCAAGCCCTTGGTATGGACCAAGACCGCTGACCAAATCCTAGCAAGTGTGGCCCGCTTTTGCCAGCGTACTTTAGATACAGGACACTAGCTTGTTACCGCTTGAAGGCCGTCAGCGACAATGGGACTGCGATGGGGGTAGGTCAACCGGGACGGATCAGTTCTGACTACAAGTCCAGAACGAACCTCAAGACGAAGGTTCTTGATTTTGTCCAGTTTGGTGGGCCGAAGTGGACGGTAGACAGAACTGTATTCGAGATTTGGTTGGGGGCTCTGTGAGCCTATGGGAGCCTCAGCCCGAATAGAATGGCGTGAAAAGGCAGAGGAACGCAAGCGGCCGTGAGGGGTGCATGGGTCCAGTCCAACCCTATGCCAACGCACTCCTAGAGTGGTCGAAGAGCTTTGTATCACTCACATCAGGCCGCCTAAGAGGCATTTCCTTCTTGTAGGTGAACATGTAGTGCCTGTGCATGTCCTTAAATCTGCCCTTGAATCGATGATGGACGACGTCCATATGTTGGCCTAGCCCGGCTTCTAAAAAAATCTCCTCACTACTTGCCCGCAAATCTTCCCAACTCGTAGCTTGCCGGAACTCCTTCCATTCCTGCGGGAATAAACTGGCCGCCATTTTGGCGGCCACGATTGCCGCTGTGCTCCAGTGGAGAATGGGTTCAGTCAGGGCGTAGGGAAAGTTGGGCTGCCTCTTCAGAAAGTAGCCTGTGGTGCTGCCGACCGGGATGACTGTGGCAGCTGGTTTGGCTACCAGCTCCAACTCCTTCAAGAGCATCGGATACCAGTCGATGAACTCCTTTTCCTGGAGCCTGCCTTTAGCCTGCTTGGGAGGCAAGGCGCACTTGCCTAGATCCGTCAAGTAGTACGTCTCTCCAGGTTTACAGAGGTGGCGGTGGGCACCGTAGTTCAGGATCAGGTCACCCAAGGAAAGAAGTAGATTAAATGACGGCGGGTCGGTAGCGGGATACTCTCCGGGTGGAATCTTGGCTGTCGCCTGCTCACTGATGCTGGGCATCTTGGCCACAAGCACGAAATCCACAGGGGCGCGAGGCGCAAGATATTGCAAATAGTGATGCTCGTGATCAATGGCGAGTTGACGCCACTTGCCTTGCAGAGCATCGTATTGCTCCCCAATAGAATCCTGGTCTGTCGTCATAGCCCTGCCTCCGCAGTTCGGTGATCTAACAAGGAGAACGTGGGTGGCGAACTCGAAGCTAGCCCATAGCCGAATGTGCCGTCCTCGGCAAGGGGAATCATGTCCCTAATGGCCGGGGCGAGTCTCGTGGAATGGTCTCCGAGCATACTAGGGCAGGCCATCTGGCCCGACTACTAGCTCCCAAGCCACCAATTCCAAGTCTTCGACCGATGGCTTCCTGGTCTCAGGTCGTGCGATAGGACGATCGAGGCCCTCGGCTCGGACAGCTTCCCGGAGTGCAGTCAGCCCCTGAACCACCTGTTCTAGCTCTGCCCGAGTCGGCGCAAGTTGGTTCATGACTCGAACTGGGTCTCGCATTCCGACGCGCCTAGTCGCGTCCGAGGGCAACGGCATTTCAACCCAATCGTTGAAGAAACTGAAAAGATCAGGTTGAGATTGCAGTAGGTCGTCACGATTGAGGAACTGCCGGATGCGTCTCGTGAAACTGTCTGACGTAACTGCTGAGATGGCGTCCAAGTAGGCTTGGCCGATCTGGTCCACGGCGGCCTTCAGAGGCTCTTTCAGGTGCCTAAAGGGGTTTTCGTCCGCCGGGATGTCAAGGCGGAGCTCGTCTTTGCCGGCCTCTACTATGGATAGGACGTTGTTGGGCGACGTTATTGGTTGCGCCACGTTTCCCAGGGGATAAAAACGCCAGAACACCTCCCCTGACGCCTCCTCCGGCATCTTCAGCATAAGGTAAACACCATTGGCCATGCCTTTCTTCACACTGCAGACGCCGTTGGGGATGTCCCTTACGTCCTCTGTGGCGAACTCCTTCATCATGTCCAGATACCTGTTCAACAGTTCTGCGCCCTCGTCCAGACCCTGGCTTCGCTCTCCCTCGCGGTAGACTTGGTCCGCCTGGACGCCGCCAGCGCGCAGCTTCATTACCTTGTCCAGTTCCTTCGCCTCGATCTGCTCACCGAGCACCGAAGCGTCCAGGGCCACTGCATCCTCGATGGTTTCAATCTTCTTGGAAAGGTTCGCGACCAGATTCAGCAGGTCTTCTAGCCCGTCCTCAGGCATTAGGTTGTAGATGTACACCCTGTCGTGGGGTGAGAACAGGCGGTCAATGCGCCCGGCGCGCTGAATCATGCGCACGGGATTCCAAGGGAGGTCGTAGTTGACCAGAAACTGGGCGTCCTGGAGGTTCTGTCCCTCGGAAAGTACGTCTGTGGCTATCAGCAGTTCGATGCTCTGTGCTCTCAAAGGCTCTATCTTCCGTAGCAGGGCTGGATCATCGGATGGCTCGGTCTCGCGGTGGGCTGCCAACGGAGCGAAGCGCTCTAGGACTGTGCGACGTCTTCCCTGGTCGTCCCCGCCCGTAAGCAAGGACATCCATCGCTCATCCTCCAGGTTGCTCTGGATTCGGACACTGCTCTTCAAAGACTCCGTGTCTCCACCGAACTGTTGGAACAGGTGCAGGGCCGTGTCCTTGTACGTCGTGAACAGAACCACCTTGGTCGGGTGGCCGTGGTCGTCCTCCTTCGGCAAGCCTTCAAGTAGTTTGCGCACTGCCTGCGCTTTCGGGTCACCCTGCTCCGCCAGCATCGCCTCCAGCCACTGGAGCCGTGTCAGAAGTATCTGAAGCCTGTCGCGGTCGAGCGCCACGTCCACCTGTAGTCTCGCCCGAAGGTCTATGTCCTCCGGCGCCGCTAGCTCCTGTTGTAGCGCCGCCACTGCTCTCGGGTCCAAGTCTTCCACGTCTTGGTCATGGTCAGGCAGTGACCCTCCCAGCACCGCTCGCAGCTTGTACGCTTGTTTGGGGGTCAAGACACGCCCCTGTTCCAGCCTTGCCAAGAAGAGGTTGAGATAGTCCACCAAGCTTCGCACCGTGGATGTGAGCGCCGCTAGGGAGCTCTCCATGCGCTTCAGCAGGATGGTGCGCATGATGCCCACGAAATTGGCGTTGCGCTGCCGCAGCTGTGCGCTTGTCTCCTTCTCGCCCGTCTCCACGCCATACTCGTCAAGGCGGTATACGGCAAAGTTCAGATGCTCAATGGCGTCGATGATGTCCAGGTAGATGTTGCCGTACAGCCCTTGCAGGCTGTAGTCCACTGCCTTGGGTATCTCATGCTCCGGGAAGCGCAGCGGCTGCCCGTTGACCTCCATCGTCTCTCCCGCCTCCTGCATCGACCGAATGTCGTGCCGGGTCCGGCGGACGAGGGAAAGCATCATCGTGTCCAGGAGGCCGGAGCCTGAGTCGCCCTTTTCTATGGCCTGGAAAGCTTCTCGTAGGTTAGGTATCGGCCCGCGGCCCGCGTACCAGGTGTCGTCCCCTCTGGTGATGAGGATAAGCTGGTGGTAGAGGTCCCATACAGAGTTGTTTATGGGCGTTGCCGTCATCAGCAACACCCGCTTATCGGGCTTGCCGCCTCGGATGATGTCCATCAGGGCGCGGTAGCGCTTAGTCCTGGGATTTCGGAAGTTGTGGGACTCGTCGACCAGGATGATGTCGTACTGGTCCTGGTAGCGCTTCAAATCCGCATACAGCCGTTGCCTCTGAATTGCCGACGGCTCATCTTGGATGTCCGCCAAGCTGGGCAAGGACTCCATGGTGACAGTGGTAGCGATGATTCCCCACTCTGCGAACCTGTCCGTGTTCCAGTTGTCCTGAAGCTGGGAGGGGCACACTATCAAAGCTCGTGTAGAGACAGCCGCCCGTTGTGTGTCATCGTTTCGCTGGTTGGCAAACTCCCGAAGTATACCCAGTCCTTCAAATGTCTTGCCAAGGCCCACTGAGTCGCACAGCATTGCCCCCCAGTGCCGCTTCAGCAGGGCTACGCAGCGTTGGACAGCCTGCTGCTGGAATCCGGCCAGCCTTCCCATGACCTCTTCCGACAGACCTAACTCGAGGAACCGGCCATAGGCGGCGTGCAGCGACTTGAGCATGACCTGCCACGGGGTGTAGCGTTTCCCGAACAGGACACACTCTTCCAAGCGCTGGATGAACTGAGCCTTGCAGTCCTGCCCCTGTTCCCACTTCTCATCGAACCAGCCTTCCAGGTGCGCCGTGAGGTCACGGTCGTAGGATGCAAGGTTTAGCTCGGAGTTCTCGGAGAGTCCGCTCTTGGTGAGGTTGCTGGAACCAACGGCGGCGTACCGCCCCATCTCGCCGGAGAAGAGGTACGCCTTGGCGTGGAGGCGATTCCGGGGTGAGCGGTGGTCCAGCACCTTTTCGGGCAGAATCCTCCCTGCGTCGGTGCCCAGGAAACGCCGGACCTCCACGCTGTCCCTTCGAAGGAAGTCGGCGAGGGCCGTGACCCGCTCCCACGCCGACAGGTCGAACGCTCCCACTTCGGGAGTCACGCCGCGGGCCAGCAGCTCCCTGCGCTCCTCGTGGGTTAGCAGCAGCCACGGGTAGCGGCCTTCCAGGAAGGTATACCAGTCCACTGACTCCGCAGGACCGTCAAGCTCGTCGTGGTCGCCGGGTTGCGCTAGCACGTCCCTCGGTCCTCGACGGTTCATAAAGGGCCGCTCTCCCAGCAGCAGGCGGACGCTGGCAGCGTTCCCCATGCCGTCCTTCAACTCAAGAAAGCCGTCAGGTGTCAGATAGGCCGTTGCTATGCGTATGTCTCGTGGGATGACGCGAGCCAACGCGCCGGCCAGATGCTCCCGCATCGACCCGGTGGCCGGCGCGTTGGCTATGGGGAGGATGTTGGTGTCTCCAATCATCCGGCGAATTCCAGGACCTTGGTGGCGACGAACCCGCTGGGAGCAGAGTCGCCGCGAGTCATCAAGCGCACCCGCTCGACCGTCTCCGCGCTGAATGACATCTCACCGCAGCGGACGCACACCGTGGCCGGAATGCCGCGAACCAAGACATACTGCCCATCGACTAGAAACACCTCGTTGACAAGCTCCTGACGGCCTTCTTTGAGTTGGCAGACTGGGCAGTTGAGCATGCTCACCTTCTTCGCTGATCTTATCTTAGCACAACGATGGTCGCGGGTATTAGCCGGGTATTCGTTCGGTCGTCATCTCCCATTCTGAGGTAGATGACGGTTTCCAGGCCGGTGATGAGGGCCTGTCATGCCATGGAATGATAGGTGGCTTTGCTGCTGCCCCATCTGGCAAAGGGTATGAGTCCTGTTCGTATCTCTCAAATTCTATGTAGCTAACGGCTTCAACGAGAGCGGATGTAGTCTCGTCTAGCCTCCATTCTGTAACACTAAAACTCACCCAATCAGATTCCTCGGAACCGTGGGTACCCTTCTCGAATGCCCTATCCCGAACCCCTTCAATCCACTGACCATAGTAAGGTGATATGTTTCTGAGCGATTCTTTGAATTTGATGGACAAACGACCACGCGGACGGAATTCATAATCATCTGCAAAGAGCTTCAGCGCGTTTGCGTCGTGTCCGGGTGGGCTCATCGCGGTCAGGATTGATGAATTGAGCGCATCAATCAAGAATTGCCTGAACTCTGAACATTCGTGTATCAGTAATTCATATGGGCGGTTGGTATGAACAAGGTCATTGCGGAGACGACGAGCTTTTTCAAATGAGAAATTCTCTGCTGATTCCGGTGTGCCAACGTTTAATGCGTGATCTATGCCGGCCGTAGTCGGGCCTCTTTTCTCACCTGCTTTATTCCTGCACGTCGGACAGGCAGCTTCAGGGCCTTTTTGATGAAATACGTCGTTCATCGTCTTTCCTATGCTCTCAAGACCCGTCCATGCGGCGACATAACTGACTGTTGGATCGTCGACGCTGGCTGCTATTCTATACCAGTGAATCGCCGCCTGCAGGCTGTCGTCAGCCAAAGAAATGTATTTGAGATATTGTTGGAATTCGTGCTGGGTTATTTGATCAAACTGTTTGGCCAGAGCTTTACGCAGCTTATCTTCGTAGTAGTAGTTGTGCTGAGATAGTAGATGTTCGGCGCCATCTACAACTGCGATTCTACATAGGCGCTCCGGCTCAAGAGGGTACCCCCCGAATGCAGATGTTATAGAACCAAACCTCCTGCCCACATTCAAAGAGTGTGCTTCAGCATCCTTTAGTGTCTTGCTTTCAAAAGTAATGATCAGGGCTAGTTCGGTCGGATATCCAACCCACGCAGATTGTTCATCTGAGGCGAGAGCTATCCAGTACCCCTTGTTAACCTTAAACGCATCCGCATTCGGAAGAGAGTTCCTGGCTTGTTGGGTTACTTGGAAATACGCCAGAACCCTTAATTCTGCTACGTAAATTTGACTTTCATCGGGTTTGACTAACATTACTTTCGCCTTGCTGCTGGCATAAGGGCTAGGCTACCTGTATATCGATTAAGCTCGCTTCGGCATTTCGAATTCCTACCCCAAGCTACGCCGTTCAAACCACTCCTCCACCAGCCGGATCTCCGACGGCGTGAGCTTGTAGAGGCTTTACACCGAAACAATGCTCAACCCCTGCATCCGCTCAAAGTGGCGTGTGTTGTTCGTGAGCAGGGTCAAGTTGTTGGATATCGCAGTGGCGCCTATCAGGATGTCCATGTCCCCTATGTGGCTGCCCTCTTGCCTTAGTCTTGCGCTCTCCGCGCCGAACACTCGACACGCTGCGTCATCTAACGGGACTAACTCTACCGCCTCCAAGAACAGTTGCAATGCCTCCGCGCCCGTATCAGGGTTCTTGGACCCGGCCAGACCGTCGTAGAGTTCGGCAAGGGAGATTACACTCATACCGACCCCATCGGTAAAGAGTTCCTCCAGACGCCTGACCGTTCTATCGGCCTTGTGAAGGTAGTCGATTGCCCAGTCTGTGTCCACGAGATACTCCATGACGTGAGCCGCTACAGCCTGGGGACAGGCCGAGTACGGATGTCCCGGCTGGCGCGGATGTCCTGTTTCAGTTGCTCGCCGTCGATGCTGTCCTTCCACGCTCCGGCGGAAGCTTGCAGGGCGTTGAGTGCCCTCCAGTTCGGGGGCATCTCAGCGCCTAGGGACTCCCGACGTTCTCCCAACCAATCCAGCACGAGCTTACGTTCAGAGGCCGACAGGCCGTAGGCGTCGAACACGATAGTGTCTATCTCTCGCTCAATGGCTTCCACCTGTTCGGGAAACTCCCCAAGGCCAAGTATCTCGTTAGCAAGCCTCTCGAGTTCAACTTGGGCTTCGCTGTCAGGGGTTACGATGGGAGCTGGCTCAATGTAGCCAATCTTGAACTCCTGGAACGAACCGCCGCGGGCAACTGTTAACTTCGGATAAAGGAAATTGAGCAGCGAGGAATTCAGCACGGCCAACAGCCAAGGCGCAGGCTCAATTAGGAAGTTGGCGGGTGCAGAAAGGTACGACTGCGAGAGGTCCCTGGCAAATTTGCTCTCGATAGCCAGATTGCCCCACACGATCTTTGGAAGGGCGAACTGTTCGTGAAACTCTGCGCCCCATCTCGCCATTGCAAACCAAGGATAAATTCCCTGCTTAACCTCTGGCCTATGTGAAAGTCCGTCTTTGAACCAAAACAAGTGCTGCTCCACAGATGGATACTTGGATATGTCTACCGACCATGGCACATGAATGACGTACAGCCCCGCCCAATGTGTCTTCCAGCGCTTGATGTCCCGACCCCGCAGCCAGGGCTTGATGAGCTCCGCGCTTCGTGGGTCTTCCGCGATAAGCTCATCTCGTTTGTCCTGGTCAATCACAAACGCCTCATTCAGACCTGTGACAACGCCTCGATAGATACGTCCTCTGACAAACTCACCTAGCGGTGCGCCCTGACTCATAAGCCGCTCGAAGAGACGGACCAGGGCAGGGTCTTCCAGGACCCATCCTTCCTTCCTCAGCATAACTTGCGGAAAATCGCCGATCGCGGACCTCGAAAGCAGGCCGTACAGGTCTTCCAACACGCCGCGCACGCTTTCAGTGCCAACTTTGAGGTTGGCCTTGGAGAGCTCTTTGCGGACCGGGCCTCCTAGATCGGCAACGGTCAGCGAGTGCTCGGCAGCCTCATCGGAGCGGTTGCCCACCAAAACGGCCGGGTAGGCCGCGATAGGCTTGCCGTTGGCCTCGAACAGGGGCAGGTCCCCGAAGTCCATGACCCGGTGGATGCGTAGGGAAGCCGGAAGGTGCTCCCGGATGCCGACGCCGTATCCTGCCCGCATGAACTTGTTGCTGGTTATGAACGCCATCCACCCGCCCGGCCTGAGTATCTGAAGGGCGCGGGCGTAGAAGTAAACCAGGAGGTCCGCCTGACCTGTGTGCACCTCCGGGAAGGCCTCCTCGTAAGCCTTCTGGTCTTCGGCGCCCAGCTTCTCCTGGCGCACGTAGGGCGGGTTTGCCAGCACAATGTCAAATCCAGCGTTGGCATCGCCCTCGCGCAGGACCTCCGGGAAGGCAATGGGCCAGAGGAAGGGCTTCTGCGCCATGGTAAAGTCCGTGGACTCCACGTTGACCAGCAGATCCTGGAGTCTGAGGACACGTTCATCGGCCTTATTCAGAGCGGTTTTTCGGGACTTTAGGTCTTTTCCCAGAGCTTCACGCTCTTCTTTGGCCTGCTTGAGGGCCTCCTCAATCTGAAGACGCACAACCTCCCTCTGATCCCGGGCGATGTTGTCCCGCAACTCCCGGAGCCGCTCGGGATTCCTGTGTGTGCGTTCGAACTCCGTTTTTCGCTGCGCTATCCGCCGCTCTATGCCTTCTACCTGGGAGCGCAGTTCCAACCCCATTGTCCAGGACCGGGGCTGCGGCCATGACTCCTTGAAGGCAACGCCTGCTAACCTGTCCACCAGCGAGTCCCCGGCCACTATCTGGAAATCCAGGTTAGGTAGCGCCCAGTTTGAGTTTGGACCCGGCGGATTGTCCATGTCCAACACCATCGACAGCCAGAGGCGCAGGCGGCATATCTCCACCGCCTCTGGGTTTATGTCCACACCGTACAGGCTGTTCTCGATGATGCGCTGCTTCCATTCGCTCACAGTCCGGTAGAGATCGTTAGGGTCGACGTACCTCCGCTGCGAGAAGAGGATGCCTCGCCGCAGTTGCACAATCTCCTGGATTGCTCCCAGGAGGAATGCCCCGGAGCCGACGGCCGGATCGCACACCCGGACGGTCTCCAATGCATTGACGAGAGCGACCACAGGGATATTGGGAATGGGCTGATACTCATCCCTAGAACCGGCGGCCTCCTGGCGAAGGGCGTCCAGGGCGCTCTGGTCAACGCCGGTCTGGTCTCGCAGGTAGCCGTTCAGGGCCTCGCGGCACATGAAGTGGACAATCTCCCTTGGCGTGTAGTAGGTGCCGGTGTTGTGGCGCTCGTCGCCCTGGTACAGGTTCTCGAAGACGCGGCCCAGCAGTTCCGGGTCGGGGTCGACGGACTGGTCGTCAGGCGTGGACTCCCTGGTGGTGAAGCGGTATCGAGAGAGAAGGTTCAGGAGCGAGCCGTCGTTTTCAGGGTCGAACACATCGTCTGGCAGGGACACCTCGCCCCTGTCGTGGATGCGGTCCTCGAGGGCACTGCGCCTGAACAGTCCGCCGTTCAGGTACGGCACGAAGCCCAAGACAGAGTGTTCGCTTCTACTGCTGCTGCCAGTCGCCATGGCGTCGAAGAACATCGGCGACAGAATTCCGCGATAGTATTCGCCCTCTTGCGTGTTTGCGCGTTTATCCCACAGGTCCCGCAGATAGGTGACGGAACCCACCCCTCCGGGTTCTCCCAGCCATCGTTTGGCCTGGAGGAACCACAGGAAGAGCACGCGGCCCATCTGGCGGGTGGCCCAGGCGCGGGCCTCGTCCTGGGTGAAGGACTTGACCACCGAGTGGTCCTGGTTGTGCGCCAATAGCGCCTTGGCTATGCGGTCGCGGACGGCGGCGTACTCTTGGTAGAACGTAGTGGTGACGCGCTCGACGCTGAACTGCTGCTGCCAGGTCCTCGAAACATCAAGCAGGCTCGCTCCGGGAGTGATGCGCAGCCCGCGCAAGAGGTCTCGGTGGAACCGGGTGGGATTGTTTAGGTCGAGGTGGGCGCGAACGCTGGTGACGGACCCATTGGAAGAACCGACCTGGGTACGGGGAAAGACAAGCTCAGCTTCATGGCGCTGGTCGGTGGGGGGAGGAACCAGTAAGGCTAGGGACCGTCTATCGGGTACGTGTTCTACCAAGGCACGAGTTATGCCCCTCCGTGATCGGTCTCGGTCTGACGACCTGTACCCCCAATCTGAAAGCACACCGACCCACAAGCCAACCTCCGCCGGGTCTGCCTTGCGGCTTCCGACCCGGTAGAGCTCGCTTACGCCATAGCCTCCGTCACCGCGGCCGCGCAGGAACTGCTTCAGCCCGCCTGAGAGAGCGCCGGCCAGCCTGTCCTCCGGGTTTGGAATGGACTCGAATCCCATGTACGCGGCTAGGCCCTCGGCTCGCTGAGGGTCACCGCCGAAGTCGGAGAGGATGGCTGCCACGTTGCCGTCAGCAACGAGAGTCATGTCGTTGACTCCACAGCATCTATGGTCTCAACCGTTGGATGTTCAATGTCAGTTCCGAATCTCACAGAATCAAACGGGTCGGGGTACACGACGGCCTTGTCGGGCTCCTCTGGAAAGCTCACAGGCAGCCTGTGTTCCATTTCCGACGCCAGTCTCATGCAGTTCCGTCCTTGTAGCTCAGCCAGCTATACGGAGTTGGTACCACGTCCTACATTGTAGACACGCCCAGACCCGTTGATCCTAGGTCTCTAGGTTGGGCAAATGTAGTAGATCCTCGCATATCATACGCAATGGAGCAAAACAAAACAACCGAGGCAATATTGTGAAGTTCCCATTCCGAGGTCATTAGTACAGTGTGCATATATCGACACCGGAAGTCAGGCCCAGTTGATGTGTTAGCAATCAGCAGAAATAGCAAACTTCGAGACCCTAGACCTAGGCGCCACAGTGTTGAAGCACATCAACCACCTCATAGAGCGCACCAGGTTTGTCAGAATTGTGCTCCCGCTGCTCGCTCTCTGGTTGCCGGAATACCACTCAGTGGCACAGATTCAAGGCCAGAGCGCGTTGTCGGCCCTGCGGCCATGCCACGGTAGGGTCGAGGGTCAGAGACGCCCTAGCGGGCATTTATGAGAGTCGCTCTTTGAGGGTCAAACCCCCGTCCACGTGGGCCGTTTGGAACCAGGGCATCTCGGCGTCCACCGCGTCCACAAAGCCCACCTCCACGACTGGGAGTGCCGCACAGCCCGCGCCGTTAGGCCATGCCAAGGTCATGCACGTCTGGTCTGAGTGCGCATGGGAGCGGCGCCAGTAGCCCGCTTGTGATGTGCAGACTGCGCATGCGGTGAGTAGGCTTTGAAACGCGGGGTGGAGATGAAAACTGCGTCTCACGCGCAATATATATTCGCTAAAAAGGCTGGCTGAAAACAGGGGGAGTTTCAGGCACGGAAGCCCCCTGCAGATCCTGCCCGCTAAAAAGTAATGTTTTTACCCGGGCCTCAGCTCCAGGTCCGCAGGGGAGAACACAACGGACTCCGTAGAGTCTTCTACGTGGTCGCGTGCCGCGGCCCGGCGTAGCCTCGCCGTTTCGGCCCGACGTGCGGCGACTCTCTCGCGCTTGCGCAGCTCCGCCGTGGCCGCCCGGGCCGCGGCAAGGTGATCGTGGTAGAAGCGCCAGCCCTGCCTCCGGCCCTCCAGCCACCATTTCCACCACTCCTGCCACACCCCACCTGCAGCACGAGACCTGGACGGCTCTCCCACATACTGCGGACCATCTAGGTCTCCGATCGCTTTGGAAATGAGTGCGACGGCCTCGGTCTTCGCCTCGTGGGGGACTCCTTCGGTATTGATGACAAGCGTAGCCTGGCGGTAGGCCTTTCCCACTGGAGCTCCATGCGCGTCGAACTCTACCCACTGATTCATGGCTTTCATCGCCTGGCGCCATGCCTCCTGGAATCTCTGCCGCGCCGCCACCACCGCGCCGGCAGGATTCCGCCGTAACCGCTCCCGAGCCGCCTTCTGCTTGCACGCGGCTGAGCAGTAGTCCCGCCGCCGGCCGGGGGCCTGCTGAGGGGTGATAGTAGCGCCGCACTGACGGCATGGGTATGACTCGGCAACCCACTCGGCTTTCCGCCGCGCCTCCCAGTGATCGCGTTGACACGTCGAGCTACAGAAGTGATAGGGCGAGAGCTGCTGCCGGACGCTCTCCCGCGACGGGTAAAGCTTGAGAGCGGTGGATCCGCACTGGTCGCACTTTATGAGGGTGCGCTTGAGTCTGGGTCTATGGCGTTGGGGCATAGAACGTTCTCCTTTTCGAGCGGCTATTTTCCGACATAGGACATTCATCATATCATAAAATCCCCTGTGGCGACACAGATACACTGATAATAACGAATTGCAGTGTACCCTATGTCTGTTATTTTTGGCCTCAGTTTCATTTCCCTCTTATATTATATCGCCGCACGCGGGGGGCGCCGAAAACGCGGCGCAAAAGATCATCGACGACCTGGACCATCGCCCAGGTCGTGTAGGGCGAGTCCGATTCTTACCCGGGACTCCCGGGTGGATAGTACTCTTCAGTGGGGAGCCGCTTCTGGCCGGTCCTTTTCTCCTGGCAGTTCTTGGAAACTGCTGCTCAAGAATCTTCTGCCATCGATCATCTAACTCATTCATTCATTCAGGATGAGTCGGTGTCGGACATATTCACACGCGCCCCGCGCTCAGGCTTATTCACACGCGCCCCGCGCTCAGGCTTATACACACGCGCCCCGCGCTCGGGCACACTCACGCGCTCCGGCGGCGGCGTAAATCGTCCCTGGCCGTTCCTGAGAGTCCGGCGACTCTCGGAATCCTGGCCCTCGATGCCGTCCAGGACGGCGTTTTGCGCCTAGAGGACGTGCGCCATATACCCTTATGTAAACCCAGGATGGGGAGTGACAACCGCACGATGGTGCGGAGGAAGGGACAAGATCTCCTTCTCGCGAGTATACTCCCGTAAGTACATCCCAAGCATATCCAAGGAGACCGTGAACATGACATCCGAGCGCCTACCGGCAAAATCCAAAGGCGAGAAGGTGTGGGAGAGAATACTGATGGCGTCCATGGCTCTCCCCGGCGCCAAGGTGGACCGAGCCTCATATCTCGACTCCCAACTCAGCAGCTATTGCAATAACCAGCAGGTCGGACAGGCGATTCTGGATAGGCCCGCCGAGGCGGGCCTATCACCTGAGCTTATCGATAAGTTGGCGGATGACTGCATCAGGAGGCACGTTCTCTTGGCATCCGGGACGTCGTTTGCCGCCGGCGTGCCGGGCGGCTTTGCCATGGCTGGGACAATCCCTGCCGACATGGCGCAGTTCTACTGGCACGCACTAGTTTTGGCCCAGAAGCTGGCATACCTGTACGGTTGGCCCGACCTGCTTGAAGAAGGCAAGGTCGATGAGCAAACGGAGTTCCAGCTAACGTTGCTTATCGGGGCAATGTTGGGCGCTGCGGTCGCAAACGAGACTTTGGCAGAATTGGCCAAGCGGTTCGCTGAACAGACTGTCCGGCGTCTCCCTCAGCAGGCGCTCACGAAGACTTGGTATTATCCCATCGTGAAGCAGGTAGGCAAGTGGATCGGGATCTCTGTTACGAAACGGGGATTTGCTGGAGGAGTGGCTAAGGTGGTCCCGGTCATAGGGGGCATCTTCTCAGCCGGCGTAACAGTGGTAACGATGCGGCCAATGGCCCACCGCCTGAAGAATCACCTCAGAACACTGAGCTATGCGCTTCCTGACGAAGATGAAGGCAATGGCGAAGCCTCGCCATCCTCGGCAGCTCCCTAGCCTAGTAGGTCCCTTTCCCCGAACAGCTCCAGCAAGTGTGGAGAATAACGTCCTGGTTGAAGACGTTGCCGTGGACGCGGCCGTCGAGGGCATCGTGGGGAAGGGCCGGCTGTACTATCGCCGGCAAGGTCCGAAGAGCTCGCAACTGCGTCCTTTACCATTATGTCAAGAAATCCCCACCCGGGGGGGCGGCCTGCGCCGTTGCCGCCCGGCTGAGGGCACGTGGCTTCAGCAGTAGGGCAGGTCGCCAAGGTCAGAGTACTCAAAGTCCAACCGGTCTTCCAAGCTGACTGGCAGGCACCCGCTCAGCTGGTTTTTTGCGAGGAGCAGTACTTCTAGGTTGACTAGGTTACCCAACTCCGGCGGTATCTCCCCGCTCAACTGGTTGGCGCCGAGGCCCAGCTCTTCTAGGTTGACTAGGTTACCCAACTCCGGCGGTATCTCCCCGCTCAGCTGGTTATCTTGGAGGTACAGTCCTTCTAGGTTGACTAGGTTACCCAACTCTGGCAGTATCTCCCCGGTTAGTAGGTTCCCGTGGAGGGCCAGCCTTTCCAGGCTAGCGAGGTTGCCCAACCACGGCGGTATCTCCCCGCTCAACTGGTTGGCGCCGAGGCTCAGCTTTTCTAGGCTGACTAGGTTACCCAACTCCGGCGGTATCTCCCCGCTCAACTGGTTGATGCCGAGGTACAGTCCTTCTAGGTTGACTAGGTTACCCAACTCTGGCAGTATCTCCCCGCTCAGTTGGTTTTGGGCGAGGACCAGTTCCTCTAGGTTGACTAGGTTTGCCAACTCCGGCGGTATCTCCCCGCTCAATTCGTTCCAGCCGAGGTACAGTCGTTCTAGGTTGACTAGGTTTCCCAACTCCGGCGGTATCTCCCCGTTCAACTGGTTAATGTCGAGCTCCAGCTCTGTCAGGCTGGTGAGGTTGCCTAACTCCGAGGGTATCTCCCCGGTCAATTCGTTCTCGGAGAGATCCAGCTCTGTGAGGCTGGCGAGGTTGCCTAACTCCGAGGGCATCTCCCCTGTCAATTCGTTCCAAGAGAGGTCCAGCTCTGTGAGGCTGGCGAGGTTGCCTAACTCCGAGGGTATCTCCCCGGTCAATTCGTTCCGGTGGAGGCCCAGCGATGTCACCCGTCTGGTGGACCTATCGGTGGTGACGCCCTCCCATTCGCTAATGGGTACGTCGCTCAGCCAGTTTCTGCTGTTACTCCAGTTCTCACCGTCCGTTGCGTTGTAGAGGGCAACCAGGGCTTCCCGGTCCGTTTCGGCGGAGCCGGAGGCCGCAGGCGGCGCTGTGGCAGTGGGCGCATCCCCTGACCCTGTCGTGGTAGGCGTCTGTGCGGGGGAGGCCGGCGTCTCCGTTGGAGGGGACGCGGTCCGGCCGGGGCCTGTCACGCCGGACGGCTCATCGGAGCCGCAGGCCGCGAGCGCCGCCGTAAGGGCCAGCGCAAGGACAACGCTCAACAGGGTCAGCCATTTTGCAATGTGTGTTCGCGTCATCTTTGCCACCTCTTGTCTAGATTTTCAGGATATAGATATACCACGTACCCCGGTCTGTTTACAACTACCAGGGCGTCCAAGGCGGGATTTCACGCCTGAGGGACGTGCGCCCTCTACAACTTATGTAAAGTGGGGGGGGTCCCCAGACCTAGGGAGATGCGGGGTTCACCCGGGCCTGCGGAGATGGAGTTGGGATGGATCTGAGCCATTTCCACAATATGTTGAAGGCCGGGCGGTAGATTGACGCGATGTTCTATTGTAACGCGCCTGTCGCTCGTGGTAGGGTTTTGCCATGCGAGGGATACTGAAGGATGACCAACACCGATATGTAGAGTGAGACGGCACTTTTCTGGGCGTGCCGATCCCGTGATGAGAACGGGAGCGGCGACCAGCGAGGCGCGCCATAAGCGAAGAGTAGAGCTTCGTTATGACACGACAATATAGTACACGCGACACACACCCAGGTCAAGGCCGAATCGACCAAGGTCGAAAAAGGCGCCAATCCCCAGGGAAAGCCCCAGGCTCACGCGCTACGGCGGCAGCGATCCGCTCACTCACTCACTCACTCCCCTGAAGGCCCTCAGCTCACGTTCTCCGAGTCCATTGACTATCTCTACGCTAGGGGCGCGCGGTTTGTCCTGCTGTGCGACCGTTGCGACTATGGCCGGCCCCGTTGCCAGCGACGCTACCCTGACCTTCCCGCCGGCTCCCTCAAGTGGGGGAGCTGGCAACCTACTCCCAATGATGTCCCGGCCGACACCACCTTCGCCCCCGGGGGGCCGTCCTCCGACCCTTGGGGAGTTCCCGCCCGTTATCTGCCGGTCGGCATTGAGCCGGCAATTCTGGCAATGGCCGCACTCAATGTGGACCTCTACGACCTGCCTATCCTGGCGGTCCTGGTCAAGACGGCGGCCCCGGCGGCCGTAACCATCTCGCGCGGCGGCGGTCCGCTCCCTCCGGTCCCATGTAGGCCCCACGCTATTGACCTGCCCCCGATGGTTGTTCCATCTGTAATGTTACACCGACAAGCATCGGTCTTGCGTGGAACCGCCACAACTTCAAGGCTGTACAGCGCTTCGAGGGCCACTGCGTCAATAGAAGCGAGTTTACGGAAGGGGGGACAGGCTGGTGAGATCGTTACCGACAAACGTCGCCGAGTCGGTCTCCAACATCCGGTGGGGATTCGACTGTTACCTGGAGAACTTTGAAGAGTTCACCTGCAGTCCCAACAAGGCCTTTGGGAGCGGCGGACCTGGCAGAGAGGAAACGGCGGAGCGCATTCGCCGGGCCGTGAAACGGATGGATAGTAAGGCTGAGGATAAGGCCATCCGGGACGGCATGAGAGTTGAGACGAGTGAGTTGTGGTGGAACTTCCCAGAACTTCAGCTTCTCGGTGACCACTTTGGACGTGCCGCCCTCCGGAATGAGGGCCGCGGCTCTCCCGGCATCACAGACCCTCCTTCTGAAGTGGAGGCCCTCCGGCTTGCCAAGGCAATGCTGGCCCACGTCCCTGGCAGGACGCTGCTGGCCGGGATACCGGGCGCGGACCGGTTGAACCGGGAGTGGGAGTCCGTAGCCCTGTCGTCAGCTCTGGCATACCAATACCTAAGCGCGCCCTCCCGCCCCGTGTTGCGAGAGTACATCAGGCGCTCCCGTTCCAGCAGGGAATACTTCGACGCCCTCGATCTAATATGGGAAGAGCTAAGCAGTCTGGGCAAGGCCACCAGACCGCTGATCAAGTGGCGGCAGGAGGTTGACAGTGGGAAACGGAGGCGACCACGCCGGAGACCACATCGCCCCGCCACGTTGACCAAGCTCCTGAGTGACCTCAATATCCAAGTCACCATTGAGATCCTGCGCAGGGTTGGAATACCGCCTGAGGGAAGCGGGGGCTCTGGCTGTGATATCGTGTCAAGGGCGCTGGCTACTTCCCAAGACAAGGCGCTGCACCTGTCTTGGGACACCGTGAAGGGCATCTGGCAGGCGAACTTCTGGGGAAAGCCCTTCAAGGCCGTTGTGGTGAAACATTCGGAGGCTATCTCCCCCGAGCAGCATGAGGCTCGCCTCATGGGACAGCGCATCCTGGTTAGGATCATCGTACGCGCCCATATGGGGCGGCAGACGGCGTCGCTCGAGGCGGAGCAGGACGGAGGCGAGGAAGAATGACGGCCATGTCTCCAACCCTCATCGTCACCAGCCTGGACGGAGGCGTCCAGGCCTCCGTAATAGCCCTCACGGCAAGCGAGGTGGCCTTCGACCGCATGCCGAACTGCGCCATCTTCACCGGCAGCCGCTGGAAGCCGCCCAGGCTCTACGACCACCTGGAGCGGCTGAAGGACCGTCTGAGTCTCCTTCTGTGCGTCGTGGACAACGGGTGAAGTCTCCGCAAAGACGTGAGGGTCCTCACCGAGGACCCTTGGCTGCGACTCCTTGACAGAGGATGGCCGTGTAGCTCATGATATATAGTAAGACAGGCTATGACTGAGAAGCGCATAAACAGGAACACCAAGACCATTACATTCTCGCTGCCCCCAGAGATGGCGGAGCGGGTGCAGCAGGTGATGCGCGAGGAGGGCCGCGCCATGAGCGAGCTTATCCGTGAGGCCCTCCGCAACTACATGGAGGAGAGGGAGTGGCTGAGGACGCTCCGGTACGAGAGGCTGAGGGACAGCGAGGCCGAGCGGGAAGACGCCGAATAACCTAGCGTCCTAAGCTCTTCCGAAGCGCCGTGCCAGTCAACCAACTTTGAGGAGGATGCCTGATGAGAGTCGCAATATATGCCCGTGTATCTTCAGAGCGCCAGGCCGAGAAGGACCTGTCCATCCCGACCCAGGTAAAGGCGCTCAAGAGGCATGCGCTCAACCACCAGTGGGACGTCGTAGCCGAGTTCATCGACGAAGCCGAGAGCGCCAGGACCGCAAACCGACCTGCGTTCAAGGATATGATTGCCGCCGCAAAGAGCAAGGTAAAGCCCTTTGACGCCATCCTGGTCTGGAAGCTATCGAGGTTTGCACGGAACAGAGAGGACTCTGTGATATACAAGTCCCTGTTGAAACGCCAGCAGATATCGGTTATTTCCATAAACGAGCAGGTGGATGAGAGCCCGGCTGGGGCGTTGTTCGAGGGAATAATCGAGGTGATAGACGAGTTCTACTCTGCCAATCTGTCCCAGGACACGGTGAGGGGCATGAAGGAGAACGCGGAAAGGGGATTTCGCAACGGGGGTTCAACACCCTTCGGGTATAGGCGCGCGTCAGAGTCACATGGAGCCATAACCAAGTCCAGGCTGGTTCCGGACGAGAGAGAGGCTCCCATAGTCACGAGGGCATTCGACCTGGCATTCCACGGACAGGGAGCGAGAGAGATCGCCAGTTCTCTGAATGGCGATGGGTTGAGGACGCGCAGCGGGAAGCATTTCGGAGCGACCGTCATCAACCACATGCTGAGAAATGAAGTCTACGCCGGGACTCTGGTCTGGAACAAGTACAGCAAGGGATCGGGGGGTAGACAGAAGAAGGCTGAGGCAGAGATCATCAGGGTGCCGGACTGCCACACTGCGCTTGTAGGCAGACACGTTTTCGATCAGGTACAGGGGATGCTGACATCGAGGCGGCCGTCAGTGAAACACCCAAAGAGGGTTGCGAGCAAGTACCTCCTCAGCGGACTGGCTCACTGCGCACGATGCGGCTCTACCGCCGTGGGAACCAACGGCAAGTCGGGCCAGTTCCTGTACTACAGCTGCAACAGCCGGGTGATGAAGGGTCGGACGGCTTGCGACGCCTCCTCCTTGAACGCCAGAAAGCTGGAAGGGTTCGTTGTGGACCGGATCAAGGAGAACATCCTGACCGAAGAGAGTCTAGGACAGTTGGTTCATCTAGCTAACGAGGAGTTGGGAGTAAGCAGGCGCCGCGCTGAGCAGCAGCTCAAGCGCCTGGAGCGGGAGAGCAGGTCTGTGGAGCAGAAGCTGGCACGACTGTATACCGCATTGGAAAGCGGGAAGGTGGATATCGACGATTTGGCCCCCAGGCTGAAGGAGCTGAGGGCTGAGCAACGAGAGTTGAGTGAGAACATGGATGAGGCCCGGGATGATGTGAACCAGGTAGGCCACGAGCCCCTTGACGTCGTAGCAATGGGGAAATACGTGGCGGACCTGCAGAGCCTTCTGCAGAGCGCATCCTTCATGGAGTGTAAGGCCTTCCTCGGCTCATTCGTGAGAAGAGTGGAGTTCGACAAGCAGCAGGTCAGGATTGAGTATACGGTGCCAGTCGCCCTTGAAAACGGATTAACTGATACGACCGAGGTACGTAATATTGGGAATGCTGGTACCGGGGCTTGGACAAGAACACAGAACGGCTGGCGTTGCTGCTAGGGATGTCCAACCTGAAGCGGGCTAAGGGCCTCTTGGCTGGTTGACCCGGGGGATAGTGGGCCCAAAAGCGGGGCTGAAGCCGCGAAGCGGCCGAAGAGGAGAGGGCAAAGGGCCGAAATTGACCACATCATCAACAAACAAGACAAAAACCACTAGGGCAAATCTACTTCTGCACCCGGCAATCAATAAATCAGCCCGGCAGCACTTTGTTCAGACCTTCCCTAGACGCGCATGGGCAAGGCAAATGGGAGTGGGAGTACAATTGCGCTGTGACTGTAGGTTGCCAGCGATAAGGGGGGCGAGTTGCGAAAATGAGAGCCTCAGACCAAATATCGGCCGACAGCGTTTGGCCATACCGGGAGTTTCCTCAATCCACCTCACACATTGCATTGAGCGGTGACCGCCTGCGTCTTGAACGCAAGACGGGACGGTCTCCCATCGACCTCCCCGTGGGCGCGCTGGAGGCCTTCAACGTTCGCCGTTCGTGGTTTTGGAAGCGGCTAAAGATTCGCACTACTGGCGGAGCGGAGTACTCCGTCCCGGGGTTGCGTCATGAGCCGGCAGCCCGGTTGTGGGAGGGTGTTGTTGAAGCGGCGAGGAGGTACGCGACCGAGCAGGGGCCTCGCCTCGTGCGTTTGGATGACCAACTGCAGCGGATGCTCTCAGGCGAGCCTGTCCCAAAAGTGATGTAGAGGGTAACAGGTAGGAGCAGATGGCTTAAGCCGGTGGGATTTGCTGAACGACTCTTGCCGGGAGAGTCGAAGGTGGCGATGGATTGGTGAAGGGTGACTGCCGGCGCAGTTGGGATCAGGAAGCGGGATGGAGATTCGGCCCGTGGGGTAGCTGGATGAAGGCGCGGGAGCGCCAAGTCCGCCACAGGGTGCGCATGTTGAAAGTTGTGGCCAGTACGGTCCACTCGGCTGCCACGTTAACGAGGCCGCGCAGCAGGAACCTCCGTGCCCCCTGCTGCTCCTTGATGATTCCGAAGACCGGCTCGACCAGTTGCTTTCTCAGCTTGTACGCCTCTTTAGCTGCTGAGGTGGCCATCCAGGCGCGATGACGGCGCAGCGCCGCATCGTGCGGCCCTATGGCCAGACTTCGCCCAATCTCCTTGGCCCTTGTACAGACTCTGAAGGCCGGGCACGCTTGGCAGACGGCCCCAGAGGCCCGGTACAGTCGCAATGGGACTCCGTTCGCATGCTGTATGCGGACGAACGCGAGCGTCTGCCCCTGTGGGCACGTAAAGCTGTCGCTCTGCTCGTCATAGATGAATCGGTCCTTGTGGTACGGGTCTTTGAGGAACCGTTGTCGTGACTCGGACACCACCACCTGCTGACCGCGACGGGAGCACTCTGCCAGGTGACTCCCGGCGAAATATCCGGCGTCGGCCAACGTCATCTGCGCTTTCGTCCCGGTCGTCTCTTCGGCCCGTTCCATCATCGGCGCCAACATGGCGTTGTCATTGGCTTCGTCCACCACATCCACGGCGGTGACCAACATGCCGGTCCCTCCCCCAGCCGTATCCACGGGTGAGACCATAGCCTGGGCGTTGTAGCCAGCCACGATGCCCTGCCTGCCCTTCATCAGCCGGGCGTCTCTGTCAGTCAGGTTGATACGCTTGTGGCGTTCCTGACTCGCAAGATCGTCCATTGCCTGCTTCACCTTCTCTCTCAAGACCTCCTTGTCGGCCAACTCCTCAGGCAGGTGGGCAGCAGCAGTGTCTTCTCCCGCTTCGTTCTGGGCCTCAAGGTCCGTTATTGCCCTCTCCACTCGGTCCAGCAGCCCTCGCAGTCCCTCGGCATCGTAGCTCCTGTTCAGCGATGCGTTGGCGACCACCTTCGTGCCATCCACCGCCTGAATCGCCAGGTCCACCAACTCCATGGCCACCGCCGTACGAACCGTACGCTTGAGCAGCTTCCTCATGGCCTGCCTGTGTCCTTTGTAGAATCGCCACAAGGTGTTGTGGTCTGGATGCTGCCACCCGGTCAGCCACAGATACGATATCTGGTCCCGGCAGGCCGCCTCCAGCTTCCGGCACGAACGCACTCCCGTCATGAAGCCGTACAACCATACGCTCAATAGCGCACGAGGGTGATAGGCCGGCGCTCCCATCGCATCACCGTCTATATCCACGCCAAGCTCCGACCATCCATCCCGACCCAACGCGTCAACGAACTCGGCCACGAATCGCGCCGGATGGTCCAGCGGCAACAACTCGTCAAGCGTCGGCGGCAACATCCACATCTGCTCTCGGTCCATATCTCGAAGCGGCATCTCAACATCTCCTCAATTGTTGTCGCCCCGAAGGTACACCTAACAACATCCCATCACCAGCCCCGACTTCTGAGACACGCTCATATAGGAGAGTTTGAGAATAGACCCTCAACCCAGCACAGATTCACGCCAGTTTATGTGCTATACTCCTGCCAAACGCAAACTAGGAGCGACGCCATGCCAGCTACTAGAAGACTGCCCAAGACACCCCGCCTCGTCCTCTAATAGCAGACTGCACTGGTGGCCCGCTTCTCGAAGATCGCCACCAGCCAAGACAGGACGAAGTCCGAGCTGCTGAGACTCATCGTCAAGCGTCTCCTATCGGACTACGACCAGAGGCGGGCTGGTATCATTTAGTGGACCGACCGCACCCCCGGGACTGCCGATGGTTGTCGAGGTGCCGGCGGAATCCCACCTACGCATTCGCTACGGTGGGTCAGTAGGGAGATGAAAGATGGCATATTGCATTCGCTGCGGGGGTGAAGTCCAGCAGGGTAAGTCATACTGCCATCATTGTGGAGCTTCTTTAGCTAACCCTCCAGCAACAACCGATCCTATCGTTCAACCCACGCAAAAGGGCGGAGGCCTTGGAAAGATTGTCAAGTGGGGAGGAGTAGGCTGTGGAGGACTGATTGGCCTTTTTGTCATACTGGCCATTATTGGCGCAATTGCAGGCACTACCGGTGATAATGAGAACTCCACTGTGCAGATAGTACCCGATGCAACGAGCAGGGTCGACGCGACTTCTGGGTCACCCGACCCTACCTCCACCGCAGCCCCGGCGTCAACTCCCATCCCCACCACTACACCGAGCCCAACTCCCATCCCCACCGCAACCCCGACTCCAACTCCCATCCCCACCGCAACCCCGACTCCACTGCCTATCCAAATGGGACTTGCAGAATTCTTGAGCGAATATGACCAAAACAAAGTGCGTGCGAATACCAGACTGCGGTATCTAGAAAACGGCAAAATTCCGGCCTCCACTTCCGGCTATGTGTATGAAGTAGAGGAACTTTATTTCATTGTTGTTCCTACCCGATCGGAATACTCGTCCCAAAAGTTGTACTGCTACTACGCAGACACTAGAGCCGCTCTCCGTTTGACGAAAGGACAAGCTGTCTCGGTGACCGGCAGAGTTAGCGGAACGCACGGATACTCAAGCCGGATACATATGTTTGCGTGTGAAATTGAAGGAATGCAGTTTGAGATGAACCCGACTGTATCATCCCAAGCGATTCGGGCTAATGTTGTTCAGGTATTTTGCACATCGGGGTCGTTCTTTTCCTCTGAGAGAATAGGTACCGGCATTATCATAGACGCCGAAGAGGGCATTGTCTTGACAGTCCACCACGTCGTAGCGGACGAGCATGATTGTGAAACAATCGAAGTCCAGGTCCAGGGGATCGAGAATCGAATACTGGCAATGCCAGTTAAGCACTGCGCTTCGATCGACAGAGCGCGCTTACGTATACCCCCACAGGCACTATCCTCCTCATCACTCCAACCCATTTACAGGGCGGCCGCTCCTGCCCAAACAGACCAAGAAATCTACTTCTGGGGATATGGTCCAGGCGAACTGCGAATGGAAACCGGAATCGTCAAGGATGTTCAAGGCAAGAACACCGTTGCGGATGCGTATGCCGTACCAGGAGATTCAGGCTCGCCGGTATTTGACGAAAACGGACATTTGCTTGGAACTATGTCTAGGAGCAACAGTTCTGACAGAGCCGTGTTCACCGGAGATGAATGCTAGTGGAACTGAGGTGGACCCAGGAAACTGGACAGATAGCTATGATCGAGGCCTTCAACTCCCGGCTTCTGGCTGATTGCCTCAACGAAAGTTGGTTTTTGTCTTTGGAGGACGCTCGGGAGAAAATAGAGGGGTGGCGCCGGCACTACAACGGTGAACGTACCCACAGCACCCTGAGCAACCTCGCCCCGGAGGCCTTTGCCCTGGTGGCCACAGCAGGGGTTCAACGACCCACGAAACTAACATTACGACTGGCGCAAAGAATGGGGCAGGACCATAACCTTCCATTTGGACGGCACTCTATGTTACACTTTCTGCCAGTTGTGGCTGTGGAATGGAACCTAGCGAACATCTGTTGGAATAGCAATTAGGTCGCAGTGCCTGGATCACTTATTGAGATGGAGGAACTCTTGCTGGTCGGGCGGGATAATTCTAGCGGGCTGTGGTCAAAGGCAATTGATGACATAGAGACGCCAGCCCTTGTATATGACGAACAAAGATTGAGAACACTCTTGGACAATAGTCTAAATTGTCGAGAGATAGCAGGCTTCAAATTGCTATATGCCGTCAAGGCCTCGGCTCTGTTGGACCTTCTCCTTCACCTTGCCCCGAAAATTGATGGATTCGCCGTTAGTTCTCTGTTTGAAGCACGCTTGATACGTAACCTCTTTCCAGGTAGTAAGGTACATTTGACGACACCAGGGATTCGTCCAGGTGAAATAGCTGAGCTGAGCGACTTGTGTGAATTCATATCTCTCAACTCCAAATCCCAACTTGAGCGGTACGGCATTGGCTTATCGCAAAAAACTAGTCTAGGTATCAGAGTCAACACCCGTGTTTCGTCCGTTTCAGACCAGAGATATGACCCTTGTCGCCCTATGTCAAAACTAGGAATACCTATTGAAGACATGACCAAAGTGCTAGAATCGTCTCCTGCTACAATTGAAGGTGTGCACATCCACACAAACTCTGATTCTACCAACTTTAGCGAACTTCTAGCGAATGTTGAAGTTCTCCTTCAAGCTATGCCCGAAGGGCTCCAACTGAAATGGGTGAACTTAGGTGGAGGATATTTGTTTGACACTGATCCAATGCCACTACTCGTCCAAGCTGTAAGTCTTGTCCAACAAAAGTTCGGGGTGGAAGTTTTCCTAGAGCCAGGGGCGGGACTTGTCCGGGCTGGCGGATTTCTCGTTAGCACTATTGTGGACATGCTAGAGGTCGATGGCGGCCGAATCGCAGTTCTGGACACCACAGTCAATCACATGCCAGAAGTTCTAGAATTCGACTACGAGCCAAACGTTATCGGCCAACAGGAAGATGGTCCATTTGAATACATTCTTGCAGGAAGCACTTGCTTGGCTGGAGATGTCTTTGGAACATATAGATTTGCTGAACCGCTAGGCGTTGGAAGCAAGGTAATTATCGAGGAGGCGGGGGCCTACACCTTAGCCAAGGCTCACCGCTTCAACGGTATCAACTTACCAGAGGTTGGTGTACTTGGCGCAGACGGCCAGTACAGAGTGAGGAAGACTTACGACTATCTGGACTTCACATCGCACTGGATGACCAATGGCTGACCGTTTGACGGAACGGGATCTACACATTTCAGTACAGGCAGGTTCTTCAAGCCTTGTACAGGAACTAGGATCCAAGGCTATGGCTGAGCTAAAGCCTGGAGAGGTTCCCGTGAGATTCGCAGTAACCAGGTCTGGGGGGGGGCAGTGGCATTGTGATGTGGGAATCTATGCGGGCAGTTCCCCGCCGGATTCGATTTTTCGGTTCCATAAGCGACCTCAAGAAGACACTAGTACCTTCAATGTGGTCATGCTCGTTCCAACTGGCATTGGAGCGGAAATTGGAGGACACGCTGGCGACGCTACTCCTGCCGCTACGCTTCTAGCCAGCGTTTGCGATACCTTGATTACCCATCCAAATGTGTTAAATGCCTCTGACATCATCCAGGTCCCACCGAACGCGCTCTATGTTGAAGGAAGTGTATTGTCCCGGCTGGTGATGGGGACGGTTGGCCTCCAGCGTATCCGTGCTAACAGGCTCCTAGTCGTTATACAAGACCATCAAGATGAATTGCTTAAGAACGCGGCGTTCAATGCAGTCAATGCGGCCAGGTCCTCCTACGGTCTCCACGTCAGCAGGGCTGTCGACATTGACCCGCGTTTTAGAATGATTGCCAAACACACCGCGGCAGGCACCGCAGCTGGGGAGGTGGAGGGACTGGAACACCTATGGGACACTTTGGAACGATACTTGGGGGAGTATGACGCAGTTGCGATCAACTCTGTTATCGACGTGCCCGCCCACTATCATCGGGACTACTATGAGGAGCGCGGTGCAATAGTGAACCCCTGGGGCGGTGTCGAGGCCATCCTTACCCATGCGGTATCATCAAAATACGGAGTTCCCGCCGCTCACTCCCCGATGTTCGAGTCGCGGGAAATCTCCGAAATGGACCTCGGCGTCGTTGACCCACGTATGGCTGCGGAGGTCATTTCGGCAACATTTCTCCAGAGTATCTTGAGGGGACTACAGCACAGCCCAAAGTTACTTACCTCCGGACTTGAGTCGGCATCAACCATCGCAGCCAAAAACATTGCCTGTCTGGTGATTCCAGATGGGTGTATTGGCCTTCCAACCCTAGCCGCCCTGCAGCAAGGAATAGCGGTCATATCGGTTCGGGAGAATCGCAACATCATGGACAATAATTTGGACCATTTGCCCTGGCGGCCTGGACAGTTTCTGCAAGTAGATAACTACTTAGAAGCCGCTGGACTGCTTGTCGCGCTTCGGACTGGTCTGGACCCTGCATCAGTACGGAGGCCATTGCAGGAACTCCTAAAGGTAACTTCAAGACGTACAGATTCTCTAGATTGGGATACGCCTGAGATTCCCTCATTGCGTTGACATCCAAAATGACTATCCACACTGGGTTGCCTCAAAAGAATCGAGTAAAGCTAACCTTTCTAAGGGCGAAAAACTTCCGTAGCCTGCATGATATTTGGCTTGATATTGGATCAGAAGTGACCGTGTTGGCAGGCCCCAATGCCTCAGGTAAGAGCAATATAGTGGACGCGATGAATTTCGTCTCTGATGCGATATACGACGGGGTAGGTCGTGCAGTCGGGTACCGAGGCACCAGGGCCATATTGCACAGGCATGGCGGAAAGGTTTCTTCTTGGTTCTCTATCGAATTGAGGTTGGAATCTACTACATTTGAGGCGACCCACTCTTTTAGAGTCCGAATTGAACGTGATGGGGGGGTGTCAATCAAGTCCGAACGTATATTTGGAGAGAGCAAAGGCCCGGAGGGCCGACCATTCGACTTTCCTCTGATTCGCGATGATACCCATATGTCAGACGCGTTTTCCGGGCTGAACTACCATTCTGACAGCCTGATGTTGTCAGTTATGGGCGACTCCCTAGTCGTTGCCAAGCTTATTGCCTCTTCCCTCACAGGCAATGGTAGCCCGACAGATGAATCTGCGGTCGCGTCTGTCGCTCAGGCTATCGTGGATATGACTGATTTTATTGGTGATATGCGATACTATCGCCTGTTTCCAAACATGATGAGGGAACCAAAGCCACCCAAGGCCGTTGACATGCTTGAAGAAGACGGAGCGAACTTGCCTAGCGTTCTAAACAGCTTAGTGAGGCGAAATGGTGATTCATACAGACAGTTAATTGGTGCGCTGACTCGTGTAGTTCCAGACATAGAGGATGTCCGGGTCCGAGAGGCGGGCGGTTATCAGTACATTCAATTGAAGCACCGTTCTCTGACCACTGATGGGGGAAATGGGGGGTGGCTTGATATATCTAATGAATCCGACGGCACTGTGAGAACCTTGGGTCTCTTTGTTGCCTTGTACCAAGAGCCCTCCCCTCCATTAATTGGGATCGAAGAACCGGAGCTAAATGTACACGTGGGTGCCCTTGAGGTTCTGGCGGACACGCTCAATGAAGTCGGACTTCGCTCTCAGTTGGTGATTGCGACCCATAGTTCCGACCTATTGGAGTTCTTTGGGGAGGATGCTCTTAGAGCCGTGGTTAGTGAGGAAGGAAGAACCAAGGCAGGACGTTTGAGGAGTACCCAGGCAGAAGCACTTCGGGAAGCCTTGTTTACTGCTGGCGAACTTCACCGAACGGAAGGTCTCACCATAGATTTGGGAACAGATTAGAGAAAGACATGCCAACTAGAATAGTCCCGATTGTAGAGGGGCATGGGGAGTGTGAAGCTGCTCCTCTCTTGATTCGTCGAGTTCTCCAGGAGCGGTTCAGTGAGTATGGATTCCAAGTCAGTCATACAAAGCGTTTGAAGAGGCATAGAATCCAAAGGGACCTCCCGAAGATGCTTCACCTCGCGGCCCGCGACGCCATAGATGGTGCCATCATTGTCTTGGTTGATGCAGATAGAGACTGCGCTCACGAGCTGGCGGCAGAGATGTCCCGAATCGCGGTACAAGAAAACATAAATCGACCGGTGGCGATCGTGTGCCCTAACGCTGAGTATGAAGCTTGGTTGATAGCTAGCATTGACACTATACGTGGAGACCCTATTGGACGTAGGGAGGCCATTGTCAAGTCGTCCACCAGTTGCCCTGCCAACGTCGAAGACATTCGTGATGCGAAAGGGTGGCTGAGTGAGCACATGATTGGAGATAAGGTCTATAAGCCAACCCAAGACCAGGCACCTCTTACCGCCATGATTGACCTTGAACTTACAGCCAATCGCTCTCGGTCTTTCAAGAGGCTATGTCACGCGGTTGAAGAAATTGTCGCCGGTATTCGGTCAGGAACGGCGAATGTGACTCCACCAGCCGGCCCCTAGACTCATGGGTTCGTTCGCAATAACCTAGGAATCCTCTGAACAAGGGGGTTATGGGTTGTCTTTTGCATGGTCGGGTTCTCCAACAAGGTTTTGAGGTCGCCAAATGTGTTGGCAACCAGCAAAAATGGCACACTTTGAGAGCCGAGAGATCAGGGGTTGGATGGATGTCTGGTGAGCTCCCTGAGTGCCCTGTTGTGCTGTCTTCGCCGTTCGATTGTTTGAGCTTTTACCTCCCTTCTGCGTTGTAGTATCTCTTCCCGCCTGCCCCTGAGCACGTCCGAGGGGGTCACGTTCCCCAGGGCCTTGTGATAGCACTGGTAGCTGTATTAGCTGACGAAGGCCATGATGGCCGCCTCCAGGTCGGAGGGCAACTCATAGGGCAGCTGGTTCACGTCCCGCTTGAGGGTCTGGTGGTAGCGCTCCAGCTTCCCGTTGGTCTGAGGGTGGAAGGGAGCAGCTAGTACGTGCCTGATGCCCACCATGCCCAGGTAGTCTCTGAAGGCCCTTGACACATAGCCGGGGCCGTTGTCGCTCAGCAGCTTGGTCCTGTCCGTTATCGGGACCTGATCCATGCCTGTTCTGTCCACCGCATCCTGGACCACCTCTATGAAGGAGTCGGAGGTCATGTCTCGTTGAAGCCTGTAGGCCAGTATGAAACGGGAGTAGTCGTCCATGACGGTGACCAGGTAGTAGTAGCCCCAGCCGACGACTCTGAAGTAGGAGGCGTCGGTGGCCCACATCTGGTGGGGGCCGGTGGTACTCCTTGCCCGCAGCAAGTCTCATCTCAGCCCTATTCATCAGGCCCTCCCTCCCAAGGATGCGGTAGACCGTAGACTCTGATACTGAGAAGCCCATGTTGTCGGTGGTCCACGCTGCCAGTTGCCGGCAACTCAGCTCCGGCATCTCTCTGGCCGCCGACAGAACGTGGTCGACTTCCAGGGAAGTCAGTCTGTTCCAAGGGGGCTTGCCTCCTCCTGTATCATCCTCAAGCCCTTGCTGGTCCTTCTGCCTGAGCCACCGGTAGTAAGTGCTCCTGGGGACTCCCAGCTCACCCAGCGCCTTCCGCTTGGGCACAGAGGACGAGGCTACCCTGGCAAGTACCTCCGCCTTCTCCACGGAGCTCATCCGTTGGTACCTGTGACGTCGTGAGGCATCGGTATGGCCGTTTTTTTGAGACGATACCCCTCAAGGGACGGCTCCGCCACCAGCTGCTTGAGTTCTACGTTCTCTCGCCTGAGCGCCTGAACCTCCTGCTGCGTGGCGTCCCGCACCATGTCGCGGGTCAACCTCTCCCTCCCAGCCTCCATGAACTCCTTCGTCCACGCATAGTAGGAGTGTGGCTTGATCCCCTCACGCCGGCACAGGTCACTCACTGTGACCTCCCGGCGGAATCCCTCCAACACGATGCGGATCTTCTCCTCCGGCGTGTACTTGCGCCGACTGGCAGCCTTCACCGTCCGCACGAAGGACCTGGTCTCCTCTGTCCGCTCCTCTGCGGCCACCGCCTTGGCTGTCTCTGTCAGGGACATTGTTGCTCCTCTCTATGAAGTACTCTACCTCATCCAGGGAGCTCACCCAACCTCAACTCTCTCGGGTTTTTCTGCCCGTTCCAGTGTCCCATTTTCGCTGACAACCTACAGTTAGACCCCACAGCTCGTTGAAAGGCAGGTCGCCAAAGGAGTATGCTGAAGCGGTAGCTGCACTCTACTAGCCTCTGATACTATTAACGTGGTAGGGTCAACCCAAGAATGTAGGTACGGACACATATGGGTACACCTACACTTGACATCACTGACCCGAATGGGTATGGTCCAACTCGTTGGTACGGATAAATACGTATACACACAAACTTGTCCATCCGTGCCTGATGAGGAGCTAGAAGTGAGAAACGAAACGTTACAAGCCATCTGCAAAACGCCCGCCTGGAGGAAACTGGCGGGTCGGGAACAGGCTCTGCTCCTCTACCTAGGTGTCCACATAGACGACAACGGGCTGTACGAGGATGGACACCAACGTATCTCTGATGGTATGGGCGTGGGTATCAAAACGGCCGGTCGACCGTTCGAGGCGTTGGAGATGGCTGGATTCATCGAACAGATACGTGAGGGCATCGGCCGCATTTCATCTGAGTACAGGTTGCGGCTGCCGGAGTCGTCAGAACAAGACGGTCAGGGAGAGGGGACATCCTTGTCCCCCAATGCAGAAAGGATAGAGAACATAAGTGGTATAATCCCTTATGATCCCCAGGGGGGTGTCGAGGACTCACCCCCGGCGGAGACCTCGAAGACAAAGGTACTATTTTTCGATAGGCATTTGGAGCCCGCGTACGTCCCGCCGAAACCGTCTCACAACGCAGAGACGCGGAAGAGCGAAGAGGAAGCAGAAACGGAGGAAGCGTTCTCCCGCTTCCTCGACAAGGAAGATGGCATCACACCGGAGATGCGTGCCGAGAGTGGTTACATGGCTGACATGGACGCGATTCTCCAATCGGCGAAACCTGATGAGGGTAGGGAAGGTACATGAGCAGACCGCATTGGGACACCTGTGTCCGTCCCGATGGACGCTGGCAGGTCGCGTGGTGAGCGAGAAGGCCGCTCAGCAGTATCGGAGCTTGGCGCTATGCTGGTTGGGTGGGCCACCTACACAGGACGGTGTGCAGGTGCATGTGTGAGGTGGCTGCGACGAGATCACCGTTTGCGGGGTCTTCGACAGGGCGTCGAATGCCCCCCAGGCTTTGTCTGGGGGCTCTGGCCCGCCCTTTCCGCTTGGAGTAGTCCGCAATAAGGGCCAGCCCTCAAGAATCGCCCTGGGGGCTTGTATGGGGCTAATCCCTCAACGGGTGCTGGCCGATTGGAGTCGCTGCAGCCATGCGCCACGAACAACCACTTGCCTGCACTCCGCTTGGTCTGTATCGCCTTAATGTTCTTGTCACATGTGGGACAGTAGAACTGCTGGTGACCCGTACCCCAGGGTGTACCCGACGCTGGCTTAAAAGTACAGGGGAAGTCATCCTTCAGACGCCTCGCCACGTACTTCTTCTTCGAAAGCAGAGCGTCACTCCTGAGCACATCTGTTATGCTGGCGTATCCCTCGGTACAACCCGGACACCACTTGGGGTTTACCTCTGCCACGGACTCTCCTGCGAATAGCGCGTACTCCACACAGTTCCGCGTCATACCGGCACCTCTCCTCGCTCTCCCTGTCCGTGTATATCGGGTGGCATCTCATACCCACGGGGTTCCCATCCGCACTCCTGGTCGCTGCACCAGGGCGCGCTGTACTGAATCCCCACGCCTATGTCCACCTCATCCCTGAGCAAAGGCTCTCCACACCCAGGGCAGGTATCGTCCGGTCTTGCGCTCATGCGTGTCCTCCCTTCTATCCAGTACGTCAGGCGATTCGGTCGATACGTCCGGTATGCTGGCAAGGTCTTCTGGCGTGAGGTAGTGACAGAGACACCCACAGGTTATGCCGGGTCGGTAGGGGCTACTGGGGTTGTCGCAGCACTTGGGTATCAGTGGTCGCTCTACCATGTCTCCACCGGGGTCGTACAAGGGGAACGCCTCCAGCAAATGTTGCAGTACCTGTGCGGTTCGGGATGGGCTACAAGCATGCATGTCTATCCTAGAGGCAATGTGGTGCCGGACCCTACAGCCGTGACACCAGAAGGGTGAGTCGTCTGGCGCTACCTCTCCGGGCTTCAGCAACGCTACCGTATGCGTCACACAATTGCTGTCCATCGGTGTTCTCCATTTTCTCAAAAGTCTCTAGCTGCGCATTGGGGTCCTGTACCCGCTGCTGTATTCAGGCACTGAGGTAGAACTCGTTTAACTAGGTACAGTGCATTATCTGTGCGCTGATTCGTCAAGGACTTTAAGACCACTTCTCATGCGGATGCAATCCCCGTGCTCCTGCTGCTCTGGCGCGAGCGAGCACACCGGCGTCATCATCTATCACGATATCGCCGTGCGCTATCCACGCGAGTGTGGTCGAGTGTGGTCAAGTCCTTCAGGTGGGACACACAGCAGTCGAGCCTGGGGATATACGCGTGTACAACCTCGCGGGCGTAATCCGCTCCGCCACCGCTCCACACCTAAACTCTTTAGGGAGAACGGCCATTCGCACACTCACAACGAACACCGGCCGGTCGCGGTTCGTCAACCTTTTTTGCGCGGACGTATCGGTGACCGGTCCCCCGGCTTAAGTTGGTATTCATTTTTCGTATACACCGGGAGGTCCCGGTGTGAAACGCTAGGCACCCAGTGCCGTAGCACTATTTCAGTGTTAAAATCTCACCCATCCCCACGGGCCGTAGCGCGTGAAGATGGGCGTCACCGTTCCGCGATTACGGTATGCGGTAGTCGGTGCTCCGCGGGTATACCTTTACCCGCACTAACCCTCCGCACCGACCTGCCACGGCGTTACCCGTGACAGCGCCCCTAGAGGTGAGGCTCTGTTAGACTTATCCCCCTCGGTAGCCTCTTCTTCCCGTCCCATGCGCCGAGTGGTTTAGGTCCCGCTCCACATGGGAGGCAGTTTTGAGTGCCTTCGCCCTGCTAGCACTACCCGGCCGGTGTCGGCCTAAGGATTCTCATTTTACTTATAACCAGTTTTCGGGGGCAATGTTAGGACTTCTCGGACTAAGTAGGGTAAAGTCATAGTTTCTGTACTCTACGGGTCATCATCAGGGATATCCCCGCCGGAACTCTCCCGCACACGCGCGGGAGAGTTCCGGCACTTTCTCGGACTCATAGGACATAAGATCAGACTCCACTCTCAGTGGAGTGAGGCCAAGGTTCTCAGTAGTGCCTGTCTCAGAAACCTGGTGCACTCTACGTCGTCGATCCTTATCTTCCAAAGTCCGTCGGTATTGCGCATGTCTTTCACGTATTTCCTAGCACACCACGAGATGGCACGCCGTAAGCGGTCTATACGGAGAAGCGCGAAGCCTGCCAGGGAGCTTTGTGAGACAAGCTCCTGGGGAATTAGAATACGGAACTTGACTACACCATAGTCCGGGACTTCTTCGTTAACCTCGGTATATACCGGAGTCTAGGCCCCGCATGGTGAGCGCCGCCAATGTGAATCGGCCATTCCGTCGAGTGATCAGCCCCATACTTGCCCTAGGGCGATTCTTCAGGGCTGGCCCGTAAAATTTGGGACTACTCCGAGCTGACAGGGCGGGCCAGAGCCCCCAGACGAAGCCTGGGGGGCATTCGACGCCCTGTCGAAGACCCCGTAAACGTCGCAGACATTTCACGGAGGCGCCAGAGCGGCCTTCTCGCTCACCACGCGAACTGCCAGCGTCCATCGGGACGGACACAGGCGTCCCAATGCGGTCTGCTCATGTACCTTCCCTCCCCGTCATCAGGATTCACGGGCTGGAGAATGGCATCCAGATCGCCTTAGTCTCCGAGCGGGGCGGATTAAGAGGCTCTCGCTTTTCTTGACTCTCCCGCTCTCGCCTTGCCTTCTGCTCAGCCGGATATTCCGCCCCAGACATGCTACGGCTTGTGCCCATCGCAGGATTGTAGGCAGGCTGCTCATCCTGTCCGGCGCCTAGCTCTGGCCACCACAGGCGATAACACGGAAGCCTGCCGTTGTGTTTCTGACAGTTCACCACCTTCTCCAGCCGTCCATCTCTACAGAGTTGATCCCAGGCTCGTGACCCCTGGGTCTCGGAGATCTTCATCTCCTCGGCGAAGTTCCGGCCCCAGTAAACGCAGCCTGCAGCCACAATATAACTCTCTGCATGTAACAGTAACAAATCGGCCACATCCTCATCAGACAGCGCTTCCCTCGCGGGTGCCCTTGTGCCCATCGCAGGATTGTAGGCAGGCTGCTCATCCGGTCCGAGGCCTAGCTCTGACCGCGACAGGCGATAACACGGAGGCCTGCCGTTGTGTTTCTGACAGTTCACCACCTTCTCCAGCCGTCCGTCTGTACAGAGTTTCTCCCAGACTCGTACCCCCTGGGCCTCGGAGACCTCCATCTCCTCGGCGAAGTTCCGGCCCCAGTAAACGCAGCCTGCAGCCGCAAGGAAGCCCGTTGAATGTAACAGTAACAAATCGGCCACATCCTCATCAGACAGTGGTATCCTCGCGGGCGCGGGCGCCAAGGAAGCATCGGGAGAGAATGATCCGTGGGGGTCATCATCAGGAGTATCACCAGAAGTATCCCCACCAGAACTCTCGCGTGCGCTTGCGGGGGCGGGGACCCCATCCATCTCATTCCTCTCCTTTTCTTTATCTTCAGTTATGTGTAGATCCTTTATGGCTGCAGATGTTGCACCCCCAGCATGCACCTGTTGCGTCTCCCCTGATGCACCTGTTGCATCCATCTCTGCGCAGACCCTGCATGGCTCTTCTAGGAACTTGAGTAGCCATTCATTGGTCTGCAACCCACCACCTACCCTGACTGTGGTGAGTATTCCATGCTTCTCGAAAGTCCTCAGCGCGTACTGCACTGACCTGTCACTTATCCGATTGCGTAGAGCCAGCGTCCTCACAGCAGCGTATAGCCTCAGTTCCTGCGCTCCGTCACTTACTATCATCGTGATATCCTTGAGCAGTGCGAATTGAATTCCTGTGATAGCCGGATGTTCCATAAAGACTTGGTCTCGTCTTTTCCTGTCCATGTGCTCTACCTCCTCGATACTGTGTTATACGTATTTTGCGCAGATGTCAAAGCTACGCTGGCGCTGTTGATTCTCCTGGGATCAAATGCGATTTAGCCCGAGCATAGGGTCTCGGAGGTTCCGTGGAGCTATCGAGTTCTTCACGTGCGCTGTGTGCAGGTCGCTCTTCATTGGAGAAGAGTCCACAACGCCGTCGTCCCGTGCGGTGTGAGAGTTTCGGATGATCTGCACACACGGCACAATGGCCGGTCTTGGTGAAGCGTTTCGTGGCATTCACGCCTACCGGCCCTTCTGGGAATCCCACTTCCGCTCCGGGGCTGCCAGCCAGGCGTCAAGGTCGACCACCCGCCAGGCAACCGCACGAGGGCCCAGACGAATAGGCTCGGGGAAGGCGCTCGCGTCGATCAGCCGGTATATGCTTGACCTACTCAAGCCGGTCAGTTCAAGCACTTGTCTGAGACGAAGTAATTTCAGGTCTATAGCTTGCATCTCGAGTCTCCTGTCAAAAGAATTGGTTCCTACGATAGACTTATCACCAGATTCCCCTGAATGATGTCACTCAAATCTGCTTGCCCCAGCCCTTGACGGAAGGAAGAATCCTTGACAGAATATAGGCGCCAGCGCTGGAGGCGGAAGGGGAACCCATAAGCTGGGAGACACTGGTATTCAAGACCAGTGTGTACCGTCTCGCCACTTCGGTATTTTCCGAGGTTGCCTTTGGCTGGATTCGAAGCATCATCCTGTCATTCGATAAAGGCCTAGCATCCGTTGAGCTACGGGGGCAGCTGGCATTTTGACACCCCTGCGTCGCAACCGTAGGGGTGTCGCGCGCCGTCTTCTTGTCCGTATTATAGTTAGTTAGTGGTCAAACCGTAACCGATTTGCTGATTTTGGTCGCGCATTTTGCTGGATGCGTGAGAGGCGGGATAATCTGGACTGTGGCTAGCCTGGGGGCGTTGGGGCGTCTGCCGTTTGGCGGGCTGACCAGCGAGAGAAGAGTGGACAGGCCCAGCGAATGGCAGAGGCCGCCCGTCTCATGAGGAGGTCGTCCGGGTTGCTAGGCCGCTGCTGGTCGGCATTCCGGATACGTTCCATCTGGACATCGAAGGAAAATTCGAGGCCGTGGTTCAGCTCCTGACATTTCCCTTGTCGTAGGCCGTGGGCAAACCACCTACCGAGACGCTGCAAAGATAACGAGGCCTCCCCGTGTCCAGCCTGAAGAACCTCGTCGCGCTCAGACGCCACGACGAGGATGTAGATAGCGCCAGGAGGAACATTTCCAAACCTGCCCTAGGGTGGCAGACTGAACGTCCCTCAGGCTAAGCCCGAATCCACCGAAGGACACGGATGGGCGGCGTGAGGACCGGAGAAGGGGGATGAGAGAGCTACAGGGGAGATGGCCTGGGCTCGATTGGGGTAGATGGGAGGTCGGCGGAGGGTCTTGAGTCACCGCACAGGCCCCCAATGGCCGTCTGCGGGAGCTGGGATGCGCGGGATGGCAAGAGAATAGGCAGCAGGGAACTCCCGCGGAGCTGGTTGGTGCGAGTTGGCGGGGACGTTGGGTCAGTGGCGGAGGGCGCCGTCAGGCTGGGAGTGGAATGGCTCGCAGCCGGGCCAGGGCGCGACTGAACTGGGTATCCCAAGGCCAGCGCTGTGGCAGATGCAGGGTGAGGCGGCGTGCCGAGCGGGTGAGCCGTCCGGCCAAGGCAAAGACCCGTCGTCTGAGGGTCTTGGTGGTCACGATCTGCTGACCCAGGCCGATGCGGGCTGTCCAGCGGGCCAGGTTGTGCGCCATCACCTGTACCGCCAGCCAGGCTCCGTTGGCTGCGAAGCGGCCGGACGGCATGTGGTTCAGTCCGACACCGTACTTGAGGTCGCGTATCGCATTCTCGATCTCGGCGTGACGGCGATGATCAGCCTCCAGTTCGAGCATCTCCCCATCGCGGTCGGTGATGAAGCCGTGATAGCTGTAGGTGGCGAAGAGGGCCAACTGGGAACCGGGCGTGGGCTTCACCCGCCGGACGATGAGCCGCACCGGCGCGGCGTCGGGCTCACTCTGGAAGGGGATATAGGTGGTCTCTGCCACATCGGCGGCGCCGTCCATCCAGTAGGGAATCGGCGTCCAGGCATCTTCAGGTATGGCCTCGATGACATTGTGCAGGCTTTTGTGCTGGCGGATGGTGATGGAGAAGCGGACATCCATCTTGCGGCAGACGGATACCACGCTATGAGCGTAGAAGCCGCTGTCGGCCCGCGCCGTGAGTTGTCCCCTGGCTCCGGCGTAGCGCACCCGCCCCACCGTCTCACGCAGGAAGTGGGCAGCGCCGCGGGCAGTGTTGGCCCGGCCCTCGCGCAGCCGGGCCATCAGCACGTCTCCGGTTCCGGCGGCGACGGCCAGCAGCGGGTGATAGCCCCGTTTGCCGGTGTAACCATGGTGTCGCGCCCCTTCCTTGTCCAGTCCGTAGGTCTCGCAGACGGTGGAATCGAGGTCGATAGTCAAGGATGCGTCGCCGGGTCCGGCTCCGGCCTGCCATGCCCGGGCCAGCAACTCGCGGCTCACCCGGTCCAGTTGGCGGACGTGGCCCCACCTGAAGCTGCGCAGGAAAGTGCCCAGTGTGGATGGCGCCTTGACCAGGCAGTCGAGAACACCGGCCGTCCCACCGGCTCGCAGCGCATCGGCGTCGTCGATGCAGTCGCCACCGGCCAACGCAGAGGCCACCAGCGTCATTATCTTGTCACCGGTGTTGGCTCTGCCTTTTGCATGGCCCAGGTCCAGGCGCCGGTCAACCAGTTGGGGCAGGCCAAGGCGCAGGGCGAGGGTGGACGGAAGAATCAGCCCGGCATTGGCCACCAGGCGGTGATCATCGAAGGCGACTTGGATGCGGTCAGGGTGATTGCGTGGTAGCATCTATTGGGTGCTCCTTTTCCGGGACTGGTTTGCTGTTACAAAACCATTATCCCAGATTCAGTGGAGCGCCCTTTTGCTTCTTCAGGAGGCCTTTCACACGCGCCCGTTCGGTGGATTGGGGCTAAGCTGCCGCTCCCCGCGGCTTCCAATCGCACCGCGATACGCCCCCGCGGGGCGAGATGACAGAGACAACCAAACTCCATGACGGCAAAGGAGCTCGTTGTCCGGAAGCCACTTCTCAGACCACGTAGCATCAACAGGCTACCCACTGACCCACTTGGCGCTCCCAGATGCCATAGACTTTACCATATGGGAGGTCTCGGAGTTCGCAGTCAAGAAGGGAGGCAATAGCCATCGCAAACCCTCCCCCACATCCTATCTGGGCTCCCCGGCCAACGAGGGCGCAAGAGGATGTGTGGGACTGCAACGAGATGCCGGTTGCCTCGCGGCCACCTGGCGGGATAACGGCTCTTCCCCAGTGCGAGTCGAAATACGGTGCGGAGTAATGGCAATGGGTGAAAGACTGCTGAGACGTCGGCAGGTGGAGGAGGTCACGGGAATGAGCCGCTCGTCAATCTATCGGCTCATGCAGACCGGAGAGTTCCCGAGATCTGTTAAGGTGGGGCCTACAGCTGTCATGTGGAGGGCGCGGGACAGTGCGTCTGGCTGGAGTCCATGTCTGTGGCAGGATACGGGTACCGCGCGCCCAATTCCAATTGATTATGGCGTGGGAAGACGAGTGCCTAAGATTGGAATTAGTCGTTCCGGCTTCCCTCGGGTTAGCCGGTCAGATAGTCCGCCCAATGCTGCATCAGGGCCCGGCGCCGCTCGAACAGATCGGACCTGGCGTAGGCCTGCTCTGTCGAGTTGCCCAAGATGTGGGCGAGGGCCAACTCCGAGACGGCCCAAGGCGTGTCCGTCTCCTCCAGTGTCCAGTTCTTGAAGCTGCTGCGGAACCCGTGAACCGTGGCACGCTCCGCCAGTCCCGTTGCACGGAGTACCTTCGTCAATGTCATGTCAGACAAGGGCGCCCCTGGCTTCAGCGGAGACGGAAACACCAGGCCGGACTCATCACGTAAGGCGGATGCCTCCCCCAACACATCGACGGCCTGTGAGCTCAGGGGCACCCGGTGCTCCACCCCAGCCTTCATCCGGTGAGGTGGTATTCGCCATACCCGAGCATGGACGTCCATCTCGTCCCAGGTGGCGCCCCTGGCCTCTCCCGAACGGGCCGCCGTCAGCACAAGAAACCGGAAGCACAGTTTGGCCGATATGGAGGCCTGGGACCCATTAACAGTCCTGAGCGCCTCTCCCACCTCCTGATGCGGGAGCGCTCTGAGGTGGGCCTTTACCTTCGGCATTGGCGGCAAGGCGCCATCAATGGCTTCACCCGCTGGATTGATCTCAGTGTAGCCGTGCGCCATCGACCACCGGAAAATGGTCCGCATACGCTGACGCACCCGCCGAGCCGTCTCCTGTCGGCTGGTCCATATCGGCGTGAGGACTCCCAGCACCTCGGCGCGGCCTATGCGGTCGATGGAGATGCTGCCAAGCGTGGGCATTGCGTGGCGCTCCAGAGTCTGTAGCCAGCTCCCCGTGTGCCTGGCATTGCGCCAGCGAGGGCTGTTGGCCTCGTGGACGGCGCGGGCAGCGTCCCTGAATGTGGGAACCGGAGGTCTATCCCGATCGGCCAGGGGGTCCCGGCCCGCCGCGACGGCTGCTCGGATTTCCGCCGCCTTCTCCCGTGCCTGGGCGAGGCTCACAGCCGGGTACCCGCCCAATCCGATATCACGCCGGTGTCCGTCGATCGTGATTCGAAGCACCCAGGACTTGCTGCCCGCCCTGCTGATGTAGAGGTGCAGGCCTCCGCCGTCCGAGTACCGCCCCGGATCCTTGAGAGCTCTGACTCGTGTCGCCGATAGCGCCATGCCTTCCGCTCCCACAAAGTATTCCCACATATATTACCACACTTTGGGCGGGATGTCACGGGACTCTAGTGGAGGGAATGGGAGGATGTTGGGCGTGTCTAGCTACAAACTTGGGGCCACTTGGGACATCCTGGCACGGCGGTGGACCTGTAGATGGTGGAGCTGAGGGGACTCGAACCCCTGACTTCCTCCGTGCAAGGGAGGCGCTCTCCCATCTGAGCTACAGCCCCACGCCGGATGTAAGTATAGACTGAAACGGCGGTTTTGGGGAGACGCCCCACGTCGCCCTGCGCGGCAGCATGCTACGCAGGGGCGCTAGAAACCAAGGATGTTGCCCCTATTGTCCACGTCCAGGGATCGCGGAGCGCTCGGCAGGCCTGGCATGGTCATTATGGAGCCCGATATGGGGTATATGAAGCCTGCGCCTACGGACGCCCTGACGTCCGATACCTGGAACGTGTATCCTGTGGGCTTTCCCCTAAGGCGGGGGTTGTCTGAGATGGAAAGGTGGGTCTTGGCCATGCACACCGGAAGGGTCCCCCAACCCAGGCTGTCGAACGTACGGAGATGCCGCCTGGCTCTTGCACTCCATGCTACGTCGCCGGCAGAGTAGACCTTCTCCGCTAGGGCCAACACCTTCTCCTCGGTTGTGGCCTCTTCGGGGTAGAGGTACTGCACCTGTGGAGTGGGGCCGCCGGCCGCATCCACCACCGCATTGGCCAAATCGACGCCGCCCTCGCCGCCGCGCCGGAAGACATCGCTCTCCACGGCCGCCAGGGCGCCCGCAGCCTCCGCGCGTCTCTTCACTATGGAGATCTCGCCGGGCGTATCGTCGGGGAAGCGGTTGATTGCCACGATCACGGGAAGCCCAAAGGAACGGATGACGCCAACGAGGTGCTCTACGTTCGCCATGCCCTTTTCGACCGCCGTTTCATCGAGGCTGTCGAGGTCCCGGCGAGCGACGCCCCCGTGGTGCTTCACCGCCCGCACGGTGGCCACCAGTATCACGACTGCGGGCTCCAGGTCATTGAAGCGCGCCTTGATGTGCATGAACTTCTCGAAGCCCAGGTCCGCCCCAAAGCCGGCCTCGGTGATCACGTAGTCGCTGTAAGCAAGGGCAAGCCGGTCGGCCACAACGGAGTTGCAGCCGTGGGCTATGTTGCCAAAGGGCCCTGCGTGGACCAGGACAGGTTGGCCCTCCAGCGTCTGCACCAGGTTCGGCTGAATCGCATACCTGAGCAGCGCCATCATGGAGCCAACGGCCTCCACGTCACCCGCGGTCACTGGCCGGCCGTCTTTGGTGAATCCGACGACCACCCTGGATAGTCGCAGTCTGAGGTCGTCCAGGCCGGAGGACAGGGCAAGGATTGCCATGATCTCCGAAGCGGTGACTATGTCGAAGCCGGACTCTCTGATTGGAGCGTTTCTCGCGCCTCCCAGGCCGGTCACAATGGAGCGCAGCGCCCTGTCCTCGATGTCAACCACGCGCCGCCAGGTGATCCCGTCAGGCGTGAAACCGTCTATGCGGCCTCGCTGGGCCGCGTTGTCCGTCAACGCCGCAAGGAGGTTGTGCGCCGTTCCCACGGCGTGGGCGTCTCCAGTGAAGTGGACGTTGATCTCGTCCTCCGGCGTGACCCGCGCCGCGCCTCCACCGGCGCCTCCCCCCTTGATGCCGAATATCGGACCCAGGGACGGCTCCCGGAGAGTAGCAGCCACGCGGTATCCCAGCCGTCCCATAGCCTGGGTGAGACCTACGGTGATTGTCGTCTTGCCCTCGCCTGCCGGCGTCGGCGTCATGGCTGTTACCACGATCAGCTTGCCTCGATGTCCGCTGGAATGGAGCGCATCCAGGCTTACCTTTGCCTTGAAATGGCCGTAGGGTATGACCAGCTTATCGTCCAACCCCATAACGCGGGCAATTTCGGCAATGGGCAGCATTGGTGTCCTCCTGATGGTTCTATGAGTATTTTAACACGCACGCGCAGTTCATGGGCAGGCCGCAATTGGCTTTACTGAGGTTACCCCCTATCCTTTCGGCCTACGTCAAGCCCTCCGCACGCGGGTATTCTCAACACATGTTGGCAATGCCAACGTAGGGCGCAGCGCAATTGAACAGCGCCCCGCGTCACATGATGTTTACATGGGAGTAATACACCTGTTACGTGTTGGAAACACTATTGAGCGCAATTTCACATACTCTTAACCTTGGATTCACCTCACAGGGAATAGAGTATGTCTTCGCAAACGCAGATGGAATCGGTTGCCACGGCTACGCACTGCCCCTACTGTGCGTTCCAGTGCGGCATGAGCATCTCCCTGTCTTCCGGGCAACCGGAGGTCGCGGGCGACCCTGAGTTTCCCGTCAACCGCGGGGCGCTGTGCGTCAAGGGCTGGACATCGGTCGAGACCCTGGCCCACCCCGACAGGCTGCTCTCTCCCCTCATACGCGCCGCGGACGGCGAGCTCAATCCGGCGAGTTGGGAGGCGGCGCTGGACCGGGTTATTGAGGGCATCAGGAGCGCGCAGGAAAGGTACGGGACGGACGCCGTCGGCGTATTTGGCGGCGGTTCCCTGACCAACGAGAAGGCGTACCTCCTGGGCAAGTTCGCTCGTGTGGCCCTGCAGACACCCAACATCGACTACAACAGCCGCTTCTGTATGTCATCGGCACCCGCCGGCGTCCATCCGAGCCTTTGGGGTGGACAGGGGTCTCCCCTTCCCCGTCGAGGACATAGCCGGCGCGGAGACGATTCTCCTCGTTGGGAGCAACGCGGCCGAGACCATGCCCCCCATAATGCAGTACTTCGACCGATGCCAGTCCTCCGGCGGAAACCTGATTGTTGCAGACCCGAGAGCGTCCCTTACGGCGCAGCGAGCCAACCTCCACCTCCAGCTCACGCCCGGGACCGACGCCGCCCTGGCAAACGGCATCCTGCATGTGCTTATGGAGGAGGGCCTGATCGACGAGGAGTACATACGAGAGCGCACCGTCGGCTTCGATCTTGTGAAGGCCGGCGCGGTCTCCTACTGGCCGGGGCGCGTGGAGCGCATTACGGGAGTTCCGGAACAGAAGATAGTGCAGGCGGCGTGAATCCTCGGCAACGCGCGCTCAGCAATGGTCCTGACCGCGAGAGGCGCGGAGCAGCAGGCTCAGGGCGTAAACAACACGCTATCCTACATCAACATCGCGCTTGCCCTTGGCCTCGTCGGCAGGCGGTTCAGCGGCTACGGCTGCCTTTCCGGGCAGGGTAACGGACAGGGCGGACGGGAGCACGGCCAGAAGTCTGACCAGCTACCCGGATACAGAAAACTGGACGATCCGGAGGCGCGCAGGCACGTCGCCGATGTATGGGGCGTGCCCGTCCGGCAGGGAGAGGCTCAGATCCTCGCGACAGTCTCTCCTAGGGTCGCCATCCGCGATGCAGATCGCTGTTATCTCTTGGGTACCATCTAGCCGGAGCGTGCCGTCGTTGCGCAAGGTCGCCGTTACCTTGACATCAGCCGTGCCGTCAGACCAATACCTGAGACCGCAGATTCGGCATGAAAGGCAAGCCTGACCACGGGCATGGGCGTGTTGGTGGGCATCTGTGGGCTGGAGTGGCATGGGCGTGTTGGTGGGCGGCGGCGACCAGTTCGATATCTCTATCTTCGGTGATGAACCTCACGGCAATTACAACCGCATCCTCCTGTCCGGAGTCCTCTCCGGCACTCACAGCGAAGAGAACATCTTCATCAACCCTCTGGAGTGGTACGAGAAGAACAACGTCACGCTGTACGCGGGCGTCCGCACCATTGGCATAGACCGGAAGGCCCAGACCATCTACGCAGCCGGGGGGAATCTTGTGCCCTACGACAAGCTGGTGATTGCAACCGGGAGCGTGCCATTTGTGCCGCCGATGGACGGGCTGTACGACGAAGACGGCTCCTTCCGGCCGGGCCTGTTCGTCTTCCGCACCCTCGACGATTGTGTGCAGATGATAGAGCACACCACCGACGCGCGCAGGGCCGTGGTTATCGGAGGGGGCCTGCTTGGCCTGGAGGCCGCGCGGGGTCTGCTGAATCGCGGGCTGGAGGTGCACGTCGTCCACCTTGCGGCGTACCTGATGGAGTCCCAGCTGGACTCCCTTGCGGGGGAGCTACTCCAGGGATCGCTGGAGGACATGGGCGTCACCTTCCACCTGGAGAAGACCACAACAGCGGCACTGGGGGAGGAGCGAGTGACCGGCATCCGTTTCAAGGACAATTCGGAGGTGCCCTGCGACATGGTAGTCCTCTCCGCCGGCATCAGGCCCAACGTGGACATAGCCAGGATATCCGGTCTGAACGTGCGCAGGGGAATCCTGATCAACGACGACCTGGCTTGCAGGAACGCCCCCAACATCTACGCGATTGGAGAGTGCGCAGAGCACAAGAACGTAACCTATGGACTGGTCGCTCCGCTCTGGGAGCAGGCGGCTATTCTCGCTGACCGGCTGACTGGACGCAACCCGGACGCTAAATACCTGGGATCAAAGGTGTCCACCAAGCTCAAGGTGATGGGTGTGGACCTGGCGGTGGCCGGCGTGAAGGAGGCCCGGGATGAGGATGACGAGGTGGTGACCTACATCGAGCCCAACCAGCGGATCTACAAGAAGCTCATCGTGAGAGACGGCCAGATCGTCGGGGCGATACCGCTAAACGACGGTATGTCGTCTCCCCGTCTGCTACAGGCCTTCGACCGCGACGAGAAGCTACCGGACAGCAGCGCCGAGCTGCTCTTCGGCATCTCCGGCGGGCTGCCGAGCGTGGACGTGTCCTCCATGCCGGACAATACTCAGATCTGCAACTGCAACGGTGTAAACAAGGGGCAGATCGTCGCAGCCGTGAGGGCTGGGACCAGGAGCCTGAAGGCCGTCTGCGACGCCACAAGGGCCGGCACAGGCTGCGGGTCGTGCAACTCACAGGTCCAGGAAATTCTTGAGTTCGCCTCCGATGGCCTGGTCGCGGAAGACCCGTCGGCCCACTACTACGTCCAGGGCATTCCACTCACCAAGCCAGAGCTTGTGGAAACCGTGGAATCAATGGAGTTGAAGAGCGTGTCCTCTGTATTCAACGCGCTGGCAGGCGGGAGAGAGGATGTGGGCAGCAAGGTGGGGCTTGCCTCGCTGTTGAAGACGATATGGGACAGCGAGTACGAGGATGAGCGGGACGCCCGCTTTATCAACGACCGCGTTCACGCAAACGTCCAGCGAGACGGCACCTTCAGCGTGGTCCCCAGCATCTACGGAGGCATCACTCACCGGACGATCTGCGTCGCATCGCTGACGTTGCGGAGAAGTACCAGGCCGGCATGGTGAAGATTACCGGCGGGCAGCGCATAGACCTCTGGGGCATTCCCAAGGAGCGCCTGCCGGATGTCTGGCGAGAGTTGGACATGCCCTCCGGACACGCTTACACAAAGGCGTTCAGAACGTGCAAGACGTGCGTCGGCGCCGATTTCTGCCGCTTCGGGCTGGGAGACAGCGCCTCGCCGGGAATCGACATAGAGAAGCGTTTCCAGGGCATAGAAATGCCCCACAAGGTCAAGATGGCGGTCTCAGGCTGCCCCCGCAACTGCGCCGAAGCCACGGTCAAGGACGTTGGAGTGGTGGCAATCGAGGGAGGCAAGTGGGAGATATACGTAGGAGGCGCGGCCGGCGCGAACGTCCGCAAGGGCGATGTGCTGTGCATAGCGGACTCTCCGGAAGACGTCCTCAAGTACATGGGCAGGTTCCTCCAGTACTACCGGGAGAATGCCAAGTACCTGGAGCGCACCTACGGGTTCGTGGAGCGGGTTGGCGTGGAGCGGCTGAGGGATGTCCTAATGGAGGATACCGAGGGCCTGAGTGAACGCCTAGACGATGATATGCAGGAAGCTGTCGCAGCCTACTTCGACCCCTGGAAAGAAGGGGAAACCCCCATCCACAAGAACCAGTTCGTCACCACCCCGGCGACGGTAGCAGTCGAGGGATGAGGGAATGATGGGAACAGAAGCGGCCGCGAAGCCGTCGCAGACCTACGACTTGGGCCCGGTTGAGCAGATACCCATTGGGGAGGGACGCCTTCTTCGCATAGGACACGTGCCGGTAGCGGTGTTCAGGGCGCGCTGGCGTCCCGGCGCATGGTGGGCGCCGCCTTGGAGGCAGCCGGGGAGTAGGACCATACGAAGAGGCGTTTGTCGTCAGGGTATGCCCAGTATCCTGGCTTAGAAGGCCCGGTCATGGCCTTTCCGTTTCGCTATTAGCGATGCAATTCTCAATATCCTTAGCGTAGATTCGCAGCTTGTCCCTAGCATTGTCTTCAATAGTGCGAGAATGAGCCAGATCGTGTCGGATGGGCTCCAGTTCGTTCAACTTGTTCTCAATGAAGCTCTCATTCTTGAAGATGCCAGCGAAACAATCTTTCCAGTTCGCAGGGTCAAGGATAATCTTCCGGTAGTCGGAGAAGTCGAGATAGTCGATTGGGCTGCTAGAGGTGCCTGTATCCCATGGCCAGACTGTCTTGCGCCGCAGCTTCTTATTCTTAGTGCTACCCCTGACCTGGGACGGTATTCTTTCGCTCCACCAATCGCCGGGCAGGCTAGAAAGACGTTGCTCAATGCACCGCCTGAGCATATTCTCCAATCCATACAGAGTTTCGCGGGAATCCGGCGCTAGCTGCTTGGGGAGAACTGGCCGAGGCTGGGGCAAAGACGCGTTCCAGACAAGGCCCTTAGCACGGAAGCCTTCGAGCTCGCCCAGGACCCTACGGATCCGGCTATTCAGCCGTTGAAGGCCCTCCGCTTTGCGAACGTTCCGTACTAGAGTCTGGCTGTTGCCCGGAGCCTTGATCCTGGGTCCAGTGGTCGAGACCCCGGAAAGGAATGCTTCTACACCAGCCATCCAAGCCATGTACAGTTGGTAGTGGGCCTGGGTGATATTATCTTTGATACGCTTCTGCTCGGAGTCAAGGACACCGCGTGTCAGCCGCTTGGCGTGACCGCGGGCTTTCTTAGACCCGAGCAAGCCAACCGCCAGAGCACCGGCACCTGCCGCCATTAGGGACTTCTCTAAGTCTGCTAGCGGGCCATGTAACTTCTGCGTTTCCGCATCGAGACTCTGAAGAATATCTCTGCCGCGCTGAATGTGACTGTTCAGTGTAGCATTGATCTGAGGGTACTGTGTCAGCATTATCTATTTCTTACGCTCGTCTACGCTCTTAAGTGGGTAGCGTTCTCGGCACATTCACATTGTGTACTTTCACTTTGGCAAATTTCAAGCTCTCACAGCATCACCGCAGCCAGAATCAGCAAATCAAGATAGATGGGGAACTGACGCGCCTGTCGAGGCTGGTGCCCCCCTATCCCTCCCTCAGCGCTCTGAGAACGCTGCCGAGGGTCATTCGCTGTCCGTACAGGAGTATCCCCCCCGGAATATACGCGCGAGACGTAGAGAAGCAGGACGCCGCTGAGAAGGGCGACCGCCAAGCTGGCAAGTAGTGCCTGCGACTGGTCGGTGGTCTCGCTAGGGCAGACAGGACACATGAGACTCTTGTCATCGCCTAGGCCAACTCCTCCATCTCCTCAGCCGACATGGTCTCCGTCTGGCTGGCACAGCCCGCCACAAGTACAGCTAGACCTGCGATAGAGATGATGATCAGCAGCCAGCTCTTTGTCCACTGCGGGGTCGAAGCGGCCGTCCTTTCTCCCGGACTGGCAGTTCACGGCGCCGGCTCCAAAGTGCCGGCACGCTCAACGATTTGTCGGGCCGCCCTGTACTCTTCCTCAGTATCCAGGTCCATGAAGGAAGTCAACTCCGGGTCCAGGTCCAGGAAGTCACGCCCATCTATGGAGCGGATTTTGCAGGCCGCAAGCAGGGCTTTCAGCGACGTACTCCCTTTATCCAGCAGCCCTAACGCCGCGGGCAGGCATCCGGTGGAGTAAAAGGCGTGCAGGGGTTGAATACGCCCCTCAACGTTTGCCGCCAGCACGTCACAGCCGTCGAGGAAACTCGCCATACGCCGGATGACCCTCGTCGACACAGGAAGGGCATATCGCAGCCCACCGCAAAGCGCCACGGCGCATCGGAGGCCGAGAGTCCCCGGGCAAGTCCCACCAGGGGGCCTTGCTCGTCTCGATCGTCAATGAGAAGCGTGGCGCCCAGGCCGGCCAGCCGCTCCCGGTCGCGGCCTACCACGTACACCGTCTTGAACACCGGTCGCAGAGTCGCGACCACCGTCTCGATGAGTGTAGCGCTGCCGAATGGCAAATGCGCTTTCGGCACACCCATACGGGCGCTCTGGCCTCCTGCAAGGACTATGGCGTCCATGTCTCGCAATTCAGGCCGGCTAGTCACGCCCGTCCGAACCTCTCCAAAGCTGTAGACATATCCAACCCATTTTAGCACACCGACCGCGCGGTCAAGATGGGTTGCTGGGACAAGATGTGGCTAGTTGGAAACCCATAATTCCCACGGTGAGCCACCGGCGAGTTATTCCAGCTGCCCTGAGCGCTTTTCCGCCGAACCCTTCCCGAACCGGATGGGAGGCTTTAGAGTCATCCGGTTCTCCGGTGTCAAACCTCAGGAAGGGGCGCTAGGCTTCTTCAGGTTCCGCCACGCGAGGGAGATTGCCCCACGGGCGTAAGCGCCGCCGAAGGCGACGAGACCCATCGCGCTGGCGCCGCCAATAGCGACGATGCCTATCGCGCTAGCGCCTCCAATAGCAACGATACCTATCGAGTTGACGCCACCAATGGAGACGATGCCTATCGAGTTTACGCCGCCAATAGCGACTACGTTTACCGCGTTTACCGCGCCAAACGTGAGCCGTCCTGGAAGGTTCATGCAGGCACTGTACCAGCGCAACTTACGGGTGACAAGCCCTCACCGGTATTGATATTCCCGGGGCGGGATGTTCAGGTGTCGTCGGCGCCAGTGACCGTGCTGGGGGCGCAGCGCGCGAGGGCGCGGCGGAGCCCATCTTCATCGGGGACAACACCCTGGGTAGTGACCCTCCCGTTAATCGTAACGACTGGAGGATGCCATCCGCCACGGCGCAGGGCGTCGAAGAGGTGGTTGAACCAAGGCTTGATGCGAACTTCGACGTGGGGAAGGTCAGAGGCAACGCGCTGAACGAGGCGGACGGTGAGGTCGCACTCCTCGCAGATGGCGTGAGGAACGTTGAAGAAGAGCTGCCGGCCGGTCATTGGATATACGGTCACGACGGTCGGGGCCTGGGTGTCTCTCGATGAGTCTGTCATGCAGTCAATGGTACGGGAACGGGCGGTAGTGTGGCAAGTCCGTCCAAGGTGAAATGACCTTACCCCCGACCTGTGCTGTAGGCATGGCATGAGCGACGTCGCCTTCTACAACTGGAAGGCCAAGCACACAGTCCGGACGTTGAGCGAGCTCAAGAGGCTCAAGTCTCTGGAGGATTGGAAACCAACAATAGGCTGCTTTCTTCTGTGGATCAGGCCAGCCCTGTGACTTCAAACTGCTCTAGGGCCGAATTAGTACCACTCCTCCGCCTCTTCTTCCAAGGCGGCGACCTTACCTACGTCCAGTTCCATGACAATCAGGTTATGGCGGCTTCCATCAACGTCCTGAATGTGCCCAGGAAACACTGCGGCGGTATCGAAACCTAGGAGCTGGGCAGCCCGGCGCGCAGATTCCTGGCGGTCAGCCACCACCTCGAAAATCACGCTTTCTAATCCACGGTCGGCGGCAATCTCCGTTAGCTTGCGAATGAGGCTGCGCCCGAGCCCCTTGTTGCGAAACTCTGGGTCCACAACCATTCGGATCTCTCCTTGGTGCTTTCGGGCAGCGGAGCGACGATGGTGCAAAGTGCCGTCAGCTATGATCCTGCCATCCAGAATAGCGAGCAATGGCACAATTCTGCTGTAGTCCAAGCCCTCCGCCCATTGATTGATCACGTCCGGTGAAGTCACATCATCCTTCAGATATGCTCTGTCCTCTTCAGGGATCCTCAGAAAGAACTTCAGAAGAGCTTCAGCATCGCCAGGCTCCATGGGACGGACAGGAATTTGTTCCCTGTCCTCGGTGAGGATGACTGTTGGATATCCTTGAATCGGGTATGTGAGCGTCATCTCTACGTTCTCCTTCTTGTGGTCGAATTGCTGGACCAGAACTAACTTCCACAGACCTTCATTCCATCTGCCCATAGTCCCCTTGTACATTTCATCCTAGCATACCAAGGAATTGAAGTGAATGGCCGCAATGATTGAACCCCATCACTATGTGAGATTCCTTGCCAAGCGATACGATCGATTTCCAAAGGTCGCAACTTCTCTTCATCTCAGGGAGTAGCTAGTGAATCATGAGTGTGGGTTTCGGTGTGGGTACGACTACCGGAACGCCCTTGCGCGTAGCTGAAATAGCTTCAGGGTAGCAGTCTGCTCATCCGCCACGCTGTGGTATCTGCAGGTGGGGCGCCTGAATCTGAGCGCCCCGCATGCTCGACGCCAGCTGGTTCCATAGGACAGCCGGTGATCTGCTATAATTCTCACATGCCTAGCTACGGTGTCACCCTACTGTCTGGCGGACTCGACTCCACCACAGTCGCGGCTTACGCAAAGGACCGCGTCGACAACATGTCGGCGATCACGTTCCACTATGGCCAGAGCCACTCCAAGGAGGTCGACTGCGCGGCGCGGGTCGCTGGCATCATGGGTATAGAGCACAAACTCCTTGACATCTCCTTTCTCTCGGATGTCGCTTGGTACTCCGCCCTGACCAAACCTGACCGCTTCCAGGCGCCGTCTGGACGCTCCGGCGAGGAGATAGGACATGGCATCCCTATAACCTATGTGCCCATGCGAAACACGATCTTCCTGTCGCTGTCCGCAGCCTATCTAGAGAGCCGGGCGCTGCACTCAATCGAGGTCGAGGGAACCGACGCCTCAGACGTATCGGCCTCAGTGTACATGGCCCCCAACGCGCTCGACTATAGCGGCTACCCGGACTGCCGCCCCGAGTTCTACGAGAACATGAGGCGGACGCTGGAACTGGGAAGCAAGCTCTGGTCCGAGTACGCAGTGTCGATCAAGATCGAAACCCCGATTATCGACCTCTCAAAGGCCGAGATAGCAGCTCTCGGAATTAGGCTAGGAGCCCCCCTGGAACATACGTGGAGTTGCTACAAAGGCGGCGAACTCCCATGCGGCTTGTGTGATAGCTGCATCCTGCGTGCTAGAGGGTTCGCCGAGGCGGACATTCCCGACCCGCTGCTCGTTAGGCTCGGCAGCGCTTGACAGCGCCATATGTGAGTTGGTCGCAGCCACCTGCGGTTTAGCATTTCTACGCGGCGATTGTCTGAAGCACCCGGCTTTTCGATTGCCCCATTATCGCAGACAATCTACACCAGCGCTCCACTACCCCGGGCATGCCTCTACCCGCTCCCCGCGGCTATAGCCGCGATGCCGACGACGATGAGCGATGTCGATGCCAGCTTGGTAATGATGGCGCCCCTCGTCGTGATCTCGCCGAGAGCGCCCTTCCAGACCAGCGCGAGGACCGTGCTATAGACAACGAGGAAAAACGCCCGGGTTCCGCTCAACGCAGTGACCAGCGAGGCGGGGCCCAGAGATAAGGCCCATAGCAGTAGCAGCAGACCCGCAGTGGCTATGATCAACTCGTTCATCGCCACGAACCGGAGCGCTGGGCTGCGCTCGCGGACGAAGTTTGAGATGTCGCGCCAGGGCGCCGGACGCAGGTTGAACAGCAGGAACACTCCCCCAAGTGACAGCGACCGGAGCGCATGCGTGAACAGCACGGGCAGGCCGTCAAGGGCGACCTTTCCGAAGATGTGGGCGCTGCCCTGCAGCGCGCTGGCGACCATGAGCAGGAGGAAGGAAGGTTGAAGAAATAGCCGTCGGTACTTCGAGTCGATGCGCAGCGACAGCGAGATCGCTCCGCCCACGACAGCCACGATTGCTAGCCAATCGCCCAGCCCAATCTGCTCGCCCAGGAACAAGAATGCGAAGAGCGCTGTGAAGATCGGCGCGCTCTGTATCACCGGGACGGTGCGCGAGACCTCCTCCTTAAACAGCACTTGCATGAAGAACTGCCCGCCAAGGCCAAACAGCGCGCCGGAGGCCAACGCCCACAGTACCAGGGGGATGGTCGCCGAATCGGGCACGCGGATGACCGCGAGCAGCGCGACCCCAACCGCCGTCTGCGCGATCCCGATGAGCAGAGGTAGCGTACGCGGGGTATTCGCGTAGCGGTAGATGACGGTCTTATCGAAAATGCTGACGAGGGCCGAGACCGCCGCTCCCCCTAGCGCGAGCCACACCCAACTCAAACTTTGACCGTAGCGTCTTTCTTCACTGCGTTCTCTGTCGCGTGTGGGTTTCCTGTGCGGCGATGCCGCAGGTTTTCGATCTCTGCCTTGGCCGTTCCACGTAGCGTCGTAATCTCAATCAAATGCCTTCAAGCCCAACGGCCCATGTATTCCTGATCTCTTGGCGTCGATTGGATAACCGATACCTTAGGCCCGGCTGCGGGCTCCGTCTCGGCGTGAACGTTTACGATCCAAGGCAGAGAGTTCCGCCTTGCGAAGACGAAGACTCAGGGGAGTGACTTCCAACAGTTCATCGTCAGAGATGAACGACAGGGCCTCCTCCAGGCTCATCCTCACAGTGGCGTTGAGGCGCTTGGTCACTTCAGACGTCGAGGAGCGCATATTGGTCAGCTTCTTTTCCTTGCAGACGTTGATCTCAATGTCGCCTTCGCGGCGGTGGGAGCCAACAATCATCCCTGCATAGACCATAGCGCCTGCCTCAATGAAAGTGTCGCCCCGACCTTGTGCGTTGAGCAAGCCGTAAGTGACAGCCACGCCGCCCTCGGACGCCACGAGTGAACCGTCGCGCTGGGACCTGATTTCACCTTCCATAGGCTCGTAGGAGGTGAAGAAGCTGCTCTTCACTCCATCGCCCCGGGTGGTCCGAAGAAAAAAGGCATTGAAACCTATTAGTCCCCGGGTAGGTATCTTGTACTCCAGGTGGACGTAACCGTTCTCGTCGTACCGCATATCCCGGAGCTGAGCCAGATGGGCGGAGAGATGCTCGGTCAGCACACCCACATACTCGTCGTGAGCGCTGATATTCAGAATTTCGTAAGGCTCGTGTACTTTGCCGTCAATCACCTTGGTGACTGGAGTGGGACGGGACACCTGAAACTCGAATTGTTCACGGCGCATTGTCTCGACCAAAATGGACAGGTGCAACTCTCCCCGTCCTGCAACTACGAACACATCCGCGCTGGGGGTGGCGTCCACTCGCAGGCTGACGTTGGTACGCAGTTCTCTCATCAGCCGTTCGTGAAGATTGCGGGAAGTGCTGTGGTCACCATCCCGGCCCATGAAGGGAGAGGTGCTCACGCCAAATGTCATCCGTACCGTGGGTTCGTTGATGTCGATAGTCGGCAGGGCTTCCGGGCATTCCGGCGAAGCAATGGTGTCGCCGATGGACACGTCTTCAGGGCCGGTCACAGCCACGATGTCCCCGGCGTGGGCTTCGGGCATTTCAACTCGCTCCATACCGCGGAACACGAAGATGCGCTCAAGGTTGTGGATGGTTGCCTGGCCGTCGCGGTCCAGCAGAACCACGTCATCCCGCAGCCGGAGCGTGCCATTGGAGATGCGGCCCACGGACACTTGACCCAGATAGTTGTCGTAGTCCAAGGCCGCCACCAGCATTTGCAACGGGGCGCCTGGGTCGCCGGTGGGCGGCGGCACCGATTCCAATACCGCTTGGAAGAGAGGCTGCATATCCACGCCCGGCACGTCCGGGTCAGTGGTGGCGCAGCCCTGGCGGGCCGAGGTGTACAGCACTGGAAAGTCCAGTTGGTCATCCCTCGTGACCAGGTCCAGGAACAGGTCCTGGACCATCGCGACCACCTCCGTGACGCGGGCCTCAGGGCGGTCGATCTTGTTGATGACGACAATTGGCGTGACGTTCTGCTGGAGGGCTTGACGCAACACATAGGTAGTCTGGGGCATGGGGCCGTCAACGGCGTCCACCAGCAGCAGGCAACCATCGGCCATATTCATGACACGTTCCACCTCACCGCTGAAATCGGCGTGGCCCGGCGTATCGATAATGTTGATCCGGACACCACCGTAGGAGACCGAGGCGTTCTTGGCCAGAATGGTAATGCCGCGCTCTCGTTCCAGAGGATTGGTGTCCATAATCAAGGCGCCCACCTGCTGGTGGTCCCGAAAAACCTGCCCCTGTTTCAATAAGGCGTCGACCAGAGTGGTCTTGCCGTGGTCGACGTGGGCTATGATGGCCAAGTTGCGAATGGCGTTGTTTTGGCAGACGGTCAAATCTAATCTCCTCACATACAATGACATACTATAATAACAGGAAGGTCGGGCTAATTGCTGGAGTTTACACCCAATTTCAAAAGCCGCTCAAAGACTCGTGCGACGGTGAAGCGCAAGGACAAAACGCACAGTTACAACTACAAATCTCCTCAGAGGCGCTATCACTGCTACGGGACGCAGAGGGAACTCCTGCCGGCGTCGGCGTCATGCCCGTGACCATGACCAGCTTATCGTCCAGCCCCATAACGCGGGCAATTTCGACAATGGGCAGCATGAGGTTTCCTCCTGATAGTTCTGCGAGGTATTCTAACACGCACACGCAGTTCGTGTGACAGGCCGGCAATTGGCTTTACTGAGGGTATCCCCTGCGCTATCGGCCTGCGTCAAGCCATCCGCACACGGGTATTCTCAGGTCATGTTGGTAAAGCCAACGTCGGTTGCAGCGCCACTCCCCTTCCCCGTTCACGCCCTTCAACAAGCTCAGGGTGAACGGAAGTGGGTTCCCTTGCCCGCTCATACGCCAGAACCAGCGCCTGTGGAGAAAGCGCAATCCCTAGACGCTTTGACGCGAGCCCGCTATACTGACTCAGCAAACCATTCCCTTTTACTTTGTGAGACCTGACTATGGCAGACGTTCAGCCTTTCAACGGAATACGCTACAGCAGCCGGCTTGGCGAAGACTTGGGGCAGTTGCTGTGCCCTCCATACGACGTCATCTCCCCGGAGCGCCAAGCAACGCTGCACGAGAGAAGCCCCTACAACGCTGTGCGGTTGGAGCTGGGGATGGACACCCCCGCGGACTCCGCGGAGTCCAACCGCTACACCAGGGCCTCATCCCTGCTGGAGGAGTGGCTGAGCAACGGAGCGCTGCTCCCGGAGGAGAAGGCATCCTTCTACGTCCTCCAGGAGGAGTTTCCACATCGCGGCCGCGTAATGTCGCGCCGCTCCCTGGTGGCCCGCGTGCGGCTGGAGGAGTTCTCACGGAGGGTCGTACTGCCTCACGAGGAGACCTCGCAGGGGCCGAAGAAGGACAGGCTGGAGCTGCTCACAGCCACCAACGCCAACCTGAGTCCACTCATGGGCATATACCGCGCGCCCTCGCCGCAGGTCGGCGCCATGATCAACGAGGCGGCCGGGAAAGCCCCCCTAGTCGATACCGGCTTCGACGGCATGGACATCAAGCTCTGGGGCATCTCTGACGAGACGGATGTGGAGACCCTACGCGAGTCTCTGAAGTCCGCGCCCATCTACCTGGCCGATGGACACCACCGCTACGAGACCGCCCTCCACTATCGCGAGATACTGAGGGAGAAGGGCATCCAACAGGGCGGTCACGATTTCGTACTCATGTCCCTGCTGGAAATACAGGACCCCGGCCTGGTGGTTCTGCCCTACCATCGTCTGATACGCGGCTTGTCCCGTGAACAGTTGGCCGAGATAGGCAAGCTGGTCGAAGAGAGCTTCGAGACCAAGGTCATAGACGCGCCCCCTGGAAGCGGCGACGATGCCCTCCCCTACCTGGAGGAGCTCCTGGAGGACGTCGCCGGAACAAGGGTTGCTGTGGGCCTGCTGGAGGCCGGCGGGGAGAAGGCATCCCTCATATCCATGCGTGAGCAGCCCGGGGATTCCGCCTCGCCACTGGAGCGCTGCGCAACCTGGGCACTGGAGAACAAAGTTCTTGAGCCGGCGCTTGGGACGCAGGCGGAGGCCGTGGACAAGGGGCTGCTGTACTACAGCCACGACTCGGAGGAGGTCTCGCGCCTGATACGGAGCGGCGACTTCCAGTTGGGCTTTGTGCTGCCCCCCATGTCCCTGAGCGTGTTCGAGGACGTGGTGCTTTCCGGAGAGCGTATGCCCATCAAGTCCACCTACTTCAGCCCCAAGCTGCCCACGGGACTGGTGATCAACCGCCTGGTGTGAGCGGCGCGGTAGACCATGACTGACGCGTCGATCAGAGAGCGGGTTGAGCAGCTCCGCAGGGAGATCAACCGCCATAACCACCTCTACTTCGTCCTTGACAGGCCGGAGGTGAGCGACGCCGATTACGACGCCCTGATGGTGGAGCTGCGCGGGCTGGAGGAGCAGCGCCCGGAGCTTTTCACCCTGGACTCTCCCACACAAAGGGTTGGCGCCCCTCCGGCGGAGGGCTTTGGCGAGGTTGTCCATCCACTGCCCATGCTGAGCCTTGCCAACGCCTTTAACGACGACGAACTCGCCGCCTGGCGACGTCGGGCGACCAACCTCCTTGACGGCGCGGATTTCGACGTGGTGTGCGAGCTGAAGATCGACGGCCTTGCCGTCGCCCTCACCTACGAGAACGGCGTCTTTGTCCACGGAGCCACACGGGGAGACGGCTATCGCGGCGAGGACGTTACCCGAAACCTGCGCACCATCCGCTCCATCCCCCTCTCCGTCCCTCCGGAGGCCCCGCGGCGCTTTGAGGTCCGCGGGGAGGTCTACTTCCGGCGCTCCCTGTTCGACAAGCTCAATGAGGAGCGGGCCGCACAGGGACAACCCACCTACGCCAACCCGCGGAACACTGCGGCCGGCTCCCTCCGCCAACTGGACTCCCAGATAACCGCCCAGAGGGCCCTGGACATCTTTGTCTACAGCCTTGGCTACGCCGAGGACGGCGACACGCCCGGCAGCCAGTGGGAGACCCTGGCGTACCTCGAGTCGCTTGGCTTCAAGGTCAACCCGCACAGGGCCCTGTGCAGCAGCCCGGAGGAGGTGGAGGCATACTATCGGCGCTGGCTTGAAGAGGCGCAAGGCCTCGACTACGGCGTCGATGGCGTGGTTGTGAAGATAAACCGCTTCGACTACCAGCAGAGCCTGGGGAACGTGGGCAGGGAGCCGCGATGGGCCATAGCCTACAAGTTCCCCGCCACCCAGGCCTTCACCCGGCTGCTGGACATACGCGTCAACGTGGGGCGCACCGGCAGCCTGAACCCATACGCCGTCCTGGAGCCTGTCGACGTGGGCGGAGCCACGGTGAAGTTGGCAACCCTGCACAACGAGGACGACATCCGTCGCAAGGGCCTGCTCATCGGCGACTGGGTGGTGGTGGAGCGGGCGGGCGAGGTCATCCCACAGGTTGTGGCGCCACTGGAAGCCCGACGTACAGGAGAGGAACGCGCCTTTGCCATGCCAACGGAGTGCCCGGAGTGTCACACGCCCGTAGTCCGACCGGAGGGCCAGGCCATGACCCTCTGTCCCAACCCCGCCTGCCCCGCTCAGCTCTTCGAGCTGCTCAAGCACTTCGTCTCCCGCGGCGGCATGGACATTGAGGGCATGGGCGAGAAGCTGTGTCTCTCGCTGCTGGAAGCCGGGCTGGTCAAGGACATTGCGGACGTCTACTCCATAACCGCCGAAGACTTGCTCAAGCTGGAGCGCATGGCTGAAAAGAGCGCGGCCAACATCATGGGCGCGATAGAAGCCAGCAAGGGGCGCCCTCTGTCGCGGGTGATATTCGCCTTGGGGATATTGCACGTTGGGTCGGAGATGGCAGAAACCCTGGCCGGACACTACAGAAACCTGTGGCGTCTGTCCCGCGCAACGGAGGCGGAGCTGGTGGAGATTCCCGGGGTTGGTCCCAAAATTGCCGAGAGCGTCGCAGCCTGGTTCCAGGATGAGGCGAACCGGCAGATACTGCGTAAGCTGCAATGGGCCGGGGCGCCCCTGAAGGAGGACGCGCCCCAAGAGCCGACCGAGCAGCCCCTGGCCGGGCTTCAGTTTGTTGTCACCGGCAGGCTGGAGAGCATGACCAGGCCCCAGGCGGAAGCGCTGATCAAGGAGCTTGGCGGCTCTGTTGGGAGCAGCGTTAGCCGCAAGACCAGCTTCCTGGTGGCCGGCGAGGAGGCAGGCTCCAAGCTGACTCAGGCCAACAAGCTGGGCGCTACCGTACTAACCGAGGCTGACTTCCTGGAGAAGGTTGGCAAGGCTTGAGGCGCTATGAGGATCCCTACCAGGTAGCCACGCGTCCTATCCCCAACCCACCGATGTTGGAACCATGAAACTCATAGTAGGGTTGGGGAACCCCGGTGACAGGTACGCCAGGTCCAGGCATAACGTCGGCTTCATGTGCGTGGATGGACTCAGCGGCCGAGCAGCCATCTCCCTGTCGGACAGGCGCAGTACGGCCACCATTGGCCGGGGGGCGATTGGTGGAGAAGACGTCGTGCTGGCAAAACCCCGCACCTTTATGAACAACAGTGGAGAGGCCCTGTTGTACCTTAGAGCACGCTTTCCCGTGCGCCTCCATGACATCCTCATCGTCTACGACGACCTGGACCTCCCCATGGGAAAAATCCGCATCCGGCCATCGGGCGGCGCGGGAGGGCACAGGGGCATGGAGTCCATCATAGATGCCCTGGGGAGCCAGAACGTCCAGCGCATACGGATCGGCATAGGACGGCCTCCGCCGGATGTGGACGAAGTACCCTACGTGCTTGGCGGATTCAACGCCGAGGAAGCGCCGCTGATTGCGGAGGGCCTGTCGATGGCCCAGGACGCCGCGCTAGACGTGCTGAGCCACGGACTGGACTGGTCAATGAACCGCTACAACTAAGTGGCGCTTACTGTTCCCAGCTCCTTCTATCCCCGAAAACCCTTGAGCCGTACCGCAGGGAGCCGCTTGAGGGTCTGGTTTCGCGGGTCCACCTCAATGCCCACCGAATCCAGGGCGGTCACTCCCAACAGCGGCTCTGCGTCTATATCTCCCATTATGATTGTGGCCCCAACGATTTCCCCCATGAACTCAACGTCTGCGGTTGTGACGTCCATTCGGAGTTCGCTGCCGTCGGCCAACTCGTATGTGCGCTGTCCATTGGGCGCAAGACCTATGGACTCCAGACATTGCCTGGGCACAAGGCAATCGGTGGCGCCCGTGTCCACCAGGAACAGCCCGTCCCATGCCCTGTCCGGCTCAGCCGGGTTGCGTATGGTAACGGTTACGTGTATCGCTCCCATTATAGCTCCCTTTCCCGCTGCTCCGCGGCGTTCAGCATCCCCGTTACAGCCATTGTGTACGCGGTTGATTCATGGCGTCTAGCGAGCAGCCTGCCGAAGGGGTCATATACACGCGCCAAGCGCGGGCCGGCTGTCGCGCAATTGATGCGCCAAGTCTGCGTAAACGCCTCCTAAGTGGGAGTGGGCGCCTTGGACGGCGTCGCCTCCGCCAGGCGAGGCGTCCCCTCGCCCACCGCGATCTCCTCCGCCGTGCGAGGCGTCCCTTCGCCCACCGCGGCCTCCACCCGCCTGACCGACTTTACCGTCATGAGGATTGCCAGCACAAGGACTGTTGCAATGGCCCCCATCACCGCCGTTGCCCTGGCCGGGCCCCACGTCTCAGCGCCAGCCCCCAGCATCACCATCCCCAGTGGCCCTATGCCCACCGCAATCATTCGTATGCTCAGCACACGACCTCGCACGTAGTCGGGAGAAATCACCTGCACCAAGGTGAAGTTGCTGGTCATAAATATCTGGAACAGGTATCCCACCAGCAGGACCAGGACAAGAGAGAGCATATAGACGGTGGACAGGGCAAAGAGGGCTATGAAAACTCCAAGGCCTATGCCGCCGAAGATCATGAGGAATTTCATCTGCCTTGGGTTGCTGAAGGAGGCCACCGTTATGGAGCCTGCAATGGCGCCCGCTCCGCCCATTGCGCCAAGCCAGCCAAGGCCGCTTGCGCCCACGTCCAGTATGTCCCTTGCAAACACCGGCAGGATGGTCTGGTACGGCATGGCGAAGACCGTGGTGACCGTGCCCATTAACATCAGCCCCATCAGCACACTGCGCCGCCGCACGTAGCTCATGCCCTGCGCTATGCTGCTGCGGATCGACATCTGGACTGGCGCTCCCAGGCCGGGATCCGCCCTGGGTATTCGCAGGGTAAAGAGAAGGGCCAGCGCGGGGGTGAGTATCACACAGGCAGATACAAAGGTGAAGCCCATTCCATAAGCGTTGATGAGGTATCCGGCAAGGGCTGGGCCAACCAGTTGAGCGGCGCTGAAGATGGTGGTGAACAGAGCCACGCCACTTGCAAGATCCCTGTGACTTACCAGGTTGGACACCGTCGCAGCCCTGGCCGGCATCCCCAGGGCAAAGCCCACGCCGTGGAGGACCGTGAGGGCGAACACATGCCACACCTGAACAACACCGGTGACTATGAGAACCGCCAACGCCAGAACAACGAAGAGGTTGAAGACGTCGCTGACAATCAGAACCATCCGGCGGTTCATCCTGTCTGCAATCACGCCTCCGAATACGGAGAAGGCCAGCATGGGGACCATCCCCACGGCGTTGATGGCGGTCACCATGAAGGATGAGTCGGTCATTTCCAGGATTAGCCACCCGCGGGCGATCATGGTCATAAAGAAGGAGGTTATGGAGACCAGGGAAGCAGCCCAGAAGATGCGGAACTGGGGATTTGCGAGGGCTCGCAGGGGGCCTCTCCCGCCGGCGGTGGTCAGCTTGCCTTCGGAACGTGAACGAGCGCCGTTGGGACTAATGGGACATCCTCGCTTTCGGAGATAGGGTGCCGACTGTGGACTTGGTCCCGTGCGGGTGTGCCTTCCAGTATACGCCTCGCACCACAGAGGTCAACACGACCGCCGGGTTTGCTCCGTATCGCCAACTCCCGACCGAAACGCTCGCCATGTTGATTCCGGCCGTCTCAAGCGGTAGACTCCTTGCTCTCCCCGGACGGGGTTGGTATATTCAATGCCAAACCCTCACAAGAGGCCCCCTGGCGCCACGCTGGGGACATGGGCGGTAGAAGGGAGACACATTTTGAGAGTCCTGCTCGCTTTAGCGGCTGCGCTGACAACGTTCGCGGCCGCTTGGCTCACTCAGGACTGGTTCAACGCCATCCTCAACAAGCTGCCATTAACGAAGGGACCCGCCGGTCTGACAGAGGTGCTAGTCACCTTGGCGGCGCTCCCTTTCATCCTCTTGTTCAACATGCTCGCACTACCCGGCGCGCTCGTGGTAGCCGTGCTCGACCCCCTCTGCGGCTGCGGCCTCGCCGTTGCGGCCCCGGTTCTCATCGCCCTGGCGGTGCTCTGTGGCCTTGCGGGCGGCGGTCTGCGGTTCTACCGCAACCGCCGCTAGCCGGAGACGGGAAGGCTTTCTCGCGCTCCCGCGGAGGTGTGCCTTCCAGTATACGCCTCGCGCCATAGAGGTCAACAGCACCGGCGGACGTGCTCCGTATCGCCCACTCCCGACCGCCACACCTTGCATGTTGATACCGGCCTTCTCAAGCGGTAGACTCCTCTACAACATGTACCGCTCACACGAATACGCGGGCCTGGACGATATGGCCTCCCTCCTTGGACTGGTGTCCGAGCGCTGGCGGCGCGACGGGCCGCGCAACCGTTTCCACATCGGCGACGTGTACTGGTTCCTGGGCCTGGGAAGGGAGGAGACGCCGGACCAGCCTCATCCCCAAATACGTCTGTGGACAGACGCCAATGGCGCCACAGCAGGGTTCGCCTGGCTCGATGGGCCTGAATCCGGCGATATTGTGGTCCATCCTGACCATCGTCACCGCGGGATTGAGGAGGAGATGATCGAGTGGCTTGAGGAACGCCACCGCCAGGATGCTGCCCCGCATGAGGGCAAGACCGGCTTGGAAATCGGCTGCTATCTGGACCCTTCCTGGCAGCGGCTGTTGGAGGATCGGGGCTTCGTTCGCGATGACCGAGTTGAGGGCGTCCCCCATTTCTGGCGTTCCCTGGATGCCCTAGAACCGAGCGCGCCACTCAACGGGTTTGTGATACGCAGCGTGGTGGGCGAACATGAGGCAACCAAGCGCACCATGGTCCAGCGAGAGGCGTTTGCCAACCTCGATTTCCAGATGCCCGGCCAGCTGGAAGGCCACAGGTCAACCGCGCCGGACAAGGCAGAGATCGATAGAAGGACGCGGATCTACAGGAACGTCATGCGACTTCCCGGCTATCGTATGGACCTGGACCTGGTGGCCGTAACCGATGGCGGGGAGTTCGCTGCCTGCTGCACTTGCTGGCTCGATTCCGAGAACAGGGTTGGAGAGTTCGAGCCTGTGGGATGCCATCCGGACTTCCGCCGCAGGGGTCTCACACGCGCCGTTATGTACGAGGGGCTGCGGAGGCTGAAGGCGCTGGGAGCCGAGTCCGCGGTGGTGGAAACCAACGCATTCAACCTGCCGGCCATCCGGCTGTACGAGTCCTGCGGGTTCACCCTAGTGTTCTCCGCCCCACTTTACCGGAAGACCTTCACACGCTAACGTGAGACTCTCGTGCAACTTACGCCGAAGCCCCATATCCCGCGAGTTGCGGAGTTCCGCTCACCCTGAGCTTGTCGAAGGGCGTGAGGGGAACCCCTCTGGATGCCCGCGTTCGCGGGCATGACGACGGTGAGAGGATGCCCGCTCGTATGGTTCGACAGGCTCACCACGAGCGGGAAAGATATCCACCATGAGCGGGAAAGATATCACTATGAGCGGGGGTCCAAGTTCGGCTCACCATGAGCGGTGAACGAGCCACGCCACAGCTATCCCCTGCCCACGGCCGCAACCAAGTCTCTGCCCAGGTCTCCCGACTCATCGACCCTTACCCGCTCCAGCCCCAGCCATTGCGACATTATCTTCAGTTGCAAAGCCAGATCACGAGCAACCGCGCCTGAGTCCCGCCCTTCCTCCAGGTGGGCGCTCCTGACCCAAAGGGCTGACTCCTTTCGTTCAGCCTTGAGGTCCACCCGCGCCACTAGATCGCCGCCCATGAGAAAGGGCATTACGTAGTACCCAAACTGACGGGCAGGCTGCGGCACGTATATCTCAAGGCGATACCGGAAGCCAAACAAGCGCTCCGTGCGGTCGCGATTCCAGACCAGCGAGTCAAAGGGTGACAGCAGCGCCGTTGCCTCCACGGGGTCGGGTACGGCCGCCCCGGAGGGTACATAGGCGGGTTCGCTCCATCCCTCGACTGAGACTCTGGTCAACCGTCCATTCTCTTCCAATTCCGCAAATCGCTGCCTGGCCGCTAGCGGTCGAATCCGGTAGAAGTCGGCGATGTCCCTCGCGGTCCCAATGCCCAGCGATCCAACGGAGATTCGCAGCAGGTCGCGCACGGCGTCTTCGGGTGTGGGAGCAGGGGCATTGAGGCACTCCGGCGGGATTACCCGTTCAGCCAGGTCGTATACACGAGCAAAGCGCCTGCGGTCGGCTATCGCCAGTCGGCCCGTGTCAAACAGCCATTCAAGCGCAATCTTCCCGTCGTTATAGCCCCACCACGGCCCAGTCCTCTGTCCCGGGTTGGTCAGCTCGGAGACGATGAGCGGGCCGCGCTCCTGGATCTCCCTGAAGACCGACTCAACGTAGGAGGGAGCGGAGCTCATCAGTTGGGCAACTCTGCTGTGTGGCTTGGCGCTCTCCATCCTGTGCCTGATCAGGGGATAGAGCGACATGGGCATCAGGGACGCCTCGTGGCCCCAGTACTCAAAGAGCGACCGACGCCGGTAGGCAAGATCGTCCAGCAGTCCCATTTGATACGGCCCCAGCCGTGAGAACAGCGGCATGTAGTGAGAGCGAACGACCACGTTGACCGAGTCGATCTGAATAGCCCCCAGCTCGGTGGCAGCCCGTAGGAGGGCGTCCGAGTCCGGCTGGACGGCAGGGAGCGTGCTGCCAAAGCCCTGCGCGGCCATGGCCATATTGCGCGCTTCGCGTAGTGATATATCCGGACGCGTCATGCTGTGACGTCGCTTCCCCGTATCAGTTACCTTTGCGTAGCTCTCGCCATATCGCGTGGATGCAACCTTGCCGCAGCCATGATAACATCACACATCACCGGAGGGGGCAACCCGGACAGGCCGGATAGAAGGTCTTTCCTTGCCCCAATTGCGCTCTCAACGTATAATCTTGATGCTCCGCAGCCCAACATTCAGACCGTTCAGGAGGAAGACATGACCGCCAAAATCGCTGTTCTAGCGCCTAACCAGGACCAGATAAGGGACTTTGAAGTCATAGCCACGGATGGGGAGGAGATAAAGTGGGTTGACATCAATCAACCAACGGAAAAGCAAGCGGAAGACCTGAGGGGCGTAGTCGCTGTAATCGCAACGCCGTCGCGGTACCCGGTGGAGCTGGCAAGGCTTACGCCCTCCGTCAGGCTGGTCCAGACCGTCAGCGCCGGGACCAACTTGATAGACACGGTCGCTCTGGGTGAGCTTGGCATCAGGGTTGCCAACAACGGAGGAGGCAACGCCATAACGGTGACCGAACATACCATCAGCCTGATCGTGAGCGTCTACAGAAAGATGCAGCTGCAGTTCAACTCGGTCAAGGCGGGAAAATGGGCGGGTGATATTCGCGCCAACTGGTTCTCCCAGGCGCACGAGGTTGCAGGCAAGACGATAGGCATTGTTGGCCTGGGGCGCATAGGTGCCAGGTTGGCCCGGCGGCTTCAAGGCTGGGAGTGCGACATCGTCTACAACGACATCGTCAGGCCGGAGGAGGGGCTGGAGGAGGAATTGCATCTCACAAGGCTCTCCCTGGACGACCTGCTGGGCGCCTCAGACGTGGTCAGCCTGCATGTCCCCCTGAACAGGCACACCCACCACATGATCAGCGACCGAGAGTTCGACCTTATGAAGCCGACAGCGATGCTTATAAACGCATGCCGCGGGCCGGTGGTGGATGAGGCCGCGCTGGTAAGGGCCATCCGGGAAAACAAGATAGCTGGGGCTGGGCTGGACGTGACGGAGGAGGAGCCCACTCCCACGGACAATCCCCTCCTTGAGTTTGACAACGTGCTGATAACGCCTCACCTGGCGGCGTTTGCGCAGGAGTCCACCGATAGAAGCCGTAGGTTCGCCATCTACAACACCTCCAGGGTTGCTCGCGGCGAGGAGCCGGAGTCCGTCGTCCCTCCGGACTAGGGCGCGGGTCTGCTCACCAAGAACCTGTCGAAGGGCGTGAGCGGGAGCAACCAACCACCGTCATTCCTGCCCCCGAGCAGGAATCCATCCCTGGGGCTCCGGTTGCCGCGCCCGTTCATGTGGTTCGACAGGCTCACCATGAACGGGCAAGGGATGTTCCACTCACCACCGTATCAAGTCCGGGGCAGGCTATGAGCGGGAACGGGGCTTGGCGGATATGCCCTCATTCATGGCAACCGAACCTGGAAGGCGTGATATTCTGTGGTACAAATGGACGGCTTGGAGATTTTTACCACACGGCAAAACGCCGCCAAGGGGTTCGACAATTGACACTCCCGCCGCCCCTAGAGTACCATCATCGGGATGCAAAATTTTCAGATGCTCGGGATTTGCGCAGCAGGGGCACTCATAGGCGGGCTGGTCCTTGGGTACGCGTGGGATATGTCTAGAGGCCCGGAACGATCAATCTATGATCTCTTTGTTGCTGTTTTCTCTGGAGCAGTGGTTGGCGCACTCCTCGGTTTTGGACTCTGTTATTGGAATGATAATAAAGGAATAGGCAAGCGCCGGTAACAAGAGCATCTGAACCCCAGCCCTCGTTTACCTTAGTATATAGTCACCTTTCAAACCACCTGCCGGCCCCATTAAGTCCGGAAGGCTGGCCCCAGCTCATATGGTTCGACCCATTCACCATGAGCAGGGACGGGCCTGGCGGATATGCCCTCAAGGGGATTCGAACCCCTGATCTCCACCTTGAAAGGGTGGCGTCCTAGGCCAGGCTAGACGATGAGGGCATGTGCGGGTGTCGTGTGAGGCCTCTCCTGTAAGCTCTCTTCCTCTGCGCCGGGATGCAAACGCTAAGGGTAAAGCGCCAACTGCTCCAACCCTTCGGTCTCCGGCAGGCCAAACATAATGTTCATGTTCTGTATGGCCTGCCCCGCCGCTCCCTTTACAAGGTTGTCCAGGCAGCTTATCACCATCAGGCGATTGGTGCGCAGGTCCACGGTGGGGAATAGAACGCAGTTGTTGTTGCCCAGGGTGTGCTTGGTCATAGGCGACGAGTCCACTACCTGCACAAAGGGTTCATCTCCGTAGAAGCTCCTGTAGAGGGCGCGCACTTCCTCAATCCCGGAGGGGCCGGACGCAATGGCGCCGTCCTTCAGTGTGGCGTAGCAGGAGTTGAGGATGCCCCTGGTCATGGGTATCAGGTGCGGGAGGAATGTGATCCTGGGCTCAAAGCCTAAGCCAAAGCGGCGCAGCTCCTGGGTGATCTCAGGCATGTGGCGGTGCCCGCTCACCGCGTAGGCAGAGACGCTCTCGTTCACTTCTGAGAAGTGGGTGTTGAGGCTCAGGCCGCGGCCTGCCCCTGACACGCCCGACTTGGCGTCTATGATTATGTCCTCATGGATTAACCCTTCGCGAATGGCGGGGGCAAGGGCCAGGATAGCCCCTGTGGGGTAGCAGCCGGGGTTGGCGACCAAGGTGGCCGAGCGTATCTCCCCGCGGTTCAACTCAGGGAGCCCGTACACAGACTCCTCCAGCAGTTGGGGCTTGGGGTGGGTCACCCCGTACCATTGCTCGTACTCCGAGGCGTCCTTGAGACGGAAGTCGGCGCTTATATCTATAGACTTGACCCCGCTCTCCACAAGCGGTATCAGGGCTTCGGCGCTGGCGGTCTGCGGAAGGGCGGAGAACACCACGTCCACGCTGTCGGTTATCTCCTGATCTATCTCCAAGTCTATGTCCGACAGGTGGGGGAAGGCGTCGCTCAGCTTCTGGCCCACCGCGCTTCTTCCCGTAACCTGGGAGAGTTCCACCTCCCGGTGACGGTGCAGAAGGCGCGCCAACTCTATTCCCGCATACCCTGTCACGTTGATTATGGCGGCTTTCATCATCCTGTCCTCCGTATCTGAGCAGGCTTCAGTATAACGCCTAACTGACCCCGGAGGCAACATCCGTATTGCGCGTTAGGCCTGGGTGGTAGTAGTATTGGTGTGTGGAGCGACATCCTGACCCGTCCTGAGAGCGGCGCTGCGGACTCAAAGGCTCGGATATAGTCAAGCCGGGCGCGCCGTTTACGGCTCTTGGGATGCGGTTTGGGCCACGGACGTGCCGAAGTGGCGGAACGGCAGACGCGCTGCGTTCAGGGCGCAGTGTCCTTACGGACGTGGGAGTTCAAATCTCCCCTTCGGCACCACCCTACCCACGCATCCGCTTGAGGTGAGCGCGGGTTCTCGACACTCTTGCCCCGACCGAGGTGGTCGTCAGGCATGACCGCCGCGTCCGTCGAGGCTGTTGTTGGAGGAATAAGGAGGGCGTTATGCCTAGAGTTACGCTGGACCTGAACAAGGCAGAGGACCGTCAGAGCGTCAAAGGAGAGTGGAAGCTGGGCCGCGGCCTCGTGCCCGGCGAGCCTAACGAGGGCCTTACCGCACAGCTTCCGGCAAGTCCCGCCCGACTGGCCGACTACGATGACTCGGACTGGGAGGTGTGCGAGAATATCAGGGCGCGCGTGTCCCAGGGCTTCACGTTTGCCTGGTATCGCATAGTCGTAGAGCTGCCGGAGAGGGTGGATGGCGTGGAAATCGCCGGCAGCCGCGTGCTGTTCGAGACACACGTGGACGACTACGGCGAGATATGGGTGGACGGCATCCTGGACAGGGTCGGCGTCATCATCGGGAGCAACGTTCCGCACAGGGTGATGGTCAGCAGCAGCGCTGAGCCGGGCGCCAGGCATACGATCGCCTGTTTGGCGGTGAACGGCCCCCTGGCTGAGCCCCGCGGCGGTGTCTTCATCCGCTATGTCACCCTTGCCTTTGAGTCCCAGGGCTAGGCGGAGGGCAGGCAAGCTATCGCCCGTATCTTCAGCGCCCTCCGGCTGTGATATTATTAGGATAACCATGAAGCAGAGCGAGCGAGTTACGTCTACCCCCGAAGGGCAGTGGCTCAAGTCCGGCAGCCTGAATATGCACTACCTGGACTGGGGCGGGACAGGGCGACCGGTGATTGTCCTGCACGGGGCAGCATCTTCCTGTCACTGGTATGACATGGTAATCCCCCACATGGATGAAGGCTTCCGGGTCTTTGCCCCGGATCAGCGCGCCCACGGCAAGACTGACCAGCCTTCCACGGGCTATGACTGGCCTACCCTGGCTGGGGACGTAGCGGGGGCGCTCGATGAGCTGGGCATTCAGCGAGCGGCTGTTGTTGGACACTCCTGGGGGGCAAGCGTCGCCCTCAGCGTTGCCGCTCTCCAACCGGACAGGGTGGAGGCTCTGGTTATGGTCGATGGGGGTTTCGGTGGAGGGCCACGCTCTCCGGACATGACCTGGGAGGAGTACAAGAACAGGCTGAGCCCCAGGGACATATACGGGCCGCGTGAGCGGTACCTTGGAGCGCTGCGCGAGCAGTTCGCCCACTACTGGAGCGATCAGCTTGAGTCCATAGTAATGAGCATGGTGAGAGAGGACCCCGATGGCACGGTGCACGAACGCCTGGAGCTTTCCAACCAGCAGCAGATGCTCTGGGCCATGTGGTCGGAGCCGACCCACACCATGATGCCCAGCGTGCGCTGCCCTACCCTCCTGGTTGCGGCAGCCGGCCGCGATCCGGGAGCCAACCCGGAGCTCATGGAGCGACGGAGGGCAAACGTGGAGGCTGCGCAATCCGCAATCGCAGATGCCAGGGCGGTGTGGATACCCGGTACAGGCCATGACATCGGATATGAGAAACCGCGGGAGCTTGCCAATGCGCTCAGTGAGTTCCTGGCCTCCCTATAGGCTCCCCTGTGGGCGAAGGCTGGCCGACCGCTTCACGGCGCGCGGTTGCTCTGGCCCGGCCCCTGCGCCCTGGACGGCAAAAACTTTGCTTTCCCTCACACTTTAAGGTAATATGGAAATGATGATGCCAAGCGTTGCGCGGATGGGTATTTGATGAACAGTCAGTGGATAAGAAATAGCTTTGTCTACCTCCTCATAATAGTGGCGGTTGTCGCCATATTCTTCACCTTTTTCCAGGCGCCTTCCGGGTCGCGGGATATACCCATCAGCCAGGTTATCCAGATGGTGAAGAGCGGACAGGTGCGGAGCATCGAGATAAGCGAGGACTCGCTCAGGGTGGTGGACGTTGGAAACAACGTCTTCCGGTCTCGCAAGGAGAGCAGCGCCAGCATCTATGAGATGTTGGCGGACGCAGATGCCGATGCTACGGGCGTTGAGATAGGGGTTGAGGGGTCCAGCGGACTTGGAAACATCTTCGCCATACTCATAAACTTCCTGCCCCTCATCTTCTTTGGGGCCATCATCTTGTTTATGATGCGGCAAGCCCAGGGGAGCAGCAACCAGACCATGAGCTTTGGGCGCAGCCGGGCGCGCATGTTCGTGGGCAACAAACCCAGCGTGACTTTTTCCGACGTAGCCGGCATAGAAGAGGCCAAGCAGGAGTTGCACGAAGTGGTAGAGTTCCTCAGGTTCCCGGAGCGCTTTGTCGCGCTGGGGGCAAAGATACCCAAGGGAGTCCTGCTGGTCGGCCCTCCCGGGACTGGCAAGACCCTGCTTGGAAAGGCTGTGGCCGGGGAGGCCGGTGTGCCGTTCTTCAGCATCAGCGGCAGCGAATTCGTGGAGATGTTCGTTGGCGTGGGAGCCTCAAGGGTGCGCGACCTGTTCGACCAGGCCAAGCGCAACTCTCCCTGTATCATCTTCATCGACGAGATAGACGCGGTTGGGCGGCACAGGGGCGCAGGGCTTGGAGGCGGCCATGACGAACGAGAACAAACTCTCAACCAGATACTGGTAGAGATGGACGGGTTCGATACGGGGGTCAACGTCATAGTCTTGGCGGCCACCAACCGCCCGGACATTCTGGACCCCGCCCTGCTGAGGCCCGGACGATTCGACAGGAGGGTGGTCCTGGACTCGCCCGACATCAACGGCCGTTACGCCATCCTCAACGTCCACGCCAAGGGCAAGCCCCTGTCCGTAGAGGTCAGCCTGAATGCGGTGGCCCAGCAGACCCCCGGATTCAGCGGCGCAGACCTGGAGAACCTGATCAACGAGGCTGCGATACTGAGCGCGCGCCGGGGGAAGAAGGAGGTCGGCCCGGACGAGTTGGCCGAGGCCATAGACCGGGTGATCGCCGGACCGGAGCGCAGGAGCCGGGTAATCACCGCCAAGGAGAAGACGGTCACGGCCTATCACGAAGCGGGTCACGCCCTTGTGGCTCGCCTGCTACCCAACGCCGATCCGGTGCATAAGATTTCCATAATCGCCAGGGGAGGCATGGGGGGATACACCCGCCTGCTGCCCACCGAGGACAGGTATCTCACGTCCAAAGGCCAGGCGCAGGACATGCTGTCCACCGCCCTGGGCGGCAGGGTAGCCGAGGAGATTGTCTTCAATGAGATCACCACGGGGGCCAGCAACGACCTGGAACGCGCCACCAGCGTGGCCCGCAACATGGTTACCCGCTACGGCATGAGCGACGACCTGGGGCCAAGGACCTTCGGGAAGAAGGAGGAGCTTGTCTTCCTGGGCAGGGAGATATCGGAGCAGCGCGACTACGGCGATAAGGTGGCCGACGAAATAGACGCTGCGGTGCACAAGCTCATCCAGCAAGCCTATACCACGGCTACGGACCTGCTCACCGGCAACAGGGCCAAGCTGGCGCAGATATCGAGCTACCTCATAACCAATGAGACGGTGGAGGGCAAGGAGTTGGAGGAACTGTTCAGCTCGGAGCCCCCTTCGTTGGAGGAGATCGACTCATTGTCAAACGGGTCCGGCCCGGAGCGCAAGGTGCTTGGGTCAGAGCCGCAAGCGTCCGCCCCTGGACTTGATGCGCCGGAGCCGGAGTCGCACGGCCCGGAGCTTGAGGAGCTCGGTACGCAGCCTCAGGCGTAGCTGCAACCGGCATTTGTGGAAAGCCTACGTTTGCGCTTCTTCGGTCTCAATGGGTCTGGGCCTGTAGTACAACCCCCAGCGTTGCATCAGCCCTCTCACTGTGGGGTCTCCAAGCTCAACCAGTTCCCTCAAAAAGCCGGCCAGGGCGTGGGCGTGGAGGTTTTCCGGCTGGCACACCCAGCTGGCCTCCGCCGGCACAGCGTAGATCAATCCGTTCTGATGGGCGCACTGGACCTCCACCCGTATGCTCCCATCGTCCTCCTTAACCGTTACTCCATACGTCACGGGATGTCCTCCACTCTTGAATTTGGGCGCTTGAAAGGCCGGAAAGGAATGCCCTCCGCTCCATCCTCGCGTATGCATACTTCACCTCTTCCCTGCCTGAGTCAACGCGTCCCTTTTGGGATTATAGCAGACCCTGCGTTGACACTTGTGGAGACTGACCACTAGAATGTACACAATCGAATTATCGGAGGTCTGAGATCAACGTAGTTCAACCCGACCCAATCGCACTTTCACAAGCGTTGAACCAATACATCTCAACGCGACGCTCCCAGGCAACCTCAGATGCGCTGCATGAGCTCAGCAAGTTCGTCCGTTGGTGTGGGCAAGACCGCAAGGTCGGCGATCTGACGCCGCAGGAGGCCGCCTCATACGGCGACCTGATGTCGGAGTCGGCCGGACGGCAGGACAACGCGGCCAGGGTCCAGGCCGTAAAGGACTTCCTCTCCTTTTGCTACAAGAGCAATTTCACCCATACCTCCCTCTCCAAGCATCTCCGAGTGAGGAGGGTGGGGCGCAAGGTAGCCGCTAAAGAGAAGATACGGGACGTTATGGACATAACGTCCGAGGGATACCAGGGCCTGATGAACGAGTTGACCTCTCTACGGGACGAAAGGGTAACCGTTGCCCAGGATATAAGACTGGCCGCCGCCGACAAAGACTTCAGGGAGAACGCCCCCTTGGATGCGGCGAGAGAGCGCCAGGGCCATCTGGAGGCCCGGATACGAGAGTTGGAAGACGGTTTGCAGCGCGCTCATATCGTAGATACGGATAGCCAGGACTCCGCTTCGCCTACGGAGCGGAGGGTCAAGCTGGGGAGCAGGGTCAGGCTTCTGGATCCCCTGTCCAAAGAGAAGATGGTATATACCCTGGTCAACGCCTCGGAAGCAAGCCCCATGGACTTCAAGATGTCCACCTCCTCGCCTGTCGGCAGGGCACTGATGGACCACAGGGTCGGGGAAGAGGTGGAGGTTGCCACGCCCAGGGGCAGCCTGCGCTATCGCATAGAGGAAGTGGACTGAGCAATACCCGGTTCCTGCGGTGGCAACAGCTGAGCTATCACCGCTTCCAGGCGGGCGACGCCGGTTCAATAGGCACGCTTTCACGCTTGACCGGGGTGGCAGGCCACCCGGAAGAGCCTCCCCGGCCATCCAGGCATGATGGCATAAGTGGCATCAATAGGTGGGACAATGGCAGACGCCAGGTATGATTTCGGTCTAGTAGACGCCGTTAAGGCAGAGGCTCTGGGAGAACCTGGGCAGAGGCGGTTTCGCCTCCTGCTGGAGGGCCCCGGAGGCAGCGCCTGCCTCTGGCTTGAGAAGAACCAGCTCTTTCAACTTTCCGTAGTCATCCGTCAGATGCTGGCAACCCTGTTCTCGCAGGAGTCACCGGAGGATCGCACCCATGCCGAGCCAGGCCCGTCAGGCCCGCATCCAACTTCGCTAGAGTTCGACGTGGGGAACCTCAGCCTAGGCCACGACCCTGACGGCGACCTGTTCCTGATAGAGGCCCACGATAGGGAGGATGAGCAGCAGGAAGAGGCGCTGCTGGGGTTCTGGGCCTCTCGCTCTCAACTGGAAGATCTGGCCGATGAGGCCCAGGTCGTATGCGCGGCGGGGCGTCCCCTGTGTCCCCTTTGCAACGCTCCAATGGGTCCCGAAGCTCACGTCTGCGCGAGGTCAAACGGCCATCGCTCCCTGTAGGCCACGCTCTTCACAGCTGCTCACATCGGCAGTGGATAGTGGGTGAGTCATGGAATCGGACAGCGGCCACCAGGTCTCCAAAACCCAACTGCGGAAGGCCATGCTGGAGGGAGAAATAACCTCTCTGGAACTGACGCCCCAAGGCTCCAACTACACCTTCCTGGTAACGGTATCCCAAGGGCCTGATGAATACCGGGCGATATACAAACCTCAAAGGGGAGAGGCTCCACTCTGGGACTTCCCGCCCGGAACCCTCTACAAACGAGAGTATGCGGCCTACCTTGTAGCCCTACGCCTCTCTTGGGATTTCATCCCCTACACCGTCATTAGATCCGGCCCCTATGGCATAGGCTCGCTGCAACAGTTCGTAGAGGTGGACCCACTGTCCAGCTACTTCACCCTCCGTGAGGAATCCCCTGAGGAGTTGGAGCGGATAGCCCTCTTCGACTGCCTATCCAACAACGCCGATAGAAAGGCAAGCCACTGCTTCAGGGACGTGAGCGGGGCTGTATGGTCTATCGACCACGGCCTCACGTTCCATGAAGAGCCAAAGCTGCGCACCGTGATATGGGACTTTGCCCAGGAGCCCATACCCGCGCATCTCCTGGAGCAGATGGCCGGCCTGCTGGAGGATCTCCGCTCCGGCGGAGGCGTTGTGCGGGAGCTGGCTCCCCTGCTCGCCAAGCTGGAGATCGCGGCCCTTGGGCGGCGACTGGAAGCCCTCCTCCAGTCTGGCCGATTTCCTCCCCACGACCCCTACCGAAGGAACGTTCCCTGGCCCTGGTTCTAGCCGTAGGCCCCGCCATTCCCATCCAATCTGCTGGGCATCCCTGATACGCATTGGGATTGTTATCTGTTTGCGCCCCTTGACAAAGGGGCACATTTGTGCTATTCTACTTCTCACTAAACATCGGGAGGTTGCAGTAATGGAATTTGAAGCTGAGGACAGGTATCAACTGCGCAAGGTGCAGATGGACGCGGACAGAAGGGCCCTGGAGGCCAAGAAGGCCCAGCAGGAGCTTGACAGGCTGGTGCTGGAGTTGGAGCACAAATACGGCCTGATAGCCGATGGGCGAACCATAGACCCCAGGACCGCCACAATACAGGGTACATCCACCGTCCGCAGAGGGAATGGAAAGGAGTCCCAGGAGGCTCTGGAACCGACTGCCCTGGAAGCGGCAGCGAAGTAGCGCGCGGGGTCAGGCTGCGTGGAGGGGGCGGCGTTGTTGTTGCCGACCCCCTCCGTGGCTCGGAACCGGGATTGGGTCAACCGGAGTGAGGAGGCTGGGACGTTCCTGGAATAACGCTTGGTCCCGTTCTCTTCAGGAGCGTCTACCTCGGAGCCTGTTCCGAATGGATTCCAATGGCCTGCTGCGTCGCCTTGTCCGAGATGCCACGTAGGCCACAATGTCACGGCCTCCGGCCAGCAGGGGCGCTCTCCGCCCTTGCCTGGCATTGCGCCGGTCCCCGCCGCTGCCTTCGGGAGAAACGAGAAACCTCTCAAAGGGTTGCCATCTCCCTTCTCTCCACTCCAGAACCTCCCCGCCCGCCTCCCGGATGAGCGCTACACCCGCGGCCGCGTCCCAAATGCTGGGGCCGCCGAACATGGCATACTGAAGGACGCCCTTGGCAACGAGCGCCATCTCGCAGGCAATGCTTCCCATGATGCGGATTTCTCCCAAGCCCCTTCCCTTCTCCCTCTTGATGGAGAACTGCCTGCCAAGACTGGAGGGAACGCCTGCCAGGCCGGATGGTCGCGGCAAGGCGTCAGATATCACCCTCAGAGGTTGGTCCTCCGCAAAGGCCCCTCCGCCGGCGCGGGCGTGGAACACGCCATGACCTGCAAAGGTATTGGGCAGAAACAGGCTGCCCACCACCGGAACCCCGCGATAGAGCAGGCCAATGGAGACGGCGAAAAAGGGCACCCCTGCGGCGAAGTTGGCCGTGCCATCCACCGGGTCCAACGCCCATATGAAGTCTGTGTCCTCCGTCCCGGACGGCTTGTCGCTCTCCTCAGCCAGTATCCTGTGGCCTGGAAACTCCCTGGATATCCGCTCACGCAGGTACTCCTCAACCCGCAAGTCCGCCTCAGTGACGGGATCGGTCTGGCCCTTGCCCTTGAAGTTGACCTGAGTCGCGCCCGGCTGGTAGCGCAGGAGGACCTCCCCCGCGCCGCGGGCCAGCCGAATGGAGGCGTCCGACAACTCTCTCAAGGTCGGCTCATCCGGTATGTTCATGTTCGTCTCCAGGCCGGTCCGCAGTGGTTGTTGGACTCCCCCGCAGCCGCCGGCGCAGCCGTTTAATCTGTCGCACGGCCATCCTTTTTGACACTCCAGTAGCAGAATGCTATGATTGGCATGAGCAGATGGGCACGCAGTGTTTCTCTTACCGTCAGCTTCCCCAACTGTACTCTCCGCCTTGCAGCCCTATCTTGCCATGAAAGGCAAGGCAATACCAGTCCGGCATTGCAACGGACCGGCTGCTTCAACCCTCCACAGGCTGAATGGGCAGGAAGAGAGCTATATGGGTTCGCCTCAAATCGCAGCAACCACGGAGAAGGCATCGCTCCCGGACTTCTTGGACGCTTCGGATGTCCTCCGCTTCTCCGGAAACAATAACATACCGGCCGTCAGGCGGTAGCTTTACAGGGGTACAACAATGGACCAAGTATCAGTCTTATATCTCGCCCTTCTATTCCCGTTCCTGCTGTTGTCGGCCTTCTTCTCCAGCGCTGAGGCTGCCTTCCTCTCACTGCGGAAGGTGCGAATACGCCACTTGGTGGAGAGCAACGCGCGCGGCGCCGAAAGGGTAGCCCGTATGACGGACCAGCCGGAGAGGGCGCTACCGACCATACTACTGGGAAACAACCTTGTAAACACCGCCTTCGCCGCGCTGTCCACGGTGATAATGGTCGCCCTGCTGGGAGAGGGGCGGGGCGTCATCGCAGCCACTGTGGCAAGCACCTTCGTCCTGCTTGTTCTGGGGGAGACCCTGCCCAAGACGGTGGCCATTCGCCACTCAGAGCCCATATTCTTCTTCTACGCCAGGGCCCTGCAATGGTTTGAGCTCCTGCTGCTGCCTCTTACGGCTGCGCTTCAGCTGCTCAACCGTGTTCTGGTGTCCCCGCTTGGGCGCAACCCGCGAGCCCTGTTCACCGAGGAGGAGATCAAGGTTGCCATCTCCATTGGGATGGAGGCGGGAGCGGTGGAGGAAGAGGAGGCAGAAATGCTGGAAAAGGTCTTCCGGTTCGGAGACCGGCAGGTGCGGGAAGTGATGACTCCCAGAACGGAGATAGTGTGGCTGGAGTCCGGCACCACTCTGAAGGACTTCCTGGCGATATACCAGGACCACTATCACACCCGGTTCCCCGTGTTTGAGGAGGACATGGAAAACGTGGTAGGTATTCTGTCCGTGAAGGATGTTGTTACGGCTATGGCGCGTGGGGAGGTCTCGGACGAAAGCCTGGTCACGCGATTCCTGCGCCAGGTGGAGTTCGTCCCGGACACCAAACTGGTGGGGCCTCTGTTTCGCGAGATGCAGAAGGTGGGAAACCAGATGGTCATGGCCGTTGATGAGTTCGGGGGGATTGCCGGCCTGGTGACGCTGAAGCAGCTCATTGAGGAGGTAGTCGGCCCTGTGGGAGAGGAAGGCATGGAGCCTGAGATGGAGTACGAGGCTATCGACGCCAACACCTACCACATCGATGGCGGTATGCAAATAGAGGAAGCCAACGAAGAGCTGGCCCTGGGCCTGCCCGAAGGCGACTACGAGACAGTGGCAGGCTTCATCCTGGAGGCCCTGGGACATATACCGACCGAGGGAGAACACCTGCGCCACGACGGCCTCAGCCTGGTGGTGACCCACGTGAGGGGTATGCGGGTAGAGAAGGTGATGGTGACCAGAGAGCAGCCGACTCAGCCCGGTTAGCTCTCTTCGACTACTGCAAACGTTAACCAAGGGGGATCTGCCGAGCCGGAGCCGCGGAGAGGCCCTTTGCCAGGAACTGCAAGAGGATGGAGAGTAGCATGGACGGCGGGTTGGCCCTGGAAAGACGGCTGCTCAAAGAGACAAAGCGCCTGCTAACGGAGCTTGGGCTTGCCCATAGCCGCCAGCCCTTGGTGGCAGCCGTCTCAGGCGGGCCGGATTCCATGGCTCTGCTTCTGCTTCTGGACAAGCTCAAGCAGCCCTTGGGGATCGGCCTGCACGTAGCCCACCTGGACCACGGCCTGCGAGGCCTGGAGTCGCGGGAGGATGCGCGCTTCGTGGAGAAGGTCGCCCTCGACATGGATCTGCCCGTGACGCTGGGCTGGGAGGACGTGGAGTCGTACAGGCGCGCCCGCGGCCTGTCCCTGGAGGAAGCGGCGAGAGAGGCGCGCTACTCCTTTCTGTCCGGGGTGGCAACCGCGCAGGGAGCGTCGGCCGTTGTCTTGGGCCACACCAGCGACGACCAGGTAGAGACCATTCTCATGCACCTCCTCCGCGGCAGCGGACTGGCCGGATTCGCAGGGATGTCCCCCATTGCCTACTGGCCCTCCACTCACCACAAGGAGCGGGTTGCCCTTGTGCGACCTCTACTGGACACTACGAAAGAGGAGACCGCAGCATATTGCCGTTTGAGGGAGGTCACACCCAGGCAGGACACCACAAACCTATCTATGAAGCTCACCAGGAATCGGATACGCCTCGAGCTTCTACCGTACCTCAGGGAGTACAACCCCAGGATACGGGAGGCGTTGCTGCGTCTGAGTGGCTCCGCCGCCCAGGACCGGGCCTACCTGTTTGAAGCGGCGGGCCAGGCCGTAGAGAGACTGGCCGTCGCCGCGCCGGACGGCATCAAGGTAGAAAGGGCCGGATTTGCAGATCTGCGCCCGGCGCTGAAACGTCACCTGCTGCGTCTCATATATCAGGAACTCACGGGCTCCACCACTGGACTGGAGCACAACCACCTGGAAAGCATGGTGAAGCTGTCACATGGAAGGACCGGCAGGTGGATAGCCCTGCCTGGCGGCCTGACGTTCTCTGTGGAGTACGACTGGCTCAGGCTTGCGGCCGGCGCGGCCGGCGCTCCATCCTCGGCTCCAATAGCTGGGGAGCATACCCTGTTGATACCCGGAGATACCATGGTTCCGGGGTGGAGCGTCAGGGCGCGGCTCCTTCCGGCCAATGGCAGGCCGACGACGGGAGACGCGCGTCGCGTTGACCTGGACGCGAGGAGCGTGGGCCAACGGCTCTACGTGAGAGGAAGGAGGCCCGGAGACCGCATCACCCCACTGGGCATGACTGGGTCAAAGAAACTCCAGGACTTCATGGTGGACGCAAAGATACCCCAAGGGGAACGGGACATTGCGCCGTTGGTGGTCTCAGAGGAGGGCGTTGTGTGGGTTGTGGGCCACCGGATAGCCCACTGGGCCAGGGTGAGAGAGGACACTCCGGAGGTCCTCCGCTTGGAGTTCTCCCCAGTAACCTCTACATGATCTCCACGAGCCTGGCATTTTCGGTTGCGCCGGGAATGCGGCCGCGCCTAGCCATGGGTTTGCCATCCACCTCGTGGATGTCGGCTCTGAATTCAACGGGGCTGGCGTGGCTGATATGGCTTCCCACCTCAAAAGCGCTAACCGGAGCTCCGGCCTCAACGAACCTCTTGATACGCTCACAGTCCAGTCCCCCACTTATGAATATCTCAACGTGGGAGTACCCGGCCAGGTCAAGCCTGGCGCGGACCTCCTTCACCGTGTGGGGGCTAACCTCGTCGAGCGTCTGAGATGAGTCGATGACGACGCCTCTCAGACGCTGGCGAAGAGCCCTCGCCAGGTCAAGGGACTCTTCGGTCTCATCCTTCATCACGTTCACGGGGGCAACTCTTGAGACCTCCTGGGGCATGTGCTTGTCAAAGGCCTGCATGGCTCGCGTCGGGTCGCCCATAATCAGCACAACGTCCGGGGAGATGGCGCCCGTGGGTGTAGCGCCGGCGAGCTTGGCTCCCACAGGGGTTGAGCAGGAGACGCAGCCGCCAACCATTGCGGCGTAGTCCATGACGCCTGCCACGCTTGGGTGGACGTGACGCGCTCCAATGGATATTACTGGTATGCCCGCAGCCGCGGTGACGCACTCTTTGCTGGCGGTGGCCCATCCGGTGCAGTGCGACAGGATGCCGCAGATGGCGGTCTCGTAAAGGCCAAAGGAGCCGTAGGGAGCCGTAACCCTTAGCGCCACCTCCCATGCGGCAACCTGGGAACCCTCCTCCAGGGCCCACACCTCCCGGTTCCCCTCCGGGAGCACCTTCTGGAGAAGCGCCTTCACCTCTTGAATGCCGCACACAATCCCGCTCCCTGTGGGAGAGAACTCTACGGATACAACGGGGTTGATCCCCTCATTCCGGAGGATCGTCAGCCCGCGGTGGAGACTCACGTCTGCCGTGTCCCCCACTTGGACCAAGGGCCTTACTTCAAACAATGGATCCGGCATTACGCTCCCTTTAGAAACTCGGATATTGTGGTTGGGTTGCCTGGGACTTCTGCGCAGAGTCGATGGCTGCCCCACTCTTTCCACGCGCCGGGGCAGCATAAGAGTGGACGGGGCCAAGCTCTCTGCGATGAGGCTCTCGACTATATATGCTTATGTCTCCGCTAGTCCGAAGCAACGGCCTCGGCCGTCACCAGCTTAGCTCCCAGAATATCCCCCATGTGCCGTAGCGCCCATTTATGTGCATCCTCGTTGAAGGATGCCACCCCGTCGGCGTGGACCTCCACGGTGTAGTCCCTGTTCCTGGCGTCGGCGGTGGTGTGCAGTACGCAGATGTCCGTGCAGACACCGCAGATGATGATCCTGTCAGGGGCCATTTCCTTAAGCCGCTGCTCCAGGTTGGTATTGTAGAAAGCGCTGTAGCGCTGCTTGTCGATACGCTCTCCCGGATACGGGGCCAGCTCAGGAATAACCTCCGACTCCACAGTTCCCCTCACGCAATGCACGGGGAACATCTGGAATTCCAGGTCGTCCGGCTCATGGGTGTCACAGATGTAGAACACACTGGAGCCTTTGTCGGTCTCCTTCTCCAGAATGGACTGCACGTTGGGGATTATCTTTCTGGCATCGTCCCCGCAGTACAGGTTGTGCCCCTCTTCCAGGAATCCCCGCAGCATATCCACCACCAACACTACGTCCGGCATACCTTCACCCCTAAATATAGTGCTTCAGCCCGTATGACCCACACCATATATTACCCAATGAGTTGTAGAACTTCAAGGAGAGTTCGCGGGGTTTTTGGAGGAGTTTTGCTCATCGCTGCCATTGCTCCCATAGGCCAGACCATCCTGAAACACGAGAGGCGGATGTCCCAAGGCCAGGCTCACGTCCACCCGCGTGCCCACCAGATACTCCGCCGTGTGAGACTCCAGGCAGTGGACTACGCCACCCGACGCCAAGGCCACCCGGTAGAGGTAGAACGCGCCCTGGAAGACGCTCTCGACGATGATGCCTTGCCCCGACTCCGACGGCCTGATGGCAACGTCGTCCGGCCGCACCATAACGTCTATGCCATCGCCGGAGGCCAACCCCGCGGGAAGCGGAGCGGCGCCCAGCTCCGTCCGGAGGGCGCCGTCAGACGAGCGCGCGGGCAGAAAGTCGGCCATGCCCATGAATCCGGCCACAAAGCGCGTGGCCGGGGCGTGGAAGATTCGCTTCGGCGTGTCCACCTGCTCCACCCGCCCCAGGTTCATCACTGCTATCAGGTCTCCCATGAACAGAGCTTCCTCCCTGGAGTGTGTGACGAATACGGCGGTGGTCCCACTTGCCCTCAGTATGTCCCTGGTCTCCTGTCGCACCTGGCTCCGAAGGGCTGCGTCCAGGTTTGAGAAGGGCTCGTCCAGGAGGAGCGACCCCGGAGCCGGAGCGAGGGCGCGGGCGAGGGCCACCCTCTGCTGCTGTCCCCCCGAAAGCTGGTGGGGCAGGCGCTTCTCCAAGCCCTCAAGGCTAGCCAGAGACATCATCTCCCTGACCCGCTCAGCTCTCGTGGGGCCCTTGGGCAGCCCGTAGGCGATGTTGTCCTTCACGCTCATGTGCGGGAATAAGGCGTACTCTTGGAACACCATTCCCACATGGCGTTTCTCCGGCGGCAGCGCTACCCCTGGCCCAGCTACCACTCGCCCGCCAATCTCCACCGTGCCGGCATCCGGCGTTTCAAGGCCGGCTATCAGGCGCAACGCCGTGGTCTTGCCGCAGCCGCTGGGGCCTAGCAACGCAAGCGCCTCGCCTTGCGCAAGCTCTAGGTCGAAGCCGTCGACAGCCCTGACCTCGCCGAAGGCCTTGGAGAGGCCCGCGCATCGGACCGCTACCGGGTTCAATCGCCACTCCTTTCGCGACGCATCACAAGGAACGCCATTGGCGCGGAAGACACCGCTATCAGCAGCAAACCGCCAACCGCGGCCTGGGCAAAGTAGCCTTCCTCAGCCGCTCCCCATATGGAAGTAGCCAGCGTTTTGAAGCCTATTGGACTGAGTATAAGAGTAGCGGGGAGCTCCTTCATGGTCAATAGAAAAACCAGGCTCGCGCCCGCCAGGACCCCCGGACGCATCAGTGGAAGGGTGATCTCAAACAGCGCGCGGATGTGGGTTCGCCCAAGGCTCCTTGCGGCCTCCTCCAACGCAGGCGGCGCCTGGAGCAGCGATGTCCTGACAGCCCCAACCGCCGGGGACAGGAAGAGCGAAAGGTAGGCAAACACCAGGAGGGCCGTTGTCTGGTACAAAGGGGTGGCAAAGCGTATGCCAAAGAAGACCAGCGCCAGAGCAACCACCACGCCTGGCAGCGCGAACCCCAGGTACGTAAAACGCTCCAGCAGCCCGCTCAGCCGGCCTGGGTAGCGTATCGAAAGTATGGCTATGGGCAGCGCCGCCAGGATGGTCGCCAGGGCGGCCAGTCCTGATACGTACAGCGAGTTCCAGGCTTGGCCCCACAACGGCAGCAGCGATTCTCCGGCTGAGACGCCCCGGAGCGCCCAGTACGCCAGCACGGACATGGGCATAACCAGCGAGAGTAGCGCCACAACCCCGCAGAAGGCCAGCGCAGGCCAGCGCCACTTTCCCAAGCGGACGATATACGCTGGACGCTCGCCTCCCCTGCCGCTGCTGTAGGATATGGCATTGCCTCTGACCATGCCCTCCATTACCAGTATGGCAAGCGCTAGGGCCGCCAGTACCAGGGACAGGGCCGCCGCCAGGTCCCGGGCAAAGTAGCCGTACTGTATGTAGATTGCCCACGTGAAGGTCTTGTACTGCATCAGCGACACCGCGCCGAAGTCGCTGAGGGTATACAGAGCCACCAGCAAGGAGCCGGCCGCAATGGAGGGACGCAGGAGCGGCAGGGTAACCCGGAAGAAGGTCTGCCACGCGCTTTTGCCAAGGGTGCGGGACGTCTCCTCCAGGGTTGGATCCAGTCGAACCAGCGCGGCGCGGACTGGCAGCAGGACGTATGGGTAGCTGAGCAACGTCAGGGTCAGGGTCGCCCCCGGCAGGCCGAATATCTCAGGAAGGCGCTCCACGCCAAGGGGAGCCAGCCATCCCTGTAACATACCCTTTGGCCCCAGCACGAGTACCACCAGGAAAGCTCCCACGTAGCTGGGAATGACCAGCGGCAGCGCCGTAACGACAGACCATACCCCTCGAAAGGGAAGGTCGGTGCGAACGGTGAGCCAGGCCAACGGGACGGCTATGGCCGCGGAGGCGCACGTTACCGCCGCCGCCAGGACTACGGAGCGTACAAGGATTTCCACGTTGCTGGAGCGCAACAGTAGGTCCCAGACCTCCGGGCCCGCTCCAAGCGCCCGCATTACGAGGTAGACGAGCGGCAGGGCAATGCCAATCCCTACGAGAGCCGCGGGCACGGATAAAGCGGCGGGCGGCCCGGCCGGGCGCGCCCGCCGCGCGTCTACTGCGCCCACCCCCGGCCCTGTGGCAGGTCCCAGCTTCACTTCTCGCCGACTCCTGGCATATGGACGCCTACGGCAGCGCCCCCGTCTCTTGAAGCAGCCTCACCGTGCCCTCAAGGTCGGCCATGTCCTTCAGAGGGACGTCGGGCCTGTTGATGTCATCAAATGGAACCAGCAACCTGTTGGTGTTTACGCCATCCACCAACGGGTATTCGTAGGTCTGGCCGGCAAAGTACTGCTGGGCAACCTGCGACAGCATGAAGTCCAGGAACTTCTCGGCGTTCTCTCTGTTCTCGGACGTGGAGAGTATGCCCGCGCCGGCGACCATCACCACAGCGCCGGGGCCGCCCGCGCGGGGATGGTAGTTGCGGGCCGGGAAGGAGTCCCCCTCCTCGGCAATAAAGCGGAACAGGTAGTAGTGGTTTACGAACCCAACGTCGATCTCGCCGGCGGCTACGGCGGCGACCTGCGGGGTGTTCTTGGGATACACGGAGGGGTCGTTGGCCTGTACGCCCTCCAGCCACTCGCGGGTCTTGTCCTGGCCCCACAGGGCGCGCATGGCGGTGACCATTGCCTGGAAGGAGGCGTTGGTGGGCGCCCACCCAATTCGCCCCTTCCACTTGGGCTCCACAAAGCCCCATATATCATCCGGTAGGTCCGTCTCGGACAACGCGTCCGGGTTGTAGACAATTGTCCTGGCGCGACCGGATATGCCCACCCACTTCCCTCCCGGGGAGCTGGCCCACTCAGGGACGCGTCCAAGGATGGCGTCAGGAAGGCTGACGAACATGTCCTCCACCGCGCCGAGTCCGCCGGGGTCCTGGGCAAAGAACACGTCGGCCGGGCTCCTGTCCCCTTCTTCCAGAAGGGTGGCCGCCAGCTCGGATGTGCCTGCGTACTTGGCCTGCACGTTGATGCCGGTGAGAGTCCTGAACTGCTCGATTATAGGCCCCACCAGGCTCTCGCTTCTTCCCACGTACAGGGTAAGGTCGCCGGGCCGCTTCTCCACCTCCACCACCCGCGCCGTCGGGGTTGGCCCAGTAGTCGGCGTGGGGTCGGCGCTGCTACAGGCGGCAAGCCCCAGGGAGGCTAGCAGCAGAAGCCCAACGGCAGTCCTGAACGACAGTACCTCTCTAACAAGAGACAATTTTCTACCCTCCACTTTCCTTTGTTTGCGCAGCCTTCATAGTAAGAGAGTATCCACGCTTTTAATATGTGTTGTTACACGCTATTATTTAGTTAGTGTATACTCACTATATTATTGATACCACACTAACACACCGATGTCAATACTCGCGCTGTCGGATTGGCGCCGCCCTGCTCTCTCAGGCGGGTAACTCCCGCGCGGTTCTTGACGAAATGGCCTCCGGAGGCTATCTTAGGTTCAGGTGAGCCATGACCAACCCTCGCAGCAGACCCCAAAGGACACCGGATGCCGGCCTGGCAGCCTCTGAGAGGCTGTCACAGGTGGCGGAGAACTACCTCCTTTCGCTGTACGTGCTGGGCGAGGAGGGCCTGCGCCCCACGTCCGGGCACCTGGCGGAGTACATACGCACCCTGCCTGCCGGCGAGGGCCTGGGCACCACCCTCCCATCCATAACTGGGATGCTTCGCAGGATGGCCCGCGAGGGGCTGGTGGAGCTGACCTCCGCGAAAGAGGTTAAGCTGACCCCGCGCGGGGTTGTGCTGGCAGAAGAAATGGTGCGAAGACACCGCCTTGCCGAAAGAATGGTGGTTGACCTACTGGGGCTGGAGCTTCACAAGGCCCACGAGGAGGCCCATCGGCTGGAACACGCCATCTCCCCGGACCTGGAGGTTAAGATAAGGGAGCGTTTGGGCAACCCCACAACGTGCCCATTTGGCAGGCCCATCCCCGGCAGCGGATACAAAGCTCCGCCAGGCCCAAGGCTGACCCTCGATCAGGCGCAGACCGGAGTCGACTACTGCGTAGACCGCGTGCCGGAGGAGGATACAGAGCTGCTCCGGTTCCTGGTGGAGCTGTCCATACTGCCGGACAGGAACGTCAATATGGTCGACGCCAGCCGGCACAGGGGTGTGATCACCGTCAGGACCGAGAGCGGGGAGGACGCCCTGGGCTATGGCGTAGCCGCCCGCATCTGGGTCCGTCCGTGGAAGTAGCGTCCGGCGGCCGCGTAAGAAGCGACCCGGCTACATGCTCTTCGCTCCGGGCAGATCTCCGTCGCATCTAACCCGAGGCGTTTCATGTTCCGCTACGCTCCCTTAGGAAAAGAACAACCCTACACCCGCTGCTACAGGTGCGGAGAGTTGCTGGGCATGAGCAGATCGGTGATGTACGCATTTCGCCCCAGCCCAGTAAACGTCGTCCCAGCTATGGTGAACCAGCTGGTAGAGCTACGCCGCGAGCTGGCATCACGCTGGTCGGATGGTGGGCAGTCGTACTGCCAGAGGTGCCGGAAGAAATCCAACTGGAAAGATGATTTGCCATTCAGTGAGCCTCGTCCGGCCGGCAAGGATGCACTGGGCCTTGCCATCCTTCCGGGCCTTCTCACCGACGCCCCTTTTATGGTCTACGGCCTCAAGGGCAATCCCCTGGGGTTGTGCCTGCGCGACCTGGACTGGAGCGGGCGTAGTCCTGGCCGGGCCATCCTGCGCTACACCTCCGTGGAGCCGGACTATCCACAGCGAGCGCTGGACCTCTATCAGGGCACGGACGCTAGCCAACAGTCGGCGGATGAGCGTCTCCTAACGGAGCTGCGGTCAATCATCAGCCTTGTCCTCAGCGGCGCGTCCACGGGGCAAAGGGAGAGCTACGAACGCAGGCGCAACGTCCACAGGTACTGGAACCTGGACTACGTCAGCCGCGCCCCGCGCCGGAATGTGCCCATCCAAATTGACGGCAAGCACGCCGAAGTGGAGCTTGCCCACTGGCAGGAGCCCCAACTGGTAGCGCTGGCGCGCCTGGCCCTGGATGGCCGCCCGGCTATGGCGGTGTCCCTTGGCTTCTCGCATGTGCAGCTTCTCGGCCTGCTGAAGAGCCTCGTCGCGCTGAGGCAGGACGCGGACGCTCTGGCGCAACACGAGCAGGACTACCGGCGCTCCGGCCCGTAGCCCCGCTCAAGCCCGCGTCGGTATCGTCCGGCTGCCTTATCCTGAGTTCATGGCGTCCTTCAACTCCGGAACCGGAGCAATGAGGCCAAAGGCAGCGCCCTGTGGGTCAATCACAAACGCCAGCCGCCCTACATCCTCTATGTCCGTTGGCGCCAGGGCTACCTGGCCTCCCATGGAGATGGCCTTGTTGAAAGTGGCGTCTGCGTCCTCAACGTCAAAGTAGACGCTCCAGTGGGATGGTACGTTCATCTCCTGCACCTGCTTGGGCATGGCCATTGTCCCGGCAACCGGAACGCCCCCGGCCATGTAGACCGTGTAGTCCTCCCCGCTCGGCATAGTCGCAGTCTCTGACTCGACTCCCAGGAGGCTGGTGAAGAACTCGACCGCAGCCTTGGGGTCAGTGCTGAGAAGCTCGCACCAGCCAATGGAGCTGGGTTCGTTCTTCACGCCCGCGCCAATATGGTCCTTGCCCTTCCAAAGAAACACCATGCCGCCGGAGGGATCGCTGACGACGACCATCCGCCCGGAGTTGTAAACGTCGAATGGGCCGTGCAATATCATTCCCCCGCAGGCTTCAACGCGGGAGGCCACCTCGTCCACGTCATCCACGGCGATGTGTACGCCCCAGAACGGAGGCATCCCCTGCTGCTTCATATCGTCCGGCTGGTCGTACATTGCGCAAACGTATGAGCCATCCTTCACGGCCATGGTGTAGACCATCGTTTCGGACATCTGCGCGTCCTCAAATGTCCATCCGAACAGGTCTGCATAGAACGACTTGGCAGCGACCGGGTCCGTGGTCGCAAGATCCGCCCAGCACGGAGTCCCCTGTGTATACGATTCGAGTTTCATTTCTGTTCCTTTCTCTTCTCTGTGTGATTTCTTGCACAACTGCCCCGGATTGTACAACACGAACGGCGTTGCGAAAAGGCATGGATGGCAGGCTGCGCCGTCGTCATGCCGGCTCATGGCGCGCGGAAACCCAAGCCGCCTACTCTCCGTCCTCCGGGTAGTAGCGGCTCATGGCGCTCCACGTTCCATCCTCCCCAAGCTCTTGCAGCTCCACGTACATCAGCCGCTCCCCGTACCGGCTCCTGGCGATTCGCGCCATCTCCCTGGCTTCGCTGCTGCCTTCAGGCAGGCTCTCTATCGTGTCGTCCAGCAGGCTCTCCTCGGCAGCGTCGGGGTTGGTAAGCGACCTGTGAAGGGCTACGAAACGCAACGGCCACTGCTCTATGTACGCCATGACTCCTCCGTGCGCATGAGTGTTCATCTACCGACCACTTCAGTTGACGATGCTATGTTATGACACTACAATCGCTCTAGTCCAATGCCGCAGCGCCACAAGGGCGCGTGCGCGATTGGCATCCGGTCACCGGACGCAGAAAGGACATCCAGTATGAAAATCGGGCTTATAGCGGATACCCAGGTGCCATCGGCGGAGCTCTCACCCAAGGTGAAAACGGCCTTTGAGGGAGTAGACCTCATTCTCCATGCCGGGGACATTCTCATTCCCTCCTGCCTGGACTACCTGGAGGAGATAGCGCCTGTGAAGGCTGTGGAGACGGGCGCGGAACGCCAACTCCGGGGGGATTCCAGGGTTGTGGAGCATCACCGCGTGGTGGAGGCGGAGGGCCACTCCATAGGCGTGGTGCACGAACTGTCGATCCCGCCCATCACAGCGCTGGAGATCCTGCCGGGTGTCATCGACAAGAGCTTTCCTGCAGACGCCTCTCTGCCAAATTCGCTGGAAGAGGTCTTTGGCGCGCCGGTGGACATCGTGGTATACGGCTTCTCGCACATAAGCCTGGTTGAGGAGCACGAGGGCATACTCTTCATAAACCCCGGAAGCGCTACGTGGCCCAACCAGAGGGTGATGCCGGGCACCGTTGCCGTCCTGGACCTCACCAACGAGAGCAGGGACGCGCGGCTTATCGATCTGAACCAGCTGGATTAGAGGCCGTACCCAGCGCCGGCCTGATGCGCTCCATTATCTCTGCGATGTGGAAGTAGCGGTTCAGCACGTAGAAGTGAATGCCCTGCACCCCATGATGCAGCAGGTCCAGAGCCTGATCTGCCGTATGGGAAATGCCGATTTCATTGACGCGCTGCTCGTCGTCTCTTGCGTCGTCGAGCCTGCGGAGGAGCCCCTCGGGGATGGTGGCCCCACACATGCCGGTAATACGCTTGATCTGGTCCACGTTCAGAATCGGCATAAGCCCCGGGATGATGGGCCGGCTAATTCCGACGGCCCGGCACCCCTCCACGAAGTCGTAGAAGTCACGGTTGTCGTAGAATAGCTGGGTAATGACCACGTCGGCTCCCATATCCACCTTGCGCTTCAGGTTCCGCAGGTCCGTCTCAAAGTCGGGGGCTTGCGTGTGCTTCTCCGGGTAGCCGGCAACGGCGATGCCGAACCCGCCGTAACGGCTAATGTGCTCCACAAGCTGGTCGCCGTGGCTGTACCCGTCCTTGGGCGGCGTGAACTCCGCCTCTCCCCTGGGAGGGTCTCCGCGAAGCGCCACGATGTTCTCGATGTTGTGCTTCCGGATGTCGTCCAGGAGCAACTCTATCTCCCCTCGGCTGGCTCCCACACAGGTGAGGTGGTGCGCAGTCTCCATCCCATACTCATTCTTGATCTTGGAAGCGATCTCCAGCGTGCGCTCCCGGGTGCTGCCCAGGGCGCCGTAGGTAACCGTCATGAGCGACGGCTCCAGGTCGATGAGCCTTGGCAGCCGCTTTTCCAGCTCCGCCAGGGTGGCATCCGTCCTTGGTGGGAACAGCTCAAAGGAGATGGCCGGGGGGCCTGGCTTGTATAGTTCTGAAAATCTCATTTGCTTTGCTCGCTATGACTCTTTCATCGGCAGCCGATTCTCCGCTCCTGGGTGATAAGGGGGGCGCCACCGGTATGGACCGGCGCCCCAACGTTAGAGGAGGACTCCAAGGATCACACCGCCTGCTATGGCCGACCCCAATACCCCTGCCACGTTTGGCCCCATTGCGTGCATTATCAGCCATGTGTCGGGGTCTTCCTCCTGGCCCACCCGGTGGGCCACCCTGGCAGCCATTGGCACCGCTGATACCCCGGCTGCGCCTATCAACGGGTTCACCTTGCCTCTAGAAGCATAATACATGACCTTGCCAAGAATGACCCCCGTGACCGTGGCGATGCCAAAAGCAAAGAGGCCCAGGGCAAATATGCCGAGGGTCCTGGTATCCAGGAACCGGTCTGCGGTCATGGTTGAGCCTACTGTCAGGCCCAGGAAGATGGTGGTAACGTTTATGAGCTCGTTTTGAGAGGCGCGGGCAAGCCGGTCCACCACTCCCACCTCCCTCAAGAGGTTGCCGAACATGAGCATACCCACCAGGGGAGCAGCCTTGGGAGCTATGAGGCTGGCCAGAATAGTCACTATGATTGGGAACAGGACGCGGGCCTTGTAAGAGGCGGGAGCGGATGGGTATGGCATCTTGACCAGCCTCTCCCTCCTGGTGGTCAGCAGACGCATGATTGGAGGCTGGATGAGGGGAACAAGGGCCATGTATGAGTAGGCTGCAACGGCGATAGGCCCCCACAGATCCACGTCCGCCAGCTGCGTTGACACGAAGATGGTGGTAGGGCCGTCTGCGGAGCCTATGATGCCAATGGCCCCGGCGTTATCGATGTCCCATCCCATGAGAATAGCGGCTATGAGCGCGGCGAATATGCCAAGCTGAGCCGCAGCTCCCAGCAGCACCGTGTAGGGATTCCGGAGCAGTGGGGTAAAGTCGGTGAGAGCGCCTACACCCAGGAACATGAGCAGGGGGAACAGCTCGTTGTCCAGTCCGGCCTTCCTCAGGAGACCCAGGAAGCCGTCGTCATCGGCGATGCCAGTAGACGGGAGGTTCGCAAGCAGAACGCCCAGCCCTATGGGCAGCAGGAGGAGGGGTTCGTATCTCCGCGCCACCCCCAGATACACCATGCAGAGGGCAATGGCTATCATGGCAGCGTGGCCCAGGGTTATATCTGGAAAGGCGCCCAGCATCTCTTCCAGCACTGCTTACCTCACCCCCTCTCCGGGAGAGTAGGCGCCGTAGCTTCTCTGTCCGTATGCCTGCGGTCGTCGTCCTTGGCTCTGCCACAGCGAAGCCCTGCCCTGGATGCTCCATTCACTGGGAACCCGGGAGAGATCCAGGATTGGAGGGGCTTCAGCGAGGACACCTGCGGCGACTTCCTCCTGCTCCATAGCCAGGTACATGGCTACGGCCATAGCCGCTATCTTGGCCCCGGACACCCCAGCCTGCGGCGGCGCGGGGGCCGGCGCGGCTGGTTCAGGCAGCGCCGCGGCTTGCTCTGGCGGAGCCGCAGGAGCCAACTCCACCGGGGCCGGCTGCGCTTCCTGCGCCGGTTCCTGAGCCGCGGCCTCCAGCATCTCGATTGCCTCGTCCACCTCTTCGACCTCTTCGCTCGGGAAGAGCTTCCCAAGGGCAATCAGTATGAGCATGAAGGCCAGCAGGCTAAGGAACACCAGTCCCATACCCGTGGCGGCGAGGTTAAGCCCTTCTCTCAGCTCTTCAGTCACGTATCTATCTCCCTGCGTCGCCTGCCGCCGTCGGGGCGGCCCCATCCCAGGCTCTGGCCAGAGTGACCTGGTTGAGGAACCTGGCCCCCTTCAACTCCCTGTCCAGGACGTGTTGCAGCAAGGCATCCAGCAGTCGCTTAACCTCCGCCAGCGTCTCCTGCTCCAGCCGTAGCCTCTCCACTCCACCGGCGTACTCTTCTCTTTGGAGAAAGCGTAGCGCCTTGAGGGTGTTCAGGGAAAGGGGGAGCACGGATACCTGTGTGGGGTGGCAGGAGTCGCAGAGGCTCCCTCCCCTGTCCGGAGTGAAGCGATGACGGCCCGGCTCCAGGGTGGAGCCGCACTCCACGCACCTGTGCAACTCAGGCATGAACCCACTGTAACCCAGGAGGCGGAGCTGGAAGTATGGCAGCAGAAGTGACGGAGCGCCCTGGGCCAGGGAGCGCATGGCCTCCAGCAGCAGACGGTATACGGGATAGTTGGACTGTCCCTCCGGGGTAATGGCATCCACCAACTCCGCCATGAAGATGGCCTGGGACAACCTGTCCAGGTCCTCCCGGACGACTCGGAACCCCTCCAGGACCTCCGCTTGATTTATGGAGTCCAGGTTCTGCCCCCTTGAGATGAGCAGGGAGGTACGCATGAGAGGTTCCAGGTGTCCTCCCATCTTGCTCTTGACACGCCGCGCCCCTTTGACCACCGCCCTGAGCCTGCCCTCGTTGGGGGTGTACAGGGTCAGGAGGTAGTCCGCCTCTCCAAAGGCGTGGTGTTTGAGGACAATAGCCTCGGTCTTATATATCTTCGGTGAAGTGGTCATGGGATTCGAGGCCCGGTCTATATCTCCTGCCGGCCCTCCAGGGCGCGGCTGAGGGTCACCTCGTCGGCGTACTCAAGGTCGCTGCCCACCGGAAGCCCGCGGGCCAGGCGGGTGATCCGGGAGACCAGCGGCGCGAGCAGCCGGTGGACGTACATTGCGGTGCTCTCACCCTCCAGGCTGGGGTTGGTAGCCAGGATCACCTCTATAACTTCGTTGCCCTTCAGCCGGTCCAGCAGCTCGCGGATTCTCAGATGCTCCGGCCCAACGCCATTGGCCGGGGATATGACGCCGTGGAGTACGTGGTACATCCCCTTGTAGGCTTGGGTCCGCTCCAGTGAGAGGACGTCCATAGGTTCCTCCACAACGCATATGCGTGACCTGTCCCGGCTCTGGTGGGAGCAGAGGTAGCACGGGCTGTCCTCTGTGATGTTCTGGCACACGTCACAGAAGACGACCTTCTCCTTGACTGCCAGAATAGACTCGGCCAGGGAGTGCGCCTCATCTGCCGGCATACGTATGAGGTAGTAGGCCAGGCGTTGGGCGCTCTTTGGGCCAATGCCGGGGAGCTTGTGAAACTCCTGTATCAGGCGGGCCAGGGGCGCCGCGACCGACGGAAGAAAATCATAGGTCATATGGCAGCCCAAGGTAGCAACTATGGTCTCGGCGGCAGGTCAAAGCTACGTCAGCCCCGGTATCTTCATGCCGCCGGTTATGGCGCTGAGGCTGCTCTCGGCCATCTTCTGGGCCTTGTCCACAGCCTCGTTGGTGGCCGCCATCACCAGGTCCTGGAGCATCTCCACGTCCTCAGAGTTCACCACCTCCGGAGCTATTTCGATTGACTGTATCTTGAGCCTGCCTGTGATGACCACCTTCACCGCGCCTCCACCGACGGTGGCCTCCACCACGGCGCTCTCCAATTCCTCCTGGGCTTTGGCCAGCCTGGCCTGAAGCTGCTGAGCTTGGCGTAACATGTTCTTATTCATTAGGGTGTCTCCTCAGATTCGACTTCTTGCACAATGTGGACTCCCAAAGCGCGGGCCGCCCGCACCAGGTGGCCCCTGGGGGCGCTTGACGGCGAGCCTCCCTGGTCGGCAAGGCTCAGGCGCAGGTTGTAGCGTGTGCCTGTGACCTGCTCCACAGCCTCCTGGATGAGCCTGCGCGTATCCGGGTTCTCTAACTCACCCTGCAACCGCTCCATGTTCGGACGCGTCCTGAACAGCATCACCAGGGTGTCATCTTCGGTGTATCTCTTCACGCAGTCAAGGAGGAGCGCCCCGATGTTGAATTTGTTGGGCTTCAGGCCCTTGGTGGCCTTGCGAAGGGCATCCCACTGGGCGTCGGGCAGGCCTCCGTCAGGAAGAGCCACCTCCGGACTGGCTCGGTTGCCGGGCGCCGGCGCAGGGCCCGGTTCCGCGACGGGCTGCGAGTGTACCTCCGTTTCTCCGACCGTTTCGCGGTTTGCCCTGGCAGGCGTGGGCGGCCTCGCGGGGGCGGCCGGCCTCTCCACCGCCGGTCTGCGCGGCGGCTCCTGGGCCTTCTGGGCAGGCGGGAGCGCTCCTGCCGCAGGCTCCGGTACGCCGGCTACGACGGGTGTCCGTTGGGCCGGCCCTGTATCCAGGGAGAAGTCAACTAAGGCCAGCTCCAACGGGAGCGTGGAGGGGCCGTCCTGCCCTGGAGTGGCCTGCTCGAACACCCGCGCCGCCCTGAGGATACGCTCCAGGGTGGAGGATTGGGCCATCTCTTTCACGGCTTCCCAGTCCTGTAGAGAGCTCTCCAGGGATTCCCCCGCGCCCGCGCTCACCAGCAAGAGGCTCCGCAGGTAGTCCACAACCTGCCGATGGAAGCGGCGCAGATCCAACCCACGGTCCGCCACAGTGTTGATGGTTCTCAGCCCTTCCTGTACGTCCCCTTTCAGAATGTGTCCCACCAGCGTCAGGGCCATCTCATTGTCACCCAGGCCCAGCATCTCCCTGACGTGGGACAGGTTGATATTGGAGTCATGGGAGACCACCAGCTGCTCCAGGAGGTTTTCGGCGTCTCGCAGGCTGCCGGAGGAGCTGCCGGCAAGAGCCTTCAGCGCTTGTGGCTCGGCCTTGACCCCCTCACCGTCGCATAGCTGGGACAGGCGAGCCAGGATGTGCTCCTGGGATATGCGATGGAAGTCGAATCGCTGGCATCTGGAGATCACCGTGGCCGGGACTTTGTGGGCCTCTGTGGTGGCCAGTACGAAGACGGCATGAGACGGAGGCTCCTCCAGTGTCTTGAGCAGGGCATTGAAGGCGGGCTCCGTGAGCATATGCGCCTCGTCTATAATGTAGACCTTGTGGGCAGCCTCGGCCGGGGTAAAGTGCACCTTATCCCTCAGGTTGCGTATGTCGTCTATGCCTCGGTGGCTGGCGGCGTCTATCTCCACCAGGTCCATTGCCCTTCCCTCGTTGACCGTTTCGCATATGCGACACAGGTTGCACGGCTCTCCCTCCGATGGGTTGAGGCAGTTGATGGCCTTGGCCAGTATGCGGGCGGTGCTGGTTTTGCCCGTGCCGCGAGGCCCGCAGAAGAGATAAGCGTGAGCCGTTCTCCCCTGGGCAACGGCCTGCCTTAGGGTCCTAGTCACGTGGTCCTGACCGACCACGTCCCTCAGCAGTTGAGGACGCCACTTGCGATAGAATACCTGAGGCAATTCCTGATGCGCTCCTATCTGACGGAAATCTTTGCCAAAACCTGGTCCTGTTTGGCCCACATACGGCTTTCCTCTTGGGCATCCGCGTGGTCGTATCCAAGAAGGTGCAGCACTCCGTGGACTATCAGCAGGGCCATCTCAGCCTTGATGACCCTCTTCCCCTCTCTGGCCTGTCGGGCTGCTTGAGGGTATGAAATCACTATCTCCCCCACCGGCGCTTCCTCCTCAATAGGCGGGAAAAGATCGCCCGCGCCAGTATCTTCGTCCTCCCTGGACTCCCATAGCGGGAAGGCCAGGACATCTGTGGTCTCGTCCAGACCGCGGTATTCCCGGTTTAGCCTATGCACCGTTTCATCGTCTGCAATCGCCAGGCTGATGTTCAGGGGCCTTCCCTCGCCGTGAGCGTCCAGTGCCTGCTCCACCACTCCCCGCAGCCAGGCATTGGATAGACTGCGCTTGAAAGCCTGGAAGACTTCCACGTCGATTATCCGGGATGGGATGTACGTCAAGCGGCCTCCTGACAACCTGAGACGGATAAGACCTGTTGCAATCATATCATAGGGCCTTTTAGGGCTACAAGAAAGCATGTGGCGACGCGCCTCTCAAATCGCGCCGCCGCAGGGACAGCCGTCGCTTGCGGCCTCATCACCCATCTGCTCACCGCAAGGCTGCCATAGACCGGCGCGCGTTCCCAGGCTAGAATAGACCAGTCCACTATGAAGTCCCTCTCGTCTCAACATCGCGCCATGCTTCGCCTTCCCATCGTCCTGCTTGCTGCGTCCCTCGCAGCCGTCTCATGCAACGGAAACGCGTCTCAGACCCCGGCCCCGGTGGTCGCTGAGCCGGCGCAGTCCCCCTGGGCGCAGGACCGCGTTGCAGCCCTGCAAGCCGTCTACAACTTCACTCCTGAGGGGCGGCGCTTCCTGAGCGCGCACGACCTTCGGCAGATGGCGGGACAGCCGGGTTGGTTTGGGAGCTTTGGCTACGGCAGGTGGAGCGGCGTGGGCGAGGCCCGGCCGGGGCCGATAATGCACGAGCTGAGCCATGCCTACTGGGGCGCCTTCGACGTCTCAGGGCGCCCGGACCTGAGCTGGACCGAACCCGGCTCAGGAAGCGCCGCCGGCGCCATGAACCTGTTCCACAGGGATCTGGTGACCTTCATGACCCAGCCTCAGGACCCATACGAGCCTCTAAGGGAGAGGCTGCGCAATCTGCCGCGCGCGTCGCCGGGCGACCCTTCAGCCCTGACGCACTTCGGCGAGGCCGACCTTGTCCATACCACAGGGGGTAACGCCCTGCTTCTGCCACCCATTTTGAGGAAGTACTTCGATCAGTTTCTGTCCCCGGGCCCCTTCGATTCCTGGTACGCCGCTCTGGAGTGGTACCAGGGCCTCTCGCCCGGTGACGCCCGCGCCGCCGGAGCCTACTTCGGTCTGGAGCACATGGACCTGAGCCTCTATCGGGATCTGAAACCCGCAGAGAAGACGGCGTTGCCCCGGGGGACGAGCGAGATACTGGCTGGCGAGGAGAGGCAGAGGCTTGTGGACTTTGCGCGCCAGTTTGACGTTGTCACGGGCGTGGAGAGGGTGGAGGGCGAGCTGATCACGCTGGACCTGCCCTTTCTGCGCGGCTATTTTAGGGACAAGCTGGCTCTGCACAAACGCTATCCCGATACCCTGGCAGACCTGAGTGAGGAACTACCCATTGCGGCGGACCTGAACCGGATTATGGCCGCCTTTGCAGACCTGGACGGGCGACCCCTGGAGGAGCAGGCAGACCTGATGGGGCAGCGTTTGGCAGAGCCATTGTTTTCCAACTTCTGGCCCCTGGTGGACAACGGCCTCCTGATGGAGCTGCACAGCCGGGGCGTCGCTCCCCAGTACACGGAGGCTGAAGAGCGGACTACTGACCAGGCGATAGAGCAACTGGGCCGTATAGCAAACCGGGCCGCCGCCATCATCGAGCAGGCGCGGCAAGACGTCTCCCGGGGCGTCGAAGACCTGGAAGCGTTCCTTGTGGAAGGGCTTGGAGACGACGACGGCGGGACCGGCCTGGTGATAGAGCTGCTGCTCGCCGCGGACCACGAGACGGCCAAGGCGATGGGGAGGAATCTGGACGATGGCCTGATACGCAGGCTACTGGAGGAGGCCCCGGGGGTAGCAAGACAGCTGCTGGAGCCGGAAGACCTGCTGCCCATCCTCGGGATCACGCCCGAGGCCGGCGTAGATGAGATGACGCGAGGCATCCAGGAGCTACTGCAGGCCACCTCTGGGAACTTTCGAATAGACCGGCCATATCTCTCCCTGGCATATGAGATGGTGGCCCAGCGAAGCGAGCAGCATCCCGGAGAAGCTCTGGATATAATGCTCCGGTCGGGCCTCTTCCTGGAAGAGATGCTTCAACTGTATCCTGCGGAGACGGTCGCCATACTCTCATCCAACCCGGCGCAGGCTGCAAACTTGGTCTCCGGGGCTACGGGCTACGGCAGGACGCCACAGCGGCTGGTACACGCTATAATATACGTGGACCCACTGCTAACCGCCCACTTGCTCAGCTTGCTGGAACCCCTGCATCCCTCGGTGGTACAGGAAACTCTTGTACACTTTGCCTACGACTCCCATCGCAAGGCCAGGCTGCCCTCCCTGCGCGTTTCTCCGGAAAAGGATGGGCTTTTCGTCCTGGCGCTGGCAGACCTGCGCGGCGACCAGTGGGTGGCAGAGAGAATGGGCAGGGGCATTACCATCTACGGCGGTTATGCCGCGGATGGCACAGCGCCCCCGGACTTCCTTCAGGAGTATCGAGGTACGCTGGAGGAGGCCGCCGGCCTGATGGATGATCCGGAGTCCGGCGCAAGACTGCGAGACCTTATGGAGAGAGCTTTCTCCCTGGCGGGCGCAGGCTAGCGGGACAAATAGATCCCGCTCATGGCCCACCTTCCCCATGCGCCCCTCGACAGCCTCAGGGCGCATGGAAGGTAAGTTGCCCGCTCATTGTAAACCGAGCCCCTTGCCTGTTGGTGGTGAGCCTGTCGAACCACATGCGAGCGGCCTTCCCGGCGGTCCCCTCCCAGCCCTGAGGGCTTTGCCGTATATTTAATCAGTAAGCGCTTGCATTCGCTGAAATGAACGCGTACGCACTGTGCAATTCCCTGCCCTGTACACGCCAGGGCAGGGACGCAGGCGCGGCGGACTAAACGCGCGCAAACCGGCTGTGGCGGATGGTCGGTCACTGCCCTGCGTCCACGTCCTCCAGCAGCTCCAGGAACTCCTCGTAGCTGGATACCTGCGCCACTCTCCGCACAAAGTCGCCCAGAGAGGAGCTGTCGTCCCTGAGCGTTCTCAACTGCTGGTGGATGGGGCTTATGGAGGCAGGGCTGTCGGCGTAGTTGCCATGAAAGGCAAAATAGGCCTGGTTCAGCTTGCGTATGTAGTGGCCGTGGTCAGCAAGAAACAGCCTTCTATCCTCCATGTACTGCTCTGCCTCTTCGATGCTCCCCTCCGCAAGCAGATCCTCCGCTCTGAATCGAGTCGTGCGCATCTCCGTCCTGAAATCGAACTCCTCCGCCGCAGCTGCCTGGCCCTGTGCCTGCTGCGGCGCTGTGGGGGCCTCCTGCTCAACCTTAAAGCGCTTGTACGCCAGCTCTCCAACCTCCCCGCCAAAAATGTTAGCCACAGTTTCGTTGAGGGACGTCATCTGCGGGTTCTTCCCGTACGTCCTGCCCAGCGGATGAAAGAAGAGGTAATGGTGCATCCATTCGTGGGCGGCCGTAATCAACGTGCCCCTCAGAGAGAAGTCCGGAGAGATTACCGCGGGGAAGGTTGCAACTCCCCCGGTGGCTTGCACCAGGACGGACAGATCCTTCTCCTCGGTTATCAGTTCCTCTATGGCCGCCATCTCCTCCACGGTGGTGTCAGGCCTGAGCAGGACTCCTCCTATCATCTCTATGCGGTCGCGGGGGGACGTCACCATTACCGGCGGAGAGTGTTCTATGCGAATGTCCACCGGTGGGAAGTGGACCCCCAGGGCGCTTATGGGGCCTCCCATGGTAAGCCCCTCGTGGAAGACGATGGAGTCTATCAGCCCCTCCATTATCTCCTCCACCCTGTCCCGTATACCGACCCTGGCGTCCTGCGCGCTCGCCAACTCGGCCTCCAGGACGCGGATTTGACCGTCTTCGCCGGTTGGCGACAGCGCCCAAGCCTTCAGGATGGCTCCCTCAAGCTCTCTCTCCCGCTCGCCGAGACGGAAGTACTCCAGGACCAGGTCTACCTTGGCCTGCTCATCCAGGGAGCTTCCCGGGAGAAGAAGCCTGGCCCTGTACAGCCACTTGTCAGGGAAGTTCTCCACCTCCCACTGCGTCAGGGAATACAGGCGCGCGCCTGCCAGCTCCTCTATGTGGGTTCGGTTCACCACTCCCCTGCCCGTGAGCAGCGCCAGCGATATGACCGCCAGGAAGGCGTACCGGAGCGCCGTTTTCAGGACTCGTATGCGTATCACGTCGTCAGCTTACACCACCGCAGAGCCGCTCTCAACGGCTGCATGGTTGGCTGTCGCGCCAATCGCAGGGAGTGTCAGATCCCGGGAGCGCGTGAGGAGGCGTGTTGGGGATTGGTTGGGCGCAAACAATGCCCTCAAGCCTGGTGGAAAGCCCGTTACAGGGCTACGACTGTATACCACCTGCCAATGGCCTGTGACCGCCTCGAAGCGAAGCCGGTCAGACTGCGACGGCTTCAGGCGTGGCGCTCTCCCTGGCTATGGCCGCCAGTTGCGCGAAAGCCTGGGAGTCTCTGACGGCGAGGTCTGCCAGTATCTTGCGGTCCACATCAACCTGCGCCAAGTTGAGGCCGTGAACGAGTTGGCTGTAGGATAGGCCGTGCTCCCTGGCCGCGGCGTTGATCCGTATAATCCAGAGACGCCTCATGTCACCCTTGCGCTCACGCCGGTGGTTGTAGGCATGGCTCAGAGCGCTCAGCAGGGACTCTTTAGCCTGTCTATAGAGGCTGTTACGCCCTCCTCTATGACCCTTGGTCATCTTGAGGAGTCTCTTGTGGCGATGTCTCGCCGTTACGCCGCGCTTAATCCTTGGCAAAATTAACTTCCTGTCAGGTTACATATAAGGCAGCACTTGGCGGATCTTTTTCACGTCCGACGGGCTTACCTCATGCTTCTGGTGGAACAGACGGTGCACTCTGGCAGGCTTCTTACGGCGGAGGTGGCTCCTGTGCCCCTTCATTCGCAGTATCTTGCCGGCGCCAGTCACGTGGAAGCGTGACTTGGCCCCTTTATGTGTCTTCAGCTTAGGCATTTGCGACCGCTTCCGTCTCTCTGTCCACCTTTTCCTCCGACTCTCTTTCGCCCTTGGGCCGCTGGAGCATGGGGGCTATGATGATGCTCAGCCTTCGCCCCTCCATTGTGGGGGACTTCTCCAGCTTGGCCTCATCCTTGAAGGCCTCAGCCGTCTTGCGAAGCAACTCCACGCCTATATCCTGGTGAGTTATCTCCCTACCTCTGAACATCACCGTCAGCTTCACCTTGGACCCTTCGTCCAGCAGCTTTTTCACCACGCGCTTCTTGGCTTCCATATCGTGGTCGCCAATGCGAGGGCGGAATCTGACTTCTCGCAGCAGGTTGACCTTCTGGGTCTTGCGGCCTTCCCGCTCCTTCTTGGTCTGAATATAACGGAACTTACCGTAGTCCAGCAGTCTGCACACAGGCGGTTGGGCCGCAGGGGCCACCTCTACCAAGTCCAACCCGCGCTCCTGAGCGAGTTGGATGGCCTGAAAGGTGGGTATGGTGCCCAACTGGCCGCCCTGCTCATCTATGACCAAGACCTCAGGCACCCTGATCCTCTGGTTAATTCGATATTCCTTTGGTATGCGCTTCCCCCACTCTGGAGTCTTTTAGAACAACCCCGCGAAATATAGCACAACCCCGCGTGATAGTCAAATACAAATGCACAGGGAAAATGCTAAACTGACTTTAGGTTGAATAGGGGGTGCAAGTGTCGCCAATCAGCTGCCCGGAGTGCGTGAAGCGAGAAGAAACCTTCACGCTTCATGGCTCCGGTTCCCCGGGAGGGTACCTTGGAAGGTATTCTGTATGACTCTTGGCGACGGCTTCCTACTGCTGATACGCTGGTTCCACGCGCTGGCGGCTGTGACGTGGGTTGGTGGCAGCTTGTTCTACGTGCTGGCGCTTAGACCGCGGGCGCGATCTGCGGGCGCCCAGCCGGCCGCGTTTGGGCCGGAGGCCCTCAGCCAGTTCCGCGGCCTGGTGGACACCTGCATTGCAGTCCTCATTGTAACCGGGACCGTAATGCTCTTTGACAGACTTACCTCCCCTTTCACTCCAACGGCGTACGTAGTAACCGTAGCCATAAAGATAGCGCTGGCCCTGGTGATGTTCGCCGTCGCGCGTCGTCGATGGCGGCAACGGAGGTCTCAGGCTGCGTCCTCACCAATGCCTCGGCAGGGGCTTATCACCAGGGCTATGGGTCTCATGTCGGGAGTCAATCTCATAGTCATCTTGGGGATAATCGTGTTTTTCCTCTCAGACCTGCTGGCATTTATCTATCAAGAGGGATTGACAGGCAGATAGCCTAGGGGCAATATAGATGGCGGCACGGTTAAATCCCGATGAGAGTGACCTTATGAAAAGATCCTTGCTGGACATTCTGGCCTGCCCCATGTGCAAAAGCCCTCTGACCCTGACGGCAGAGGAGGAGAACGAGGTGGAGGTGGTGCGTGGAACCCTGCGCTGCGAGGCCTGCCCGGAGAGCTACCCCATAGAGGACTCCATTCCCAACCTCATTCCGCCCAACCTGCGCGCATAGCGCAGGCGCTTCGGCGCTGCATCTCCGGGGTATAGTCCGGTTGCGCGTTTGGAAAGAAGCAGGTCGGAATGGTAAGCTCCGCGCATGGCTTTCGAGCTATTCTCCTCAGAGAGGCAGCGACCCCAGCAACACAACGCCCTCCCTCTCGCTGACGGCTACTCCCTCCAGGAGTTCCGCAATGGAGGCGCCCAAGATGGGATGAGCAAGGCCGGGGGCAATCTCCGCCAGGGGCGTCAGAGCAAAGGCCCTCTGCCACAAGCGCGGGTGTGGAACCTGAAGGAGCGGCGTCTCTATCACCTCATCCCCGTAAAGCAGGATGTCCACGTCAATAACCCTGGGGCCGTACCGGAACGAGGGGACTCTGCCCAGGTCGCGTTCCACGCTCTGAGCCAGCTCCAGCAGGTCCTGAGGACTGAGGCTGGTCTCCAGGAGGCACGCCACGTTGAGGAATGCCGGCTGGGAGGCATATCCCCACGGCTTGGTCTCATAGACCGAGGACAGGGCGATGAGGGATGCCCTCCGGGATAGAAGGGAGACGGCCCTTCGCAGGTTGTTCTCCCGGTCTCCAAGGTTGGAACCCAGGCCAAGATAGACGGCAACCATGATTACAAGCCGGTTTCGCCAGCCGGCCACCCGCGCACGATGGCGTCGCTCATACGCGCCACCCTGGTCATGGCCTTCACGTCGTGGACTCGCACAATGTCGGCTCCATTGGCAATAGCAAGGGCCACGGTGGCCGCCGTGCCCTCTAGCCTCTCCTCCACTGGCAGGTCCAGCACCAGGCCAATGGTGGACTTGCGGGATGTCCCCACCAGAAGGGGCAAACCCAGCGCCTTAAGCTCTGCCAGCCTGCGAAGGAGCTCCAGGTTGTGCTCAGGCTTCTTGCCGAAGCCCAGGCCTGGGTCGAGGACCACGTTCTCGGATGGGACGCCGGCCTCCAGCGCCTGTCGCAGGCTGGCGCGCAGGCTGGCCAGCGTCTCCGGCACAAGGTCCGAGTAGTCGAGGCCTTGCTGGTTGTGCATGAGTACAATAGGCGCTCCCTCCCGCGCGGCCAGGTCGGCCAGGGCCGGGTCGCGTTTCAGTCCCCACACGTCGTTGATGACGGCCGCGCCCGCGGTCAGGGCCTCGCGGGCCACCTCGCGCTTATAGGTGTCCACACTCACCGGAACGTCCAGCCGCGATGCCAGCAGGCGTATCACAGGAATAACGCGCCGCTTCTCCTCCTCGACCGTCACCGGCGTTGAGCCGGGGCGTGTGGACTCGCCGCCCACGTCTATGATGTCCGCTCCCTCGTCCTGAAACCGGAGGGCCTGCTCCAGAGCCGCCTCCGCGTCGTACCCCAGGCCATCGCCTGAGAAGGAGTCCGGCGTTACGTTGATAATGCCCATAACGTAGGTGCGTTTGCCCCACGCAAAGCCCAATTGTCCCCATCGGTCTGTTTTTTGCGATTCCATCGTCTGCCCCGGTGTTCTAGCTGGGTTCCATTATAGCGCCGAGATGGCAGTCTTACCCACCGTCGGCTGGCCGGCGGAATGCCCATTTTTTAAAACGGGATTGCTGCATCCCCGCTGGTAGGCTACAATTACGCGCAGCCTTCAGCCATCAGGCGGCGGCCTTATGAAACTATACAACACCCTCTCCAGAACCACCGAGGAGTTGCGTCCCCTGGAGCCGGGGGTAGTGCGAATGTACTCCTGCGGGCCAACAGTCTATCGGTTTGCCCATCTGGGCAATATGCGCACCTACCTTATGGCAGACTGGATCCGCCGCGCCCTGGAGCTTCAGGGTTTGCGAGTTGTCCAGGTAAAGAACATTACAGACGTGGGCCACATGCGCCAGGAGATGCTGGAGCGGGGCGAAGACAAGGTGATTGCCTCTGCCATTGCGGAGGGTAAGTCGCCCCAGGAGATTGCGGAGTTCTACACCCAGGCCTTCCACCGGGACGAAGCCCGGCTGGGCATCTCTCCGGCAACCCACTCCCCACGCGCCACCGACCATATATCGGAGATGATCCAGATAATCCGCAAGCTGGAGGAGCGTGGCTACGCCTACGAGGCGCAGGGCAACGTGTACTTCAACGTCTCCCTCTTTGCAGACTATGGCAAGCTCTCCGGCAACACACAGGAAGCCCTGCTGGAGGGCGTCCGGGTTGAGGCCGACCCCCTGAAACTGGACCAGCGGGACTTCACCCTGTGGAAGGCTTCCGAGGAGGGTCGAGTCCTCCAGTGGCCCAGCCCCTGGGGCGACGGCTTCCCCGGCTGGCACATCGAGTGCTCCGCCATGTCCACCAAGTACCTGGGCGAGCAGCTGGACATCCATACCGGCGGCGTTGACAACATCTTCCCTCACCACGAGGGCGAGATGGCTCAGAGTGAAGGCGCCTTCGGCAAGCCCTTTGTCCGTATATGGGTTCACGGCCAGCACCTGCTGGCGGACGGCGTGAAGATGTCCAAGTCTGCAGCCAACGACTACACCCTGGAGGACATCGAAGCCAGGGGCTTCGACCCTCTAGCCTACCGGTATCTCTGCCTCACAGTCCGCTATAGCGCCCGTCTCAACTTCACATTCTCAGCGCTGAGGGCAGCCCAGCGAGGACTCCAGCGTCTGCGGAACCGGGTATGGGAGTGGTCTATCGCGGCATCGCCGGACGCCACAGGCGCGGAGGCCCAGGCGTGGCGGGACGCCTTCTGGGACAGAGTGAACGAGGACCTGGACATGCCCGCAGCCCTGGCCCTGACCTGGGCGATGACCCGGTCGGCCATGCCGGTGAGATCCAAGCTGGGGCTTCTCCTAGAATTCGACTGCGTCCTTGGGCTGGATCTGGGCCAGGCCGCCCTCGGCTGGCAGCTGCCGGAGGAGGTGTACATCGCGGAGAAGCAACGTTCTGCGCTGCGGGCCAGCCGCGACTACCCGGCGGCCGACGAGGCGCGCAAGCAGTTGAATGCCGCAGGCTTCATCCTGGAAGATGACGTGGCCGCCACCAGGACAAGGCCAAAATCGGAGCTTGAGAAGCGCCAGGAAAAGGCCAGGCGAGTCTCATCCTCCAAGGAGGTCGGCTCCCTGCTGGAAGCGCAGGACCAGGCTGAGTTCTCCGTGGGCATTGTGGCCTGCAACTACCTCTCGGACTTGCAGCGATGCGTCGGCAGCCTCCTTCCACTGGGCAGCGAGCGCTCGCTGGAGGTTGTGGTGGTCGACAACGGCTCCACCGACGGAACCTTCGAATGGCTGGAGGAGCAGGCCCGCCGGGAGCCGCGCCTGCGGGTCATCCACACAGACCACGTTTTGGGAGACGCCGCGGCCAAGAACATTCTGCTGAAGCAGAGCCTGGGCAAGTACCTTGTCCTTATGGACACCTCGGTTGAGGCGCGCGAAGACTTCCTGTCGCCCATATCGGCCGCTCTTGCCGATGAATCCGTGGGCGTTGCCGGGCGGTGGGGCCTTCGCAGCGAGGACCTCCGTCACTTCAACGAGGTTGAAGACGGCGACTCAGACGCAATGCAGGCATACTGCTTCGCCTTCCGCCGCTCCCTTGTCCCTGAGGTCAGCTTTATGCGAGAGAGCTTCCGCTTCTACCGCAACCTGGACCTGGAGTACAGCTTCTGCTTCCGGGACAGGGGATACCGCATTGTGTCCCTGGGGTCGCTGCCCCTGGAACGCCACGAGCACAGGGTCTGGACCAGCCTGGCAGAAGATGAGAGGGAAGACCTCAGTCAGGCTAACTTCCGGCGTTTCCTGAAGCGGTGGGGGCACCGCCGGGAGCTGCTGGTGGAACCAAATCAAGACCCCGGCCACTGATAGCCCCGTCGCCGTCAGCCGAAGAAGGGGCCGCGGCCTTTGACCTGACCACCTGCGAGTTCTCGATAGTAGCCTCCTCCATGCGCCTGCCAAAGAGCCGCCCGAAGTGGTTGACCAGTCGCAGGACCACCTCATCCATATTCACAGGGCTCCCCAGGAGCTTCTCCATGGAGGTGACAACCACGCCCTGGATCCCGCAGGGCACAATGTGCCGGAAGTAGGACAGGTCCGGGTTTACGTTGAGCGCGAATCCGTGGGTGGCGATGCCTCGGCTGATCCTGACCCCAATGGCGGCGATCTTCTCGCCATCCACCCACACTCCGGTAAGGCCGGACTTCCGACCGGCTTCCAGCCCAAAGTCGCCCAGGGTGTGTATGAGGGTTTCCTCCAGAGCGCATACATAGTCCACCGGCCCACCCAGGGGGCGAACGTTTACAATGGGGTAGCCCACCAGCTGACCGGGGCCATGATAGGTAATTTGCCCACCCCTGTCCGCGTGGCAGACCTGAACGCCCATCTTCTCCAGGGCCTCCTCGCCAACCAGAACGTCCGAGAGCTTGCCCCTGCGTCCTAAGGTATAAACGTGAGGGTGCTCCAGCAGGACAAGGGTGTCCGGGAGCGAGCCATCGCCTCTCTGACGGGCAATGGCTTTCTGCAACTCCCACGCCTCAAGGTAGTCTATAAGGCCCAGTCTGGCTATGAGACAGGTTTGCATAGCAGAGGGTATCAGTGCAGGGCAGCCTGCGTCTGCCAAACGGCAGGGCGCCCTTTAGACCTCTTGCAGGAAGGTGAAGGTGGGATCGTCCGTGACGCCTGCGTTCTGCATGGCCTCTTTCAGGCTGTCCGAGGCGGCAAACTGGCGGGCTCTCTCCAATTCATCCCACTCCATCAGAACCAGGACCTCCCAAGGGTCATCGCCGCTGCGGAACACCTGGGGTGTCCCAACCTGGCCGGCGGCCTGGCGGTTGGCGTCCTGCTCGTTGAACGCCGGCCTCCACCTGGGATAGCTCTCCACCTTCTGTCGTATCAAGATATATGCCAAGGTACATCACCTCCCTCTCAGGTTTATCCGGACCCGGATGGCTCTCCGCGACCGGGGATCGAATGCGCCGTGGAGCCTTGATTATGCACCAAAGCAACCATAGACGCAAGAGAAGCGCCCAATTGAGGTTCTCGCGCGCGTTGGCAATGCCAGCTTCGGTTGGAGCGCCACTCCCCTCCCGCTCGCGCCCCAAAAGGGTTTGGCGACCACAAGAAATTGCCCCTACGGGTGAGCGGGATCCCACGCCACAGTTCCTCAGGCGGTGGCTGCCTCGCGAGCCTCTCGCTGGGCGCGTGTCTCCCGCGGCCAGGAACGCTTCATGGCATCTGAAACGTGGACGGTCAGCTTGCCAAAGTCGCCTATCTCCATCTCCACCGTGTCGCCGTCCTGCAACGGCCCAAGTCCCCGATGGTTGGTCCCGCACGCAACCACGTCTCCCGGCTCAAGGGTGGTGATCCCGGTGACCCACTCCAGCAGCCTGGGGATCTTGTGGGCCATCCCGCTTGTGCTATAGTCCTGCCTGAGCTCTCCCTGGACGCTCAGGCGCACGGGCAGATTGAGCGGGTCGGCTATCTCGTCGGACGTGACCAGGGCCGGACCCATGGGGCCAAAGGTATCCCACGACTTGCCGATGAAGAAGCTGTCTCGCCCGGCCGGCCCGACTCCACGGCAGGACACGTCTATGAAGTTGACGTACCCAAAGACGTAGTCGTAGGCATCCTCTTGCCTTATGCAGCTGGCCCGCTTGCCTATGACGAGCGCCAGCTCCGCCTCATGCTCAAAGACCGGGGCGGGAACATCCGGGAGCACGATGGTGTCCCCGTCGCCAATGACGCTGCCGGAGGACTTGTTGAAGGCGTTTATAGGCGCGGGCTCGGTCTGCGCCTCGTCCTCAAAGTAGTTCACCGCCATGCACACCAGCCGTGCCGGGCGCGGAAGCGGCGCCCGCAGACGAACCTGGCCTACGGGGATGCCCTGCAAGCTTCCGGCAAGGCGCTCCAGGGCGCTCCGGTGTTGGTCGAAATCCTGGATGAGTCGGCTCATCATCTCTTGCGGCGTGTGATGTGGGACTTGATCCCCCACCGAGGAGGCGTCTATCACCGTCTCTCCGCCGAGAATACCCAAACGAAAGTCCTCACCAAACAGCACGAGCTTCATGATCTCCTCCTTGTCTTACCAATCTATTACGTGCCTCTAGCCATTTGTTATGTTAAGTGGGATGTCCAGGTCTCTGGAAACCTGCTCAAGGGACTGATAGGTGGGCAAGTCCAGGGGGATTCCGTTTGCCATCCGGTCTCGCTCAGCCTCCCACTCAGGCTCGCCATGAACGAAGATACGCTCCCAGCCCGGCAGCCTCTCCGAGCTGCGAATGACGCGGATCATCTCATCCATGTCCGCCTTGAACTCGTCCGCGGGACGAAAACCGTCTATCCGCAGGGCCCCAAAGAAGTGGCCTGTGTTGGAGCCTGCGCCCACCGATCGCGCTTGTTCGGCCTGCGCCCCTTCTGGGGTCAGCTTCGTCGCCGTAGCCCCCACCGCCGCGCCTGAGAGGACGCCTGAGAGGATGTCCACCAGGAGCATGAGTCCGTAGCCCTTATGTCCACTGGTCTCCCTCAGCCCGCCGATGGGAAGAATGTAGCCTCCGCCATGTCGGTCAGCGGGGTTGGTGGAGGGAACGCCGTCGCTGTTGATAATCCAGCCCAGTGGTACGTCGTGGTTGCGCCTCTGGGCGATTTGCAGCTTACCGGAGGCCACCACGGTGGTGGCAAAATCCATGACAAAGGCCGGCGGCGTCATGGTTGGGGCGGCCACGGCAATGGGGTTGGTGCCAAAGAACCCCGTGCGCCCGCCGGTTGGGGGCGTTGCCCCTCCACTGCCGACGTTCGTCATGCAGAAGCCTATCATGTCGTGTTCCAGGGCCATTCTGGCGTAGTAGCCTGCTATTCCAAAGTGGGAGCTGTTCCGCACAGAGACGAATCCGGCCCCGGTAGCCTCGGCCTTGCGGATTGCAACCTCCATAGCCCTCTTCCCCACCACCATCCCCACCCCGTTGGCGCCGTCCACCAGAGCCGTTGAGGGAAGCTCGTGGACTATCACCACCTCCGGGTTGGCCTCTATGGCCCCACTCCTGAGCCGGCCCACGTAACCGGCCAGGCGGGGCACCCCGTGGGACTCGATCCCGTAGACGTCTGATTTGACCAGGACGTCAGCGGCATCCCTGGCATTGGCCTCCGTCAGGCCCAGGGTGATAAAGGCTGTGACCACAAACTGCTCCAAGCGCCGGGCGTCTACTACAACGCTATCCGTGTCCAATTCGGTTGCCATGGGCGCCTCCCTTCCGCTCGGCTATCGCCGGCCTGTTCTGGATTACTGTGACGGGATGCTTTTACCTCAGGCTCCCCGCCACCCTCTGCGGTTTCCTCATCAGGAGCAGGAGTGGCAGAGCAGCCAGCATCGTTGCAATGGATGCGTAGATAGCCAGGTTGTAGGAACCAGTGGTATCAAAGGCCCACCCATAGAATACCGGCCCCATCATGCCGGCCGCGATGGCTCCCCCCTGCACCAACCCCTGGAGCGCGCCGAACGCCCGCGCCCCGAATAGCTGCATTATGAGAAAGGGGCGCAGTGGTATGGTGCCTCCGAAGCCGACTCCGAAGACCAGTATGAACAGACCTATCAGCCAGGTCTGCCCAGGGCCGACGAGGCTGAGGAGAAACAGGCCAACCAGTTGGAGGAGTATGAGGCCGCCCATGACCGTCCTGAAGTCAATCGCGTCCGCTAGGAACCCGGAGCTGACCCGGCCTATCCCGCTGAGCAGGAACATCAGCCCCAGGGTGGTCGCCGCCTGGGCGGAGCTGTAGTCCAGGTCTTCCAGCAGGGGAATCAGATGGACCATCAGCCCACTGATGCCCATGAACACGGCCGCAAAAAGCGCCATGAGGACCCAGAAGTCTCTGGTGCCAACCGCCTGGCCCACGGTCAGGCCGTCCGACGCCCCCTCCGGCGCCGACATACGCGAGGCCACCCTGTACCGCTCCGCTTCCTGCGGGGTGGCCCCGTCCTGGAGGAGTCCGTAGTATTCCGGCCTGGAGCGCGCCACAAAGCCCAGAGGGACTCCCACTATCATCAGCCCCGCGCCCAGCATGATCAGGGCTACGCGCCATCCCAGCAGACCCTCCAGGACCGCTATTACGACTATGAATGGGCCGCCTACGACCGGGCCCAGCATGGCTATGCCAAGGGCGCGCCCCCTGAGCCTGTTGAACCAGTTGGCGACCGCAACGGACCAAGATACGCCGTGGGAGGCGCCGCTCACGCCCAGGGATGCGATGAGGAAGGCCACGTAGAAGGTCCACAGCGAGTTGACGTAGCCCATCATAACCATTCCCAGTCCGCCCATGATCACCCCAGCGACAATTACGACCCTGGGTCCCCACCGGTCCACCATGAAACCGATCACCGGCGCCAGCAGGCCGGACTCCAACTGGCGCAGGGAGAACGCCCCTGAGGTAAGGGCGCGGCTCCAGCCAAACTCGCGGAGGATGGGGAGAAAGAACACCTGGAAGCCCTGGAAGAAGACTATGGACAGGTAGAAGTTAAGAGCAACGCTTGCCGCCACAATGTACCATCCGTAGAAGACCCTGGGCCCTACTGGCGCAGGATTTCCGGGTCCGTCTTGTTGGTCGATACGGTCTGTGACTGTACGGTCCGGGTGCATCACTATACTGGGAGGGTATCACTGATAGCGGGTGGTGTAAACGATGGGGCGGCGCCCCGATTAAACCGACAAGGGGTGGCCCGGAGGTCACCCCTTGTCCCGAACTCTCGCTGAGAAACGCGTTAGCGGCCGGAGCCGCCGGACATGGCCGGAATGAAGTGTATCTCGCTGTCCTCTTTCACGCGCTCAAGCATACCCAGGTTGGATGTCTCACCGTCCACCACAACCGCTATGCCGGGATTGAGCTCACCGTCCTCGCATAGCTCATCCTTAATGCCGGGATACTCCTTGTCCAGGTTGTTCACAACCTGGCGTATGGTGGCCCCGGCAACCTGGACCTGCTCCTTCCCACCCACAATCCTCTGCATTCTTGGCGACATCCATACTTCCGGCATCTCTACGAACCCCCATTGGCCTGGTTTGCCTCTTTGTTCCACAGCTCTTCCATGATGCGCCCCGGTGACATTGGCATGCTGTTCATGCGGATGCCCATGGCCTTCTCGATAGCGTTGGCAATTGCCGCCATTGGGGGCACCAGGGAGACCTCGCCCACCCCCCGGACTCCATAGGGATGCCCAGGGTTTGCATTCTCCACCAGCACGGTGTCGATCATGGGGAGGTCAAGGCTGATTGGCATACGGTAGTCCAGGAAGCTGGAGTTCATCATATTGCCGTCGTCGTTGTAGTAGTACTCTTCGTTCAGCGCCCATCCTATGCCCTGCACCGCGCCGCCCTGCACCTGCCCCTCCACGTAGCTGGGGTGAATGGCCTTGCCAACATCCTGTATAGCGGTGAACCTCAGTATGTCCACCTTGCCTGTATCCGGGTCCACCTCAACGTCCACTATGTTGGTGGCGAAGGTGGCGCCGGCCCCGCCGGGGTTGAGGTTGGCGCGCCCGGAGATGGGGCCTCCGGTTGCGTTCAGCCTTGCGGCCAGGTCCTTGAAGGTCAACCTCAACTCGGAATCGGTGGCGCTCTGGATCACCCCGTCCTCGTACTCCACCTCGTCAACGGGAACGTCCCATATCTTGGCCGCCCGCTCCACCATTTGCTTCTTGATGTCCAGGGCAGCCAGGTGGCAGGCAGTGCCTACCTTTTGGGCCACGCTGCTCCCGCCTGCGCCGGTGCTGAAGCCTATGGACTCAGTGTCTCCGACGGAGGGCCTCACGTCCTCGGCGGAAAGGCCCAGAGTCTCAGCCAGGTGCATGGCCATGACCACCCTGGTCCCACCGATGTCCGGCGCGCCCGCTACCAGATTCACTGTGCCGTCAGCGTTCACGGTGGCGAGGGCGCTGGTGGGGCCTGAGCCGTTGCCCCAGAACCCGGACGCCACGCCACGGCCCTGGTTGGGGCCAAGGGGCGCTGAGTAGTGTGGGTGGTTCTTGGCTGCCTCTAAGGTGTCCACGCTGCCTATCTTGCCAAACACCGGGCCGGTGACCTGCCGGGTGCCCTCCCTGGCGGAGTTGAGTATACGGAATTCCAGTGGGTCCATCTCGAGCTGTTGGCACAACTCGTCCAGGACCTGCTCTACGGCAAAGGCGGCCATTGGCGCGCCGGGCGCGCGATAGGCGGCGACTTTCTGGGTATTCACCAGGACGTCGAAGGCCTCTATGTAGCCATTGGGGATGTCATACGGCGCGAACATGCAACGTGCGCCGCCTCCCACGGACGAGCCCGGGAAGGCCCCCGCTTCGTAGATCAGGTGCGACTCCGCTGCCGTAATTCGACCCTCCTTGGTGACCCCTATCTTCACGCGGATGTCGGAGCTGGAGGTAGGCCCGCTGCCAAGGAAGACCTCTACCCTGTTCATGGCCATCTTTACGGGCCGCCCCGTCTTCTTGGACAGAGTGGCGACCACTGCAGGCAGATAGCTTGTCCCCTTTCCCCCGAATCCGCCGCCTATCTCCATTGGTATGACCTTCACCCTGGACGTGGGCAGGCCCAGCAGCCTGGCCACGTCCTCTCGGACGCCAAACAGCTGCTGGGTGCTGGTCCACACGGTAACGTATCCGTCCGTGCCCCACATGGCCGTTGCGGAGTGCGGCTCTATGTAACCTTGATGGACGCGCTTGGTGTGGAAGTCCCGCTCCATCACCAGGTCGGCTTCCTGGAACCCCTTGTCCACGTCTCCGATCCGGAACTCAAAGTGGGCGGCAACGTTTGTGCCCTTCTCGGTGGGGGTATCGCCCCACCCGCCGGGTCCGCCTGCGGTGGTCTTGGGAAGGAGCATCTCGTGAAGGATGGGGGCATCCTCCTTCATGGCGTCAAGAGACGTCAGGACGGGTTGAAGTACCTCGTACTCTACGTCTATAAGGGCCACGGCCTCTTCCGCAATATGGGCGCTGGTGGCAGCCACCGCCGCGACGGCGTGCCCGCGATACAGGACCTTCTCTCTTGCCATGACGTTCCTGCTGCGGAACCCTGAGTTGGCGATGGAGCCCTCCTCCTGATCCGCCACCCTGGCGGAGAGGTTGGGCAGGTCCTCGGCAGTCATCACCGCCTGTACCCCCGGCACCTCAAGCGCCCTGCTATAGTCGATCTTCTTGATTATGGCGTGCGCGTGCGGGCTGCGCAGCGCCTTCCCGTAGAGCATCCCCGGTAAGCTGATGTCAGCTGCGTACTGGGCGCGACCGGTCACCTTGTCCCATCCATCGTGTCGTATGGGCCTGGTGCCTACAACTTTGAACTCCTGGTTAGACAACACGATGTTTGGCTTGTAGTCCAGCATCTTTCCTCCTCTGAACAGTAATATAAATAGGCGTTAGCGCCTCTACTCTGGCGTAGTTTACCACAAAGATACCGCGCTTGAACAACCCCCAAACAAGGTGAGAGCGCTCAACTTGACAGAATGGGAGATTACCGGATACCGTTACGGCTATGAGTGAGACATTTTGCAGTCAAAGATTGCAATTGTGTCAACGGGCGCGCCGGCAGCTGCCACTGTTGCGAGGACTAACTGAATCGCAGTACCACGGGGGTACGCGCCAAATGCCCCATTTTCTCTGCGCGTAATAAAGGAGCGTACCCTTGACTGAGATGCTGGCCCGCGTCAGCGCGAGAAGGCCGTTGGCCGTCATCGCCCTCTGGTTGGTGGCTATGGTGGCTTCCGCACTTGTGGCCGGGGCCCTGCTGGAGAGCGCCCTCACCACCGAGTTCCGGCTGAACAGCAGCTTCGAGTCTGCGCGCGCCAAAAACCTTCTGGAGGACCGGCTTCGCGGCCCCGCGCCGGTCAGCGAGATAGTCATCGTCCAGTCGGACTCTCTTGACGTGGACGCCCCCGAATTCAGGCAGAAGGCCGAAGAGGTGTACGCCGACATCGCCGCCCTTGGCCCGGATATAGTCATACCGCTGCCCAACTACTACCAGACCGGAGACCCAACCCTGGTCTCCCCCAAAGGCCGCATGACCACCATAATGCCCATTGTCATGGCCGGAGACCTAAAGGAAGCCACTATAAACGTGGCGGAGGTCCTTCACGTGGTTGAGGAAGCCAACGGTAAGGACGGCTTCCGCGTGCTTATGGTAGGAGACGCCAGCGCCGCCCACGACAACAACGAGTTGTCGGCAACGGACTTAAGGCGTGGAGAACGCATCGGCATACCGGTTGCCATGATCATCCTGGTGGTCCTGTTCGGCACTCTTGTCGCCGCCCTGGCGCCCATAGGGTTGTCCATAATCTGCATTATCATAGCGTTGGGCATGGCGGCTCTCATAGGCCAGGTCTTTGAGCTCATTTTCTTTGTCACGCTCATGATCATTATGATCGGGTTGGCCGTTGGGATAGATTACTCCCTCATCATAATATCCCGCTACCGGGACGAACTGGCCCGCGGCCTGGACAAGAACGCGGCCATTGAGCGCTCCGGCGCAACAGCGGGCCGCACGGCGCTATTCAGCGGCTTCACCGTAGTTATAGCCCTCTGCGGCCTCTTCATTGTTCCCTTCTCCTTCTTCCAGTCCCTTGCCATTGGGGCCATACTGGTGGTACTGGTTACATTAGCGGCCACCCTCACCCTGCTGCCGGCCACCCTCGCGCTCCTTGGCCCCAGCATCAACTGGCTCCCCATCCCCTTCTTTGGCAAGGCAAAAAGCGGCCCCTCCGAGTCCTCCGAGCATGGGTTCTGGGAGGTTATAACCCGCGTAGTCACCAAGGCTCCAATCATCAGCATCATAGCCGTTGGCGCTCCCATGGTAGCCGCCACCGTCTTCTACTTCCAGATCAACACCGGCATAAACGGCGTGGACGCCTTCCCGGAAGGAACCCAGACCAGAGAGGCCTTCTTCGTCATGGAGGAGCATTTCTCCTTCGGCCTGGTAAACCCCGTAGATATAGTTATAGACGGCGACATCGAAAGCCCACAGGTGCAGCAGGCCATAGGGAAGCTCCAGACCTCCCTTTCAGCGCTACCTGGCCTGCAGCTGGTTCCCGTTCCTGACGTCAACGACAGTGGAGACCTGGCCCTGCTCCAGGTTATCATCCACGGGGAGCCGCGCAGCCAGGCAGTGGTAGACATTGTGAAGGCCATCCGCGGCGAGTACGTCCCCGCCGCATTCGAGGGCGTGGACGCAGAGGTCGTCGTTGGAGGCGTGTCCGCAGAAGCTACGGACGTATTCTCGATTGTCCAGGAGTACACGCCCATTGTCTTTGCCTTTGTGCTGGGTTTCAGCTTCCTGGTGCTCATGCTGGTCTTCCGGTCCATAGTCATACCGATCAAGGCAGTCTTTATGAACCTGCTATCCGTGGGCACGGCCTACGGGCTGATGGTCTTGGTGTTCCAGAAGGGAGTGGCTACGGATTTGCTCGGTTTCCAGCACGCGGAGGTCATAGACGTCTGGATTCCCCTCTTCCTGTTCTCCGTACTCTTTGGGTTGTCCATGGACTACCACGTCTTCCTCCTGAGCCGCATACGCGAGCGCTATGACCAAACCGGGAACAACGCCGAGGCTGTGGCCTACGGCCTGCGGTGGACCGCCGGCTTGATCACCGGGGCCGCCCTCATAATGGTTGCCGTGTTCGGCGCCTTTGCTACGGGCAAGACCACAATCAACCAGCAGGTGGGATTTGGGCTGGCCGTAGCGGTGTTTCTGGATGCGACTCTGGTTCGTTCCGTTCTGGTTCCGGCCAGCATGGAGGCGCTGGGCAAAGGCAACTGGTATCTGCCGTCATGGCTGAACTGGCTTCCTGACTTGAGAGTTGAACCGCGAGAAGACTAGGCCTATACTAAATAGGCTCGTCTTAAGAGGTTCGCCTTGAGAGAGGAGGAGCAAGCGGCATGAAAATACCTACCGACTACACACAGGGTTACGAAAAGGCCCGCGCTATCTCGCCCGACGTCGCGGACCAATACATCGAGCACACACTTATTGGGGACCCGCTGGCCGAAGAGATGGCGGCCGACCTCAACGAGTTTAGCGCAGAAGATCAAAGCAGACTCATCGAAGCGGCTATGAATAAGGACGGTGAGGATGCCCTGCGGGACGCGCCGGCCTCACTGCGGGCGCTCTTCAAAGACGCGGAAACTCCGCCGGAATGGCTCGATTACGCAGCGTTTGCCCCCGGTGTCCGCATGTTTCACAGGAACTCACAGGTGTGCCTGGCGGCATTCGTGGCAGGCGTCCTGATAGAAGGCTTTACAACCAATATAGCAAAATCCTTCTTCATCACCGGGCGGGTGCGTGACCAGGGCGTCAGGCGTTTGGGGCAAAACAACCGTCACATGATGGAGATATTCCTTCCCGGCGGGCTGTACAGGGATGGAGACGGCTGGAAGCTCTCGGTCCGTATCAGGATAGTTCACGCCCGATTGAGGCATCTCCTGAACAACTCCGAAGAGTGGGATACGGAGGCTTGGGGGGCGCCGATCAGCGCTGCGCACCTGGGTTACGCCATTTCCGCTTTTTCCGCAAGGCTGCTGAAGCACATGAAAACCCTGGGCGCCACCTACACTGACGAAGAGTACGCGAGCTTCATGGCCGTTTGGCGCTATTCGGGGAAGCTGATGGGCATTCCTGAAACCATCCTCTTCCGCGATGCCGATGAAGCGCTGAGGCTGTGGAAGATCGCCCTCATGTGCGAGCCGGATCCCCCGGTTGAATCGATAGCCATGGCGCACTCACTGGTCAACTCGGCTCCGTTGATCGCAGGGAAGACCGATCCGGCCGGACGCCGATCCCTGGCGCATTACGTATACCGCGTTTCCACCCCCCTGATAGGAAAAGAGATCGCCAAGTCACTGATGTATCCGGCAGTCCCCACTTTTGGAGTTGTCTGGTGGTTCAGGATGCAGCAGCGTTACGGCCACGTCCTGAAAAGGCTGTTTCCGGGCAATTACGAAGACATTAACTTCACCAGGTTCACGTCGCTGCTCGACACTTCGCTGTTCGACGAGAACGGGATCCGCTACACGCTGCCCGACCACGTATACACAGAAGAGTCCGTCCACTGGTAGGACCCCGGACGGAGGCGGCCCGCTTTAGAACCGGCGGGGTCTCTGTCAGGATCATAGGCGAATGACGGGAGGGCGAAATGGACTCCCTTACAGAGGCCGCTCGCGTCAGGTGGAGCGTTGAGGAGTCGTACGAGTACTGTCGTAACCTTGCCAGGTCTCACTATGAGAACTTCACAGTCGGCTCCTGGTTCCTTCCCAGGGAGAAGCGGCCCCACGTCTACGCCGTATACGCCTTCTGCCGCTTTGTAGACGACCTGGGCGACGAATCCCAGGGAGACCGCCTCGACCTCCTGGACTCATGGGAGGCGTAGCAGCTGCGCAGCTCCTCCTCCCGCCCCAGCCATCCCATAACCGTTGCGCTTGCAGAGACGATTCAGCGTTTCCACATTCCTCAGGAGCCGTTCCTTAAGCTCATAGAGGCCAACCGCATTGACCAAAAGGTGCATCGCCACCGGACTTACGAGGATCTGCTGCGCTACTGCGACCACTCCGCCAATCCGGTGGGCCGCCTGTTCCTCTACTTGTTCGGATACGGCGACGAGGAGAGGCAGCGCCTGGCCGATGCCACGTGCACCGCGCTGCAGCTCACCAACTTCTGGCAGGACGTGCGTAGAGACATGGAGATGGGCCGCGTCTACATTCCACAGGAGGACATGGAGCGCTTCGGATACACGGAGGAGAGGCTGCAAGCCGGCGCTGCAGACGAGTCGTTCCGGGACCTGATGCGATTCCAGGTGGACCGCGCCAGAGGCCTCTTCGACCGGGGCGCCGGGCTGGTGGATATGGTGGACTGGGCTGCGCGGCTGGACATCGCCCTGTTCACCCTCGGGGGACTGCATATCCTGAACGCCATCGAGCGCCAGGGATACGACGTTCTCCGCAGGCGCCCAACGCTTTCCAAGTTTGCAAGGGCGCGGCTTGCTATAACCACGGCGGCCAGGCTGAAGCTGGGGAGAAGAATCTGAACATCACGCCAACGGGATAGCCTTACGCCGGGAGACGTTCATGGACAGGGAGTTGGACCAGGCGTACGCGTACTGCCGCAGTATCACCAGAGAGCGGGCCAAGAACTTCTACTACGCCTTCATAACCCTGCCCACCGCAAAGCGCAGGGCCATATACGCCGCCTACGCCTTCTGTCGTCTGTGCGATGACGCCGTGGACGACGTTACAGACGTCGATGAGAAGCTGCGGCTGCTCGCGGAGCAGCGGGAGGGACTTGCCAGGACCTACGTCGGCGCGCCTGAGGGCCGAGTATTCGTCGCTTTGCAGGACGTCATCAACAACTACAACATCCCCCGGGAGTATCTGGAGGAGGTAATAAACGGCGTTGAGATGGACATCTCCAAGACGCGGTACCCCACCTTTGAGGAGCTGAGAGAGTACTGCTACCGCGTGGCTTCCGCGGTGGGGCTCATCTGCATTGAGATATTTGGATACAATGACCCCAGCGCCAGGGAGCACGCGGTTGAACTGGGTCTTGCCATGCAGCTGACCAACATCCTGCGGGACGTGGAGGAGGACGTGGCGCGGGACAGAGTATACATACCGCAGGAAGACCTTGAGCGCTTCGGCTGCTCTGAGAAGGACATCTTCCGTGGAAGGGTCACCGATAATTTCAGGGACCTCATGCGGTTCCAGGTGGAGCGAGCCAGAGAGCGCTTCAGGATGGGCAAGAGACTGCTGCCCCTGCTGTCGCCCAGCTCCAGGGCCTGCCCGGCCATGCTCCACGATACATACAGCCGCCTTCTGGACCGCATAGAGGCTTCGGGGTACAGGGTGTTCGGCAACAGGATAGGTCTTAGCGCTGGGGAAAAGCTGGCGATGGTGGCAAGGCTATGGTTGAACGGAATAGCGGCAAGAGCCGCGGGAAAGTAGTCGTTATCGGCGGCGGGCTGGCGGGGATGGCGGCCGCCTGCGACCTGGCCGACCGCGGCCACCCGGTGGTCCTCATGGAGAAGCGTCCCTTCCTGGGCGGGAGGGCGTTCTCCTTTCCGGACCCCGACGCGGGCCGGGAGATAGATAACGGCCAGCACGTCTTCCTGGGTTGCTGCACGGCCTATGTCAGCTTCCTGGAGAAGCTGGGAGTCCTCCACAACACCCATATCCCCCCGGACCTGAACGTCCCCATACTCGGCTACGCAGGAAGGAAGGGCGTCCTTCGCAGCGCCAATCTGCCCGCGCCCTTTCACCTGGCGCCCTCTCTGATGCGCTACCCCTACCTGTCGTGGGTGGAGAAGCTCAGGGTCCTCTACGGCGGCCTTTGCATCTACTTGACCAGGCGTCAGAGGGACTCCGTAAGGCTGAACCGGGAGACGTTCTCCGCCTGGTTGAAACGCCATCACCAGACCGATGCAGCCATAGCCAGGTTCTGGAACCTCATCGTCCTGCCCACCCTCAACGACGACGTATCCGAGGTGAGCGCGGATATGGGGCTGATGGTGTTTCAGGAGGGGGTGCTGAGGTCCAGGGAGAGCGCCGGCATTGGCTACGCCAAGGTTGGCCTCTCCGAGCTGGTATCCGAGGCCGCCAGGGACTACCTCGCCGCCAGGGGTGGAGAGGCGATGCTGGGCGCCGGAGCCAGGGAGATCGCGGTGGAGGGCGACAGGGTATGCGGCGTCCGGACGTCCAGCGGGACCGTGGAGGGCGACTGGTACATCTCCGCCCTGCCCTCCTACGACCTCGTCGCCATGTTGCCTCAGTCTCTGGCGGAGGGGGACTTCTTCTCACGGGCCAAGGGGCTGCCATACTCACCCATCGTGGACGTGCATATCTGGTACGACCGCCCGGTGATGGATGAGGTCTTCTCCGGGTTTGTGGATAGCCCGGTGCAGTGGGTGTTCAACAAGACCCGAATGCAGGGCGAGGATGAGTCCTCCGGGCAGTACCTGTGCATCTCCCTCAGCGGCGCGTGGGAGTACGCGGATACGCCCAAGCAGGAGATACGGGATATGTTCCTGGAGGAAATGAAACGCCTCTTCCCACAAGCCCGAGACGCGCAGGTGACGCGCCTGCTTATAGTGAAGCAGCCCCGCGCCACCTTTCGCTCCATCCCAGGCGTTGGCCGCCACCGGCTGCCCAACGCCACGCCCATCTCCAACCTCTTCCTGGCCGGCGAGTGGGTTGACACTGGCTGGCCGGGCACAATGGAAGGAGCGGTTAGAAGCGGCCAGACGGCGGCCAGGGCCCTGGTTTCCAGAGAGCAAGAAGGGTGAGTAGTCCCTCGCTTACGGCCCCTCCCGCTCACGCCCTTCGACACGCTCAGAACTTGCCCCGTACTTGATACGGGGACGAGCGGGTCGAACCACGTCGTGCCCGCGCAAGCGGGTACCCAGAGGGGGCCGGGGCCTCCCCCGCGCCAGGGATGGATTCCTGCTCGGGGGCAGGAATGACGGTGGATTGTTGCCCCCCCGCTCACGCCCCATTCTTCCCGTTCGTGGTGAGCCTGTCGAACCACATGAGCGGGCGGTTGGCCTTGGTCTCGCGGACGCGTATGCCGTGGTGGTCGCGGCCGATGTCTAGGGAGCACTCCCAGGCGCCAGGGCTTCGCTACCGGATGCTGTGTTTCATGGGGTGGATTTGAGAGAATCGTCTGTGCCGCGCAGCTTCTCTTGAAAGGCTTGTTGCTGCCTCTCAGCGTTAGCGGGACCCACGAAGTAGAAGTCAAACAGTAACTCGATGACATCCAGACACCATGCAGCCTCGTTCGGGTCGACTGGCACGATTTCTCCAGTATTTGCGTTCTGGGTTGCATGGGCCGCTACGTTCCCGATCTTGCGCAGCATGTCTAATGGTTCGCTTAGGTATGAGGGGAGGGCATTAGAGTCGATGACCTTCTGTATATCTGCGTACAGGGTCTTTTCTCTCACACCAGCCGCTTCCCGCAAAATATGTTGCAGGCAACGCCGACTAAGTGCGGCGCTTGCCTTGGGGCTGTCAGCAAGAATAAGGGCGGCCTCCTCATAGTCTGCTATGAATTCCCGGGGCACATCGTCAGACACAGGCGAGCGCCCCGATGCCTTGGGGTACACTATAAACTTATTTACGGTTAACCTATTTTCAGTGGACCAACTGCTACATTCCAAGCGAACGATAAGTTTTTTACAAGCGGCACAGTACGTACACTCGATAGACCAATTCCCATCCGCGTTTGCGCCAAGACTCGAATATTTCCATTCTTCGTGGAAGTGCATAAGGCAATGTGGACATTGCATCTAGGTGCTCCTCCTTTCTTTATTCACCGACTTCTCCGGCGGGTCGCCCGCGCCAGTCCGTGCCGGATGTTCCGTTCGTTCTCCGTGGTCAGGTGGCCGTTCTTTCGATTGTCGTCCTGCAAGCCGGTCAGGGTCATCCTGTCACGCTTTTCCTTGTTGCATGGCGGGCAGAACAGGGTGAGGTTGTCGTAGGCGTCGCTGCCGCCCTCCGACCGGGGCCTTATGTGGTCGACCTCCGGCACCCTGGGGTCAAAGTGCTAGAGGGTGCGGTTGGGAAAGTTAGGTTGTGGCATAACACTCCGTATAGTTTAGCTATAAACGTCACACGGCTTATAGCTACATATGTTCGCACGGCTATAACGGCTTTGTCAACAACTCGCATCGCGGGTATTCCTGATACGTGTTGGTAATGGCGCGCGCAGCCTACCCGCTCGCATGGTTCGACAAGCTCACCACGAGCGGGCAAGTGAGCTCGGCTCACCGCGAACGGGGATGCCGAGGGGGGGCTTCTCTGAGAATACACCGAGGGTTTGCAAAAGTCTGTCGGTCGCGGGGCGCGCTTCATCGCAATTGACACTGGGATGAGGTGACTCTAAAATGGCGGGTACGGAGAGAGGGTCTGCCCTGGGAACTTCGGGAGCTTGACCAGAAGCGGCGCAGCATCCGAAACGGCAAGGAGGCAACATCGTGGCTACAAAGGCTTACGTGCTAATAGAGACGGCGGTGGGCAAGACCAGTGACGTTCTCGCGGCCCTTAAGGAGGTGAGTGGGGTGAGAGAGGCGGATGCGGTGACCGGCGAGTACGATATTGTGGCTGTCGTGGAGGCGGAGAACCTGAACGGCATTGGGGGATTAGTGACAGGGAACATCCACGCCATCGGCGGGATACAGCGCACCACCACCTACCTGTCGGTGAGCATGGAGTAAGGGGATAGACCACCCCAGACCGGCGCCCTCAATGACTACCGCCCGCAACGGCTTGATGCGATTGTCCGGCAGGCCCGCGTACAGCGCGCGTCCCAGGGCGAACCGGGAGTAGGCGCGCATGGCTGAGGACTGCATCTTCTGCAAGATCGGACGTGGAGACATCCCCAGCAGTCTTTTGGATCGCGATGACCGGGTCTTTGTCATCAGGGACATCAACCCAAAGGCGCCTACGCATCTTCTGGTAGTCCCAATCGAGCATGTGACGTACCTTGCGGCCTTCACACAGGACAGAGAGGCCTTGCTGGGACACATGCTGCTGGTGGCAAGGGAGATGGCGCAACGGGAGGGTCTGACGGAGTCGGGGTACAGGCTGGTGATTAACCAGGGGCCAGACTCCGGCCAAGAAGCGCCCCACTTGCACCTGCACGTATTGGGCGGCGGCAGGCTGGGGGCAATGGGGTAGCCTAGTGATTTACGCGCAGGGCTGCCGGGCGACGGCCGGCGGGCCATCAGGGGCGCGTTTAAGGAGATACATTGGCAGTCGATGACGTGAGGCTGGAGGACAATGGAGTCCACATACTTTGGGACGACGGCCATGCGGGCTACTATCCCCATCGTTACCTGAGGGGCCACTGCTGCTGCGCCGGGTGTGTGGAGGAGATGACGGGTCGGCGAAGGGTGGCGGAGGATGACGTGAGGGAGGACGTCCAGGCCGTGGACTGGATGCAGATAGGACGCTACGCGGTGCAGTTCCTGTGGAGCGATACGCATGACTCCGGCATCTATCCGTTTGACCTGCTTAAAAAGCTGTGCAGATGCTCAGAGTGCTTCTCAGCGTGAAAGCCCGCAAGGATCGCAGCGCCGGCAGGAGAGCCGCGCTCTGATGGGTCTTTCCGCGTTGCAAATGCGCTCAATCTCGCGCTATCGCAGGGTAAGGCATCCTTGCTAAAGAGAGTCATATCCTGTAGAATGCCTGCGTCACGCCAACTGCCGCAGGCCGTCTGTTGGCAGCTATTTTGAGTGGCTAGGAAACCCCAGAATAACACTTTAGTCAGGAGAGATTTGCAGCATGGCAATCAGGCAGGGGATGGGGGCGTCTCTGTCGGGGCCTCCGGTCAACCCCACGTTCGCAAGGGCTCTTGATGAACTGGTAGCCACAGCCAAGAAGGGGCATGAACGGAACAGCCTGTACTTCAATCCATCGGGTGATTGGCTTGCAGGCCAAATGCGTATCTTCCAGGACCTCCCGCCCCACGAACAGGAGCAACTCCTCCGCGAAGCCGAGCAGGTCACCCTGGAGTGCGCTCAACTCAACGAAGCAGGCAAGGCTGGGAGCCGCGCCTGGCCCGATACGGTTGTACGGCTGGACAGCGGCGGCTTGGGCTTCTTCAGCCAGTTGGGGGTAGCGCGGCGGCCGGATCTGACCCAGTACTTCATAGACGGCTTCTCCAAAAACCGCGACGCCCTGCCCTTCAGCGAAGACTGCCAGGCCCTCTTTGCCGAGATACTCCCGTACATAACCCGGATGATGAAGGAGCGCTTCGCATCCGGAGACACCATCATACAGACCGACCGGCAAATCGGCGATGCCCCGGGGCGGTCGTTCCACGCAAGGCAGCTCCTCTTCGGCACGGACTACCCACAGCTTCCCTACATGTGGCAGCAGTTGACCTTTGACCTCCCCGATGCCGACCTTGATAAGGAGCCGCAAATTCTGGAGGTATCCATCCCCAGGTGGCTGGATGACCTTGGCCTGCCCCAGGACCTCAAAGACTGCGTCCAAGAGGCCGGCCTTACTCAACTGATCTTCAAGGCTCCCACCAAGGGCCTCTCCCTGCACCTGGGGTTCGACTACATGGGTGAGCACAAAATGGGCCCGCTGTCCGTGGCTATGTTCATGGTCAAGCAGGCCAATGGGTTGGCTCTCCAGGCTGCCCTGAGCATGGCTAGGGTCAAGACCCTTAAGGGCGATACAACCAATACCGCGCTTGTCACCACCGGCCCATCCCTGCACGGCAAGAGCACCCTCACCATTATGATAGAGCTGGTAGAAAGCGACCTCGCAAAGCTCCTCGACCTGGCTCCCAACTCCGACGAGGGTATCTACCCCATGAACGACGACATCATTCTGCTGCAACCACTCCCCGAACCTATAGAGAGCGCAAGGGGCGGCAAGCAGATAACCATCTCCTATGGCATAGACGGCACGGAGAACAACCTGTACGCAGTGCCCTTTGGCCTTACACAGGAGGGCGACCCCATTACCCACGACGTACTGCGCGGGTCCGCGGAGGAGCCCAACGCGCAGGAGACCCTGGAGAACGTCCCATTCAATGCCGCGGCGGGCGCCCCGGATTTCCTGCAAAACCCCGTTCGCAACATGCGGATGATCCTCTCCCGTTCCAGGCTCCTTGCCAGGAAGGGCGTTGCGCACTTGGCCGGGAACCTCACGGGCGGGCGGCTGGACGATACGGTTCACGTGCCGATGGAGAGCGCCGACAAGGTGATGTGGCAGGGCGTGATGCGCCAGAACACCGTTGTCCCTCCCCTGGTCAGATTGACCGCAGAGACATACGTGCGAGCCCTAATGTACGGCGAGGCCGTTCAGACGGGGGCGGCCACTGGCGCCATAGGCAGGCCGTACGTGGAGTACTTCTCAGACCCGTTCATCATTGGACTGGAAGACGAGAACGCCAACCTCATGTACTCCATACTGAAGAACATCGAAGAGGGCGGACTGCGCCAGGAGTACTACATGTTCAACACCGGCGGCCTGGGCGCAGACCACAACGATGAGGCCACCGGGGCGCTGTACAGGAAGATAACCAGGGAGCTGACCCTCATGCTCCAGGAGGCGGTGGTCAGAGATGCGGTGAAGTTTGAGAATGACCCTGTCCTTGGAGTGGACGTGGCTGTCGCCATCGTAGACGCTCAGGGGAAAGAGGTAAGGGACCTTCGCAAGGACTGGCTGCCCAGGGAGATCTACGGCGAGTCGGATTACCGCAGGCGGGTGTCGGAGCTTAAGCACAAGCGGTTCTACGGCGAGCACGAGGAGGACAAGGCCGGTATCCTGCGATACACCAAGGTCAGCGATGCCATATTCGACTTGGACGAGGTACCCGCGCCGTCCAATGAGCGCGAGCTGGCGTGGCTTCTGTCCTTCTACTGGCACGTTGACCAGGCCTACAGCACGCTGGCAGAACTGGTGGAGCGCCTGAGCGAAGGCCAACGCCCTGAGGAAGCGGCGCTGGACGCCATTCGGCAGAAATACCGGGCTGGCGCGGAGCAGGGCCTGGAGCTAACCGCTGGAAGCCTGGAGATGCTTTCCACCCTAGGCATAGACCCGAGCTAGACGGAGCCATCTCACACACACTGCTCCACACAAACCAGGGATGCGGAGTTGAGTACTCACAGCGTCGCCCGCCGTGCTACAATGTCATCGAAACAAGGCAGTCCCGCCCCATCGAAAGCTGGCCGAGCGGCCTACTTGTAGGAGGTGACCTTGGACACCGCTAAGCGGATTCTGGCGGCCTATCTGATATTAACGGCGTTGAGCGTGGCTCTCAACCTGATTCTAACGCCTCTGTACCACGACGGCTCACCGGAATATCCCCTGTGGCGCATCCTTAACTGGTTCATGGCGGCTGGGGTGATCGCATCGCTGGTGGTGAGCTATCTGCGAAGGCGAGAGATGACTCTCAAGAGCCTGGCCCAAGAGCCCAATGCGCTGGACTATGTTCGTGTCGGCTTCGCCTGGTACGGGTCCATTGCGCTCACAATGCTGTTTTTCTGGGAGTGGTTCTGGACGCTGAACCCCAGCAGTGAAACAGGTGAAGCCGTAACGTCCCACATGGTCTACTTCCCCATAGTAGACGCGCTGTTCGTGGTCATCGCCCTGTCCACCAGCCGCTACCTCTGGAACGACCGCACGGAATTCAAGGAGGAGCCCCCGAGCCCCATAGGCGAGTATTACCAACTGAACCGCCCCCACTGAGTTTCACCTTTGGGTGTCCCGCAAGAGTGGCGCAGCGCCGTCTTTACTTTATAGGCAGAGCCCAATCTACCCGCAAGAGTTAGAGAGCATGGATCGGCTATTCGAACAACCTAACGGAGCTCACAAGAGCCAGGCCTCTCTTGGTCTGGACGACGGCACAGGGCTTCGCGTGGTCAACGCCCGCTTCCTGGACGAGAAGCAGTTCAACTGGGATCTGTTTGCCGGCTACGACCAACTCCGGGTACTGACCTACTCCGCCAGTGTGAAAGCCATAGTCAGGATGCTGGACCAGTTCGCCTTCAACTCCTTTGAGTGTGTGTTCGGATACGAGGGCACACTGCGGGAGATCAAGAGCATTCTGGCCTTTCAGAAGGTGGTGGTTGGGGACACCCGCTCCGCCATAATGGGATTGAAGGACGAACGGCACGTCCACATTCTAGGGAAACTCTGAATAATGCTGTAATTGTGGCATACTGAGGCTAGCCAACACCAAGGGGGAGCGAGCATGACGGAGCAGCCAACCTTTGCCGACTTGGAGTACCAGCACAAGAAGCGACAGACCCGTCGGGAGGTGTTTCTGAAGCGAATCGACTCCCTTATTCCCTGGGAGAGGTTGGAGGAGCGCATCCGGCCCCACTACTTTAAGGCTGAGCGGGGTCGTCGGCCTTACCCCCTGTCGGCGATGCTTCGGGTCCACATCGTCCAGCTCTGCTACAACGTGAGCGACCCTGGAATGGAAGACCCCCGTTTTCACGGGGGCAGGCTCTGCTGTATGAGGCGGAGTCAGTGCGGCGCTTCGCGGGGTTACGGCTGTCTGAGCCGATTCCTGATGAGAGTACCATCCTGAACTTTCGCCACCTGCTGGAAGAGCGCCATCTGGGACAAGGGCTGTTTGCGGAGATCAACGAGCATCTGGCGTCCCAAGGTCTGCGGCTCAGAGAAGGGACCATAGTGGACGCCACCATCATAGAGGCGCCGCCCTCGACCAAGAACCGGGCCGGGCAGCGGGACCCGGAGATGCGCCAGGTGAAGAAGGGGAACCAATACCACTTCGGGATGAAGCTGCACATCGGGGTGGATTCGGAGACGGGCTTAGTGCACAGCTTCGCTACTACATCGGCCAACGTGCATGACGTGACCCAGGCCCACCGGTTATTGCACGGTGGGGAGAGGCAGGTGTGGGGGGACGCCGGCTATATCGGGGTACAGAAGCGGGAGGAGCATCTGGAGTTGGCGGTACAGTGGCAGGTGGCAATGAAGCCGGGACAGCGGCGGAAACTGGAACCGGGGGATCCGGCGGCAATAGGGGAAAAGGTGAAGGCTTCTATCCGGGCCAAGAGCCTGCCCCCGACTGCGATCGGGGGTGGAACACCCCTTCCTTGATGTGAAGAGATTATGGGGCTACGCCAAAGTACGCTACCGGGGCTTGACCAAGAACACAGAACGGCTGGCGCTGTTGCTAGGGCTATCCAACTTGAAGCGGGCTAAGGGCCTCTTGGTTGGTTGACCAGGGGGTAGTGGGCCCAAAAGCGAGGCTGAAGTCCCGAAGCGGCCGAAGAGGAGTGGGCAAAGGGCCGAAATTAACCGCACCATCAACAAACAAGGCAAAAAACCAGGAGGGAAAGCCTGCTTCTGTACCCGGCAATCAAAAATCAGCCTGGCAGCACTTTGTTCAGACCTTCCCTAGAAAGGGCGCACGCCGGGCAGGCCCGTTTTCGCGTCCTCAGGAAGGCCATTGCCCATGCCAAGCTGTACCTGCTGTCGAATGAAGACGGGTGCAATCGCGTGATCGTCGGTTCCGCCAACCTGTCGGAGGTAGCCTTCTCCGGCAGGCAGCCGGAGACCTTGGTGGTCTTCGACGACGATGAAGCAGCCTGGAACCACTACAACCGTATGTACGACGCCATCCGGGACTCGGCCTCGGACGAAATCCCTCTGCCGGAGGAACGCATAACCAACGCCGAAATTGAGGTCTCCGATACGCCCGTCATGTCAGATATATCAGGCACACTGATTATCGAAGCGCCGACAGCCGAAGAATCGCAGGTATCGGCGCCGGTTCAGATAGAGCGCATAGAAAGGGTGACCGCCGTGCTGGGGCCAAGGTTATCTGCGGCGGCCCCGCCCATTCGCAACGGCAAGCAGACTATCACCCCAGAGATCAGGCGGGAGATTAGCCGCATACGCCTTGTAAAGTCCGCCGAGGAGGCGGACAACCGCTACCTTTCCATAGACAGGACAAACCGCACGGCCCTGCTGTCCGGCGAGCGGTTCCCCCTGGAATGGGATGACGCTTCGGTCAAAACAGACGCTCACCTGCTACTTGAGTACTTCAAGAGCTACGAGGGCGCTTTTGATGGCAACGTAGCGGGCTTGCAGCGCGATTACTTCATCCTGATGTCCTGGTTGTACTTCTCGCCCTTCATTTGCGACCTACGCTCGCTGGCTTTGTTGCAGGACAGCGACGTAATTCGTTATCCGTCCTTCGCCATAGTCTTCGGCAAGTCCAACTGTGGCAAGACCAGCCTGGTGGACACTCTGATGACCTCCATGTTCAGCCTTGCCAACACAGTCGAAAAGGGGAGCTTCACCAAGGCGCAACTGCGCGGGTTACAGCAGGCGTACAAGCGCTTTCCTGTGGTGTTTGACGACATCGGTCGCCGGGCCTTCAACAGCCACGGCCGAGACATGATCAAGGATGAACTTCAGCCAGGCGTTCCTGAGCACCCCGGCTTCATCCTGTCAATGAACGCTGAACCTCAGTCCTTCCCTGACGAGGTGGTCAAACGCAGCCTGATGATATACACAACCACCGCCCTGCCGGCCCACGACGAAAGCCTGCGCCAGCGACTGCAAGGCCGTATACAGGAAATGCGCCGGGGCCTGACCGGCCACCTGTATCGTCGTTACCTGACCGAGGTCCTAGACCGTCTGGACGACGAACGCCTTCCAGAGGACTGGCTGGCCCTTTCATCGAGTGTGCTGAGCAGTATCCTGTCCCAGGCTGATGACCAGCCCGCGCCGGACTGGCTCCGCAGCATCACTTGGTTGGACTACGCCGAGAAGCGGTACGACCGCGTCAAAGCCCGCCTCATCAATCTGCTCCGGCCCACGGCCTATGCCAGGAGCGAAGGCGTTGTGACCAACGGATGGACCATCGACGGGAACCGGGTTATCGTCTGGCAGTCCAGGGACGCCTTCGGCAGAAGCGACTTTTCATGGGAAGACGTGCCCTCAACCCTGATTGACCAGGACACCAGCGGCGCCGGTAGAACGGTACTGCACCGTCCCAACCTGGAGGCGTTCTTGGGACAGCACCTGCCCAGGCCGCGCCGGTGGTGGCTGTGGTAGCAACGCTAATGAACAGCCGCCCATATCCTGAACTCCTTCCTTAGCCGCAAGCCCCTTTCATCCAATCTGCTCCCCGCAGTGCGGGCATATGCCCCTGCGCTCGGGTCGCTGCTGCATCTCTTCAATGAAACCGGACCCTAGAATCCCTGCAGGCAGCGCAAACAGCCCTATCCCCAAGATAGCCATCACTCCGGCCAGCGCCCGTCCTGCTATGGTAACAGGGTAGACATCTCCGTAGCCCACCGTGGTTAGGGTGATGATTCCCCACCACATGGTTTCCGGTATGCTGGAAAACTTGTCTGGTTGAGCGCCACTCTCTGCATAGAACACGAGGGAAGAGGCCAACAACAGAAGTAAGAGCAATACCAGGATGACGCTTAGCAACTCGTCCTTTTTGGCCTGCAATACTAGAGCCAAGGTGCGGATGCCGGCGCTGTAGCGGCCCAACCGAGCGACGCGTCCTGCTAGACGGGCTGCGCGCAGTACTCGCAAATCTATCCATGGGAGGTTTAACAGAGCCACGTAGAAAGGCAGAATAGCCATCAAGTCAACCAGCGCCAGAGGGGAAAGTATGAATTTCAGCCGTCCCATCACCGGGCGAGCGAACTTGTTTTCAGTGGTGCATGTCCACAGACGCAACAGATACTCCACTGTGAAAACGGCAACGGACGCGGCCTCAAAGACCATGAAAGCCCTGGGCGAGATATTGTAAACGTCCTCGACGGTCCCTGAAACCACGGCCACGATGTTCAAGGCGATGAGGGTGATCAGGGACACCGACACCGCCTTGCCAACTCGGCTGGCGGGTTCCGTATCCAGAGCATCGCGTATGGCGCTCTTCCAGGCAAGCATCAGTTATGGCCCCCAGACCGCTCCCTCTCGGTAGAAGACCACCTCTATCTTACGCATATCCACCCCTCTCGCAGCAGTTTAGCACATCCACAAGCCTCTGCACGGGGGCAGGCGATGAGCGGCCTCCCGGCGAGCCCACTCACCCTGAGACTCTTGAAGGGCGGTCCGGCTCGGCTGTCGGCGCCCGCGTGCGCTCTTCTTGCTGCCTGACGCCTTGCCTAATTCCGCCATCCGGTGTAAAATTGCAATATGTGTGCCCGTATTGGACAGGCTAGCGGGCGCACGGGCATACCAAGGAAGGTGGGGATTTGACCAAGCCCGTCATTGGTGTAGCGGCCTCAGACGAAGAGTGGGCTGCTTCGTACAGTGAAGCGGTGGCAAGGGGCGGGATGGAGCCGCTCCTACTTCTCCCGGACAACCCTGAACTGGTCCGGGAAGCCATATCATCCGTTGACGGCCTCCTGTTCACCGGCGGAGCGGATATAGACCCTCGCCACTACAACCGGGAGCCGAATCCCGCCGCAGGGCTTGACGAGCCTAACCACGCCCAGGACCGGTGGGAGATAGCCCTGCTGGAGACCGCCCTGCAAGAGGGCATGCCCGTGCTGGGCATCTGCCGGGGAATGCAGCTTCTCAACGTGGTCTTTGGGGGTACGCTCATCCAGGACCTTCCGGGCCATCGGGCGGAGAAAGAGACCGGGAAGTCGGCTTTCCACAGGGTGTACATATCCCCCGGCAGCAAGCTGGCCGCCATACTCGGCGCAGGTGGCTTTGTGCAGGTGAACAGCCGTCACCACCAGGGCGTTGGCGAGCCTCAAAAGGCCTCGTCTCTCATGGCCTCCGCCTACTCGCTGGAGGACGGCCTGATAGAGGCGCTGGAGAGCCCCCGGCACGACTGGGTCATCGGCATCCAGTGGCACAACGAGCGTGAAAAGGAGGTCCCCAAGAGCTTTAGCAATCTCTTCCTGGCCTTAGCGAAACGAGGGGAGACGTACTCCCTGAGAAAAGAGGCCGCCCCGCGCTCAAGGGTGTCGGCCCAAACATAACCTCGACAAAGAGAGGATAGATCGATGGTAACTCCTATAGAAAACATCCGACCTGTGCGCATCGAAGATGAGATGCGCAACTCCTACCTTGACTACGCCATGAGCGTCATCGTTTCCCGGGCTCTTCCGGACGTGCGGGACGGCCTGAAGCCGGTGCAACGCAGGATACTGTACGCCATGGACGAGCTTGGCATGAGGGCCAACACCCCGTACAAGAAGAGCGCGCGCCTGGTTGGAGAGGTGCTTGGGAAGTACCACCCACACGGGGACTCCCCCGTCTACGAGGCAATGGTGCGCATGGCCCAGGACTTCTCCATGCGCTATCCCCTGATAGACGGGCAGGGCAACTTCGGCAGCATTGACGACGACCCACCGGCGGCGATGCGGTACACGGAGGCGCGCCTCTCCACAATAGCGCAGCAGATGCTGACGGACATAGACCGCGACACCGTGGACTTCACGGCCAACTTCGACGATTCGCTGCGGGAGCCGCAGGTGCTCCCAGCCGTGCTTCCCAACCTGCTCCTCAACGGCGCCGCGGGCATTGCCGTGGGAATGGCAACCAGCATCCCTCCTCACAACCTGCGTGAGGTGTGCGACGCGGCCATTCACCTCATAGACCATCCGGACGCCACAGTGGAGGACTTGGTCAAGTTCATCCAGGGCCCGGACTTCCCCACGGGCGGGATTATCATGGGCAGAGACTCCATCGTGAACGCCTACTCCACGGGCCGCGGGCGCATCCTGGTGCGAGCAAAGGCAACAATTGAGGAAGTCGAAAGACGATCGGGACGCAGCCAGATAGTCGTTACTGAAATCCCCTTCCAGGTAAACAAGGCCACGCTGGTGGAGAAGATCGCCCATCTGTCCAAGGACAAGAAGATAGACGGTATAAGCGAGGTGAGGGACGAGTCCGACCGCCACGGCCTCCGGGTCGTAGTGGAGCTGCGCAGGGAAGCCCAGCCGGAGATTGTGCTGAACAACCTGTACAAGCATACGGCCCTGCAGACGGCATTCTTCGTCAACACCCTGGCGCTGGTGGACGGCCAGCCCCAGGTGCTTCCCCTGAAGAGGATCATCAGGCACTACATAGACTTCCGCCGGCAGGTGGTGACGCGGAGGGCGCAGTTCGACCTGCGGAAAGCCCAGGAGCGAGCCCACATCCTGGAGGGACTGAGGATAGCCCTGAACAACCTGGACGCGGTGATAAACCTCATTCGCCAGTCCGCCGACGTGGAAACGGCCCGGCAGGGGCTGATACAGCAGTTCGCCCTCTCTCAGATACAGGCCCAGGCCATCCTGGACATGCAGCTACGCCGCATTGCAGCCTTGGAGAGAGAGCGAATAGAGGAGGAGTTCCAGGCGTTACAGAAGACCATCGGCGAGCTTGAAGCTCTGCTGGCCGACCCCCAAAAGGTGCTTGCGGAGGTCAAGAGGGAGACCCGGAAGATCCGGATGGACTTCGGCGATAACCGCCGCACCGAGGTGCTGGACCAGGAGCCCGATGCCCCGACCAGGGAGGACTTGGTGCTCCACCAGGATATGGTCATAACCATCACCCAACGGGGCTACCTCAAGCGCATGCCTCTTGACACGTACAGGGCTCAGCACAGGGGCGGTAGAGGCGTGACGGGTATGGTCACTAGGGAGGCCGACGTGCTACAGCACCTTGTAGTGGCTGACACCCACGACGTTCTCCTGTTCTTCACCAACCGGGGCAGGGTCTACTCCCTCAAGTGCTTTGAAATACCCATGGACGCATCGCGCTCCACCCGCGGAATGCCAGCTATAAACCTCCTGTCGATTTCAACCGGAGAGCAGGTCAACGCCGTGCTGGACGTCTCTCCGGACCACCAGGACGAGTTCGTAATGCTTGGCACACGGAAGGGGGAGATAAAGCGGATGAAGTTCGCCGCCCTCTCCAGCATCAGGAGCAACGGACTCATAGCTCTGGACCTGGAGCCAGGGGACGAGCTTGTCTCCGTGCGAGGAGCGCGTGAGGGCGATGAGGTGGTAATGGTGACGGAGATGGGTATGGCCGCCCGCTTTCCCATTGCGGACGTACGGCAGAGCAGCCGTTACGCCGGTGGCGTAAGAGGGATACGCCTTGACCCGGACGACAAGGTGGTGTCCATGGACGTGGTACTGCCGGGCGCCCAGCTGTTCGTGGTGAGTCGCAGGGGATTTGGAAAGCTGACCCCCATACAGGCGTACCGCAAGACAGCCAGAGGAGCCAAGGGGGTGAAAACCCTCAGGATCTCCGATAAGACCGGGCCGGTAGCCGCTGCCCACCTGGTGCTGGACGCCAACGAGATCATGATAGTCTCCGAGCAGGGCATCATCGAGCGTTTCAGCCTCGCAGAGGTCCCAGTGAAGGGGCGGATTACGCAGGGTGTATGGATCATGCGAGACAAGGAGAGGGAGGATATGACCGTGGCTACCGTTGCCAGCATCAGCGTCGACAGGTCGGCGCGCAGGCAAGCCGCCTCCGCTACTCCGCCCTTATCCGCAGGTACTTGAACAGCAGCGGGTGACGCTGGGCCGCCAGGTCCAGCGCCTGCCGCATCACCCTTCGCAGGGTAAAGTGGGCTTGGGGACTCGTGCGCAGCTTGAACAGATGGTAGCACTCCCTCAGGTTCACCTTGCAAAGCGCCCGTCTAAGGTGGGCGTGGGTTGCCAGGTACCCGCCCACTCCAGGCGCGGCATCTGAAACGCGATGGAACCCATCGGCGGCCGTCTGCATTGCCTCCCTGAAAGGCGCCTCCAGTCCGGCTTGCAGAATGAGGTCCGGGACAATGTATCCCAGGTCCACCGTGGGCGGCTGTGGTATGTAGGTCTGCATCCGGTGGCGCTTGAACTCCCGGTATGCGCCGTAGTCCATCACCAGGTCAAAGGTGTAGTCCACCACCTCCAGCTCCCTCACGGGGATGTCGTGGGGGCCCAGCCGATCCAGGGCCTGGTGGACAACCTCCTCCCGCTCGCGCCGGCTCATGGCCTCCACTCTTTGCCACACGTCGTCATACGAGCCGGTGGAGAAGCGGTACAGCAGCGCTGCTACCAGCTTGGACTCCGCCTGCGCGTCATAGTGCGCCAGCTCCGCCCGGCAGTCTGAAAGTGGAGAGGGGGCTGTCTCCTCCTGCGCCAGGCTTCCCTGGGCCTCCCTGGACAGCGCCATGTACTCGTTGCGATCGGCGTACTTGATGAGTGTGGGGGTTATGGTCCTGCCCTGCTGCTTTAGAGCCTCCCCTATCTCTTGCTCCTCAACCAGGTCCGACGAGAGGAGCTTGCGGACGGCGTGTTCCATGGAGCGAGCGTTCAGTGTCATTCCCACGTTGGTCAGCGTTGCCGCGGGCAGCAGAAAGCGGCCTACATCCGTTGCCACTCGCCTCAAGCGCAGGTTGTAGGCAGAGTCCCGTTCGCCCTCGTTCTGCGGCGTGGCTCCACGCAGGTACTCAAGCAGCCCGTCCACGGACTCCCGGTAGGCCGTGAACAGAGAGTCGCAGGTCTTGACGTACACGTCCCTGAGTGGAGGGTTTTCGTCGAGCTCCCGCGGGACGTGATAGTGGCCCTGGCCCAACACCTGATAGCGCGAGGATTTTTCGGTGTAGGAAGCCAGGCGGTTGTCCTCCAGGTTGTCGCAGGCCAGGCGGGAGATGTTCTCCACGGCCATGTGGAGGATGGCATGCTCCGCCACCGAGGCATGACCGTAGTTGAGGACCCATCGCTCATGGAAGTCAGCCGCCTTCTCCTCGCTTACCAGCCGGGCTATCTCATCGAAGGGCTGGGGATTGCGGGAGGTCATGGCGAACACAACCGCGAGCTGCTCTTCCGTCAGCTCCCGTGGGTCCAGAGGGTAGATGCGTCGAGATAGGTCCATCTTTGCTGATGTGATGATACACCAGGTTTGGGTCGCGGGAAAGAAGGCTATCCGTCACACCAGGAAGGGGGTGAGGCAACCTGAGCGGCTGCCTCGGACAAATGAGAGGCTAGAAGCCGGCTTGTTCTTCCAGGTCGTCCACAGGTGTGGAGGCAGGCTCTTCCTCCTCGGAGGGTGGGGCGGCGATATTGGCCTCTCCCTCCTCGTCCCAGTCTATAATAGGTGGGCGCTCAAGGTCGACTTCTTCGTCCTCCAGGTCTCGATCCACCTCCAGGTCGAGGTCAATCGGCAGTGGCGGGGCTCCCGGATAGGAGTAGACTCCGCCCGCCGGCTGCTTGTAGGGGAAGGACACCACGCCATACTGGCTGCTGTGCTGATAGGTCTCCTTGATCATGATGACCAGGCTCTGCTCCTGTACGGAGGTCACGGCGGCTGCGTACCTGTTTCCGCCCCGCAAGAGCCTTGCTAGGCGCTGCCCCAGCTTGGGGTCTATCTCCCCCAGGTACCGCCCTTCCGGGCTCTCCACCGTCAGGCCGTCCCCGGACAATCGCAGTTCAACCGCGTCGCCGGGAGCCATACGCAGGTGGCCGCCATCCGGGGTCAGTCTGGTCAGGGAGATGGAGCCGGACTTCCCGCGCTCCTCTATGAAGATCTGTGGAGTCACCTTTTTGCCGCGCTTGGGCGCGGCTGCGTCTTCGCCCAGCGGATCCAACCTTTGCAGGTTCTTCTTGGCTATGCTGTTGGCAGGGGATATCTCCAGGGTCTTCCGGAATGCGTCCTTTGCCTCTTTGTATTGTCCCAACTCGGATAGCGCCTTACCCAGCCGGTTGTGAGCCTCTACGTCCTTGGGGAAGGCAGCGACAATCTCGTAATTCAGCGCCACCGCCTCTTGCCAGCGACTAGCCAGGGCGAGGGCGATTGCCTCCTTTGACTTGTCCCTCTTAACGTGCGCTCTGTTTTCACTGCCCATAGTCATGTCCAACGCTCCACGTTACAAATTGGAGTATGCGTTGGAGAGGGATTATATACCCACGGTCAAGAGGCGCGCAATCCCCATTCGCGCCCTTCCGGGCCCACTGGTATAACAGGCGTGGAAAGCGTGCGGCGCCAATAGGGATGGGACAAAGGGCTTTCCCTGGCGCGGTGAATAGTTTATAATGATTTCACCGTAAGGGAGGGGCGCCATGTCCGAGCGGTATCAGCGTGAGATAGAGGAAATCCTCCAGCAGGTAGGCGATTCCGCGCCCGCCAGGGAGCCTGGCAAAGCCAAGAGGAGTTCACCACTGTCCGCGTTCGGCCGCTTCTGCGGGGGTATTGCCAGCTACGCCTACCGGAGCTCCCGCCGCCTTATGACGATTGGCATTATTTTGCTTGTGCTGGCAATCCTGGTCAGCGCAATTGCCCCGGGGCTTTGGGGCCCATTTGTCTGGCTGGGGCTTATCCTGTTCGTCCTGACTTATGCCCTCTTCTTTGCCAGGCCCAGCGGTGGGCCGGAGAAGCGATGGCGAGGAAGGTCTATTGATCCGCCGGCCTGGCAAGGGGACAATACATGGCGCCGGTTCCAGCGCTGGATGAAGCGGCAATAGCCTGTCGGCTGCTTGCCAGGCCGGCGCAGACCGCCCGCTCATAGCCTGCCCACACCCTTGGCAACCCCGGAAGCGCAGATACTGGAAGGCCTGTGGGCAAGCAGCGCTTTGAAGACACCCTGCGCCAAGTCTACAGCACCCTATCCACCAAGCTCCGCATCGCCCTTCAGGGACACGATGAGATGACGGGGTCCGGCTCTTTTCGGGGACTCTTTGGATACCGCCAAGCGCTTCTCGGCGCCCATTGGATGGCGAGTTGCCGGGCGCGGCCCTCAGCTAAACCGCGCACTCCCCTTCGCCGCGCTCCACCTTGTAGAGGACCGTCTTGCTCCAGTCCATGTACGTGTCTATGTTATCTCTGTTGAGAGGCCCCAAGTCCTGGCTCTCCGCCATGATGGCCTCAAAGGGACCGACCCCCACCCTGTCCACAAAAGTGTTGAACGTCTCTGCCCCCACCCGGTTTCCCTGGTAGTAATCCAGGACGGAGCGAATGATCTGCGGCACCTTCTTGGCGGGTATCTTCCCCTTGGGACGCATCCCGATACGCGACTCCGACTGCCCGTTGAGGTCATTGTAGCTGCCGCCCACGAAAAGCTCGTACGCGGGTACCTGGTTGCCTCCGTCGCCCTTCATGGAGGCGCCGTGGAACCCTATGTTGGCTATGTGGTGCTGACCACAGGAGTTGGGGCATCCGCTCATCTTGATGTGCAGGCCTTTGACCAACGGGTCGGATATGTCCATAGTGGTAAGCTCCTCCCGTATAGCCTTCCCGAGGCCCATTGAGGACGTGATGCCCAGCTTGCAGCTATCGGTGCCTGGGCAGGAAGTGACGTCGGTTATCGTGTTCACCTCCGGCTCAGCCAGTCCCGCCTCTTTCAGGTCCTTCCACAGCGGGTAGAGGGAATCCTCCCGCACCCACCTCAAGGCAATGTTCTGTTGCTGGGTCGTGCGAGCCCGACCGCCGGCGTATTTTCGCGTGATGTCGGCCAAGAGGGGGAACTGGTATTCCTGTATGTCGCCCTGGGCCAGCTTGACCATCGCTACGTGGAAGCCGTCCTGCTTCTGGGGCCGGACGTTGGTGTTGCGCCACAGCTCGTACTCCCCTCTATCTCCATTGGGGGACTGCTGGCTTCCCAGGGCAGGCGACTGAGGGGCGTCGGACTCCTCGTCGTCCAGGTAGAGCAGCGGCGTGGGGTCTATGGGCTGCTGCGCCCACGGACGCTCAAGCTCCTTCTCCACCATATCGCGGAAGGCGTCTATGCCGACGCGATCCACCAGGAACTTGATCCTGGCCTTCATCTTGTTCTTCCTCAGCTCGTCCGAGGCGTCGAAGACGCGCAGTGCGGCCTCGCTGACGCGCAGGTATTCGCTCACCGGCACGAACTCATACAGGGTGGGCGCGATACGAGCCATGATGGAGAGGCCGCCGCCGACCACCATCTTGAATCCCCTCTCCTGCTGGCCGTCCACCTCACGCACCCTTGGAATGAAACCTACGTCATGGATGCTGGTGATGGCGCAGTCCGCCTCACAGCCGGAGAACGCGGTCTTTATCTTGCGAGGCATGGCCTGGGTCACTGGATGGCGCAAGAAGTACCGGGCGTAGGCGCCGGCGTAGGGCGTGACGTCGAACGGCTCGTCGTTGCAGACTCCGGACAGCGGGCAGCCGGCTACGTTGCGCACCGTGTTGCCGCAGGCTTCCCGCGTGGAGAGTCCCACCTGTCCCATTACACTCAACGCCTGGGGCACCCGTTCCAGGGGCACAAAGTGGAACTGCATATTCTCCCGAGTGGTCACGTGGCCCTTGTTCAAGGGGGCAAAGTCCCGCGCTATGGCGCCCAGCGCCTCCAACTGCTCGGAGAAGACCTCGCCCACCGGCAGCTTTATCCGGAGCATGTGGACGTCCGGTTGACGCTGCCCGTAGACCCCCATTCGGAGGCGGAAGGCCTGGAAGGCCATTGGGTCCCAGTCGCCCCGGATGAACTCCCCCACTACAGACTCGAAGGTGTCGAACTCCTCCTGTAGAACGGGTAGAATGCCTTTTTCATTTATCTTTGCCTGGCTCATTATGCCTCCTTAGGAGTCCGCTGCAAGACGCCACTGGTCTACCGGTAATACAAATCGCCCCTCAGAATGTGCTACGCTGATGGGGCGATTCATGGAACTAACGACCGTGAAGCAAGCCCTCTTTTCAGGGCTTACAGCAACAGCGATAGAAGGTAGCTACGCGGTGCATTTGGCAATAATCTTAATCCACACTAGCGGCGATGTCAAGCAAAGGCGCTCGCACGCCTGTGCAGGCGCTTCGATCGCGCAATGGCGACGGTGGGTTGAGCCGCTCGTCCCGTCCCGCTCATGTGGCTCGACAGGCTCACCCCCGTATCGGGGTACGGGGCAGGCTATGAGCGGACCCAACCACCCGATGAGCTTGTCGAAGGGCGCGAGCGGAACCCCACCGCCGCGCATCCCGGCTATACCAGGAGGCTTACGGGGTTCTCCAGCACGCGCTTGACCTCCACCAGGAACTGGGCCGCCTGAGCGCCGTCCGCCACGCGGTGGTCTGTGGATAGGGTCGCCTTCATAATCTGGGCAATGGTTATCTGGTCGTCTCGCACCACCGGCTGCTTGCGCACTGTGCCAACGGCCAGCACAGCCGCCTGTGGAGGATAGATGATGGCCGAGAAGCTGTCCACGTCAAACATGCCCATGTTGCTGATGCTGAAAGTGCCACCGGTGTAGTCCTCCTCGCGCAGCACCCCGCTCTGGGCTCTCTCCACCGCTCCCCTGGTGACCTTTGAGATGTCCGCTAGGGATCTGTCACGGCAGTCTCCAAGGGATAGCACCAGGAGTCCCTGTTCCACGGCAACGGCTATGCTCACGTTTATCGCCGGGTTCATCCTCAGGTGGTCGCCCTGGAAGGTGGCGTTGAAGGTGGGGAACTTGACCAGGGTCAGGGCGCACGCCTTGACAATGAGGTCGTTGACGGAGACCCTGGCCGCTCCCGCCAGGGCGTCGTTGAGTTGCTGCCGCATGGTCATGGCCAGGGTCATATCCACGTCTGCGGCGACGTAAAAGTGAGGGGCTTCACGCTTGCTCTGGGCCGTCCGGCGGGCGATGGCCTGTCTCATCCTGGACAGAGGAACATTCTCAGCCTCCGCCGTGGTGGGGGCCTCATCCGTGGATGGAGGCGCCTCCGGCGTTGTAGTCGCCGCTCCGGGATCATGGGCCATCACGTCGTCCCTGGTGATACGCCCGCCAGGCCCCGTGCCCGCCACCTGGGCCAGTTCTATCCCCTTCTCCTCCGCGAGCCTGCGCGCCATAGGAGACGCCTTTACCTGGCTCGTCGCGGCAGGCTCGGACTGCGCTGCCTCCTCGGGCGTGGCCGTTGCCTCCGCGCCAGTGTCGGACTCGGCCGGCGTTTCAGGGGCCTGCGCCGTATCCGGCAGCGGCTCGCCGGGGGTTCCTATGAAAGCGATGGCCTGGCCCACCGGCACCGTGCTCCCCTCCTCAACCACGGTCTTGAGCACGACTCCAGAGGCGTAGGCCTCCATCTCAACCACAGCCTTGTCCGTCTCGATCTCGGCGATGGACTCTCCCCTCTTGACTTCCTCCCCGTCTCGCTTCAACCACCGGACAAGTGTACCTTCCTGCATATCGTAGCCCATCTGAGGCATTACAACCGTTGTAACCATTTCCTGCGCCTCCTAGTGGTAGGTGTCACAGACCAAGGGTGGACTCTACAGCTTCAATAATACGGTTCTCGTCAGGGATGGACGCCTGTTCAAGGTGGCGGGAGTAGGGCATGGGTACCTCTACCCCTGCCACCCTGGCCACCGGCGCGTTCAAATAGTCAAAGGCGCGCTCTTGAATCAGTCCAACCACTGTCGCGCCAAACCCCCCGGTATACCACGTCTCCTCCACCACCACCGCGTGGCTGGTCTTCTGCACAGACGCCACCACGGTGTCAGCGTCCAGTGGGTTCAGGGTGCGCAGATCCACCACCTCGGCCATGATGCCCCTGGACTCCAGCCGCCGGGCGGCGCCAAGGGCGACGGCAACCATGCGAGCATATGCCACGATGGTTACGTCTGAGCCGGCGCGCTTGACGTCGGCTTTTCCCAGGGGTATTACGTACCGCTCATCCTCCACCTCTCCCCTGCTGCTATACAGGAGGGTGTGCTCCGCGAAGATGACCGGGTCTTCCTGCTGCATAGAGGCTCGGAAAAGGCCTAGGACGTCGCGGGGAGTGGACGGAACAACCACCCGCAGGCCGGGCACAGAGGCGAACCACCCCTCAAAACTCTGCGAGTGGGTAGCGCCCACCGAAGCGCCGCCTCCCGTGACGGTGCGTACGATCAATGGGCACGTGATCTGCCCGCCGGACATGTAACGTACCTTGGCGGCGTGGTTGATGATCTGGTCCATGGCCAGCAGGCTGAAGTTGATGGTCATCAGCTCAACTATGGGCCTCAAGCCTGCCATAGCTGCGCCCGCTCCGGCCCCAGATATGACGGACTCAGCTATGGGCGTCTCACGGATGCGCTCCGGCCCGTACTGCTCCAGGAAGCCCCTGGTCACGGCGAACGCGCCCCCGTAGCTCCCCACGTCCTCTCCCATGATGAAGACGCGCTCATCCTCCAGGGCCTCCCTCAACGCCCGGGCCACCGCCTCTCTATACGTAATCTGCGCCATGCTCGCTCACTCTCCGTACACGTCTTCATAGAGGGCATCCGGCTCCGGGAAGGGGCTCTCGTCCGCAAACTGGACGGCCCCGTCCACCACCGCCTCCACCTCTCGGCCTATCTCCTCCAACTCCTCCTGGGAGACCACCCCCTCATCCATGAGCCGCCGGCTGAAGGTGTCTATGGGGTCTCTTGTCCGCCAACTCTCTTCCTCAGTCTTTGCTCTGTACTCCGAGGGGTCGGCCATTGAATGCCCTCTAAAACGGTATGCCATGGCCTCGATGAAGTAGGGGCCTCCGCCGCCGCGCACGGCCTCCACCGCCTCTCTGGTGGCCTCCAGCACCTTCATCACATCCATGCCGTCCACCCGTTGTGAGGGCATCTTGTAGGACCTGGCGAACTTGTAGATTTCGTCATGGAACACCAGGGTCTCATCCACTGGAGCTCCCATGCCGTACAGGTTGTTCTCCACAAAGAAGATCATCGGCAGCTTCCACAGGGACGCCAGGTTCATGGACTCGTGGAACTCCCCTTCGTTGATAGCGCCGTCGCCAAGGTAGCACAGAACAAGGCTATCCTCCCCCTTGTACTTGCTCGCCAGGGCCAACCCAGTAGCCAGTGGAACCTGCCCCCCGACTATGGCGTAGCCTCCCATGAACCGCTTATCGACGTCGAAGAGGTGCATTGACCCGCCCTTGCCCTTGCTGCATCCGGTTGCCTTGCCGAACAGCTCCGCCATTGCCGCGTTGGGGTCCACGCCGCGGGCCAGGGCGTGGCCGTGATCCCGGTAGTGGGTTACGATGTAGTCTTGGGGCAGCAGCGTGGAGATGGAGCCTACCGCAATGGCCTCCTCCCCAATGTACAGGTGCAGGAAGCCCCGTATCTTGCCCAGAGTGTACTGCTCCGCCGACCTCTCCTCAAAGATCCGTATGAGGAGCATCCGGCGATAGAAATCCACCAGTTGGGACTTTTCGAGAGTGTCTTGCAGAGTCACGTTAACCATTATATAGGATGTTCCAAGAATATTGTACTAGGCGCCCAAGGAATATCGACGGTACGCCCTTCTGAGTTTCCCCGGCCTCCACCGCAGGGCGCTGGCAGTTAAATATGTATGGCCAGTCCGTCCGCATCCAGGGCTGCTTCTTTTATAGCCTCCGACAGCGTGGGATGGGAGTGTACCAGCCAGCCCAACTCCTTTACACTGCCTTCCAGCAGATTGGTCAGGGTCAGCTCCGGCAGCATCTCCGTGACCTCCGCCCCTATCATGTGTGCGCCCAGTATTTCGCCGCTATCGCCGTCCACCACCACCTTGACCAGGCCATCGGGCTCTCCCAAGGCAAGGGCTTTGCCGTTGGCCCGGAACGGGAAGCGTCCTACCTTGATGGAATAACCCTCGTCCAGGGCTTCCTTCTCCGTGTAGCCAAAGCTTGTCACCTGGGGCTGGCAGTAGATGGCCCTGGGCATCTTCTTGTAGTCCAGGGCCGGGCTCTCCATTCCGGCGATGGTCTCCACCGCAACTATCCCTTGCGCCTGCGCCACGTGCGCCAGCAGCAGTTTGCCGGTGACGTCGCCTATGGCATAGACCCCTGGGACGTTGGTCTGCATCCGCTCGTCTATGCTGATAAAGCCCCTCTCAAGCCGGACGCCAAGCGCCTCCAGACCCAGGCCTTCGCTGTTGCCCTGAACTCCAACGGCAACCAGTGTCTTGCGTGCCTCCAACTCCTTAGTCCCAGACGGGGTGTCCACGGTGAGGACGGCGCCTCCCGGACGCCGGTTGACCCCGGTCACCCGCGAGCCTGTAAGCGTAGCTATGCCCATGCGCGAAAAGGATCGTTCCAATTGCTGCCCCATCTCCTCGTCTTCGTTCGGGACCAGGTGAGGGAGCATCTCCACCACCGTCACCTCTGCGCCATACGCCCTGTAAAGATAGGCGAACTCCACCCCGGTGGCCCCTCCACCCACGATGACCACGGGAGACGGCGCCTCCTCAAGCTCCAGGGCTTCCCGACTGGTTATGAAGGTATCGCCATCCACCTCCAGGCCGGGGACCGGGCGCGGGCGCGCCCCGGTAGCGACTATCACGCTGCCGGTGGTGAGGGTTTGAGGGCCGCCCTCCACCTCAAGCGTATGGGCATCGCTCAGACGGCCGTACCCTTTAACGTAGTCCACCCTGTTCTTCTTCAGCAGGGATTCCACGCCCCCGGTGAGCCGCTTGACGACCGTACGACTCCTGGCGATGGCCTTGCCGAAGTCGTAGCGCAGGTTGTCGAAGGATATGCCAAACTCCTCCGCTCGTTGGAAGAGGGTCAGCACCTCTGCGTTTTTCAGAAGGGCTTTGCTGGGAATACATCCCCAGTTGAGGCAGACACCCCCCACCTCGTCCCGCTCCACCAGCGCCGTCCTCAGCCCAAGCTGGGCCGCCCGTATCGCCGCCACGTACCCACCGGGCCCCCCACCGATAATTGCCACGTCATAGTCATAGCCCGCGTCTGCCATTCAAGCCGTCCTTCGCTTTGAGGATATTGCCAGCGTCCTCTCCAGTATACACCAACCTAGCTTCAGACGGCCAAGGGCGCGCTTGAAGCAAAACCTCCTCTTTGCTACACTAAGCGTATACCTCCTAGTGGAACGGTGCGTAACCATGACCTCACCCAGACTGAGCCGGGACGAAGTACGGCACATAGCGCTCATCTGCCGTTTGGGATTGAGCGAGGAAGACGTGGAGAGCTTTCGCAGCCACCTTTCCGACATCCTGGAGAACTTCCAGGAACTTGACCGGGTGGACACCACCGATGTCCCACCCACCGGCCACTCCGCAACCCTGGAGAACGTGATGCGCGAGGACGAGCCTGCCGACCCGTTCCCCACGGAGGACACCCTTGCCAACGCTCCCCGGCGTGAAGGCGACTTCTTCCGCGTGAAGGCGGTACTGGACTGATGCGAACCGGCCTCCACAACCTCACCATTCACAAGGCTCGCGAGCTTATCAACAGCCGTGGGATCTCCTCCAGGGAGTTGACCCTGGCCGCCCTGAGCCGGATCCGGGAGGTGGAGGGAAGGGTCCGATCGTTTGTCACCGTCACGGGCGAGACCGCCATGGAGCAGGCGCTGAAAGCAGACGACGCCATAGCCAGGGGAGAGGCCGCGCCGCTGACCGGCATTCCCATGCAGTTGAAGGACAACATGTGTACCAGCGGCATCGCAACCACATGCTCGTCTCGGATGCTGGAGGGGTTTGTGCCCCCGTACAACGCCACTGTGGTCGAGAAGCTGCACGGCCAGGGAGCCGTTGTGCTGGGCAAGGGGAACATGGACGAGTTCGCTATGGGGTCGTCCACGGAGAACTCCGCCTTCTTCCCCACGCGCAACCCCTGGGACCTGGAACGAGTTCCCGGCGGCAGCAGCGGCGGCCCGGCGGCGGCGGTGGCATCGGGCGAGTGCTACTACGCGCTGGGCTCCGACACCGGCGGCAGCATCCGCCAGCCCGCCGCCCTTTGCGGCATTGTAGGCATGAAGCCCACCTATGGGCTGGTGAGCCGCTACGGGCTGGTGGCCTTTGCCAGCTCCCTGGACCAGATTGGCCCCATAACCAGGGATGTCACGGACTGCGCCCTGGTCCTGAACGCCATCGCAGGCCACGACCCAAGGGACTCAACGTCCATCCCGCAAGAGCCCCCGGACTACACAGCAGCCCTGGGCTCCGGCATCAAGGGTATGAGGATCGGCGTGCCCATGGAGTACTACGGCGAGGGCATCGACAGCGAGGTGGCGAACACCCTGAGAGAGGCCCTGGCAAAGCTGAAGCAGCTTGGCGCCGTTGTGGAGGAGATATCGCTCCCCCACACAACGTACGCCCTGGCAGTGTACTACATTCTGGCCCCTTCGGAGGCGTCGGCCAACCTGGCGCGGTACGACGGCGTGAAGTACGGCTTCTCCAGCGAGGACGCGGGCAGCATGTGGGAGGCTATGGAGAAGACCAAGCAGCACGGCTTTGGACCGGAGGTGAAGCGCCGCATCATGCTCGGAACCTACGCCCTCTCCGCCGGCTACTACGACGCCTACTACCTCAAGGCGCAGAAGGTGCGCACACTCATCAGCCGCGAGTTCCAGGACGCGTTCCAGAAGTACGACGTCCTGGTGACCCCTGCCTCGCCCACTGTCGCTTTCAAGCTGGGCGCCAAGGTGGACGACCCTGTGCAGATGTACCTGAGCGACGTATGCACCATACCCGTCAACATCGCCGGTATTCCCGCTATGTCCGTCCCCGCCGGTTTTGTGGACGGCCTTCCCGTGGGAATGCAGATAATTGGCAAGCATCTGGGAGAAGAGACGATTCTCCGGGCGGCCTACGCCTACGAGCAGGCGACGGAGTGGCACAACATGAGGCCGCTGCTGTGAAAGACGTGCTCACAACCTCGGAGCAGAGCTCCGGGGTGTACCCGCCGCCGGAGCGGGCTTTCCGGCGTCAGCCGTCTCTCTTCCCGGAATTGTCGCCACGGGACCTGTTCCTTGGGCAGCTGCGCGGGCAGGGCAAGTACCGCTACAGCCGCTACAACGGCCTTCCCCTGCGCTACGCGGGCGGCAAGAGCCTGGCGGTCGGCTACGTGGTCGAGCAGTTGCCTGCTGGTCTTACCAGGCTGGTCTCTCCCTTTGTGGGAGGCGCGTCGGTGGAAATAGCCTGCGCCAGGGAGTTGGGCATAGAGGTCAAGGGCTACGATGTCTTCGAGATTCTCACCGACTACTGGCAGGCACAGCTGGCATCGCCGGTGGAGTTGGCGCAACGGATCGCCGAGTGGGAGCCGACCAAGGAGGTCTACGCGTCGGTCAAGAAGCGACTGAAGGGGCATTGGGACATGTCCGAACCCATAGAGGACAAGCTGGAGCTTGCAGCGCGCTACTGGTTCAACCACAACCTGAGCTATGGGCCGGGCTTTCTAGGATGGATGTCCGGCATCTACGAGGAGCCGGATCGCTTTCAACGCCTGCTGGACAAGGTGCGGACGTTTCACTGTCCGGGGCTGAGCGTGGAGCAGGGTTCCTTTGAGGACACTATTCCCCGCCACATGGACGACTTTCTCTACTGCGACCCGCCCTACTACCTGGACGGGGACAGCAGAATGTTCCGCGGTATCTACCCCCAGCGCAACTTCCCGGTGCATCACAAGGGATTCGACCACGCGCTTCTGCGAGACCTTCTGCACCGGCACCGGGGCGGGTTTGTGCTATCCTACAACGACTGCTCCACCGTGCGGGAGTGGTACGCCGACTATCGTATAGTTGAGGTGGAGTGGCAGTACACCCTTGGACAGGGGGAGACGCGTATAGGCAAGAACCGCCTGGAGAACAGCGCCGATGGCTACGTTAAGGACTCCCACGAGTTGCTGATTGTGAAGGATGCTTAGCAATGCCGCGGCACCGCAGAAGCAAGGAGATGAGGCTGGCGCATTGATTCCCAAAATCCCTAAAGACAAACAAGCGGTGAAAGAGTTACTTGAGAAAGCGGCAAAATCTCTATTTGACCACCAGCCCGACATCTATGAATTTACCCCTGAATCAGGTGAAACTGAATGGAATATAGCTCACCATTACGCAAATGAGGTCAGTAAACTCCTTCCGGCATTTGCCTGCGATGTCGAAATAACAAAGACACCACAGTACGACGACGAGGGCCGAAAGCGGCCTGACATTATCCTACACAAGCGAAGGATGCATGATGGCAACTTTCTTGTTATCGAACTCAAGCTAAAGAGGCAAGAGCAGTTAGTGGAGACACTCGATAGTAAAGACGCAAAGAAAATCAAGGAGCATTGGTTCAGGGAAAAGTTCCGCTATACGTTCGGAGCTCAGGTCAACTTTAAAGAGGGTGACAGAAGCAAATTTAAGGTGAGGGTTTTTGAGAACAAACCAGAGAAGGCAATAGAATGACGCAAGAGAAGGCCAGTGACATGATAGACATACTCGCAATCCTGGAGCAGAACGCCAGGGCCACGCCGGAGGAGATATCGGAGATGACCGGCCGCGCCACGGAGGAGGTGAAGGCGGCCATCGCCGAGGCGGAGCGCAGCCGAGCCATCGTCAAGTACAAGACCCTGGTCAACTGGGACAGGCTCGGCGAGCAGGAGGTGCTTGCTCTTGTGGAGCTGCGCGTGACTCCCCAGCGAGACGTGGGTTTCGACGGCGTTGCCGGCAGGATTGCGCGCTTCCCGGAGGTGCGCTCCCTGCATCTCATGTCCGGCGACTACGACCTGTCCGTGCTGCTGGCAGGCCGCACCATGCAGGAAGTCGCCAGCTTTGTAGCCATGAAGCTGGCAGCCCTGGAGGAGGTGCACGGCACCACAACCCACTTCCTTCTCAAGCGGTTCAAGGAGGACGGGGTTATCCTGGACGGCGAGGAGGGAGTCAAACGTCTCCCTCTCAGCCCGTAGGTGAAGACATTGAGCGACGTTCAAGAGACACCGGCAGGAAAGTCCCATCTATCCCAACGGGTGAGGGACCTTTCCGCGTCCGGCATACGCAAGTTCTTCGACATCATCTACACCATGGATGACGTCATCTCACTGGGCGTTGGCGAGCCTGACTTCGTCACTCCCTGGGGCATCAGAGAGGCCGCCATCTACTCCCTGGAAAAGGGATACACCATGTACACCTCCAACTTCGGCCTCATGGAGCTTCGACAGGGGATAAGCCGTTACCTGAACGAGCGATACAACCTGAGCTACAACCCCGCCAATCAGGTGATAGTCACCGTTGGGGTCAGCCAGGGCCTGGACCTGGCGATGCGGGCCATCCTGGACCCGGGTGACGAGGTGATAGTCCCAGAGCCGACCTACGTCTCCTACATCCCCTGCGTCCACCTGGCGGGCGGCGTCCCCGTGACCGTGCCTACGCACATGGAGAACGGCTTCCGGGTGCGGCCTGAGGACATAGAGGCGCGGGTCACGCCCAGGACCAAGGCCATACTCATGGGCTATCCCAACAACCCCACGGGCGCGGTCATGCCCCGCGGCGATATGGAGCGGATAGCTGACATAGCCAGGCGTCACGACCTGATGGTGGTCTCGGACGAGATATACGAGCGGCTGGTGTATGGCGCGGAGCACGTCTGCTTCGCCTCGCTGCCCGGAATGGCCGAGCGCACCATACACCTTGGAGGCTTCTCCAAGTCCTACGCAATGACGGGATGGCGCATCGGATACGCCTGCGCAGGCCCGGAGATCATCGAGGCCATAATGAAGGTGCACCAGTACACCGTGATGTGCGCGCCCATCCAGGGCCAGATGGGGGCCATCGAGGCGCTGCGCTCCGGAGACGGCGCCGTGGAGGAGATGCGGGAGGAGTACAACCGCCGTCGCCACCTCATGGTGCGGGGCCTGAACCGCCTGGGTCTGAACTGCCTGGAACCCCAGGGCGCCTTCTACACCTTCCCATCCATCAAGGGGCTGGACATGTCCTCGGACACGTTTGCCGAAAGGCTGCTGATGGAGGAGAAGGTGGCCCTGGTGCCCGGCTCGGCCTTTGGACCCAGCGGCGAGGGACACGTCAGGTGCTGCTACGCCGTATCCACCGAAGAGATAGAGGAAGCTCTGATTCGAATCGGGCGGTTTGTGGAGAAGGTCAAGGGTGGTGGTTGAACCCTCGTGGGAGAGCCTTCTTCTTGGCGAAACCCCCGTCCCCATACGGTTTGAGGGAGTAGCCCCGTGGCAGCCTCCGGAGGACAGAGGCGGGACCGGTATGCTGGTTCTCACCAACCTGGGGCCTATTCAATGTCTCTTTCACCCCGCGCCGGAGGCCACAAGGGCTGTCCTCTGGGTCTCCGGAGCCTACGGCGGCTTCAGCGGCGGAGGTGGCCTCTACTCCATCCTCTCCGACGAGTTGATTGAGGACGGCATATCCTCCCTGCGGCTGCACTACCGCAAGCCCAACAACCTCCCGCACTCCATAATGGACGTGCTCGCGGGAGTGAGCTTCCTGGAGAGCCTGGGCTGTCGGCAGGTGGCCCTTGTGGGCCACTCCTTCGGCGGAGCCGTGGTCATCGCCGCCGCCCCCTTGAGCGATGCGGTGGTTACCGTGGTAGGTCTTGCCAGCCAGACCTACGGCGCAAAGTACGCCCAGATGGTAAGCCCCAGGCCCCTTCTGCTTGTCCACGGCCAGGAGGACGATAGGCTGAGCCCTCGCTGCTCCATCCTGATCAACGAGATAGCAAAGGAGCCCAAGCGGTTGGAGCTCTACCCAGGGGCAGGCCACAACCTTCGCGAATGCCGTGACGACCTTCACCCCCTTCTAAAGACGTGGCTCCTGGAGAAGCTGCAAGGCTAATGAGAGGCCGACGCAATAAGGAGCGGTAGACCCCTGCTTTCGCAGGGGTGGTTGTTAAAGAGTCGCGGGGGTGGTTAAGGGGCGCGGGGAGGCGAACTGCCTCTGACCGCAACCATTCCTGCGAAAGCAGGAATCCATCTCTGGGGCGCGGGGGCTGCGAACTGCCTCTGACTGCAACCATTCCTGCAAAAGCAGGAATCCATCTCTGGGGCGCGGGGGCTGCGAACCGCCTCTGACCGCATCCATTCCTGCGAAAGCAGGAATCCATCTCTGGGGCGGGGGAGGATGCCCGCTCATATGGTTCGACAGGCTCACGGTGAACAGGAAATGGAACTTGGTTTGCTATGAGTGGGCCCCACCCTCCGTTCGTCCTGAGCTTGTCGAAGGGCATGAACGAAACAGGCCTTCCCCCACTCGTATGGTTCGACTCACTCACCAACGCATTACGCGCGGGGCAAGCTCTGAGCGGGCTGCCGCCTAACCCTCGCTGAAGAAGGCGCCTAGCAGGGCGGCAGTCTCCGCCACGCGGGTGCGGCGAAAGGCGTGTCCCGTCCCACCAATCGTCACCAGCCGTGACCCCTCGATGCGCTCCGTCAGCGATCTGCCAAACCGCATCGGCGTCATCACGTCGTCCTCTCCGCACATGACGAGCGTGGGACATGATATGCGATGCAGCCTGTCGCGGGAGTTGAATGCTATGGTGGCCTCCATCTGCCGCTCGTAAGCCTCCGACTCCTGGTAGAGAGGGTCGTCAACGCCGTCGCTGATTATCTGCTCTATGAAACCCTCCACCTGGTACTCCTTGTATGTGTACGACCAGGGAAGCGTAAGCCTCATGTACTCCTCGTGGGGCAGGCTTTTCCTGAGAGCGGCAAATCCCCGGAACAGGGACGAACCCCTTGGGTCTCCGGCGTCGTAGGTGGCCATAAGCGCCAGGCGACCCACCACCTGGGGAAACTCGATGGCCAGCTCCTGGGCTATGGCGCCGCCCATTGAGTAGCCCGCAACGTTGGCGCTGTCCACGCCAAGCTCCCGCAGCAGCCCGACGGCATCCTCTGCCATGTCACGGATGGCATACGGCGTCTGCGCCCGCTGGCTCAGGCCGCTGTCCCGGTTGTCGAAGGTGATTACCCTGAAGGACGCCTCAAGCCTGGAGGCCACGGCCCTCCAACCGCGATGGTCTCCGCCCAGCCCGGAGATGAGCAGCGCGGGAGGCGCGTTGGGGTCTCCAAAGGTCTCGTAGTAGAGGCGCAGGCCGTTGGCCGTAAGGTATGGCATTGCTCGCTCTATGGTACTACCCGCCCATATGGTTCGACAAGCTCATCACGAACGGGAAAAGGGTGCCCACGCATCAAGTACGGGGCCGGCAATGAGCGGAGGAAACCCACCACAGCCATTCCTGCTTTCGCAGGAATCTATCCCTGGAGCGCGGGGTAATGCCCACCCAGAGCCTGTAGAAGGTCGTGACCAGAGTGCAGGTTAGCCCGGACACCGGAGAGAAGGACGGCCGCAACCGGGCCTCAGGACTTCTTGCGCTCGAAGTCCTCCAGGTCCAGACCTCCGATGAAGTCCGTAAAGGCGGAGAGCCGCTTCATGTCCTCATCGCTCATCTTTGCCTTGGCGGCCTCCTCGGATTCGCCGCCGATTATCGGCTTGCCGGTCTCCTTGTCCAGAGCAACCCCGGCCTTTTCCAGCACCGTCTCCTCGGCGTATATGGGTGCCTGGACCCGGACCGCAAGGGCAATGGCGTCGCTGGGGCGGGAGTCCACCTCATAGCTATCGCCATTTAGCTGGATGAGTATCTTGGCGTAGAAGGTATCATTGAGAAGATCGGATACAACGATGTGGGAGACCGAGGCCCCCAGCGAGGTGATTACCAGATTCAGGAGGTCGTGGGTGAGAGGGCGTGGAACGGCCACATCCTGGAGCTTAACGGCAATGGAGTCGGCCTCTGCAGGTCCAATCCATATGGGAAGGTACCTGTCGGAGGACTTCTCCTTCAGGATAACCACCCTCTGATAGTTCATTAGGCTCACCCGGATGCTATCTATCAGCATTTCTTGCATCTGCGATGGTCTCCTTCCACGTTTGCCCTTAACCCGAATTCTACGACTAGGCCAATGAGGTGTCAACGACTTGGCAGCATATCACATCTCCAGCGTTGACATTCATACGCCCACAACTAATAATTGCGGCACCTGCTCCGCAAATCCGGGAGAGCCTACGACGATGCCATCCACACGCCTGCCGACCCTGCTCCTCGCTCTGCTGCTACTGCTGGCGGCCTGCGCCCAAGACCGGCCGACAGCGACATTTGCGCCGACTCCCACCACCACCTCCACACCTCCTCCGGCTGCTACCGCCGCGCCCGCGCCAACGCCAACCGCGTCTCCGACGCAGGCGCTGACTACCACTGCGACGCCCGCGCCAACCCTCGCGCCGTCCCGCACTCCAACCGAGGCCCCGCAGTCGGGCGTCGTATACAATCGAATACTGGAACGGGTTGAGAAGATCAGAGGACTGAGCCACTCAGAGGCAATCGTCCCGCAGTCGATGAGCAGGGAGGAACTGGCCGACTCATTGAGTGAAGAATTTGAGGAAGCAAGGGACGATCTCCTCAAGAGCCAGGAGCTATACCGGCTTCTGGGCCTCATCCCCCGGGACGCGGACCTGTACCAACTGCTGCTGGAGCTCTACGGAGAGCAGATAGTCGGCTTCTATGACACCGAGACGCAGGAACTGTACATAATCGGAGCGTCTGAGCATGACCTATCGTTGCAGGAAGAGATGACAATAGCACACGAGTTTGTCCACGCCCTACAGCAGCAGCGCTTCAACATATACGCGCTGAGCAAGGCCACTGAGGACGATTCGGAAGCGGCCTCCGCTCTTTCAGCGCTTATCGAGGGCGATGCAAGGACGGTTGAGACCCTGTACTTACTGGCCCACTCCACCCGCGAGCAGTTGACTGACCTCTTCAGCAGCCAGGGCGACTACTCCGTCTTCGATGCAACTCCTTACTTTCTCCAGCAGAGCCTCCTGTTCCCGTACGTTCAGGGACAGACGCTGCTGGAGGCTCTTTTGTCGTCTCCCGGCAGGTGGGACGCAGTGAACGACGCCTACAGCGACCCTCCGGTCTCCACGGAGCAGGTACTGCATCCTGAGAAGTACCTGGAAGGAGAGGAACCCATAGACGTGTCGCTCCCGGACGTGGCGGCGGCCCTGGGCGAAGGGTGGGAGGAGGTGTATGGCGACGTGATGGGGGAGTTCTTCATCAGGACCTATCTGGAGATTCACGTCAGGCCAAGGACAGCCGCCGATGCCGCCGCCGGCTGGGGAGGCGACAGGTTTACCCTGCTGAAAGGCCCCAAAGGCGAGCGCGTCCTGGCAGCCCTGCTGGCATGGGACACACCAGAAGATGCCAAGCAGTTCTTTGACGCGATGGAGTCCGCCGGCAGCGTCCCCACCGAGGGGTTCCTGGGCATTGAGGACGACAAGGCGCTGTGGGTCCTCTCCCCGTCCCAACAGCTCACGGACAGCATAAAGGCCCTGTGGACGGGCTTCTAGTCGCCATACTGCAATGGCGGGCCTTCACAGCCCCCCGTTGGAATGACAGTTGGAGCGTCTCTTCACAGGACGGCGCCCAGACCTATGCAAATGTTGCCTTTCGCGGGCGCGACGACAGCGGGAAGCGCCTCCAGCTCGGTAAAGTTGCTAATCAAAGACCGTGGAGATCTCTGGGCTCTCGTAAAGCTGGAATAGCCGCTCTATCTGAGCCGCCGTAACACGGTAGAGGGACAGATCTGGCAACTCGTTCCGTCCGAAGAAGCCGACTTCCTCTGTTTCCGCGCTTTCCGCGGGTAGCCCACCGGTTATCCTGCAAAGGAAGACCAACATGTACACCGCGAAGGGATAGGGCGGGTGCTCGTGACGGTTCCGATCGTACAGCGCAAGGAGCTTTACGGCCTCACTTTGGTACCCTGACTCCTCCTGCACCTCCCGGACAACCGCCTCACTCGGCGACTCGTGGACTTCAGCCCATCCGCCTGGAAGCGACCACAGCCCGTCATCTCGCTCTTTCACAAACAGCATTCTGCCGTCCTGAAAGAGGACTCCCCTTACATCAACCTTAGGTGTGGCGTGGCCCGTTTCTCCGGCCAATAGGTCTGCGAAGTTGGAGGCCTCGGCGCCTGGCTGCCCAGCCATCATCTCCGCTGCTATGCCGCGAACCGAAGCATATCGCTCCGTATCAAAGGGGTTCGCTGAGTACGTAAGTCCGTCCTGGGCTATCGCTGCCAATCTTCTGGCCCATTCGATCCACTTCAACTCAATGGAGTTCCCTTCGTACCGCAGGAAGAATAGTGACGGCGACGCATGGCGCCCTACTCAGTCTAGAGTGGCTTAGAGAGCGAACTATGGTGTAGTCGGCTGTGCGAGACCGGATTTCCGAGCTCAGCTGGGTCTGATTGAGACTTCAAAAGGCAGGTCATGTAGCTCTAGTTCAGTGTCGATTGTTCCAGGGTCACCTTTCTGGATGAGGAAAATGGTCATACATACTCTATCAAAGGCGGTATCTGCCATGGGCGTCACTTCGTGAAAGTAGCCGGTAGCCCTCAGCGCTGTTGGCCTCGGCTCCAAGCCCACAATGAAGTTAGCCACATCGTCCGCGTCGGACACGACATAAGGGACCTTGGCCTGTTCAACTTCGTGATCGAACTGGATTCGGTAGTACGATTGTTCGATGTCCTGGTAGTCATCTATATCCTTCAGCAGCCTCATATCCACAAGTACGAATCGATTGGAGACCCGGTACATTTCCGCAAGCACCTCTTTATACCGAGGCTCCACCACAAGAACGCTGGTGCAGTGGACAATGTCGAAGCTGTTATCGTCGAAGGGAATCTCCAGCCCCCCGGTGACTTGGAACCTCGCTTCAGGGTACATCTCCTTAGCTAGCTCTATGGCAGGTTCGGCGATGTCTATACCCGTGTATTCGATTCTGGGTTCCAGGGACCGCATGATGTTGTAAAAGCCCCCGGAAGCGCATCCTACGTCCAGCACCTTGGCGCCTGGAAAGAGCACACGCGGTAAGAAGACCTTCTCCGATGGGTAAAGGTCCGATACTTCGTGACGCCGTCGGGAGTAGTAGTCGATAGCGCTGGACTCTGACCAAGCCTTAGAACTGTTCATTATGAAATTCCCTTCGTTTCGAAAATATAGGTGGACTCCATCATAGGACAGGGGAGTTGTGAAGATAGGGGCCCGCCACTCTCGGCGTATCCTATCCCAGGCATTCTACCATACTTCCCCGGTAGCTTCCATTGGTCGATTAGGGTCGGATAGATATGTCCTTACCCCATAAGCCAGGTGGCGGTATGAGCCCGCACAAGGTATAATTCAGCCACTACCCTGCGCTTAAGGCGCGCGCCGGCCTTAGGGCGGCGCCAACCGGAGAGGATATGAATCCTATATCTTTCGAGAAGTTCACGTTGGCCAACGGCCTGGACGTAATCCTCCACCAGGATACCTCCCTGCCCCTGGTGGCTGTAAACGTCTGGTATCACGTTGGCTCCAAAGACGAGAAGCCGGGCAAGACGGGCTACGCCCATCTCTTTGAGCACCTCATGTTCGAGGGTTCCAAGCACCACAACAGCGGCTACTTCGAGTCCCTGCAGGAGGTTGGGGCTACCTTGAACGGCTCCACCACGCCCGACAGGACCAACTACTGGGAGAACCTCCCGTCCCACTACCTGGAGTTGGCCCTCTGGCTGGAGTCGGACAGGATGGGATTTCTGCTGGATGCCCTGGACCAGGGCAGATTCGACATTCAGCGAGACGTGGTGAAGAACGAGCGCCGCCAGAGCTATGAGAACCGCCCTTACGGCGTGTCCTCAATCCACCTCCAGGAGGCCGTATACCCGCTGCCGCACCCCTATCACTGGCCCACCATTGGGTTCCACGAAGACCTGGACGCGGCCACCCTGGACGATGCGCGGGCCTTCTTCCAGAGGTTCTACACCCCCTCCAACGCCAGCCTGACTATCGCAGGCAACATCCGGATTGATGAGGCCGGGAACATGGCGGAGCGCTACTTTGGAGACATACCTCCGGGGCCCGCGCTCCCGCGCTCCACACGCACAGACTCGCCACTTCAGGGTCGCGTGAGCCTTACCCTGCACGACAAGGTGCTCCTTCCACGCTGGTCGTTGGTGTGGCCCACGACGCCGCGGTTTCATCCGGATGATGCCCCGCTTTCGGTCCTGGCCTCCATACTGGGCGACGGCAAGAGCTCCCGGCTGCACCGCGCCCTGGTATACGAGCGCCGCATTGCGCAGAGCGTATCAGTGCATCACGGGCCATCGGAGATAGCCGGGGAATTTCAGCTGGAGGTGACGGCCGCCGCGGGGCATACGGCCGATGAGGTGGGAGAGGCGGCCTTGGCGGAGATACAGCGAATGCGCGACGCTCCCCCACTGCCAGAGGAATTGGCGCGGGTCAAGAACCGCGTGGAGTGGCAGCAGGTCCGTCAGACGGCCAACATCGGCGGTTTTGGAGGAAGGGCCAACCGTCTCAACTCCTTCAACGTCTTTGCAGGCGACCCCGGACTGATCAACCGGGACATGGAGCGCTATCTGGCCGTACAGCCGGACGACGTGCAGCGCGTGGCCCGCGAGTATCTCGGAGAGCGTCAAGTGCAGATGACAGTGCTTCCCGAGCCCTCGCGAAGCCATGCCAGCGCTACCCTGGACCGGACCGTCCGGCCATCCCCTTCTGCGCCTCCGTCCTTTGCGCTTCCGGCGCCGCAGCGTCAGCGTCTAGCCAACGGGGTTGACCTGCTGGTGGTGGAGAAACGCGAGATTCCCGCAGTGGCCTTTGCTCTGCTTCTGGAGACCGGCGCCGTCAGGGACCCCGTGGCTCTGCCGGGGCTGGCCGTCTTCACCACGGCCATGCTTCAGGAGGGCACCACCGGCCGCTCCAGCCGGCAGATAGCCGATGAGTTCGAGTTCATGGGCAGCCAGTTGACATCGGTGAACGGCAGGGAGGGGACGGCCCTGGCCGTCGAGACCCTGTCCAGGCACTTCCCCAAGGCGCTGGAGCTGGTGGCAGACCTGGCGCAGAACCCCACCTTCCCTGAAGAGGAGATAGACCGGGTACGGAACGAGAGGCTGACGTCTCTGCGGCGAATGCGAGACGACCCCACCGCCCTGGCCGGTCGCGTAGCGCCGGGACTCATCTATGGAATGGACAGCTCCTACGGCCACCCCGTCAACGGCACCGAGGACGCCCTTGAGGCCCTCTCCCGCAAGGATATCGTCGATTTCTTCCTCAGTGACTACAGGCCGGAGGCTGCTACCCTGGTTGTGGTAGGAGACGTTTCCCTCGAGGAGGTCGCCAGGCTGGCGGAGGATCGTCTGGGAGGCTGGAGGGCGCAGGGCCGGAGCGCGGAGACCACTGTGGACGGCGCCAACGGCGCAGGGCCGGCCTCCACCAGGCTGTACCTTATGGACAAGCCGGGGGCCGCCCAGTCGGTGATACGGGTGGGGCTTACCGGCGTGCCCCGTCAACACCCCGACTACCATGCCCTGGTCCTGCTGAACCACCTGTTCGGCGGCATGTTCACGGCCAGGCTCAACATGAACCTGCGGGAGGACAAGGGATACAGCTACGGCTATCGCTCTTGGTTCGACTGGCGCCGCCAGTCGTCGCTGCTCATGGCCGGAGGCGGAGTACAGACGGCCGTGACCACAGAGGCGGTGCAGGAGACCCTGCGGGAGTTCCGCGACATAGTGGGCGGCCGGCCCGTGGCCGAGTCAGAGTTCCAGGCGGCCAAGGCGGCGCTGCTGCGCCAGTTCCCATCCTCCTTCGAGACCTCTGGGCAGATACTGGACGAGCTGCTCCGGCAGCTGCTCTTCGACCTTCCGGACGACTACTACCAAACCTTTCCCGCCCAAATAGAGGCTGTTTCCCTGGAGGACGTAAGACGGGCGGCCCAGGAGCACATCGACAGCGACCGCCTGCTGCTGCTTGTGGTGGGAGACCGCGAGGTTATAGAGCCGGGCCTGCGGGAAACCGGCCTCCCGATTCACCTGGTTGACCACGAAGGCCGGGAGGTTCCGGAATGACGCGCCCGGCCTGCAAAACAGAAGACATGCCCAAGCCTGCCAATCAGGACGCGGGTGAGAGGACCGGGGCCGAATGACGGCAGACCTTCCGGTATCGATTGGGCTGTTTTTGCTGGCGTCCGTGGCAATAGTGGTGGCAGCCGTGAACCTGACGGCCGCCGCCGACGTCATCGCAGCCAGAATGGGCCTGGGGCGTCTCTGGGTTGGATCGCTGCTTCTGGCCGGGGCCACGTCCCTGCCGGAGTTGGCGACCGCCGTAGCAGCGGCCCTGGCCGGCTCCGCCACGCTGGTTGCGGGCAATATGTTCGGGGCCAACATGCTCAACATGAGCAACCTTGCCATTCTCATCGCCCTTTTCGGCGGCCGTCAGATCTTCCAGATGCTGGCCCCTCAGCAGAGGGTTGTTGCGATATCCGCCATTGCCCTCACGGCTCTGGCTACCCTCTTCACCGCGCTCAAGACGGACGTTACGTGGATGGCCGTGAGCCTGGCGGGCGTGGTTATACTCACCGTATACCTTGTGCTGTCCGGCGTTGTGCGCAAGTACAGCCAGGGCATAGAGGAGCCCGAGGAGGAAGAGCCGACCCACTCGCTGCGGTGGGCCTGGATTGTGTTCACAGCCTGCGCGGCGGCCATTTTTGTGGCCGGCCCGCTTCTGGCCTTCACCGCCCAGCGCATCGCCGACCTGACCGGCATTGGGGCGAGCTTTGTGGGTGTGCTGGCCCTGTCTTTGGTGACCACCCTGCCGGAGTTGACAACCACTCTGGCCGCCTTCCGAATGGGCGCCCATGACATGGCGGTAGCCAATATGTACGGCACCAACTCCTTCAACATCGCCGCCCTGGCAATAGCCGACCTGTCGTTCTCCAACGGCTCCCTCTTTGGGGGCCTGGACATCAGCAACGTCAGCGCCGGGCTATTCGCCACCCTTCTGATGACATTGGGCCTGGTCCAGATACTGATGCGTCGTCCTCTGAAGCGCTTCTCCCTGGTGGAGCCCAGCCCTCCCTTGTTCGTTGGCCTCTACGTCCTGGGGCTGTTCGTAGTGTTCCGTATGGCGTCGTGAGTGGGAGGGGATTTCACCGGGGTTAGACCTTCCACCCTTGAAGCGCTGAAAGAAGAGGGCCTGCCTGTCCCTGAACCGCAGTCCTACGAGTTGGTGACAATACCAACCTAGCCGCCGGGAAAGCTCCCCTGCCCGCCCAAGCGCCGGCAGGCCTACCCGGCCAGCGTTACGCCTATCAACCGGCCTATGCCAAAGGTGACGGACGCGGCCAGACCCCCAACCAATAGCATACGCGCGGCTCCCCAGAAGACGCTTGTCCTGGTCATCCACGCCAGTATTCCACCTGCGCCCAGCAGCGCCACCACGCTCAGGATGGAGCTTAGCAAAGCCACCCCGTCCTCAATGCCGAACAGGTATGGCAGGATTGGAATTATTGCCCCCATGACAAAGGCTGCAAATGAGCTGAGGCTGGCGCCCCAGGGCGAACCCAGCTGGGACGGGTTCAGCCCCAACTCCTCCCTGGCAATGGTGTCCAGGGCCACCTCCGGGTCCGCCATAGCGTGCTGCGCTACAAGCTGGGCGTCCTCGCGGGAAAGGCCCTTTGCCTGGTAGACAAGAGCCAGTTTCTCCTCCTCTTCCTCCGGGCGCGTCGCTATCTCAACTTCCTTCAGGCGCAGCCGGTGTTGGTACGCCTCCTTCTGAGAGTTCATGGAGACGTACTCCCCCGCAGCCATCGAGAACGCCCCTGCCAGCAGACCGGCAACCCCGGCCAGCAGCACGAAATCGGCGTTTCCCGTGCCCCCTGCAACGCCCATGACCAAGCTGAAGTTGGACACAAGGCCGTCGTTTGCTCCCAGCACCCCGGCGCGCAGGCTGCCGTTGCTAGCGCCTTCCGACAGTACGCTTGCCATCTAGTCCCGGCAGTCCGCCGGCAGCCGCGCGATAATGCCGCGGCAGCGCTCTTCCATCCCCGGTTTCAAGCCAACCCTCAAAGGCCTCCGGCAGCCGGCGATGTTATGCAAGTCCCTCAATCGCAGTCCCCTTTCGAGTGGCGCCGTCCAAGCCTAGCTCCCGACCTGGCCGACGGTCATTAGCTTAACGAAGTCGTGCCTGGTGATTATGCCGATCATCTCCTTGCCGCGCATCACCGGGAGCCGGCTGACGCTCCTCTGGAGCATCAGGTCCGCTACCGCGGCAACGGGGGCGTCCTCCTGGATGGTGATTACGGGATGGCTCATCACATCTCTCACCTTTTTCCTGCTCACGTCCCTGGCAACTTCCTCCAGGGTCTCCGGCGTGACAAAGGATCCCATGAGCGTGTACAGGTGGTTGGCCATGGGCAGAAACTTGTGATGAAAGCCAAAGTCCGTGTGAGTCAGAATGCCGGCCAGCTGCCCCAGATCGTCCAGCACAGGAAGGCAGCTTGTCCCGCGCTCCAGCATGATGGTTGCCGCCTCCCCAACCGTTGAATCGGTTGTGGTAGTAATCGCCGGGCTGGTCATTATGTCTTTTGCTTGCATGTCTTCGACTCCGTCCCGCTCTACTTCCCGTTGGATGTAACAGGTTCGCGCGCCTTTGCAGCTAATCTCTGTATATCAGCCTTAGGCGTGTGCCAAAGCTGATGTCTGCTATATTGCAAGCAAGCTGGATACGGTTTACTATTCGTTCTGTGGAAAGATGGGTTCCGACCCACCAACCATTTCCCAAGTCAATGGACTGGCCTCTCAAGTGGGAAACATCGTAGAGTTCATCGCGGTTCTTCGCTACCAATCTTCGCGTCCGTCCAAACGCTTTCGGGTATAGACGGTCCAAGAATTCCGGGGTTAGCCGTTGAAATTCCTTCAGTATCTCCGCCAATGTCCGGCCTGCAGTGCCTGTTCGAGTTTCTACGCCGTCAAGCACAAACCCAATGAGCTTGCCGTTGCTTGATCCCTCGTCAGGGCCATTTCCGGAAGGAGGAGTTGTACGGGGAGTGGTTTGGGACTTGGGTGGATTAGTACTTGGCATAAGCGTAGAAGGGGTAGAAGAGACCTGATTTTTCAAAAAAGTCTCTACATCATCCAAGTCCGGCCTGATCCCACTTTCCCTTTCTACTGCTTCAACCAGCAGATCAATGAGGCCCTGCTCAGGTTCATTAACTAGAGTTCGCCAACATCCAAGAATAGCATTTTGTGCTACGGTCCTGCTTTTATCACTCTCCCTTTGCGCCTCCGCTTCCTGTCTGGCCTTACCAGACAAGACTCTGCCCTTCTCAAGATAGAACCCAAATTTTACAGCGTATTCCCCCAGTTTCTCTTCTTGCTGCAACTCCGCTCTGTAAACTCTTCGTTCAGCAGGAATACCGTCGGCCATAGCAAGATAGAAGTTCCAGAGGTTGCCGTCCGTAAGAACAAGGAACGGCACACCCTTGTTATTAGCATATCCAAAGAGTTGCTCCTCTCCATCAAGACCTATGCTACCCAGCTTCTTGGCCTCCAAAAACACAAGCGGCCTACGATTAGGGGACATCCCGTGCAGCGCATAATCCACCGAGCCTTTCCCACCATCCAAGTAGTCTACACTCAACTCAGGCACAAACTCGTTGGGGTCGGTGTCGTCCCAACCCAACGCCCTTAGAATAGGCAGGATTACGGCTTGCTTGACCTGCGCTTCATTGGTCAGCTGATTGGACTTTAATCTTTCCAGTCCCGCTCTCAAAGCTTGCTCTACATTCATTGCTCAGCCCTCGCAGATTTTGTGTTAGTGCGATTATACCACCTCTTTCCACCGCCTGTGTCTCCCATTCACGCCATAGAGGTCCCGGGCGGTGGCGTCGGGCAGGTTGAGGTAGCTGGCTGTAGCGGAGAGCGGTCGATTCTTGTACAATGTTTGCAATACCAGTGAAAGCAAGAGAGGAGCATTATTAGATGGAGTATCGACAGTTGGGTTCATCCGGGCTCAAGGTTTCTGTAGTTGGCCTGGGGACCAACAATTTCGGATTCAGGATGGATGAAGAGAGCTCGATCAAGGTGGCCCACAAGGCGCTGGAAGAAGGGATAAACTTCATAGACACCGCCGATAGCTACGGCAGAGGGCTGTCCGAGGAGCGGATCGGCATGGCTTTCAAGGACACCCGCAAAGATGTCATCATAGCCACCAAGGTGGCCAACCCGGTGGGAGACGGCCCCAACATGCGGGGCAACTCTCGCCACCACATAATGAACCAGGTGGAGGCCAGCCTCCGCTTCCTCCAGACCGACTACATTGACCTTTACCAGATACACAGGGTGGACCCCAACACCCCCATCGAGGAGACCATGCGCGCGCTGGACGACCTTGTGCGCCAGGGCAAGGTGCGTTACATCGGCTGCTCCAACTTCGACGCATGGCAGATGTGCGAGGCAATCTGGACCTCCAGGGCCCACAACCTGGCCCCTTTTGTGACCGTTCAGCCGGAGTACAACATGCTGAACCGCAGCGTGGAGCGGGAGCTAGCGCCCTTCTGCGACGAGTACAACATAGGAATACTCCCCTTCTACCCCCTGGCCAGTGGATTCCTCACCGGAAAGTACCGGCAGGGTGAACCTGTGCCGGAGGGCACGCGCCTGGCCGGAAACCAACGGGCTCAGGGAAACACGCTGACGGAGAAGAACTTTGCCATGCTGTCCAAGCTGGAGAACTTTGCCGCCGAGCGGGGACATCCAATGGTGGAGTTGGCTATAGCCTGGCTCCTGGGCAACCCCGCGGTGAGCTCCGTAATCTCCGGGGCAACCAGAACAGAGCAGGTGACGGCCAACGCCAAGGCCGCCGACTGGCGCCTCACCGACGACGACATGAAGGAGATCGACGAGATCCTGCGCAGCGGCGACTAAGGCCGCCTCTACCGGTGTTGTTATCTTCTGTGTGAGGGTTCTCAACATACCCATGTTGCGCCGTTACGAGGCGCGAGGCAGGGTCAGCCGCCCAACCACCCCTGCGGAGCTTGTCCTCGTGGAAACGGGGAGCAGGGGTCTATCGTGCGCTATCACGGGGCGTCTGAATTCCTGCCTCCGCAGTAACGGCGTGGTCTTCCAGCCGGTGGAGAACTGCCAACGTTGAATTGAGCGCCACTCCCCTTCCGCTCACGCCCTTCGACAGGCTCAGAGCCTGCCCCGTACTTGATACGGGGGTGAAGGGGAGTTCCCTTGCCCGCTCGTGGTGAGCATGTCGAACCATGGAGCGGGTGAACTGCGGGCGTAACCAACACCTGTAGACCGGGGCAGGATGGCTGCCGAGCCTGGATTCGAACCAGGGTTACCTGATCCAGAGTCAGGCGTGATACCGCTACACCACTCGGCAGAGAGGGCCTATTACCAGTTTAATACCACTCTGAGCTTAGGTCAATTCCGCTCAGGGGGCCAGCAGGCCAGGTTCCCGGAGGCCCGGTGAGCCTTCGCTGTCCGGGTGCAGCCCTGCCACCAACCGGCCACTGGTAAGCGCCTTGATGGCCTCAGCGTAAGCGGGTATGGCTTGGAGGCGCAAGTCCACGTACGCCTCTATAGCCTCGGCTGGCATCCCTACCAGGTAGTAGTACAGCGCCAGAGACGATCGCCACCCCAAACGCCCGTGGGTGGTCACCTCCTGCTTCAGCTCCGTCAGGTTGGGATCGTCCATCACCGACAGCCACTGCACCAGGTATCCCAGAAAGTGCTCATCCTGGTACGGATATGCGAACCAGGAATCGAAGCTGATACCGATAAGATCCCTCAACCCACGATGGTCCGGGTACGACAGCAGCTCCATGCCGGTAAGCTCCTCAAGCGCCAGCCAAAACGCCCTCTCAAACTGCTGGGCCTGGGCTTCCTGTAGGCCCTTGCGCTGGGAGGAGGGCGTGGCGCCGTCGCCCTGGGCCGGGTTCAGAAGCTCCTGGCGCATGTGCCCCAACTCGTGGACAAGCGACCCAATGACGTCGGCAAACCCGCGTTCCGCGTCCACCACCACGGCTATCTTTCCAAACCGCGACACCTCCAGGCCGGCCGATCTCGTCTTTAGCCTCTCCCGCTCGTCCAGGAGGGCCGCCCCTTCCGAGGCTTCGTTGAGGGCAAACCTTTCGGCGTAGTGGTCATCAATCCAGGCCAGGTACTCGTCGCGGTTGAGCAGGTATATGTTGACCCGTTCGTCCCGGAGGCTCTTTCCGGTGAGTAGAAAGTACCCTGCATCGGTGACGTCCAGGACCTCCTGGGTGTAGTCGCGCTTGCCCGGACTCACGGCGGGCCGCCGAGTTTCGATCAACGCCGGCAGGTCTGCCAGCTTCTCCTTGAGCTCCTGGGTGGTGTACGCGATGGGGGGTAAACTGTCCACGGCGCCGGCCCCCCAGGTCAGGGTAACCTCGTAGACGTTGTCATCCTCGTTGGCCTCCTTCACCACGTTGTCCGGGTCGATGACCATTTTCAGGGTGTGAGGGCCCTCGCTTATGCGCGTCTTTTGGGCAAGCCCGTCCCAGTCCTGGTTCCACCAGAGGCGGTTTGACTCCATGCCCTCCGGAAAGTCAAAGGTATGGACGACCATGCCGTCAAAGTAGAGGTCAACTGTGAAGGACGCAGTGGTATCTACGATGCTCGCATTGTGGATCACCACGTCTATGAAGGGGTCTTCTTCCACGCTCAGCGGGCCGTGCAGGAACGTCCCAGGCTGGTGAGAGGCCATTATTGGCCCGTCCCAGCCCAGTCGCCATCCGGGGGTCAGGTTTGGCAGCGCCAGCGCCTCTGGAGCGGTGGGCGCCGGAGGCAAGGCGACGGCGGGCTTGGGCGGGACGCCCCCCGTGCCCCAGGTGAACTCCTTCTCGATAACGTTATTCCCCTCGTCCGCTTCATCTATCAGGTCCGTAGCATCCACCTCCAGGCGCAGGGTATGAACGCCGGGGGTGATGTGGATAGCATCCGACAGCTCGGCCCACTCGGAGCTCCCGACCGTCTCTTCCGCCAGCAAGCCGTTCCCCGCTTGTGCGGATACCAGGACGCCGTCCAGGTAGATGTAGGCCCATATCGTGCTCTCAAAGCTGGCAAGGCCCTCATTCCGTAATCCGTATTTAACGTAGGTGGGAACATCCACGGAGAGAGGCCCATCCATCTTGTCGCCGCGGTAGGAGGTGGCGATGAGCGAGTCCGTCCAGCCCTCCGGAACGGATGGAGCCAGGTCAGGGAGCTTGCCGGGGGTTGGAGTGGGCGTAGCAGATGCCGAAGAGGGAGGTTCCCAGGTGAACTCCGCCTCATACACGTTGTCATTCTCGTCGGTCTCGGGAATCAAGTCGGTGGGGTCTATCACCAGCTTCAAGGTATTCCTTCCGGGCTGCAGCCTCACCCGCTCCGACAGTTCCTCCCAGTCTGCGGCGCTTAAAAGCTGGTTGGCCCCGACACCCTCGATCTGCCACCTGCCGGCAACCAGGCCGTTCACAGACACGTCTACGAAGAAGGACCGGTCTATGCTGCTGCGGCTATCGTTGAGGACTGCCCAGCTTATATACGTTGCGCCGTCCACGGAAAGACTATCTGCGCTATAGCTCCCCGGCGCGCCTGAGGCCACCAGTGGACCGGACCAGAAGTCGGGGGCAAAGGGTCTGATATTCGCGGCCCCCCCTATCGCGGGCGTGGGCTGAAGGGTGGCGATGGGAGTCGGCGTTGGGGCAACGGTGGGCGTAGGCGTGGGAATGGGCGTGGGAATGGGTGTTGGCGTAGGGCTGGGAACGGGGCTGGGCGTCGGCGTGGGGAGGGGTGAAGGGGTTGGGGTGGGCATCGGGGTGGGGGTAGGTTCTGGTTGTGAGCAGGCCGCGGCCAACGACGCCAGCAGGAGGCTCGCGGCAAGTCCGGCAATCCATCGCCATGTAACCCTCATAGTAATGAGTTTAACAGAATCCAGCCGACCTGAACTCGCCGGCCCCCGACGGCTGCGCGGCCTGCCACTTCCCTTTAGCCCACCGCAAGGGTACAATTAAAGACGAGTCGGCCAAACGCCCACTCCGGAGCGTAACGATGATTCTACTGATAGACAACTACGACAGCTTTACCTACAACCTCTACCAGTACCTTTGCGAACTGGGCGCGGAGGTTGAGGTGGCGCGCAACGACCAGGTCACTCTGGAAGACGTGGAGACGATGGCTCCTGAGAAGATCGTCATCTCTCCCGGCCCATGCACGCCAAAGGAGGCAGGCATCTCCAACGACGTGGTGCGCCACTTTGAGAGCCGCGCGCCCATCCTGGGGGTATGCCTGGGCCACCAATGCATAGGCTACTCCTACGGCGGCACGGTGGACAGGGCCGGGGAGATCAGGCACGGCAAGACATCGCTCATTCACCACGACGGCAAGGGCCTCTTCGCCGGGCTGCCCAACCCATTTGAGGCCACACGTTACCACTCCCTGGCCATATACCGGGAAGACCTCCCGGACACCCTGGAGGTCACCGCCTGGACGGACAACGGCCTGATAATGGGAGTGCGCCACAAGGAGCACAGGGTAGAAGGCGTCCAGTTCCATCCGGAGTCCATATTGACCACGGTGGGCAAGGACCTGCTGCGGAATTTCCTCAACATGTAGAGGTCGCGCAGCTTGCGCATGGTAGAACGAACATAGGGGCAGCGCGCCGGCGCTCGGCCGCGCTATGGCGCCACACAGGATGAAGCCATGATACAGGAAGCGATAAGCAGCGTAGTTTCCGGGCGGGACCTCTCCCAGGAGGAGGCATCCCAGGTTATGGAGGAGATAATGACCGGGGAGGCCACCCCGGCTCAGTTCGGGGCCTTTGTCACCGCTTTGCGCCTCAAGGGGGAGACCACGGAGGAGATAGCCGGAATGGCGCGGGTCATGCGTGAGAAGGCCCTGCACGTGCAGTCGGACGGCGACCTCGTGGACACCTGCGGCACGGGCGGCGACGGCTCCCACACCATAAACGTCTCAACCATCGCCGCTTTCGTTGCCGCGGGCGCGGGCCTCAGGGTTGCCAAGCACGGCAACCGGGCCATGACCAGCGCGTGCGGCAGCGCCGACGTCCTGGAAGCCGCGGGAGTCAAAATAGACCTGGGGCCGCAGGGTGTGGAGCGGTGCATCCGGGAGGTGGGCATTGGCTTCATGTTCGCCCCCACGTTCCATCCCGCCATGAGATTCGCCGGCCCTCCCCGGCGGGAGATAGGCATACGCACGGTGTTCAACATCCTAGGGCCGCTCACCAACCCGGCGGGCGCGCGAAGCCAGGTTCTGGGCGTGGCGGACGGCGCGCTGGGGGAGAAGATGGCCATAGCGCTGCGCCGCCTGGGCTGCCGGCACGCCCTAGTAGTCCACGGAGGGGACGGCCTTGACGAGGTCTCCATAGCCGCCCCGTCCCAAATATGGGAGCTGAAGGACGACGACATCTACAACTTCGCAGTCGCCCCGGAAGACCTGGGCCTCACCCGCGCCTCGCGGGAAGCCATCCGCGGGGGCTCAGCGGAGGAGAACGCGGCTGCTATGGAGCGGGCTCTATCGGGCGAGAGAGGCCCTCACCGGGACGTCGTGCTCCTGAACGCGGCCGCCGCCCTGGTTGCCGGGGACGCCGCCCGCGACCTTGGTCAGGGAGTAGCCCTGGCTTCCCAGGCTATCGACAGCGGCAAAGCGATGGAAAAACTCCGAGCCCTGGTAGAGCTTAGCCAGAAGCTTACGTAGGTCTCAGGCATGACTACCATCCTGGATAAAATAGTCGAGGTCAAGGTGCGTGAGGTGGAGCGCCGCAAGCGGGAGGAGCCGCTTCCACTGCTGGAGGAGCGCATCAGGTCTCTCCCAGCACCCTTGAATCTCTCAGGCGCGCTCATGGGCGACGGCATCCGCCTCATCGCCGAGGCCAAGAAGGCATCGCCTTCGCGCGGCCTGCTGCGGGAGGACTACGACCCCGCGGCCCTGGCAAAGGCCTACGCCGACAACGGCGCGGCCGCCATCTCCGTCCTCACGGAGCGCGACCACTTTCAGGGCAGCCTGGAGCACATGGCGGCGGTCAAGGATGCGGTTGGGCCGCTAGGCGCGCCCGTCTTACGCAAAGACTTCATCTTCGACCCGTACCAGGTGCACGAGGCCAGGGCTTACGGAGCGGACGCCATCCTTCTGATAGTTGCCATCCTCACCCCGGAGAGCCTGAAGGACCTGCTGGAGATAAGCCAAAGCCTGTGGCTTCAGGCGCTCACGGAGGTCCACACGGAAGAGGAGATAGACACGGCCTTGGCGGCGGGCGCGGAGATCATCGGCATCAACAATCGAGACCTGCGCACCTTCAACACCGACATCTCCCTCTCGGAGCGTCTGGCTCCACGCGTCCCCACGGGGAAGATAACGGTCAGCGAGAGCGGCATCCACAGCCACAACGACCTCGTCAGGCTCAGACGGGCGGGCGTCCACGCCGTGCTGGTGGGCGAGGCGCTGGTGACCGCGCCGGACCCGGGGGCCAGGGTGAGAGCGCTGCTGAACGGCGACTAGGGATGGGCTATATAACGCCGCCCTCGGTCAGCACCACCAGCTGCGCGCGGGACAGGCCCAACTCTCCGCACAGCACCTCGTCGTTGTGCTCGCCAACAAGCGGGGCGCGCCTGGAGATGCCCCACGGCGAGTCGCTCCAGATGGCGGCCGCGCCGGGATACGTGAAGGTCTCGCCAAGCTCCGGGTGCTCCACCTGGACCCAGAACCCGCGGTCATTCAGTTGTCCGTCGTCCGGCAGCTCATCGTGAGTGCGCACGGCCCCCCAGGAGAACCCCATCTCCTGGGATTCCCGGTAGACGTCATCCCTGGTCATGTTGTTGATGAAGTTGCGCACCGCCAGGCTTATGTGATCAGCCTCCTCCTGGATTACCGCCGTATCCTGGTACTTCTCCTCCAGAAGGTCGTCGGCCATGCCGTACCGGTCCATCCATTCCGCCAGTTTCCGTAGCTGCGCGGGCGGCAGCCTCATGGCGATGAGCTGGATGTTGATGTACTTGCCATCCTTGCAGAGCGTCTGGGTGGGCGGCGTGGGAGCTACGCCTGCATGACGCCCGGTCTGGCGGATCATGGTCTTGCCCATGAAGATCCAGGATGACATGGCTCCCTCGGTAGTCAGGGCGCAGGACTCGTGAACGGACACGTCCACGTACTGCCCGCTGCCGGAGTTCGCGCGATGGATCAGGGCGGCGGTTATGGCCATGCACGCGTAGTGGCAGCCCATGTGCCACGCCTGGCCCCCGCCGGGAGCGATTGGTGGAGCGTCCGGCACGTCGTCGTAGCCGCAGGAGCCCATCTGTCCGCCGGCTGACAGGTGCAGCAGGTCGCTGGTCTGAAGGTCACGCCAGGGCCCCGTCTGCCCAAAGGGCGTCAGAGAGCACACTATGATTCCCGGATTCACCTCACGGATGTCCTCGTACCCAAGGCCAAGGGACGGCATGTACCCCGGACGGAAGGTCTCCAGAACCACGTCCGCCTTGGCAGCCAGGCGCAGGAACAGCCCGCGGCCGTCCTCCGTCTCCAGGTTCAGAGTTACCCCGCGCTTGGAGGTGTTATAGTGCCAGAAACTAAGGCTGCGCTCCAGGCTGTACGCGTCCTGGTAGAAGGGGCCGACGGAGCGCGTAGCCTCGCCGCCCGGTGGCTCTATCTTGATCACGTCCGCGCCCAGGTCTCCCAGCAGCTTCCCGCACCACTGGCCCTTCTCATCTGAAAGCTCCAGCACTCGCACCCCACTAAAGGGGCCTCCGGCTTCATTCTGCATCGTCATTGGAGTAGCTCCTCCTGATAGGGATAGCGGTCCATCTCATTCGGCCAGAAGGTGCCGTCCTCGTAGCCGGAGGTCAGTTCATCTCGACTCATCCCCAACATTCCCATGATGATCTGCTCGTTGTCCTGGCCTATCAACGGCCCGTGGCGGCTGTTCACGGCGGGAGTCTCGGAGAGCTTGAACGGGGCGTTCTGCAGACGCCAGGACCCAAGGACGGGGTGCTCCACCTCTTTGAGCAGGCCCCGCTCCCGCAGCTGAGGGTCGTGCTCCGCCCTGTCCTGGTTGCTCTGCACGGGCATGGCCCGCACTCCGGACGCCTGGCACCGCTCCATAAGCTCGTACTTTTCAAGGGTCAGCGTCCATGCCTCTATGCCCTGGTCCATCTCCTCCTGGTTACGCAGCCTCCCATCCACAGTGGCGAGCTTTTCGTCCGTGGCCCAGGCAGGGCTTCCCATAAGCCCCACCAGGCTCTGCCACTCCCCGTCTGAGAAGCAGGCGATGGTACACCAGTCATTGTACCCGCCGCCATTGGTCCGGTAGCTGTTGTGAGGGGCTACGGTCCGCCCCCGGTAGTTGTTCAGCATTGGCGCGCCGGGCCAGTTGGCGCGGTTGCCCGCGGGGTAGCCCTCCCTCTGCGACTTGCGCCCATTGACGGTCACATCCAGCAGCGCGGGGCCGTTGAGGGTGACGCCCATGATCATCTGCCCCATGTCTACGTGCTGGCCCCGGCCGGTCATCTTGCGATGTAATATGGCGGCCAGGGTGTAGAAGGCTACGTACATACCACCGGTGTCGTCTAGGTAAGACCATCCCCACCCCGCCGGAGGCTGGTCCGGCAGCCCGGAGGCAAAGGTCATGCCGGAGAGCGCCTGGGCCGACGGGCCGAAGGTGGTGTAGCGCTTGTCTCGACCAGTATGCCCGAACCCCGACATGGACACGTAGACGATGTCGGAGCGCAGCTTCTTCAGCTCTTCATATCCCAGTCCCCAGTTCTCCAGCACCTCCGCGCTGTAGTTCTCCACAACCACGTCAGACACGGAGATGAGATTCCGTATGATCTCAGCGCCGCGCGGGCTGCGGACATTCAGGGACAGGCTCAGCTTGTTGGCGTTGGTGTCGCTGAAGTGGCCGGAGGAGTTCATGCTCGGCTCGATGCCGGGCGGCGTTCCGGCGGCCCCCCCTCCCCGTCCGAACTCCCTCAAGGGCCACTCCACCTTTATCACCTCGGCGCCAAGCGCGCCCAGCCACCGCGTGGCCCAGGGCCCGGCGCGCACCCAAGTAAAGTCCACAATACGTATGCCGTCCAGGGGCCTGGGGTGGGTCTTCTCCTCCGTTGCCTGGGGTTGATTCATGGCGAGACCTCCGTTTTATTAACGCATTTCGCCTTGGTCAAGGGGGGCAGGGATGCGACGTCCACTGCCCAAGGGGGAGATGCAACACTGGTCATTCTATGGAATGGCCGATGGAGTGTCAATTGTCCCTTGTCCACTCCCCTTTCCCTGCCGTTCGTGGTGAGCTTGTCCATACACATTTCTCAATCGGGCCAAAACCTGCGGTACTCGTGGGTTATAGATACTGATAAGCGAGAAACCTGCCAAGGAGCTTTGTGAGATAAGCCCAGTATGGTACGCTTAGGTGACCAATACTGAGCGGGCCATATCATTGTCATTTAGGAGGGGACATGGGTCAGAAGCTGAAACAGGGCGATAGGTTTCCATCGATCACACTAAAGCTGGCCAGCGGCGAGAGGGTCACCTTGCCGGGCGACATGCCCGGCCGCTACGCTGCCCTGCTCTTCTACCGCGGCCACTGGTGAAGCTACTGCAAGCGGCAGTTGGCCGCATGGGAGGAGCGCAAGGCGGAGCTGGAGGAGCTAGGCGCTACCATCTACGCCATCAGCGTGGACACCCTTGAGCAGTCGCAGGAGGTGGCCGACCGTGGCCTGACATTCCCTATCGCCTATGGCGCGACCCGCGAGGACGCCGACCTCATCGACGCTTGGTGGGACGACAGCCGCGGCGGTTACATTCAGCCGGCGGAGTTTCTCCTGGGACGCGGCGGTGTGGTCCTTGGCTCCATGTACGCATCCGGCCCGGTGGGCCGCATGGTAGCGGAGGAAGCTATCCAACTGATCACCAGCCGGGAGCAGCGCCGACGTGGGCAGGAGCAGGCCGGAGCGCCGCCGGCTCGATAGTCCACGCAGTTACATGCAATTCAGCATGCGGCCGCGGCAACCACGGCAGACGCGTCCGCGGCACAAAGGCCAACCGCCCGTTCGTATGGTTCGACAAGCTCACCACGAACGGGAAGAATGGGGCGTGAGCGGGGGGCAACAATCCACCGTCATTCCTGCCCCCGAGCAGGAATCCATCCCTGCCGCGGGGGAGGCCCCACCCCACCCCCCTCTGGGTACCCGCTTGCGCGGGCACGACGTGGTTCGACCCGCTCGTCCCCGTATCAAGTACGGGGCAGGCTTTGAGCGGGCCCTATCCCCCCGCTCATCCTGAGCTTGTCGAAGGGCGTGAGCGGGGGCAGCCAACAACCGTCGTTCCTGCGAAAGCGGTGTAAATCCAGAGACCTAGGGAGAGCGGATGATGATTTACCTGAAATTGCTACTACTTGTCAGTATGATAGTGTTGATTATAGTGACGCTCACTGTCACTAGTGAAGTATCTAATGGTGCAGTAAGCGCAGCTCTTTTCGCTTTGATTGCTGCTACTATATTTCTCGTCAGTCAATTGCCTACACAAGGTCAGGCGGGGATACTGTTAAACTTCTTTATCCAGTTATTCGCAGGTATAGCAGCATTTATGTCGGCTTTCCACTGGATAGCGAGTGAGTCGGATAGTATTGGACACATAAAGGAGTTTGTCTCATAGACTGGTGGGCGAGTTGAGTAACACAGGTGTGGGAGGGATGCGCCTCAACAGAGGTTGGCCGGTCCAGTTCCATCGGCCGCTTGTTGACCCCCAGAAAGGTCGTCTACTCTCTTAGTTCCATTGCGCAGTGGGCTTGGGCCAAGGCGCTTGGCCGCTGCGCCATAGCTTGAGCAAGTTATGGGTCATCCCTGCCAGCGACCACTCACTCTGCGCAGCGCCCAACCCCCGTCTCATAAACCGTCGGAACCCCTGGCCTTCCTTGACCTGTCCGAACACCGGCTCCACCAGTACACCCCGTTTCTTGTACAGAGCTCGGCCTCGCTTTGTCAGCAGCTTGCGCTCCATCCTGTCCCTCGGACTCAGTCCTTTTGGTATACGCCCTCGGGGACACCCCTTCTCTCGTAGCATCTTCCGCTGTTTCCAATCCTTGGTGGTGGCAATAAGAAGCTCAGGCATCTCTGGCCAGGGGCAAGCCCTGATATTGGCCTCACTCCAGTACCCGGCATCGGCCAAGCCCGCTTTGGGCCGCTCCTCTATGCCGGCTGCCTCCAGAGTATGCGCCATGGTTTGCAGCATCGGCTCCAGTTGCTGCACATCGTTGGCCTCTTGGGTCACTCCAACGGCTACTATGATCTGCTCCTCGCTCACCACCGCCTGGGCATTGTAGCCCTGCACGTACCCTTGCCTGGTCTTCATGATGCGACTGTCCGGGTCGGTGGTATTAGCCTTCGCCTCTTCGGTAGGGAGTGGCTCTACCACCTTCGGCTTTCGCCCCCGCTTCTTTTTGCCTGTGGCCTCTTCTCCTGCCCGCCGTCGCTCCACATGCTCTTGGACAGTCCTGGCTCCCGCTTCAGCATCCCGCTGCAGACGTTCCTTGGCTTCCTTCAGGCGCTTGAGCCGCTCCGTCCGTCCCCCTTGCCCTTCCGGTAGCTCATCCCCTCGCCGGTCGGGACCATAATTGGCATCCTCTTCAGCATCCATTGCCTTGGCCTCTGCCAACATGCGCCGCACTTCTTCTTCAATGGCCTGGTGGCTCCGGTTGGTGGCCAGGGCCGCATTGGCTGCCACCTTCGTCCCATCAAGAGCCACTACCCCCAGCTTCACCAGACCCGATTCATGGCATAACCTCAGTACCTCTACAAAGAGCTCCTCGAACGCCTCCTCGCGCTCCGCCCTAAAGCGACAGATGGTACGGAAGTCTGGCTGCCGGTTGGCCGCCACCACCCGGAATCCTACATCTTCCTCCAGGGCACGGGCTATGCGCCTGGAACTGCGTACACCCAGGCAGTAGCCGTACAACAGGATCGCCACCATCATTCCCGGATCGTAGGCCGCTGCACCCCATCCATCACTTCGATAGACTGCATAGAACTCCCTCAGATCCATCTGGCCTACTGCATCTACTATGAACCAGGCCAAGTGACCCTCGCTCAACCAATCCCTCATGGACGGCGGCATCAAGTAGCTCTGGTCTCGCTCGCAACTCAGAAGGTTATAAGCCATAGTATCCTACCTGCCTGATGTTTCTATGAGCTTACTGCTTTGCCAACCCCGCAGGAAGGGGGTTTATGGGACACGCTCAAAGATTCTTATTATCACTATAGTAACGGGTGTTGTCGCATTGATTGTGATTTTTGTTCTCCTAGTACACAACTTCATTAACCTGTCGTCTTCGGCACAAGACGGAAATGAATGAGAGAACTGCATTTTAGCTTCCTATCGCCAAGCTATGCTTCCATTGAGGATATTGACAAATTGACTTGGTACTTTATTCGGGCACTTTACCCGCCCACGGTAAAGATGAAAATTGAGGGAAGGACATATCCTTCATTCACTTAGACTTTGTGAGCGTGGGCAGCCAACCACCGTCGTTCCTGCGAAAGCAGGAACCCATCCCCCATCTGGATGCCCGCTCCCCGTTTCCACGAGGACAAGCTTCGCGGGCATGACGACGACGGGGCGCCGGCTCCAAATTGCCGACGCAGAGTTGCATCCCCAAACCGAAACTGGAATGGTATACTTGTGACGCGCTCGCCCCAAACGCGCCTGAGAGCAGACGCGAGAGGTGCCGGGACACTGACGATGTAGAGCAGGTATACGCTGATGACCAAGATCAAGATATGCGGACTCAGCGAGGTCGGCGACGCGCTAGCCGCGGCCGAGGCCGGAGCGGATTTCCTCGGCATCGTTTTCGAGCCTCGCAGCCGGAGGCGCCTGGACGAGGACGACGCCCGTAGGCTCGTCCGGTCGTCCCGCGCCCAGTGGGGCCGCGAGGGGCCGGGATGGGTGGGCGTCTTCGCCAATCAGCCGTTGGAAGATGTCAACCGTCTCCTGGACTACTGCGAGATGGATATGGCGCAGCTATCCGGCGGCGAGGCCACGGATTACTGCGCCCAGGTGGCGCTGCCCGTGTTCAAGGTGGTTCATATCAGCAACGACGCCCAAAAGCAGGAGGCGCTGGACGTCGCGCAGCGCTCTCTGGAGACGTACCGGGACAACGGCTACATGTGTATGCTTGATACGTTCAAGGAGGGCGCCCTGGGAGGCACGGGCCAGGTGTTCAACTGGGAGGTGGGCCAGGAGTTGGCACGCAGCTTCTCTTTCCTGCTGGCGGGCGGCCTCAACCCGGAGAACGTGGCCGAGGCCATCCGCAGGATGAGGCCCTGGGGCCTGGACGTGTCCAGCGGCGTGGAGACCGACGGCCGGAAGGATGCGGCCAAGATCGTCCAATTCATAGACCGGGTCCGCCAAACGGACCTGGCCCTAACCAATCCACCAGGAGCAGCCAAATGACGGATACCAAAGTCTCACTGCCGGACCCCTGGGGGCACTTCGGCCTCCACGGGGGTCGATTCGTCCCGGAAACACTCATGACCGCCCTGGAGGAGCTGGAGTCGGAGTATCAAGCCTCAAAGGAGGACGACGGATTTCAGGCCCGGCTTTCCCACTATCTCAAGACCTACGTAGGGCGGCCCACGGCGTTGTACTTCGCCGAGAACCTGACGCGGCAGTTCGGCGGCGCTCGCATCTACCTCAAGCGAGAAGACCTGGCCCACACCGGGGCGCACAAGATCAACAACGCGCTGGGCCAGGGACTGATGGCCCAGCGCATGGGTAAGCGGCGCATCATCGCCGAGACCGGCGCGGGGCAGCACGGGGTCGCCACAGCCACGGCCTGCGCTATGTTGGGGCTGGACTGCCTGGTATACATGGGCGAGGAGGACATGCGGCGACAGGCCATCAACGTCTATCGTATGCGGCTGCTGGGCGCGGAGGTGAGGCCAGTGGCGTCGGGAAGCCGCACCCTCAAGGACGCCATCAACGAGGCTATCCGGGACTGGGTCACCAACGTGGAGACCACCCACTACCTGCTGGGCAGCGTGGTGGGGCCTCACCCGTACCCGATGATGGTGCGGGACTTCCAGTTGGTCATCGGCGAGGAGGCGCGCCGGCAGATACTGGAGGCGGAGGGACGCCTGCCGGACTACGCCGTAGCCTGTGTAGGCGGAGGCAGCAACTCCATGGGCCTCTTCTACCCATTCCTGAACGATACGGAGGTCAAGTTGGTGGGCGTCGAGGCCGCCGGCGACGGCGTCGACACAGGGAAGCACGCGGCCACGCTCTCGGCCGGGAGGCCGGGCGTTCTCCACGGCGCTATGTCATACCTGCTCCAGGACGAGCACGGGCAGGTGCAGGAGACGCACAGCATCTCCGCGGGCCTGGACTACCCAGGGGTAGGCCCGGAGCACAGCCATCTGAAGGACACCGGCCGGGCGGAGTACACCGCCGTAACGGACTCCCAGGCGCTGGATGGGTTTCACCTGCTCTCACGCTCGGAGGGCATCATCCCCGCGCTGGAGCCGTCCCACGCCATCTACTACGTCAGCCAACTGGCCCCGACGCTGCCGCAAGACGCGATAGTCTTGGTCTGCCTCAGCGGCCGCGGCGACAAAGACGTGGACACCGTGGCCGGCCTGGGGGAGTAGGGGGCGTATCGGGACTGACCTACGGCGGATGCTCGTGTTATGGTGTTACCAAGTGAGGTGGTGCATGATTCTTGAGAAAGAGTTCGACTATTATCTGGCGCACAAGGCCGAATTCCTGGAAAGGTATGAAGGCAAATTCCTGGTAATAAAAGACCGGGAAGTTATAGGTGTATATCACTCTGATATAGAGGCGCTTCAGGAAGCATCAGAAACGCATAAAATGGGCACGTTCCTGATACAGAAGTGTGAGCCTGGCGCTGAGAGTCACACGCAGACCTTTCATTCGCGCTTTGTGATTGGCTAGCGAGCGCTTGAATGCAAACACCTGTTGAAGAACCGCGTTCATTTACTATCTCTTATAGAGGTAAGTCCAACGTCCTGCACAGTAACGTTACTGTCCAGATGGCATTTGACTCTGATTCCTCATTAGACGGTCCTCCGAGAGCATTCAGGGCTATCTGGGATACAGGCGCCACAAATTCCGCCGTTACACAGAACGTTATTGACCAATGCCAGCTTGAACCAACCGGCATGACGGACGTTCATACGGCCCAAGGCAGCCATAGAACGGAGACTTACCTTGTTTGCATAACTCTGCCCAGTGGTGTGATGTTTCCAAATTTGAGAGCAACCAAGGGCATTCTTCACGATTGCGACATACTCGTTGGAATGGATATTATTGGACAGGGGGACTTTGCTGTTACCAATAAAGACGGCAACACAGTCTTCTCTTTCAGGATGCCGTCCCTTGAGCTTATAGACTTCATGCGACAATCCCCCAACACGTTGTAGTGAGCCGTATAAAATCGGCAGGACCGCCCATCCCCTTGGGGTGTGGGAAGTATGAGAAATGCCACTATTGTAAGGGCATCCCCACGGCGTGGAGATGCCCTTTCCGTCTGTTGGGGTTAGCGCCCGGCCTAGCTACCGCAGCGTGGCGATGTGGCGGGCCTCATCATCGGAGAGGAGGTAGGGGCGCTTCAGCCAACGGTACATCTCGAACCATCGGCCAGCCACCTTCACCGCCAGTATGGGGTCCACCTCCTCGGCAAGCACCGCCGTCTCCTCTATCTCCCACAGGGTGGACAGAGGCTGTCGGAACGCTTCCGCCTGAACGCTCATCAGCACCTTGTCGGCGTTGTACTTGTCGAAGACGCCGCTTTGCGGAAGAGCCAGGGTGAAGCTCAATATCCCCGGAATGGTGATTCGGACATCCTTCCGCCAGGAGACCCTGTATGTCCCGGGGGTCTCGAGGAGGTTCATGATCCCGCCGCCAAGGAGTTTGATGCCCAGGGGCTTGGGCTGCATACCCAAGCGAGCGGCCCTTGTCATGAAGCGATCGATCACTTCCTGGTCTAGGGTCTTCTGTGTAGCCCGCGGTGCGAATACTCCGCCTGAACCAGTCTGACCGAAGGTTGCCATGTCCACCTCCTTGAGAAGCCCTTGGCTGTATGCCTCATTCTACACCAACGCCATCGGTTAGGCTAGTACCGGGGCCAAAGTGTAAGATTTGCAAGCTTTCCATGTGTCCATCCCCAACTTCCTTGAATCACGCCATGTCGCCCTGTATACTCCCATCTATGGAGAGACGCCAAGTAACCGTGCGCGTCCCGGCTACGTCCGGCAACTTGGGCCCCGGCTTCGATTGCCTGGGCATGGCCTTGGACTGGTGGAACGACGTACACATGGGCGCATCCTCTACGCCGGCTGTCCGCACCCTGGGAGAGGGCGCCGATACGCTTGACAGCGCGGAAGACAACCTGGTGTACAGAGCAGCGCAGACCCTCTTCCTCGAGGCGGGCGAGGACCCGCCATGCCTGTCCATCGTGTGCGAGAACCGGATACCACTGGCCCGCGGCCTTGGAAGCAGCGCCGCCGCCATTGTGGGCGGCCTTGTGGCGGCCAACGCCCTGTGCTCGCGCCCCTTGGACCGGCAGCGCCTCCTGGATCTGGCCGTGCGGATGGAGGGCCACGCCGACAACGTAACGCCCGCCCTGCTCGGAGGCTGCCAGGTGGTGGTGCGTGACGGCGACAGGGTGGTCACGGACGCCGTTCCCGTATCGCCGGACCTGATGGCAATAGTCCTTGTCCCGGACCTGCCCATGTCCACCAAGGACGCAAGGGCCGTCCTTCCAGCAGAGGTCGCCCGCGAGGACGCCGTATACAACCTGGGAAGGGTGGCCCTGCTGGTGAACTCCCTGTCCCTTGGACGGCCGGAGAACCTGCGGGTAGCCACCCAGGACCGGCTGCATCAGCCCGCGCGAGCAAGGATATTTCCGGCCATGAAGTACATAATCCGCGCCGCTGAAAACGCCGGGGCGTTGGGGGCGTTCCTCTCAGGCGGCGGCTCCAGCGTCCTGGCCCTGGCTACCTCCAGGTTCATGACCATCGGCCTGGAGATGGCGGACGCCGCGGACAAGCTGGGGTTCTCAGGCAGCCTCAAGATAACAAGCCCCTCCCAGTTAGGGGCGCACATCCTACCTGCGGAGTGACTGAGTTGACAACGAACAACCTGGTAGTCCAGAAATACGGTGGCAGCTCTCTGGCGGACGCCGAGAGGATAAAGTCCGTGGCTCGCCGCATCGGCCGGTCCCAGGACGAGGGGAACCGGCTGGTGGTTGTGGTCTCCGCTATGGGCAATACCACCGACGACCTCATACGCCAGGCCAACACGATCACAGAAAAGCCGGACGAGCGCGAGTTGGCCCTTCTGCTGTCCACGGGAGAGATAGTCTCCTGCACACTGGTCACAATGGCCCTTCGCTCCCTGGGGTACAGGGCCATCGGCCTCAGCGGAGGGCAGGCCGGCATACGCACCGATACGGACTACACCCGCGCCAGGATAATAGACGTGGACCCCGAGCGCATTATGGCTGAGTTGGAGAATGGCAATATAGTCGTGGTCGCAGGCTTCCAGGGGGCCACCGAAGACAGGGAGGTCACCACCTTGGGCAGAGGGGCATCGGACACCACGGCGGTGGCCCTGGCCGCGGGCCTGGAGGCAAGGGCCTGCGAAATATATACCGACGTAGACGGCATCTACACCGCCGACCCGCGGGTCGTGCCGGACGCCCGAGTACTGGAGGAGATCACCTACGAGGAGATGCTGGAACTCGCTAACTACGGGGCAAAGATGCACCCCCGCTCGATAGAGCTGGGAGCAATGTACAACATACCCATCCTGGTGACCTCCAGCTTCACGGACGCGCCGGGAACACTTATTCACTGAGAGGCCTTTATGGAAACGCGAAACCGAGTGAGAGGGATAGCGCACAACAGGAACGTAGCCAAGATTACGGTGCTCAGGGTGCCAGACCGCCCAGGAATATCCGCCACCCTGTTTGAACCCCTGGCGGATAAGGGAATAAGCGTGGACACCATTGTCCAGAACGCCAGCGTGGAGCGCATTACGGACCTAACCTTCACCGTAACCCGCGGTGACCTGGCCGACGCCATGGAGATCGTGCAGCCCGTGGCCGCGGCTATGGGGGCCCAGGGCTGCATCAGCGACGCCAACTTGGGGAACGTGAGCATTGTCGGCACCGGAATGCAGCACAACCCCGGCTACGCGGCCCGCATGTTCCGCGCGCTGTACGAAGCCGACATAAACATAGAGATGATAACCACCTCTGAGATACGCATAACCTGCATTGTGGCCGAAGACAGGGTGGAGGACGCTGTGCGCGCCCTGCACCAGGCCTTCCAACTGGACCAGGTGGACTAGAAGGGGGTTTGGTCCCTTGGCGCAACCCTTTCTCTCCATAGTGATTCCCGCCTACAACGAGGAGTCGCGCATTGCCCAAACCCTGGATACTGTGGTGGGCTACGTGGAAGACCGGGGCTACTCCTGGGAGGTGGTGGTGGCAGACGACGGCAGCCAGGACGGAACCGCCGGCTTGGTGGAAGCCTTTGCAGGCGAAAACCCGAACGTGCGCCTGGTAAAGTTGAGCCACCGGGGAAAGGGATGGGCCGTGAAGTGGGGAATGCTGGAAGCGCAGGGCCAGTACAGGTTCATCGCAGACGCCGATCTGTCCATGCCTATAGAGCATCTGGAGAGGTTCCTCCCTCCCGCCCTGTCCGACTTCGACATAGCAATAGGGTCCAGGGAGGCTCCGGGGTCTCGCCGGTTCCACGAGCCCTTTCGCCGCCATCTGATGGGGCGCGTGTTCAACTGGATGGTGCGGCTCCTGGCTGTCAGGGGCTTTTCGGACACCCAGTGCGGCTTCAAGTGTTTTGAAGCACAGGCGGCGGAAACCGTCTTCTCTATCCAGCGCGCCCACGGTTTCGGCTTCGATGTCGAGGCGCTGTTCCTGGCCCAGAGGCTGGGTATGCGGATCAAGGAGATACCTATAGACTGGTACTACCACGAGGGAAGCAAGGTGAAGCCCTTGAGAGATAGCTTCCTGATGCTGAGGGACATTTTCTCAGTGCGGTGGAACTCCGTAAAGGGCAGATATGGCGACCTGGCTCTCAAGGCCCTTGAGCGTCAAAGCCTCATCTCAGAGGTGAAAGCCACCCCCGACAAACCGGATACGTACAAGTGACCCAATGCCACACATCTGGCAGCGCCTCGCTGTCCGCCCGTAGTCCGGTTGCGGTAATGTGATATACTTCCTGCCTGAGGCATTATGAGTATGGCTGAGCACAGGATGAGCATCCGTGGAGCGATGCCTTGAATAGCGGGGCCTCTCCGGCCCTGCCGCGTTCTCGCACGGGCCTCTCAGCCTTGGACGTGGCGCTCAGGGTTGCGGAGGAGGCGGGGCAGACGCTGTTGGACAGGCTCCACGGCGAGAAAGAGGTCTCCTACAAGGGGAGGGCCAACCCTGTCAGCGATGTGGACAAGCTGGTGGAGCGCCATGTCATTGAGGACCTGCGCAGAGAGTTCCCTGAGGACGGCTTCCTGGCGGAGGAGTCGGATGCGGTCCCAACCGCGTCGGGGTATACCTGGATAATTGACCCGCTGGACGGCACGCGCAACTACATTCTGGGCATTCCCTTCTTCTGCACTGTGCTCGCTCTGGCCTTTGGCGACGAGGTGATTCTGGGCTTGACCTACGACCCCGTTCGCCGTGAGATGTTCCAGGCCGCGAAGGGCGGTGGAGCTTTCCTGAACGGCAGCCCTATAAGCGTCTCCGACAAGACCGAGCTGGAGGATGCCCTTCTGAGCTACGACCTTGGATACGTGGATGAGAAAGCGTCCACGGCCATTGAGATGGTGCTTCACCTGTGGCCCAACATCCAGGCGACCAGGATAATGGGGTCAGCAGCCCTGGGTCTGGCTTATGCCGCGTGCGGGAGGACGGACATGTACTTTCATCATCACCTGTCTCCGTGGGACCTAGCGTCCGCGTTGGTCCTGGTCCCAGAGGCGGGCGGCGTCATCACCGACAAGTACACCACCCCCGCCTCCCTGCAATCCGAGAGCATCATAGCCGCGGGGAGCGTCCTACACGAGCGGTTCCTTCAGGCCACCCAAGGCCTGGCCTGGCGCCAGTGAGGCTGACGGCAACTCGCCCGCGTGAACCTGCCGCGAAAACCCGCTCGTTGTGAGCCTGTCGAACCATGCGAGCGAGCCTTGCTGCGCCACCCGGCTACAGAGCCCCACGGAAGCTAACCACTTGCTCAAGATCATCAGACAGTTCAAGCAAGCGAATCGCCCTCAGACCAGCCCGTTGAGCGCTTCCTGTGGGCTGATGGCTCGGATGGGCGAGCGTTCGTAGTCCTTGACGTTCCTGGTGACAATGTGCTGCGCGCCGCAGGCGCGTGCGGCCGCTACCTGCAAGGCGTCCTCAAAGTCCGTCATAGGAAGCGCGGCTGCATAACGGACCGCTTGGGTATCAGTAGTGGCAACCGCTACGAAACGCGTCAGTTCGACAATGAAGTCACGGGCGCCCAAGCCCCCGCGCGATGGAGCCACAAGGTAGTAGAAGTTCGAAACCGTGTGCCAGGCGATGAACGCGCTTTCCTGGCCGCGCTCAAGCCTGTCCAGGAGCTCCGAGGCCGGACCGGAGTGCGGATGCCTGTCCAAGGCGACGTTTATGATCACGTCGGTGTCCAGAAGTACATTACAGTTACTTCTTGGCAAGCGCGTCGTAACGCGGGTCGTCACGCTCCGCCGCCCGGAACCGGCCCCGCCACCGCGAGGCGAAGGACGATGTATGCTCTCCCGCCACATCTCTGAGAGACTGCTCGATGAGCGACGAAAGAGACACCCCGCGGGAGCGCGCGTACCGCTTGGCCATCGGGAGCACCTCAGCGTCCACGGTAATAGTGAGTTTCTTCTTCATTGCCGGCTGCTGCTCCTTCCGCACGTATATTGTATGATAGTATACGTGCGCATATCAACCTGGGCTCAAGGCTCCCTCCCCTCCCCCGCGGCTTGAGTTGCGCCAGTACGCCGATTCTCCTACAATGGGCGCGATGCATCCTTGCATCCTGTATTCTTAGCGATTGAGGGAGGTACCACTATGTCAGCCGTAGCCGAGTTGTTGAAGCAGATGCGCGCAAAGCACGACGCCATGAACGATAGAATCGCAGAGGCGCCCGATAGCAAAATGGACGCCGCTGGGGACTGGGGCGACAGGAAGCTGCCCATTCGCTTGATGACCTTCCAGCTGCTGGGCCACGAGGTTGAGCACACCATTCAGGCGGTGAAGACCCTTCGCGACCTGGGAATCGTCCAAACGGAGGCCCAGCTCATCATGGGAAGGCTCCAGCAGGCGCGTGGCCAACTGGAGGGGCTGCTGATAGGTCTGTCCGACGAAGACTTGGACAGGGCGCCCGAGGGCGAGTGGTCCATGCGCCAGGTGCTGGAGCACTTCATGGAGACGGAGGACTTCTACCTGGACAGGATCGAGCAGGCCCTGGCCTCGACCGGCTAGCCCGCTCCACACCTTCCGGCCAGGAGACATGGCATGGTTGAAAGACCGGCGCTGACCTACGAGGCGTTCCTGACCTTGGCGCGGCAGCAGGGATTCGAGATGGACGACCAGCATCTCCGGGAGCTGTTCCCGGAGGCGCTGGCCATGTATCAGCGGATTGACCTGCTCGACAAGGTGGACACCTCCGGCGTCCAGCCAGGCTCCGGCCAAACCGACAAGAACGACGCCGCGCTAGAGTAGACGTGTCCACAGAAGACCTGACTCAGCTTTCCGTGTGCCAGTTGGGCAGCCTCATCGAACGCCGTAAGGTCTCTCCCGTAGAGGTGGCGGAGGCTTACATCCGCCGTATCGACGAGGTTGAGCCGCGGCTCAACGCCTTCATCACCCGTCTGGACGAACACGCCATGCAGGCGGCCAGGGAGGCGGAGGCGGCAATCCTGCGGGGCGGCTATCGCGGCCCACTCCACGGTATTCCCGTGGGGCTGAAGGACCTGTTTTGGACCGAGGGCATACGCACCACCTCCGGCTCATGGATAGACCGGGATTTCGTGCCCACCGAGGACTCGGCTGTGGCCTCGCGGCTGAAGGCCGCCGGCGCCTACTGTATCGGGAAGCTCCACATGACTGAGTTCGCCTTCGACGGCACCAGCCTCAACCGCCACTACGGCCCAGCCCGCAACCCGTGGAACCTTGAGAGGATGGCAGGGGGTTCCAGCAGCGGCGCTGGGGTGGCCGTGGCGAGCGGCGAGGCGCCATTGGCAATGGGAACGGACACCGGTGGATCGGTGCGAGTACCGGCAGCCCTGTGCGGGGTCATCGGCCTCAAGCCCACCTTCGGCCTCATCAGCCGGTACGGGGTCACGCCGTTGTCCTGGTCTATGGACCACGTTGGCCCCCTGGCCAGAACGGCGCTGGACGCGGCCCTGGCCCTGAACGCGCTGGCCGGTTACGACCCTCGCGACCCGGCCTCCATTCAAGGGCCGCCGCAGGACTATTCGGAATGGCTGGATGGAAGCATTGGGGATACGCGCATTGGCGTGGTGGAGAACTTTGTCTGGGACGTAATGGATCCCGGTGTGGGGGAAGCGTTCAGCGCCGCCGTGTCCCACATGGAGTCTCTGGGGGCAAGCGTCCGTGGGATCTCCATTCCGGACCTGGGGCTTATCAACGCAGCTGGAAGCGTTGTGCAGACCTCCGAGGCCGCTGCCATCCACCGCTCCCGCGTGTTGAGCCAGGGCCGTGACTTTGACCCGACCATCAGGCGGCGCATAGAGAGCGGGCTGTTCATCCCCGCCGAGGCGTATCTTCACGCTCAGCAGGTCAGGGCCAAGCTGCGACAAGTAGCGCTGAGGACGCTGGATGAGGTGGATCTGCTGGCGACGCCAACCACGGCCATCGCCGCGCCCAGATTGGAGCAGGAGCGTGTGACGATGCAGGGACAGGACGTCCCCGTCCGGGAAGCCCTGCTACGTATCACGCGCATATTCAGCACGATGGGACTGCCTGCCATATCCGTGCCATGTGGGTTCACGGAGGACGGGCTGCCTGTTGGCCTGCAGCTGGTGGGCAAGCCGCTCTCGGAGGGACTCCTGCTGCGCGTGGCGCATGCCTACCAGGAGTCGACGGCCTGGCGCCTTGCTCGTCCGGCGGTGTGACGGGACAACGGAGCGCTGAACCCGGATTGTCTATCTGTCGGCGTGGCCCAGAGAGCGTCCGGGGGCTATCTCATCGCGGACGCGTTGCTTTAGCTCCTTTGGCTCAGGAAACCGTCCCTCGCCCTTCAGAGACCACATCATCTTGCCGTTGGCGCGCACCTCGAATATACCGCCTCCGGAGGGTATGAGCGCGACCTCTCCTATCTCCGCCTGAAAGGTGGTGAGGAGCTCCTCCGCCACCCACGCGGCGCGAAGCATCCACCGGCATTGGGTGCAGTACTCAATCTCTATGCGTGACCCGTCTGGCATGGCGTTCCGTCCAAAGATGCGTCTGTCCGGATTGTACCATGCGCTATGTGGTTGGACAACGCGGCGAAGGCTATGGGACGTCCATCCGGCTGAGGCGGCGCACGGAGAGGAAGAAGAAGAGAGCCGTGACCAGCGCCGCGCCGATAAGGGCGGCCTGGAGATCAATGGCCAGCGATTCGTTAAAGGTGGTATCGTCCAAGCCGTGCATTGTGCCCTGCGTGTAGCTGCGGACGCTCAGGTATCGCGCTCCCTCCAGAAAGCCAGTGATCACCGCTTCCCACAGAAGTACGTAGATGAGGGCGAATCCCAGCGCGCGCGTGGTCAGCAGTCCCGCCCACGTGAAGGCCGACGCGTAGGTGACAACACCGACCAGCATCCCCGCCGCAGCGACCGCCGCGGCTCGCCCGCCTCCCTCCGGGTCCATCAAAGTCACTACGGCCGAGGCCGCAATCATCAGGGGCGCAGCCACGATGATTGTCGCGGCCAGCTTGGCAAGCACAATGCTCCAGCGAGGCACGGGCTTTGTGGTCAACAGACTCAGTGTGCGGTCCTCCACCTCGTTGCCAAAGGCGCTTGTGGCAAGCACCATCACCACCAGAGGCAGGACTATGTTGACCACCAGGCCCTCCAGCACGCCGCCGATAAGCTCCCCGCCTTCGATATTGGCAAGGGCGCGTATCAGGGCTGCCAGTCCCACGGGTAGCAGCGCCAGCAGCGCCAGGAATATAGCCCGCCGCGGCGCTGCTGCCTGCCTCAGCGCCAGCGCGAAGAGAGCGCCCATCATCGCTGTACCACGTAGGAGAACACGCTCTCCAGAGACTCGTCCAGGGGTTCGATGCGGTAGAGGCGGCTGTCGATCTCCTTCGCCAGCCTGGGGACCATGCGCTGCAGCTCCGCCAGGTTGTGTGTCAACACCTCGATAGCGTCGCCGTTCAGAGAGACGGACTCTATGGCCTCCAGCTTCACCAGGGCTGCGGCCATCTCGCGCTGCCTGGATGCGGCGATGCGGACGTGGAAGGGGCGCTCGTCCAGCTTCTCCCGTATGGAGTGGTAGTTGCCCGCAGCCGCCAGCTTACCGCTCACCACCAGCAGGATGCGGTCGGCGAGGGTCTCCACCTCTTCCAAGATGTGGGAGGAAATCAGCACCGTCTTGCCCTCCGCCGAAAGCCGCCCAATGAAGTCGGCAAACTCCACGCGCTGGCGGGGGTCTGTGCCGTTCAAGGGTTCGTCCAGTATCAGCACCTGGGGGTCGTGCACAATGGACGCGGCCAGCCGTATGCGCTGGCGCATCCCGCGCGAGTACGTCCCCGTGGCCCTATCCTGGGCGTCCTGAAGGTTGACCGCCGCAATGGCCCGGTCGATAGCCTCAGGGTTGTCCGTGCCCTGCAGCTTTGCGGCCAGCCGCACGAAGTCGCGGCCAGTCATGAATGGGTAGAGGGAGTCGTGCTCCAGCATCACCCCGATGCGACGGTACAGCCCGATGTTGCCGCCCACATCCTCTCCCAGGACGCGCACGCGGCCGCGGGAGGGCCTGGTCAGGCCGCACATCATGTTGAGGAGCGTGGTCTTGCCGGCGCCGTTGGGCCCCAGAAGGCCCGTCACGCCGGGGAACACCTGAAATGAGGCTTCGTTGACGGCCACCACGCTGCCGAACCACTTGGAGACGCCCGCCACCTCTATGGGCGCTGGTTGTGGGGCTGGTTGCGTCGTCACAACCGTATCCTCCGGTATCGGCTCCACAACAGCAACGCGGGAATGCCGGTGAACGCCAGGTAGGCCGCGATGGGCCAGGCGTTGTTGAGCTCGGCAACGGCCATCATGGACGGGCCCTCGGGCTGAGTATCGAATACCATAACGCTGATGTTATCGGTCACGCTGCCCACGTCCAACAGGCCAATGTACGGGGCCCACTCACCGGTCAAGCGTGAACACTCTTCTGTTTGGGAGATGACCGTGCCATTCGTGGACACTGTTTCAAAAGTGCAAGCCTCTGATGTCAGGGCGTTGACAACGGTTGTCGTCAGGAGCCAAGTGGCGATGACGAAGGCCGCGGCATAGGCTCGACGCGTCGTGAACGCAGCTACAGCCATCGGAGCAACGGAGATGAACAGCGCGACGACAATTCCCACGAACAGGATTCGCAGCGCGTCCGCCCAGTTGTCTCGCACATAGTCTACCTGTGATTCCGCGGTAAGGATGAGTCCAGCCTGCAGGACGAGCTGACCGGCGTACACAAGGGCCAGAGCAATGACAAAGAACGCCAGGAAGCGCGCAAGGATGTAGTCTGTGGACGTTAGCGGGCGCACGAGGTAGAGAGGCAGCACGTTGTCCCGGCGGTCCGGCCCCAGAAGCTCAGGAGCCATTATTGCGGAGAAGATAAAGAGCACGGCCGCCACTATGCCGTAGTAGTCTGCGGGTCCGGGGATAAAGTTCGCCCCGGCTTCGCCGATGAAGGAGAGAATTATAACGAAGACTACTGCCGGGCTCATCACCCCGAAGAAGAGTAGAGCAGGTAGTATCTTCGCTTTCCCGCCGCGCCCTATGCCCAGCACCGTGCGGACGCCGTTCTCAAAGAGGGCCATCCGGGCGCGGTTGCGCCCCTCACGTGGGCCGGTGTAATGCTGGTATCCAAGGTCAAAGACCTCTGCCTCTCGCTCTATCACTCCGGCCTGCTCCTGAATATGTCGGTCAGGTCGCGGCGCTCCGGCGAGAGCCGCCGCAGCCGCGCGCCGGACTCCACCGCCGCGTCGCGGATGAGGTCGTAGTCCTCCTCGCGAGCGTGCTCCACCAGCAGCAGCGGCCCCTTGCTGGCTGTCTGCACGCCGCGCTCCGTCAGAGCCTCGGCGAACTCCTCCTGCCGGTCGGCGACCTCTATGAGCAGCGTCTCCGTCTCCTCCGTGAGCTTGGAGACGGCTCCCTGCTGGGCAAGCGCGCCGGCCTCCAGCACGATTACCGAGTCCGCCGTTCGCTCCACGTCTCCCATGAGGTGGGTGGAGAGCATCACGCTAATGCCGAAGGTGTTGGCGGTGCGGCTGATGAGGCCCAGCATCTCCAGCCGTCCCTCCGGGTCCAAGCCGGCGGTTGGCTCGTCCAGCAGCGCCAGGACTGGGTCGTGGACAATGGCTTGAGCCAGCTTCACGCGCTGCTTCATGCCGGTAGAGTACTCGCCCATTGGCCGGAAGCGCTCCTCGGCCAGCCCAACGTGTCGGAGGACGTCAGCGGCGCGGGTTCGGGCCTGGCTGGGCGGGATGCCGCTCACCTGCGCCATGTGCATCAGGAACTCGGAGGCTGCCATGCTTTTGGGGAGCGACTCGTGTTCCGGCATATAGCCTATGCGGGATCGGACCTCTACGGAGCGGTACGGCTCCTCGCCCAGGATGGTGGCCGTGCCGGAGGTGGGCGGGATGAGACCAAGGAAGAGCTTCATGGCGGTGCTCTTGCCGGCGCCGTTGGGGCCCAACAACGCTGTCACGCCTTCGCCAACATCAAAGGACACACCGTCGAGGGCAACGGTGCGTCCGTAGCGCTTCGTGAGATCTTTGGCTTCGAGCAGTGGAGGCACGAACTCAGTATACACCACTCTTTCATGGTTTGTCTTAGCATTGCATATGTTAGCAGGGGCAGGCAGGGGCAGGCTTAAAGTCTTGCCATGCCCGCGAACGCGGGCCCCAGTGTGGGGAGGCGCGGGCTGCCAAGACTCAGAGAATACCGCGCTGTTCGGTCTATTGACCATCTGTAGGGGGCAAAGTAGACTGGACGCTGTGAGGTTCCCCCGTCATTGGCGCTTCCGGATCAAGGCTCTGGGGTGAGCAGACAACAAGCAGATGGGAAGCGCAGACCTCTCCATCGTTTAGATATACATGTCGTACTACTCCGGCGAGCCGCGTGTTACAACCCTCTTTCTCGTCATGGCCGCCCTGTTCGTGACCCTGTTGATTTCATCGAACATCGTCGCGGTCAAGATCATAGAGGTGTGGGGGCGGATAATGCCCGCGGCTATCGTCCTGTTCCCCGCCACCTACGTTCTGGGGGACATCTTCACAGAGGTGTACGGGTTCCGCTTCGCCAGGCGCGTTATCTGGTTGGGCTTTCTGTGCAACACGGTGGCGGTCATGGGGTTCTGGGTCGCAGGTATGCTGCCATCCGCTCCCTTCTGGGAGGGGCAGGACGCTTACGATGCCATCCTGGGATACACGCCGCGGCTGCTGGCGGCGTCCTTCGCCGGGTACCTGGTGGGAGAGTTCTCCAACTCTATCGTTCTCTCCAGGCTCAAGGTGGCAACCCAGGGGCGCTGGCTATGGAGCCGCACTATCGGCTCAACCATCGTCGGCCAGGGGGTCGACTCCGTGGTGTTCATCACAGTGGCCTTCATGGGCACGGCTGCGGGAGGCAACCTGACAGAGTTGATACTCACCCAGTGGGTCGTCAAGGTGCTCTACGAAACAGTCGCTACGCCCGTCACCTACGCCGTAGTGGGGTACGTGAAGAGCCGCGAGGGGCTGGACGTATACGACCGGAGTATATCCCTCAACCCTCTGGCGTTCCTGCGATAGCCTGCGGCGGCGCTACAATAGAGCAATGCTTTGGAGAAGCTGGCGATGAGGTTACGCAGTATATTGGGGCGAGCCGCTCTGGCCCTTGCCGTGATCGGGGCTCTTATGGTCGTATTCGCCGTTGTGACGCCACAGGGACGCACGGCGGCCAAGACGGCTGGCCTGGTGTTTCAGGTACTGCCCGCGATTCCTGCGAAGCCGCTGGAATGGTATACCGCGGACCCGCTCAGGGAAGAGGTCTCCTTCCCGCAGGCCCAGGGAGAGGGCGTGGCCGACATCTACAGGCACAGGAACAGGGATGGACAGGCAGCGGTCCTGCTGTTCCTGGGCGTCAACCCCGCCGGCCGCGATGATGAGCGCGTGGTGAATCTGGCCGAGGCGCTTGCCCGATCCGGCATGGTGGTCATGGTCCCCTGGTCGGAGAGCATGACCCGGTACAAGATAGACCCGGCGGAGGTGGACAACCTGGTCAACGCCTTCCAGTATCTACGCGGCCTGGAGTACGTGGACCCTGAGCGGGTGGGGATGGGCGGCTTCTGCGTAGGCGCGTCTCTTTCAATGGTCGCGGCCCAGGACTCCCGGATAAGGGAGGACGTGGCCTTCGTTAACTCCTTTGGCGGCTACTTCGACGTCAAAGACCTGATGGTGTCCATCGCCAGCCGCGCCAGATTCGATGAGGACAGCCAGGAACCCTGGGAGCCCAGCCGTCAAACCCTGGAGACCTTCCGCAACCACCTCATTGAGAGCGTGGAGAGCCCGGAAGAGAGGGAGTTGCTGACCCGCGTGTTTGCGCATGAGGAGGAGCCTGCTCCCGGGGACGTGGAAAACCTCAGCGACACCGGCAAGACCGTCTATAGTCTGCTGCGCGGCGTGTCCAAAGAAGAGGCTGAGAAGCTGCTGAACAGGATGCCGGAGGACTTCCGGAAGGAGATGATAAGCATCTCTCCAAACCAAAACCTGGGAGACTTAAAGGCCAGGCTGCTCATCATGCACGACTCCAAGGATGACAACGTGCCGGCGGAGGAGTCGCGCCGCCTGGCGGCCGCCTTGGAGGGACGCGGGGATGTCACTTATACGGAGTTCGTCTTCTTCCAGCACATGGACCCGGCAAGGGCGGTAAACCCCCTGACCTGGACCGTGGATGTGTTCAAGCTGTTCCGCCACCTGTACAGCGTGGTGCGGGTGGCGGCATAGCTCGGCGGCTAATGCTCAAGGGCGTCTCTTATCTTATGCAGGCCCGCCACCATCTCTTTGCCAAACACCTTCCGGTCTATGAGCCACAGGGTGAGCGGAAACAGCATCTGAATGGGTTTGGGGCTGAATTTGCGCTCTACCAGTGTATAGGTCAAGTCTGTGCCATCGCCCCGCGGCTCCAGCGTGTAGGCCCAGCTAAAGGTGTTCATCTGTCCCGGCGCATCGCTCACCGTCTCCCAGGCCAGCCGGCGATGCGGCTCGATCTCGGTGACGGTTGATGTCTCCTCCACCCCAGCCTTGGACGAGAGCTTCCCCTGCGACTTGAAGACTGAGCCTTCCTTCAACGGCCCAGGCGTGACCTTCTGGATTTTCTCCAGGCCAAAGCTGAGCTCACCCGACCACTCTACGTGCTTCTCCAGGTCAGTCAAATAGTCGAATACCTGCTCCACCGGCGATCTGACGTGAGTTTTTCTGCTTACCACCGCCATATTCTCTCTCCTCTTGGTCGTCCGGCCATGCTCAGGAAAGCTACCCTAGCACAGCGACGCGAAGGTTTCAATATCTCAGCCCGCGGCCTGTCCTTCCCTTCGGCTCTCCCTTGCCGCCCGGCTATCGCTGACGAGTCATGAGGAAATCCGTCAACTGTCGCAACTCCTCCCGCGCGCCAGCCGTGGTCTCCAGGCCGTCCAGGGCCCCCACGGCCAGGACAGCCTGCCGCTCGGCGAGCCTCTGAACGTAGTCGGCGACGCCAAGCTCCTCCAGCAGCGCCATCATCGACGCGACGTCGCCATCGTCCACCTGCTCCTTGGCATAGATGGATTGCAGCTGCTCCCTCTCCGCCCCGCCGGCCCGCTCCATGGCGTGCACCATAGGCAGCGAGCTCTTCTTACGGCGAAGGTCGTTCCCTATCGGCTTGCCCGTCTCCTCCTCACGGCCCCACACGCCCAGGTAGTCGTCCCTTATCTGGAAGGCCAGCCCCAGGTAGTGGCCGCACAGGGTCATCGCCCGGACGCTTTCCGAGTCGGCGTTGCCAACCAGCGATCCCATCTGCATGGCGGACCGGATCAGCGCGCCCGTCTTCCTGGAGATCATCTCCAGGTAGGCGGACGTGTCCACGTCTCTCCGGCCCTCGAAGTCCATGTCCAGGTACTGGCCTTCTATCATGCCCAGGCAGGCATCATTCAGCGCGCGGCAGCAGGCAGCGACCACGTCCGGTTCAATCCGGCCTCCCAGGAGCCGATGGACTCCCATGCCGGCCAGAACCCGCATCACGTTACCGGCCTGCAGAGCCGGGGGCTTGCCCCAGACCGCCCACACGGTGGGACGATGATGACGCTGCAAGTCGCCGTCCTGAATGTCGTCGTGGATGAGGGAGAAGTTGTGTATGAGCTCCAGCGCCGCCGCCGCAGGCAGGGCCTGCTCCGGCTCGCCGCCCACGGCCTCGCAGGCGAACATGCAGAGGGAGGGGCGCAGCCGTTTCCCCTGGCTCAGGGTTGTTGGGTGGCCGCGCTCGTCCACCCAACCCATGTGGTACATGAGCATCGTGCGCAGGGTGGGGTCGTTGGGAGACAGCAGTTCACCAAGAGCGCTCTCCATCCCGTCCAGGTACTTGAGCAGAATGGCAGGGGTAGCTTCGGGTTGGTTCCGCGCTGCCTCCACAGAGGGTCACTCCTATTGCTGGAGGCGGCGACGCTAGGACTCGCCTCGGCAGGTTGATTGGGGCGCCGTTGCCCCTTGGTGTCGTTACAGAGCGCTACGATGCGGCAATGCTAGCAAAGGCCGCATGGGGTGTCAAGGACGGATGGCCCCGCGCCCCAGCCGTCGTAATCCTCGCGAACGGCTCAGGTCCCATTGTCCGCTCATATGGTTCGAGATTCCTCTGTTTGCAACCAGCGAAAATGGGACTGCGATAATCTCACCCGGGCCTCCTCGGCGCGGGCCTGACCCTAAACGGGATCGGCGCAACGCTTTCCAGGAAGACGACACCGTTCTGTCGGCGGCAAGGGAGATGCCGGGCTGAGTCGCAGGCAACTCGCCGCATGGGTCACCGACAACATGGGCTTCTCTGTCTCAGAGTCTTCGGCCTATCGCATCCTTCGGAGAGAGGCCTGGGATGCGACTGGCTGCGGGCAAGGAGTACCACCGGAAGACCACAGGTCCCCACCAGATGTGGGCCACCGATGCTTCCTACTTCAGAGTCGTCGGCTGGGGCTACTACTAGCTGGTGACCGTGATGGATGACTACTCCCGCTTCATACTGGCCCACAGGCTTCAGCGGGACATGACATCCGACTCCTTCATAGAGGTGGTCCAAGATGCGGTGGACAGAACGGACATGGACCAGGTCCCCGTAACGGACCGCACCAGGCTGCTGAGCGACAACGGCCCCGGCTATGTATCAAGAGCCTTCAGGGACTACCTGGGGATGGTGGGCATCAGGCACATACTGGCTGCTCCCTTCCACCCCCAGACCAACGGGAAGCTGGAGCGTTACCACCAGACCCTCAAACGGAACGTGAACCAGTTGCCCTATGAGTTGCCTTCAGACTTGGAGACGGCCATTGTGTCCTTCGTTAGCTACTACAACTACCGACGCTATCACAAGATCCTGGGCAACGTGACGCCCTCCGACGTGCTGAGGGTCAGACGTGAAGATATACTGCGACGGAGAAGGGAGGTACAGGCTCAGACAATTGAACGGCGAAAACGCTACAACAGGGCCATCAGGGAGCTCACCAAACCTCAATCCGACCCCTGATATCTCGGGTCAAAAACTGTCCCACTTTTGCTGGTTGCCAGCAGTCATCCGTTGCCTCAATCAATATGTCGCTCGTCAAGTCTATTCCATCCTGAGCGACATTAGACGCAAGAACCTAGCCGCGGCTGCGATTTGGCGCCTATAGGAGCATCACTATGAGAGCCGAGAGTTCAGGGCTGTTTTGAGGCGTGGCGAGTTCCCTAAGAGTCCCGTTGGCGGAACTGCTCCACAACCCTGCTGCGGTAACGAGTTGGTACGGCGCTTTCTGGGAAGTAGTCGAACATCGCTTGCAAGTCGGCCTCATCCATGCCGTAGGAGTGAGCCACCAGGGCGTCTATCCTTGCCCTCATCCCGGTCGCGTATGCGGTGTCAAGCGGACCGCATACAACCCCGGTCTCCAGCGCAAAGCCCAAGAACCGCTCGTCCACGCACGACAGCCTTGCCGCAAGCTGCCCGATCTGCGTCCACGGCGAAGCCTCCACAGAAGGGAAACGGGCCGCGTCAAGCGCAGGGAAGCCGGCCGTTGTCTCCGCAAGCTGTCTGGCCTGCCAGTCGAATGACAATGAGTTGAGCACACCCAGCACGAAGGCTTGGACGAGCGCGCCACCAAACGGAAACGACAGGTGTCGGACAGAAGCCGTCAGGCCTGTATCAGCGGGCGTCAGGCAAGCAACCACCGTGCGAGAAGCGACCGGGTATGCGCCGATGCGGAATGCTATGCGCGGGCTGTGGAGCGGGAGAGTGGCAGGATCGGCCAACCATTGCGGGGTGAAGCGACTGCGGTACTCGCTGCCAGAGGACAACCGCAGTCTCTGCAGATGATCCGCCAACTCCGGAAGTTGGCCGAACCCAGCCAACTCTCTCTCGTGCGGCTCGTACTGGTCGAATGACCCTACGTTCCAGACGGGCGTCCCGGAGTTGTAGCTAAAGAGGCGCTTGTCGGTTGTCTCATCAATATCCCCCTGCAACGCAACCGCTCTCCCAATCCGGCTATAGCCCTGATCGAATGTCGGGCCTTGCCGGAGCTTGGCCAATAGCCGTGTGGCTTGCTCTCGCCTGTCGCTCTCAATCAGGGCCACAACCGCCCTCCACGCCTAGGTCGCAACGCTGTCTCCGCCACTCCACATCGTTTCCATGACACGACCCGGAGACATGGGCAGGCTTGTCATGCGTACGCCAACAGCGTTGTGAATAGCATTTGCGATGGCTCCCATTGCGGGCACAAGGGAGACCTCGCCCACACCGCGTACTCCGAATGGATGCCCCGGATTGGCGACCTCCACTATCACAGTGTCAATCATGGGCACGTCAAGGCTGATTGGCATCCGGTAGTCCAGGAAGGTGGAGTTCACCATCTGCCCTTCGTCGCTGTAGAAGTACTCCTCGTTCAGCGCCCACCCGATGCCCTGGACCACACCGCCTTGGACCTGCCCTTCAACGTAGCTGGGATGTATGGCCTTGCCCGCATCTTGCAGCGCGGTGTATCGCAGAATATGCACCTTACCCGTCTCCGGGTCCACCTCCACGTCCACCATATGAACTGCAATGGTGCTGCCGGCGCCACCAGGGTTGAGGTTGGCCCTTCCGGTTATGGGACCACCCGTGGCGTTTAGCCTGGCCGCCAACTCCTTGAAGGTCAGGCTTCCTTCGGTTGACTTGCTGTGGAGGGCGCCATCCCGGTACTCCACGTCCTCCAGGGAGACGTCCCAGATACTGGCCGCTCGCTGCATCATCTGCTGCTTGACGTCCTGCGCCGCCAGGCAGCATGCGATCCCTATCTTCTGAGTTACGCCGCTTCCTCCGGCGCCTGTGCTATATCCTATCGAGTCGGTGTCCCCAACGGAGGGCCGTATGTCCTCGGCGGCAAGGCCCAGTGTTTCGGCTACCTGCATGGCCATTGCCGCCCTGCTCCCCCCAATGTCCGGCGCCCCTTCTACAAGGCTTATGGTTCCATCGGGATTGACGCTGGCTATAGCGCTGGCAGGCCCGGAGCCGTTCCCCCAGAAGCCGACGGCCACGCCGCGGCCGCAATTGGGTCCTACGAGGGGCGAAGAGTAGTGGGGATGATCCATGGCTGCCTGCAGGGTGTCCACAAAGCCAACCTCAGGTAGGACGGGGCCGGTTATCTGTCGGACCCCCTGACGGGCTACGTTGAGAAGCCGGAACTCCAGAGGGTCGATGGACAGGCTTCGGCTAAGCTCGTCTATGACCTGCTCTGCGGCAAAGGCGGCGATGGGAGCGCCAGGCGCGCGATAGGAAGATGTCTTTGGGGTATTGCAGAGTACGTCAAAGGCTTCTATGTAGCCATTGGGAATGTCGTAGGGGGAGAACATGCAGCGCGCGCCGCCACCCACCGGGGAGCCGGGGAAGGCTCCCGCCTCATACACCAGGCGCGCTTCCGCGGCGGTTATCCGGCCGTTCCTGGTTGCCCCCATCTTTACTGTGACTTCGCCGCTGGAAGTGGGGCCGGTAGCAACGAAGACCTCCGCGCGGCTCATGGCTATTTTCACCGGCTTTCCGGTCTTTCTGGACAGGACGGCTGCCACAGGTTCCAGGTACACTCCGCCGTTGCCCTTTCCTCCGAATCCGCCGCCGATCTCCATTGGTATCACCTTGACCCTGGATGTTGGAATGCCCAGCATCTTTGAGGTGTCATCACGGACTCTGAAAAGCTGCTGGGTACTGGTCCACACAGTCACGTATCCGTCCGTCCCCCACATAACCGTGGAGGCATGGGGTTCTATGTATCCCTGATGAACCCGCTTTGTGCGAAACTTCCGCTCCACCACGACGTCAGCCTCTTGGAATCCCGCGTCCATGTCGCCCAGCCGGAACTCAAAGTGGCCGGCCACGTTGGTGCCCGTGGCGACTGGGTCTTCACTCCAGCCCACCATCCCAGGGCTGGACACGGGAGCCAGCATTTCATGGATGACAGGAGCATCCTCTCTCATGGCGTCGCGGGGAGTCACTACGGGAGGCAATACCTCGTACTCCACGTCTATCAGGGACAGGGCTTCTTCGGCGACGTGCGGGCTGGTGGCCGCCACCGCCGCTATCGCATGTCCGAGGTAGAGGGCTTTCTCTCTGGCTAACACGTTCCTGATAAGGAACCCATAGTTGGCAATCCCCCCCTCTTCCTGGGCTGAGAGCTTGGGAGAGATGTCAGGCAGATCGGCAGCCGTCGCTACAGCTTGGACTCCCGGCAGCTGAAGCGCCCTGCTGCAGTCGATGCTCTTGATCCTAGCATGGGCGTGAGGACTTCTGAGTATTTTCCCAGACAGCATACCTGGAAGGTGGACATCGGCGGCATACCTAGCGCGGCCGGTTACCTTCTCCCAGCCATCGTGGCGTATGGGCCTGGTGCCCACAACGTTGTATTCATGGGTGGACAGGACTGCGTTGGGCTTGTAATCCAGCATGTTTCCTCCATCGATCGGAAGTGTCGTTCTGTTTAGCCCGGACGATTACATTAAACTCAACCGTGGGAGACTCCAAACGGGTGACCCCGCTTGCACTGGCGGCGCTCCCACGGCTGAGAATGAGGAGGGGATATGCAATGTGATGCCAACCCGGCCCTCCCGCAGCTCACTACGGAAGAGCGTTAGAAAGGCAAAGGTAGCCCATGCTCCCGGCCGGCGCGTAGGCGCAGATCGCAGTCTCCGCCTTGACGTTCACCTGACGTCTCCCCGCAGTCCCGCGAAGCTGCTCTATGCTGTCGATGTACATTGCCGTGCGAGTGCGGCCGCTCCCGAGGTTCCCTCCCCCGGAGCAGAACGGATGAGACCCCTCGACTCTAATGTCGCCATTGAAAAAGGCGTGAGCGTCCCCCTTCTTGACTCCGTGCCACTGGAAAGCCTCCAGGAAAAACGGGGTCATGGTTGAGTAACCGTCGTAGGGGTTGAATATGTCGACGTCCTTCGGTCGGAGGCCGGACCCCTCGTATGCCAGGCGGGCCGAGCGGGCTGCCCACGCCTCAACGTCGTCCAATACCGGCTGGCTGCTTCTGGGGCCGCCCGCATTGCCTGCGTTATGGTTGAGGACGTAAATCGGCTTCTGCTTCATATCCCTGGCGCGCTCCGCCGTGGTGAAGACGAAGGCGCCCACGGCGTTCACCGGCCTGTCGCAATCCCATATTCTGAGGGGATTCAGGATTCTGCGCGAATCTACATAGTCCTCTATGGTCAGCTGATATGGCTCGTGAAGGGAGTAGAATCCCCAGTCGTTCATGAGGCCGTTCCTGTGCTGGTTGATGACGAATGCTCCCAGAAACTCCTCCCAGGTTGTGCCATACTCCCTGCAATACTGTAGTACCGGAATGGTGTTAATCCAATCGTTTCCCCCGTGATTTCCCCAGGGAACAGTCCATTGACGAGCGCCTCTTGCGTAGTCATCCAGGTTCTCGCCTCCACGGCGATAGCGGCCTTCCAGGTTATTCGCTGGGTATATGTACAGAGCGATTTCGCACTTGCCGTCACCAACAGCCTGCGCAGTCATGCCCATTCCCTCCCCAATGTCCGGAACGACGGAGGGAGCAAAGCCGACGTTTGTCAGCCCAGGCATGTTGTTGAGCATCCACTTGCTCGTCACAATGGAAAGCCCATCCTCAGAGTCGTATGGAGGCGCAAAGTAGGGCCTCGTAGGCCCCCAATTGGCCGAAGGGCCGCCGTTGGCGCCAGCCATGTTGTTTGGGCATTGGAGAAGGCCGTCAACCTCCTCCGGCCTGACTCCGGCCTCCTCCAGCGCCATCTGGGCCGCAAGAATGGCGTAGGCGCCAAGCGTCTGATCCATAGATGCGCCGTCCCACCGCCGATCAACCGGGGACATTCCCCAGCCTGCTATCGCGACTTTACCCTGGTGGGGCCACAACCCCAGTCCCTCTTGGTCCCTTCTCCATCCCGTGTACTCTGTTATCATTGTTGACTCCTAATACAATTCTTATGGCCGCCCCCAGGAGGTCTTACCGGAATCTCCGGGCATGGCATTGCTAAGTTGTCACCCGCCACTCGTGAATGAGTTGCCCAGGCGCGACCTCCTCAAAGACCACTTCCGTTGGCGATCCCACGGGCACCTCGTAAGCGGGAGTGCCGGGGAGGTTGGACAAGAAGTTGATTCTTGGGTCTTCGTCCAGGGTTATTACGGCGTAGTTATAAGGCTGGTCCGGCATGCGCCGAGCCAACCGGCCATCTTCTACTACCATATAAGCCAGGATGTGGCCTCGTCCGCTGGTCTCCTTCCACTCCAGGGTATCGGAACCGCAATCCCGGCAGGTAGGGCGCGGGGGGTATTGCAAGGTGTTGCACGCGGCGCAGTTCTGGACTACCAACCGTTTCTCGTTGACGGCATCCCAAAAGGGCTTACTCAACTCATCGGGTACCGGGATTACCTTTGGCATGTCTCAACCTCCTTCGGATTAGCTTGCTCACACGTAGCCCTTTCTAGGGACGAGCGGCTGTTTGACTGGATGCGCCCTAGTCGGCGTAGATGGGGTTTGCGTCCTGCCAATCAACGATACGCTGCTCCCTGTACTCTTCCATTTGCTCTTCATTGTAGCCCAACTCCTGCATGATGGAGCGGGTATGCTGGCCGGGGTAGGGGGCAGACCTGTATTGCCCCGATGTCTCTGAGAACTGCACTATACCTGCCGGCCGCATGTATCTCCCAAATCGTGGGCTCACGTCCTCCGTTTCCACCGCCAGATTGTTCTCCTGCGCATGCAGGTCATCCAGGTAGAACTCTTCCTTACTTGTCTCCGTCACCCTGACACAGGCGACATCCTGCGAACAAAGCAGGTCTTCCCAGTCCGCCGCTGGACGCGAGGCGAAGACCTCGCACAGCTGTCCAATCAACTCTTCGTCGTGGGCTTGCCTTGCAGCAGGCGCGAAGCGTGGGTCCGCCAGCAGGTCGGGGCGTCCTACAGTATGGCAGAACGCTGCCCATTCTTCTTCGAACTTACAGGCCAAAAACACCCACCCCTCCTTGGCCGGATACAGGCGGTAGAGTGCATGGAGGCCGTAGCACTCTGCGTCTGGGATGGCATACGGGGGCCGCCCAACGAAATCATAGGCTTCGCCATGATTGGCCCATGCGTTGGCAATCAGCATGGTGTCCTGGATTGCCTGTCCCTTGCCCGTGCGCTCTCTGTCCCACAGGCCCAGCGCTATGGCGGTTGCTACGGCCTGGGACGTGTTGGGGTCGGGGTTGCCTTCATTTGCCTTCATAAGCTTTCGGGAGACGCTTTTGATCTCGTCCATGTTCATCGGCTGATAGGTAGGAGGCGGCATACCTCTGCCGGCCTGACGCAAGGCGCCGCCAAACAGGGCTCCGGGAAGGGGATGGGCGCCCGGGCGCCGGTTATGGGGACCCGTGGCGCCATAGGCTCCGCTGTAAACGTGGACCAGGCGCGGATTTATGCGGCGGCAGGTTTCGTAGTCAACGCCCAGGCGCTCAGGAACTCCCGGCCGGAAGTTATGCAGCAGGACATCCGCCTTGGCAATGAGCTTGTGGAGCAGGTCCTGACCCTCCTTACGCTGAAGGTCAATTTGAATGCACTCTTTGCCGGCATAAGTCTTGAGGTTGCCAAGTTGGGCAATTGGCCGAGGACTACCCCTCTCCGGCGTGGGGTCTATCTTGATGACCCGCGCTCCCAGATCGGCGATCATCGAAGCGCCATACGGCCCCTGGATGACCGTGGACAGGTCGATCACCGTAATACCCTCTAAAGGATACTGTGGAGCGTGGCCGTTGCCCCCGGCTTTGCCGTTGCCGGCCACAGAGTCCGGCATGCGCCGGCTCAACTCATCCAAAACCTCTGAGGTGTGTTGACCCAGGGTTGGCGCTGGACCGCCCACTTCCCCTGGGGTATCTGCCAGGTCTGCTAGCAGCCCCGCGATCTTCATAGGCCCAACTCGTGGGTCGTCGATCTCCACCACATGGCGGTTATGCACAACCTGCGGGTGCTGCATGGCCTCTGCCGTGTAGATGAACGGCTCAGCAGCCACGTTCCCGTCTTTCACGTAGACTTCCATCCATTCGTCAAGGGTCCGCTCTTGCATTCGGTCGAGGATAATCTCCCGGAGTATCTCCCGGTTCTCGTTGTCGAGCGCGGCCCCGCCTCTGGCTATGCCCTTGAAACGCTCGTCTTCCATGACCCAGTCCAAGCCGATGACCCGGAGGTGGGAGAGAATCAGCCGGGGGTTCTGGGCGTTATTGGCGTGCTGCATCCAACGTCCGTCCTTGGTGCGGACCGGGATGTATTCTAGAGTGGGCAGCGAGTCCCTCCGCAAATAGGCGTTGGCATTAGGGGGGAAGCGCTCAGGGTCCTTGCGGCTGAAATAGGCGTCCGTCAGACGACCTCCGTCATAGCACATCATACCCTGTAGCAGGCTAGTCTGTACCCACTGGCCGCGGCCAGTGCGGGATAGCGCCAGCAGGGCGCACACGATACCCCGCACCGCGGCTTGGCTCGCGGCCCAGGTAGCCGTCTCAACCGCAGGGTAGATTGGGCCTTCCCTCTCGATCTCGCCCGCGAAACTTCCTCCCGTCATCCGGCCGCTCTTAGCCGCCACAATCCCCTCGTACGCTTTCAGTTGGCTCAACGGCCCTTTCTGGCCGAAGCCGGTTATGGAGCAATACACCAGGCTTGGATTGGCCTGCGAGAGCGTCTCGTAGTCGATCCCAAGGCGCTTGCTCACTCCGGGACGAAAAGACTCCATCACGATGTCCGCCCCACGGGTCAAGGCCTCTGCGCCCTCACGCCCCTCGGGAGTCTCCAAGTCCAATATCACGCTCTTCTTGCCGCGGTTCCAGGCCAGCCAACTGGGATGAGAGCGGAAAGGATCACCTGTGGGAGGCTCTACCTTAATTACCTCGGCGCCGAAGTCGGCCAGCACGGCCGTTGCCAGAGCGCCCGGCGTTCCCCACGAAAAGTCGAGTACTGTCAACCCTCTAAATGGCCCAAACATCTTTTCCTCCTTTAGCCCTGGCCGCGCAAGGCCGCCACTATTGCGGCAGCGTCACGGTCTATGTGCCACGCAATCGTGGGTCCAAGACATCTCTGATAGCATCCCCAAAGAGGTTAAACCCATACACCGCAAGGGAAATAGCGAGCCCAGGCCAGATAGCCAACCACGGGGCAACCGCATAGAATTCCCGCGCTCTGCCGGACAGCATACCGCCCCAGGTGGGAGCCGGAGCCGGCACCCCTAGGCCAAGAAACGACAGAGATGACTCACTAATGATCGCGGTGCCTAGCCCTGCCGTCGCAATAATCAGCCAGGGGGCAACACACTGGGGGAGTATGTGGAACATCATAATTCGCACGTCTGTAGCGCCAATGGCCCTGGCTGCCATGCTGAACTCCGTCTGCTTGGCGGATAGCGCCTGAGACCTAACGATGCGATTTGCTCTGGGAATCTGTGGTATGGCGACTGCAATAATCACGTTGGTTATGCTTTGCCCCAAAGCCGCTATTATGGTGAGGGCCAGAATCAACGTAGGGATTGCCATTAACGCATCCATTGTCCGTTGAATTAGCTGATCCACCCTGCCGCCGTAGAATGCGCTTACCAGCCCCAATAAAGCTCCGGACACTGACCCAGTGGCTACCGCCAGGATTCCCACCTGCAGCGAGATCCTAGCCCCGAAAATTATCCGAGTCCAAAGGTCTCGTCCAAAGTCGTCGGTTCCCAGCCAGTGGGCCGCAGAGGGGCCTTGCAGCTGTGCCCCAAAATCCATCCTCGTTGGGCTATGAGTTCCGACTACCGGCGCAAAAAGCGCCAACAGAATCATAACTAGGATAATCGAGAGACCTACCGCCCCAAGTGGCTTCTTCCTAAAGAACCATAGGATTGCCTTCAAGAAACGCTTGGGTAATCCGGTCGCGACTCTCAGGTCTACCCCTGTTCTCACTTGTCCTTCTTGCTGAGCCACGATTACCTCTCTTTTCTGCGAGCGCTAAACGGGAAGTCGCGCGGGGCACAATGGCCGCCCTTTAGTCAAAGCGGATCCTGGGGTCTAGCCAACCATACGTGAGATCAACGACCAGGTTCGTCAAAACAATCCACACCGATACAATAGTAACCATGGACTGCACCACTTCGTAGTCGCGCTGGTTCATTGCTCTCACCAGCAGCGTGCCCATGCCCGGAAGCTGGAAAATGGTCTCCATTATGACGGACCCACCCACTATGAATGCAATCTGAATGCCAATGATGGTGACCACCGGCAACATAGCGTTCTTCATGGCATGCCGGTAAACCACTACAAAGTTCCTTAGCCCCTTGGCATGGGCCGTCCTTATGTAGTCTTGGCGCAGCACCTCCAGCATGGTGGAGCGCATCATCCGTGACTTGGTTGCTTGAGAGGAGACTCCAACGGCTATGGCTGGCCAAATAAACATCACCAGGTTGCCCTTCAGGTCCTCGAAAGGGGTCAGGTAGTCCAGGCGCGGGCTCCACTCGAAGTAGAAGACTCCAATCATGATCACCATTGTAGCGATCCAGAAGTTGGGGACGGACAAGCCCAGCAAAGACCATATCCGGACCAGGTAGTCTATCCACGTGTCCTGCTTGATCGCCATTATTATGCCGGCCGGTATTCCCAAGATTATGGACAGCGTAATAGCTGTACCGGCCAACTGCAGTGTGACGGGCGCTCTGCGTTTGACTTCGTCGAACACCGAGTTACCGGTGTAGAACGACTCCCCCCAGTCACCAATGAGCATTCCCTTTATCCAAAGCAGGTACTGCATGTGCAGTGGACTGTCCAATCCCAACTGTTCCCTGATTCGGATCAAGACCTGGGGGTCTATCATCTCCGGGGTGAGGGTGTCGTCCCCCTGCATGGCGACCTGCAAGGCCACGTCTCCCGGCGCTATCCGGAGGAGCGCAAAGATAACCAAGGAGACCAATAGCACCGTGAGAAGTCCCAGCAGGACCCGCCTAATGACATATGATCCCATAAGAGCGCTCCTCTCCTACCCTTGATGGGGCTACTGCAAGCTCAGTCTTGCTGAGCGCCGCACGAGCCACCTAGTTCCATAAGGGGGGGCAATATGGATGCCACAGCCCCCCTTATGCTCCGCGTGACGCGCGCTTGGCAACTACCAAGTGGACGCGGTCACCCGTCCATGCCCTGGATTTTGCCGCTTGTCAGCTTTCATTCTTCCACGAAACCTCCGGGAGGTTGGCAATAAAGTAGTGGGCGTTTCCATCGAAGAGGACGAAGCCCCTCATGTGTGTCTGGCTGCCGTGGAAAAGGTTCTGCCATTCCATGGGAGCGGCCCACACTATGTCGTTGATGATGAGAGATTCCACCTCCGCGACCAGCGCCTGCCGCTTCGTCGCGTCCAACTCCCTCTCAACGTCTACGATTATCTGTTGCAATCTTTCCATATGGGCGGGATCTATCCCTTCCCGGCAAGCGGCCAACCTATCGGTCTTGTACCTGTCGAGACGTATGCTGGGGTCCGATGATAGCACCCAGCTTGGCATTGTTGATGCCGACAACCTCCATTGGCAGCCTGCCGTCTGACTGGTTAGGGCCGCTGCGTCATACGTCTTCAGTTCGATTTCCATGCCAAGGTGGCGGGACATCATCTCCCCGGTGTACAGACAAGTGTTTATGGATATCTGGTCGTTTCTGGCCAAGCAGTCGAAGGGACCGGGCCGGATGCCGGGTCCGAAGACCTCATCCAGAAGCCTGTTCGCTTCGGCAATGTCCTGATCCTTGGGATGCCGGTATCCTGGCCAGGACAACACATCTTCACAGGAGTTGCCCCACCCCAGGCTGTTATAGAGTTGGATGTTAGCGTGGCCGCAGGGTCGGAACAGTCCCGAGATGTACCCCGCATACAGTCCCTCGTCTATACGCTGAAGCTCGTGCCACTGCTGACGGTCGTGAACCAAGTGCACTGCCCTTCGCACTCGCACATCGTCAAAGGGAGGTACGAGCGTGTTGAATCCCGTGGCCCGCGCGCCGTTGTAAAGGTTGGGATAGACGGGCCTGTCCGGGAACTGCTGTCTCGCCTGTTTGACTTGCGCAGCCGTCATAGAGCCGCTCCCCTGGCCCATGATGTCTATCTTTTTCGTGGCCCATGCCGCATAGGCAGTAGTGAAATCTTGTATGGAAACGCCCTCGAACTTATCGAAGAAGGGTAGACCCTCCCTGTAATAGTTCGGGTTGCGCCTGACCTTCGCTCTAACCTCCGGCTCTATAGACTCAGGCATGAAAGGACCTGTTCCCACATGCAAGAACATGTTCCTCTGCCTGGTTTCCCTTGGTTCGTAGTTGGCTTCGTACCACTCAAGCCAGTCCTTGTTGAGAACGGTGTTGTAGTAGTGGCTGGACATGTGGTGAAGAAATGCAGGGTTGGGAATCCCTGTGTCCAGGGTTACCTGGATTGTGTACCCTGCCGGGCCGTCCAAACAGGACCAGGTATGGGTCTGGGAGTCGGGGTGAGCGCGGCTCTTGCTCATTCCCTCATCGAGCCATCTTTCCGTGCCCCGAGCGTCCATTGTAGCCTTCACATCCTCGCAGACCATCTCGTCCCCTCTGCCAGGCATTTCTTGGAGGCCGTGTTCATCGTCCTCCTCGGTAGGGCTGCGGAAGAAAACACCCGGGCGCAGCATGAAGGTATACGTTAGTCCGTCCGCGCTCGCCTCCCAGCTTTCAGCCAGGTCCGGCTGGAAACCGCCCTCCCAGCCAAGCCAGGGGTCCACTTTTACCAGCTGATTATACATTTGCGACAGGTGCATGTTGTAGTGAGTGGTGTCTCCAAAGTGTATTCCACTCCTTAGAGGCACGTTACTGCGCCATACCAGGGACCCGCCATAAACCGGCTCCCCCCACTCCGGCCGATAACCCGGATGCCTCAACAGGTCCTGCGCGCCTGTACCAAGCACCACCTCCGGCACCGGCGTTGCCGTGGCCTCCACCATGGCGGGCGATGTGGCCGTTGGCTCACCTGGCGCTGTCGTGGCTTCCACCATGGCGGGCGACGTGGCCGTTGGCTCAACCATCGACGGCGCTGTGGCCTCCACCATGGCGGGCGATGTGGCCGTTGGCGGGGGCGACGTGGCTGTGGCGGCTGGCTCCGTGGGAGTGGCCGCTTCACCTCCACACGCCAAAGCGACCAAGAGAATCACCGCGGCGAGACTTGTGATACTGAGACGTATTGAAGACGCTATTCGTAACATTGATTCACCCTCCTGCGTATAATGCGCAATGCGCCGCCTGGTGAGGACTGCCTGCGCCTTAAGCTACACTACCCTAAGCAGCTTGTCAAGAGCGCCAAAGTTATGGCAATGCTCTGCACGAATACGGTCATGCCTCGGGGATATAGCGGCGTTATTCGCAAGCGTCACGCTGTAGCATTTGGCCGGAGGAGCGGAAGCCGGCGGGCGAGGGGGGCAACAATGTTCAGGTGTTGGCAAGCAGCAAACGTGACACACTCGGAGCTCCGAAAGGTCATGGGTTAGATGGAGGTTTGGCTAGAGACCCGAGGCCCCTGTTGCAAGGTTTCCGTTGCTTGACGGGTTGCGCCTGTACCTCCATGTGTCTCGGAATTGGCTTAGCTGGATTCTTGCTGTAAGCTGGGCGCTTCTCGTTTCTATGATCGAATGGCAAGCTTGAAAGTGGTGCTGCCTACCGTCAAAAATGGCCCACTTGTTGGGGCTGTAACCAGTCAATCAGCCTGTCCAAGGCTAGCTGGCTGGATTGGAGCGGAGCAGCAATGAAGGGATACGACCGTCTCCGTTCGCCGCCTCCAAATCGACGGCCCACGAGTACCGGAGTTTTTGGCGCCTAGTGGGTAATAGGAATGGGCCCGCTCGTCCTGAGTGTGTCCAATCTCCCGGTTCGTCCTGGGTTTCTCTATCCCCCCGCTCACCCTGAGCTTGTCGAAGGGCGTGAGCGGACACGGAGGACTGGCGTCCACCCAACCATTCCTGCGGAAGCAGGAATCCAGGGCGCGCGTGATAGCGGCAAGTAGACCCCTGCTTCCGCAGGGGTGGTTTATGGCCCCCTACCCGCCCTCCGACTCCTCGCTTATGAGGCGTTCCGCGTAGCTCAGCAGCAGCTCCGCCCTCTCCGCCGGCACACTCGCCGTTTCCAGGTACAGCCGCAGCGCATCCTGCGGCGACAGCCCCTCCACCGGCGTCCCCCCCAGCCGCGTGCGACGCTCCCGCGTCACCTCCCGCACTATCGGCGTCACGAACTGCGCCGAGGCCAGCGCGCTCCGGACCTCGTTCTCCCTGAGCTGCGCCTCCACCTCCTGAGGCATCTCCACCCTCACCCGCACTATCGCGCCGTCCACGCGCCTGCGGGCTATGGCCATCAGCGCCTCCTGCGTGGGGTCTTGCTCCGCCGTTACGGAGACGGGGATGGTCAGGAACCGCCTGGCCTTGACCGGCTGAAATCGAAAGTCGACAAGCCGGCGGCCCGGCGGCCCGGCGGAGTCCAGGTCGATCACGCAGAAGCCCTTCTCATCGTCCTCCTCGCCAAAGTCCACGCGCTCCAGGCTGCCTGAGTAGACCACGTAGGGGTTGGTGGATAGCACCTGATGCTTGTGGATGTGGCCCAGGGCTACGTAGTCCAGGGTGGGCTGGGCAAGCGCGCTCTGCATCAGCACGGGGTCTCTGCCCAGGAGCATCGACTGCTCGGAGCTTGTGCGGGCAGTGTTCAGGGAGACGTGGGCGGTCAGGATTGCGGGGATGGCCGGGTCAAGTCGCTGAGCCTCCCACGCCAGCAGATTGGTCACCCGCTCCTGAAGCTGCTGGTTTATCTGGTCTATGTTGAGGCTGCGGGTCTCCTCCCTGGCCAGGAATGCGCTGCGACGTACCCAGGGCAGCGCGATAATCTGCACGGGGCCGCCGCGCGTGTCCACCGGGTACGTGTGCAGGCGGTCTCCGATGGTCACGTTGGGAACCGACAGCGTTGGATAGATGTCCAGGGCGGTGGCCCGGCTGGCTACGTGGGGCAGGTCGTGGTTGCCCACCAGCAGGAATACGGGGACGCCGGCCTGGGACAGTCGGGCGATGCGACGGGCGAACTCCCGCTGGTGCGTCTGCGACGGATCTCGGCTCTTGTAGGCGTCGCCGGCGAACAGGACAAGGTCGACGGTGTTGTCCAGGGCGTAGTCCACCACCTCATCGAAGGTGGCAAGGAAATCCAGCAGGCGGGCGTTGAGGCCAGTGTCCGGGTCGGTGGAGCCGTAGCTCTCCACGCCTATATGTACGTCCGAGAAGTGGAGAATGCGCATGGCTCCGCGAGTATAACAGAGGGGGGGCCAATAGACTAAGAACCCACAAGACGCTCCAAAGTTTCTAAGTATGCAATGGTAAGTTTCCGATTTAGCATCCTACGGCCATGAGCAATCGGGTTCCGAGCGCGAGTGATTCCATTCAATGCTGCCATCACGGCTTGGTCGTCTCCGAAACCATCCGACGAGTTTGTGAATAAAGGCATCAAGATTGGTGCGTTGTCGGCACGTTCCAGCATTTCTTTGACCTCTCCCAGAGTAAATGCTTCGTGAAAAACCGCCTGTGGGTTCTCTTTCTTTATCGCATCAAACCTTTCGCTGACCCTCTTCCAAGTTTGCTCAGCAGCCTTCTGCTTCAGATCTCCAATGGAGGAAATGTTCAGACGATCTGTGATTAATTCTGCCAATCTCCGCTCAAACTTTGCTAGCCTATTAGTAAGAGGTTCGGCTACCTGGGTCCTGACTTTGGCAAATTCGTAATCAGAAAGCGCTGACTGCATTCTGGTGAGAATCTCTTCCGAGAACAGACGCCTCTGGGCATAGCTCGTTAGTTGTTCCCTAATGAGTCTCCGTATATCATCTTGCGTCGGTGCAAGATCACTGATTACATTCGTAAAGGCTTCAACATAAATATCCAATTGACCATCTGATGGTATTTGGCCCACACGAATCAGAATTTGCTCATAGACATTTAGTGCAACAGTTATTCCTCCGGGTTTAGTGAAGATACCAGTCCATTGCTCTGCAGAAGAACTACTTTCTATATTCTTAAGGTAAGCGGCTAATGCCGTTGCAACTCTTCTTGGAATAACATCCTGGTTTGTTCGGTATGCAAGCGGGTTAGTTTGAGTCTGGTTCATAAACCTGGTGCGATCTTTTAGAAGGCCCGTATCATCAAGGTCCTGGCATACACCAGACATTTTCAACTGTCCGCGTTTACGCTCTCCTGATAAGGGAAGGTATATCTTCTCGTCCAGAGGTTGCAAAGAGTTTAGATGTTTAACACAATTGGATATGCGACCCCTAGGCGTTTCAGGGCTCATTTCGCCCTCTAAATCCCAAATCAGATCTGGTGATACCGGTTGTTGCTCCTTATTAATCTGAATAAAGAAATTCGCCTGATCTCGTTCTGATATGGGTTCAAACGCGAATACAGCAAGCTTCGGTCCTTGTGGATTCTGGCCTAACTTCCCAAAGCTATACAATCTATGCTGGCCATCTATGACCCAGCAGGACCTGTAGCTCTTTGGAAACACCAGTTCCCCAAACTCGACCCAAGGAGGCCACGTATTTTCATAGGTTTGCTTCTTGCGAAACACGGGTTTCTTATCAAATGCTACGATGATGTTGTTAGGGAATATGTTCCCTTTTTGAATAAACTCACCTATTTTCGACAACCGCTTGGAGTTAAGCATACGTTGGTAATACTTCTCTCGCCCAGACTCACGGCGAGCAACATAAGCCGTCTGCAGGAGTTGATGTGGCTGGCACCAAAAGAGATACCCCGGCACGTTTTTCGCTAGAACCACGCGAAATGCAGGCACTCGGGGTAGACTCAAATCCTGAGGCTCGACTTCAAGTTCGCCAAGCAGGTTGAATAAAGATCCCCGGCCTATTAGAGATGTCAGTCCTTGATAATATTCTAATGTCTGAGATTCGATCAGATGTACCCGGGGATTCTGACGAGAGATTTCTCTATCGCCTTCTGTATAGGAAATGTTCTTTGTAGCGATAGCAAATTCAAGCCGCTTATAATGTTGATACTTCTCTAGTTTCTTGAATCCTTGCCTTATAGCTGTCCGTTTGCCCCTGACTTCTGAGATCCGAGCGTGAATTGATGCGGCCGGACTACTAGATTGTGTGCACTCCACTACTAGCAATACATCGTCCCAGCCGCCACAGGCGTCGACTTGGTAGCCACCAATTCTAAAGGTAGGCCCTCCATCTACGTCCTCGAAGCCTATCCTCTTTAGATGTCCTCGAACCTGATTTTCGAACTGCAAGCCAGGACTACTTGTCGTCACGAACTTTTACCTCTTCCCTTTCAAGGGGCACTGCTGCTACATCAAGATGTCCATTTACCTGTGGCAATTCAAGTAGCGTTGGCTTGTAATGAGTTGCCATCTTCTCAGTTGATGTAACCTTAGAAGCCAATGAGTAGTATTGCTTATCTAGCTCAATGCCTATGTAATGCCGGCTGGCCTCAATGCAGGCCAACGCGGTTGTGCCAGACCCAATGAATGGATCCAGGACAATATCGCCATCTTCCGTGAAGAGGCTAATGAACCAAGCGGGAAGCGCTTTTGGAAAAGTAGCGCTGTGATCCCTATTAGCCCGAATCCACCGAAGGAGGGCGTCGGGTCAGCGTCCTGAAGTGGCCAAAGGGTGCTCCTCTGAATCTGGGATAATGGTTTTGTAACAGCAAACCAGTCCCGGAAAAGGAGCACCCAATAGATGCTACCACGCCACCAACCCGACCGCATCCGCATCGCCTTCGATGATCACCGCCTGGTGGCCAATGCCGGGCTGATTCTTCCGTCCACCCTGGCCCTGCGCCTTGGCCTGCCCCAACTGGTTGACCGGCACCTGGACCTGGGCCATGCAAAAGGCAGAGCCAACACCGGTGACAAGATGATGACGCTGGTGGCCTCCGCGTTGGCCGGTGGCGACTGCATCGACGACGCCGATGCGCTACGCGCCGGCGGGACCGCCCGCGTTCTCGGTTTCACGGCTAAGGCTCCCTCCACCCTGGGCGCCTTCCTGCGCAGCTTCAGGTGGGGCCATGTCCGCCAACTGGACCGGGTTAGCCGGGAGTTGCTGGCACGGGCCTGGGCTGCCGGGGCCGGACCCGGCGACGGGCCCCTGACCATCGACCTGGACTCCACCATCTGCGAGACCTATGGACTGGCCAAGGAAGGGGCGCGCCACCATGGTTACACCGGTCAGCGGGGCTATCACCCGCTGCTGGCCGTCGCCGCCGGAACCGGAGACGTGCTGATGGCCCGGCTGCGCGAGGGCCGGGCCAACACCGCCCGCGGCGCCGCCCACTTCCTGCGTGAGACGGTGGGGCGGGTGCGCTACGCCGGGGCCAGGGGACAACTCACGATGCGGGCCGACAGCGGCTTCTACGCTCATAGCGTGGTATCCGTCTGCCGCAAGATGGATGTCCGCTTCTCCATCACCATCCGCCAGCACAAAAGCCTGCACAATGTCATCGAGGCCATACCAGAAGAGGACTGGACTCCCATTCCCTACTGGATGGACGGCGCCGCCGATGTGGCAGAGACCACCTATATCCCCTTCCAGAGTGAGCCCGACGCCGCGCCGGTGCGGCTCATCGTCCGGCGGGTGAAACCCACGCCCGGTTCCCAGTTGGCCCTCTTCGCCACCTACAGCTATCACGGCTTCATCACCGACCGCGATGGGGAGATGCTCGAACTGGAGGCTGATCATCGCCGTCACGCCGAGATCGAGAATGCGATACGCGACCTCAAGTACGGTGTCGGACTGAACCACATGCCGTCCGGCCGCTTCGCCGCCAACGGAGCCTGGCTGGCGGTACAGGTGATGGCACACAACCTGGCCCGCTGGACAGCCCGCATCGGCCTGGGTGAGCAGATCGTGACCACCAAGACCCTCAGACGACGGGTCTTCGCCTTGGCCGGACGGCTCACTCGCTCGGCACGCCGATTGACCCTGCATCTTCCCCGGCGCTGGCCCTGGGATACCCAGTTCAGTCGCGCCCTGGCCCGGCTGCGAGCCATTCCACTCCCAGCCTGACGGCGCCCTCCGCCACTGACCCAACGTCCCCGCCAACTCGCACCAACCAGCTCCGCGGGAGTTCCCTGCTGCCTATTCTCTTGCCATCCCCCGCATCCCAGCTCCCGCAGACGGCCATTGGGGGCCTGTGCGGTGACTGAAGTCCCTCCGCCGACCTCCCATCTACCCCAATCGAGCCCAGGCCATCTCCCCTGTAGCTCTCTCATCCCCCTTCTCCGGTCCTCACGCCGCCCATCCGTGTCCTTCGGTGGATTCGGGATTAGAGCATTGAGTTGCAAGGTGAAGAACATTGGTCGGGTATGCCTTTTCTCTACCAACCCAATTGAGCCTGTCCCAAAAGTGATGTAGAGGGTAGCAGGTAGGAGCAGTTGGAATAAGCCAGTGGGGGTTACTGAACGACTCTTGCCTGGAGAGTTGAAGGTGGCGATGGGTTAGCGAAGGGTGATTACCGGCGCAGTTGTGATCAGGAAGCGGGGCGGAGACTCGGCCCGTGGGGTAGCTGGACGAAGGCGCGGGAGCGCCAGGCCCGCCACAGGGTGCGCAGGTTGAAAGCTGTGGCCAACATGATCCACTCGGCCGCCACGCTGGTAAGGCCGCGCAGCAGGAACCTCCGTGCCCCCTGTTGCTCCTTGATGATTCCGAAGACCGGTTCGACCAGCTGTTTTCTCAGCCTGTAAACCTCTTTAGCTGCTGAGGTGGACATCCAGGCGCGATGGCGACGTAGGACTGCATCGTGCGGCCCTATGGCCAGGCTTCTCCCAATCTCCTTGGCCTTGGTACAGACCCTGAAGGCTGGGCATGCCTGACAGACGGCGCCGGAAGCCCGGTACAGTCGCAACGGGATTCCGTTCGCATGCTGTATACGGACGAACGCGAGCGTCTGCCCCTGTGGGCACATAAAGCTGTCGCTACGCTCGTCATAGGTGAATTGATCCTTGTGATACGGGTCCTTGAGGAACCGTTGTCGTGACTCGGACACCACCACCTGCTGGCCTCGACTGGCACATTCTTCCAAGTGACTCCCGGAGAAATATCCGGCATCGGCCAACGTCGTCTGCGCTTTTGTCCCGGTCATCTCTTCGGCCCGTTCCATCATCGGCGCCAGCATGGCATTGTCATTGGCTTCGTCCACCACGTCCACGGCGGTGACCAACATGCCGGTCGCTCCCCCCTCCGGCTCTGCAGGTGAGACCATAGCCTGGGCGTTGTAGCCGGCCACGATGCCCTGCCTGCCCTTCATCAGCCGGGCGTCTGGGTCAGTCAGGTTGATGCGCTTGTGGCGTTCCTGACTAGCAAGATCGGCCATCGCCTGCCTCACCTTCTCTCTCAAGACCTCCTTGTCGGCCAACTCCTCAGGCAGATGGGCAGCAGCAGCGTCTTCTCCAGCTTCGTTCTGAGCCTCAAGGTCGGCTATCGCCCTCTCCACTCGCGCCAACAGCCCGCTCAGTCCCTCGGCATCGTAGCTCCTGTTCAGCGATGCGTTGGCGACCACCTTCGTGCCATCCACCGCCTGAACCGCCAGGTCCACCAACTCCATGGCCACCGCCGTACGCACCGTGCGCTCGAACAGCTTTCTCATAGCCTGCCTATGCCCTTTGTAGAACCGCCACAGGGTGTTGTGGTCAGGGCGCTGCCACCCAGTCAGCCACAGGTACGATATCTGGTCCCGGCAGGCCGCCTCCAGCTTCCGGCACGAGCGCACTCCCGTCATGAAGCCGTACAACCATACGCTCAATAGCGCACGAGGGTGATAGGCCGGCGCTCCCATCGCATCACCGTCTATATCCACGCCAAGCTCCGCCCAGCCATCCCGATCCAACGCATCAACGAACTCGGCCACGAACCGCGCCGGATGGTCCAGCGGCAACAACTCGTCAAGCGTCGGCGGCAACATCCATATCTGCTCACGGCCCATATCTCGAAGTGGCATCGCCAACCTCCAACTCCACCTTCTTCCCAACAGTCTACACCCCTGACATCAACCCGACTTCTGAGACAGGCTCAATTGCGAACTTTTCTGCCAAGACCACTCTGCGCGTTAGATTCATGCCTAGCTTTATCTGCGCCACTTAGCTTCTCAAGCCTCTTATTCTTCCAGTCACCCATCGGAACCATTACGGTTTCCTGGAACATTTTGAAGCGTTTGCTCTTTGTAAAATGAAGACAACGCTCCCAAGCATCCCGAAACCTATTCGGCCATTTCCCTGGGTACGAGTTTTTCTTATGCCAGATGTATTCCTCTGTCCAGAGCCACCCCTGTTCCCTCATGGCCAGTATCAACCTAAGGACGTAGGTTTGACGCTCGCCATCTACGGCCCTTTCCTTAATGTTCAACACAAAGGAACCGTTTGGTTTGAGAACACGGAGAAACTCTTCGGACCTAGGTAGAAACCAATCAACGTACTCGTTAATGGGAACACCCTTGTAAGGCTTTTTGCGGTTGTCCGCGTATGGCGGGGAGGTGAAGATGAGGTCTATAGAATTATCTGGAAGTCGAGGGAGGACTTCCAAACAGTCGCCTTGGTGGATCTTGTCTAATTCCAAAGACCACTCTCCAAGCTAACGGCTTGTGCCGCATTATACAGCAATAGTGTCAAGCGTCACAATGATTGTAGAGTGAGCATTTGAGTCTTAGTCGTGCTTCGCATACCCTCTACTGCAACAGCGCAGATGTGAGCCAGAAAACCCCGTTTCACTCCCCTACCCTTCCAGGCGGGCCGACAGTGTGTCCACCAGCTCCGATATGGGGACGCGGGTCTGCTGCATGGTGTCCCGGTCTCGGATGGTGACGGCGTTGTCCTCTTCGATGGTCTTGAAGTCCACCGTGACGGCCAGCGGCGTGCCAATCTCGTCCTGGCGGCGGTAGCGCCGGCCGATGGACTGGGCGTCGTCGTACTGGGACACAAAGCGCTTTCGCACCAGGTCGTACACCTCACGGGCCTTGGGGACAAGCCTCTCGTTGCGGCTCAGGGGCAGCACCGCCACCTTCACCGGGGCGATGGCCGGGTGCAGGTGGAGCACCACGCGGGTGTCTCCCTCAACGGTTTCCTCGTCGTAGGCGTCGAAGAGGAATACGAGCAGGGCGCGGTCTACGCCCAGGGCCGGCTCGACAACGTAGGGCACAATGCGCTCGTTGGCCTCGTCGTCGAAGTAGTCCAGCCGCGCGCCGCTATGCTGCGAGTGGGCCTTCAGGTCGAAGTCCGTGCGGTTGGCGATGCCCATCAGTTCGCCCCAGCCCCATGCAAAGCTGTACTCGATGTCGGATGTAGCCTTGGAGTAGTGGGAGAGCTCCTCGTCGGCGTGCGGTCGCAGTCGCAGCCTGTCGGGTCGAACGCCCAGGTCCGTGAACCAGGCCATGAAGTCGTCCATCCATCGCTGGTGCCACTCCTGGTCAGTGCCGGGCTTGACGAAGAACTCGATCTCCATCTGCTCGAACTCGCGGGTGCGAAAGGTGAAGTTGCCAGTGGTGATCTCGTTGCGGAAGGACTTGCCAATCTGCCCTATGCCAAAGGGAAGGCGCTTGCGGGTGGCGACCAGGACGTTCTGGAAGTTGACGAAGATGCCCTGGGCCGTCTCCGGGCGCAGGTATGCCTGGGACGCGGAGTCCTCCACCGGGCCGATGAAGGTCTTGAACATGAGGTTGAAGTTGCGCGGGTCTGTAAGGCCGCCGCCGCAGTCTGGGCAGACCTTGGCGTCCGACTCCAGGTGGTCGGCGCGGAACCGATGGTGGCAGGCCCTGCACTCGACCAGCGGGTCGGTGAAGGTGTCGGCGTGGCCGGAAGCGACCCACACCTGGGGGTGCATGAGGATGGCGGCATCCAGGCCCACCATGTCGTCCCTGTCCTGGATGAATCGCTTCCACCAGGAGTCCCGGATGTTGCGCTTCAGCTCAACGCCCAGCGGGCCGTAATCATACGTGGAAGCGAGGCCGCCATAGATCTCGCTGGACTGGAATATGAAGCCCCTGCGCTTGCACAGCGACACGATTTTGTCCATTTCTACCCTATCCAGACTGCGATCCACGTTGGCCTCCAAAGCGCTGGTTTGTGGGGAAGACGTTACCAAGTCCCCTGCGAATTGTCAAAGGGAGGGAGCGCTATCTCCATCCACGCCGCGCGCCACCGGCAATACGAGCCGAGCTGGACACGGCCATTGCTCACCAGGCGGTAGTGTGCGCGCGCTGGCGTCTCCCCTCTCTAGTTGGCCGTGTAGAGAAATGGGATTCCCTGTATAATATATCGCAAGCGGCACAACCCGGGCCGGGCGCGGGGAAACCTGCGATGGGCAGGAAGGAAGGAGTCCCATGGCGAGTGTGTTGTCAACGCTGGCGGCGATTGTTGTCATTGGCTTGCTGTTCGCGCTGGACCCTGGCGGGGCTATCGCCGAGAGCGGCTTCCCCGATTTCCGGGATATGGGTTGGAAGCAGCTGGCGATCTGGGGTTTCCGCACGATTGGCATTGGCGTCGCGCTGCTGCTAGTGCTGTGGCTGTGGCTCAGGTACCGGCCCTGGCGGGGGATCAAGCATCGGGATTCATTGGACTTGGGAACCCGGCAGCGCGTTGTGCTGCCGGCGGCAGTGGTATCGGCGCTGGAAGGCCGGGAGGTCAGCGACCGAACGCTGCTGGCGGCGATAATCGAGATGTGCCAGCGCGGCGCGTTGCGATTCGAGTGCATCGGAACAAGGAGCGGCTTCCTATACCGGCTGTCGCAGCAGGGCCCAGCGCAGTTTGAGTGGGAACAGGTGATATTCGACAACTTGCCATCGCGCCCCACAACGGTGAAAGCGCTGCGTGACCTGATGGACGGGCAAAAGGACGCTATCGGGGACCAGTTGGGGGAGTACATGCAGCGCCAAGGCCTTTTCTATGACAACCCGATACGGATAAGGAGGGAGCGTCTAGCGGATGGATTCGGAGGGGCAATGTTGGCCGGGGCCTTGATGGGCGTTGGCAGCGGGCTTTGGCTGGCTTTATGGCTGACCCAATGGTGGGCGAATTCCCTCGGCGGCGCGGTAGTCGGCTGCATATATTGGTTCATTGCGGTCCCGATGCACACGGGTATGCTGCCGCCAACGGAGGCGGGGGCATATGAGATAGGTCAGTTAACTGCTTTGAAAGAATCTCTGACCGGGCCAGACCCGGCGGCCAGACGGGGCGAAACCGATCCCATGTTGGCCTATGCCATCGCGTTGGATGCGGCTCAGCCCTGGCTGGACGATTCAGTCTCGGCTCCACCATGGTTTGGCTCCGGTGAGGTAGCCTCCTTGCGAGCCTCCGACCTGGACGTGGCCTATCACGGCTTTATGTCCGCGCCGGAGTGGGGCCTGTCCGGACGGTCCGAGGACGGGGCGGACGCGGCTGCGGACCCGGACGACGAGGTGGAGCGGGAATTTCTCCGGGAACTGTCCCAGTTGGAGACGTCGCACGGCGAGCAGGCTGAAGGGTCGGCGAACCGGGAAACTGCTGCCGAACATTGGCAGGTCGCAAGCCAGGCAAACGCTCCCGAACCGGATCAGACGCTCTACCAAGACGGAAAAGTCCGGCTTTCGCAGCGACGTCTGGCGCTCCCCGGCAGAACCATTGAACTCCTCGCTATTTCGTCGGTTTGGGCCGACCAACAGCGTGTGAAAACGGGCGGGTCAAACTGGCTCCTGAAAGCGCCCGGTTTCTTGATCATGTCAGGCGGGGGCCTGCTGTCAGCTCTCGCTTCCGTTCTCTTGCTGTGGTCGCTGCTGTTTCACGCCCTGTATTGGTTTGGCTTCGACCCCGATCCTTTCGAGCCTAATTCGGCGATTGAGTGGGTTATCCACGGCGCGGCTATCGGGATAGCGCTCCTGGTATTCCACGTGGGGAACTGGCTGGGGGACAAGAGCGCTCGAACACAGAGCATGCACTGTGCTGCGGTAGCGGTTGACGGCGAGAGCGAGACGGTGTACTTCGGCCACACCGCAGATAGTCTGCCGGCGGAAATGATGGTAGCGGAGGTCCGCAGGGCCCAGGCTGCCGCCCGCAGCGCAGACGGCGCCAAAGACTGGAACTGATGCCACCGGCCAATAGAGATTTGCTTGAGGCGACACGCGGTTAATAAACCCCGTCATGTGAAAGGATGCGTGATTGTTAACTCCACCATCCTGGACAAGACCTAGCGCCTTCGCAATGTCAACCCTACCGACCAACCGCCTTAGCCGGTCATGGCCTAGTCAGCAGATAGGCGCCCAAGCCAATAGCCCCGAAGTACAAAACCAGGGTGAAGGCATACACTACCTTCGTACTCTTGGTCACTTTGTAGAGCAACCCCCCTATTATAAGGTAGGCCAGGATGCCCAACATAGGCCCGAAGAATGCCCACGGACAAGCCGGATCACACGGTTCCATTATAGGACACCCCCTTCACAGCCATACACTCAGCCTCACTAAACCGCCTCACATTCGCAGGTATACAGCCGCGTATCGACAACTCAACTATCCGGCGGCCCGTCCAGGAACGCCGGCTGAGCTTCCTCCGGAAGCTCCATCTGAGTATGGACAGGGTACACCGCATCTGCCGGCAGAGCAACGGCGGACATGGCTCAGCAGGAAGCGGGACTGACCTAGAATGACGTCTAGGAGATAGTCAGAGCCGCAACCGCGGCCATCCCCGAGGCGGAGCGCGTCTGTGGGGCGGGTCGACAGAGGACAGAACGAAAACAAGGTACGACGAAAGGATTAGGGCAATACCGTCTCTGCCGGCGCTCCTCAGGCTAGTCAAGAACTGGGCGGTTTTGGACACGCGCTAAGGGGCGCGAGGCGGCGTTGGCGTTAGAGATTGAGCCAAGCCCGCAACCGGGCGAGGCCCGACTTGGGACGGGGCTTGGGCATGGCTACGCGGCGCTTGCTTTCTTCGCGCCGTTGGGACGGCAGCATCTCGTCGGCCGGTGGCCGGTTCTGGTCGTCGATTCCGTACAGCGCCTTGGCGCTGCCACGGCGGCCTATACGATGCAGTTTGCCGGCGGCGATGGACTTCCAGTCTCCTCTTGGCATCATAGGACACCTCCTGCATTGGATAGCAGTATGACGTCCAGGGTCATGTCCCGTTAAATGGCCGTACTCGTAAAGTGCGCATGCGATGGTTTGGAGGAGGCCACCCGTGGGAGGCGTCGCATTAGCTACTCTACGCGAGTTGCGAAGTCCAATGAGTGGTGGGGGGCAGACCGACAATCCGTGCCGGAGGCTTATTCTTCTACCGGGAACAGTACAACACGAATATAGCTTTCGGGAGTGAAATAGCGTTCGGCGACGGCGGCGACATCCTCCAGGGTCAAGGCATCCAACAATTCATCGAAGCCGTCAATTTCCATGAAGGCCTCGCCCCGCTGCACTACAGCCCGGATCTGGCCGAGCCAGAACCCGTTGTCTCTCAACTGCTCCTGCCGTGACGTTCGCAGCTGCTCCTTGACCGTGTCCAGGTATCTCTGCTCGCCTCCTTCGCGTAGCCAGTCCACCTCGTCCATCACGCTCTCGAACAGCTCCTCAACGCGTGTGGGGTCGCTGCCGAAGATGACTTGGATCAGATACTCCGTATCTGGAAGGGTGGAAGCGCCTGCGTTCACAAAAATACTGTAGGTGCCTCCCAACTGCTCACGCACCACCTCGCGCAGGCGGATCCCCAGCATCTCACCCGCCACGTTGAGGGCGAGCGCCTCCACGCGGCTCCACTCCATGTCCCCGGCAAACAACAGAACCGTGTTGCTGCGCGGCTCGATGCCGCTGCGTACTTCGTGGTCTTCCACGCCCACCGGCGGGTCGATGCCGTGGTCCGTCCACGCTTCCGCTCGTCCGGTGGTAGGCAGGCTCGCCAGATACGTGGCAGAGAGCGATCGCAGTTCATCCCAATCGAACGCTCCCACAAAGACGAAGGTTGCGTCGCCAAGGTCCGCGAATCGGTCGGCGTAGACCGCTTCCGCGCGCTCCAGGCTCAGCTCATCCAGCAGTTCGACCGTGAGGGGGCGAGCGCGGAAATGGTTCTGGCGCAGCACAGTTGTAGCGGCGTCAATGAGGACCGAGTCCGGTTCGGAGGCTCTGAACTCTGCGACGCTGCGCAGTTGCTCCTCATACCTTGCGAAGGAGACCGGGTCAATCTGGGGCTCCGTTGCATAAAGCGTGATCAACTGGAACAGTGTCTCCATGTCCTCCGGTGAGGCGCTGCCTGTAAACCCTTCGAATAGCTCTTGAATATATGGGGACACCGAGACCCGTTTGCCGGCCAGCAGCTTGTCCAGAGCCACGCTATCGTGCGGACCAGCGCCGCTTCCGGCAACCAGTTGCGCGGCGTAAGAAGCGGAAACGTGGTCCTCGTCAGCTACCAGCGAGCGCCCGCCAGGGCTGAAGGCGCGGAACTCCACTTCATCGTCGCGGAAGTCGGTCTGCTTGGCTATCACGGTAATGCCGTTGGAAAGGGTCCATCTCTGAGCGTCTATGGACTCGATTTGCTCTTCAGAGGTGATGCTCCCTGGCGTGGGAATCGTCTCCAACAGGGGGACATCCTCAAGGACGTCTGCGTAGGGGTCAACCTCAAGGGCGCTTGCAGCTTCGATCTGCGCCAGGGTCGCGGCCGTCAATTCGATATCCGAGATAGCCTCAGTCTCCGCAGGCCGCACGACCAGCAGAGCCGTGTCCTCCGATTTTGTCCAGGACTCCGCCACGGCGGCGAACTCCGCCAGCGTGATCTGCGGCAGCACCTCCTGGTACAACTCCCATTCAGCCTCGATTCCCGGAGCCGGTGTCCCGGTCAGGAAGTGGTCAACGTACTCGTCGACGAAGTCTTGTGACGGTACCTGGTCTCGCTGCTTGTACAAGCTCTCCACAGATCGCAACAGGTTGCTCTTCTCCCGGGCCAGCTCGCCATCGGTAAAGCCGTGCTGCCTGACGCGCTGCAGCTCCTCCAGCATAACCGCCAACCCCCGCTCGATCCCGTCCGGCGGCACCCACGCTGCGAACTGCATGATGTCCAACGATTCCACGTACGGCGAACGAAGCGCTTGAGCAAACAGATATGGTGGGGCTTCTACCTGGCCCCGCTCAAAAAGACGCGCGTTCAGCATCATGTAGGCGAGTCTTTCGACCACAAAGCGACGAAACGCAGTCTGGTCCTGACCCATGTCCGGGGCCAGCTTCTGGATCAGAATAAACTGGGTACCCGGTGATTCGGCGTCCGTGAACACTTCAATCCACAGCGTTTCGTGGCCGGGAACCTCGATACTCGGCCTATCGGTGGAGGGGCCGACTGCGGCGCTCTCCTGGGTGGCCTCGCCCTCAGGTGGCGGCGCAAAGTGCTGCTTAACCTTTGCTTCCATCTCATCAACATCAAAGTCGCCAACCGCTACCACGGCCATGAGGTCAGGGCGGTACCAGCGCTCGTAATACTCCCTCAGTTGCTCTGCCGTCGCGTTCTCCACCACCTCCGGTAGGCCAATGGGGCTCCGGTTGGCGTATAGGGAGGAGCCGAATAGCAGTTGGAGCAGATTGTCCTGAAGGCGGGACCCGAATCCCTGTGACAGACGCCACTCCTCTAGTACCACACCGCTCTCAAGGTCCACCTCTTCCGGATCGAAGGATATTCCGTAGGCCCAATCGCTTAGTATCTGGAAAGCGGTCTCTGTGATTTCGGGGTCGTCGGTCGGAATCTCCAGCCAGTACCTCGTGTCATCGAAGCCGGTTTGGGCATTCACGTGAGGGCCAAACCGGCTTCCTATGGATTCCAGATACTCAACTACCTCCTGCTTGGCGAAGCGCTCCGTGCCATTGAACGCCATGTGCTCAGCGAAGTGCGCCAGCCCCCGTTGATTCTCGTCTTCATGGACCGAGCCGGCCTTTACAACCAACGCAATTTGGGCGCGGTCCCGCGGCTCCTCATTGTGCTTTATGTAGTAGCTCAGACCGTTGGAAAGAGTACCGCGGACCACCAGAGGATCAAAGTCCAGAGAGGTGTCCGGCTCTGGGGTGGCTGTGGGCTCCGGGGTTGGAGTTGGCGTGGGTTCAGGGGTGGCAGTAGGCGCCGGTGTCGGCGTAGCCGTGGGCGCCGGAGTTGGGGTGGGCGCTGGCGTTGCCGTGGCTGTGGGTGCAGGCGTGAGAGTCGGAGTGGGGATTGACGTCGCGGTAGGCGCGGCAGTTGGCAGCGAAGTTGCCGTCGGCGTGGGTTCGGTGTCGCACGCAATCAACGCCGCCAGCATCAGCGTGATGCAGACAGCGACCAACGTTGACTTCAGTTTTCCGCTCATCAATCTCATCACTAGCCGCTAATCCTAGTGTCCTTCAAGGGGCTGCGTCAATAGGCCGAACAACTTTGTATACTTATACGTGTTGGTATTGCCAACTCCGTTGGGGTAGTATGTCATTCTTCCCCTATCCCTGCGGAAGCACAAGTCCAGGATCGCTGCAATATCGGAGACGACGGATACAAGAGTTCAGGCGCCTCCGCTGCCTATCTCGTACAGGGCAAGCGAGACTACGTTGGGAGACCTTGCGCTGCGCATAACTAACTACTGGCACAGCCGGCGCAATCCGGCCCTGTCCGGTCAAGCGTATAATCTGGTGAAGATGGTGGACTTGAGAACCGTATCGAACTGGTAGGAGGCGATTTCGACAAAGTCGCGTTGGGCATTGGTTGCCAACACTCACCGTCATCTGGTAAATTGCCAGGGTCATTAAGGCCTAGTAACAGGGGGTATCCAATGAAGATTCAGACCATCGGGCTCGGCGCTTTAGTCGGTGGCTTGCTCATTGTACCTATGGTTTCAGTGATGTACATGGCAGACAAGTGGCTCGACCTCCCATTCCCACCGTATGACACCTTTGACTGGATTGCCCGAATTCTGCCTGGGCCGATCGTGACGTTCGGCATTGATCTGATGATCGATACCCTGAATATGCTAGGTCTCGACGTCGCGGACACCGCGAAGACCGCCGAACATATCCAGGCGATCCTGGCGTTTGCCACCGCTGGAATCGCAGCAACCATCATTGTATATAGCGCTGTTGGACGCCAGCCTACCGGCAGCGGTCCTGCTTCGGGGCTCCTTGTGGGCGCCGCCTTTGGCCTCCCGATCGCAATCATCTCGACAAGCATGGCCCAGTCCTCGATCCCCGTGATATTCGCCTTCCTATGGGTACTCAGCGTGTTCTGTTTCTGGGGCGTCGCCACAGTCGCCACGGCCCGCGTACTGCTACCCGAGTTCTCCCTTATGACTCTCGGCTCGATGACGCAGGAACGGACGCGGTCAGTGGAAGTCGTCGGCAGGCGGCAGTTTCTCGTCAAAATGGGCGCGGCTGCGGCTACCGTCACCGTTGCCGGCGCCGGCTTGGGGCGCGTCCTCGAAATTGGCGAGCGCAATCGCTTGGAAGCCGAATTGGAGAGGATGAATGCCAACCTGCCCCAGGTCGCGACGGCTATAGAGCTGCCCAACGAGAACGACCCCGTCACACCGGCTCTCGGGACGCGGCCGGAATATACTGCCGTCAGAGACCACTACAAGGTTTTCATCCGTTCGGAGCCAACCGTGATCGATGGCGCAACATGGACCCTGCCGATCACCGGCCTCGTGGATAACCCGGCGGACCTTACCCTGGAGGACCTCATGACCAGGTACGATGCTCGCAATGAGTTTGTCACCTTGAGCTGCATCTCCAACCGGGTGGGTGGCTCGCTGATAGGCACTACCCACTGGACCGGCGCCAGCCTGCAGGACATCCTTGCCGATGTCAGACCCCAAAGTGGCGCGCGGTACCTGCTAATATCCAGCGGCGACGGTTTTTACGAGACTGTCGATCTTGATTTGATCCACTCCGACGATCGGGTCATGCTCGCATACAACTGGGACGGCAAACCGATACCGTTCGATCATGGGTTCCCCCTGCGGATTTGGCTTCCCGATCGCTTCGGGATGAAACAGCCCAAGTGGATCACAGGAATCGAGGTCATAGGCGAGTATACGGAGGGCTATTGGGTTGAACGCGGTTGGTCCAAAGAGGCGCTAGTCAAGGCCACGTCTGTGGTGGATACGGTGGCGGTGGAATCGGTAATCGAAGACGGCAACCGGAAGCTGGTCCCTATTGGCGGAATTGCCTACGCCGGCGCGCGAGGCATCTCCAGGGTAGAGGTGCGTCTGGACAACGAACCCGAATGGCGGGAGGCGGAACTACGCAGCCCACTGTCGGATACTACATGGGTGATTTGGCGCTACGATTGGCCGTTCGAAGAAGGACGCCATGACTTCCATGTCCGCTGCGTGGAAGCGGACGGAACGCCACAGATCGAGGAAGAGGGCCCGCCAAGGCCGGATGGGGCATCCGGAATCCACACTAAGTCAGAAACTGTGGAGCCGGCATGAACATTCGCCGATACACTCCAGCCCACCACCTACGAATATCTGCAAACCGCCTCAGCTAGAATCGAGGCTCCCAATCTCCTGCATTTTACCCGGATACACGGCTCAAGAACGTGTTATGATTAAAGCGACAACGGGACAGTGAACAACATCTGTCACCTCATTGAAAGGGTCCAAATTGAAGAAGATATTCTTCCTGATAGCGGCGCTCTCTCTGGCAACGGTAGTCCTGGCAGCCTGTAGCGGCGACCCCGAGGCAACATCAACTCCCGAGCCCACCGCCACGCCGACATCCGCCCCCACAGCGACACCGACCGCTATCCCCACCGCCACGCCGACCGCCGTCCCGACTGCCACGCCAACTACTGTACCCACCGCCACGCCTGACGCCGAAGACTCCGGCGAGGGCGATCCCTCCGCGGAATGCCCCAGCGACGGAACCCTCGATAGCGCCGCAGCCGTTTCATCGTGCAGCGCCCTGGCGGCTCAGCAGGTCAATAGTTTCTCATTCAATGCGGAGATAGACCTGCTGACTCTCTTCCCTGTGGCGGAGTCCGGTGACGGCGCGGGTTCCATGCGGTTAAGTGGGTCTGTAGTCCAGCCTGACAGGCTCCGGTTCCAGATCAATCTGGGCCCCGACGCAGAGATGATTGAGATCAGCGGGGTCATTATCGGCAGCGACACCTATATCCAGGACCCTGAATCACGCCTGTGGTTCAAAGGCGCTCCCCCCGAGGACGACCTCCTCACCTCCCTGCAGATGGTCGGTACGCTTATGCTGCCGACCGACCCCGCCGCCTCTCTGAATGACGCTATTGACCTTGACGATGGCTCTATGGCTTACCTCATCGTTTCGGATCAGCCCACCCAGGGAAGCGTGGCCGGGTTCCCCTTGGGCTCTGGCAGTAGCGTCACCATAGTCGTGGGCGTAGCGGACTTCCTGGTCAGGGAGGTCAGGGTTGCCGTGGTGGGCTTGGACGGCGAGAGCCTGGACTTCATTACCATCAGCTACCACGGCTACAACGAGGCCGCAGAAATCGAGCCGCCCGCCGACTATCTGACCCTTCCCGATGAGGCAATGGGTAACGGCGCTGCTGAACCGACTATGGTTGTGGATCTTACACGGAACGACGACGGTGACATAGAAGTGATGTTCAGCGAGCCCGTCTTCGTCGAAGGGGAAGTTACCCTCTACGTTCTGGATCCCGCCACCGGAGGCTGGGAACTTCCTCTTCTAGGCGGGAGTGGCACAGACACCCTGACCTTCGACGCAGATGCAGAGGGCAGGCCTTCGCTGATCCTTGGTGAGAGCCAGATTGCCGGCATCTCCTTCCCCGACTTCAACTCCAACCTGGTGGACTCCGAAGGCGCACGGGTAAACCCCAACATTGACCTCTGGACATACGAGTAGGCTCGCGCCTGTAGCGTGAGCCTACTATCGCCCACCAGCGTGACGGCGAGCGCAACCCTTCGCCCAGAGGCCAGTGGATTAACCGGGCCCTCATGGGTTCTGGCTGCGTCAACTGCTGTTGGAATCTACCGCCCCAGGGCGCCATCGTCTCTACTCCATACCCACACTGACGGGCGAGTTCGCAGTTCGGCGCGTCATGGTGGGAGCGCCTGAACGGCGTGGAGTTGGACTTAAGCCGGCCGGGCAAGCCTACAGACAAGGCCATGAACGAGGCATTTAACGCCCGGCTTCGCGCTGAATGTCTCAATGAGGGCTGGGGCTTGTCTTTGGAGGATTCTAGGGAGAAAATAGGTGGGTGGCGCCGGCACAGCAACCGAGAACGTCCCCACGCCTTGGGGAACCTCGCCCCCCAGCCCTTTGCCCTGATGGCCACGGCAAGGTTCAATAACCCGCTATACTATCATCACGGTTGGTACAAAGAATGGGGCAGGACTATTGCTGAGTTTCTTCAGGCTCTTGGATCGCAAGAGAATACTGCTGGCCTTCTGTGTTGCCATTGCTGCCCTCATCTCTCAGGGAAACTACAGGGTAGTCGGGCAGGAGCTACCAGTGCTGCCAGTGGTGAGATTACTGAGCATAGAGCCGTCCCCTGAGGCGTTGGAAGGAACCTCCCTGCAAGTAAACCTTGAAATCGACACGCCTGTCAGCGCGGGCGACCCTGGTCTCACAGGAGGGAGACTTATAGGCGGGATCAGAGCATTTGACTCTTTGCCAGCTTATTCCGGCCCTGAACTAATCGCCTTCGCCTTTTGGCCGGGAGACAAAACCGATGTTGTGACAGTCCCCATCTACGTCGCCGACGACAATGGGGCGGTCACAACAAACCGGACCATCTGTATTGATGTCAATCCGGTATTTCCAGAATACCAAGCGACCGGTCCCTTTTGTGTCGACAGCGGCCGATTCGAGGTGCGGGTGTTGGACCAAGACGGCGATACACCGCCACCACTTCCACCACAACCCCCTCCTGAGCCGGACCCTGTTCTACCTCCACCTCCTCCCGAGCCGGACCCTGTTCTACCTCCACCACCGCCGCCGCCGGACCCAACCGCCACGCCCACTCCGACACCTACACCTACCCCTACGCCGGAGCCGACATCCACCCCTACACCCACACCCACGCCGCGCGCCACTGCGACGCCAACCCCCACGCCTCTACCTAGATCTACGCCCACCCCGGAACCGACCCCTACGCCTGAACCAACTGAGACGCCAACCCCCAGACCAACGCCGACTCCCACACCTACGCCAACAGCAACGCCTACCCCTACGCTCACTCCCACACCCACACCAACTCCTACTCCTACTCCCGCGCCGACACTGGAGCCAATACCCACCAGCACGCCGACGCCAACGGCCGCTCCCACCCCGACTCCCACCGCCGTCCTGACTGCGCTCGGCACTGTCGAGCCACCCACTCAGCGTGAGCTGGAGCGGCCCGCGGCCCCGGTAATAGGCAACGCTATACCGCGCATCCGCAACACCCTGGGCGACATTGCCTCCAGCCCCAGGCGACGCGCCACGCTGATTTTCATCCAGGCGCTTGCCAGCGTCTTCGCTGCGAGCGTCTTCACACGCCTGATACTACGGGAAGAATGACGCGGGGCAAGCCTCGCAAAGCGGGTTCTCCAAACAGCAGCGCTGCACCGGATGACTGACTCTAGTCGTCTTCCTGGTCTTCTTGATCCTCTTCGGCAACTTGCAGCGCGCCGGCCGCGGCGGGAACGCTCATGGTGAACTCGGTGTACTCGCCGTACACGGTGTCCACGGACAAGTCGCCACCCAACCGCCTCGCCACATCTGCGGCTATGGTGAGGCCCAACCCCGCCCCAAGCGTCCCGGAGTGGGTGGTGAAAAATGGGTTGAATATATAGCCGATAACGTCGTCCGCAATCCCGGTGCCGTTGTCACGGATACGGATTAGCGCCGCGCTTTCGGTTAGTTGAGTCGTAATTGTCAGCTCCGGCTCGTAGGGCTGGTCGGAGGCCTCCTGTTTTAGGAGCATCGCCTGGCAGGCATTTGAAACCAAGTTCACCATCACCTCAAGGAAGTCTCCCTCCACCAACGGTACTTCACCTACCGACGGGTCTAAGTCAAAGGTAAGTTGGACTTCAAAATCCTGGGTCCTGGAGCTGAATGCGGCGCAGGCCGTCTGCACCGCCGACTGGACCACGCCGTTCAGGTCGGTCATAACCGGTTCCCCGCCAACAACTCCCAAAGCGCGCATGCGCTCCACTATGGCCAGGGCGCGCCCCCCATTGGCGAGGACACGGTTGAGGCTGTTGGTCATTTCCTGAGTTATATTGTCCAACAGATCCGTATCTTCCTCCGACATCCCCTCTCGATACGTGTCCAGCATCTCGGAAAGCTCCTGATAAAGAGAGAGCGAACCCTCCGAGAAGTTGGTGACGAAATTCAAGGGATTGCTGATCTCGTGCGCCACACCGGACACCAGCTCACCCAAAGCAGCCAATTTCTCCTGCGCAACCAGGCGGGCCTGGGTCCGCTCCAGCTCCGCGTTGGTCTGGCGCAACTCCTCGTTGAGCTTTTCCACCAGGTTCAGGCGCTGGACCTCCAGCGCTTGAAGCCGGAACACCTCCAGCGCATTGGCCAGTTCGCCAATCTCATCGCGCCCCACTTCAGGCACCGGCGTCTCCAAGTCCCCGCCTGCCATCCTTCGCATGCGCTCCGACATTCGCGAGAGTCGCCTCACCATGCCATTTCCCACCCACAGCCAGGCTGCCAGGGTAGCCACTATCACGCTTGTGACGCTGATGGCTGTCAACAAGGTCCGTCCCTCGTCAAAGCTGCTGACCGCCACCCGCAGAGACTCCGAAGAGTGCGAGCCGGAGGCTTCCAGCATATCCGAAACCGAGTTCGTCAGGGTCACACTTGATGTGTCGAATGACTCCGCCAAGCTATCGATGTTGGCTTCCAGGGCGAGCTGCCAGCCGCGGACGTAGAACACCCCCTCACCCTCCCCCAGAGACGCCACCACCGGGTCAATACCGGCGGCATTCAGATTTGAGAACTCGTCCCACAGCCCTTGAAGCGCTTCATCGTCCTCAGCCTGCAAAGCCTGTCGCAGCGCCGACAGAGCCGCCTCCGATTCACCTATGTCAGAGCTAGCAGCCGTCAGCCGCGATCGGTAGTCGGCGGCAGATTCGTTCGCTGTCTGCAGCTCATTCCGGTTGAAGGCGAGACTATCCATGACCTCGGCCAGGTCGTACGCTGCGTCGCTGACGGCCGGGGTAAGCGGCGCAAGCTCCGGCACACTGCGCACCCTATTCAAGGCCGTCTCCAAGCGCTCCAGAGACTCGGCGACAGCCTCCTGCTCCGAGCCTTGAAACCCGGAATCGGCGGCTATCAGGCCGAGCCCCAGGTTACGCAGGCGCTCCGACTCGCGGGCGGCGGCCCAAGACGCCTCAAGCGCCGGCACAGACTCCGATTGGACTTCGTAGTTGGCGTCGCCGCTCTGCTCGAAGTAGTAGACGCCCACTGCGCCGGACACCAGCGTCAGGGCTACCGCAAAGCCCAAAGCTAAGTACAGGCGGGCGCCAATACGCCGCCATTTCTCTATAAAGAAGTTCACCACAGAAGCAACTCCTCAAGAGGCCAATCACAGGGGCGGATATACCTCAAGGCAGGCCGTCCCCGTAGGTAGGATACCACAGCCTTGACGCCTTAAATACGGGGCCAGGTTGTATTTAACCTATCTTGAGGCGTGAGCCCATGTCGATGCTCGTCCCAAGTTCCCTAAAGCCAGCCTTGTTGTCACTGGCCTCACAGGGTATTCTACAACCTCCGCAAGTTGATTGCGCCGTAACGGTCTTGGCACAAAGCTGAAGGGCTTGATTGTTCGGCCCCTGTTAGGAGCCTGTCCGAAAAGCAAGCGACCTGCCCCCAATGATTGCGCCAGTTGAAACCTCACTCTTGAGCCACAGCGGTTCATAATCACGCCGTTCCCGCAAGAGGGCGTCAACCCTTTCGGGAGCCCCACATTCGGTGGAGTCCCAAGACTGGCGGGAATCAGGAGTTGAGCAGGGAATCGAAAAGCTCTCGCCAGCTATCAGCGCTCTCGCTTCCGTAGGTGACACTGGACACAACTATGCCGCTGGCGTCAATGGTGGCATAGGCAGCTTGACGAGTAACGTTGTAGCTCCTCAGCATGTCTATATCGGCGGAGGTCATGTCCCAGGTGAATTCCTCGGATTCTTTGTAAGACAGTATCTTTGCTACGCTCTCCGAGGCCACGTTCACCGCAAGAAAACCCAAGCGGTCAGCGTATTCGGGGTAGACCTCCTTCAGTTGCCTCAACGAGGCACGGCAGGTTGGTCACCATGTAGCGAAGAAGTAGAGGACTGCCGGTTGTCCCTGCAGGCTGGCCAGCGTAACCTGCACACCGTCCACAGTGGTAAGCGCGAAATCCGGGGCCATCTGTCCCGACTGGTAGCCTACCTCCACCGGCGTTTGGACGGGTGGCGAGATTGGTTCAGGCGGCGAAGTGGATGTAGGCGCCGCTGTGGGTGGTTGTGTTTCCGCAGATGTGCCAGGGGCGGCGAGTGTGGCGGTGGGGGGAGCCGTAGGCATGAGTGTGGGGTCAGCCATCGGCGTGGAGGTAGGGTGAGTCGTCGTCATGGAGTCGGTGGGGGCCATCGCAGTGGCGGCAGGTGAAGCCGTCGTCGTGGAGGCGACGGGAGCCACCGGCGTGGAGGCGGAGGAAGCCGTTGGGGTATTGGTGGGCAGAGCCGTTGGCGTACTAGTGGCGGGAGTTTCGCTGCCACAGCCGGCGAGCAGAACGGCGGCCATAGACACGCATAAAGCCAAGGGCAGCCATCTCGATATGCCAGTGAGGGTGATCATTACGCCTCTAGATGTCCCTCAATTAAGGTCGGTTTCAAGGGTTGAGGATAACAGGTGAAATCTACGCTGTCCATCCCCTTGTGGGTCGGGTATTCCGGGTGTGTGTTGGTAATAGCAAACAGCGCCACCAAATTTTTATAGCGATGTGATAGATCACTGAAGTAGTCGTCTTGCGATCTCCCTTGCATCGTCCAGGGTCGCGGCAAAGTGATCCTCAGGGACATGCTGCAGAACGTTGAGCGTCTGAAGGGTAGCGGCAGGCGAGCCCGAGAGACCCATTACGATGCACTCGGTATCCTCTGCTATGGCGGTGTCTATCATTTGTTCCACCACCAGGGCAGCGCTGTCGTCCATGTAGACGGTGTCAGAGAAGTCGAGTATCACGACCTCATGATCGCGGATGTCAACGCTGAGGCCGTTTATCAGCTTGTTGGAGGATGCGACGGAAAAACGCCCCCTGAGCGCCACCAAGCCAACGCGCGCAGAGAAAGCGTCTGTCTCATCCTCATCTTGATCTTGTTGGTTGCCGAGGAAACTCCGGTCCAGTAGTGGTACAGAGACCACGCTATCCAACTCCAGGCGCTCGATCTGCCGTGCGCTGGCCATCCCTGCAACGATGAGACCTATCGCCACGGCAGTAACCAGGTCTAGGAACACCGTGAGTCCGAGGGTGATCAGCATTACTATAAGGTGTTCCCTCTGAACTCGGAGGACACGTGTGAGGAAACGCCAATCTATGATGTCCCAGCCAACTTTCATCAGGATGCCGGCAAGGACGGCATGTGGGATGGCTTCAACGTATTTGCCGAGGCCCAGAACGAGGCCAAGCAAGATTGCCGATCGCAACACCCCCGAGACCGGGGTCCGGCCGCCGGCGCGTATGTTCACCACTGTGCCCATCGTGGCTCCGGCGCCGGGGAGGCCCCAGATAAGCCCTGCAACCACGTTTCCTATACCCTGGCCCACCAGCTCCCGGTTGGACTCGTGGCGGGTACGGGTCATCGAATCGGCTATCAGGGAGGTGAGCAGGCTGTCTATGGACCCCAGGAGAGCAATGGTCAACGCCGGTTGCACGGCGCTCGTCAATGCGTCTATGGAAAGGTCTGGCATCCTCAAAGCCGGCAGGCCCGTGGGCACGTCGCCAATAACCGGCGTGCCAGTCAACAACAGGACGCCTAACAGCGTCCCGGCGATCAGCGCCGCCAGGGTGGGAGGTAGAAACTTCCTGAGCTGACTCGGCCAAACCACGCCCACGACAAGGGTAACCGCGGCGATAGCTAACGCGCTGAGGTTAACATTGCCTATCGCATCGGGCCACGCGCGGACTGCTCCCATCGGTCCGCCGGTTTCGATGGGCGCTCCCAGGAAAGGCAGGGTGTGTATGAGTATGATGATTATGCCGATGCCTGACATGAACCCGGATATCACCGAGTACGGCGTGAAGGCAACGAAGCGGCCGATTCTCATTACGCCAAGGAGAATCTGTATCACCCCCGCCATGATGACTATCGTGAACGCCTCGGCGAGGTTGTCAGCATGGCTAGTGACTATGACCGCCATCGCCACGGCCATAGGGCCGGTGGGGCCGGATATCTGAGAACGCGTCCCTCCGAACACCGCCGCGAAGAAACCCACGGCAACTGCCCCGTATATCCCGGCAAGCGCCCCCAGACCTGACGCTACACCGAACGCCAGCGCCACCGGCAACCCCACCACTGCCGAGGTGATGCCGCCAAAGATGTCCCCACGGAAAGTTTGAAGGTTGTAGCTCATGTCAGAGCGCCTTCGGTGATTCTGCGAAACATAAATCCTGCGGTGTCCCTGCCGCCTTCCCCCGTCGGCAGGTACCGCTTAATTGTGGGAAGACGCCTCGCTGAAATCAGCATCGCCCGGCCCTCCTCGAAGCCACCGCGACATTCTCCAGCGATTGGTGTCTGGGAGGCAGATCGGCCTATGCTCGGCAAGCTTGTGGATGCCTTCCGCGACTCGACGAGAAGCAGATCAAGCGCTGCCAGTGGGTTGTGGACGCCGCTGAAAGGCTCGTAGAGGCGTGCGCCGCGCTGCTGCACCGGGTTTTCTCCAGCAGGACTGCTGGGTTCCACCAACGCATCTTTCGGCTCTAGTTCGCCCAAGAGCGCCCCCTTTTGACCTATGGCAAACTCTACCAAATCACCGGGGCAATAACAACCTATTGTATAGAGTCAGGTAGATGTCGGACGCCAGCGAGAGAGATGAAGGGGAGATAAGCGCCAAACAGGGACAAAAGTCGAGCAGGGTTATTCGGTGGTCTCCGGGCACGGCTGCCGAGTCATCCCCCAGACGGGAACCCCATTGGGAAGAGAGGCCTCGGCCGTTACCCGGAAGCCAAACCGCTCGTAGTAGCCGAGATTGTTAGGCTCGGAGGTGTCGAGGAATGCGGACTGGGTGTCGTCGTTATCTATCCGCGCCAGCATGTGATTGATGAGGGCGCTTCCCAGACCACTGCGTTGACTTGAAGGGTCTACTCCGATGCCGTCCAGGTACCAGTATGGATAGGGCGGCTTGATCGCGGCGAGCGCGGGGCCCAGAGCGCGCCGCCGCCGCCAGGCCGGGATTCCCAGCCGGATGGGCGCAGCCCAAAGGCCGGACCGCAGCAACGTAAGAGCGCCGTGCCTGCGCTGATGTGGCGAACCCCAGATTGCGACGCCCAGAGCGCCACTGCCGGACCCATCATGGGCCACATGGACAACTCCGCCGGAGTATACACAGGCGCGTATGGCCCTCCCCCAGACCCAGGGCAACTTCGCACGCCGCTGCTCGTCGTCCGGTAGAAGGAACGTGTATCTGGGCGCGTTCGCAAAGGCGTTGGCCATCGCGCGGGCGGCTGAAGGGATCTGGTCGGGGCGAATCGGAGAGATGATGGGCTCGGTCATGGGACATATCTTACCCGTTCGCTGGAACCGTTATCAATCGGGAGGAGTTTGCGGGTTTAGTTTGCTCAGGGGTGGCGGGCCATAGATGAAGCCCCTGCGCTTGCACAGTGAGACGATTTTGTCCATTTCAACCCGGTCCAGACTGCGATCCAAGGCGCGCCTGCGCCGTCAGTTGTGCCGCTCAGGTCCGCCTAAAGCCACGGTTTCTGGCCGGTAACGTAGATACTCTGGAAGTCTTCATCGGACTTGGTCAGGTAGATAATGCCCTCCACCAGCCCAAGTATACCAGCCGACATCAGAGCAATATAGCCAATCACGTACATAAATAGCCCAATCAAGACGCCAACGCCGAAAATCCCCAAATACAAGAATATATTGCCCAAAATCAGAGCCACCACCAAGCCGCCGCCGCCAACTGCCAGCTGTATTATTGCGGGCTTCTTGATGCCCAGGTAGAACTTGTGGACGCCAGTCCAGCCAAGGAATATCCCCAGCAGCCCGGCAACCACCTTGGTCTTCTCGGAGCCCATCACGCCCTCAAGGGCGCCGCCAATCCCGGCGCCGGAGGCCGACACAGCACGATAGATGGCTACGGCATCGCCGCCCTGCGCCTCGAAATCCACCCGCATTCCCCGGTTGGGAATTGCCTGGTCTTTCCATTCGGCTCCAACGAAGTTATATCGGTTGCCGTCATCCCCCGCGATTAATCCCGAATTGGTTTGAGGGGAGTAATCCAAAAGTTGTCCATTCATCCCAAGTCCTCCCTTTCCTGCTGAGCTGCTGGGACCTGACGAGTTTTCCCGGCTAACTATGGCTCTATGGCAAGTAGTCTGATTTGGGTACACTGGGAGAGTAATAGGTTTCCCGTAGCTTGTCAAACGCGCCGCGCCGCCTATAGTTAGCCTATGTTCTCTGCCGTTTATAGTGAGATGGGCCATGAGTCTGTACGGGGTTGGAGTGAGCTGGGTGGTCTGGGATGCTGGCAAGCAGGGCATTCCAAACGTGTGTTGGTAATGGTGTAGGCCAGCAGGGAGCCGTTGTTGCTTACCTACAGAGAACCCACATGCCCCCGTGAAAGCGGCCTGCAACCAACTTCCTCTACAGGGGTAGTCACAAGGCGCCGGAGGTGGTACTCTTACTGCTGGCGTTAAAGGTCGCCTCAAGCAGCGCGCCACAAGGCTGTGAAGGCCACTTCATTTGGGACAGCCTTGTTCTGCCGGTGAGGGGCAGAAGTCGCCGGCCAAGATGAACCTCAAGCAAGCAGGAGAGTATTCATGCAGAGCGGTAGCAGGCAAATGACCCTATTCGAGGCGCTGGTCCCACGAAGCTCCCCGTGGCTGAACCATATGGTTGACGTATTGCTGGTTGTAGGGTACGCAGCTTTAACCGGGCTCTCCGCCCAGATAGCGTACTACTTCAACCCGGCGGTGCCGATAACAGGTCAGACATTTGCCGTACTGCTTTCCGGAGCCGTGCTGGGCAGCAAGCGCGGCGTAGCCAGCATGTCGGTCTACTTGGGAGCGGGGGTAATTGGCCTGCCGGTTTTTGCGCCTGAGGGGGCGATTTCAGGAGCCAGCCGCGGGTACTTGATCGGCTTCGTAGCGGCGGCGGCAATAGTGGGCTACCTGGTCGAACGCGGCTGGGGTCGGAACCCCTTCAAGCTGCTGGCGGCAATGTTCCTGGGCGAAGTCGCAATATACGCGTTTGGACTGCCTTGGCTGGCGTTCTACGTGCCCGGCGATAAGGTGCTGGAGTGGGGACTGACCCCGTTCATCCCGGGCGACACTATAAAGATGGTGATGGCGGCCCTGCTAGTGCCCACAATGTGGGTAGGGGTACGCAAGCTCAAGGGGCGCGACTGAGATAGCCGGCCCCCATCCCTTCCCTATATCCGGGCGCTGACGCACGGAAGCAGTTCGACTGTACAGCTGTGCAGTCCTCAATCCCACAAGCGGAGAGCCTGTACCCGCTCACGGGTCAATGTCTTGACACTCCAGCGCGCTGATGATAGATTTCAGCTATAGTCCTGCGCTTTGGCCGGCTTGAAGAGAGCGGCGGAGTCGAGATGATTACTCAGAGAAAGACAGAGCTTCTCAAGACTCTGGTGGAAGAGTACATCGAATCGGCCAACCCTGTGGCCTCGGAGTCGGTTGCGCGAAAGCACACCCTGGGCGTCAGCCCGGCCACGGTGCGCAACGATATGGCGGACCTGGAGGAGCAGGGGTACATCACCCGGCCCCATCACTCCGCGGGCGCGGTGCCATCGGACAAGGGGTACCGCTTCTACGTTGAGGCCATCTCCCAGGTGGAGGAACTGCCCACGGAGTCTCAGGACACTCTCCGCTACCAGTTCACCAAGGCGGAGCGGGACATTGAGGTCTGGACCCGGCTGGCCGCTACCCTGCTGGCGCAACTGGTGAACAACGTGGGGCTGGTCACCTACCCCAAGGAACCCGAATCCCGTCTCATGCGCATCAACCTGGTGCCCGTCCAGGAATCGCTGGCCTTTCTCATCCTGGTGCTCCAGGAGGTCAAGCTCAGGAAGCAGCTCATCCCACTGAAGGAGCCACTCACCAGCGACGACCTGCAGACGGTGGCCAACCGCCTGAGCGATTCACTCTCCGGCCTGAACCGCCAGGAGATTCTGGCGAAGTCGAAGGACGTATCGCCCTTTGAGCGCGCTGTCACCGAGAGCGTAACGGATATCATGGAGACCGAGGACAGGTCGCTCTACAGCGACCACTACATCGAAGGACTGCGACACCTCCTCAGCCAGCCGGAGTTCTCCGACAGGGAGAAGGTAAGAGAGATTGTAGAGGCGCTGGAGGACAGGGAGATACCAAGGGCGGTGCTGGCGGAGGCCCCAGAGTGGGGGCATATGAAGGTGGTGATAGGACAGGAGAACCGGGTCACTTTCCTGCGTCCACTCAGCGTAGTGGTGTGCCAGTACGGGCTTCCGGGCGGCGGCATGGGATCGATCAGCGCCATAGGCCCCACCAGGATGGAGTACTCGCGGGCGATAGCCGGAGTCCGCTTCATCTCCTCCTTGATGACCGACATGCTGGCGCAAGTGCACGGCTGACGCTCCACCGGCCTCCACAGGAGAGGCGCGCCGCTCCTTGCAAATGACTCCTGGGGCTTGAACGGCTGCCAGCTACGCCTGTAGAATGGCCTTGAGAGTCCCCCGTCTTAAAGTAAGGTAAAGCAACATGACGTCCTCCGATTGGCGATACATCCTGCACGCCGACCTGGACGCCTTCTTTGCCTCGGTGGAGCAGCTGGACCACCCGCAGTACAGAGGTCGTCCACTGGTCGTTGGAGGATCACCGGAGGAGCGGGGCGTTGTGGCCGCCGCCTCTTACGAAGCCCGCAAGTACAACATCCGCTCCGCCATGCCCATGCGGACCGCAATGAGGCTCTGCCCGGAGCTTGCGCGAGCGGCCCCGCGCTTCGACCGGTACCATGAGATGTCGCGCATGGTGATGGACGTCTTCCTGGAAGTAACGCCACTGGTGGAACCCCTCTCTATGGATGAGGCATACCTGGACATCAGCGCAGAGGTCCCCTGGGAGGGCGTCAGCGAAACAGCCAGGCGCATCAGGGCCCTGGTCATGGAGCGGACAGGGCTGGTGGTGAGCATAGGCGGTGGGACATCCAAGACGGTGGCCAAGGTTGGATCTCAGCTGTGCAAGCCGGACGGCCTTCTCCTTGTGAAACCAGGCACGGAGCGCTCTTTCCTCGCCCCGCTGAACGTGGACATCCTGTCAGGCGTTGGGGCCAAGACCGCGGAGACGCTGCGCGGCCACGGGATCGCCACCGTAGGCGACCTGAGTTCCCGCGACCCGGCATGGCTCCAACAGATCCTTGGCAAGCGGGGGCCGGAGCTGCGTGAACGGGCAATGGGGATAAACCACAGCCAGGTTACCCCACATCGGGAAACCAAGTCCATAGGCTCGGAGGAGACCATGTCCAGGGACACGGGCGAGGAGGCTGAGCTTGTGCGAAGAGTCGAAAAGCTAGCTCGCGGTGTGGCCTCAAGCCTGCGGAAGCGAGACCTCGCGGGAAAGACCATCACCGTCAAGCTGCGTCTATCCGACTTCACCACCCTGACCCGTCAGAGGACCCTGCCGGCTCCAACCTCGGACGTAGAGGTCATTGCTCCTGTCGCCTGCGGCCTGCTGCGCAGGGAGTTGGACCCCGGTAGAACGTTCCGCCTGGTGGGAGTGAGCGTCTCAGGCTTCCATGAACCTCAGCAACTCCCGCTCTTTCCAACGTCCATCTCTGGGGAGATGGCATACGAATAAGGGCCAGTACGGCCAAGGAGATACCCGTGGGGACAGCGGCGAATTTCTGCATCCGGTGTGGAGCGCGACTGCCCTCTCCTGCGCCCAACTACTGCGCAGACTGCGGCAGCCAGGTTGACGCCGCGGAGAAGTCCGGTTTTCACCGGCTCAGGAGTCGATGGCTTCTACTCGTGCTCCCTCTGTCGTTGGCGGCCGGCAGCGTGGACACCTTGGTGGACGGCCAATACGTAACCTATCTGGTCCTGGTTGGCTGGAGCGCTCTGGTTCTGGTCAGGAGAAGGGTGTCCTTAGTCCGTCTACTGGGTAGAGTCCCGCACGGGTTCAACTGGTGGCCGATTCCGCTGCTGGCAGTAGCAGGCATCGTATTCTCCCTTGGGGCCGTACCCGTGGTGTGGCACCCCTTGGCAAGAGTGGCGCCTGACATAGTCTCAGACGTCCTTTCACAGCCACTTGCCGGCTCTCGACTAAACATCTTCGTACTGATAGTGATTGCGGCTCCGCTCAGCGAGGAGTTACTGTTCAGAGGACTTCTATTCAGCAGACTCATGGTCAAGTGGGGCGCCACCAGGGCCATGATAGTATCCTCTCTGGCGTTTGGCCTGCTGCATCTGAATCCAATCGGGGCTTCGGTCTTCGGGATGATCGCGTGTGTGCTGTACCTTCGTACACGGACGCTCCTGGCGCCAATGGCATTACACGCCTTGAACAACCTCATGGTGTGGGGTGTCACCTTCTGGGAGGTTGAGGCCGATGTGCGGTATGACTCGCCGGAGTTCCTGTATCAAGGTTTGGTTGCCATGCTCATTGCCTCACCCGTGATAGTTCTATTCTTGAGGAGATGGTGGCCGGCGCGAGGGGCGGCTCTTCCCTACGACACAAACTAGAGGCCGGGCTACCCCTAATCCGGGCCGCGCAAAATAAGCGCTTACGAGTGCTTGCACGGGCTGTTGTCACAGGTTACATGCGCAGTTACGCCAGTGCCAGCGCATGTCCGCCTCCTTTCTCAAGGGGGGTCCGGGCCAAAGCAGGCGCCCTGAGCGCGAACTGCTCCGGAAGCCCTCCCCCAATGCCGCCGCGCCACACCCCGAAGGCGGCGTTTGACATATTTCCTCATCTGCCCTACAATCCACCAAGCGATATGGAATACGCAGTAGTAGAAACGGGAGGCAAGCAGTACACCGTCCACCCCGGAGACATTCTCCAGGTGGAAAAGCTGGCAGTTGCCCCAGAGGAGGCGCTGGAGCTTGATAAGGTCCTGCTGGTTGCCAAGGATGGCAACGTAAAGATAGGGCAACCTCTGGTGGAGGGGGCCAAGGTGCGCGCGGAGGTTGTTGGCAACGGGAAGGCCCCCAAGGTAATAGTCTTCAAGTTCAAACCCAAGGTGCGATACAAGCGCAAGGTGGGACACCGGCAGCAGTACACGGAGTTGAAGGTCACTGAGATCGTCCACGGCGACTAACACCCAACCTACTAGCGCGCGACCATTCTCGGAGGGCAACGTAAGATGGCTCACAAAAAAGGCGGAGGAAGCAGCCGCAACGGACGGGACAGCAACTCCCAGCGCCTAGGCGTCAAGCGGTATGACGGACAGTTGGTGCCGGCAGGCGCCATCATCGTAAGGCAGCGAGGCACTCGAATCCAGTCCGGCGTCAACGTGGGAGTGGGGCGAGACCATACCCTGTTCGCCCTCACACACGGACGGGTCAAGTTTGAGCACGCCACCAAATTCAAGAAACGGGCCAGTGTCTACCCGGTTGAGGCAATGGCTTAGGAGACCCCGTGAAGACCAACATACATCCAACCTACTTCCCGGATGCGGCCGTGACCTGCTCCTGCGGCAACATATTCACAGTGGGGTCCACAAGGCCATCCCTCAGGGTGGAGATATGCAGCCAGTGCCACCCGTACTTCACGGGAGAGCAGCGCATTATAGACACCGAGGGGCGCGTGGAGCGTATGAAGAGGCGCTTCAATCTGAAATAGGCCCATTCCTCCCCTGGGCAGACGAAGGGGTGGCTTGATCCCGTCCCTTTAGCGTACCCCCTCCCTGGGTAGAGCAGCATATGGAGAAAGGCCAAGCCCCGGTGGAAAAGCGGATTGCCTACGGCGGGCAGGCTGTGATTGAGGGCGTGATGATCCGCGGGCGCGACCACTACTCCCTGGCGGTCCGCCGGGCCAGTGGAGACATAGCCACCCACTCCTCCCGACTGAGTACATTCTACACTGGCCGCCTACGGAGCATCCCCCTGCTGCGGGGTGTCATTGTACTAATAGAGACCCTTATCATTGGCATGAAGGCCCTGAGCCTTTCGGCCAACATGGCCCTGGAGGAAGAGGGACAGGAGCTGTCGGGATGGAGCATGGGAATCATGCTGGCCGTCTCCCTTGGGCTAGGAGTTGGCCTGTTCTTCATAGCGCCACTCCTTGCAATACGCTCCCTGGACAACATGATAGCCTCCGACGAAGCCAGCAATCTGATGGAGGGACTGCTCCGGCTTGCCGTCTTCCTGGTCTATATCCTGCTCATAGGTCTCCTGCCGGACATCAAGCGCGTCTTCGCCTACCACGGCGCCGAGCACATGACCGTCCACGCCCAGGAGCACAGCCTTCCTCTGGATGTCGACCATGTCCGGGGGTTCTCCACCGCCCACAACCGCTGCGGCACAGCCTTTCTCCTGGTTGTAATGGTGGTGGCAATCGCCGTCTTCACCTTTATCGGTCGGCCATCGCTGCCCGTAAGCATCGCCTCCAGGATCATCCTTGTCCCGGTCATAGCCGCCATCAGCTACGAGATTATCCGGTTCAGCGGCGCGCACTCGGCCAATTTCCTGGTGAAAGCTATATCCTACCCCAGCCTTGCGCTCCAAAGGCTCACCACACGTCGGCCCGACGACGCGCAGATAGAGGTGGCAATTCACGCAATGAAGCACGCCATCGCCGTGGACAACGGCACGGCAGAGGAGACTGACCAGGGGGAGGACTACCCCCTGTCCTCCGGCGCGGAGGCGTAGGCCCCGAACCGAATGTGGAGATCGCTGCCCACTCTTACGCTATTCTTAAAATACTTGCTTACGTAGTTTGCAATGGCGCTATGTCATTCCGAACGTAGTGAGGAATCTAAGGCGATTGTCTACGAAACACCGCTCGCAATACTACGTATACGTCCTGACCAATAGCCGGAGAACCCTATACGTCGGCGTCACCAGCAATCTTGTTAATAGGGTATACCAGCACAAACACAAGCTGGTGGATGGATTTACCAAGAAATACAATGTCAGTTGGCTCGCTTACTACGAGGAGACCTCGGACATTGCGGCTGCAATTGCGCGGGAGAAGCAGATCAAGGCGTGGCGACGTAGTAAGAAGGTGGGGCTGATGGAGGGCTGAACCCTCAATGGAAGGACTTATCGCTGGGATGGTTCGATGAGTGTAGCGAGAGGTCTTGAGATTCCTCGCTGCGCTCGGAATGACAGAGCGGAGCGCAGGCTACTGACGTTCAGCGCCGCGGATACGGGCTCTGTGAAGAACTGTCCAGACTCCGGAGGAAGGGCTTCTCCGGCTTCCAGCCGTTACCCACGCCTGTTCCGCAGTTCCCGCCACACATCCTCCGGGCCAACGTCCGAGGCGGACAGAAGTACCAGGGTGTGGTACAGGAGGTCGGCCAACTCAGCGGCCAGGCCCTCCCGGTCTCCGGTCGCCGCCGCAAGCGCCGACTCCCCCGCCTCCTCGATGACCTTCTGCGCTATACGGGTAACCCCGCCATCCAGGAGCCTCACGGTGTAGCTGTCGTCGGGCCTGTCCCGCTTCCTCTGCTGGATGGTAGCGAACAGGTCATCCAGTATCCCTGCGCCCTTCTCCTCGCGCAGGTACTCCGGGCTGTCCGCCATGGGTTCAAAGAAGCAGGTCTGATTCCCAGTGTGGCAGACCGGCCCGGTTGGGTCCACCTTCAGCAGCAGCGTATCGCCATCGCAGTCCACGTGGGCCTCCTTGAAGTCAAGGAAGTTGCCGGAGGTCTCGCCCTTTTGCCACAGGTCTTCCCTGCTGCGGCTGTAGAACCAGACCCGGCCCTCTTCCAGCGTGCGCTTTATGGAGCCGGGGCTCATATACCCCAGCATGAGCGCCTGCCCCGTATTGGCATCTTGGACAATGGCCGGCACAAGACCCCTCCCGTCCAGCTTGATCATGGTGAGCTTACCCCTTCTAAAGACTCCAGCGCCTCCTCCAGCTCCTTCAGCCCCGAGACCTCATAGTCCGGGGCGAGAAGCGTTGGGTCGCCGGCGGCCGCGCTCCTGTTGAGCCACGCCGCTTTCATTCCAGCCAGCCTGGCCCCATGCACGTCGTCCAGCAGGGTGTCGCCAACGTACAGCGCCTCCTCCGGCGACACTCCCACCTCCCTCAGAACCCGGAGAAACGCCCTTGGGTCCGGCTTGTAGGCCTGCGCCATCTCCGAGGTTACTACGGCGTGAAAGGAAAGCCCGTGGCGTTCCAGCAAGGGCAGTATGAAATCGTTATCCGCGTTGCTCAGCAGAGCCGGCTTCCAGCGGCGCCCCGCGTACTCCAGGAAAGCCAGGGTGTCCTCATACGGCGCACGGCGCGCCATTCCCTCCACCGACATCGCTGCCGCATGGCGCGCGTCCCCCTCTATCCCCAGGCTCGCAAAGGCGCCCACAAACGCCTCCTCCCAGGCCGTCCGATAGGTCTTGAACGGAGGCGATTCCTCGGGACGCTCCATGTTTGTCCTGTTCCGGCGAAAGCCCACCTCCAGCGCCTTCCACCGGCCCCAGAGCTCCTCCGGCGATACCGGAAGCCCACCGTCGCGGCAGATGTCCCCGAAGGTCTCCATCCACAGGGACGTCTCGTTATGGAACAGGGTATTGTACGCGTCGAAGATGATGGCTTTCAGGGGCATGGGCGCTTCTCACGTCAGGCGGACAGGAACGCCCTTATCCGCCAGGTATCTCTTGGCCTGCGCTATGCGATAGGTCCCAAAGTGAAAGACGCTTGCCGCCAGCACAGCGTCGGCCTTTCCCTCCGCCACCACGCTGTACATGTGCTCCAGTGTGCCCGCCCCTCCACTGGCGACCACGGGGACGTTGACGGCCTCCGATATGGTTCTTATCAGCTCCAGGTCATACCCCTCCAGTGTGCCGTCGGCATCGATGCTGTTCACCACTATCTCCCCTGCGCCCAGGTCCGCCGCGCGCACTGCCCACTCCACGGCGTCCAGGTCCCTAGGACGGCCGCCGCCGCTCCCCGTATGGGTATACACCTGCCATCTGGGTGTGGCGCTGTCCCCTGCTCGTTTGACGTCCATACCCAGCACAATGCACTGATTGCCGAACGCCTCGGCTCCCTGGCGGATCAGGTCCGGGTCCTGGACTGCCGCCGTATTGATGGAGACCTTATCGGCGCCAGCGTTGAGCATGGCGCTCATGTCCTCCACACTGCGCAGTCCGCCCCCGACCGTAAGCGGGATGAAGAGCTGCTCCGCAGTTCTGGACACCACCTCCAGCATGATGTTTCTGCCCTGCGCCGAGGCCGTGATGTCGTAGAACACCATCTCGTCTGCGCCCTCCGCGTCGTAGAAGGCCGCCAGCTCCACCGGGTCGCCCGCGTCCCGATGGCTCACAAACTTGACGCCCTTGATCACACGGCCGCCGGCCACGTCCAGGCACGGGATGATTCGCTTGGTAAGCATATCGCGCCCTATTGTATCACACCCCATCGTCGTCATGCCCGCTCATATGGTTCGACATGTTCGCGACGAACTGGCAAGTGAGCGCCATGAGCGGGCCCCTCGTCCCGTTCGTCCCCGTATCAAGTACGGGGCAGGCTCTGAGAATGTCGAAGGGCGTGAGGGGAACGGCGGGGCGCGGCAGGTCGGAGCCTGGGACGTTCATCAGTCCGAGAGGACCCAGCAGTCCTTGCCGCCGCCGCCCTGGCTTGAGTTCACAACCAGGCTGCCCCTGCGCAGGGCCACCCTGCAAAAAGCGCCGGGCACTATGCGCGTCTCCCCGCCCTGGAGCACGAACGGGCGCAGGTCAACGTGGCGCGGCTCAAACCGGCCGTCCACAAGGCAGGGCGCGCGGGAGAGGGCCAGCACCGGCTGCGATACGAAGTCGGCGGGGTTGGCGCGCAGCTGCGCGGCATACTCCTCTCGCTCTTTGGGCGTCGAGTGGGGGCCGATTATCATGCCGTAGCCTCCGGACTCGCCAACGCGTTTCACCACCAGGTCATGCATGTTATCCAGGGTATACTCAAGGTCCCTGGGTCTCCGGCACAGGTAGGTCTCCACGTTCTCCAGAATGGGCTCCTCGCCCAGGTAGTAGCGCGTCATATCCGGCACGTAGGCATACACGCTCTTATCGTCGGCAACGCCGGTGCCTGGGGCGTTGGCCAGGGCCACGTTGCCGAGCCGGCAGGCGTTGAGGAGGCCTGGCGCTCCCAGTTGGGAGTCTGGCCGGAAGGCCAGTGGGTCGATGAAGTCATCGTCCACGCGGCGGTAAATCACGTCCACGCGGCGAAGGCCGGTGGTGGTTCGCATGTACACAAAGCCGTCTTCCACCAGCAGATCGCGGCCCTCTACAAGCTCCGCGCCCAGCTCGCGTGCCAGGAACATGTGCTCGTAGAACGCCGAGTTATATACGCCGGGCGTCAGCAGGGCGATGGTCGGGGCCTGCTTGCCGTTGGGGGCCAGCTCTCTCAGGGTTGTGAGCAGCATACTGCCGTACTGCTCCACCTCCCGGACGCGGGAGCTCCGATAGAGCCGTCTCAGGCTGGCCTTCACCGCCCTCCGGTTGGCGATCATATAGGATACGCCGGATGGGACGCGCAGGTTGTCCTCAAGGACGCGGAACCCCTGGTTGGTGCGCACCACGTCCGTGCCGCATATGACGGCCCACGCGCCGTGGAGCGGCGAGAAGCCGCGCATCTCCTCCCGGTACTGGGGGCATCCTCTGACCATATCCTCCGGCACAACCCCGTCGGCGATGATATGGCCCGCATTGTAGACGTCGTCCAGAAAGAGGTTCAGGGTTTTCAGGCGTTGGGCCAGGCCGCTCTCCAGTGTCCGCCACTCCGCCGCGGACAACAGGCGCGGCAGGCAGTCGACGGGGATGATCCGCTCCTCCTCCTGGTCGTCACCGTAGACGGTGAAGGAGATGCTCTCGTTGGAGAAGGAGAGGTTGACCCGCTCCTGGATGCTGCCAATCTCCTCTGCCGAGAGGTCTGTCAGGACCCGGTGAAGCTCCCGGAAGTGGTCTCTGGGCGAGCCGTCCGGCAGGAACATCTCATCGTATATGGACGGGTCCAGGTTGTATTCGTCAAAGTTCACGGCTTGCCGCTCCTGTCGCTTTGCAATTGCCTTGTGCGATATGATAGTAATAACGGTAGCAGGTTGTCCAGCCTACGCGGGCGGCCCGCCGCAATTGACGACCGGTAAGGCCGGCGTTACAATCCAAGCTGCAAGGGCCGCCATGCGCCGGAGTGGGGATATAGCTCAACTGGGAGAGCGCGGCGTTCGCATCGCCGAGGTTGGGGGTTCGAGTCCCCCTATCTCCACCACTTATCATTCCTCTCTTGTCCTATGTTGTCCCAGAACGCCCCTGTTCGTAGCTGTTCAATCCCTGATCAGTACCCCATCATGCCATCCTGTTCCCTCACTATCCCGCCACAAGTGTGGTAATATATGTGGTAACATATCGTGACTGAGGTGCGACGATGCCACTATCGGCGACGCGGGTTAAGGCCCTCAAGGACCCCGGGCGATTCTCGGACGGCGGGGGACTGCACCTATTCATCAGCAAGGCCGGTCGGAAGTCCTGGGTGCAGCGCATCACCATCGACGGACACCGGCGGGATATCGGCCTGGGCGGCTTCCCGTCGGTGAGCCTGGCTCAAGCCCGCGAGAAGGCGGCGGACTATCGAGCGGCCGTTGCGGGCGGTCGCGACCCCCTGGCGGACAAACGCAGGCCTGCTATGCCGTCATTCAGGGATGCTGCACATGCCGTCCATGAGGCGAATAGACCGCGCTGGCGCAACGGGAAGCACAGCGCAAGCTGGACGCAGACCCTGGAGCGACACGCCATGCCGGCGCTGGGCAACACACCTCTCGACCGCATAGACCGGACCGAAGTGCTGCAAGTCCTCACGCCGGTATGGACGACCCGGCCGGAGACGGCCCGGAGGGTGCGTCAACGGATGCGGACCATATTCCGATGGGCGATGGCGCACGGCTTCATGGAGACCAACCCGGCGGGGGAGGCCATTGACGGCGCCTTGCCCCCTATGCCGAAGGTGAAGGCCCATCTCAGAGCCCTGCCCTACCCGGAGGTGGGAGAGGCGCTCAAGACTGTGGATGCGTCCCAAGCCTCCATGCCGGCCAAGTTGTGCTTTCGATTTCTGGTCTTGACGGCGGCGCGTTCCGGTGAAGCCAGGGGCGCTGTCTGGGACGAGATCGACATCCCGGGGCAGGTATGGAGGATACCGCCCCAGCGTATGAAGGCGGGCGTGGAGCACCGGGTACCCCTGAGCGGACAGGCCCTTGATGTGCTTTGCAAGGCATCGGCGCTGCGCGATGAGTCGGGTCTGGTGTTCCCCTCACCCCTGAGGCCGGGTTCGCCGATGTCTGACATGACGCTCACTAAGGTCCTCCGTTCAACGGGCCTGGCGGAGAGCGCCACCGTCCACGGGTTCCGTAGCAGCTTCAAGAACTGGACGCTGGAGCAGACGGATACCCCCTGGGCTGTGTCGGAGTCGGCCCTTGCCCATATCCTGGGGAATTCAACGGAACAGGCCTACGCCAGGTCCGACCTGTTTGAGCGGCGCCGCTCTCTGATGCAGCTTTGGGCGGACTACCTGACCGGCTGACCTCAGTGGAAGCCGAAACAGCAAGATATAGCCGTGGCTCCGGTCGTACAGGTCGCATCTACGCCGTATCGGGCGGGCCAACCTAGCTCCTCGCTTCCGGCCGCGACTCCACCCAAGCCGTGATGTCGCTTTCCCTCCACCTGGAGCCGTTGCGGCCGACCTTGACGCGCTGTGGGAACTCTCCACTCTTCATGAGCCGGTAGATCGACGAGCGACTTATGCCCGTGATTTCCTCAACCTGGCGTCGCTTCAGCAGTCTGTTGTGCATATCGCCACCTCCTTTCTGTCCTGATTCGGCCATTGGCGCCAAACTTACAGAGCGGACACCTGGACGGGTGTAAGGATCACCCACCCCCCTTGGCAACTCTGATGCCGGCAATTGTTTTGGCCACTATATGTATGATAGAATACCGCCAACAATCGTGCGCCATTTGACGTGCGCCAATACACGCCAGCTTACGCCAGTATCAGGCCCAAAGGAGACCGCCCAGTGCCACTCTATGCCAACATCGCCAAGATCCAGGCGCTACTCGACGAAGGGAAGACCCACTACGAGATTGCTCGTGAAGCAGGAGTCTCGGTGCGCACGGTGAGCCGGTGGTTGAGCAATGGCTTGCTCAGCCGCCCCTCTGCCGGCCCGGCGACGCGGGTCAGCATTGCCGAGCCGGTATCTAAGGCGCAGCAGGACTGGACCGCGCGTGACCTTCTGGACATGGGAATGAGTCCCGACCTGGCTGCGAGAACCCTTCAGCTGCTCGAAAACGCGACTGAAATCGGGAGCGTGCGCATTCGCGAGTGGTTTTCCAACTACATCCCCATGGCGGCTGAAACCCCTGAGGTGTGGGCGGCCACCATCGCCTTCTTTAAAATCCTCGCCAGCGACATCCACAACCCAGCGCTTGCGGCCCTGGGGGAGCTGATGCACGGGTCCGTGCCTTGGAAAGAGGGGCAGCTTCGAAGGCGTTACAATCGCCTGGCCAGGCCCCTTCTGCGCGAGGCGAGGGTCGAATTCCAAGAGTTTCTGACCTTCACCCCCAACACCGAGAAGAACCCCGAACTCCCGCTACAGGAGTATGAGGTGGTCTTGGAAGCCATGAAGAGATGCCCCAACGTGGACAGACCAGTCCGCAGACGCAGGCCACTCCACAAGGAAGACAAGCTTTTCGGTCTCCATATGGTGAGGAAAATGCCCATGGCTGCGCTCGCCATCACTTGGTGCCGACTTATGGACAGAAACCCTGCATGGCTGAAAGCATATGGTGATTACAAGCTGGGTCTCCATTAGCCCGCGGAAATGGAGAGGGCGGAGACCTTGGGCCGTCAGGCGGGGGGACTGGGATAATCTCAATCGTGCCCCCTCCGGCTCGGGTTCCACTCCAGATTACACTGGCCCAGCGCCATTCTGGTGTTCTGACGACTCGTTCTCTTAGAAGCGCCAGCCGAGCCTACCGATCGGATGAGCGGTGACCTGATAGGGCGTAGCCATTGACCCTCTCGCAGTCCTGTACTATCTCTTGGCAGGAGCCGATCCCGCTGACCATGAGGAAACAGCCGTGAAATGTACCGGCCTCTTGGGCGCCACCAAGTTCAAGGCAACTTGCAGGCGCTTGATACGGCAGGTCGCGGATCGGGCCCTCGGGACATTGCTGGAATGCCCGCAGCTGGCGCATCGCTGGCACGGAGGGCGTGGATGGGGCCCTGGGTAGTATTTGGGGGGGGGGGAGTTGGTTGCACCTTCAGAGGGGCTGTACGGGCGTTATTGGCGCCCTTTGCTCACGTCGCTAGCAGCCCAAACAGGGCCTCAGCCACGGGGACGGCCAACGTCCTGACATCCCCTAGACGTCCCGCTAGCCGCTAGGGGCCAACGGCTCCAGAGGGCTCCAGAGGGCTGAAGGCAAAGATGAGGAGGGAGGGCGACCCGCAGAGGTGCACCCGCACCCTACGACGGCGTCAAGCAAGAGCGCGTGATTCCCAAGTCTCAGCCGCTCTCCGCGGCGAGATGAAGCGCCGCCGCTCACCCGGCGATGAGTGACGCGGCGTGTGTGAATATGCCTGAGCGCGCAGCGTGTGTGAATATGTCCGAAAACGGCTCACATTCGGATGAGTTAGATGAGCGATGGCAGAAGATTCTTGAGCAGCAGGCCAAGGCCCAACAGGAGCGCAAGACTGGACAGAGGCGGCGCGCCTCTCGCCGCGCTGAGGGTAAGCCCGAATCCACCGATGGACACTGATGGACGGCGTGAGGACACTGGAAGGAGGGTGAGGAAGTTACAGAAGCGATGGTCCGGGCTCGAATTCGGGTAGATGGGAGGTTGGCGGCGGTCGCAGGCGCTTTTGGGGGCGCCGATGGCGGCTTACAGTGGCTGTGGCGAGGGAGATGGCGGGATAGGACACGGCAAGAGGCGCTCGCGGACCGGACTGGCGCGAGTTGGCGGGGACGTTGGGTTGGATGACGGGTCAGTGGCAGAAGGGCGCCGTCAAGCTGGGAGTGGAATGGCTCGCAGCCGGGCCAGGGCGCGGCTGAACTGCTCCTCCCAGGGCCAGCGCCGGGGAAGATGCAGGGTCAATCGGCGTGCCGAGCGGGTGATCCGTCCGGCCAAGGCAAAGACCCGTCGTCTGAGGGTCTTGGTGGTCACGATCTGCTGACCCAGGCCGATGCGGGCTGTCCAGCGGGCCAGGTTGTGCGCCATCACCTGTACTGCCAGCCAGGCGCCGTTGGCGGCGAAGCGGCCGGACGGCATGTGGTTCAGTCCGACACCGTACTTGAGGTCGCGTATCGCATTCTCGATCTCGGCGTGACGGCGATGATCGGCCTCCAGTTCGAGCATCTCCCCATCGCGGTCGGTGATGAAGCCGTGATAGCTGTAGGTGGCGAAGATGGCCAACTGGGAACCGGGCGTGGGCTTCACCCGCCGGACGATGAGCCGCACCGGCGCGGCGTCGGGCTCACTCTGGAAGGGGATATAGGTGGTCTCTGCCACATCGGCGGCGCCGTCCATCCAGTAGGGAATCGGCGTCCAGGCATCTTCAGGTATGGCCTCGATGACATTGTGCAGGCTTTTGTGCTGGCGGAGGGTGATGGAGAAGCGGACATCCATCTTGCGGCAGACGGATACCACGCTATGAGCGTAGAAGCCGCTGTCGGCCCGCGCCGTGAGTTGTCCCCTGGCTCCGGCGTAGCGCACCCGCCCCACCGTCTCACGCAGGAAGTGGGCAGCGCCGCGGGCAGTGTTGGCGCGGCCCTCGCGCAGGCGGGCCATCAGCACGTCTCCGGTTCCGGCGGCGACGGCCAGCAGCGGGTGATAGCCCCGCTTGCCGGTGTAACCATGGTGTCGCGCCCCTTCCTTGTCCAGTCCGTAGGTCTCGCAGACGGTGGAATCGAGGTCGATAGTTAAGGGTGCGTCGCCGGGTCCGGCTCCGGCCTGCCATGCCCGTGCCAGCAACTCGCGGCTCACCCGGTCCAGTTGGCGGACGTGGCCCCACCTGAAGCTGCGCAGGAAGGCGCCCAGTGTGGAGGGAGCCTTGACCAGGCAGTCGAGAACACCGGCCGTCCCACCGGCTCGCAGCGCATCGGCGTCGTCGATGCAGTCGCCACCGGCCAACGCAGAGGCCACCAGCGTCATTATCTTGTCACCGGTGTTGGCTCTGCCTTTTGCATGGCCCAGGTCCAGGCGCCGGTCAACCAGTTGGGGCAGGCCAAGGCGCAGGGCGAGGGTGGACGGAAGAATCAGCCCGGCATTGGCCACCAGGCGGTGATCGTCGAAGGCGACTTGGATGCGGTCAGGGTGATTGCGTGGTAGCATCTATTGGGTGCTCCTTTTCTGGGGTCGGTTTCCTGTTACAAAACCATTATCCCAGATTCAGTGGAGCGCCCTTTTGCTTCTTCAGGAGGCCTTTCACACGCGCCCGTTCGGTGGATTGGGGGTAAGCAGCAGAACTACAAGCTCCCTGAGATAGTGATTGTCAAAGACGGTGGTGGAGGGAGAAGACGCCTGGGTTAGGGTAAAACTGTGTGTGTGTGTATATGTTAAACCCCTATCACGCGCAGATATAATATAAGAGAGTTTAGAATTAGCGGGAAAAATCCAGATGTTCTAATTGAGTTGGGGGGCACGGATCTGCGGCCCCGACACCAGGAAGCCCCGTCCATTAAGGGACGGGGACTCCCGGCAGAAAGGAGCGCCACCACCGCGCAGATGCAAACTGTTAGCAACCAACAAAATCGGGCAAGACCGTTAAGAGCCGCCAAGTGCGGAGTCGCGGGGCGGGCGCCTTTCTTCTCCGGCTTGCCTGAATCAACGGCTGATGCAGCGTGAGCGTCCAGAGATCCAGCGGGTTTCCCGAGAAACACGGTGAGCGCCGGTCTCAGCAGAGCGCAGCCGAGATCCTTCAAGGAGTCCCCGTTCTCAGAACAGCGCATGACCCGTACAAGGCTGCTACGCCACCGCAGATCACTCTGCCCTACCAAGACTACTACTCCCGCGTCTCCCTTCGCCTCTACCCCAGTCCATGGGCCATCCGCAGGGGCCGCGATGGTCCTGGACGAGAGTATACGTCCCCATCGGCGGGGGGATTGCAGCGGGAGGATGTCCCCAGAGGCCCGGGGCTACCCCGGCATGGCGGCCAACGGCGGCGACTGGGAGCAGCCTCGGCGCCACGGCCGCGTGGGTCAACAGCCCCGGAGGGAGTGACTGGGAGTAATCATTCCATGTGGGTGTACGCCGGGAACGGGGACGGGATGCCCCGCTGAGTGGAGCGCAACCTTGAGATGTATGCTCAGCGCCGGCAGGCCAACACGGAGATGAGACACAGATTTGGCCACCCAGGTGAGGTCGTCTCTCAAGTCGTGAATGCGCAGCGCAGCGGCCAATGACGGCGGTTGTGAAACGCCAAAAAGGATCAACGATGATTAGGGCGCGGCCAGATATACCGGAGGTCCTGGACGGCGAGGCGTTAAAAGGCAACCTTGATAGCGAGCCTATTGACGGGCTGCCCTGGCCACTGGTCTATATGAGGGTCCCCCCTCTTGGCATACTGAGCTAACTCTGGCGGGTCAACTAAAAGGGTCACGGTCGCTTACCTCCTTACCCCCCATTAGAACATCTGGATTTTTTTCACTGATTATAAACTCTCTTATATTATATCTGCGCGCGAGATGCTTTAACTCTCACACACACACACAGTTTGACCCTAACCCAGGCGCCTTCTCCCACCACCACCGTCTTGGACAACCACTATCTCAGGGAGCTTGTAACTCCGCATCTTCTTACCAGCGCGGCGAGAGGCGCGACGCCTCTGTCCAGTCTTGCGCTCCTGTTGGGCCTTGGCCTGCTGTTCAAGAATCTTCTGCCACCGCTCATCTAAGTCCTCGGAGGGCGCGCCACTTTCACTCACACACACGCGCCACGCCCACTCACACTCACACACACGCGCTACTCTCATACACATACACATACACACGCGCCGCGCCACGCTCAGGCACACGCGACACGCTACTCTCTTGAAGACCTTATCCCGAATCCACCGAAGGACACGGATGGGCGGCGTGAGGACCGGAGAAGGGGGATGAGAGAGCTACAGGGGAGATGGCCTGGTCTCGATTGGGGTAAATGGGAGGTCGGCGGAGGGTCTTGAGTCACCGCACAGGCCCCCAATGGCCGTCTGCGGGAGCTGGGATGCGCGGGATGGCAATAGAATAGGCAGCAGGGAACTCCCGCGGACCAGGGTGGCGCGAGTTGGCAGGGACGTTGGGTCAGTGGCGGACGGGCGCCGTCAGGCTGGGAGTGGAATGGCTCGCAGCCGGGCCAGGGCTCGATTGAACTGGGTTTCCCAGGGCCAGCGCTGGGGAAGATGCAGGGTGAGGCGGCGCGCCGAGCGGGTGATCCGTCCGGCTAGGGCGAAGACCCGTCGTCTGAGTGTCTTGGTAGTCGCGATCCGTTCACCCAGGCCGATGCGGGCTGTCCAGCGGGCCAGGTTGTGCGCCATCACCTGTACCGCCAGCCAGGCGCCGTTGGCGGCGAAGCGGCCGGACGGCATGTGGTTCAGTCCGACACCGTACTTGAGGTCGCGTATCGCATTCTCGATCTCGGCGTGGCGGCGATGATCGGCCTCCAGTTCGAGCATCTCCCCATCGCGGTCGGTGATGAAGCCGTGATAGCTGTAGGTGGCGAAGAGGGCCAACTGGGAACCGGGCGTGGGCTTCACCCGCCGGACGATGAGCCGCACCGGCGCGGCGTCGGGCTCACTCTGGAAGGGAATATAGGTGGTCTCTGCCACATCGGCGGCGCCGTCCATCCAGTAGGGAATCGGCGTCCAGGCATCTTCAGGTATGGCCTCGATGACATTGTGCAGGCTTTTGTGCTGGCGGATGGTGATGGAGAAGCGGACATCCATCTTGCGGCAGACGGATACCACGCTATGAGCGTAGAAGCCGCTGTCGGCCGGCGCCGTGAGTTGTCCCCTGGCCCCGCCGTAGCGAACCCGGCTCACCGTTTCACGCAGGAAGTGGGCAGCGCCGCGGGCAGTGTTGGCGCGGCCCTCGCGCAGCCGGGCCATCAGCACGTCGCCGGTTCCGGCGGCGATGGCCAGCAGCGGGTGATAGCCCCGCTGACCGGTGTAGCCGTGATGGCGGGCCCCTTGCTTGGCCAGTCCGTAGGTCTCGCAGATGGTGGAATCGAGGTCGATTGTCAAGGGTGCGTCGCCGGGTCCAGCCCCAGCCGCCCAGGCCCGGGCCAGCAACTCGCGGCTCACCCGGTCCAGTTGGCGGACGTGGCCCCAGCGAAAGCTGCGCAGGAAGGTGCCCAGTGTGGATGGCGCCTTGACCAGGCAGTCGAGAACACCGGCCGTCCCCCCAGCTCGCAGCGCATCGGCGTCGTCGATGCAGTCGCCACCGGCCAACGCAGAGGCCACCAGCGTCATTATCTTGTCACCGGTGTTGGCTCTGCCTTTTGCATGGCCCAGGTCCAGGCGCCGGTCAACCAGTTGGGAAAGGCCGAGGTGCAGTGCCAAGGTGGCTGGGAGGAGCAGGCCGGCATTGGCCACCAGGCGGTGATCGTCAAAGGCGACTCGGATGCGGTCGAGGTGGTTGCGTGGTAGCATCTATTGGGTGCTCCTTCTCTGGGGTCGGGTTGCCGTTACAAAACCATTATCCCAGATTCAGTGAAGCACCCTTTTGCTTCTTCAGGAGGCCTTTCAGACGCGCCCGTTCGGTGGATTGGGGCTTAGAAGATGCCCATCCATTCGCATTTACATACCCATAGCTCTAGTTTAGACTTCAAATCCAAATCCAGCGCTAAAGGTGTGCTCTTGCGCTTCATATTTGCGGTCATAATTCTCTTCGGAATCCTCGCCGGATGTTCGGAAAATGCCACGGAGAACCAGAGTGGGGCTAGTCCCACTCTGGTTGCCATTGAGACCAGTACGGCGATCCCGTCACCGATGGAATCAACATCCCTGCCGACACCGGCGCCGGCTCCAACTCATACTCCGGCTGAGGCGCCGTCCCCTACTCTTGCTCCCTCTGTTGCGAATACCCCTACCCTACCGCCGACACCGACAAATGAGGCCATTGGGACACAGCAGCCAGTTGAAGATACAAGCCCGACTTGGACCCCGCAGCCATTACCGGGTACTTGGCGCAGCCTGGTAGTGGCTCCGGAAGAGCGATGTTCACCGTACGACTCTGACGACTATCCCTACAGTCAGTCGGTTGAGAATCGCATAGTCGAGGAACTGAATGGCCTAATCTACGGCCCCTACACCGGAACCCATTTCGAAGATACAAGCCAGACTGACATTGAGCACATCGTTGCACGCTCCGAGGCCCACGATAGCGGCTTGTGCGCTGCGGATGCTGAGACCAAGAAGCGGTTTGCCTCCGACCTGCTCAACCTTACGCTGGCCAGCCCGGAGGTCAACCGTCACCAGAAGAGCGCAAAAGACGCCGCGGAATGGCTTCCGGACCTCAACCAATGCTGGTTTGCAGACCGAGTCGCGCAGGTTCGCCAGGAATACCAGCTCACCATAGACGAGACAGAAGCCGACGCCCTTGAGACTGTGCTGTCTGGATGCTCATCGATTGAAATGATGATCAGTGACGCCACCGCCAGCCCCTCCACTGCTACACCCTACCCCACTCCCGTTGCCGATCCTCTAGCCGTGTACGATGACAACGGCAACGGGCGCATTTCCTGCGCGGAAGCGCGGGCCCACGGGATAGCGCCCGTGCGTTCGGACCATCCGGCTTACCCATACATGAATGACGGCGACGGCGACGGGGTAGTCTGCGAGTAGCGAAAGTCCGCGTCCTGCCCCCGGTTTCCAATGGGAGCTTAAGAAGATTCCGGTTCAGGATCTCTATGTGGAAGTCCTGCAATTGCGACCCCGAGCTGTTGGCAACCAGCAAGAATGGCACACTTTGAGACCAGAGAGATCAGGGGTTTTATGGAGGTCTTGTAAGCTCCCAGATTCCCCTGTTGTGCTGTCTTCGGGGGTAAGGTCACCTGCACCTCCCTTCTGCGTCGTTGGATCTCCTGGCGTCTGCACCTGAGCACGTCTGAGGGTGTGACGTTCCCCAGGGCCTTGTGATAGCGCCGGTAGTTGTGGTAGCTGACGAAGGCCACGATGGCCGCCTCCAGGTCCGAGGGTAACTCATAGGGCAACTGGTTCACGTCCCGCTTGAGGGTCTGGTGGTAGCGCTCCAGCTTGCCGTTGGTCTGAGGATGGAAAGGGGCTGCCAGGATGTGCCTGATGCCCACCATCCCCAGGTAGTCCCTGAAGGCCCTTGACACGTAACCCGGTCCGTTGTCGCTCAGCAGCCTGGTCCGGTCCGTTATTGGGACCAGATCCATGCCCGTTCGGTCCACCGCATCCTGGGCCACCTCTATGAAGGAGTCGGATGTCATGTCCCGCTGAAGCCTGTAAGCCAGGATGAAGCGGGAGTAGTCGTCCATGACGGTGACCAGGTAGTAGTAGCCCCAACCCACCACACTGAAGTAGGAGGCGTCGGTGGCCCACATCTGGTGGGGGCGGTGGTCTTGCGATGGTACTCCTTACCCCGAATCCACCGAAGGAGGGCGTCGGGTCAGCGTCCTGAAGTGGCCAAAGGGTGCTCCTCTGAATCTGGGATAATGGTTTTGTAACAGCAAACCAGTCCCGGAAAAGGAGCACCCAATAGATGCTACCACGCCACCAACCCGACCGCATCCGCATCGCCTTCGATGATCACCGCCTGGTGGCCAATGCCGGGCTGATTCTTCCGTCCACCCTGGCCCTGCGCCTTGGCCTGCCCCAACTGGTTGACCGGCACCTGGACCTGGGCCATGCAAAAGGCAGAGCCAACACCGGTGACAAGATGATGACGCTGGTGGCCTCCGCGTTGGCCGGTGGCGACTGCATCGACGACGCCGATGTGCTACGCGCCGGCGGGACCGCCCGCGTTCTCGGTTTCACGGCTAAGGCTCCCTCCACCCTGGGCGCCTTCCTGCGCAGCTTCAGGTGGGGCCATGTCCGCCAACTGGACCGGGTTAGCCGGGAGTTGCTGGCCCGGGCCTGGGCTGCCGGGGCCGGACCCGGCGACGGGCCCCTGACCATCGACCTGGACTCCACCATCTGCGAGACCTATGGACTGGCCAAGGAAGGGGCGCGCCACCATGGTTACACCGGTCAGCGGGGCTATCACCCGCTGCTGGCCGTCGCCGCCGGAACCGGAGACGTGCTGATGGCCCGGCTGCGCGAGGGCCGGGCCAACACCGCCCGCGGCGCCGCCCACTTCCTGCGTGAGACGGTGGGGCGGGTGCGCTACGCCGGGGCCAGGGGACAACTCACGATGCGGGCCGACAGCGGCTTCTACGCTCATAGCGTGGTATCCGTCTGCCGCAAGATGGATGTCCGCTTCTCCATCACCATCCGCCAGCACAAAAGCCTGCACAATGTCATCGAGGCCATACCAGAAGAGGACTGGACTCCCATTCCCTACTGGATGGACGGCGCCGCCGATGTGGCAGAGACCACCTATATCCCCTTCCAGAGTGAGCCCGACGCCGCGCCGGTGCGGCTCATCGTCCGGCGGGTGAAACCCACGCCCGGTTCCCAGTTGGCCCTCTTCGCCACCTACAGCTATCACGGCTTCATCACCGACCGCGATGGGGAGATGCTCGAACTGGAGGCTGATCATCGCCGTCACGCCGAGATCGAGAATGCGATACGCGACCTCAAGTACGGTGTCGGACTGAACCACATGCCGTCCGGCCGCTTCGCCGCCAACGGAGCCTGGCTGGCGGTACAGGTGATGGCACACAACCTGGCCCGCTGGACAGCCCGCATCGGCCTGGGTGAGCAGATCGTGACCACCAAGACCCTCAGACGACGGGTCTTCGCCTTGGCCGGACGGCTCACTCGCTCGGCACGCCGATTGACCCTGCATCTTCCCCGGCGCTGGCCCTGGGATACCCAGTTCAGTCGCGCCCTGGCCCGGCTGCGAGCCATTCCACTCCCAGCCTGACGGCGCCCTCCGCCACTGACCCAACGTCCCCGCCAACTCGCACCAACCAGCTCCGCGGGAGTTCCCTGCTGCCTATTCTCTTGCCATCCCGCGCATCCCAGCTCCCGCAGACGGCCATTGGGGGCCTGTGCGGTGACTGAAGTCCCTCCGCCGACCTCCCATCTACCCCAATCGAGCCCAGGCCATCTCCCCTGTAGCTCTCTCATCCCCCTTCTCCGGTCCTCACGCCGCCCATCCGTGTCCTTCGGTGGATTCGGGCTTACCCGCAGCCAGTCGCATCTCAGGCCTCTTCACCAGGCCCTCCCTCCGAAGGATGCGGTAGACCGTATACTCTGAGGCTGAGAAGCCCACATTGTCGGTGGTCCACGCTGCCAGTTGCCGGCAACTCAGCTCCGGCATCTCCCTTGCTGCCGACAGAACGCAGTCGACTTCCCGGGAGGTCAGTCTGTTCCACGGGGGCTTGCCGCCTCCTGTATCATCCTCAAGGCCTTGTTGGTCCTTCCGCCTGAGCCACCGGTAGTATGTGCTCCTGGCCACTCCAAGCTCACCCAGCGCCTTCCGCTTGGGCAGGGAAGACGAGGCTACCCTGGCAAGTACCTCCGTCTTCTCCAAAGCGTTCATCCGTTGATACCGGCGTCGGCGTGGGGTATCGGTATGGCCGTTTTTTGAGACGGTACCTCTCCAGGGACAACTCCGCCACCAACTGCTTCAGCTCTACGTTCTCTCTCTTGAGTTGGTGTGCCTCCTGCTGCGTGGCGTCCCGCACCGCGTCCCGGGTCAACCGCTCCTTCCCAGCCTCCATGAACTCCTTGGTCCATGCATAGTAGGAGTGGGGCTTGATACCTTCCCTGCGGCACAGGTCACTCACAGTGACCTCCCGGCGGAACCCCTCCAGCACCATACGGATCTTTTCCTCCAGAGTGTACTTGCGCCTGGTTGCTGTCCTGACTCTTCGCACGAAGGACCTGGTCTCCTCCGTCCGCTCCTCAGCGGCCTCTGCTTTAGTTGTTTCTGCCTGGGACATCTTTGCTCCTCTCTCTGAAGTACTCTACCTCATCCAGGGAGCTCTCCACACCTCAAACCTCTCGGCTTTTTCTACCCCATTTCGTGATGCTCCTATACATGTCAAATTGCAGCCGCGGCCAGGTTCTTGCGTCCCATGTCGCGCAGGATGGAATAGACCTGACGAGCGACGTATCGTTTGAGGCAACGGATGACCTCAGGTTTTGTCATTCCTTCGCCCGTACGACGGCCCATATACTCCTTGCTTGGCTCATGGTAGCGGAGGCGCACGAGGACGATGCGATAGAGTGCAGCGTTGGCCTGGCGGTCGCCCCCTCGATTGAGTCTATGGCGGTTGGTCCTGCCTGAAGAGGCAGGGACCGGGTTCACGCCACACAGGGCAGCGAACGCAGCCTCAGACCTCAGTCGTTCTGGATTGCCTCCTGCGGTGACCAGGAGGGTGGCAGCCGTGTCTGGTCCGATACCAAAGAGTTCCACCAATGCTGGAGCCGTCTCTGCGGTGAGGCGTAACAGCTCGTCATTTACACCTTCAATCTCAGAGGTGAGTTGGCCATGACGACGGCCAGTAGTCGAAGGGAGTACTTGGCCGCCCCTGCCGGCGTCGACAGATGACCGGGTCGAAACCTGGCACAGCGAGCCACAAGCCGGGAGACATCGAGACTGGCCAACTCGTGTCTCAGTTCCAGAGGTGCAGTGACGATAAGCGCCCTAATCTGGTTGATGGCCTGGGTGCGGGCCTTGATGGCCGAGTCCTTAACGATCTTGAGCATCCGGATCATCTCCACACTGTCGAGACCTGACTTTGGGTAGTCCCTGGCTACTCCAGCGAGGACAGACCGTGCTGCCATCTCAGCATCTACAGGGTCACTCTTACCCAGCCTACGGCGCGTGGACCTGTCGGGCCTGTTGACCTCGATGACGGTCCTGCCACGTCTCACAAGGTACCTTGACAGTCCTGCTCCGTAGGAGCCCGTGCCTTCGATTCCGAAGGCAACTACATCTCCTAGCCCTGACGCCCAGCAATGGAGGGCTTCGTAGCCACTGGAAACGGACGGCAGCCGGCGCTGACCCAGCCAGGCGCCAAGGCAATCAATTGCCACGGCTACGTGTTCGTCTCTGTGTGTGTCGACCCCGATAATGACCCTGGTAGCGCCCAAGCGGTTGGTATCTGTCACAGATCTCTCCTCATGCTCGACTGGATTAGCTCCAGCGGGCCAGGGGAGCGGACAGGACTGCGAGGGGGCCTATGGCCACGCTCCTATGAGGTCACTCTCACCTGGTCAGTGGGCTTGGTGGGCCGCCTCGAGAACGAGTCGACAGATCACATTCAGGGCATTGCGCCGGTCCCATTATGGGTCAGGCCCGAGCCGAGGTGGCCCGGGTGGGATTATCGCAGTCCCATTATCGCTGACGACCTACAGGAGGGAGGCACTGGCCTGGGACTGGTCATACTCAAGCACACCGCACAGGCCCACGGCGGCGAGGTTTGGGTCGAGAGCCGTGAGGTTGGCGGCAGCTCATTCTCCTTAAGGACTCCCGCGGTCGCGGGCTTGTGAGGAGTAGCGGGCCATTCTACGCCACCCCTGCGTAAGGTCTACGTGTACCTTGCGTAGACTCCGGCGTCCTGATGGGCTGTGGGTCGTGAACGTCTAGCACTGCATGAACTGCTGTAACCCGATCCCCTGCCGCGCCTGGGGGTTGCGCCGCTCACTCGTACGTGTTCGAAGCGATGTGCCCGTACCTACAGTTTAACAATGGTAAAGAATTTATCTCGGCGACAGGCCCGGTGAGCCGGGGCCTCAAGGGCAGAACTCGAGATCACCTAGATCTGATTTGTCCATATCCAACCGGCCCAACAAACTGCTTGGCACGCACCCGCTTAACTCGTTCCCGCTAAGGGTGAGCACTCCCAGGTTGGCGAGGTTGCCCAACTGCGGCGGTATCTCCCCACTCAACTCGTTATCGTGGAGGAGCAGCCATATCAGGTTGGCGAGGTCGCCCAACCACGGCGGTATCTCCCCACCCAACCGGTTTTCGTGGAGCCACAGAGCTTGCATGTTGGTGAGGTTGCCCAACTCCGTCGGTATCTCCCCACCCAACCGGTTTTCGTGGAGCCACAGAGCTTGCATGTTGGCGAGGTTGCCCAACTCCGGCGGTATCTCCCCGCTCAACTGGTTCCCGCCAAGGTCCAGCCCAATCAGGTTGGCGAGGTTGCCCAGCTCCGCAGGTATCTCCCCGCTCAACTCGTTATCGCTGAGGTCCAGCAGTTCCAGGTTGGCGAGGTTGCCCAACTCCGGCGGTATCTCCCCGCTCAACTCGCTATCGCTGAGATCTAGTCTGGTGACGCGGCCGTTGTCGTCAGTGGTGACGCCAGACCACTCGCCAATCGGCAAGTCGCCCAGCCAGTTGTAGCTGCGCCTCCAGGCTTTGCCGCCGGTGGCGTTATAGAGGGCGACCAGCGCTTCCCGGTCCGTTTCGGGCGAGGTCTGCGCCAGCCAAGGGCAGAACTCGAGATCACCTAGATCTGATTTGTCCATATCCAACCGGCCCAACAAACTGCTGGGCACGCACCCGCTCAAGTGGTTGTTGCCGAGGCCCAGCCCAATCAGGTTGGCGAGGTTGCCCAACTCCGGCGGTATCTCCCCGCTCAACTCGTTATCGTGGAGGAGCAGCCATATCAGGTTGGCGAGGTCGCCCAACCACGGCGGAATCTCCCCGCTCAACTCGTTATCGTGGAGGCCCAGCCCAATCAGGTTGGCGAGGTTGCCCAACTCCGGCGGAATCTCCCCGCTCAACTCGTTATCGCTGAGGTCCAGCCATATCAGGTTGGCGAGGTTGCCCAGCTCCGCAGGTATCTCCCCGTTCAAGTCGTTCTCGTAGAGATTCAGCCATGTCAGGTTGGCGAGGTTTCCCAACTCCGCAGGTATCTCCCCCCTCAACTCGCTATCGCTGAGATCTAGTCTGGTGACGCGGCCGTTGTCGTCAGTGGTGACGCCAGACCACTCGCCAATCGGCAAGTCGCCCAGCCAGTTGTAGCTGCGCCTCCAGGCTTTGCCGCCGGTGGCGTTATAGAGGGCGACCAGCGCTTCCCGGTCCGTTTCGGGCGAGGTCTGCGCCAGCCAAGGGCAGAACTCGAGATCACCTAGATCTGATTTGTCCATATCCAACCGGCCCAACAAACTGCTGGGCACGCACCCGCTCAACTCGTTCCCGTTGAGGCCCAGCCCAATCAGGTTGGCGAGGTCGCCCAACCACGGCGGTATCTCCCCGCTCAACTGGTTGTCGTGGAGGAGCAGCCATTGCAGGTTGGCGAGGTCGCTCAACCACGGCGGTATCTCTCCGCTCAACTGGTTGTCGTGGAGCCACAGGCTTTCCATGTTGGCGAGGTTGCCCAACTCCGGCGGTATCTCCCCACCCAACCGGTTTTCGTTGAGCCACAGCCCTTTCAGGTTGGCGAGGTTGCCCAACTCCGGCGGTATCTCCCCGCTCAACTGGTTGTCATGGAGGCCCAGCCCAATCAGGTTGGCGAGGTTGCCCAACTCCGGCGGTATTTCCCCGCTTAACTGGTTCCCGCCAAGGGTCAGCACTCCCATGTTGGCGAGGTTGCCCAACTCCGGCGGTATCTCCCCGCTCAACTGGTTCCCGCCAAGGGTCAGCACTTGCATGTTGGCGAGGTTGCCCAACTCCGGCGGTATCTCCCCGCTCAACTCGTTATCGCTGATGTCCAGCCCAATCAGGTTGGCGAGGTTGCCCAACTCCGGCGGTATCTCCCCGCTCAACTCGCTATCGCTGAGATCTAGTCTGGTGACGCGGCCGTTGTCGTCAGTGGTGACGCCAGACCACTCGCCAATCGGCAAGTCGCCCAGCCAGTTGTAGCTGCGCCTCCAGGCTTTGCCGCCGGTGGCGTTATAGAGGGCGACCAGTGCTTCCCGGTCCGTTTCGGGCGAGGTCTGTGCCAGCGGGGATACGGCGGTGGCCCTGGGCGTGGGCGACGGTTCGGCCACTGCAGTTGTCGGCGTGGCGGTGTCCTCAGGCGTGGGCGACGGTTCGGCCACTGCCGCCGTAGTCGCAGCCGGGTCGGCCTCGGCGGGCGTAGAAGGCGTCCGTTCAGTTGCGCCCGCTGCCTGCGTTGGGGTAGACACAGCCCTATCTGTCGGTTCATCGGAGCCGCCGCAGGCCACCAGCAGCAACGGAAGAATCAGCGCAAGGGCAAAGACTCCCAGGAAAAGGCGTGGCGTTCTCATTTCGATTCACTCCCTATCGTTAAGTCATCGGCCAACCGTTCAGCGTCGCTGGTTTCCTCGCAGCCTGCCAGACGACTGTACACCGACTGCCTGAGAAGAGGCTCCAATCGGCGCTGCACGTTGCGACCGCCCCGAGTCTCCTGCAAACACTCACTCGCCGTCTCGATCACTCCCAGCGCACCATGCAGCTCCCGGCCGGCCAACAGTCCGGCATCTGAGGCAATAGTGGCGCCGTTGAGCTCCAATCGTATACGGCGGTCGAAACGGAGCTTGGCGCAGACGTACGCGCTTTCACCCATTGGCCACCTTCAAGCGGGTACGTCGCCAAGAACTAAAACAGTCGACCACGGCCAGTATAGCGCTTATGACAAACACTGAGGTGGACCCAGGAAGCTGGACAGGTGGCTAAGTGAGAGTCCTGCTCCTAAGCTAAGGGCAGCTGTTGCTGTCTGGAAGGAGAAGGACATGGCGCAAGGAAGAAGGAAACACAGCCCGGCCTTCAAGGCGAGGGTGGCCCTGGATACGGTTAAGGGGGGGAGACAGTGGCCCAACTGGCCGCCCGGTACGAAGTCCACCCAAGCCAGATTCAAGCCTGGAATAAGGCCCTGACCGAGGGAGCCGCCGGTGTGTTCGGCAATGGTCAGCACCAGAAGGCCCAGAGCGACGCCGCTCTGGGCGCCCGGTTGTACCAGGAGATTGGCCAGTTGAAGGTGGAGCGGGATTTCTTGGCCGAGAGGTCCGGTCCATGAACCCGGCCCGGCGGCGGGAGATGGTGGACCGAGAGCATCCCTCGTTGACGATAGTGGGGCAATGCGCCCTGCTGGGGGTGAGCCGCTCCAGCATATACTACCGTCACAAGGGGCTTCTGGAAAGGACCTGTCGCTGATGCGGGAGATAGACCGGCAGTACCTGGCGCCCCCTTCTATGAGTCACGGCGGATGCGGGCTTGGCTGAACCGGCAGGGGTTCCCGGTAAGCCGGGAGCGGGTGCAGCGGCTGATGCGGGGGGCCAGGACAGCCGACCTGTGCCGTAAGCACGGCATGAGCGACGCCACCTTCTACAACTGGAAGGCCAAGTACGCAGGGCTGACGGTGAGCGAGCTCAAGAGGCTCAAGTCCCTGGAGGATGAGAACCGGCGACTCAAGCATATTGTGGCCCAGCAGGCGTTGGACAACTGGGCGCTGAAGGAGATGTTGTCAAAAAACTTCTGAAGCCCAAGGCGAGGAGAATAGCGGCGTCATACGCCATGGAGGGTCTTGGGCTGAGCGAGAGGAGGCCTGTCTGCCACTCTGAGGCGGTTTTGGCTATGGTTTCGTAGTAATTTCACCCCTAACCCCACATGCAACCCCACAGCATTGCATCGCTAGGGTTACACCAGAGATGGAAGTATCTGTCCGTCCACGCCGTTGGCAGGAAATGCTAGGTCCAGGTGACACCGAGAGCGCCCATTCCTTGCCCTTCCGAGTCACCCCGCAGAGAAGTCGGATTTGCCTCCACTGCTTCCACTCCCTCCACCACTTGCACGAATCGGCTCAATTCTGTGGAGGCAGTGAGGCCTTGGTGGAGGAATGAGGCTCACTGGTGGAAGCAATATCGCCAACGGGCGGGCTGGTACCCCCTCGGTGTTGCTACCAGCCCGGAGCAAACAGGGACAGTCCGCATCTGCCGGATGGGCCGGAGCCGCTACTCACTTGCTCGGAGTTGACGAGGGCCCTGCGGCAACTTGCCAGCGACGCCCACCAGGAGCCCACGAGAGGATACAGGTGGGCGCGCTTCCAGGTGAACGGACGCGGCTATGACGCTCCTACTTATGCTAACCCTTTTAGCGTGCCCTACTACCGATTGAGTCTCAGGGCAAGGTGTACAGGTTGGCTATCACACTGGTAGGAAATGCTGATGCCTAGACCACGCAAGCCTTCTCGGAAGGCCATCTACGCCATCCTGATGTTCACGCGTTACCTGCTGGGACCGGAAGAACCGGAGGACCGCTAGGACGAAGGCGGCCAGGATCATCAGGAGTTCCCCACACACGTGGGGATAGACCGCACTGAAGTGTCCGATTCCGGGGCCATGTTCGTGACTAGATTTACATAATCCCGAATCCACCGAAGGACACGGATGGGCGGCGTGAGGACCGGAGAAGGGGGATGAGAGAGGTACAGGGGAGATGGCCTGGGCTCGATTGGGGTAGATGGGAGGTCGGCGGAGGGTCTTCAGTCACCGCACAGGCCCCCAAATGGCCGTCTGCGGGAGCTGGGATGCGCGGGATGGCAATAGAATAGGCAGCAGGGAACTCCCGCGGAGCTGCTTGGTGCGAGTTGGCGGGGACGTTGGGTCAGTGGCAGAAGGGCGCCGTCAAGCTGGGAGTGGAATGGCTCGCAGCCGGGCCAGGGCGCGGCTGAACTGCTCCTCCCATGGCCAGCGCCGGGGAAGATGCAGGGTCAATCGGCGTGCCGAGCGGGTGATCCGTCCGGCCAAGGCAAAGACCCGTCGTCTGAGGGTCTTGGTGGTCACGATCTGCTCACCCAGGCCGATGCGGGCTGTCCAGCGGGCCAGGTTGTGCGCCATCACCTGTACCGCCAGCCAGGCGCCGTTGGCGGCGAAGCGGCCGGACGGCATGTGGTTCAGTCCGACACCGTACTTGAGGTCGCGTATCGCATTCTCGATCTCGGCGTGACGGCGATGATCGGCCTCCAGTTCCAGCATCTCCCCATCGCGGTCGGTGATGAAGCCGTGATAGCTGTAGGTGGCGAAGATGGCCAACTGGGAACCGGGCGTGGGCTTCACCCGCCGGACGATGAGCCGCACCGGCGCGGCGTCGGGCTCACTCTGGAAGGGGATATAGGTGGTCTCTGCCACATCGGCGGCGCCGTCCATCCAGTAGGGAATGGGCGTCCAGGCATCTTCAGGTATGGCCTCGATGACATTGTGCAGGCTTTTGTGCTGGCGGAGGGTGATGGAGAAGCGGACATCCATCTTGCGGCAGACGGATACCACGCTATGAGCGTAGAAGCCGCTGTCGGCCCGCGCCGTGAGTTGTCCCCTGGCTCCGGCGTAGCGCACCCGCCCCACCGTTTCACGCAGGAAGTGGGCGGCGCCGCGGGCGGTGTTGGCCCGGCCCTCGCGCAGCCGGGCCATCAGCACGTCGCCGGTTCCGGCGGCGACGGCCAGCAGCGGGTGATAGCCCCGCGCGCCGGTGTAACCATGGTGTCGCGCCCCTTCCTTGTCCAGCCCGTAGGTCTCGCAGATGGTGGAATCTAGGTCGATAGTCAAGGGTGCGTCGCCGGGTCCGGCTCCGGCCTTCCAGGCCCGGGGCCAGCAACTCGCGGCTCACGCGGTCGAGTTGACGGACGTGGCCCCAGCGAAAACTGCGCAGGAAGGTGCCCAGGGTGGAGGGAGCCTTGACTACGCAGCCGAGAACACCGGCCGTCCCACCGGCTCGCAGCGCATCTGCGTCGTCGATGCAGTCGCCGCCAGCCAGCGCGGAAGCGACCAGCGTCATTATCTTGTCACCCGTGTTCGCCCGGCCCGGCGCGTCGCCAAGGTCCAGGTGATGGTCGACGAGTTCCCGCAGGCCCAGGCGCTGGGTCAGGGTGGCCGGCAGCAGCAGGCCGGCATTGGCCACCAAGCGGTGGTCGTCAAAGACTATGCGGATACGGTCGGGATTGTTCTGTGGTAGCATCTATTGGGTGCTCCTTGTTTCCGGGCGGTTTTCTGTTCCAGAACCATTATCCCAGATTCAGAGGAGCGCCCTTTTGCTTCTTCAGCATGCCGACGCCGTCATTGAAATCCTGTTGAACGGCTAACAGAAAGAGGAAACTTTGTTGCACCGACTTTTATTGCCCACCATCTTTCTGCTTGTCGCCGTGGCCGCGTGTACGCCCCAGGCGACGCCTGCCATCGAGCGCCCCTCTGCTGTAGGGACCACCGCCGTTCCCACCCCGCCTGTCGCCACACGGGAACCGCTTGAAAACGAGGGCCTGCTCTCATCGGGCCTGTCCGTTGCCGATATAACCGAGAATGCATTGCCCAGCATTGTCCAGGTTATCGCCAGCACGGGTGCCGGTAGCGGGTTCATCGTGAATGAAAGTGGCCTGGTGGTAACCAATGAGCACGTGGTTGATGAAGATGTCAGCGTAACTGTCCGCCTGGCTGCCGGAGGGAGATACAGCGGCAGAGTGATAGACAAGCACTCTACGCTCGACCTGGCCTATGTTCAGATAGATTCCGACCGGTCCTTCACGCCCATCGCCATAGGGGACTCGAGCAACGCACGCGTGGGGGATGAAGTGGTGGCCATCGGCTTCCCCTACTTCCAGGATGCTGATGCGGAGCCTACGGTCAGCACGGGCATCATATCGGCTAGGAGAGACGACAGGCTGCAAACGGACGCGGCGCTGAATCCGGGCAATAGCGGAGGTCCGTTGCTGAACATGTTCGGCCAGGTGGTAGGGATAGTGGTGTCGAGGGTGGAGTACGACAGGGAAGGAAGGGCGATAGCCGGCATAGGTTTCGCCATTCCTGTCAACAACGTAGGCACTGATATAAAAGAGGGATCTAACAAGCCCGCTAGAATACCTGATACTAACGAACTACTTGGTACACCTACACCACCACCAACGAGGACTCCTAGACCCTCTGCTACGCCTGAACCTACATCTATACCTTTTGATATTTATTGTGCAGAGTGGAGAGAGGATGTAATGGAGTGGTTGGGTCAGGGACATATATATAGGATAGAGGTTACGGGGGAAATTAACTCGAAAGCTCCTATTCATCCTGAGTTAGAGAAAATCAAGAAAGAGCTAAACTATATTGTGCCAGGATATGGCTGGTGTGAGAAAGAACTATTTACTTTCCCTGTGGGTATACTATGGACGGGGAAAGAGAAGATAGTAGGATATGATGCAAAGTATCTTCTTCCAGGTACTTATGAATATAAAATACCTATATGGGGCGGTTATGATGAGAATGGGAAACTAGAGTTTTTAGGGTATGATAAGTTGGCTGATTATAATTGTCCTATAGGTAAGAATTTGAGGACTCAACCTTCGAGTTATATATTCGGATGGGCAAGTAGTGATGAAGTGGGAGAAGTAGTTAGGCTTGTCCCAGGAGAGCCATTCACTATACATTTTACTGAGGAAAATAGACGAGTGTACTTTAGTCGTTCGGGTTATGATGGTTTATGTAAAGGTAGTTTGTATAGGATAGGTGATTAGCCCGAATCCACCGAAGGACACGGATGGGCGGTGGTCTTGCCCCATTCTTTGTGCCAGTTGTAGTGTGAGTTTCGTGGGTCATTGAACCCCTGCTGTGGCCACCAGGGCAAAGGCCTCCGGGGCGAGGTTGCCCAGGGCGCTGTGGGGACGTTCGCCGTTGTAGTGTCGGCGCCACCCCTCTATTTTCTCCCGAGCGTCCTCCAAAGACAAGAACCAACTTTCGTTGAGGCATTCAGCCCTAAGCCTGGCGTTGAAGGCCTCGATCATAGCGTTGTCTGTAGGCTTGCCAGGCCGACTGAAGTCCAGACCCACACCGTTCAGGTACGCCCACTGGTCCAGACGCTTGGACGTGAATTCTGGACCGTTGTCTATGGATATGGTCTTTGGCTTCCTGCCCCCCAGAGCCAGGCGTGCCAGCGCCTCCACCACACGCTGGCCTCGCAGGCTGCCATCTACCTCGATAGCCAGACTCTCACGGGTAAAGTGGTCCACTATCGTTAACATATGAATCCGCCGTCCATCGAACAGCTCGTCGCTCATGAAGTCCATTGCCCACCTCTCATCGGGTCTTGATGCCTGGGTCCGGAAATCCCGCCGCCGGCTGGATACGTGGCGTCTCGGCCTTTTGGGCCGCACCGGAGCCCCTCCAAACAGTAGAGCCTGTAAACACGCTTATGGTTCACCTGCCATCCCTCCCGTTTCAACAACACGTGGATACGTCGGTACCCATAGCTCACTCGCACTGCAGCCAGACCCCTGATCCTCATCCGTAGAGCCGCCTGCTCAGCCGCCACACTTTCGTATCTGTAGGTGGAGCGTCCAAAGGTGAGAGCCTGGCACGCTCGACGCTCGCTCACCCCATACGCTTCCCGAAGATACCAAGCATGGTCCCGCAACTGCGCAGGCCCTACGGCTTTTTTCGCAGCACATCCTGGAGCATCTGCTTGTCCAGACTCAGCTCTGCCACCAACTGCTTCAGCTTTCGGTTCTCCTCTTCCAGAACCTTGAGCCGTCTTACCTCTGCCACACCCATACCCAGGAACTTCTTCTTCCACCGGTAGAAGGTCTGCTCGGCAACCCCCATCTTCCGACACACACCTCCAGGACCGGCGTGCCACCCTCAGCCTGCCTGAGGGCAAGGGCTATCTGCTCCGATGTGTACCGGGAACTCTTCATGGAATGATCCTCCTCTCACATGTGTAATCATCCCACAAAACTAACACTCCACCTGGACCAGCTTTCGGGGTGAAGACCACTCCTTCTTGCCGCGCAGTCGGGAGGCTACGTCATAACCGGCAAATGAGGGACTAACCTTGCTTACACCATACCAGGACCAATTGCTGACTTACGTCTGCTCTTAATGTAGGATAGACTTTACTACTACAAATCTGGAGGAACGCCTTGGAAGCATACTGTATGAAGTGCCGGACCAAGAGGGAGATGAGCAACGCCCAGGCCATTACGATGAAAAACGGCCGCCCGGCCACTCAGGGTGTATGCCCAGTCTGCTCCACAAGGATGTTCCGAATCGGTAAGGCTGCTTAGCGCGGCGTTTCCAGCATACCTTGGCCTTTAGCTATCGGAAGAAGCGTGCCGCCCGAAGGCGATAGCCACAGGCGGCATCCAGTCGCTTGCATGAACCTCCTCAATGGTCCGCTAACAATCTACACATCCCGCGCTTAAGCAGGCGGGTGGTGATTATTTGCCAGATAGAATCTGAGGACGAAGGTTCTTGATTTCGTCCAGTTGGGTGGAGCTCAGCGTCCCCGGACAGAGCGGTTAGCCCTAGCAGCGTGTACGAGAATCGCTTTTCTTGATCGTCGTTCTGCCTGTGTAAGGAGATCTTTGATAGCTTTGGCGAGTTCTTCGGAGGGAGGTCTCGGGGATAGAAATGAGCTTGTGGGCATTTTGGGTAAGGTAATCTCGGTCATCACCTTCGTTGTCAAGCCGAGTGATCTCGCTGGGCTATCCTGAGGGTCGGGCTATATGGACAATTTGGCAGCCTTTCTCAGATTGTAGGCCTTGAGCTCGAACCACACGAGCCGCCCATTACACTTTACGCATCTCCTTGCATCGATACGACCATAGAGCCGTTACTGCCAGGCCTGTCGCGGAGGTGCAGATCAGGGCTAAGCTCGGCCCCCTCAGCTCTGCCAATACTCCTACTACCAGCAAACCCAGGGGCCATCCGCCAATCGCGAGGTTTACCATGCCGCTGGCGCGGCCGCGCATCTCATCGCTGACGGAGGTGAGCGTCAGCGTTGTGAGCATCGAGGAGAACCCCCCAAGGCCAAGGCCGGCAAAAAACAGGCTCCCCAGTGCGATGGGAAAAAACCGTGAGATGGAGAACGCCAGCAGGCCGATCAACGTCATTAGGGAACCCACGATGAAATAGGTTGAGTTCCGGCGGATGTCGCTCTGCAGGGCGATGTACGTGGCCCCCACCAGTGCTCCCATCCCCTGCGCTCCTCCCAGAAGGCCCATGGGCGCCGGGCCCACTCGCAAGACGTCCTTGGCGAAGGCTGGAATCAATGACGTATGGGAATAGAAAAATGCGTTGACCAAGAAGGCTATGCCAAGTGTTCCTATAACCACGCGATTTCCCGCAACCACGCGAAGTCCCTCAACGGTTCTGGCCCATACCGTCCGTACCTCGAATGCTTTGAATTCCTGCGGAACCAGGGGCGTGACCCTCAGCATCAAAAGAGTCCCCGCCAGGAACAGGGCTCCAATAACCGCAAGAGGGACAGCGACTCCAACCTGCCCTAGGGGTGCAATGCCCACAAGAGCCCCTCCCAACCATGGCCCCGCGAACTGCCCACCCATCAGCGAAGACGCTTCCAAGGCCATCGTATACGGGAGAACCCGCCTCTCAACTACGTTCGAAGCCAGAGTCCACCGGGAAGCCCAATCCAGGGTGTTCACAGAGCCTATGATCAGTGTGGCTCCCATCACCTGCCATGCCTCGACGTGGAACTTCAGGACCATCCAGGCGAAGAACAGGGCGACGGCGCCGTTTAGGAGGTAGGACACCTGAAGCAGCCTGCGTCGGTCGAAGCTGTCGGCAAGTACGCCACTGAGGATGCCAATGAGCAGGTTCGGCACGGCAAAGGCGACACCGTTGAGCTGCGCCAGGAAAGGCGACTGGGTTATCTCGTATATGATGAAGTTGCTAGAGAGGAGCCACGCCCATACACCGACGTTCACCACAACGCCGGCGGAAAACAACCACCGATAGGACACGTTCGCAAAAATGATGAGTATAGGACGGCGCGGGGCGTTCGGGGTATCTTGCATGTTTCCACCTCTCTATACAAGGGTGAGGCGATTGTAGGGGTTTACAGTATTCAATGCTTCCAGTAACATCGAAATATGGATGCAGCTAGATCAATCGAGTCAATCGAGGGACTAGCCACTCTTCTGGCCTCTCCACCCAGAAGACGGATGCTGGAGGTGTTGCTGGACGGCCAGCCTCGCTCGGCCACGGAACTGGGAATCATCTCCCGCGTGGCATTCAACACAGCCAGCACGCACCTCGGCAGACTGGTGGAAGCGGGTCTCGTGAGTTTCGAGCGGAGCGGGCGGCACCGGTTCTACCGGATTTCCGAGCCGCAAATCTCGGACGTGCTGGAAATCATGTACGAGTTGCTCCCGAGCCAAAATAAGCCGCCCACGCGCTCCCTTACGGAAATAGAGCTCGCCAGAACCTGCTACGACCATCTGGCGGGGCGCCTTGGGTCGTCGCTGGCTCGCGTAATGGTCTCCCATGGCTACTTGACTCCCCACGAGAAGGGGTTTCTGCTCTCCGAAGAGGGGCATGTATTCTGCTTCAGGCTGGGCATCGACTTGGAGGCGGTAAGGCGCCAGCGAAGGATTTTCGCTCGGCGCTGCCTAGACTGGACGGATAAGCGGGATCACCTAGGCGGCGCTCTCGGAGCAGTGCTCACACAGCACTACTTGGCAATGGAATGGCTGCGGCCCGGCTCCGGCCCGCGTTTGGTGCAGGTAACGCCGGAAGGCGCCAGGGCCTTTCGGGAACACCTTGGGTTGGAGCTGGAATAGGAAGGGGCACAGCTCGAACTGTCACCGTCAACCACGGGCTGGACCGCAGTCGCCGAGGACATCAAGGTAGCAGACCCGGAGGCCCGCGAGAAACGAACTCTCGGCAAATGTATTTGCGGTCTGGTCCAAAATCACATAGCCGGGCAGTACCGTGATATGTGGTGAACGAGCGGACCCTATAGTGCCAACTTGAACCGCAACACGAAGGTTCTTGATTTCGTCCAGTTGGGTGGGCCTATTTTGACGGTAGACAGAACCACATTCGAGCTTGCAATGCCATTGTAGCAATTAGGAGTGCCCAGGTTACAGCAAGAACCCACCTGAGCCAACACCGAGATGCAAAGAGGTTCAGGCTTGGCCGATCCAACAGAGAAATCCCTACGACAGGGCCCTCAGGAAGCTCGCCACACCTCAAGACAACCCCTGATCTGTCGGGTCGAGGAGTGTCCCACTATCGCTGACGGCCTACACTTGTGGCGCCATAGCTGTTGAGGTGGACCCAGGAAACTGGACAGGTAGCTAAGTGGGAATCCTGCTCCTAAACTAATGACAGCTAATGCTGTCGAGGAGGAGCGGGAAATGACCAGAGAGCGAAGGAAGCACAGCCCGGCCTTCAAGGCCAAAGTTGCACTGGAGGCAATGAAGGGCGAGCGGACGGTGGCCGAAGTGGCCGCCCGGTTCGAGGTCCACCCCAACCAGATTCAGACTTGGAAGAAGGCCCTGGCCGACGGCGCGGCCGCCATCTTCGACCACGGCAACGGGACCAATAAGGGCAAGGAGCAGAAGAACAACGACGCCCTGGTGGCCCGGCTGTACCAGCAGATCGGCCAGCTCAAGGTGGAGCGGGATTTCTTGGAGGAAAGGTCCGGTCCATGAGCCCAGCAAAGCGGCGTGAGCTGGTGGACCGGCAACATCAGACCCTGTCCATAGTGCAGCAGTGTGCGTTGCTGGGGATCGGTCGCTCCAGCCTCTACTACCGTCCCAAGGAGACCTCGCAGCAGGGCCTGTCCCTGATGAGGGAGATGGACCGCCAGTACCTGGAAACCCCTTTCTACGGATCTGTAGGTTGTCAGCGACAATGGGACACTGGAACGGGCAGAAAAACCCGAGAGAGTTGAGGTTGGGTGAGCTCCCTGGATGAGGTAGAGTACTTCATAGAGAGGAGCAACAATGTCCCAGACAGAGACAGCCAAGGCGGTGCACGCAGAGGAGCGGACAGAGGAGACCAGGTCCTTCGTGCGGACGATGAAGGCTGCCAGTCGGCGCAAGTACACGTCGGAGGAGAAGATCCGCATCGTGTTGGAGGGATTCCACCGGGAGGTCACAGTGAGTGACCTGTGCCGGCGTGAGGGGATCAAGCCCCACTCCTACTATGCGTGGACGAAGGAGTTCATGGAGGCTGGGAGGGAGAGGTTGACCCGCGACATGGTGCGGGACGCCACGCAGCAGGAGGTTCAGGGGCTGAGGCGAGAGAACGTAGAACTCAAGCAACTGGTGGCGGAGTTGTCCCATTATCGATGACAACCTACATTTGGCGTCGTTGATAAGTGTTAGTGTAGATGCTACAATTCTGACATTCAAGGGGAGTTGTGCCGATGCCGAGTTCGCCGGAACAGATCATGGCCTACGCCGCTACACTACCCGAAGGCGCACTGCTGCATCCGAAGGTACTGCTGCACCTGGGAACCAGGCAGCAATCGACCAGGCGTTGTCCCGTCTTGCCCAAAAAGGAAGTTTGATGCGGGTTTGCCACGGCATCTACGTATGCCCCGTGGAGACCCGTTTCGGTCTTCGCCCGCCTGCCGTCGAGAAGGTGATCGCGTCGCTGTCGGCGCTATGGGGCGAGACAATAGTGCCTTGTGGCGGTGCTGCGGCGAACGCCCTCGGACTTACCACCCAGATGCCGGTGCAGTCGGTTTACCTGACCTCCGGACCCAATCGCAAGCTGACGCTCGGCGAGTTGACGGTGGGCTTGCGCCATGCCCCCCGTTGGCAACTGGCGGCACCGTACCGACCGCAGGTGAGGCGGTTCGTGCGCTGTCGTGGCTGGGGCCTGACGAAGTGGAGGCGAGCTTGGATGTGATTGGGCGCAAACTCTCATCCGAGGACCTTGAGGAGTTGGCCGCGTTGCGGGCAATTATGCCCAATTGGATCGCGGAACCCACGAGCGCACTGGTTGTCGATGGTGAACGCAGGATCTCGATGAACCAGATAGGGAGGACATAGCGGTTGACCATCGATACCGCGATCTGTGAAGGGCAGGTGCTAACTGGGCCGCTGTTCAGCGAGCCGATGCGGGTGGAGACTGTACGCACGAACGGTCCGGGTTCCGTGGAGGCGGGCCTTGTCGGGCAGCGCACCGAGCGATTCCGGCGTGTTACGCTGACCTCAGCCGACATCGCGAGCCTCGTTATCGCCGACCCCACCCTTTCATACAATAGCGACGGACGGCTCCTGCGCCTTGGCCTCCAGGCGTATTCCCTCGGCATCGCCCACGAGTTCGACCCCTACTTCGGGTTGTCCATCTCGCGGGTGGATCCCCTACCCCACCAGCTTGAGGCCGTCTACGACTATCTCCTTAAGCTCCCCAGCGTACGGTTCCTGCTGGCAGATGACGCTGGGGCCGGTAAGACCATCATGGCCGGTCTGCTTATCCGCGAGCTCAAGTTGCGGGGGCTGGCCGAGCGAGTCCTTGTTGTGTGCCCGGCGAACCTGACCTTCCAGTGGCAGCGGGAGCTAAGAGAAAAGTTCGACGAGCGGTTCTTCGTCCTGAAGGGCGGCGACATCCGAGACCAGTTCGGCGTCAACCAGTGGCTCGACCAGAAGCAGACCATCACGTCCCTCGACCTCGCCAAGCGCGAAGATATTCTTCCCGGTCTACGGCAGGTGCGTTGGGACCTGGTGATTGTCGACGAGGCCCATCGCATGTCGGCGCGGGACGAGACGCACAAGAGCCAGCGTTACAGGCTGGGTGAGCTGCTCCGGGACAGCGCTGACAACATGCTGCTGCTCACCGCTACACCTCACAAGGGCGACCCTCATAACTTCACGCTGTTCCTACAACTGCTGGATCGAGACGCCTATGCCGACGTAAAGTCCATTAGGGAGGCAATGGAGCGGCGGCGAGCGCCCTTTTACCTTCGCCGCACGAAAGAGGCGATGGTCTACTTCCCTGAGCGCCAGCCAGACGGCGCTTGGGCCGCCAAGCCCGTGTTCACAAAGCGAATCACACACACGGTCAGCTTCACCATGGACGACGCCGAGTTCGAGTTGTACCAAGCGGTTACTCGGTTCGTGAAACGGCAGAGCACCCGCGCTGCGGCCCAGGGCGACGACCCCAGGGCTCGCGCCGTCGGCTTCCTCATGTCCTTGTACCAGCGACGGTTAGCCTCCAGCGCCCATGCGATGCGCCGCTCGCTTGAGAACCGGGCCAATCGCCTGGAAGAGGGACTAAAGCAGGCCCAAGACTTGGCGCGGACTGCGCCGCCGAGCCTTCCCGACTGGGAGGACCTGGAAGAGCTTGAGGACACCGAGCGCGAACGTCTGGAGCGGATGCTGGAGGCGGTCACGCTTGCAGGGAACTCCGACGAAGTCCGCAAGGAGATCGCCGAGCTCAAGGAGCTTGCGGCCCAAGCAACCACTGTCGAGGCATCGGGTGAGGAGGCTAAGCTCAGCAGACTCAAGGACATCATGCAAGAGCAAGGGTTCTTCGAAGACCCGGACCAACGGCTGCTGATATTCACTGAGTTCAGGGATACCCTGGACTATCTCGTGGAGAGGCTGAAGGCCTGGGGCTTCCGGGTAGGCTCTATCCACGGCGGCATGAGGTCCGGTTCAAGGGATGAGGTGGGCTCCCGTCTCTACACTGAACAGCAGTTCCGCGACGGGAACATCCAGGTCTTGGTGGCGACCGAAGCGGCAGGAGAGGGAATCAACCTCCAGTGCTGCCACATTCTCTTTAACTACGATATCCCCTGGAACCCGAACCGACTGGAGCAGCGCATGGGGCGCATCCACCGCTATGGCCAGCGCTTCGACTGCCTCATCTTCAACTTCGTCGCTGCCAACACTATCGAAGGGCACGTGCTCCAACGCCTCCTGACCAAGCTTCAGGAAATCAGGGACGCCCTCGACGATGACGGCGTGTTCAACGTGGTTGGCGAGGTCTTGCCTGCTGCCCAAGTGGACCGCGTATTTCGTGACTACTACTCTGGCAAGCTGGGCGACGCCGACCTGGAAGACCGTCTGCTGAGGGATGTTGACGAGGGCCGTTTCCGTGAAATCTGTCAGACGGCGCTGGAAGGTCTGGCCGCCAAAAAGCTCAACCTGGAAATGCTGGTCGAACGCCGCGCCCGCGCCCAGGAGCGCCGGGTGGTGCCGGAATCCATAGCCCGCTTTCTATCGGAGAGCGCTGAGCAGGCATCCCTCACCCTCAACCCGGTGCGCCACTTGCCCCACACCTTCGAGCCGGGCCGGACGCCGACTGCCTTGAAGAAGTATGAGCGCGATCCCGACTGGAGTCTTACCGAGTTGGTGTCCCGCTATCCACGCCTATCCACGGATCGGGACACAGCGGAGGAGCACAACCTGGAATGGGTCACGCCCGGACATCCACTCTTCGAGGCTCTCCGTCGTCACTGCGTCGAAACCAGCAGGGACGCTTTTGCTGCCGGCGCTTGTTTGTACTCTCTTGACCACGAGACCCCAGCGCGTCTCGATTTCTACCGGGCGCGGGTCGTCGATGGCCTAGGGCATGTGATCCACGAGCGGCTCTTCACCGTGGAACTAGCGGACGGCAGTGCGCCATGCCTCCGGGAACCGGAGATACTCGGCAACCTGACTCCGGCTGCCGTTCCGGAGGGCCTTCCCACCGTGGCCTCGCTTGTGGAGGCTACCGATTGGCTGAACGAGCACGCGCTCACTCCCTTCATCGAAGATGTGCGCGCCGAGCGGGTGGCAGAGGTGGACCGAATCGCCGATCATGTCGAAATGTCGCTCGAGGAGGTGCTGAATCGCTTCGACCAGGAAATAGGCCGCGCCTCTGAGGAGATGGAGAAGCAGGTCACAGGCGCAGAGGGCCGCTTGGCCCAGGCCGAAGCCCGTCACGACGAGGCTATGGCGCGCCGGGAGCGGCGGCGGCGTGAACTCACCCAGCAGAGAGCGCTCACACTTCAGGGTGTCGAACGACTGGCCAGCGTCCTGGTCATGCCCCATCCGGAGCGCGAGACTCCCGAAATAAAGCGCCTGCGTCCGAACGCCGAGACCGAGATGACCGCCATGCGGGTGGTGATGGAGTACGAGACCGCCCAGGGCCGCCAGGTGTACGACGTTCACGAGAAGAACCTGGGCTACGACGTCACCAGCCTCGACGTAGAGTCGGGTCAGTTGCGCCTGATAGAGGTGAAGGGCCTCGCCGCCGAGTCCGGCACCATCCTGCTGTCGCCCAACGAGCGGCGCGTGGCTGAGGACCGCCGCGACTGCTACTGGCTCTACGTTGTCACCAACTGCGCTGCCGACCCGCAGCTACAGGAGCCAATCGAGGATCCGGCCCGCTTCCCCTGGCATGAGGTCAGCAAGGTGCAGCACTACTGGCTGGAAGTGGATGCCATGACTAAGCCCATGAGAATTGCGGAAGAGCGGGCACGATACAAGGGATCCAAAGAATGACCGCTATACATGACAGTGAGGCTAAGCATATATGCCATACCTGCATTGGTGACCAGTTCCTGGCCGACGAGGTGAAAAAGGAAGGGACTTCGGACAAATGCAATTACTGTGGTAAGACGCGCGGGGTGCTGACGCTAGAGGAATTAGCCAATCTTACCCATGCAGTTCTGGAAGAACATTTCGAACTCACTCCAAGTGAGCCGGACGCCTTGGATTACGCGTTAATGCGTGAGCGTCTAGTGGAGTGGTATAGAGAAGGCCAGCCTGTGGAGGGTGTTATTGCCGACATTGCAGGCCTTACCGAACAGGTAGCAGGCGACGTGTGTGCATTACTCTTTGGCCGCTATCAATATGAGGCTATGAGAGAGGGAGAAGAGAATCCATATGACTCTGATGCGTTCTACGAGGAGTCCAGTACCGACGACTGGAAGTTCCCTGAGACCTGGAATGCATTTCGTACCGAAATCCGTTCTCGGACAAGGTTCTTCAGCAGAAGCACCGAACGGATGCTGCACGATATATTTGGTGACTTGAACTCCCTCAGGGCATATCCCAGTCGGCCAGTAGTCCTTGAAATTGGCCCAGAGGACGAAAACAGGTTCATTTGGCGAGCGCGCCAGGCCCTGTCTACTCTTGAACTCAAGGCAATGCTGATTTCGCCTGCCAGTCAAATTGGCCCACCGCCATCAAGACTGACTAGGAGTGGGAGGATGAACGCCCAAGGCATTCCCGTATTTTACGGAGCTATGGACAAATCCACCTGCATCTCGGAGATCCGTCCTCCGGTGGGTAGCTACGTCGTTTTGGCCAAGTTCGAGATGTTGCGACCTATGCGCCTGCTTGACTTGCTCACGCTGAAGGAGGTTTACGTAGGAGGAAGCTACTTTGACCCCGAATACGGCGTACGCAAAGCGCGTGCGGAATTCCTAAGAGACTTGGTAAGCGAGTTGAGCCAACCTGTGATGCCACAGGACGAGGCCGTAGAATACCTCACCACTCAGGTCGTAGCGGAATATCTAGCGAACAAAGTGGAGCCGCGCCTTGACGGTATGATCTACACTTCATCACAGACAGGTGGGGACGGCCGCAACGTGGTGTTATTCAACCACGCTTGTAGAGTGGAACCGCGCGATCAATCCCATATAGTTAACTTTAGGATAAATGTACCTCCTGTCAGGGAGGACACAGATGACGACGACGGAATATCTATACTGGAGTACGTCAGGACCACCCCGCCTTCAAAGTTGCCTATGATCGAGCAAGTGCCTGAATGGAGTGAGGATGGTTTGGGAGATGATGACGACCCGATGTCCTACGATGAACCTGCTCTGCGTTTGGACTTAGATAGTATTGTAGTATTGGACATACGCGGTGTGGAGTACACTAGCAATAGTCGTGAATTGACACGTTCAAGAACCAATGCTCCACCGTCTAGCACCGAAGTGTTTTGAGGTAGGCTAAGCTTCAAATGATCCCCAAAGAATGCAAGCGCCTGGCCGAAGTTGATTTTCCCATCGCGGAAGTGTCGCGGCACGCAGCGCGGGAGAAGTCGATACGGCATGGGCACCCCTCGACGCTGCACCTATGGTGGGCGCGGCGACCACTGGCGTCGTCGCGGGCGGTGCTGATGGCGTTGCTGCTGCCGGACCCGTGCGACGCCAACTGCCCGCCGTCGTTCAAGACTGATGCACGGCGAGCACTGCTGGGGATGAAGACCAGGCCATCCGGCTGGAACGAACAGGTCAAGACGGACGAAGGTTTGCGGCGAGCGCTGCTCAAGTTCATCGCCGACTTTGCCAACTGGGACAACGCAGCCAAGGCGGAGTACGTGGAGACTGGCCGGGCACTGGTGCGGGCCGCTCACCCGGAGGAGACGCCCCTCGTGGTGGACCCCTTCGCCGGGGGCGGCTCGATCCCCCTGGAAGCCCTGAGGTTGGGCTGCGAGACCTTCGCCAGCGACCTCAATCCCGTCGCCTGCCTCATCCTCAAGGTGATGCTGGAGGACATCCCCCGGCATGGGCCAAGACTCGCTGAGGAGCTCCGCAAGGTCGGACAGGAAATCAAGGCGAAGGCCGAGAAGGAGTTGGCAGACCTCTACCCCAAGGACCCGGACGGGGCGACGCCCATCGCCTACCTGTGGGCGCGGACGGTGCGATGCGAGTCGCCAAACTGCGGCGCGGAGATTCCCCTGATGCGTTCCATGTGGCTGTGCCGGAAGCCCAACCGCAAATGGGCGTTGCGGACTGAGGTGAAGCGGCCAAACGACCAGCCACCGTATATCGATCTCGAGATATTTGAGCCGGAGTCCGATAGAGAGGTGGCAGCTGGCACTGTGTCACGCGCCAGGGCAACATGCGCCTGCTGTGGAGCCGTGCTGCCGCCGGAGCGCGTGCGCTCCCAGCTATCCGTACTGCGAGGCGGTGCCGACACCGTGTTCGACCAGCAGGGCAACCGCACCGGCGGGGCGCGCATGACGGCGGTGGTGACCTTGAAACCTGGCGAGCAGGGACGCCACTATCGGCTGCCCACTAATGCCGACTACGCTGCGGTACGCCGGGCGCAAGAGCGAGTGGCAGAGATGCTGGATGAATGGGAGCGCGGCGGTAGGCAAGGCCTCTGCCCTGTACCGGACGAGCCGCTCAACCCGATACGTCCTTCCCCTAACGCGCGAGGGCTCTCAGCTGTGACCCGCTACGGAATGGCAAGTTTCGGCGACCTGTTCACAGCGAGACAGAAAGCGGCCTTAGTGAAGTTTGTAGGGACGATGGCGAACCCATCAGTAGGTGTTATTCAGGAACTGACCGCGTTGCTCTTAGGTAAGATGGCTGATGGGAATAACTCGCTCGCTCGATGGGAAAGCACTGCAGAAAACCCGGTAAACGTTTTTGCGCGCCAAGCTCTTCCTATAGTGTGGGATTTCTGTGAATCTACACCAAAGAGCAACGCGAGGGGAGTGTTTCTATCAAGTGTTGGTGGAGTTTGCGAAGTTGTAGAATTCAGCCGCTCTGCCATCTTAGGCCAGCTTCAGCTTGCCGATGCAACCAATCATCCCCTACCTGATCAAGCAGCTGGAGTCTGGTTTACTGATCCTCCCTACTATGATGCGATTCCCTATGCAGACCTCTCTGACTTCTTTCTTGTTTGGCTTAATCGCACATTGCCACGACATCCTTTACTACGCGACCCCTTTGATACAACCAATACGCTTTCACCTAAGACCCAAGAATGCGTCTGGAATCAATCCCATGAATATGAGGGGCGACCCAAGGATGCAGCATTCTTTGAGGATACAATTGCAAAGGTGTTTGCGGAGGGTCGTCGCGTCCTGAGTGAGGACGGCATCGGCTCTGTCGTTTTTGCCCACAAGACCACTGAAGGATGGGAAGCCCTGCTCGCCGGCATGGTCAAAGGAGGCTGGACGGTGACCGGCTCTTGGCCCATTGCTACGGAATCTGCCTCTCGGATCAACGCACGAGACACTGCATCTTTGGCGACCAGCGTTCATCTCATCTGCCGCCCACGGCCCGAGGACGCCCCGGTCGGCGATTGGCCGGACGTGCTCCGCAAGCTACCGGAGCGCGTCGCCGACTGGATGCAGCGACTGCAGGGCGAGGGCATCCGAGGCGCGGATTTGGTGTTCGCCTGTGTCGGACCAGCATTGGAGATATACAGTCGCTACTCTCGCGTGGAGACGGCGGAGGGCCGCGAGATCAACCTTCCGGAGTACCTGGAGAGGGTGTGGGAGGTGGTAGGGCGTGAGGCGTTGGAGCAGGTGCTGGGGACGGCAGAGGCACAGGCGCGCAACGGGGCAGCGGGGGCACTGGAGGAGGACTCACGCCTGACGGCGCTGTTCCTCTGGACGATGCAGAGCACGTCGGAAGGCGCTTCCTCAGACAACGGGGTTGAACCCGACGACGAGGAGAATGACGAGGCGGAAGAGGACGAGACGCCCCGCAAGCAAGCATCGGGATTCAGCCTGCCCTTCGACGTGGCGCGTCGGTTCGCCCAGCCCCTGGGGATCCACCTAGACGACTGGGAGTCACGCATCATCAGGACGGAGAAGGGTGTCGTGCGGCTGTTGCCCATCACGGAGCGGGGGAAACAACTCTTTGGGGAGTCTGGCGTTGCCGCAGCAGCCGATGAGATGGACGCCACATCGAACGCCTCTCTCCAACTGAGCCTGTTTCCGGAAGAGCCGCCTGCCGTGCGGGGACGGGCACGGCGGCGCGGAAGACCAGGGACGGTGACGGCTGACGGTATAGAGCCTACGCTGTCAGCGACGACGCTGGACCGGGTCCACGCCGCGATGCTGTTGCAGGCGTCGGGCCGCAGCCAGGCCCTACGAAACCTGCTGCGGGCTGAACAGGAGCGCAGCCCCGACTTTCTGCGCCTCGCCAACGCCCTGACAGCGCTCTACCCTCGCGGCAGCGAGGAAAAGCGCCTGCTGGACGCTATGCTGCTGGCTGTGCCGCGGTGAGAAGGCTCAATGAAGGCAAATACTCTCGTCCAGGAGGGAAGACATGTCAGGTAACGGGAAACTCCTAGAGCGCATCACGGCCCGCCCCGACGTATTTGGCGGGAAGCCGATCATCCGTGATATGCGGATATCCGTAGAACTCATTCTGAGCCTCCTGAGCCAGGGAGTTACCCAGCAGGAGGTGTTGGATGATTACCCTGAATTGGAACCTGAAGACATCCGCGCCTGCATAGCCTATGCCCACACAGTCATAGCAGGGGACACGCTTGCTCCGGTCTCGGTTTCTGAAGCATGAGGTTTCTTGTAGATCGTTGCGCGGGACGCCGATTGGCGGAGTGGCTCCGCAATGACGGACATGATGTGATCGAGGCTAGGACCTTGGGCCCTGACCCTGGCGACAAGACTTTGTTGGAGCTGGCGGAATCGACGGACCGTGTCCTGATTACGATAGATACCGACTTTGGTGAGTTGATCTACCTGCACGATATCTCACACGCTGGACTGGTCCGGTTGCCGGACGTGCCAGCCGAGCAACGCATAGCGCTGGTCGCTGAAGTAATCGAACGGCATCGCCAGGCAATGGAAGAACGTGCGGTAGTAACTATACGCGGCGGGAGAATCAGGATATCACATCCGCCAAGCTCCTAAAGGACGTGTGGAGGCAAACCGATTCTTGTCCTTAGCCCGAATCCACCGATGGACACGGATGGACGGCGTGAGGACACTGGAAGGAGGCCTCGAAGTTACAAAAGCGATGGTCCGGGCTCGATTGGGGTAGATGGGAGGTCGGCGGGGGGTCTTTAGTTGTCGCACAGGGTCCCAATGGCGATCTGGGGGAGCTGCGATGTGCGGATGGCCAGGGAATAAGCAGCAGGGAACTCCCGCGGAGCTGGTTGGTGCGAGTTGGCGGGGACGTTGGGTCAGTGGCGGAGGGCGCCGTCAGGCTGGGAGTGGAATGGCTCGCAGCCGGGCCAGGGCGCGGCTGAACTGCTCCTCCCAGGGCCAGCGCCGGGGAAGATGCAGGGTCAATCGGCGTGCCGAGCGGGTGATCCGTCCGGCCAAGGCAAAGACCCGTCGTCTGAGGGTCTTGGTGGTCACGATCTGCTGACCCAGGCCGATGCGGGCTGTCCAGCGGGCCAGGTTGTGTGCCATCACCTGTACCGCCAGCCAGGCGCCGTTGGCGGCGAAGCGGCCGGACGGCATGTGGTTCAGTCCGACGCCGTACTTGAGGTCGCGTATCGCATTCTCGATCTCGGCGTGACGGCGATGATCAGCCTCCAGTTCCAGCATCTCCCCATCGCGGTCGGTGATGAAGCCGTGATAGCTGTAGGTGGCGAAGAGGGCCAACTGGGAACCGGGCGTGGGCTTCACCCGCCGGACGATGAGCCGCGCCGGCGCGGCGTCGGGCTCACTCTGGAAGGGGGTGTAAGTCGTCTCGGCTACATCGGCGGCGCCGTCCATCCAGTAGGGAATGGGAGTCCAGTCCTCTTCTGGTATGGCCTCGATGACATTGTGCAGGCTTTTGTACTGGCGGAGGGTGATGGAGAAGCGGACATCCATCTTGCGGCAGACGGATACCACGCTATGAGCGTAGAAGCCGCTGTCGGCCCGCGCCGTGAGTTGTCCCCTGGCCCCGGCGTAGCGCACCCGCCCCACCGTTTCACGCAGGAAGTGGGCTGCGCCGCGGGCAGTGTTGGCGCGGCCCTCGCGCAGGCGGGCCATCAGCACGTCTCCGGTTCCGGCGGCGACGGCCAGCAGTGGGTGATAGCCCCGCGCACCGGTGTAGCCGTGGTGGCGGGCGCCCTCCTTGGCCAGTCCGTAGGTCTCGCAGATGGTGGAATCGAGGTCGATAGTCAAGGGTGCGTCGCCGGGTCCGGCTCCGGCCTGCCATGCCCGTGCCAGCAACTCGCGGCTCACCCGGTCCAGTTGGCGGACATGGCCCCACCTGAAGCTGCGCAGGAAGGCGCCCAGGGTGGAGGGAGCCTTAGCCGTGAAACCGAGCACGCGGGCGGTCCCGCCGGCGCGCAGCACATCGGCGTCGTCGATGCAATCTCCGCCGGCTAGGGCGGAGGCCACCAGCGTCATCATCTTGTCACCGGTGTTGGCTCTGCCTTTTGCATGGCCCAGGTCCAGGCGCCGGTCAACCAGTTGGGGCAGGCCAAGGCGCAGGGCGAGGGTGGCTGGAAGGATCAGCCCGGCATTGGCCACCAGGCGGTGGTCGTCGAAGGCGATGCGGATGCGGTCGGGTTGGTGGCGTGGTAGCATCTATTGGGTGCTCCTTTTCCGGGACTGGTTTGTTGTTACAAAACCATTATCCCAGATTCAGAGGAGTGCCCTTTGGCCACTTCAGGACGTTGACCCGACGCCCTCCTTCGGTGGATTCGGGCTTAGCCAAAGTCAGCGCACCCACCTTTCTCAGATAAGCGAGGAAGGCATGCTTTGTGACGCGACGTTGGAGGCTGTGACCAAGTGACAACTCAACCCGGGGAAACGGCATCAATGACACTGTTCCGGTCGCATTTCGACCGCATCAGAAGGCGACTTGAAGCAGAAGGCAATGCAGCAAGATCGTTCCACCATGGCCTGAACAGAGGGCTAATCCGGGAAGCGTTCATTCGGGAGTTCTTGGCGCAGAATATCTCGGACCTGTGGGGAGTCAGCACCGGGGAAATCTTCGACGGAGAAACTAAGGAAGGGGAGATTAGGAATCAAATCGACGTAGTGATACACAACAAGCGATACCCGAAACTTCCTTTGGCGGCTGGCATCGACCTTTTCTTCATCGAAACCGTCTCATCAACGATAGAGATCAAATCACGTTTGACTAAGGAGGACGTCAGAGACGCTGCCGCAGTGGCCAAGCGTATCAAGAGCTTGGCGCGATTCGATCCTCAGAGCTTCAATCCTACAGGCATGGTCAAGAATCCACGTCCCTATTCATTCATCTTTGCCTACGAAGGTCCTGCAAAGATTGCAACGGTCCTCAATTGGATGATGGATGTCTCGAAAGAGGATAGCTTTGGGCTAGACGACCTCAGGAGCACCAATCCGGGAGAGCGCGGGTTCTTTAACCATCTGTTTGTCGATGGCGTATTCGTTCTAGGGCAAGGGTTTGTAGCAGTTGACTCCCTTCCGTTCGAGAGCCCAGTCGAGAGAGCCATCGAACAAGGCTTTCCCGTGTCACCTAGCGAGATCTGGATTCATAGCCCAGAACGAGAACTGGAGTTCTTGTGGGCGATAATCAACCAGTTGAACGAAAAGCTGCTTTGGAGTAATTTCGTTATGAGCGGTTACCTGGGAGCGGTCAATCTCAAGCTTGGAGTTTAGAAATGGCACTTGACCCTTGGTACAAAGTAGTAACTCTCCGGAAGGAAGTCCGCGAAGGCCGGTCCTTCAGCCCGGACGAGTTCGCCATCGCCTTGGAGCAGGTGGTGGCTGGGACTGCGCCACCGGACTACAGCGACCCGGCGCAGTTCTTCTCCCGCACCTGCTTCACCCGTGCGCTGACGGAGCACTCCGGCATGGTGCTGCGGCGTTTGTCCGGTAGGACGGAGAACACCGCGCCCATCCTGACGCTGATAACCCAGTTCGGCGGCGGCAAGACCCACACCCTCGCATCCCTCTACCATCTCGCCAACGCCGGGCGCAAGGCTGGCGAGCTTCCTGGCGTCGCGGAGCTTCTACGAGAAGCGGGGATAGCAGAGGCTCCCGAAGCCCGAGTTGGAGTATTCGTCGGCAACGCCTGGGACCCGTCCGAGGGGAGGGAGACGCCCTGGATAGACCTGGCCCGCCAGCTTGCAGGAGATGCGGGTGTCGCCGCGTTGGGGGATGCCGCCCGCAACACGCCGCCCGGAACCGAGGCGCTGGCCCGGGTGTTCGCCGAAGCAAACGCGCCGGTGCTCCTCCTGTTCGATGAGGTGCTCAACTTCGTCAACCGTCACCGGGGTATGGCCGACTCCTTCCACGCCTTCCTGCAAAACCTGACTGTGGCCACGACTGGCGCGACCACGGTGGCCGGTGTCATCAGCTTGCCCCGCAGCCAGGTGGAGATGACCGAGTGGGACCAGGAATGGCAGGACCGAATCACCAAGGTAGTGCGCCGCGTTGCCCGGGACCTGATTGCCAATGACGAGTCGGAGATCAGCGAGGTCGTGCGCCGCCGCCTGTTCGAGAGCTTGGGCAGTGACCGTGTACGCCAGAATGTGGCGAAGGCTTACGCCGACTGGTGCTTCGAGCGAAGCGCACGTCTCCCATCCGAGTGGACGGCCGTGGATACGGCGGCCACCGGCAGCAGAGGGCGGGACTTCCTTCGGAAGCGCTTTGAATCATGTTATCCGTTCCACCCGGCGACGCTCTCCGTCTTCCAGCGCAAATGGCGTGCCCTCACCCAGTTTCAGCAGACCCGTGGGGCGTTGGCCATGCTGGCGCAGTGGATTTCCTGGGCCTCGCGGGAGCAATTCCGCCAAGCCCGGAACGAGCCGCTCATCACGCTAGGATCGGCCCCGCTGCATGTGCCGGAGTTCCGAGCCGTGGTCCTGGGACAGTTGGGCGAGTCCCGCTTGGACGTTGCTATCGACGCAGACCTTGCCGGGGAGACAGCCCACAGCAAGGCTTTGGACGCAGACACCAAGGGGGCGCTACGGGACATTCACCGCAGAGTTGGCACGGCGATTCTGTTCGAGTCCTCCGGCGGACAGGTGGACAAGGTGGCCCACCTGCCGGAGTTGCGCTTCGCCCTCGGCGAGCCGGATGTTGAGACGACTACTGTAGACAACGCCGCCTCTGCCCTGGAGAAGTCTGGCTTCTTCATGCGCAGGGTCGGTACGGACGGCTACCGCATCCATCATCAAGCGACGTTGCGGAAGGTCGTCAGCGACCGGCGCGCCTCCCTTGACGAGGAAACGGAGGTCAAACCTGCTGTTCGCAGGCTCGTGGAAGGCGAATTCGCCCGCGGCGCAACGATTTCTATAGTCCACTTCCCAGAGGACGGCGACGCGGTCCAGGACACGCCAAAGCTGACGTTGGTGATCTTGGATCCAACAGAAGAGTGGCAAGGGAGTGGGCAGCTTGTGGAACGCCTTGGCCGGTGGACCAGGGAGCGTGGCAGGTCCCCGCGACTCTATCCCGGGGCGCTGGTGTGGTGCGCCAAGAAGCCCGGACGTGAGCTGAGAGAGTGTGTCGAATTGTTGCTTGCCTGGCGACGTGTGGCCCAGGAGGTCTCACAAGGCTTCCTAGGCGCTGATTTCGACCAGGCGGATCGCGTCGAAGTGCAGGCCAGAGTCAGGGAAGCGGAGGAGGCGGCAAAGGACGAAGTGTGGGGCGGATACCGTTTCGTGATGCTCAGCGATGCCCAGGCGGCGGACGGGCTGAAGGTCATTGACCTCGGCGCCGGCCATTCAAGTGGAAGTGAGACGCTCTGCGGACGCGTTATTGCCGCGTTGAAGTCAGGGGCCTTGCTCAACGAGTCCGTTGGCGCAGGGTACATCGACCGACACTGGCCGCCCGCATTCAAGGATACGGGAGCCTGGCCGCTCACCAGCCTCCGCCAGAGCTTCCTAAATGGCGCGTTGACTCGGCTTATGGACCCGGACGCCGTTCTTCGACGGCGGATTGTGGAGTTCGTGTCAGACGGAGATTTCGGCTTGGCTTCGGGAGACAAGGGTGACGGCGAATACGAGAGGGTGTGGTACAAAGAGCCGGTAGGAGCGGAGGAGGTAGCCTTTGAGTCAGGGGTCTTTCTACTGACCAAGGCCAAGGCTGAGCAACTCCGGGCGGCCCAGGAAGGCGGGACGCAGATTCCAATTGAGCCCCCACCCCCCCCGGTGGAGCCACCAACGGGGCCAGATGACTCCCCAACCGACCCCCATGTACCACCTGTCCCGCCCATAGGCCGAAAGACCACTCTAAAGCTTAGGGGCACTGTACCACCAGAGGTCTGGAACCGGCTCGGCACGAGAATCCTGCCCAAGCTGCGCTCTGGAGATGGCTTGAGCGTCGGCATCGAGTTCTCAGTTAGCGTCGATGCTGGTATGGCCCAAGGCTTCCAGTTGGAGTTGCGGCAAGCTCTCACAGATCTAGGTCTCCAAGAACAGGTGTCGGTGGAGGAATCGGAACGCTAGTGGCTGCTTGCGCCTCGGCGTACGGCTCTGTGGGAAAACGGGGTCTGTAGGTTGTCATCAATAATGAGCATCAGATCTGAGACCCGAGAGATAAGAGGTCGGTTGGAGTCTTGGTGAGTGACCATACCTCGAATTTAGTATCAGTGGCTAGTAGAACCTAACGAGACTCGAACCGCTCATTAGGCCCAACGAAGCACACCGGAGCATCCATACCATCTGCTATCGCTGTTGAATCCGACTCGACACCCGGGGGCAATTAGAGCCTTCACCTGACCTTTCCGAATTGTAGTGGTCCAGAAGTGTTGGCACCCAGCAAAAGTGGCACACCTGGAGACCCGAGAGATCAGGGGATCGGATTGAGGTCTCGTAAGCTCACTGACGGCCCTGTTGTGCGGTCTCCGTCGTTCGATCGGTTGGGCTTGCACCTCCTTCCTGCGGCGTAGGATCTCCTGGCGCTTTCCCCTGAGCACGTCCGAGGGCGTCCATTTCCCAGAGCCTTGTGATAGCGCCGGTAGTTGTAGGAGCTGGCGAAGGCCACCATGGCCGCCTCCAGGTCGGAGGGCACTGGTCTGGACCACTTCGAGGTCTTCATGAGAGTGGCGGGTCTCATGTGCCTGAGTGTGAGCGGCGCGTGTGTGAGAGAGTAGCGGGTTGCGGGTTGCGTGTGAGTATGAGTGAAAGTGGCGCGCCCTCCGAGGACTTAGACGCGCGCTGGTAGAAGATTCTTGAACAGCAGGCCAAGGCCCAACAGGAGCGCAAGACTGGACAGAGGCGTCGCGCCTCTCGCCGCGCTGAGGATAAGCCTACTGCTTATAAGCTCCCTGAGATAGTGATTGTCCAAGACGGTGGTGGAGGGAGAAGACGCCTGGGTTAGGGTCAAACTGTGTGTGTGTGTGAGAGTTAAAGCATCTCGCGCGCAGATATAATATAAGAGAGTTTATAATCAGGGGGAAAAATCCAGATGTTCTAATGGGGGGTAAGGAGGTAAGCGACCGTGACCCTTTTAGTTGACCCGCCAGAGTCAGCTCAGTATGCCAAGAGGGGGGACCCTCATATAGGCCAGTGGCCAGGGCAGCCCGTCAATAGGCTCGCTATCAAGTTTGCCTTTTAGCGCCTCGCCGTCCAGGACCTCCGATGGATCTGGCAGCGCCCTAATCGTCGTTGATCCCTTTTAGCGCTTCACAACCGCCGCCATTGGCCGCTGCGCTGCGCATTCACGACTTGAGAGACGACCTCACCTGGGTGGCCCAAGTCGCGTCTCATCTCCGTGTCGGCCTGCCGGCGCTGAGCATACATCTCGATCTTGCGCTCCACTCAGCGGGGCATCCCGTCCCTGTTTCCGGCGTACACCCACATGGAATGATTACTCCCAGCCACTCCTTCCGGGGCTGTTGACCCACGCGGCCGTGGCGCCAGGGCTGCTTCCAGTCGCCGCCGTTGGCCGCCATGCCGGGGTAGCCCTGGCCTCTGGAGGGCCATCCTCCCGCTACAATCCAGCCGCCGATGGGGACGTATGCCCCCGTCCAGGACCATCGCGATGCCTGCGGCTGGCTCATGGACTGGGGTAGAGGCGAAGGGAGACGGATGAGTAGTAGTTCTCTTATGGTCGAGGGGGCAGCGGTGGCGCAGCGGCCTTGTACGGGTCATGCGCTGTTCTGAGAATGGGGCAAGACCAATTCCTTGCAGGGCCTCAACTGCACACTGCCGAGACCGTCGATCACACTGAGTCAGTCGTTGACGCCAACAGGCTGGAGAGGGAAGGCGCGCCCCGCGACTCCGCTGAGGTGGACCCCATTAGCTGGACAGGTTAGAGGCCAATATAAGATCGTGGACTGCCCTTTTAGACCCCTGTGTTGATGTCATCGGTGATGTTACCACGTTTCCTCCACTTCCAGATATGAATACCTCCCCCGGGGTTCGGTAGCCCAAGGCCTGGTGAGGTCTCTGGGTGTTGTAGAAACTGAGATACTCGCCTATACCGACCCTGGCATCCCTGCCGTCTGCGTATGCCTTCAGATACACCTCCTCGTACTTGACACTCCGCCATAGCCTCTCCACAAAGAGGTTGTCTCTATAGCTCCCCTTCCCATCCATGCTGATCTGGATACCTCGCTGTTTCAAAAGCCCAGTGAAGGCTTCACTCGTGAATTGGCTCCCCTGGTCTGTGTTGAATATCTCAGGTTCGCCCTTCTCAAGAGCCTCCTCCAGAGCCTTGACACAGAAATCTACGTCCAGTGTATTGGAAAGACGCCAGGCGAGCACGCACCGACTGTGCCAGTCCATGATGGCTACCAGGTACATGAAACCTCTGGCCATGGGCACGTAGGTTATATCTGCCGCCCACACCTGGTTGGGCCTGGTGATTCTCATGCTTCGCAGCAAGTATGGGTAAACCCTGTGCCCCAAGCCAGGCTTGCTGGTCCTGGGCCTCCGATAGATGGCTCTTTGAGGTGGACCCCATCGGTTGGACAGGATCAAGCCACAATTAAGTGGGACTCCTGCACTTCTCCGTGTGATACCGAAACCCGTTGGTCCGAGCGCCTCCTTTCCTTCAGTTCCTCATCCTCTTCAACAGTCTCCCCGTAGAAGACCTCCGCCGGCGTCCGGTAGCCCAGCGCCTGATGCGGCCTCCGGTGGTTGTAGAACTGGAAGTAGGCTCCCAACTCCCTCCGGGCTTCACCGGCGTTGACGTAGGCCTTAAGGTAGACCTCCTCGTATTTCACCGTCCGCCATAGCCGCTCGACGAAAATGTTGTCCTGGTACCTGCCCCTGCCGTCCATGCTGATCCTCACTGAGTGATCCTGGAGTATCTGCGTGAACTCGCGGCTGGTGAACTGGCTTCCCTGGTCCGTGTTCATTACATTGGGCGTTCCATGGTTCAGGGCGTCGCTCAACGCCTCGGCACAAAAGGCGGTCTCCAGAGTGTTGGACAATCACCAGGTCACCACGTACCGGCTGTGCCAGTCCATGATCACGACCAAGTAGAGGAATCCCCGGGCCATGGGCAAGTAGGTGATGTCGGCCGCCCATACCTGGTTGGGCCGGGTGATCGTCAGGTCCCTCAGCAGGTAGGGATAGACCCGGCGTTCCGGCGCCGGTTGGCTGGTGCGAGGCTGCCGGTAGATAGCTCGCAGCCCCATCACCCTCATGAGCCGCTGTACCCGTTTCCGGCTTACCGGCATGCCTTGCCGCTCCAGCGATGCCCTCATCCGCCTGGATCCGTAGAAAGGGGTTTCCAGGTACTGGCGGTCCATCTCCCTCATCAGGGACAGGCCCTGCTGCGAGGTCTCCTTGGGACGGTAGTAGAGGCTGGAGCGACCGACCCCCAGCAACGCACACTGCCGCACTATGGACAGGGTCTGATGTTGCCGGTCCACCAGCTCACGCCGCTTTGCTGGGCTCATGGACCGGACCTTTCCTCCAAGAAATCCCGCTCCACCTTGAGCTGGCCGATCTGCTGGTACAGCCGGGCCACCAGGGCGTCGTTGTTCTTCTGCTCCTTGCCCTTATTGGTCCCGTTGCCGTGGTCGAAGATGGCGGCCGCGCCGTCGGCCAGGGCCTTCTTCCAAGTCTGAATCTGGTTGGGGTGGACCTCGAACCGGGCGGCCAGTTCCGCCACCGTCCGCTCGCCCTTCATTGCCTCCACTGCAACTTTGGCCTTGAAGGCCGGGCTGTGCTTCCTTCGCTCTCTGGTCATTTCCCGCTCCTCCTCGACAGCATTAGCTGTCATTAGTTTAGGAGCAGGATTCCCACTTAGCTACCTGTCCAGTTTCCTGGGTCCACCTCAGGGATAGAGAAACCCGAGGGGTTTGAGGTGGGGTCAACTCCACCTAACTGGACAAAATCAAGAACCTTCAGGCTGAGGTTCGTTCTGGACTTGTAGTCAGAACTGATCCGTCCCCGTTGACCTGCCCCCTATCGCGTCCTATTTTCGCTGGTTGCCAACACCCTACTCGGTACACTACGATACGCGGTTCGGTGTCCTCCCCTAGGCTGACCATGTATGCGGCCCTTTTTGTGTTTCAGCCCGACGGCGTGTCCATGTGTGCAGGCCTTTTCTGACGCCAATCACTTGGCCCTAGTGTCCTGTATCCGTAGTTCATTGGTAAATAAAGGGGCAATCGACGCTGATAGGTTACTCTGGTTCGAGCAAGAATCCAGTTCCCTGTCCTTTCGGAAAGCCTCCGAATGATGCGGCGAACTACGGATACACCACACTAGTGTGGTGTATCCGTAGTTCATTGGCAAATACAGGGGTGATCGACGCTGATCCGTTACTCTGGTTCGTGCAAGACTCCGGTTCTCTGTCCATTCAGAAAGCCCCCGAATAATGCAGCGAACTACGGATACACCACACTAGTTCAGTACCGGATAATCTTCCGGGTAGAACCATTCCCGTTTAATCACGTAGTGGGTGGAGTGCTTCGACTTGATACCCCAGCTGACGCCGATGTTGTACCAGCGGCTCCAGTTGCCGTTTGCGTCCTTCACGCGAACTCTCCATTCCACCATCTTGCCCACTTGGTCGAAACTGTAAGGATAGTTGATGGTCGTGCTTCTTGCAGTATCTGATTCCTGCCTGTTGGCTTTCCACCCCGTCCATTCGGATTCAAAACTAATAGACCCCGACAGGTCGCCGATGCGCTCACGTCTATCGATCTGGTAACCGGTTGCGTTTCTCGACGCACGCCACTTGAAGGATATGTCCACCTTCTTATTATCCAAGGTGGCGTCGGCTGTGGGAGTGATGTTCATTTGAACCGACTTGATCTTTAAGCTCGGCCCGCGCCCGGCTTCCGCGCTCTGAGGTAGGACCAGGAGGGCTCCGATGACCGCCAGCAGGGCAGCGGCAGTCCAGATGGCGGCGCGCGACAGAATCATGTTTCTCATGGTTCACTCCTATAGGTCAATCAACCGCTCAGGGTGTCTTTCCGGTTGACCGCCCCTCGTCTTGAATAACCACATGATTCCAAAATGTCCTTGCCCACGGCAAGTGCCAAATGGCCCAATCCAAGGGGGCATTGGCTCTGCCACGAGATAGTCATCTGCCCTACTGAATGGAATATGAACGCTTCTTCTACACGCACGCCACGGCCCAGCGCGGTCTTGGGATGCCGATCCTCCAGCCCGGCAGGTTTAAGCCCGGTGGAGGCTTATGTGGGTCGCTCAACCCGCTCACTGCATTGAAATCTCCCACCGCAACGTTCGCATTACAGTACATTCTAGCCCCACATAACTGGACAAAATCAAGAACCTTCACCATTGCCTTCGCTTTGGCGGTGTAACCGAAACAGATTCCAAAACAAGAACCTTCAGGCTGAGGTTTGTTTGGGAGAACAATTAGATGCTGGCCTTTCCCCATCAGGCAGGGGGATTGCGTTGAGTAGAAGGGGGAAGAACATTACTCAGAGCACTCTCATTGACAATGCCACTGTTTTAGGGGGTAAGGTCAGTAGTATGTGCGCTGTTTCGGCATGACGCACCGGGCCTCCCGTAGGACGCATCAGGACTCCCATGCACCGGGAGATTCCGTTGCGGGCCGGGCGACGATCCCTCCCGCACACCCATGATGCTGCCCTTTTTGCCTTTTAGCTGCACGGCAGCAGCAAGTACGCGATCCCTATCTGCTAGTCGAGTAATCGTAAATGGAGCCGGTCGCCGTGCCGTCCTCGATCTGCCCGCCACGTGGGTTCGACAGCCGCAGCGTCATAGTCTCGGTGTCCTCGTACGCCGCGTCGAACTCTACCGACACCCATATCGTCTTCGTAAGATCGCGCCTGCCAAACACCAGCGTCCCTGACTTCGGCTCGTAGTCCCGGCCCGCCACCGCAGGACCGTCCACGGTGACGTAGTCCACGCGCACTTCCTTGTTCGCTTCCCGGTTCAGGGTCACCTCGAAGATGAGATACGTCCGCGTGTCCCGCGATTCTTCCCTGGAGTTGAGGACGACATGCCCCTGATGAGGGCCGTCATAACGGCGACTGCCGATGTCGTGTCCAAGGTGGCGGAGACGCTGCTGTCGCGGGTTGTCGTCAATCCTAGTTCTTCCTGGTGATGCTTATCCAGTAGATCCCGGTCCGGTCGGTGCCCTCCGTCCCCACGGCGATGTAGTGACGGCCGGTGCTGGGCGCCTCCCAGTTGGTGACGAAGACCTTCTTTCCGGCGTCTCCCGCGCTGGCGGTGCCGCTGATGGCGTTCCCGTCGGCGTCTTTGATGCCCAGGATCTTGAGTTGGGTGGCTTGCAGCCTCTCCGGCAGGCTGGTCTTGGTCCGAAGCCTGACGGTGTATTCCTCACCCTGCTCCAGGTCAACGCCGATCCAGTCCTCGTCGGGGTTGGAGTCCCAGTTGTCTCCCAGGACGTGGTGAATTTCCGGCCGGGTCACGTTGTTGTTCCCCCAGTCGGTGCCGGTCAGCAGGACCTGACGTCCTCCGATTCCAGCGGGCAGGTCGGAGCCCTGGGGGTAGCCCTCCGGGCCGCCGGCCCACTGGTACTGTGCGTCGCCGTCGTCGTTGATCCGGCAGATGTTGTTGACCCGGACCTTGAGCTGGTAGGTGCCGGTGCCGTTGTTGCCTGAGGAAACCTCGATCTTGTAGGTGCGGTGGTCGGTTCGCAAGATGCGCCTGATGGCGTTGCCGTCACTCTTGGAACCGTAGGTAATCAACTCGGATCTGCCTCTGGCGTTCCAGATGGCGGGGATTTCAGGGTCCTCCAGGGTGAGGTTGGGGTGTTCCTCGACGCCGAGCATGTCGCTGCCGTCCACTCCGATGGCCTCGATGAGGTAGCTCTTGTAGGGGTCGAGCCTGATCTTGTGGAGGTTGGTGTCTCCCGCTTGGGTGATCTCACCGGTCAGGTTCTTGACGACGATGGCGTTGACCAGGTTGTCCAGGTTGTCGCACGGGGAGGCAAGCTTCACGCTTACCGTGACCTCCTGGCCTGCCGACCAGACCAGGCTGGCGGGCAACTCGCCAGAGGGAAATTCCCATTTATCGCCCGTATCGCCCTCCTCGCCGTCATGCGACTCCGCGTCCGCTATGAACGTGTGCCCTTCAATGGTGACCTGCGTGCCGCGCGGCACCCTCGGGTTAGAGCCGAAGAAAATGTAATCGGGCAGTTGCGGGAGCGGGTGCGCAAAGGTGTGCACGGTCCAGACGTTGATGTTTGCGCCGCCGGGTTGGATCGTGTCGTCGACGATCGAGCCGAACTTGTCAAATTCATACCCGTTTAATATTCCGTCACCCTCGGCGTCTGCCACCGTCATCGTCGTGCACCAGTCGTTGACCGCGGGACAGGGACTCGCCGCCGACACGACCGACACGTTCGCCGTATACGCGTAGATCGTGAGCGCGGCGAAAGCGGCGATGAGCACGGCCGCCAGGAGTCGAAGACGCAAACGTCCCGGCCACCTCGGTTCGGCTCTCATCAAAGCGGTGTCTTTTCTTCCCGTATCAACTCCCGTGTCAAACTGGCGCCGTGATCGCATTGTGCCTCGCCCTCCGTGCTTGTAAATTAGTTCTTCCCTTATCCCAAATCCACCGAAGAGAAGAAAGGAGTCAGGTTAGCTTCCTGAAGCTGCTCCAAACTGTCTTCGTGGCTGTATTCTGCTGTCAGGCCCGAGGGCCGGTCCGGCGCGGCCATTGCCTTTGGGGCAGGGCCCAGACCGCTCCGATCACCGCGAGCAGCGCAACCGACACATGATCCCTGATTTCCTTGCCGCAAACAATTACCAAATGCCCTATTTATTAGGGGCAGTTGCCCTGTCCGATATATGTGCAAATGCCCCTGCTTTGAGTGGTGTTGATGTTCAACGATTCTGTCCTCCTTAACTGGCCAGCGAAAATGTCCGACCATTTACAGCTTCAGAGTCATTTGGAGGTACTATCGCTCTGTTGGCGAGGGCATGTGCTACTTGCGGGCATAGCACCAACTGTTTAGATTGATGAAGGATGTGCTTGGAACTCCCGCCCGCAGCTATCCACCTCATAGATTCTAGAACAGGGATACGAGATGCCTCACGGGTCCCACTACAGCAGGGTCCTGCAGCTAGTCACGAAGACAACCGACGCCTTCCGGGTGAACGGCTGGACGCTCAACCAGATAGACCCGGACGGCCTAAAGTACGTGGCAACCATGTCCGTCAGAGGGCACTGGTTTGTAATCGCCGTATTGCTATTTGAACTGGTGTATCGCCCCTATCTCTATTTCGGGGTTGCCAGGTATGCCCCATTTCCGCTGCTCCTCCTCGTGTTGATCGGGTTCAATGGGTACATTCACTACCGTCTCCTGTCCAACAGGCCGATCACATGGCGCTGGCCTGTGGCTCTCTACGCGTTGGACGTGTTCCTTGTTTCGGCAGCGGCGGCGTTAAGCGATGGCTTCAGCCACTCCTTCCACCACCTGTTCTACTATCCCGCGCTGGCCGGGTTGGCGGTGCTGTTCACTTCCTTCAGGCTCAACATAATGTGGGTGACTATAGTGTCCCTCGTCTATGTGGCAATCAGCCTGACCGTGGGGGATGGAATAGACATCGAGGCAGGGGACGAGAAGGCGTTGCTGGCCAGGATAGCCGTCATGTATGCGGTCGTTGCGGCGGTCAACCTGGCAACCAGGTTCGAGCGGATCAGGTGGAGGCAGGCTGTGGAGCGCGAGCAGGCGCTTCAGCGTGAGCGGATCGAGCTGTCCCACGCCATTCACGATACCGCTGCCCAGTCCGCTTACATGATAGGGTTGGGCATCGACACAGCAAAAGCGCATGCCGGAGACGCGAACCCGGAACTGACCGCCACGCTTGAGGCGACGTCCCGGCTGTCCCGGTCCATCATATGGGAACTGAGACACCCTATAAATGTGGGCGGCATCTACGAAGGTAGGGATCTGAGCTGGGCTCTGAGATCGCACGCAACCAGCTTTACGAACGTGACCTCGGTGCCAGTCGAGATGACTCACACCGGCGCCGAGCCGTTGCTATCGGTCGAGGCCAGGAGCCTGTTATTCTCGATAGCGCACAACGCGCTCACCAACGCATACCGCCATGCGGAAGCGAGCAATGTTGCCATCGACTTGGAGTTTGCCGAGGAGGATAGTCGCCTGTCGGTGTCGGACGACGGCGTCGGACTTCCCGATGACTACGCGGAGCGCGGTAACGGCTTCGCGAACATGAGCAGGGCCGCCGAACGGCTGGGCGGGCGCCTCGTGGTGGACCAGCGAGGCGCCATGGGCGGCGCAACCGTGACCTGCGTGGTACCGCGGGAACGATAGAGAGAGGAGGTCTGGAATGTCAGCAGGCGAGCGCATAAGAGTGATGATCGTCGACGACCATTCAATCGTGAGAGTCGGACTGCAGCAGCTCCTGGACCAGTCCGGCGAGTTCGAGGTGGTGGGACAGGCGGCGGATGGCGAGGAGGCGGTCAGGGTTGCGGCCGACGTGTCGCCGGACGTAGTGGTGATGGACGTGATGATGCCGAAGAAGGATGGCGTGGAGGCGTGTAGGGAGATCATGGAGTCCGCGCCCGAGACCCGCGTGCTCATGCTAACGGCCTCTACGGAGGAGGACGCCGTCGTGGAGGCCGTGGCCGCCGGCGCCACCGGATTCCTCCAGAAGGAGACTAACAGGGAGCAACTGCTGTCAGCCCTCCGAAACGTGGTCCTGGGCGATTTTCATTTGCCAACTGAAATTGTGAGAAGGGCGTTCGAGGCGATACGCCGCGGCGGGAAGACGGAAGATGCCGCCGTCGGGCTGACTCCGAGGGAGCGGGAGATACTCGTCTCCTTCGCCCAGGGTATGTCCTACACTAGGATCGCGGAGGCGAGGGGGATTAAGCCGGTGACCGCTCGGAACGCCATCTACGGCATCCAGCAAAAGTTGGGGGTCGGGACGATGCAGGGGCTGGTTCTGTGGTGCGTGCGTAACGGGCTGCTGGGAGACTAGAGACACGGACCGCTTTCGAGGTAAATCCCTGACTCAGGCTGGTTGCAGCGGCATAGGCACGGGCGACATTTGTCGCCGCCCATGCCATCCTGCCATAGTTGTGTAGTAGCAAACCCTGGTGAGCCTCCCAGGCCCAGCCACATCTCAAAGATGGTTCTGCCTACCGTCAAAATAGGCCCACCTAACTGGACGAAATCAAGAACTTTCACACTGCGGTTCGTTCTGGACTTTTAATCAGGCTCTAGTGCCGCCTATTGGGAGAGTTCCTCAAGAGCGGCGACATCATCGACTTGGTGGCCACCGAGCGGGTGGAGAGACGCCGGGCGCTGGCCTACTCCACCCACGCCTGCACCATGGACATCACCGAGAGGATAGACGACATCATCACCGACACGGTTCCCGCGTGTCGGTGATGATGGCCGAGGCGGTGTCCCGGAGTGGCGAGAGGCGTCGGTGGCCAATAGGGTTAAGAAGGGCATCGACATGCCTGTCTGCTATCCCAGGTTGGTTCAGACCGGCCTCCACTAGGCTGACTTCCCGACCCTCTGCTGCTTTGAAACAGACAGGCTCAGGATGGGCGGTGTCGTGCGTCATACCCAACACACGTTAGGAACACCGCTTTTGGTATTCCCGGGTTGTGTTGGCTATTGCGCATGGGGCGCCCGCTCATCCCCGCGGAAGCCGACATGTCAACCATATTTGGGAGTGGCGAAAAGGGTGTCCCAGCATTGACACCCATAGCGACTCCTCTATATTATCTGTATGAACCTGTGGATATATGTTGCTGGTCAAGACCGGGAGAGAAAGAAAATTACCAGTACACGCACGACAAGATACGTGACCCTGTTGAGCGTTGTCCTTGCGCTGGCCCTTACGGTGGCGCTCGCGGCCTGCGGCTCTGACGAGCCGTCCGGCGTGACAGCAGGCCCCGACCGGACCGCGTCCACCCCAACGGAGACGCCGGCCTCCCCCACACAGACGCCTACCACGCCAGGGTCAGGGGACGGCGCGCCCACTGCCACCGATACGCCTGTACCTGCGGCTACCACAGCGCCGCCCGCGGCCTCCGGCTCCGTCGAAACGGACAGGGAAGCCTTGGTTGCCCTCTACAACGCAACGAACGGTGAGAACTGGACTCTCAACGAAAAATGGCTGAGTGACGCTCCCCTCGGCGAATGGGAGGGCGTCACCACTGACGACGACGGGCGCGTTACACGGCTGCAGTTCCGCAACAACAAGTTGAGCGGGGAGATACCGGCGGAGCTGGGCAGCCTCTCCAACCTGGAATGGTTGAGCCTCAGGGGCAACAACAAGTTGAGCGGGGAGATACCGGCGGAACTGGGCAGCCTCTCCAACCTGACATATCTGGACATCAGCCACAACAACAAGTTGAGCGGGGAGATACCGGCGGAACTGGGCAGCCTCTCCAACCTTGAAAGGCTGCTCCTCGGCGGCAACGAGTTGAGCGGGGAGATACCGGCGGAGCTGGGCAGCCTCTCCAACCTGGAGATACTGAGACTCTACGGCAACGAGTTGAGCGGGGAGATACCGGCGGAGCTGGGCAGCCTCTCCAACCTGGAATGGTTGCACCTCGACGACAACGCCCTGAGCGGGGAGATACCGGCGGAGCTGGGCAGCCTCTCCAACCTGACAGAGCTGGTCCTCCACAGCAACGAGTTGAGTGGGTGCGTGCCAAGCAGCCTGGAAGACCAGTTGGACTCTAACTTCTCTGACCTTGGCTACCTGCCCTTCTGCTGAAGCCACGCGCACTCAGCCGGAGACGGACAGCATATCGCCTTGTAGGCGCTCCCAGCGCGTGTTGGCTATGGCGCATGGCGCCGCCCGCTCCCGTATCAAGTACGGGGCCTGCACCCGCTCATGTTGAGCCTGTCCCAACCATTTGAGCGGAAAGATTTCGGGCGTGGTTGCCCCGCTCATCTCCTTCGACACTCCCTGGTGAAATCCCCTGGCAGGAGGCGCTTCTGTTCCTGTCGGCGCACCCCCTGTGGTACGCGGGTGTGATCGCCATCTACAACTTGGGGGGCACGAGAAGGTAATCTCCGCCTGGACGATGGTCTCTTGCGGCGCGGGCATTGCAGGCTATTTCTACGCGCTAACTCGTGTATGACGGAGCGGCGGGCCCGTCAGCCGCCCGCCGACGCCGTCAACCCCAGCGCCTGCCCACACCAGCCGGCGCCACGCCTATTACTACCAGGAACTTTATCGCCCAGGCCAACAGGAGCGCCACGAGGCCCTGGCGTGGTGGATGAGGGAACTGGAGAAGGGGATGTGCGGCGCTCCCATCCATTGCAGGCAGGACCCCAACAAAGGCCCTGCCTGGAGTAAGGCATGGGGATCAGCAGAATGGCAGACCAATGTCGTCGACGTCGCTATTCTGTACTCCTCGCAACCCTCCTGGTATGCACCCGGTCAGCTGGTCACCACCTAGCCTCAGAACTTCCAGGTTCGAGAGGCTGTCCAGCTCGGGCGGTATCTCCCCGGTAAACTGGTTACCATCTACAGGTTGGTGATTACCAGGGTGGAGCCCCGCTCGTATACACCCTTGGCTGGAATACCTGAAGTATGGCTTTCTGCCAGCGGTTAGCAACCGGGTTTTCCAGCCATGGCTGCCGGATGGGTCTGACCCGGGCTGGCGTTCCGGACTCGGCGATAATACGGCAGAGCGGAATGGCCTTGTCAAATTGCCGGTTTAGCGGGTCAAAGATCCCGGCAATCTACACGCGGCAACCCAACCCACGTCTCGAAATCCTATCCCAGGGACTGGAATCTATATCGAGGGCGGCGTTATACTGGCGCTCACCTCACCCTGAAAAGCTGGAGGAAACACCGATGGCCAGCAAGGAAACTAGAGACAACATAGATAGGCGTTGGCAAATGTTGCAACCGGGCTGGGGACGCGACGACTTCAAGGGCGAACGCAGAATGCTCTACGACGCCATCGTGGAGGGCGACAATGTCGAGCACCTTTTCGGGTGCAGTTGGGGCAGCGACAACGCGAACCATGACCGGGGCATCGTCGCCGCCACGGAGCGGGGGCTAGTCTTGCTCAACCGCGGCCGCCTCAGCAAGAACATGGAACTAATCCCCTACCTAGCTATCCGGGAAGTACGGGAGCAGGGGCCGGGCATACTGACCGTCGTAGCGCCCAGGCAAGACTACTCGATCACCCTGGACCCAGGCGCCGCCAGGTTGGCCGATTACATCCGGGGCCGCTTGCACGCCGATGCAGCGTCCCTGGAGGACAGGTTGTCGAGCATTCTGATGGGCGAGGAACGCATTGACCACTGGGCACATTGCACGGTGGGCGAGCAAAAGGTGTATGAAGCGGGGGGTAACACCCAGGGGGGCGGCGGTAGTTATCAAATCAATACAACATCTCTTATGGCTTCTGAGGCCTTAGCCGTGGCAACCGACCGGCGCATCCTGTTCTGCACTCTGGGGTTTAACTATGAACGCGAGCGGGCAGGCTGCCCTCACGGAAGCATCCTGTCAGTGGAGTACTGGGGAGGGACGAGCGTCCGGTTCGTAGACGTCGATGCAGAGGTCCGCGCCCTAGAGTTCCGGGAGGAAGGCGACGCAACCCAGTTTGTAAAGCTGATGAGGGAGCATGTTGGAACTGCGGCGCGGCGGGTGTCTGCGGAGGCGAGGATTTCCGCAGAATGGAAACTGCAACACCCGCTTTGGAACCATAGGAAAAACCATGGCGGCGAGCGCCGCAAGCTCGTAGAAATCATGGATGACGACGAGCATATCGAAGCCCTGGCATGGGGCGATTACGGGCAGAATGGGGCGAAAGAGGAACTCTATGGAGGCGTCATCGCCGCCACCGGTCGCCGGCTCCTGTTGGTGAGCAACGGCCTGCTGGAGCAGAATGTCAGCCAGTTGTCTTACGATGGGATAGATGACGTCGCCTTGAAAGGCGGTGATTTGATCATCACGGCCAAATCGGGACATAGCGGGTATGAGATATCCAGCATAGACAACATGGATCCTCACGATTCCCGAAAGAAGGGATACAGCGGAGTATTTGCATCACGTCTTCAGGCGCTGGTCGGAACCGCTCACCGGCAGGCAGCAGCGCCATAAGCACACTCGAGTATGGAACATCCTGCGGCGGGGCATTCCTCTGTTCCAGAAGCTAGGGGACTACTCCGCGTTCACGGTCAGTCGGAGTAGCCGTGGGAAGATTGGAGCCTGGGGCATTGCCTCAATAAAATCGTTACCTTTTGTAGGTTGTCAGCGATAATGGGACAGTTGAGGGGGTAGAGAACCTCGAGGATTTTGAGGTGGGGTCAGCTCCACCTAAGAGGACTCGAACCGCTCATTTGGGTCCAACCAAGCACACCGGGACGTCTATACTATTGGCCACCGCTGTTGAATCCGACCGACACCCGGGAATATTAAAGCCTGCAACGACCGTACCGAATTGTAGTCGGCCAGAAGCCTGATGTGGTAGCATAAAGTAGGCGTGGTACATGGCAGGGGGATACAATAGGTCACATGGGTACTATACTGAGATTCTTGCTGCTTCCAATTGTGGTAACAAGTGTGGGAACGCTTCACAGAACAGCCCTGTTTCAAAGCTAACTACGACTCCCCCTATCTCCACCACTCATCGTTCCGCACTTGTCCGATGTTGTCTCGGATTGCCCATGAGTCATAGACGACACTCCGATGGCGGGGGTTGCGTCTCTACATCAGCAAGGCTGGTCGGAAGTCCTGGGTACAGCGCATCACCGTCGACGGACGCCGGCGGGATATCGGCCTCGGCAGCTTCCCATTGGTGAGCCTGGCCCGAGTTGAAGCACTCTACCTCATCCAGGGAGCTAGCCCTACCTCAAGCCTCTCCGGCTCTCTTCCTCCGCTTGTGTCCCACTATCGCTTATCGCTGACGGCCTACTCTAGCCACAGCAAATCAGGCCCGGAAAGGGGATTGACCCCTTTCCGGGCCGTCAATTTACGATCCGTCTGATAACTGCTTCCGACCCATATCCGAAAGCGGGGCTTCTATCTATGGAATCCAGGATCTCCAGACTGACTCGTTGGCGTCAACCCACTCCTGCGCGGCCTGGCGTACGGGCAGGCCGTTCTCGGTGAGGTTGAAGACTATCTCGTTCTGCTGTTCATTGGTCATCTGGAAATTGGAGAGGAACTCGTATGCCTCTGGAAACTCGTCCTGAAGACCCGGCCAAATCAGCTTTGCTACGGCGTCGGTTGGGTAGCCGCAGTTGAAGCTGTCACCCTCGGGATAGCAGTCCGAAGTCCACTCGGGCATCTCGATCTGCACCAGGTTGTACTTGGCATGTGCCCAGTGGGGCTCCCATAGGTACGTGATAACGGGATCGCCCCTTTGAAAGGCGGCGTCGAGTTCAGCCAGAGACGCGCCTTCGGACCCGGAGAACACAGTCTGGAAGTCGACGCCGAACGCCTCAAGTCGTTCCTCTGGCCTTGTATCCCAAGCAGGAGTGAACTCCAGGAGTCTGCCACTATTACCGGTATCGCTCGTGGCAAAGACGTCCTTGTACTGGTTCAGGTCGCTAACCGAGCGTAGGTTGGGCGCCACTGCTTCGATGCCGCGGTCGGCGTCGCCATTGATGACGTAGGAAGGAACATACCAGCCGGTCTCACCCACTATGCCAACCGTCCCCATGCGCTCCACTTCGGCGTCTTCAGCGTTCACGTATTCGTCCAGGAGTTCGGCGCTGTAGGAAGGCCAGTTGCAGCAGACGAAATGAAAATCGCCACGTTCGAGGCCTATGAAGAGGGGCGCCGAATCGGCGGGCGCAAATTTGGTTGCGACAGTGTGGTCCATTTCCTGCTCCAGCAGGATCTGCGCAACAGCCGTCGTGGCAAGCTGGCCGTTCCAGTCCTGGTCGACGAGATACAGTGTGCCCCTGGTCTCCGGCCCATCGACGCCTTCGTCGGCTTCTTGTTCACAGGCCAATGCTACTGTGATGACCATGGCCAGCGCCACAATCATAGATAGACCAATCCACCTATTCTTCACTGTTTTCATTTTCTTTCTCCTTTCAGGGTCAGGAGTGTATTAGACATCCTGTCAGATTGCAACATACCATATCGTCCAATAGGCATCCCTCCTTGTGCGGGTTCGCGGGCCGTGTACCGCATTCTCGCTACCTCAGCGCCGTAAGAGGTATTACTGTGCCCTGTTTGCCCCTGGTCATGCGGTCAAGCGTCATCGCCATGAAGACGATGGTCATCCCGGCAATCAGGCCGTCACCCATTCTTAGCCAGATGGAATTTTTGTAGACTTCCTGTCCTAGGCCCCCACCACCCACAAGTCCAGCGATAATTACCATGGCGAACACCATAATGATGGTCTGGTTGACACCCATCATTATCGTCGGGAAGGCCAGGGGGATCTTGACCTGAAGCATGGTCTGAAGGCCGGTTGAGCCGTGGGCCTGGGCCGTCTCGATTACCTGTGCCGGCACTTCCCTGATGCCGAGGCTGGTCATGCGGATCGCCGGAGGCAACGCATACACCGCTGTGGCTATGATGCCCACCAGAGGCCCGATACCCCAGAGCATAATGACCGGAATCAGGTAAACGAAGATTGGCATGGTCTGCATGGTGTCGAGGATGGGCCGCAGAGCCATCTCGAAGGCCCTGCTCTGGGAGGCGACAACGCCAATCCCGATACCCACTACCACCGTGAACAGCCCTGCGGTCAGCACCTGGCTCAAGGTGTCTATGGTCACGTCCCAAACTCCGCCGAAGCCTGCGAAGGCCAGACCCGACACCGCGAGAAGCCCCACCCGCCATCCAGCGGTGAAGTAGGCCAGCCCGGCTGCGATGACCATCAACGCCGGCCAGGGGAGCCAGAGGAGCAGGGTGTAAATGGGTGAGTACCCAAGTTCCCGGAACAGGTTGTCCCGTACCCAACTTGTAATGAAATGGAGGTTGACGGCCATCCAGTCGAAGACACTGTTGATAGGGCCCGCCATTGAGAAGGTCAGGCCATCCGGGAAGTTTCTCAGGGGGCCGACCAGGGAACCAATGACCATCAGGACGGCTATCAGACCCACGCCCGAAATATGAAGAGTGTAGCGGGCAGTCATGTTCTTAAGGCTCCGGCCGGCCGTCTCATGAGAGCGCCGACCTATGACCTGGACGGATGTAGCTGAGTTGGGGCCGGAATTCGCGAGGGCGTAGCTGAGCCTGTCCAGGATGACGGCCAAGAGCACGATGGCAATGCCGCTCTCCAGTCCCTTCCCCGCGTCCACCTCCCTCAACGAGAGCCATACGTCCCTGCCGAGCCCATCAATTCCCACCAGGGCAGTTATTATCACCATGGCAACTGCCATCATAATGGTCTGGTTGATGCCCATCATGATCGAGCTCTTTGCCAGCGGCAGCTGGACCTGAAACAGCGTCTGAGACGTCGTCGACCCGTGCGAGTGGGCCGTTTCCACAGCGGCCTGGGGAACCTGGCGGATCCCCAAGTTGGTGAGCCTTATAGCGGGTGGAATGCAGTAGACCACCGTAAGGAAGACGCCCTGGGCGCCGCTCACTCCGAATAGGACCAGGGCTGGGATGAGGTATACGAAGGCAGGCAGGACCTGCATGGTGTCGAGAATCGGGCGGACGCCTGCCTCGAAGCGATTGCTGAAGGCAGCGAATACACCGATCGGCACACCAATCCCTACGGCGATAATCACTGAAACCCCCAGTACGCTTAAAGTGAGCATCGCGGAGTCCCAGTACCCGTTGAAGCCGATGAACAGCATGGCAGCGCCGCAAAAGACCCCAAGCCACCTGCCGCCGAGCCTGAACCCCAACATCGATACCGCCGCAACAACAACGGTCCAGGGAAGCCAAAGGAGGAATGTGTCTAACCCGGCGAGGCCCGCGTCTATCACTTCGGAAACTGGATTGAAGAACCAGGAGAGGCTGTCGCCGAACCATTCAAAGAAGTTGTCGATCGGCTCCTGGACGGGAGGCTCCCAGCTCCCCGGCCAGTCTCCGAAGTCAGTGCTAGCATTGGTGGTCGCCAGTGAATAGGCCAGGATGTACGCGGCGATGGCAATGGCCACCCACAGGACGACCCGGTATCGGCGCTCCCGGACAGGGCGAGTCTGGAGGGCCTCCGTACGGATCACGTCGCTACTCCATCGTCGCCTACGAGGGCCGCCATTGCCGCCTCCCGGCTGATGGTGCCGATGCACCGGCCGTGGTCAAGGACAGCGATGGGGGCGTCACCGTCGATGGCCAGGGGAATCAGCCGTTCGAGGCGGGTATCCGGCTCCACGATGGCACAGGAGTCCCACATTACGGAGGCGACGCTGGAGTACGCCACCCCGCTACCAGACACATCCGCCAAATGCACCGTCCCGATGAAACGGTCCTGACCGTCGACCACGACAGCGCAGTCACATTCCTGGGCGGCCAGCCTGGTCATCAGGTCGGCTAGCCCCTCGTCTGCGGTGGCGTACACTCGGGGCGGGGTCATGACAGAACGCGCTGTGAGCACCTTGGATCTGGGCACGTCCCGGGTGAAGTCCCGCACGTAGTCGTCGACCGGGTTGGAGACAATCTCCTCCGGCGTGCCTGTCTGAACGAACTCGCCGTCCTTCATTATGGCGACCCGGTCCCCGACCTTGAGGGCTTCTAGGAAATCGTGGGTTATGAATACCATCGTCTTCTGGACCAGCTGCTGGAGTCCGATCAACTGGTCCTGCATGTCCCGCCGGATGAGGGGATCTAGAGCGCTGAACGGCTCATCAAAGAGGAGGATCTCCGGGTCGACTGCAAGGGCGCGGGCCAGCCCAACACGCTGCTGCATTCCGCCGCTCAGCTCGTGCGGGTACCGTTCCTCCCACCCCGTGAGCCCCACCATCTCAATGACTTCGGCGGCGCGGTTGAGTTGAATGGCCTTGTCAACGCCCTGAACCTGGAGACCGTAAGCCACGTTGTCCAGGACCCGCTTGTGGGGAAAGTTGCCGAAGTGCTGGAAGACCATGCCCATCTTGTGGCGGCGAACGTCCCGCAACTGCTGCTTGTTCATCGCGAGCAAGTCCTCGCCGTCTATGAGGATCTCGCCGCGAGTCGGTTCGATAAGACGGCCGAGACAGCGGACGAGGGTCGACTTGCCGCTGCCGGAGAGGCCCATGATGACGAAGGTCTCCCCTTCCCGTACATGGAATGAGACATCCCTCACTGCCAGCACGCAGCCCGTCTGGGCCAAGACCTCCTCCCTGGAAAGGGCAGGGTCGATGGAGTCCGCAAGATCCCGGGCTCCGTCCCCAAACACCTTCCAGAGGTTTCGGCACGCGAGTGTCAAGCCGGTGTCTACTCCGGATAGACTGGCCGACTCCGATGCATTGGCTGAGCCGGATTCCCCTGGTATGCTCTTGATATTCTTACCACCTAATACGTTAGTCGGACCGGGTTGGGAGCAGGGTTGTCGGGCAAGAAGGCCGCCAGCGCCGGCGGTCGGTTGCCCAGAGTGATAAGTGAGGCCAGATGAGCTTGTAGGTCTGCTTACGCTGCTCTGCCAGCGTCCTCACTTCAAGCAGCGTGTAGAAAATCTCGCTGTAGCAACTAGTCCCTCAGCTTTCTGTCGCCAGGTCATCTCCATCTTCTTGAGGTTCACGCTCCAGCCGCTACCCCGGAGAAGATCGGTTGGGGTGAGCCTGCGCAGGAGCGGGAATCAAGTGTGCAATCGCCTTGCCGTGTCTTGCTATGACAACGGCCTGTCCATCCTCGACCGCACGGAGGTGTTCGGCCAAGCGGTTCTTGGCCTCCGTAGCTTGGATTTGCCGGATGTCGATTCCAACCTGTTGTGTTGCCACACCACTTTACCAATTGTTCCCTACCAGGTCAACAACGGATTTGGGAACGCCACCTTTGTATTGGGTTATGGCGCGGCTGATATATGGAACGGGATGCGCCGTGGCCTGATGGAGGCTCAGGGCTTTGTGGTGTCGAGTAACTCGAACGTCGCCTTGGATGCTCGCTGCCTGTGCTATACTAGCCACCCACTGGAAATAGGAGGGAGAACTACGGTGAATGAGTACATGGTATGGCTGGAGGACGGACGCACGGTGATTGTACGAGCAAACACTGTAGTAGTCAGGTCCACTCAGGCGCTCTTCATGGATGCAACCCGCAATATTGTTGCGGGCTTTCCGAATCCTGCGGGATGGGCTAAGCGGGACAATGTAAGCGAGTCTGCAGACGCTGGAGAAGGGGCCAACTCTACATAAGGGTACAAAGGACGACTGGTCGCTAGGCGTGAACCAACATCCAGGGCAGAGCTATGGGCTTGGGGGGCATCCTCCGGCTGCAATCTCGGTATGGAAGAAACGTGGTAACATCACTGTTGGGATAAACATCAACACAGAAATCTATAAGGGCAGTCCAAGAGTGATACACTCAGCAGCCTGTTATAGCAAAGGATGTAATTGTTTTGAGATCAAGCAGAATTCGGTTTTGGACTACAGGGCTGGTCAGCGCCGTAACGCTGGCGCTGGTCTTGGCTGGGTGTGAAGGATCGCCGACTCCCACGTTCACTCCACCTCCGACGTCCGCAGCTGTTCCAACATTGACACCCGCTCCGACAGTAACCCCAGTTCCTATGCCCACAGCTGTTCCAACATTGACACCCGCTCCGACAACAACCCCGGTTCCTATGCCCACGCCCGTCTTCACACTGGAGCCCAGCGCCGGCCTCTTGGCCAAGCTGTCTCTGATACCGGCGCAATTCAAAGACCAAGGGGTGTGGTATGGCAACTTAGGTCTGGCGCTGGAGATGGCCGGTGTTCAAGCGCCGCGTAACCGACATGACTTGACTCAGTCAGATAGCGCCCGGGATGCGTACAGTGAAGCGCGCCGTGGAATCGTTCTGGCCCCAGGATTCCTGGGCGCCGTGTTCAGCAACCAAGAGTGGGAGGAGGTCTTCGGATTCAATGGTTACGAAGTAGCTCAGGCCGTGAGCTTCGGCGAGACGAGTTCATGGCCACTCTCCGCGGCGTTTTTGGAAGGTGACTTTGACGACAATGCGATTCGGCAGAAGCTCGTGGACCTTGGGTATGAGGAAATAGAGGCCTTCGGCCGCGCCTACTTCTCGATAAGGGATGACAATGCGTGGGCTTCCTTTGCAAGCCCGGATGCGATTGCTGGTGGCGCGATGAACCGCGTCTACGTGAGCGGCGCTGCTCTGATCGCCTCTCCAGCTACCGAGTTTGTCACCGGCATGCTGGCGGCCTGGGCAAACGAATCGCCATCACTGGCAGATGACGCCGCCTTCTCCAATATAGCCCTCTCATTGGGCGACCCGCTTTCGGCCGGGCTCCTCACCAGGGAGGCTATTCTGGACCATGAGACTGACGGCTCGGTAGTCCTATCGCAGTACGAGAAACCGGCGGAGTGGGGCACGCTCCACGAGTGGTCTGACATGGGCGCAAGCTACGGACGAAGCGAAGAAGGCCAATGGTGGGTCGTATCCCTATTCTACTCCCGGCCAGGCGAAGCGGTTGCCGACGCAGATGAACTCATTCAGCGCATGCGGGGCTACAATACTGCCCTGACGGAGCTCGTCGAGCGGGGTTGGCCACAGCGGCCTATTGACCAGGCATGCAGTCAACTTAACGCGGTCATCCAGCAGCGTGAGAATGGGTCAACCTTGAGCGTTCGTTGCACAATGAGCGAGGACGGGCCAACGGCATTGCAACTGGTGGACCTCCGAGACCTGGGTTTTCTGCTACCGTAACGTCGAAAGTACCCTCCAGCGGAAATGGAGGAGAGAAACAGAGTTGTATAGATGTCCAGGGGAATGTTCACCAAACTTGACGATTGACAGACCCATCTTTGAAATGTGGCTGATCCTGGCAGGCTCACCAAAATCTGCTAGTCCGCGATTATAACGAGGGCGGCATGGGCGGCATTGTTGTCGCCCATACTCGCAGCCCCATGTCGTCCCGCAGCGTCAACATTCGCAGCGCAAAATAAACGCGAAACGCGGACGACATACTTCTGCGACATTTCATCGCTATCGTGAGTAGTACCGCAGATACTTCACGAAAGGGATGGAAGAATGAATTGCAAGAACTTGATGATGAAGGCGTTCCTGTTTGGGCCCGTCTTGGGGATTATACTCTCCGCGGTGATAGTCAGCGGCTGCGCGGACGACGCCGGACTCGGCGACGACCGAGATTCTAACAGCGCCACGGCAAGTCAGGCTATCTCCGAGCGAGAAGGGGGCGGCTCTGCAGGTGAGCATGGCGGCAGACGCGAAGGCACGGAATCCAGAGAAGAAGGTGGTGAAGGCAGCGGAGAACACGGCTCTGGAAGCGATGGTAGCGGTGAAGGCGTTGACGGCAGTGGCGAGGGCAGTGAAGCCGCAATGTCGAGCCCAATCACTCCTCTCGGACAGTCGTGGAACGGTATTCTCGGCGGACTAGCTGTTTCCATGCAGTACGACGCAGCAACCCTAACTGTTCACGGAACGGCGCGAAACACGCTCTCACAGAAACTCTGCTATGTGCAAGCCGAACCACATCTGAAGTCAGGAACGAAGACGGTGGGAGAGCTTGGTCCCGAGAAGCTGGGACACCTGAACCCTGGTCAGGAAGCAACGACAAGCTTGACGGTTGCCAGTGAACCGAAACTTGCTGGAGTCTCTTACGATGGATACGTCGTTCACATGGAAGTGTTCGACTGCGGCGGCCCTGGCCCCGCGGCTAACGCAGGAGAAGAGAGAGGCGAAGACAGCGGTGAACACGGCGCTGGTGGTGAAAGCGGTAATGAATCCGTTGGAGCTGGTGGCGAGGAAGGCAGCGGCGCCTATACGTTGGCGCCGGATGAGACCTTCGATGCAGTCCGCAGCGGCGCCCGACTGACTCTGAAGTACGACGCTTCAAGCAACTCCTTCATAGGCGCTGTGGAGAACACGACCAACGGCATCCTGGACCTGGTCAGGATCGAAGTGCACCTTTCGAACGGAGCGGAACTCGGTCCTACGACTCCGACTGACATGGCTCCAGGCGAGGTGGTAACGATCAACCTACCTGCGACGCCTGCATCGTTCACCGGATGGACGGCACACGCCGAGGTTGGCGCCGGAGGTGAGGGGAGCGAGTCGGGCGGAGAGCATCGGGATGGTGGCGAGCGGAGGGGAGGAGGTTAGAGCTGGTCGAAGTTGACCGAGTGGTTATGCTGAAGCTTCAAGTGAGATAATCTGACCATGTGCGTATCCGGTAGATGGATAGACGCAGTGTCTCAATGAGGCATCGCGTGTTAGATGGCTTCTTAGAGGACCGGCGATGAGTGACGCCATATTGATAATTGAAGACGATACGAGGATAGCGAACTGGGTCAAGGTGTACTTCGAGCGCGCCGGATTCTCTGCCGAGGTTGCTCATGATGGTGAGTCCGGTCTGGCCCTGGCCCGCAGTCTGACTCCAGATTTGATAGTCCTCGACCTGACGCTTCCTCGTCTCGATGGCGTGGAGTTGTGCAGAATCCTGCGTCGAGAGTCAGACGTTCCGATAATCATGCTGACGGCCAGGGAAGCCCACGCCGAGCGGATCATCGGACTGGACAGCGGGGCTGACGATTACATCGTCAAGCCCTTCGATCCGGAGGAGGTTATCGCACGCGCCGAGGCCGTTCTTCGCCGCGTCAAGGGCAGAGTCCAGCAGGTCCTGACACGCGGCAACATCACGCTGAATGAGACCACCCGGAGCGTGATGGTCAATGGAGAACCCGTAGATTTGAGCCAGGCGCAAATCGCCCTGCTCTCAACCTTCATGCGTCATCCCAACCAGGCGCTCACCCGTGACCAACTGATCTCGCTGACCTTCAACCACGAATTCCACGGGTTCGACTGCGCCATCGACAGCCAGATCGCTCGCCTGCGAAAGCAGATCAGCCGGGATGGTAGCCAGCCTATTCAGACTGTCTACGGCGCCGGCTACAAGTTCGTGGTAGAGGACGTATGATGTCGCTGCGCTGGCGCATAATGGGTTCGACCGTCTTTGTCATCGTTCTCACCGTGTTGATCAGCGTCGGTGTGGGCTACTACGCAACGCAGTCCCGCCTGGGTGTGTTCGTAGACGAGATTGGTGATGATGAGGCGAGCCGGCTGGCCCGGAATCTGAGCCGGGAATATACCGCTTCCGGTGGCTGGGGCACGGTGGACAGACCGCTGTCTGAGGCCGGATACATCTACGAAGGAGTTCTGGAAAGGGAGCGTCATGAAGAGAGTGAGGGAGAATCCTTCGAGCTCCTCCACAAAGACCCGATACGAGTCGTCATCGTCGGCGTCGACGGACGGGTGGTGAAGGACAATCTATCGGAACTGTTGTCTGGAACCGCCGCGCCAGACCTAGGCGGGCATCGCGAGACGGTGTTCGATTTGACCGCGAACCAGCCCGTAGGCCACGTCTATGTGGATGTAGACCACGGGTTCTTATCGGCTGAGTCGCATGGATTCCTCAACACGCTCCTGTACATCACCGCAATTGGGGGGGCGCTGACAATTGGCGTTGCCATACTGCTGGCCGCCTGGTTGTCCAGACGAATCACAGCCCCTGTGACGGCTTTGACGGAGGCAACCCAGGCAATTGCCCAGGGGGATACGACCAGGCTGCCAGTCACATCCTCGGATGAGCTGGGACGGATGAGCGCAGCCTTCAACCGTATGACCTCTGCCTTGGAGACTCAGCGGGACCTCCGCAGAAGGCTGATAAACGATGTCTCTCATGAGCTGAATACGCCGCTGACCGTCATACAGCTGGAGGCAAAAGGGCTGCACGATGGACTTCAGACGCCTGAGAGCGCATCCGACCATATCATCCAGGAAGTGGACAGGCTGCGCGGTCTCGTGACTGATCTGGACTGGCTTGCGGAGACCGACCACGGTGGGTTGAGGCTCACACTCGAAGCGGGTTCGATCCACGAGTTGCTAACCTCAGAGGTGGATCGCTGGCAGCCGCAATCTCAGGCTCGACAGGTTGAATTGTCGCTGCGGGTATCCACTGATCTCCCGGACATATACCTCGACCGGATTCGCATGAGCCAGGCATTGGGAAACGTTCTGAGCAACGCCATTCATAGCACCGAGGCTGGCGGGCATATCGTTCTTAGAGCATGGTTGGAAGGCGAAGAGGTATTGGCTTTCTCGATCATCGATGACGGGATCGGCATCCACGCCGTAGACCTTCCTCACCTCTTCGACCGATTCTATCGTACTGACCAGTCTCGTAGTCGTGGGATAGGCGGTACAGGTCTGGGATTGGCCATCACCCGAGCTATAGTCGAAGCACACGGGGGTACGATTACAGCAACAAGTGACGGGCTTGGACAGGGTGTCACCGTGACTATTCTCCTTCCCCTGAACAAGTGACGATCGTCCTCATTGCCCCGAGAGCAACCCAGGTTAGACCCTATAGCCCCACTTACCGAGACTCCAACCGGCAGCCATTGGATACCCGATATCTTGATACCAGCATACCTCCCTTTCATATCTCTCGCTGGTGTCCGACATCTATCTGACCCTAATCAAGACTCCTGTGTACAGCCAGGGCTAGGACAGCTCTTCAGGCATTCTCAATAGAACCTTTTGAAAAAACGCCACCATAGCGCCACTACGGGTCTGCAATTTGCTCGCTTGTCCTGAAGATCCCGGGTAAGGGTGGTTCGCGAACCGCCCCTACGGGCCTGCCTCCGCCTACGCCCGTTTTGTATTGCAATTTCACTATGGGCGGGAGGCTGGTGTGCGTCTCTACCTCACTCCGAGTCCTTGGGCTTCAGGCCCCGCAGGGCAAACACGAGAACCAGAACAAGCAGAACCTGAAGGCCAATATAGGTCTGCAGGATGGGGTTGTAGCTGCCGGTTGTGTCGTAGACCAGCGTAGCCGCCAGGGGGCCGAGGGCGTTTGCCACCATCTGCCACGGCACTATGAAACCGCGCAGCGCCCCCAGAGACGCCGAACCAAAGGTGTTGGCCAGCAGAAGCTGCAACATCAAGAAGGAGCCGGCGAAAGCCGCGCCATGCACCATTGCGAAGACCATACCCACGGCAAAAGAGTCGATTATCAGGAAGAGGTATATACCCGCTCCCAGCGCCGTCGAGAACACCGCCATCAAGGTACGCACCGACATACGGTCTGCCAGGAACCCGGCGACGAGGGAGGCCGGGATGCTAACCATTGCCCATGTCAGAAGCACTACGGTCGCCTGGACCTCTGTAAGATCCCTGTCCAAGAGGTGCGGGGCCAGATTGAAGTTAACGCCAGTGTTGATGAAATTGGTCAGGCAAAACGTGCCAAGGATTATCCAGAAGGGCCGCGTTCTCAGCGCTTCCCTCAGCGTGTAGTGGATCTCCTGCGCCTGTACCCTCCCGCCTACTTTACCCTGCCCTTCCTGATCCTCCGGATTCTCTGGCCTTGCGCCATCAGGAAGAAGTCCCATGTCCTGGGGCTGACGCCGCATGAAAATGGATATGGGGACGAGAGTCAAAGCCAGCACCAGCAGACCCACGCCCATAGCTACCGTGCGCCAACCCAGCATAGGTATCGCTCCCTGGGCAGCCGACGGTATCGCGCCGCCGCCGATGCGTTGTCCCAGGATTGACATAGCAACTGCCCTGCCTCGCTTCCTGATGAACCACTTGGAAACCACCGTCTGGTTGGTGGGATTGATCACTCCCTGGAGAGCCACACGGCTGACTATCAAGGCAATGGCGAACTGCCACAGATGGTCGACGTGCCCCCATGCGAAGATGGCGACGCCGGACACCAAGAAGCTGACGAAGAGTATCCATCGTGCGCCAAACTTGTCTATGGCAGGCCCTACCACCAGCGCCAGCGCGCCGCCTATCAGGGTGCCAATGGCCCCAGCCAGGGATACGGTGGAGCGCGTCCACTCGAACTCGTCGGTGATGGGCTTAAGGAAGACCCCTATGGTGGGGTTGATCTGTGCCCCGGATGCGAGCGATGAGAGGAAGACAACCCCAACAATCACCCACCCGTAATATATGCGGCGGCTCCCTGTGGCCGGCTTCAACTGGAGGCCTTACTTCCATGCCGGACCGGTAGAGACATACGAATGTGTCGATTTCGGGACATCTAGCTTACCTCTCCCACAAGCTCAGGCCACTGGCTTTCCAAGGCCTCCCGGATGAGTCGTTGCTTCGGGCGCTCCAAGTGATGCATTATAGCTTTGAAAGCCTGTATGCTCAAGGCGAGAAGCTTGATAGTAGAGCTAACCCTACTTTGGAGTGGTTTATGTGGGAGCGGGGAAATTCGCGCGGCTCCGGGCAGAGCCGTTGATGAAAGCCAAGCGCCGATGATAAGTAGCGCGATGGTATGAGGAACACGAAAGCAAGGGTTTTCACTCCCCTGCCTACTCTCCGCTCTTCTGTGAGCCGCGTCCCCACATTGGGTGGCGGAAGGACGGATTCGCCCCCGTATGCCACGACCGCTGACTAGGTGTTGCTACGGTCACAACCTCCGCTGTCTCCGTCGACGGCGCGGGAGGCTGCCTGCGCGCCGGCCAACTCGCCGTTAAACCGTTCAGGTGGCGCGCCAGGTCCAGCAGCGCCGCCAGATTGTGCACCGGCAGCAGATCGTCGATGTACGGCGCAGCGGCCTGCATACCCCGGGTCAGGGGCTCGTAGTCCTCGGCCCCGGCCAGTGGGTTCAGCCATATCAAACGTCGGCAGTTACGCTGCAGACGCGCCATCTCTTCGCTCAGCGCTTCCGGCTCGCCACGGTCCCAACCGTCCGACACAATGAGTACGATAGACCCCCAGCCAAGCGTCCTCCGCGCCCACCTGAAGTTGAACTCCTTGAGCGCCTCCCCAATGCGCGTCCCGCCCGACCAATCTGGGACCGCCTTCGCGACCTCACCCACGGCCTGGTCTATGTCCTGCTGCCCCAGCTGCTTAGTTATGCGCGTCAGGCGGGTAGCGAACAGGAACGCCTCCACGTGATTTTCCAGTCCATCATAGAGACTGTGGATGAAGTGGAGCAGCATCCGCGTGTACCGCTCCATCGAGCCGCTCACGTCGCAGATAACCACCAGCCTGCGTGGTTTCTCCTTCCGCCGCCTGGTCCTCAGGCGTAGGAGTTCGCCCCCGAACTGCGCGCTATCCCTCAACGTCCTCCGCATATCAAGCGCAGTCCCTTTTCCCCGCTCCTTGCGCCGCCCTCGACGCACTCCAGGATTCCACTGGAGCGAAGCCATCAACTGCCTGGCCTGCAGCGTCTCCTCTGGCGTGAACTCAGCGAAATCCTTCTCCCGAAGCACCTCCCGCGCGCTGAAAGTCCGCGTCAGGTCGATTCGGTCGTGCTGTTCCTCCGAGTCCTGGGCTCCCGTTTCCGAGCCATCATCCGACCGCCCAGGTGGAGGCGGGCCCGCCTCCACTCTCCGGTAGCGTCGCTGCTCGCCCATGGAACGCAGGTCCAGCGACGACATTCGCTCCTTGCGCTGGCGCCAAAACACCTCAAAGGCCTCGTCGAAGAGCGGAAGGTCGTCCCTGCGGTGCACAAGAAGAGTGCGAAGAGCCGACCACACGTCCACCCGGCGAGTCATGCCGATGTCCTCCAACACACGGACAGCGTCCACCATGCGCCCCTCGTGAACGTTGAGGCCGAGACGCCTGAGCAGGTGACCGAAAATCAGCAGATTGTGGAGAATGTGACCGGACTGGCCGCTAGCCACGCCTGCCACCGCGCCGCGTCCCGCGCTGCAATGCCCGGTTGAGCAGAGCGCGGGTCTGCTCTCCCCTCACCATCTGAACGTCCTCGCGGTACTTCAGCATGACGCCCAGCGTGTCGTCAATGACCGAGGGGCTAAGCTCATTCTCATTCAGGCTCACCAGCGCCGCCGTCCAGTCGAGAGTCTCGGCGATACCGGGCGCCTTGTACAGCTCCGTACCTCGCAGCTCCTGCACGAACGCAGTCACCTGCTCCGCCAGTCTCTGCCCAGCGGCCGGGACCTTGCTGCGCACGATCTGCATCTCTTTCTCGAGGTCAGGGTAATCGATCCAGTAGTACAGGCACCGCCGCTTCAGGGCGTCGTGGATTTCTCGGGTGCGGTTGGACGTGATCACCACCACCGGCGGTTCATCCGCCTTGAACGTCCCGATCTCCGGAATCGTGATTTGGAAATCGGACAGCATCTCAAGGAGATAGCCCTCGAACTCTTCGTCGGCGCGGTCGAGCTCGTCTATCAGCAGCACCGTCGGGCCAGCTCCCTCGAGCGCCTGCAGGAGCGGCCGCTTGACCAGGAACTCCTCGCTGAACAGCTCCCTCTCCGCGTCCTGCCGGTCAACTCCGCCGGAGGCCTCTAACAGCCTGATGTGCAGCAATTGGCGCGAGTAGTTCCACTCATAGACCGCCTGGCTAACGTCCAGCCCCTCGTAGCATTGCAGCCGTATGAGGCGCGCCCCAAGCGCGGACGAAAGCGCCTTGGCAACCTCAGTCTTCCCAACACCGGCCTCCCCTTCAAGAAAAAGCGGACGTCGCAGATGCAACGCCAGGTAGACGGACATCGCGAGGCTCCGGTCGGCGACGTACAACTCCTTGCGAAGCGCGGCCTGCAGATCGTCAACGGAAGCCGACATGGAAGCGACGGGAGTTTGCTCCAACTCTTGCGTCCTCCTGGGTACTGCGCCTGTCTCTTATGCTACGGTTGAGCGCCGCCGAACAGGCCTTAACCCGCTCGCGACGCGGCAACCCCGAGGGCGCGGCGCAGGTACACCGCCGCCATCGCCTTCCGGTATTCTTCTGAAGCGAAAATGTCGCTCATCGGGTCGCCAACGAAGTCGCCTGCCAGCGCCGCCGCGGCAGCGTCCAGCGCGCCTTCGCTCAGGTCCGACCCAACCAGCGACGCCTCTACGGACGACGCCCTGGTTGGCGTAGTCTCGACGCCGCCGAGCGCCACGCTTGCGGACGAACAACTTCCGCCCTGCACTGCGACGATGACCGCTGCGCCAACGACGGCGTAGCGCGAGGCGGGATGGGGAAACTTGACGTAAGCCGAACCCGCGCCGGAAGGAACGGAAGGGACCGACACGCCGGTCAGAATCTCGTTCTCCTGCAACGCGTTCTCCAGGAGCCCCGTGGCAAAGTCGGACGCGGCTATGCTGCGCTCCCCGCCCGGTCCGGTTACGTTATAGGTCGCGCCCAGCGCCGTCAGGGCCGTTGGCGGGTCGGACGCCGGATCGCCGTGGGATACGTTCCCACCAATCGTGCCGCGGTTTCGCACCGCTGGGTCTCCAACCACCCCAGCAGCCTCCGCCAACGCCGGCGCGTGTGCCCTCACCAACTCGCTCGACGCGATCTCCGCAAAGGTCGTAAGCGCCCCTATGGACAGCCCGCCGCCGTTGGCGGTGATACCCTTGAGCGCTCCAATGTGGCCGATGTCGACCAGAACGGTGGGCATTGCCAGGCGCAGCTTCATCATTGGAATCAGACTATGGCCTCCGGCCAGCGCCTTGGCGCCCTCGTTGTCTGCGAGCAACTGCACCGCCTCGGCCACCGAGCCCGCGCGATGGTAATTCGTCTCTGCTGGATACATGGCTTGCCTCCGTTCTAGGCGTTCTGGATAGCCCGCCACACCTTTTCGGGCGTCAACGGCATGTCAATACGAGTGATTCCCAAGGGCCGCAGCGCGTCCATCACTGCGTTGTAGACCGTGGGCGTAGACCCGATGGTCCCGGCCTCTCCCACGCCTTTCACTCCAAGCGGATGGTGCGGCGAGGGAGTCGAGTTGGACTGCACTACTATGTCCGGCAAGCCGTCCGCTCGCGGCAGGGCGTAGTCCAGCATGGTGCCAGTGAGGGGCTGGCCTTCGTCGTCATAGACGACGCCCTCCCACAGCACCGGCCCCACTCCCTGAGCGACTCCGCCGTGTACCTGGCCTTCCACGATCATCGGGTTTATCTGCACACCGCAGTCGTCGACCGCGTAGTACTTCTGCAAATCGATCTGTCCCGTAGCCGGGTCCACCTCCACGACCGCCAAGTGCGCGCCGAAGGGATACGTGAAGTTCGGCGGGTCGTAGAACGCGCTCGCCTCCAAGCCCGGCTCCATGCCCTCCGGCATATCCCAGGCCACGTTTGCCATGAGCGCTATTTCCTGTATCGTCTTGTGCTGGTCGGGAGACCCTCTCACGAAGAATCGACCGTCCTCGTACTCGATATCCTCCGTCGCGGCCTCAAGCAGGTGCGCTGCAAGCGCCTTCGACTTCTCCTTGATCTTGCGCGTCGCCAGCGTCACCGCCGCGCCGGACACAGCAGTCGTCCGGCTGCCGTAAGTGCCCCACCCCATCGGCGTCAGGTCCGTATCGCCGTGTATGATCTCAACGTCATCCACGTCCACGCCAACCTCACCTGCCAGAATCTGGGCGAAGGTGGTCTCCTCACCCTGGCCGTGCGGCGAGGAGCCTATCATCACGTTCACCTTGCCGGTGGGGTGGAAGCGAACGATGGCGCTCTCCCAGAGCCCTCCCTGGAAGCCGACCGCGCCCGCCACCTGTGAAGGCCCGAGGCCGCATATCTCGACGTATGTGGAGACGCCGATACCCACGTATCGGCCTTCCTGGCGCGCCCGTTCCTGCTCCTCACGGAGCGAGGAGTAGCCCGCCGCGTTAAGACACATGTCCAGCGTGGCCTCGTAGTCACCGCTGTCGTAGGTGAGGCCCGTTGCAACGTCATGCCCGTTCTCGAATTTTGGTATCAGGTTCTTCCGGCGCAGCTCCACCGGGTCCACTCCCAGCTTCGCCGCGAGGAGGTCGACCAGACGCTCTATCAGCGTCGTAGCCTCAGGGCGACCGGCGCCGCGGTAGGCGTCGACCGGTGTGCCATTGTTGAACACCCCGTAGATGGTCCCGCTGATGTTCGGGATGTCGTAGGCACCCGAGTACATCAGCCCGTGCAGGATAGTCGGCACACCCGGGCCTGCGGTCGAGAGGTACGCTCCAAGACCCGCGTACACCGTGGTGCGGAGTCCCGTGATCTTCCCGTCCGCAGTGGCCGACATCTCCACCTCTTCGATGTGGTCGCGGCCCTGGGTGGTGGCCATGTAGTTCTCGCTCCTGGTCTCAGTCCACTTCACGGGTACACCCAGACGCATTGAGCAGAACGATGCTATAGCCTCGTCCGGGTAGTACGCGATCTTGCTCCCGAATCCCCCGCCCACCTCCGGCGCGATTACCCGTAACTTGTGCTCTGGCACCCCTGTCACGACCGACGAGAGGAACCGCGCGATGTGCGGGTTCTGCGAAGTGCTCCAGAGCGTTAGCTCTCCCGTGACTCCCACCCACTGCGCAATCGCTGAGCGCGGCTCCATCGGGTTGGCGATGAGCCTTGGCAGCGTGATCACGTCGCTGACGGTAACGGCCGCCTCCGCGAAGGCCGCGTCCGCGTCGCCGCCGGCCACTGCCCACGTGAAAGCGATGTTGTTCGGGGCATCGTCGTGAAGCTGCGGCGCGCCGTCTTGCGCGGCCTCCTTGGGGTTGAGGACGGCGCCCAGGGGCTCGTACTCCACCACAATATGCTCCAGAGCGTCCTCTGCCTGGTAACGGGTTTCCGCAACCACGACGGCAATTGCATCGCCTACGTAGCGCACCCGGTCCTTGGCGATGGCGGGATGCACGGGCGTCTTCAGGTCCGAGTTGGGAATCAGCCACGCGCAGGGGATGCCGTTCAGCGTCCCCTCCGTATCCGCCCCCGTGTACACCGCGATGACGCCCGGCTGATTCACGGCCTCGCTGGTATCGACAGACTTGATGTTCGCGTGAGCGTACATGCTGCGAAGGATCGCCGCGTGTACCATACCAGGCAGCTTGATGTCGTCCGTGTAAGACGCCCGCCCTGTGATGAGCCTGGGGTCCTCACGGCGACGAATGCCGGAACCGAATGATCGTGTAGTCATAGCCTAACCGCCTCTCATCGCGCCGGCGGCGTCTTCAATCGCCAGCACGATATTCTGATAGCCGGTGCACCGGCAGATATTGCCCTCCAGGCCGTGGCGTATCTCCTCGCGGGTCGGTGAAGGGTTCCTTCGAAGCAGCTCATCCGCCGCCATAATCATTCCAGGTGTGCAGAACCCGCATTGCAGGCCGTGGTTGTTCCAGAACGCCTCCTGAAGCGGGTGCAGGTCAACCCCGTCCGAGAGCCCCTCGATTGTCATGACGGAGCTGCCAGACGCCTGAACGGTGAGGACTGTGCACGCCTTCGTCGCTGCACCGTCCAGCTGAACAGTGCAAGCGCCGCACTGGCTGGTATCGCATCCCACCTTTGTGCCCGTCAGCCCCACGTTCTCCCGGATGAAGTGAACAAGCAGCTGACGCGGCTCAACCTCCCCGCCGTAAGACTTTCCGTTGATAGTAATCTCTACTGGGACTTTCACAATGCACCTCCTCCCTTAACTGGTTTCCTTGGGATTCGCACACATACGCCCTAGCAAGGGGAAGTGTAGCAAATACCACCTGGGTTGGCAAGGTAATTTACGCCTTCCGACAGAACCGGGGAGAGCTACTTCGAGACGCTGCGATGCGCCCCTGCACTTAGCGCTCGCTCCATGCTATAGTTCTTCCATGAAAGTCAACGGGACACACCGCTTCGACGCCACCCGCGAACGCGTCTGGGACGCGCTCCTGGACCCCGCCGTGGTGAGCGATTGCATCCCCGGCGTGCAGAAATTCACCGCTGTGTCGCCCGACAACTACGAGGTTGAGATAGGCGTTAAAGTGGGCGGCTTCTCAGGCTCGTTCAAGGGCACGATGGAAATCTCCGAAAAGGACGCCCCCTCTTCATACCGGATGAGGGTCATGGGCGCCGGCCCGATGACGAACCTGACGGGCGACGCCGTGGTCTCCCTCACGGCGGAGGGCGACGCGACCTCCGTCACCTTCGACGGCGACGTGACGGTAACGGGCGCGCTCGTGAGGGTGGGCCAGCGGTTCATGAGCAGCGCCGCCAAGTCCCAGTTCGACCGCTTCTTTGAGCGCCTGCGCGAGAAGGTGGGGTGAGGAGCGGCGGCGGAACGCACCTAAGCTTGAGCTCTTCTTCTCAACTGCCTAAAGTAAGATGGATACACAAGTAGGAAACACTTACGAAGTAGCGCTTTCTTTCGCAGGCGAGCAGCGTGAATACGTTGAAGAAGTAGCAACTGCTCTCCAAAGTCGCGGCATAGCAGTGTTCTACGACAAGTTCGAGGAAATATACCTTTGGGGCAAATCCCTAGTGGAGGAGTTGCAGGCGGTCTATGAACACAGAGCCAGCCGGGTGGTGATTTTCGTATCTAAAGAGTGGGTCGAAAAAGCTTGGCCAAGACATGAACGACAAGCGGCTCTCAGCCGGGCAGTTCAGGAATCTAGTGAGACCATCCTGCCGGTCCGCTTTGATGATACGCCAGTTCCTGGCTTACCTAGCGATGTGATGTATTTGCGGGCCGAAAACTATACACCTGCCGAGCTCGCTTCTATGATTGCCGGGAAGCTCGGGATTACGCCCTTCGCTGGCAAGGCCTCGGATGAACCGCCCCCTCGGACGACATCCCTTGTAAGCGAGGCTGTGTTCAATTACAGCAACTATAACGGACGGTACGTAATTGGGCGTGAAACTTTGGAATTTGAAACCAAGTGGAGCAAGGCGAGCAACGTTAGCATACATGTTTACAACGATCCTCCTTCGATTAACGCCATCGCCCTTGGTCCACTAGAATGGACGGATATTTCCCAGGTGGTCAATGCCGCAACCTTGGATTATACTTCCCGCTCTAGAACTCCACGTGTCGGACAAATTGTGTTGTTTCGAAACAAACATGGATCTTACGCCGCTGTGCGCCTGTTGGAGATCAAGGACAACACCCGGGGAGACGAACACGATGAGCTACGTATCAAATATGCAATACAGGCTGATGGATCGGACAATTTCTCTGAATTCACCACTGCGATGCAACTTCCTGAAACTAAACCTATAGACGACCCTGAATCTCTTTGGGCACTGCAGTTAGAACTACTCTCGATGGCTCAGTCCATTCTTGGAGACCGTGACCAATCAAAGGAGATAGGCCGCCCGCAGTTCACGAATAACGGTCCCAACATACGCAACACTCCAAACTTGGTTGGAGCATTTGCCGAATTGAGTCGGGCGGCGGAGGCCAATTGGCCTGAGGTGGTTTTTCAGATGGCTCACGAGACTGTTCACCTACTTAACCCTATCCCCGGCAATACCAACAATCTCGAAGAGGGAGTCGCCGTTGCATTCTCACTATACGTTCAGCACTACTACGGTATTAGCGTTCGTCTTCAAGATGCCTCCTACCTGCAGGCATTCCAACTCGCGAGCACCCTTCCGGAAGGCCCACTAGAATCGGCTCGTCGCGTTCGCAACCGAGTTGGCGCCCTTAGTGCCGTCACTATACAAAACTTGGCTGAATTGTTTCCAAATGTAGACCCAGTTGTCCTGGAATCATTGGTCGAGCGATTCATCCGAAAGGATAATTGACGGCAGTTGGCCTGCCGGATGCGCTGTATCAGACTTGCTCCAACTCGGTAGGAAAGTGGAGCCATCGGTCGCCAACACAAGGAAAGTACCCCAAGCGGAACTTGAACCCACAACCTACGGCTTAGAAGGCGTTGCTCTAACCTCCTGAGCTACTGGCCCAATGTATGGACTCCCGTCGGCTCCCCGCGGCGAACCGCCGGAGGCTACCGAGCGCCCAGCATGTCGTAAGCGAGAGCCAGCATTACCCTGGTACTGTTCATGAGGCTGGCGACTCCTATGGACTCGTTTGTGCCGTGGGCGTTGGTTAATGCAGGGTTGTCGTCCGGGTGGGAGGCCGTGAAGCCATACGTCACCACGCCCAGAGGCCGGGTAAACCTGGAATCCGTGAATCCGGGGCTGATGGATGGGACCATCTGAACGCTGTCCATGCCCAGGGCGCGGGCAGTGGCGGTCCTGAGGAGCTGGGCATAGGGCGTCTCAAAGGGAGACGAGTTGGGAACGGCCATGTAGTCTATCTCGTACTCAACTCCTGGTATACCCTCCAGCGCCCGGTCAAGCTCCTGACGCAGGTAGTCGTCGCTCTGGTGCGGCAGTGTCCTAACGTCGCAGGTCAGGCGGACGGACTCCGGCACGCTGTTGGATTTGACGCCGCCCTGCACCATCGTGGGCGTTATGGTCATGCGGGATAGGGCGCGCAGCACGGAGGCAAGCGGCGGGTTGTCGGCCTCCAACTCAGCGATTATCGCATCAACGTTATTGGGTGACGCCCTGTGCTCGACAGCCAGGGTGGAGAGATGGTTGAACAGCTCCGTCGAGGTGTCACGCTCCGCCTCGTAGCTCTGGATGCGAGCCAGAACCTGCGCCAGGGGATAGAGGGCATTGTCTCCGCGCCAAGGCATGGACGCGTGAGCGCTGGCGCCCTTGATGTCGATCTCGACCTGCAGGCGACCCTTCTCCCCCACACCCACAGCGTAAACGAAACCCTCGCCCACTCTTATGGGTACTCCTCCACCCTCGTTCACCGCAAAGGGCGCCGTTATCTTCTCAGGATAGTTCTGCGCGAGCCACCCGAACCCGTACCGTCCGCCATGCTCCTCATCGGCGCCTGAGGCCAGGATTAGACCGTCTCGAAGAGCCACGTCGTTGCGCTTCAGCAGAAGCATTGCCATCAGCTGGGCCGTAAGCAGACCCTTGCAATCGGATGCGCCCCGTCCGTAGACGCGGCTGTCCGCCAGGGTTGCGCTGAAGGGAGGATATCGCCACTTGCTCTCGTCGCCAACAGGCACAACGTCGGTGTGGGACATGAACATGAGGCCCGGCCTGCCGGATGCGCCCTCCAGCCCTGAGAGCAGGTTCCCGCGGCCCGGGGCGGACTCCAGTATTTCTGCGTGGATGCCGTCCCGCGCCAGCAGCTCCAGGGCGTACTCACACACCGGAGTCTCGTTCCCCGTCGGCATGTACCCCGTGTTCACCGAAGGGATGCCCACCAGGTCACGGTGAACCGCCAGAATCTCGTCCGACGCGCTGTCAACCTGCGCCAAGAGGTCGTCTAAATCGGCCATAATGCGCCTCCATTCCGAATTAGTCTGAGGAACCACTGATTAACACCCATGATTGTGACATACTGAGGCCGGGCTAGCCAATACCAAGGGGCGCGAACATGTGGGCCGGGTCTGAGGGCAGGATGGCTTCTGGCGCCGTCGAGAAACCTGCGATAGAATCCTGAATCATGGAAGGGAAGACTTGTCTGATAACCGGCGGCAGTGGCGGTATCGGCTATGCGGCCGCGCTGGAACTGGCTCGTATGGGCGCCACTGTGGTGATTGCCGGCCGGAACGCGACGAAAACCGCCACCGCCGTGGCCCGTATCATCGAGGAGACTGGCAACCCCGCAGTGCGTTATCTGCTAGCCGACCTGTCGTCGCAGGGGGACGTGCGCAGGTTAGCAGAGCAAGTGAGGGAACAGATGCCGAGGCTGGACGTTCTGGTGAACAATGCCGGCGCCATATTTCTTTCCAATCGTCGCAGCGTTGACGGCATTGAAATGACTTTCGCCCTGAATCACTTGGGCTACTACCTGTTGACCACACTGCTGTTGGACCTGCTGAAAGACTCCACGCCGGCCCGGATCGTCAACGTCTCGTCCAGTTCCCACTCTTCGGCTGGCAACTTCCGATTAGAGGACCTGCCCAAGCCCGGAAGCAATGGCGGTTACCGGGCATACGGACGCTCCAAGCTCTGCAACATCCTGTTCACCTACGAACTGGCGCGACGGCTTGAAGGTTCGGGCGTAACGGTCAACGCCCTGCATCCCGGGCTGGTTCGCACTAACTTTGCGCGAGACAACGGCCTTCTGGGCCGAGCGCTCAACTTCTTTATCGGCGCCCGCGGTGTCGACGCCTTAACCCGAATCCACCGAAGGAGGGCGTCGGGTCAACGTCCTGAAGTGGCCAAAGGGCACTCCTCTGAATCTGGGATAATGGTTTTGTAACAACAAACCAGTCCCGGAAAAGGAGCACCCAATAGATGCTACCACGCCACCAACCCGACCGCATCCGCATCGCCTTCGACGACCACCGCCTGGTGGCCAATGCCGGGCTGATCCTTCCAGCCACCCTCGCCCTGCGCCTTGGCCTGCCCCAACTGGTTGACCGGCGCCTGGACCTGGGCCATGCAAAAGGCAGAGCCAACACCGGTGACAAGATGATGACGCTGGTGGCCTCCGCCCTAGCCGGCGGAGATTGCATCGACGACGCCGATGTGCTGCGCGCCGGCGGGACCGCCCGCGTGCTCGGTTTCACGGCTAAGGCTCCCTCCACCCTGGGCGCCTTCCTGCGCAGCTTCAGGTGGGGCCATGTCCGCCAACTGGACCGGGTGAGCCGCGAGTTGCTGGCACGGGCATGGCAGGCCGGAGCCGGACCCGGCGACGCACCCTTGACTATCGACCTCGATTCCACCATCTGCGAGACCTACGGACTGGCCAAGGAGGGCGCCCGCCACCACGGCTACACCGGTGCGCGGGGCTATCACCCACTGCTGGCCGTCGCCGCCGGAACCGGAGACGTGCTGATGGCCCGCCTGCGCGAGGGCCGCGCCAACACTGCCCGCGGCGCAGCCCACTTCCTGCGTGAAACGGTGGGGCGGGTGCGCTACGCCGGGGCCAGGGGACAACTCACGGCGCGGGCCGACAGCGGCTTCTACGCTCATAGCGTGGTATCCGTCTGCCGCAAGATGGATGTCCGCTTCTCCATCACCCTCCGCCAGTACAAAAGCCTGCACAATGTCATCGAGGCCATACCAGAAGAGGACTGGACTCCCATTCCCTACTGGATGGACGGCGCCGCCGATGTAGCCGAGACGACTTACACCCCCTTCCAGAGTGAGCCCGACGCCGCGCCGGCGCGGCTCATCGTCCGGCGGGTGAAGCCCACGCCCGGTTCCCAGTTGGCCCTCTTCGCCACCTACAGCTATCACGGCTTCATCACCGACCGCGATGGGGAGATGCTGGAACTGGAGGCTGATCATCGCCGTCACGCCGAGATCGAGAATGCGATACGCGACCTCAAGTACGGCGTCGGACTGAACCACATGCCGTCCGGCCGCTTCGCCGCCAACGGCGCCTGGCTGGCGGTACAGGTGATGGCACACAACCTGGCCCGCTGGACAGCCCGCATCGGCCTGGGTCAGCAGATCGTGACCACCAAGACCCTCAGACGACGGGTCTTTGCCTTGGCCGGACGGATCACCCGCTCGGCACGCCGATTGACCCTGCATCTTCCCCGGCGCTGGCCCTGGGAGGAGCAGTTCAGCCGCGCCCTGGCCCGGCTGCGAGCCATTCCACTCCCAGCCTGACGGCGCCCTCCGCCACTGACCCAACGTCCCCGCCAACTCGCACCAACCAGCTCCGCGGGAGTTCCCTGCTGCTTATTCCCTGGCCATCCGCACATCGCAGCTCCCCCAGATCGCCATTGGGACCCTGTGCGACAACTAAAGACCCCCCGCCGACCTCCCATCTACCCCAATCGAGCCCGGACCATCGCTTTTGTAACTTCGAGGCCTCCTTCCAGTGTCCTCACGCCGTCCATCCGTGTCCATCGGTGGATTCGGGCTTAAAGGGAGCGGAGACGCTGAATTACCTGGCAACCTCGCCCGAAGTTGAGGGGATTACGGGCAAGTTTTTTGTGGATTGCCGCGCTGTCCGGTCGTCTGCCCTGAGCTACGATGCGGGGCTGGCCTCAGACCTTTGGGAGCTGAGCGAACGACTCACGAAGCCGGGGGCGAGGGTAAGAGAAGCGCCTCATCAAGACTAAGTATGCCAACCTCTGGCTGCCCCCTACAGATGAGCCCCGAGGAGTTTGACTCCCCACTCCCAAGGATTGTCATTTCTGGTATTGGACGGCCCAGAACCCCGGCGGCGCCGTCCTTGACGCTTCGCTTGTGGACTCCAAAAGCGCGTGGTATTCTGAACTAACGATGCACCGGCTTCATGGAGGTGTATGGCGCCCACTTCGCAACTCCTGGTAGGGCTGTTGCTGGTCTCGACGCTTCTGGCAGTCCTGGGCTGTATCACGGCTCCGCCTCCCACGGCCGTCCGAGAGCCGACAACCGCGCCCACTGCCACTACACCTCCGACGTCAACTCCCCTGCCGACACCCACGGCAACCCCTCTTCCCGCCAACACGCCTGTCCCTGCTATCACCCCACTTCCGGCCAGCACGACTGTCACTGCCGCCACCCCCCTTCCCGCCAGTACGCTGTTGCCCACCGCCACCCCAACGCCCACACTGCAGCCCAGTGAAGCAATCGCCGCCCTGGAATGGGTCAGCGACGGCGTGGCGCCTTCCGAGACTTCCCTTGTCGAGCAGCTGGAGCTTGCCTCGGCCACGTCGCAGAGATACTTCCAGGCGCTGATGGACGCTCCCTGGGTTAGGAATAAGCGTAACCTCGCCATCTGGGACGAGGTTGTCAGCGAGTTGACTCAGCTGGCCGCCCTGGACGAGGATGCGGCCCTGAGAGCGCTTGAGCTTGAGCTTGCCGAGGCCATCGAATACTCAGACCCGATCACCATAGGGTTCCTGCGCTCACTGGCCTCCTCGGACCCCGAAGGAATGCGCCGGCTGCTGTCCCATCCCAGCCTGGATGAGAGCGACGCCGATGGCGAGGACAGGTTCCTTCCACTGCTGTACCTGGAGATGCATGACCCCGATGCGGCGGCCCTCGTCGAGGCGTTGCCATGGGTCCAGGACGGACTCAAGTACCCGGATTTCTCGTACGTCGTGGAGCTTGGAGAGTTGGCAAGGCTATCTCCGCGGGCGCTCCAGGCCATGCTGCGTGAGGAGAGGGACTGGCTGCCACCCGGCCCAGGCTCCTCTGAATACCCGGAAGCGCTCGCGCTCATCGACTCCGTAGCCGCCGTGAACGAAGATGCGGCGCTGCGCATCATTGACATGTCCTCTCTGGAGACCATAGAGAGGCCGGACTTCTACGCGTTGGAAAGGCTGGCGGCGCTGGCAGCATCCCACCCGCAGCAACTGGTGGACGTACTGGCTCACCCCGCGGTGACAGCAGGCGATGGGGTGCTTGTCGGCACGATCATACTCCTACTGGACCTGCGTCTGAGGGACCCGGAGGCCTCGGACGCTCTCGAAGGCCTGCCCTGGGTGCAGGAGGGCATCGTCGGGTACATGGAAGATACCGCCTCCGTCGACCCGGAACCGCTCCGCCAGGAGGCTGCGGACGTATTTGACCTGCTGCTTCTGCTGGAGCAGGGCCCTTCGGGGCGGGAGTTGTTCCTGACGGCTGTAGCCAAGACCTGGTTGCAGAACGGCATGACAGACCACGAGCGGGAGGTGGTGGCCGCTCTCCTATCCAGGAGCAATATGCAATGGGAAAGGGCCGAGCGCATTGTACGCGGGCAGTCCCTAGACGCCATAGCCACTTTGCCGTGGACTCAGAGGGAGAATGAGCTATACGAGTCTTCCGACATACGAGGCTTACGAGGCTTGATACAGCTGGGCGGGGTAGAGGACGACCGGGTCTTCTGGGCAGTCCTGGACAGGCCATGGGTGCAGGATGGGCTCACGAGCGATGAGGCAAACTTTATTGAAGGTCTCTTCGGCTCCTTTGGCAAGAGTAGTTCCAGCCTATTCCTCTGGGAAATCGAGAGGAACGGCGACTACGACTTTGGTATGTACCTCGTCTCACTTTACATGGAGCGGCACGACCCCGAGACCGCAGCCGCGCTCGCGGCCCTGCCGTGGGTCCAGGATGGCATTGACATGACCCGTGGTTATGGTGGAGAGTTCAGCTTTGTGGATCACCTGCTGTACGTGTGGGGACGTTGGAGTGTGCGGGTTTCCAGTCCGGAAGGTCAGAGCTGGCAAGGTTCCGTTAATTTCCAGGACTTGCTAAACAAGTCCTGGGTACGGGACGAAGTCGAAGAGCAGGAGCACAGTGTGCTAATAACTCTCGCAAATTTGCCCAAAAGATTCGCCCTGCGCCTCTTGCCGATGCCCTTCCTGGATACCTTGGAGCCTGCTGAAAGCAAGATGCTGATAGGCTTGGACTATCGGATTAGAAACAATCCGGGAGCGCTGGATAGGCTGCTAGACCGACCTGAGTATGCGGAGGGCTTGACCGATGACAACTTTGCCGAGGCCATGACGCTGCTGGCCAGACTCCTGGCCTAGCATCCCGCGTCTGGGTTTGCTTTCTGCGCTTGCGCCTGACTACAACCTAACGGCAGCTTACTCGGTCTCCGACCGTCGCCCTGTCAACCCTGACGTCCCCGGAACCAGAGCGCTATACTAATGGCAAGCAGGATGGTTGCCCCTCCGCCGATGGTCACCACACTCCAGGACGACCGCTCCAGAAGCCCATCGAATTTACCCAGCAAAGCGGAAAGCGCAATCATCAGAAAGGTCAGGAGCAGCGCGGCGGCCACCAGGCCCAATAGCATAAGGCCCTCAAACAGAGCGGCTCTGTCCCTGTCCACGCTCTCTATTCCCTGCAACAGCATCCGTTGGTCAAGCTGTCGAATGCCGATAGCGCGGTATAGCGCGACCAACCCCACCAGGCTTGCGAGAAACAGCCCAGTATCTCTGAGGAAGGAGCGGTCATCCCCTGCGCCGAGATTGAACGCGAAGAACTGCTGCCACTCGATCTGGTTGTGGCCCAAAATCGCCATGCTTTGCGGCAAGAGCACAAGCAGGGCCATCAGCCAAAAGGCTGTACGGCCCAGCCCCAAGAGGTGAATGCCCCAGTACAGCGCAATGCACAGAGAAACCGCCGGCAGCAGCTCCATAAAAAAGCGCTCCGGGAGGAGTCTGGTTATTGGGTCAGGCCGCGAAGGATCTGACAGCCAATCGGCGGCAACCGAGTCCAACAGCGAAAAGGCCGATAGTAGCAGCAGGCCGGCAAGCAACAGAGATTCGGTTGCCGCAAATCGCAGTTTCAATGCCATCACTGCGTTACCTGAACACTCCGATGTGTCGAACCAGCACAGACATGAACTCCTCGCGGGCAGGCTCCCACTCGATGACGTCCGCTCCGGACTCCCGCAGGTCCCGGGCCACAACCTGCGCCTCCCATTTCGCCAATCCCAGCCCCTGCGATTCCGAAGGCGTCTCTTGTGGGTCGACGTGCACCACCCTCACACTTCCGAACTGACGCGATTGACTCCTGAGTGAGATCAGCCTGCGCACCGCCGTTTTGAATCGCTCAAAAGACCCTGCAGCCTCGCCCGGCATTGAGTATAGAGCGTCCAGCCGGGTGATGATAAACACATCCGGTCTCAATCGGAATAGGAAGCTCTTGCACCGCTCTACAGACTGAAGCAAGTCCTGCTCAGGTGGGCCGGGCTTTAGCTCGACCAGCATTTTGACAAGCCGGTTGAACTGGCTCATTCTTGATTCAGGCGGAAGCAGTTCACCGACGCCACCATAGCTATTGTAGGCGTAGGCGCCAAGGGTAGAACCCCTGGAGAGGTAGTACTGTGCCAGGGTTCCGGAAGCCTCAACCGTGTTCTCCAGAGGATTGGACAACGGCGATCCCACGTCCATATAGTCCGCCATGTCCAGAAAAATCCAGACCGCCTTTCGGGTCTCTTGCTCCGGCTCGTTTACCAGGGGAAGATTGTCTGACCTGGAAGCTCTTGCGCTGGCCTTCCAGTTGATCCACTTAATGGGGTCTCCGGGTTGATAGGGGCGGACCTCCTTGAACTCCCCTGTGGTTGTGCCCGTCTTGCTGAGGTAGTCCTGGTATCGGATATTCTTGCGGGCAGCGCGTACCTCGTTCAGGCGGGTGACACTGCGAATTCTGGGCACTACCGAGATTTCGAACGAAGGCCCGCCGGAGCCGGATGCTCCCCGGTTGATGCCAAAGGGGGCCTGTGACTCCCAGCCGGTCCCTTCCAGAATGAACGTTCCGCGTTTGGGGAACTGAAGCTGGTACGACAGGTCGGCGGTCTTTCTCCCCCACCACCTCCAAACCACGCGCAGGTTGCTGCCGGCTACCACCTGCGCCTCCGGCGGAAGGACGTCGTGCACAAAGACAGAGCCTATGCCTCCGCCGACCGTCACATACCGGTTTACCACAAGCGTGTCCCCAACCCAGCAGGAGGTCCTGGGGATGTCTCTTTCTATAGCTATACCTGAAGGGGATGATAAGGTGGTGGTCAGCAGCGCTGAGAGCAAAACGAAAACCGCCCCGGTCAGAAGGACGACGTTGCCCAGGGACAACCCAAGAAACAGAAATACCAGGGAGAGAGCAATCCAGATCGGATGCGACGGTCCGAACATGGCTAAGGAGCCGTCCGTTCAAAGTCGCTGGGAACCGGCGCCTGCTGCACGATTTCATCGATGACCGAGTCACCCCGTACTCCCTCCAGAGTGTCTTCTATGTTTAGAATGATCCGGTGGGCTAGGACGTCCGGGGCGACCATCTTCACGTCGTCGGGAACCACAAAGTCCCTGCCGTGGATCAGGGCAATTCCACGGGCAATCCTGAGCAAAGCCAGTCCTCCGCGTGGACTTACGCCCACTGCCACCCTGGGATGCTCACGGGACATTCTAACCATCTGTGTGATGTAGTTCACGATGACATGGTCGATGTAGACCCTCGTTTCCACATACCGTTGCAGCTCCACAAAGCGGCTTATGTCAACCGCAGGCTTGATGTCAGAGGTTGGGTCGTCTTTCTGCCACTGTATTCGCCTAATGAGAATGTCGTTTTCGAGGTCAGGGTTGGCTGGATATCCTGCGCTCAGCTTGAGGAGGAAGCGATCCAGTTGGGCTTCAGGGAGCGGATAGGTGCCTTCCTGCTCAATGGGGTTCTGAGTTGCAATAACCACGAAGGGGAAACCAATGGCAAGAGTCACGCCGTCTATGGTCACCTGGCGCTCTTCCATGGCCTCAAGAAGAGCGGATTGAGTCTTTGGGGGAGCCCTGTTAATCTCGTCAGCAAGCAAAACGTTGGTGAACACCGGCCCCCGCACCATCTGGAACGTGCCATCGTTCTGCCGCCACACGTTCATGCCCAGGATATCAGATGGCAGCAGGTCAGGCGTGAACTGCACCCGCTTGGTATCGCTGCCAATGGCCTTCGCGAACACCTTGGCTAGCAGAGTCTTGCCCAAGCCGGGGTAGTCCTCGAAGAGTATATGACCGTTGGCTAGCGACGCGGCCAGCAGCTTTCGCAGCATCAACCTGTTGCCTACAAAGGCATCTGAAACGCGGTCTATGATGAGTTCGCAGGAAAGTTGGGCCTCTTCAATATCTCTTTCGTTCATTGTAGGGACTCCGCCCTGTCAGAGGACGGAATGGCGCCTGTCAGCATAGCCAACCTCCTATTGGGACTTTCGATCCTACATAAACTCCTGCAAAGTGAGCTGGCGCGTTCCGGTGGCCTCATGCTGGATTTCCCAGTGTAACACGGTCACGCGAGGTTGTATCCGCAAATAGCTGAGAGATAGCGCCTTCCACCAGATGGAGGCGTTGGCCTCTATCCATTTGCCCTGCGCTGGAACGGAGCCGCGGCAAACTGAACCACCCAGGAGACGGATCAGGAGCGTCCAGGAGATGGAACCACCGGTCAACCGCCTGCTCCACGTTATCGCCTCTCTGACAGTGCGCCGTGATCAGGGCCACAGCCAGGGCATCGCGCTCGACCCCCCTCTCTAAATATGGGACGGCTGCTTTCCGCAGGGCGTCTTCGTGGATGGCGCCCAACGGCGCTGTAGGTGAGGCCAGCGCCCGCTCTACGCTCTTCAACGATTCTTCAAGCGCAGCAGTTCTTCTTGCTCGGTTTCCTCTCCTGCCCAGAACGTTCCAAACCGAAGACGTGACGGCGCCGTTGCGCAAAGGGCGGCACGCCTCCCGCATGGAATCCAGGGACGCCTCACTTTGGTAGAGCAGCTCCATCAAGTACGCCCAAAGGGGTTTCCACTCTCCGCGGTTCACAAATCGCCGGCGTAGAGCAGCCGTATGCTCGGCTCGCCGGTCTGGTTTGGCTTCAAGCGCCTGGCGGTGGTGAGACCAGTCCGTCCACGTTGGCATTGCAGGGCTGGTGGCGTTGTAATTTACCCTCATATAGTTCAGGACTCGCATAAGGACCATCAGCATGAGGAGAAGTAGAGCGGCGTATTCGTACAGAGCGGCAAGCCACAGGAACTCGTAGAGCGCAGGCCGCAGCAGGAGCCCGTAGAATGCCACACTCATCCCCAAAACGAATACCCGCAACTTGGACGCCGCAAGCCAGCCGACGATGTCTGCGACTATGCGGCTGGAGGGATTTGCTGCATAGGCGGCCAGGTGTGACAGCGCTAGGGAGTACATGCCTGCCGCCGCAACTGCGCCGCCCAAGACAAGGCCGTGTCCCAGCGACGACAGGCCGGAACCGGCTGTCCAGGCCAGATAGCCGGCCGCGCTAAAGATCAAGGCGGCCAGAAGAGAGGAATAGCGCTCAGGGACGTCCCCCACCTGCGCCTTGGGTAAGTTGAAGGCGAGAGCCGCTACGAAGCACAGCCCTGCGACGGTATATCGAATGTCGAACAGGTTGCCGAAATGAGGCAGGAAGTCCTGCCCAAGGCTCCTCGTCAGGGAGTGGTCCAATAGCGTGGCGCTTGCGACAGGCAAATGATTAAAGCCAACCCATACTGCCAGAGTCCAGGCGGCAGAGCGCGCCAAGGAACCGGCAAACCCCGATACCTTCGCTGCGAGCCGCCCGTAACGCCCCGGAATTTCGAGACCGGCGATGTTCCGCAGGATCGACGCCGCGTAAGAAAGCGCCAGCGCCTGGGTCAACACGGCCATAGCTTGAGTAAGGTTGACTTCAAAGGCGGTTGTCAGGACGCCGGACACGGAGAACATTATATAGACAATTGACAGCAAGACCAGGTGGGTTGTAGGGAACCCAAAAACCCTAACAACGACAGGTAGAAATACACCCACCGCGCGGAGCAAGGCGAAGGGCAAAAGGAGCGCGGCGGCCAAGGGATATAGCGATCTCAGTATTGCCAGATAGGCGCCGAGGTCCTCCGGGTACCGGCCTGCGAGCGCAGGTTCTACTGCCGAGGGCAGGGCGGCCACCGCGCTAAGCAGCACAGCAATCCACGCGCCTTCCGCAACGAGTAGCGCGACCCGGCACACCGGCAGGTATTTTCCCCCTCGCGCTATACTGAGAAGGCCTCGCAGCAAGGACGCCCCATAGGAGATTCCCAGCGCCAGTCCAAACCCCAGCAGGACATTAGAGCCTTGTACATCGAATGCCACTGACAGTACACCGCCGTCAGCCATCAGCGCGTAAGCCGCGCCAAAGGCGATCAGGCGGGCGCGTGGAAACTTGACGATATCAAGAATGGCTGGCCGCGCTTCGGCGGCGGCTCGCACAAGTACAAACGGGAGCAGGAGGAATACACCAATAATTGCCAGGGATCTGAAAGATTCCAAATACGCGTTGAGTGAGGTCAGGTCCGGGCCGCTGGGCCGCTCGGAGATTGCAGCCGGCAGGAGCGATACAGAGGACAGGAGGCCCAACGCCAACGCCATTCTACCCAGGTCTAACGGCAATCTCGTGACAACGGATGGGGCTGCCGCAAGAAGCCGCTGACGGGCGGACTCCTCCTTCTCGGTTGGGGCGAAACGCCGTGTGATTCGCCAGACAGGACCTGTCCGGCCCACCCAAAGCAGGAGCCTGTTTAGTAGCAGAAGACCCCCTCCAAGGGTAATCGGGAGGACCAGGAAATGAAAGTCCAAGCCTGTCCATCCGGCCAATCTGCCATCCGGACCTGCAAGCAGCATCCATGCGGCTAGGAGGACTGCGCACAGAAGCGAGATGTTCAACGGCAAACGGCGGTATGTGTCGGCGTTCGTCACGCTTCTAGGCTCCCACTATCGCGCGAAATGCGCGGTGCATGGCTTCGTAATGCCGGCGTGAGATAGGGTGCTCACTGTAGTCCGCTTCCTCAAACCTGGAGGTGACCTCATCCAGGGACTTCTGATCTACCGGTACTCCTTCGGACACCAGTATCAGCTCCACTTCCCGGGGCGTTGACTGCTCCGTTATACTGGCGGTCCTGTGGGCTGCCCAGTCTAAGAAGACGTTGTACAGGAGGATAATCTCCTCTCTGAAATCCACTATCCTGAACGGCTGTGACATTGAAGACGGCAGGTGGACGTCATCGCCCGCGTACTCCGCCGACACCTGATATTCTCCCTGCTCACTGCCGATCCATCTGAAGTCGCAGACCCCCAGGTCGTTCGTCGGCAGCTGCGAAGAGGCATCTATCCCAGCTATAGTGACGCTGATAGTTGCTGCGCTAATGGCCTGCACTTCCCAATTGGTGAGCCTGACGGTTGCGGACACCTCTTCGCCGGTCTCCCAAACGTCCGGCAGTTCCCGGTCGGCTTTGACGAAGACAATCTCCAGATTGGTTGGCTGAGGGGCTTTGACTTCATCGCCTTCGGTGAGGTCGCGTTCGTGGGGAATAGCATGGAGTTCAGGGGCCGGCTCTGCGGTGACGCGCCTCCGGCGGATAATTTTTGGAATGGTGACTGCTCTGAGCTTCCGGCCCGCGAACCCGGCGACTACGATTAGGGCAATCAGGCCGGGAACCCCTACCCACAGCAGCCAGTTGAACCCTCCGGGCGCAGGTTGGACTGCAAGGACAAAGGATGTAGAGAGGGGCATATTCCGACCATCGCCCTCAAACGTGAAGGTGACCGGGACGACGGCGAGGTCTTCTGAGTCCGGCGTCGTTACCTCCATTAGCGCTACCCCAAGGTCGTCTGTGACTGCCTCGATGTCCTGACTTGAGCGCAATGTCGCTCGCGGGATTCCAACCCCTTTGTCATCCAGCAGGGTCGCGCTTAGCAGGGTTGAGCTCCCGGGCTCCGCCTCCTCCGCCTGCGCAAATGTCAGGCTGGGAGCAGACCTGACCTCAATGGGCACGTTGAGACTGACGCCAATGTCCGCAGCCGTAACGACAATCTCTTGTGTCCCCAGTGGCATATCTGGGGACACAAGGTAATCGTATGTGAATGCGCCGACTTCACTGGACGCCAAGCTCGCTTGTTGGCCAATGCTCACTGGGACGTCGGCTATGGGGCGATTACCTACCAGGATCGTGCCGCGCAGAGTCGCGGTGTCGCCGCGCGCCACCGGTTCCAAGGCTTCCACCACAATCCGGGGGAGGCCGATGGCAATTTCCAGACTGGCGCTGCTGGGGCCCAGGTGGTCCGTACCGGCGAAGTCGACTTCTATGAACATCTCAGACTCAGCGGGGCCGTCAGTCAAGCTCTGGTCGAACGCGGCTACGGTCTCCCAGTTGAATGTACCGTCGGCATTCGTCACAAGCGCCAGAGTTTCCGCGCCGATCACCTGTACTTCGGCATCCGGCACCGCACGGCCGTTGCGCTGGAGAAGCGTACCTGTGAGGACAAACGACTCTCCGTCCCTGACGGCCTTGGGGCCTTTGAGAGTTACCAGGGTGGGCGCCCCTACATGGAATGCAATCCCGGCGGTGCTTGACCCCACGTAGTCCCCTCCGAAAAAGCGTCCGGTGAGGGAATGAGGGCCGGTGTTCTGGAAGGCTGCATGATGGTATTCAAACCTTCCGTCCTCGTCAGTGGTTACAGATAAGGTCTCCTGTCCCAGGCTATCCTCTATGGCCAGTTCCAACTGCCCGGTGGGAGAGATTGTATCGGATTCGAGTCTGCCCACAAAGGTTGCGCCATTACCCTGCTCTATGTAGCCCGGTCCATCTATGGTCAGGACAACGTTGTGTTGGGATGCCAGGCGTGCGGTCCCATTAGATGAGAGTACTGGGCCGTTCCTTTGGAATTAAGCCATAACCGTGAACTCGCCTGCTGTATACACGGTGTCGGTGAACTGGAAGAGGCCTGAAGCGTCCGTGACGACGGTTTGCTCCGGGCCTTCGCCAATCTGAACGTAAACGTGCTCTCCTGCTAGGGGCATCCCCCGTATGTCGCGAAGCTCGCCGGTCACGCGAAATTCCTCACCCACTTCCACGAAGGCCGGGGCATGAAGGACGGTTTCGGTTGGCAGAGTTACCTGAAAATTCAATCGGGCTGTGTTGTCCAGTAGGAATTCTCCTCCTTGAACCTCCACTTCTACCCAGTGCGACCCGGCGGACGAGAATGTCCTGGAAAGGGCAAACTGACCTGAAGAGTCAGTCATTACCGAAGGCGCAGCGATGCCGTCGATGGTTACGGTGACCTCGCGGTCGGTCACTACCCGGCCGGTGTCCTCCGACAACCTTCCCAGGAACGTGGCTTCAATGTCTACCGTGATCTCTGCAGGTCCGGTCAACTCCAGTCCACTCCCGGAGAAGACCGTGATGTCCGGGTCGCTCCAGGATTCGTTGTAATCGTCTGTGCCAACTGTGCGAGCTAGCAGCTGGTAGTCGCCAAGGTTCATGTTGGCGGGCAGCGTCACCTCTGCCTCGTAGCCGTCAGAGGTGGTCATCGCCGTACCAATTTTGTCGCCGCCGTGTTCCTTAGTCTCGTTCACGTAGATCTCCACCTGCATTCCGCTGAGGTGTTGCCCGTCTACGGTTGTAACCGCGCCACCTATGATAAACGGTGTCTGTCTCCGTACCTCGGAAGGCCACTGCGTAATTGTAGTTATGGTATCCAGGGGGGGTGGTGGCGAACCCACTAAGTCTCTCTCTCTGTTCTCCTCTTCAGGCGCTCGCGAACGCGGCCCGCCCGGCGCCGTGGGCTCGAAGGACACCCATCCTAGCTGATCAAAGGCGACCTCCGCCCATTGATGGGCCTGGTCAGTATAGACTGTCTGGGTATCACCAGTTGCCGCGATAGCCCATCCGGAGACCACCCTGGCCGGAATGCCGATTGACCGGGCCAAAACCACGAATGCGCTGCTGAAGATCCCGCAAGTCCCCTCGCGATGGTCGAATAGGAACCAGTCCATAGGGTCCCGCCCGGGTGGCGGGCTGTCCGCTCCGGATGGATCGGCAAACCTGTAGGTGTAGTTGGTCTTGAGGTAGCGCTCCAACGCTTTGGCCTTGCCATACGTGGTTGAATGGCCGGTGGTTACGCCCATGGCCAGCTGCCGAATCCGCGCCGGCAGGTCTGATGGAAGCTGGGTATAGGTGAAATCGGAAGCGGCTACGGCCGAGTTGTGCTGCCCAGCCGAATATGATGGGATGTCGGCGAACCACGAGAAACTCTCCACGGAGAGATCGGTGGAGAAGGTAGAGCTGAATGGATGGATGACCCCATTGAGACTGATTGATCGCAGAAGTAGAGACGTGGGCAGCGCCCCGTAGGGTAGTCTGGAGAAAGTTCCTGCAGGATACACTTGAATCAGGTCGGAGACGACTCTCTGGGGCATGGTTCCAAACCCGAAAAGCGATGCAGTAGCGCGCCTCCAACTGGGCAGAGACGCGAATGCGCCTGCTGGGCTGTCGTAGAGAGCCCTCACTGTGCCGGGAACGTCTTTGCCAGACACGTATGGCACGTTGGTCGGGTTCAGCTGACGCCATCCGCCATTCTCGTAAACATCTCCCGTTGAAGTACGCAAATAGCTCGTATGAGCAGCTCCCCTGACGTTGAATACCGGAATGCGAGGGGGCATTCCTGCCTGCAGTGTAGTTGTTCCCGGAGAAAAACCTATTAGCCCCCCCTGGTCTATGAAAGCTCCCCCGTTCTCCAACCTGGTCACATCGGCGCCCTGCTCTTCCAGCTCTTCCAGAGCTGCCTCTCGCTCTGCCGGATCGTCGCTGCCCAGGGCAGCCCCTGCGCTACCCTCTCCAATACCTTCTGCGCCATCCACTTCGGCATCACCGTTCCCGTCTCCATCGTCCGCCCCATCCGTTCGCGACCGCGCTCCTCCCGCTGCCGTGGGCTCGAATTTCACCCACCCAAGCCCTTCGAAGGCGACCTCAGCCCACTGATGCGCTTGGTCTAGGTACACGGTCTGCGTGTCGCCCGTAGCCGAGATGGCCCAGCCTGAGACAACCCTTGCCGGAATGCCGACGGACCGCGCCAGGACTACGAAAGCGCTGCTGAACACTCCGCACGTACCTTCGCGATGGTCGAACAGGAACCAGTCCATCGGGTCCCGCCCGGGCGGCGGGCTGTCCGCACCGGAGGGATCGGCGAGTGCATAGGTGTAGTTTGTGGCCAGGTATCGTTCCAGCGCCTTGGCCTTGGCGTAAGTGGTGGCATGGCCGGCAGTGATTGTCAGCGCCAACTCACGGATCCGCTCCGGCAGGTCCTCCGGTAACTGCGTATAGGTGGGGTCTGATGCGGCGGCTGCCCCGGCATACTGCGCTGCCGAATAGGAAGGTATCTCAGCAGTCCACGAAAAGGTCACCATAGAATCATTTGTGGAGAATGTGGAGCTAAAGGGATATACTGCCCCATTCCGGTCCGCCGACTGCAGATGCAGGGATGCCGGCGCCAGTCCGGCAGGTAGCTCCGTGAAGTCTCCCGCCGGATCGATACGAATCCGGTCGAGGTACAAGCTGTCGAAACCTTCAAGGAACCCAAATAGCGATTCAGTTTCTCGCCTGTATTCGGGCAGCGATGCAAACTGGCCCGACTGGCTGGAGTAGAGACCCCTCACCGTGCCAGGAACGCTGTCCCCGGTTGAGTATGGGATGGTCACCGGGTCCAGCTGAGTCCAATAGCCTCCCGAATAAGTGTCGCCGACCGCGGTACGCAGGTAGCTCGTATTGGCTGCCCCGCTGACATTGAAGACGGGAACGTGGGGCAGCCCGGGAGACTGCCGTGTAGTTGTTCCGGGAGAAAAGGTTACTTGCCCGTCCCCGTCTATGAGAACTGACCCGTTCTCCAGCCTGATTACACTGTAATTCCGTCTCTCAAGCTCCCACAACGCCCTCTCCCGATCTGCCGGATCGCAGCGGAGCCCCGCCCTGAACGGCGCTCCTCCCGGTGTTGGGTCGAAGGCGACCCAACCCGGGCCATCGAATGCCACTTCCGCCCATTGATGCGCCTGGTCAGAGCAAATAGTCTGAGGTTCGGAATCAACGATAACCGCCCAGCCTGAGACCACCCTTGACGGGATGCCGACCAACCTGGCGAGAATCACAAAGGCGCTGCTGAAGTTGCCGCTGGCGCCCTCCAGGCTTTCAAAGAGGAACCAGTCAACGGGGTCTCGGCCCGGCGGCGGAAGCCCTGCCTCATTGGTATCGGCAAACCGGTACGTGTATTCGGACTTCAGGTACTGTTCGATGGCGCTTGCCTTGCCGTAGGTTGTAGTCTGACCGTCAGTGATGCTGGCTGCCAGTTCACGGGCGCGTTGGAGCCATGCCATGTCCTGCAGCTCAGCGTAGGGGTATTCGGGAGATGTGGGCCACCGGTCTGCGGCGCTGAGGACATCGGTAGAAAAGTCGTGGGTCTCAGAGGCCCAGCTAAAGGAAGAGCGCAAGTCTGACAGGGCGTATGTCGCGCTGTTGGGCCAATATGTCCCAGGCGCGGAGACGGATTCCAGGCGAATCGAAATCGGTACCGACCCGGGAAGAAAGCGCTTGCCAAAATCGGCGCCGGATATGGATATCTCGTCTCTGTGTACGCTGGAGGCGTTCACTGTTCGCAATACGTCAGCCTCCGTCACGTCCACGTTCGCATCCTTGAGGCCAATTATCAGATGCTCTTTGGGAAGCCAAGTCCCGTCAACATAGTAGTCCCCCACGGCAACACGAAGGAGGCTGGTATGAGTGCCTCCCTCCAATTCGAACACAGGCGTACGGGGTATTTCTGCAGTCCTCTCCGCCGTCGTCCCGGGAATCAACGCAAAGTCGCCCACCGCTTGTCTCAACAGACCGTTCCCGTTCTCAAGCCAAGTGAGTTCGCCCATATTGCCAAGAGCCGCTAGCGCGGCGCTGCGCGCTTCATCGTTGGGATCGTACAATGCGCTGCTCAAGGCCGGAATAGCCGTGGTGTATTTACGTTCTCCCAGGAGCTCCGCGGCTGCGGCTCTCTCTCTAGCCTCCCGCGATTCCTGAAGAATCGACAACAGGCCAGGACTACTCCACATCCTCAATGCCCTGCCGGCGGCCAGCCTGACAGTCTCAATTTCATCCTCCGACCTGGCTTCAAGCAGCGGCCGCAAGGCAATTGCTGCCCTGATTTCGCCAAGGGCCAATGCAGAAGCCTCGCGGACCTGGCTGTCCGTATCGGAATCGAGAATGGAAACCAGTTGCCTAGCGGTCCACGTCGCCTTCAGCTTCCCCAACGATCGGACCGCAGCCGCTCTAACTGTGGCGTCCTCATCCACTGTTGCTGCCAGCAGAAGCTGCCCCTCTGCCCTGTTCCTGCCGATGTGCGCCAGACCGCGTGCGGCCTCCACCCTAACCTGGGGGGACTCATCGCCGGACAGCGCCTGGAAGAACGGCTCTATTGCTCTCAAGTCCCTAAGGGCGCTCAGGGCTCTTGCCGCGGCAGCTCTCGTTTCCGAATCCTCATGGGTCAGGAGAATCCAGACCAACACGTCAAAGTCCAGCCTCTGAACTGCGGTCAAGGCGGATTGGCGGACATCCATGTCGGAGTCCTTCTCCATAGCCTCTACCAAACCTGGAAGAGCCGTCGTGTCGCCGATCAGTCCCAGGGCTTGGGCCGCCTCCGCGCGGGCTGTTGGATCTTCGCTCTCCGCCAGTTGCTCCAACGCGGCTTCCAGCGAGGGTTCCTCGAATTCCTGGGCTCGAGACGCCTGGGCGCCAGGATCGAAAGTGATCCAGCCCACGCCCTCCAGCGCAATTTCGGCCCACTGATGGGACTGGTCCGCATACACGACCTGGGGTCCCAGGTTCTCTTCTATGACCCACCCGGACACGATCCTGGCTGGGATGCCGGCCGCCCGCGCCAGCGCTACGAAGGCGCTGCTGAAGTTGCCGGCGCCGCCAACGCGTTGCTCGAAGAGGAACCAGTCCACCGGGTCGCTGCCGGCGGGAGGCTGTCCAGGCTCAACCTCAGGCTCATCGAATTCGTAGGTCAGTTCCTCCTCCAGGAATAACATGATCTGGTAGGCCTTTAGGTATGGGGACCGGCTCACCTTGAACTGCTCGGCTACCTGGTGGATGCGTTCTGGAAGGTCATCGGGCAACTGCAGGTATGTCTCACCCGTGGCTGCCTCAGCTTCGACAAGGTCAGTAACCGAAAACCTCGGCACGGAAGACCACCACTCGTATTGTGAGACGGGGTCAGGGACGGTCAGCGTGGCGCTGAAGGGGTTGTACGTCCCCGTGGTATTGATGCTGACGGGGTATTTGGATATGGGAACAGCGCCGGCCTGAATAGCGCTGGATTCACCCGCTGGAACTACCATGATTCGGTTGGTTTCAGCGCTGACCGGAGTAATGAGAGGGTAGGCGAGCAGCTCGGGGTTTAGTTCGTCGGGTAGGGCGCCCTCAGGATTCTCGGCATTGAGCCGTTGGATTAGGGATGTTACGGCATCCGCGACCACTATGCCGGGACCCTCTGGAAGGCCCTGCATGTCCAGCTGCCGCCACTCGCCCTTATCGTACACGTCGCCGGTGGCGACGCGCAGGTAGCGAGTGTGAGCCGCGCCTGCAACCCGAAATACAGGCTCGCGAGCAGGGTCGTAATCCTGCGATGCCGTTTCATTCTCCAATATAGTCGCATTGGGACTGATTTCGCCATCTGCCGCGCCTGACTCTGATTCCTCGGACGATGTAAGGGGTTCTAGTTCTCCAAGCGCATCGCCCGTCCGCATGTAACTCTCCACGACAGCGGTGAATTGCGAGGGTCTCTCCAGCCTCGTCGGGCGCTCGAACAGGTACAAACCGTTAAGTGGCTTGGTATCCAGAAGGCCGAAAACAAATCCGGCTATCAGCCATGCAGCCAGCACCGCCACCAGTAACTTGCGGTTGACGATTCCGGCAATGGCTAGGGAGAAGAAAAAGGAGGCAAGAACCACCAGAGCGCCGGACTCCAGCAGGGAGCGCTCGACCAAGTGCTCATCGTAGGAGATCCCTCTCCCCAGTATCCCGGAGAACGCCATGTATGCTCCGGTCCCTACCAGAGCGACAGCCGCCAGCGTTCCCAAAGCGAGAGACGGTGAAAGCCGAATAGACGAGCGTGAGAGAGGCCGGCCCAGGGATGAAACAAATACAGCCAGAGCGAGGACAATGGATACCGAGAAGATCGCGAACTCGAGCAGAGCAACGCCGGTAGGCAAGCCCATGTACTCTGCTGAGGATGGGTTAACTGCTAGTATGTCCCGCGGGGCCGTCGAGACCAGGGATACCAGAAAGTCGAGGAGCAGGAAAAAGCCGAGCAGGGCCGCCGACAGCACTAGGAGAAGCCTGACTTGACGCGCCAAGCTCCCGGTAAACGGCCAAGAGAGGCCCGTTGTCAGTCGTCGCATGGCGCGGTTGTTTCTATGGCCGGCTGGTGGCAGCTTTCATCCTGCAGACAGGCTACGAATAAGTGACTTGGCAAATGCCTGGAGAGGTGGTTTCGCGCGATTCACCTAAGTCCATCAGGTCATCTCGCCAACGCTCTTACTTTTTGCGCGTATTATATCCGACTACTGGCTGAATGCAAGTCTGAGTACTCGTTGAGCGCATATGGGGACAGTTTGGAGTGGACCAGGCTCAGGTGGCGCGTACAAATGTGTAAGGGTTTCTTGCGCAGCGACTAGGAGTATAGTAGGATGCGTTTACCTTGTTGCGAGGGAGCCGCTTGGCATCCGCTAGGTCAGCATATGCGCTGAATGCAACGGGCGTTGGCCCAACGGCCCCCGCGGGCGCCTGGTCAACATTGCAAGTAGCTCCATTCCTTGTGCGATTACCGCCTCCCCGCTGGACTTCTACGAAGGGGATTATGTGATGAGATTGTCAATTCCACTTATTCGCGGGCTATCAATCGCCGTGTTGATGGCCGCTTCCCTGCTCCTGGCCACTGCGTGTGGGGCAGAGCCAACACCTACTCCCCCTCCTGTCCCCACTGCCACAGCTGCCCCAAGTGTGGAAGACTTCCTTGCGGCGGTAGGAGCGAATGTTGGCGCCATGCAGACTGCAAAGTTCAGTATGATCGACGAAACGGGAACGGGAGCGCTGTTCCTTGGGACGACTTTCAAGAGCATGGAAGCGGAGCTGGATGCCCCAGACGGCCTAAGAATGCTCGTGGAGGTGGAGGCTACCGGTTTCGGTTTTCTGGAAATTGAGATAATAAAGGTCGGGGAGCAGGCCTTCATCAAACTTTCCCAAGGCGCTCCGTGGTCCACATTGCCTCTGGATCAGTTGCCCTTCAACTTTTCAGGGTTGGGTATGGTTTTTGCCAGTTTGCCTGCTACGGTACAGAATGTAGCCATCACAGGCCAGGAGACCGTGCAGGGCGCGCAGACCATTCGCATTGAAGGAGTTATAGATTCTGAGGCTCTGCTGCCCCTCATCACGACTGCGGACCCGGGTAATGAAGTTACCCTGACCTTGTGGATTGACGAAACAGAGTTTGCCTTGAGGCAGGTGAGGCTCGCGGGTCAAGTCTACAACAACGACGGTCCGGAGACTACCCGTTTTCTAACCATAGAAGACATCAACGTCCCCGTTGATATCGAGCTTCCGGATATAGCCTCCGGCCAGTGAGTGGCGTGAGGTCTGCCCTCAACCGCATGGGCTCTTCCCAGTCGGTTGTACTGGGGATTCTCTGTCTAGGGGTGTTTTCGACTGCGCTGGATCAGACCGTTGTTGTCGCCGCCCTGCCACGCCTCATGGTGGACCTGGAGATACCCCTAGCGGACCTGGATAAGGCATCCTGGATCATAACAGGGTATCTGATCAGCTACACGGTGGCCATGCCATTGGCGGGGCGTCTGTCAGACGTCTACGGCCGCGTCAGGATGTTCCAAGTGGCGCTGGTTGTGTTCGCCCTTGGGTCGGGGTTGGTAGCGCTTGCGCCGAACTTCAATTGGATTGTGCCAGCCAGGGTGATACAGGCCGTAGGGGGCGGCGCCACGGTCCCCATAGGCCTTGCTATGGCCGTGGCAGCCGTATCGACAGAAAAGAGGGGGCTTGCCATAGGACTGGTGGCCGCCTCTGCTGAGGCCGGGTCAGTTGTGGGCCCTCTTTATGGAGGAACCATCATTGAATGGATTGGCTGGCGATGGATCTTCTGGTTCGACGTACCACAGAGCCTAATTCTGATAGGGTTGATGGCCATTCTGCCTAACCGCCCCAATCCTGCCGCCAAGATGGACTATGTCGGGGCATTGGCGCTTGGAGCGGCGCTCACGGTTTTGACTGTTGCGCTGGCCCAAAGAAGCATCTTCACCGCGGAGTCCATCTACCCGTACTTGGCGCTGGCCGCAGGGGCGATCCTTATCGGCGTTCTGATCACTGTGGAGAGACGGGCTGTCCAACCTCTGTTGGCATCCTTTCTGTACACCTCCAGGGCGTTCCTGTCGTCCAACATTGCGCAGTTTCTGGTTGGGATCGCGTTGATCATGGCTCTGGTATGCGTACCCCTCATGGCCGGCACCGTCATGGAGAAGGGGCCATTGGAGAGCGCCCTTAGCCTGGTTCGCCTTACGGCCGCCATTCCGGTGGGGGCATTGGTAGGAGGCTACGTTCTTCGCTGGACAGGGGTCAGAGAGGTGTGCATAGTCGGTCTTGCGTTGATGGGAACCGGCTTGCTCTTCATGAGCGGATGGGAGACGGAAGTTGGGGAACTCAGGCTAACCTTGCCACTGGTAGCGGCAGGTTTGGGGTTTGGCCTGGTGATTCCTCCGATAGGCGTCAGCGCATTGAGCGCAGCGCCCAGTGACTATTGGGGAGCGGCGGCCTCACTGGTCACCGCATCTCGAATGGTGGGGATGGCGCTGGGGCTGGCGGCGCTGTCCGCGTGGGGTATAGAACGTTTCTACAGCCTGACCGCTGAGGTGAGTCTTGGGTCGAATTTTGCGGAGACCGAGGCCATCCTGATAGAGGCCGGCGTCACCGTGTTCCAGAACCTCTTTATGATCTCTGGGTTCCTGTCCCTGATTGCCATCGTGCCGGCCCTGCTAATGAAGGTGGAAGATGTCAAGGAACCGAATGGCAATGCCTGAGGTTGTGCTTGCCGGAGAGGGCAAGGCGTATAGGCGCCTGTCGCTGCCTAGGAGTCCGTCCGAGAAACAATATGCTAAACGATATACGTCATTAGTGGAGTGTAAAGATGCTATTTACTCCACGCCAAAGTCCAGAGTGCTGTAAACAGGCTATTGCGTGGCGGGTTTCGTCTCCAGGAACGAATCCTCGGACACGCCCTAGAGTCTCCTCTGGTGACGCTCAGGCTTTGTGGGTTTTCTAGCTATCAAGATCATGCCGGCGCCCAGGAAGTTGAACATCGCCAACGCCAGGAATGGAATAGTATAGTTCCCCAGAGTGTCAAACAGATACCCCGCCGTTATAGGAGCGCCCACCATCGCAATATTCATGGGTACTTGCGAGACCCCCATAATGGTGGCGAAGTTACTTCTTCCGAAGAAATCTCCTCGTATCGCAGTAAGCAGTGGCACACGTGCTCCGAGGCCTATTCCATATAGCACAGCGAATATGTAAGCGCCTGAAAATGTTAAGATAGTCGCCGCCACCAACATTCCCAACCCCTGAACAGCCACAGAGATAGCTATTAACGGTTGCTTCGGCAAACGATCCCCCAAGAAGCCTGCTGCCAGCTGGCTGATAGTGCCCGAGACACCATAGGTAAGTACAACCGTCCCCGCCTGGGGCAGCGACATGCCTATGTCCGTCATGGCGGGAACGATGTGAACGGCGATCGTTACGGACGCAATAGCGGAGAACCCATGAGCCGCTGTAATCCCCCAGAAGGCCATGGTCCGCACAGCTTCCCCCACTGTAAAGTTCACTTCGTCGTCCAATTCATCCTCTTCTAGATCCTCTTCCGTGTTGGCAACAGAATCGCCGTCAGGACGTTGGCCGTACTCCTCGGGGCGGTTGCGTACCGAGGCGGCTATGGGGACCGCGAACACCAACACGCCTATACCAAGCCACAGGGCAAGAGTCCTCCAGCCATACAGGTCCATGGCACGCCCCACAAGGGGTGCAAGAAGGGCTCCCAGATTTATACCTATCATACCTATGGCCATAGCCTTGGTCCGGTGCCGGTGGAACCAATTGTTTATGGCTGCGATAAGGGGAATAAAGCCGCCCAGCCCCGCTCCTGCAAAGATCACAAGGAATGTGACATAATACCCCACTACCCCCTGCACCATGCTGAAGGCCACGAATCCAGCGCCAAGGATTGCAAGCCCAATGAGGATCATAAGACGGCTCCCAAAGCGGTCGGTGAGATAACCCTCAATAGGACCTAGAATGGCGCCCTCGACACGGCTGAGAGAGAAAGGAACTGAAAGGACGGCCCTGCTCCACCCGAACTGACGCTCTAGGGCCACGAAAAAGAAGCCCAGACCCTGGAAGATAGGAGTGATGATTACCGTCAGGGTAAAGAGGGTTAGACCTACCAGCCACCAGCCGTAGAAAACTTGGTTGGGCGACTTCAACCGTAGGTTCAATGTCCGCACCCCTCGATTCTAAGGTTATCTCTGAAGATAAATGGCCCAGCCAAGTGTACCACAGAGGAAAGGAGATGGACTTCTCTATTCACCAGTGAGACGTAGGGATTACCGAGGAGAGTAGTAGGCGGATATTTCTCTCCACGCTCGTGTACATTGGCAAGGCCCTTCAAGCCGTTGTTTGGCCGGTCAGGCCACAGTCTGAGGCACAGAGATAGGCGATGTCAGCACGCCAGAGTAACTGAGCGCTCCCGCATCGGTTGCCGCAACCAGTACAAAGCAGGTCAGTTCTATGACGATGTCCCGAACGCTCTCGCATTCATCCCTATTTGTCAGCCCATACCTCACACTCCTTCTACCGGAGAGCTATCCTGAGTCGGAGTCCCGGGGTAGTGGTCGTCACCCCTAAGAACTGTTCCAATAGACGGGACAACGGTTTTGCCTTCGAGCGATGTCCTTAGCCACACGCACGGCAACCCTGATTCCTAATCGGCAAGCATATAGTTGGGTGTGACGTAGCTGTGAGCTACTCCAACATGGACGTCACTCACCGCTTCCTCATGGAGCGCCTGCGTATGTACCCGATTGTCCCGATGTCTATGCGAGACGTGATGAATTCGTGCATAGTCGAGGGCTACGAGCTTCCGGTGGGATCGCGTCTCTACATTGGGCAGACAGCCTCGCATTACATGGACGAAGTCTTCCCTGACCCCTTCAAGTTCGATATTGACCGCTATCTGCCTCCGCGCAGTGAGCGCCGCAGTCCCGGGTACGCCCCGTACGGGCTGGGCACCCACACATGCCTCGGTTTCCAGTGGATGGAGCTGCAACTGGCCGTCAACGTGCTGATGGTAGCGCATTACTTCACACTTGATGTGTCCCCCGCGGACTACAATCTCCGGTTCAGCCCGTTGCCGTCGCTGAAACCGGACAAGAAGCTGAGCTTCCGCATCGCCGAACAAAGGCGCGAGCTACACGCCTGACGCCGTGCGCTCCACCGGCATTCGCCTGGCGTGTTGGTCATTGCCAACCCATTACTGCGGAAGCAGGAATCCAGGGCTGGGGGTGGAGCCTCCACAGAGTCCCGCTCATATGGTTCGATAAGCTCACCATGAGCGGGAATTTGGTTGATATGAGCGACAGCCGCGCCACTGCCATCTACTACGCGCCCCGTCCCTCCTCGTGGCGACGGTGCACGTCATCAATGGCCGTGTCGAGCTCGTTCCACATACGCTCAACCATGGAGCGCAACCGCATGTTCTGGTACGCGCCCCAGACCACCATCGCGGGCAGCGCCACCGTGACGGAGACTATCAACGAGTAGACAATCGTGATGGTCGCGGTGATGCCGAACTGCTGGGACGCAAGCAGCGGCGAGGCTACCACCAGCACTCCGAATCCGAACGCCGTCGTCAGCGCAGAGCCCAACAGGGCCGACCCGGTTGTAGCGAGGGTACGTATCGCCGCTTTCTCAGGGTTGCGCAGGCGAGAGAACTCCTCCCGGTAGCGGTGAATCACGTGGATGGTGTAGTCCACCCCAATACCGATAGATAGCGCCGTGATGATTGAGGTGACCACGGTGTAGGGAATATCCAGCAGCGCCATCGTGCCCAGTACGCTTATGAGGACAAGCACTATTGGCCCCACCGCGACGACCCCCAGCGAAGGCTGGCGCAGCGTCACCCAGAAGAAGATGGTGAGGATGCCCAGGGCCACCGCAACGGTGGCGCCGATCGACTCTGTCTGTCCGTCTGTAATCTGGTCCGTGACCGCGATGGAGACGATGCTGCCCGAAGTCGCTGTGATAGAGCTGTCGTCGCCGGACCACAGCCGCTCGATTTCCTCCTGGAGCATCCTGGTCTGCCCTGGATTGCCCAGGTAGGTTGGGAACTGGAGCAGCATTGCATCCATGCCTTCCGGGTCGTTGTTCAGAAAGCGCGCCAGGTCGGGTTCTCTCGCGACAAGCTCATCAAGGAACTCCTGCATCATCACTGGGTCGAGTTCCACTCTGACAGAGGCCTCCTCCAAGAGCGCTGCGAGCTCGGGGTCGAACTTGTCGCCGGGCTCCCCGGTGTCGTCAATCCAGTCACGCATGTAGGAATAGTACGAGTTCTGAATCGGTCCCGCTGCCGCTAGCGGGCGACGCCCTTCATCCTCGAAGGCGATTATGAGGTCCTGGAGATTCAGAAGTGTGCGGGTCTCTGTGATCTCAGCCTTCAGCAATATACTGGTGAACTCCGTAGAGCCACCGACTGCCGTTTCGAGGGTGTCCATGTCCTCCAACACGCTCCCGCCTCTGGGCAGGATGTCGCGGATGCTGAATTCGGACTTCAGTCCCGTGGCGGCGAACCCCAGCCCAATGGTCACCGCAAGGACGGCGACAAGGTAGGGCGCCGGCCACCGCGTAACGCTTCTACCAAGTTGCTCAGCCATCTTTTGGATGCCGGGCAATGCGTTGGAGATAGGGCGTGACGGCGCCAGAGCGCCGCGTGACTCCCGCCGTCGGTCGATGATCGTCCGGCCGGCCGGGATCAGCGTCAGCATCACTATCAAGCTCATCCCCACGCCCAGTCCCGCAACGATGCCAAAGTCGCCAATCACACCAATCGGCGAGAACAGGGTCGCCAGCAGGCTGACTATCGTCGTCACGGCAGCCAGAGTCAGTGGGATCGTGACGTTGCGCAGTCCATTCCGTACCGCTTCCACAACCGGCTCGCCGGCAGTTCGCTGCTCACGGTAGTGCGAGATTCCCTGGATTGCATAGTCCACTGCAAGGCTGATAATGATGACAGGCGCCATCGTGGTAAGCGAACTCGGAGGGCCAATGAGGCCTAGACCGTTTGGCCCGAGCCAGCCCTCTGCTCCGACAACCCAGGTTATTGAGAGGATAAGTCCCGTCAGCGTCAGCAGAGTGTCCGAAATGGCACGCGTGAAGAGCAGGAGCAGCGCCACGATCAGGAGCAGCGCCAGTCCTATCAGCGGCGCCATCCCGGACTCCGTGGCCTCCTTGTACTCATCCTCGACGACAACCGGCGACAGGCTGCTCACCCGCAGTGGACCCTCATTCTCGACCGCCAGCTCGCTGATCCTCCGTTCAGCGTTCTGAATCCTCTCGTCTCCCGTATCGTTCAAGCGTATGTTGGCGATAGCGACCGGTGTCCCGTCCGTGTCGGTTCCGGTCATCGCAGCCAGCGCGCCCTGAATCTCCGGGACGTTGCGGACGGAGTCGATTTCCGCCTGCGAGGTCGACTCGAAGCTCTCCACCTGGAGCACGGCCTTGATCAGCAACGCGGGCGCGACAATCGGGTCGGAAGGCGCCAGCAGCTCACCCACATTCGGCTCGCTTACGATGTCATCGATAATGGCGTTCATCTGGGTGAGGCCGCCGGGTGTGAGCGCCTCCCCGCGGAAAATGAGCGTTACAACACTGACCTCGCTGAAGTCCCCGAACAGCTCATCTATATCCTTGGTCGCATTGGCAATGGGGTGTCCGGGCGGAAGGAACGCCACGTCCGCCCCCTCCGTCGGCTCGGCGCGCAGTGAGGCGCCATGAGCCAGTACAACGGTAAGGATAAGGAGAACGAGTAGCGTGATGTACGGCCGGACCGTAACCAGCCAACTCAACCTGTCGAGTGCCTGGTTCATGGTGACAACCAGGACCCGATGGGCGCGGTCGCCAGCGCCTCCGCATCGCGCCCGGAGCCGGGTATTATCACTCTGTCTCTCATATCGGTCGTACTGAGTATATCGCCATCCCCGGAAAGGGACACACCGGAAGCGCTCGGTCGGCTTTCAGGGCCTGCGCCCCCAGTCCCATTACGAACGACTATGAAGCGATGGTGTACCTTTAGCTGTATCTGTGGATGGGGGACTACCAATGCTGGGAAGTCCCCTAATCTTACAACCGATTAAAGCCCCTGTAAACGGATGAACTACTCCCGCTGATGTCGTTCGATATGCTCGCCACGAGCGGGAGAGGAGTCGTACTCCAACCAACGTTGGCATTGCCGACGCCTGTAGAGAGCATCTCTTTTTTGCTGTGGTTTGGGCCTGCAATCTGGTATCATAGGCCCAGAGGTTGGGAGAACCCCCATGAGCACGAGACATGTACATGGCGCGCATTTCCGGCCGCACTCCCCACTCAGCCACATCCGTGAGGTCGTTTGACGGCGACGCCGGCTTCACAGTACCCCCGTTACGAGGCACGCGAAAGCACGCCCTTGCTAAACTCAACTCGGTAATGTGCCAGGCAGGGCTGGGAGGGCTAGAAAGCTCAGAGAGATTTCAGCTCTGAGAGAACATTGGCCAGGCGGCCCGCCAGAAGGTCGATGTTCTCAGCCGCGGCGTCATAGCCAACTGCCCACGCGGTGACGCCCTGGCTGGAAACACTAGAGGTGAAAGCGTCGTCGCGGAAGCCGTCCGCCCACCGCTGAAGAACGGCGCCTAGCTCTTCATCCGGCGGCGGGTCATAGTCAAGTATGCCGACTCCAAAAGTGAAGTCTCTGGTCCGCATCCAACCAATCCCTGAGTTTGACGGTGGGTAGAGCCAGGCAACGGTGATTGGCTGTTGCCAGCGCGAGGATCGCGCGCGGATGCTGACACCGCTCGGCCCCCACTCGAAAGTAGCGCCGGATTCCCGGGCCACGTCCAAGAGCCGGGCCGTTGCATTCCGCGTTTCACCACTGTGAAACTCGTCCAAGAACGACTCTCGTGTCAGCCTCCGGCTCGGAGAGGTTGGTCTGTGAACGGATGCAATCCTCCCAAGGACGCGCGGAACCAGCGTCTGAGTTGACTTGCCCCGGAACTGCTTGATCTCCACGGCAAGCACCTCTATGTTGGGCATCTGCGCGTTGAGGAACGCCACAACCCGCTCCAGGGGGTCAGGTATTTCATCCGCCACGAACAGCAAGCGCAGACGTCTGGCAGCAAGGTTGGTAGCTACATCCTGCCAAAATCTGTCAGCGTCCGGTTCTCCGTCCGACTGTAGCAGCCTGCCAATCTCATCGACGGGATTGAGGCCGCGTGCAGTTGTTGATTTCTCGAAAATATCACGCAGATCGTCCACGGTCCAGGTCGCCGAGGCGTGGGCCGCATACTCCAGCATCTGCCCGACAATGGCGCGGCGTATCTCAGGATTGGAACCCCGTTTCACCTCTACAAGAGTTGGCACTGCGTCTTGGTCAACTATCAAGTGGTCAAGTGACCACCAAGTCCCGGAGTCGGGAGTCCGGGCAATCCCCATCTCGCGGCTGATTAGTATCCAGCGGCGTGGGTCGCCCGGCCGCATCTGCTCTCCGTCCAGCAACTCCGGGTGTTCGGCGATCAGGGCCTGTAGCTCATCCTCAGTAGAGAAAGGTTCCTCCTCAAGCGGCTCAAGCCCGCCCTGTTCATTCCTGGCATAGATACGCTCGGCCATAACACGTCTCCCGTCTACAGGTTGTCAGCCTTAAACCCCGCGCAAGGTCTTGGAGAGGTTGGGGACATTATTGTAAAGGCTCCACCCAAAGGCTGTAAATGCGTGTCTACATGTGGGTGAGGCGGGCGGGGCTGCGCGCAGCCCTACTCCCCGTCCGCCGGGTACGGGTCGCGCTCACTGATGAACGCCTGCGACTCCACGATGGGCAGGCCCCTGCTGGTCTTGCAGGCCCAGAGGCTTTTGACGTACTCAAGCGTTTCAATAATCTCCTCGTGGCTGAATTGCTCCCCAAAGGCAGGCATGGCGCTTTTGAAGCCGGGCACGGACGGGTCTTCCTGTATACTCCCGCCCATGCTCACAATACGGTACAGAAAGCCGTCCGGGTGGTGCCAGGTGTGGCCGTCGCCGTTCAGAGGCGGCGGAGGCACGGTGTCGTCGTCATTGGGGACGTGCCAATCGGGTTGACCCTCGCCTGACTCTCCGTGGCAGGCGGCGCACGTAGTGGCGAATATCCTCTGCCCCGCTCCGATGGCAGGCGTTGAGGAGCCGGGGTCGACGGACGCGGCGTCCTCACCGGGCGATGACGCGCAGGCCGTCATGGCAACCCACGCGGCTATCAGCGCGGCAACAGCCAGGCAGGCAGCGACGCGCCCGCGAACCAAGACGACGTCCATTGATGAACGCCTGCGACCTCCCCGGTGGGCCACCGCCTTACCCACCGCGCCCGCCGGTTAGCGCCGCCATTCGGCGATGTTCCACAGCTCGCTGTCCCAGCCGTTTATACGGATGCCTTGCAGAGTGTTCAGGTGCGCGGAAACGGCGCCCCGTTCCACCAGTGGAATCTCGTAATAGCCCTGCACATCCATGTCGTGCATCCGCTTCACCAGCGCCTCCCGCTCCGGTCCGATTTGGGTCTGCTCCAGCTGGGCGTAGAGACTGTCGTACTCCGGGTTGCACGAGCGTGGAATGTTCCCGAAGGCCCAATTGTTCTCCCTGGTCGGGATGTGCTTGCAGAGAGCGCCGGATAGAGACTGCTGCGGGTCTATGCCGGAGCCGTTAGCGTACATCTGCACGTCCGCGAAGAACCTGCGATAGGACGCCTCTCTGTCAGCCACGGGGTCTCCGCCAAAGAAGACGCTAGCGTCGTGGTGGATCAGCTCCGTCTCTATGCCTATCTGACGCCACCAGTCCCGAACGAGGGCCTGGGTATCCTGCCGGATGGCATTGGTGGATGTCTGGTACGTAATCCGTAGGGGCGCTCCGTTGTATTCACGTATGCCGTCGCCATCGGTATCCAGGACGTTGTTGTCGTCCAGCAGACGATTGGCGCCATCGATGTCCTGTGGCAGGCACCCGTCGTTAGCAGTAGAAGCGTAGTTGGGCGGGCCGGTAATCAGGTTGCATGTGGGCTCCCCAGCAAAGCCGTAGAAATCCTCCGCTATGCGGCTGCGGTCTATGGCCAGCGACATGGCGCGACGAATGGGCTTGAAGGACAGGAACGGGTGGGGATTTTGCCCTTCCAGGTACTCGGAGCGGTCGTCTCCCAACGCCGGGTCCGGGTTGGTCTGATTGACAACGATGCGTTCCACCAGGCTAGTGTAGGCGACGACCACCGTGGCCAGTCCGGCCTCTTCCAGACCGGCAAGAACCTCCGGCTCCACCTGTATGTTCCAGGCATAATCGGCTTCGCCCCGTTCCATGACGGCGCGGGCAGCGGAGGTTGCATCGCCTCCGCCACTGAGGACCACGCGGTCGAAGTAGGGCGATGGGCCGCGGTAGAAGGGGTTGCGCTCGTATACGGCCTGCTCGTTGGCCTTGAAGTCGATTATGCGATAGGGGCCGGTGCCCAGCGGGGCCGTGTTCTGCGCGTCGCAGGTCGCGGCGGCCGCTCCGATGCAGTCGGCGAACTGCGCCCGGCTGATGATGGGCGCGCTGGCGCCAACGAAAGCCTGGTAGGGATATGGCGTGGGCGCTTCAAAGGTGATCTTGACGGTGAGGCTGTCCAGGGCCTCCACGGAGGCAATGCCGTCAAACGAGCTCTTGCCCGTGCACCCCGTCTCCTCATTCACGCAGTAGCGCCAAGTGAAGACCACGTCCTCCGCTGACATATCACTGCCGTCGGACCACTTCAGTCCCTCCTTTAGCTTCCACGTAATAGAGGTCAGGTCCCCGGAAAAGCCGCCGTTATCCAACGTTGGTATTTCGGCGGCCAGCGCCGGCACAAGGTTGCCGTCCGGATCGTATTTTGCCAGGGGGTCCAGAGTGATTGCCCCGGCATCAACATCCTTAGTGCCCGCAGACAGGTATGGGCCGGGCACGGAAGGGGCCTGCCAGTAGAGGAGCGTCAGTGTCTTCTCCTCAGGCGGAGCAGGAGCTTGGGTGGGCTCGGTGGTCGGCGTAGCGGTCGGCGGGATAGCCGTTTGGGTGGGCTCAGGGGTCGGCGTCGGCTCGCTGGCACATGCCGATAGCAGAGCAACAAGCATCAGGTATACCAGTGCTATCCCCACCGCAGCGAAGTGTTTTTGGGGAGCTTGGCCCGCGCTCCGGAAATACGCGCCGATGACGTGTCTCATGCTCATGGAAAACCTCCGACTTTATAATATCAGACGGAATCACGACCGGAAAGGCCGATAAGGACGAGCTAGGAGATCCGATACCTGGCAATTGCCCCGAAGTCTATCTCCTGGGATAGGGAGGGGGGTATCCACTCACCACCGTATCAAGTACGGGCAGGCCATGAGCGGGGTCGCCATCTCTGGCCCACAGCGCCCACGCCTACGTCTGAAACGCGGAGGGGCAGCCGGCGTTGAGGACGCACCGGTCGCACAATGGACGCCGGGCCTTGCAGACCTGACGTCCGTGGGTGATGAGGTAAACGTGAAAGGCAAAGACCTGATCAGGACTCACCGCCGCCTCCAGCAGGTCGTGGGCCTGCTCGGCGGTGACCTTGGCGCCGATGAAGCCCAGGCGTTTGCTCACCCGGTAGATGTGGGTATCTACTGGCATGGCCGGCATTCCCAGGGCAAAGCACAGGACTATCGCCGCCGTCTTCGGTCCAACCCCCGGAAGCTCACGCAGCCACAGCTTGGCCTCCTCCAGGGGCATCTCCTTGAGGAATGATATGTCCAGGCCATCGCACTTTTCCTGAATCGCCTGAAGAACCGCCTTGATGCGCGGGGCCTTGATACGGGACAACCCGCCCATCCTGATCGAATGGGCTATGGCTTCCGGGTCGCCCTGTGCCACCTGCTGCCACGTTGCGAAGGCGTCCACCAGGCTCTGGTAAGCCTTGAAGGAGTTGAGGTCTGAGGTGTGCTGGGAGAGGATGGTGAAGACTAGCTCCGAGATGGGATCGAACCTGGGATCCCATTCGGCCGCGCCTTGCTCTTCCTCCAGGAGCCGGTATGCCTCCTGGGGCGCTATGCGCTCAGCCTTTTGAGCGGGGGCCGTCGCGTCAAGCCCGCCCTTGGAAGTCGGCACGGAACTCCTCGAAATTCAGAGGCTTCTGCGAAGAATGGAGCGGGAGATGGGATTCGAACCCACGACGGCCGCCTTGGAAGGGCGGCGCTCTACCACTGAGCTACTCCCGCCGGAGCGTTGAGTGGACCTGCGCGCTCAGGATACATTATAGCAGGGCATGGATGCGGAGTGTAGAGGGTGTACTTGCAATCACGCTCGCGCTCCCATCCTCGCTCATATGGTTAGACAGGCTCACCACGTGCGGGAGGGAAAGGATGGCGATTCAGGATGAACGCGTCCCCCCCGGCCCCTCTGGATGCCCGCGTTCGCGGGCATGACGACGTTGGGGAACTGCTTTCCACCACCATTCCTGCCTCCGAGCGGGCATCCAGAGAGGCCGGGGGGACGGTACGCTGTGCATTCCCCGCTGCGCTCGGAGTGACAGTTGGGAAGTCAACCCAAGACCGCCGCGCATCTTGACAACCGCGTCCCATAATTCCTATACTAGCCTTGGACTTAGCAAACTCGCCCTGAGAGCGCTAATCCATTAGGTATAACAAAACACTCAGAAGGAGGGGAAAAGTGGTACGCACGTTCCAACCGTTGGGAGACCGGGTGATAGTCAAGCCGGTAGAGAGAGAAGAAGTCTCCGCGGGGGGCATAGTCCTCCCTGACACCGCTCGGGAGAAGCCCCAGGAGGGTGAGGTGGTAGCCGTGGGAGCGGGTCGCACAGGCGACGACGGAAAGCTCATAGCTATGGAGTGCCAGGTGGGCGACCTAGTGGTCTACTCCAAGTACGCCGGCAGCGAACTCAAGGAAGAGGGTGAGGACTACCTGGTCCTGAGAGAGAGCGATGTCCTTGCAAAGGTATCCTAGTCACAACTCGTTGAAATTGGGAGGGAAGAAATAACATGGCAAAGCAGCTTACATTCTCGGAAGAAGCGCGGAAGTCCCTGAAGAGCGGGGCAGACAAGCTGGCGGATACGGTGAAGGTGACACTCGGCCCTAGGGGCCGCAACGTCATCCTGGACAAGTCCTTTGGCGCCCCGCTGGTTTGCAGCGACGGCGTCACAATTGCCAAGGAGATCGTCCTTGAGGACCCCTTCGAGAACATGGGCGCACAGCTCATCAAGGAAGCGGCCAGCAAGACCAACGACGTAGCCGGCGACGGCACTACCACCGCTACAGTGCTGGCTCAGGCCATAATCCAGGAAGGCTTCAAGAACGTCACCGCCGGCGCCGACCCCATGTCCATCAAGCGGGGCATTGAAAAAGCGGTAGCGGCCGTAAGGGACGAGATCAAAAACATGGCAAGCCCCGTAGAGGGCAAGGAACAGATAGCCCAGGTCGCATCGCTGTCCGCCCACGAAGAGGCCATTGGAGAGCTCATCGCAGAGGTCATGGAGAAGGTGGGGAAGGACGGGGTCATCACCGTTGAGGAATCCAGGGGCCTCCAGTACGAGAAGGAGTACGTGGAGGGGATGCAGTTCGACCGCGGCTACGTAAGCCCATACTTCATCACCAACACCGAGCGCATGGAGTCGGCAATCGAAGACCCGTACATCCTCATTACGGACAAGAAGGTGTCTGCGGTGGCCGATATGCTCCCCGCCCTGGAGAATGCCCTCAAGGTGACCAAGAACGTGGTCATCATAGCCGAGGACGTGGAGGGAGAAGCGCTGGCAACCCTGGTGGTCAACAAGCTGAGAGGCACCCTGAGCCCGCTGGCCGTGAAGGCGCCCGGCTTTGGAGACCGCCGCAAGTCCATGCTGGAAGACATGGCAATCCTGACGGGAGCCAACATCATAAGCGAGGAGACCGGCCGCAGGTTTGACTCCGTAACCGTGGAAGACCTGGGAAGGGCCCGCCGCGTGGTAGCCAACAAGGAGGAGACCACCATTGTAGGAGGCTCCGGCTCCGACGACGACATTCAGGCTCGCATCAACTCCATAAAGAGCCAGATCGAAGAGTCCACGTCAGACTACGACCGTGAGAAGCTGCAAGAGCGCATGGCCAAGCTGGCCGGCGGCGTGGCTATCATCAAGGTGGGCGCAGCCACAGAGATTGAACTCAAGGAGAAGAAGGCCCGCGTGGAGGACGCCCTGTCCGCCACGAGAGCAGCCGTTGAAGAGGGTATCGTGCCCGGCGGCGGCGTCGCCTTGGTGCGAGCGCTGAGCGCCCTTCAGACGCTGGAGCTCACGGGTGACGAGGCAACGGGAGTGCGGATCCTGCAAAAGGCGCTGGAGTATCCCCTGAGGCTCATCGCCGAGAACTCTGGCTACGAGGGGTCCGTAATCCTGAACAAGGTTCGCGAGGGCGAGGGCGACTGGGGCTTCGATGCCGACAAGGAGGTGTACACCAATCTCCTGGAGCACGGCATCATCGACCCCGCAAAAGTCACCCGCGCAGCGGTGGAGAACAGCGCCAGCGTGGCAACCATGATCCTCACCACGGAGTCCATGGTAAGCGACCTCCCGGACAAGGGGCCCGCCTCTCCTCCCATGCCTCCGATGGACTACTAGAACCGCCCCGGAAGAAGCCGGATACCGGCTCTACGGACGAACTACGAAGAGAGGGGCCGCTCGAACGAGCGGCCCCTCTCTGTCTCAACTCACACGGGCCAACCCCTCAATCCCCGGCGTCCCCAGCCGACGCCCGCTTGCCTCCCCTTGTAGCCTGACGCAGGAAGAACACCACCCCTCCCAATATCACAATGCTCAGGTAGCTGATGGAGCGGTCCAGCAGGGCCACCGAGACCGCCTCGCTTCGGGGCAGGCTCAGAGTCAGCAAACCCACAATGCCAGGCTCCACTATTCCCAACCCGCCGGGCGTTATGGGCACAGTGGTCAGTATGGCGTTGGCCAGGGTCACAAAGACCACCAGGGAAAAGCTCACCGTCACCGAAAGGTCCAGGGCCTGGATCACAAAGTACAGCCGCCCAATCTCCGTGAACCACGTCAGAAAGCTCACAAACAGCAGAAGTGGAAGCTGTCGGAAGCTCCCCAGAGCGCCCTGATGGAACCTGTCGTAGGAGGCCTTGAAGCGCGCGGGCAGGAACCGGGCCAGGCGCATCCCAAACTGCCTCATGATCAACAGGGCCGCCACTCCAACCAGCGCCAGCAGCAAAGCAACCCCAAGGAACAGCGCAGCGCCGCTCAAATCGCCGGCCCCGTACAGGGCCAGAGTCGCCGCCACCAGCAGGGCGAATATCATCACCACGTCCAGAACCCGTTCCGCCAGCACGGCGCCCATGGCGCGCGAGAAGCTATAGCCGGTGTCCTCGGTGAAGACGTAGGCCCGGTAGGCGTCTCCCAATCGGAACCAGGTGATGGCGTTGGCAAACCACCCCAGGAATATGTACTGGGAGCAGGCCAGGACGGACGGGACTTCGCCAACGGACTCCCCGTCCACGTTGGAGCTCTTCAGCATGATCCTCCAGCGCAGCCCCCTGAGAATGAAGCCCACGTAGTAGGAAGCGAAGGCAGCGCCGTAGAGACGGAGGTCGCTGGCCCTCAGCTTGTCCCAGGTCGCCTCCCAGCTTATATCGAAACGGGTTACCAGGAAGAACAGGAACGTCGCCGCCAGGGCGAAGGATATAAGGGTGGGCACGGAGAACACGCGCCGCTTCAGCGATATGGAGCGCCCTCCGTTGATGGGAGGCGGCTTCACGTCAGGAATCGCTTTCCTCCATTGTTCGTATTAAAGCTGCCTAGAGGGGGCGCTTGGCCGGAATCCCGGGCCTCCGTGGGTAGGTGGATGGCGACGGAGTCTCCTTCCCCAGGACCACCAGCCACCTCGGCTCGCCTATCTCCTCCATGTCCACGGGCATTATGCTGTCCAGCGTACCACCCAAGGTGGAGATCGCCTTCTCAGCCCTCTTGATCTCATCCTCTATGTTCGCCTTCTTCTGGGCAATCACACTTCCCCCCGGCTTGCAGAACGGAAGGGTCAGCTCCGCCAGGGTATTCAGCTCGGCCACAGCCCTGGCTACCACAACGTCGTAGCTCTCTCTAAACCGGGGGTCATGGCCCAGTGTCTCGGCGCGCTCGTTGAGCGTTTCCACCTCGTCCAAGTTCAGGACCTCCGTCAGATGGCGCAGGAAGGCGGCCTTTTTACCCACCGATTCCACCAGCGTCACCCTCAGGCCGGGCCACAGGATCTTCAGGACCAGCCCCGGAAAGCCCGCTCCACTGCCCACGTCCATCAGCGCGCCCCCGGACGCAACGCCCCCAAGGATGGCCTGGGACACCGTCAGCGAGTCCAGAAAGTGCTTCAACTGGACCTCGGCGTAGTCGGTTATGGCAGTGAGATTGACGCGTGTATTCCACTCCACCAGCTCACGGAAGTATCGCTCAAGCTGAAGCGTCTGGCCCTCCTCAAGACGGAGACCCAGGCGCTTGGTCCCATCGAGAAGCGCCTCCACCTGCGTTATGCTTCTTTCTCTGTGCCGGTAGTATCCCAAAGCGTCAGAGCATTATAGCGCTGACGACTATGGAAGTCATTGGCATAAGCGGTTGCCAATGCAGGAATGAAGCGGTATGCTTACACCCGTAGCAGACCGACCTCTTGTCCATTCGCTCCGGTTGGATCGGGGTTCCAGGGAGGTAAGACATGGCGAACATCAGCAGATCTGCGGCCATTGTGGGCGCGGCGGAGTCCGACGAACTGGGCTACCTTGAGAACCGGAAATCGGACCTCCAGCTTACCACAGAGGCGGCCTACAACGCCCTTGAGGACGCCGGCCTTGCCAAGGGGGACGTGGACGGCATATTCGCCGCCGGCAACACCCTGGGCCTCGCCGAGCACATGGGCATTCAACCCAGGTTCACCGACAGCACCTCAGTTGGCGGCTCCTCCTTCGTCATACACGCCGGTCACGCCCTGGCCGCCATCGCCGCCGGCTACTGCGAAGTGGCCTTGGTGGTACACGGCGGGGCGGGCCACTCACGCAGGTTCTTCGGAGGCGGGGGCGGCATTGAGGGCGGCGGCCCCGGCTCCCCCGGCGGCCAGTTCGAGACACCCTACGGCTTCATCGGCGCTCCCATCAACTACGCTATGGCCTGCTCCAGGTACATGCACGAGTTCGGCGAAGACCGCTGCCGCGAGGCCATGTCGGAGGTAGCCGTGTCCACTCGCAAGTGGGCGGCGCTCAACCCCAGGGCCCTCATCCACGACCCGGCGGCGGAGATACCCCTGACGATGTCCTTTGACGACTACCACAACTCACGCTGGATATGCTGGCCCTTCCACCTGCTGGACTGCTGCCTTGTGACCGACGCCGGGGGCGCCTACGTGGTCACCACGCCGGAGAGGGCGCGGGACCTGAAGAAGCCACCCCTCTGGATCCTCGGCGCGGGCGAGGGCCACGACCACGGCATGATCAGCCAGATGCCAAGCCTGACCTCGCTCATCGCCAGGGAGACAGGCCCCGCAGCCTTCCGCATGGCCGGCGTGACCCACAGCGACTTTGACCTGGCCCTGATCTACGACTCCTTTACCTATACAGTCCTGCTGACCCTGGAGAGCCTTGGGTTCTGCGGCAGGGGCGAAGCCGTCGATTTCCTGCGAGGCCAGCGCACCGCCCCCGGCGGAGACTTCCCGATGAACACCGCAGGCGGCGGCCTCTCCTACACCCACCCAGGCGCGTACGGCATCTTCCTGGTCATTGAGGCGGCGCGGCAGCTGTGGGGCGAGTGCGGCGAGCGCCAGGTCCCGGACGCCAAGCTGACCTTCTGCCACGGCACCGGCGGCTCCCTCTCTTCGGGAGGCACCGCAGTCCTGGCGCGAGACTAGCCACCACCACCTGCCATAGGCTCAGGAGAAGACATGACGCAGCAGCAACGCACCATCGCCAAGCCACTCCCCGTCCCGTCCCAGGAAACGGCCTTCTACTGGGAGAAGTGCCGGCAACGCGAGCTCTGGGTAAGAAGCTGCAACGATTGCAGCCAGGCCTACTTCTACCCCAGGGACTTCTGCCCCAACTGCTTCTCACGCAACACGGCCTGGCTCCAATGCTCCGGAAGGGGCACGCTCCACGCCTTCGGCATTGTGGTTCGGCCTCCCCACCGCGGCTGGATGGAGGACGTGCCGTTTGTGGTGGCTATGGTTGACCTGGAGGAGGGCTGCCGCCTGCCCACCAACTTGGTACAGGTGGAGGCCGACCTCAACAACCCCGGGGAGCGCATATGGGTGGGTATGCCGGTGGAGGTGGTCTGGGAGGACAGGACGGACGAGATAACCCTCCCCATGTTCAAGCCGGCCTAAGGCCCCTACAAGCGCCCTCTCCCTCGGCATATACAGCACAGGACCCGCTTGGGCTCATCCGGCGAGGTGGGAACAGGGGATTCTGGGCGCCGCATACCCAGCAGGCGGTAGATTTTGTCTACCAGGCTGAAACGCTGCGAATCTAGCAGGCACAGATGACAGCTGCCTCCTTGGTCGTCTCCGGCCGTGCATATGCCGGTGCGTTGGCAGTGCTTGCAAGGCACACGAAACCACATGCCTTCCTCCGGAACGTAACGAATCAGTCCCCAAGGCGCGGATTATGTGTCTCGCCTGGGAACTTGTCAAGGCAGCGCCGTTGGGCAGGCAGCTGGCGTCGGCCCGCCGCTCCGCCTACGTTCAATATCTGCCGCGATCCGTGCGTGAAGCGCGGCAGGGGGGCTAGGAACCGTCCTCGGAGTATGCGCTCATCTCCTCTGCGAACGCATCGTAGCAGTTGTGGTTGCCCCCGCATTCCTCGCAATCAGCGTGGAAATAGAGCGCCTTACGCGCCAAGGGATCCGGGGCTTCCAGGGCTCCCTTTATCCGGCGGAACGCTGACCAGCCGTACATTACCACTCCCAGGGGGACCACTACGGGGGAAATCGCTCCCAGCGCAGGGGCGGCGCCGAACGCAGCCACGCCTGTTATGGCAACTGCCATGACCCCTGCCACAGCGCCGGCCTTGGCGGTGTTCACCGCGGTTCTCTGCGCAGCCTCTTTCTGAGACGTTCTGCCCTTCTTAAAGTGTATGAAGTTTTCGGCGGCGCTCACTGGCAGCTCCATTGCCACGGCCGAGACGGTCGCGCTCCTGGCGTTCCGCAGGGCATTTTTGCCCACACTTTTGGCAGCATCTGCGCTGTTACCGGTTTTGGCACGCAGCTTGTCCCCAAAATGCATGTTAGCCGGGCCGCGTCCCATATTCCGTTTATGGGACTCCCACAGAATGTTTCCCGGTATCTTTGCCTTGCCTGGAGCGTTGGCAACGGATTCTACGTGGCTTGCATCCTTGCCCTTCAGAAACTTCTCTACGCCGTTCACGTTCATGTTACGCACGGAGCGGGGCACAGAGTGACGGTAAAACCTCTCAGCCTCGGCAGCAGTGCGTATTCCCCGGCCGTTTCCCAAGCCAGCTATGCGGAATTTCAATTTCAATCTGCCTGGCAGAGCGTTGAAGGACACAGGCCCGTTGGCTAGAGGCCTCATGCCCGCGACTCCGCCGCTTAGCTCCCCGATGTCTCCATTGTCCGCATCCAAGTTCCATACAAAGTGATAGTCCCGAAACACGTCCTGGCCCTTGGCAATGGAGTGGCCACACCCCACGCACTCCGTCTTTGTTTGCGCCGCGAACGCGGTCTGCCGAGAAGCGTACCGTTGGTAGCACGTTGCGTTGGCCGGACATTGAAGGCAGTTCAGGTGAAAGTGGCGGAACGCCTCTAGCTTAGCGCCTTCCGGCATATTCTCCGGCACATCGGAGAGGCGCGGCTGTCCATCTTGAATGGGATGCTCGCACCCGGCGCAGGTTAGGGGCTCCCGGGTTGAGCCGTCGGTTTTGGCTTGCATCTTCTTTCTCCTTGCAGCAGCTTGGATATTGGTTACGGCAGTTGCCGGTTGGACGGTGAAAGCTAGGGGTTGGGAACGCGCTTCTCGTTAAGAATCTTGTCCAGTTCCTCTTTGGCTCTTCTTATGTCGTCTATCTTCGATGAGATTCTGCTGAAGAGATCCTCACTGCTCTTGATTCCCTCCGCAATGAGATACGCAGCCGCCTCCGACCGGCTGCCAAGCAGCCCCACCTCTACGAGTTCGTCCATGCGCTCCTGGCTCTCCTTGTTGACACGAACCATCACGACGCTTTCCCGCCCGGTCCCCCGCACGCCGTCTACAAGGGAGCGTATCCTGTCCTTCAAGCTCTGACCCACCGACTCGGCTGCCCCTTTCCACTGGCTAAAGGCGCCCCGGACGGCCCTGCCCACCCTGTCCAGCAGGGAATCCATGTCCACACCAGGCCTATCCTCACCGACCACGGAGCGCACCATCAGGCGCACGTCCTTCTCCACAGAATCTACGTCGTCACGCGTATCCTCCATGAACGCGTTACGCAAGGCCTCGCTTACCCTGTTCACAAGCTCCTCAACCTCTTCCGGCGGCTTGTCCTCGCCGATTTCGTCGCGCACGGCCTGCTCGACATTCGCTATCAACTGCTCGATATCTTCTGGGCGCTTTTCCCCGCCTACCATACAGGACCTCCTTCGATGTTCCACTTTAGGTTGTTGTAATTATAGCGGCAGCTTACGTGTTTGTCCATTGCTAGCATACGCACTTACACAAGGGCCCTTACGCCAATGCCCAAAGTGGGTGAGCTAACGCGGCCCTTCAAGGTGCGCGGCAGTGGTTAGAGGTGGTCGGGCGAGCAAGCCAGGGCTAGCACTGCTACAAGCATGCAAGCGCATGGCTGCGCTTTGCGTGTGCGGCAAGAGGTTACCATGATTGGCGGCCATCTACGCCGAAACTGGATTAGTACCGCGCTTAACCGCCTCCGCCCCCGCGATCCTACACGCGTACGCTGGGGAGGCTGCTGTGGCCCATGAGGTACTTGTCAATGCCGTGGGCCGCCTGCCGGCCTTCGGCTATGGCCCACACCACAAGGGACGCGCCCCGCACGGTGTCGCCGGCAGCGAAGACGCCCGGCACACTGGACATACGGTCGGCGTTGGTCGCCACGTTGCCACGCCCGTCAAGCTCCACGCCCAGGTCCGTGACAACCCCAGGATGCTCCGGGTGGATGAACCCCATCGCCAGCAGCACGAGGTCAACACCAATGGAGAAGTCGCTGCCCTCAATCTCCCTCATCGTAGGACGGCCGGAGGCGTCCGGCGCCCCCCAGTCCACGCGGACGGCATTAAGCTGCTCCACCTTCCCGTTGCGGCCGGAGAAGCTCTTGGTAAGCACGTTGTAATCGCGTATGCCCCCCTCCTCGTGGGCGGCCGATGTCCTGAGGACCAGGGGCCACTGAGGCCAGGGGTTGTTGTCGCGTCGCTTGTCAGGAGGTTGGGGAAGCAGCTCCATCTGGTAGACCACCTCCGCGCCCTGGCGGTGCGCCGTGCCCAGACAGTCGGCGCCGGTGTCGCCCCCTCCAAGGATAATTACCCGCTTGCCCTCCGCGGTGATGGTGTCCTGTTGGGTGATGGACTGGCCCGCAATGCGGCGGTTCTGCTGTGTCAGGTACTCCATAGCAAGGTGGATGCCGTCCAGGTCGCGGCCGGGCGCCGGGAGCTCCCGCGGCTGGCCCGCGCCGATGGTCAGGCAGACGGCATCGAAGTCTCGTTGCAGATCTGTGGCCGTAATGTCGTATCCCACGTGGACGCCGGTCTCAAAGCGCACTCCCTCTTCCGCCATGATGTCCACCCTGCGCTGGACAACCTGCTTCTCCATCTTGAAGTCGGGGATGCCCAATCGCAGCAGGCCGCCAACGTACTCGTCCCGCTCGAACAGCGTGACCTCATGGCCGGCGCGGTTGAGTTGCTGCGCCGCGGCCAGACCCGCAGGCCCCGACCCGACGACGGCCACTCGCTTCCCTGTACGGGACGCGGGAGGCTCCGGCTTTATCCAGCCCTCCTCGAACCCGCGATCCACGATGGCCTTTTCGATGTACTCGATGGTGACGGGATTCTCATTGATGGATAGGACGCAGGCCGGCTCACAGGGCGCAGGGCATATCCTGCCGGTGAACTCCGGGAAGTTGTTAGTGGCGTGGAGCCTTGCCAGAGCGCTGCGCCACTCCCCCCTGTAGACCAGGTGGTTCCATTCCGGGATGAGGTTTCCCAGGGGGCAGCCGGTATGGCAGAAGGGCACGGCGCAGTTCATGCAGCGCCCGCCTTGATCTCGGGCCTCCTGCTCCGACCACTCCAGGTAGAACTCGCGCGAGTCCTTCAGGCGGTCCTGAACGGGGCGCCGCGGGAGTGGCTTCCGCGGGAACTCCATGAACCCGGTTGGCTTACCCAAGGGACACCGCTTCTGCGGCAAGCCCCTTCTGTCGCTGCTCCTCCATAACCCGCCTGTAGTCGTGGGGGAACACCCTGACGAACTTGGGCAGCATACGCTCCCAGTCCGCCAGGACCATCTGCGCCTTCCCGCTGCCGGTGTAGTAAAGATGCTCCTGAATGAGATCCCGCAGGCCAGCCTTGTCCTCGTCATCTACGACGGGTTCAAGTCCAACCATGTCCGGGTTGCAGCGACTCCGGAAGCCGCCGTCTTCGTCAAAGACGTAGGCCATTCCGCCGCTCATGCCCGCCGCGAAGTTGCGGCCAGTGGGCCCAAGGACAACCACCATTCCGCCCGTCATGTACTCGCAGCCGTGGTCGCCGACGCCCTCCACCACCGTGTGGGCGCCGCTGTTGCGGACGGCAAACCGCTCGCCTGCTACGCCCCGGATGAACACCCTGCCGCCGGTGGCTCCGTAGAGCGCCACGTTTCCGACTATGATGTTCTCCTCCGGCGCAAATGTGGAATCCTTTGGCGGGAACACCGCAATGCGGCCGCCTGAGATGCCCTTGGAGAAGTAGTCGTTGGAGTCGCCCTCAAGGGTCATGGAGATGCCCCTGGCAAGAAAAGCGCCGAAGCTCTGGCCGGCGGAGCCCTGGAAGTAGCACTTGATGGTGTCGTCCGGCAGGCCGTCTTCGCCGTAGCGCATAGCTACCCGGCCGCTGAGCATGGTCCCAACCACCCTGTTGGAGTTGTGGATGGGGAGCCGTATCTCCACGGGTTCCCTCCGCTCCAGGGCGTCCCTGGAAAGCTCTATCAGCTTGTGGTCAAGGGCCAACTCCAACCCGTGCTCCTGGCCTTGTTGGCAATAGGTCGCCACGCTCTCCGGCACGTCCGGCAGTTGGAGCATGGGTGTGAGGTCAAGTCCCCTGGCCTTCCAGTGGTCGATGGCCTCGCACGGCTCCAGCCTGTCCATGCGGCCCACCATCTCGCTGACCGTCCGGAACCCCATGTTGGCCATGATCTCCCGCAGGTGCTCAGCCACAAAGAAGAAGTAGTTGATCACCGCCTCCGGCTGGCCGGCAAACCGCTTGCGCAGCTCCGGGTTCTGCGTGGCAATGCCTACGGAGCAGGTGTTGAGGTGGCACTTGCGCAGCATTATGCAACCCAGGGTGATCAGGGGAGCGGTTGCGAACCCGAACTCCTCGGCGCCCAGAAGGCAGGCGATAGCCACATCCCGGCCCGTCTTCAGCTGGCCGTCCGTCTGCACTACGATGCGGCCTCGGAGGTCGTTCATGAGCAAGACTTGGTGTGTCTCCGCCAGTCCAAGCTCCCAAGGGAGGCCGGCGTGCTTGATGGAGGACTCCGGGGATGCCCCCGTGCCGCCGCTGTCGCCGCTGATGAGCACCACGTCGCCGTGTCCCTTGGAGACGCCGGCGGCGATTATGCCCACGCCAACCTCCGCCACCAGCTTAACGTGGATCCTGGCCTGCGGATTGACGTTCTTCAGGTCGTGGATAAGCTGTGCCAAGTCCTCAATGGAGTAGATGTCGTGGTGTGGAGGAGGTGAAATCAACTCCACGCCCGGAGTGGTATGCCGAATCCACCCGATGTACTCGTCCACCTTGTACCCCGGAAGCTGCCCGCCCTCGCCTGGCTTGGACCCCTGGGCCATCTTGATCTGGAGGTCGGTGGCATTGACCAAGTAGTTGGTCGTGACACCGAAGCGACCGGAGGCCACCTGCTTCATAGCGCTGTTGCGGGAGTCGCCGTTGGCGTCCGGAGTGAAGCGGCGATAGTCCTCGCCTCCCTCGCCGGTGTTGCTCTTGGCCCCAATGCGGTTGGTAGCGATTGCCAGGGTCTCGTGAGCCTCGCGGCTGATGGCGCCCAGGGAGATTGCGCCCGTAGCGAACCTCTTGACGATCTCTTCGGCCGGTTCCACCTCGTCGATGGAGACTGGATCATCGATGGCCTTGAAGTCCAGCAGCCCGCGCAGGGTGGACATCTGCCTCTCGCGATCGTCTATCAGCGCGGCGAATCTCTTGTATGTCGCGTAGTCGTTGCTGCCGGTGGACTCCTGTAGCAAGCTGATGGATTCTGGGTTGTACATGTGGTACTCGCCGTTCCGTCGCCACTGATATTGACCACCCTCGTCCAGGTCAAGAGTGGCCGATGACATTCCGTTGGCGTAGCTGAAGTCGTGCCGGCGTTTGGCTTCCTCCTCTATGATGTCCAGGCCGATCCCCTGGATCCGGGAGGGTGTCCAGGTGAAATAGCGGTCCACCATCTCACTGTTAAGGCCGACGGCCTCGAAGATCTGCGCGCCTCTGTAGCTCTGGATGGTGGAGATGCCCATCTTGGACATGACCTTAAGGATGCCCTTGCTGATGGCCTTGATGAAGTTCTTTTCGGCGGTGTAGGCGTCAACGCCCTCCGGCAGAATCCCCCGGTCCGCCATGTCGTGGAGCGTCTCAAATGCCAGGTATGGGTTGACGGCCCCCGCGCCGTAGCCCACAAGGAGCGAGAAGTGCATAACCTCTCTCGGCTCGCCGGACTCCACCACCAAACCGACCTTGCTCCGCGCGCCCTCCCTGATGAGGTGGTGATGCACGGCGGAGGTTGCCAGGAGGCTGGGAATTGGGGCGTGACGGGCGTCTACACCGCGGTCCGACAGCACGATTATGCTGACGCCGGCAGCAACGGCTTCCGAGGCCTGGCGACACAGGCGCTCCAGGGCCTGCTCCAGTGAGCCGGCACCGCCCTGGGCGTCGAACAGGGTTGAGCATGTGGTCGCCCTGATGTCGCCGTAGGAGATGCTGCGTATCTTCTCCAGCTCCACGTTGGTGAGAACAGGCTGTTTGAGCCTGATCTGGTGGCAGTGCCGCGGCGTCTCATCAAACAGGTTCTGCTCGGATCCGATGAAGGCTTCAAGGGATGTGACCAACTCCTCCCGGATTGCGTCCAAGGGCGGGTTGGATACCTGGGCGAATAGCTGTTTGAAGTAGTTGAACAGGAGATGCGGCCTCCCGGACAGCACGGCCAGCGGCGTGTCGCTGCCCATAGAGCCGACCGGCTCCTGGCCGCTGACCGCCATAGGCTCCATTAGCAGCTGCAGATCCTCGCTGGTATAACCAAAGGCGCGCTGCCTTTTCATAAGGGTGTCAGGGTCAGGCCCGCCAACGACCGGAGGCTCCGGCAGCTGATCGAGCGTCACCCTGTTCTCCGCCAGCCACTGGCCGTAGGGCTCTCTCCCGGACAGGGTGGCCTTGAGCTCCGCGTCCTCAATGATGCGGGCCTCGGCGGTGTCCAGCAGGAACATCCTGCCGGGCCGAATCCTAGCTTTGAACCTGACCTTCTCCGGCGGCACGTCCAGGACGCCGGTCTCGGATGCCATCACCAGCAGGTCGTCCGTGGTCACCAGGTAGCGGCAGGGGCGCAGCCCGTTTCGATCCAGCACCACACCTATACTCGTGCCGTCGGTGGCCGCTATCAGCGCCGGGCCGTCCCAGGGTTCCATAAGCGAGGAGTGGTACTCGTAGAAGTCGCGCTTCTCCCGGCTAATCTCAACGTGCTCCCCGGTGGCCTCCGGTATCATCATCATCAGGGCGTGGGGCAGGGAGCGGCCGGTGGCCAGCAGAAGCTCAAGGGCGTTGTCGAAGCTAGCCGTGTCGCTGGCTCCGGGCGTGATGATTGGGAACAGCTTTGCCATGTCATCGTCGAACATCGGCGAGGAGAACATGGCCTGGCGAGCGGTCATCCAGTTGATATTGCCGCGCAGAGTGTTGATCTCCCCGTTGTGGCAGATCAGGCGGTACGGGTGGGCAAGCCTCCACGACCCCAGGGTGTTGGTGCTGAAGCGGGCGTGAACCATTGCGAAGGCGCTGGCCACGGCCGGATCCGACAAGTCCGGGTAGAAGCCCTGGAGCTGTGTGCCCATGAGGAGGCCCTTGTATACTATGCGGTTGCCGGAGAGGCTGGGGACGTAGAAGTACCGCCTTGCCTCGTCGTCAAGCCCATCCACCGCGCGCTCAACCACCTTGCGTATGACGTACAGTTTGCGCTCAAACTGGGCCTCGTCCTGAATCTGAGGCCCGCGCGCTATGAAGACCTGGCGAATGAAGGGCTGCGACTCCCGCGCAATGTACCCTACCTCCGAGTCGTCCACGGGGACGTCCCTCCATCCCAGAAGGCGCTGACCCTCCTCCGCAACGACCCTTTCCACGATGGCCTCGCACTCCTGGCGCCGCCGGGAGTCCTGCGGAAGGAAGACCATGCCCACGCCGTATTCGCCCGGCGCGGGGAGGGATATGCCCAGCCCGGCGCACTCACGCTCCAGGAACGCGTGAGGTATCTGCAGCAGCACACCCGCGCCGTCTCCCGTGGCCGGGTCGCAGCCACAGGCGCCGCGATGGGCCAGGTTAACCAGTATCCTCAAACCGTCTTCGAGGATAGCGTGGGACTTCTGGCCGCTGATGTTGGCGGCAATGCCAACTCCGCAGGCGTCCCTCTCAAACCTGGGGTCGTACAGGCCAAATGCGTCCTGTGCCATCGGTAGCTTCTCCTCTGCGTAGACTCCCTGCGTCTACAGAATAGGAAGGTATCTCTCAAGCTCGTAGTCGGTTACCTGAGCGCTGTAGTCGTCCCACTCCCTCTTCTTGTTCTCAATAAAGGTGGTAAAGACGTACTCTCCCAAGGCGTCACGCACCAAATCGCTCTTCTCCGCCAGCGCAATGGCTTCCGACAGGTTACCCGGCAGGGTTCCGATACCCCTCTTCGCCCGCTCCTGGTCGCTCATTCTGACGACGTTCTGCTCCACCGGGTCCGGGGCGGTATAGCCCTTCTCGATGCCCTCCAACCCCGCTGCCAGCATCACCGAGAAGGCCAGGTACGGGTTGCACGCCGGGTCCGGGGCGCGATACTCTATGCGCACGGACTCCTCCCGCCCTTCCTTGAACGATGGCACGCGTATCAGGTCGGCCCGGTTCACAAGCGCCCATGATATGTAGACTGGAGCCTCATAACCTGCAATAAGCCTCTTGTAGGAGTTGACCCACTGGTTGGTCACGGCGGTTATCTGGGGCGCGTTGCGCAGGAGACCAGCAACGAAGGCGCGGGCATCCGCGGACAGGTGATACGGGTCGCTGCCGTCGAAGAAGGCGTTCCTGCCCCCCTTGAAGAGCGACTGGTGGACGTGCATTCCACTGCCGTTGATGCCGGATATGGGTTTGGGCATAAAGGAGGCGTGTACGCCGTGGCGCATAGCCACATCCTTTATGACCAGCCGTTGAGTCATAACGTTGTCCGCCATAGTCAGGGCGTCGGAGTAGCGCAGGTCTATCTCGTGCTGGCTCTTGGCGACCTCGTGATGACTGAACTCAACCGCAATCCCCATCTCCTCCAGGGTCAGGATGGTCTCCCGCCGCAGCTCAGTGGGCAGGTCAAGCGGTGTCTGGTCAAAGTAGCCGGCGTCGTCCAGGGCATCGGTCTCCCTGGAACTCTTGAAGTAGAAGAACTCCAGCTCAGGCCCAACGTAGTAGGTGTAGCCCAGGGCTGAGGCCCGCTCCAGGTTCCGCTTCAGCACGTATCTTGGGTCTCCCTCGAATGGCTCCCACTTGGGCGTGAGGATGTCGCAGATCATGCGGGCCACGGCGTTCTGCCTTGGACGCCACGGAAGGATGCGGAAGGTGGTGGGATCCGGCATGGCGACCATGTCGTTTTCATCTGTTCTAGCGAACCCCTCAATGGAGGAGCCGTCAAAGCCCACGCCCTGCGACAGCGCCTCCTCCAAGTCCTGGGCCGTGATGGTGAACCCCTTGAGCGCGCCCAGAACATCGGTGAACCACAGGCGGATGAACTTGACGTCGTTCTCCCGCACCATGCTAAGCACGTAACCCCTGGCTTCGTCTTTATCGGTAGTCATATCGTCTTTTTGCGCCACAATGGTAATGTTGAAGTATCAAATATAGAAGATTGTGAAGTTTGTGTCAAACTTTCAGCACTGAGATTCAATTGTACTTTTCAGCAATCCCCTTGTAAAGGTACCCTTTGCTCTCTCAGACCCCGATATTCTCGGGGCGCCTTGGCAATGCCAACCTTGGTTGGAGTACCACTCCCCTCCCGTTCGTATGGTTCGACAAGTTCACCACGAACGAGCAAGGGAACTCAGCTCACCCCAGTACCCATGAGAGGGCGGCCCGTGCCCCTCCCCTTGTCCCCTGCTCCCCGTTTTCACGAGGACAAGCTTCGCAGGGGTGGTCTGGGCTTGAACCCCATTCACCAACAGGCCATTCCTGCGAAAGCAGGAATCCAGGAGGAACGGAGCAGCCAGTCCTAAGTCGTCTATTTTCGTGGGAACGACGCGTTGTGAAGTCGGTTTGCGACAGTTAGGCGCCGTCGCCCGCGGCTGCGCTATATCCCAAGCAGCCTTATTGCCGACCGGGCCTTGTACAGACGGTTGATGTTGAGCAGCAACGGGGTGATCCCCTCCACGTAGCGAGAGTTATCGAGGCCGCCGCCGTCGACGGCCCGCAGAGATGGGATGCGCTCCACCAAAGCCATCGCCAGCGTCCTGGCTTCCTGGTCGTCCGAGCAGGTCACCACGTCTCCTTCCACGGGTTTTGTGTGGTCCAGCAGGTCGCGGGCGCTGATGGTCTGGAAAGCCGCCACAACTCTGGAGGCGGGCAGCATGGCCTGAGCCTCCAGGGCGGCCGAACCTTCCTTCACGCTCAACAGATCGAAGCGACCGTTGGAGTATGACAGGGAGACCGCAGCATCCACAACCACCTTCCCATCCAGCCGCTCCCTGAGGGCGCCCAGGAGAGCTCTCTGCGCCTGAAAAGGCGCCGTCATGAACACCGTGTCCGCGCGCTCGGCCACCTCTTCGTTGAGGCCGCTGTACACCTCAGAGGCAAGTCCTCGCGCCCTCAGGTCTTCGGCGGCTTCCGCAGCCCTGGCCGCGTCCCTGGAGCCGAGCATCACCGGCTCTCCGGCCAGCCCCAGCCTCAGGGCCAGTCCCCTGCCCTCCTCCCCGGTGCCCCCCAGGAATCCAAGCATTCACCTACCCTCCCGCGTCTCAGCGATTATCGCACTATACCATTCAACCCCTGTATGGACAAACTCCAGGCGGTTGTCCGGCGGCCTCCGCTGCACAGCGTTGCACAATACGCCCCATCCATGCTGTAGAATAGGGTTGCCGCGCATACGCGCATACGGGGGAAAAGTGGGCATCTACACCGGCCTGGTACGGCCCCTGCTGTTCAAGCTGCCGCCGGAGAGGGCGCATAAGCTCGCCGAGGCGTTCCTAGGCGTACAGCCCATCCGTAACGCGCTGCGACCACTCCTCCGCGTGGATGACGAGAGGCTGCGCGTCGACATGGCGGGGGTTCCCATCCCCAACCCCGTCGGGCTGGCCGCCGGCTACGACAAAGACTGCGGCATGATACGGCCCCTCTCCAACCTGGGCTTCGGATACATAGTGGCCGGCACGGTGGTGGCCCAGCCGCGGCAGGGCAATCCCAGGCCCAGAATAGCGCGCAACCCCCGCGAGGGCTCGCTCGTAAACTCCCTGGGGTTCCCCAGCCTTGGCTTGGACGTCGCAGCCCGCAGGCTCTCGACAGGCCACGCCGGTATCCCACTGCTCGCCAGCATCTCCGGGCTCTCCATAGAGGAGTTCTCACTCTGCTACCGGACGCTCCAGCCACTGACCTCCGGGATAGAGCTGAACATAAGCTCCCCCAACACGGAAGGTATAAGGGTGTTCCAGGAGCCTCAGCGACTCCGGGAGCTGCTGTCCGCCCTGGCCCCCTTGAAGGAGAAGCCCCTGTTTCTGAAGCTGCCCCCCTACCTGGATGACGACCAGAGGGACCGCACAATTGGACTGGTGGACCTGTGCCTGGACTACGCCGTGGACGGGGTGACGGCCTCCAACACCCGCCCGGTGGAGGACAACCGCCTGGCGGTGGGAAGGGGCGGGCTGAGCGGCAGGCCTCTGCTCCCTGACACGCTGCGCATGGTAGCCGAAATCAGACGCCATGCGGGAGACGGCTTTGTGATAAACGCGTGCGGCGGCATCTCATCAGGCGAGGATGCTTTGAAGGCCCTGCAGGCCGGCGCGAACACGATCCAACTCTACACCGGCTTCATCTACCAGGGCCCGTGGCTGATGAAACAGATCAACCGCTACCTGCTGGGCTACCTGGACCGGGAGCGCGTCCCTTCTCTGGCGGCGCTACCCCGTGGAACAATCGATTAGCTCTCAAAGCTCGGACATGCCGCGGAAGCCCCAGGCGAGGCGCCCAATGGCGCTATTCTCTACAGGTGTCAGTATCTTATGGCGAGGGCTGAACACACCTGCAAAGCTTGCCCTCGTGAAAACGGGGAGCAGGGGTCTATCATGCGCCATCACGGGAATCCAGGATTCCTGCTTCCGCAGGAATGGTGTGGCGCTCCAGGCAGCGGAAGCCCCAGGCGGTGCGCCCAATGGCGCGCGGGTTGTCCTGCGGCGGCGAATTAGTGACCGCGCATCCCCCTGAGCCTGCTGATCCGCTCCTTCATTGGAGGGTGGGTTGCAAACATGGCGGAGGAGAAGCCGCTGAGGGGATTCACTACGAACATGTGCGATACCGCCTCGTTCACCTTCATAGGCTTGCGGTGAGCCTCCGCCTCCAGCTTCTCCAAGGCATTGGCCAGCGCCCAGGGATTCCTGCAGTTTCTGGCTCCCGTGGAGTCGGCCTGGTACTCCCTGGCCCGTGATATGGCTGCCCGCACCAGTAGCGCCGCTAGGGGGAGCAGAATGGCGGCGACCAGAAGGCCCACCATCCCGATTATGACTCCGTTGCCCCCGCCTCTTCTATCCCCGGTCAGGCCGCCGAAGATCATCGACCAGCGAGCCATCATAGCGAGAAAGGTGATGGCCCCGGCCATGGTCGCAGCCACCGTCATAACCAGGGTGTCTCTATTGCCAACGTGGGCCATCTCATGGGCCATCACAGCGGACAGCTCATCCCGGTTCAAGATTCGCATAATCCCGGTGGTGGCCGCCACAGCCCCCTTCTGTGGATTTCTGCCCATGGCAAACGCGTTGGGGGAGTCGTTCTGAATCAGGTAGACCCCGGGCTTGGGGAGACCGCTCAGCCTTGCCTGCTCCTCCACTATAAAGTGCAGGTCCGGGGCCTCCTCCGGCGAAACCTCCTTGGCCCCCGCCATACGCAGAGCGAGTTTGTCGCTGTGCCAAAATGCAAAGAAGTTCATCCCCAAAGAGAGCGCCAGGGTTATGGCCATGCCCACGACGCCCATGAAATAGCCTGCCGATACCAGCAGTGACGACATCAAGACCAACAGGAATCCGGTCTTGAGCGTGTTCATTGGGGTTTTCTTCTCAGGGACGGTTTGCCACCGGCGCCATGACGCGACAGCCGTATCTTTACCCTTGTACCATCTCCCGGCGGCCTGCCAGAGAGAGCAAGCAGCGGGTGGCGCGGCGTCCGCCCGTTGGAGCGCCCCTAGCGCGGGTAGGGGACCCGGACGAACTCCACGTTGTCCCAGGCCATGTCGACGAACTCCGTGCCGGCGGGCACCTCAAAGAAGAGCCATCCGGCTACCTCAAATCCCTTGCGCAGCTGGAAACGGCCCCAGACGTGCGCGCCATACGGGTTATCCTCCGGCGTTTCCTCGGTAGTTTCCTCCGCCCTGGATTTCGGATCAAAGGGGCTGAACTGCTGGCCCTCCGTGCCGTTCAGCGTGACGGCGGCCTCGTCTACGGATAGGGTCACCTGGGTAGAGGTAACATTGACCGCTCGGGCTCGCAGCGCAGCTATCTTAGCGCCCTCCTCCATTGGGGTGATTACGTAGCTCTGCCCCTGAACGGAGTAGACCACCCTGTCCACCAGCTTGGGCTTGTGCGCCCCTATGGATAGTATCTCGCCCTTGCCCCCGTACTCCCTGTCCGGGCTGCGGATGCACCCGGCAGCCACTCCCAGCGCCAGTATCAGGGCCAGGGCAAGGCATTGTATGGTAAGGCTCATCTTCATATCGATAGCGTTGTTCAGCGAGTGACGTGGGAAAGGCTGGGCATGGCCCTCAGTCTGCCCACCAGCTCCGGCAGCGCCCGCAGGACGTAGTCCACGTCCTCATCGGTATTGTCTCTGCCCAGGGTCAGGCGCAGGCTTCCATGGGCCAGGTCTGCGGATAGGCCCAGGGCCAGCAGTACGTGGGACGGCTCCAGGGAGCCGGACGTGCAGGCGCTGCCACTGGACGCGGCCACCCCCGCAAAGTCCAGTCCAAGGAGAATCGGCTCCCCCTCAACGCCCTCGAACGAGAAGTTCACGTTGTTGGGAAGGCGAGTGGACGGGTGTCCGTTGAGGCGCACCCTCGGGATACGTTCTTGTATACCCTCCACCAGCCTGTCTCGAAGACGAGCGCAATGCTCACTGACGGTCGCCCTCTCCTGGTCGGCGAGCGTGAGGGCCAGTGCTGCGCCCACTATCCCCGGCATGTTCTCAGTGCCGGCGCGTCTCTGCCTCTCCTGCGCGCCGCCCAACTGCTGAGGCGTAAAGGGAACGCCTCTCCTCACGTAGAGAATGCCCACGCCCTTTGGCCCGTGGAACTTGTGGGCCGACAGGCTGAGCATGTCTACGCCCAGGGCTTTTACGTTGATGTCCAGGAACCCCGCAGCCTGTACGGCATCCGTGTGAAACACAATAGTCCGCCCACGGGCCTTGGCCGCCTCCTTCACCCGCCGGGCCATCTCGGCAACCGGCTGGATTGTGCCGATCTCGTTGTTGGCCATCATCACGCTTACCAGAACGGTCTCATCCGTAACGGCTTCAAGGAGCGTTTCCAGGGACACCAGTCCATCCCCGTCCACGGGTAGATAGGTCACGTCAAAGCCGGAGTCCTCCAGGAAGCCGCACGTATGCAGCACGGCATGATGCTCGATGTCGGTGGTGATTATGTGGTTTCCGCTCCTCCTCTGCCCAAAGGCAGCTCCCCTGAGGGCGGCGTTGTCGGACTCGCTCCCGCCGCTGGTGAAGACCACCTCGCTGGTCCTGCTTCCCAGGACGCGGGCCACCGACTCCCTGGCCTCATCCAGCGCCTTCCGAGACTCCTGGGCCAGCATGTACAGGCTGGAGGCGTTACCGAACCTCTCGGTGAAGTAGGGAAGCATGGCCTCCATAACCTCCGAGCGAACCGGCGTAGTGGCCGCGTGATCCATATATATCATACTGGTATGCTCCTGCACCGGATACGCAATCCCTGCGGGTCACACACGGCCAACCCCTCTGCCGGACGCTCAACCACGCCAAGCATCGCTAGCGAAGCTCCAACCCTCCGTATGCGCCACCCAACCCTCATTGTAACACCCCATGCCCCTGCGATAAAAGTAGGCGCGCCTGCCTGGCAATCCCTCGGCTCATTACAGACACCCACGGAACCCCGCCCAACATGATCGATTCCGTGACAACCCTTCCACGCCAGGAGGCAAAGGCAGGGGGTTCATCCCTTGGCGTCCCTCTCCGTAGCATATCCCATGAGCTTGTAAGCCAGCTTGGCAGCCACAAAGGCGCAGGACGGAGGGCCGGCCGCGGGGCACAGCTCAACGACGTCAAACCCAACGATTGTCCGCTCCCTGCACACCGCCTTCAGCAAGCCCAGGACAGCCTCCCAACCCGGCCCTCCCGGTTCCGGGGTACCCACCGCGGCCATGAGAGCCGGATCGAAGACATCCAGGTCTATGCTCACGTAGACCCGGTCAGAAAGGCCGTCCAGGACCTGGCCGATGTCCCAAGAGGCCGCCCTACCGCCTTCGCCGTGCAGGTTGACCCTCAGACTGCGCCCGCCTTCTTCCCGGATGAAATCCGCCTCTTCCTGGCTCATGCTGCGCACGCCAACCTCCACAACTGGGCACATTTCCAAGATACGACGGGCGGTGCAGGCATGGCTGAGACCGCTCCCCATGTACTCGTCCCGGAGGTCGGCGTGGGCATCAAGGTAGAGGACCGACAGGTCCGAGTGGGCCTCTCGAAGAGCCCTCACCACGCCCACCGACACCGAGTGCTCACCGCCGAGGACTGCCAGGAGCTTGCCCTGTTCGACAAAGGGGCGCATCACGTCCCTGATCCGTTCTGTCATGTCCTCCGGGCCCCCCATGTGGGGCTCTATCTCCGGCAGAGTGTGGATGCCCACCCGGTATATCTCTCGCCCCAACTCAATGTCGTAGTCCTCCAGGTGGCGGGAGGCCTCGATAATAGCTCTTGGCCCCTCTCTGGCCCCTCCCCTGTATGAGGTTGTGGAGTCATAAGGTATTGGCGCAACCACCACGCGGCAGTCCTCCGGGCCGGCCTCGTCCGGGCCGACCCCCGCAAAGCCCCACGGCATGGAGGGATGCGGGGGTGTGGCATCGCCCATACCCGTCACCCTGCTCCGCTGAGCACACCCCTGGCCTGCCCGCGAGTTATGGGATCGGGCGACCTGGGGCGGGAGTAGTTCAGACCTCGCCCTATTACCCAGTGCTTCACCTGGTCCAGGGAGAAGGTCTCCATTATCCGGGCCAGAGCCTGCCTGTGGTCGAAGTCCTTGCATGAAAACACGTCTATGTTCACGTAAGCCCTATCCGGAAAGGTGTGCACGCTTATATGGCTCTCAGCTATGAGCACAAACCCGGACACACCCCAGTCCTCCTCCACCGGGCCGTGGTAGGTAGTAACGTGGGGTGAGCTTATCTTGTTCATTCCTATTGCAGACGGAAAGCCGTCCAGGAAGCGATGAACCGCATCCTGGTCTTTCATCATCTCTATGTCGCCGCCAAACCCGTCTATCAGCAGATGCATCTATCAACCTCCGGTGAGCCCGCATTGGCAGGGCTTTGTGGCCCTGCCAATGCGGGGAGTACAAAACCGAGATAGGATAACACCTACAGCGTTGCAAGTACAATACAAGCGCAACCACGGAGTCAGTCAGAGAGAAATGCAAAATAGAATCGACTGCCTACCTGGGAACTCAATATCCCAGGTCCTTGCATCGCCGCTGAATCGATCGTCCCCTCCTTCGACCTCAGCGTATTTGGGTCGGGTGGCAGTCGTCAAGAATGAAATGCAACAGCGAGATTATGGTCAGACAATCCACTGCATCATTAACATCCCGATGCCAATCCACCTTCGGGGTGTGGGACATCGGGTTGCGGAAAAACCTGGTGCAACCGTTTAAGAAATCCAAAAAGCCATCATGTTCATTCTTCTCAGTGACAGTGGTCAGTGTATTGAAGGCCAATGTCGGGTACCCACCTTGTTGTAGCGAGGGGCGTTCAAAGGACTGCTTAATCAGTTCCAAGCCATCACTAGTGTAACCAGTTTGTTTACGGATGCGTTCCGCCAGCCCTTTATATGCTTCTACAACAGAGTGGAAGTAGTTCCCTTCCATATACTCAGCCTTGCAGTATTTGCGCACTTCATGGTGGATTCGGCGAGATGCCATCTTGTTTTCTAATGCGGCGGCCCTACGTTCAGCCTCCGACAACGTCCGTGTTGGGTCGACATTGTGGAATTCCCCATCGTCCCGGTATTCAACGCCATAGAAGCGGAGGATGCGGTTTAGGCCCCAGCAGAACTCCCTGAACCCATCTGGATCCTTGGAATAAACCACCAGTTCATTGAGTGCCTTGATCAATTGCAACACACCCATGTTGCCACTGCGCTTGTTCTGGAAATGCACGGCATGCCGCAACCTGTCTCTCTTGGACGGCCCCGTAACGTAATAGTCGACACCCCGTTTCAGCCCCATCGCTTTGAAGTCCGCTTCTTCCTGTGGGGATGGCTCCGGAGTTGCTCTGATATACCGAGTTCCGCAAATTTGCGGTTTAGCACTCTATGGGTGTCGCGGTCGCTTACCAGGTACTCTGCTATCTCGTCCAACGCCGCAGGTGTGAAAGGTGGAGAGGCCATACTGCTTAAATCCCTTCTTCCAGGTATCGGATGGTGCCAGCACTCTGCGAAATGGTGAACTCGGCAGGGATTGAACCTACGACTGATCGGTTATGAGCCGACCGCTCTACCACTGAACTAGGGGTCCTTAACTCAAAGCTTAATTCGGGGACGGTAGGGTGTCAAGGAACAGCGGGGACTGAGCAGCCTATGTTCTTTATCTTGGGGAGCGATAGACCGGAGGCATTGTGCCGAAAGGACAAGGCGCAGCACCAAACCACCACATGCGCGCAGGGGAGTTTTGCGCAACGCTCCAGGCATTGACAGGGGGGAAAGAGGGGGGTATAGTTAAGCCTCAGTCTGGTGGTGGTGGGGTGGCGGCGCACCTTAACAGTTGAATAGTGGAAGGAAGGTTCTTTTAAGCGAGTTTGATCCTGGCTCAGGACGAACGCTGGCGGCGCGCCTAATGCATGCAAGTCGAACGGCGCCTTTCGCCTTCGGGCGGTTGGCGCAGTGGCAAACGGCTGAGTAACGCGTAAGGGACCTGACCCTGGGAGGGGGATAACCCACCGAAAGGTGGGCTAATACCCCGTACGTTGGCTCTTTGACATGGAGAGTCAGGAAAGCTTCGGCGCAAGCCGCGGCGCCCGGGGAGGGCCTTGCGTCCTATCAGGTAGTTGGCGGGGTAACGGCCCACCAAGCCTAAGACGGGTAACCGGTGTGAGAGCATGAACGGTCAGAGGGGGACTGAGACACGGCCCCCACTCCTACGGGAGGCAGCAGCAGGGAATTTTGCGCAATGGGCGAAAGCCTGACGCAGCGACGCCGCGTGGGGGAAGAAGGCCTTCGGGTTGTAAACCCCTTTTCTGGGGGAAGAGCAAGGACGGTACCCCAGGAATAAGCCCCGGCTAACTACGTGCCAGCAGCCGCGGTAATACGTAGGGGGCGAGCGTTGTCCGGAATTACTGGGCGTAAAGGGCGCGTAGGCGGCACAAGAAGTCTCCGGTGAAATCTCCCGGCTTAACTGGGAGCGGTCCGGGGAAACTCTTGAGCTGGAGGACAGCAGAGGAGGGTGGAATTCCCGGTGTAGTGGTGAAATGCGTAGATATCGGGAGGAACACCAGTGGCGAAGGCGGCCCTCTGGGCTGTACCTGACGCTGAGGCGCGAAAGCGTGGGGAGCGAACCGGATTAGATACCCGGGTAGTCCACGCCCTAAACGATGGATGCTGGGTATGAGGGGTATCGAACCCCCTCGTGCCGAAGCTAACGCGTTAAGCATCCCGCCTGGGGAGTACGGCCGCAAGGCTAAAACTCAAAGGAATTGACGGGGGCCCGCACAAGCAGCGGAGCGTGTGGTTTAATTCGATGCAAAGCGAAGAACCTTACCAGGGCTTGACATGTCGGTAGTAGTCCTATCGAAAGACTGGGCGACCCTTCGGGGAGCCGTCACAGGTGCTGCATGGCTGTCGTCAGCTCGTGCCGTGAGGTGTTGGGTTAAGTCCCGCAACGAGCGCAACCCTCGTCGCTAGTTGAATTCTCTAGCGAGACAGCCCCTAAGAAGGGGGAGGAAGGTGGGGATGACGTCAAGTCAGCATGGCCCTTACGCCCTGGGCTACACACACGCTACAATGGTTGGGACAGAGGGTTGCCAAGCCGCAAGGTGGAGCCAATCCCATCAAACCCAGCCCCAGTGGGGATTGCAGGCTGAAACCCGCCTGCATGAACGTGGAGTTGCTAGTAACCGCAGGTCAGCATTACTGCGGTGAATACGTTCCCGGGCCTTGTACACACCGCCCGTCACGTCATGGAAGCCGACAATGCCTGAAGTCCGTGGGCTAACCCTTAGGGGAGGCAGCGGCCGAGGGTGGGGCCGGTGACTGGGACGAAGTCGTAACAAGGTAGCTGTACCGGAAGGTGCGGCTGGATCACCTCCTTTCTAAGGAGTCCTGAAACGGGGGGCAACCCCCGGCTCTCAGGTATCCTAGTTCGATCGGTGGGTGGCCGGCGCAAAGGTAAGGGGTCGCAGGACGACCCGGCCCTCCCAAAAGGAGGACCGGAGGGACCTCCCCCAAACCCGTAGCCCGGTCCCTGAGAAAGCCCATCGTATACCCATAGACCATCTTCCTTCCTTCCACTATCCAGCGGTTAAGGCGCAAACTACACATGGGGCGATGATATCCATCGCCCCATGTGCGCGTAGATAGCCAAGAGCTCGGGGCCAATACGGCGACCAAGCTAGGCCGAAGGGCGGCTTCGATACCCTCGCCGGAGGCTGGCGGCCCCTGGGGTCAGGGGTGGCGCGGGGTTCCGCTCACCCCCGTATCAGGTACGGGGCAGGCTCTGAGCCTATGGAAGGGCGTGAACGGGAGCCGCATATTCGTAGCCTTTCCCGCTCGTGTGGTTCGACAAGCTCGCCACGAACGGGAAAGAGGGCTACAACCCTGTAAAGTAAAGCGTCTACTTTCATAGTAGTGACGCGGGCCGCGGACTCCAAACGCCGGTCTCCGAACGCGGGCGCCCTCTCACCAACGTCATGCCGGCGGGGACGAGCCGGGCATCGCGGCTGGTCGCTGCTCTACACGGCCTGTCAGGAGCAGACCCCCAACGGCCACAAGCCAGGCAAAAAAGGCGGCCCCGCTGACGGGGTGCACGATGGTTGCGGCATCGAACCAGATGAACTGCATGGCTATGCCGATGATGGCCGATGCGGGCGATACGTACCTCAAAGCTCCGCCGGCTTTCCACTGGCGCCGCGCCGCGATCACCAGGGCCAACCCCGCCGCCGCGAAGCCTATCTTGCCGGTGAGCCATCTCAGATAGGCCATTGTCTCGGTTGAAGCGTCAATGGCGCCCGGGGCGGCCGGGACGGACGCGTACAGCGCCAATGCAATGGCGCACACGCCCGAAACGGCTGTGAATATGCCGGATACTGCGAGCAGCGCAGGGACAATCGGTTTGCCCGGCCTCTCCCGGATAGGCCATGTCTTGGACAGGAGCCATGCCCCGATTATCAGCGTAATCCCTGAGACGAGTCGCGCTGCGCCGCCGATGCCGTAGAGGCCCCTGCTCTCTGAGATGGAAGCCAGGGACTCGGCCAGCGTGGGTTGATCGGCGTCCGCGGAGACCCTGGCCCCAACTGCAACCAGGCTAGCGGCCGCGGTGAGTATGAGAAGCGCGCCGGCTTTGCGCGCGGCGGCAGCGCCGGCGGCGGCGGAGCCTGGTTGGTATGAAGTTTGCATATCGTCTATCACCTCTGCGATGGTATGTCCGCGGCCCGGCGTCTGCGCGGGCAGGTGGAGGCTTCCGGGACTGTCAAACTAGCCTCCAATCGCACATTATACGACACAAAGGCGTCCGCGTGGACTCAGGCGGTTGACGGCTGACGCTCTGTTTCTGTACTGTGGCGGCGCATGGGCAGTGGATCCGGTTGGCCCGCCGCGCGCTCCGGGGTCGATGTAAATGGAGGTCAACACACCACAATGAATCCGGTACGTCTGTCTCAACGGCTGGTTGAATCCCGCCGGTTCGAGTTCTCTATCATCGCGGTTATCCTGGCCAACGGCGTACTGCTGGGGCTGGAGACCTCTCCCAGCATCGACGGGGCTTACGGGGAGTGGCTGAGCCTTGGCAACGATGTTGCGCTGGGCGTGTTCATTGTAGAAGCGCTGCTCAAGATGCTGGCGTTTTGGCCCAGGCCATTCCGGTATTTCCGGGACGGGTGGAACATCTTCGACTTTACGGTGATAGTGTTCGCGCTTATTCCGTCCACCGGGCAGTTTGCGATGGTTGCCCGCCTCGCGCGACTGCTGCGGGTTGTGCGGCTCGTTTCAGCCGTCCGGGACCTGCGGCTGATAGTCGCCGCGCTGGTGCGCTCCATCCCCAGCGTGGGCCACGTCATCATGCTGATGAGCATAGTGGTCTACATCTATGCCGTCATGGGCTACCACCTCTTTCACGAACACGATCCAGAGAACTGGCGCACCCTGGGCGTTTCTGTGCTGACGCTGTTCAACATAATCACCCTGGAGGGCTGGACGGTAATCATGTACACCGCCATGTTGGCATATCCATGGGCGTGGGTGTATTTCGTCAGCTTTGTCATCCTGGGCACCTTCGTGGTAATAAACCTGTTCATAGCCATAATCATCAACAACCTGGACGAGGCCAAGCTGGAGCGCATGAGAGAAATGGAGCGTCCGGTGTCCATGGAAGAGCTGATGCGAGAGATTCGCGCCACTCAAGCATCCCTCCAGCGCTTGGAGGACCGCCTAGGGAAGGAGGACCGGGAGTGAGCGACCGGGGAGCGTCACCGATGTCGAAAAATACAGGGCGCTATTTCCGTGGAATTGTGGACAGGCCATGCTTTGCCTGTTATAATTTGCCCGCTAAATAGAGGTGTGACGCCGTTGACCAGAGAATCCGATACAAGAACCGCCCAGTCCAATAGCAATGAGGCCCAGGCGCAGAGCGCTATTGCCGAGGTTGCTGATTCCAAACTGACGTTTCCCATGAAGCAAATATCACCCGACGACCTGAAGAGCGCCGCCCTGGAAATACGGCGCGACATTCTGAAAACCATCACCGGGGCTGCAAGCGGACACCCCGGCGGCTCCTTGTCGGCGGTGGAGTTGCTGATGTCCCTGTACTACAAGGAGCTTCGGCACGACCCGTCCGCTCCCGACTGGCCGGACAGGGACCGCTTCATTCTCAGCAAAGCGCACGCCTGCCCCGTCCTGTACGTTGTGCTGGCCCACTGCGGCTACTTCCCGAAGGAAGAGCTTGGGACCTTCCGCAAGATCAACAGCAGGCTCCAGGGTCACGCCCACGTAATGACGCCGGGCGTTGAGATGTCCGGCGGCTCTCTGGGCCAGGGCCTCTCCTTTGGCGTTGGAACTGCGCTAGCCGCCAGGCTGGACGGCCGCAGTTCCAGGGTCTACGTCATGCTTGGAGATGGCGAGTGCGACGAGGGCCAGATCTGGGAAGCGGCGATGGCCGCCTCCCACTACCGGCTGGACAACCTGGTGGCTATTGTGGACAAGAACGGTATCCAGAACGACCGATGGACCAGCGAGGTTATGAACCTGGAGCCGCTCACGGAGAAGTGGAGCTCCTTTGGCTGGCACACCATCAATATCGACGGCCACAGCTTCCCCCAGACGCTGGATGCCTTTGAGGAGGCAAAGTCGGTCACGGGCAAGCCTTCCATCATCGTGGCGGACACGGTCAAGGGGAAGGGCGTCAGCTTCATGGAGAACAACCCGGACTTTCACGGCAAGGCCCCCAGCCCGGAGCAGTTTGAGCAGGCCCTCAAGGAGTTGGCGGGCTAGCCCCGGACTACGCGTTATGACCACCACCGCCTCTACCAGGGAAACCTACGGCAAGACTTTGCTGGAGCTTGGCCGGGAGAACCCGGACATAGTGGCGCTGGGCGGCGACCTCAACAAGTCCACCGTCATAAACCTCTTTGCAGCGGAGTTCCCGAACCGCTTCTTTGACGTTGGCCCGGCGGAGCAGAACATGATGAGCATTGCCGCAGGGCTGGCAAGCTCAGGCAAAACGGTCTTTGCCAGCACCTTCGCGGTCTTCGGCAGCGGCCGCCCCTACGACCAGATACGAATAGGCATATCGCAGCCACGACTCAACGTGAAGATAGTGGTGACCCACGCGGGCATCACCACCGGAGAGGACGGCATGTCGGCGCACGGCATAGAGGACCTGTCCCTCATGTGCGCGCTGCCCAGCTTCACCGTGATCGTTCCCGCGGACGGACCGGAGACGGCCCTAGCGGTGCGGAAGGCCGCCGAGACCCACGGCCCCTTCTACATCCGGCTGTCCAGGCCGGCCACCCCGGTTGTCCACGAAGGCGATTACTCCTTCAAGATCGGTGAGGCGGAGCTTATGCGGGAGGGCGGCGACGCCACAATCATCGCCTGCGGGACGATGGTTAAGACGTCGCTGATGGCCGCCGCGGCCCTGGAAAGCGAGGGCATCCGGTGCCGGGTTCTCAACATGGCTACGTTGCAGCCGGCGGATACCCAGGCCATTCTGAGCGCGGCCAGGGAGACCGGGGCCATTGTCACCGCGGAGGAGCACCTGCGCCACGGCGGGCTTGGGAGCATCGTCGCCCAGGTGGTCGGGGAAAACTGCCCCGTCCCAATGCGTATGGTGACTCTGAAGGGCTACGCCGAGTCGGGCCATCCGGACCAGTTGATAGAGAAGTATGGCCTGGCCCCTGCGAACGTGGAGGAAGCGGTCCGGCAGGCCGTTCAACACAAGGCCCAACTCTCGGCTAACGGCAGGCCCGCCTCCTAGCTCGCAGACCATCCAAAGTCATGGCACAACCGAGCATTCAGGAAGCTGCTCCCCAGGACAGGGGCGCCACCAAAGCCAAGGTAGCGGTGGTATACACCCGCCCGGAAACGGCGCTTGAGGACATTGCAAGGGCTATGCGCTTGGCCGACTACCAGACGCACCTGCCGATCGACATACCCACGCTGCTCAAGATCAACATCTCCTGGCAGTACTACTACCCCGCCTGCTCCACCACTCCGTGGCAGCTTGAGGGAGTCATCAAGGCGCTCCACGCGGGCGGCTACGATGACCTCATCGCAGCCCACAACGGCACGGTGGTGGTGGACTCATTTGAGGGCGAGGTACGAAACAAGCAGAGGCCGGTCCAGGAGAAGTACAATCTCCCCAACGTACACCTGGACGTGCCGCCCAACAGGTGGATTCCCTATCAACCCAAGGGGGAGATGCTGGTCCTGGACAAAGTCTTCCCGGAGGGACTCGCCATCCCTGAGATATTCCCAGGCAAAAACGTGGTGCACCTGCCCACCATGAAGACCCACGTCTTCACCACCATAACTGGCGCAATGAAGAATGCCTTTGGCGGCCTGCTGAACCGCAACCGGCACTGGACCCACTCCGTGATCCACGAGACCCTGGTTGACCTGCTGACCATCCAGAAGGAGATACACCCCGGCATCTTCGCAGTCACGGATGGCACGCTGGCCGGGGACGGCCCAGGGCCCAGGGCTATGCGCTGGCACGAGAAGAACGTCTTTCTTGCCAGTGCGGACCAGGTGGCGATAGACGCGGTGGCCGCTCAGATGATGGGCTTCGACCCCATGTCCATTAAGTTCATCCGGATGGCCCACGAGAGGGGGTTGGGCTGTGGCGACCCCTCCCAGATAGAGACCGTGGGCGAGGACATATCCGGTGTGGACTGGCAGTTCGAGGGAAGCGGCAACACCCTTGCCAGCCGTGGGCAGAAGCTGATCTACTGGGGGCCGCTCAAGCCGCTGGAGAACGCGCTGCTGAGATCACCCATTGCGCCCTGGTCATTCTTCGCATCCAACGTTTACCACAACTCCTACTGGCTCCGCTTCGTCGGCAACCGCCGCGTGAAGGCCGCAATGAAGACGGGATGGGGGCAACTCTTCCAGCAGTACTAGGCGCTGCCCCTGCGAACCCCCGGCGCAGAACGGAGACACAATGCCCCGCGGCATTACAGCCCTGATATTCGACTTCGATAGCACCCTTGTGGACTCCTTCGCCGCGCAGTCGGACGCCCTCCAGCGCGTCTTCTCCTCAGCGGGCATCCGCCGCGTATCTGGAGAATCGTTCCTGCGCGACCTCCGGGGCGCCCAGTTCGCATACGCGCTCAAACAGCTTGGCGCAGAGGAAGGGACCCACCTTGACCTGTTTGAAGAGTACCGCCGGACGTACTGGAGCAAGAAGGCCGGACTGCTCAGCCTCTACCCCGGCATACGGCCTGCTATTGAGAATCTCAGCGCCCGGAGCATACGGCTTGCGATCGTGACGCAAAAGGGCTGGTCATTCCAGATGGACGGACGGCGCGTTGGGGCGTCCCAGGAGCTGCGCGAGCTGGGCATAAGCGGCTTCTTCCCGGTGGGAGTGGGCTTCGAGAGCGTATCCAACCACAAGCCGCACCCGGAGGGTGTGCTGCTGGCGCTGGAGCAGATTGGAGCGTCTCCGCAGGAGTGTCTGGTGGTGGGCGACAGCTCCGCCGACATGGAGGCGGCGCGGGCGGCAGGATGCCGGAGCTGCCATGCCGTCTGGGGCATCCCACCCGCCGAGCGCGGCCTCATACAGACGGAGGCCGATTTCACAGTCGACAAGCCGGAGGCGCTGCTGGAGCTTCCCGTACTCCAATAAGCTAAGCCCAGCTCAGGAGAACGGTCGCCTGAACGCCCTTCCGAGTCGGAATATCAGATACAGACTTAGCGCCCAGAAGGCCACCGGCCCCAGCAGGAAACCAAGCCAGCCGATGTCATAAAAGAGTGCATCGATACTCTCTCCGGGGGGGGAATGCCACAGAAGCAATCCCAAGACGTAGCCCAGTATAGGGATAGCACCAACCCCACGGGATTCTGACAGAAGGCCTATCAGGAAAGTGCCGACCAAATACCAGACCCAGGGTACTACGTCTATCCAGGGATGAAGATTGGAAATCTGAGACGGATAATCATACAGGGCGGCTAGACTAAAGGACATAGACGCAGTAAGCGCCAGGAGCAAAACCCCGGACGGCAGCCTTCCAGAAGATGATTGAACAAGCAGACTCGCGCCTAAAGATCGCACCTCGCTGCCTGAGGTGAATTTCGCTAGACGAGCTTTCAATAGGCTGGTCTGAAAGCGCCTGATGGCCCAGTAATTGCCGAACATGATCGATCCCACCATCGTGGGCCATCCAAGCCATGACCAGGACCTTGTTCCATCCGCCTTGTCAACGTCGACAGAGCGTTCAACGCTGCCGCCACCTGTAGTAGTCGCGGGTGGGCCGGGATCCCCGGCGCCCTGGGGCGCGACCATCGGAGTCGCGGGCGGGCCGGGAGTCCCGGCGTCCTGCGCCGCGACCATCGCAACGTTCAAGACCACAATTACCAGAAGTAGCGCCGCTAATCCGGACGCCCCGAGAAGTCGCTTCATTCACGTCTCCGGTTCTGAATACTCCAGCATCAAGTATAAGGCACGGGCGATATGTGGCATAATGTCTGCGCCATGTCCTCAGATATCGTGACATACGACGCCAAGGCCAAGGAGTTGGTAAAGGAGCTGGCCGTCGAGTTAGGATTCGACCTCGTGGGAGTAACCTCTGCGGACCCCTTCTACGAAGCCGAGGAGATAACGCTGGAGAGGGTCCGCGCCGGCCTCATGGACGGCCTCCCCTGGTACCACGCTGCCAGGGTGAAGCGCGGCTGCAACCCCCAGGAGATGCTGCCCGGCGCGCGCTCCATAATCGCGGTGGCAATGAGCTACATGGCAGAGGCCCCGCCTCAGATCGGCGAATCGACGCCTCCGCAAGGCAAGGTGGCCCGATACGCCTGGGGGCAGGACTACCATAAGGTAATGGAACGCCGGCTGAAGCTCCTTGCCCAGAGGCTTTCTGAGCGCTTGGAGCAGACTGTGCAGGCGAAGGTGTACGTGGACACCGGCCCCATGCTGGACAGGGCTGTCGCGGAACGGGCGGGCGTCGGCTGGTTTGGGAAGAACACCAACGTCCTAACACGCAGTCACGGCTCCTGGGTGTTCCTGGGCCAGGTCATCACCGACCTGGAGTTGGAGCCGGACGCGCCGTCGAAGAAGACCTGCGGCCAGTGTAGAATCTGCATCGACAAGTGCCCCACGGGCGCCATCGTCGCGCCCTACGTCCTGGACAATACGAAGTGCATCTCCTATCTGACCATCGAGTTGCGCGGCTCCATGCCAAGACACCTGCGTCCCTTGGTCGGCGACTGGGTGTTTGGCTGCGACATCTGCCAGGACGTGTGCCCCGTGAACCGCAAGGCGCAACCCACCCGGGAGCCGGCGTTCCAGACTGGAGAGCACGGCTTCTCTGCCCTGGACCTCCTGCCCCTGCTGAGCATCACAGAGGAAGAGTTCAGCGAGAGGTTTGCAAACAGCCCCATCAGGCGCGCCAAGCGCGAAGGGATGCTGCGCAACGTATGCGTGGCTTTGGGCAACATCGGCGATTCGAGAGCTATCCCAGGTCTAGTCGAGACGCTATGCCACGACATACCCCTGGCGCGCGGTCACGCCGCTTGGGCCTTAGGCCGGATAGGCGGCGCTGAGGCCGAGGAGGCGCTAAGGGACGCCCTGGCTACGGAGACAGATTCAGACGTGCGCGATGAGATTGCAGAGGCGCTGGATGGAGCAATTAACTAAACTTGAGATCGGAATCCAGCTTGAATCTTGGTCAACTGCGAATTACGACGCCCATTAGCTGACGCCGTAAGGACGCTATAAACTCTTACGAACGGCCTTTGCGATCAGTTCGTAGAGTTTGCCCTGGGCACCCCAATGGTTCAACAAAGTACTTCTTTCTCCCGAATCGAAGGACCTTAATGAGTACACCATGGCGGCCTTTACATGTTCAGATGTCTCTTCATCCCAATGACCTCGAAGAACAGTTCTACTTGCGCCGCTCCCAAATTTGCCAACCAAAATAGCGCACAGGCCTCGTAACTCGTTGCTTCTAGTCCGATCCTTCAATATGCCCAAGGAAGCATTGACCGTAAGTTGGGGCACAGAGTCCAATGGCAAAAGTGCTGCAATCGGCCACTGTAATTCAGAATCGTACGGTACCTTCCTTGTTATAAGGCTGCTTAAGGCAGTCTGTATTGCCGGATATTTTCTGACGAACCTGCTGAGATAAGCGCAGTATATCTGCGTCATGTGTGGACGATTACCCAGCTCTGCAAGCACATTTCGAACGGCCGTTGTCGACCCAAGGCGCCCAAAAGCGCCGAGGCAGAACCGATCAAGTTGGTCTCTTTTTCCAAAAGGGGTCTCAGTTCTTTCTTCCCAAAGGCTATCCAGAGCCTCAGACTCTACCTGGTCGAGAACTTCCGCATCATCTATTGGCGTCTCCCAAGAATTAAGGAATCCGTACTCAGACTCCGCAATGCTATCGAGTAATAGTCCATACACCTCATCTCGAGCACTCTCAAATCGTCGATCTAATTCGGTTTCTTCCTTTACAGCATTAGCAGATGGGATTACAGAAGTCTTGGATTCATTCAGATCTAACCCGAGTGTCCTCAAGAACCTACATATCTCTGGGATGCTTACCTTGGCTGAGATTTCGTCGTGGTAGAACATCACCAAGTCATCTACATACCTCACTGACGGGATACCCTTGGCAGCCAAATGGGTGTCAAATGCGCTTAGATAGAAGTTTCCTAACAAATCCGATGGGAACATACCTTGAGGAATGCTGTACGAAAATCGGCCGCTCCAAGCTTCCAACATATCCTTGACCAACAGCTTTACTATACCCCCGGGCACCCTAGATGCCCTCATAAGGTTCTCCAAGACATGATGATTAATGTGGAAAAAGTATGACGCTACATCCGCCTGTAATGCAAAAACAGACATACTAGCTCCCTCACTAATAGCGGTCTTAAACTTCTTGTACGAATCGCTCCGGGGTTCAAACATGCGGCCATCTGGATCAAGGCCCAGCAGCCTATAGCTCGTGACCCTATCACCATCGAGCTGCGAATCAACAAGTGGCGCAATGTAGTCAGCCAGTGTTTGGAAAAGGATTCTATCGATGGGAAATAGGATAGACCCTGGCCTCGTAAGCCCGCTTGGTTTAGGGATTTCCGCAGTTATTAGAGACGAGGGGTTGTATGTTCCCGACCTAAGCGCGGAAGTAATCTCAACCCAAATTTCGTCCTTCATGAATTCGTAGAGAATCTTGTATTGGGGGGCAAAAATGAAGTCTGTCTCTACATCCGCAAGAACACGCGCAAACGCGGTGTCTTTATCCAGACTGGCGACTAAGGCGGCATCCAATCCAGGCATAAGCCTCTCCCACGTCACTCACGAGCAAACATACCATATCGCAACATCCGCCGCCTTAGGAGAGCAAAAATGCCACTAAGACGCCCGAGTATATGGCCGCGTCATCTGAACTGGCGGCTCAGCGAGTTAACAGGAGACCTCTACTCTATCCCCAGCTCCTGCTTCACTTCTTTAACGGCGTCGCTGATTACCTGGAGCTTGGCAATGGACTCATCGACCATGCGCGTCTTCAGACCGCAGTCCGGGTCTATGTAGAGGCGCTCCGGCGGCAGCGCTTCCAACCCCATCTTTATCCCCGCCTTCACCTTCTCCAGTGGTTCGATGACGTGGTTGTGAACATCCACAACACCCATCGCCAGGTACTTGTCAAAGGACGGGTACCCTCGTATCAGGTCAAGGAAGTCGTAATTGCTGTTGGTCATCTCCATGTCCAGCATGTCCACCGGAAAAGTGGCCAGGTGAGGGAAGACCTTTGCGAAGTCGCCGTAGCAGATGTGAGTGATGGTGAAGGCGTCCAGCCCCTCCGTCACAATCGCGAAGGCCTTGGCCGCTATCTCCATCTCCTCCGGCCTGACGGACAGCGCCGGCTCATCGATCTGAATGTACTTAGCGCCGGCCTTGGCCAGGTCCATAGCTTCATCGTGGACCGCCCTGGCGGTGTCCATGATAAAGGCCTCTCTGGTGGAGTAGTACTCGTTGAAGGACCAGTCGACGATGGTGTACGGACCGGTGAGCATTCCCTTAACCGGCTTGTCCGTTAGGCTCTGAGCGTACTTCCACCAGTCAACGGTCACGGGCTTGTCCCGGCCAATGGGGCCGGTGGCAATGGGCTTGCGATAGTAGCGGTTGCCGTAAGAGCGTACCAGGCCGCTGTTGGTGAACCCCGCCATGTTTTCGGCAAAGTAGGCCACCATGTCGCCGCGGTACATCTCCCCGTCCACAAGCACGTCCATGCCCACGTTCTCCTGTACCTGTATCCAGTTGGCCGTGGCCTGCTTCTCCAACTCCGTGAGCTCCTCAGTGGAAATGGCGCCCCTCAGAAACTGGGAGCGCGCCCTCGTGATGTAGTCCGGCTTGGGATAGCTCCCGACTGCCGTTGTGAGTAGTCCTTTGCTCATGACAGCTCCTCCTGGGCCTTTTTTGCGCCTTCGACCAACCGGGTCAGCTTTGCCCTTGCGTTGGGGCGAGGCAGGAAATCCAGCCCGCAGCTTGGATTAACGTAGAGGCGATCCAGCGAAACCGACCCGCTCACGCGCTTGATGGCCTCCGCGATCTCCTCCTCAGTCTCCAGCCTGGTGTTGCGGGCGTCCACTATGCCGAAACCCAGCATCTTGTCCTGCGGAAAGTCGCCGATGAGATCGAAGTTGGCAGGCCCCATAACAAAGTCGAGCCCGATTATGTCGACGGGCAGGCTGAACAGCCGGCTGTGTACGCCAGAGGCGTCTCCGAATATGGTGCATACGCCGGTCGTGGCGGTGACTCCATCGGTAACGCCCTCTATGGCCTCCGCAAAGAGGTCCACGTCCTCCTTGTGCTTGAGGATGGAAGGCTCATCGAACTGAATCACGGAAGCCCCCGCTTCCTGGAGAGCCTTGGCCTCCCGGTTGAGGATGGGTACAAGGTCCATCACAAGGGAGCGAAGGTCCTCGTAGCAGCCGAGCTGCGAAAGCCGCGCCAGGCTGTACGGGCCAGGGATAACAGCCTTGACTGGCCGGTCGCTGTTGGCGGCGGCGAACTCGTAGTCCTTTACGCTGATAGCGCCGTTGGCTCGCAGCTTACTCTCCGGTATGGGATGCCGATAGTAGGTGTTGGTGTCGAAGTAGCGTATCAGGCCGTTGATGGTGAAGCCCTGTATGCCGCGTGCGAAATACGTCTGGCCGTCGTCCCAGCCTATCTGGCCATCGGTGACCAGGTCTATGCCGGCGGTCACCTGGTCCTGTATGACCTCCTTGGTCACCTCCTCCTCCACGCGCTTCAACTCCTCCAGGGTGACGCGACCTTCGTCGTATCGGGAGATGGCGGCGCGGAGGCTGGGCGCTTTAGCGTCCGGGGAGATTTTGGGGTAGTTCCCCACCATAGTCGTAATCAATCCAGCTTCTCCTTTACTGAGTATCTGGGTGAATCAAGCCCAGCACACAAGCCCTATTTGGGCGCGTGGCTAGCCAACGTTGCACGATCCTACTAAAAAAGCAGCCGGGTGCAGCCTGAGGCTCATCCCGAGCAGGAGCAGAATCCGCTTCCTAATCTGTGGCTTCCCCGCGCTAGCAAGGGAAACGTCTGCCGAATGCCACTAGATACTAACACGCAGCTTGGAATCAGTCAACGCGCGGGATGGAGGAGTGTCAGGACGCGCGGCTTCACCCTTCCAGCGCCGACAGGAAAAGGGGGGCGTTTAGTATCCTGGCGCCCAGGCGCTCCTTGAGTGGCAGGAGATGCCGCCTGTCTCCCGTGACCAGATAATCGGCTTCGGCCTCCATGGCGCACTCCAGTATACGGTTATCGGCAGGGTGGCCGGAGATCACCGGCGGGCGTTGTCGAGGCTCGATTATAGTAGCCGCGTCTTGAAGCGTTCGAACGGCTTGGGAGGAGCGTTCCTCGCTCCAGCCGAACTTGCGCGTCAACACCCCGTCAACCTCCTCCAGTATGAACGGGGAAAGGCACAACTCGAAACGCCCTCTCAGGGCCAACTCCAGGACAAGGCGCTCGTTTCCGGGGAAGTTCAGGCCGGACACAATAACATTGGTATCAAGAACCACCCTCATGCCTTGACGGGGTCTGTCTCAGCCCGGTACTCCTCTACCAAGGAGCCAACGTCCTCAGGCCCAATGCCCCGCTCCCTGGCACTCTGCTCCCCGTACCGGAGCAACTCCCGCCACTCGCATTCCTGGATGTAACGGAGCAGCGCTTCCCGAAGAAGCTCGCTTCTGGTGCGTCCCTGCCGCTTCATCACCTCATCAACCCGCTCCGCCATCTCCGGCGGCAGTGAGAAGGTGATGGTAGTGGTTGTTCGCGGCATATTGACCTCCGGTTGTTATCGGGTCTTACCAGGACACTACGCCATTTAAGCACCACTGTCAACGGGCTTTAGGGCTCGCAGGATACGCGCCGTGTTAAGAAATGAGGAGTCTATCGAGCGGGTATGGATTTGACAGTCCGGGATTTTACAGACCTGTTGGGACGGATGATGTAGGAATGGTTCGTCTTGGAAGAAGCCTGTCCATAGGGATGCTATATTTCCTTGTGAAGCGATATATGGAGAGCAACTAGTCCCTCACGTTTGCAACTCTGACCGCCTCATATAGCATCGACTATGACGTCTAGCCCCTGCTCATCTTGCGTATGTCGAAGGAAGTGAGCGGTATCAACTCTACAGCGTTAACTCAGGCGCGGGGATCAGCTTGTGATGGGTCGTGTCGGCAATCAGTCCGAAAATTTGTATCGTAATCGCTCCCAGGAGGAAACGCTCGTCGGGGCCGAAGATAACGGGGCTTTCAAACTCATCGGACCCGATACGGACGCGCACGGCCCCAATAGGCAGCTTCTGCCTACGCCCGTCCGCTAGGGTAAACTCTCCCTCTTTGGTTGGCACGACTTCCAGCTTGCGCAGCAGCTTTGTCGGCAGCATCGAGTACACGGCTCCAGTGTCTACCAGTGCCGTCACTGTCTCAAAGGGCCCCTCTTTGTCTCGTCTCACAGCAATGTCAGCGCTGAAAGTACCCACGTCATTCGCCCCTTTCTACAGTTATAGTACGGCGCAGCGCCGTACACGTCAAACGCCGCGCACGCGCGACTAATCCCCCTCCATAAACTTCCCCTTGAGCCACTCCAGCGCCGCGCCCATGGCCGTCTCCTCGCTGCGGAAGCGGTGGCCTACGCCCGGCAGCATTCGCATCTCTTTGCCCTCGCCGGCGCGCTCGTAGAGGGTGTGCGCGTTGTCCGGCGACACCACGTCGTCGGCGTCTCCGTGAAGCAGCAGCAGTGGGCGGGGAGCCACCAAGCCAACCCAGTCCACGGGGTTGAGCGTTGCGCCCTCATTGGCCCACTCCTCCAGGGACGGCGGAAAGTCCGGGTCGCGGATCAGGCCCATCGCTCGCAGGCGTTCCACGGCCTCAGCCGGCTGCGACCGCGGCCCCATGACCGACGGCCCGGCAAAGGAGACCAGGCCGGCCACCTCTGGGCGATGGGCCGCGACATAGATGGCGACGGCCGCCCCCAAACTGGAACCCAACAGCACGACGCGGGCGGGGTCCACCTCCGGTCTGTCCAGCATCCAGGAAACCACGGCGTCCAGGTCGCGCGCCCACCCCAGTGTGTGAAAGTTCCCGCCGCTCTCCCCCGTGCCGCGGAAGTTGAATATCAGGGTCGCAAAGCCTTCCCACGCGCACCACTCGGCCAGGCCGGGGTAGTCCAGGCCATCCCCTGCCGCATCCGGCCCGCCGGGATCCGGGCGAGGCCCCGCGGGCATCCCGTGGCAGACCACAAGGCCCGGATACGGGCCCTGGCCGGGCGGGACAAACAGTGTCGCGGACAGGGGTATGCCCTCGCTATCCAGCCGGAAGTCCTCTCGCTGAACCAAGGCCGCCTCCTTATCAGAGATTTGCTGCATTATACCATCGCTTGAGGCGGCGCTTTTCGCAGTTTCCCGATAGTGGGATGGTAGCGTATAATCTACTCCAAACCCACAGGAAGAAGGACAGATAAATGACCACAGTCTCAGCCTATAGATTGCCCACCAACGTCCAGCCGCTCAAGTACGACCTCACCCTGACCCCCAACCTGGACAGCTTCACCTTCGCCGGCGAGGAATCCATAGACCTTCAGGTTTCGGAGGCCGTCGCCAGCATTGCCGTCAACGCCATTGAGCTTGAAATACTGGAGGCGAGCGCTACCCTGGCGGACGGAACGTCGCTGCCTGCCCAGAGCATCGCGATGGACGAAGAGATGGAGACCGCGACGTTCGCCTTCGGCCAAGAGATACCGCCCGGGAACGCGACCCTCTACATAAAGTTCACCGGAACGCTGAACGACCAGCTACGGGGCTTCTACCGCAGCCAGTACACCGACCCGGAGGGCCGGCAAAGGACACTGGCAACCACCCAGTTCGAGGCCACGGACGCCCGGCGAGCCTTCCCATGCTGGGACGACCCCGCGGTCAAAGCCACCTTCCAGGTGACCCTGGTTGTCCCATCGGACCTGGCAGCCATATCCAACACCCTGCCGGAGAGCGAGACGCCCGCGGATGGAAACGCCAAGGCGGTGCGCTTCGCCGAGACCCCCAAGATGTCCACGTACCTGCTGGCGTTCATTGTAGGCGACTTCGCATCGGTGGAGCAGAGAGCGCCCAACGGGACGCTGGTACGGGTCTGGGCCACCCGCGGCAAGGAGGAGCAGGGGCGCTTTGCCGTGGAGAACGCTGTGGGGCTGCTCAACTACTTCAACAGCTACTTTGGCATCCCGTACCCACTGGAGAAGCTGGACCACATAGCCGTCCCGGACTTCGCGGCGGGCGCAATGGAGAACTGGGGAGCCATCACGTATCGCGAGACCGCCCTGCTGTACGACCCTGAGAACTCCTCGGCGAACACGCGGCAGCGCATCATGGAGGTCGTCTCGCACGAGATGGCGCACATGTGGTTCGGCGACCTGGTGACGATGGAGTGGTGGGATGACCTGTGGCTCAACGAGAGCTTTGCCTCCTGGATGGGGGACAAGGCCGTCGACCACCAGTACCCTGAATGGAACATGTGGACCCAGTTCGTCTTCCAGGACACCAACTCCGGCCTGAGCCTGGACGGGCTGCGGAACTCTCACCCAATAGAGGCCAGGGTGGAGGACCCCGCCCAGATACGGGAGCTCTTTGACGCCATAAGCTACAGCAAGGGCGGAGCAACCCTGAGGATGTTGGAGAATTTCCTGGGCGAGGAGACATTCCGGCGCGGCCTCCACGGCTACCTCTCCGCCAACCAGTACGCCAACGCCCGCACCGAAGACCTGTGGGCGGCGCTGGAGGAGGCATCCGGCCAGCCCGTCACCGCGGTTATGAACACATGGGTCAAGCAGATGGGCTACCCCGTCCTGAATGCGGAGACCCACCACCACGACGGCGCGCTGCACGTCGGCCTGTCCCAGCGACGCTTCCTCTACGACCACCTTCTGGACGAGGGTGAAGAAGACTCCACTCTCTGGCAGGTCCCCGTGAGCATCGCCAAAGCCGGGGAGTCCGACAAGGTCTCCCTGCTCATGGACCGGCAAGAGGCAGATCTTGAACTGGAGGCGGAAGCCGCCGCGGACTCACCCGGCTGGGTGAAGGTGAACGCGGGGCAGACCGGGTTCTACAGGGTGAACTACGCCCCGGAGGACTGGACCCGGCTCCAGGGAGCGGTGGAGGGTCTTCAGCTCCCTGCCATCGACCGGCTGGGCCTTCAGAACGACGCCTACGCCCTGGCGCGGGCGGGGTTCCTTCCCGCAACCCAGTTCCTGTCGCTGGCGGAGGCGTACAAGGTGGAGGCGGACGCCTCCGTTTGGAGCGATCTGTCCACCAACCTGCGCGGGATGGAGAACCTGCTCCTCGACCAGCCGTACCTGACACAGTTTCACGGCTTTGCCAGGGGACTCTTCCAACGGATCGCCGGGCAGGTGGGGTGGGACGCACGGCCTGACGAGGGGCACCTGGACTCCCTGCTGCGTGGCGTAGCGCTGGGCCAGATTGGGGCCTACGGAGACCACCAGACCATAGAAGAGGCCCGGAGCCGCTTTGAGCGGTTCCGGGATAACCCCGCGTCACTGCACCCGGACCTTCGCGGCATTGTCTACGGCCTGGTTGCGCAGGAGGGCGACGAGTCCACCTACGACACGCTATGGAACCTGGAGAGGCAGGCTGACCTCCACGAAGAGAGAATGCGCCTTCTGGGATCGCTTACCCGTTTCCAGAGCAGGGAGCTATTGCAGGACGTCCTGGAGCGATCCCTTTCGTCGGAGGTGCGCTCCCAGGATACGGTCCTGGTGGTGGTCGCCCTGGCCGGCAACAGGCACGGCAAGGAGCTGGCTTGGGAGTTCATCAAGGAGAACTGGGAGGAGTTCGACCGCAGATACGGCCGCGGCGGCTTTGCCATAATGCGGCTGGTCAGTGTGGCCGGAGGGTTCACCACCCAGGAGCGATACCGGGACGTGGAGGAGTTCTTCGAGAGCCATCCGGCTCCCTCGGCGGAGAGGACAATCCGGCAGTCTCTGGAGCGCATCCGGCTGAACGTAAGCTGGCTGGAGCGCAATCAAGAGGGAGTTGGGGAGTGGCTTGCGGCCAGGGAGTGAGGGGGCAGGGCCTGCCGGTATTCACCATATGTGTTGGCAATGCTAACCCGCATTGGGGCGATTTCGCCTTTACCGCTCACTCAGAGCTTGTCAAAGGGCGTGAGAGGGCATCCCCCAATCCGCTCATCCTGAGCCTGTCGAAGGGCGTGAGCGGGTTCCATTGACCGTCCCCTGTCGCGGGCTGCTTGCGGGCAGCTATCCGCAGAACGGCAGACCAATACCCAAGAGGTCACTCTGCCCCACGTCTCGGAGACCACTCGGTATGCACCCACTCAACTGATTTACGTTAAGGTACAGCGTTCGCAGCTTGGACAGGCCACCCAGTTCAGGCGGTATCTCCCCGCTCAACTGATTTACGCTGAGATCCAGCCATTGCAGGATAGACAGGTCGCCCAGCTCCGGCGGTATCTCCCCGCTCAACTGGTTTACGCGGAGGTCCAGCTTTCGCAGAATGGACAGGCCGCCCAGCTCCGGCGGTATCTCCCCGCTCAACTGGTTTACGCGGAGGTCCAGCTTTCGCAGATTGGACAGGCCGCCCAGCTCCGGCGGTATCTCCCCGCTCAACTGATTAAAGCCGATGGACAGCGTTTCCAGATTGGACAGGCCGCCCAGCTCCGGTGGTATCTCCCCGCTCAACTGATTAAAGCGGATGGACAGCGTTTCCAGATTGGACAGGCCGCCCAGCTCCGGTGGTATCTCCCCGCTCAGATGATTGCCGTCGAGCCACAGCGTTTCCAGATTGGACAGGCCGATCAGCTCCGGCGGTATCTCCCCGCTCAACTGATTGTTGCTGAGATTCATCCCTATCACGCGCCCTCTGTTGTCAGTGGATACGCCGCTCCATTCCGCAAGGGGAGCATCGCTAAGCCAGTTGCTGTTCTCACTCCAGTCTGCCCCATTCGTCGCTTCGTAGAACGCGACAAGAGCCTCCCGTTCCGAGATGGCCGGCGTAGGCTTGGCATTAGGGGTAGACGTGGGTGCTGGCGTTGGAGTCGCCGTTGGCGCGGGCGTGGGTGTGGCGGTAGGGGTAGCCGCTGGCGTGGGAGTTGGCGTGCTGAGCCCGCATAACGACAGATCAGTCTCCGAAAAGTCGTTCTGCGGCACTTTTCGGAGACCACTCGGTATGCACCCGCTCAACTGATTTCCGTTGAGCAACAGCAATGCCAGATTGGGCAGGCCGCCCAGCTCAGGCGGTATCTCACCGCTTAATTGATTGTTGCTGAGGTACAGCGATTCCATATAGAACAGGCCGCCCAGCCACGGCGGTATCTCACCGCTTAATTGATTGTTGCTGAGGTACAGCGATTCCATATAGAACAGGCCGCCCAGCCACGGCGGTATCTCACCGCTCAAATGATTGTTGCTGAGGTACAGATGTTTCAGACTGTACAGGCCACCCAACTCGGGCGGTATCTCCCCCTTCAACTGATTGCCACCGAGCCACAGCACTAACAGGTTGGACAGGCCCCCCAACTCCGGCGGTATCTCACCGCTCAACTGGTTCCCGCTGAGGATCAGCCTATTCAGGTCGGACAGGCCACCCAACTCCGGCGGTATTTCCCCACTCAATTGATTACTGCTGAGTTCCAGCTCGTACAGGTTGAATAGGCCACCCAGCTCCAGCGGTATCTCTCCTCTCAACTGATTGCCGTTGAGCCACAGATGACTCAGATTGGACAGGCTACCCAGCTCCGGCGGTATCTCCCCGCTCAACCGATTTCCGCTGAGCTGCAGCAGGTTCAGATTGGCGAGGCCGCCCAGCTCCGGCGGTATCTCCCCATTCAACTGATTTCCGCTGAGGTCTAGGAATGCCAGATTGGACAGGCCTCCCAGCCACGGCGGTACCTCTCCGCTCAACCGATTGCCGCCGAGGTACAGATATGTCAGATGGGACAGGTCGGCCAGCTCCGGTGGTATCTCTCCGTTCAACTGATTCCTCCCGAGGTCCAGCAATCCCAGGTTGGAAAGGCCTCCCAGCCACGGCGGTATCTCACCGCTCAACTGATTGTGGTGAAGCTCCAGCCATGCTAGGTTGGATAGGCTGCCCAGCTCCGGCGGTATCCTCCCCCTCAACTGATTGCTGTTGAGCTCTAGGGAAGGTCTGAACAAAGTGCTGCCAGGCTGATTTTTGATTGCCGGGTACAGAAGCAGGCTTTCCCTCCTGGTTTTTTGCCTTGTTTGTTGATGGTGCGGTTAATTTCGGCCCTTTGCCCACTCCTCTTCGGCCGCTTCGGGACTTCAGCCTCGCTTTTGGGCCCACTACCCCCTGGTCAACCAACCAAGAGGCCCTTAGCCCGCTTCAAGTTGGATAGCCCTAGCAACAGCGCCAGCCGTTCTGTGTTCTTGGTCAAGCCCCGGTAGCGTACTTTGGCGTAGCCCCATAATCTCTTCACATCAAGGAAGGGGTGTTCCACCCCCGATCGCAGTCGGGGGCAGGCTCTTGGCCCGGATAGAAGCCTTCACCTTTTCCCCTATTGCCGCCGGATCCCCCGGTTCCAGTTTCCGCCGCTGTCCCGACTTCATTGCCACCTGCCACTGTACCGCCAACTCCAGATGCTCCTCCCGCTTCTGTACCCCGATATAGCCGGCGTCCCCCCACACCTGCCTCTCCCCACCGTGCAATAACCGGTGGGCCTGGGTCACGTCATGCACGTTGGCCGATGTAGTAGCGAAGCTGTGCACTAAGCCCGTCTCCGAATCCACCCCGATGTGCAGCTTCATCCCGAAGTGGTATTGGTTCCCCTTCTTCACCTGGCGCATCTCCGGGTCCCGCTGCCCGGCCCGGTTCTTGGTCGAGGGCGGCGCCTCTATGATGGTGGCGTCCACTATGGTCCCTTCTCTGAGCCGCAGACCTTGGGACGCCAGATGCTCGTTGATCTCCGCAAACAGCCCTTGTCCCAGATGGCGCTCTTCCAGCAGGTGGCGAAAGTTCAGGATGGTACTCTCATCAGGAATCGGCTCAGACAGCCGTAACCCCGCGAAGCACCGCACTGACTCCGCCTCATACAGCAGAGCCTGCCCCCGTGAAAACGGGGGTCTTCCATTCCAGGGTCGCTCACGTTGTAGCAGAGCTGGACGATGTGGACCCGAAGCATCGCCGACAGGGGGTAAGGCCGACGACCCCGCTCAGCCTTAAAGTAGTGGGGCCGGATGCGCTCCTCCAACCTCTCCCAGGGAATAAGGGAGTCGATTCGCTTCAGAAACACCTCCCGACGGGTCTGTCGCTTCTTGTGCTGGTACTCCAAGTCGGCAAAGGTTGGCTGCTCCGTCATGGTCGCTCCCCCTTGGTGTTGGCTAGCCTCAGTATGCCACAATTACAGCATTATTCAGAGTTTCCCTAGGAATGCCAGGTTGGACAGGCCACCCAGCCACGGTGGAATCTCCCCAGTCAACTGATTGCTGCTGAGGACCAAATCCACCAGATTGGACAAGCCGCCCAACTCCGGCGGTATCTCCCCGCTCAACTGATTGCTGCTGAGGTTCAGCCTTTCCAGGTTGGACAGGCCACCCAGTTCCGGCGGTATCTCACCGATCAACTGATTCCAGTTGAGTTCCAGCCTTTCCAGGTTGGACAGGCCGCCCAGCTCCAGCGGTATCTCACCGATCAACTGATTGTCACGGAGGTACAGGGCTTCCAGATTGGACAGGTTGCCCAACTCCGGCGGTATCTCCCCGATCAACTGATTCCGGCCGAGCCCCAGGGTTTCCAGATTGGACAGGCCGCCCAGCTCCGGCGGTATCTCCCCGCTCAACTGATTGTCACGGAGGTTCAACTCGATCACGCGTCCACTGTCGTCAGTGGTTACGCCGCTCCATTCCTCAAGGGGAGCATTGCTCAGCCAGTTCGTGTTCTCACTCCAGTCTGCCCCGTTGGTCGCTTCGTAGAACGCGACAAGGGTCTCCCGTTCCGAGATGGTCGGCGTAGGGCTAGCGGTAGGGGTAGGCGTCGGTACTGGTGTAGCCGTTGGAGCGGGCGTAGGCGTAGGCGCGAGCGTCGGCGTAGGCGTAGGCGTAGGCGCGGGCATAGGCGTGGCCGTTGGCACAGGGGTAAGCGTCGGCGCAGGTGTGGGCATAGGCGTAGCCGTTGGAGTCGCTGTTGGCGCGGGTGTTGGCGTTGGGTCTTCGGAGCAGGAGGCCGGCAGCAATACTGCCATGACAGCCAATGCTGTCAGAGCTGTGAAACGGGATATCCTGGAGACCGTCCCTTTCATTTAGCGCCCCCTTAGTCGGCTGCTGTGTCTCCCAACCATCTCTTGCATCACCAAGGTCACCGGGGCAAGTATATCATCCTGTAAATGGATTGTGTCTTGTGGGCAAGCTGGTATTCCTTACATGGGTTGGCATGCCAACCCGCATTGGAGCGATTTTCCCTATTATCGCTCAGAGCCTGCAGCGCGCTTGATACAATACAGTGGTGAGCGGCGGTATTCGTTACTATCAACACACCCAGGGAATACACGCCTGCCTTGGCTATTGCCATCTGATGATGCCATGCTATAATGTTGCCAGTCTAAAAGAGGATGTGCCATGCAAGATTTCGAATACGTAGCTCCAACCACCCTTGAAGATGCTGTTAGATTGATGGCCGAAAGCGGCCCCAGGGCTAAAGCCTTGGCAGGAGGCACCGACATCCTGATCCAGCTGCGCAGCGGTCGCTTCCAGATAGACCGCCTCGTGGATGTGAAGAATGTTCCTGAGCTCAATGAGCTCTCCTGCTCAGAGGCCAATGGCCTCACCGTGGGGGCCGCGGTCCCGTGCTGCCTGATTTACGAGGATGAGACCGTCCAGCAGTTGTACCCCGGCCTTGTGGATGCAGCTTTCCTTATAGGCGGCATCCAGATCCAGGGGCGGGCCACAATCGGCGGCAACCTGTGCAACTCGTCCCCCAGCGGCGACACCATCCCCGCCCTCATTGCCCTGGAAGCCATCTGCAACGTTGCAGGCCCCAATGGCCGCCGCAGCTTCCCCGTTGAGGAGTTCTGCACCGGCCCCGGCAGAAACCAGCTTCAGGAAGGCGAACTGCTGGTGAGCCTGGACTTCCCGTCTCCCAAGCCCAACTCCGGCGCAGCGTTCCTGCGGTTTATTCCCAGAAATGAAATGGACATCGCTATCGCAAACTCCGGGGTCTCAGTCGTCTTGGACGACGCCAAGGAGAAGGTCGTCTCGGCCAAGATAGCGGTGGGAGCCGTAGCGCCGACGCCCGTCATGGCAAGCGCAGCCGCCGATTCGATGGCCGGCAAGGAAGCCAACGAGGCCACCATCGAAGAGGCCGCTGAGGCCGCCAAGGCCGTGGCCCGCCCCATCAACGACATGAGAGGCACCATCCCCCAGCGCGTTCACCTGGTGGGGGTATTGACCAAGCGAGCCCTACGGACGGCAATATCAAGAGCCAGGGAGGAGTAGTAAACATGGCAGGTAAGATACACGTAACCGCCACCATCAACAACACCGAGGTCGATTTCCTCTGCGAAGGCCGCCAGAGCCTGCTTGAGGTCCTCCGGGACGTCCTGGGCATGACGGGCACCAAAGAGGGTTGCAATGACGGCAACTGCGGCGCCTGCACCATCGAAATGGACGGCAGAATCGTAGACTCCTGCTGTGTGCTGGGCGTTGAGGCCGGTGGTTCGACCATCACAACCATCGAGGGCATAGCCACGCCGGAGGGTCTGCACCCGTTGCAGCAAGCCTTCCTGGAAGAGGCCGCCCTCCAGTGCGGCATCTGTACGCCCGGCTTCATCGTAGCGGCCAAGGGCCTCCTGGACAGGGAGCCGGACGCCGACGAAGGCCGGATCCGCCACTGGCTGGCCGGCAACCTCTGCCGCTGCACCGGCTACGACAAGATAATCCGCGCCGTGCTGAAGGCCGAGGACATAACGAGCGAGGGCGGCGAAAAGGCGGCAGCCGCTGCCGGCTCAGGAGCCGGGGCCGACCAGCGAGACGTTTACAACGACTAGCCATAGAACACAGGCCGGTCCCGGGACCGGCGAACCATCTCTGAGATGTAAGGGGATACCCACATGACTATAACCGCCGGTAGAGACACTGAAACGCCTGGCAAGTACAAGGTGCTTGGCACCAGGCCCATTCGCCACGACGGGATAGAGAAGGTGACCGGCGCGGCCAGATACGGAGCCGACATCACTCTGCCAGGGACGCTCCACGGCAAGGTGCTCAGAAGCCCGTATGCCCACGCCCGAATCCGCTCCATAGACACCAGCAAGGCGGAAGCCGTGCCTGGTGTGCTGGCCGTGGCCACGTCCAAAGACTTCGCCATTGTCCAATCCAGGGAGATCAACTTTGCCCAGAGTCTGCAAAATCCCAGGCTGATGGCGGAGAACGACCTTGCCGACAAGAAGGTGCTGTACAAGGGCCATGCCGTAGCCGCAGTGGCCGCAACCAACCCGCACATAGCGGAAGAGGCCCTCGACCTCATTGAGGTGGACTACGAGGTGCTGCCCACGGTCCTGGGCTGGAGGGAAGCTATGAAGGAGGATGCCACCCTTCTTCACGACACCCTCACCGAGAGGTTTACCATGTCCCGGGGTGACGCCGGCCAGGACACGGGCAAAAACAGCAACGTAGCCAGCCATCTCCAACTCAAGATTGGGGACGTGGAGCAGGGCTTCAAGGAAGCGGAGATAATACTGGAGCGGGAGTACAACACCCAGACGGTCCACCAGGGGTACATAGAGCCGTTTGCGTGCACCGCCCAGTGGATACCGGAAGGCCGGCTGACCATCTGGACGAGCACACAGGGCATCTTCGGCGTCCGCGGCAACGTTGCCGCCATACTGGGCGTGCAGGAGTCCACAATCAAGGTGGTCCCAATGGAGATTGGCGGGGGATTCGGAGGCAAGGGGACAGGCTACCTTGAGCCGGTTGCCGCTGTCCTCTCAAGGAAGACCGGGCACCCGGTGAAGATGGTAATGAGTCGCCAGGAGGTTTTTGAGGGCACTGGCCCCTCCTCCGGCAGCTTCATCCGTTGCAAGATAGGAGCCAAAAAGGACGGCACGTTCACCGCAGGCCAGCTTTACATGGTCTACGAGGCCGGAGCTTTCCCCGGCTCGCCAATGGCCGGCGGAGTCACGTCCGGGCTGAGCGCCTACAAGTTTGACCACGCCCTGGTGGACGGGTATGACGTGGTATGCAACAAGCCAAAGACAGCGGCATACCGGGCGCCGGGCCATCCCCAGGCGTGCTTTGCCGTGGAGAGCGCAATAGACGAGCTGGCGCAGATCCTTGAGATGGATCCCATGGACCTGCGCATGAAGAACGTAGCCATGGAAGGGGACCGCGCTGTCACGGGCGTACCCCATGCCCACGTTGGACTCAAAGAGGTGATGGAGGCCATAAAGGCCCATCCCCACTACACGGCGCCCCTTGGCGGCCCCAATCGCGCCCGCGGCGTAGCCACAGGATACCGCCTCAACGGCGGCGGGAGCGGCTCCTCCGCCACCATCAACGTGCTGGCCAATGGCGCGGTCAACGTGACCACGGGGTCTATGGACCTCTCTGGCACACGCGTAGCCGTTGCCATGCAGGTGGCCGAAGTGCTTGGCCTTGCCGCAGAAGAGGTCACCCCCCAGGTTGTGGACACCGACTCAGTGGGCTGGACGGGGGGATCCGGCGGCAGCCGCATTACCTTTGACACAGGCCGCGCAGCCATAGCCGCGGCGCAGCTGGTGATCGGGCAGATGAAGAACCGCGCCGCCCTGCTGTGGGAGGTGCAAGCCGAGGACGTAGAGTTTGTGGATGGCTCCTTCGTCTGCACAAAGAACACCGAAGACAAGTTCACATTCAAGGAGCTTGCGGGCAGGCTCATGGCCACGGGAGGCCCGGTTACCTGCTCTGCCAGTGACACGCAGGGAGGCGTAGGCGGAGCGCTGGCAGGCAACCTCTTTGACGTGGAGGTTGACCCGGAGACGGGCAAGGTGGACATAATTCGCGCCACCGCCTTCCTGGACATCGGCCAGGCTGCTCACCCCTCCTACGTGGAGGGGCAGATGCAGGGAGGCACCTTCCAGGGCATCGGCTGGGCGTTGAACGAGGAGTACTTCTTCTCGCCAGATGGTGTCATGGCAAACTCCAGCCTGCTGGACTACCGAATGCCCACCACCCTTGACCTGCCCATGATCGACACCGAGATGATTGAGTACGCCAATCCACGGCATCCCTACGGACTCAGAGGCGCCGGGGAGCACCCCATCATTGCGCCGCTTCCGGCCTTGGCCAACGCTGTCGGCCGGGCTATCGGCACTCGAGTATACACGCTGCCCATCACCCCGGGCTCAGTCCTGCAAGCCATTGAGGAGAGAGACGCCAAAAAGTAGTCGCTCCAGAACTGCCAAGTGGAGCGGTTTACGCCCGCCGGCCTTTGGAAAAAGGTCGGCGGGCGTTCTGTTTAAGCAGAGAACTGCTACTCAGGCTTGAGCCTGTAGACGGCAGGGCGCGCCTCAACCTCCACCCTGCCCTCCTTGACCAGCTTGGCAAGGTGGGCCTGCACGTTTCTGCCCGCGGCCTGGCGCAGCCCCCTATTGAGGTTCTTGGGGTATATGTCTCTCACCATGTCCGCCACGTCTTCAATGCCCTTTTGCAGAGCGCCTATCACCTGCTGCTCACGCTCGTTGCGATGTCCTATATACCAGGGTATCAGGCGAGCGCCACGGGGTCCGGACGCAACGGGGCCATGTCCGGGACAGACCACCTCTACCCTGTAGCGTGACAGCTTCTCCAGGGAGTTCATGTAGTCGGCCAGGTCCTGGACCGTGGTGGAGGACCCGCCGAGGACGGTGTCGCCGGTGAACATCACCCTGTCGCGAGCCATGTAGTAGCAGACGTGGGCCTCCTCGTGTCCGGGGGTAAAAATGGCGTTCAGGAAGACACCGTTGCTCGCCTTGATGCGCTCCCCCGATCGAAGACTGGTCACGTTTTCCGGCCCTACAACGGCTCGCAGGCGTCCGACCAGCTTGGGATGGCAGCGCACCGGGGCCTGCACCACTTCGAATATGCGGTCCAGACCGCCTATGTGGTCGCTGTGGCTGTGAGTGATAGCTATTTCGGCGATTTTCGGGCGGCCCAGCTCCTGGTAGACCTCCAAGATCTGCCTGGTCCACTCCCTGTCGTGCTCACCCGTATCTACGATGACCATGCTCTCTGACGGGTCGCCGGCAAAGAAGATGTTGGAGCCTCCGGGGTGAGCCACCGCGGTGTCCGCAATATGCGCTGAGTACACGTGAGGCGTGACCTGCATTAGTTAACCTCCAGGATGCTTTTTGCCGATGGGGTGTATCCGCGCTACCGCCGGATGACGGTATTTCTGTCCCTGCGCCACCTGTCGCTCAGATGCTCGCTGGCGTCCAGCAGCTTCTGAATGGTCTTGTGCTGCGAGGCGCTCAGCTTCTGAAAGCCAAGGACGGACGCCGCAGTCGACGCGGCGGCATGACCCGATATGGACTGTCCGGAATCGGGCGCCCTCTCGGCCCACGCCGCGTCGACCTTCGGCCCCCACGTCTCAGAGTCGAGAGGCTCGGCTGCGGGAGAGACAGGAGGGGCAGCCAGGTCTGCCAACTCCACATTCACGTCGCCAGCGCCATGTGGCCGAGTGACCTTAACCTCGGACGATGCCTCCAGGTACTTGGTCAAAGTTGAGTAGCCCAGTGAGCGGAAGTTGAAGCTGGGGTCCAAACGCTGCATGGTTTGGTGAAGTTTGCTTCCGGCCACCCTCCCCTCCTCATCCATAGTGGCGCTCATGGCGCGTAGGAGAAGAATCTCAGCCGGAGCTTCCTCGGCGACAGGCGTCCGGGGCCGCCTCCTGTTTTTGTTTCCCTCAGGCAGGGGTTTGCTTTCCTCACCCAGATAGTGGTACCTGTCGCAGGATATGACCAGCGCGCGCGAGGCCGTTGCCCGTCTCCCGGCCCCAATAACGGACTTCCCACCGGCCCGGAGCTTGCTCACCAATGGAACGAAGTCACTGTCGGAAGAAACGACTACAAAGGTGTCTATTGGAGACTGGTACAGCAGGTCAATGGCGTCTACGACTAGTCGAATGTCGCTGGCATTCTTGCCTGCCCCCGTAACATGGAACAGGTGGATAGGCTCAATGCCAAGCTCCAGGACCTGGTTTCGCGTACTCTTGGTCACGGATGACCAGTCGGCATAGGCTCTCTTGATGGTAACCCGACCGATATCCGATATCTGGTCAAAGAGCCACTGGATCGAGTTCATGCCCACGTTCTCCAGGTCTATGAGAACAGCCACTTGACGCTCAGCGCCCAACCCTCCGTTGCTCACCATGTCAACTCCTATCGTGCGGCGTGGGCCCGTGCAAGCGGCTTGCTCCCCGGGCCGGAGCCATCTAATTTACGGATGCCAGCTCGATCTCAAAGGTCAGGGCCTGTCCTGCCAGTCTGTGGTTGGCATCGACCGTGAACGTCTCGGCGGTTACCTCAATTATTACCCCTGTAAAGCCGTTCTCATACTGTACGCCGTCGCCCTCCCCCAAGCCGGGGGGCAACTGGTCTAGCGGGTACTCGATGACGAGTCGGTCCAGTCGCTCTCCGTAAGCGTCCTGGGGTTCCAACCGCACAGTTACGGAATCGCCCACACGCATACCGCGAACGGCGGCGTCAAACCCGGATATCATCCTGCCGTCGCCCAGCACAAAGCCGAGAGGCTCACCGCCTCTGGAAGAATCGAACTCTTCGCCGCTGTCCATGGTCCCCGTGTAGTGCACCATCACGCTGTCCCCAACTGTCGCTGTTCTAATCATGGTTGGAGTCGGGACAGTTGTAGGGACAGGCTTGGAGCAGGCTACAATGGCAAGCGCCAGTACCACGAACACAATGACCCCTAAGGCGCTACCTCGCATGACCCAATTATAGCGGGTTTCCTCCTGAGGGCAACACCCAGAACATTCTACGGTATTCCAAACGTGTGTTTGCTACGCCCAGGTTGGATGGATTGCTGTGAGCGCTGCGGGGTTGTGGCGGCAGACATGACGAGAGACAACCCCTGGCTCCCGGCCGCTCCCATTTGCATAGCAGGCGTACTCCCGTTAAGATTCAGGGCATGAGTGAGTCCAGACGGCCCATACTTTCGGGCAACGCCAGGAACGGCCCCCCGCGGGAATATCGACCAGCGTCATCCCCAATGAGCCTGAGCAGGGCGCTGGCCGCTCTCGCCGGCGCCGCGTTCTTCGGGGTGGTGGCCGTCATCCACGGCATAACTGCAACGGCTGCCTCATCCATCGTCTTCCTCGGCGTACTGTGGCTCTTTACGCCCGCGCCCGTTGTCTTCCTGGCCCGTATGTGGCGGCCCTGGACCCGCTACCGGACGCTCTCCAACGGGTATCTCGCCGCCGCCGCCGCGCTCAGCGTGCTGGTTCTGGCGGGCGTGGGCTGGATAGGCTCCGAGCGCGGCATCCATCCGGCCACGTCCGACGACCTGCCAAAGCCGGAGGACTACCCTCAACTGCAGGCGATACTGGAAGAAGTGGATTTCCCCAGCATGGATGGCGCTCGTCTGTACGGCTGGTTCATCCCCGGTGAGAGTCCCAAAACCGTGCTCCTCCTCCACGGGTTCGGCGGCACGCGGGACAGTATGCTTCCCCATGCCGACTTCCTTCACGACGCGGGCTACTCCGTGCTGCTCTTTGACCTCCGCAGCAGCGGTGAAAGCGAGGGAGACGCCGTCACCTTCGGCTTTCGCGAGCGGGGCGACGTCCAAGGCGCGGTGAGGTACTTGAAGGAACGCGGGGACGCGGACGGAGAGAACGTGGGAGCGCTGGGGCTGTCGATGGGCGGAGCGGCAGCCATAATGGCCGCTGCCGATACTCCGGAGATCAAGGCTGTGGTCTCAGAGTCCTCCTTCCAGAGCGTCAACAGCGCCGTCGCCAGCAGCTTCGAACACTTCATAAACCTGCCCGCCTTTCCCTTCGCTCCAGTCACGGTGTTCATCATCGAGCGGCGCCTGGGTATCAAGGCCGACCAGGTGGCGCCCGTGGAGGATGTAGCGCTCATCAGCCCTCGGCCGGTGTTCATAATGCATGGCAGGGAGGACAAGACCATTGCGCCGGAGGATGCCCATGCCCTCTACGCCGCGGCCGGAGAACCCAAAGAAGGGGTGTGGCTCATAGACGGGGCGGGCCACGCCGAGGGAGCGGAGGTCGCCGCCGAAGAGTACGCCGAAAGGGTGGTTGAGTTCTTCCGCCGCCATTTGGAATTGTAGGTAAGGAGGCAGCGAAGCTGCCGGGCTCCTGAACGCGGCATTCCTGATACGTGTTGGTAATGCCAACACAGGTTGGCTCACCACTCATTTGCCCGCTCGTGGTGAGCCTGTCGAACCATATGAGCGGGCCATACCTTACCCAGTTCGTGCCCTTCGATACGCTCAGGGCGAACGTGAGGCGCATCGCCGCTAGTCCATGCGCTGGCGCGTTCCCTGGTCTGAAGCCCTCTTTATGGCGTCGATGAGCTTGTGGAGCGCCACAGCGTCATCGAAGTCCGGCGTAGCCTTCTCTCCTGAGCGAATGGCCTCTCCAAGCCGCCGGTACATCTGGGCGACGTTCAGAGGCGGGCCTTGCGGGACGTCCTCCGGGACCCACGTCAAGCGGTCCGGGATGGGCAGCTCATCCAGGGAGGCGTCGCCGGCCTTGCCACCTAGCAGGCGGCTGTCGTTCTCGACAACCAGCGTTCCCTCTCGACCGTAGATCTCCAGCCGCTGGCCGCTGCCGAAGGCCGGTTGGGAGGCCGCGTGCGCCGATAACACCGCACCGCTTGCCAGTCTTCCGCTGACCAGCACGTTGTCCGGGGAGGTCACGTCCACGTAGCTGTCCGTATCGCTTACCAGCCAACGCTCAACCTGGGTGCTCACGACTCCCGATACCTCCTTGAACTCGCCTACGCACATGCTCAGGGCGTCTATGGCGTGGCCGAAGGAGATGGTCATGGTGTTTGCGCCCTTGGCAGCATCCCCCATCCACGTCCGGTCGGACGTGCGGGACGTGCCGCCTGTGCCCATCAGTCTCAGATGGCAGGACACCACGTCGCCTATGTAGCCCTCCTCTATGAGCTCTTTGAGTCGCAGGTAGAGGGGGGAGCAGCGCCTTTGCATCCCTGCCAGCGTGCGTACACCCTTGGCTCGCGCCAGCTCGGCCATCTCCTCGGCCTCGGCCAGGTTTGCGCCCAGCGGCCACTCCGTGAAGACGTGCTTCCCAGCGTTGAGGGCTGCAACAGTCATCTCGTGATGGAACGGCACGCGCACCACCACCGACACCACGTCAACGTCAGGGCGCCCAACCATCTCGTGGTAGTCGTGAAAGGCAAGCCGCGCTCCGAATTTCTCCTTTGAAGCCGCGGCCGTCTCCGGGCGAGAGGTGCACACGGCGGTCAGCTCAAACTCAGGCAGGGCCAGGAGAGCTGGCAGGTGTGCCCTAGGCCCCCATCCGTTGCTCACGTTTGCCCCAATGATTCCCACACGTATCTTCTGCTCAGCCATAGCTCCTCCTGTGATCGGTAGTGTGTTGCGGATCCGGCCGCCCCGGCGGCGATTGACATAGGCCGGTTGGCGGGCAGCCCCAAGTGGGGCTTGCGCGTGGAAAGTATAGCGCATACGCCGTCGCCTTTCCAGAACATTCGCAAAGATACGGCAAAACGTGAGATAATCAACTGGGTGGGCTTCCACCCGCGGAGTGTGCGCCCGTAGCTCAGTGGATAGAGCATCGGTCTTCGGAACCGAGGGTCGTGGGTTCGAATCCCTCCGGGCGTACCACCACAGGGTTAATCATGCCTTCAACGGCGTTTAACCGCCCCTTAACACTCCATTAACCGCGCTATAAACCTCAGGCGCTACTGTCTACTTGAGGTCATAGAGGTCAGGCACAGATGACCATATCCACAAGAGGCAATGAGCGCCACATGGAAAACACGATAAGTCCGAGAGGAAGAGCGCAGCGGTGACCCCAGCCTTGACTCGCGCGTCACGAGTCACCGGCTTGAAGGCCGTCCTGTTCGACAAGGATGGCACCCTCCTGGACTATTTTGGCCCCTGGCTTCCAAGAGCGAACAAGGCCACCGCGACGCTGGAAGCCCACTTCCCGATGATCGGCCCGGAGTTGCGTCGCTCCCTGGGAATAGACGACCACGGAGCCCTTACCCCCCAAGGGACGCCGGGCTCCCTCCCGCTACCGACGATTCTGGGTCTGACGGGGAGGGCGCTCGACAGTTACGGCGTAGCAGCAAGCCGAAAACGGAGCGCCCTCAAGTACCTTGAGCATATGCTGACGCTTCCGGCATCGACGCTGCTGGAGCCTTTCCTTGACCTCGGAGAGTACTTCGACACGCTGCACGGAATGGGGCTTGTCGTCGGAGTCATAACCAACGACTACGAGGAGGCGGGGCGTCGGCAGTTGCAGCGCCTTGGCGTTTTCGAAAAGCTCGACTACTTTGCAGGCTACAAGGAAGGCGAGCCGTTCAAGCCGGACCCGCGTACGCTGCTCCGGTTCTGCGAGTCTTTTGACATACCCCCGCAAGAGGTGGCCTTTGTGGGAGACTCCCGCGTTGATGTTGAGATGGCGGTGAGCGCCGGATCGTCCCTCTGCGTTGGCGTGCTCACCGGAGTAGGAACCAGGGAAACCCTCTTCCCGTTTGCGGACGTAGCGCTGGACTCCGCAGCCGACCTTCTGCCCATACTGGAGGACCGCACCGCCCTTACCGCCGGCATTGCGGCCCGGTAGCGGCGCTCCCACGCAGCTCGAACATATTCTCATGGTGGAAAGGAGCTAAGGGACATGACTACAGGTGACAGGCCCCTGCCTCCTGACTCCGGCGGCCCAACCATAGCGATAGCTGCCCACGAGGGCAGTCGCAAAGACCTCATCGGCCTCCTGTGCCGGTTCGTTCATTTGCTGGAGCAGTGTCAACTGGTGGCAACCTCCCTTAAAGCCCTGGAGTGTATGCAAGAGGTCGGACTCCCTGCGGAGAGCGTGGCAGGCAGCATATACGAAGGGAACCTCAGAGCCGGCGCGCCGGCGTTGGCCGGAAGCCTGGATGCCTTTGTCTTTCTCAGAGACCCGGTCCAAGCCCCGGGTTCTGACGCAGACCTCCTTGCACTGGCGAGAGCGTGCGACCTTGGCAACGTGCCGTCTGCCACCAACCTGGCTGCCGCTCAAGTCCTGCTGGCTCAGCTCAACTCAGACATCTCCAAGAAGGAGACAAGGCGCCTCAATGAAAAAGACAGCGATGGCGAATACCCCAGAGCAAAAGAGTCTGTACTTCATTCATCTTAGCGACACCCACATAACCCCTACACCCCAGGGACTATACGGAAGGGTGATTTAAGGCGCTCCGCCAAGATCGGTTACTGGCTGGGCAAGCCGTTCTGTGGACATGGTATTATGACGTCGGCTGTGAAGGCGGCGACGACCTATGGATTTGAGACACTCTGCCTCGTCCGTATCGATGCACAAGTCAGACCGTTGTAGATTGTCAGCGAACGTATGTGACAATGTAGCCGTAACGAGTCAATCAGTCAATACAAGGCTAGCCGGCCGGTCTGGAGTGGCGCAGCGATTGGGGAATACGGCCGTCTCGGCCCCTGCCTCCGGACTCCGGCGGCCCACGCGTATCGGAGTTTTTGGTGTCTATTGCGTAATAGGGATGGAGCGCCCTGGTGATTGGATGGAAGCGCGCTGCGATTCTGTTTGGGGTGGTGGCGTTATTGCTGTTGACCCCCGTGGTGGGTCGGGTCTGGCTTGGCTGGGGCTACATCGCCGACAACGAAAAGATATTGGACTCCTTGCCAGTCCCGCCGGGAGCCCAGCGTATCTCGGTCCGTTCCCATTCGTATTCATCAGAAGAATTGATATTCATCCCTCCGGACGGATGGGGAACTCTAGCGACTTACCAAGCTCCTGCTGAAGCTTCCAAAGACGACATTGTGGATTTCTACTCCTCAAGACTCTCACCGGAGTGGCGGTATTGCGTCACTTACGTCAATACCTTTGATCTTCTCACTCGGGAGACGGGTGTAGTGATGACGGGGGTGAGCTTCACAAGAGGATTGTCACTCGTGCGCATCGACATCCTAAACATGACAACGGAAGGCCCACACAGTTACGACATATCCGTGGACCACGAAAGGGATTTTGACACCTGCTCTGGCGAGGTGAGCCAGTAGTGCAAGACTACATGCTTAGTGAGGTGAGGACAGTAACGCGTAGTGTTGAAAGTCCTATGCAGCGGACGCCGCCGCGCAGATTGGATACAACCTGGACCGCCTGGACAGGATGCTTGCGTGCAGGGCGGACGCAATCAAGGGCGCCCTGGAGTACATCGACGAGAGGTACGGTGGGATGCCGGAGTACGTCAGCGCAGTGGGAGTCTATGACAGCGCCATAGGCTGTCTTCGCTCAGTCCTGATGGAAAACGCCTAAGCCGGCCATCCTTCAACGGCCGATCGCGCCAGCCCGGTCTGCGAGCTACCGGCGCAGGCGCTCAGGCAGCTTGGGCGGGCGCGCCACGGCGAAGAACAGCGACCCCAAACCCGTGATGGCCGCAATGACGATGAACGGGACGCGGTAGCCGTCGAATATGTCGGCCATAAAGCCGGCAAAGAGCGGCCCGCCGGTCATTCCAACCATCACCAGCAGCGACGAGAACCCCATGATGGTGGCGAAAGAGGCGCGTCCAAAGTAGTCCGCGCGTATGGTGGTCATCATGGGCCCGCGCAGCCCCCACGCGGTCCCGTGCAGCACGGCGAATGCGTAGACCGGCAACATTGTGGTGGCATAGGCAAGTATCAGCAGAGCGGCGGAGTGCATCAGCATCGCAAGAGCGGCCAACATCCGTTTGCTGAACCTGTCGCCCAGGAATCCGCCACCAAGCTGCCCCAGAATGTTGAATACGGTCATCACCGACACGGCGCCGGCTGCCGCCGTGATGGTGACGCCAACGCTTTCCATTATGTGAGGTATCAGGTGCAGGGAGACGGCGCCCACCGTGAGCAGCGCCATTGAATGTCCCAGGCCTAAGAGCCAGAAGGCTGGCGTGCGCATTGCCTCCCTGGCGGTGAAGCCGTCAACCTCGTCTCCGCCGAACGCAGCGGTGCGACCCTGGGACTCTTCCGACCCGGCGACGGGCGCGGTAGCGCCGTCCGGCAGATACCCGTACTGCTCCGGCCTCTGGCGCATGATCTGGGCTATGGGAAACCCAACTATCATTATCAGGACTCCGGAGAAGAAGGCGGTCTCCCGCCAGCCGAACGTGGTGAGCGACCACGCCACAGCGGGCACCAGCAGCCCACCGATCCCGAAACCGCTCATGGCTATACCCATAGCTACGCCGCGCCGCCTCTCGAACCAGTTGACCACAGTCGTCGCCACAGTCAGGAACCCGGCGACGCTGGAGCCCAGGGCCATGAGGGCAAAGGTGAGGTAGTAGTCCAGGACGGAATCCGTCAGGCTGAACATTATGAACCCCGCGCCAAACAGCATCATGCCAACTCTCACCATGATCCTGGGGCCAAACCTGTCGATGAGCCAGCCTTGCAGAGGCCCCAGTATGCCGCTCTCGGCCCGTGACAGGGCAAAGGCCCCGGAGAGCAGCGACCGGCTCCAGCCGAATTGGGTCTGCAATATGGGAAAGTACGCGGTGAAGCTGTGGATCATCAGCGACCCGACGATCATCTGGAGAGAGAAGCCGCCTGAAACGATCCACCATCCGTAGAAGATGCGACTAGACCTGCGCCTCTCCCCTTCAACGCCTAGCGAGACGCCGGCCATTCCAAAGTCCTGTCTATCATGTCCGCCGTATCCTAACACAATCGACTGGCAATGTGGACGCGGCCAGGCGCGAGCGGGCAATCGCTGGACGAATGGCTGTACCGCAGGGGCGTTAAGCTAAGCCTCATACATCACAGCAAGCCGATGGAGAACGCCTTTGCTGAGAGCTTCAACGGGCGGCTGCGTGACGAATGTCTGAATATCAACTGGTTCATGAGTATAACCCCACGCCAGGGAGGTCACCAAAGGAGTGAGGTGGACCCAGAGAACTGGACAGGTAGCTAAAATCGTTAACTGCTCCTAGCATGGCAGGCAGAAAGGAAGGAGTAGACTGTTGGCAACCATCGAGTCTCCCAGTCAGGTTGTTACAGAAAATCGGGCAAGCTGAGGTGGCTCTGACGGTTGAAGGGAAACTTACTACATTAACGCCAACGCATCTCCGGGAGAAACCACATTCAAACCGTACTTGGATAGAATTCCGCAGGATACCAGGTCGTCCCGAAGTGCTCCGTCCGTCGTTACCAGGGTCGCCCCAGTTTCCACCGCAAGCCTGACAAGATAAGCGTCGTCTTGGCTACCATTTGGAATATACTCTTCGTCCTCCATAATTGGTGCGGTGTGACCGAGACCCTCCACCTTCTCAGAGACAGTGAGGGCATTCCACAGCGAGCGAATGAGGAATGGGCCTAGGCTGGGATGATGGTACCTGGGATGGTGCAACTGCTCGGCATACTTGTCCCACAGGACGTCATCTACCACGATGGTGTGACAAATCTCAATGATCTGTTGTATTAGATCCGCGCATCCCGGGTTGATGTTCCCATATACGTCCCGCCCTTGCTGCGCTAGGATCACTACGTTCTCGTCTAAGATGAAACGGGGAGTCATGTCTTGGCGCGCAATGCTTCAACGTACCGCCGCATTTCGTCAAGGTCGGTCTCAAAGAAGCTCTTCAACCCTCCGCTTACCTGTCCTCGGTCCGTCACCTCGATTTCGCTGGCCGAGCAAACTCCCGTATCGTCTTTCTCGAAGGAGTAAATCGCAAGCTCGTTAGCGGATAGCTTTCCTTCTGCGACCAGGGTCAACAACCGTCCCGCCACGTGCTCGCTGTGGGTGGCAATGATCATCTGTTTGCTGCCAGACTTGGCCTCTTCAGCCAGCACCGACGCCAAATCGGCCTGCGCCCTGGGATGTAGGTGTATCTCCGGCTCCTCTATCAACACCGTCGCCCCTGGGGCAGTTCTGACCGTCTCGAACAAGAGTTGGACGAGGGCGTTGGTACCGAAGCCTTCAGCCCATAGGCTGAGGTCACCGGCTGGAGATTCGGAAACTGGCTTTGCGGATTGAGGTGGAACAGTGTCTACCCTGAATCCGACACCAGTAATCTGTCTTATCAGATTGGAAACCTTCTCCACTTCACGTCGGGAATAAGCCAGGGTCGTGGCGGTGCTCTCCTCCTGCGCACCTAGGCCACTGGCGCCAGAAATGTCGTCGGAAGATTCCGGCCCCAACTCGTAGACCCCGCGGGTTAGGCCTCTAGCCGCCGGAACCATCTTCAACTCAGCCAGTGCTTTCCCAGTTGCTTCGGACAGTTGCCTCCACAGGGGTAAGGACGGATCCTCTCCTCCCGAAGCCGAGCCGACATCAAAGCTGTTGATTTCAGGCAACAACCAATAGTTGATTGACCCTCTGGGTGTTGCGGCATTGGGGCGGGGTTGGTTCCGGTCAAAAGAAATCTCATACAATTTGCCGGAGGACTCCCACTTCGTCGATCCGCGGTCGACGATCAGATTGGCTTGCCGGGAATACTGTAGGTCAACCTCGAATTCTAACGGACCCTGGACCTCTTCTGAGTCGATGTGTGAATGCCCGGACAATGACAGCCGAACGCCCTCTGATCCTGACTCGGGCCCTTGCCACATTAGCGCTTCTGGCGCAAACCGTATCAATTCGCCGTGCAAGTTCAATTGGTAGACATTATTGCGAGATTGCTTCAGCAGAATGAGCGCCTGTAGAACGCCCGACTTTCCGGTCCCATTCTGGCCGATAAACACAGTAATCAGCTTTGCGTCGACGCTAATACGACGGAAGCACTTGAAATTCCTCAGGGTAATATTCGTTATCATTGTAATCACTCTCTAGCCGCATTATAACACTGTAGAGCATCAGCGGGGACTGTTGCCGAACTCGGCCTGAAGAGAGGCAGTTGATATGATCGATGTGCGAAATCTGGGAGGGAATAGAGCAAGAGTCGTATGTTGGGTAGGCACAACTCCGGACCGAAGCTCTACTATCAACTTATCTTAGACAGGGTTAGTCCCTGAGGACCATCTGCTGTGCCGCTAAGGAGGATAGAGGTGTCTGATCACACCTATTATCCATAGGAAGAAAGAGTATGGTGGGATGGGTATGGACATGCTCACCACGAGCGGGCAATCGCTGGACATTGCCGACAGCCTGAAATACAATCACATCCTGTCGGGCATCCACTCAATCACCCCGGTGAAAGGGACGCTTCATCATGGAAATAGCCCCTGGGGTTCATCGCCTGGAAGACGTCACCGGCAGCAACGTGGTCCTGCTGGCGGACGAGCGTATGGCCGTGGTGGACACCGGCATCTCCGGAAATGGAGAGGCCATAGTATCCTACATCAGGAAGATTGGGCGAAGCCCCAGCGACCTCCGATGGATCATCGTGACCCATTTCCACTTCGACCACTCCGGGAGCGCCGCCGAACTCCATGAGCTGACGGGCGCGCAGATTGTGGCCCACAGGGACGAGACCGAGCCCGGCCCGGACGGCACCCTGCTGCTTAGAAAGGGCAACGAGGGTGAATCGCCGCCCACCTGGTACCGTTGGGCGCAGCGAGTTGCCGGGGGCGGTGGAGGGCCCAGGCCTCCACGGGAGCCGAGGCGGTTCCCGGACACCCCTGTGCATGAGACCGTGGAGCATGGCGACGTGGTTCCCTGCATGGCCGGGTTGCGGATCATCCACTCGCCAGGCCACACGCCGGGAAGCATATCCCCTCTGCTTACAGGCCCACGGGCGCTATTTCTGGGGGACTCAGTTCTCAACAACATCGACCGGTTGAGCCGCCCGCTCATGTGGGACCGATCCAAGCGGCGACAGCTGGATGCCTCGCTTCATGCCCTGCGAGACTTGGAGGCCGATCTGGCGTGCTTCGGCCACGGCCCTCCACTGAGCGAGGACGTAATGGACAAGGTGCGCGGCCTCACGGACCGGCCTTACGACCTTCCCACCTGGCGGATTGCCCTCAAGAACTGGAACACCCTCAGACGGTGGCGGGCCAGATCCCGACGTCCGGGCCACTGGGAGGGCGGAAAGCCCTAGCGCGGCTACCCGCTCCGCGAAGAGACCAGGCGATTCCTGACGATGGCCAACGCAAAGACCACCGCCGCAAAGACAAACAGTACAAGGCTGTAACGCACGATGCCGGACAGAAAGTCGTTCGCCATCGCCTGTGCCACCTCCATGACCTTCTCGACCAAAAGCAGCCCTGTCGGACTCTCCATACCCTCCGCCGCCCCGACCCTCAGTTCATCGATCAAGCCACGCACGACAGGCTTGACGACCAGGACGAAGGCAACGAACGTCAGAATCGATGCCACACCCAGGGTCGCCGCCGCCCAGGCTATTCTGCTCCACCAGTTGGTCCCTCCCAGGAAGCCAATGAGGGCCAGGAGCGCAGCCAAGAGGACATAGACCAATAACCTCAGACTCTGAGCCCTGGCAGGCTGTTCCCTGAACTCCTCTATGCTATCGAATGAGCCGCTCGCCACGTCCTCCCGGAGGTCCGAGTCCGTGTAGGTCCAGCCATTGCTCGTGGCAGCGCGCAGGTCATCCACCGAATTGCCAGAGTCGTCAGGCTGGTCCTCCAGGAGGTCGGCCTCCGTGTAAGTCCAGCCCTGGCTGAGTAACTCTCTCGCCTTGTCCAGGGCGTCCAGGCCACCTGAGCCGCCCATAGCCCGGCGCATATCGACCTCTGTGTAGACCAGTTCGTCGGGAATCCGGTCTCCGACCACGTCGTCGAACGCATCGTCTACCGCGGAGGCGAGGTCTACGTCCCACAGCGTGATCAGCCCGTCGGCATCCATTCCCGGAGGCGCGCATTGGGGCGTCTCGTCCAGAGAGGGCGCGCCGCTCCGGAATGGCGATTGGCCCGCGGTACATTCGGGCAGGGCGTTCAGAATGGCATCCAGCTTGGACACCGTCAGGTCCTCTACTACGGCCAGGGCAACGCCTTGAGGTTCAGCGGTGGGTATCACGGCCCGGAAGCTGTCCACCCTGCCGATGAGATATGGGCCTGCCCGGTCCAAAACCGACAGGGCTTGCTCTTCCAGCCATGCCGGAGACAGCCGTTCCCGCATGGCAACAATAACCTCCTCATCGGTTATAGTGCCCCCATACGGCAGGTCGTAGGACTTGGGAAGATTCGCTTCCAGGACTGGGAGTATCACCTCGTCGAATATAAGCTCAGAGGAGTCAGCCGTCACAAGGATCCTCTTCGCCTCCTCCAATGCCACGTCTGCGCGCTGGTCAAACGGGACGTGTATGGTAAGGGTTTCCTGGTCGCCCACCATATAGGCGGCCATCTCGTCCAGGGCGTTGTCCACCTGGTCCTTGGCCCACTCCTCCGGCACAACCCTGCGCACGGCGGCCACCAACTCGTCGCGGTCAAGGGGCGCGTTGAAGGGCAGGGCCACCCCTCCGGCCAAGGCTTTGTCTATCTCCGGAGACACCACCTCGTTCAATACCAGGTCGTACATTCGAGACTTGCGTAGCAGCGCCTTCAGCTCCCGGGTGGCATCCGGAACGCGATCTTCAATACTCACCGCTACCTCAAAGCTGTCCAGGTCCCCGGCAAGGTAGCCTCCGGCCTGGTCGATGGTCAGCTCCGCCTGCTCCTGTACCCAGGCCGGAGGCAGGGCCCTGTTCAGGGAGGAGACCATATCGGCAGTTGAGAGTCCAACCGCATCCAACGGGTTCTCCTTCAGAGTGTCGGAGAAGAAGTCCGCGGGCTTGCCGCGCAGCTCATCTATGCCGGACGTGGGCACGTCGACCATGACAAAGCTGTATACGTCCGCATCCGCCAGATGGGCCTTGTAGAAGTCGGGGCTCTGGAAGGTAGAACCCAGGCGCAGTATGACCAGCGCGAACCCGAACAGCACAAGGAAAGCCAGCCCAAGGGGTATGGTGAGGAACCGTCTTAGCAGGACCATCTAGCCCGGCGCTCCCATGCGCCGCGCCGGCGCTGCAAGCGGGCTAGGGGCTCGGCTCATGGCCTCCGGTCTCCGTATCCCACGCGAGATTAAGAGAAGAGGTTGTCACAACGCCTTCTCCAGTCCACCCTTCCACGCGGCTTCCAAGTCATCCAGTGGCGCCTTCAGCAGTCCAGGCACGGATAAGGTCTCCCCGCCAACGGAACCAAGCTGCGTCCACGGCACACCCTCCTCGGAGGCCAGCGTCTCCAAGGCAGGCAGAGCATCCGGGGCCAGCGACACCACGATCCGAGACTGGGCTTCGCCGAACAGCGCTGCGTCCCATCGCCCTTCCACGACGAACGTTCCCCTGAAGCCCAGGCCGCCGGCAATGCAGGACTCGGCCAGGGACACCGCCAGGCCTCCGTCGGAGCAATCGTGGGCCGAGTTGAGCAACCCGGCCTCTATGGCCTTGCGGCAGAGGCGCTGCACCCTGGACTCCAGCCTCAGGTCGATATACGGGATACCGGCCACCATGCCATGCGCCACCTCCAGGTACGCGCTGCCGGACAGGGAGCTGGCATCGGCGGACGCCTCCGCAGCTCCCAGGAGTAGCGCCACGTCGCCCTCGTTACTGAAGGCTATGGCGCATCCCTTCCCCGCGTCCTCCAGCAGACCCAACGCTCCGACCACCGGGGTGGGCCAAATCGCCACGCCCCTGGTCTCGTTGTACAGGCTTACGTTACCGCTTATCACAGGCACGCCCAGCGTTTCACAAGCCTGGGTCATTCCGTCAATGCACTGCTCAAGCTGGTAGTACACCTCAGGACGCTCCGGGTTGCCGAAGTTGAGGCAATCGGTGATGGCGAGCGGTTCGGCTCCAACGCACGCCAGGTTGCGGCAAGCCTCGGCCACCGCAATGGCCCCACCTGCGAGTGGGTCCAGGTAGCAGTAGCGTCCGTTTCCATCGGTGGACAGAGCTATGCCCTTGCTCGTGCCCTTGATCCTGAGCACAGCGGCGTCTCCGCCGGGCGCTTGCAGAGTGTTGGTCTGCACCTGGTGGTCGTACTGGCGATATATCCACTCCTTGCCCGCGATATCCGGAAAGGATAGGAGGCGGAGCAGCACGGACTCCGCGCCCTCCGGCGGAAGGGGCAGGGCCTCCAGATCTACGCCGCGCGTCTCCTCCATGTAGGCCGGCGGCGCCCCCTGGAGATGATAGAGCGGAGGATCCGTGAGGACGTCCACGGCCAGAGAAGCCTCCAGGCTGTCGCCGTCGTAGACCCTCACCAGCCCATCATCGGTGACCTCCCCGATTACGGCGTGATCCAGGTCCCACTTGTCGAACACCTGCCTTACGGCCGCTTCATGCTCGCCGCTCACCACCACCAGCATCCTCTCCTGGGACTCGGACAGCATCACCTGGTAGGGTGACATCCCCTTCTCTCTGCGGGGCGCTCGCGCCACGTCTATCACGGCCCCGGAGTTGCCGTGGGCCACCGACTCCACCACAGCGCTGGTCAGTCCCGCGGCTCCCAGGTCCTGCATCGCAAGAACGTACCCCGTGCTCAGCGCCTCCAGGCAAGCCTCTATCAGCGTCTTCTCCAGGAAGGGGTTGCCCACCTGCACAGTGGGGCGCATCTCCCTCTCCTCCTCGAAGGTGCGAGAGGCCAGCCCGGACGCGCCGTGGATGCCGTCCACGCCTGTGCTGGAGCCCACCAGGACAATCAGGTTTCCCGCGCCGGAAGCCTTGGCCCGAACCATGCGATCCTTTTCTACCAGTCCAACGCACATTGCGTTGACCAGGGGATTGCCGGAGTAGGAGGTGGAGAAGTACACCTCTCCACCCACGTCCGGGACACCGATGCAGTTCCCGTACCAGGAGATCCCGGCCACCACGCCGCCAAAGAGGCTGCGGTTTCTCGGCTCGCTCAAGGGGCCGAAGCGGAGGGAGTTCAACAGGGCGATGGGCCTGGCGCCCATAGCGAAGATGTCCCTGACAATCCCCCCTACTCCCGTGGCCGCGCCCTGGAACGGCTCCACCGCCGAGGGATGGTTGTGGGACTCGATCTTCATCACCACGGCCAGCCCGTCCCCAATGTCCACGACCCCGGCGTTCTCAGCCCCGGGCGTCACCAGCAGCCGGGGGCTGTAGGAAGGAAGCCGACTCAAGAGGGGCTTGGAGTGCTTGTAGCCGCAATGCTCGCTCCACAGCGCGCCGAACATCCCCAGCTCCAGGGAGTTGGGTTCTGAGCCAAGCCGATCCACGATGGCCTCATATTCGGCTTCCGAGAGGGCTATCTCATCCAGGATTTCTTTGGAGACTGGCATTTGCTATGAAACGGCGGCGCCTTGAGATTTGCCGGGCGCGGCGCGGCACAGGGACATTATACGCCCAGACCGGCCCCTCACGCGAGCGGCCTCACGCCACAACTCTCAGCATGGACTCGAATATGTAGCGTCCGTCCGTACCGCCCAGGGCGGCCTCGCAACACCGCTCAGGGTGTGGCATCATCCCCAGCACGTTGCCCCGCTCGTTGACTATGCCTGCGATGTTCTCAAGCGAGCCGTTGGGGTTGGCCTCGGGGGTTGTCTCACCTTGGGGTGTGCAGTACCGAAACACAATCCGCCCACCGGCGTTGAGAGAGGCCAGGGTGTCCGGGTCGGCGTAGTAGTTGCCCTCCCCGTGGGAGATGGGTATGCGCAGCGTCTGACCCTGCCGGCACCCAGATGTAAAGGGGTTATCCGTGTTCTCCACTCGCAGGTCAACCCACTGGCAGCGAAACTGTACGTGATGGTTCCGCATCAGGACGCCGGGCAGCAGGCCGGCCTCGCAGAGTATTTGAAAGCCGTTGCAGATGCCAAGGACAAGGCCGCCCCTGCCTGCAAAACGCTCCAACTCCTCCATCACGGGAGAGAAACGGGCAATTGCGCCCGTCCGTAGGTAGTCCCCGTAGGAAAAGCCGCCTGGGAGAATCAGGCAGTCCAGGCCGGACAGGTCCCTGTCCTTGTGCCATACGTACCGGGCTTCCTGGCCCAGCACGGACTTGACCGCGTGGTAGCAGTCGCCGTCGCTCCATGTCCCGGGAAAGACAACGATACCGAATCTCATGCAAAGCTCCCCGTACAAAAAGAAAAGCGCCCCTCAGACTGCAAGGCGCTTACATCAATGTGCCCGGTTGGTGAGAGCGTGGCTATCCTCATAGAGCCTCCAGGAGTCCGGTCACCACCTCGTTGACCGCCGACCCATCGGCCTTTCCTCTCACCTGTGGCATCAGCTTGCCCATGACCTTGCCCTTGTCTCCGGGGCCTCGCGCGCCCACCTCCCCGATTACTGCCTCGGCCAGACCAGCGAGGTCCTCCCTGGTAAACTGCGGGGGAAGGTAGTCCAGAAGAATGGCGAGATCCGCTTCTTCCCGCTCCACCAGGTCCTCCCGGTTCCCCTTACGGAACTCGGATATGCTCTCGCGACGCTGCCTGACCAGCCTGGATATGACGCCGATTATGCCATCGTCGTCATTCAAGGGCTTTTGAAGGGCTATCTCCTCGTTGTGCACCTCGGACCGGAGCGATCGGAGCGCCGTGCGCCGCAGGGCGTCCTGCTCCCTGATAGCCCCCTTCAGGTCATCGTCCAGACGCTCCTTCAACCCCATGAGAAGAACGGCGCTCCTCTACCTGCGGGCGTTGGCGGCAGTGGCCACGCCGGCGCTCCGAGCGCTCTTACGCCTCTTGGCCGCAGCCTTCCGCTTGCGCTGCACACTGGGCTTCTCAAAGTGGGCCCGTCGCCGCGCTTCTGAAAGGATTCCGTCCATCTGCACCCTCTTGTTGAAGCGCCTCAAGAGGCTGTCGAAGGTCTCACCTTCTCTCACTACCACCTGTGACAAACTCTCACCCCTTCCTTTCAAAAGCGAAGCCACCCAAAAGCAGGGGCTGCTTCACGGACGCCGGCCGCGTGTGGCCTATCTCGCCTATCTCAGAGATGCCAATTATATAGACACCTTGCAGGTAGTGTCAAATCTGGCCCGTCACCCAACCTCTACCTGTACCCTATGCCGCGTCTTGATGTCCCGGGCTCGCGCCACGTCCACCACCACCTCCAACCTCCACTTCACTGTCCCGACGCTGGCGTGGGGAGGAGGCTCCGGGTCTATCTCCAATCTGACGCTGATAGGCATTGCGGCGCCTTCGCGAAGAGACGAGTCGGTCAGGAACACCCCACTGCTGTGCACGTAGGTTTCCTTGATGTCTTTGTGCACCAGCTTTGGTACGCTGGCGGGGATGTACACCCCACCCATGCCGCTTGGCGCGCCGGTGTCCGCTCGCTGGCCTATAGGCACGTTCACGGTGAAGCTCTCCGTATAATGCTCCTCGCAGACCAGGTCCAGCCTGGCCTCCCTCACTTCGATCTCGCTCCTGGCGTTCAACTCCACCGTAGCGTTTATGGTCTCGCCCAGGTTGTACGGCCTGTCGTCGAATAGGAGCTTCGCGTCCAGGGGCCGGATTCTGGAGATGGGCATGGCTGCATCCCCTCCTTTCCCAAGCTTGAACAAACAGTATACCCCTAAATGGGGCGTTGTGTCCCATGCTCACCCCTTTTGCTGCAACTGGGTACAGTGTTATACTTGCAGCCGTTCCGTTATACGTGAAAGACAGATATTTGAGAGCGGGGAAAAGATGAGCTTAGAGCCTAAGTGGTTGGAAAATGGCACCATAACGTCTCCCAGGGGATACCAGGCGGGAGCCACCTATTCCGGCATAAGGACGTACGCCGAGGACAAGCTCGACTTGGGTGTTGTTCGCTCGGAGGTCCCGTGCAACGTGGCCGGCACCTTCACCACCAACAAATTGAGGTCGCCGTCCGTTGTCCTGAACGAGCAGCGAGTGTCCACAGGGCGAGCCCAGGCCGTTGTCTGCAACAGCGGCGTCGCAAATGCCTGCGTGGGTGAGCAGGGCATGAAGGACGCCATCGAGATGGCCGCCCTGGCCGCCCGCCGCTTTGACCTGGACCCTGAGCTGGTTCTGCCTATGAGCACAGGTCTAGTCGGCGTCGAATTGCCCATGGCCCTCATAAGCGGCGGCATGGGCAATATAGAGCTTGCGCCGGATGGCGGCAATGCTATGGCTCGGGCCATATTAACAACCGACACCCGCTCCAAGGAGGCGGCCGTGTCCTTTTCGGCTGCCGGAACCACCTACACGCTGGGAGGCATTTCCAAGGGCTCAGGCATGGTGCACCCCAACATGGCGACGATGCTGGCCTTCCTGGCTACGGACGCGCCGGTGGAGAGCGCGTTTCTCAGGGAATCCCTGAAACAGGCGGTTGACGCGTCCTTCAACATGATCACCATAGACGGCGACACCAGCACCAACGACACCGTTATCCTCCTGGCCAACGGCATGGCCGGCGGAGATGAGATAGGGCGGCAGAGCGACGACTTGGCGGAGGCGTTCCAGGACGCTCTTCAGCAAGTGTGTACATTCCTGGCAAAGGAGATAGCCAGGGACGGCGAGGGCGCCAGCAAGCTCATCGAGGTTGTGGTAGACGGCGCGCTCAGCGAGGCCGACGCCCGCATGGCGGCCCGCGCCGTAACCTCCTCCTCACTGGTGAAGAGCGCAGTCCACGGCTGCGACCCCAACTGGGGACGCATAATCGTTGCCCTGGGTTACAGCGGCGCTCAGGTACAGGAGGACCGCATTGCCCTCTACATCAATGGGGTGTGCATAATGGAAGATGGCAGACCCATCCCGTTTTTCAAGGATGCGGTAGTCGCTTCCATGAGTGGAAGCGAGGTTACTACCATCCACCTCAGCCTGAACATTGGAGACGCCACCGCCACGGCCTGGGGCTGCGACCTCAGCGAAGAGTACGTCACCTTCAACAGCGCCTACACCACGTAGTACGCCAAGGCTGCACGCGGCAGGCGGAAAACCCTTCAATGGAAAAAACCATCGTGCCTTCCGATTCGTCTCTCCGCCCCTCCCTGGTCGTCAAGATAGGGGGTAGCGTCCTGAGCAGTCAGGACACCACCTTGCAGGACCTGGTTGCCCTACAGCAGCAGGGCGCGATCCCGGTGGTGATCCACGGCGGCGGGCCGGTGATCTCCCAGTGGATGGAGAAGCAGGGGGCTGTGCCCAGTTTTGTGAGGGGTCTCAGGGTGACCGATGCCGCCGGCATGGAGATTGTCGTGGCAACTCTCGGGGGCCTGGTGAACAAGAGCCTGGTGGCCTCCGTTCATCGGCTGGGGGGAAGGGCTCTGGGCATGAGTGGCGTGGACGGCGGGATGCTCCAGGCGGAGTTCCTGGATCCCGATCTCGGCTACGTGGGACGGATCACAGGGGTGGACCCAACCCTCATCCAGCAAGCCCTGGACATGGGGTACATTCCGGTTATCGCTCCTGTCGCCATTCACGCGGTGGACGGCTCGGAGAACAGCGGGGTTTTGCTAAACGTCAACGGGGATACCGCCGCCGGGGAGATAGCCAGGGCGCTGGAGGCAGAGTCGATGGTCTTCCTCACGGACGTAGAAGGGGTAATGGACTCGGGTGGCCGCGTCGTCTCCGAGCTCACCGCCTCCCAAGCGGCCGATCTAATGCGTTCGGGCGCGATCACGGGAGGCATGGTTCCCAAGATTGAGGCTTGCCTGCGCGCCCTGGAAAGGGCCGGCGTAGCCCAGATACTGGACGGGAGAAGAAGCAGGGCTCTCCTGGACTTTGTGGAAGGACACCTCTCCGGCACCAGGGTAGACCGGGGCGATGTTTAGCTTCCGGGGCGAACAGGACTGGTCGCCGTTCCCCAACGGAGAGAGTGGAAGGGCGAGCGTACCTTTTGACCCCACTCCCGCGCTGAGGTGGGTACTGATAGCCATTGGCCTGGTACTCGTCCTCGTTCTCCTGAATATACTCAGACAGATATACACCAACTGGCTCTGGTTCGACAACCTGGACTACCGGAGCGTCTACACAACGATTCTGGTGACCAGGGTGTGGCTTTTCTTCGCCGGAGCGCTGGTATTCGCGGCCATAGTCATACCCAACGCCGTCTTCGCCTACCGGGCCTCCTCCGGCGAACCCGCGCCGGTATTGACGCCGGAGCTCTACGCACTGCTGAAGCGCCTCTTCATAGGAAGCATATGGCTGACCATTCTTCTGGTGGCAGCCATCTTCGGGTCCGTCCTTGGGGGCCAGTGGGAGGACTTCCTCAGATTCAGCAACAGCGTACCCTTCAACACAAGGGACCCAGTCTTCAACTTGGACATATCCTTTTACGTGTTCACACTGCCGGTGCTGGCCCTTGTGCAAGGCTGGCTGCTTGGGGCCGTCATCACCACTATGACGATAGCGGGTTTCATATACCTCGTCAACACAAGCATGAGGGGCATCAGTCTGGGGCAGGCCATAACCCCTCCGGTAATCAGCCACGTCACCGTTCTACTGGGAATTCTCCTGCTGGTGATAACGTTGAGCTACTGGATAGACAGGTACGACCTCCTGTTCTCCTCCTCCGGCGCCATCTTTGGCGCTGCCTTCACGGACATTAACGCTCGTCTCCCGGCCCTGTACATCCTCATAGGCGTCAGCAGCCTGATAGGGCTTCTTCTTCTGGCGAACGCCCATTTCCGCTCTCCCAGGATAATCCTGGGAGGCCTTGGACTGTGGATTGCGGCAGCCATCATAGTGGGCGCCGTCTACCCGTCTCTGGTGCAGCGTCTCCAGGTAGCCCCCAACGAGCTGGAGAAGGAGCGCGAGTACATCCCCCGCAACATCGATTTCACAAGGCAGGGCTTTGCGCTGGACCGCATAGTTGAGGAGGACTACCAGCTGGCGACCATCGACGAGGGGCCCTTTGCCGGCGAGCTTGCGCCACTGAACGCGGAGACCATAGCGGCCAATCCGGGGACAATCGAAAACGTTCGACTGTGGGACCGTCGTCCTCTCAGAAGCATCTACAACCAGATCCAGTTCTTCCGGGCTTACTACCGGTTTGTGGGAGTAGACATAGACCGCTATGAGGTGAACGGAGAGATCAGGCAAGTGGTGCTGGGGGCCAGAGAGCTGTTCCCGGAGGACCTGCCGGAGGAGTCGCAGTCCTGGGTCAACGGACGGCTCCAGTTTACCCACGGCTTTGGGGTGGCAATGAGCCCCACGACGGAGTTCACAGAAGACGGGAAACCGGAGTTCTACATCAAAGACATTCCACCCAAGGCGGGGACTGAGGCTCTGGAGGGCAGCGTTCCCCACGTTGACATTCCTCAGATATACTATGGAGAGAACAGCGCCAACTACGTTATAGTAAACTCCAAAGAGACCGAGTTCGACTTCCCGGACATAGACTCGAGTGTATCCGCGAACACGGACTACGTATACGAAGGCGACGGCGGGGTCCAGCTTAGCTCGATCCTGAAACGCTTCGCCTACGCGTGGGAGTTCACAGACATCAACGTCCTCATAAGCGACGCCATAACGCCGGAGAGCAGGATCCAGTACAGGCGGCTGGTCCAAGAAAGGGTCAAACAGATAGCCCCGTTCCTGCGCCTGGACTCGGACCCGTATATGGTTGTGACCGAAGGCAAGCTGTGGTGGATTCAGGACGCCTATACCGTGACCGACCACTTCCCCTACTCCGACCCATACCGCGGCGAGTTCAACTACATCCGCAACAGTGTAAAGGCGGTGGTGGACGCGTACGACGGCAGTGTGGACTTCTACATCTTTGACGAAGAGGATGCCCTGATCCAGACCTACGCAACGGCGTTTCCCGGCCTTTTCAAGTCGCGCGATGAGATGCCGGCGTCACTCCTGGCCCACGTCCGCTACCCCAGGGACTTCTTCTCCATACAGGCTGAGAAGTACCTCTTGTACCACATGAGGGACACCACGGACTTCTACCGCAAAGAGGACCCCTGGAGCATACCCCAGGAGCTATTCTTTGAGACGGTCCAGCCCATTCAGCCGTATCACGTCATTATGAAGCTCCCGGGAGAGGAGAAGGAGGAGTTCGTCCTCATGCTTCCCTTCACCCCCCTCAACAAGCCGAACCAGGTGGCTTGGATGGCCGCCCGCATGGACAACGACCGGGGCCAGTACGGCAGCCTCAAGGCGTTCTTCTTTCCCAAGGGCATTCAGGTGGACGGCCCAGAACAGATAGAGGCCCGCATAGACCAGGACTTCACCATAAAGCAGCAGCTCACGCTGCTGTGCCAGAGGGGAGCCAGATGTATAAGGGGCAACCTGCTGGTCACACCCATAGAGCACATGGGCGAAAGGTTCCTGATATACGTGGAGCCCCTCTACATTCAGGCGGACAACATAACCTTTCCGGAGCTCAAGCAGGTCATCATAGCCGACGCCAAGAGGGTGGTTATGGAGGACGACCTCCAGAGCGCGTTGGACGCATTGCTGGGGGATCAGGCAAAGGAGGACGCCGCGTCTCCCGCAACCGACCTCCCGCGAGAGCGGCAGATAGAGGACATAAGGCAGGCCATAGAGACCCTTCAGCAAAACCTGGAGCAGCTGGAGCTGACCCTGGAAGAGCTGCTGGGGTCCATTTCGGAAGGAGGACAATGAGCAACTGGATTGATCTGGAAAATAGGTACTATATGCAGGTGGCCCGGCGCCAGCCAATCGTGATAGTGCGCGGGGAGGGGACGCGGGTCTGGGACGAGGACGACAAGGAGTATCTGGACTTCACCTCCGGGTGGGCGGTCAACACCCTGGGCCACTCCCATCCGGTTCAGGTCAAGGCCATACAGGAACAGGCCGCTACCCTGATCCAGACCTCCAACCAGTTCTTCACCGTGCCGCAGATCCAGCTGGCCCAGGCTCTGGTGGAGAACAGCTGCCTTGACCGCGTGTTCTTCAGCAACAGCGGCGCGGAGGCCAACGAAGGGGTTGTGAAGCTGGCCCGCAAGTACGGCAAGACCCATCGCAACGGGGCATACCAGGTGATCACCGCACTGAACTCCTTTCACGGCCGCACCCTGACCATGGCGGCGGCCACGGGACAACCCCACTACCAGGAGCAGTGGCAGCCCCTCGCTCCCGGCTTCGTGAACGTGCCGTACGATGCCATAGACGCCATAAGGGAGGCCACGACCGACGAGACGTGCGCCGTGATGCTGGAGCCCGTCCAGGGAGAGGGCGGGGTCATCATCCCCGCTCCGGACTACCTGGCGCAGGTGAGGGAGTGGTGCGACCGGCATAACCTGGTGATGATCCTGGACGAGGTGCAGACGGGAGTTGGGCGGCTGGGTACGCTGTTCGGCTACCAGCAGTTTGACGTTGAGCCGGACGCCATCACCCTGGCCAAGGGTCTCGGCGGAGGTGTCCCCATCGGCGCATTCATGGCCAAGGAGAAGTTCTGCCTGCTGGCCCCCGGCGACCACGGCTCCACCTACGGAGGCAACGTCCTCACGTGCGCCGGAGCCTTCGCTGTGGTGGACTACGTTGTCCGAAACGACGTTCCCACCCATGCCGCCGCAATGGGCCGCAGGCTCCAGGAAGGGTTGAGCGTCCTCCAGTCCCGCTACGAAATCGTCAACGAGGTGCGGGGCATGGGCCTGCTCATCGCCGTCCAGTTCAGCAGCGACATATCCGGCCAGGTGGTGTCCAACTGCAACCAGGAGGGGCTGCTCCTCAACCCGGTGCGCCCCAACGCCATTCGCATCATGCCTCCGCTGACCGTGAGTCCGCAGGAGGTGGATACGGCCATGGAAAGGCTGGAGACGGTGTTGGCCAGGATAGTTTCTGGCTAGCCCACTTTACGATAAGGAGTGGCAGGAAATGCCAATTAAAGTAGCGCTCGCTTACAGCGGCGGTCTGGATACCTCCGTAGCAATTCCCTGGCTCAAGGAGACGTACGACGCAGAGGTCATAACCCTCACCGTGGACCTGGGAGGCGGAAAGGGTATAGGCAACGTCCGGGAGAGGGCCATTGCGTCCGGGGCGATCAAGGCCCTGGTGGTGGACGGCAAAGACCCCTTTGTGCGTTATTTCGTCTGGCCCGCCCTGCAGGCGGGGGCGATCTACCAGGGGCAGTACCCTCTGGCGACGGCCCTCGGCCGCCCCCTCATCGCCCGCTACCTGATGGAGGTGGCGCATCGGGAGGGCGCGCTGGCCGTGGCCCACGGCTGCACCGGCAAGGGCAACGACCAGGTCCGTTTCGACCTCAGCATTGCGGGCATGGACCCTTCCATGCGCATCCTGGCGCCCGCGCGGGAGTGGAACATGACCAGGGAGGAGGAGATACAGTACGGCCAATCGCACAACGTGCCCCTGGAGCTTGGGCAGCGCAGCCCCTACTCCGTGGACGAGAACCTGTGGGGCCGCAGCATAGAGGCGGGAAACCTGGAAGACCCCTGGCAGGAGCCGCCGGAGGAGGCCTTTGCGTGGACCAAGTCCCCGGAGCAGGCCCCCAATACCCCCGTCTACGTAGAGATTTCCTTTGAGCATGGCCTACCGCAGGCCGTGGACGGCGAGGCGATGAACGGCATTGCCCTGATAAACCACCTCAACGGCATTGCCGGTGAGCACGGCGTGGGGCGGATAGACCACCTGGAAGACCGCCTGGTGGGCATCAAGTCCCGCGAGGTATACGAGGCCCCCGCCGGCAGGGCGCTTCACGCGGCCCATAGAGCGCTGGAGAGCATCACCCTCAGCAAGGACCAGCTTCGCTTCAAGGAGAAGGTGGCCCTGGAGTACGCGGAGATGGTGTACAACGGCCTCTGGTTCACCGGCTTCCACCAGGACCTGGACGCCTACGTGCAGAATACGCAGCGCCACGTTACGGGCACGGTGCGTCTGAAGCTGTTCAAGGGCGGCTGCACGGTCGTTGGGCGAAACTCCCCCTACTCCCTCTACCAACACGACCTTGCAACCTACGATACGGGAGACCGCTTCGATCATCGCGCCTCGGAGGGGTTCATACACATCTTCGGGCTGGCCGGCCGCACCCAGGGCAGGGTGCAGCCCCTGGAGCTTCCGGACTTGGGGGAGGTGGCCGAGTAAGGCCAGGCAGGCCGCCGGTTATGGTACACTTGAACCGGAGGGCGAAAATGGCGCTTCTTGAGGCCCTTATTTGCCAATGACCAGCGAAGAAAGAACGTCCGCCTACACCGTCTCACTCTCCTACGACCGCCGCCTGTACAGGCAGGACCTGGCCGGGTCGATCGCTCATGCGCGTATGCTGGGGAAGCAGGGCATCATATCAGAGGAGGAGGCCGAGCTCATCGTCACGGGCCTGACCTCCATCCGGCAGGACATAGAGGACGGATCCTTCGTATGGCGTGAGGCCCTGGAAGACCTCCACATGAACGTGGAAGCCGCGCTCTTTCAGAAGATTGGGGACGTCGCTGGGAAGCTGCACACCGCCCGCTCTCGCAACGACCAGGTTGCCACAGACGTGCGCCTGTACTGCAAGGAGGCAGCTCAGGAGACCCTTGGCTGTATCAAGGCGCTCCAGGCGGCTCTCATCGCCCTTGCCGAGGCAAACGCGGAGGTTATCATCCCAGGCTACACACACCTCCAGCGCGCGCAGCCCGTCCTCCTCTCCCACCATCTGCTGGCCTACTTCCACATGCTTCAGAGGGACAGGGAGCGATTCCGGGACTGCCTCCAGCGCGCCGATGTCCTTCCCCTGGGAAGCGGCGCCTTGGCAGGCGTACCGTACCCGATCGACCGCGACTTTGTGGCGCGGGAGCTTGGGTTCAGCCGTGTCAGCCCGAACAGCATGGACGCCGTTGCGGACAGGGATTTCCTGGTGGACTACCACGCCGCCGCCGCCACCTGCATGATGCATATCTCACGCATGGCAGAGGAAATTGTGCTGTGGTCTTCCCAAGAGTTCGGCTTCATACGGCTGGACGATAGATACACCACCGGCAGCAGCATCATGCCCCAGAAGCGGAACCCGGACTTCGTAGAGCTGGCCCGCGGCAAGACCGGCCGCGTCTACGGCCACTTGATGGGGCTGCTAACCCTGCTCAAGGGCCTTCCGCTAGCCTACAACCGGGACCTCCAGGAAGACAAGGAGGGCTTCTTTGATACGGTGGACACCCTGCTGAGCACTCTGGAGGTGTTCGCCGGCATGATGGGCTCGCTGCGGGTCAACCGGGAGCGAACACGGCAAGCGGCCCAGAACGGCTACATGCTGGCCACCGACCTGGCCGACTACCTTGTGAGGAAGGGGGAGCCGTTCCGCGCCGCTCACGGCATTGTGTCGGAGCTTACCCGTTACGCCGAGTCACGCGGCAAGGGCCTGGCCGAGGTTGAGATGTCGGAGTACCGGCGGTTCTCGCCGCGCTTCGACGAGGACGTGTACGAAATCACCCCTGAGACCTCCATTGCCGGCCGGGACGTTCCGGGCGGCGTGGCGCCGCGCCGGGTGGAGGCCGCGCTGGCAGAGGCGAAACGGCTGCTGGAGAAGTCTCTTGCCTGAAAGACCGTCGGTCAAGCTGGCCCCGTCCATTCTCTCCGCGGACTTCGCGCGGCTGGGCGAGGAGGTCGCGGAGGCCACAAGGGCGGGCGTCGATTGCATCCACGTCGACATAATGGACGGGCATTTTGTCCCCGCCCTCACCTGGGGGCCGCGCACCGTGGAGGCCCTCAAACGATGGACGCCCCTGCCCCTGGACGTCCACATGATGGTGCAGGACCCGGAGCGCCACGTCCCCGATTTCCTGTCCGCCGGCGCGGACATAATCACGGTCCACGTTGAGGCCACTACCCACCTCCACCGGGTGATCGACATGATCAAGGACGGCGGCGCCAGGGCCGGCGCGGCCATCAACCCCGCCACGTCCGTCATCGCCATAGAGGGCGCTTTGCACTGGCTGGACCAGGTTCTGGTTATGAGCGTCAACCCCGGCTATCCCGCTCAGAGGTTCATTCCGGAAAGCCCGCAGAAGATAGCGCGGGTGCGTCACATAATGGACAGGCGAGGAATGAAGGCGGAGCTTGAGGTGGACGGCGGCGTGAACGTGGATACCGCGGCGCTGGTAGCCAGGGCCGGAGCGACTATGGTCGTGGCAGGCTCCGCCGTCTACGGCCACCCCGACGGCATTGAGGCCGCCGTGCGGACGCTGAGGGAGGCGTTGGCGTCCGGGACGGCGTGAGTGGGAGGAAATTTCCCCGTTCGTCCTGAGCTTGTCGAAGGACATGGACGGGTGCTGGACAGGGCCCGCTTATATGGTTCGACAGGCTCACCACGAGCGGGAGCGGAGGGGTACTCCAACCACGTTGGCATTACCAACACCTGTAGAGAGCGCTGCTACTCCGCCCCTCCTTGGCCGAAGGGCCACAGATCCTCCCACTCCCACGATAGATGAGGATAGCGGCCTGCCATGAGGTCCAGATGCTCCGAGGATAGAAGAGGGGTCGGTGGAAGCTCCCCAGCAGTCCGCTCCCTCCCACTCAGAGTGCCGCCGGGCGAGAAGCCCGCAAGGGCAACGCCTTGCCTCAGCCCCTTTGCCTGCGCCAGTACCTTGAAGTCACCCATTCCGCCCGCCTTGACCAGATCCAGCATACCCATGCGATTGGAGTCCCGCTCCCTCTGGGTCAGGGCCATGCCGCTAAGCGAGTCCAGGAACGTGGAGAACCCCAGGCTATGGAGGAACTCTCGCTGGGTGGTGAGTCCCACTGTGGACAGCCCGCTCCCTTCCCCGGAGCGCGCCAGGGACGTGAAATCCACGTGGGCCGTGATGTCCTGACGCCCTATTCGCCGGTACGGGTTGCCCTCAAGGACGTGATCGTAATAGCAGCGGAGTGTGCCCCCAGACCGCGCCGGAGAGTACAGGTCGCGGGCCTCATGGCCGTAGTCGATGGTGAGCGCGAGTCCCCGGCTCAGCGCATGCGACAGCTCCTCAACCCAGTCGTCCATTGCCAGGTTGACCTCTCCCCTAAACCCCTCCGGCAGGTCCACGCCAAGGCCGGATAGCCGCCGCTCCAGCATGGGGGTGGATGGCTCGTCCAGCGCGTCCACCAGCCATCCCTCCTCCAGTGTGACGTACACCTCCTTCAGACGCCCCCCCTGCACGGCAAAGCGGTGGACTGGGAAGGCGTCCAGAAGCTCGTTGGAGATGACACAGCCCACAACGTCCCTGAACGGCAGGCCGCGCCCCCTGACGGCCTGGACGTCCGCCTGGGACGGCGGGGATGGCGCGTAGTCCACGCCGATGTATTCCAGGGCGCTGGAATACGCCGGGGACAGAGCGGACGAATACGCAGCGATGTCACGCGCCAAGGCGCAGCTCCCGGCGCCCACCTCCACAACGTAGAATGGGGACGGAGACCCCATGAGCTCCCAGGTATGCTCCAGATGAAGCGCCACCAGGGCGCCAAAGACCGGATGGGCTGCCGGCGCGGTGTAGTAGTCCCTCTTCTGAGGCCCACCAGAGGTGTAGTAGCCCCCGTCGGGCGAGAAGAGGGCCATGTCCATGAACTGGGCAAACGTTATCTTGCCGCGCTCGGCTATGAGCCTTTCGATCCGGCCCTCGACCCCGCCCGCCATGTCCGTTGGTTCTGACAAAATCGGCGCCCCGCAAAACGAAGGGGACGCTCTCGACTAAAAGCGTCCCCTCTCCGCTCTGCCCTCAGCTGCAGAGGGCTACTCGCGTTGGTCAATGGGCACATACTCCACGTCCATGAGTCCCTCGTACAGGAGCAGAGGACGGAGAAGTATGTTATTGGAGTACTGTTCCATAACCTGCACAGTCCAGCCTGGGATGCGTCCCATAGCGAAGATGCAGATGAAGACCTCCTTGGGGATGTCCATGAGATGGTACATGGCTCCCGCCCAGAAGTCCACATTGGGGCAGATTCCCCTGGACGCGTATGGCTCCATGACCTCTGCCACCTTGCTCAGGATGCTGAACCACTTTGGCTGGCCCTTCTGCTCTCCCAGGGCCTCGCACTCCGACCGCAGGTGCCGGGCCCGTGGGTCCTCGACCTTGTACACGCGGTGGCCAAAGCCCATGATCCTGCCCCCGCCGTTCAGTATCTCGCGTGTGTACTCCTCGGCCCTGTCCTCCTCCCCAATCTCCAAGGCCATCTTCATAACCTCTTCAGCCGCTCCGCCGTGGGCAGGCCCCTTCAGGGTGCCGATTCCCGATACGATAGCGGAGTGGAGGTCGGCGACGGTGCTGGCCGCCACCCGCGCGGCAAATGCGGAGGCGTTGATGCCATGCTCGGCGTGGAGTATGAAGTCCTTCTCCATGAGCCGTGACTCCGCCGGCGTGGGCTCCTTGCCGAAGAGCATGTAGAGGAAGTTGGCTGCCTGGTTCAGGTCCGGGTTGGGCTCCACCGGCGCTTCTCCACTCTTGATGCGAGAGTGCGCCGTGACGATGGTGGGAGCCTGGGCCGTCAGGCGGATACCCTTGCGGAGGGTAGCCTCCAGGGAGTTGTCCGCCACGTCAGGGTCGTAGGCGGCCAGCGCCGATACGGCGGTGCGCAGCACGTCCATTGGATGGGCGTCCTTGGTCAACCGGATAATCTCGATAACCTCGCCAGGGATGGAGCGGTTCGCGCGGAGAAGCGCATCGAAATCGTCCAACTCCCCCTGGTTGGGAAGCTTCCCGTATAGCAGCAGGTAGACGGTCTCCTCAAAGGTCGACTTTTCCGCCAGGTCATGGATGGAGTATCCCCTGTAGAGCAGCTTCCCCTCTGTGCCGTCTATGAAGCTGGACAGGGTCTTGTCGATGTAAACGCCCTGTAGCCCCCTCTTGAGCTCTATCTCCGTTGTCATCGCGCCTCCCTTGGAAGATTAAGGTCGGAATCCACGTCTCACCGCCCCCCGAAAGTGCGCCAAGGCGCAACAAGCCCGTCTCAAGTTCCAGTATATCTATCGCAAGGTACAATACAATAGGGCATTTTCCTATTGCAGCTATATACGCGGGCTATCATTCAGCCGGTCTACGAGCAACAGGGCCAAGAGAGCGGCGCCTCGGAGACGACACGCGCCCGGGCGTCCCGCCGTGCTGCGGGACACGGCCTCCCGTGCCTATCCTCGCACCGGTTGACGGAGTCGATTTACATTCATAAAGTGCGCCTGCGCGCACTTTCCCGCTCCAGTCAACCCCTGCGCCTTACATAAAATATACCATATCCGCCCCAAAGGCGTCAACTTCAGTCATTTGGAGGTGGCCGCCATGACGATTTGTGAAAGTTGTCACCATGCGGAACGCCATGAAGCATTGTTGACATCAGTCAAAAGCGAGTGATATAGTAAGAGCGGCATATGGCATATATAGATCCTTGGACGGAGCATGACCTCTAGGCGCAAAGGTGGGCCTTCCTGCTTATGAGCGATAACGATATCCTAGAAGGGAAGACGAGGACGACGGGAGGTTTCGTTACTCTGCCCCACAGCTATTCTCTATCGTCCGAGACCCTCCCCTCATACCGCAAGTCCGCGGCTCCTCGTCCGTTCCTTAGTCGCGCCATTCAGGCCGCGATATTCTGATAGCACAGGAGGGAAATATGGGTAATAGAGACTTCGTAGTCCGATTTGCAGGTGAAGGCGGTGGCGGCTTGGTAACCTCGGCGGAGTTGCTGGCTCAGGTGACCGCCCAGGTGGGGTACCACGTAAAGACCTACGTCACCTTCCCGTCCCAGATCATGGGCGGCCCCACGTTCGCCCAGGCCCGGATCTCAACCTCGCCCGCCTTGAGCTACGGCGATGAGTTAGACGTTCTGGTCGCCTTCGACCGTGAGGCGTATGACACCCACAAAGCGGAGGTCAGAGACGGCGGGGTGATAATCTATAACTCCGAGGATTTCCAGTTGGAATCGGACGGCCAGAGCTTTGGAATGCGGATAGATGAGTTGGCAAAGTCCACCGGGAACCCACGGGCTGCCAACATGGTCATACTGGGAGCCATAGCCTACCTGGTCAACATGCCGGAGCACTACCTGCCGGAGTTCGTCACCAAGAGGTTCACTCGCGGCCGCCCCGGTGACGCGGAGATCATCAAGGGCAACATTATGGCCCTTACCCTGGGGAGCGAGGAAGCCAAGAAGAGCGGCTTCAGCCTGGGCGAGTTGGAGGACCCACAGCCGCCTGAGGGTGAGCAGATCCTGATAAAGGGCAATGATGCCCTGTCACTGGGGGCCATAGCAGCAGGGCTGGACTTCTTTGTGGGCTACCCCATATCTCCGGCAACCACCGTTCTGGTGTACATGGAGCGTAACCTGACGGGGCCGGGGAAGTTCGTATACCAGGCCAGCTCTGAGATAGAGTCTATCAACGCCATAGCTGGGGCGGGCTACGCAGGGAAGAAGGCCATGACCTCCACCTCCGGGCCGGGTCTCAGCCTTATGAGCGAGGGCATAGGCATGGCCTGGATGGCGGAGATCCCGGCGGTTATAGTGGACGTGCAGAGGGGTGGCCCGGCAACGGGACTCCCAACAAAGGTTGAGCAGTCAGACCTGCTCATCTCGCTTCATCCCGCACACGGAGACGCCAGCATCCCGATCATCGCCCCAGGCAGCGTTGAGGAGTGCTTCTACGCGGCCATCACCGCCCTCAGCTGGGCGGAGCGATACCAGGGGCCCGTGATCCTGCTCAGCGACCACGCGCTATCGGAGCAGGCGCAGAACATCCCAAAGCCGGATCTGAGTAAGGTGGTGGATGAGAGAAGGAGTACGTACCAGGGGCGAAACGGGTACGAGCGGTACGCCGGCGCAGAGATGTCGCCCATGCCAATCCCCGGCGGCCCCGGCTCCTACATCGCCAACGCCAGCGAGCACGACGGCATGGGAGACACCACGCACCTGCCAATCCGGCACATCGAGATGACCGAGCGCCGCTTCGGCAAGCTGAAGCTCCTGGAGAACGAAAACTACGAATGCGAGAACCCGGAAGAGCCCATAGCCCTGATGACTTGGGGCGGTTCCAAGGGATCCACCAGGGACGCCTACGATCAGATGATGGCAGAGGGGCAGAGCATTGGGTGGTACTACACCATGTTCCTCAACCCACTATCGCCAAAGCTGCTGGAGGAGCTCAAGCAGAAGGAGTTGGTGCTGGTGCCGGAGTTGAACTACCTTGGACAGCTGTCCAGCGTGTTGCGCTCGATGGGCGTAAAGGCGGAGTCCATCACGCAGTACACCGGTACTCCCTTCAAGGTCAAAGACCTCAAGGCAAGGATAATGGACAGGATGGAAGCCATAAAGAAGGAGCTGGTGCAGGTATGAGCAAGAAAAATCCCGAGTACGACTTCAAGTGGTGCCCCGGCTGCGGAGACTTTGGCGTCAAGAGGGCGCTGGAGATGGGGGTGGAGAAGCGCAACATAGAGATGGAAATGCCCATGGAGAACACCGTGGTGGTGGCGGGTATCGGGTGCTCCGGCAACCTGGTGCACCTCCTGGACGGCGTGCAGCCCTTTGGCATTCACGGCCTCCACGGAAGGTCGCTTCCGGTGGCCTTCGGCGTCAAGATGGGCAACCCAGACCTGAACGTGGTGGTGATATCCGGAGACGGCGACTTCCTGAGCATCGGCGGGGAGCACATAGCCCCACAGGCCCAGAGGAACCTGAACGTAACCGTAGTCATCATGGATAACGGCGTCTACGGCCTGACCAAGGGCCAGAGCTCGCCCACCACGGACCTGGGCGTCATCACGCCCACAACCCCCTTCGGCAAGCTGGAGAACGCCCTCAACCCGCTGGAGCTGTACATAACCCTGGGCGTCAGCTTTGTAGCCTCCGGCTTCTCCAGCAAGATCAGGGACCTGGCAAACCTGATCACTCAGGGCATGAAGCACCCCGGCTTCTCCATCGTACACGTGCAATCCCCTTGCACCACCTACAACGACAACTACGACCAGCTAAAGGGCAACGTGAAGAAGGGGATTGAGCCGATTGTGTGGGACATACCCGAAGACCACGACGCAACCGACAGGCAGGCCGCCTACAACCTGCTTCAACAGGAGGGCCTCCCCCTGGGCATCCTGTATCAGAACGACGAGTCAGTGTCGTTGGACCAGCGCGCGGATGTGATGCGGGAAAAGGCTCCCCAGAGGAACGCTGACCAGCAGCTAGCCGCCTTCCGGATCTAACACGCCCGCCCCAAACCGGACCAACAACAAGAGCGCCCCTTCTGCCGGAAGGGGCGCTCTTGGTTTTTCCCTAAAGGCGCCACTGGACGCCGCGCCAACGGAATCAGGCGCTCTCCTCAACCGCCTGGTACTTGGAGGGGCACTTGACCATAATAGCCTGGGCGTCGAACAGGCCATCGGCGCCGTAGGTGCCCTCCAGCACTATCTCCGAGTGCTCATTGAAGAACAGGTCCGGCACCGGACCATCGTAGACCGCGTCCATAGTCTCCACGCCGTTGGTATCAACAAGGGAGAAGTGGACTATCGTTCCGGTGGAGTCTCGATTGAAAGATGTGGGCTCCAGCTTGCCGCTGACCCTCAGGTTTTCATCGTAAATCGAAGCGCCCTTGGCCTTCATCTCGCCCACGGTGAGATAGTATGCGCTGGCGCCCTGGAAGGCCGTGAACCCCAGGTACCCCAGCGCCAGGACAAAGACGCCGATAGCCACAAAGAGCTTGGCTCGATGGGCAAGGACGGTACCCTCCTCCTGAGCCACGGGAGGAACGTATGGCTCCGACCGGTCGTTTGATTCTAGCTGGCTCATGGCTGCTCTGTGACCCCCAGGTGAGTGAGCTGAAAGGCGATTGTGCTTTGGTTCACTTGCTATGATAGCCCAAGCGCCTGGAGATTTCAACTGCGGCCGCATTGTCGTTGGGAGAGCTCCGGGCCATGCGATGCTACGTAGGGGCGGAGGCGAGACGCCCCTACGAAAGCAGGCAAGGGTGTTCCGCTCGTCCTGAGCATGTCGAAGGGCGGAGGGGGGAGCGGAACCGGGTGGCCCAACATCCAAGGTCGCCTGTTTTCAGATGATGGCTTGCAGGAGCCCGATTGCGGTACGCAGTGGATTAAATGTGCTATAATCGGGTTTGCAGCCTTTGTCAGGCGCGGCCAGCCTGAAACTACCGCCTTCTATTAACATCGCGCCCTGAAAGTGAGCACTATGCCCAGACCGACTAAAGAGACTGCAATAAGACGCCTCCAACGACAACTGGATGGCGTACCCGAGTTGAAACGGCTAAGGTTTGACCCACCTGAGTTTACCGAATGGGGGAGCGACACCAAAACAGCCATTATTAACGCTTTTGGTGAAACCTCCAGATACGTTAAAGATTTTGAAGCCATACACTATACTCCCACAGTTTCAATCGCGAATGGCACCCTAATGGCCCAATATCAAGAAGCCTACACGAGAGGTCTGGATAAAGCCTCCGCCAGACTCAGGTCAATGATCCGTGATGTACACGAGAACTGGGAAGATCCTCAGGAGCCATCCACTCCTGAAGCTCCGCAAGTACCGCAGCCAGTTATCACCAACCGTGTGTTCGTGATTCACGGTAGGGACCACGGTACCAGGGATACAGTCGCGGGCTTTCTGCGGAAACTAGGACTTGAGCCGGTGATTCTGGAGGAGCAGCCCGACCGTGGCCTCACTGTAATCGAGAAGTTTGAGGAAAATGCCAGGGGAGATTTCGTAGTGGCGCTGCTCACGCCGGACGACGTAGGCGGTCCCAACGCTGATGAATTGAAACCCCGCGCAAGGCAGAACGTGATTTTCGAGCTCGGATACTTTGTCGGGAAGTTCGGCCGGGACAAAGTTCGTGCCCTGATGAAGGAGGACTTGGAGATACCCTCAGACTATTCAGGAGTCCTCTATATTCCGCTAGATGAGGGCGGAGGTTGGAAGACGAAACTAATCGGAGAAATGAAGAGCGCAGGGCTCGACATAGACGCCAATCGTGCTTATGAATAAGCAAGAGGACTTCCAGAACCGCGCCCTGGCAAAGCTCCTTCAGGAGCGCGGGATACCGGCGGACTACGAGCAGAGGGGCGGGACCAGGAAGATGGACGTCGTGGCGGATGTGGACGGCCTCCGCATTGTCTTGGAAGCGGAGACGGGGTTTCACCGCAAGGCGCAGGCCATCAAGGACGCCGACGCCTGTCTCCGTCAAAAGTTGACAACAATGGTCTTTGCCGCCTGCGGGGGAGACAAGGAGGTCACCATGGAGAGCGGTTAGCGCCACCGGCCTGATGCGGGCATCCTTCAAACAGAGAGGTGTTGGAAAATGGCGATTACCTGTGTTAGCGGCCGCTGGGGCCGTGCGCTGTACATCATCATGGCCTTGGGCATACTGTTAGCGGTGGCCTGCGCCAGCGACAGCAAGGAGGCGGTTATCAAGGAGACGCTGGACTGCATGGTCGAGAACGACCCGGTCTTCGAGCAGAGCATGATGATGATGTTCCCCACTGCCCGGAACCTGGATGATGCTAAGAAACAGTACATCTACGTGAGCCAAGCCGCCCCGCTGGATGACCTGAAGGCGGCTAGGGATGAGGTCTGCGGGGACAGGGGGTAGCGGAGCCGCCAAGGATGCCCTGGCAACATTGGCAGTACGGAGGAGATACATGCCGAAACGCGAGAAAATCCGAAGCATCGACGACCAGTGGCAAGTCCTGCAACCGGGCTGGGGCCGGAAAGACTACCAGGGCGAGCGCAAGATGCTCTACGATATTCTGGAACCCGGCGAAGACGTCGAGCTACTGCACTCATGCGGCTTTGAGACCAAGAATGTAGTGTGGGGCTCCCGCCATGACCGGGGGGTCGTGGTCGCTACCGGGCGCCGGGTAATCTTGCTGAACCGAGGCCGGTTGTCCAAGAACCGCTTTGGTCTGACTTACCTGGAAATTGACGAAATCACGGAACCGGAACCCGGCAGGGTTAAGCTCAGAGGGTCGGGACATGGCAGCGCTACGGACAGCGAGTCGGGAGCAGTCTTTGAACTGGACTTGCAATTTGCGGCCGCTGAGTTCTCCCGGTTTGTAAGAGGCCATCTGCTGAGCGACGAAGAGTCGGTCGCGGTGGCATTTTCCCATGTCCTAGCGCTTGGAGAGCAGGTCCGGCACTGGGCGCGCTGCTCAGCGGGACAGGAGACAGTCTTTCATAATCCTGGCAGTGGGGGCGGCCCGAGCGGGGGTCACACTCCGGAATCTTGGTCTACGTCACGGCATGGCTTGCCGGCGCTCGCTGTGGCCACCGAGCGCCGTATACTGCTCATTACGCTCGCTGTGCACACCGATGTGCTCCTTCATAGGCGGGAGGAGGAAATAATCGCAAGCTGCCCCCCCGGGACAATCCTGGCAGTGGAATACACGGAAGGTCAAGAGGTCAGGTTCGTTGACCAGGGAGGCCAAGTATACGCAGCCCACTTCCGGCGGGAGGCTGACGCCTTGCCTTTCGTCAACATTATGCGGGAACACGCGGCTGCGCCACGGCAGGTTTCCGGGCAACCCAGGATTCTCGCTGACTGGCGGCTGCTACACCCGATATGGGGCTACCGGGGCAACCACGGAAACGAGCGCAATAAGCTGGGCGAGATTCTCGATAACGACGAACACCTTGAGGCCCTGCTCTGGGGCAGGTACCGGCCGCGACGGGAATCGACGGACTCTCACAACGGTGTCATTGCCGCCACCAATCGACGGCTCCTGTTCGTGTCCAACAGTTGGGACGACAAGCACGTCTCCCAGTTGCCGCTCCATAGAATAGCTAGTGTATCCCGTGGCGGCGGTGAACTCCGCATCGACGCTTCACCGGAATACGCCGGGTACCTGATTGACGGTTTGGACGACATGAGCCGCCACGATTCCCAAGAAAAGGGGCAGGTGGAGGTATTCACGGCGCGCCTGCAGCGCCTGGTCACGGCCCCGCCCCACTAACCGCCACCCCAGCAGGATCGCTCTCGGAACCGGACGTTCCGGCAACGGACACGGCGCGGCCGTCGGAAGCGAAGCGTCAGCGAGTTGCCCAACTTCGCGGCGCTGCCATCCGCCGAGCTTACGCTGCTGGACAGCTGGTTTGACTGGCTGCAAAACGATACCCTGCTGCCATTCCCCCGAATGCACGAGGACCCCGTGCGCCGCCAGATAGACGAGGTGGTGACGCAGGCCCTGGGCCTTGATGCAGAGTGGGTCGCCACCATACGCCGAAAGCTGGCGCGGGAGCCCTCGGTCACGGACAGGAGCCTTCTGGAGAATCAGGGCTGAATGGCGGAGCGGTCTCAGCCGCTCCCTGTCGCCCTCATAGCTGGCCTGCTTCCAGCAGGGTTGCGCCGTCTACACGGGCAAGCCTGCGGTCGAACGTGTAGAGGGGTCCGGCGCCCATGCGTTCGGCTGCTGCGAGAATCATCAGGTCTGAGAAGTCAGCGCCGGTCTGTCGATAGCGAATGGCGGCATGCACCACATCCTCCGCCTCCTCGATGACTACGCCGTCCGTAGCCGCTAGCTCCAAAATCACATCCGCAATCTGTGAACGCGTAAACTTGTAGGCCCTCTCCAGTACCCAGACCACCTCTATTGCGACTTCACGGCAGATGAAGGCCGGCCGCTCAGACGTGATCGCCTCAAGCAACAATCGGGCCGCTTCAGCCTGTGTCGCGTCGTCACGCGCCAGATAGCGAACGATGACATTGGTATCAATGGCTATCACGCCTCAGTAGCTCCGTCCATGATGGCGCGTTCCATGTCCTCCAGTGTGGCAGCCGGACCATCATATTGGAGTACGCCGTACAGCCGGTTGATGGGGCGCACAGGCAGAATCCTGACCTCACCGCCCTCTATTACGTACCGTATACGATCCCCGGCCTGTATGGACAGCGCTTCCCGGACGGCCTTGGGCAACGTGGTCTGACCTTTCGCAGTTATACCAGATTCAATCATGGAGGCGCCCTCCCTGCATTGCTACATCTACTACTGCCTTACATTATGGCACAAAGCAATGCTTAAGACAATCTTGGAAGGATGCAGCCATTCTTGCAATCCCGGCGGTGCGCGAACCGCCCCTACGCGTGACGGGCATAACGACGGCGCCCCACAACCATTCCTGCGAAGGCAGGAATCCATCCCTGGGGGCCTCCTCGCTGGATGCCCGCTCACCTGGTTCGACAAGCTCACCATGAACGGGCTAGGGTGTCCGCTCGTCCTGAGCGTGTCGAAGGGCATGAGCGGAACCAGGCGGGCTTCTCCCACGTCACGGACGTATACGTCGCGTCCCAAACGTGTGGTAAGCTGGTAGGATGAACAAGCAGGAGGACTTCCGGAACCGCGCCCTGGCAAAGCTCCTTACCGAGCGCGGGATACCGGCGGACTACGAGCAGAGGGGCAGAACCAGGAAGATGGATGTCGTGGCAGATGTTGACGGTCTGCGCGTTGTCTTGGAAGCGGAGACAGGATTCCACCGCAAGGCGCAGGCCATCAAGGACGCCGACGCCTGTCTCCGTCAAAAGTTGACAACAATGGTCTTCGCCGCCTGCGGGGGAGACAAGGAGGTCACCATGGAGAGCGGTTAGCGCCACCGGCCTGATGCGGCCATCCTTCAAACAGAGAGGTGTTGGAAAATGGCGATTACCTGTGTTAGCGGCCGCTGGGGCCGTGCGCTGTGCATCATCATGGCCTTGGGCATACTGTTGGCGGTGGCCTGCGCCAGCGACAGCAAGGAGGCGGTTATCAAGGAGACGCTGGACTGCATGGCCGAGAACGACCCAGTCTTCGAGCAGAGCATGATGATGATGTTCCCCACTGCCCGGAACCTGGATGATGCTAAGAAACAGTACATCTACGTGAGCCAAGCCGCCCCGCTGGATGACCTGAAGGCGGCTAGGGATGAGGTCTGCGGGGACAGGGGGTAGCGGAGCCGCCAAGGATGCCCTGGCAACATTGGCAGTACGGAGGAGATACATGCCGAAACGCGAGAAAATCCGAAGCATCGACGACCAGTGGCAAGCCCTGCAACCGGGCTGGGGCCGGAAAGACTACCAGGGCGAGCGCAAGATGCTCTACGGTCTGCTGGAACCCGGCGAAGACGTCGAGTTACTGCACTCATGCGGCTTTGACACAAAGAATGTAGTGTGGGGCTCCCGCCATGACCGGGGGGTCGTGGTCGCTACCGGGCGCCGGGTAATCTTGCTGAAACGGGGCCGGTTGTCCAAGAACCGCTTTGGTCTGACTTACCTGGAAATTGACGAGATCACGGAACCGGAACCCGGCAGGGTTAGGCTCAGAGGGTCGGGAAGTGGCAATGCTACGGGCAGCGAGTCGGCAGCAGTCTTTGACCTGGACTTGCAATTTGCGGCCGCTGAGTTCTCCCGGTTTGTAAGAGGCCATCTGCTGAGCGACGAAGAGTCGGTCGCGGCGGCATTTTCCCATGTCCTGGCACTTGGAGAACAGGTCCGCCACTGGGCGCACTGCTCAGCGGGACCGGAAACGGTCTACCATAAGCCCTCCAAACATTACAGTGGAGGCGGGGGTGAACCGGAGTATTGGTCTACATCATGGTATGGCCGGCCGGCGCTCGCTGTGGACACCGGGCGCCGTATACTGCTCATTACGCTCGCTGTGCACACCGATTTGCTCCTTCATGCGCGGGCGGAGGAAGTAATCGCAAGCTGCCTCCCCGGGACAATCCTGGCAGTGGAATACACGGAACACACGGAAGGTCAAGAGGTCAGGTTCGTTGACCAGGGAGGCCAAGTATACGCAGCCCACTTCCGGCGGGAGGCTGACGCCTTGCCTTTCGTCAACATTATGCGGGACCACGCGGCTGCGCCACGGCAGGTTTCCGGGCAACCCAGGATTCTCGCTGACTGGCGGCTGCTACACCCGATATGGGGGCACCGGGACAACCACAGAAACGAGCGCAATAAACTGGCCGAGATTCTCGATAACGACGAACACCTCGAGGGCCTGCTCTGGGGCACCTACAGTCCGGAATTGCAATGGGAGAAAGGACACTCCGGCATCATTGCCGCCACCAACCGCCGGCTTCTGTTTGTGTCCAACAGTAGGGACGACAAGCACGTCTCCCAGTTGCCGCTCCATGGAATAGCCAGTGTATCCCGTGGCGGCGGTAAACTCCGCATCGACGCCACACTGGGATACGCCAGCCACATGATTGACGGTTTGGACGACATGAGCCGCCACCATTCCCGGAAGAAGGGGCAGGTGGAGGTATTCACGGCGCGTCTGCAGCGCCTGGTCGCGGACCCGCCCCACTAACCGCCACCCCAGCAGAATCGCTCTCGGAACCGGACGTTCCGGCAACGGACACGGCGCGGCCCTAGGAAGCGAAGCGTCAGCGAGTTGCCCAACTTCGTGGCCCTGGGCGCGGCAGAGCTTGGGCTACTGGAAGATTGCTTTGACCGGCTAGCCGACGATACGCTGCTGCCATTCCCCCGAATGCACGAGGACCCCGTGCGCCGCCAGATAGACGAGGTGGTGACCACGGCGTTGGGCCTCGATGCGGAGTGGGTCGCCACCATACGGCGGGAGCTGGCGCGTGAGCCGTCGGTTACGGACAGGAGCCTTCTGGAGAATCAGGGCTGACCGTGGAGCGCGGGGGGCTTTAGCCGCGTACGGTCGAGTATGGCGCGGGTCAGCCCGAACCGGCTGAGCGCATGGCCTCAATCAAGCGTTTGGCGGCTTCCTGGGGGTCCGGGGCGCCGATGACTGCGGAGATGACGCACGCGGCGTCGGCTCCCGCCTGCATAACCTGCAAGACGTTGTCCGTTTTGATGCCCCCAATGGCAACCAGTGGAAGGGAGGTACGCCGCCTGACTCTCTCCAGCGTCTCCAACCCCGCCGGCCTGGTCTTCTCCTTGGTGTCCGTTGGGAATATGGCGCCCACCGCCAGGTAGTCCGCCCCCTGCTCCTCCGACTCCAGCGCCTCCTCCAGTAGGGCGCTGGACGTACCGATGATCTGGTGAGGATGCAGTATGGCGCGGGCCTCCCCTACCGGCAGGTCGTGCCGGCCAAGATGCAGCCCATGGGCACTGCTGGCAACGGCGAGGTCGGCGTGATCATTGATGATGAGGATGGCATTGTGTCGGTCGCACAGATCGCGGATGGCGCGGGCAACGGGTAGAACGTCGCCCTTGTCGTGGAGCTTGTCCCTCAGCTGTATGACCTTGGCGCCGCCCTGGAGCGCTGCGCGGCTCAACTCCACAAGGTCCCTGCCCTGAGCAACCTGGGCGTCCACGATGACGTACAGGCCGCCGACCTTCCGTGCTGTTTCCCTTCTGATGGAGATATCCATACGCGCCTGAGCCTTCTGGCCGTAAGGCCTAGAAGCCGAAGTCCCCGCCGCCGTCCATTTCCTCATCCTCCATCATCTTGCCGGCGTCCAAGCGGGCCAGCATCTCCTCGCCTTCGGGGCCAATGTCCTGGCCGGTCTCCTCCTTCATCGTCCTGAGCATATCGGCGACGCTGCGGGGGTCGTCCTCGTCAAAATCGCTCATGGAATCCCAAGAAGGCATATCGCCCATGAAGTCGGCCCAGCTTTTGATGACGGTCACGCGGGACATGACGCGGGCGCCGCCGGCAGCGCCGCAGTGGGTGCAGACGGGCTCCTTGATCTCTGAGAAGCTGCGGTTGAGCATCTCGAACTTTCGCCGGCAGCTTTCACAACGGTACTCGTAGATGGGCATATGACCTCCTGCCTCTCTATTACACCGCAAAAGCGCCCATTTCGCAAGCGCAAATTTTGGAGCGCAGACTCTACACGGCTCATGCCGGCTACTGGGCGTACGTAACGGCGTTCTCAGTCCGCTCTATACGGGTGATGCGCCCCCCGCCGTCCACGTCCACCGCCACCAGATCGATGCGCCAGTCGCCCGGCAGGCCAGGCCTGGACTGGATGTAGGTCTCGGCTGTGGCGATCAGCTTTCTCTGCTTGTCCGGCGTTATTGACTCCTCCGGAAGCCCAAAGGCACTGCTGCTACGACGAGTGCGGACCTCCAGGAATACCAGGCTGCCTCCGTCCAAAGCGACGATGTCCACCTCACCGTAGGGACAGCGGAAGTTGGTGTCCAGGATGGTATAGCCCCTGCTCTCAAGGTAGCCCCTGGCTGCCCTCTCTCCCGCTTGGCCCAGCCGTATGTGGCGAGCGTTATCGGGCATGGCTCCGTTCACTACGGCTCTCACGGGGCCAAAGGAGCGCCGGTGTATGGGGCACGGCCCCAGCGCGTGAAGCCTCTCCAGATGCGCCCTGGTGGGATACCCCTTGTTGGCCGCAAAGTCATATCCGGGGTATCTCGCGTCCTCCTCCATCATCATCCTGTCGCGGGTGACCTTGGCGATGATGGATGCCGCGGCTATCGACAGGCAGGTCTGGTCCCCCTTGATAATGGCCTTGTACGGGATTCCGCTCTCCGGCAGTGGTACGGCATCGATGAGAATGAAGCCCGGGGGCTCAGGGAGCGCTTGTATTGCCAGCAGCATAGCCTTCCGGGTGGCTGCGACTATCCCCAGGGAGTCCACCTCTGCGGCAGATACGACGCCCGCCGACCAGGCCATATCCGTCTCCCGGATGTCCCGAAAGATGCTCTCTCGCCGTCGTGGAGTGAGCTGCTTGCTGTCCCGGACGTGGGCCAGCCACGGCGCGCTGAAGCCGGTTGGGATGACGGCCGCCCCGGCCACCACCGGCCCCGCCAGCGGCCCGCGTCCGGCCTCATCTACGCCGGCAATGATTCGATAACCCCTGTTATGGAGGACCGTTTCTTCGGCGAAGGTGGGCGGCGGAGATGAGGTCGCCATGTTGACTCAATGGCCGTGCGAGACTGGGGGATAGCGCCTACCCCGCGCTCTCCGCGGCCTCTCGGACGGCCCTCACCACCACGCAGGCCCACTCGAAGTTGATGACGCCTGACTCGCCCTGCCGAATGTCAAAAGCCTCAACCGCTCCGGGTGGAGCGTTCAGGAAGTCGCGGCGCAGGCCCTCCACAACGTCCGGCGGAGTGCCGGACCGGCGCACCCAGTCGTCAAAGTCATGTGGCACCTGGGTGATGGTGGAGTCGATGGCGGACAGGCCATTGGCTTGCAGAAGCTCAATCCACTGGGATGGCGAGAGGTTACGAACGTGGCTTGGGTCCCGCCGTTCCTCTACGTCGTTCATCCAGAGGGCAGTGGGAGCATCCTCCGGGGAGGTTGTATCCGCGAAGATGAGCATTGCCCCCGGGGCCAGGACTCTACGCCACTCCAAGACGGCCTTGTCCATATCCATGAAGTGGTGTGCCGCTATACGGCAGGTGAGCAGGTCTAGAGAGCCATCGCCAAAGGGCAGGTCTTCCGCGGCGGCCAGCGCATAATCCAGGTTGGCAATGCCCTGCTGCGCGGCCAGGGAGCGGGCCTCCAGCAGCATGGCCGGCGTCAAGTCGGAGGCAATAACGCTGTCGGCGTAGGGGGCTATGGCAAAGGCTGTGAACCCAGTACCCGTGCCAACGTCCACGGCTCTTTGGTAGCGGCCTCCGGAGGCCCACTCGCGGACCACCTGAATGCTCTCGCCTGAGCTGTGCCCAACGCTCTGTGTGTAGTAGCGGGCCTGACGCCCGAACTGCTCCTGAGACCCTATTCGCCGTGGGGGGCTGTCTTGTGATGCCACGCCGTTATGTTAGCCTAAAGACGGATGGCTTGCAAGGACTTGCCATCGGGACGCCATCCGGTCATGTCCATATATGATAGAGTGTCGAGGAAAGGGAAGTCACCGTGTTGTGAACATGAATGGCTACAACTTTCCATCCCGCGTGGTATCCTGAATATAGGACTGCTAACCCATCTCATCCGATTGGCAGATATTACACCAAATGAGGATGTTCGGCCCTATCAGCAGTATAATTCTTGGACAGGCTATGGGACTAGACTAGAGGGGAGATAGGCTACCTTGGAAGTTAGCTTCGCATTTCTATGTGACCACGCCGAGCAGTCCGCAAAGCTAACGGCAGTGGGCATTGGATTTGATACCATACATGCCACGCAGGTCCCTACGGTTCACCCCTCATTCTTCGCAGTGATTGCGCTTCGGTTCAGCAGATTAGAAGCAGGGCGGAAGCGCATACGCATGCACCTACAGGATGCCGATGGAAAAGACGTAGTGTCATCCCTTAATGTCACAATAGAGGTACCGGAGCCTGCGCCGACCTATACCCACAGAACCCATAGAATAGCCTTGGGATTCCAAATGGTGCGATTCTCCGCATATGGGGACTATCAGATAACTTTCCTCGTGGATGAAATGGAGGCTACCACCTTACCGCTAAAGGTAGCTCCTCCTCCCGCTGGGCAGCCGACGCCGCCTTCCTGACCCCGGCTACCTCCCTACAGCCTATCTCCCTCACAACCTCTAGCTGCGCCCTCTATGAAGCCGCCGCCCAGGACCTCGTCGCCCTGGTAGAATACTACGGCCTGTCCGGGGGTTATGGCCCGCTGCGGCTCCCGGAACCGGAGCTCAGCCCAATCCTCGAGTGGTATCAGGGTGGCCTGCGCCGGGGTGGACTTGTAGCGTATCTTTGCCTCAACCTCCACCGGGCCTTCCGGAGAGACGCCGGACGGGTAGTTCATGCCGCCGGCCAGCAGGGCGCTCTGGAGCAGTCCCTCGGCAGGCCCCACTACCACGCGGTTGCTATCCCGGTCCAGGGACAGGACAAACGTCGGCCTCTCCGAGTAAATGCCGAGGCCGCGGCGCTGGCCGACGGTGAATCGCTCAATGCCCTCATGCCGGCCCAGAACGTTTCCCATAGTGTCCACTATGTCGCCGGGAGTGGGCGCGGACCTCTCGGCCAGAAAGGCGCGGTAGTCATTCATGGGGATGAAGCATATCTCCTGGCTGTCGGGCTTGTCGGCCACTGGCAGGCCGGCGTCACGGGCCACGTCTCTTATTTCAGCCTTGGAGTATCCGCCAACCGGCAGAAGGAGGCGCCGCATCTGGTGGGGACGCAGGTTGAACAGCGCGTACGACTGGTCCTTTAGGGGATCGATGCCCTTGAGAAGCCGCGGGCGGCCATTGCAGGAGTCCAGACGCGCGTAGTGCCCCGTTGCCACGTACTCCACGTCCAGGGCGTTGGCCCTCTTCATCAGGAAGTCGAACTTTATCTTGTCGTTGCAGGCCAGGCATGGATGCGGCGTGCGGCCCGCCTGGTACTCGCTGACGAAGTAGTCGATTACGTGAGCCTGAAACTCCCTCTGAAAGTTCATCACGTAGTGGGGCGCGCCGATGATCTGGCACACGCGGCGGGCGTCCTCTACGTCCTCTATGGAGCAGCAACCCTTGGAGTGTCGGGGCGCGTCGTCCGGCCGGTCGTCATTCCACAGCTTCATGGTAACGCCCACCACGTCGTAGCCCTCCGCCTTCAGCAGGCAGGCGGCGACCGAGGAGTCCACGCCTCCGCTCATGGCTACAACCACCTTACCCTTGCTCATCTATGGATACCTCCAGACGACTTCCCGGACGGGTCTCCCGGAATCCGGGGCCTCTCCCGTCGTTCCAAGCACATTCGAGAATAGCGATATCGACGGAGCCAGTCAAGGGACAGCGCTAGGCCGTTGTTGACCCATACCAGGCAACGCAGTAAACTGTAAGTAGGTGATGGAGAAAACTCAGATGGCAGCGGTCGAGGCAGCGCGCCTGGCGGTGAGTGTGGCCTCCGAGAAGCAGGCGACAGACATCGTTATGCTAGACATGCGCGGGCCCCTTAGCTTTACCGACTACTTCGTCATCCTCTCGGCAGAGAGCCGCCGTCAGATGCAGGGGCTGCTGGAGGACATTGACCAAGCCATGAACGAGGCTGGAATCGCTCTGCACCATCGCGAGGGAACCACCGACGGTGGATGGGTGCTGCTGGACTACGGAGACCTGGTTATCCACGTCTTCGGCCAGGAGGAAAGGGAGTACTACCACCTGGAGAGGCTCTGGGCGCAGGCCACCGTCATGTTCAAGATTCAGTGATCCACCTGTCAACGTCCCTTCTATAGCTCAGAATCTCATCCTCGGAGAAGAAGAAGGCTATTTCTTGGGCTGCCGTCTCAGGGGAGTCGGAGCCATGCACCAGGTTTCGCCCTATATCCACTCCCAGGTCACCGCGTATGGTTCCCGGCTGTGCCCTCAGGGGGTCGGTCACGCCCATAGTGTTGCGCGTCATCTCCACCGCGCTGCGCCCTTCCAGTACCATAGCGACCACCGGGCCGGACGTGATGAAGCTCACCAGGCCATCAAAGAAGGGCTTGCCTTCATGGACGCCGTAGTGCTTCATAGCCATTTCCCTGGATACCTGGAGCATCTTCATGGCTGCTATCCGGAGGCCGCGGGCCTCCAGTCTTGAGGTTATGGCGCCGATGAGGCCGCGTTGTACGCCATCGGGCTTGACCAGTACAAGGGTTTTCTCCGTGCTCAATGGTCTCTCCTTTCGGGCTGTTGAGTTTCTATCATAGATGCTAGGTTGGCGGACGCGGCGTGGTTATGGATGGACGGCGGAGGTAGAAGGGTTCCAGGCTGTATATGTCGTTGAGCTCACCTCGCCGGAACCTCTCGTACCCCATTCGGGCCAGAGCGCTTGGTTGCCTGGTGGGAGGCGACTGCTCCGCCAACACGGCCTTTTCGCCAAGCCGCTCCTTCAGGATCGGGCCAAAGAGGGATACCCCCTCGCCGCAGAAGAGGGTCGGCTGCCGCACACCATCGCACAGCTCCTCCGGGCTCACTATCCGCTCTTGGTCCAGCTTGCGCCATACACCTTGGTCCTGGCCGTAGAGGGCGGCCGCCGCCTCGCCCCGGCCCATGTCCAAGAGGGCGCAGACGGGCATCTGCAGGCGTCTATAGGGATCGGCCTCCACGTCCAGGGTGTTGAGGGCCACCAGTGGGATGTCAAGGGCGATGCCCAGGCCCTTGGCGGCGCTCATTCCCACCCTCAGGGCGCTGAACCCTCCGGGGCCAATGGCTATGACGATGCAGGTCAGGTTGCGGGCGGCTACGTCAACCTCCTTCAAGAGGCGCTCCACGGCGGGGAGCAACTCCACCGAGTGGTTCTGCCTAGAGAACCAGGAGTACTCCGCCACCACCGCGCCTTGCTGGGACAGGCACACGCCGGCGTATCTTGTGGAGGTATCTATGGATAGTTCCATCTACGTTCTCAGAGGGCTTGCCCCGGGCCTGTATTTCCGGGAGCGTCGCCCTTGTTCAGCTCTTCCTGCATCTGTAGCGCCAGTCTCTCGTAGCGCTCTCCGCCGGGTTCCAGCCGCAGGATGCGATGGTCTTCCCGCTCCGGCTCCAACTCCATGACCACGCGCATGCAGGCCTGTGGGAACGCCTCCAGGGCCTTATCGGCCCACTCTATCACGGATACCCCATCCCCTGCCAGGTACTCCTCAAGCCCCAGGTCCAGGACCTCCGCAACGTGGTCCAGCCGGTAGATGTCCATGTGGTACAGGGGAAGCCTGCCCTGATGAATGGAGACGAGGACAAAGGTGGGACTACGCACGTAGCCCTGTATTCCCAACCCCCTTGCTATACCCTGGGTTAGACAGGTCTTGCCCGCTCCAAGGTCGCCGCACAGGAGCAGGACGTCGCCGGGCTCAATGCAGCGACCCATAGCGGCGCCGATGCGCTTTGTCTCCTCCGGAGAGCTGCTTTTCAGGACTACGGAAGGCATCTATCTGAAGTGGTCCCATCCGCGAAGGTCTATCGAGATCTCCACTCCTCCTTCGTCCAGCGTCCTTACGCTGCCGGGGTGGTCGGCCACTATGCGACCTATGACCGCGGCGGAAGGCGCCAGATCGTCCACCACGTTGGAGATAATCTCTTCTTTGCCCGTAAACAGAAGCTCGTAGTCCTCTCCCCCGCCGAGCGCAAACCGGAGATACTCCTCCGGAAAGGCCTCCCTGAGGAACGAGTCCACCGGCGCCCGGTACGCATCGATGACAGCGCCTACTCCACTGGCAAGGCACATCTTGGATAGATCGTCCACTAGGCCGTCGCTGATGTCCATCGCCGCCTTGACGCCGCTCCGGACCAGCGCCTGGCAGACGTCAAGCCTGGGGACGGGACGGTTGACCGCCATGCGCAGGTGGAGGCCCGGCTCCCCGTCCGGCAACGCGTCCCGGAGAAGAGCTTGAAGCCCGCCGGCGGCGCATCCAAGTGGGCCGGTGACGGCGATACAGTCTCCAACCTCGGCCTGCCGCCGGGTCAGCGTATGCTCACGCGCTATCCCGGTCATGGCAACCGTGATGAACGTGACCGGCGACTGCACCATGTCCCCGCCAACTATCCGGCACCGGTACTCCCGGCAGGCGGAGAGCATACCGCGATAGAGCGCCTTCACGTCTTCCACCCTAGTTTCGGGCTGCAGGCCCAGGGTCACCAGGGCATAGAGAGGCTGCCCGCCCATAGCGGCGATGTCGCTCAGGTTTACGGCCAGCGCCTTCCAGCCAAGGTCTTCCCAGGACGTGAGGTCGTGGCGAAAGTGCACTCCGCTCACCAGGGTATCGGTGGTGGCAAGCTCCGTGGCCTCCGTGGTATGCCAGGCGGCGGCGTCATCCCCTATGCCCAGCAGCAACGGGAACTCCTCTCCGCTTGACGGCTGCTCCCACTGGCAGACCATCTCACGGAGAGATCGAATAAGTCCGAATTCCCCTACGTCTCGTATAGTCACAGTCCGCATTATATCTTCACCCTATCCAGGCTACAAGGGAAGTGTGTTATATTTAGCGCCGGGACTGGAGGCCCTTTCCATTGTGAGAATAGCCATACTCGCCGACATCCACAGCAACCTGGAAGCCCTCAACGCCGTGGTGGCCGACGCCGGGGAACAGGGTGACGTAGACGAGATATGGTGCCTTGGCGACACTGTGGGGTACGGCCCCGACCCCGCGGCCTGCCTGGATACGGCGCTTAGCATGAAGCACGTTCTGGTGGCCGGCAACCATGACCTTGCGGCGGTGGGAAGGATTAGCCTGGCCAACTTCAACTCGTATGCCGCAGAGGCGTGCCTCTGGACCAGGGACCGGCTCTCCCCGGAGCACAGGGATCGACTGGCGGAGCTTCCCCTCCAAGCGGAGCAGGGGCCTTTTACCCTGGTGCATGGCAGCCCAAGAGACCCGGTATGGGAATATGTGGTCTCCCGGGACGTAGCCCTGGCCTGCTTTGACCACTTCACCACAACCCACTGCCTGGTGGGACACTCCCACGTGCCCTTTGTATGCCGCCTGGACGAGCATGGCCTGGAGTTTGCGCGCGTCCACTCCGGCAGCTGCGTCCCACTGGGCAGCGATAGGCTCATCATAAATCCAGGCGGCGTGGGACAGCCGCGGGACGGTGACCCCAGGGCAAGCTACGCCATCTACCACGTGGAGGAGAGCATTGTGGAGTTTCGCCGTGTAAACTACGACGTGGAGGCTACTCAAAGGAAGATGCGGGCGGCGGGTCTACCGGAGTACCTGGCGGAGCGGCTAAGCTACGGACGATAACCTCTGTTTTCGGAAAGTCGATTCATGCAGCGGCTGCCGTCGCAACAAACGATAAGATCAAGATGGATCAAACTAAGGAGGAGGTATAGCATGCCCATAGTCAAGGTGGAAATGTGGCCCGGAAGGACCCAAGAGCAGAAGGCGGAGTTGGCTCGAGCCATCACGGATGCGATGGTGAACATTGCCCGCACCACGCCGGAGGAGACCATAGTCGTCTTTCAGGACGTGGCCAGAGAGGACTGGGCCAAAGCAGGCAAACTGGCCTCCGAGAGCTGACCGGCCACTCCGGCCTAATCCCGCCCGTGGTTAGGGAGAACGGGCCTGTCGGCGGCGCTGCAGGCGGCATTGGCCCGTTGCCTGCGCCCGGAGGGACGTTTGGACGGGCGCTATTCGCTGCGAAATTACACGCAAAACGGGGACTCTTGACACATGTTGCGTTCCATGTTAGATTCGCTGTAATTTCGAGTACACTACCGATGGAGGGCATAAGGCCCGCTAGCTCAAGTGGTAGAGCAGCTGACTCTTAATCAGCGGGTTACAGGTTCGAGTCCTGTGCGGGTCACGAAAAAGGCGGGGAAGTGTCGGAATTGGCAGACGAGCATGACTTAGGATCATGTGCCGGTAAGGCGTAGGAGTTCGAGTCTCCTCTTCCCCAGAGCAAGAGGTTAGACTTCCGGCAGAGCGCCGGTATCGGTCAGGATGGACTGGTTACCACACAGGCAGCATTGGATCAGTTCAAAAAGTCCAAGGCTTAAGGAGGAAGGGGAAAATGGCCAAACTTCTTGAGGTCAAAGACCTTGCGACCTACTTCTTCACGCCTGAGGGCGTGGTCAAGGCGGTAGACGGGATTACCTACGACTTGGAAGAGGGAGAGACCTTGGCCTTGGTGGGAGAGAGCGGATGCGGCAAGAGCGTCAGCGCCCTGTCTCTCATGCGGCTCATTCAGAATCCGGGCAGGAACGTTGCCGGACAGGTTCTATTCGACGGGCATGACCTTCTGACATTGGATGACAACGACATGCGCCGCATCAGAGGCAAGGACATGTCCATGATCTTCCAGGAGCCTATGACCTCCCTGAATCCCGTGCTTACGATTGGGCGGCAGCTCACCGAGGCCCTACAGTTGCACTTGGAATTAGACAAGGCAGCGGCAGAGCAGCGAGCCGGTGAGTTGCTCTTGATGGTCGGAATCCCGGAGGGAGACAGGCGGCTTAAGGACTATCCTCACCAGTTCAGCGGTGGAATGCGGCAGAGGGTGATGATAGCTATGGCCCTTAGCTGCGACCCCAAGATGCTGATAGCCGACGAACCCACTACAGCCTTGGACGTCACCATTCAAGCGCAGATCCTGGAGCTGGTGCAGAAGCTGGGGAAAGAGCTCGGGACCGCCGTGCTGATCATCACCCACAACTTGGGAGTGGTTGCCCGCTACGCAGACCGGGTCAACGTGATGTACGCCGGGAAGATCATAGAGAGAGGCACCGCCCGGGAGATATACGGGAACCCAAGACATCCCTACACCATAGGCCTGCTGGCCTCAGTGCCTCGCCTGGACGAGCCCCGCAAGGAGCAGTTGGACCCCATCCAGGGCCTGCCTCCGGACCTCATTGCCCTGCCTGAGGGTTGCAGCTTCAGGCCCAGGTGCAAGTTCGCCATAGACCGATGCGCCACAGAAATCCCGCCGCTGGTGGAAGTGTCCGAGGGTCACACCTCGGCTTGCTGGGTGTCCGATCAACTGGGAGTTCAGACTAGGGGGTAGTATGCAAGACGATAACATTCTGCTTGAAGTCAAAAACCTGGTTAAGTACTTTCCCGTGCGAAGGGGGATAGTAATTCAGCGGCACGTGGCCGATGTTAAGGCCGTGGATGATATAAGCTTTTTCATCCGCGCGGGCGAGACGCTGGGAATGGTGGGAGAGAGCGGTTGCGGCAAGACAACCGCCGCTCGCACAATCCTTCAGTTGTACCGTCCTACCTCCGGGGTGGTCAACTTCGAGGGGGTAGACCTGGCGCAGAGCAAGGGCAAAGAACTGCGACTGGTGCGCCGCAAGATGCAGATGATATTCCAGGACCCTTACGGCTCGCTGAACCCCCGCATGAACTGCGGAAATATCGTTGGAGAGCCCCTGATAGTCCACAAGATAACCAGGAGCCGCTCGGAATACCGCGACCAGGTAGCCGAGTTGCTCACCACAGTGGGGTTGAGTCCTTACATGGCAAGCAGATTCCCACACGAGTTCAGCGGTGGTCAGCGGCAGCGCATTGGAGTGGCCCGGGCCCTGGCGGTAAGGCCCAACTTCATAGCCTGTGACGAGCCTGTGTCAGCCTTGGACGTGTCCATTCAAGCTCAGCTTGTAAACCTCCTGGAGGAGCTTCAGACGCAGTTCAACCTGACCTACCTCTTCGTGGCCCACGACCTTTCGGTGGTGCGCCACATCAGCGACCGCATTGTGGTGATGTACCTGGGCAAGATAGCTGAGATCGCAGACCGCAACGAGCTGTACGAGAACCCGTTGCATCCCTACACAAGAGCGCTGCTCTCCGCGGTGCCAATCCCGGACCCCGTAGTGGAAGCCCAACGAGAGCGCATAGTCCTTACGGGAGACGTGCCAAGCCCGCTTCGGCCACCTCCCGGATGCGTGTTCCATCCGAGGTGTCCTATAGCCGTCGACGACTGTGCTGGGGCACACTCCCCTGGCCTGACCGACGAGCGCGGCGTCCCTGAGCTTAGGCAAGTATCCCCGGACCATTGGGTCTCCTGCATTCGGGTTTAACCCACCGTAACCGGATCGTGTCGAATCGCGGAGGAGCAAGCGTTCCTCCGCGATTCTCTTTTCCGTAATACCTGTGGCTCATGGCCTCCGACTCCGGCGCCCTTTGAGATAGAGGCTGCCCGCATCCGGCCGGAGAAACCTCCTGCAACCGGATGTCAAAGCCGAATATGCCCTGTCCTTTGGGTGGCCTGCTATGCTAGGATAAGTCCAACATGGATACCAGCCATATTCGTAACTTCTGCATCATCGCCCACATAGACCACGGCAAGTCTACCCTGGCCGACCGTCTGCTGGAGATCACCGGGACCATCAGCCCCAGAGACATGACTGAGCAGTTCATGGACCAGATGGACCTGGAACGAGAGCGCGGCATCACCATCAAGGGCAAGGCCGTGAAGATGGCCTACCACGCAGGGGGCCAGGAGTACCAGTTCAACCTCATAGATACGCCGGGGCACGTGGATTTCGGCTATGAGGTATCCAGGGCGCTGGCCGCGTGTGAGGGCGCCATCCTGGTGGTGGACGCCACGCAGGGCATCCAGGCCCAGACCCTGGCCAACGTCTACCTTGCCCTTGAACGTGATATGACCATAATTCCCGTGGTGAACAAGATAGACCTGCCGGTTGCCCAGCCACAGCGAGTGTCCCAGGAGATGCAGCAGGCATTCGGTTTCAGGGAAGACGAGATCCTCCAGGTCTCCGCCAAGGACGGCGCCGGGGTGGACAGGCTGCTGGAGGCGATTGTGGACGTAGTGCCCCCACCCACTGGCGCGCTGGACCCCCTGAGGGCCCTGGTCTTCGATTCCGCCTACGACCCCTACAAGGGCGTGGTGGCGTACGTGCGCCTTTTCGACGGCTCCATAGCAAAGGGGGACCAACTGCTGATGATGTCCACGGGGTCCAAGGGCGACATCCTGGAGGTGGGCAGCTTCATGCCTCGTCTGACGCAGGTTGGGCGGCTCACCGCCGGGGAGGTGGGCTACGTTGCCACCGGCTTGAAGAATGTCCGGGAGTGCAGGGTGGGAGATACCATCACCCTGGCCGATCGACCCACTTCTGAGCCGCTGCCTGGCTACCAGCCGCTGAAGTCAATGGTCTTCGCCGGCCTCTACCCCGCGGACGGGGATGACTACATAGCCCTCAGGACCTCTTTGGAGAAGCTGCAACTGAACGACGCGGCTCTCAGCTATGAGCATGAGAACAGCGCAGCCCTGGGATTCGGCTTCAGGTGCGGATTCCTGGGGCTCCTGCACATGGAGATAGTCCAGGAACGCCTGGAGAGGGAGTACGGCCTGAACCTGCTGATAACCGCGCCCAGCGTCGCTTACCAGGTGGCTGTGGACGATGGCACAGAGGTGGTGGTGGATAGCCCGGCCAAGTTCCCGCCGGCCCACAGAATAGTCGAGATGAAGGAGCCTGTACTCGCCCTGAGCATCGTAACCCCGGCGCGTTTCATCGGCGCCGTCATGGATCTGGTCACAACGCGACGCGGAGAGTTCCGCCGCATGGAGTATCTTCAGGGGACGGCCTCAACGGAGGATGAAGGCTCGTCCCTGGATGGCAGGGTGCTCCTGGAGTACCGCGCTCCCCTGTCCGAGGTGCTCATGGACTTCTACGACCAGCTCAAGTCTCGGACACAGGGGTTCGCCTCCATGGACTACTCCTTCCACGGCCACCAGCCTGCGCCTCTGGCCAAGCTGGACCTGCTGGTGAACAACCAGCCGGTGGACGCCCTGTCCCTCATAATTCACAGGGACAAGGTGCAGCAACAGGGAAAGGCCCTTGTGGAGAAGCTGAGGACATTGATACCAAGGCAGCTCTTCGAAGTGCCCATCCAGGCGGCGGTGGGCAACAAGATCATTGCCAGGGAGACCGTGCAAGCTTTGCGCAAGAACGTCCTGGCCAAGTGCTACGGCGGCGACGTGTCCCGCAAGAGAAAGCTGCTGGAGAAACAGGCCGAGGGAAAGAAGCGAATGAAGCGGGTGGGCAACGTGGAGATTCCCCAAGAGGCGTTCCTGGCTCTGCTCAAGCTGGAGCGTTGAGAAGGCCCGCGCCCCACAGCCCTCACTTGCCGGAGCGGGCCGTGTGCGCATGGCCTCGCCTACATTCCGGAAAGCATCTCCACTTGGTAGTCCGCCAGAACCGCCTCCTCACGGCACCCCTGGATGAACTGGACCACGCTTGAGAGCATCGCGTTGGCGTGGCGTGAGTCGTTGCTCACGCAGGTTATGCCCAACGTAGCCGCCTTCCAGCTATCGTTTTGGTCTACTTCGGCAATGGCTACGTTGAACCGGCTCTGCACCCGCGCGACTATGGAGCGGAGGACCCTGCGCTTGTCCTTGAGGGAGTGGCTGGCTGGCAGCTCCAAGTCTATGCGGCAGACTCCGATGTTCATGTTCGCTGAAAGACATTCTGAGGCGGGTGCGCTGCAAGTATACCATTGACGCAGGCCAAAGCGCGCATTTCGGGGCGGTATCGTGTAGAATGGACTCCACCCGCCAAACCTCACTTTGCGTAAGGACGCCACATGCCCACCCTCTACGTGGTAGCCACTCCCATAGGTAATCTGGAGGACATCACCCTCAGGGCGCTGCGAGTTCTGAAGGAGGCAGGGATAATCGCGGCCGAAGACACCCGGACCACGCGCAAGCTCATCTCCCACTACGACATCCATACCCGTCTCACCGGCTACAACGACCATAACAAGGCGCAGAAGATACCCATGATCATCGCGGCGCTGGCTGATGAGGACGTGGCCCTGGTCTCCGACGCGGGCACCCCAGGCATAAGCGACCCTGGGCTTGATCTGGTGAAGGCTGCTGTAGCCAACGGGTTCCCCGTTGTCCCCATACCGGGGCCATCCGCGGTGGTAACGGCCCTGGCGGTGTCCGGTATGCCTGCGGACAAGTTTCTCTTCCTGGGATTCCTGCCTCGCAAGAGGGGCGAGAGGCAGCGGCTGCTCCGCTCCGTGTCCGAGCTGCCCTATACCCTGGCGCTCTACGAGGCGCCCCACAGGCTCCAGGCGACGCTGGCAGACCTGCGTGAGATACTTGGAGACAGACCCATAGCCGCGGTACGTGAGGTCACCAAGCTGTACGAAGAGGTGTTCCGGGGCTCCATATCCCAGTGCCAGGCCCATTTTGTCACGCCTCGCGGGGAGTTCACCATGGTCATAGACGGCAAGCCGACCTCCGAGGCCACGTCTCCGATGGAGGCCGCGGACAGGCTGCGAACGCTGCTCCGAAACGGGGCGCCACATCGAGAAGCCAGGGAGCAGGTGGCCGCGGAGACCGGCCTGCCGCGCAGGGAGGTCTACAGAATGTGGCTCGGCATGAAGGAAAGCGCCGAGGCGGGCCCATAGCCAAGTCCCAAACAGGCCAGCTTCCGGAAGGAAGCGGAGCCGTACCCGGACGGCTAATCGCTTGCGTCGCCCTTCGCTGCTTCTATCTCCACTTTCAGCAGAGCTAGGGCCAGGTCAAAGTCCTCCGGGACCAGGCCGAAAGCAGCGCCCGGAACGACATCCCGGGCCTTGAGGTAGAAGCCAACCATATTCGAGCCTACCAGGGAGTTGCGGAGCTTCTGCTGCACCTCGGACCTGTCCAGTATGGTCGCCAGGGCCCCTTCGGCGGCGGCGTAGCCCAGCCTGTCCTTCAACCCGGGCTCATACGCCTGCCGGATTAGCTCCTGGCGCGCTTCATCGCTCAGTTCCGTTGGAAGGTCGGAGGAGTACCTGGCCAGCACGCTGACAAATGCCCCGGCAAGGAGAATGCCTGCGAGCAGACCAAGCGTCATCCCGCCCACGGGGTCAATCCAACCCAGAAGCGCCTTCAAGAAAACGCCCTTTACCACAGCCCGGAGAATAACCGTCGCCAATCCTACCACAAGCATTATAGCCACGTAGGCGATTACAGTAGCCAGGGTGTCGCTGGAGACCGATTCCGTTAAGAGGTCAGCCACGTCGTCGCTGAAGCGCGACGCGAGGAGCACACCCAGGAAGGCGCCTCCGGTAACGAAGACCGCTCCAAAAAGGCCAAGCTTCCACCCAACAATGAGGCCCACGGCCCAAGTAACCAGGACGACGACGTCCAACCAGTTCAATGCCTGCCCCCTTACCAAGGTAGTCGCCAAAGCTAGTTTAGCATAGGCCCTCGATTGGGCAAAACTGCCGCGCCCGCGCACGGGAGCGGGTCGAACCACATGAGCGGGGAACGGGCCGCGCCCCACCGTCGTCATGCCCGCGAACGCGGGCAGCTGGAGAGGGATGTGGGGCAGATTGGCCCCGCTCAGTTAGCATTGCCAACATATGTAAGGAATACCAACTACCCTTAAGATGCTACTGATTTACAGGATGGTATACTTGCCACGGTGAGCCTGATGAACCAAGAGGCGGTTGGGAGACTCAGCGGCCGACTGAGGGGCGCTAAATGAAAAAGATCATCTCCAGGATATCTCGTTTCACAGCTCTGACAGCATTGGCTGCCATGGCAGTATTGCTGCCGGCCTCCTGCTCCGACGACCCAACGCCAACCATCTCGGAACGGGAGGCCCTTATCGCGTTCTACGAAGCGACGAATGCGGTAGACTGGAGTAATAACACGAACTGGCTGAGCGATGCTCCCATTGGAGAGTGGCACGGTGTAACCACTGACGCCAGCGGGCGCGTGGTAGGTCTGTCCCTCAGCAACAATCAGTTGAGCGGGGAGATACCGCCGGAGTTGGGCGGCCTGTCCATTCTGGCATACCTGAACCTCAACGGAAACCAGTTGGGTGGGGAGATACCGCCGGAGCTGGGCGGCCTGGCCAATCTCGTAAATCTGTACCTCGGCGCAAATCATTTGAGCGGGGAGATACCACCGGAATTGGGCGGCCTGGCCAATCTGATAGAGCTGAACCTCAGCAGAAATCATTTGAGCGGGGAGATACCGCCGGAGTTGGGAGGCCTGGCCAATCTGGAATGGCTGACCCTCAGAGACAACCAGTTGAGCGGGAAGATACCGCCGGAGCTGGGTGGCCTGTCCAATCTGGTAAGGCTGGACCTCAGCAGAAATCAGTTGAGCGAGGAGATACCGCCGTGGCTGGGCGGCCTGTCCACTCTGATAGAGCTGGACCTCAGCAGAAATCAGTTGAGCGGGACAATACCGCCGGAGCTGGGAGGCCTGCTCAATCTGGCATGGCTGACCCTCAGAGACAATCAGTTGAGCGGGGAGATACCGCCGGAGATGGGAGACCTGTTCAATCTGGCATGGCTGACCCTCAGCAACAATCAGTTGAGCGGGGAGATACCGCCGGAGCTGGGTGGCCTGTCTATTCTGGCATACCTGGACCTCAGCGGAAACCGGTTGGACGGGGAGATACCGCCAGAGATGGGACACTTGCCCAATCTGGTAAATCTGTACCTCGGCGCAAATCAGTTGAGCGGGGAGATACCACCGGAGCTGGGCGGCTTGTCCAACCTGGAATGGCTCACCCTCGGCAACAACCAGTTGAGTGGGGAGATACCGCCGGAGCTGGGCGGTCTGTCCAACCTGGGTACGCTGTTCCTCAGCAACAATCGGTTGAGCGGAGAGATACCGCCGGAGCTGGGTGGCCTGTCCAATCTGGAATGGCTGACCCTCAGCAACAATCAGTTGAGCGGTGAGCTACCGCCGGAGCTGACCGGCCTGTCCAATCTGGTATCGCTGCGCCTCAACGGAAATCAGCTGAGCGGGTGCATACCAAGTGGTCTCCGATACGTGCCTCAGAATGACTTTTCGGATATGCGTCTGCCTTTCTGCGGATAGCTGCCCGCGTCCTGGGAATGGTCACGGCATCGGTCGCTCGGCCACGCGCCGTTTGCGGGGGCCTTCGATGGGGGCAGATTGCTCCCGCTCGCGCTCTTCGACAGGTTCAGGATGAGCAGAAGATCCACCCTCTATGGTGAACCGGGTTCCAGCTCATGGTGAGCCCGTCGAACCACATGAGCGGGAACGGACGGCTCCGTCATGTGTAAGGGCGGTTCGCGAACCGCCCCTACATCGCATCGCCCCGGGCGCGGGAGGGTCAGAACTTGCCCAGGACTTGGTCCGGGTATAGGGGTGAATGTACACGGCGCATTGTGATACAATGCCCAGGCATATTCTCAGGACTGCTGAGGGGGTCGATGCCCGAACGTATTCTCATAGGCGTGGCCTGGCCATACGCCAACGGCTCCCTTCACATGGGCCACATTGCCGGCTGCTACTTGGCCGCAGACGTCTTCGCCCGTTACCATCGCCTGAAGGGCAACGACGTCCTCATGGTCTCCGGCAGCGACCAGCACGGCACCCCCATCACCCTGAGAGCCGAGCAGGACGGCGTGTCGCCCCAGCAGGTGGTGTCCCGCTATCACAAGGAGTTCCTCGAATCGTGGGAGCGCTTGGGCATAACCTTCGACCTGTTCACGACCACCGGAACGGACAACCATCGAGAGGTCGTACAGGACATCTTCCGCGTCCTCCAGGAGAAGGGCTACATCTACACCGCCATCACACCGCTGCCCTACTGCCACACCTGCCGGCGGTTCCTACCGGACCGGTACGTGAAGGGGACGTGTCCCCACTGCGGCAACCTGGACGGCCGCGGCGACCAGTGCGACCAGTGCGGCAAACCGCTGAACCCGGAAGACCTCATAGGCATCCAGTGCCGCATCTCCGGAGACGCGCCGGAGATACGCAATTCGGAGCATTTCTTCCTGAAGCTGAGCGCCTTCCAGGAGACCCTGCTGGCCTGGGTGCGGGAGCAGAGGCACTGGAGGCCAAACGTCCTGAACTTCACGCAGCGTTACCTGGAGGATGGCCTGAAGGACAGGGCCATATCCAGGGACCTGGAGTGGGGCGTACCCCTGCCGGTGGACGGCTACGACGGGAAGCGCATCTACGTGTGGTTTGAGGCGGTCATCGGCTATCTGTCGGCGTCCAAGGAGTGGGCCAAGCTCCAGGGTAAGCCGGAGTCGTGGGAACCCTTCTGGCATGGAGACGCCAGGAGTTACTACTTCATCGGCAAGGACAACATACCGTTCCACACCATCATCTGGCCCGCCATGCTTGCAGGCTACGGCGGCCTCAACCTCCCGTACGACGTGCCTGCCAACGAGTTCCTCAACCTGGAGGGCAGACAGTTGTCCACCAGCCGCAACTGGGCCGTGTGGGTGCCGGACTACCTGGACAAGTACGACCCGGACCCACTGCGGTACTACATGTCCGCGACTATGCCGGAGACCAGCGACTCCGATTTCTCCTGGCGCGACTTTGTGCGGCGGAACAACGATGAGCTTGTGGCGACCTACGGGAACCTGGTGCATCGCGTCCTGACCTTCACCTATCGCAGCTTCCAGGGACGCATCCCCAAGCCCGGCGAGTTGGACGAACGATCGCGGGAGGTCCTAGCCAGGGCGGAGCAGGCTTTCCAGTCGGTAGACGACAATCTTCACCAGTGTCATTTCCGGGCAGCCCTCAACCAGGCCATGTCCCTGGCCCAGGAGGCCAACCGTTACCTGGACCACAAGGAGCCGTGGAAGGCCATAAAGCAAGATCCTTCCGGCGCCGCCACCACCTTGTGGGTTATGCTATCGGTCATCAACTGCCTGAAGACGGCTCTGCACCCCTTCCTTCCGTTCAGCTCTGAGAAACTGCACGGGATGCTGGGCTTCTCGGACGCCGTCACCGGGAAGGGATGGAGTTGGGATTACTCGCTGGAATCCCTGCCTCCGGGCCAGGAAATGACCCAGCCCGCGGCCCTGTTCTCCAAGCTGGAGGAGGCTATAGCGGACGCGGAGATAGAGCGCCTGGGACAGGACGCAAGCTAGGAGGCCGTTGAGCACAGTCGACTTATACGAACCCATCCAAGCGGAGTTGAGGGAGGTGGAGGAGAGGCTTGCTAGCGTCTGGATGCAGGAGGGCTCCAGAGCCGACCCGTCGATGCTGGACGGCATACTGGGTCACGTGCTGGATGCCCCGGGCAAGCGCACCAGACCGGCCATTACCATCCTGGCCTCCAAGTTCCATCCCTACGACCATGACATGCCCCTGATCATGGCAACGGCGGTGGAGCTATTGCACATCGCCACTCTGGTGCACGACGATACGGTGGACAACTCCGACGTTCGCAGGGGCAAGGCAACGGTCAGCAGCAGGTGGGGCAGGAACATCGCCGTACTGGTGGGCGACTACCTCTTCGCCACGTCCGCCACATTCGTATGTGACACCAAGAACGTCCGGGTCATCCGGCGGTTCTCGGAGACCATCATGGAGCTTTCAAGGGGTGAGCTATCGGAGATATTCGCCGCCTACAACTTCACCGCAGACAGGGAGCCCTACTGGAAGAGGATATACGAGAAGACCGCCTCGCTCTTCTCCACAGCTGCCGAGTCTGGCGCCGTCCTCAGCGGCGGGCCGGAGAGCCTAGTGCAGTCGCTGAAGACCTACGGCCACAACCTGGGAATGGCCTTTCAGATTGTGGACGACATCCTGGACTTCCAGGGCACGGAGGAGGAGATCGGCAAGCCCGTGGGCAGCGACCTGCGCCAAGGCACCCTTACACTGCCTACCATTCTGCTGATGGAGCGGTACCCGGACGACAACCCGGTTGAGAAGCTCTTTGGGCAGGTGGAACCGGATGAAAGCCTGAAGCGCGCCGTGGAGATGATCCAGAACTCCGACATCATCCCTGAGGCCACCTCCATCGCCGCCGACTTCTGCCGCGCCGCAACCCAAGCGCTGGAACCCCTGCCGGAGAACGCCTACAAACGCTCGCTGATTGAGCTGGCGGCATACGTAATGGAACGCCGCAGGTAGTTGAGGGGTGGGCAAAGTGAGAGCCCAGACCGTCGATTATCGCAAACATCTCTCTACCTATAGCTCTTTTATAAGAACTCTTGACACCTTGCGATGAAATGACTAAACTTGGTTTAGAACATATGCACGCCGCAAGGACCTTAGCAGAGAGTAAGGAGTGATTATGAAATTGAGTGTATAGCCCGGCTAGAAGATAGTTGCTTCCAAGGTGAACCTCATCTTCTATGAAGGTACGGAATTGTAACCATGATTCGGAGCAAACTGACATGACTACTTTGACCGGTAAAATAGCCTGGCGCTCAGACGATAATCGCTCGTATCTTTACTACGGAGACAGCTTGGAGTTCATGGCTTCATTGGATGCTGACAGCGTGGACTGCATTTGGACCGACCCGCCTTATTTGTTATCTAATGACGGCGCCAGTTGCACCGCAGGCAAGAGGGTCAAAGTGAACAAGGGAGAATGGGACAGAAGCCAGGGCATTGAACTCGACCATCAGTTCAACCAGAAGTGGCTTTCCGAGTGCTACAGAGTACTCAAGCCGGCAGGAACAATTTGGGTCTCCGGGACTCTTCACGTTTATCTGAGTGTGGGAATGGCCATGATGCAGTTGGGCTTCCGCATTCTCAACGACATCATCTGGGAAAAGCCCAACCCGCCACCGAATCTTGGATGTCGTTGTTTTACCCACTCTACAGAGGTTGTTCTCTGGGCCACCAAGGCAAAGAAAGGCAGCAAGCATCGCTACACGTTTAATTACGACGCCATGCGAGAAGAGAATGATGGGAAGCAGATGAAGACAGTGTGGCGAATTCCTGCGGCCGGGACGGCTGAAAAGGTCTATGGTAAACACCCCACTCAAAAGCCGATTGCGCTGATAGACCGCTGCATTCGGGCGAGCACAAATCCGGGTGACCTGGTACTTGACCCATTCGCCGGATCCGGCGCAACCGGCGTGGCTGCGCTAGGAGTGGGTCGTCGGTTCATAGGCAGTGAACGGGAGGCTGAGTTCGTTGAGCTTATCTCCAGACGGTTGTCTGCAATTGCCGGAACCTCTTCTACCACCACTTACATTGCCCCTAACGGGGTGGACCAGCGCCGCTTGTTTGAGAAGAAACCAAGGCCCCAAATGAGCCCCGTGTGAACTTCTGCGGATAGCGACCGGGGACGTATATTAGTTTTACATTCCTTTAGCCTGAGTGAACGGGGGCCCAATTTCATGGCTCAGTGTCCACATGGCAACTCCATGCCAGATGAATTGATAGCAAGACTTGAGGATTCACAGGCCGGTTCAGGCAGGCATAGGTGCGCGATATGCGCCTACGGTTTGGGTGTGGCGTACTCAGGTAATCAAACAGAGTTGGAGCGATGCAGCCACGGTAGCGTTGCTCCTGTTCAGATTCTCCTTAGCTTGCCCAGGTATCAAGGTAACCCTGCTCGTCATAGATGTGCCACATGCGCTTTCATGGAGGGTGTAGCCGCTAGTCCTAGAATGGAAGTCATAGAAATTGGAGACTATGGTGAACAAGGAGGCCAAGGGGTCATAGAGGGTACTCCAGTCTGGCGAACACACAGGACCTACGAGCGTGACCCTCGCAATAGAGCCAGGGCCATAGTGTTTCATGGAAGCAGATGCTTGGGTTGCGGCCTCTCCTTTGATGATGTCTATACTCCTGAACACGCTAGAGGCTATGTTGAAGTCCATCACATCCGTCCTCTATCCGAGGGGCCAAGAGTAGTTGATCCTTATGAAGATTTGATTCCTCTTTGTGCCAACTGCCACAGAATGGTTCACCGACGTGGAGATGATTGGCTCAGTCTGGAGGAGCTACGACAGTTGATCGAGGAGGCGCGGAGTGAATCAGAAAACTAGGCAGACGGGTTTACCCGGCTAACAGGGTGTAGCAATGTCTCCTAGAAATACTGCTACCGGTGGTGTACTTGAGCAGATGGTCCTACCGGCTCTTAGCATGGGAGGCTACAGCTATCAGAAGCAAGTGCGTGTGGGAGTTCGTCCTGGAGGCCGTCGGCATGTAATTGATGTTCTTGCAACTGACGATCAAGAACGCAATTTCCTAATATCGCTCAAGTGGCAGCAGGTATCCGGCACTGCCGAGCAGAAAGTCCCGTTTGAAGCAATCTGTCTGGCGGAGGCCATCCGTACCGGGAATGGGGAGTACCACAAAGCCTACCTAGTGCTCGGAGGTGATGGGTGGTCGTTAAGGGAGTTTTACCTGGGAGGTGGTCTAGATGCCCATCTTCAGCATAGCAACTTTGTGGAGTTTCGGTCTCTGGAGTCATTCATAGCTCTGGCAAATCAGGGCCGGCTCTAGCCCAATCCCCACAACCTCCCTACCGCCCCTCCCACGCCACTTCGCCGCGCGCTATGGTCATCAGCGTACGCGTGGACTTGAGCTCCTCCGGGTGGACGGCCGTTGGGTCGCGGTCGAGCAACGCCAGGTCCGAGCGCTTGCCAGTCACAACGGAGCCTGTTACCAACTCGTCAAAGCACGCATAAGCGCTGCCAAGCGTATACATTCGCATGGCGTCCTCCACGCTCACCGCCTCGCTGGGAAGCACCAGTGCGCCGGACTCCGCCCTACGCGTCGCTGCCGCGTAGATTCCCATGAGCGGATCCAGTGGAGCGACCGGGGCATCGGAGCCCGCCGCCACAACAACGCCCCGCGCCTTCAGAGAGCCGATGGGGTACAGCCAGGGCAGCCTGTCGGCATCGACCTCGGCCAGGTACCGCTCCCCGCTGTAGTAGATAAAGCCCGGCTGCGTGACAACCGTTATGCCAAGACGGCCAAGCCTATCGACAAAGTGGGGCGGGCACTCGGAGCAGTGCTCTATGCGGTGCCGGAGCGTGGACCCCGTTCCCTGGGCCACACTGCCTATCGCCTCAATCGCCGCCTCCACCGCCTCCATCTCAACCGCGTGGATAGCCACCTGGAAGCCGCTGCGATGGGCATCCCCAACCACCCTGTGAAGCTCCTCCATTGAGGGATGGAGAGATCCGGTCGTCATAGTGGCCACCACCTTCGCCGCGCCCAGCCGCATCCCGTGGCTGCTATGCCCGAAGGCGAACCCCTGCTGTAGAAAGCCCTGCAGGTGAGCCGCCCCGGCCATGAGGGTCAGCGACGGAGTGAGAAGTCCCCGCTCTTTGATCCCCTCGAACAGCCTCCACCGCTCCACGGAGTTTCCAGGCGTGGCGTCCTGGAGGGAGGTTATCCCCAGGGCAAGGCACTGCTCGTTGAACCGCCTGACGCCTGCGTGGACCTCTTGCGTGGACAGCCGCGGAATCACGCCCTCCAGGTAGCTGTCCATCTCCAAGAGTAGGCCCGTGGGTTCGCCTGTAACCCCGTCCCGCTCAATCACGCCGTTGGGCGGGTCCGGCGTGTCACTGCCGATGGCCGCCAAGGCCATGGCGCGGCTGTTGAGCGCAACGGCATGGCCGGAGCGGTGCGTGAGCCTCACCGGGCGGTCCGGGACGGCCGCGTCCAGGTCCCATCGGGTGGGATGACGCTTTTCACGAAGATAGAACTCGTTGTAGCCCACCCCTCGTATCCAGCCGCCCGGCGGGGCATCGGCGGCGCGCTCCCTGATACGCACCTTGATCTCTTCGATGGATGAGACGGCCGCCGGGCTGCAATCGACAGCCAGCATGGAGGCCGCCGCAGCAAGTACATGGCAGTGGGCATCGTGGAAGCCAGGGACCAGCGTCCCGCCCTGGCAATCGATTGCTCTTGTGGCGCGGCCCATCAGATCCCTGGGAGGCTTGCCGATACCCACGCCTGCGATCGTCCCACGGCTTACAGCGACCCAGGACGCTCTAGGCAAAGAGGCGTCCAGGGTGATGACGTTGGCGTTGTACAGGACGAGGTTGGGCGTAGATGACGACATGAGAGGCCGCCGTGGTTGGGAAACGCTCAGCGCCGGGCCGCGGCGGACTGCTCGTCCGCGTGGTACGAGCTGCGAACCAGTGGGCCGGAGGCCACGTGGCGGAAACCCAGCCGTTCCCCTTCTTCCCGCAGCCGGTCGAACTCCTGCGGTGTGTAGAACTTCACCAAGTCGTGGTGCTTGGAGGATGGCCTGAGGTACTGGCCGATGGTGAGGAGGTCGCAGTCGACGGAGCGTAGGTCTTGCATGGTCTGGACTATCTCATCCCATTCCTCGCCCAGGCCAACCATCATCCCGGACTTGGTCACGCCCTCCGGCGCAATCTCCTTTGCCCTGGCCAGCAGCTCCAGCGACTGATGGTAGTCGCCCCTGGGACGCACGGAGTGGAATATCCGCTCCACCGTCTCTATGTTGTGGTTCAGGACGTCTGGGGCGGCGCTCATCACGCTTTCAAGGGCGGGCCTGGATCCCTGGAAGTCTGGGATAAGCGTCTCCACCTCACAGTCCGGGAGCCTTCGCCGTATCTGCCGGATGCACTGGGCGAAGATGAAGGCGCCGCCGTCCGGAAGGTCGTCACGGTTGACGGAGGTTATCACGCAGTAGCGCAGGGCCAGCTTCTCGACGGTCAGGGCCAGGCGCTGCGGCTCCTCCAGGTCGAGCGTAAGGGGTCTTCCGGTGGTGACGGCGCAGTAGTGGCACCGGCGGGTACAGATATCGCCCAGGATCATGAAGGTGGCGCTGCGCCTCTCCCAGCAGTCCCCGATGTTGGGACAGTGGGCCTCCTCGCAGACGGTGTGCAACTCGCTACGGCGCAGCAGGTTCTGCAGCTCAATGAAGTTGGCTCCCCCCGGCATGGGCACCTTGAACCAGGGCGGGAGACGCCGGCGCGGGCTCTCTTCGGTCTTCACGGGCGTTGTCATACGCATATCATACCAAACTGAGGGGCTGGCTGTCTTGCGCGTTGGCGACTTCGCGCTCAGACTTTGAGGTCTAGTTGACCGAGCCTTGCGCTAAAGCTATAATGGCCCAAAAGCTACATTCAGGGGGTAGAGTTGGCAAACGAGTCAGGAAAGAGATATTCTTGCAAGACCTGCGGCTCTGAGTTCATAGTCACCACTGGTGGCGAAGGGATCATGTCCTGCCATGGAGAGCCGGTGCAACAGAAGTAGACACAAGACATCGGCCTGCTCCAGAGCGCCTCGGGAGTGGGCCGGAGGCAGGAGGTTATAACATGGCGAATGATCTTGGTAAAAGGTATCAGTGTGAGACCTGCGGCACCGTGGCCCTGTGCACCAAGGCCGGCGAAGGTCCGGTAACGTGCTGTGACAAGGACATGGCCTTGCAGGATGCGCGCAGGCTGCCCTCTTCAGACTAGCTGGGCGCGTCCTGAGCAAGGCGCGTGGCGCGTCCTGCAGAATTCAACTGCCATTTCAAGGTATGGTCTTGGAGTGGCCTATGCTTTCCTGAGGGTTCCAACCCTCCGGAGGAGGTGGTTTGAGCAAGCTGATTGAGCGTCTGGAAAAGGTTGGCGCCGTTGCGCCGACTCCGATGGGTTTCGGGGCCAATCGAGTTGCGGAAAAGGCGCCCAGCTTGGTCTTGGCGGCTCTATCGGGGATCGAGTCGGCGACGGTCGACTCCAAGCTCAAGGTAGACTCCTACATCATAGCCGCGGAAAAGGCAGCGAAGTCCGAATTGGAGGCCGCCAGGAGCGCGGTGGGAGACGCCCTGTGGGGGCTATGGCCCAATAGCCTCACGTCCGCCTCCCTGAACGACCTCAAGCAGGAGGGCGCGGACTTCTTTGTTTTCTCGGCCCTGGACGCGCCGGCGGAAGCGCTGGCAGACGAGGAGCTGGGAAGGTTCATAGCCATACCCGTGGAGTTCCCGGAGGAGCTGGGCCACTCCCTGGAGGAGATACCCGTGGACGGCGTGCTCCTGATCGGCCTGGAAGAGGCCTGCCCACTGTCCGTAAAGGATCTGATGCAGGTCCGCTCCGTGATAGACCTCATCTCCAAGCCCCTTCTTCTCCTGCGCTCCCACCCATTGAACCCGGGCGAGTTGGCCGTGCTCCGGGACGTGGGTGTCCAAGGGATGGTTGTTGACCTGAGGAGCATGAAGATTGAGGATGCGGCTCAAATGCAGAAGGACATCCATGAGATGCCTCCCCGCAAGACCAGGCACGACCATGCCGGAGCGTTGCTGCCCAGGCTGTCCACCAGGACGGCAGCTCCCCAGAGAGAGGATGAAGATTGGGAGGAGGAAGAGGAGGACTGACCTCTGCTCTCGCCGACTGCGGCAAGTCCTCCTAACGTATGAGCCCGAACAGGTGGGCAGAACGCCGGAACGGGAAGCGCGGAGCCGTCCGTCTACAGAGCCACGCCGGATGGCAGAGAAGGTGACAGATGGCTGAGACCTCAAGCGCCGAAGTGGCCGTCCTCGCTGAACCTACGCAGCGCAGAGGGCTCTTCTACGGCTGGTACGTGGTAGCCGCCGCGGCCGCCATCAACGTCTATGGCGCTGGAGTCTGGTTCTACGGCTTTCCCATCTTCTTCAAGGTCCTGCTGGACGAGTTTGGCTGGAGCGCAGCCGCAGGCGCCGCCGTCATCTCCCTCTCACGACTGGAGGGCGGCCTTGAGGGCCCAATCATAGGCTGGGCGGTAGACAAATTTGGGCCGCGCAGGATGGCCGTAATCGGGGCGGTAATCGCAGGCACGGGCTTCATGTTAATGAGCCGGGTCACCTCCCTGGATATTGGGCCCGTTCACCTCAGCGCTTTCGTAATCTTTGTCCTGCTGTACGCCGGATGGATGTCCATTGGGTATAACACCGGATTCGGCCATGCCAGCCAGGCAGCTGTCAACGCATGGTTCATCAAGAAGAGGTCCCGAGCCTTCGCCGTCTTCTCCCTGGGGGCCGGCGGCAGCGGCCTGACGGTGTTCGCCCTGGGCTGGGTAGTAAACGGCTATGGCTGGCGGACTGCGGCGTTCCTCGCCGGAGTGGGGATATTCCTCATTGTGATTCCGCTCTCCATGCTACTACGGCACAAACCGGAGCAGTATGGCTACCTCCCAGACGGCGAAGAGCCGCAGAGAGAGGACAAACCGCTCCCCGGAGGCGCTCCCGTAGTCGCACAGACCGCTCAGGTCGAGGCTCCAAGCGAAAACCGACGCCGCTGGCTGCTCTCCGCAAAGGAGCCTCCCACCGATCAGGACTTCTCCATCAAGGAAGCCCTCGCCTCACTGGCCTTCTGGATGCTGGTGCTGGGCACCACCGCCAGGGCGGTTGCCATGACCTCCGTGGTGATCCACGAGGTGAACTACCTCACCAACGTTCGGGCAATCCCGCTGGTACAGGCCAGCGCAGCGCTTGGGGCAATGGTCACCATAAGCTTGGTGGGACGTCTGGGCTTCGGCATACTTGGGGACTACGTTGAGAAGCGGTACGTGCTCATCGCCTGCACACTGCTTCAGGCCCTGGGCATCTTCATACTTGCCAACGCCACCAACACGTTCCTGGTGTGGCTGTTTGTGCTGGTCTACGGCATTGCCTACGGCGGCGCCATTCCGGTGTTCATGGCCATCGTCGGCGAGTACTTTGGAAGAAGGAACTTTGCCTCCGTCCGGGGCTGGATGCAACTCTGCCACATTCCCGCCACGGTGGTTGGGCCAATCTACGCCGGATGGGTTTATGACACTACCGACAGCTACCAGATCGCCTTCATGAGCTTTATCGTGGCGCTGATACTGGGCACAGCCTTCCTCTTCATCGCTCGGCGGCCCGCCCCAAAAGCCGCCACCGCGGGCCCGGAGCCGGAACCATCGCCGGCCTAGCCGGACTGCGACAGGGAGACCCATCGACAAGCTGTACGTTCCCGACCACTTCCACCGGGTCCAGGAAGCGCTGGGCCAACCACCAGTCGGTCTGATCACAGACGTAGACGGGACCATTGCGCCTATTACACCCACCCCTGAAGAGACCCTGGTATCGCCACGGTGTCGCAGGTCGCTGGAATCCCTGGCCTCAAGCATTGACCTGGTGGCGGTCCTTACAGGGAGGAGCGCTCCCAAGGCCGTGGAAATGGTTGGCATAAGCGGCATAGTATACAAAGGCAATCACGGCCTGGAGACGTGGAGAGGCGGCGAGCTGGAGATCAGGGAAGAGGCTAGAGAGCACGTACTCGGCGTCCACGCAACGGCGGAGAGGCTGCGCCTGGAGCTGGACGTGTCCGGGCTGATTGTTGAGGACAAGGGGGTGTCCGCCAGCGCCCACTACCGGCTCAGCCCCGACCCCGAACGGGCCAGGGAGGCCATTCTCAACGCGCTGGCCCGCATGGACGAGGCCCAGGGTATGCTAATAACCGAGGGCAAGCTGGTGGTGGAGGTCCGACCTCCCGTGAAGGTGGACAAGGGGACGTCCCTGAGAGAGTTGGTGGCAGAGTATGGCCTCCGGGGTGTGATATGCCTGGGGGACGACTCCACGGACGTGGACGCCTTCAGGGCGCTTCATGCCCTTGCTTCCGAGGGTGTCTGCGCGGGTCTTGCCCTGGGAGTCCTGGGCCGGAACACGCCCGCAGCCCTGGAGCAGGAAGCAGACATTCTATTAAGCGGAGTCGCCGAGGTTGAGGAGCTGCTTGAGCAAATTGTAGAGGCGTATCACGTCCGCCGCCCGCCCGCTAGCTGACCAGCGCTCTCAAGTCCTCCAGCTGGCACTCCATCCAGCGGATCACGTCCTCCTCCTCCACCTTCTGCGCAAGCAGGTTGGCGCGCTTCTCCCGCTCCTCTACGGATGCGGTTATGGCCTGGTACAGGGCTTGGGCGGTGCCCTCCACGTCCGCGGGGGCCACGGCCAGCGCCCCTTCGTAGAGCTGAGAGTAGGCTCCGGCGGTCTCAGAGAGCACGAGCATGCCTCCGCGGGTGTTGACGACGGGGCCTTCCTTGGCAACCAGGTTCATGCCGTCTATAACGGAGTTAACCAGGAGAACGTCGTAGAGCTTCATTGCAGCCATAGCCTGGGTGTAGTTGTTCTCGTAGAAGACGGTTATGGGCTGCCAGTCATCCGTGCCAAAGGCTTCGTTTATCTCGGCGACCAGGCCGTCCACCTCCTGAAGGTATCTCTGGTACTGCCGTATGTGGGTACGCGAAGGGACGAGGAATGCGAGGAACTTCACTTTTCCAGCGAAGTCCGGGTTGCGCTCCAGCAAGAGGCGGTAGGCCCTGAACCCCCGTACGATGTTCTTGCTAGGCTCCACGCGGTCCACTCTAACGATGGTCTTCTCTCCAAGCAGAAGCCTGAGCTTTTTCTCGTACTCTAAGGCTCTGGGTGAGTTGGCGATTCCCCTGAGCTCCTCTACGTCAATGGAGATGGGATAGCACCGCGCCGCCGTTGTCCTGCCGTTCAGTGTAACCGTGCATCCCATGTGATCGACCTTGGCCTGATCCAGGAACATCTCACAGCTCTGGAGGAAGCTGCGCATGTCCCGCGTCGTCTGGAACCCCACAATGTCGCAGGCGCAGAGGCTCTCGCAGATGGCGGTCCGCATAAAGGCCGGGAGCATCTGCCAGTAGGCGGGGTCCGGCCAGGGGATGTGGAGGAAATGCTGAATCAGAGCGTCGGGCAGCTCTGCGCGCACCATGCCGGGCGCCAGGTAGAGGTGATAGTCGTGGAGCATCACGTATGGGGGTGACGCGCTGTGCCGGGCCTCGTCCACCACCGCATCCGCAAAGGACCGGTTGACCGACACGTACCCCGTCTCCCACGCATCGTATACGGCGCTGTCCACATTGGGAGTATACGGAGAGCTCCACATGTAGTGCTGTAGAAACCAGAGGAGGGGGTTGCAGAAAATGTTGTAGAACTTGTGATAGACGCGCCGGGGTGTTACCACGTACCTCAGGTAGAGGCTCTGGCCGGGAAGGGGAGACTTTATCCTTCCATCCTCCGCCTGCTGAGCCACGCGGCGGTCTCCCTCCCCCATAGCGCTGGCTACCCAGGTCAGGTCAACGTAGTTGGTAAGTGTGCTGAGGGCGGTAACCACTCCCCCACTGCCCCGACGCGCCTGGGTACTGCCCTCAGGGGTGAGGTGGTACTCCACCGGCCCCCTGTTGCTGACGAGTATAAGCCGACGCTCCCGCAGCATGTCGGCACACTGTTCTACGAACCGGGCGCTCCTTCGCTCTCCGGCAGAGACGGCTCTCATTGCTCTATAGTTCTGATGGAGCCTCCCGTTCCGGCATCTACCACCTCAACCCCGTCATGGAAGTATGACCCGGCGCGGCAACAGCAACCGTCGGCCGCAGGATATGGAGAAGGTGACTTTCGCACAGCGAACAGAAGGCCTCTCTCGCGATAACAGGCTGTTTTGCAATTTAGCATAGGCCCTGTGGGTTGTCAACTTGGAGCATCCGCAAAATCGGCGCGCCGGTTGGAATCCATTATCGCTGAGCTTACGTATAATATATTATCGAGAGACCACTGACGCACGGACGGCAGGCGCGCCAAGCGAGGACCACCCCCTGTGGGCAGGAGGACACTATGATTGACAGCGCAATCCCGGATCAGACCCATGAGGCGGACCGGTGGGGTGACACGGAGACGTTACGGCTCAATGGACTGACCATCAGTCCCAAGACCAGGATGGTCCTTAAGGACGGGGCCAAGAGACACCTGACCGCCACGGAGTTCGATCTGCTCCTCTTCCTGGCTTCCCATCCAGGCCAGGTCTTCACGCGGGAGGAGCTTATGCGCAACGTGTGGGACTACAGCATCCCTGTTGATTGCAGCACCGTCACCGTGCACATCCGCAGGCTGCGGGAGAAGGTGGAAGGTTCCCCGGAGAGCCCCCAGTACATCAAGACGGTGTGGGGCGCCGGGTACAAGTTCGCGGGGTAAGGCAGAGGGTCACGCCCCCGCCGGTCTCCAACCCAGGTCCGGCCTGCGGGCGGCTCTGGCCTCGTCCAGGCGGCTGTTGGGGGTGAAGTGCGGCGCGCTCTTCACGACATCAGGGTCCTCATCGACCTCGCGGGCGATGCTCTTCATCACCTCAATGAAGTACTCCAGCGTTTCTTTGCTCTCGCACTCCGTAGGCTCGATCATCAGGGCCTCGTCCACAACCAGGGGGAAGTACATCGTGGGTGGGTGAATGCCGTGGTCGATGAGACGCTTGGCTATGTCCAGCGCGCTCACGCCCTTGGCCTTCTGCCTTCTGGCTGAGAATACCACCTCGTGCATACACGGCCGGTCAAAGGGCAGGTGGTAGTAGTCCTTCAGTTGATTGAGGATGTAGTTGGCGTTGATGACCGCGTTCTCGCTTATCTCACGGAGTCCTGAAGCGCCCATGCTGCGGATGTAGGTGTAGGCTCTCACAAGCACCCCGAAGTTTCCGTGAAAGGCGGCCGTCTTTCCGACGGTCTGCTCCGGCGTTCCCAGCCGATATTTCTCCTCGCCATCGTTGTCGATATACCGCTCCACGACCGGCGATGGCAGGAATGGAGCCAGCCGCGGCCCTGCGGACACCGGCCCGGCCCCCGGGCCGCCGCCGCCGTGGGGTGTGCTGAAGGTCTTGTGGAGGTTGAGATGGAGAACGTCGAAGCCCAGCGCGCCCAGCTTTGCCTGGCCCAGAAGGGCGTTCATGTTCGCTCCGTCGCCGTACACCAACCCGCCCGCTTCGTGGACGGCCTGGCATATCTCCAGGATGTTGTTGTCGAACAGGCCCAGTGTGTTGGGCAGGGTCAGCATCAACCCTACCACGTCGGAGTTGCAGGCCTCTTTAAGGGCGTCCAGGTCCATGTTCCCCTTGCTGTCCGAGGGTATGCTCTGGACGCGGAAGCCGCACATGGTCGCCGAGGCCGGGTTGGTGCCGTGGGCGCTGTCCGGGACCAGGACGGTTTTGCGGTGATTTTCGCCGCGAGAGAGGTGGTAGGCGCGTATCATCAGCATTCCGCCCAGCTCGCCCTGAGCGCCGGCCAGGGTAGCCAGGCTGGTCGCCTCCATCCCCGTTATCTCCGAGATGTAGCCCTGTAGCAGGTAGGCCAGCTTCAGCGCGCCCTGGACCGTCTCTTCGGGCTGAAGGGGATGAATCTGGGAAAACCCGGGCATCCTGGCTGCTTCATCGTTTATCTTGGGGTTGTACTTCATAGTACAGCTCCCCAGGGGATAGTAGTTGGTGTCCACCGAGAAGTTCATCTGGCTCAGGGTGGTGAAATACCGCACCACCTCGCCCTCGCTCACCTCCGGCAGATTGAGTTCTTCCCGCAGCAGCTCTTTGGATGGCAGGGGCTGCTCCGGCACGTCCAGGGGGGGCAGCGATGCGCCCATCCTGCCGGCCACGCTCCGGTCCATCAGCAGGCGACGGTCACGCTCCAGGTTGTCCATGGATTCCTCTCTTATTGCTTTGAGTGAGGCTGTTCATCTTTTCGGCTCAGGACGAGGCGATGTCTTCCAGTGCCTTCACCAGAGCCTCGATCTCTTCTCTGGTATTCATCTCCGTTACGCACAGCAGCAACCCGTTTGGGATGCGGTCGCTGACGTCCAGTCCTCCGATGATGCCCCGCTCAAGCAGGCGGGCGTTCACCTCCGAGGGGTGGATGGGGCACTGCGCCACGAACTCCTGAAAGAAAGCGCCTTCCAGGGGCAGGCTGTAGCCCGGTATCCGGTCTATCAGGGACGCGGCGTAGTGGGCCTTGTGGTAGGTGAGCTCGGCAATGTGGCGCAGCCCCGTTTTCCCCATACACGCCAGGTAGGCCGCTACCATTGTTCCCACGAGCGCTTCGCTGGTGCAGATGTTGGAGGTGGCGCGCTCCCGCCGGATGTGCTGCTCCCTGGTCTGGAGTGTGAGGACGTATCCCGTCCTTCCCTGGGTGTCGACGGTACGGCCCACAATCCTGCCTGGCATCTGTCTCAGGAACTGGGACTTGCAGGTGAAGAGGCCCACGTATGGGCCGCCGTAGCTCAGGGACACGCCCAGCGGCTGACCCTCCGCTACTGCTATGTCCGCTCCGTAATCGCCGGGAGAGTGGAACATACCCAGAAACACCGGGTCGGTCGACACCACCAGCAGAGCGCCAGCATCGTGGACGGACTTCTCCAAGTGGTCCATCTCCTCCAGGTAGCCGTAGAAGTTAGGGTTTTGCGTGACCAGGCACGCCGTGCCATCTCGTATGTCCAGGCTGCCGGGACTGGTGAGATACACGTCCAGCCCCTGGGGTTCGGTGTATGTCTTGATGACCGACAGGTTAGCGGGCGAGACGGTGTCCAGGACAGCAATTCGCTCCTTGCTCGTGACCCGGCAGGCCATCAGCGCAGCCTCGGCCAGGGCCGTAGCGCCGTCGTACATGCCGGCGTTGGTCACATCCATACCCATGATTTGGCTCACCAGCGACTGGAACTCGTAGGTGATCTGCAGGGTGCCCTGGGCCACCTCCGGTTGGTAGGGAGTGTAGGATGTGGCAAGTTCTCCCCTGGAGACTATGTGGCTCACGGCTGCCGGAATGAAGTGGTGGTACGCTCCGCCTCCCAGGAAGGAGGGCGTACTGGCCGCGTTCATATTGAGGTCTGAGAGCGCCTGAAGCTCCCTTCGAAGTTCCAGCTCCGAGAGGGGAGCGGGGATGTTCAACGACGGGCGTACGTAGCCCTCTGGTATGTCCTTGAATAGGGCTTCAGGGGAGTCGACTCCGACGGCCTGGAGCATGGCCTGCCGGTCGGCGTCTGTGTTGGGGATGTAGTGGGAGGACGAGCGGGCCCGGTCCATAGGCTACTCGTCCAAGGATTCAAGGAAGGATTCGTATTCCGATGCCGACATGAGGTCGTCCATCTCAGTGGGCTGCGATGGCCTGATTCGCACAAGCCAACCGCTCTCATGCGGGTCTTCGTTCACGGTCTCCGGGCTGTCCATCACCAGGTCGTTGACCTCCACCACCTCCCCCGATACGGGGTTGAAGATGTCCGAGACCGACTTCACCGACTCCACCTCGCCCAGCTTCTCCATCCGGGTCAAGGCCGCTCCAACCTGGGGAAGCTCAAAGAACACTATGTCTCCCAGGTGCTCCTGGGCGTAGTCGGTTATCCCCATGCGGACTATGCCGTCATCCTCGGCCCTGGCCCACTCGTGCTCTCTGGAGTATTTCCGGTCAGCGGGGTACATGCTACCTCTTCCTGGAATAGAACGGAATCGCGACCACCTCCGCCTCCGCCTGCCTGCCCCGGATGTCTATGGCTATCCTGGATCCGGGGGTCAAGTGTTCAGGGGAAACATAGCCTAATCCTATGCCCATGTCAAGGGTTGGAGAGTAGGAGCCGCTGGTGACCGCGCCTATCGACTCGTCCCCGCGCAGGATGGAGTAGCCGTGCCGCGGTATGCCTTTTTCGACAAGACGAAAGCCAACCAGCGACCTGGGCAGCCCACGCTCCTTCATCTCCCGCAGGGCCGCCAGTCCAATGAAATCGCCCTTGTCCCAGCTTACAAAGCGTTCCAGTCCCGCCTCCAAGGGCGTCAGCGTGGCGTCCATGTCCAACCCGTGAAGCAGCAGACCGGCCTCCAGGCGCAGCACGTCCCTGGCTCCCAAACCGCACGGGGTCGCGCCTCCGTCCGCGAAGCTGCGCCAGAGCGACGGCGCGTTCTCCGCCGAAACGATGATCTCGAAACCGTCCTCGCCGGTGTAACCCGTACGGCAGACTACGGCCGCGAACCCGGATACCTGGCTCTCCACGGCGCGGAACGGCCTGATGGAGGACGGGTCCACGGAGCACATCGGCTGAAGTATGCCCTGGGCCAAGGGGCCTTGCAGGGCAATAAGAGCCGTCTCCCGGGTGCGGACGTTGATGTCGACGTCCATCGCCCACTCATCGCGCCATCGATTCAGCCAGTCCAGAACGGTGTCCGCGTTGGATGCGTTGACAATAAAGATGAACCGCTCATCTCCCATCCGGTAGAGAATGGTGTCGTCAATGATGCCGCCCTGCTCGTTGCAGACCAGGGTGTAGCGGGCGCGGCCCAGTGGCATATTGACCACGTCCGCAGTCACCAGCCGGTGAAAGAACCGGGGCGAGTCCGCGCCGGTAACCTCCAGCCGCCCCATGTGGGACACGTCGAAGATTCCCGCCTTGGAGCGCACGTCTCTGGCCTCCGAGAGGATGCTGGTGTACTGGATTGGCATTTCCCAACCGGCGAAGGGCACAAGGCGCGCGCCGGAGGATGCGTGCTCCTCGAACAGGGAGGTGCGCTTAAGCTCGGCTGACGGCGATTCGTTTTGCTGTGTCATGGGATGTTGGATACAACGGAATTCGTTATGGCTGTCAATTCCATATTATGACGGATGGGGCGTCGCGTCAACGTCATTTTGCTTTCTCACCACACTTGGACTTGTCTACATGATGATATATGATGAGACGCCAAGATTAGCGAGGTTTCTTGAAATGGCATCAAAAAGACACGTCATCGTACACACAGACGGCGCATGTACTGGCAATCCAGGCCCCGGCGGCTATGGAGCAGTGCTGGCACATGGCGACAACCGCCGGGAGCTTAGCGGTGGCTACCGCCGTACAACCAACAACCGTATGGAGTTGATGGGCCCGATAAAGAGTCTTGAGTCCCTAAAGGAAAGCTGCCGCGTTACGCTCTACAGCGACTCCAGGTATGTGGTCGACGCCGTTGAAAAGGGTTGGGCCAAGCGCTGGCAGGCCAACGGCTGGATGCGGAACAAGAAGGAGCCGGCGATCAACCCGGATCTATGGACACAGCTTTTGGCCCTGTGTGAGCAACACGACGTGGAGTTTCGCTGGGTACGCGGACATGCCGGCAATCCAGAGAACGAGCGGTGTGATCAGTTGGCGGTAAAGGCTGCACAGCAGAGCAACCTACCCATAGATGATGGGTACGGGGGCAGGCTGTAAAAGGTTGGCCACCTTTCGGGAATCTGAGAACTAGTCCACTTGAGGAATCAGTTGATTGATCGGGCATTCAGGGGAGATTCTACTACCTGCCCATCCATCAACTCGACGCGGTACGCTGTTGCTCCGGCCCTGCCGCTGACCACTTCGGACACTTCTGTCCCTATGAAGTGGATCGCAGCGTCATCGTCAATCGCATATCCGGGTGGGAAGCCTTCTGAAACGAGGCTGTGGTAGAGAGGTCGTCGCTGCGCCTCGCCATCGTAGTGGGGGCAGTGGGAGCCTGGGAGAAACCCCAAGCCGTCGTGCATAGGCTTGAGCTCGTTCAGGTCGAAGGAATCAGTGGTCCCGCACTCAAACCAGCAAAGGGAACCTGCGCTCCCTCCGCACAGCACGATACCTGCTTCCCACGCTTCTTTCAACGCCAGGTCAACGCCGTGGACGCGCCATATGGCCAGCAGATTTGCCGTGTTGCCTCCCGATACAAAGATGACGTCCTGACTCAGCAGGTACTCTCGAATGTCACGCACCGTGCGTCCGAATAGCGCTAGATGGGAAGGCTCACAGAGAGAGGCCTGGAAGTTGCTGTAGAATCCCACGAGATTGGCTGGGGTGTCTCCGGTAGCGGTTGGAATGCAGCATACCTTCGGCCGCTCCTTGCCGACTAGAGACAGGACATAGCTATATAGCGGGTGCATTCCGGCCCCGACCGGTCTGGCTCCTCCGAAGGCGACAATATGCTTTTCTTCCATAGTCTCTCCATTTCGCAGGCTGAGTTGGCTGTTGGCGCGCTGTCAACGGAGAATACCATACAACTGTGAACACAACCAACCGGTGAACTGTGCTTACATGAGTCTGGAGGTCGAAGGTGGCATATTAGCGGATGACTGCTTGTGCTTAGCCCCTTCGCGAGTTATCCAATGTCTGGATAGGGCCAATCCAGCTGGGCGTATTCAGGACTGTTTCCGAAAACTCTCCCCCAGTGTATTCCGCGATGATAGTCCTCCAGAACTCCTGACCGGCAAAGTTATTGCTATTCTCGCGAACTTCCCATAGCCCCGGGAATCTGTCAAAAGCGTAGAAGGCGGCCCGTCTGCCCACTCCCTGTCTCCGATACTTGCGCATGACAAAGAACTCGGCTATCGACCTTCCCGCCCCCTGTTCCAAGACCACAGTGTGGGAGTTGACGAGTACGAATCCGGCAAGGTTGGCGCCGCAGTAGATCAGGAACGGGAATCTGTCAGGCTCACGCCAGTACTCATCGAAATAGCGATACGTGAACACTCCGTCCGTGCTGGCGTCATCGCCGGTGAATTCAGTGGAGTCGTAAAGATACAGCTGCATGAGACGATGCAACGCCGGCTTCTGCTCGAGAGACGCCTCTACTACTTTTATATCCATAAGCGATCCGCCTCCATTTCAGCTCCTCCTGTGGCTTCAGGCCATCATTGATCCATGCCAACTGCGCCACTCCTCTTCCAGGATTGCGTAGTGGTACATGTCTCGCCAACTATTGTGGGCCGGGGACCAATGGCTCTGCCGGAATATCCCCTCTTCGGTCATGCCGAGCTTATGCAATACTCTGATGCTGCCGGTATTCTCCGTGTCAACAGACGCGAACACCCTGTGCGCCTCCAACAGCTCAAAGCCTATCCGGAGCATCTCTCTGGCGGCCTCTGTAGCGTATCCCTTTCCCCATGAGTCTCTGCGTAGCACGTAACCCATGGAGGTCTCTCTGTTTCTGGGCCACACCATCCTAATACTTGAACTGCCAATGAGTTCGCCGGTAGAGGCCAACGTAATCGCGAGTTCATACCTTGTCCGTGGCTCCTCATGCTGACTAGAAATGTGCTGCTCGATTACTTCCCGCGAGCGCTCCACAGAGTTCGGAAGCAGATGCAACCATTTCATGACCTCGGGGTCTGATCCATACAGATGCAGGGCCTGCCAATCGTCCCTGGTGAAGTCGCGCAGTACGAGACGCTCTGTTTCAATAGGTCTAATAGTTGTCATGAAAGCCTCATTAAGTGGACCCTTGTTGGTAATGCCAACGTTGGTTGGAGCGCCACTCCCCTCTCGCTCGAATGGTTCGACAGGCTCACCCCCGTATCAAGTACGGGGCGGGCTGCGAGCGGGGCGCAGCCAACTTCGCAAATGCTTGTCCCGCTCCCCACCTCACGGCGTGACGGACGGCGTCTGCTTTGGCTCCGCGCTTGAGTCCGTGTAAGCCCATGCCAGCACGTGGCCGTCCTTGAGCGAGAACAGGTCTGCGCCCACGGGAAGCAGCTCCCACAGCGATTGCGACTCGTTCCACAGAAATATGGCCCAGTAGGTGGAGCCTTCGTTGGCAACGCCCATGATCTCCTCTACGAAGTGGGCAAAGAACGAGGCATAGTAGGTCGACTCCAGCTCGCCCTCGGTCACCTGCTCCGTAAGCTCGTAGGCGTTGGTACCCTTGGCTACCTCAAAGTCCCGGAACCAGCGCGCGTCTTCCTCGCTGAAGTGAATCAGCAGGCTGACCTGTATGGTCGGCAGTGGCATTGCCGTGGGCGTAACCTCTCCAACCTCTACCTGGAGCGCTCCGCACCCGGTGACGAGCGCGGACACCAGGGCCATCGCAAGTAAAGCGGCGTAAGCGAGTCTGCGATGCATCATCGTTCCCAAGGTAGCGACTTCCTGGCCCTGTCGACGCCCTTGACCAGCATGGGCCCAAGCAACGCGAAGAACAGGACGTTGCTGCCAACGTGGTAGGCGGAGAAAAGCAACGCGCCGGGGTTGAAGAGCGCTATCAGTATCCACCGCTTGTATTCAAAGGCCCCGGCCACCTGCGCCCACACGATGCCCGTGTAGACGTTGGTCAGCGCATCGTAGGCCAGGGTGGATACCAGCGCCGCGGCGGCGAACAGGAGGTTCCATCGCCCCGGCAGGATGGACAGCCGTTGGGGAGAGACCAATCGACCCAAGCCCGCGCCAGCCAGCGCGTACGCGGCCTCCGACATCATCATCGTCGCCAGGAGCATCGGCCCGGCCGCGCCCCACGGGTTGAACGTGCCGTAGACCAGCCATGCCCCGGCGGCCACCACCATGCCGCGCCGGAAGCCCAGGGTGAAGCCGGCCACAAAGACCATCAGGTCAAAGAGCTTGACGTTGGGCTGGGACGCCAGCGCGAAGTTGGAGGCCAGGATTGCCAGGATGAAGGCGGTGGGAACAACCAACTCTCGCGCAAGCGCGCCGGCTGCTATACCTGCCCCCTGTCTCTGCGACCGGTGCGAAACTCCTGCTATGTAACTCATGCGCTGCCTCCTTTTTGTCTCCGTGGATGAATCGGACTGCATGGGACAGCTATGGAGGCGGCTAGGGCAACAAAAAACCCTGCCCGGGAGTTGGACAGGGTTCGTCATCACAGATGATTATGCCCGCGCCTTTCCTCGAAGGCCGTTTGACATCGGCGCGCGCAGTGGACCTGGCTCACCGGAAGCGTTGGTTTCCGGCATACAGTTGCGGGACAGCGCCGGCCTCTCACCGGCTTCCTCTGCTAAGCCCTTGCGGGCTCACGCGCCGAGATTCTTCAGATGTTAAGCCTGTTCCGCAACCCATCGGGCGTTGCTCAAGGCGAAGATACTATACCACATGGAACGCATAAAACAAGGGGCGGACGCCACCGCGTTCCGCTCACGCCCTTCGACAGGCTCTGGATGAGCGGGGCCATACATATTTCTCAATCGACGCCAGTAGCTGCGGTACTCGTGGGTTATAGATTTTGATTCAACCAGGCAGATCTAGTGGGGTTGAGAGACAGGTCTGGCGCCACAACCCTATATGAGCGGTTCGAGTCTGCTTAGGTGGGTATAACAGGTCGCCGTCCAGCCGCCCGCCTACGGAAACGGAGTGCCGGAGTACCACTTGTGTATGACACGCTCCGCGATGGCCGCGGCCTCCGGAGCAGCGTCCTCTACGAAGGCCACCCTCACGTAGTTGATGCCGATGTACTCACTATAGACATCTTGGTTCAGCAGTGTGTACAGCCTTGCGAACCCCTGGCGGAAAGTGTCACGCCCCAACTCCCGGTACAGGTCCAGGAACAGCCCCTGTCCCAGGCTGTACGGGCAGCCTGAGCCGTAGATCGTGTCCAGAGCGGACGTGGATCCAGATGCATACAGGTCATCAACCACCTGTTCAAACTCTCTAATGTTCTCGGCAAGAGTGCACCCGGTGAAGGGCGGTCCTATGGCCGTACCGAACATGGCGTTCAGCGCTATCATCTCCATGAGCGAGGCGCCCCCTTCCCTTATCCACGAAGCGCCGCCATGCGACCAGTAGATGTGTCCGGCCTCGTGAGCGACAGGGTTTGGTGAGCCATCGAACCCAGGATCGACCGTAATGACGCCCCGGGAGCTTCCACCTCCCCCGGATCTATTGGCGTCTGCGGTCAGCAGGGCGACATAGCTTGTCTGGAAAGGCACACCCATGAACTCCTCCTGGGCCCTCACAATCCTCTCCAGCGTGTCCAGCGATACGGAGGCGCCGGAGCCGACTTCGACGACCGCCAGGGTGGTGTCCCCGGCCAGGGGCAGCGAGACGGTGCGCCGGGACAACGAGGCGCGCTCCGGGTCCAGGATGGCCGGCGCCAGCGACTCCAGCCGTCTGTAGTCCACGATACTCAAAACTGCGAGGCGTATCGCCTCGTCGTCCGTGATGCCGTCGCTCACGGTGGGGAGCGACAGTACCTTCTGCAGGTATAAGCCATCCTCCCTAAAGGACATTATTCTCATCGCAGACATTGCAGCCGCATCAACGCCCTCCACCGACTCGAGGAACGGCATCTCCAGGAGTCGCAGGGCGTCCTCCGCCGGCAGATCTCGAATACCGCTGATCAAGGTTGCCTCATCGGCCGTAAAGCCGTCCCCCACCCACGGCCTGTCCATGACTGCCCAGAAGACACGGTCGTCAGCGTCCTCAGCCAGGCGGATCAGCTCCAGCGTCCGACCCCATGCGGACGCGCCCATCCCCAGCCTGTACCACGGCAGCGATTCTATCGCAGCCGCCGCCCGGGGATGCTGGAACAGGAGTCTGGACAGCGCCACGGCCCCCAAGTTGTCATCGGTCAATCCCTCCGCGATCTCAGGGCGCTCCAGGATTCCCTCCAGCTCGGCCAGATGGAGCGTCGCCATTTCCCATAATATCGTCATCATCCCTACTTCGGTCGGTTCCACGGTGTCCAGGAAGGGCATCGGCAGCAGGCGCCCAGCCCACGCGGTGGACATATATCCAAGTCCTTTCAGCATATCCTGCTCATGACCGTCGACGCCGTCGCGGACCCAGGGCTTGCTCAGCAAGTCCAAGAACAGACTGGGTTGCTCACTCCACTGTTCCCACACGCGCAGCAGTTCCACCACTAAACTGAACTCTCTACCATCCTCGGGGGACATGTCAATGCCATCCTGGACCCACGGCAGGGCCGCAAGCGCGGCTGCGGCCTCCGGATCGCGCTGTCCCAGGTGGAGTGAGATGACGGATATACTCAACTCGTAGTCTCCGTATCCCTCAATGTCCCGCAAGGCCTCCCACAATCTGCCCCCTGTTTCGCCGAAGGCGCGGAGGAGACTTCCAATCAAGTCTGCCTCATCGCTCGTGATCCCATCCTGCGCCCATGGCCTGTCCAGGACGGCCCAGAAGACCTGGTCGTCCTCCAGCCCGCCCAACTGTACCAAGGTTTGTATGTGAGATAGCTCGTACGGCTCCTCCCCACTCTGCAGCCACGGCAAAGCGGCTATGGCGTCCAGGGATTGCCTGCTTGCAAGGCGCAGGGCGCTTTCCGGTTCCCTATTGCTCTCGGATACGAGAGCGGACACTACCTCCCGTTCATAGTCGGTCATGCCATTCTGCAACCAGGTCTTGGCTACAGCCGTCAGGAACAACTCCCGCCCAGAAGGGCCCCGCTCCAGCAGAAGCAGCAGGTCAAATACGTCCGCGAAATCCTGACGGAGCGGGTCCGGGTCGGCGGAGGCTGTATCTTCCATGTACCCGAGGATGCCCTCCTTCACCCAGGGCAGGCCCTCCAGCGCGGCCGAGACTTCCGGATCCCTCAGACGCAGGGCCAGGAGGCGTATGATGGCGCCGACAAGCGCCTCATCGCCGTTGGTCACCGCGGGGTGAGCCACCACCTCAGGCAGATCCTGCGGGTGGGATGCGGCCAGCGCCGCCAGCCTTTCCAACGCGTCGAAGTACGGCTCCTCCACAGTCTCCAGGAAGGGCATGTCAATGATGCTCAGCGCCGCCGCCTCGTCCACGGCGGCTACGGAGTTGATGTGCCTGAGCGATTCCGGGTATTCAAGGGCGCCCCGGCCGGGTGGCAGCCAGTCCCTCTCCTCCCGCAGCGTGGCCTGGAACGCCCGCGGAGATATCCCTGCCAGCCTCACCAAATCCACGACGTACGAGAAGTCCAGGTACGTGAGCCCGTCCCGGACCCATGGCAGCGCCTCGACGAGGGCCGCCGCATCGGGGTCGTGCATCTCCAGGTACAGCAGTGGAAGGAAGCTGTCCTCGCCATCGGCGGCGCCTTCATCCAGGCTGGGATGGGACAGCAGCCGGCGCATTCCTTCGGGGTCCGAGGCGACCAGTGAGCGCAGGAACTCTATGGTGACCACGTCCGAGTATTCGATGGTCTCGGCAAGCTCAATCTCCAACGTTCTCAGCGCCGCATCCTCGTCCAGGGCGGCCAGCTTAGTCAGCTCGCTGACAAGCTCGTCCCAGATGGCGAGGCTATGCCTATTCCTGACCCAAGGCGCGTCCATCAGCGCCCGGAAGTATCTCTGGGACGTGGCCGAGGCAAGCTCAAGCCGCTCGACAGAGGGTGTCTCGGAAGGGGCTAGACCGTCGCTGACCCATTCCAGGGCGGCGATTGCTTCACTGGGCTGTAGGGTGGGGACGGGGGTAGCGGTAGAGACAGGCGTGCTGGTTGGAACGGGGGTAGCGGTAGGGACAAGCGTACCGGTTGGAACGGGGGTAACAGTAGGGACAGGCGTGCCGGTGGGCGCGGGCGTTGGCGTCGGCGTCGGAGGTGTAGTGGGAGTGGGCGCGGCTGTCGGCTCCCGGGCGGCCGTGGGAGGTGGAGCCGTGATACAGGCGCTTAGAACTGCGACGGTCAGAACTGACAGAACGGCGAGCCAGGGGATACGAAAAGGGGTCACCGCAGCGGCAAGGGCCTTCGGCGCGTCCGCCGTCTCCATTTCAATGGCTGGCTTATCGAATGCCAAGTGAATATCTCCCCGCAGCCTGTTGGGGCCAGTATATCACTAGGTGTACACCTTTCGTGTATAATTGCGCCGTCCAGCAGTTATAGTGGGGACGGGTAGACACAACGAATCAGGTTGTGCAGTCGCCACCGCTATATCCACTTCACAGGCCAAATCCGAAGATGCTCCAACCGACCGAAGACAGCGACATCGGCGCCCCAGTCGCGCCGCCATCGACTGAGCCTGTAAGAACCACAGCGAACAGATTCCACGATCTGGACGCCCTGCGCGCCGTTGCGATGCTGCTGGGCATTGTCCTGCACACCGCCCTCTTCTTCATGCCGGACGCATCAGCCAAGGAGTACCCCAACCAGGTCTCCGGTATCTACACGCTGATATTCTTTGCAATCCACGGATTCCGGATGCCCGTTTTCTTCCTTCTCAGCGGCTTCTTCACCGCTATGCTGTGGCAGCGGAGGGGACTCCGGCAGCTGGCGGACCACCGCCTTAAGCGCATCGGCCTGCCCCTTGCCATTGGCGCGCTCACCGTCATCCCAATCACCATATGGACCCTGGTATGGGCCTTCGACCCCAAGACCGACTTCCAACTCTACTGGTGGCCGTTCATCTGGCTGGAGACCTTCACCCACCTCTGGTTCCTGTGGTTTCTGCTGTGGCTGGCCGGCGGATTCATGCTGGCGGCAAAGCTGGGCGTGAAGTTCAGCCATCCGGTGATATGGTGGCTGGCGATTCCGCTCACCCTCCTGCCGCAGTTGATGATGGAGGAGCCCGTCTTTGGCCCCGATACCTCCGAAGGACTGATCCCTCATCCCGTTGTGCTGGGTTACTACGCCCTATTCTTCGTATTCGGGGCGTTCTTCTACCGGCGCAGCCTGGCGGTGAGCCGGTGGTGGACTATCGCGCTGCTGCCCTCGCTTACGGTGGTACTCTTCGGCGCGCTGGCGCTTCTGTACGAAGTAAAGGCTGAGTGGACTCATCCTGTGGCTGCGGCGCTGCAAGCGGGCTACGCCTGGCTAATGTGCTTCGGGCTGATGGGGCTGTTCCGCTGGATAGCGGCGCGGGAGCGGGCCTGGGTGCGCTACGTATCGGATGCGTCATACTGGCTGTACCTGTGGCACCTGCCCCTGATAGTCGTCGGGTACAAGCTGTCCCTGGGCTGGCCGGTCAGCGTCCATCTCAGGTTCGCGCTGATATGCGTGGCCGTGACCGCAATCCTGCTGGTCGTCTACGAGTTTGGCGTCCGCTACACCGCAATAGGCAAAATGCTGAACGGCAAGCGCGTCCGCGCCACGTAATACCGCGCGCTACCCTTCGTACCAGCCGGAGGCGAATAGCAGCCCATCATGCTTCACAACCCATGAATGCTTTTCGCCCTGTTCGCCGGTCGCGGGGTTCAGGTAGACGTAGCTCACCCACTTGCCTTCCTCCGTAGCGGACAGCAGGTCGTCGCCGTAGAATTAGCCGGTCACGTCCACGCGTAGGCTGGGGTCTCGGCCTATGACCTCAGCGCGAGGGTGCGCGATGGTGTAGCCATCGGCGTCTATGATGAATACGTACCACTCGCCGTCCACGCTCTCCTGCGAGCTGTAGTAGTCGATGATGGCCTCGCGCCCGTCCGCCTCATAGCGATCAATCGCATTCTGCACGAACGCCTTGGTGTACGCGCCGGGTTCATCTTTGGTAGGGTCAGGGCCGCTAGCCAAGTTGATAACGACAATCGAGAGCGCGAGCAAAGCCGTCACTCCGACTACAACGAAAACCCCCAGTATACCCACTAACCGCAGCATTTCCAGGCCTTTCCGATGCGCCTGGTAGGAGCGTTGTCCCTAAGGTCAACGTCCACACGCGGGCATCCTTGCAATGACTTCAGCAAATATTAGCGCCAAGGAACGGACGACACAAAACCGGGAGGCCGGCGGGGCATCCAGTCCCACCCAACGCCCCCTCTGGATGCCCGCGTTCGCGGGCATGACGACGTTGGCCCCCACCGTCATTCCTGCCCACGAGCAGGAATCCATCCCTGGGGCGCGGGGGAGGGAGCCGTCCCGTTCACTTGGTTCGACAAGCTCATCTATGAACGGGCGGGGAGGCCATGGGCAGGGACTTGGTTTACCATGAGTGGGGCGGTGGAAGTTCCGCTCATCCAGAGCCTGTCAAAGGGCGTGAGCGGAGCGTGGCGGGCCATCCGTGTAGGCTGGCCTACTCCTCGCCCTGGGACGTCAGGAAATGCTCCGCGTCTATGGCGGCCATGCAGCCCGTGCCGGCAGCGGTGACGGCCTGCCGATAGACCCAATCCTGCACGTCGCCGCCGGCAAAGACCCCAGGCACGCTGGTCTTGGTCCCATCGTGCGTGACGATGTAACCGGCCTCGTTTATCTCCAGCTGTCCTACAAAGGGCCCGGTGTTGGGCTTGTGTCCAATAGCCATGAAAACCCCGTCAATGGGACTCTCGATGACCTCGTTGCTCTTCACGTTGCGGAGCCTGACCCCCTTCACCTCTCCCTCCTCAACTCCCTGGATCTCCTCCACCACGGTGTCCCATATGAAGTCTATCTTTGGGTTGTTGAACGCCCTCTCCTGCATCACCTTGGAGGCCCGGAGCTGGTCCCGACGGTGGACTACGTGGACTTTGCTGGCAAACTTGGTGAGGAAGGTCGACTCCTCCATCGCCGTATCGCCGCCGCCGACCACCACAAGCTCCTTGTTCCGAAAGAAGAAGCCGTCGCAGGTCGCGCAGGCGGACACCCCTCGCCCCATGAGCTCCGACTCGCCAGGGATTCCCAGGAACATCGCAGTGGCGCCGGAGGTGATGATAACGGTCTTGGCATAGTAGCTGTCCTCCTCGTCAACCTCAATGGAGAATGGCCGAGCTGAGAAGTCCACCCCGGTCACGTTGCCGGTGACGTACCTGGCCCCGAAGCGCTCCGCCTGCTCCCTGAACTTGACCATGAGCTCCGGCCCCATTATGCCCTCTGGAAACCCTGGGTAGTTCTCAACGTCTGTGGTTATGGTCAGCTGCCCGCCCGGCGTAATGCCTTCCACCACCAGGGGGTTTAGCTCCGCCCTGGAAGCGTAGAGGGCCGCGGTGTCTCCCGCCGGCCCGGAGCCTATGATAAGCACGTTCTCTATCCTGTTTTCACTCACGATGTTTCTCCTGACGACGCTGATGTGGGGGGGATCGCGCCCTCCCCTCTAGCTGTAGTAGTGGTATCTGCCCTGCACCCTGTCCTTGTTGAGACGCCGCTTGAGGTGCAGCCCCTCCAGTATGAACTCCATCGCCGATGCAATAACCGCGTGCGTGTTGTCGGCGCCCAGCCGCTTGATAGGCTCGTCAAAGGCTTCCACCTCTGCAAGCAGGGTCACGTACTCCATCGAGGGCCTGTCGCTGCCCGTCTCGATGACCATGCCCTCCTCAAAGGCCTCCACAATCCCCTCCAAGTCCTCAATGTCCACGTAGCGCCCAAATACGTTGAGCGCCGCCCTCCTGGTGAGGTCCTCCAGTATCTTCCCTTCGCGGCCGTCCTCCGTGGTCTCAAGCTCTATCTTGCCCATTGTGGACGGGACTATGGCGGACAGGTCGCTTATCCGCGGCACAACCTTCTCCTCCCCGTGGATGAGGCTGCGGCGGTAGGCATTGCTGATGATGCTCTCATAGTTGGCTATGGAGACCCTTACGCTCACCCCGGAGCGCTGGTTGATGTCCCCGCTGCGGCGCGCGAGGGCGGTCACCTCTGCGATGATCTCCTTCATGAACTGCGGCGCCAGCACCCTGTCCTCCATGTCGGGGAAGGAGGTCATCTCCTGGTCCATGATGCGTATCTCCTCCTCGGAGCGCCTGGGATAGTGGGTCCTTATCTGGGAGCCGTAGCGGTCCTTGAGAGGGGTGATGATGCGTCCGCGGTTGGTGTAGTCCTCCGGGTTGGCGCTTGCCACCAAGTACACGTCCAGGGGCAGCCGGATGCGATACCCCTTGATCTGTATGTCCTTCTCCTCCATCAGGTTGAAGAGGCCAACCTGTATCCGCTCCGCCAGGTCCGGCAGCTCGTTGATGGAGAAGATGCCCCGGTTGGTCCGCGGGATCAACCCGTAGTGGATGGTCAGCTCATCGGAGAGATAGCGCCCCTCTGCGACCTTGATTGGGTCCACCTCTCCTATGAGGTCAGCCACGGCGATGTCCGGAGTAGCCAACTTCTCGGCGTACCTCGCTTCGCGTGGCAGCCATGCAATGGGCGTTTCGTCCCCCATCTCCGCCAGCTTATCTTGGCAGGCGCGGCAGATGGGAGCAAAGGGGTTGTCGTTGACCTCGCAACCGGCCACGTAGGGTATCTCTTCGTCCAGCAGGCCGACCAGGGCGCGGATGAGCCTGGACTTGGCCTGCCCGCGCTCGCCCAGCAGGATGATGTCCTGCCCGGCCAGTATGGCATTCTCAACCTCCGGTATAACGGTATCGTCGTAGCCTATTATCCCCGGAAAGAGCTCCTCGCCGGCCACTATCTTGCTTATAAGGTTACGCCTTAACTCCTCCCTCACTCCAACCACCCGGTAGCCGCTCTTCTTCAGCTCTGCGAGGGATCTCGGCTTGTCGGCAGATGTCATACCCTTCTCCCAAATGTGTCTATGCGCGGTCTTGCCACGACTCCATAATACCACAGGGACGCAGCCTAAGGGAGATGGCGGATGTTACCGTTCGCCACCGTATCAAGACGGCGCAGGCTCCGAGTGGGCAAGTTTCTTCGCTGAGCTTGTCGAAGGGTGCGAACGGAACGGGGAGGCCCCCCCTCCCCTTCTGGATGCCCGCGTTCGCGGGCATGACGACGCGCCTCCCACCGTCATTCCCGCCCCCGAGCGGGAATCCAGAGGAACCCCCGGGCGCGGGATTGCAGCGCCACCTTGTTTAAGCGCTATGCCTTGGCCCATAATAGCAGCCTATGGCCGCTGCTGCCGGGGGCCGCAACAGCAATTCACAAAGCGCTTGTGGACGCCACCCCGGGGTAAGGAGTAGAGGAATGGCGAGCATTGACGACCTCTGTATAGCGTTGGACGTGGGAGGCACCAGGACCAGGGTGGGCATTGTGGACGTAGACGGCAATATCATCCACAGGGGCCAGGAGCCTACCCAGGTTGATGCGAGTTGGGAGCAGACTGGGGAGTGGCTGGCCGGTATGGTGGCAAAACTCATGCCACTGACCGACCCCGACCGTCTGATTGGAATAGGGGCCGCGATGGCTGGCCCGGTGGACCCGGAGACCTGCACAATTTACAACCCACCCAACCTGCCCGGATGGGATGGCTTCTCTCCAAAGCCGCCGCTTGAGCAGAGGTTCAATCTACCCGTGTGGGCCTCCAACGACGCCACGCTGGGGGCTATGGGGGAGCGCTCCTACGGAGCGGGCCAAGGGGTGGATAATCTGGTCTATCTCACGGTGAGCACCGGCATCGGCGGAGGGGTCATCGTGGACGGCAGGCCTCTACTGGGGGCCAGGGGATTCGCCGCGGAGTTGGGCCACATGGTCATAGACAGGAACGGCCCCCCGTGCTCATGCGGTGGCAGAGGCTGCCTGGAGGCATTTGCCTCCGGCACCTCCCTGGCAAGGTTCGCTCGAGAGAGGCTGGAGCAAGGTGAGGGCGGCCTGATGCGGGAAATGGTGGACGGAGACCTATCCCGCTTGGACGCCGGGGTGGTGACGGACGCCGCAGACATGGGCGATCCCTTGGCCGTGGAGCTGGCGCTGCAGTTCGCTGAAGACCTGGGGCTGGGCCTGGCAAACCTCTTGCACATCTTCGACCCCGAATTGATCGTCTTGGGGGGAGGCGTCAGCCGAAGCTTTGAGACCTATGCCGAGGCGCTCATCGCAGCCATCCGCCGCTACGCAATGGCCAACCTCAGCGAGCATATCCGCGTGACGCCCACCGTCCTGGGAGACGACGCCCCGCTTCTGGGCGCGGCGTGCCTGGCCTTTCAGCGCGGAGGGCGCTTGGGGTAGGCGTCCGAGGCGAAGCCAAGGGCCTCTTCGCCGGCTTCCAGGCTGTTCAGGGCCTCCTGCGCCGCCTCCACCGTCACGTCGTCCGAGGACTTGAGGCAGCGGAGCAGAGCCTTGCGGGCAAGGCTCCCGCCAATAGCGCCCACCGCGGTTATGGCCGATACCTGCGTCTGGTCGTCGTCATCCTCCAACAGCGGTATCAGGTGAGGCACTGCCGGCTCCTCCCCCATCGCCCCGCAGGCGTTGGACGCCTCGTAGCGCATGGCCGCATCGGGGTTGCGCAACTCCGACAGGATTATGGGCAGCCACCGGGAGTCGCAGCTCTTCCCCATAGCATACACCGCGCTATACCTCATCCCCGCCACGTCGCTCTCGTAAGCCTCCTGGATGGTCTGCTGGACGTCATGTGTGTTGAAGGGGGCCACCGCCTCTATGGCCCGTCTCTTGACTGCCAGGCTCTCGCTGCTATCCCGCAGGGCGCGCATCAGGACCTCCCTGATCTTCTCGCCGTCCTTCTTCAGCATCTTCCCGTTCTGGAACAGAGCGGCGAACTTCCCCAGGGCCGTGGCCGCCGCCGACCGGACCTCGTCGGACGGGTCCTTGCTCAGCAATGCTGCCAGTGGGGTCACCAGGGTACGGTCGTCGCACTCCCACAGCCCATCAATGGCCTTCGCCCTAACCGCCGGGCTCTCATCGCTCAGGCAGAGTCGAAATAGGTCGTTGAAGTCCGCGTCAAGGTTGTCCTCGGATACATCTATGAGCCGGCTCAGCAGGGCTTCCTTCCGGCCCGTGTCTATGTCCGGCCACACGTCACCCACCAGCCGCAGATCCTCAGGGGTCATGTCTGAAAGGGTCATCAGGTCCGTGGTGCGTAGAGGCTGCTCATCGTCTGCCAAGGCTTCCAGATACTGCTCCAGAGTCACGGGGAGGTTCCCTCTTGTCCCTTTGGCGTTATATCCATTCCCATAAGCGGACCTCCATGAGTGTTACCCACAATTTTAGTCCGTGCTCCCAGTATGGTCAACATCCGCGGGTCATGCAAGAGCCCTGCAGGGCGTTTTCTCACAAAACGTATGGCACGGGTTGCCGGAATGGGTTACAATATGCGGGCGATCCTCCCGGCGGCGCTGCTACCGGGACGCATAACGGATATACGACTCTTTGGCATACTAAGGAGACACACCAATGAACGTCTTGCTACCATTCCTGCTGCCCCTGGGAGCCATGATCGTTGTGGGCATATTGATGGTATCTCTTGGTACGCTGTTCCTGTCGGTGGGCCACCAGGGCACCATCATCGTGGGTCTGGCCATCATCGTCATTGTCCCTCTGGTCGGGGCATTGCTCTCCCGCAGCGGCGCGGGCAACCGCAGCTAGGCCGCGCGGGCTTCTGGGGCTGCGCGTGACAAGGGATCCATAGTGGTACTTGTTAACGACTGGCGTGGACGAAACCCGGTGCATAACCTTGATGCATGGATCAATATCTACAGTCACCATATAGGGGCCGCTTTATTCTTGGTAATGCTCTTTACGGGCATCCACCTCCTGCGCACCCCCGCCCCCAAACCCGATCAGGATACGAAAGGAAGTGAGACTTGATTATCGAACCGCTGCCCAACTTCGTCCTTGTCCTGGTCGCTCTGGCGGGGCTCATCTTCGGTGGCGTAAGCAGCGACCGCCGCCCACACAAACGAAGGTAAAATGTTCACCTTTAATGCCATCGACGTCGAAACAGCGAATGCGGACCGCTCAAGCATCTGCTCCATTGGGGTCGCTCACGTCCGCGATGGATACATACAGGACACTTGGAAATCGCTGATAGACCCGGAGGACTGGTTCGACTATTGGAATGTAGAGATTCACGGCATTACGGAGGATGATGTAGAAGGCGCTCCAACTCTGCCGGACGTTTGGGAGGAGTTGAGTCGTCGTCTCCACGGCTCAATAGTCGTGAGCCACACCTCGTTTGACCGGGTTGCCTTTGAGAGAGCGTCCGCTAAATACGCCTTATCGCAGTTGGATGCGCGGTGGTTGAACAGTGCCCAGGTAGTGCGCCGATCGTGGCCTGATCAATACGCTCATAGCGGCTACGGCTTGGAGTCAGTGGCGCACGATTTGGGCATACCCTTCCAACACCATGATGCACTGGAGGACGCTAAAGCAGCTGCTCAGGTTGTCTTGCGCGCCTGCACAGACACGGGCATGGACTTGGAGGCTTGGTTCGAGCGGGTGAAAAGACCTATTATGCCAAGCAACAGAAAACCGCCAAAGTCTGTTGGCAGAGAAGGCAATCCTGACGGCCCCTTGGCGGGTGAGGCGGTGGTGTTCACGGGAATCTTGGGCATCACACGGCAGGAAGCAGCGGACCGAGCTGCACAAGCCGGTTGTGCCGTGCTCTCAAACGTAACGAAACATACGACTATCTTGGTGGTCGGCCTACAGGACAGGGATAGGCTCAAGGGCTATGAAAAGAGCTCGAAGCATAGGAAAACTGAGCAGCTAATCGCAGATGGTAAAGACATCCAGATTCTATCCGAGGATGACTTTTGGGCGGTCACTCAATGAAAGGCAGCATCCGCCAGCGAAGCCCCGGCGCCTGGGAGATAACCCTTGACCTCGGACGCAACCACCTGGGCAGACGACAGCAACGCCCATCCCGCTCACCCTGAGTGTGTCGAAGGGCGTGAGCTGGGCCAGCAATCCACCGTCATTCCTGCCCGCGAGCAGGAATCCAGAAGGGCAGGGCGGGGATGGATGCCCGCGTACGCGGGCATGACGTGGTTCGACGGCTCACCCCATCATCAAGTGCAGGGCATGCTCTGAGCGGTATGCGGGCCACGTTACATACAACCCCTCCACCGCGTTATTGTGCCGAAGGCCGGATTCGAACCGGCACGGGGATTTCGCCCCAACGGTTTTTGAGACCGCCGCGTCTACCATTCCGCCACTTCGGCATGGGCGCCATTATATACCCTTGCAAGGCCGCGCTTCCACAACCGCCGCGACCAAAACCTCTTTCCAGTATCCGCCCCTGCGTGGAGCAGCCTCCACACACGCACAACCACAATGGGGGCTGCGCTGAGCGCAGCCCCCATTTCGTCGAATGCTCGCCGGACCGTCCGGGGCTTGCCCACGACCCTCAGGCTAGTACTGGCGCACCTGGCGCGAGCGTCCTCCCATATCGCCGTAGGAGACGTCCTGGTCTATGACCACGTCCAGCAGGGCGGCTGTGCCGGAGGCAAACGCCCGCTCCAGCGCAGGCCGTATCTGGGACGGCTCCGTTACTCGCTCGCCGTAGCCCCCGAATCCCTGCATTATCAGATCGTAGCGTGTCTCCTGGGAGAGATAGGTCCCAATGGCGCGGCCCGTCCTTCGAATGACTCCCTGGGTGGTCTGGTTCCATGCGCCGTTGTTGCCGACTATGCCCACGACCGGCAGCTTGTGGCGCACCATGCTCTCCATGTCCATGCCGTTCAGCCCAAAGGCCCCGTCCCCGAACACTATGGCCACCTGCTTCCCCGGCCGCGCCAGCTGCGCCGCCACGGCGAACCCGGATCCTGGCCCCAGGCATCCGAACTGGCCGGGGTCAAGCCAGTGGCCCGGCTTGTTGATGCCCAGCACGCGGGCCGCAAAGGTGACCACGTCTCCCCCATCGCCGACCACGGTGGCGTCGTAGTCCAGGAAGTCTCGCAGCTCCTTCATAAGCCGCATGGGGTGGATGGGCGTCTGGTCGCTGTTGAGCATGGCCTGGTCCGGCTCCTTCAACGCCATGTCCTCCGTCATCACCTCCTCAAGCCACTCCCTGCCCGGCGAGCGGTAGCCGGAGGATCGGAGGCCGTCCATCACCTGCTCCATGGACGCCTTTACGTCGCCCACAACGCCAATATCGATGTGCCGGTTCTTGCCGACCTCCTCAGCGTCCGTCATTATCTGGATCACCTTGGCGTCCTTGTTGAACAGGACGTCCCGCCCAAAGCTCAGGCGGAAGTCTATGGGCGTGCCGATGAGCAGGATGGCGTCCGAGTTGACCAGGGCGTAGCGCCGCCCGGTGCTGCCCACGTTGGGATGGTCGGACGGGAGCGCCCCGCGTCCCATGGAGTTGAGGAACACCGGAGCGTCTATCATCTCCACAAAATCCCGGAGTTCGTCCCAGCCCTTTGACCACCAAATATCGCTGCCCGCCACCACCGTGGGATGCTTTGAGGTCTTGAGAACGTCCACAACCTTGCGGATGTACTCCGGGTCCGGGTAGGCGCGCGCATCCGTGCGATACCCGGTGGGCAGGACCAGGTCGTCCTCCTCTATCCGCCCGTTGACTATGTCGGTTGGAATCTCAAGATAGACGGGGCCCGGCTTTCCGCTGGTGGCGTGGCGGAACGCGGTAGCCACAAAGTCCGGTATACGGCGCGTCTCCTGCACCTGGTGGGTCCACTTGGTGATCGACTGCATCAGGGCTACGCCGTCGAACTCCTGAAGGCTGCTCATCAGCCTCTCCCGGACTGCCGAGTTCCCCCCAATGACTATCATGGGGCTGTTGGCCTGGAAGGCGTTGGCGACGGCGGTTATGGTGCCGGTAACGCCGGGCCCGGCGGTTACTATGGCCACTCCTGGCTTGCCGGTGACCTTGGCCCATCCCTCGGCGGCGTGCGCCGCGGCCTGCTCATGCCTGAAATCGATGACCTTGATCCCGTTGTCTTCGCACCCCTCGTACAGGGTGTAGATGTGCCCGCCGTTGAGGGTGAATACATATTCCACGCCCTCCCTCTTTAGGGCGCGACCGAAAGCTTCTCCACCGCTAATCTCAGCCATTTGTCGCCTCCTTCTGGGTCTTCTCCGTATATCCACGCCGGACGATGCAGTCGGGGGGTTGTTGGATGGTGTCCGACAACCCTCAGCCTACAAACCCATCCCTACTGTGTCAAGCCTTTGCGAGTCTACCGCGGGAACTTGCCCCAACTCACCTCCCGTTCGTGGCGAGCTTGTCGAACCATACGGGCGGGATGGCTCTCGCTCACGCCCTTCGACAGGCTCAGGATGAGCGGAAAGAGGGGGCCGCTCGTGGTAAACCGAGTCCCTTTCCCGTTCACGCCCACCGTTCCCGCTCATGGTGAGCCCGTCGAACCACGTCTTGCCCGCGCACGCGGGCATCCATCCCCGCCCGGCCCTTCTGGATTCCTGCTCGTGGGCAGGAATGACGGCGGATTGTAGAGTGCCCGTTCACGTCCCTCTGCCCGTTCGTGGTGAGCTTGTCGAACCATACGGGCGGGATGCTTCCCGCGGGAACTTGCCCCAACTCACCTTAGCGTTCATAATGCAGCGCAACCGGCCATAGTCAGGGGGTGTTAAAATGCGAGTGGCTCTCATTGGACAGGCAGCCTTTGGCGAGGCGGTCTACCGGCGACTACTGGAGCAGGGCAAAGATGTGGTTGGGGTGTTCTACGAGCGCGAGGGAGACCCCCTGTTTAACCTGGCCCAAGAGCAGGGCGTCCCCACCTACCAGACCAGAGACCTACGCAGCCGCGAGTTCCTCCAAACCTACCAGGACCTGGGAGCGGACCTCAACGTGCTGGCCTTTGTCACGGTTATCATCCCGGAGAGGGTTCTCAACCTCCCGTCTCACGGCTCCATCCAGTTCCACCCCTCCCTGCTTCCCCTGCACAGGGGACGCAGCGCCATCAACTGGGCCATCATCAACGGGGAGGCCGAGACCGGCGTCACCATTTTCTGGCCGGACAGGGGTATAGACACCGGCCCCGTCCTGTTGCAGAAGCGCGCCCCCCTCTCCCCCACGGACACCGTCGCCTCCCTCTATCGAAACCACCTCTTCCCGCTGGGAGTGGACGGCCTGTCGGAGGCCGTCGCGCTCATCGGCGAAGGGCGAGCGCCCAGGATACCCCAGGACGAAACCCTGGCGACCTACGAGCCACCCTGCGAAGGACCTATCGCCGATATTCAGTGGTTTCGCCCGGCGGAGCAGGTCTACAACCACGTCCGCGGCTGCGACCCCCAGCCGGGCGCGGCCACAACCTTCCGCCAGGAGGTCATACGGCTGAGCGACGCGGAGCTTGGCCCGCGCACAGGCCCCGCAATGTACGGCGAGGTGGTGGCGGTCGACGAGTCCGGCCTGCGCGTCGCCCTCAACGGCGGTACGCTCTTGGCGCGGCGCATACGGCGAGAGGGAGAGCGTCCTGCGCCGGCATCGGAGTTCGCCGCCGCGGTGGGCCTGGAGATGGGAGAGAGGCTGGGCCGCCCGCCCGTCGCCTGAGGTCCGGGGCCCCCGCGCCTGCCCGTTCGTGGTTCCCCTTGCCCGTTCGTGGTGAGCCTGTCGAACCATACGAGCGGGATGCGAGCCTACCAACGTCGTCATTCCCGCCTCCGAGCGGGAATCCAGAGGGGAGAGGGGGATGGGCCTACGGGTACTCGATCACGTTGTAGCAAGCCACGGAATGGCCCGGCTCCACCTCTCTCAGGGGTGGCCGCACGTTCAACCGGCACTCGCTGGAGGCCTTGGGGCACCTGGGCATATAGGGACACTGGTCCGGAAGGTCTATGGAGTCCGTGGGCGAGCCCGCGATAGGGCGAAGCGGTCGGTTCGGGAAGTCCAGCCTGGTAATCGACTGCAGCAGGCCCCAGGTGTAGGGATGGCGAGGGCTTTCGAACAGGGTATGGGTATCCCCGTACTCCACCACGTTCCCCGCGTACATGACCGCTATCTCGTCCGCCATCTGAGCTATCACCCCCATGTTGTGGGTGATGAGGACTATGGAGGAATGCTGCTCCGTCCGTATCCGCTGGAGCCTGGCGAGCACATCCGCCTGGGTGGTTGTATCCAGGTTTGACGTGGGTTCGTCCGCAATGAGTATCTTGGGCCGCCAGGCCGTAGCCATAGCTATCATGGAGCGCTGGGCCTGGCCTCCGCTAAGCTGGAACGGGTACTGCTTGAACACGTTCTCGGGCAGGCTCAGCTCCCTCAGCAGCTCCAGGGTCCGCTCGGTGGCCTCAGCTATGGACATGAGGCTGTGGGCCAGGAGTATCTCGGATATCTGCTTCCCAATGGTCTCAATTGGGTTGAGTGAGCCCTTGGGGTCCTGGAATATCATGGATATGTAGTTGCCCCGTATCCTGAGCATCTGCTCCGTGTCTATCTGCAAGAGATCCATGCCCTGGAAGTGGATCGATCCCTGCACTACCCTCCCCGGGTAGGGTATCAGGCGAAGGAGCGATAGCGCGGTCACCGACTTCCCGGAGCCGCTCTCGCCCACAATGCCCAGGGTGCTGTCCGCCTTTACCGAGAGGTCTACCCCGTTGGCAGCCTTTACCACACCCTCTACGGAGTAGAAGTAGGTATGGAGGTCCTCTATGCGAAGGATCTCCTCCTTGTCCTCGAGTCTTGTAACGCTGGTCATCTCGGTCGCCGCTTTCCTGATGTTAGGATAGCATACCCGCGCCCCCAACACGATGCAAGGGGCGCCGCTTGGTTCGACAGGCGTTGGTCATGGCGCGCGACACCGCTCATGCCCTTCGACAAGCTCAGGATGAGCGGAATACCTTTGCCCGCTCGTGGTGAGCATGTCGAACCACACGAACTAGGGCCGTCTGTGGCAAATGGGTACCTTGCTAGCCGAGCTGTTTTCCCCGTTCTCGCCGGCCTATCTCCGTTGTGTACTGTTCTCCATACTCCTTCAGAGCAGAGGCCACAGACGCACGACGTTCGTCGGCGCCAACTGCAAGGTGTTCACCTGCTTTCAGTGCCGCCTCCCTTACCTTGCCTTTTGGCGGCATCCACTCCAACCCCCACTTATCCCAGTCAATGAACACTTTAACTCTATTGTCTTCACTAACAGTGACTTCAAACGGGATGTTGCTTGAGTTTCCATTGATGTCAACCTTTTGCTTTATTGTCAACATCCAGTCATAATCCTGTACATCTGTGTCCATGTAGCCTCCTCTAGCGATTGCAATATCTTCCTAAATTCGAACTTAGCTGTGCAACTAGCTCACTATCTTCGGTGAATTGCCATCTAAGAAGGGAAACAACGCTATCGCCCACTATCAAACGCCACTCGACGTCCCATACACCCAAAAAAGGATTGTATGAAGACCCTCCTCGAAAGACTGTGCTGCTCTGCTCGTATCTGTATCTTGGACTGGCAGAGTAACCGTCTCTGAAGTAGCCCAAATGACTGCGAGCTCCACACTCCCGTATCATCTTGTTGTGCACAATGCCGATCACTTCAGTGCTCGTGTACTGTGGCACATAAGGAGTAGGGGTCGGTTTGGGTGTGGGAGTAGAAGCCGGTAAGCAGGCCACCAGCGTCACTGCGGCAATGAGCAAAGCAATAGCTGTCTTGACCATTGTCATGATCGCTCCTTGCTCATACTACTTTGGGAATCCGATTTGAACGAAGCGGCGCAAGCCATCGACTACTTCCTCCCACCAAACTCCATCGCAGTATGTGCACTTTCTTACCTCATGGTTGCCTGCTTGCTCACGGATAGTCTCTGGGATTTCCTGTTCTAGTGCACTTCTTACGTTCGGGCTCGAAGCACGGCAACTATCATAAGGACACTGGGACATCTTCTTCCATTTGGGTTTCCTATAAAGAGTTATTGGTTTCTCAAACATCCTATCTCCTTTCTTCCCTCACCCCTCCATGGCGCGTGTGAAGGCGTATGTGGCCTGCTTCTGCCAGCCCGGAGGCGCGTGGGCGTGCCTCATGCGCATTTTAGAGGGGGGTTTGGAGCGGAAGATGGGATTCGAACCCACGACCTTCTCCTTGGCAAGGAGATGCTCTACCACTGAGCCACTTCCGCTCGCTAAAGGCGTTGGGGATGCCGGCTGTGCCGAGGGCCAGAGTCGAACTGGCGACACCGGCATTTTCAGTGCCGTGCTCTACCACCTGAGCTACCTCGGCATCAACTCTAATGGTACGCGACCCCTCTTTGGGTGTCAAGCTGAGAACGCCCGTAATCAGCCACGACTATAGAGCCCGCGCGCCGGGCAGGGCAGCCATGCCCCACGCCCGGCCTCTACCGCTCCAGGCGCTGCCTCAGCTGGTCGGCAAGGGCGGCGACGCCCCGCCGCGTCACCGTCACCCTGCGGCTGTCCCCCTTGCCGCCAAAGTGCCTCGACACCTTATGAGGCAACGGCGTGCTGGACCAGATGACTATGAGCTCCGCCCACTGCATATCGGCGCGGTAGTACCTGTCGTCCCGGGACGTCAGGCCGTTCTCGAACCGCCACTCCACAGAGGCCGGCGTGTTCCTGCGTATCTCGCGCTCCATCTCCTCGGTGCCGCCGACTACAAGCACGCGGCTGGTTCCCGCGGCCTGCATTGCGACTGCCATGCGCTCCAGCGCGCGGCGGTTGGTGGAGCCGCCGCAGACCTCGCAAAACTGCTGATCCACCAGCAGAACCTCGCGTGAGCCGGCGGAGCTCGCGGCCTGCTGACTGCAATCTCCGTTGTGGCAGTGGCGAAGAAACGCATCGCCCAGGACCGCGGCAACTCTCTCGCGCTTGTCTTCGGCTATGCGCGTGCGGTTCGGGCGACCGGACACAACGCCCGCCGCAACCAGCGCTTCCCACGCCGACTGCTGCGCGTCCGCGCTGGTAATCCCAAGCTCAGACAGCATCGCCGTTATCAGCACGTCAGTCATAGAGCGCCTCCCGTCCCCCCTTCGGCCGGCGGCTCGTAGGTTGCCGGCGGCTTCTGGGCCACCAGCCGCTCAACGGCAACCAGCCTGCCCCCATCTCTCCCCGGCTCCCACTCCAACCCTTCCGAGAAAAACAGCGCCCGAAAGTCCGAAAAGAGCCGTAGCAACTCGTTGGAGCGCAGGCGGAACTGCGCGTCCGTGGGGCCGCTCACATCGTAGTCGGTCAGGTAGTGGTGTTCGTGGAGCGCAAAGCCGCCCGGCTTGAGGGACTCCTTCAAGCTGGGTACCAGGTTGCGGTTCATGTAGAAGGTGGTGGTTATCAGGTCATAGGTCTGTGCGGGAAGCAGGTATTCGTCCAGGTCGACCTGAATCGTATTGACTGCAAGCCCGCGCTCACGGGCGGCGTCCTGCGTCAGCTTCAGGGCCGCGCCGGCGATGTCCATAGCGTCCACGTCGAACCCGCGCTCAGCCAGGTAGAGGGCGTTGCGGCCGTTTCCGCAAGCCAGGTCCAGGGCGCGGCCTTTGGGCAGGCGGTCGGCCCAGGCAGCCACCAGGGAAGATGGCGCGCTCCGGCCGCGATAGTCGCCCTCCTCCCACCTCTTCTCCCAATTTACTCGTTCACTCTCGCTCATGTTCTTTTGCTCCTTTGCGCCCGGCGCCTACGGCTGAGACCACCCGTAATCGCCACCGGCCCGCTTCTCCAGCAGCTCGTTGCGCCCCTCAATTGACGCGGGATGTATCAACATTCCCTTCTCCAGCATGGAGGCCAGATCCTCCTGGAGCAGGGACAGGATAGCAGCGTCCATGTCCTCTCCGGCCAGGCGTTCTATCCTATCCAGGGACGAATACCTGTCGGCCTTGCCTGGGTCCAGCTTGTCCGCCAGAAAGACGACCTTGGCGACCGGGCCAAGTCCTCTGTTGAACGTGGAGTGCCATCGCACAGCTTCGAGCGTCTCCGGGTCATCAATCCCGCACTCCCTTCGCAGCAACTCCGCGCCCACCGGGCCGTGGGCCAGGACCGCCACCGCCTCCTCCACCGGATGCAGCGCCAGCCCGAAAGACCGGGCCATTTCCAAAAGCTCCCCCTCCTTCATTCCACGGGCGATGTCGTGGGCCAGCGCCGCCAGCCCAGCCTTGCGCGGGTCTACGTTGTGCATGGCGGCCAGCTCTGCCGCCTTCTCCCCTGCCCTGACGACGTGCCGTCTCAGGCCGGCGGGCAGCCGCGACAGGAGCGCGTCCAGGGCGGGATTACCGCCGGAGAGATCGGTCACCCGGCGGCCTCCGGAACGTTGAGTGTGGGGTACGTTAGCGGCACAGTCATAGCCGGGTGAATCTTACACCCAATGCCGTCCACGCGGAAGACCGCCGCCGGGCGCCTCGTTGACATCTCCCCAAGCCGTCTGGTAGTCTTCACCTATGGGTAACCCCCCTGCAATAACATGATATTAGTCACGGGCGCCACGGGCTTCGTGGGGAAAAATGTGGTCAAGGCGCTGCGCACACGCGGCAAAGAGGTTCGTTGCCTTGTTCGTACCGCTGCCAGCGCCCGCAGCGTCTCCGCATACCCTGTTGAGTTGGCCTATGGAGACGTGCTTGACCCCTCGTCCCTGGCGGAGGCAATGAAGGGGGTAGACGCCGTAGTCCACCTGGTAGCCATAATCCGCGAGAGGGGAAACCGGACCTTCGACCGCGTGAACCGGCAGGGAACTGAAATGGTAGCCCAGGCGGCCAGAGAGGCGGGCGTCGGGCATTTTGTCCACATGAGCGCCATCGGCGCCCAGGACAACCCCGACTACGCCTATCTGTACTCCAAGTGGCAGGGCGAGCAAGCGGTTATGAGCAGCGGCCTGGCCTACACCATCATCCGGCCGTCCATCCTGTTCGGGGTGGGAGACGAGTTCATCAACACCCTGGCCGGGGTGATCAAGGCCTTCCCAGTGATTCCCGTGGCGGGACAGGGGAACGTCCGCCTTCAGCCCGTATCCGTTGAAGAGGTGGGGTCCATCGTCTCGCTGGTGGTCGGCAACCCGCGTTTCGGGGGCAGGACGATTGAGATCGGCGGCCCGGACCACCTGACCTACGAAGAGATAGTGGATATAATAAAGAGGACGCTCAAGGTCAAACGGCTCAAGGCCCACGTTCCTCTGCCTCTAATGAGAGGGCTTGTCCGTATAATGGAAGCCATCATACCCAACCCGCCGGCAACCACCAGCCAGCTTGAGATGCTCGCCCTAGACAACGTAACAGACCTGGACGCTATGGAGAGGGTATTCAGGATGAAACCAAGGTCCCTGGAGGGGAACATAGGATACATCGGGAGCATGTCCCAGATGGAGGCCCTGAGGGTCTCCCTTGGATTCATGCCAAAGCGCATGAGGGGCAACTAGAGGAGGACCGGTGACGTCATACCTTGCAGCCATAGACAGGATTATGGGCATGGTGGACTACGAACGTCCAAGCGCCGTCCCCGGAGAGAGGGCCCGCTACGACCTTGACCGCATCGGGGCTCTCCTAGAGGCTTTGGACAGCCCCCATCTGGGGACTCCAACCGTACACATAGCGGGGACGAAGGGCAAGGGAAGCGTCGCCGCCATGGTCGCTTCCGCGCTCGATGCGGCGGGCTACCGGCCCGGCCTGTTCACATCTCCCCATCTGCATACCTTCCGCGAGCGCATACGAATAGGAAGCCAACTCATCCCGGAGGAGGACTTTGCCCGCCTGGTGGAGGGACTGTGGCCCACCATGGAGGCGGTCGGCAATACGGAGCAGGGCCGCGTGACGCTCTTTGAGTTTCTGACCGCAATGGCCTTCTACTACTTCAGGGAACAGGAGGTTGGAGCGCAGGTCATTGAGGTGGGACTTGGGGGCCGGCTGGACTCCACCAACGTGGTGCAGCCCCTGGCCTGCGGCATCACATCCCTGGGACTGGACCACACCGAAGTCCTTGGGGCCACGCTGGAGAAGATAGCCGAAGAGAAGGCCGGCATAATCAAGAAGGGTGTCCCGGTGGTCTCCGCCCCGCAGAATATTGAGGCGCTGCGCGTCTTGCAGGAGACCTGTCGACGGCAGGAGAGCAAGCTGGTCCTGGCCGGAGAGGACATCCGGTGGGAGCATGAGAACTCCTCCCTGGACGGCCAGGTCTTCACCGTGGATACCGGCCGGGGCCGCTATCACCTACGGGTACCCCTCCTGGGGGAACACCAGATGGAAAACGCCGCCGTAGCAGTGGGAATAATCGAGGCCCTGGTAGATGGCGGCATGGAGATTGACGCCGGCGCCATAGAAGAGGGCTTCCAAAGCGTGGACTGGCCGTGCAGGATGGAGGTCTTGCGCAGAAACCCCCTTCTCATGGCCGATGGCGCCCACAACCCTCACTCCGCAGCGCGCCTGGTGGAAGCGGTCAAGTCGCTGTTCCCGGACCGTCGGGTTCTTCTGGTAGTTGGAATCTCTCGGAACAAGGACCTGGAAGGGCTGATAGAGGTATTGAGTCTGCTATCTCCGGCGGAGGTGATCGCGACCCAATCCAGGCACCCCAGAGCCACCCGACCGGACAGACTGGCCCATGACTTCAGACTTCACGCCGGCAGGGTACGCGTGGCCGACTCCGTGTCCCAGGCCCTGGACATGGCGCTGAATACGGCTGGCGAGGGAGACTTGGTCCTGGTCACAGGGTCGCTTTTCGTGGCTGCCGAAGCCAGGGAGTGCGCCAGGGGCATCGCCCCAGAGACATACCCCGTCTTCGACGCGCAAGCCGCGCCGGCCCCACATAGCCTATGAATACGCACGCGGGATACCCCTTGCCTCTGAGGCCGGGACTCCCGCCTGCTCCAAGCCACGGAGCGCCATTATTTTGAGGAGAAGATTGCAATGAGTGACAATAGAGTTCGAGTTGTGGTTACGGGCATGGGCGCCGTCACACCACTGGGTAGCTCGGTGGAGCAGTTCTGGGAGGGACTTGTGGCAGGACGTTCGGGGGTAGGCCCCATAACCCTCTGCGATACCTCCCGGTATCCAACCCGCATTGCAGGGGAGGTCACGGACTTTGACCCGGAGAAGTACATCAACCCCAAGGAGGCTCGCAGGATGGCGCGTTTCAGCCAGGTCTCCGTTGCCGCGGCCTACATGGCCCTGGAGGACGCCGACCTGGATATGGGACGGGAGGACACGGAGAGGGTGGGGGTACTGCTGGGCAACGGGGCAGGCGGCCTGTCCACCACCCAGGACGCATGCGAGGACATGAACGAAAAGGGGGCCATGAAGGTCAACCCCTTCTTCATCCCCATGATGCTGCCAAACATGGCGGCGGCCAACGTAGCCCGGCTGGTTGGGGCCAAGGGCTACAACTCAACGGTGGTCACAGCCTGCGCGGCCTCCAACCAGGCCATCGGCGAGGCAACAGAGGCCATACGCCGCGGGGCGGTCGACATCGTCCTCGCGGGCGGATCCGAGGCCAGCATAAGCGAGATTGGACTGTCCGGCTTCTGCATCCTCAGAGCCCTCAGCACCCACAACGATGAGCCGGAGAAGGCCAGCCGGCCCTTCGACGCCCGGAGAGACGGCTTTGTGCCCGCGGAGGGCGCGGCTATCCTGATCCTGGAGAGCCTGGAGCACGCACTGAATCGCGGCGCCACCATCCTGGCGGAACTGGCAGGTTACGGAGCCTCCAGCGACGCCTTCCACGCCGTGCAGCCGGACGAGACCGGAGAGGGAGCCGGCAGGGCCATGCGTTGGGCAATGGCGAACGCGGGCATAACCACCGACCAGGTGGACTACATCAACGCCCACGGCACGTCCACCCCCCTCAACGACGCCGTAGAGACTATGGCCATCAAGAACGTGTTTGGTGAAAGCGCTTACACGGTGCCTATAAGCTCTACCAAGTCCATGACAGGACACGCTCTTGGAGGCGCCGGCGCGCTGGAAGCCGTTGCCTGTGTCAAGACTATCCAGGACGGGATCATACACCCTACGGTGAACCAGGAAAACGCCGACCCCGCCTGCGACTTGGACTATGTGCCCAACGTCGCGCGACGCCAGAATGTGGATATCGTCCTGTCCAACAGCTTTGGATTCGGCGGACAGAACACCTGCATCGTGGTGCGCCGTTACGTGGAGTAGCCGAGCGCCCCAACGTCGTCGTGCCCGCGAAGCTTGTCCTCGTGGAAACGGGGAGCGGGCATCCATCCCCCCGCCCGGCCCTTCTGGATTCCTGCTCAGGGGCAGGAATGACGTGCCCGTTTATTCCCCGCCCCGTACTTGATACGGGGCTGAGCGGAGTTCCCTTGCCCGCTCGTGGTGAGCTTGTCGAACCACATGAGCCAGCAGACTGCAGATGTGTGGCTCCCGCTCGCGCCCTTCGACAGGCTCAGAGCCTGCCCCGTACTTGATACGGGGGCGAACGGCGCCGTGCGCAATTACCGGCGCCTGCAGAGAGTGTCGCCTCCTACCCCTCCAGCGAGGTCCTCAAGGAAGACGCCAGGGCGTCCTCTTCGCCGGGGAGCACGGTCCTGGGGTCTATCACCACCCGTCCATCCTCTATCCGGGAGATGACGGGCGTCTCCGCCTCCCTCAGCCTACGGGCAAGGCCCTGAGCGCCTCCGGGCAGGCCGTCCTCCGTCAGAGCCAGGAGCCGCGTTGGGAGGGTCCCACCGGGCAGGCTGCCGCCTCCCACGGTAGAGAGGCCGCTTTCCACCTGCCCCCTGCCGCCAACCGCCTGCTGCAACCGACGCGCCGCGGCCTCCAGAGATTCCGGCGACGCGGAGACCATTCTCCATACGGGTACCTTCTCCAGGGCCTCTCCCTTGAGGTAGTGGATGAGCGTAGCGGTGAGAGCGGCCATGCTTAGCTTGTCTATGCGCGCCGCCCTGGCCAGTGGGTGCCTTGCCAGCCGCGATATCACCTCCGCCTTCCCCACGATGATCCCCGCCTGCGGCCCACCCAGGAGCTTGTCGCCCGAAAAGCAGGCCAAGTCAACCCCCGCGGCGATGCTCTCCTGTACCATAGGCTCGTGGGCCAGGCCGAACCGGGTGGTCTCCACAAGACAGCCACTGCCAAGGTCATGGAGCGTCGGTATGCCGTGACGCGCGCCCAGCCCAACCAACTCCCCTATTCCCGTATCGTGGGTGAAGCCGCTGATGAGGAAGTTGCTGGAGTGTACCTTGAGGAGCGCTCCCGTACTTGGCGTGACGGCCCCCTCATAGTCCGCTAGGTAGGTGCGGTTGGTGGTTCCAACCTCCCTGAGTATAGCGCCGCTCTGCGCCAGGACGTCCGGTATGCGAAAGCCTCCCCCGATCTCCACGGCCTCTCCCCTGGAGACAATGACCTCCTTCTCGCTGGCGATTGCAGAGAGGCTCAGCAGTATAGCGGAGGCGTTGTTGTTCACCACAAGAGACGCCTCCGCCCCGGTCAGCTGGCACAGGAGCCTCTCCGCGTGGGACTGGCGCGAACCCCTGACCCCCTCGTCCAGGTCCATCTCCAGGTCTGTGTAGCCCGTGGCCGCCCGGCGGACGGCTTCCGCTGCCTCGAGGCTCAGGGGGGCGCGGCCCAGGTTGGTGTGCAGAATCACGCCCGTCGCGTTGATCACAGGGCGCGGCCACGGCTGCCAGCGGGATGCAGCGCGCGTCCTCACGTCCTCCACCAGGTCATCGAAGGATGGAGGCGCGCTGCCGCCCGCGACTCCCAGTCTCACCTCCTCCAAACGCCCGCGTACCAGGTACGCAACGGCCTCATGGGAGTACTCACGGATGAGCCCGCGCATCCGCTCATCGGACAGGAGCCTCTCCACGCTGGGTATGCCTCTATAGCCGGTGGACATGGGTGAGGGCAAGTTCCTGCCTAGCTTCGGGCGGGGACCCGTTGCCTCCCCTGGGCCTCCCTGGCCAGAGCCAGAATCTCCTCAGGAGTAAAGAAAGAGCGTCTTTGGCCTATCGGAGCGTTGCTCTCACTGTCGTACGCTCCGTCGTAGGCCTCCTGAATACTGTCGTATATGTACTTCACAACCCTGCTGGTGGTGGTATATCTGCCCAACTGGCCGGTCTCCGCCTTGAGCCTCCGGTTGAGAACGGAGACTATCCCGTCCATGCCGGATAGAGCGCCGATGACGCTATGCTCCCCCCCCTCTTCACCCACGACCGCCGCATCGAAGGCCAGGTAGATGGGCCCACCCTCGGCCTGCTCTCCACGGCTCATCCCCGTCTGGTGAATACCCGCCTGGGTGGAGAACACGTCCCCTATTATGGGTTGCTTGGGTGGTACGGGTATAACCTCGTTGGTCAGCAGGTCGCGGATCCTGCTGAGGGTCTTCAGGTCCAGTCCGGGATCTCCGTACAAGCGAATGTACCCCGCCACCACCTGCTCCAGCGACGTGTTGCCGGTCCTCTCGCCAAGCCCGGCAAAGGCCACGTTGACCCGCTTGCACCCGTAGCGGTAGGCGGCGATGCTGTTTGCAGTCGCCATACCGAAGTCGTTATGGCCGTGGAACTCCAGCTCCGCCCCGGTCTCCTGGACCAGGGTCGAAATGAGCTTGGGTATGCCTACGGGAAGAGGGGCATATGGGTCTGGCGACCCCCACCCGATGGTGTCGCACACGCGGAACTTGGCCCACCCCTCCGTCTCTTTCAGGACACGCTGCATGAATGGTATGACAAAGCCGTAGATGTCGGCCTTTGTGGTGTCCTCCAGGTGAATCCTGGGGCGTATTCCGTACTCACAGGCGGTCATTATAGGAGAGAGGTATCTGTCCGCCGCAACCTCCTTGCTCGGGTGTCCCAGCTTGTCGAAGATGTGGTGGTCGGAGCTGGAGGCGAGCATCCCCGTCTCCTTTATCCTGCCCTGGGATACGTCCACCAGCATCTTGATGTCCTTGGGAAGCGCCCTTGTCCAGGTGGTCACCTGTGGAAACTGGTACTCCCTTTCCAGTAGCCTGTCCAATGCCCACAGGTCCCGCTTCTGATATATAAAGACCTCCACCTGCTCTATGCGCCCCGTGCCGTTGTCCAGTTGGTGGAGCAGGTCGTAGTACTTGAGGCGCGTCTCCGACGGGAAGACGGCGAAGTGGGGGTCCTGCGCCCCGTCCCTCAGAGTGGTATCGGTGATGAGCTTTGGATGGGTCTTGTCCGTCTCAGGGGGGATAACCGCAGGCTCAGCCTCCAGTTGCAGGGGTGGAAACCGCCCCTGATAGTTGAAATACAGCTTCTCCGGGTTTATGTGATGCTCCGCCATAGCGCCGCCTCCTTTAACATATGGCCTTCAGCCCACAATCTCTTGAGCCGAACAATACCCTTAGCGGCAGCCTCGTGGGCGCAGGGTTGTGCTCTGCCCGCGCCTAGTCTTCCTCCAGGGTGGACGTGTCGCCCTCCGGGAGGCCAAGCTCCCTGGCCTTCAGCAGGCGCCGCATGATCTTCCCGCTGCGGGTCTTGGGCAGCGAGTCCACAAACTCTATCTCCCGCGGGGCAACCGCCGCCGCCAGCTTCTGGCGGACGAAGCGCATTATGTCGTTACGCAGCTCGTCGGAGGGCTGGCTGCCCTCATGGAGTGACACGAACGCCTTGACCACCTCCATAGCCACCGGGTCCGGCTTGCCGATGACCCCGGCTTCCGCCACCGCCGGATGCTCAATGAGCGCGCTCTCCACCTCAAACGGCCCCACAAGATGCCCTGCCGTGTTAATCACGTCGTCGGCGCGGCCAACGAACCAGAAATAGCCGTCCTCGTCCATGCGCGCCCGGTCTCCGGTAACGTACCATCCGTTCTTGAACTTGGAATCGTACATCTCCTGGTTGCGCCAGTACGTGCGGAACATGGAGGGCCACCCCGGTCGGACGCACAGGTCTCCCTCCTGCCCCGGCTCCACCTCCACGCCGTCGTCGTCCACTATCGCCACCTCCACGCCCGGAATGGGACGCCCCATCGAGCCAGGCCGGATGTCCATCGATGGGTAGTTGGCTATGAGGATCGCCCCCGTCTCGGTCTGCCACCAGTTGTCGTGGAAGGGCAGGTCGAACGCTTTCACACCCCACACAACCGCCTCCGGATTGAGGGGCTCACCCACCGAGCACATATACCGCAGGCTGGAGAGGTCGTACCGTCCGGGAATATCGTCCCCGGCTCTCATCAACATTCGTATGGCCGTGGGAGCGGTGTACCACACCGTGACGCCGTACTTCTGAATCACCTGGTACCACGCGCTGGCGCGGAAGCCCCCCTCGTAGATAACCTGGGTTATGCCGTTGGTCCAGGGCGCGGACATGCCGTAGGACGTGCCGGTGACCCATCCGGGGTCGGCGGTGCACCAGTAGACATCGTCATCGTGGAGGTCAAGAGCCCACCGGCCGGTTGCCATGTGCTGCAATGCCGCCAGGTGGGCGTGGACGGCGCCCTTGGGCTTGCCCGTTGTGCCGGAGGTGTAGTGCATGATGGAGTAGTCTTCCTCCGTGGTAGGCGCGATGTCGAAGTCGGACGACGCCGAGGCCATCTCCTCCTCGTAGCTGATGTCCCCCGCAGCCAGGGGCTCCTGGGAGCGGTTGTTCTTGTTGACGATTATGATGCGCTTGAGGTCCGGCAGGTCGCCAAGGATACCGCTGATGCGGTTGCGCAATTCGGGCGTGACGATGAGCGCCTTGGCCCCGCTGTCCAGCAGGCGGTCCTTCACCGGGTCCGGCCCAAAGGCGGAGAACAGAGGCCCGGCGATGGCGCCCACCTTCAGTATGCCAAAGAAGGCCACGTAAAGCTCCGGGATGCGTCCCATGAACAGAAACACCCTGTCGCCCTTCTCCACTCCAAGGCCCCGCAGCGCGTTGGCGAACCTGTCTGTCAGCTCCTTCATCTGGCCGAAGGTGTACTGCTCCTCCTCGCCGCCCGCGCCCTCCCAGTACATGGCGATACGGTCTCTCCTGGGGCCGTTGGCATGCCTGTCGATGGCCTCGTAGGCCAGGTTCAGTCCGCCGCCCGGAAGTCCGTCCAACTCCTGCCTCATCTGCTGCCAGGAGAATCCTTTGTGCAGGTCCCCGTACTCTCCTATGTTCGGACGCACCTTGATTTCCTCAAGGCTAGGTTTGGCGATTATCGGATAATCCATGACACTCCTCTCTACGGAAGGTGGGGCATCGGTGGAAACAACTACATCTTAACGGATAGTTAGGAACTGGCACAATCCCTTGAACCGAACGTGCCGCGTCCGGCATTAGCGCAGACGGATGCTACAATGGACAGGCCGCACGAGCGATGTGAGCGCGATGGCATACCCTTCATCCCCCCGGTCGAATAGTCTGAGATTTGTATACCATCGGGATGTTGGGGTATCATTACGGGCAAGGGGCCCCTTGCATAACGGGCTATACAGCCACAGCCGGGCCCATTGGCGGAGGTCGCAGGAGGGCGTATCGCCTATGGTGACTGTAACGGACAAAGCAAAAGAGGGCCTCAAGAGCATACTGGAGACGCGCTCCCTGGCTCCGGGCAAGCTGCTGAGGCTGGCTATGCCCCCGGTCTGGAAGGGCGAGGGGGACTTTGGGATAGTGATAGACGACCAGGGTGAGGACGACCATGTGGTCTCCTTCCAGGGGATGGACCTCCTGCTGGTGGACGCCAGTCTGTTGGACAGGCTGGCCAAGGCCGTGCTGGATTTCAAGGAGTCGCCCAGAGGCATGGGGTTTACCCTGGACGTGTACTGATCCTGCGCGCAGTCCCGGCTAACCGATGACACAGGAGGGCAGCATGAGTCAATCTTCTGAAGACAAGGAATCACGTCTGCTAAAGATAGTCGAGGCCATAGCTATATCCCCTGAGGATGCAAAGGCGATTGCCGGACGCTATCTTAATCAGAGCAGAAGCAGATACCCGCGCGACTCTGAGTGGGAGCACCAACTAAGGGCGGCTGACCAAGTAATTAAGAGATACGCTCAATGGGCCGGAATGGTGGGTGGAATGACTGGTCTGTCGGGCGTCATACCTGGCCTAGGCACGGCAGTCGCAGCTGTGGGCGGGGCAGCCACAGATACCGCGGTATGTATGAAACTCCAAGTGGATATGTGCATGTGTCTGGCTGCTGTTTTCGGGTATGACATTCTCTCTGAGGATGCCCGCCATTTGGCTTTTCTCATTGCCGCAACCGGCAGCCTTGAACGCGTGGGAGTAGAGGCTGGAGCCAAACTTGGCTCTAAAGCCGGTGTGAGGATGTTGAACGAATACCTGAAAGGCGCGGCGCTGCAAGTGATTAAACATGCTTTCAGACGAGTCGGGGTGACTCTCACAAGAAAAGCTGTCGCCAAGGCGATTCCCTTTGGAGTAGGAGTGGTTATAGGTACTGGGGCTAACTACGGACTGACTCGCTATGTAGGTAGAGAGGCCAAAGAGTGGTTTGTCATCGACACCAATATGCGAGAGTCCTCCCATACGGTTTCATAGCCTAATTCAATCGATGAAATTAACTCTATCTGGAACACAGGGCTATCATACCACTTGACAACACAGGAGGGCAGCTTGGTCTCTCCGGATGAGGAGATGCAGCACATCATGGAATGGGCCAGGGGCGACCCGCTCAAGGAGTGGTACGCCAGAGAGGTCTGGGGCAGGCCCACGGAGGACGACGACAGCCTGTTTGAGGTTATGAGCCTGCAGATATTTCAGGCCGGCCTCAACTGGCGCATGATCCTGGCCAAGCGCGACTCCTTCCGGGCGGCCTTCCACGGCTGGCGCATCGACGCTGTGGCGGATATGAGCTTCCCGGACGTGGAGCGCCTGCTGCAAGACACATCCATCATCCGCAATCGAAAGAAGATTGAGGCGTGCATCGCCAACGCCCGAATAGTCCAGGGACTGCAACGAGAGCACGGCTCCTTCTGCAACTGGTTCTATCGCGTGCTGCCCGGAGACGACCTTGCAGCCCTTCAGAAGGAACTGCGGGGCGCGTTCAAGTTCATTGGGCCTGAGATAGCCCGCATGTGGCTGATGGCCTCCGGCCGGATTCCAACCCGCGAGTAGCGCCGCCGCCCCAGCGTCCTGCTCATATGGTTCGACAAGCTCACCACGAACGGGGTGAAATCTTCCGCTCATCCTGAGCCACTCGAAGGGCGTGAGCAGAGCGTGGTGGGTCTCCTCAGCGTGCCCTGCCGCCGGCTGCTTGCGGACTGCTACCCGCGGCGAGGCCTGTGCCTGTCTGCGCTGTCCACCATCAAGGTGACCGGGCCATCGTTCTGAATGTCCACCACCATACGCTGCTGGAAGCGTCCCGTTTCCACCTGCAGGCCCGTCTCCCTGAATAAGCCAACCGTCCTCTCAAAGAGGGCATGCGCCTTTTCGGGAGGGGCGGCATCGGTAAAAGAGGGCCGACGCCCCTTGCGAACATCGGCGTAGAGTGTGAACTGGCTGACTATCAGGAGTTGCGCCCCCGCATCCAGAGCGGAGACGTCGAAGCGACCATCCTTATCGTCGAATATCCGCAGGTTGACGACCTTCTCAACCACGTAGCGGGCATCCTCGTCTTCGTCGTCCTGCCCAATGCCAACGAAGACCACCAGTCCCTTCTCGATCCGCCCCACAACCTCCTCCACCGCCACCGATGCTCTAGCCACTCGTTGGACAAGGGCGCGCATCCCCGACCCCCTTCCGCTCAGTCCTCCTTGGAAGAGGTCTCTTTGGAGGAGGTCTCCTTCTCCGAGGAGGACGCGGCCCCGTCGCCATTGCCGCTGCTTCCATCGACGCTGGGCTGGTCTCTTCGGGCATAGTCGGTCGTATAGAAGCCGGAGCCTTTGTAGATCACCGTTGGAGAGTGGAACCTCCGGCGGGATGACGACTGACAAACGGGGCAGGTCTCCGTTGGGTCGGCGTCAAAGCCCTGCTTCAGCTCGAACCGGTGTTTGCAGCTTACGCACTCGTACTCGTATATAGGCACATATCCTCCGCGCGTGGTTGCAATGCAGGTCTACCTCTGCCAACACGCCCCTGTAATTTAAGGGCTTGCGGGCCTACATGTCAACACGCCGTGCAAGAACCCAGGGTTTTTCCCCCTGCTTCCTGGGCTCCCCTGGTGTATAATCCAACTGAGCTATGATGGACGTATTAGCAGGACTCAATAAGCCCCAGAAGGAAGCTGTGGAGGCGGTCGATGGGCCGCTCCTCATACTGGCCGGCCCCGGCAGCGGGAAGACCAGGGTCATCACCCATCGCATAGCCTACCTGGTCAGGGAGCGCGGCGTCAGCCCGCACAGCATAGCCGCCGTCACCTTCACCAACAAGGCTGCGAGAGAGATGCGTGAGAGGCTGTTCGGCAAGAGCGAGCGAGATCCGGCTGCTCCCCTTCTCGGTAAGTGGTGGAATATGCGGCACGACTTCACAGTCGCCACCTTCCACGCCCTCTGCGCCCGGATACTGCGCATAGACGGCAAGCACATCGGTCTTGACCGGAACTTTGTCATCTACGACCAGGAGGACCAGCTTGAGGTGGTGAAGCAGGCGATGGAGAGCCAGGAGATTGACCCCAAACGCTTCCCCCCAAGGTCGATACTCTCCGCCATATCCGCCGCCAAGAGCGGGCTGTTAGAGGCGGATGACTACACGCCTGGCCGCCACGCTCCTATCGAGGAGATCATACGCATGGTGTACCGGCGTTACCAGGAGCTGCTCCAACGCAACAACGCCGTGGACTTCGACGACCTGCTGCTCAAGACATACGTCCTCTTCAGGGACAACCCATCCGTGGTTGAGAGGTACCGCTCCCGGTACTCGCACCTCCTCATAGACGAGTTCCAGGACACCAACGTGGCCCAGTACGCCATTGCCAGGCGGCTGACGGGGAAGCATCGCAACATCTGCGTTGTGGGCGACCCCGACCAGGCCATATACTCGTGGCGCAACGCCGACATTCGCAACATACTCTCCTTCCAGCGAGACTACCCGGACGCAAAGGTGGTGACCCTGGAGGAGAACTACCGCTCCACCGGGGCCATTCTGGAGGCGGCCACCGGAGTGATCTCCGCCAACAGCCGCAGGATGGACAAACCCCTGACCACCCAGAACGCCCGGGGCAGTCCCCTGTACGTCGGCGAGTCCTACACCCCGGAGGAGGAGGCCCAGCAGACGCTCCGGGAGGTGGAGCGTCTGACGCGGAACGAAGGCTACCGCCTGGCCGACTGCGCCATTATGTATCGCGTAAACGCCCAGTCCCGCGCCATTGAGGACGGATGCCTGCGTTACGGCATCCCCTACAAGCTCATCGGCGGGCTGCGCTTCTACCAGCGCAAGGAGATCAAGGACGTACTTGCCTATCTGCGGGTCATTCACAACCCATACGACGAGGTGAGCCTTTTGCGTGTCATCAACGTCCCGCCCAGGGGCATTGGGCAGCGCACAGCGGACCAGTTGGTGCACAACGCGCGCGTGCAGAATATACCCGTGTACACTGCCGCGCAGCTTATGGCCGAGTCCGGCGATGCGAGAGCCGGGCGAGCGGTGGCCCGGTTCCTCTACGTAGTCAACTCGCTCATGGAGTACGGCAACCGCATACCCCCCGCCGAGCTGATGGATGCAGTCCTCGAGCGCGCCGGCTACCGGGACTTGCTGCTTGAGGAGGGTGAACAGGGCCTGGAGAGGCTGGAGAACATCCAGGAGCTGAGAACCACGGCGCAGGAGTTCCAGCCGATGGAGCCGGAGGAGAGGCTTTCCGCCTTTCTCCAGGGAGCGGCCCTGGTCTCCGACGTGGACACTCTGGAGGAGGGGACGGATGCCATCACCCTCATCACGCTGCACCAGGCCAAGGGGCTTGAGTTCCCGGTGGTGTTCATAGTCGGGTTGGAGGAAGGGCTACTGCCTCACAGCCGCTCCATTGACGATCCCGACCAAATGGAAGAGGAGCGGCGCCTGTTCTACGTCGGCATGACGCGGGCCAAGAAGAGGCTGTACCTGACCAGGGTCTTTCGGCGGGTCATCTGGGGCAACGCGTCCCCTGCCAGGCCGTCCCGGTTCCTTACGGACATTCCCCAAAACCTCGTGTCACCCCTTGCGATGGCGGGCAGGCAGGGAGTTGCCGCGGCGCCGTGGAGCATTGGCGCGCAAGCAGAGAATGGAGGCAAGGCCACATCGGAGCCTCTGAAGGCGGGCGAGAAGGTAAGGCACTCCAAGTTTGGCGAGGGGATAGTGGTCACCTGCGTCCCGTCCGGCCAGGACCACGAGGTGACAGTGGCCTTCAAGGGGGAGTCCGGGATAAAGAAGCTGCTGCTCAGCTTTGCCCCGCTGGAGAAGGTGGAGTAGCGCCGTACGAGGCCCCGTTCCACTCACGCCTGCTCCACGCTGAGCGCCCCTCAAAGAGGGACGTTGTAGGGGGCTTCGGCTTCCGGCTGGAGGGTGTTCCTGTAGGCTAGGAGACACTACCGTTGCTGACCGAGGCTGCGGATGCTCCTGAAGATGATCAAGGCCACCTGCTGCTGCGCCGGTGTCAGGTCTTCCCCGACAAGGTTGAGGCTAGCGCTATCTAACTTGTCGAAATACACGCCGGTATAGCCGCCGGAATCGCCAGTTGGCACGATCAGCTTAGCCTCAACGCCACCGATGGTCTCGTAGGTCACAGTATGGAGATGCGCCATATCTTCACGCAGTTCCAGAGCCCACGAGTACATGCCATAGTCAAATGTAAGCTTTACTCCATCGCCCACTACTTCGCCCACATAGGAGTCGATGCCTTGGAGTTCGTTTAGCTCCCACCCAGGGGGTAGATTGAGCGAGAAGCCGGGATAGCGTGCACTCCAGCCCGGCGCTTCCACCAAGGTCCAAGCCAGGGGAGTCTGGGCGTTGGAAGTCCTTGGCCTAGCCGTTGAGGTGGAGGCGCAAGCCGCCAATGCAAGAACTACCATTGCCAGGGCCACGAGCTTTATTGGTAAAATCTTATTACCTTGCATCGTTAAGCCTTGATGGCGTTCACATTGTACAAGGCGTTGTTGACTAAAGAAAGTCCCAATGCCTTCAGGACTCCTTCCTCATCATGCCGAATCATGCCAATCGCGTTGCATTCCCGATTTTGAAAGCGGAGGTCAAATTCGGATGGACGTATCTGGTCTTGTCCCCCGTGCCACACGTTCCGCTCGCCCTCCGACAAGCCCTGGGCGATCGATAAGCGATACTCACTCGCAGCGCCTACAAGGCTAAGAGCAGTAGTATCGAAATGCCCAACAGCGAACCCAGAGATATCGCCATCTCAGTCCGCCGGTAAAGGCGATGAGCAGTTATCGCAGGCGCCGGCTCTGAAGCAAAGCCAACTCGGTGCGTTAGCACGGGCAATATGCACAAAAGTGCGCCAAAATAGGACGCCACCATGATTTCGAACCAGGTGATTGTGAGAAGGGGCGTCTCGCCATCAGACAAAGCCAACATGGAATGCAGCAAGACAGTTGCAACGAAAATGCATATCGGCAAGTAGACTACAATGGCTCGCAGGGCGTTCTTCAGATCGTACTTAGCTCTTAACCTGAACACGAGTCCGTGAAGCACAGGATTCATGACCGTCATTCCTCCAAACATGAACAGGCCGGACCTGAGTACTGCGTCACCAAATATGTCGGACACCGGGAAGAAAATGGAGACCGTGCCTGCTACTGCAGCAAATACCAGGCAATAAATGACTGGGAGAAGCAAAGAGCCAACCACCTGCTTCCGTGTACGCGCCGTCCTCGCAGTATAGTCGCGCAGGAGTAGTGCCCTGAGTACGTTCTTGCGAATTGCCCACCTTCTTGCTATCTCCATGCGCTCTCTGGATGCTGAGCGTACAAGGTCAAACAGCATATGGACCCAGACCACCAGAGTTCCGAGTCCACCGCCGTCACGACGCATCCGGTCCCGGAACAGTTGGAGCATAGGCTCCTCGTACTCGCGACGGTGCTCCTTCGGGTAGGCTTGGAGGAGTATCCGGTAAATTCGTTCTGAGAGCATCTCAGACGCTCCCCCAACGTAAAGTCTGCCCAGGGGCCGACCATCTAGTCCGGGCGATACGGGCAAGCTGCTCCATTCGTGCGACCTCGGCGTCCAGGACGCGGGCGCCAAGGCTGGTGAGTCGATAGTAGCGGCGGCGTTCGTCGTCCAGTTCCGGGTCGGGTCGTTCGTCCGTCTCCTCGATAAATCCCGCATTCAACATCCGCTTGACCGTTCCGTACAACGTGCCCGGTCCCATGGTGACCAAGCCTTCGGTCAAAATCTCAACCTCCCTCATGATCGCGTAGCCATGTTTATCACCGTCGGCCAATGCCAACATGATGTGCAGCTGCGCGACCGGAAGAGGCAGGAGATACGAAGGATCTGGACTGGTCACAGTAAAGAGCCTCCATGAAGGTTTGCTCCAATATATCGTGTGCGGATATACGTGTCAATCCCAGGGAGGTAAGGAGCCATAGCGTCTAGGTGTCCGGTTGCTCCGGGCGCCTGGCATAACGGCATTGCCGCTAGGCGGCGCTGGATTCCTACGCCAGCAACTCCGCAACTGATCGCACTGTGCTATCCGGGGTTGTCGAGCTGCTCTCAGGCAAGCCGCCGCCCTTCCAATCGACCCACACCGTGTATATGCCCAGGGATTGGGCGCCTGCGATGTCGGTTTCCAGATTGTCGCCCACCATCATGGCATCCGAAGGCTGAACTGCCAACTGGTCCAAGGCGTGCCGGAAGACCAGTGGATCCGGCTTGCCCACGCCAAGCTCCTCTTCGATGACGATGCAGTCGAAAAAGGGTTCCAGCCCAAAGCGGTTGATCTTGCCCCGCTGAATACTGGAGAGGCCGTTGGTGATCAGCGCCATCCCTTTCCCCATCTCCCGAATATGTTTCAGTGTACCAATTGCGCCGTGGAATACCTCTAGTGACGCTTCCCGAGTTTCGGCGTAAGCGTTGGCAACCTCATCGGCTGTCTCCCCGGCATTCACGCCCAGGCGAGAAAAGGCCAGCGCAACCAGCTCTCGGCGGGAAGCTGCCACGTTGAAACGCGCCCACTGATCCCACACCGGGTCTCCCTGCATCCGCGGGCGTATTTCGTTCATTGCGCCGACGAACTCTTGAACGTCCAAGCCGCCCAAGCGAGACGCGAATCTCGCGAAGGCCAGTTCCCAACTCCTTGGAGATGTACTGTCATTGGCCAGGATGGTGTTGTCCATGTCGAAGAGTATTGCCTTGGGTAGCTGAATGCTCACCATCGTTCCTCGCCGATAAGAGATACCACATGGGTCATTCTTCCCTCGCATTGTTGGGGCGTAGATGTGATCTACAGCCCGACCCCACTCCAGCGTCACCTGAATGACCGGCCCACATTAGTTGTACCACAGATTGGAAGGCTCTGATAGGCCTGGAAGCATAGGAGAAGGTGGAGAGGGCGGAATAGCGCCGTACTACGCCCCCGCCCACGTTCCGCTTACGCCCTTCGACAGGCTGTGGGCGAGCGAGAAGATTTCCACCCCGCTCGTGGTGAGCCTGTCGAACCATATGAGCGGGGGGGTACTCCAACCGACGTTGGCATTACCAGCGCCTGTAGAGAATGCCCAGTCCCAGCTCTGGGCGCGCCCGTTGTAAATGTACGGCAATGTAGGTATCATGCGCACAGACAGCCGTCTCAGGAGGTTGGGCGTGATAGACCTTTCCCAGTACCAGGAGCTTATCTTCCGCCAGAGCAAGGAAATGCTCGAGATGTTCACAGACTTTGAAACGGCCAACCGGTACAGGATTCTGGCGCCCACCGGTGAAGAGATCATGTACGCCTACGAGGAGTCCGGCATGATAAGCCGGCAGTTCATGGGAAGTCATCGCCCTCTCAACCTCCACGTAGTCGATACCGAGAACCAACCGGTCCTGAACGCCAATAGAAAGTTCTTTTGGTACTTCTCACACCTGAACGTAGCGGACGGCGAAGGGAACCCCTTAGGGACGCTGAGCAAGCTCTTTGCGATGTTGAAACGCAAGTTCTCCGTGCTGGACGCCAACGGCCGGCAGATTGCCGGCATCAATGGCAGCCTCTTCCGCAGATACACCTTCACCGTAAACGATCATAACGGAGAAGAGGTGGGGCGAATCACCAAAGAGTGGAGCGGCGTTATGAGAGAGGCCTTCACGGACGCCGATACCTTCAGCATCAAGTTCAGCGACAATGAGCGGAGCCAGGAGTTTCGGCTCATGCTCGTTGCCGCCGCTTTCGCCATTGACATGGACTTCTTTGAAAGAAGCGGCAGCCGTTAAGCTGAACGGGGCGAGTTGAAGCTCACCCTGCCATAGTCCCACAAAAACCGCTTGCCCTTGCCGCCCTAGGCGCCTGGGTCCATCACACGCCCAACGAACAGGATTGCGCCCGTCTCCATGTCCCGTATCAGGAAGATGAAGGGACGGTCTATCACAACCTGCTTAGGCATGGACTCCATGCCAAACATCACGCCGGTTGCAGCCCCCGCCTCCGTCCCCGTCTCGTCCACCGCCACAAACGCCTTGTTCACCACGTCCGTAATCCGCAGGCACGTGGGGTTGTCCATGCAGGAGACGCCGTTCATGCCTGAGAAGTCCGCTGAGCTGCCGTCGAAAGCGTTGGGCATACCCATCGCTTTCAGGGTCTCGTTCAGACTAAGCTGCGACTCAAACTTGAACAACGGCATGGTCAGCTGCACATGCCTGGCGCTCATTCCCGCCAGGGCCCGGCTCACAAGGTCGGCGTCCAGGGAGGCTGCGAAGTTGCTGAACTCCCCTTCGTCCGGGACCAGGATAGCCATAGACATCTCGTTGCCCTTGTACGGCAGGTCGATTGCCAGGTAGCCGTCTCCACCAGCATAGCCTAACACCGTCGTCTGGGTCATCATGGGGGTCTGTACGACGCCTCCATCAAGCAGGTTGAAGGCGCGGTCCACGGTGGAACTCTCCTCAAATTGGCTCAGCCACGCCGCCTTGAAGTAGATGGCGTTTGTGAGGACAAGCCGGGTGTCCACGTCTATGGCCCCGTCAGGGATGAGGTCCTTGATCCTGTCCTCCGTCCGGTCGGCAACCCAATCGTTGATGGTGACCCTGGACCTCTCCGGGGTCTCCACGAAGTCAACCGGCCTCAGCCCCGCGCCGTAGCTCAGGGCCGGGACGTCCAGGAAACCGGGCAGGAACCTGTACCCCTGCTGCCCCCAAATAGCGTTGGCTATGCTCAGGCGGAAGCCGTCCCCACCCTCGCCGCGAGAGGCCAGCTTGAGGTCCAGGCTGTTCAACGAGGAATGCAGCCTGTCCTGCGAGAGGCGAAAGCGCAGCGCGTCCGCCATCTGGCTCTCGGTTTCGCCCCTGGCTCCGGCGTAGGTCATGGCAAGGGCAACCGAGATGCTGTAGGGCAAGTAAAACAGGTTCTTCTCCTTCTCGCCCAGGGCGTGGTACAGGTCGAAGGCGAAGGCGCTGTTCCCCCCAACCAGCGCAGCCAGGTCGGAATCGGTTGCCGCAGGCATGGTCACGCGCGCCAAGTCCGAGCGCAGCTCGTCCGGCGCAGAGGTTGGCCCCGCCGCGGTTGGCAACGGCGAAGATGTAGGCGTTGGCGTAGGGATGGGGGTAGATGTGGCTGGCAGAGTGGACGTAGGAGCGGGCCAAGTCGGGGCCGGGGTCCGAGTCGGGGTCGCCGTGTCCGGGGCGGCTTCCCCGTCGCATCCGAACAGCGCGATGAGGAGCGCAACGGCAAGAGCCAGAGGAAGCGCCCTCCGAGCCTTGCCGAGCCATATCGTGTGGTTACGTTTGCCGGTCATGTCCGACCTCCCTCTCGGCAATCGCTTGGCATACTACCTAAGGCGAAGATGATGAGAGAAATGTCCCCGGCAATGAGACAGCCCTGGCCGGAGCCGCGCGCCGTCGTCGTTCCTGCACCCCCGTCCCTCTCCCCTCTGGGTACCCGCTTTCGCGGGCATGACGACGGTGGGGGGTATCTTAGCCCTGCGGGACCTCGTAGTCGACCTGCCAGTTGATGCCGAACTTGTCCGTGAAGGCGCCGAAGTAAGAGCCCCAGAACATGTCCTGGAGCGGCATCGTCACCGTGCCACCCTCGGAAAGTTTGGCAAACAGGGAGTCGGTCTCCTCCCGGCTCTGGGTCAAGTAGCTGATGGAGAAGTTGTTGCCCACAACAGGCGGCCCTCCGAACCCGGAGGGCATGTCGCTGCCCATGAGCACACTGGAGCCGACCGGAAGCGACATGTGCATGATAAGGTCCTTGTCCGCCTCCGAGACGCCCATGTCCGGTGGGCCGTTGCCGAAGGTCTCCATAACGGAGAACTCCCCGCCAAAAACGGAGCGGTAGAACTCAAATACCTCCCGGCAGTTGCCGCCGAAATTCAGATACGTGTTGAGGGTCATGCGCGCCTCCTAGTCGTCAAGTGTTGTAACAGCATATGGAGTTGGCAACGGAGCGTCAAGTCGGCGCCACAGTGTGTTGACAGATTCAGCCGTGAGCCTGAAACTGGTGTCGGCCTCTGCTCGCCTACAGGGCGATGGCATAGCCTTTGGAAAGGAAAACGGTTGCATATATGTTGAGGAAAGCGCTCGCGATGTTACTCTGGATATCCTCCCTATCGGTGGGCTTCCACTACGTGTTCTCCAGCTTTTACACGGAAGCGATAGACACCGGCCTAATCTGGGAATACCTGGACTGGGTGATGGCGATTGCTGTGTCGACAGCCCTGGTCGTGCACTACCTTCGCAAACTTGAGCTGGACCGGGAGGGCTTTGACGACTCCATCACACGGGAGTACCTGGAGATAAACCTGGCGTTGTACGCCTCTCTCCTTCTGGCTCTCTTATTCTTCTGGAACTGGGCTGATGATCTAGTCTCCGGCATTGAGCGCCAGAGTGACAACCGCCTGCTCATCTGGTCAGTTTTGAACCCGGTGTTTGTGATGATCTCCGGCATCACCGGCGCTCACCTATGGCGGGCGGCTTCGCGCTAGTGGTATATGGCTTGCCATAGTTGTCAACCCAGGGTGGTTGGGTTATGATTTAAAAACGTGTGTAGTTGCGTTTCTGAGAAATATACTCAGGCTCGCCTTACCGACGACACCTTGAGGAGGGCGCTGTTTCAATGATTGGACGTCGGAGTCTCCTGCCTTTTGCGCTTATTCTGACCCTTATTCTCGTGGCCTGCGAGTCCGACGCTACGTCAACGCCCACCTCCACGGAGATCCCCACTTCCACTGCAACGCCCGCGCCCACCGCTTCGGGGGCGCCCACACCCATCCCCACTCCTGCTCCCACCACATCGGCAACGCCCGCGCCCACAGCCATCCCCACGTTGGAGCTTGCGCCTACCCCAACGCCTGAGCCCGAGTTGCCCCCGCAACCCGGTGTCCACTTTACGGCGGATACCATACTCACCTTGAGGGAATCTGTTGTAAGGGTAATCAGCTCCAGGGCCGTAGGCTCCGGGGCCATTGTGGATGACCAGGGCCTGGTGGTTACCGGTCGCAACGCAGTCGGAAACGACCCTACGGTCCTGGTGGAGATGGTGGATGGCAGCAAGAAGACGGGGATTGTCCTGGGCATAGACAGCATAGCCGGCCTGGCCCTGCTGAGGATTTCAGGCGACGGCTACACCAGCCTGCCGTTGGGAGACGTCTCTTCCCTGGAGGCCGGCGATGCGATGCTGACCCTGGGCTTCCCGGAGCAGGGGGCCGTCGGTGAAACGGAGTGGGAGCTTGAGGCCCTGCCGGCCATGGTGTCCGCTGCGGGACCGGCAGAAGGGATCTCCTACGTCAATGTAGCCCAGTCTCTGGCGCCCGGCTACGCCGGAGGGCCCACGGTGGACGATCAAGGCCGCCTTGTAGGACTGACCGCCTCTCCGGGACTTATAATCATGGTGGACCGCTTGAAGGAGGTTATGCCTTCTCTGAGGGATGGTATGGATATATCCGTCCCAGCGAAGGAGGACATAGTCTACCACAGCCGGGAAACCGTCTTATCGGAGACATTCCTCTTTACCACCGATGAAGAGGGTAACAGCGAAAGGTTGATCCCCGGACAGAAAACGTCTAACCGGTTCGTGGAGCGGTCCCCCGATGGCTCCAAGCTGGTTTACGCCTCCCCCAGGGGACTGGGTTCCAACTGGGACATCTACATGGCTAACGCGGACGGCTCCAATGAGACCCGTCTTACCCACGACGCCAGCGCAGACTGGAATCCATCCTGGGGCCCTGCGGGAGAGAAGCTGGTCTTCACCAGCGGCAGGGATGGCAACTTTGAGATTTACACGATGAACGCCGACGGGACTGAAAAGGTCCGGCTGACTGAGAACGACGCCATCGACCTGGCCTCCGACATCTCGCCAGATGGCCGCAAAATCGTCTTTGTCTCTGACCGAGACGGCAATAATGAGATCTACTCTATGGATATCGATGGGAGCAACCTGCGCCGCCTGACCGACAACGAGGCCGTGGACGGAGACCCGCGTTGGTCACCCGACTCGCGGCAAATACTGTTCGACTCCGATAGATCCGGCAACTCGGAAATCTTTGTGATGAACGCTCTCGGCAGCAACGTAACGCCCCTTACCGATGCCGAGGGAACCGACTTCACGCCGGACTGGTCTCCGGACGGCTCCAAGATAGTGTACGTTGGAGAGCTGCCATCCGGAGACCTGGAGGTCTTCGTAATGAACGCGGACGGGAGCGAAAACCGCCGGGTAACTGTGAGTGGAGGACTGAAATCGCATCCCCGCTGGGGAGCCTCCCCTCAGCATATGCCCTACGTGCCATCCAACGCCTCCATTGCCTTTGCGTCCGACAGGCAGGGCGAGACGGACATCTACCGCATGGAGCCGTCCGGGAACCACGCCTTCCGGCTGACGGACAGCCCGGCGCGGGACGAGTCCCCGGCCTGGTCTCCCAACGGCAGCCTCATCGCCTTCCAGTCCTTCCGGGACGGCAACGGCGAGGTCTACGTAATGGACGCCGGCGGGGCAGGACAGAGGAATCTCACAGCCAACTCCGCCCTTGACGGATATCCCGCATGGTCTCCCGATGGCGCGCGCATAGCCTTTGAGACGGACAGGAACGGCAACGGCGAGGTCTACGTAATGAACTCGGACGGGACCCAGCCCGTGAACCTGACTGGCAGTCCCGGAAACGACTCCCATCCCGCATGGTCTCCTGACGGCCGCTCCATCGCCTTCGACACCGAACGCTACGGAAAGCTGGAAGTTGCCGTGATGAACACCGACGGCTCAAACGTGAGGCGGCTCACCAACATTGGCGCTCTCAGCCTTCGGCCAAGCTGGTCGCCCGACGGCAGAACCCTGGCCTTTGAGTCCAACGACGGCGGCGACTTCGACCTGTACCTCATCGGCGCGGACGGCTCCGGCCAGGTCAAGCTGCTGGACCTGCCGGGAAACCAGCGCTCCCCGGCCTGGTCCACCAACGGAGACACCATACTGTTCCGCTCCGACCACGACAGCAGCGACGGCAGCTACGAGGTCTACATGGCTGAGCCGGACGGCTCCAACCTCTTCCGCGTAACACGCAACCCGGCGGATGACACCGGCGCTGCCTGGTCACCCCTGCTTCCCTCACGCCTGGGCGTGGTTAGCAACGGAGCAGTGGCTTTCTCTTCGGATTATGGCGGCAACCAGGACATATACCTGACAAACGCCGATGGCAGCGTTCAAGCCCAGCTGACGGATGACCTGGCATCCGACAGGGAACCCAGCTGGTCTCCGGACGGGACCAGGTTGGTCTTCACCTCCAATAGGGATGGTGGATGGGAGCTGTACACCATCGGGTCCGACGGCGTCGACCTGACGCGCCTTACCAGCAACGACGTCCTGGAGGGGACGCCGCGATGGTCTCCGGACGGCCGGAGGATCGCATTTTGGACCTTCAAGAGTGGGGACGCCGCCATCTGCATAATGGATGCCAACGGCTCCAACGTGGTGAACCTGACAGGCTTCTCGGGCTGGAACTTCAGCCCCTCCTGGTCTCCTGACAGCCGCAGGTTGCTCTTCCAATCGGAGAGAGACGGCAACAGCGAGATCTACGTGCTGGACGTGGGGACGGGTGCGCAGGTACGCCTTACCGACAACGACTTCTTTGACGGCTCGCCCGCCTGGTCTCCAGACGGCCAGAAAATCCTGTTCCACTCGGACAGGGACGAGAGCGGCAGAGACGGCAACTTTGAGATATACGCAATGAACGCCAACGGCTCAGAGGTCGAGAGGCTGACCAGGGAGAACGCCAGGGACATGGACCCCGCGTGGTCCGGCGACGGCAGCAGGGTCTACTACGTGTCCTGGAGCGACGAGGGTCCGGACGTGGTCTACATGAACCCGGACGGCAGCGGGCGGACTCCTCTGGCGCAGAGGCCGGGGTTAGACCTGTCGCCCCAGGCCTCTCTTGCGTACAAGGCGCTGGATGGACAGCCCATTGCCTACCACAGCATGGCGCCCGATCAATCCGGCATCGTGCAGGTCTGGCGCATGAACGCCGACGGCACAGACGCCATTCAGCTTACCGACCTGGACGAGGATAGCGCTTCGCCCCAGTGGTCCCCAGACGGCTCCAGCATAGCCTTCGATACCCTCCGGGACACCGACCTTGAGGTCTACTTGATGGACCCCAATGGCGAAAACCAGCGCCACCTGTCCCGCCGCCCGGACGTCGGCGACTTGTTCCCCTCTTGGTCCCATGACGGCGTCAGGGTAGTGTTCACTTCCCGCGGGGATGGCGTTGACGATGAGATATTCATCGTCAACGCGGACGGTTCGTCGCCCGTTCAGCTTACGGACAATGACGCAGACGACTCAATACCCCGCGTCTCTCCCGATGGCGCCAAGATTCTCTTCATCTCGGAGCGGGACGGCAACGCGGAAATATACGTCATGGACGTGGACGGCTCAAACCAGGTTAACCTGAGCAACACCCCTGAGGACGAGGTGTCCGCAAACTGGTCGCCCGATGGCCTGAAGATAGTGTTCTCATCGGACCGGTCCGGCAACGGCCAGATATATGAGATGGACGCCAACGGCTCCAACGTGCGCCGGCTGACGTTCAACTCGGCGCGGGAGTGGTACCCCGCATACTCCGCAGACGCCACGCTGATAGTGTTCATGTCGGACAGGGAACACACCTTCCAGATCTACGCCATGAACGCCGACGGCACAGGCCAGGTGAGACTGACGGAGGGCAACCTCCTCGAAGGCCAGCCGGCATGGCGCCCGGATACGCCGTTTGAGAGCGGCGCTACAGTCTGAAGGCCAACGGGGCAAGACAGCCACGGACACCGCCCGCGTGACTTAGGGCGCGGGATCAAGCGTCGGTCAACACTCCAGCCGGTGGGAGACTCTGTAGCCGCAGCATTTACGCCAGAGCAAAAGTCACGGGGAGCAATCACCCTACCTCCGGGTGGGCGCTCCAGGCGTCGAAGGGTTGGGGCGGCTGACGGCTGACGGTCAGTACATTACGTGGGCCTGCACCGATACGGCCACCGACATCTCAATGTCCTGGATGGCCCGAGACATGGCTTGGCCGATGAGGTCCAGCTTGCGCACCTGCTCGATACGGGCGGATACCGTGGCCACCTCATGCCGGGTCAGCAGCTCCTTGAAGATGCCGCAGGCGTCGGCCAGGCAAATAATCACCACGTCGCGCGGGCTGGGGATGCTATCGCTGAACAGCACATCCATAATGCGCAGCTTCACCTCACGCTCCGCATTGCCGTCTACGGACGGGTAACGCCTGGAGCGGAACACCCAGAGAAAGCGGTCGTCCTGGTGTTCCAGAATGCCTTCCTCAACCAGCCTGGAGAGCGCCTCCTCGCGGATGGCCGGGGCGCTCCTTGCCGTGCTTGTAACCCAGAAACGGGCATCGCGCTTCTCATCCGTCTCAGCTTGGGCTGCTATCTCGGCCAGCGTGGGGTCGAGCAGGCTGTCGCCGGTGGGCGTGGCATCAATGAGAAACAGGCTGTCCAGATCTGTGTCGATGCGGTTCTCCATCGCCAGGTCCATCAGCACAGCGCCGGCGGTGGCGTAGTCCAGCGACCAGTTGGACACGTTTACGAACCTCCCGTCATCGTCGCGAAGCAGAAGCAGGACTATTTCCTCGACAAATCTCAACATGATGCTCGTCCTTTCCAGGTAAAACCCTTATTTCAGCGCCGATGCAGGGCCAACGCCCGCCACCGACGCGCCGATGCCATACAGCCATAATAGTATATCCAGCCGACTACCCGCAAGCGGAACGCGTACGCAGAAAGCGGAATTTATGGGGGGCGGCAGAGCGTCCTCAGCCAGACGCGGAACGACGTTGCAACAAGCAAGCGCCCAGGGCTAAGCTCCGGTTGTGCGAACGCAAGGCTTTCTGGTATATTGAGTCTCCGTGGGGCTGTGGCTCAGTTGGGAGAGCGCCTCAATGGCATTGAGGAGGTCGGGGGTTCGACTCCCCCCAGCTCCACCAGCCCAGGCAAATTCGAGAACCTTCGCCTTGAAGCCCGTTTTCAACCTGCGATATTGTCCTATCGGAATGAGTGGCTCAAGTGACCCGGCTCGACTTGCAAGTCGGGTGGAGGCCCCCCAACACACTTCATCAGGATGCGGATCTGTGCGAGACAGGAAGCTGAGATAGGGCTGCATGGACTCACTAGCTGAGTGGCTATCGTCACCCAATGCCTCCCAGGTAGCCCTGACGTGGTGGAAAGCGGTTGTGCTCGTAGGGGCGGGAATCATCGGAGGTTTCATCAACACCTTGGCAGGCGGCGGATCGATGATTACAGTGCCGGCGCTTATATTGCTGGGGATGCCTGCAGACCACGCAAACGCGACAAACAGAGTCGGTATCTTACAACAGTCGCTAACCGGAGTCAGAGGTTTCAACAAAGCAGGCAAGTTGGAAAAGGGCGCTATTTTGCCGATGCTGGTCCCTACAGTGTCCGGCGCTGTTCTGGGCGCGTTGTCCTCCACGTGGCTGCATCCCGATGTTCTCAAGCCGGTCCTGCTTGGCGCAATGATCTCAATTGCGCTACTTATGTTGATATTGCCGGACGTAGTTGCGCCTACGGAAAGCGCTAAGACATACACCCTGAGAGAACGCCCAACCGGGATCCTTATGCTGTTTGGCGCGGGTGTTTACGGCGGGTTTGCGCAGGCCGGGGTTGGCTTCATTCTGATTGCCGCGCTGGCGGCGGGTCTGCGTTACGATCTAGTGCGAACGAACGCCCTGAAGGCGGTATGCACGGCGCTCTTCAGCGTTGCTTCTTTGTCCATATTCATAGCTGCCGGTCAGGTTGAATGGGTTCCGGGCATCATTCTCGCGGTTGGAATGACGGTTGGCTCGTACCTCGGCGTGAATTTTGCAATAAATGTTGATCAGAAGCTCATAAAATGGATGCTATTCGCGATGATCTGCGTGGCTAGCGCTTCAGCGCTCTTGTTCAGTTGATCTCCCACCCCCCAATCAAACGGGGGTTCCGCTCATCCCCGTACTACGGTACGGGGCAGGAATCCATGCTTGGGCCGGGGCCACATCCCCTCTCCCCTCTCTGGATGCCCGCGAACGCGGGCATGGCGGCCGGGCCGCCCGAGCAGGATGTTGCGCTCGTTGTTCGGTTGAAGTAACATAGGCCAAAATGGGCGGCTGGCTGCCGGTAGATGACTGCCTGTAAGCGTGAATGTAGCTTGACCCACAAATCGGGGGCGCCAAGGATAGCTTCCAGCCAACCATCGCTGAAAGCGGCTCTGACTATCCGGTAAGGGTCCAGCGGATCGACTGAATGCGCCCCCACCGGGCGGACCGGGTTCCGGTCGGCGGGAAAAGCGCATCATCCTGCATACCAAGCTTGCTTGTTGCTCGACAAATTGCGCGCACTTGCGCTCGATGCAGGAATCTCACAAAGCCATGTCCCATCCAATCGATGTTCATACGAATCGAGTTGAGGGTGAACAATGAATTCCCCAGAGAGTTGTTTGCATGACCTGTTCAGGGCACAGGCGGCCAGAACCCCGGATACCCCGGCCATAGTGTCCGGTCGTGGACAAATATCCTACCTTCAACTGGACCAGGCAACGGACTCGCTGGGGGCCTATCTTCGACATCACGGCGCCTCACAAGATGAACCGGTGGGCATATTCATGGAGATCTGCTCGGAGTACATCGTTGCAAGCCTGGGAACCCTGAAGGCCGGCGCGGCGTTCATGCCGATGCCACTCGACTCCCCCGAAAGCTTGCTGCGCGCCATAGTGGCCGAATCGCAGCCCAGGGTGGTGGTCACCAAGGCGCAATACCTGTCCAGGCTAAGCCCGTTCACCGATACCCACGTTCTTGCGATTGACGGCGATCAATCCTGGACCGAGTTCAACCCTGCAATCCCCGGCCCGTCCGTCACCGGCGACAATTTGGCGTTCCTCCCTTACACGTCCGGCACAACCGGGGCCCCAAAGGGGGTGATGCAGACCGGCGGCGCTATGGTTTCATCTTACTATGCCAGGTACAAGTTCAGCTCTTACGCCGTTGGAGACAGGGTTGCCTGCAACATCTTCTTCCCCTGGGAGTTCTTCCGCCCACTGCTGAAGGGGGGCACGGTATACGTAATCCCCGATGACGTCATATTTCTGCCGCGGGCCCTTGCCTCGTTCATCGCGGAGCGCTCCATTTCTGAGATTCTGTTCACTCCCTCCCTGCTGCAAGGGGTCTTGAACTCGGCGAACCATGACGCTCTGCGGACCCAGTTGGCGTCTTTGCGGGTGGTCTGGTTGAACGGAGAGGTCGTGCCAACCAGCCTGCTGGAGCAGGCGTTGGGCGTCTTCCCAAGCTCTACCCGCGTGTTCAATACGTACAGCATCAGCGAGACACACGATGTTTGCACCATCGAATTGACGGGCCTGCGCCTGGACGGAATGGAGGTGTGCCCGGTGGGTCTGCCGATGGACGGAGTGGCGGTTCGAGTTCTCCCGGAGGGGGAGTCCGCTCTCGCCTCAACCGGAGCCGGTGAGTTGTTCATTGGCGGCCGCGGGCTTGCCAGGGGATACCTTGGGAGGCCGGACCTGGACGCCGAACATTTCGTTTGGCGGGACGGAGAGAGGTACTACGCAACGGGCGATCTGGCCGAGGTTGACGCGCAGGGGATGACGTCAGTCATTGGCCGTGACGATTCAATGGTGAAAATCAGGGGATACAGCGTTTACATCGGCGCAATTGAGGAAATGCTGCGGAAACGCTGCGCCGTGGCAGACGCCGTGGTGCTGGCTGAAGCCGAGGACGAAGCCAACAAGAGGCTGGTGGCGTATGTTGTTCGGGAGCCGGGGGCAACGTGGCAGGTCGATGCCAGAAGCGGGACCAGCAGGGACCTTCGGAACATACTGGAGCGGTATCTGCCGCACTACATGGTGCCCGGCAGGTTCCTGGAGATGGATGCGCTTCCCATAAATCAACAGACGGGCAAGCTGGACCGCAAAGCCCTGCCGGCATTGCGCCAGGCCAGAACCACTGCCAGGGAGCGAGCGCAGCTCCCAGAGCATGCGACGGCGGCAGAACGCCGTTGCGCCCTGCGGGAGCTGTGGGGCGAGGCGCTGGATATCGACAGCGATTCATTAGAAGACGATTGGAACTTCTTTGACCTTGGCGGCCATTCCCTGATCGGCCTGGGTCTCACCCTGGGCATTGAGCGGACGTTTGGGATTCAACTTCGCGGCACAGAGATTTACGAGCGCCCAACCATAAACGAGTTTGCGGCATACCTGGAAGGTGGCGGGGCATACGCGGGGCCGACAGCTTCGCTGGCCGACGACGCAATACTGGACGCGGAGATTAGTCCCCAGGGCAAAATCGGCACTACGCGTCTGAGCGAAGCATCTTCGGTCCTGGTCACGGGGGCAACCGGCTTTATCGGAGCCTTCTTGCTTGACGAACTGCTGCGCGCCACAAGCGACGATACCCGGTTCTATTGCCTGGTGAGGAACCGGGCTTCCGGACAAGGCCGGACGGCCAACCGTGTGCTGGAGACGTTGAAGTTCTACGGGCTGGCCGGCCAGTTCCTCGAAGATCGAATCGTTCCGGTTGTGGGAGACCTTACCCAGCCCCATCTGGGGTTGGATGAGGGCGAGTATCGGCAGCTTGCGGAGCAGATCGATATGATCTTTCACTGCGCGGCCGCCGTCAACTACGTGTACCCCTACGCGACGGTCAAGCCCCACACCGTTGATGGGACACTGGAGGTACTCAGGTTCGCTTGCAGCGCCAAGACAAAGCCGGTGCAGTACATTTCCTCCAACGGCATATTCCCCGGAGGGGACGATGCCCCCTACCGGGAAGACAACCTGATAGACGGCTTTGCCGATAGGTTGGAGGGGGGTTACAACCAGGCCAAATGGGTTGCGGAACGCCTGGTGTGGTCGGCCATACATCGGGGGCTGCCGGTCTGCGTATTCAGGCCAGGCAACATAGGCCACCATAGCGGGACGGCAGTGGTGAACCCCAACGACTTCCAGTCGTCCATAATCAAAGCGTGCGCTCGCTCGGGGCTGGCGCCCCTGGCGCCGGACTGGCTGTTCGAAATGACCCCTGTCGACTTCTTGGCCAAGGCTATCACAAATATCTCCGACGACCCGGCGCATCTGGGCAAGGTCTACAACGTGGTTCAGCAGAACCCTGTCCCAGCCGACCACGTCTTTACCTACATGGAGAGCAACGGCTACGTGGCGAGTCGCGTTCCGTTGGAGGACTGGATGTCCAGCCTGGAAGCAACGGCAGACCGCGAAGACGACATGGAGTTGAAGGTCCTGATCCAAGCCCTGGACTCGGTTGAGCCGTACCTGACCGACACCAGCCTCTATGACAACCGCCGGTTCAGCGAAGCCATCTCCCGGATTGGCTTGTCGGCGCCGACTGTGGACGTGGACTACGTGACCAAGTTTCTGCGGATACCCTAGCAACGCGGACGGTGTGCGCCGCAGCCACTCCGATGCGGACTCCCTCCCTTTTACCCCGAATCCACCGAAGGACACGGATGGGCGGCGTGAGGACCGGAGAAGGGGGATGAGAGAGCTACAGGGGAGATGGCCTGGGCTCGATTGGGGTAGATGGGAGGTCGGCGGAGGGACTTCAGTCACCGCACAGGCCCCCAATGGCCGTCTGCGGGAGCTGGGATGCGCGGGATGGCAAGAGAATAGGCAGCAGGGAACTCCCGCGGAGCTGGTTGGTGCGAGTTGGCGGGGACGTTGGGTCAGTGGCGGAGGGCGCCGTCAGGCTGGGAGTGGAATGGCTCGCAGCCGGGCCAGGGCGCGACTGAACTGGGTATCCCAGGGCCAGCGCCGGGGAAGATGCAGGGTCAATCGGCGTGCCGAGCGAGTGAGCCGTCCGGCCAAGGCGAAGACCCGTCGTCTGAGGGTCTTGGTGGTCACGATCTGCTCACCCAGGCCGATGCGGGCTGTCCAGCGGGCCAGGTTGTGTGCCATCACCTGTACCGCCAGCCAGGCTCCGTTGGCGGCGAAGCGGCCGGACGGCATGTGGTTCAGTCCGACACCGTACTTGAGGTCGCGTATCGCATTCTCGATCTCGGCGTGACGGCGATGATCAGCCTCCAGTTCGAGCATCTCCCCATCGCGGTCGGTGATGAAGCCGTGATAGCTGTAGGTGGCGAAGAGGGCCAACTGGGAACCGGGCGTGGGTTTCACCCGCCGGACGATGAGCCGCACCGGCGCGGCGTCGGGCTCACTCTGGAAGGGGATATAGGTGGTCTCTGCCACATCGGCGGCGCCGTCCATCCAGTAGGGAATGGGAGTCCAGTCCTCTTCTGGTATGGCCTCGATGACATTGTGCAGGCTTTTGTGCTGGCGGATGGTGATGGAGAAGCGGACATCCATCTTGCGGCAGACGGATACCACGCTATGAGCGTAGAAGCCGCTGTCGGCCCGCATCGTGAGTTGTCCCCTGGCCCCGGCGTAGCGCACCCGCCCCACCGTCTCACGCAGGAAGTGGGCGGCGCCGCGGGCGGTGTTGGCCCGGCCCTCGCGCAGCCGGGCCATCAGCACGTCTCCGGTTCCGGCGGCGACGGCCAGCAGCGGGTGATAGCCCCGCTGACCGGTGTAACCATGGTGGCGCGCCCCTTCCTTGGCCAGTCCATAGGTCTCGCAGATGGTGGAGTCCAGGTCGATGGTCAGGGGCCCGTCGCCGGGTCCGGCCCCGGCAGCCCAGGCCCGGGCCAGCAACTCCCGGCTAACCCGGTCCAGTTGGCGGACATGGCCCCACCTGAAGCTGCGCAGGAAGGCGCCCAGGGTGGAGGGAGCCTTAGCCGTGAAACCGAGAACGCGGGCGGTCCCGCCGGCGCGTAGCACATCGGCGTCGTCGATGCAGTCGCCACCGGCCAACGCGGAGGCCACCAGCGTCATCATCTTGTCACCGGTGTTGGCTCTGCCTTTTGCATGGCCCAGGTCCAGGTGCCGGTCAACCAGTTGGGGCAGGCCAAGGCGCAGGGCCAGGGTGGACGGAAGAATCAGCCCGGCATTGGCCACCAGGCGGTGATCATCGAAGGCGATGCGGATGCGGTCGGGTTGGTGGCGTGGTAGCATCTATTGGGTGCTCCTTTTCCGGGACTGGTTTGCTGTTACAAAACCATTATCCCAGATTCAGAGGAGCACCCTTTGGCCACTTCAGGACGCTGACCCGACGCCCTCCTTCGGTGGATTCGGGTTTACCGCAGGTCTCCCCAAACGCGCCGTTCCAAGCTATACTTGCCTGCGTGGTGGGGCTGTAGCTTAGACGAGAACCCGCCTCCGCAAGCTGAGATGGAGCCGGCCGCGCTATTGTTGACGGCGTAGAAGAAAAGAAGAAAGGACGCGGAAATGGAGTTAATCTTTGCGCTGATTGTTGGCATTCTAGTGGGAGGCTCGTGCTGGTTGATACAAGAGTTCCGCGCCAAAGCCCGCCTGGCCAGAATGGAGTCGGACCACCGCGCGGAGGCCGCCGGCCTGCGGGGGCAGCTGGAGCAGATCGACAGCGCCAACAAAATCCTGGATGCCGCCAAGGAGCAGCTAAGTGAGGTGTTCCAGGCCACGGCCGGCCGCGCTTTGCAGAGCAATAACGAGCTGTTTATGAACGTTGCCAGGGAGAACCTGGGCAAGACGCTGGAGTCGGCCAAGGGCGAGTTCAATCAGCGCCACGAGCAGTTTCAAGCCCTGGTCAAACCCCTGGCCCAGAACTACGAGAAGCTCAACCCACAGATTGAGTCTCTCATTCTGCAGAGCCAGAGCTTGGCCGCCGAGACCGGCAAGCTGTCCAACGCCTTGACCAACAATCGGCAAATTGGAAGCTGGGGTGAGATCCAGTTGCGCCGCGTGGTGGAGTTGGCGGGGATGACTGAGCACTGCGACTTTGTGGAGCAGACTACGGTCAACGGGTCCAACGACCGGCCGGACTTGACTGTGAAGCTGCCGGAGAAGCGGACGGTGGTCGTGGACGCCAAGGCATCGACGGCGGCGTACATGGAGGCGCAGCAGACGGAAGACGAGTCCGCGAGCGCCGAGGCCCTGAGGCGCCATGCCGGCGCGCTGCGGACGCAGGTGGATGACCTGGCCCGCAAGAACTACGGCGCGCACGTGGAAGGCTCCCTGGACTTCGTGGTTATGTTTGTGCCGGGCGACCAGTTTCTGGCAGCAGCCTTGAACGCCAACCCCAGCCTGGTTGAGTATGCCATGAGCAAGCGCGTAGCCATAGCCACGCCGGCGTCTTTGATCTCCCTCCTGTGGGCCGTAGCCAACGGCTGGCAGCGGTTCCGGATTGCGGAAAACGCGGAAACCATACGCCAAGCAGGTGAAGAGATGCACCAGAGGATGCAGGTCTTCATCGGCCACTACCAACGCGTCGGCAGGGAGTTGAGGTCGGCCGTCGACGCCTACAACAGCTCCGTCGGATCGTTTGATTCCCGCGTTGTGCCCCAGGGGCGAAGGTTCGCCCAGCTTGTCACCGATAAAGAGGACGACTTCCCTCAACCCCAGGCCATTGAAAAGGTGGTGTCAACTTCCCGATACGCAGACGCGCCTGCGTACAACCCCAAGTCAGACGACTGATATTAGCTTGCCAAATCCCTGCCGCGCTTGGAGCCTTGGCCCGCTATCTACGGCACAAGGAATAGCCTGCTAAACAAGCCGCCGTGGGCATGCACGTATTGCCACGAGGATTGTCATTCTCTATAGTGTACCGGCAAGCGCCATGTAGCCAAACGGATCGAACCGCAACCGCTCTACACATTCGACCGCAATCCTGCGCGAGTGGATGGAGCGATCTTGTTGGACTAAAAAGGGTTTGCCATGGGACCACGCATCAGCATTGTCACCCTGGGAGTTACCGACCTGCCCCGCTCGGTGAAGTTTTACCGGGACGGATTGGGGCTGCCTCTTTTTGACGAAAACACAGAGTCCATTGCTTTCTTCCGGAACCGGGGCGCATGGCTGGCCCTGTACCCCCTGGAGTCCCTGGCCGCTGACGCCGGTATTGCTACGGAGGGCAGCGGCTTTTCCGGCGTCACCCTGGCTCACAACGTCCGCGCCCGGGATGAGGTGGACACCCTGCTGGACGTAGCCGTAGCCGCCGGCGCCACCCTGGTCAAGCCTGCCGAAGACACCTTCTGGGGCGGTTACTCCGGCTATTTCGCCGACCCGGAGGGCTACCTTTGGGAAATCGCTTGGAACCCACACTTTCCGATTGAGTGACCCATCTGTCTTGTAGCGAGACATCCCAGCTAAAAATTCGCTCTACAGCCACGATTGGCCCACCATACAAGGAGAATGCCATGCCGATAGCGCTTTCATCTCGTCTCAGGTCGGCGCGCCTGTTCTGCCTGCTTGCCCTGCTTGCGCTGGCCCTGGCCTCCTGCGACACAGGTGAGTTCCAGCCCGGCCCCCTCGGAGCCGTGCAGGTGGCCCCCGGCGAGGCAATCCAGATACGCTCAATGCAGGTCCTGACAGGGCTTGGCGACCTGGGCGCGCCGAGCCAGCGCGGCGTGGCTATGGCCCTGGCGGACTATGGCCCCATCATGGGACACGACGTCTCGATGGGCACCGGCCTGGACTCCCTCTGCTCCGCGGAGGGCGGCCGCGCCGCTGCTGAAACGGTGATCGGCGACCCAAGGGTAGTGGGAGTAATTGGCTCCTCCTGCTCCGTCGCCGCCGCTGCCGCCTCGCCGCTCCTCAGCCAGGCCGGCCTTGTGATGATAGCCCCATCCACCACGTCCCCATCGCTGACCTCAGACCTGCGCGGCAACGCCGGCTCCAACTACCACCCCGGCTACTACCGCACCGCCAGCAACGACCTGTACCAGGCGCGCGCCGTCGCCGAGTTCGCCTACAATGAGCTCGGCCTGCGCAATATGGCCACCATAGACGACGGCGACCCGTACACAAGCGGCCTCACCGGCGCTTTCGCCACTGTCTTTCAGGAGCTTGGCGGCTCGGTCACGACCGCCGCCTCCGTCCGCAGGGGTGATACGGACATGCTCCCAGTCCTCAGCCAAATTTCGGACGGCAGCCCGGACGGCCTGTTCTTCCCGCTCTTCACGGAAGAGGGCGTGGCCGTTGTACGGCAGATAGGCCGTACGACAGGACTTGAGGATGTCACGCTCATCGGCGGCACAGCCCTGCTGGTCTCCGAGTTTCTCGCCATCCCCGAATCGGAAGGCATCTATCTTCCCGGCCCGGACCTGGACTTCAGCAGCAACGTCAACGAAGAGACCGGCAGGAGTGGCGAAGACCTAGTCGCCGGCTACCAAGAGCTTTACGGCGCGGCGCCCTCTTCCGCCTACCTGCCCCACGCCTACGACGCCACCACAATGCTCCTCCGGGCCATTGAGGATGTGGCTGTTAGCGACGACGATACCCTGTACATAGACAGGGCCGAACTCCGGGAGGCGCTGACCGGCCTCACCGGGTTCATGGGCGTCATTGGCGCCATATCCTGCGATGAGTTCGGCGACTGCGGTATAGGCCGCGTTCAGATAGCGCTCCATGCCGATTCCAGCGTCACGGACATCGCAGGCCTGCCGGTAGTCTACCGCTTTGCTCCCTGACCCAGGCGTCACAGGGGAAGCGCCCGCCCTGCCTCCCGCAGACGCCTGCGTCTCTGATACGCGTCCGGCATAGCTCCGGAAACCACGGCCCAGAAGTCCGGCGAGTGGTTCCTTACCGTGAGGTGGGCCAGCTCGTGGACTACAATGTACTCAATGAGCGCAGGCTCCAGCATCATGACGCGCCAGTTGAAGCGCAGCGTGCCATCCGGGGCGCAGCTTCCCCAGCGACGGCGTTGGTCGCGGATGAGTATTCGCGGCTTCTCTCCCGGACCCAGCCGGGGCAGCCATCGACCGACGCCGTCCGCTAACCACTCGGCGGCGCGAGCGCGATACCAGGCGACGACCGTCCGCCGGACCTCCTCGGAGCGCTCGCCGTCCTCAAGGCCCTGCGGCGCTGTGACCCGGAAGCGCCAGTGGTCGAAGCCGACCGTAGGCGAGGGCACATCGGCCGGCCCCACGATCATTGGGACATTGCGGCCCAGGTACGGCAGCGTTTCCCCACTAACGAAGCGCTTTGGAGCAGCCTCCGGCGTGGCCCCGGACGTGTGGCTGAGAATCCAGGACGCCCGCTTGCGAACGAGGGCCTGGAGCTCGCGGGCAGGCGTAGCAGAAGGCGCGGCAACCCGCACGCCGCCACCGGCCACGGTGATCTGTATCGTCTTCCTGCGCCGCTTGCTGCGACGCACCTCGTACTCAATAGTCGCGTCACCGATGCGGACGCGGCCCCGCTCCGTCACCGCCCGCCGCCGTCCGCAGCCTCATCCATGAGCTGAACGCGCTTGGCCTTGAGCTCGGAGGCGTTGATAGTCCTGTGGTCGGCTGGTTTGCCGTTAGACGTTTCCATGCGCGGATCCTGAGCCGGGGAGATGCTTGCATTGTATCATGGCCACGGCCATACTCGCATCGCATCTGTCCACCAACGGGGATGGCTCAACTCCGCGAGCCGCTCGTCAATCCCTGCCGTTGGAGCCGTGGCCGTCTGTGTCCATCCAACCAACCTTGCCAGATAACGCGAGGCATGCTATTGTGATGGCGCACAGATCAACAGCGCCTGTCCATGCCCATTGCTGCGGAAGGTGACAGCTTGGGCCCATCGGGCAAGGTACGCATTTACGGGTTGGCAGACATACCTTGTAGCCGTTAGGAATCTTGGATGGCCCAAGGCGACAACGATAAATCAGGCTCCGGATCTTCACCGCAGCCCAACGGCTTGGCCGCTAAGTTGCCCCTGTACCGTTTGTCCCTTGGGGTGGCAGCTTTTCTCTTAGCGCTGGTAATAAGCCTTCTGATCTGGGGCGACAGTATGGGCTTCCCTACCACCGTGTCCCATCAAACCTCCAGCGACGGCTCCATCATCTTGGAGAGGTCATTGCGAGATGTCACCGCCGGCGAAATAGACGACGCGGTGGACTGGATGACCGTTGAGGGCGCATGGCTGTTCGACGGGCTGAGCGACGCCGTCAACTTCGCGCTGGTTCGCATAGGAGGGGCCCTGAAGTGGACGCCGTGGCCGGCTACGGTAGTCGGTCTTGCCCTGATATCCTTCAAGGTGGGGCGGTGGAGTCTCCTGGCATTCACCTCCCTCGCGCTGCTTTACATGGGCTTTATGGGTCTCTGGGAGAACACACTGAACACCATTGCGCTGATGGTGGTGGCGGTGATAGTTGCGATGTCAATCGGCCTTCCGTTGGGCATGCTGGGCGCGCGCAACCAGCTTGCCAACAACATTATGCGCCCCATTCTGGACGGCATGCAGACCATGCCCAGCTTTGTATACCTGCTCCCCGGCATTCTCTTCTTTGGCCTGGGAAAGCCGGCCGGCATCTTCGCCACCATCATCTACGCCGTCCCGCCGGTAATCCGGCTTACCAACCTAGGGATACGTCAGGTGTCCCCACAGATCATTGAGGCCGCTTCGTCTTTTGGAGCGTCGCCGAGGCAGATGCTTACCAAGGTGCAGATCCCGCTTGCCATGCCCACCATAATGGCCGGCATCAACCAGACCACGATGATGGCTCTGGCAATGGTAACCATCGCCAGCCTGGTGGCCGCCGGCGGCCTGGGCGACAACGTGAACAGGGCCCTCCAGAGGAACGAGCCGGGGAATGGCCTGCTCGCCGGGCTTGCCATCGTATTCCTTGCCATCATAATAGACCGCCTCACCCAGGCCGTGGCCCGCGGCCAGCAGGAGACCCTGAGAAGAGCGGCGGGCTAGTGTCTAACCCAAGATAATGGCATAATGGGCGCTGAGCGGGGTAGTTCAAGGAAGCGAGACACCAGACTCTGCACAATAGGAGGAACACAATGACTGTCAAATACAGGTTATTCGCATTGATAGCATCAGTGGTGGTCGTCTTGGCCGCCCTGGCCTGCCAAGAGGAAAAAGAGCCGATCGTCTTCAGCGATTTGAACTGGACCAGCGCCCAGGTGCAGAACAGAATCGCCCAGTACATCGTGGAAGAGGGCTACGGCTATCCCACGGACGTCGTTTTTGGCGCCACACTGCCCCTGCTCAACGGTCTGCGAAGCGGCGACACCCAAGTGACGATGGAGATATGGCTGCCCAACCAGCTTGAAGCTTGGACCGAGGCCGTCGACAACGGCGAGGTGGAAACCATAGGCGAGAGCCTGGGGAAGGACTGGCAGTCGGCCTTTGTGATTCCGGCCTATCTCCAGGAGCAATACCCGGACCTGGACAGCATTGAGGACCTCAAGGACGATAAGTTCAAAGAGCTGTTCACGACCTCGGAGACCGGGGGCAAGGCCCGCCTGGTGTCCTGCGTCATCGGCTGGGCCTGCGAGGAGGTCAATGCCGAGCAGATTGAATCGTACGGGCTGTCTGACCATGTCTACGCAATCAACCCCGGGGACAGCGCAGCGGCCAATGCCGATCTGTACGGCGCCTATGAGAAGCAGGAACCCTGGCTTGGCTACCAGTGGGGCACCAACGACCCCGCTCTGCTCTTGGACCTCGTCAGGCTAGAGGAGCCCGCCTACAGCGACGAGTGCTGGGCTTCCGGCAAGGCCTGCGGATACCAGGACGCCACGATTCTGATTGGCATAAATACCGAAATAAACGACAGGGCGCCCGATGTCGTTGACATGCTGCATGAGTGGGGCTTCAACATAGACCGCTTCAAGGAAGTTGCCGCTTGGCAGAGCGACAACCCGGATGCCGGCATCAATGACGCCGCCCTCTGGTGGTTGAACGGCAATACCGACGTCTGGAGCAGTTGGGTCACCGATGACGCCGCGGACTCCATCATGGAGGCTTTGGAAGCCAACGAGACACCGGACGGCTGGCCCACCGGGTAGCCCTGCCTGCAACGGGCAACGTAACAGTGAAAAGCAGCGCGGAGACCTCCGAGACCGGGTGTGCGGCCAAGAGTCGTTGCGCCCGGTCTGGGCAGGTATAGGCGCGTCTTGACCCTCCTGTTGGTTGGAATCGGCGGCTTTCTTGGCGCGTCCATGCGCTACCTGGCGGCGGCCTGGGTGCAGAACGCGATCGGCAGCGCCGGCTTCCCGTACGGGACCCTGGCAGTGAACGCAGCCGGTTGCTTGCTGATTGGCCTGGTCGTCGGGTTCTTCGAGGCGCGGCAGCCGTTAAGCTCCGAGGCGCAGGCGTTCGCGATAGTCGGCGTTCTTGGCGGGTTCACTACCTTCTCTGCTTTCGGCATGGACACAATAAGGCTGGTCCGAGACGGCGCCTACCTTGCCGGCTCCGCCAACGTGGTTTTGCAGGTAGCCATTGGCCTGTCCGCGGTGGCCGTCGGCCTCCGGCTGGGGCAGTGGATCCAGGCAAGGGTATAGCCACGCGACGCTAACATTCCGGCAACCGTAGGGGCGGTTCGCGAACCGCCCCTACAGGGACGAACATGTAACGTGGGGTAGGTGACTCCATGAACCGCCAATACAACCCAGGCCTCCACCGTCGTAGGTCCATCCGCCTGAAGGGGTATGACTATGCCCAACCTGGGGCTTATTTCGTGACCATTGTTACACAAGGTCGCATACCTCTCTTCGGTGAGATTGTGGATGGTGAAATGCTGCTCAACGATACGGGACTATCGGTTGCAGTTGCCTGGGAATGGCTGGCAACCCGTTACCCGAATGTGAAGCTGGATGAATACGTGGTAATGCCAAACCACCTGCACGGCATCATCGCCATCGCTGATACAGGTAGGGGCGGTTCGCGAACCGCCCCTACAGTGCGCAAACCATTGGGGCGCTTGGTAGCTGCGTTCAAGACCGTTGCCACAAAGCAGCTTAATCTTGTCCAAGGCACACCCGGTCAACTGCTCTGGCAGCGCAATTTCTACGAGCGCGTCATCCGAAACGACGATGAGATGGACCGGGTCAGAGAGTACATAATCGGCAACCCGATGCAGTGGGGAATAGACGCTGAGAATCCAGATGCCGCCGACAGGTAGGGCGGTTCGCGAACCGCCTCTACATAATAGACAACACCCACGCAACCTCGATCTGGTAGCCCAGGCTGAATAACGCCCACATATGACCCAGAACGACGAGCTACGACAAAGGATATTAAGCGCCCGGTCTGATGCCAACATCCGTTTCGATGACCTACGGCTTTTCCTATTTGCGAGGTAGACTGATGCACAAGTACGAGATCGTCATCTATTGGAGCGCTGAGGACGGCGCCTACATCGCCGAAGCGCCGGAGCTTCCGGGTTGCGCCGCCCACGGCGACACACAGGAGGCGGCTCTGAAACACATCAACGAAGCAGTAGCTCTGTGGCTTGCAACGGCAAGGGAGTTCGGAGACCCTGTTCCAGAGCCGAAAGGCGAGCGGGAGATTTCCACCCGCTCTTAACCCGCCTTCCGCTCATGCCCTTCGACAGGCTCAGGACGAGCGGAGCAAGGGAACCCCACGAGCGGGCCCCTCTTTCCGCTCGCTCCCGTATCAAGTACGGGGCAGGGTATGACCGGTGACAGATGTCCCGTTCACCGTCATTCCTGCCCCCGAGCAGGAATCCAGAAGGGCGCGGGCGGGGGATGGATACACCCGCGTGCGCGGGCACGACGACGTTGGGACGCTCGCGTCCCGCACACGCCCTTCGACAGGCTCAGGACGAGCGGTCGATTTCCACCCTCTCTTAGCCTGCCCCGCACCTGATACGTGAGTGAGCGCTACACCCCTTGCCCGTTCGTGGTGAGCCTGTCGAACCACATGAGCGGAAAAGGGGGAGGGATAGATTCCCGCTCGAGGTCGGGAATGACGGTGACGGGACATTGGCTTCCGTAGGGGCGGTTCGCGAACCGCCCCTACTACGCCGAGCGCGCGGCCCTTGGCGGCGCACCTCCAGCGCAAAGTCCCTCGCTACTTCAGAGGCCCCGTGACGATGTAGTCGTTGGCCTTCCGCTCCGGCAGGCCATGACAGGCCTGGCACCCTGGCGGCATGCCCTCTGCTTCCACCGTCCCATCTGCCAGGATCTTCAGCCAGAACCAGTCGTTGTGCTCCGGGTTATATCCCGCCTTCTTGTACATCACCGTGTTCGCGGCAAACTCCCCTTCCGGTGTGTAGTTCTCTTTGACTATTATGGCATCGTTGGGCATACTGCCCTTCTTGCCGGTGAGCGCGTCGTAGGCAAGCGGATTGAGGTAGGTAGTCAGGAGCAGACCGTGCGGCTGCTGCCCCGTGTATTTCTCGCCCAGGCCGGGCCACAGATTCCAATCCTCGTTGTTCTGGTAATCCACCTCTTCCAGATAGGCGAGAACCGAGGCTGACGTGGTATCAGGCAGCTCCGGCTCACCCGTGTCGCACGCCGCCGCGGCAATGACGCCGCCTATGAGCGCCAGGAATATAGCAGCGAATCTCATCCGGCGTCCTAGCATATGTGTCCTCCTATTTCTCCGCTCTATACTTCAACAACAGCGCCTCAATTCTGGCATATTTAACTACACTCTAGCAGATCTGAGCAAGAGTTTGATTCTGCTTTTGGCGATAGGATTAAGCTCGCGCAAACCCCTACCCCCCTCACACCACCAGCGACGCGCCCAGCGGACGCGCTTTGCCGCCGTGCACCGATGGCTCTGCGCACCACTTGGCGGACAGCCGTCGCACCGCCTCATAAGTGGCGTGGTCAAAGCCGAGGAGGTCGCAGACGACGCGCCGGTCCAGGAGGGCGCGGGTGGGGTCTGCGTCCGCGAGGTAGGCGGGCTTCAGGTCTTTGTCTCGGAACTCATTGAAGATGGCCTCAGCCGCGCCCAGCTGCTCATCCGTGAGGGCGCGGAGGTCCAAGACTGAGAGAGAGACCGCGGAGCGAACAGTCATACCCGCCTTGCTGGATTGCTGACGGCTGGAGTGCCACCAGTAGGACAGCAGGCCAAGAGTGGAGTTGCCCCAAACCGTGAAGGCGTAGTCAAATCTCTTGTCGGAGAAGATGACGTTGGGCCACACTCTCCCGCCGATGGACTCCGTATCTGTGAATGCAACCGCTAGAGCCTGGGAGCCAAAGGTAAAGTCTCGGTTCAAGTGGGCGCGGCTAGCAGTAGCCCAAGCTTCAGCGGCCTTGTCCTCCATTCCGAGCCTGACAATCAGCTGGGAGTCCGGTAAGCAGACTACGTGCTTTTCCTGCCTGGCATAGTGGTTCCACAGAGCTGGGTAGGTGGCCGTAGGGCTAGGGGCTGTCTTATTAAAGGGCCCTCGTGGGGCCGGGCCGTTAATGTCGCGGTCAACCAGCCCGAGCCTGCCCACATCACCCAGAGAAGCCATTTTCAGCTCAACCGCGCTCGCGCTGCCGGGAAGCCACAACTCTGACTGGGACAAAGCGTAGGCGGTCTGGGCCAAGGAGTAGTCAGTCAGGCGCACCGCGCCCCAATTCCCCCCGCCCGGACTCACAGGCGCGGTTGTCGTTCCACCTGCCAACTCCTCCCCTATTATCAGGGGGGTGCCACCATACGGCCCGTCCTCAATGCTTCTGACCGGGCTGCCGTTCAACAGTCTGCCCGCCAGGGAGCTTGCGTGGGCGAAACCCTGTGGCCTGTGGTTGAGGGACGTGAAGCGCGCCCGGTCGTTTGGCGATTCATCCTGCTTGAGCCTGCGGGCAATCACCAGGCACTCCGCCATGCCCGTGTCCGAGGAGAAGGACATATCGCGGCCGTTCGCCGAGATGCTCAAAACAGTCACGTCCGTATAACCACTGTCAATCATTTTCCGGAAGCCCTGCCAGGACAGGCCATTAGCCACGGACAGGGGAAGCACCAAGGCCAGGACGCCGCCGGGCTTGAGCTTCTTGTGGGCCAGCGCCGCAAAAGCGGAGGCAACCCCCGCGTTGCCGTGGTAACAGGTGTCGTTTCCCAGCCGGTTGGTGCGGTCTCCCATAGCCGTCTGGTCGGCGCGGGTAGCGTCAAAGGCGGCAAAGGCAGGGTTGGTGATGTCGGCGTGGGACCCTTCGTGGTTCGTGGCCCTGGTAAAGGGCGGATTCATTATCACCAGGTCGTAGCCCTCGTCGGGTATCTCGGCGCGTACCTGGGTGGCCGTCTCCTCGCCCGCGCTGCCGGTGCGCATGGCGGGGTCGCTGGTGTTGAACAGGGTCAGCACGTTGGAGGACTGGAGAAGCTCCAGGGAGCCTATCATCACGCTGTTGTCTTGCATCCGACCGTAGGGCATGGTGTACAGGTGGGAGTTGCCGAAGAGGGCGTTTGGCTCCATCCCTGAGAGAGTTGAGCCGGTGATGTGGACGGCGGAGGGCATTACGTCGCAGCCATAGAGAACCTCCTCCATCATCACTTTGTGGAGGGCGGCCCCATCGCCCCCGGTCCGCTCGTGGCGGGCGGCAACCTGGTCGTACACCGCCGAGAGCAGCGCGCCGGTGCCGCAGGCGAAGTCGCCGATTCGCAGCCTGCCGATGGCCTTGGCGTCCGACCAGTCGACGCCCTCCATTTTGGCGACGGCCAGCCGGGCCAGCAGCGCCGCCGACGCCGGCAGGGTGTAGAAAGTGGCAAGGTACTTGCGGTCGGCGATGAGTCGCTGGAAGATGCGGCCGGTCAGGTCGTGGGCGTTGTCCACGCCCGTCGCATGGACTGACTGGGCCGTGTCCCGCAATCGCCTCAGAAGCGTGGCTGCGTCGCCCGCGGGCAACTGCTCCAGGACGTCCTTGGCAATGGCGAAGATGGCCCAGTAGTTGATCCTGAGTATGTCGTCCCAGGCCGCCAGCGTCTCACCCTGGGGATTGTCCACGCCGTCGCCGGACACCACGACCAGGGGCTTGACCTCCGTGTGCATACCGGCAATGCGCTCATGGAAGACCAGGGCGTTGGCGATGATGGCGCAGGCCATGCGGCGGGTCTGTGGCACGTTGGTCATACCCAGCAGGCGGGCGATTGCCATTGTGATGCCGGAGCGTGTCTCGTTCAGCTCGTCCAGGAGCCTAGCGGCGCCGTCGATGCCCTCCTGGAGCGTGGTGGTCGCCCGGTCGACGGCGCGCTGTGGGACGGACACCAGACGGACCATGTCCGCCAGGTCCTCAAGGTCGCCGTCCAGCCAGCCGGACTCCGGGAAGCGGCGCACGTCCTGGGCTTCCTCGGTGAAGACGCAGTAGGAGATGCGGGCCGACGACAGCGCGGCGTGGAGGTCGTGGGCATTGGCGACCTCGTCCGGGTAGCGCAGGGCTATCACTGCTTCGATTGGGCGGCCGTTGGCGGCCACCTCCAGCCCAAGGCGAGACCTGGCCTCGGCCTCGACGGTCCGGGCAGGCATCCACTCCGCTTCTATGACAACGGGCGCGCGGCCGTGCGCGGTGATCAGGATGTCGGGGCGCAGCCCAGGATGGCCGGATATAGCCTGGGTGTTCTCGGAGCGGACGCTGCTACGGGGCAGCATGGCCTGGAGCAGGCCGCCCATGGCGTTGTTGGCGCTCGGCTCAGTCTGATGGGGCATTGACAGATATTAGCATATCCGCTAAGTTGACGTTACCACCCCGGCGATCGCATCGCTGGCCTGACGCCTCCCTTGTGGAGGCGTTTATTATTGCTATTCAACGCTCCTCTTGCGGCTCAACCCAGAGCGTTGCTGCCCTGCCTCAATCTCACCGAGCATGGTCTCTATATCGGCCGTGGGGAAGCTGTGCCGTGACGGATCGGCAATGGCGCGCAGCTTGGCCTCGGCGGTCCCGGGCTGGTCGTCCTTTGCCTTGCGCAGCGCCTGACGAACCCATTCCGCAACGGTCATACGCTGTCTGCGGGCGGCTTCCCGGATTCCCAGGTACTCTCCTTCGTCCAGGAGGACTTGCAGTCTCTTAGTCATGTCTGTAGGATATTTGACTCATAGCTCATTAGTCAATGAGCGGAGGCAGAAAGGAGAGACATTATGCCTAACCCCGTTGTACACTGGAAGATCACAGCCCGGGACGCGCCGAAGCTTCAGACTCGCCTAGTCGCTGCACAAATCTAGTCTTGGCGTTGTCGCTTAAGCCGTAGAAATGCTGAACGGTCTTCCAATTCTCCGTCCTGTTTTTTATGCCCAGAATACCCATTGTTGCGTCTCCTTTCAGCCCTTGTTTACGCCACGGCCACCAGCCTCCGACAGCAGCGCGTCGTAGATGCGGACCATCGCCTCCGTGTCACGCTCGCAGTAGGCCAGCAGCGCTTGCCGGATCGACGCCTTCTCGGAGGCGGGCGCGTCAGCGGCGGTCATGCGGGGATAAGCCATCGACGCGGCCATACCGTCCGAGACCTCCAGGTCGGCGTAGCCCATGTCGGGGACAAGGGCCGGCAGCACGGACTTGAGGGAGTAGCTGCCGTTGAACCCCGGATGGTAGTAGCCGCCCCGGAGCAGCTTCAGCAGGTCGACCACCCGGTCGCACAGGGCAAGCAGGCCGTCCTTGTGATGCGGGAACGCCTCCGCCAGCTCCCGCATCATCGTCTTCTCATACGGCGAGTAGGCGACGATTGAGCCCTCGCTGGGGACCGCTTCCAGCAGGCCGGTTATGAAACGCTCCCTGGGGTCCTCCGCATCGCCGTTCAGAAACGAAGCATGGCTCAGCCGCCCGTCCGCGTTCAGGACGTGCATCGACCACTGGAACGGGACTCTCTGGTACGGCCTTGTCCCGACGTATACCGGAATGGCCGGGCCGACGGTCTCGAAGTCCAGGAAGGCGGCCGGGAAGGCTATCTCCCCCAGGCGAGATGCAAGACTTGGGCTTATGGACAACAGCTTGTCGATCCCGGCCTCGCCCTGATGGCAATGGCCGTAGAAGGAGCACCGGTAGGGGCTTGCGCAATGCCGCCCGACCGCGATGTCCGGCGCGTGGTCAAGTTGCAGCGCCTCCCACATCCGGTCCAGGTCGTTGGGCACGCTCTCCGCCACAAACGCCCTGGCGCGGTCGGAGACGTCCGCCAGCGTGAACAGCCGCTCCAGGTCGTGGTCGCCGCCCCGGTACACGTAAGCGTTGTTGACGTGCATCAGGTACGCCCTGTCGATACTAACGCCGCAGCCCTCCGCGGCGTACAGCTGGATAGCCACGTCTGTGACGTGCTCCGGCTTGACCGACGTGGTGGACTTGACCTCCACAAGGTCAAATCCCTGCCGGCCGTTCCGCCTGAGCACGTCGATTCGCGTGCGTATGCCCCGGAAGGTGAAGGCGGCCTCGTACAGGGCCGGGATGGAGTCGTCGGCAAGAAGGGCCTTGGTTGTCTCGACCGCTCGCGCGTGCTCCAGGTACGTCTCATCGACGAGCCTGCCGTTGGGGAATCGACGCCGCGCCAGCTCGCCGACGGCCGTGCCGGAGTCAAATATCGCCTGCAGTCCCGCGCCAACCGGGTCGGCGAGCTCCCGGTGGTAGGCTTCCAGGTAAAGCCGTTTCAGGCACTGGAGGCCATATTGGAACCTGGACTTGGATAGAAGCGCTGTGGCCATTCGTACACCCCCACTCGATTGTCTCTACGCGGTTCCAATTGTATACGAACTGGGGAGGCGTTGGCAGCCGGCAAAGGCGGGCCGCGGGGCCTGGTATTCTCAACACGTGTTGGTAATGGCGCACGACACCGCTCACCCTGAGATTGTCGAAGGGCGTGAGCGGGAGCCGCGCATCCGCAGTCTTCCCGCTCATGTGGTTCGACAAGCTCACCACGAACGGGCAAAAGGCGCGGGGACGGTCCCCTCTTTCCGTTCAATCCCGTATCAAGTACGTGGCAGGCTATGAGCGGGATGGGCTTCGCGCTCCAACCGACGTTGGCATTGCCAGCGCCTGTAGAGAATACCGATAAAACCGCGGTGGTCATCTAATAGTTTAATGTATGGTACACTGATATATTGCTGGCGTCGGAAGCTATAGCCTGCCCATCTGCTTGCTCGAACGACTCGCCGCGCCCATTAGCTTACGGCCATAAGAAGGCGCCCTAGAGAGGAAACGACATGCGTCTCGTCCGGTACTTTGCGGTTGCGCTCGCTGCCATTGCAACCCTGGCCCTAGTCTCCTGCGAGCCAGAGCCCACGCCCACAGCGACCGCATCCCCAACCGCCACGTTCCCGCCAAGTCCAACGGCCACCCCTGAGCCGTCCACGGTCATAGTCAGGGACGACATGGGCAGAGAGGTGGAAATCCCCTATCGCCCCAAGCGGCTGGCCGTGACAAACGCTTTCATGGTGGAGTTGACCATGGCTTGCGGCTACAGGCCCGTAGCGAGGCCGGACATCTCTCCGGAGTTCATCTACCCACTGGAGGCTCACGACATCCCTTCCTTTGGCGTATCCCACTCGGCGGGGCCCAACCTGGAGCAGCTTGCAGCTGCCCGGCCTGACCTCTTGATAGCATCTCCCATCTACGTCCGATTCATACCGGCCATTGAGGAAGCCCTGGGCATCCCGGTCCTGGTCCACGACGTGACCAGCGTCAACGGGATCACGGACAAGATACGCGCCTACGGCGGCATGTTGGGCTGCGAGCAGAAGGCGGAGATAGCCGCCCAGGACCTGACCGGAAGGATCGATACCCTTCGGGAGGGGCTGCCGGAGGAAGGCCCAAAGGCGCTTGCCCTCTTCGGCACCAACGACGTCTTCCTGTCGTTGACGTCCGGCTCATACATGGGCGACATGATCAACCTGATGGGGGGAACGCTGGTTAACGAGGGTGACCCTCCTTTTGTGGACAGTCGCTCCGGCCCCACCAACCAGTACACATCGTTCAGCATGGAGAAGATTGTGGAGAGAAACCCGGACGTAATCCTGGTTGTGCGGCACGGCAACCCGTCGGAGGCGCGGGAGCAGCATTTCGCCTCGCTGTTTAACGATCCTGCCTGGGGCGGCCTGAAGGCGGTGGAGGAAGGCAGGGTGCATGAGTTGTCGGAGTGGCTCTTCGTCAGGTACCCTGGCCCCCGCGTCGTCCTGGGGCTGGAGCAGCTGCGCCCCCTCATGTATCCCCAAGAGTAGAAGATGGATGTAGAAAGCGCTGTGGAAGGCGCTCAAGGAGCTTCCGCGAGGTTGCCGCGAGTTTCGGCGCGAGGGCTGAGGCAGGCGGTGATTATCGCTGCCGCCCTGGGCCTGGCGATGGCTGGGTTTGCGGCATCGGTGGCCTTTGGCGCGGTGTCCCTGAGTCCGGGCGAGATTAGGAGCGGGCTTTTCGACTCCTCGGACCGGGTGGCTCACCAGATAGTTTGGAACCTCAGAGTCCCGCGGGTTATGGTGGCGGGCCTTGTGGGGATGAACCTTGCGGTGTCCGGGGTACTGCTCCAGGGCATTATGCGCAACCCCCTAGCGGCCCCGTCGATAGTAGGAGTCACCGCCGGGGCGGGCCTGGCAGCCACCGCGGTCCTGGTACTGTTCTCAGGGTTGCCCACATTCCTGCCCCTGGCGGCCTTTGGTGGGGCAATGTCTTCGTCCGTAGTCGTATACATCCTCTCATGGCAGCCCGGTCTGGGCACGTCCCCTGTGCGGATGGTACTGGCGGGGGTGGCCATCACCTCCATGCTTGGAGCTTTCACCACTTCCCTGCTGGTGACTTTCAGCGACAGGGTGCAGCCGGCCGTCCTCTGGCTGGCAGGGAACCTGGTTGCGCGAAGCTGGAGCCACCTGGAGCTCATACTGCCTTACAGCATCGTTGGCCTGCTTGCAGCCTTTCTGCTGGGGAGGCAGCTAAACGTGCTTCAGTTGGGGGACCAGGCCGCCATTGGCCTGGGAGTCCGCATCGAGCGGGCCAGGTTCCTGGCAATGGCCTTTGCAGCGCTGCTGGCGGCTTCCGCGGTTAGCGTGGCGGGGCTGGTGGGGTTCGTTGGGCTGATGGTCCCTCACATCATGCGCCTTCTGGGGGGGTACAACCATAGCTACCTGCTGCCGGCCTCGGCCGCCGGAGGAGCGGCCCTGGTGATCTGGGCGGACCTGGGGGCCAGAACGCTTATGGCCCCAACCGAGATACCCGTGGGCATCATCACCTCTCTACTGGGCGGGCCGTTCTTCGTGTTCCTCCTTTACCGCACCAGGTTCATAGGAAGCCGTGCCTTATGAATATCCCTGGAATTGAGGTGTGGGCGGAAAACCTAGTTGCGGGCTATGATAAGTCAGACGTGCTTACCGGCGTCGACTTCGCGGTTGGGAACGGGGAGATGGCGGCGGTCATCGGCCCCAACGGCTCCGGGAAGTCGACACTGCTGAAGGTCTTGGGCCGCTTGCTGAAACCCCGCGGCGGCGCCGTTCTGCTCGACGGGAAGGCCATCCGCGATCTGTCGACCGGCGAGGTGTCCCGGCGCATGGCAACGCTTCCGCAAGCCCCCAGCTCGTCGGCGGAGCTGACGGTGCGCGAGCTTGTGGGCTACGGAAGGTATCCCCACGTTCCCTGGCTGAAGCGTATGGGGACGGCCGACCATGAGGCTATAGACAAAGCTATAAGCGAGTGCCAACTGGAGTCGCTGGCCCACAGGCAGGTCTCCACCCTTTCAGGGGGCGAGCGCCAGCGCGCATGGCTGGCAATGGCCCTTGCCCAAGAGCCACAGCTGATGCTGCTGGACGAGCCGGTGACCTTCCTGGACATATACCACCAGCTGGAGGTTATGGACCTCATTGCCCAACTCAACAAGCAACGCGGGATCACTGTGCTGATGGTCCTGCACGACATCAACCTTGCCGCCAGGTACTGTGACAGGCTGATAGCCGTCAGCAACGGGCGCATCGCCTATGACGGGCCTGCACAGGAGATAATCCGCCCTGAAGTGCTGCGGGACGTGTTCAACGTAGAGGCCTATATCGTCCAGAACCCGCACACCGGCAGGCCGGTATGCTATCCATACAGGACGTCCGGCGCTGCGGCGAAGCATGGGCCGTCTGACGGCGGCAACCTTTAGCGAAGAGCAGAGAGGAGCGAATCATGTTTGTGGCTACGAACAGGCTCACGGCTATAAAGGGGCATGGACACGAGTTGGAGGAGCGTTTCGGACGGCGCGGCGGCGTGGAGCAGCATGACGGCTTTCTGGGGTTTGAGCTCTGGAAGAAGGAGGCCGAAGCCGACCACGACGAATACCTGGTGGTGACCCACTGGGAGTCGAGAGAGGCCCACGACCTGTGGACTCGCAGCGAATCGTTTAGAGAGGCCCACTCAGGGCCGCGCGCCGACTTCATAGTGGGGCATCCTGAGATCGGCGGCTACGAGGTGCGGCTTACGTCTCACCCCGGAGAGGCGAAGGCGCGGCTGTAGCCTATTTTCCCGGCAGGACGGGGTAGAGGCAGGATGTCAGAACCCGCGCCAGCCCGGCAGGGCGGCCGCCTGCCGGACCCACTCCGCCATCTGCGCCTCGTCGAGTGCCCCCTCGTAGATGTCGATCCAGCGCGAGTCCTTGTCTTTGCCTGCGCCGGACGGCGCGGGACGCAGCGACTCGCCTTGGAGAAACGTCACCTTCACGTAGCGGGTGAAAACGTGGTAACTCAGAAACCAACCCTGGCCCTCAATGCCATACCAGGGCGAGTTCCACCTCACGGCCTTGCGCACGTCAGGCGCGTTGCGCTCGATGAGCGCGTCGAGGCGGCGACCAACGTTGCTTTTCCAGCCTGGCATGGCCGCGATATAGGCCTGCACTGGGGCGTCGCCGTCGGCCTTGGCGATCTGAGGGTTGCCGCCACTGAGAAGCGCCGGCTCCCCGCCGGCCTTCTCGGCGACCGGCTTCTCTGCCACTTTAGTTGACTTCCTGGACGTCTCGCCTGTCATTGCCTTCACTCCAACCCGCGCTTCGCGCGGCGGATAAGGCTATTCTACCACCAGCCTACTGATGTCACGTGGGGATGCAACCTCAATCTGGCGAGACGCCTCTCCGAGAGAAGTCGAGAGTAGGCTGAGACGAATTCATGGCGCGGGCCGTGGCGTCGCCTCAATGGCTATACGTATCCTCAGAGAGGATTTCGACGCGTTCCACAACTACCCCCTGCAATGGTACAATATCCCTCAGGCAAACCGGCCAAATCTTGAACGGCAAAAGGCGCTTATGTCTCAAGACAGCATCGTAGTCAAGGGTGCCAGGGAGCACAACCTCAAGAACATCGACATTGCCATACCCCGGAACCGGCTAGTGGTCATCACCGGGGTGTCCGGCTCCGGCAAGAGCTCCCTGGCCTTCGATACCATCTACGCCGAGGGGCAGCGCCGCTACGTGGAGTCCCTCTCCGCCTACGCCCGCCAGTTCCTGGGGCGCATGGAGAAGCCGGACGTGGAGTACATCGAGGGCCTCTCCCCTGCCATATCCATCGACCAGAAGGGCGTATCCCACAACCCGCGCTCCACCGTTGGCACCGTCACGGAGATATACGACTACCTCCGGCTCCTCTACGCCCGCGCGGGCCGTCCCCACTGCCACCAGTGCGGCAGGCCGGTGCAGCGGCAGACCGTGCAGCAGATTGTGGACGCCATAATGGGCCTGCCCAAGGACAGCCGCATTATGGTCATGGCTCCCCTGGTGATACACCGCAAGGGTGAGCACAAGGACATAATGGAGGAGGCTCGCAAGACCGGGTACGTTAGGGCGCGGGTAAACGGCGAGATACGAGACCTCTCGGAGGACATAGTCTTGGACAGGCAGAAGTGGCACACCATTGAGGTGGTCGTTGACCGGCTGGTGGTGGACGACGGCGCGGACGCCAACCGCTTTGCCGACTCCGTGGAGCAGGCCATAAACCTGGGCAACGGCGTCGTCCAGGTATCGGTGGTGGACGGCGAAGAGCTTGTCTTCTCCGAGCGGTTCGCCTGCGTCCACTGCGGCGTGAGCCTGGGCGAGATAGAGCCTCGCACCTTCTCCTTCAATAGCCCTCACGGCGCCTGCCCCACCTGCACCGGCCTGGGCTTCAAGCTGGAGCTTGACCCGGACCTGGTCATGCCCAACAAGGACATGTCCCTTGCAAGCGGGGCCGTCATGCCCTGGACAAGGTCGGGCTCCTCCAGCCCCTGGTACGCAAGCCTGTTGGAGTCACTGGCCCAAGCGCACGGGTTCTCGACGAAAGACCCTGTCAGGAGTCTCGATCAGGAGCACCTGGACCTTATCCTGTACGGCAACAAGGGCAAGGTGGTGGAGATGCGACATCGCACCCACCGGGGCCGTCTCTACTCATGGGACACCACCTTTGAGGGGGTGATTCCCAACCTGGAGCGGCGCTACCGGGAGACGGGGTCTGACTACGTACGCCAGGAGATAGAGCGGTACATGGCCTCCCGGCCATGCCCCGCCTGCGAGGGCCGGCGCCTCAAGCCCCAGTCCCTGGCGGTGACCGTGGGAGGCAAGAACATCATAGAGATGACCTCCACAAACATCGGCCAGTCCATGGAGTGGGTGGACTGGCTGGACGGCAACGGCGCGGAGTCGCCGCTGACCCAGCGAGAGCAGACCATTGCCCGGCAGATCCTGAAGGAGATCCAGTCCCGCCTGAAGTTCCTGAAGGACGTTGGCCTGGACTACCTCACCCTGGATCGCACGGCCTCCACCCTCAGCGGCGGCGAGGCCCAGCGCATCCGGCTGGCAACCCAAATAGGGTCGGGACTAATGGGCGTCCTCTACGTCTGCGACGAGCCTAGCGTCGGCCTTCACCCGGTGGACGACCACCTGCTCATCGACACCCTCAAGCGGCTGCGCGACCTGGGCAACACCGTCATCATCGTGGAGCACGACGAGGCCATAATGCGCTCCGCCGACCACATCATCGACCTTGGCCCGGGCGCGGGCGAGCACGGCGGCCACGTTGTGGCGACCGGCACAGTGCAAGAGGTGTCGGAGCACCCCGACTCCATAACGGGCCAGTACCTCAGCGGTCGTCGCAAGATACCTCTGCCCCGGGAGCGCCGCGCCGGGAACGGCGGCGAGCTGGTGGTCCGGGGAGCCAGGGAGAACAACCTGAAGGGCATTGACGTGACCATTCCAACGGGGATGATGGTGTGTATAACCGGAGTTTCCGGCTCCGGCAAGAGCAGCCTCATCTACGAGGTGCTGTACAAGAAGCTGGCCCAGATGCTCTACGGCGCGCGGGACAAGCCGGGCGACTGCGACGCCGTCCACGGCATAGAGAATATAGACAAGGTAGTGAACATAGACCAGTCGCCCATCGGACGCACTCCACGCAGCAACCCCGCCACCTACACCGGCGCCTTCACGCCCATCCGTGAGCTTTTCGCCACTGTGCCGGAGGCCAGGGTGAGGGGCTACGCCCCCGGCCGCTTCTCCTTCAACGTCAAGGGAGGCCGGTGTGAGGCTTGCGCCGGCGGAGGCTACATACAGATAGAGATGCAGTTCCTCCCCAACGTCACAATGCCCTGCGAGGTGTGCCAGGGTAAGCGTTACAACCGGGAGGCCCTGGAGATAACCCTCAAAGACAAGAACATCTCAGAAGTGCTGGACATGACGGTCTCAGAGGCGTTGGAGTTCTTCTGGAACTTCCCCAGGCTGCGCACCAAGCTGGAGACCCTGCGTGACGTGGGGTTGGGATACATCCGCCTGGGGCAGCCCGCCACAACCCTCAGCGGCGGCGAAGCACAGCGAGTGAAGCTGGCTACGGAGCTGTCCCGCCGCGCCACCGGCAAGACCCTCTACATCCTCGACGAGCCGACCACCGGCCTGTCGTTCCAGGACTGCGCCGCTCTTCTGGGCGTGCTGCACCGGCTGGTGGACGCCGGCAACACGGTCGTCCTCATCGAGCACCACCTGGACCTGATAAAGAACGCCGACTGGATCGTGGACCTGGGGCCTGGCGCTGGAGACAAGGGTGGAAGCGTCGTCGCCACCGGCGCCCCTGAGGATGTCGCAGTGACGGAAGGGTCCCACACGGGTTACTACCTGCGCAGCGTGCTGGAGCGGAAGAACGGGGCCGAGCCCAACGGCAAAGAAAAAGCCAAGGGCAAGACCAGAAGCAAGGCGAAAGCCAGGGACAAGGTGGAGGTTGGAGTATAAGCTTACGGACGGCCTGACCGGCTCAGGCTGCGGCCTCTTTGCATCCGGGAAGCGCGGGCCTCTTGACGAAGAGCGCCGTCCGGCAGCCGTTGCCCAAGCGCTAATATCCGCATAGTATGAGCTATACAGCGCCCTCAGCCACCATGTCGACCCGCCAATGGCGGGCTTTTGCAATCTTGTGGTTCGCCATGTTTGTGATTGCTGCCGGGTTCGGCATGGTGGTGCCCATACTGCCCGTCTTCGCCAGGGACCTGGGCGCGTCCGGGCTCTGGCTTGGGCTTGCGTTTTCAGGATTCGCCGTTACCCAGACGCCGCTGACTCCGATCATGGGAAGGCTGGGAGACCGGTGGGGGCGGCGCCCGTTCATCATGACAGGTCTGGGTATCTACGTGTTTGTCGGCATTGGGCTTGCTCTGGCCGACACCTTCCAGGCAGTGGCTGCATTGCGAATGGTCATGGGCGTTGGTGGGGCCTGCATGTTCACCTCCGCCCTTGCAACCATTGGCGAGCTGGCGCCGCGAGGCCGCGAGGGCAGGTACATGGGGTTGTTCATGGTGTCCTTCACGTCGGGATTCGGCATTGGGCCGCTCATAGGCGGCATACTCAAAGACTCGGTGGGTGTGGATGCCACGTTTCTCACCCTGGCCGGCGCCGCCGTTGTTGCCCTGCTGCTGGTGAGTACACTGATGCCCAGGGTGAGCGGGTCCCGGGACTCGACTCAGGAGAAGATGGCTTCGGTCGGGGATATGCTCCACGATTTCCGGGTGTGGGCGCTTTTTGCCTTCAACTTCAACTTCGGCCTGGGCATAGGGGCGGTCATGACCTTCATCGCCATCTATATGAACGACGTGCTCCTGGCGAGCGCGACTATGGTGGGGCTGGTGGTAGGCTCCCGCGCGGTCCTGTCCAGCATCTTCCAGCCTATTTTCGGACGGCTGGCCGACCGCGTGCCCAGGCAACATATGGTTGCGATCAGCGGCGTTCTTCTGGCGGCGGCAACCACTGCCATTCCCCTGTCCCCCACCGTGATAGCGCTGCTGGTCGTCTTTCTGTTGCTTGGTCTCGCGGAGAGCGCCGCGATGCCGGCCTCCCTGGCCATCACCACCGACCTGGGCAGAGTCTACGGCTACGGGACTCTTATCGGGGTCACCAACTCCATACTGGTCTTTGGTCTTCTGGCAGGCTCATTGGGGAGCAGCGTTGTTGAGACTCAGTGGGGCGTTGACAATGTGTTCAGGCTGTCGGCGGTGGTCATGGCCCTGATGACGCTGGTGTTCATAGCCATATGGAGCAGGGGCAGCCGGCTCAGGGTCCAGCCGTCTGTGGTCGATTAGCTTGCGCTCGCTCCCGTTTTGTATCATACTGGTATAGTAGCGCAGTAACCATTGCGCGATACGGAAGGAGGATACGCCAATGTGCGATTCATGCGGATGCACTGCACCCGAGCCTAAGGACAAGCCGAAGCCGTAACGCCTGAGGACAGAAGCTTCAGGCCTGGAGGGGAGAGCCTCGATAAGGGGGTCTCCCCTCTGCTTGTTTAGGAAAGACGCCGAATGAAGCAGGTTACCCCGCAGTCGGGTCCGCGGCCTCCCGGTTTTGTGGAAGGTCCGGCTTCTTGATGAAGAGCACCAGGACCGCGCCTATGAGGTTGATTACGGCTATGATGAAGAACACCATCCGGTAGCTGCCCTGAGCGTCGTAGGCAAACCCGGCGGCTATGGGGCCGAAGAAGGAGCCTATGACCATCACCGGCTGCGACAGTCCCATTATGGTGGCGAAGTTCCTAGCCCCAAAGAACTCGCCCCGCAGAGCAATGAGAATGGGCGCCCTTGCTCCGTAGCCCAGGCCGTACAGGACCGCGTACACCATTGCCTGTGGCACCGTTTGGGCGGTGGCCAGCACCACAACCCCCGCGGACATCAGGAAGAAGCAGGCAATCAGGATCATCTTTCTTCCCAGCTTATCGCCCAGCCAGCCCCCGGCAACCCGACCCACCATCGCCACAAGGGTCATAAACGCCAGTATTGTGGACGCCGTCTGAAAGGATATGCCGGCGTCCACAAGCAGCGGTATCTGGTGTATGGACACGGACCCGACTATGAACAGCGAGAAGCCGTGGGCTGAGGCTATGACCCAGAAGGCCGGCGTCTTGAGCGCCTGCATGGGGGTGAAGTCGGGGGTCTCGTCGGCGCCGGACGGCCTTCCGTCGGCGGAGGAATCCCCTTGCTCATCCGGGTCGTCGCCGTCGGTCAGGTAGCCGTAGGGCTGTGGTTTGTGCCTCATCGTCGCCGCCAGGGGGAAGCCGAGGAGCCAGATAACTATGCCGATTACAACTGCCGTTGTGCGCCAGCCGTAGAGAGAGATGGACAGCGCCACTATTGCGACCAGCACCCCTCCGACGTTCACCCCCGCGGAGCAGATGCCTGTGGCCAGACCCCTCCGGCGGGAGAACCAGTTGTTGACCGCAGTGATAACCGGCAGGAAGCCGGACAGGCTTGCTCCCAGCGCGATGATCGGGAACACCAGGTAGAAATGCAGAAGCGAGTTGACCATGCTGAACAGGATGAAACTCAGGCCCAGCAGCGCGAAGCCTATGTACATGATTCCCCGTGGGCCGAAGCGGTCTATCATGTAGCCCTCCAGGGGTCCCAGGAGGCTACTCTCCAACCGTGTGAAGGAGAAGGCCAGGGACAGCGCGCCACGGCTGGAGCCCAGAGATGCGGCCAGTGGCACGAAGAAGGCCGGGAACCCGTAGGCGTAGAGGCCCCCCTGCATTGCCATCACCACTGTCCCGGCTCCGAGGAGCCACCACCCGTAGAATACGCCGCTCTTTTTGCTTGTTATAGCCACAAAGTCCTGCTCACGCTCCAAAGTTTGCAGTCAGACGCCGCCGCAGGAGCAGCGCGGTTGCCGGCTGCTACCCAGGCAGGTTTAACGCCCGCCGTATTCTACCTTGACGAGGGCTTGGTAACAAGCGCGGGGAGATGCGCTTTCGCTCCCAGTAGAACATAGCATTCTAGCTGACGCTCCCCGCAAGGTTTGATACTCCGGTTGACATTATTCAGACAAAAGATACTAATCTGGGGTTTAGTATCTTTTGTGTTGGAGATAGATACTGGAGTTTCCAGTTGGAATGTCGGACAATACATTGGAGCGCAGGACAAGCACATGGCTTCCTTGCATACGCAACAGCTCGTCAGGCGGGGGCGCGGCGCATTCTGGAGAGGCTGGTACAGGCAGGCATTTTAGATGAGATCGCGGACGAATGGCCGCGGCTGTACGTTGCAACCGAGTTGCTGCATGTCATCGAGGCGCCAACTGCGTCAGAGTAGCGAACGGCCTGTGGGGGCCGCGGCTCGGTTTGCTTCGCTGCATAAACATAAAATTGAGCGCGGCTCTCCAGTTGGTAAGAAATTTTGCGCTGGTGTATAATGGACTCAACAGGGGGAAGCTTCCCGTAAGCAAGAAGGAGTGGTTTATGGATCAGGGAACGTGGCGCGTTAAAGCTGGGCTGGCCCAGATGCTCAAGGGCGGTGTAATTATGGACGTGGTCTCTGCGGACCAGGCCAAGATAGCAGAAGACGCGGGAGCCTGCGCCGTCATGGCCTTGGAGCGAGTGCCGGCCGACATCAGGGCTGACGGGGGAGTGGCTCGCATGGCCGACCCGTCCCGCATTACGGCTATCATGCAGGCAGTCACCATCCCGGTAATGGCCAAGTGCCGTATCGGACACTTTGTAGAAGCCCAGGTGCTGGAGTCCCTGGGCGCGGACTACATCGACGAATCGGAGGTCCTGACTCCCGCCGACGAAAGCAACCACATCTGGAAGCACGAGTTCAGGGCGCCCTTTGTCTGCGGCTGCCGCGACTTGGGCGAGGCTCTCAGGCGCATTGGCGAGGGGGCTGCCATGATACGCACCAAGGGAGAGGCGGGCACCGGGAACATCGTGGAGGCGGTTCGCCACATGAGGTCTGTCATGGGGGAGGTCAGCAAGATACGGGCTATGTCCCAGGACGGGCTTATGGCAGAGGCCAAGGCGCTGGGCGCTCCCTTTGAGCTTGTGAGGGAGGTCCACGACATGGGCCGTCTTCCCGTGGTCAACTTTGCGGCGGGGGGCATCGCCACACCTGCCGACGCCGCCCTGATGATGCAGCTTGGAGCCGAGGGCGTCTTCGTCGGCTCCGGCATCTACAAGTCCAGCAACCCGGAGGTGCGGGCCAAGGCCATAGTGGCCGCCACCACTCACTACAACGACCCTGACGTCATAGCCAAGGCGTCGGAGGACCTGGGAGAGGCCATGCCGGGCATGGACGTCAGGACCATGAAGCCGGAGGAGGTCATGGCTGTAAGAGGCTGGTAAAGTGGCAAAGAAGGTTGGGGTACTGGCCCTTCAGGGGGATTTTGCAGAGCACGCAAGATCCCTTGAGACCGTAGGCGCGGAACCGGCCCAGGTCCGCCTACCCCACGATATGGCCAATATCGACGCTCTTATCATTCCCGGAGGGGAGAGCACCACCATTGCGCGCCTTATCGAGGTTTTTGGGCTGGCCAAGGAGATCAAGGGGCGCGTAGAAGACGGAATGCCCACTTGGGGTACGTGCGCCGGCATGATAGTCTTGGCCAGGAGCCTCATTGAAGATAGACCCCAGCCCCTGGGCCTGATGGACATCCGGGTGCAGCGCAACGCGTACGGGAGGCAGGTGGACAGCTTTGAGGCGGACATCCCAGTGCCTGCCCTGGGAGACGGCCCCTTTCAGGCCGTGTTCATACGCGCCCCCTCTATAGAGGAGATTGGGCCGGAGGTGAGGCCGCTGGCCCTCCTGAACGGCCGGCAGGTTGTAGCCGCGCAGGAGGGACGCGTCATGGTGACGGCCTTCCATCCTGAGCTCACCACCGACACCCGGTTTCACGCATACTTCCTGAGCCTGGCCGCGGGTGACTGATACGATGATACACACTCTCCGCTCCACCGACCTGCTGATGGCCCTTCTGGGCAATAGTCGTATCGGCGCGGACTGTGCCCAGACCTGGGACAAGGTGGGTGTGACCTCGCCCAGCGCCCTCAGCTTCGCCTCTCTCGCCAAAGGGCTGGCGCTGCATGGAGATAGCGAGTGGTACAGCATCTCTACCGATGGGATGCAGTTGCAGGGCCTGGCTTCTGTGAGGCCACGTTCTGGCCCAATCGCCTGGGAGGTGGACCGCTTCTGCCTGTCGCCGGAGGTGGAAAGGGAGGGTGTGGCGCTTCTGGAGAGGTTGTGCGCGGTGGCCGGCGAGCACGGAGGCCAGAGGGTGTTCCTCAGACTGCCGGCCTTAAGCCCCGTGGTGGGACTGGCCAAGGAGGCCGGTTTCATACACTGCACCCAGGAGACCCTGTATCGACTGGAGTCCCTAACGTCTCCCCTTCCCGATGCCTGCGAACTCATTCGTCCCCTGAGACGCCCCGACGAGTTTTCGGTCTTCCGCCTCTACAACCAGTGTGTCCCTGCCAGGGTGAGGCTCGTATACGCCCTGACATTTGATGAGTGGAGTCACGCCCTGGAGCCTTTCGGGAAGAGGACATACCAGGGCGTATACGAGACTGGGGGAAGCCTTCGCGGCTGGGCGAGGGTCGGCTCCGACAAGCAGCACGCCGTCAACACCCTGGAGGTCATGGCCCATCCCGGCGAGGAGGCCGGTGTATGGGACGACCTGGTCTCTTGGGGGCTTCTGCAGGGAAAGGCCATGTCGCCTTTCCTCTCGCTGGCGCCTTATTATCAACCCACCCAGGGACTAGCGCTGGAGAGAAGGGGGTTCACTCCCGTCCGCGAATACCAACTGATGGTGAAGCCCATGGCCGTGCGTGTGAAGGACTCGGCTCTGGCTCCCGCCAGGGCATAGGGCCCGTCACAGGTGAAACCGACAAGGGAGCAGATGGGAGATTACATCGTCGATGACCTCGAGTCCCTGGTTGGGGCGCTGCCGCGCCACATCCAGGCGCCCCTGAGGGACATGGAAAACCTGGAGAGCCTGCTGGAGGTGGTCTTGGACTTGGGACGCCCACCTGAGGCCAGGTTCCCCGGCCTGGAAACCGGGCTGGCGTCACAGGAGGTCACGGAGGAGGACATCCTGCACGTAGTGGAGAGGATAGGAGTCTTTGGCGATGACAACCGGGCCGGCATAGAGCGCACTCTGCATCGCATATCCGCCATACGCAACCGCGGCGGCAAGATAGTGGGCCTGACCTGCCGGGTGGGCCGGGCCGTATTCGGCACCATACGCGTCATAGAGGACCTTGTGCGGAGCGGGAAGAGCATACTCCTCCTGGGACGCCCAGGGATGGGCAAGACCACTATGCTCAGAGAGGTGGCGCGGGTGCTGGCGGATGACGTTCGCAAGCGGGTCATCATCGTCGACACCTCCAACGAGATAGCCGGAGACGGCGATATACCCCATCCAGCCATAGGCCGCGCCCGGCGTATGCAGGTGGTCACTCCCACCCTCCAGCACGCCGTGATGATAGAGGCGGTGGAAAACCACATGCCGGAGGTGATCATCATAGACGAGATGGGGACTGAGCAGGAGGCCGCCGCGGCGCGCACCATCGCCGAAAGGGGTGTGCAGCTCATCGCAACCGCTCACGGGAACACCCTGAACAACCTGGTCCTCAACCCAACCCTGTCTGACCTGGTGGGCGGTATACAGACAGTCACGCTGGGCGACGATGAGGCCCGCCGCCGTCGCACTCAGAAGAGCGTGCTGGAGCGGAAGTCCCCTCCCACCTTTGAAGTGGTGGTGGAGATCCAGGCCTGGGACCGCGTGGCCGTCCACGACAACGTGGCGGGAGTGGTGGACGCCATGCTCAGGGGGTTCCCACTCTCCCCGGAAGTGAGGTCGTCAGACAGGGATGGAGGCGTCCGAGTGTCCACGGAGAGCGTCCCCGCCACCCTCTTCCCTGAAGGCGGCGCAGTGGACACAGCCGAGGAACATGACGAACCGATGTCCGCGGGACGTAGAGTAAGGGTACTGCCCTTTGGGGTCAGCAAGGGGAGGGTTGCGCAGATAGTTCAGATCGCCAGAATGCCCATTGATATGGAGGACAACCTGGACCGGGCGGACGTCCTCCTCACAACCAAGCAGTTCTTCCGCAAGATGCCCAAGCTGCTCAAGAACGCCGAGGAGACCGGCAAGTCCATTTTCGTTCTGAGAAAGAACTCCCTGCCTCAGATACGGGAGTTTCTCATGGGCCTCTCCCGTGAGAGGGGATGGGAGGACCCCGTAACCAGGGCGGTGAAGGAGGTAGAGGAGGCGACAAGGCAGGTACACGACGGTCAGGAGACGGTCTCATTGACCCCTCAGATAGCCTACATCCGGCGGCTTCAGCACCAGATAGCCGAGGAGAGCAGCCTTGCCTCGGTGAGCGTTGGGAGGGAACCCTACCGCCGGGTGACCATCTCCCGCAAGTAGGACTGGAAGCAATGCCTGAAGGCCTCTTTATCACATTTGAGGGCGGCGACGGCAGCGGCAAGAGTGCCCAGGTCGAATCCCTTGTGAACCGCCTACGGCGGCGCAAGGCGTCGGTGACGACGGTGCGAGAGCCCGGTGGCACGCAGTTGGGAACCTTGCTTAGGCAGGTGTTGAAGTTCTCCACCGCCCCAAGGAGCTCCGAGGCCGAACTGCTTCTGTTCAACGCCTCCCGCGCGCAGCTGGTGTCGGAGGTAATACGCCCTGCCCTCGAAAAGGGCCGGGTTGTCGTCTCAGACCGCTTCACGGACTCCACCCTGGCCTACCAGGGATACGGAAGAGGTGTCTCGCTGGAGTATGTGGAGGCAGTGAATAACGTGGCGACAACCGGCGTTAGGCCGGACCTGACCATTCTACTCGACATCCCGCCGGAGGAGGGCCTTAAAAGGAGTCTTACCGTGGGCGAAAGGTTCGAGTGGGGGTCTGCGGAAGGCTCCGCAACTCCGGAAGCGGAACAGGGCGCATTTCATTTTGTCTTGCCGGGGTTGGAAGGAGAGCGGAGCGTAGCAGCGGAGGCAATTGCCGAGGGCAGCTTTACGCGCGGGCCTGAACAGGAACAGGTTATGGAATTTCATCGGCGGGTGCGCCAGGGATACCTGGAGCTTGCCCACAGGGAACCGGAGCGGTGGCACACCATCGACGCCCTGCTCTCTAAGCGTAAGATATCGCAGCTAGTCTGGCAGCGTGTGGAGTCAATGCTGCCAACAGCCGAGCAGGCGAAGGGCTAGCCATGCACAGGGCGCGCCTGATCCACTGGAACGCCACTGAGGCCGCCGAGCGGGTAGACCAACTCCGCAACTCCGGCTATGAGGTGGTCTACAAGGCCTTGGACGGCTCCGCCGATACGCGCGAGCTGGCGGACCACCTCCCGGACGCGTTTGTCATAGACCTAGGCCGCCTGCCCTCCCACGGTCGGGACATTGCCCTGTACCTGAGAGAGCGCAAGTCCAGCCGCCATGTGCCCCTGGTCTTCGCGGGAGGGGCGCAGGACAAAGTGGAGCGCATCAAGGCGCTCCTCCCGGACGCCGCCTACACCTCCTGGAGCGGCATACGCGCCGCGCTGGAGCGCGCCATCGCCGACGCGCCGGCGGCCCCCGTCGTGCCGCGCTCAGGCTTTGAGGCGTACTCCGGCACGCCGCTCCCGAAGAAGCTGAGGGTCAAAGAGGACTCGTCGGTCCTGCTCATTGACGCTTCCCCGGACTTCGAAGAGACGCTTGGCGACCTGCCGAAGGGCGCCAGGCTGCACACACAGCCCCGCACTCCGCGTCAGTTGACCATCTGGTTCAACAGGTCACGCATCGACTTGGAGGGTCGAATGGAGGAGGTAGCCCGATCCCTGGCCGATGGCGAAGGGCTCTGGATAGCCTGGCCCAAGAAGGCCTCCGGGGTCGCCTCCGACCTTTCGCAGAACGACGTCCGCGAGCTTGGCCTGGCTGCGGGGCTGGTGGACTACAAGGTATGCGCCATCGACCGCACCTGGTCCGGACTGCTGTTCACTCGCAGGAGGTCCGGCTAGCCCCCGCCCATGGTTATCGACTTCCATACCCACACATTCCCGCCGGACCTGCGGGAGCGCCGTGACGACCTGCTCGCCGGAGACCTGACTCTATCAACCCTCTACTCAAACCCGGACGCGCGCATGGCAAGCGCCGAGGAGCTGGTGTCCACGATGGACGGCGCCGGCATAGACGTGTCAGTTATGCAGGGCATAGGGTGGAACGACGTTGGGCTGGCGCGCCACGCCAACGACTACGCGATAGAGGCGGTACGGCGCTTCCCCATGCGGCTGCGAGGCTTCTGCTCGGTCAATCCGCGGTGGGGCGCCGCGGCCTTGGCCGAGGTGGAGCGCTGCGCCAAGGCCGGCCTGTCGGGCATCGGAGAGCTGCACCCGGACACACAGGGGTTTGACCTGGGCGATGAGGCCACAATGGCCCCCGTCGTAGAGGCGGCAATGGCCCTGGGAATGCCCATACTCACCCACGCCTCGGAGCCGGTGGGGCATCCATACGCGGGGAAGGGCCGGACCACGCCGGACGTGCTCTGCCGATTAATTGATAACTTTCCGGGCGCAACCATCATCTGCGCGCACTGGGGCGGGGGTCTCCCCTTCTACGCCCTCATGCCGGAGGTGCTTGCGTCCCTGCAAAACGTCTTCTTCGATACCGCAGCGTCTCCTTTCCTCTACCGTCCTGACGTCTTCCCCACGGTCGTCCGACTGGTGGGAGATGACAAGGTACTTTTGGGCACCGACTATCCGCTCATCGACCAGAAGCGGCTGATCCGGCAGGTCACCAACGCGCCAATCTCCGATGAGGCAAAGGACGGCATCCTGTACACCAACGCCGCCCGGCTCCTGGGTCTGCCCACATGGAACGAATCCGCGCCTTCATAGCAGTCGGTCTCCCTCCGGCGACAAGGGAGGCCGTGGAGGACGTCGCTCGACGCCTTCAGGCCGGGGCCGTCGAAGGGGTGAGGTGGGTGAGGCCGGAGGGGATTCACCTGACTCTGAAGTTCCTGGGCAGCATCGGCGCCGACTCTGTGCCCGCGGTCTCCGAGGCCCTGGCCCGATGCGCCGCATCCACCGCCCCCTTCGAGCTCTCCCTGGACAGCGTCGGCGCTTTCCCCGGCGCGCGCGACCCAAGGGTCGTCTGGATAGGCTTGGGCGGAGCGTTGGAGCCGTTGTCAGAGCTTCAGCAGTCGCTGGAGCGCGAGCTGGAGGGCCTGGGGTTTGCCAGGGAGAGGCGCTGTTTCACTCCTCACCTGACCCTGGGCAGAACCAGGGAAAGCGCGCCCACTCCGCAAAGGAGGAGACTGGGACAAGCCCTCACCGCAACCACCATTGAGCGCATGGAAGCCATGCCGGTCAAAGAGATCGCCCTCATCCAAAGCGACCTCACGCCCACCGGCGCCGTCTACACCCGGCTGTACGCCGCGCGTCTGGGCGCTTCCTAAGAAGCGGCAAGCGCACACTCAGGAGGTTATCAGGCCTTCCTGGGGATGGGTCCAGGGCAGATTGTAGACAAACGAAATCTGCGGGCCGTGACGGGATAGGCTGGGTTGGAGCGCCGGGGCTGGGGCCCCGCTCGTGGCGAGCATGTCCGTCCCAACTACCCAATAGACGCCAAAAAATCTGGCGCTCGTGGGCCGTCGATTTGGAGGCAGCCGGGTAAGGTCTGGGGATCGACGAATGGTCCTGCCACCTCGGCTCAAGACTCCGGTTCGAGCCTTCTTAGGTGGAAGCCTGGGGACATTAAGGCCTTCCATCCTGCGGGCTGGTTAGCGGTGGGGTTGTCATATCGCTCTGCCCCGTGTACCGTTGTGGTACATGGTCCCAAGTGAGACACTCCTATCGCTCCAGCGGGACAAGGCCAATATGCGAAGCCCCATCCTCCTCCCTATACCGATGCTGTTGGCGCTCGCGCTCATCGCGTGTGATAGTACCACTCCGCCCACCGTGCCTCTGCCAGCCACCGATACGCCATCCTCTGGGCAATCCGATGCCCCCACTTCAACGCCAGCCGCTTCGCCTGTTCCCACCGCTATATCAGACCCCACTGCTACATCGGAGCCCACCGCTCCAACTCTCGCATTGCCGACCCCGACCCCGACGGTTACCCCCTCCCCGACACCGCCATCGCCAACTCCGACCTCGACAGCCGCCCCCTCTCCGACACTCTACCCGAAAATTCTGACCTTCACGCCGACTCCATCTCCTGCCGCGACGATCGAACCGTCTAGGCCTGAATTGCTGTGGCAGTACAAGGCGCCCGCCGAGGTGTGGGGGGCGGCGGTGACCGAGGGGGTCGTTTTAACCTCCTCGGATGATAACACCGTTCGCGCGGTGACAGCTTCCACCGGCGAGCTCTTGTGGGAGCGCGAGCGGTTTGGATTGGCGGTGGCTGTCTCCGACGGCATTGTGTACGCGGGACCGTCTGATGATGGACAGATGTACGCCCCGGACGCCACCACGGGAGAGGCGCTGTGGGAGCGCGAAGGGTTTGGCCTAGCGGCGGTTTCGGACGGCGTAGTCTATGTGGGAACCTTTGAGGGGAGCTTGCACGCCCGGGACGCTTCCACGGGGGAATTGCTGTGGCAGTACGAGGGATTCGTGGTTGGCCGGCCTGCGGTGTCGGACGGCGTCGTCTACGTAAGTTCGTGGGATCCCGCCTTCTCGGATGACGGTCGACTGCACGCTTTGGCGGCGTCCACAGGCGAACTGCTGTGGGAGTATGAGGTGGAGGGACAGCCGTCCTGGCCGGTGGCGCTGGACGGTGTTGTCTACGTAAGCTCGAGTGGTGATCGCCTCTACGCCCTAGACGCCTCCACGGGCGAGCTGATTTGGGAATACGAAGGATTAGTGTCCGGCCCACCTGCGGTGTCGGGTGGCGTCGTCTACGTAGGATCGTGGGATCCCATCTCGAATGACGGTCGACTGTACGCTTTGGCGGCGTCCACAGGTAAACCGCTGTGGGAGTATGAGGTGGAGGGTCCAGTGTCTTCGCCACATGTAAACGACGGGGTCGTCTATCTCGATGTGTTCCAGGCCATACACGCCCTGGACGCCTCCACGGGTAGGCTGCTTTGGGAGTACGAAGTGGAGGGTTGGTTCGGTTTTGGACTAGCCGTGTCCGACGGTGTACTCTATGTCGGCTCTGTGCTTCTGTACGCGCTGGCGCTACCCTGACAGGGCACCGCGTCTACCGACCGTCTTGGCAGCCGGCTTGCGTGGGATCGAATTATAAGCTGTCGCCTAAACTACCGTTCCAATCAACTGCCTCCTAGATCAACCGACCACGAGTACCTCAGTCTTCCGTTGCTATTGTGTCTATCGTATGAAGGTTCTTGATCATGTCCAATTGTGTGGGCCTATTTTCATGGTAGGCAGAACCATCTTCGAGATGGGGTTGGGCAGCCCTCCTCAAGGCGCCCGAGCCGGGCCCCACCATTTAGGCAAACTTCAAGGGTGTAGAGACGGCGCGTTCGTGTCGAACGCGCTAGACCGGTGGGCGGAGGCGCACGGCGTGTGGCTCTTGAAGATACGTAGGCTCAATGTAATGTTGCAGTAGTCCGACAAGGCACTCGCTCACCCGAGCTGTGATCCCAACCGGATGTTCCGTAGGCTATAATATACATGGGCATCTGCATCCGTGTGAGGCCTTGCAAATCTCGCATCTTGCCAGTTCCCTTCTCCGAGAGCGCCACACGGCAAAGGAGGTCGAAGATGAAGCCATCTGTAACCCTGGAGGATGTCCGGCGCGCTCGAAACGCTATCGCTCATCTGGCGCTTAGGACGCCCGTATTTCAAGCGCGCTCCCTGGGCCGGATAGCGGGGTGTGAGCTTCTCCTGAAGGCCGAGAACCTGCAGAGAGCCGGCTCCTTCAAGGTCCGAGGCGCCGCCAACAAGATCGCCGCCTTGAGTCCCGACCAGAAAGCAAGGGGTGTGATTGCTGCCAGCGCCGGAAATCATGCCCAAGGAGTTGCATTGGCGGCCGCCACTCTTGGAATACCCTGCGCCATCGTAATGCCCACTGGCGCTTCCCTACCGAAGGTGGAAGCTACCCGAGGGTACGGCGCTACGGTTCTCCTCCAAGGCGATGATTTCGACCAGGCCCAGAGATACGCCCGGCGCGTCATGCGGGAATACGGCATGACCTTCATCCACGCTTTTGATGATCCGGCAGTCGTAGCGGGACAGGGCACCATTGGCCTGGAGGTACTTGAGCAGGCGGAGGGCCTCGACACGGTTGTAGTACCAGTGGGAGGCGCAGGCTTGATATCTGGCATCGGCTTGGCCATAAAGGAGACAGCGCCTGGAATCAGAGTGATAGGGGTGCAGGCGGAGGCGGCCAGGATCATCAGGAGTTCCCCACACATGTGGGGATAGTCCGCACTGAAGTGGCCGTTTCAGAGGCCCCTTTCGTGCCTAGCTTCACATAAATCATAGGATGAACGTCTGCTAGTCACGAAACGCCGTCCTAGACGCCTTGGTCGTTGTGGACAGCTTGGGGTTGCGTGGTATATTTAAATTGTGGCCTAGGCCACACAGGGAACACTACTGGTCGGAGGGCTGAGATGAAGACCGAAATCGAGAAGAGTTTCGATGTCCTGATCCCGGAGGCGTCCCTCTTCGACAGCGAGGCACAGCAGAGGATGTCAACGGACCCTCTGCACACTACCGGCGCACTGGGCGAGTACGCGAAGCTAATCAACTCCGTGTCCGTGGGTGCGGTTACGGACAAGGCGAACGCGGCTGCCAAGCGCCCTATGCCGAAAGCAGGAGACCAGGGATGAGGCCGTCTTTAACTTTCGAGGACATCGCAAAGGCCCGCAGCGTAATAGCCGACCAGGTGCACAGGACGCCGGTGCTGTCCGCCGTCTCCCTGGGCCGGATGGTAGGGTGTGAACTCCTGCTGAAGGCCGAGAACCTGCAGAGGGCGGGATCCTTCAAGGTGCGGGGCGCGGTGAACAAGATGGCTGGGCTGAGCCCGGCACAAAAGGCCGGGGGGGTTATCGCCGCCAGCGCCGGGAACCACGCCCAGGGGGTTGCCCTGGCAGCCGGGAACCTGGGCATAGACTGTACCATTGTCATGCCCAGAGACGCGTCCATTCCCAAGGTGGAGGCAACCAGGGGCTACGGCGCAAATGTGGTTCTTCATGGCGAGGACTTCGACCAAGCCATGAGGCACGCCCGCCGCCTCGTACGAGAGAACGGGCTGACCCTTGTTCACGCCTTCGACGACCCCGCGATAATAGCCGGGCAGGGGACCATAGGCCTGGAGCTGCTGGAACAGGCGCCGGACCTTGACGTGTTAGTGGTGCCGGTTGGAGGTGGAGGCCTGATCGCAGGCATCGGACTGGCCGTGCGTGAAGCTATGCCAGGCGTCCAGGTGATAGGAGTACAGGCCAGAGCGTCTGCGGCGTTTGTCGAATCGCACAGGGCAAAAAGGCGTATCAGCGTAAAAGGGGAGTCAACAGTGGCAGACGGGATAGCCGTCGGCACTCCTGGGCGGCTGACGCTGCCCCTGGCGGCGCGCTGTGTGGACGATATGGTGACGGTTGAAGAGGACGAGATTACCCAGGCCATGACACTGCTCCTAGAGAGGTGCAAACTCCTGGTGGAGGGCGCCGGCGCGGTTGGCTTGGCCGCCGTGCTGGGTGGCAAGATACGTGTCGATGGGAAGAGGGTGGCCGTGGTGCTCAGTGGTGGCAACGTTGACTCCAACCTGGTGGCGCGCGTGCTGGAGCACGGCCTCTCCCACGCAGGACGCCACCTGGTGCTGCGGCAGTTGATCGAGGACCGCCCCGGCCGGCTGAGCCGGCTCCTCGGGATTGTGTCGGGCGCCGGGGTGAACGTGCTGGAGATTGGCCACCTCAGGCACGGGCCGTCAGTTCCAATGGGTCACGTAGAGGTGCAGCTTACGCTGGAAACCAGGAACTACGCCCACGCGGAGGAGGTGCGGGAGCGCCTGCGCGAGTCCGGGTACACGCTCAGCGAGGAGTAGAGGCGGGCGCTGTCCCGGCGTCACTGGCAATGGAGGGTGCGGAAGCATTGCCATCGCGTAGAGCGGAGCTTTGAAAACCCCCGGTTCAGGGACGCCTAAGCTCCCTATGCCATCTCATTCGGCCAACAAGTGCCGTCAATCGCGTCCTGTGCCGTTTGCGGGCAGGCCAAGCTGCGTGCTATATTAGAAATGAGGACTTGAGAATACGGGACTCAATACTGGTCGGAGAACTGAAATGAGAACTCAAACCCAGAAACGCCTCGCCGCCTTGCTGAAGGAATTTGAGGAGATGAGCGCCCAGCAGGTCGGCTACCCGTGCAACCAAGATTTCGACTACTCGGAGCTGTGGCCCTTCCTCCAGTACAGCGCCAACAACGTCGGAGACCCCTTCCACGGCAGTAGCTTCCGCATCAACACTCACGAGATGGAGTACGAGGTGATCAACGCCTTCGCTGACATGATGCATCTGTCGCGGGACCAGGCCTGGGGCTACGTCACCTCTGGCGGCACCGAGGGCAATATGTACGGCCTGTACCTGGGGCGCGAGATCTTCCCGGACGGCGTGGTGTACTTCTCACAGGACACCCACTACAGCGTGGTGAAGATCATGCGCTTGCTCAAGGCCCGCAACATCATGATAAAGAGCCAGGACAACGGCGAGATAGACTACGACGATCTGTACGAGACCATTCGCATCAACCGCGACTCGCCGGTCATTTTCATGGCGAACATAGGCACCACTATGAAGGGCGCCATAGATGACGTGAGCAGGGTGCGCGCAATCCTCAAAGACCTGGCCGTGACCAACTCCTACATCCACGCGGACGCTGCCCTGAGCGGCATGATCCTGCCCTTCGTGGAGGAGCCGCAGCCTTACGGGTTCGACGTCGGCTTCGACAGCGTGTCCGTAAGTGGACACAAAATGATAGGCTCACCGCTGCCCTGTGGCATCGCTCTCACCAAGCGCGAGTACGTGGCGCGCGTCGCTCGCTCCATCGAGTACGTGGGCATTCTGGACACTACTCTAACCGGCTCCCGCAGCGCCATTACGCCGCTTATGATGTGGTACGCCTTCGAGCGCCACGGGCTGGACGGCTTCAAGCGGATTGTAGCCGGATGCCTGGATAATGCCGAGTACGCGGTCACGCGCTTCAGGGACAGCGGCATACCCGCGTGGCGAAACAGGAACTCAGTCACCGTCGTGTTCCCGAAGCCGTCAGCGGAGGTCATCCTCAGATGGCATCTTGCGCCATACGAGGACATCGCTCACATGCTGACCATGCCCCACGTCACGCGCGAGACCATAGACGCAGTCGTGGACGATTGCCTGAAGCAGTAGCATCAAGAAAGAGAAAGAGGAGCACACCCTTATGGCGAGAATCTTAGTAATGGCGAAGAACGAAGTGGGCGTAATAGCCGACATCAGCCGTGTCTTGGCAGACAATGGTATCAACATAGAGACCATCAGCGCTGAGACCCTTGGCGACAATGGCGCCATATCCCTGACCACCGACGACTACGACGGCGCTCTGCGCGCTCTGACCGACGCGGGGTTCAAGACGGTCACGGATCACTCACTGATAGTCAGCCTGCGCGACGAGCCCGGAGCTCTGGCGAAGGTGGCGGAGAAGCTCAAGCAGGGAGGCGTGAACATTCAGAGCCTGCACATAGTCGAACGCCGCGGCGACTACACTACAGTCGCAATTCTACCCGACGATCGCGCAAAGGCTGAGGGTCTTCTGGACGGAGAGTCCATAGTGTAGGTCTTTCAGCGCAAGCCGGGTCCGGCACAGTTACACAGTTGGAGCGCTACGGCAGTACGGATATGTCAACTTCCACATACGCAGTACCTCTCCTCTCCACGCTCGCCGCCACGCGCAGGGTGTAGGACGATGTGGTCGCATAGTCCAGCGCCTCCGCCAGCGTGATCTCTCCCGTGCCGCTGTCTATGACAAACCTTTCGTCTACGACATACCTATCGTTCTCGTTCTTGAGATAGATTGAGTACGATACAGCGTCCCCTCCGGCAATAGTGGCCGACACCGTCCCCACGCTCGCTCCCACATCCGCGGCATCGGCTACGCTGAATGTGTAGGAAGAGGCGCCGAACTCCGGAAGCACGCACGTATCCGTGATCACCTCCAGGAACACCGACTGGTCGCCCCACGCAGCGGCGTAGGTCGTCCCGTTCCCGTAGGCGCTCACCCGGATCTGGTGCCAACTCCCGCACCTCAGTTCGTCCAACGTGTGGGTCGTCCCCGTGATGGTATCGGCATCCACCGTCCACTTCGGGGAATCTTGGTGCCTGTACTCCACGCGGTACTTCGTGGCGTTGGCTACGGAGTCCCAACTCAGGGCTATGCTGTTCTCAGCAGGCGTCCCGGCAAATCCCGCCGGCGTCGGCGGGCAGTAGAGCAGGCTTAGCGAGCTCAGGTCGTTGGTCGTTACCCCTTCAGGGCCAGGGGTATGCAGCCGGTGAGTGAGTTCCCGGAGAGTCTGAGCTCAGTTAAGTTGGACAGCTCGCCGAGCTCCCTCGGTATCTCACCTGTCAACGAGTTGGAGCTCAGGTCCAGGTGAGTCAACTCCAAGAGCTTTCCCAGTTCCGCCGGGATGCTCCCCGAAAGGCTCTCCCCGAAGAGGTCCAACTCCGTTACCCGGCTGGGCGTTCCACTGGTGGTCACGCCGTCCCAGCCGGTGATGGTCGTGTCCACGCTCCAGTTGAGCGTAGCCGTGCCCCGCAGTCCGTCTTTGGCGGCGAGCAACGCCTGGCAGTCGCGCATGAGACCGGGGTTGTAGGTCTGTCCAGGCACAGCGAGGCCGCAGGGCGGCGCCGGTGGTCCGTCCGGGTGGCTATAGGCGCCGATAGCGGTGTAGTAGTCGCGGAGCCGGTTGGCGTCTGTGACCAGCGTGGGTATCTCCACTCCCTCCGCCTTCTTATCGAAGTTCGAAGGGGCTATTCGCCCGCCGTACTCGGTTACCCGGGTCTGATTGGCAGTCGCCACCGCCTGGGTGAAGGCCGGCAGCTCCATCTCCAGCTGCGAGCGATATGTTTGGAAGTCGTCTTCATATATCCAATCATCTCTGAAGGGATGGACGGCGATGGCCGTGTCGTCCTCTCGCCGTTGCACGTCCCAGGTGAAGAAGACCTGCAAAACTTCGGTGGATGCGTCGACCGCCGGGCCTACGAACAGGACCATCTCCCTGCCCACGTACCCGCCCTCCGGGACTTGCACTCGGAAACCATCCCCATCCCCGCCCTCGGTGAACAGCTGCTCAAGGTGACTTATCCACTCATCCGCGACCCCCTGCTCCCGATAGAACCCGTAGCGATACTTGCCCACCATGACCGTCAGGGTGGACGGACCGGAACCAAGGACGTAGGCGTTCACCCGCACGTCCGCGTAGCACTTTATCGACTTGGTGTTGGACTGGAGGAACCATGAAACGTCCAAGTAGGAGGGAGGGCGGAATAGGTCTCCTTCAGAGGTGCAGCGAACGGCGCCGGGGAGGAAGGTACCTCGCACCACTAGGTGCGTCGCGAAGGACCACCCGTAGCTCCCGTTGCCGATAAAGGATCTCATCCCCTGGGGTTCTGCTGGGATCGAATAGAAGCCGTCGCCGTCACTCCAGAGCAAATCGGGCTCACACGGGTCCACCAGGGAGCCGGCCACCGGCGTGCAGGGCGGTATCTCTTCGGCCAGGTACTCAGGCGCGGGTGTGGGTGTGTGGGGAGGGGTTGAGGATGGAGGGGAGGCCTCGCAGGCGGCGAGCAGCAACAGCGTGATGAGCATAGCAAAGAATGGCGCTGCGCGTAAGAACATTGTCGCCCTCCCCACCGCGACGCATAGTTTACCATAGTTGCGAACGCGTCGTGCAGCTACGGAGTGCAGTTGGGATAGGGCCGGACAGACATTCCTGTAATGCATTAACGCCTGTCTGGCATTGCCAGAGGAGGCAGTCGCTCCCAAAGCCAAGAGTTATCCCCGCCTGACGAGCGCGACATTCCATGTGACCGCTCTCAGCGACATGCCCTGCTCTCCCCGCATACGCGTGGGAGATGGCAGACAGACTCCTCAGCACTCTTCCGTAGAGGGGTGGGCCAGTCACAGTATAGCTTACTTACCGATGAGGAACTCTACAGCGCGAGAGTGAACTTTGTTACAAAGGAGCGTGTCCCATAAACCCCCTTCCTGCGGGGTTGGCAAAGCAGTAAGCTCATAGAAACATCAGGCAGGTAGGATACTATGGCTTATAACCTTCTGAGTTGCGAGCGAGACCAGAGCTACTTGATGCCGCCGTCCATGAGGGATTGGTTGAGCGAGGGTCACTTGGCCTGGTTCATAGTAGATGCAGTAGGCCAGATGGATCTGAGGGAGTTCTATGCAGTCTATCGAAGTGATGGATGGGGTGCAGCGGCCTACGATCCGGGAATGATGGTGGCGATCCTGTTGTACGGCTACTGCCTGGGTGTACGCAGTTCCAGGCGCATAGCCCGTGCCCTGGAGGAAGATGTAGGATTCCGGGTGGTGGCGGCCAACCGGCAGCCAGACTTCCGTACCATCTGTCGCTTTAGGGCGGAGCGCGAGGAGGCGTTCGAGGAGCTCTTTGTAGAGGTACTGAGGTTATGCCATGAATCGGGTCTGGTGAAGCTGGGGGTAGTGGCTCTTGATGGGACGAAGGTGGCAGCCAATGCGGCCCTGGCCACCAACCGGAGCCACCAGGCCATTGAAGAAGAAGTGCGGCGCATGTTGGCAGAGGCCAAGGCAATGGATGCTGAAGAGGATGCCAATTATGGTCCCGACCGGCGAGGGGATGAGCTACCGGAAGGGCAAGGGGGACGGACGGAGCGGCTCAAGCGCCTGAAGGAAGCCAAGGAACGTCTGCAGCGGGATGCTGAAGCGGGAGCCAGGGCTGTCCAAGAGCATGTGGAGCGACGGCGGGCAGGAGAAGAGGCCACAGGCAAAAAGAAGCGGGGGCGAAAGCCGAAGGTGGTAGAGCCACTCCCTACCGAAGAGGCGAAGGCTAATACCACCGACCCGGACAGTCGCATCATGAAGACCAGGCAAGGGTACGTGCAGGGCTACAATGCCCAGGCGGTGGTGAGCGAGGAGCAGATCATAGTAGCCGTTGGAGTGACCCAAGAGGCCAACGATGTGCAGCAACTGGAGCCGATGCTCCAAACCATGGCGCATACTCTGGAGGCAGCCGGCATAGAGGACCGGCCCAAAGCGGGCTTGGCCGATGCCGGGTACTGGAGTGAGGCCAATATCAGGGCTTGCCCCTGGCCAGAGATGCCTGAGCTTCTTATTGCCACCACCAAGGATTGGAAACAGCGGAAGATGCTACGAGAGAAGGGGTGTCCCCGAGGGCGTATACCAAAAGGACTGAGTCCGAGGGACAGGATGGAGCGCAAGCTGCTGACAAAGCGAGGCCGAGCTCTGTACAAGAAACGGGGTGTACTGGTGGAGCCGGTGTTCGGACAGGTCAAGGAAGGCCAGGGGTTCCGACGGTTTATGAGACGGGGGTTGGGCGCTGCGCAGAGTGAGTGGTCGCTGGCAGGGATGACCCATAACTTGCTCAAGCTATGGCGCAGCGGCCAAGCGCCTTGGCCCAAGCCCACTGCGCCATGGAACTAAGAGAGTAGACGACCTCTCTGGGGGTCAACAAGCGGCCGATGGAACTGGACCGGCCAACCTCTGTTGAGGCGCATCCCTCCCACACCTGTGTTACTCAACTCGCCCACCAGTCTATGAGACAAACTCAAAGGTTCTTGATTTTGTCCAGTTAGGTAGGCCTGTTTTGACGGTAGACAGAACCACTTTCGAGCTTGCAATGCCATTTTAGCAACGAGAAGTGCCCAGGTTACAACAAGAATCCACCTGAGCCAATACCGAGGTGCCAGGAGGTGCAGACTTGGCCGATCCAACAGCGAAATCCCTACTACAGGGCCTTCAGGAAGCTCGCCACACCTCAAGACAACCCCTGGATCTATCGGGTCGAGGAGTGTCTCATTTTTGCTGGTTGCCAACATCAAGAACCTTCACGTTGAGGCTCGTTCTGGAACTGTAGTCAGAACTGACCCGTCCCCGTTGACCTGCCCCTATCGTGATGCTCATTTCCTCCGAGAATGCGCCGGTTTCGCTTCGGGCTCCCGCCATCAATATCGGTCGAGTCCCTCTCGCACAAGCGCTACCCATTTTCATTCTTCATGCTGCCCGTGTGTACAGGCACGTAGGTTTTCGCTGGTTGCCAGCACTCAAGGTCGTCCCGTTTCCCATCTCCGTCGTTAGGCTGTCTTTCTCCTGCCAACCAGATACCCGGCCAGGAAACCTACAGCCAACAGAATGACTCCCACAAAGGCCACACCAGCAACACCGAAACCGCTCGTTTCCTGTGCGTCGCCGGGCTTAGTAGTTGCCGTGGCTGTGACCACAGCCTCAGGTATAGGCGTAGGGATAGGCTCGACTGGTGGCGTTTCAGTGGGCTCCGGCGCGCCTGTTGGAGCGATGGTGGGCTCTGATACAGCCGTCGCGGTTGGCTCGAGTGTGGGTGTTGGAGTTGCCACCGGCTCCGACGTTGGGGTCGCAGTCGGTTCCGGCCCAACCAGGACTTGAGAAGCTCCTCCTATCACACTTTCTTCCCTGTTTGCATCCTTCAGTACGCCGGAAAAGGTGTAGGCGCCCTCTTCATCGGGGGCATCGACCGTATACGTAAAGCTCCCGTCGCCCAACAGGACAAAGCTGACGGTCTGCCCATCCACGGTGACGGAGCCTTCCGACAGGCTGGACCCTGTGTAACTGAATCCCTCCGGCAGCGTCTCCTCCACCTGCCCAAAGCCGCCGTAGTTCGTGGCCGTTATCGTCACCACCAGCCGTCCGCCCGGCGGCGCCCACGGCTGGGAGAAGGACCTTGCAGCGCTGTGACTCGATGCCTCAAGCGCAGAGGAGGGCGCCAGAGTTCCGACCCATATGGTTGCCAGTAATAACGCCAATAGCAGGGAGATAGCTCTAAGCAATTCTGTACCCCTCTCATGTAATCCGGTCTGCCGCGCCGTCCGATTGCATCAGCCTGTGAAGTAGAGCCTGATTACCCCTATGGTCTCCTCTTTGGTTATGAGCTCTCTGAAGTAATCGGAGACGGCCGCAACTGCCTCTTCTCGATCTATGACCTCGTTGTCGTTGGCATCGTACTTGAGGCCGATACCCGTCAGCTCCACGTCCGATACCTGGATTACCACCGTTACGGTCGAGGCTGCTCCCGAACTGCCCGTGGCGGTTACCCACAGGGTATACGTCCTCTTATCGCTTTCGTAGTCCAGTTCCGCGCCGTCCCTGACACTAACCTGCCCCGTACTTGCATCTATAGTGAACATGGCCGCATCCTCTCCGCTCAGGGTGTAGGTGAGGACGTTGCCATTGGGGCTTTCGGCAACGACCAAACCCCCTACCTTTTCTCCGGCGCCCGCGGTCTCGGCTATACTTCTCACTACCGAGAGTCCTGCCGCCCGGCCAGAATGCACCTTGGCTTCGGGAAATGATGGGCCTGGAAACTCTACAACTTCCGTATCGGAGACTGCATGACTCCCCCTGCCCGGCGCTAGTCCGTCGTCGTAGACGGCGGTCACGCGAAGATAGTAGCCCAGGTCCGCCTCAACCGGCGTGTATGAGGAGGTATTTGCGCCGGATATCGCCTGCCAGCCCGTATCGAATACAGGAGTGGGGTTGGTCGAACGGCGCCACACCCACTCCGCTTCTCCCACAACGCCGTCAGGGTCCGTCAGAACGGCCGCCAGGGACGAACCCACCCTCGGCTGGGCCCCGGACAGGGCCAAGCTTCCAGGCTCACTCTCGTTTGTCACAATCACGGATACGGCTGTGGAGTCGTCAATGGCCGTGTCGGGATTCCCGTCGGTGTCCTTGCCGTCCAGGACCGACACGATAACGGAGTACGTGGCCTTGGCTTCGTAGTCGAAGACGGACCTGGAGCTCAGCTGGCCCGTCGTTTCGTCAATATCGAAGTGTCCCGCATCCTCACCCGACAGCCGGTAGGTAGCGACGTCGCCGTCGTGGTCAACGGCCGCCACGGGGTCGCCGGCGACTTCGCCGGAGTCCGCGTTCTCAGCAACCATTCTCTCAAGGGAGTCCCTGGGTTCCCCGTCTTCATTGAGTTCCGGCAGGGGAAACTTGGGATCGGTGTTCACCACCACTGTGGAGGCGGACACGATGCCGGCGCTCTTGCCCGAGCCATGACCATCGCTGTAGGAGGCGGTCACCCGCAGGTAGCTGCCCCGGTCCGCTTCAACCGGCGTGTATGAGGCTGAATTCGCCTCCGCAATGGCGCTCCAGTCGCGCATGTCCGCGGAGCGCTCCCACCTCCAGACCTCCCCGGACACGCTCCCGTCCAAGTCTTCCACTACGGCCGAAAGCTGTGTCCCGATGTGTGGCTGCTCCGGCGATAGCGTTATCTCTCCGGCCTCGCCGACGTTGGTCACCCTGATAGTCACGTCCTGGGAAGCGTCCGTTCCGTTGTTCTCGGCGCCATTGGAGTCCTTGCCGTCGTGGATCCACACAATTACCCTGTAGGTGGACTTGGTCTCATAGTCCAGCGCCGCTTTCGTAATCAGCTGTCCTGATGACGCATCCATGTCGAAGGAATTGGCGTCGTTGCCCCCCAGGATGTAGGTGATGGTATCAAGCTGGGCGTCCCAAGCGGAGACGGGGCGACCAATGTCCTCACCAGGGGGCGCGTTCTCATCCAGGACTCGCTGACCCCTTTCAATTGTGAGGAACTCGGGCGGAGTGTTGGCCGGCGGTGGCGGCGGAGGCGGAGGCGGTGGCGGCGGAGGAGGAGGTGGGGGTGGGGGTGGGGCCGGCGTGCCGGTCTCTGTGTCAGACCATTCTCCATCCCCCGCGGAGTTTACGGCACGCACCTGCACGTCGTACTCGGTGGCGTTAGTGAGGCCGGTTACGACATATCGCCGGTTGCCGCTTGTCCAGGCGTTGTCTTGCACCGTCCAGTTGGATTGCACCGTCTCGTCGTCTCTGGTCTCGATGTAGCGCACGTCGTAGGCGGTGATGGGAGTCCCTCCGGTGTCCGACGGGGCGCTCCAGACAACGGTGAGGAACCTGTCGCCGCGAGTGATGTTGGTTATGGACGGCGCCGACGACGTGGTGGTGACCGGTCCTAGAGTAATCGTGACATCCGCGCTGTCCGTTGCGGCGTGGTTCCCGAGCGTGTCATTCAGCGGCTCGTGGTTCAGGAAGGACACGTCGCAGCAGCGAAAGAAATCTTCGTAGTAGACGGTGAGCTGGTCGGTCGCCGAAATGGCCGACGACAGCGTCAAGGTCACCACCTTGCCCAGGACCGAGATCGCGGTGATCTGACGAGACGTGTCGTCGCTAGTGTCTGTGACCTTGAAGACAGGTGTACCGGTGGCGGTGGGCGCTGAGTCTTCGTCCAGTGCCTTGTCCCACGTCAGCGTCACGTCGTTCCCGTTCGCCAAGGCGTCTGCTGAGACCAGGGTTGGGCGCACGGCGTCAACGAGGTAGTCGGTTCGAACGCTGTCCCACAGTCGTGCCGGAGCAACGGCTTTGGTTGAGGCGTAGCGGACCAGGCCCGGGCCGGTCAATTTGCTGATTTCTCCGCTGATCCCGATCGAGATGCCGTCGGTATCGGTCTCGCCTTCGGTCAGTACGTAGCGAAAGACCAGGGATGTTGTGCCCGAACCGCTGTGGTAGGCCGCGGGTCGCTGCTCGCCCCCAACCTCCAATTTTAGTTCCGGCACGCCGCTCACGACCACGGGTTCGCTGAAGGTCACCGTCGCCTCGATGGCGTCCTCCCCCCTGAAGCCCCTGCCCAGGATGTAGGTTTTGTCTGGTCCGGGATCTGCGACGACGATCTGAATCCTATCGTTGCGGACCATCTGAGCGGAAAAGTCCGGAGCGTTGTTCCCGGCGGAGTCTCTAAGCGGCGTCGCCCCCGATCCTGTCGGCGCCGTATAGCTCACCGTCAGCACGTCGGTTGGGTTCACGCCTCCCGACCCACCGAGAGATACGACATTGCCATTGACCTCTACGTTGCCGTCGCGGCTCACCCCGTTGACGGTCACGGTGAATGCGGTCGATGGCGGCACGGAGGATTCATCGAGCGCTTCGCTCCAGAACAACCGCACCCAATAGCGTTCGAACGGCGCCAGGAGCAGCGCCGGCGCGGTCGTGTCAGTCGCGGTCGGCGTTACCGTCGCCTCTGCCGCTGCGCCGTCGCCGTTGTGGTTATATGCCAGTACCTTGACGGTATGGCCCACATCGTTCGTCAATCCACTGATCGTGTGCTGCAGACTAGAGAGGTCCGTGACTGTCGCCTGACGGGACACGTCGTACTCCTGGGCGCCGGACTTCCACTGGACCTTGCAACCTTCAATCGTCGATCCGCCGTCGTCTGGCGGCTCCTGCCAGGACACGGTCAACTTCCCGCTTCCAACCGCAGTCGCCATCACGTTCGCCGGCGCGTCGGGTACGCAGCCGCCATCGTTCCAGGGATTGCGTGTGACACCGCTCCCGAACGCCGACTCGGTCGCCTTCTGATTGTCGCAGTAGCCACCGAATGCGTCCCGCAACTGAAAGACGACAGTCGCCCGAAACCCTCGCCCATTCGTGTCATTCGCTATCGCCTTCACGTCACGCCAGACACGCGCAAGGTCAGGGTTGCCGTCAGAGTCGTTGTAGTTATCGGCCAACCAGGACGGCATTTGCCCCGATTGCGCACTCCTGACGATGGCGAGGGCTTGCTCGCTCACGGTGTCCTTGGTGATGGGGCAACCGGCCCAATAGGAACCTGAACTCTGATACTGGTCCCCAATCGTGAGAATCACCATCGCATCGGCGAATATCTCAATGGGAGCGCAGGACGGTTCCGCCAGGCTGCCCTGATAGGCCAAAACATGGAAGTAAAGGCGAGCAATCCCCAACGGACCGGGCGTAGCCGTCACGCGGTTCGCCAGTGTGTATACATGCGCCAACTCATGAGCGATCCCATAGATCAGGTTGATGTAGAACCTGGAGATATGGACCTCGTCCGCATCACATTCCCTCAATTTCGACGGGGTCACGGAGGAGCAGAGAATAAAAGCCGCGCCGCTTGGCCCGGGAGTCCAGAACACAGGAACGTTCCGAGTGGTGATGTAATCCCAGGTTTCCCGCAGCCAGGGAGACGAACTTTCGAAGATCTTGACGACCTCGTTTTCCCAGAACTGCCGCGCCTGGCCGGGCTGGGAAGCTGGTGTGCCAGTCGCCGTGGCGGAAGGGTCGCTGTCCCCGTTGGCGTTCGCGGCGATCACCCGCACCGCGTATTCGGCGCCGTCGGTCAGTCCTGTGAGCGTGTCCTTGTACCGGTCGCCGGCGGAAGTCGACTGCTCGCTGACGATGCTGGTTGCCGGATCGCTTGTGAGCTGCCGGGACGAGTCGAACTCCTCGCTTCCCGACTTCCACTGGATCTTGAACGAAGTGGTCGAGGCCGCGTCGGACGTGGACCAGCGCACTTCAAGCTTCTGGCTCTCGATGCTGTAGACCGCCACCGCCGTCGGCGCATCGGGCACGTCAGTTTGCGCGAGCGCTGCGGTTGCGGTAGCTAGGAGGGTTGCGAGCGACGCCACCAGAGCAAGGACGAGGAGGACGCCCCGCAAGACCGTGTGCCCATGCGATTTTAGGACCAGCGCCACTTCAACCTCCAGGGCAGTGACGAAAATCAGCGCTAGGCGGCCACTCACCCAGGGCCTTGGCCGCAAATAATTGTCTCTCGTCCGGGTTCTGCTGACCTACTCCTAGTCTTTGTACAACTCGCTATTTTACACCCATAGGAGTTTGTCTCATAGACTGGTGGGCGAGTTGAGTAACACAGGTGTGGGAGGGATGCGCCTCAACAGAGGTTGGCCGGTCCAGTTGCACCGGCGGCTTGTCGGCCCCCAGAGAGGTCGTCTACTCTCTTAGTTCCATGGCGCCTTGGGCTTGGGCCATGGCGCTTGGCCGCTGCGCCATAGCTTGAGCAAGTTATGGGTCGTCCCTGCCAGCGACCACTCACTCTGCGCAGCGCCCAACCCCCGTCTCATAAACCGTCGGAACCCCTCGCCTTCCTTGACCTGTCCGAACACCGGCTCCACCAGTACACCCCGCTTCTTGTACAGAGCTCGGCCTCGCTTTGTCAGCAGCTTGCGCTCCATCCTGTCCCTCGGGCTCAGTCCTTTTGGTATACGCCCTCGGGGACACCCCTTCTCCCGTAGCATCTTCCGCTGTTTCCAATCCTTGGTGGTGGCAATAAGAAGCTCAGGCATCTCTGGCCAGGGGCAAGCCCTGATATTGGCCTCACTCCAGTACCCGGCATCGGCCAAGCCCGCTTTGGGCCGCTCCTCTATGCCGGCTGCCTCCAGAGTATGCGCCATGGTTTGCAGCATCGGCTCCAGTTGCTGCACATCGTTGGCCTCTTGGGTCACTCCAACGGCTACTATGATCTGCTCCTCGCTCACCACCGCCTGGGCATTGTAGCCCTGCACGTACCCTTGCCTGGTCTTCATGATGCGACTGTCCGGGTCGGTGGTATTAGCCCGAATCCACCGAAGGAGGGCGTCGGGTCAGCGTCCTGAAGTGGCCAAAGGGTGCTCCTCTGAATCTGGGATAATGGTTTTGTAACAGCAAACCAGTCCCGGAAAAGGAGCACCCAATAGATGCTACCACGCCACCAACCCGACCGCATCCGCATCGCCTTCGATGATCACCGCCTGGTGGCCAATGCCGGGCTGATTCTTCCGTCCACCCTGGCCCTGCGCCTTGGCCTGCCCCAACTGGTTGACCGGCACCTGGACCTGGGCCATGCAAAAGGCAGAGCCAACACCGGTGACAAGATGATGACGCTGGTGGCCTCCGCGTTGGCCGGTGGCGACTGCATCGACGACGCCGATGTGCTACGCGCCGGCGGGACCGCCCGCGTTCTCGGTTTCACGGCTAAGGCTCCCTCCACCCTGGGCGCCTTCCTGCGCAGCTTCAGGTGGGGCCATGTCCGCCAACTGGACCGGGTTAGCCGGGAGTTGCTGGCCCGGGCCTGGGCTGCCGGGGCCGGACCCGGCGACGGGCCCCTGACCATCGACCTGGACTCCACCATCTGCGAGACCTATGGACTGGCCAAGGAAGGGGCGCGCCACCATGGTTACACCGGTCAGCGGGGCTATCACCCGCTGCTGGCCGTCGCCGCCGGAACCGGAGACGTGCTGATGGCCCGGCTGCGCGAGGGCCGGGCCAACACCGCCCGCGGCGCCGCCCACTTCCTGCGTGAGACGGTGGGGCGGGTGCGCTACGCCGGGGCCAGGGGACAACTCACGATGCGGGCCGACAGCGGCTTCTACGCTCATAGCGTGGTATCCGTCTGCCGCAAGATGGATGTCCGCTTCTCCATCACCATCCGCCAGCACAAAAGCCTGCACAATGTCATCGAGGCCATACCAGAAGAGGACTGGACTCCCATTCCCTACTGGATGGACGGCGCCGCCGATGTGGCAGAGACCACCTATATCCCCTTCCAGAGTGAGCCCGACGCCGCGCCGGTGCGGCTCATCGTCCGGCGGGTGAAACCCACGCCCGGTTCCCAGTTGGCCCTCTTCGCCACCTACAGCTATCACGGCTTCATCACCGACCGCGATGGGGAGATGCTCGAACTGGAGGCTGATCATCGCCGTCACGCCGAGATCGAGAATGCGATACGCGACCTCAAGTACGGTGTCGGACTGAACCACATGCCGTCCGGCCGCTTCGCCGCCAACGGAGCCTGGCTGGCGGTACAGGTGATGGCACACAACCTGGCCCGCTGGACAGCCCGCATCGGCCTGGGTGAGCAGATCGTGACCACCAAGACCCTCAGACGACGGGTCTTCGCCTTGGCCGGACGGCTCACTCGCTCGGCACGCCGATTGACCCTGCATCTTCCCCGGCGCTGGCCCTGGGATACCCAGTTCAGTCGCGCCCTGGCCCGGCTGCGAGCCATTCCACTCCCAGCCTGACGGCGCCCTCCGCCACTGACCCAACGTCCCCGCCAACTCGCACCAACCAGCTCCGCGGGAGTTCCCTGCTGCCTATTCTCTTGCCATCCCGCGCATCCCAGCTCCCGCAGACGGCCATTGGGGGCCTGTGCGGTGACTGAAGTCCCTCCGCCGACCTCCCATCTACCCCAATCGAGCCCAGGCCATCTCCCCTGTAGCTCTCTCATCCCCCTTCTCCGGTCCTCACGCCGCCCATCCGTGTCCTTCGGTGGATTCGGGATTAGCCTTCGCCTCTTCGGTAGGGAGTGGCTCTACCACCTTCGGCTTTCGCCCCCGCTTCTTTTTGCCTGTGGCCTCTTCTTCTGCCCGCCGTCGCTCCACATGCTCTTGGACAGCCTTGGCTCCCCCTTCAGCCTCCCGCTGCAGACGTTCCTTGGCTTCCTTCAGGCGCTTGAGCCGCTCCGTCCGTCCCCCTAGCCCTTCCGGTAGCTCATCCCCTCGCCGGTCGGGACCATAATGGGCATCCTCTTCAGCATCCACTGCCTTGGCCTCTGCCAACATGCGCCGCACTTCTTCTTCAATGGCCTGGTGGCTCCGGTTGGTGGCCAGGGCCGCATTGGCTGCCACCTTCGTCCCATCAAGAGCTACTACCCCCAGCTTCACCAGACCCGCTTCATGGCATAACCTCAGTACCTCTACAAAGAGCTCCTCGAACGCCTCCTCGCGCTCCGCCCTAAAGCGACAGATGGTACGGAAGTCTGGCTGCCGGTTGGCCGCCACCACCCGGAATCCTACATCTTCCTCGAGAGCACGGGCTATGCGCCTGGAACTGCGTACACCCAGGCAGTAGCCGTACAACAGGATCGCCACCATCATTCCCGGATCGTAGGCTGCTGCACCCCATCCATCACTTCGATAGACTGTATAGAACTCCCTCAGATCCATCTGGCCTACTGCATCCACTATGAACCAGGCCAAGTGACCCTCGCTCAACCAATCCCTCATGGACGGCGGCATCAAGTAGCTCTGGTCTCGCTCGCAGCTCAGAAGGTTATAAGCCATAGTATCCCTACCTACCACATGTTTCTATGAGCTTACTGCTTTGCCAACCCCGCAGGAAGGGGGTTTATGGGACACGCTCATAGGCATTGGATTTGGCCACAGTTTTTGTACCAAACTTCCCGGTGTCGGTCAACCGGGAGGCGAGAAGGACCCTCGAGGGCCTGCTCTGGGGCAGGCGAGAACTCTGGAGGAACTCCAGAAGCTGACGGTCCTGCGCGCCTATGGGAGGGACATATCCCTGGACGAGTTCTCTCTAGCGAAGGTGTTCAGCGGCGGCGAAATGGCGATGGCCTAGGAAGATTGTCCGGCAGGTTCCCATATGCCGGAGTATGGCCGTCCTGATCTATGCCACCTACTTCGGCTCAAGCTAGGGCCTGTTCACACAAAGCAACCTGAATTTGATACAATACAGGTATGGAAATTACAGAAGCTCAGTACGAACGCATAGCTCCAGTCTTCCCTGTTCAGCGTGGCAACGTGAGGCTGTCCAACCTTCAAGTGCTGAACGCCATGCTGTATGTCGCCGAGCAGGGGTGCAAGTGGCGGGGGTTGCCCAGCCGGTTTGGCAACTGGCACACTGTATACACTCGAATGAACCGGTGGTCGAAGAACGGGGTGCTCGACAGGGTGTTCGAATACCTGCAACGAGAACAGATAGTGCGCATCAAACTGGAGGCGGTCTCGATGGACAGCGCCATTGTCAAGGTGCATCCTGATGGCGCTGGTGCGTTAAAAAAAACGGACCGCAGTCCATCGGCAAGTCCCGGGGCGGCTGGACCACCAAGATTCATATGGTTGCCTCGGATGCTCGAACAGCCATAACCTTTTCCCTCTCCCCGGGCCAAGCCCACGATGCGCCGGAGGGGCGCAAGTTGCTCAACCGGCTGGGATCGCAGGTTCAGAACCCGTACCTGTTAATGGATCGAGCATACGAGGGCAATGAGACCCGCCAGCTTGCGTTGGCTCTGGGGTTCACTCCCGTTGTTCCGCCCCTCAGCGCCAGGGTTCATCCGTGGGAGTACGACCGAGAGATGTACAAGAGACGCAACGAAATAGAGAGGCTGTTCCGGCGGTTGAAGGGGTTTCGTCGCATCTTCTCACGTTTTGAGAAGCTTGATGTGATCTTCCTTGGGTTCATCTCATTTGCACTCATCTTCGACGCACTTCGCTTTGTGTGAACACGCCCTAGTCGAAGACTTCATGTATGGCCCCGAGGTTCTTGCCGATTGCCCCCCTGGGGATCTGGCCGGCAATCAGGAGCATGGGTGAGGAGCGGGCGTAGGCGGTTGCAACACCAGAGGCGGCGTTGTACACGCCGGCGCCAGGGACCACCAGCGCCACACCCGGTTTGCCGGAAGCGCGAGAGTAGCCGTCGGCCATGTGCGTCGCGCCTGCTTCGTGGCGGGTCGTGATCATGCGTATGCTTGGCTCGTCCCTTAGAGCGACGATGATCCCCGACATGTGTATACCCGGAATCCCGAAAACGACCTCAACGCCTTCTCTCACAAGCGATTGCACCAGGGCCTCGCCCCCGCTCATTTTTGGCATGGTTCACCCCTTCCGTATGAATAGGCTCGATAGTCTCTCTTCAGTGGCTTGGCCACATACGGCGAGTGACATAGGCCCCAATGACCTGACATATCGGGTACTGGTCCCAAAGATTGTAACGCTGCAAGCGCCAGGCGCTGGTACATCGCCGCCGCTGGTGAGGCAGAGCTACAGCCCTTCGACTATCACCATGTTGACGTTGGAGGACCTGGAGCGAATGTCATTAAGCGCGGTGAACTCAGGAGAGTCTAGCCAGGCGCGGATCTGCTGGAGACTGTCGAATTCGAGTATGGCGAGGCGCTTGGGAGTCCAGTTTCCCAATATGGCCTCAATTTCGCCGCCACGCGCCACGAACTTGCCGCCGGGAGCCTCAACCGTAGCTGTCACCTGCTCCAAAAACCGTCCGTAGAGATTCGCATCCGTTATCTCAACATCAGCTATTACGTATGCCGACATTCTTAGGCCGTCCTTTCAAGTCCAATGCTTGTCTGAGCGCCAAAGTCATTTTACCATTCCCCTCAAGTGGTTAACATACTCGGGCCAACTGCGGGTCTTGATGGGATAGGCTTGGGTGGAGCCCCGGGGCAACCCCGCCTCTCAACGCCAGCGCTATTTTGGCACAGCATCGACCGGGGCGCGCGGCCTCGCAAGCCCTTCCGCAGCCTGCGGCGGCCGGCTGCCCTGCCTGTCCAGTATTACCGACTGTAACTTTACACTGGCCTCGGATACCATCGCTCAACTCCTGACTCGCTTCAGCGTGAGGTTATTTAAATATATGCTATACTCCCAGCATTCAGCTAGTCGAACCTCTAACTGTCCCCGGCGTCACCAGAAAGCCGCTTGACGACAGGCTTAAAGAAACAGTGTGCGGCCTCTATGGTTTGTCGCCAGTTGAAATGTAGTTGGTCAAAATGCGGGTTTAGCCCGAATCCACCGAAGGAGGGCGTCGGGTCAGCGTCCTGAAGTGGCCAAAGGGTGCTCCTCTGAATCTGGGATAATGGTTTTGTAACAGCAAACCAGTCCCGGAAAAGGAGCACCCAATAGATGCTACCACGCCACCAACCCGACCGCATCCGCATCGCCTTCGATGATCACCGCCTGGTGGCCAATGCCGGGCTGATTCTTCCGTCCACCCTGGCCCTGCGCCTTGGCCTGCCCCAACTGGTTGACCGGCACCTGGACCTGGGCCATGCAAAAGGCAGAGCCAACACCGGTGACAAGATGATGACGCTGGTGGCCTCCGCGTTGGCCGGTGGCGACTGCATCGACGACGCCGATGCGCTGCGCGCCGGCGGGACCGCCCGCGTTCTCGGTTTCACGGCTAAGGCGCCCTCCACCCTGGGCGCCTTCCTGCGCAGCTTCAGGTGGGGCCATGTCCGCCAACTGGACCGGGTTAGCCGGGAGTTGCTGGCCCGGGCCTGGGCGGCTGGGGCCGGACCCGGCGACGGGCCCCTGACCATCGACCTGGACTCCACCATCTGCGAGACCTACGGACTGGCCAAGGAGGGCGCACGCCACCACGGCTACACCGGTGCGCGGGGCTATCACCCGCTGCTGGCCGTCGCCGCCGGAACCGGCGACGTGCTGCTGGCCCGGCTGCGCGAGGGTCGGGCCAGCAGCGCCCGCGGCGCCGCGCACTTCCTGCGTGAAACGGTGAGCCGGGTTCGCTACGCCGGGGCCAGGGGACAACTCACGGTGCGGGCCGACAGCGGCTTCTATACCCACGCTCTCGTCGCCGTCTGCCGCCGGATGGATGCCCGCTTCTCCATCACCATCCGCCAGCGCGCCAGCCTGCGGGACCTGATCGAGGCGATACCAGAAGAGGACTGGACTCCCATTCCCTACTGGATGGACGGCGCCGCCGATGTCGCCGAGACGACTTACACCCCGTTTCAGAGTGAGCCGGACGCAGCGCCGGTTCGGCTCATTGTCCGGCGGGTGAAGCCGACGCCCGGTTCCCAACTGGCCCTCTTCGCCACCTACAGCTATCACGGCTTCATCACCGACCGGGACGGAGAGACCCTGGAACTGGAGGCTGATCATCGCCGCCACGCTGAGATCGAGAACGCGATACGCGACCTCAAGTACGGCGTCGGGCTGAACCACATGCCGTCGGGCCGCTTCGCCGCCAACGGCGCATGGCTGGCGGGCCAGGTGATGGCGCACAACCTGGCCCGCTGGACGGCGCGGATTGGTCTGGGCGAACGGACCGTGACCACCAAGACCCTCAGGCGGCGGGTCTTCGCGCTGGTGGGACGGATCACCCGTTCGGCGCGCCGCCTCACCCTGCATCTTCCCCAGTGTTGGTCCTGGGAAACCCAGTTCAATCGAGCCCTGGCCCGACTGCGAGCCATTCCACTCCCAGCCTGACGGCGCCCTCCGCCACTGACCCAACCTCCCCGCCAACTCCACCAACCAGCTCCGCGGGAGTTCCCTGCTGCCTATTCTCTTGCCATCCCGCGCATCCCAGCTCCCGCAGACGGCCATTGGGGGCCTGTGCGGTGACTGAAGTCCCTCCGCCGACCTCCCATCTACCCCAATCGAGCCCAGGCCATCTCCCCTGTAGCTCTCTCATCCCCCTTCTCCGGTCCTCACGCCGCCCATCCGTGTCCTTCGGTGGATTCGGGTTTAGCAAAGAATCTTGGGAGGTGACTTCTAATGACTACTGGATCTTCATCGTTGAGTGCTCTCTCCTTGTCTTACGAAGGCCCTGCGATGTCAGAACACTCAATGAGTGTCCGAGAGTTGGGGCCGGCGTTAGTTGCTATGGGAGAACTATTCGATAGGGCGAACTATTTAGTAAACGATGATGAGGCAACTATAGACCTCAAAATAACGGCCACTCGTCCGGGATCATTCGAGATTGAGTTGGCTGTGGAAATGGTCCGCTTGGCTACAACCATGTTCTCCAGCCAACTCATCACTTCCGCCTTGAATTTACGACAAGTTGTTATGGCATCAATAACGTGGCTAAAATTCTTGAGAGGAAGCCATGCTATGCTAGCAGACCGCTCCGAGCAACAAGTCGTTGAAGTGATGGATTCCGTTGATATCAGGGTCGGAGACATGGAGTTTAGGTCAGTAGCCTCTCCAGAAACTAATCGGTTGGCACTAAGGACAGTGGCTCAGCTTTCGAGAGACCGGCTTATCCGCGAGCATTTTCGGCGAGTGTTTGAACCATTAGGTCAGAACGGTATTGGTCGCGTTGAAATCAAAGAGAACAGCAACATTCTAGAATCCGTAGAGGAGGACGACCTACCTTCATTTGACCCAATCCTAGAAGAAGCGAACATCGTAGACTCCACTATCCCACGTCAGATGCTGAAGGTGATGAATCCGTATCTGGGCCCAGGAACTGGTCAATGGCGACTTCACGACGGAGACAGGACTAACCGGTACGACATGATGGACCCCAACTTTGCGAATGACGTTAGAAAGGGCGTTATTGATTTCAGGTCAGAGGATGTCCTCGAATGTCAGGTTAGGCACATACAATGGATAGACGCCAACGGCAATATCAAGACAACCCGCGAGATTTTAAGAGTTCTTAAACATCGTCCTCGGGAAAATGGAGGCTTTCAACTCCGTATCCCTGATGTTTAATGCCCCAATCTCACTGATCTGTACAGTTCTCCGTGAGGGGTGTCTTGGGTATGTTCACACATCGCCGCCGCTGTCTAACTTAGCATTGAGATAAGGTATACATGGGCAGTTGGGCTTGAAGGCATTTGATTGAGATTGCGGCGCCATGTTAAACGGCTAAGGCAGAGTTGGCAAACCTGCGTCATCGCCGCCGGAAAGCCCCTCCTCGCGCGGTTCCTCCGGGCAACCGACGGGCTGGCCTGGAGATGGTGAGTTGGCGTCGTTTCGCCAAGCGACATCCGGCTTTCGGACGCGCCAGGGGAGCAGGGTTGCCATAGAACTGGACACCGGCCTGCCTATGGGGTACACTTGATTGCGTCTACTCTTGGGAAACGCGGAGGAGCATTGTGCCAAAGCTGATACCGGTTCCTGACGAGCTTAGCGGGCCCTTCTGGGAAGCTGCCAACGAAAATAGACTTGTGGTTCAACATTGCGGTGGCTGCAACACGCTGCAATACCCGCCTCGTCCCTCCTGCCAGGACTGCGGCTCAAAGGAGCTGGAGTGGACGGATACCAGTGGGCGAGGTCACGTCTTGGCGAACATGGTGGTTGCAGACGGGAGGCTGGGGAGAACGAGGCCGGATCAGCCGTTCAACCTAGCGGTAATCGCGCTGGATGACGACCCCCGGATCAACTTCTACTCCAACATGCCGGGCCTGCCTCCGTATCAGGTTCCCATAGGCGCGGCCGTGGAGGTCATATTCGAGGAAGTTGAACCCGGCCAGCTAATTCACGAGTGGCGGTTGGCGGAGGAGTAGGGGCCATTGCATGGCTTAATTCGGATTGGGGGAAGAAGGCATGACTCAGCAGAACATGGGCTCCGACTGGCAGAGGAATAAGCTGGGAATGGGGGTTTGGCCCCACCAAGGGGAGGTGGCCATAGTGGGCTGGGCGCAATCTCCGGTGGACCGGCGGTGGGACGGCGTGAACCTGGAGAGGACCCTGGGCTCGTACGCCATTCTAGCCGTGAAGCGCGCTTTGGAAGACGCCGGAGTCAGCCCTGAAGAGGTGGACGGATTGCTCTGCTGCCCGGAGAACATGGCCGGCAACCCCGGGCCCGCCGGCTCCTGGGGGCCGCACAGGCCCTATCTCCCGCCTCCGTACGACTCCGAAGACGGACTGACCGTGGTCACCAACAACTGGCTGCGAAGCCAGATGCCTGAGCTGAGCAACATAGAGTACGCGCCGGAGGACGTACCCGCAATAGGCGCAGGTATGGGGTTCGCCGCCCAGGCGTGCGCCGATGGCATGTACAAGATAGGGGTGTATGTCTATACGGCTAACAACCTGGAAGGGAGATACCGCCAGGGAGGCGATTTCGACGACCCACGGGTTAGCGGAAATCGTCAGTGGGGTCAGCCATGGGGCGACTACCAGGGACTCATGACCTCAACCAACGTGCCCGTTCAGCAGTATTGCGCCAAGTACGGGGTAAGCTGGGACGAATTGCTAAGTCCCTTTGTGCTGAATCAGCATCGTAACGGGTTGTTGAAGAATCCCGACGACTACGAAGGATGGAGCTACTACAATCAGTACGGCCCATCCCTGCTGACCACTGAGGACTACGTCAACGCCAGGCACATCTATCACCCCCTAAAGATATGGGACTGCGACCGTCCGGTGAACTCGGTGGGGGCTTTTGTGTTTGCTACGGCAGAGAGAGCGAAAGACATGAGGCAGAAGCCGGTCTACGTGGCCAACCACAGCCAGGGAAGCGGAGGAAGGGCTCGGAGCAGCCAGGAGACCCTGGATGACACCGAGAAAGCCAAGGAGTGGGTGGCTAGCCTGGTATACGAGGGGGCAGGATGGTCGCCTAGCGACGTGGACATATTCAACCCATACGACGGGTTTTCCACCTTCATTCCGACCACCCTGGAAGCCTTTCAGTGGCATGATGTGAGGAAAGGGGATGCGGCAGATTTCTTGAGGGGTGACCTCAGAGTGGAAGGGCCACACCCGTTTTGCTCCGGCGGAGGCAACCTCGGCAACGGGCGGACCCGCACCGCTATGTACATAGACAGCATCCAGCAGCTCCGGGGCACGGCCGGTCCAAGACAGGTGACGATAAAGGGTGGACGACCGCAAACAGCGATCTGCGCGTTCGCTCCGGGCAACAGCGCAGCTTACATCTGCCTTTCCAGCGAGCTTCCCTAAAGAGCGAGGGGTAACCGCTACGCAGATGTCAACGGTCTGAGCCTCTCCTACGAGGGCAATTGAGGCCAACACAGTTGCTGTCGAATCATATGAGCGGGACGCGAGCGTCCCAATGTCGTCATGCCCGCGAACGCGGGAATCCATCCCCCGCGCCACAGGGATGGATTCCTGCTCAGTGGCAGGAATGACGGTGGATTGTTACCCCCCGCTCACGGTAAGCCAAGTTCCCTTGCCCGTTCATGGTGAGCCTGTCGAACCATATGAGCGGTAAGGGGGCCTGAGCCTTTGCGGCGCCAGCGTCCGTTGGGATGTAGGTTTCTCTATTGCTTACCGATAGCCCGCCGGCTTCCTATGTCCCCGGCGACCGGTAGTTCACGGCGCGCTTGGCCGCTTCGTCTACCGTCTCGGGCGTGACCAAGACCGTCGCCCTGAAGCTTATCGCGCCGGCGGAAGATACCACCATCGACGCCGCAACCGCCGAGGCGTCGTCGGGCAAGTCCACAATCATGTAGAGGTCGTCGGCGCCGAAAGCGTAATAGAAGGCCTCCAGTGTCCCTCCCAATTCGGCGAACATGCGCTCAAACATCACACGGCGCCCCGTGCCGCCCTCATGCTGCAGTCCCGCCATGCCCTCTGGGGTGTAGTCTGCTTGGAACAAGTATTTTGCCACGTTCATTCTCCTAAATGGGATGGCTGGGGTATATCAGACGTCCCTGCCTAGGTTCAACGAGACTTTGATACCCTAGAAGGTCGGCCGGCGGGTAAACCCGCCGGGTATCGGTACGAGCCAACGAACGGAGTCAAACTTCCGTCGCTTACGGAGCGATGCGGACTGTAATGATGTCCGTGTTATGATACTGCTGATGCCTCACCGACGAGGCGTAGGCCCGCAACAGTAGGAGCGAAAGCTCCTGCTCCACCGGCGTTTCCGAGTCGAACTGCTGGAGCTGGCGCAATCGGTCCTCCATATTCTCCTCGTCTCCGGCCCCGCCGATGAACTCCAGGGTTACCACCAGGCCGTCGCTGGAGGCTAGTACCACCAGTTGACGGTCGGGCCCTGCGTCCTCTTGTTCCGGTTCATGTTCGTCTTCCGGGTTCATGGGCTCCTCCAACTCCAGAGGCGCGAAGGTTAGGAGAGTCTCTTCCGCGACGGCGCTCAGGCGCTCCTTCATCGCCGTATCCCAGCCACGACGGTTGGCAAACTTCGTGAGAAACTCGTTGAGGTCCGGCAGGGCGTCGATGTGCAGCTCCGAGTGGAACCGCATCCGCCGAGGGTTGGTGAACTCCAGGTACAAGACCATTACTACGGCGGCCACCCCTCCAGTGGTAATCCCACTCTGCAAGAGCGTTCCCCATACCCGGCAAGACGTCCGCCAGCGAGAACAGCCCAAACTGGAACGCCGCGCCAATCCAAAAGCAGATTCCCGCCACCGTAATCCTTTGCCGGTTCTGCTCGCTCTGGATGACGGTCCGGGCGCCGTCGACGAACAGGTATGCGCTCAATACGATAAGGTATCCGGCCATGACCGGCCCCGGTATGGAGCTGAGCAGCGCGGACACCTTTGGCAGAAAGGCCAGCGCAATTAGCATGGCGCCGATACAGTATCCTACTCTGCGTGAAGCGACGCCGGTGGTCTGTGTGTAGGACACGACTCCAGGGTTTACGATGTAGGGCACCGTCCCGGCAGCGCCGGCCATCAGGTTGGTCACGCCTGTCCCCGTCAGCGCCCCCTGCACTTCCCGGAAGTCCACGGCCCGGTCGTCGCGCCGCGCCGCCCGCTGCTGGGCAATGGACTCCCCGTTGGCCTGTATGGAGATGATCACGCTGAGAAACAGAAAGGCGGGCAACAACGTCCAAAACGAAACGCCGATGCCGGAAATTATGGGGGGCCAGCCCAATCCAGGCCACTGATCGGGAACTCCGACCCAGCCGGCCTCTAGCGCATTTCCGGCGTCGTAGAGGCCGAAGCCGGCGGCCACCGCGCATCCAGCGACAATGCCAATGATCGGCCCCCAAAGTCGCATCACTGCCGAGCCGCGCAGGATGAGCGCCGACACGACTGCAAGGGTGGAGAGCACTGCTATGTGCGCCCCCAACGCATCGCTGTCGGGCGCGTGCGGCAGCAGGCGGGGCGCCACTGAGGCCAGGGTGATGGACAGTATCATCAACACCGTCCCGCCCACGACGGGCGTGACTATGCCCCTCAGAATGAACAGCCACTTGGAGATAACGATCTGGCCAAGCCCGCAGACAACGACCAGGGCAGCCAGGGTAGCCTGCCCGCCATCAGACACCGCCGAGATGCAGAATGGTATGGAGAAGGCGGCAGTGAACATGGGCAGCATGGAACCGGCCCCGACCAGCCCACTCTACGCACCTGTGCTAGCGTCGACAGGCCGGCAACCAGCAGGGAAGCGAATACCATCCACTCGAAGTACGCTCCGTCCCGTCCCGATGCCTTGGCCACCACTACGGGCGTCACCAGCAGTGTAGCAGACGCAATCAGGCTGAACTGAGCGCCAAATCCCAGAGACGCCAGTAGAGGCGGACTCTCGTGCGCCTCGTATCGGGGGTTCTGGGGACTGATGCTGCCAAGATCGCCTCCCGAATGTCATTTTGTCATGGGTCCAATGCCCTTTACTCAATACCACAATTTAGCATATACGCGGCCTATGCGCCTCCTTCCCCGTAAGCGCAGGTCTTGCGCCTACCCGCTCATTGTACGCCAAGCGACCTTGCCGTTCATGTTAAACCAAAAACAGGGGCTTGACTGTCTTCCAACGGGGTAGTAAAATGTTCAAGTTTTCCGAAATATTAAGGCCGTGTAAAATCTTACAATAATCTGGAGTGGCCGCAATGGATGGACAATCGTCCCGAGATTACATGCTGAGCCAAGTCATAGACATTCTGGAGGAGGTGACCCGCTCCGGGCCCTACTCAGTTTCGCCGGAGTGGTTCACCCTGGACCTGAGCATGCCCCAGGTCAGGGTGCTCTTTCTGCTTCTACAGGAGGGAGCCCTCCGGATGAGCGGGCTCGCCTCCACCCTGGACGTTTCAATGTCCAGCGCAACGGGGCTTGTGGACCGCCTGGTGGAGAAGGAGCTGGTCAGCCGGTGGCCAGACCCGGAGGACCGCCGCTCCGTGCTCTGCGCGCTCAGCGTAGATGGACGCGAACTGGCGCAGCGACTGCTTGCGGCGAGGCGCCACCGGTGGGAGGAGCGGCTGATGCCCATGCCTGAGGACGAACTTGAAAAGGTGTGTCATGCTATGGAGCTTGTACTCACCGCAACGCGCCGGGCAGCTGCGGAATGGGAGCAGGCCACCGCGGGAATCCTGGGACGCTAGCGCATGTTGAAACTGGCGAAGCGTTCCTGCCGGTTGATTTGTTTAGAACAAGACGCAGATAGCGTCTTAAGGAGCTTCCATGTGGAGACCTCCTAGGGAGAAGAGAACGGAGCGGGACGAGGCGATCCAGGCCCCCGAAGCCACGGACGGAGGCAACGGCCACCTGGGAGGCGGTAGCGCGTCCGGTGGCGGCGGGGTTGACGCGCCCACCGTCGATAGAGACGGGGACAGGCTGTCCACGGCCACGGATGGAGGCAACGGCCACATGGGAGGCGCCCCCCCGGCCAGGGGCGGCCAGGTAGCTATGGGTGGAGGTGGCATGGGAGGGGGTGGAGGCGGAGGCGCGCCCATCTCCCTGCGGAACCTGAGGACCTTCTCCTCCTTCAAGTATCCCGCATTCCGTCTCTACTACGGGGCAATGGTAGGCCAAATGGCGGCCATGAACATGCAGATGGTCGCGCGGACTCTGCTGGTTTTCCATCTGACCGGGTCCGGGACGGCCCTTGGCATCATGGCCCTGGGCAACGCGGCGCCTATGCTCTTCTTCTCACTCTTTGGGGGAGTCATTGCTGACCGGGTCCAGAAGAAATACGTCCTATGGGTGGGTCAGGCCGCCTCGGCGTTGGTATCTGCTGCGGTTGCCCTGGTGTTAATCCTCGAATTGATGACTCCTGAGCGTTCAGGCTCCTGGCTCATTCTGGTGGCAGCCGCCTTGGTACAGGGCACGATTATGGGTCTCATGATGCCCTCCCGCCAGGCGATGATCGCCGAGATCGTCGGGCAAGAGGAGTTGATGAACGCCGTGGCCCTCAACACCTTCGGAATGAACGCTATGCGCCTTCTGGCCCCCGTGCCCGTGGGGTTCATCATATACGAGTTTGGGTACGAGGCGGTCTACCTGGCCATGACCGCCATGTACATCATTGCCATCATCTTCATCAGCCTGATGCCCAAGACCGGGATGGTATCCCTCCGGGGCCGCGGCGCATTGAGGGACGTGATGGACGGCCTGAAGTACGTCAAGAACGAGAAGACCATCCTCATGGTCCTCATGGTCATCTTCGTAGTAACGCTCCTCTCAATGCCCTACATGATGCTGCTGCCGGCGTTCACAGAGGGAGTCCTCAACATAGACGAGAGGGGTTACGGGTTCCTCCTGATGGTGTCGGGCGTTGGAGCCATGCTCGGCTCCATAGCCCTGGCCTCGCTGCCAAACAAGAAGCGCGGCCTTATGCTGATCGTGGGTAGCCTCATCCTGGGCCTGTCGCTGGCGGGAATGTTCTTCTCCAGCTCTTGGTTCCCGTCCTTTGCCCTGCCTCTGGCCTTTGGCTTCATCTTCTTCGTGGGCATTGGACAGACGGCCCGGATGACCCTGGGCAACACACTGCTGCAATACTACGTGGAAGACCAGTACCGTGGCCGGGTAATGAGCCTCATGATGATGGAGTTCGGCCTGACCAGCTTTGGGGTCTTCTTCGCCGGCGTTATGACCGATATGATAGGCATACAGTGGGCAGTGGGCGGCCTGGCCATTCTCCTGGTTATCTTCTCCGTCTACGCAATAGCCTTTATGCCGCGCATCAGGAAGCTGGACTAGCCGGCAAGGCGCCAAACAATGCAACGAAGACCAGAAAGCGACGACCCTGCGCTGGAGAGCGCCAAGCCAACCGTCGATGGCGACGGGAACCGGCTTGGCCGCAGGCCCCCGACGGTGGCAGACGAGCCCCCGGACAGGGGCGAAGGGCAAGTGGCGGTGTCTGGGGGCAGGCCTCCCGAAGGTGGCTTGGTCGGCGGCACCTTCGCCTCCCTGAAGTACAGGGACTTCACCTACCTCTGGCTGGGCCAGCTTACCCACGCCTTTGCCCTGTGGATAGACCAGTTAGCCAAGCCTCTTATGATCCTGTCCCTGGGCGGGTCGGCGGCCGACCTTGGGTTGATCCTGGTGGCCCGGACCCTCCCCGCCGTCGTCTTCGGGATGCTGGCGGGCGTGATAGCAGACAACTTCAACCGTCGCACTGTGCTTCTTGTCACCAAGGTTACCGTATTCGGGCTTAGCATAGTGTTCACCGCGCTTATCATCACGGGCGTCGTGGAGATGTGGCACATCTTTGCCTACAACATCCTGCGAGGGGCGACTATGGCCTTCGACCAGCCCGCTCGCCGGGCCATGATACCCACCATCGTTCCCGTACACCTGGTCACCAACGCAATGGCCCTCAGCACCGGGAGCATGACCGCAATGCGTATCGGCGGGGCGGCGGCGGCCGGCATCCTGGTTGCCACGATGGGGTTCGGATTCACATACGCCGTAATGACCAGCATCTACCTGGTAGCCATCTTCTTCACCTGGATGATGAGGCCCGCAGACCACAAGCGCACCGGCTATCAGGGAGTGCGAAGCATGGGCGACGACCTCGTGGAGGGTGTCAAGTACGCCTGGAGAATCCCGGACATAAGAGGCATCCTCATTATCTCATTGGGGTGGTTTACATTTGGAATGGCGTTCATGCAGGTGTTCGCCCCCCTCTTTGCCGTTGATGTCCTTAAGGTAGACGCTGATGGCACGGGCTTCTTTGACGGCTTCGTGCGCTTGATCGCCGGAAGTGGAGGCGAAGGCGCGGAGGATGGGACTAAGGGGTCGCGGCTGTTTGGCGCTATGTTGTCTGTGGCGGCCGTGGGCAGCACCATAGGCGCGCTGGCGCTGGCAAGGTCCAATCCCTCCAAGCATCGCGGGTTGATAATGCTTGCTTTGCTCTTTACCTTTGGGTTTCTCCTCATCACGTTCTCAGCCTCTACCTATCTCCAGTCGGTGCCCCTTGCCCTTCTCGTCCTTCTGTTCCTTGGCATGGGACAGTCGGGGTTCTTCCCGCTCATCAACGCCGTGCTGGTGGAGAAGGCAGAGGAAGGTATGCGAGGGCGCGTCCTTGGCGTGCTTGCCCTGGACAGGGCAATGACTACGGCAGGCGGCGCTATGGCCGGCTTCATGGCCGAAGCTATGGGCGCGCAGATTGCACAGATAATCTTTGGCGCGGGGCTTATGATCACAGCCTTTGTTATGTTTACGGCCTATCCACCTTTGCGGAGAATTGACTAGGCATACAGGAAGGCAAGGGGCAGAGGGCAGCTATAGATGAATGCCAACGTCCAGAGACGAATGGAGCGGATGGCAACCGCCATCCAGGACGCGCCCGAGGTAACCTGGAAGGAACCGCCGCGCTGGCTGCCTCCCACCTTTCACTCCCTGGCGTATCGCAACTACCTGCTGCTCTTCATAGGCCAGATAAGCAACTCCCTGGCAATGTGGATGGACTTGGTGGCGCGGCCGGTGCTGGTGGTGGCTCTCACCGGCTCAGAGGTCCAGCTTGGCCTCATTGCCCTGGTCCGCGGCGTCCCCATGATGTTCCTGGGGCCCATTGGCGGCCTTGTGTCCGACAGGTTTGACCGGCGAATAGTGATGCTCTTCTCCAAGAGCCTGAGCATGGCCGTCAACGTCACATTTGCCGCAATCATCGTCACCGGCAACCTGGAGCTGTGGCACATCTACGCGACGGCCATTCTCCGCAGCCTCCTCATGGCCTTCGACGGCCCCGCGCGTCACGCCCTGCTCCCCAGCCTTGTGCCACCCAAGCTGCTCATCAACGGCATCGCCCTCAATACGGGCAGTATGCAGCTAGTGCGCATTCTCAGCGCATCCGTCGCCGGGTTCTTCATTGCTTTCTGGGCGTTTGCGTTTGGCTATGAAGTGGATGACGCCCGGAGCTTTGGGGGCGTGTACGTTGTCACCGCATTGGCCTACGTGATGGCTGTTACCGCTACCTACATGATGAAGGTGCCGATGGAGGGGCGGGTGGAGCGGGCCAGAGACAGCTGGGCCGGCGGCTTGGTGAGTGGATTCCGTTTTGCCGGACATAACCCGGTCATTCTGGGCCTGTTAGCCCTCTTCGCAGTCCAGTCACTCTTCGGGATGCCATACCTTCAGGTGTTTGTGCCCTGGCTGGCCCTGAAGGTAATGGACCTGGGCGCCGCTGGGGTTGGCATACTCCTGGCTATCTCCGGGATTGGATCCCTGGCGGGCGCGCTCGCCCTTGCCACCCTTGGCTCAAAGCTGCGGTATCGAGGCATAATAATCATAGCCGGCCTGGCCGTTTACGGCTTGGCCCTGTCCGGGCTAGGACTCACCTCAGCCCTGCCCCTGGTGGCTATCCTCGGGCTCTCCGTGCCGGTGCTGCCTGCGATTATGATAATCATTGTTGGGCTGGGCCAGACCGCTATGATGACCATGAGGACCTCAGTGCTCATGGAGGTTACCCCAAATGAGCTGCGCGGCCGCGTGTTCAGCCTTATGACACTGGACAGGGGCTTCAGCACTATTGGCAGCGGCGCCGGAGGCTTCGCCATTGCGCTCGTGGGCGGCCCTCTGGCCCTGGCCGCTTACGGCGCCCTCTGCGCCATTGGGGCCATTGTGGTGGGCGCGTTGCTCCCCAGCCTGCGAAAGGTCGACTGATCGCCGCTCGTCGTCTCCCGCTTGACCTGCGTCCCAATTCCTCTACAATTCCGTACAGACGCCCGGTATCTCCGGGTCCACGAGACATGGCGCTTATGGATAGTGAAAATGCGACTTGCCCGAGGACGGCTTGACTTCCGGACTCGGCTCATTGCTCCGTAATGTCCTCGCAGCGCCTGCGCTGCGCTTCCGGAACTTTCGCCTTCTGTGGCTGTCCGGGATATTCAACTCCACGGGTTTCATTGGAGAGCAGGTGGTCCTGGGATGGCTGGTGCTGGAGCTGACCGACTCCGCTCTGGCGGTGGGGGCGGCGCTGGCCCTGAGAATGTCGCCGTTCCTTCTACTGGGAGCCGTCGCGGGAGCCATAGCCGACAGGGTGGACCGCCGCAGCCTCCTGAGAGGAGTCAGCGTTGGTATGGCAGGGCTGAGCGCCGGCGTCGCCCTGCTCATCGCGCTGGACATGATAGCCCTGTGGCACCTGCTGTTGATCACATTTGCAGGCGGGTGTATGCGGGCCATGCACCAGCCGGCGCGGCAGAGCCTGGCCTACGACATAGTGGGGCCAAGCAACCTTGTCAATGGCCTGTCCTATCTCTCACTCGCAATGAGAGTGGGCGGCATAAGCGGCTCCCTGGCGGTGGGCTTCCTAGCAGGACGTCTGGGCGCGGATGCGGCGTACGGCGCGCTGGCCGTCAGCTACATAGGAGCGGCCCTGGCCCTTCACTTCATTCACTCCCCGGGAAGGCCGACCGGCGGCGTTCAGCAGCCTCTCTGGCAGGACCTCAGAGAGCTGGGCGCGGAGGTGCGTAGTAACAACACCCTGCTGGTACTGCTGGTCCTGGCAGCGACGGTGGAGATCCTGGGGTTCTCCCACCAAGCGCTTCTGCCGGTCCTGGCCAGGGACGTGCTGAAGGTTGGAGCGGAAGGACTGGGCGTTATGAACGCCTTGCGCGCCATAGGCGGTATTGCAGCTATACTGGCCCTGTCATCGCTGGGCGAGGTACGGCGCAAGGGAATGCTGTACCTGGTTGTGCTGCACGTATTCGGCGCCTCCCTGCTGTTCCTGGGAGTTGCGGACACCTTCTACCTTGCGGTTCTGGCGATTATAGTGGTCAACGGTATGGGGGCTTTATCGGACATCCTGTCGCAGAGCCTGGTGCAGACCGCGGTGCCCAATGAGCTGCGAGGTCGCGCCATGGGCTCCTGGGTGCTGGCCGTTGGGATGGGGCCATTGGGCCATCTGCAGATAGGGGCGCTGGCTTCCGCCCTGGGAGTGGGCCTGGCCTTCATGGCCCACGGCGTTGGCCTCCTTGTCCTTGCGATAGGGGCATTCACCCTCTTCCCAAAGCTCAGAAGATTGTAGGCTGTGGGATCGGGCTACAAGCCGGCTAATGGCTGCTATGCGCTCTTAAGCGCTTTCATGCGCATCTACTGACAGCACTGCGCTGCCCCGCTTTTGACACTCCTTGCCCTACGTCTAGCCCTCATGCTATTTTGTGGATGGGACGCTAAACACGCTGCCAGGAGGCTCGCAGGTGGACTCGTATGGCTGACCAGGACCCGTTCCGAATACTGGTGGTCTGCACCGGGAACCGGGCGCGGTCGCAGATGGCCCACGGATGGATGCGCCACCTGGGAGGCTCACGCGTCCGGGTACGGAGCGCCGGCACACAGCCCAAGGGGGTACATCCGATGGCGATACGCGTCATGGCCGAGGTCGGGATAGACCTGTCCGGCCATACGTCCGACCACGTAGACCGGTACGTAGGGGAGGACTTTGACCTGGTAATCACCGTGTGCGACTCCGCCCGTGAGAGCTGTCCCGTCTTCCCCGGCGCCAAGCGGGTGATTCACCACGCCTTTGAGGACCCGGACCGTGGGGATGAGCGAGGCGGAACTGACAGAGGTATTCCGTCGCGCCAGGGATGAGATCGGCAACTTCAGCCGTAGGCTCCTGGCAGAGGAGCTTGCTGACGCCGCCGCGCCTCCACGGCAACCCTGAGCGCCGTCCGGTATTCTCTACAGGCGCTGGTATCTTCCGGATGAGGGTTCTGGACACACCCAGGCCGCGCCATTACTAGGCGCGAACGCATGGTCAGCCACCAGACCCACCCCTGCGAAAGCAGGGGTCTAACATGCGCTATCACGGGGCCCCTGGATTCCTGCTTCCGCAGGAATGGCGCGGCGCTTCGGACAGCGTTGGATTACCTGCTATCCACCAACCGGGTGGGGCGACCTCCTCCGGTGAGCCGTCAGTAACCTAGGCCTAGTGCCCGGCCTCCTCGTCCCACTTGGTTGGCTCCTCAGACCCCACTATCTGCTTCTCGTACAGCTCTTCTATCCGCTCCTCGGAGTAGCCGAGCTCCTGAAGGAGGCTGCGGGTATGCTGGCCTCGCAGTGGGCCCGAACCCACCCTGGTGGGCGTGCGGGACAGGTTGACCACCGGGCCGTAGCGCCAGTAGCTGCCTATGCGGAGAGACTCAGCGGGGTGGATGAAGCCGTTTTCCGCCACGTGAGGGTCCTGGGAGAAGAAGTTGAACATACCGCTTTCCTCCACCTCCACACAGGCTACGTCCGCGTTGGTCAGCAGCTGCTCCCACTCGTCGGGGTTTCGGGTGGCGAAGACCTCCGCCAGCCTCTCGATCAGGGCCTCGTCGTTCTCCGGGCGGGCAGCCGAGTTCTCGAAGCGCGGGTCGCTGAGCATGTCCTCCAGTCCCAGGGTCTCACAGAGGCCGCGCCACTCCTCTTCGAAGAGGCAGGCCAGGAAGACCCAACCTCGCCGGGCCTGGTAGAGCCGGTAGAGGGCGTGGGGGCCATAGCCGTCGCTGTCAGGAAGGAGGCGTTCCGGTTTCCCTTCGTAGGAGAAGAAGTCGTCCACGTTTGCGTAAGCGTTGGCGCCGATCATGGTGGAGAGGACGTACTGGCCCCCGCCGAACCTCTCCCGAGCGCAGAGGCCAAGCAGGGCCCCGGTGGAGATGACCATCGAGGAGTTGGGGTCTGGGTTGGTCTCGTTGGCGCGGCCCAGGCGGCGTGCGAACTCCTTGATCTCATCCACGGTCATTGGCTGCTCCGAGGGCGGCATTATGTCCCGGCCCAACTGGTGGAGTACCCCGCCCAAGACCGCTCCGCCGATGGGGTGCATGGCGGGCCGGTGGGAGTGGGGGCCCGAGTCGCCATAGCCGCCCGCGTAGACGTAGACAATCCCGGGATTGAACTTGCTCACCTGATCGTACCCGATTCCAAGCCGCTCCGGCGCGCCCGGACGCATATTGTGCACAAGAATGTCGGCTTTTGCAGCCAGGCCGTCGAATATCTCCTTCCCCTCCGGTGTCTGGAGGTTGATGGAGATGTTCTCCGCGCCCGCCTGGGTGCGGTTGGCTCCCAAGCCATCGAAGTTGCGGCGCATGGTGTCTCCCTCCAGGGTCTCTATACGGATGACCCTGGCTCCCAACTCGTAGTTTAGGGACGTGGAGAGTGGGCCGGCGATGACGGTGGAGAGGTCCAGGATGGTGAAGCCAGTCAGTGGGTTGGCCGGCAGATCCATGACCGCAGGACCGGTCCCTCCCATGACGGGAGTGGCTTCCAGCAGGCCTAGTACCTCATCGTTATGCTCCCCAAGGCTGGGAGCAGGCCCCTTGACGCTCCCCGGAGTCCCGTCCAGGCGGACCAGCGCGCCCACCTGGCGCATTCTTCCCACAGTGGGGTCGTCCACCTCCACCACGTGGTGATTGTGCGCGACCTGAGAGTGGTTCAACCCCTCCTGGGTGGCGAGGAACGGCTCTGCAGCCACGTTGGAGGTCTGGTTGATGAAGATGTCCATCCATTCGTCGCTGGTCTTCTCCAGCGCCTTCTTCAAGACCATCTCCCGCAGTTCCTCCCGCTCCTCGGGCATGAGGGTGGGAGCCCGCTCAAACCCGGGCTGCTTCAGGACGTCGCCCAGGCCCATGACCTCCAGCGACTCGCGGAAGAGTCGGACGATGACGTTGGCCATCTGAATCCACTGGCCGTCCTTGGTGCGTATGGGCTGGTAGCCCACTCCGGGTTGGCGGTTGGGATCCGACTGTGGGTCGTCCTGGAACCTGTCGGGGAACTTTATCATCATCTGCCATACAAGCCAGTTGTTGACGTCAAAGGGGCTGATGCCCTGCATGAGGCTGGTCTCCACCCTCTGGCCTACACCCGTCTTCTCCCGCACGATGATGGCGGACAGGATGCCCCTTACGGCAGCCATAGCGGTGCCGTGGTTGGCAACCTGCACCGCCGCATAGTGGGGGCCGGGGCGCCTGGACTGCCCGGTGAAGACGGAGAAGCGTCCGACCTTGGCGGCGACGACCCCTTCATAGGGCTTGTAGTGAGCATAGGGGCCTTTTGGGCCGAAAGCGGTGATGGAGCAGTAGATGATGTCCGGTCGCTGAGCGCTGACCTGCTCATACCCAATGCCCAGGGCGTCGGCCTCGCCGGGGCGGAAGCTCTCCACCACCACGTCCGCGCGCATCATCAACCGCCGGGCGCCCTCCTGTCCCTCAGGGGTATTCAGGTCCAGCGTCACGCTCTTCTTTCCCCTGTTCCAGAGGAGGCTCTGCGGGAACTCCCTGTACGGGTCTCCCTCCGGCGGCTCCACCTTGATGACCTCCGCTCCGAAGTCTGAAAGTATCATGGTGGCAACGGAGCCTGCCCGGCCTGACGAAAAGTCAAGCACAACGATGTTATCAAGTACCTGTGTCATCGCTATCCTCCTAACGACTATGTCGGCGTCCTGCGGTGGGAGAGTTGGTCTATCCTGAAACTCGCGGGAGAATTGCGCTACAAAGGCGGCCCATTGTCCTCGTCCAGCATCCACGGCTGGTCGGTGGTCGTATCCACCTGGAGAAACACAAAGCCGGACTTCATGGAGTAGTCGCCCGTATCCCTGGTGCTGATGAGGTAATATTCGTCAGCCTGGAACTGAGGCTTCAGGTCCTCCAGCCTGTGCTTGAGGACCGTGAAGTCAACGTTAATGCCGTGCTTCTCCCACATGGCCCGCTGCTGGGGAACGGGAATGTCAGAGCAACTGCCTACGATGTATCCCATCTCCTGGGCCCTCTTCACCATGCGGAGGGTAATGGGGCCGGGTTCCACGGCTATTTCCAGCACGCTGTCTATGTCGAAGCTTATAAGCCTTGTCAATTAACGGTCGCCTCCGCCATCATATGTGCTCGCCGTTCCACTCCTGGGTGTCGTATCGGGTGGGCTGTTTGGGCAGGTTGTTGGGGTCTATTGGCGCTCTGCCCTCCGGCCCCCAGTCGGCTTTGCCGTCCGGGCCCAGCATCCAGGGCTCCGGCTGCATATCCTGCACCTGGAGAAACTGGAAGCCGGAGCGCTCGGCGTAGTGTTTATCGAGCTCGGTATCGCCGATGTGGTAGTATACATCCGCGTCAAACTTGGACTTCACGCTGTCCAGCAAGTGCTTGAGCACCGTAAACTCCACCTCTATCCCGGACTTCTCCCACATGTTGCGCTGGTCTCCCACGGGTCTGTCCGAGCAACTCCCTATGACGTAGCCCCACTCCTTGGCCCGCCTAACCATCTCCAGGGTGATTGGGCCTGGGCCGTGTCCCGTTACCAGGGTGCCGTCTATGTCGAAACTAATGAGCCGCCTCAGGTCATGGTTGGCGGGTTCCGCAGCCCCGTCATCGCCAGACCCGACTGGTTTGTGGTCTTCCAAGTTGCCGTCCTCCTTTAGCCGTTTACCCTCTTAATAGCGGACGCGTACCCAGTACGGAAGGCTGAGCGGCAGCCCCTGAGGGAGTAGTCGCCGATTCTCCGCTCCGGCAGCCGGCCTATATTTTTTGATTCACGCTCAGGAAGATATGCCCATTGCCTCCGGGTGTAACCTGGCCCATTGCGGCGGTCTCCGCCCTCAGCTTTATCTGCCGCGGGCCCGCTATGCCGCGAAGCTGCTCTATGCTATCCGTGTACATGGCCGTGCGCGTGCGGCCGGCGCCCAGGTTGCCGCCGCTGGAGTTGAACGGGTGCGGCCCCTCCACTCGTATATCGCCGGCATAGAAGTCAAAGGCTTCTCCTCGCTTGACGCCGTGCCACTGAAAGCCCTCCAGGTAGCTCTGGGTGAAGGTGGCAAATCCGTCGTACGGGTTGAACACGTCCAAGTCTTCCGGTCCCGCCGCTCCGGCGCCCTCGTACAGCCTTTTCGCCAGGCTGTCGGTCCAGGCCTCGTGGTCCTCAAGGGTTGCCATCGTGCTCCGGCTGGGTTGCTGGACCTGGGCGTGGCTCAAGACGTATATGGGCTTTTGCTTCATGTCCTTGGCGCGCTCGGCTGTGGCGAAGATCACGGCAAAGGCGTGGTTCACCGGACGGTCGGAGTCCAGCAGGCCGTTGGGCCAGCACACGTAGCGCTGGGTCAGGTAGTCCTCCAGGGTTATCTGATAGGGCTCGTGCTGGGCGTAGTACCCCCACGGGGTCATCAGGCCGTTCCTGCGTTGGTTGATGACGAAGGGGGCCAGGTTGTCGTGGCTCCCGCCGTACTTGGTGCAATACTGCATGAAGACGAAAGCGTGCTGCATCATAGCCGAGGTCATCCAGCCCCACGGCGCAGACCACTTGCGTCCTCCCTCGGAATACAGGCCCTCTTCCAGGTGGTATCGACCGGGCACGTTGCCCATGTTGTAGATCATTATCAGGACGTCCGACATGCCGTCGCCCACGGCCTGGGCGGCCTTGCCGGTCTCCTGGCCAATGGCCAAATCGTTGCGGTCTATGTACTTGAGGTTGGTCATTGGCGTCCCCTCCCGCGCCATGTTCGCAACCAGCCAGTCGGCAGACGTATAGGAGAGGCCGTCCTCGGAGTCGTACGGCGGGTCGAAGAAGGGCCTGGGTACGCCACGGTCCGCCTGCGCCCAGGTGTCGCCTGCCGCGGCCTCGCTGCACATGAAGCCGTCGATGTCTTCGGACGTCAGCCCTGCGTCTTCAATCGCCCTCTGCATTGCCAGGATCTGGTAAGCGCCCAGAGTCTGGTCCATACTCATCCCGTCCCAGCGCCGATCTATGGGGGAATACCCATAGCCCACTATTGCCACCTTTCCACTGTGCTCCCAAAGTCCCATGCCTTCCTGGTATCTCGGCCAGCCTCCAGCGCTGCTAGTCATTCTTCCTCCTAAATTGGTATGTCGTGGAGTATCTTCGATAATTCGCCGCCGACTCTCCTGCTTATTCCACTAACTTCCAGTCGTGGATGAACCGGCCGGGGGCCAGCTCCTCAAAGACCAACTCTACCGCCGCGCCCTGCGGCGCTTGCTCTGCGGGCGTACCGGGCAGGTTGGCAAGGAAGTTGATGCCGGGGTCCTCGTCCAGCGAAACCACCGACACGTTGAACGGGACGTCGCCCTTGCGGCGCACCACTCGCGTGTCGTGGACAACCATGGTCTCCAGGATATGGCCTTTCCCCTCCACCTCCCGCCAATCGAGATTGTCTGCGGAGCCACACTTCCAGCACCGGGGCCGTATGGGATATTGCAGCATCTCGCAGGCAGTGCAGTATTGAAGCACCAGCCGCTTCTCGTCCACGGCGTCCCAGAATGGCTTATCCAGGTCGTCTGCTACCGGAATGGTCTTGGGCATAGGTCTACCTCCTTCTTACTTGGGACGGTTCTTTTCCGCATGTTTGTTGGGGAGTTAGCTCGCGAACCACGGGTTCGCTTCCTCCCAGTGCACAATGCTTCGCTCTCTGTAAGCGTCTATCTCCTCGTCGCTGTAGCCCACCTCCTGCATGACTTCGCGGGTATGCTCGCCAGGGTACGGAGCCGATCTGTACCGTCCGGGCGTCTCCGACAGGTGGACGATGGCTCCAGGACGGACGTAGCTGCCAAACCTTGGGCTCGCCGTCTCCGTCTCCACTGAAAAGCCGTTGTCGCGGGAGTGGGGATCGTCCAGGAAGAACTCCTCCGCGTCATCGCTGTTGGACACCCGAACGCAGGCCACATCCTGGCCGGTGAGCAGCTCTTCCCACTCGGTCGCCGTGCGAGTCGCGAAGGCCTGGGACAGCTGCGCAATCAGCTCCTGGTCATGGGCCCTACGGGCCGCGGGCGCAAAGCGCGGGTCGCCTATCAGGTCCGACCTGCCTATGGCATGGCACAGAGTGGTCCACTCCTCCTCAAAGGGACAGGCCAGAAACACCCAGCCTTCCTTGGCCTGGTACAGCCGGTAGAGAGCGTGGAGGCCAAAGCACTCGCCGTCAGGGACGGCGTACGTGGGCCTGCCCGCGTAGTCGTAGGCTTCATCGTGGTTGGCCCAGCCGTTGGCGCACAGCATGGTTGCCTGTATGGCTTGGCCCCGTCCTGTGCGTTCTCTGGCCAGCAGGCCCAGCATGACGGCGGTCCCCACAGCCTGGGACGAGTTGGGATCGGGGTTTCCCTCGTTGGCCCGCATCATCCGACGGGACACGTCCTTGATCTCCTCCATAGTCATGGGTTGATAGGTGGGAGGCGGCATATCCCTGCCGGCCTGTCGCAGCGCTCCGCCCAGCAGGGCGCCGGGGACCGGATGGGCGCCCGGCCTGCGATGGTGCGGACCGGTTGCTCCGTAGGCTCCTACGTAAACGTGCACCATGCGCGGGTTGATGCTCTTGCACGTCTCATAGTCAATGCCCAGGCGTTCCGGCACTCCCGGACGGAAGTTGTGCAACAGGACGTCCGCCTGCGCCACGAGCTTATGAATGAACTCCCGGCCCTCTTCGGTCTGGAGGTCCACCTGGATGCACTCCTTGCCGGCGTAGGTCCTCATACTCATGAGGTTCTGCACACCCGCCCTTGGGGCCGGAGCGCGTCCGGGGGTGGCGTCCACCTTGATGACGCGCGCCCCCAGGTCTGCAATCATGGAAGCTCCGTATGGGCCGGCTATGACTGTTGAGAAGTCCAGCACTGTGACGTCATCCAGCAGATAGGTGGGCGAGTGGCCGTTGCCGTGTCCGTTGCTGGCGCCCGCCGGGGCCACGGGGACGCGCTCGGTCAGACCTTCCAGCGCCTCCTCCGTGTGCTGCCCAAGGTCTGGGGCGGGGCCGCCCACCTCACCGGGCGTTTCAACCAGGTCCGCCACTAAGCCCACAACCTTCATAGGGCCCACGCGAGGGTCGTCTATCTCCACTACGTGGTTGTTATGGACGAACTGCGGGTGTTTCATCCCTTCAACCGTATACAGATACGGCTCCGCCGCAATGTCTCCGTCCTCAACGTATATCTCCATCCACTCGTCTACGGTCTTCTCCTGCATACGCTCCAGGATAAGCTCCCGCAGCGTCTCGCGGTTCTCCTCCGAGAGGCTGAAGATGTTCTTGAACCGCTCATCCTCCAAGACCCACCCCAGCCCTATGGCCCGCAGGTGCGCAGGCAGTAGCCGCGGCCCCTGCCTGTTGTTGGCATGCTGTAGCCAGCGGCCGTCCTTTGTGCGAACCGGTATGTATTCCAGGGTGGGCAGTGTCCCGGGCCCCTGCCCCGTAGACGGGAACCGCTTGGAGTCCTTGCGGCTAAAGTGGATAGCGAGGGGACGGCTGCCGTAGTAGGGGATCATGCCCTGCAATACGCTGGTCTGAACCCACTGGCCCCGTCCCAAACGGTCACGGATGCGGAGGGCGCCAAGGATGCCTCGCACGGCCCCCTGGCTTGCAGCCCAAGTGGCCGTCCTGACGGCGGCGTATACCGGGCCTGGCCGGTCCAATTGGCCTCCCCAAGTGGACATACGCCCGCTTTTGGCGGCTATGACCCCCTCGTAGTCCTTCAGATTGCTCAGCCGGCCCTTCTGCCCAAACCCCGTAATGGAGCAGTACACCAGGCCAGGGTTGATCTCGGACAGGGTCTCGTAGTCGATCCCGAGGCTGCGGCTCACTCCGGGGCGGAAGGACTCCACCACCACGTCCGCCCTCCGGGCCAGGGCTTGCGCCTGCTCGCGGCCCTCCGGAGTCTCCAGGTCCAGTACAATACTCTTCTTGCCGCGGTTCCAGGCCAGCCAAGCGCCTTGGGAGCGGTAGGGGTCGCCTGTCGGGGGTTCCACCTTGACGACCTCAGCGCCGAAGTCGGCGAGCACGGCAGTTGTCAGAGCCCCCGGCATTCCAAAGCTGAAATCAAGCGCCATCAGCCCGCTGCACGGTCCTGTCATAACAGCTCTCCTTTGCTCCCAACGTACGGAGCACTATGCAATGCACAGCGCTCCGATGCAAGGGTCGAACGATAGTCTATGTGCCTCTCAGGCGAGGATCCAACACGTCCCTCAGAGCGTCCCCAAACAGGTTGAATCCGTACACCGCCACGGAAATTGCCACCCCCGGCCATATGGCCAGCCAGGGAGCAACGGCATAGTAGTTCCGCACCCTTCCGGTGAGCATACTGCCCCATGAGGGATCCGGTTCCGGCACGCCCAGCCCAAGGAAGCTCAGCCCCGCCTCTGCGATGATGGCCGTGCCAAGCCCCGCCGTGGCTATGATCAGCCACGGGGCCACGCACTGGGGCATGACGTGCTGGAGGATGATACGGAGGTCCTGGGAGCCTATTGCCCTGGCCGCAAGGACGAACTCCGATTCTTTGACGGCAAGGGCCTGAGACCGCACCACGCGGTTGGCGCGGGGAATCTGTGGAATGGCAATTGCCAGCACCACATTGTTGAGGCTCTGCCCCAGGGCAGACATGATGGCCAGCGCAAGTATCAGCGTTGGGATGGCCATCATGGAGTCCATTATGCGCTGGATTACCGCATCCACCTTGCCCCCGTAGTAGGCGCTGGCCAGGCCGATAAGCGCGCCGCCCAGAGACCCCGTAAAAACGGACAACAATCCCACGTACAGCGATATGCGGGCTCCGTAGGCTATGCGAGTCCATATGTCCCGTCCCCAGGTGTCGGTCCCCATCCAGTGCTCGCTTGAGGGGGGCAACAGGTCATCCACGAAGCTCGTTCTCGTTGGCTCGTAGAAGGTCACCACCGGAGCAAAGATCGCCACGAGCACCATCATGAAGATTATGCTCCCGCCCACGGCCCCCAGAGGCTTCCGCCTGAAGAAGGTCGTGATCGCCTTGACCGACCTACGTACCCGGGGAAGTCCACCGCTCTCTGATACTCTGGCTGCGTTAATCATGTGCCGTCTCCTTAGCCCAAGACTCTAGTATCGAATTCGTGGGTCCAGCCAGGCGTAGGTTATGTCTACAATCAGGTTGGTAATTATAATCCAGGTTGCGATGACGACGACCATGCTCTGCACAACGGGGAAATCCCGCTGGTTCATGCCGCGCACCACGTATATCCCCAGTCCCGGCAGCTGGAAGATGGTCTCCATTATCACCGACCCGCCGATGATCACCGCCGCAGAGATCCCAATTATGGTCACAACCGGCAGCAGGGCGTTCTTCATAGCGTGTCGATATACCACGACCGAGTATCTCAGGCCCTTGGCGTGGGCCGTTCTGACGTAGTCCTGCCTCAGAACTTCCAGCATTGTGGAGCGCATCATCCTGGATTTGGTGGCCGCCGATGAGAGGCCTCCGATGAGCGCAGGCCAGAAGAGGATGCTTATGTTGCCGGTCAGGCTCTCCCAGGGATGCTCAAACTGTAGTCTTGGCGACCAGGAGAAGAAGTACACCCCCGTCGCGATCACCAGGGTGGCAAGCCAGAAGTTTGGCATGGACAGGCCTGCCAGAGAGATTATCCTGCCCACGTAGTCAACCCACCCGTCCTGCTTTAGAGCCATGACAATCCCCAGTGGAATGCCAATGACTACCGACAGTATTACGCTGTAGATGCCAAACTGGAGCGTGATGGGCGCCCTCTCTAGGAACTCCTCCATTATGGGCTTGGAGGTGTAGTAGGATGCCTCCCAGTTCAGGGTGACCATGTCACTGGCCCACCCCAGGTACTGCATGTACAACGGCCGGTCCAGGCCAAGCAGCTTCTGGATACGCTGTAAGGCTATGGGGTCTACATCCTCCGGGTTGAAGTCCTCTTCACCCTGCGAGATCACCATCATGGCCACGTCGCCGGGCGCAACCCGGATGAGCAGGAATATGATTAGGCTCACCACGAAGACGGCAAGGATTCCCTGGAGAATACGCCTGATTATGTACTGTGTCACTTCTAGCCCTCCCTACGGATAAGAGCAATCTTTGACAAGAAGGGTGGGTTGCCGCCGGGTTTCATCATCCCCTCCAGCGCCGTTGTTATGCCGGGGCAAAGGCCAGGCATACTATGGTGAGTAAGCCTGTTGTTGCTTGGTTTACACAAGATTAGCGTTTAGGGTAGTGACCGGAGAGGGGCCAATTCCCCCCTCCGGTCACTACCGGGTTGCTCACAAACCAGCCTCTATCTGGCTACCCAGGTGCGCTGATGTATCTTGAGGTGTGAGGTATGAATGGAGTGGTCGGGAAGGATGTCAAATCCCTTGACCCACGGCTGGTAGCCTGTGAACAGGACCTGCCACTCCATAGGAGCTGCCGGTATGAACTCGTTGTACAGCAGGTATTCAATCCGCTTGCTGATCTCGGTCCGCTTGGTGAAGTCCAACTCCGCCAGGAAGGCGTCAATGAGGTCGTTTATTTCACCCTGGACTTCAGTTTCCACGCCTCCCATGCACGGCCTGGCGCCCTGGAGCACAGAGTGGTACGTCCTGTAGCGGAGATAGGGGTCCGGTGTGCCTTCCCATCCCGGCATGGTCGTCACTGCAAAGGTATGATTGCAGGCCCTGGTCTGGGATGAGAGGGTCGCGGCGTCATAGGTGTCCAAGGCGAGCTCCATGCCCAGGTGCTCGAAAATGGTCCCGCCCATGTATATACAGGCGTTGGTGGAGGTGTCGTCCGCCCTGGACAGGCACTTGAATGGGCCGGGTCGCTCCCCCTCTCCAAAAGCCTCGTCCATCAGCCGTTGGGCCTCGGCAATATCGTCGTCCTTGGGCTGGCGCCAGCCATCCCAGGTGAGGATCTCCTCTAAGGAGTTGCCCATGGGGTTAAAGGCCCGCCCCTCGGCGTTGAAGAATCCCGCAGGAGAGTAGCCGGCGAACAGCTCGGTGCCCGGTATGCGCTGCAACTCGTGCCACTGCTGGCGGTCCATCACCAGGTTCACCGCCCGACGCACCCGCACGTCGTCAAAGGGAGGCTTCTCGGTGTTGAATCCAACGGCGCGGGCGCCGAAGTAGTGGTTGGGAGCAAAGCCCTTCTCAGGGAAGTCCCGCAGGGACTGCTGAACCTGGGCCGGGTACGGGGAGCCGCTGCCGTGGCCCATGAGATCTATCTTGTCCGTGGCAAAGGCGGCAAAGGCCGTTGCCGGATCTGCAATGGTGTGATACTCAAAGACATCCAGGAAGGGAAGTCCGTCTTTCCAGTAGTTGGGGTTCTTGACCGCAGAGGCTACAACCTCCGGAGTGAGGTCTGAGGGCATGAAGGGCCCTGTCCCCAAGTGTATGGTGTATTCGGGGTACGTCCTGATCGCCTGTGGATCCAGGGTCGACAGCGCCCACTCCATCCATTCCTTGTTGGTGACCCCGTACACTCCAGGAAGGGTCAACAGTTCCATTATTCCAGGGAACGGGATACCGCCATCCAAGGTGCCCTGCACGGTGTACCCGTCAGGCCCGTCCGGGCAGGTCCAGGTGGAGCCACCGGGCACGACGGAGCCAAGCGAGCCACCCTCGTCCCAGTAACGATCGGAGTCTATGAAGTTCATGTGGAACGCAGCGTCCTCGCAGGTGAGCTCCTGCCCATAGCCGGGCATGTCAACCTCGTGTTTGTCGGTCCTCTCGTGGAACATTATCCCTTGGCGCAGGTAGAAGGTGTAGGTCAAGTGGTCGTCGGAAACCTCCCAGGACTCTGCCAGGTTGGCCTGAATGCCACCGGACCAGCCGAGCCACGGGTCAACCATCACAAGGGTGTCCCGCATGGTCATCTGGTTCCCCACGTAGTGGCTGTTACCACTGCCCCGGAAGGGGGAGCCGGTCCTGACCGGTACGTTGGTGCGCAACTTGATGGTGCCGCCGTACTGGGGCTCGCCCCACTCCGACTTGAACGATGGGTGTTCCATCAGCGCCGCAGCGCTCAACCCAAGGTTGGCCGACGCCTCCGGCGGCAGCGTCGCCGTTGGCTCCATCATCGCAGGCGACGTAGCAGTCGCCTCCATGGCCGAAGTGGCCGTGGGCACAGGCGTATTGGTAGGCGGGCTGGTTGGAGTGGCGGACTCGCCACATGCAATGGCAATCACCATCACCATACCGGCCAGCACGGCAGTCAGTGGCCTAAGGCGCAACGCTTTTCGTAACATGTTCCCCTCCGTCATAGCGAGTTACCGCGGTACAGTCGACTTTGTAGCCAACTGGCAGATACACTACCACGCGCCAGTTAGCCGTGTCAAGTAATCGCAAGGGCGCCTTTTCACTACCTGCGACCTGTATTTTGCCTTCAGAATGGCCATCCAAACGTCATTTTCGCCGCGTAATTGTAATAATTTCCCAATGCGCACGGCCTCGCCAGACTTTCCAGGGCGCGCCTACACGCCTCCGTGAAGACAAACGCAATACCAGTGCAGTTCGGGTATTCTCAACGCGCGTTGGCAATGCCAACGCCGGCTGGAACTCCCCTCCCCTCCCGCTCATAGCCTGTCCAATACTTGATACGGGGGTGAGCGGTAACGGGGCGACCCCACGCCCCTCCCCAGACCCTTGCTCCCCGTTTCCACGAGGACAACCTTTGCATGGGTGGTTCGGGGTTGAACCCCGTTCAACAACAGACCATTCAAGGAAAGGAGACCCTTGCGCAACTGCCCCAACGCTCCATTATATGTATAAGTCATTCCGAGCGCAGCGAGGAATCCAAAGCGTTCCATCCAAGGCAATGCAGCTTTGTAGGCATAGGCTTTAGATTCCTCACTTCGCTGAGCTACGTTCGGAATGACAGTAGGCGCGCCTCTTCACGGGATGATACCCGGAGTTATTCAAAGGTCCGCAGGCTGCTGGCATATCGCACCGCAGCGTCTGCCGGCGCAGACGCTGCGGTGGCTGTAAGCTCCCTTGCGGCGGAGTCCCCTCAGGGAGCGCTCCGTGCTAGAGCGCCTCCTTTGCCGTGACCCCTCGCTCTTCGAAGTCCCTGGCCTGCTCCTCGCTGTAACCCATCTCAAGGAGGATGGCCTCGTTGTGCTGGCCACGCAGCGGGCCTGCGCCCGCCTTGGGCGAGGTCTTGGAGAAGCGCACTATTGGGCTGTATCGCCAGAACTTGCCGAACCGGAGCGACTCCACCTCTGTGAGATAGCCGTTCTCCGCTACGTGAGGGTCCTCCGTGTTGAACTGGTACGGCCCGGAGTCCTCCGCCTTGACGCAGGTAACGCCTGCGCCTACCAGGAGATTCTCCCACTCAAGGGGCTCGCGTGTAGCCAGCGCATTTCCGAGCTCCTCCGCTAGGGCCTCGTCGTTCTCCTTGCGGGCCTCCGGCGTGGCGAACCGCGGGTCTTCCAGGAGGTCTCTGCGGTCTATTGTCTCGCACAGCGCTTGCCATTCCTCCTGAAGGGGGCAGGCTAGGAACACCCACCCCTTCTCCACCTCATACAGGCGATAGAGGGCGTGGAGGCCGTAGCCGTCGGCGTCCGGAATGGCTCGCGGGGGCTTGCCTTCGTACCAGAAGAAGTCGTCCGCGTTCGCATACGCGTTGGCCTGGAGCATGGAGGAGGTGACGTACTGCCCCTTACCGGTGCGTTCCCGCGCATAGAACCCCAGCAGGGCGGCTACTGAGACGGCCATAGAGGAGTTGGGGTCCGGGTTGCCCTCGTTGGCCCGCCCTAAGCGCCTTGAGACCTCTTTGACCTCTTCCATGGTGAGTGGCTGGTCTACGGGAGGGATAGCGCCTTTGCCCATCTGGGTCACGACTCCACCGCACACGGCCCCAGGTATGGGGTGCATGGACGGGCGATGGGAGTGAGGCCCCGTGGGCCCGTAGCCGCCCGCGTAGACGTAGACCAGCTTGGGGTTGATCTCCAGCAGCTGCTCGTATCCAATCCCCACCCGTTCCGGCGCGCCGGGCCGCATGTTGTGGACCAGTATGTCCGCCTTGGCCACCAGCTCATGCACAATCTTCTGGCCCTCAGGAGTCCTCAGGTCCAGGCACATGCCCTCTGAGCCTGCCATAGTCTTGTTGGCGGTGACCCCCCTGGACATTCCGCGCAGCAGGTCTCCCTGGGGCGTCTCTATCCGGATGACCCTTGCCCCCATCTCCCCCAGGAGAGCGCACCCAAGTGGGCCGGCAATGACCGTGGCAAGGTCCAACACCGTGACGTCCTCCAAGGGATGCTTTGGCAGGGGGGCAGAGCCGTAGCCGTTGGTCTTGCCATTTGAGTTGCCAAGCGAGTCCAGGACCGCCTGCGTGTGCTGGCCAGGATAAGGGGCAGGCCCCTGGATCTCGCCAGGGGTCTCCGACATAAGCGATATGGGGCCGAGCTGACGCGTCTTGCCCACCACCGGGTCAAGCACGTCCCGTACGTGGCCGTTGTGGAGTATCTGCGAGTGGGTCATACCCTCTTCCGAGGTCCTGTAGGGCTCCGCCGCCACGTCTCTGGTCTTGTTGATGAACAGGTCCATCCACTCCTCCAGGGTCTGCTCCTGGAAGCGCGCCAGCATAATCATCCGCAGCTCTTCCCTGTCCTCCGGCATCAGCACGGGTGCCTTCTCGAAACGAGATTCTTCAAAGATGTGGCCCAAGCCTATGTCGTGGATCATGGCGACAAAGAGGCGCTGCACAGTGTTGGCCATCTGTATCCAGTGTCCATCCTTGGTGCGCACCGGCAGGTAGGCCAGGGTTGGGTATCCCCGCAACCACGGATGCTCGGTGAACACGTCCGGGAACCTCACCATCATCTGCCAGAAGACCAGGTCAATGAACTCGTAGAGATTCATGGCCTGCATGAGGCTGGTCTCCACCTTCTGTCCCTGGCCGGTCTTGTCCCGCACGTGGAGGGCCGCTATTATGCCTCGCACCGCGCCCATATTTGCGGCGTGGGTGGCTGTTTGCACCGCGGCGTAGTGAGGCCCCGGCCGGTTTGCCTGCCCTGAAAAGACCATCATCCTGCCAACTTTGGCCGCTACCGCTCCCTCGTAGGGCTTGTAGTGGGCATATGGGCCTTTGGGACCCCAGCCGGTGAGAGAGCAGTACACTAGGTCCGGGCGCTCTGCGCTGAGGGTCTCATAGTCGATTCCAAGGCTCTGAGTGGTCCCGGGGCAAAAGCTCTCGATGACCACGTCCGACTGCAGGGATAGCCTTTGGGCATAATCCCGGCCTTCAGGCTCGTTCAGGTCCAGCACAATGCTCTTCTTACCGCGGTTCCACTGGACGGACGCAGGAATGCTGCGGGAGCGGAGCCCGCCGGGAGGTTCCACTTTGATTACCTCTGCGCCGTAGTCGGAAAGTACCATAGTCGCAACCGAGCCCAGCATCCCCTCGGTATAGTCCAACACCTTGAGTCCCTCAAATATCTGCGTCATCACTTCCTCCTTCTTCTTTATCTTCTTTATATAGATAACTCAAACAGAGATCTCAGGGCCATCCCAAGCCTCGCGGCGTACACTTGCAATATTGTATCACGTTCTGAGCAGGTTCTCATTATGTTGCTCCTTTTGGCGCTCCCGGTATGCGCTGCAATGGACGGTGAGGGATGCCCTTTCACCCCGCATCAGGCGCCGGGCAAGATGCTCTGAGCCTGTCGAAGGGCGTGAGCGGAACCGCGCGGGCGGCCCCGGCTTACTCGTCGCGTAGCAGCCGGATGGCGGTCGAAGCCAGCAGGAGGGGGGAGCGTAGAGTCGATCAACGTCCATACCAGCCCCACGTCGTTGCTGGGTTCCGCCCACTGGACACCGAACCAGTTCCAGAGAAGCATGAGCATGAGCGCCGCCGAGTAGTAGAAGGTGAAGTTCGCCTCCAGATACTCTCGGTCCGCCTGTGGTTGACCACCAATCCCTCCCTCTTGAGCATGATGCACAGCCTGGGGCTGCCTAACCGCTTCCTTTCCCCAGCCGGCTCACGCATCCTCGTGCGGAGTTCACTATCATTACCCCGCTTCGCCTCATACCGATAGACTGACGGTGATACACCGGTCAGCAGACAGGCCCTCCTCTCGCTCAGCCCAAGACCCTCCATGGCGTATGACGCCTCTACTCTCCTCGCCCTGGGCTTTAGAATTTTTTTGCAACAGCTCCTCGAGCGCCTAGTTGTCCAACGCCTGCTGGGCCACAATCTGCTTGAGTCGCCGGTTCTCATCCTCAAGGGACTTGAGCCTCTTGAACTCGCTCACCGTCCGCCCTGCGTACTTGGCCTTCCAGTTGTAGAAGGTGGCGTCGCTCATGCCATGCCTACGGCACAAGTCGGCTATCCTGGCCCCCGCCTCAGCCTCATTCAGCACGGCTATGATCTGTTTCTCAGTGTACCTCTTCCGAACCATGAGTCCTCCTTACTGAGCCTGTCTCAGAAGTCGGGTTGATGTCAGGGGTGTAGACTGTTGGGAAGAAGGTGGAGTTGGAGGTTGGCGATGCCACTTCGAGATATGGGCCGTGAGCAGATATGGATGTTGCCGCCGACGCTTGACGAGTTGTTGCCGCTGGACCATCCGGCGCGGTTCGTGGCCGAGTTCGTTGATGCGTTGGATCGGGATGGCTGGGCGGAGCTTGGCGTGGATATAGACGGTGATGCGATGGGAGCGCCGGCCTATCACCCTCGTGCGCTATTGAGCGTATGGTTGTACGGCTTCATGACGGGAGTGCGCTCGTGCCGGAAGCTGGAGGCGGCCTGCCGGGACCAGATATCGTACCTGTGGCTGACTGGGTGGCAGCGCCCTGACCACAACACCCTGTGGCGGTTCTACAAAGGGCATAGGCAGGCTATGAGAAAGCTGTTCGAGCGCACGGTGCGTACGGCGGTGGCCATGGAGTTGGTGGACCTGGCGGTTCAGGCGGTGGATGGCACGAAGGTGGTCGCCAACGCATCGCTGAACAGGAGCTACGATGCCGAGGGACTGAGCGGGCTGTTGGCGCGAGTGGAGAGGGCGATAGCCGACCTTGAGGCTCAGAACGAAGCTGGAGAAGACGCTGCTGCTGCCCATCTGCCTGAGGAGTTGGCCGACAAGGAGGTCTTGAGAGAGAAGGTGAGGCAGGCGATGGCCGATCTTGCTAGTCAGGAACGCCACAAGCGCATCAACCTGACTGACCCAGACGCCCGGCTGATGAAGGGCAGGCAGGGCATCGTGGCCGGCTACAACGCCCAGGCTATGGTCTCACCTGCAGAGCCGGAGGGGGGAGCGACCGGCATGTTGGTCACCGCCGTGGACGTGGTGGACGAAGCCAATGACAATGCCATGCTGGCGCCGATGATGGAACGGGCCGAAGAGATGACCGGGACAAAAGCGCAGACGACGTTGGCCGATGCCGGATATTTCTCCGGGAGTCACTTGGAAGAATGTGCCAGTCGAGGCCAGCAGGTGGTGGTGTCCGAGTCACGACAACGGTTCCTCAAGGACCCGTATCACAAGGATCAATTCACCTATGACGAGCGTAGCGACAGCTTTATGTGCCCACAGGGGCAGACGCTCGCGTTCGTCCGTATACAGCATGCGAACGGAATCCCGTTGCGACTGTACCGGGCTTCCGGCGCCGTCTGTCAGGCATGCCCAGCCTTCAGGGTCTGTACCAAGGCCAAGGAGATTGGGAGAAGCCTGGCCATAGGGCCGCACGATGCAGTCCTACGTCGCCATCGCGCCTGGATGTCCACCTCAGCAGCTAAAGAGGTTTACAGGCTGAGAAAACAGCTGGTCGAACCGGTCTTCGGAATCATCAAGGAGCAACAGGGGGCACGGAGGTTCCTGCTGCGCGGCCTTACCAGCGTGGCGGCCGAGTGGATCATGTTGGCCACAGCTTTCAACCTGCGCACCCTGTGGCGGGCCTGGCGCTCCCGCGCCTTCGTCCAGCTACCCCACGGGCCGAGTCTCCGCCCCGCTTCCTGATCACAACTGCGCCGGTAATCACCCTTCGCTAACCCATCGCCACCTTCAACTCTCCAGGCAAGAGTCGTTCAGTAACCCCCACTGGCTTATTCCAACTGCTCCTACCTGCTACCCTCTACATCACTTTTGGGACAGGCTCTACTGTGCTCTATTCTAGCGGAGTACTCTACTTCCCTGTGTTACTGTTTTAGGGGGTAAGGTCAATTGAGCGCAGCTTTCCCATGATGAAGATGCGTTCTTCTTGTAGCTGGAGAGGGCACATCGAGAACACCTGGAGTTGAACGCCTGGTACCAGCACTTCCTGGACGACCATAACACTATACGCCCTCACATGGGCATCAATATGCTTGCACCTAATGAGACCATCAACCTGTACCTAAACCCGAATCCACCGAAGGACACGGATGGGCGGCGTGAGGACCGGAGAAGGGGGATGAGAGAGCTACAGGGGAGATGGCCTGGGCTCGATTGGGGTAGATGGGAGGTCGGCGGAGGGACTTCAGTCACCGCACAGGCCCCCAATGGCCGTCTGCGGGAGCTGGGATGCGCGGGATGGCAAGAGAATAGGCAGCAGGGAACTCCCGCGGAGCTGGTTGGTGCGAGTTGGCGGGGACGTTGGGTCAGTGGCGGAGGGCGCCGTCAGGCTGGGAGTGGAATGGCTCGCAGCCGGGCCAGGGCGCGACTGAACTGGGTATCCCAGGGCCAGCGCCGGGGAAGATGCAGGGTCAATCGGCGTGCCGAGCGAGTGAGCCGTCCGGCCAAGGCGAAGACCCGTCGTCTGAGGGTCTTGGTGGTCACGATCTGCTCACCCAGGCCGATGCGGGCTGTCCAGCGGGCCAGGTTGTGTGCCATCACCTGTACCGCCAGCCAGGCTCCGTTGGCGGCGAAGCGGCCGGACGGCATGTGGTTCAGTCCGACACCGTACTTGAGGTCGCGTATCGCATTCTCGATCTCGGCGTGACGGCGATGATCAGCCTCCAGTTCGAGCATCTCCCCATCGCGGTCGGTGATGAAGCCGTGATAGCCCGAATCCACCGAAGGAGGGCGTCGGGTCAGCGTCCTGAAGTGGCCAAAGGGTGCTCCTCTGAATCTGGGATAATGGTTTTGTAACAGCAAACCAGTCCCGGAAAAGGAGCACCCAATAGATGCTACCACGCCACCAACCCGACCGCATCCGCATCGCCTTCGATGATCACCGCCTGGTGGCCAATGCCGGGCTGATTCTTCCGTCCACCCTGGCCCTGCGCCTTGGCCTGCCCCAACTGGTTGACCGGCACCTGGACCTGGGCCATGCAAAAGGCAGAGCCAACACCGGTGACAAGATGATGACGCTGGTGGCCTCCGCGTTGGCCGGTGGCGACTGCATCGACGACGCCGATGTGCTACGCGCCGGCGGGACCGCCCGCGTTCTCGGTTTCACGGCTAAGGCTCCCTCCACCCTGGGCGCCTTCCTGCGCAGCTTCAGGTGGGGCCATGTCCGCCAACTGGACCGGGTTAGCCGGGAGTTGCTGGCCCGGGCCTGGGCTGCCGGGGCCGGACCCGGCGACGGGCCCCTGACCATCGACCTGGACTCCACCATCTGCGAGACCTATGGACTGGCCAAGGAAGGGGCGCGCCACCATGGTTACACCGGTCAGCGGGGCTATCACCCGCTGCTGGCCGTCGCCGCCGGAACCGGAGACGTGCTGATGGCCCGGCTGCGCGAGGGCCGGGCCAACACCGCCCGCGGCGCCGCCCACTTCCTGCGTGAGACGGTGGGGCGGGTGCGCTACGCCGGGGCCAGGGGACAACTCACGATGCGGGCCGACAGCGGCTTCTACGCTCATAGCGTGGTATCCGTCTGCCGCAAGATGGATGTCCGCTTCTCCATCACCATCCGCCAGCACAAAAGCCTGCACAATGTCATCGAGGCCATACCAGAAGAGGACTGGACTCCCATTCCCTACTGGATGGACGGCGCCGCCGATGTGGCAGAGACCACCTATATCCCCTTCCAGAGTGAGCCCGACGCCGCGCCGGTGCGGCTCATCGTCCGGCGGGTGAAACCCACGCCCGGTTCCCAGTTGGCCCTCTTCGCCACCTACAGCTATCACGGCTTCATCACCGACCGCGATGGGGAGATGCTCGAACTGGAGGCTGATCATCGCCGTCACGCCGAGATCGAGAATGCGATACGCGACCTCAAGTACGGTGTCGGACTGAACCACATGCCGTCCGGCCGCTTCGCCGCCAACGGAGCCTGGCTGGCGGTACAGGTGATGGCACACAACCTGGCCCGCTGGACAGCCCGCATCGGCCTGGGTGAGCAGATCGTGACCACCAAGACCCTCAGACGACGGGTCTTCGCCTTGGCCGGACGGCTCACTCGCTCGGCACGCCGATTGACCCTGCATCTTCCCCGGCGCTGGCCCTGGGATACCCAGTTCAGTCGCGCCCTGGCCCGGCTGCGAGCCATTCCACTCCCAGCCTGACGGCGCCCTCCGCCACTGACCCAACGTCCCCGCCAACTCGCACCAACCAGCTCCGCGGGAGTTCCCTGCTGCCTATTCTCTTGCCATCCCCCGCATCCCAGCTCCCGCAGACGGCCATTGGGGGCCTGTGCGGTGACTGAAGTCCCTCCGCCGACCTCCCATCTACCCCAATCGAGCCCAGGCCATCTCCCCTGTAGCTCTCTCATCCCCCTTCTCCGGTCCTCACGCCGCCCATCCGTGTCCTTCGGTGGATTCGGGGATAGCTGTAGGTGGCGAAGAGGGCCAACTGGGAACCGGGCGTGGGTTTCACCCGCCGGACGATGAGCCGCACCGGCGCGGCGTCGGGCTCACTCTGGAAGGGGATATAGGTGGTCTCTGCCACATCGGCGGCGCCGTCCATCCAGTAGGGAATGGGAGTCCAGTCCTCTTCTGGTATGGCCTCGATGACATTGTGCAGGCTTTTGTGCTGGCGGATGGTGATGGAGAAGCGGACATCCATCTTGCGGCAGACGGATACCACGCTATGAGCGTAGAAGCCGCTGTCGGCCCGCATCGTGAGTTGTCCCCTGGCCCCGGCGTAGCGCACCCGCCCCACCGTCTCACGCAGGAAGTGGGCGGCGCCGCGGGCGGTGTTGGCCCGGCCCTCGCGCAGCCGGGCCATCAGCACGTCTCCGGTTCCGGCGGCGACGGCCAGCAGCGGGTGATAGCCCCGCTGACCGGTGTAACCATGGTGGCGCGCCCCTTCCTTGGCCAGTCCATAGGTCTCGCAGATGGTGGAGTCCAGGTCGATGGTCAGGGGCCCGTCGCCGGGTCCGGCCCCGGCAGCCCAGGCCCGGGCCAGCAACTCCCGGCTAACCCGGTCCAGTTGGCGGACATGGCCCCACCTGAAGCTGCGCAGGAAGGCGCCCAGGGTGGAGGGAGCCTTAGCCGTGAAACCGAGAACGCGGGCGGTCCCGCCGGCGCGTAGCACATCGGCGTCGTCGATGCAGTCGCCACCGGCCAACGCGGAGGCCACCAGCGTCATCATCTTGTCACCGGTGTTGGCTCTGCCTTTTGCATGGCCCAGGTCCAGGTGCCGGTCAACCAGTTGGGGCAGGCCAAGGCGCAGGGCCAGGGTGGACGGAAGAATCAGCCCGGCATTGGCCACCAGGCGGTGATCATCGAAGGCGATGCGGATGCGGTCGGGTTGGTGGCGTGGTAGCATCTATTGGGTGCTCCTTTTCCGGGACTGGTTTGCTGTTACAAAACCATTATCCCAGATTCAGAGGAGCACCCTTTGGCCACTTCAGGACGCTGACCCGACGCCCTCCTTCGGTGGATTCGGGCTAAATCTCGAGAGAACAAGGTCTCCTCGGCGGTCCAGGAATATTGCTGGGCCTACCGGACGTGTCTCGAACTGCTGATATCCAAGGGCAGAGGATCCAGGTGTCTCGGATTTGACCCAATATCCTCTTCGAGAGAGAAACAGTCTTCTCTAGCAGCCATACATGACCGCCGATACTCAGTGATGTATCAAAGGCGCATGGATCGCTTCTGGTTCTCTTACCTCCTGAGGCAGGGCGTCTGTCTCACGGCGGCTGACAGCTTCATCGCTGTCCTTCTGTCCAGAGGCTGGGAGTAGCAAAGAACCCCGCGAAGTATCCCTACCCCACTGTACGATCTGACCACCTCCGAGGAACGTGTGGCGAACTCCCCCGTGAGGCTGAACTGGGCCTCCAGGTGGATGAGAGAGCCAGAGTTTGGCAGCATGGCCTCCGTAGGTAAGCTGCTCAGTCGTTCCTTGGATGGCGTAAGCCGTGGGGCGTGAGTTCGCGAGGCTCATTATCGGGCAACGTGACACGTTATACGCACATGCCTAAAGCTCTCGATTAGAGCGCCATGTGGAACCCTTTTGCAGCGGTTCCATGTCTTACATCCGCCTCCGCATTTCTCCAGATGCGATCTCCGCTGATCCTCCCGTGATACCTTATGTACGCATCATTTACGGAGGACTACTGGAGAGGCAGAGGTAGGACGCGCTCATGGCCGGAGCGTAAGCGCATATCGCCGTCTCGGCCTTGACGTTTACCTGCCGCGCGCCTGCCGTTCCCCGGAGTTGCTCGATGCCGTCGATGTACATCGCGGTACGCGTGCGTCCGTTCCCGAGGTTTCCCCCGCCGGAGAGGAAGGGATGCGGCCCCTCAACGCTTATGTCTCCCTTGACAAAGTCCTTTGCGTCCCCTTCCTTCACCCCGTGCCATTGGAAAGCCTCCAGGGCAAGGGGCATAAAGGGGGAGAACCCGTCATACGGGTTGAAGATGTCCACGTCCTCCGGTCGGAGCCCGGAGCCCTCGTACACCATCCGGGCCACGTTGTACTTACCCTCCATCCACTCGTCCAGGGTCATATAGCTGCTTCTGGCCGTTCCGCCTCTTCCCTGGTTGTGGTTCAGGACGTAGACCGGCTTCTGCTTCATGTCTTTGGCGCGCTCGGCGGTGGTTATGATAAAGGCTCCTGCGGCGTTTACCGGACGGTCGTAGTCCCATATTCTGGCGGGCCAGGCAATGGGCCTGGAGGCCAGGTAGTCCTCCAATGTAACTCCGGATGCGCCGTTGGTGGCATAGAAGCCCCACGAGTTCATGAGGCCGTTGCGATGCTCGGTGAGGATCAGAGGAGCCATGAGATCCTCCCAGGTTGTGCCGTACCTCTCGCAATACTGCTGGATGGCGATGGTGCCATCGATCTGCAGGGACAGGACGTTTGCGCCCCAGGGAAAGGTCCATTGGTTAGGGCCGCGTGCGTAGTCCTCCGCGTTGTCTCCTCCCCGTCGATAGCGTCCTTCAAGGTTGTTCGCGGTGTAGACGTACAGCGCTACGTTGCACAGGCCGTCAGCCACAGCCTGGGCTGCCATTCCCAGCCCCTCGCCGATGTCCGGGACAACCTCCGGCGCATACGTGACGTTGCTCAGCTCCGGCATATTGTTCAGCATCCACTTCCCGGACACAATGGTCAGGCCGTCTTCGGAGTCATAGGGCGGCGGGAAGTATGGCCGGTACGGCCCCCAGTTGGCCGCGCTGCCACCGTTGGCGGCGCCTGCCATACTGTTTGGGCACTGGAGAAGGCCATCAACCTCCTCAGGCTTTACCCCTGCGTCCTCCAGGGCGCGCTGAGCCGCCAGAATGCAGAAGGCGCCCAGGGTCCTGTCCATCGACATGCCGTCCCACCGCCGGTCGACCGGCGACATGGCCCATCCCGTGATGGCGACTTTACCCTGGTGCGGCCACACTCCCAGCCCTTGCTTGTCTCTTCTCCATCCGGTTCCTTCTGTCGTCATGGTTCACCCTCTCTGGTATATAGAGTTTGTATGCGTAGACCGGTCTAGCCGATCAATTGCCATTCGTGGATCAGTTGACCGGGAGCAACCTCCTCAAAGGTGACCTCTACCGGGGCCCCTATGGGGACCTCTCTTACCGGAACACCGGGGAGATTGGAGTAGAAGTTGATACGCGGGTCATCGTCCAGCGTTATGAAGGCGAGGTTGAAGGGCTGATCAGGAACGCGCCGGGCGAGATGGATGTCCCGCATGACCACAAAAGTTGAGATATGACCCCGCCCGCTTGTCTCCTTCCATTCCAGCGTCTCAGAGCCGCAGTCCTGGCACTTGGGCCGCGGCGGGTACTGCAACGTGTCGCAGTCTTTGCAGCTCTGTACAACCAGCCTCCTCTCGTTGACGGCGTCCCAGAACGGCTTGCTCAACTCATCGGGCGTCGGGATGAGCTTCGGCATATCCTGTCTCCTTTCCTGTCCTGCAACATGTTTGATTTGAATTTGTTCTTTTGTAGCTCAGGCGCCAGCGCCTTGCACGTTTAGCAAATTGTCGACTACGGCTGCTCCTGTATAAGGACTCCTTGTTGTTCCAACGAGGTGATCTCTAGATCGCTGTAGCCTAGACCCTGCAACACTGCATGGTTGTGCTCTCCCTTCAGTGGCGCAGCTCCGGATTTCCCTTGGGTATGAGAGAATAGGAGTAAATTGGCGAGTCGCCAGAAGGCGCCCCAGCGGGTGGAATCTACCTCAACGGTCAGGTTGTTTGCTGACACATGAGGGTCGTCGGCCCAAAAATGGTAGCTAGTACGATCCTCTATTTCCACGCAGCAAACATCCACCCTTGCCAGATCCCTTTCCCACTCCCCGGGATCCTTAGTAGCGAAGATCTTCTCTAGCTCATGAGCTAGGGCTTCATCGTTGTTGAGTCGAGGCTCAGCAGTGACGAACCTTGGGTCCTCTAGCAGGTCGCCACGGCCAATAGTCTCGCATAGAGCATGCCACTCCTCTTCAAATGGGCAGGCCAGGAAAACCCAGCCTCCTCCCTTCGCTTGGTAAGCCCGGTACAAAGCGTTCAGGCCATAGCCTTCTGCATCAGCAACTGACCGGCGTGGCCTTCCTTCGTACCAGAAGAAGTCGTCGGCATTGGCGTAAGCATTTGCCCCTATCATACTGGAAACAATGTACTGACCCTTTCCGGTGCGGTGGCGAGCATAGAGTCCCAGGCACGCACACGCGGAGATGGCCATAGAAGAGTTGGGGTCGGGATTGCCTTCGTTGGCGCGGCCCAGTACTCTTGCCGTTTCTTTCAACTCATCCATAGGCATGTTTTCCTCAGGAGAAGGCATGGGGTATCGTCCCATCTGGGCTAGAGCTCCTCCGCAGACGGCGCCTGGAATCGGATGCATAGAGGGTCGATGGGAGTAGGGACCAGTGGCCCCGTATCCGCCAGCGTAAACGTAGACTAGTCCAGGGTTAATGTCCTTGAGCTGCTCATAACCGATGCCCAGCCTCTCTGGCGCCCCAGGTCGCATGTTGTGGACGAGAACATCGGCTCTCTCTGCCAACTGGCGTACGATCTTTAGGCCTTCAGGAGTCTTTAGGTCGATGCAGGTACCTTGAGCGCCGGCCATGGTCCGGTTGGCCATAATGCCCTGCTGAATACCTCTAGTAAGGTCTCCATCCGGAGCCTCTATGCGGACAACTCTGGCTCCCATCTCCGCCAGCAAAGCGCAAGCCAGAGGACCGGCTATTACCGTCGCCAGATCAAGGACCAGGATTCCCTCCAGCGGGTGCTTCGGCATGGAATCCCGTCCCTTCGCCGCCTGCCGTTTGGAGCCGTTCAGCCTTCCTAGGACTTCCTCAGTATGCTGGCCAAGCGTGGGCGCAGGACCCTTGATGCTCCCGGGTGTGTCGGAGAACAGTCCCAGTGGCCCCAACTGGCGCATTCTACCAACTCTGGGGTCCTCGACGTCTTGGACGTGGCCGTTATGGATCATCTGAGGGTGATTCATACCTTCTTGAGCAGTCATGAACGGTTCAGCCGCTACATCCGGGGTCTCCTTGATGAAATACTCCATCCACTCTTTAAGGGTCTTCTCCAGCCCCTTCTCCAACATTAGGCCCCGCAAGTCCTCCGCCGCGTCCGGCATGAGCGTGGGAGCGTTTTCAAAACGTGGGTCTTCATAGATCCAGCCCAGGCCGAGGGCATGCATGCTGGCATGGAAGGGCCTCTCTACCACGTTGGCCATCTGGATCCAATGGCCGTCCAGTGTCCGGATGGGCATGTAGCCAGGTGAAGGCATTCGCATTCGATCCACCCACGGGTCTTCCTGGAAGCGGTCTGGAAACTTTATCATTAGCTGCCAAATAAGCCAATCCCGGAAGTCGTAGGCGGAGAGGCCGCGCAGTAGGCTTGTCTCCACCAACTGGCCTTGGCCAGTCCTGTCTTTAATGATGAGAGCGGCCGAAATACCGCGAATTAACGCCATGGCCGCAGCGTGGCTGCCTGTCTGGACTGCAGGGTAGTGTGGCCCTTCGCGAAGAGTCTGCCCAGAAAAGGCTGCGAAGCGTCCAATCTTGGCAGCCACAGCCGCCTCATAGGGCTTGTAGTGGGCGTAAGGCCCCTTGGAGCCCCATCCTCTTAGCGACGCATACACCAAGTCAGGCCGGTCGGCGCACAGGTTATCGTACGCAATCCCGAGCCTCTCAGCTTCTCCTGGCCGAAATGTCTCAACTACAACGTCGGCCTCCAGGGCCAACTGGCGGGCAAAGGCCTGTCCGTCAGGATCCTCAAGGTCTAGGGTCACGCTCTTCTTCCCTCTATTCCATTGAAGCGACGGAGGAACGACTCTATACGGATCTCCCCCAGGAGGTTCAACTTTAATGACCTCTGCACCATGGTCTGACATGATCATAGTGGCGATGGATCCTGCCATCCCTTGAGAGAAGTCCAATACTGTGAGCTCGTCAAACACCTGTACCATCGGTATGCTCCTCCTACTTCTGGACTCAATCCCTTAATAGAATGCCATGACAACAACTCCGAATTGGAACCGATAAACTGGGGCTTATACGCCCTTTGTTACCAGCGCAGCTATTCTTGCACTGCTCGTTGGCATCAGGGGCATGGAGTTGCTACAAGCATACTTCACATCTTCTGAGCATGGACGAGGCGAGCCTCACTCAGCGCCAAATCCCCTGGGCCTCAATTAGCTTGCTCATCCACGAAGAGAGGGCTGACCTCTTCCCAATCGACAATGTGGGATTTCCTGTAGTCGTCGATTTGTTCATCCCTATACCCTAGCTCTGCCAAGACTGCTTGAGTATGCTGGCCGCGATATGAGCCAGAGAGTATACGCGGCGGAGTTTCCGAGAAGTGGACTATACTGCCGTGACGGAGGTGCTTTCCGAATCGTGGGCTTTCGACCTCAACCGCTAGGTCATTATCTCGTGCATGGGGTTCATCCAAGAAGAACTCTTCGGCGCTTACGTCTGCCCGAACACAAGCTACATCCTTCGCTGTTAGCAGCTCTTCCCACTCCGTCGCTGGACGTGTAGCGAAGATCTGTGCCAACTGGTCTACCAGTTCATTGTCGTGGGCTTGGCGAGCCGCGTGGGCAAATCGAGGGTCATCTACTAGGTCAGTCCGACCCAAGGTATCGCAGAGGCTAACCCACTCATCCTCGAACAGACAGGCCAGGAACACCCATCCTTCCTTGGCCTGATATAATCGATACAAGGCGTTCAGGCCGTAGCACTCCGGATCTGGAATAGGATTGGAATGCCGTCCAACGAAATCATATGCTTCGTCATGATTAGCCCATGCATTTGCGCACATCATAGTGACCTGTACCGCCTGCCCCTGACCTGTACGATCCCGGGCCAGCAGTCCCAACATGATCGCCGTTCCAACGCCCTGGGACGAGTTGGGGTCTGGATTTCCTTCGTTGGCACGCATCAGCCAACGAGAGACCTCCTTGATCTCCTCCATTTCCATGGGCTGGCCGGGCGGTGGTGGCATGCTCAGGCCTGCCTGACGCAAGGCGCCACCGAATAACGCGCCAGGTATCGGATGGGCGCCTGGCCGTCGACTGTGTGGGCCTGTGGCTCCATAGGCCCCAACATATACGTGGACTAGCCGCGGGTTGATACTACGGCAAGTCTCGTAATCGATTCCTAAGCGATCAGGCACCCCAGGGCGGAAGTTATGCAACAAGACATCCGCCTTGCCAATGAGCTTGTGGACTATTTCCTGGCCTTCCTCTGTCTGGAGGTCAACCTGGATGCACTCTTTGCCCGCGTAGGTCTTCAAGCCGCCTACGTTTGGTCCCGATCGCGTACCAATAAAACGTTGCTCCCGTTCTGGGGTAGCATCAACCTTGATGACTCTGGCTCCGAGGTCGGCAATCATGGCCGCGCCGTAAGGCCCAGCGATTACAGTAGAGAAGTCGAGGACCGTAATGTCACTCAACGGATGAAGTGGGGTATGTCCATTGCTCTGGCCGTTGCTCGCACCCGCCACAGCCACTGGGACGCGCTCACTCATTCCGGTCAGAACCTCGGCGGTATGTTGCCCCAGGTTTGGGGCTGGCCCACCTACTTTCCCGGGGGTGTCGGATAAGTCTGCCAGAACCCCTACGATTTTCATGGGGCCAACCCGCGGGTCATTTATCTCTACGACGTGATTGTTATGGACGAACTGGGCATGTTGCATTCCTTCCAGAGTGTATAGGAACGGCTCCGCAGCGATGTTGCCATCCTCAACATACAGATCCATCCATTCATCCAGGGTTTTCTCCTGCATGCGCTCAAGGATCACCTCTCGCAGGACCTCCCGGTTTTCCTCAGTCATATTGGGCGCGTGCTGGAAGCGCTCGTCGTCAAGGGTCCAACCCAAGCCAACCGCCTGAAGGAAAGTACGGAACAGGCGGTCCATGATGTTCGCGTGCTGCATCCATCGGCCGTCCTTCGTACGGACTGGGATGTATTGCAACGTAGGGAGACGCAGCAAATTAGCAAGGGGGTCGGCAGGGAAACGCTCTGGGTCTTTGCGATGGAAGAATCCATTGAGCAGCCTTCCATCGTAAGGTATCATGCCCTGCATCAGGCTGGTCTGTACCCACTGGCCCCGTCCCAACTGATCACGAATACGGAGCGCCGCAAGCATTCCACGTACTGCGGCCTGGCTTGCAGCCCAGCTTGCGGTATGAACTGCGGCGAACACCGGGCCGGGCCGCGAGATCTGTCCAGCAAAGCCCCACATCCGGCCAGTCTTGGCGGCCACTATTCCTTCATAGTCCTTGAGGTTCTTGAGTCGCCCCTTCTGGCCGAATCCAGTGATGGAGCAATATACCAGGTAGGGATTAGACTTAGACAGTTCTTCGTAACCGATTCCCAGGCTTTCTGTATCTCCTGGGCGAAATGACTCTACTAGTACGTCGGCTCGCCGAGCCAGGGACTGTGCTTGCTCACGACCATCCTGAGTTTGCAGATCTAGGACGACACCCTTCTTCCCTCGGTTCCAGGCCAGCCAAGAAGGATGGGAACGGTAGGGATCTCCCATAGGCGGTTCTACCTTGATGACCTCGGCGCCGAAATCCGCGAGCACCGCCGTCGCCACAGCGCCCGGCATCCCCCAGCTAAAGTCCAAAACTGTCAACCCACTACACGGTCCTACCATACTAAATCTCCTTTGCTCTAATGCATGGAGTCCGATTCAATCTACATCGTATCATTGCTAGCTGCCGTACTGATGGACTTGTCTAGGTACCCCTCAGCCGTGGGTCCAGTACATCTCTCAATGCATCTCCGAAAAGATTGAACCCATACACTGCCAGGGATATAGCTACACCGGGCCATATGGCAAGCCATGGCGCGATGGAATAGTAATTCCTCACATTTCCCGAGAGCATACTCCCCCATGTGGGTGCAGGAGCGGGTACACCTAGGCCGAGGAAACTCAACCCAGCCTCTGCGATGATGGCAGTACCCAGAGCCGCCGTCGCTATGATTAGCCATGGAGCTACGCACTGGGGCATCACGTGTTGAAGGATCAGGCGGATGTCGGAGGCGCCTATGGATCTAGCTGCCAACACGTACTCCGATTCCTTAACCGTCAGAGCTTGAGATCGAACCACCCGGTTGGCCCTGGGAAGTTGTGGTACGGCAATGGCTATGACAACGTTGGTCAGACTTTGGCCTAGAGCTGCCATGATAGCCAAAGCGAGAATTAGAGTTGGAATGGACATCATAGAGTCCATGATTCTCTGAATCGTGGCATCCACCCTGCCTCCATAGAATGCGCTAATCAACCCTACCAACGCCCCACCAGCCGATCCTGTCGCGACGGACAGTAGCCCCACATACAAAGATATCCGAGCGCCGTGAGCGATTCGGCTCCACACGTCACGCCCCCAGTCGTCAGTGCCCAACCAGTGCGCAGCGGAAGGACCCTCCAGCTTCTGTTGCAAGTTCATAGCCAGGGGCTCGTGAACTGAGAGCGTTGGGGCTAATACCGCAACGATAACCATAGTTAGGATCAGAGCTCCCCCAACAGCGCCCAGTGGTTTCCTTTTAAAGAAGAGCTTGACAGAACTCAACACTCTATAGAGGTAAGAACCCCTTGCTGCTCTACCCTCGGTTAACGAAATCATGCTATCGACCCCTTACGGCAAGATTTTTAGAATCGAATTCGCGGATCCAGCATGGCATATGTGATATCTGTCAAGAGGTTTACGAAGATAATCCACAGCGCAATGATGAAAACTATATATTGGACGACTGGGTAATCTCTTTGATTCATCCCTCTTACCAGATATACGCCAATGCCCGGCAATTGAAAAATGGTCTCCATAATCACTGAACCGCCCGCGACTACGGCAACGGAGATTCCTATAATAGTTACTACCGGAAGCAGGGCGTTCTTCATGGCGTGTCGGTAGACCACGACCGTTTGTCCCAAACCCTTGGCGTGGGCCGTCCTGATGTAGTCCTGTCGCAGTACCTCTAGCATCGTAGACCGCATCATTCTCGCCTTGGTGGCCCCACTAGCCAGACCACCAATGAGCGCTGGCCAGAAGAGCATGACTAAGTTAGCATTGAGATCATCCCAGGGATGGGCGTATTCTATCCTGGGAGACCAAGAGAAGAAGTACACTCCCATGGCGATCACCACGGTGGCAACCCAGAAATTCGGTAAAGACAGCCCTGCCAATGAAACAATTCTTCCTACATAATCCATCCAGGAATCCTGTTTCAGAGCCATTATGATACCGATTGGGACTCCCATGAATATGGATATCAGCACACTATACAGCCCAAGCTGAAATGTGATGGGAATTCTGCTGTTAAACTCCTCCTTTATCGGTTTTGAGGTATAAAACCCCGTTCCCCAATTGAGAGTAACGAGATCCCACATCCAATCCAAATATTGCATGTAAACCGGCTCGTTCAACCCAAGTTTAGATTCAACGCGCTGGAGAACTAATGGGTCCACATCTTCACGGGTTACCTCTTCAATCCCCTGGGCAATGATCATCAGGGCTATATCTCCCGGCGCTACCCTATTCAAGAGGAAGACAGCTATTGATACCACAATGAGGGCCAGCAGTCCCTGCATAAGCCGGCTGATAATGTATTGAGTCACGGTTACCTCCCAACTGTGTGGCCCATCAATCGGGTATGCATGGCAACGCCGATGAATTCGCCTTTGCCATGCACACCCGACCTTATATGACCTCCGGGCCTTAGCTTATTGAGTGGAGTCACTCACTGTTGTGATGCCCTAATTCACAGTCCAGGTCCTCTCCCATACCTTGATATGACCGGTGTGTACGGCCTGATTATGGGCCCACCATCCTCTCAGCCATGGCTGGGTGCCATGGAAGAGATACTGCCACCCATAGGGAGCAGAGATTAAATGCTCATTGATGAGAAGGTACTCGATCTCTCTGCTGATCGTGGCTCGCTTTTCAAAATCCAACTCCTGCTGCATATCGCTGATGAGTCCATTTATCTTTGACTGGAGGTCGGGGTCTACACCTCCCATGCAGATTCTGAAGCCTTCGTTAGCGGTATTAAATCTGCGGTAACGCAGGTAGGGGTCAGGGGTAGCGTCCCAACTCGGTACGACTGTTGGTTGTATTGTGTAGCTGCAACCAACGGATGACAATCTGGCTGGATCGTAGAGATCTAGCTCAAGTGGTGGCATGCCCAAGTTCTTGGACATTATTTCACCCGCGTACAGGCACTCATTTATCGAGGTCGCGTCGTTCCGTGTTACACACTTGAAGGGACCTGGGCGTTCCCCTGGGCCAAAGACTTCGTCCATGAGGCGATTTCCTTCAGCGATATCTGCGTCCTTGGTGGCAGGATTGTAACCCGGCCAAGTCAGGATCTCCTCTATGGAGTTGCCCATTGGGTTGTATGGCTGTCCCACGCCATTAAAGAATCCAGCTATTATGCCGTAGTATAGATCGCTACCTGGGACACGCTCATTTTCGAACCTGAGCTGGCGGTCATAAGCTAGGTGGATCGCCCTGCGAACACGCACATCGTCGAAAGGCGGTCTTTCAGAATTCCATCCTATGTTCCGGGCGCCAAAGTAATGGTTGGCTATGATGGGCTTCTCTGGAAAATCCCGGACAGCTTGCGCCACCTGCTCAGGATACATGGAACCACTCCCGTGGCCCATCACGTCTATCTTTGCCGTCGCCCAAGCCGCGAATGCGGTGGCTGGATCCGGGATAGTATGAAACTCAAATCGGTCCAGGAAAGGAAGGCCAGGCTTCCAGTAGTCGGGATTGGGCGCCATCACGTTTTTTGTCTCCGGCGTAAGCGAAACTGGTAGCCAGGGGCCAGTCCCCACATGGGCCGTAAACTCCCCAGTTACAATCCACCGAGGTTCATAAGTTTCCACATACCAGTCCAGCCAATCTTTATTGACGATGCCATGCACCGCCTGTATTGCCAGCTGCATCAAGAGTCCCGGCGTTGGGATGCCTTTGTCCAGCACACCTACCACGGTGTATCCCTCTGGCCCGTCCGGACAGGACCAGGTGTGGTCCCTTCCATCGATCATCACGCTCAAAGACCCTCCCTCATCCCACCACCTCTGCGAACCTATGAATTCCATTGTAGCCTGCACATCCTCGCAGTTAAGCTCCTGGCCTAAGCCAGGCATGTTCTCTATCGCGTCCCATTCAGTGCCGGATCGGAAGTGTATCCCCTCGCGCAGGTGGAAGGTATAGGTCAGCCCGTCCGATGATATCTCCCAACTCTCCGCCAAATTGGGCCTAACACCCCCCTCCCAGCCGAGCCATGGATCCACTTGCACTAGGGAATCATTCATTGTGTATGCGGGTAACTCGTAGTGGCTATTGCCGTGCCCTGAGAAGGCAGCTCCGGCTCTGGCTGGCACATTGGTGCGCATCTTCAATGTACCACCGTACTGGGGTTCGCCCCATTCAGTCCGGTATCCAGGATGATCCATTAGATCTGCTGCGGCAGTTCCAAGGGCAATTTGCTCTTCAGATACCGGTAGAGCCGTCGCCTCTACCATGGCAGGCGATGTGGCTGTAGCCGCCGGAGCCGTGGCCGTAGCCGGAGGCGATGTGGCCGTAGCCGCAGGACTGGTTGACGTCGGTGCGCTGGTTGGAGTCTCTGCAGCGCCTCCGCACGCAAGCGCCACCACCGTTATTGTAGCAACCAAAACCATCATTAAAGGTCTAATACGGTACGGATATCGCAATTTCATAAGGCACCTCCCACGAAGCTGCTAGAACGCTAGCACAACACGGTTCGAATGTCAATATCTTGACTGTTGGCAGATAGATGTCGGAACCAGCGAGAGATATGAAGGGGAAGTATGCTGGTGTCAAAATGAGCGTAAATGGGGCCATACTACCGGGAGCGGCGAGATTGGCGCCGCTCCCGGCGGACTCCTCAACGGAAGCCAAGCGTCGATGGAAAGTAGTGCGCTGGTGTGAGGAACACGGAGGGAACGTGCGGTTGACAGCCCGTCCCTTTGGGAACAGTCCTGACACCATAGGCCGGTGGGTACGGGCCTACAACTCCGGTGGAGTGAGAGGGCCCTCGCCAGGAAGTAGGAGACCCAAGATGGTGAGACAGCCCCAGGCGTTGAGGGTCGGGATGCCCGATGACCAGGTCGTTCTCATCGACAATGAACACGTACCTCTGACCATCGACGTTCTCCGCCCGGTTGTAGTGGGCGAGGGTGGCATCGAGTCTCTGGGTCTCGTACCTGCTGATGGCCTTCTCTATAAAGAACTGGGTGTACTCGACGGGGCGGACTTGGGCAGGATGGAGGCGACGACGCTGCGGGCGATGCGCTCGGCTTCTGCGGCGGTGAGTCCGGGTTCCGGCTGGGCATCTCCGCAATCGCCGCCCGGATAGCCTCCTCCACGTCGGCTGCGGTGAGTCCGGGCGCGGGTTAGGGCGGCGCAGGCGCGTCGGCCAACTCCTCGCGCACGATCTCCTCGACCTGGGCCTGGGTCAGTCCGGCGGAGATGTCCTGGTCTTCACCTCCACAGGCGGCCAGGAGAAGGGTGACCAGGAGACGGCCAGCGCCGCAATGCCAGTATGCTCTGCTTCCGGTACGTCATAGGCCCTCTGCTTGGTTTGAATGGGGTATATTGGGATATCGCCTACAGCGCGCCGACAAGGTCACGGCGGGTTATCTACGCCGCCTCCGACCAGTCGCATTCCCCGTTAGGGTTGACCGCCCGCACTCTGATGGAGTATTCGGATTGATCGGGGAGATGGAGCACGTTCGCCCAGAATCGATATCCGGTAGAGCCGTCTAGTTCATGGAACGCCACGTTGATGTCGCCGTCGGGCAGCGTGACCCAGGCGCCATCCGCGGCATTCAGGTAGCTCACTCATACGAGACTGCTTTATCCACTGCCGGCAGATCGAACCACTGGTTGATGATTTCCACCTGTACGCTGTCATTGCCACTGCTGTAGTACGACAATCGCGGCTGGCCCGGCGCAGCCGTAGGAGGGGCTGAATCGGGGTTGGGTTTCTAAGCGCACTCCTCCGCCGAGAGGCGGCTCTGCACCTGGCCGTCCATCCGCTGGACAGATCCGACCACGAAGCAATACTCCTCGGAAGTAGAGGACGTCGTCATTGCCAGGAGCGTCCTTGTCGAGAATGACGGTCGTGATATTGGGCATGGTGATGTCATCCAGCAGCTGCAGTTCGCCCCGGTACTTCAGGAATAGTTCGTAACCCGTGTCTTCTCCTCCGGCCGGCCCCCAGAGGACTTTCGCCTCGCCATTGCCGAGACGGGTCACGCTCTCGATGATGGGAGCGCTGAATTCCATCGGCGTGGTAGTGTCGGTTGGGAGGGGCGTCGTGGGTTCGGTCGCCACGAGGTTATTGACCACGGCGGGGACGCCCGACTGCCCGGCGGTGAAGACCGCGACATCGTTTCCCGCCGCGTCTTCAAGGGGGTTGGTAGCGGGCGGCGTGTAGGTGACTGTCACCATGTCCTCTGGAAGCGCGGCCGGCGCATCAAACGTTACGTTGAGAATTCTTGCCCCGGTCTTCACAACACTGTTCACGGTGTGCGAACTGCCTCCGACCGTCACCGTGAACACCGAGGACAGCTGTAGCGGCGATGTCCGCAGATCCTCGTTGAATGTCAGGACGATTTGGCGTCCTTTGACATTTCCGGTCGACGGGAACTCCGCGCTGAGCAACTCCGGAGCGGTGTTGTCGACGGTCGCCTCAATCTCGGCGATTACGATTGTAGATTGTCAGCGAGGAATCCAAGGCCCTTCATGCAAAACAGCGTAGCTTTGCAGGCATAGGCTTTAGATTCTTCACTTCGCTGCGCTCAGAATGACAGTGGATGCATCCTTTTTGGAGACACAGACGAGGAACGCAAAGGTCTCCTTAATAAGGGGAGAGCTTTCACCCCGTATCAGACGCCGGGCAGGAGGCTCTGAGCCTTTTGAAGAGTGTGAGGGGAACCGCGGGCGTGGCCATCAAGCCTACTCGTCGCGTAGCAGACGGATGCCGGTCGAAGCCAGCAGGAGGGGGAGCGTAGAGTCTATCAACGTCCACACCAGCCCCACGTCGTTGCTGGGTTCCGCCCACTGGACACCGAACCAGTTCCAGAGAAGCATGAGCATGAGCGCCGCCGAGTAGTAGAAGGTGAAGTTCGCCTCCAGATACTACCGGTCGATAGATTGGCCGATTGCAGAGCCGTTCTGGTTGATCTTCCTGGCGAATGCAGCCACCAGCACCATTGCCAGTCTGGCCACCATAAGCGGGTCCAGGATTTTCCAGACCTTGAGGCCGGCGTCTTCCAACATGGGGTCGTAAAACTGGGTAGCCAGGAAATGCGCTGCCACCGCCGCGGCCAGCAAGAGCATGTAAACTGCCGCCAACCGCTTTAGCATGGTCAATCCGCACCTTGCGCCAAGGATAATGTCGGGTGGCAGCTACACTACTGTATAAGGTGAGCGCCTGTCAACTTGATGCATGAGGATCCGGTTACGCCGATTGACTACACTAGACGGCGCAGTTACAATTCCCTAAGTCAGCTATTTCCCGCGGACTGGGCTGGCGTGACGGCCCAGTCAAACTTGATTGAACTGAGGTGATGGTTAAAGCATGAGAATAGGCGTGATTTCGGACACTCATACCCCTGGGGCCGCCAAGGAACCGCCTTCTGAGATAGTGCAGGCCTTTGAAGGGGTGGATCTCATACTCCACGCGGGAGACATCTACATTGCCTCGTGCTTGGACTGGCTGGAGCGAATAGCGCCGGTTATGGCGGTTGAACTGGGTTCCCAGGCCCACTTCAACGGAGACCCCAGGGTTGCCGAAAAGCGTGTGTTTGAGTTGGAGGGGTATACCATAGCTATGGTGCATGATCTGATAATACCGGGCATGGGCGGCGAGGTAATGCAAGGGACGGTTCCCGTGCAGTTCGCCGCAGAGGACAGCCTGCCCAAGGCATTGAACGGCGTGTTCGGCGCAACGATAGACATCGTGGTCTTCGGCCATACCCACCACTCTGTGGTGGAGAAGCATCAGGGGGTGCTGCTGGTGAATCCCGGAAGTCCCTCCCTGCCGCGGCAGGTCCGGCGGCTTGGCCAGGTCGCCATCTTGGAGCTGCTCCCGGAGGGCCCGGAGGCCAGGATAGTGGAGCTGCCGCAGTTCAGCCAGGCAAGCGAGTAAAACATAGCATAGAATGGGGTCGTTCAGAGAGTTACTTTGGTCGACTGAGTCTTTCGCTTGGGCTAGAATATCGCTGACCGCCTGGCGCTTGGTTGAGAGCGGTCGGCGAGCGTTTGAATAGCAGATACATGGTTTCAGCGGAAATCTTGCCATAAGACTTTTCAAGCAGGAGGTGAGAGCATGGTGCAGACCGAGACGAGAGTAGCGACTACTCCGAGGGCGTTGGAGGGAGTCCGGGTGCTGGACTTCACGTGGGTGCGGGCGGGGCCGTGGTGCAACCGTTGGCTGGGAGCGCTGGGAGCCGAGGTTATAAAGGTTGAGTGGCCCCAGACCCCCAACACCAGGGGCATAGGGGGGCAGCCCGTGCCAGGCTTTGAGCCTACCCTGAACACATCCGGCCACTTCAGCGACACCAACGCCAACAAGCTGAGTGTCACCCTCAACACCAGAACGGAGCGTGGCTTCGATCTGATCAAGAGGCTGGTGGCGGTTTCGGACATCGTAATCGAGAACTTCGCCTCCGGGGTGCTGGACCGGTGGGGGATTGGCTACGAGGATATGAAGAAGCTGCGCCCGGACATCATCTACCTGTCCATGTCCGGCTTCGGCCACACCGGTAGGGACAAGGACTATCAAACGATGGGCCCCATCGCCCAGGCGCTGTCCGGGCTGACCTACACGTCCGGGCTCCCGGGTGAGCAGCCCGCGGGCTGGGGCTGGTCCTACATGGACGATACGGGAGGCTACTTCGGCGCCATATACGCCCTGAGCGCCCTGTACCACCGCAACGCCACGGGCCAGGGGCAGCACGTAGACCAGTCCCAGTGGATAACCGGCGTGCCACTCAACGGCGCCGCCTTCCTGGACATCCAGGCCAACGACCGCTCTACCGTGAGAGAGGGGTATCCCACGGGGAACCGGGCGCACTGGCCCGGTACGCCACTGGCGAACAGCTACCGCGAGCGGACGGTGGCGCCGCACAACGCCTACAGGACCAGTCCGGAGGGTTACAACGACTGGTGCGCGATAGTCTGCTGCACGGACGAGGAGTGGGGTAGGCTTGCCGGGGTCATGGGGTCGCCGGACTGGGCGGCGGACGAGAGGTTCGCCACGCTTGGGGGTCGGCTGAAGAACCAGGAGGCGCTGGACGCGGGTATAGAAGCGTGGACAAAGACGCTGGACAAGTACGAGATTATGGAGCGGTGCCAGGCGGCGGGAGTGCCTTGTATGCCTGTGCAGAGCAACCAGGACCGGTTTGAGAACGATCCGCAGTTGCAGCAACGGGAGATGTTCATAGAGATGGAGCATCCCGTACTGGGGACGTGGCCGTTGCAAAACGCCCCGTTCAAGATGTCTGAGACGCCCGCCTACAACCACCTTACCGGGCCGCTGGTGGGGCGGCATATCAAGGAGGTGTTCGAGGGGCTGCTGGGGATAAGCCACCAGGAGCTGGTGGACGGGTTTGAGGACGGCACCTTCTGGCCCAAGGGGTTTGACATGGCGCCATACCCGTATCTACAGGAGATGATAGAGGATGCGTCGCCCGTGGAGTGGAAGGGGCTCGCCGCTGGGCCGAATCCACCGCCGGCGCCAATCAGGACGCCGGACGCCGACACCGCCGGGGCCTTTGGCGGGCTGCGGGTTCTGGAGCTGTCGGACGAGAAGGGGCAGTGGTGCGGCAAGCTGATGGGAGACCTTGGAGCGGACGTCATCAAGATAGAGCCGCCCGGCGGAGAGTCGTCGCGGACGGTAGGGCCGTTCTACCAGGATGTGCCGAACCGTGAGAGGAGCCTGTACTTCTGGCACTACAACACATCCAAGCGGGGCGTCACGCTGGACCTGGAGACTGAGGACGGCCGGAGGCTGTTCCGGCAGTTGGCGGAGGGAGCGGACGTGATACTGGAGACCTTCCGACCCGGGTACATGGAGTCGCTGGGGTTGGGTTATGAGGATTTGAAGGAGGGGAATCCGGGGCTGATCATGTGCTCGCTGACGCCGTTCGGACAGACGGGGCCGTGGAAGGACTACCTGACCAGCGACCTGCTGCACCTGGCCGCCGGTGGGCAGATGGCGTGCTGCGGCTACACGGAAGAGGACTTGCCGGGCGCTCCGCCCATTGCGCCGGGAGGCGGGCAGGCGTGGCACACGGGCAGCCACTTCGCTTGCATCGCCATCGGGGCTGCCCTGATGCACCGGTCGACCACCGGTCGTGGGCAGTACATAGACACGTCCGTGCACGAGTCGCTTGCCCTTACCACCGAGATGCACGTCAACACCTGGATCTACACCAAGCAGATAGTCCAGCGGCAGACCGGCCGCCACGCCGCCGCTACGCCCAACCAAAAGTCGCAGCACGTGTGCGGAGACGGCAAGTACGTCAACGTGGGCGCTCAGATAGTAACCAGGCTGACCGGAGAGCAGTTGAAGGTGCTGCGTGGGTGGTATGATGAGCTGGGACTGCCTGTCGACCTCATCGACGAGAAGGAGCGGAACCCCGATGTTATCACCGACAACGAGCTGTTTATGATGCTGCTTGCGAGCGCGACCCGCGACCAGATCTACCACGGCGGGCAGAAGCGCGGATTCAACCTGGGCGCCGTGCGTTCGCCGGACGAGGTGATGGAAGACCCCCACCTGGATGACCGCGGGTTCTGGGCGGAGGTTGAGCAGCCGGAGGTTGGCAGGACGTTCCGCCATCCCGGACCTGCCGGCATACTCAACGGCTCGCCCTGGAAGATCTCGCGGCGAGCCCCCCTGATAGGGGAGCACAACGAGGAGGTCTTGTGCGGTGAGTTGGGGCTGTCGAGGGCGGAGTTGACCGTCCTGGCTGAGGGAGGCGTGGTCTAGCGCCGGCGCGCATACCCTGGGCAACGAATACGCAGCTTGCGCGATATACCGGGTCTCGCGGAGACGGGTCACAGCCACACAGGTGGTTTCTGACCGAGGCGAGACCCGGTATATCCTTTTCAGGGGGCCAACATGACAACACCACAGGGCAAAGGAGTGAAATTGCAGCCGCCCGCTACCGCTCGCCCCGCCCGCCCAATGGCGAAACGCCGGTAGAAGAGCGGGAGCGGGAGCCGCGCATCCGTAGTCTTCCCGTTCGTGGTGAGCATGTCGAACCATGTGAGCGGGGGGGCGGATGACCGCCCGCGTGGACGGCAACGGCAACTTGTCGCTAGTGTGGTGTATCCGTAGTTCATTGGCAAATACAGGGGTGATCGACGCTGATCCGTTACTCTGGTTCGTGCAAGACTCCGGTTCTCTGTCCATTCAGAAAGCCCCCGAATAATGCAGCGAACTACGGATACACCACACTAGAATCATGAGGTGAACGCAAATTTGAACGGTGAAGGGTGACCCCCGGCATGACAACCGCTCCTGCTAAAGACCGCAGCCACGAGAGCATAATCAACGATGCACTGGCCCGCTTCCTCCGCGAGCGATGCGGTATGTCGGCGGTGGCCGAGACGCTTCACGACGGCAAGCGCCCCGACATCATCGTCCGACTGTCCGCAGGCCCGGTGGTACTGGAGATCGAGATTGAGCCCGCGCCGACCGTGGAGGCGGACGCCCTCTCCCGCCTCGGCATGGAGTTAGACGGGAGTAGAGTCCGGAACGTCTTTGCCGTTAGAGTTCCGGAGAGGCTCCGCTCCACTGGCCAGGAGCACCTCTACGAGCGCATGGCGACCGCGACTCTGGTTTGGCAGGAGTGGCGCATCGACGGCACCTCCGGCCCCAGGCAATCCGGCTCCGCAACGGAGTTTGGCAGCGCCGTCGCCAGCGCCACTCCGCCCGCGGGCGATCTGGATGCAGCCGTGGACGCCCTGGACAAGGGAGCCCGGCAGGCCGGCTCACGGCTCTACTCGTCACCAGGCACGCTGGCCAGGGTGGCCAAGGTGTTCGGGGCGGACCCAACCGACGAAGCCGCTAACATGGCCGCCTTGGTCGTCATCAACGCGATGGTCTTCCAGGAGAGGCTAGCCAACAAGGAGGTGGCCTTCCAGCCCGTGAGTGCATCCCTGAGGCCGGAAGGATTCTCCCGCAACCTGCTTCTCCAGACGTGGGACTACATCCTGGGCATCGACTACTACCCCATATTTAGCATGGCCCGATCCGTGGTGAGTGAGCTTTCGGAGGTCGAAGCGGCGGAGGTGCTGAGCGAGTGCGCCAGGACTGCGGCGACCCTCCTCGGCATGGGCGCCGTCGGACGTCACGACCTGGCCGGACGGATATTCAACAGGCTCATCTCAGAGAGGAAGCTGCTGGCAGCGTTCTACACCAGCATTCCTGCCTCAACCCTTCTCGCCGGACTGGCCCTCTCCCCGGACAGAGGGCACGGCATCGACTGGAGCGACGCGGAGGCCATCTCGAAGCTGAGCGTGGTCGACCCCGCCTGCGGTACCGGGACGCTGCTGATGGCCGCCTACAGGCAGATAGTCCAGAACCACACAGAGACGGCCCCAGCCGACGCCAATAACCCGCTCCTTTACAAGGCGCTTGTCGAGAAGGTGATTATAGGCGCCGATGTGGTGCAGGCTGCTATACACCTGACGGCGGCGACACTGGCAGCGATGTCCCCATCAGTCCGGTTCGACCAGATGCTGCTGCACACCTTCAGACTGGGCATGGACGTGGACAGGAAGGTATGGCTTGGCTCCCTGGAATGGCTGGAAGCGCCCGAAATCCAGTCCTTCTTCTCCTCCACGGAGGAGCAGATAGGCGCAATGAGCAACACAGGGAGCATCGTTCAGCGGCCGGCCGCTGACCTGGTCATCAGCAATCCTCCCTTTACCAGGAGGGGAAGCGACGGCGGCAAGGAGGAGGCCATATCCCGAGTCTTCTCACTGCCGAAGGGTGAGCCGAAATCCCTTGATGCCATCAAGAAGCGGACCTCAGCGCTGCTGAAAGGCACTGCGGCCAACCAAATAGCCGGGCACGGCTCCTCCTTTGCAGTGCTGGCGGACCGCCTGGTCAACCGTGGAGGTCGGATAGCTATGGTGCTCCCGGTGACTGCGTTGTTCGGGGAGTCGTGGAGCGATGTCCGCCGTATGCTGGCCGAAAGGTACGAGGTCGAGTTCGTGGTATCGTCCCACGACCCGGCTCTACGCTCCATGTCCTACGACACCGGCATTGCCGAGGCGCTGCTAGTGTGGTGTATCTGTAGTTCATTGGTAAATAAAGGGGCAATCGACGCTGATAGGTTACTCTGGTTCGAGCAAGAATCCAGTTCCCTGTCCTTTCGGAAAGCCTCCGAATGATGCGGCGAACTACGGATACACCACACTAGTGGCCCGCAGGCTGCGGGAGGACGAGCAGCCCTCAGGCCGTGGGAGGTTCGTCAACCTCTGGCGAGCGCCCTACCAGGAAACGGACGCTCTAGCCCTGGTTCGGGCCATTAACGCGGCGGCTTCGACGCCCTTGCTCCGGTCCGACGGGCCGCCAGTTGGGGGCAGCCCGCTGATGGTCGGTGGCGAGCAGTGGGGTGAATGTCTGGACGGCCCCGTAGGGGAAGACCCTTGGACGACCGCACGGTCGAAACGAGCCCTGACAGGCCAGCTTGCCTCAGCCCTTGAGCGGGGTGAAATTTGGACGGATGACGGCAGCCGGATGGCCGGGCGCGTCCCGGTTGCGTCATTGGGCGACGTCTGCAATGTGGGTCCCCAAGACCGCCAAATTCGCGGCGCTCTTGGTGTCTTTGACGCCTACCACGGCTGGAGCGAGGAGTCCCAGTTCCCAGCTATCTGGAGACATAAGGAATCAATTCACCAGAGTGTCCTATCAGAGCCAAACGCTTGGCTGGTTCCCAAGCCGGGCCTTGACCATTCCCCAATCTGGTCGCAATCCGGCACCCTACAGATTACCCGTGACATTCAGTACGATTCGCAGAGGATCATGGCGACCCTCACAAACGTCCGTGCTCTGGGTGTAAGAGCGTGGCACACAATAGCTGTCCACGAGGATGACGCTTTAACCAGATCCCGGCGAGAGGTCGCACTGGCGCTCTGGTGCAATTCAACCATGGGAGTGTTGCTGCACGCGAATCACTCCAGTCGGGCACAGCAAGGTCGTGGCCAAGGGAACAAGGGAATGCTGGAGAGCCTGTCAACGCTGGACGTGCGGAAGTTGGAGGCATGGCAGCTTGAGGAGGCCCAGGGGATATGGAGGGACTTTAGGGACCGCAAGTTCCAGTCCTTCCATCAGTGCGCCGTAGACACCGCGCGCATAGAGCTTGACCAGCGCATTGTGAGAGACCTCCTCGGCCTGGGCGAGGACGCCGTCGCCACCGTCGCCCGCCTCCGCTCCCTGCTAGCCGCGGACCCGTCCATACACGGCTCCAAGGAGCCGGCGCTGCCGGCGTGATGCCAACGTAAAGAAGCTCCTGGGCGCGTAGCGTGGATAGAAACAGAGGCGCCGTCGGCTGCTTACCCGCTCAAGTGGTTCGACATGCTCACCGCGGGCGGCAAAGAGGTCGACAGCCCTAGTAAAGCGTCTATTTTCATGGTAATGACGTGGGCCGCGGTTGCCCAAAGGTCTCCGTCTGTGGGGGAGGGCTAGAGCCTGCCCAGTACTTATGTCTGGGGAGGCGGTGGCGCCCCTCCCCCGGCCCCGCCCTGCCAATGGCGAAGCGCCGGTAGACCAATCCATGTAGAATAGAGGTGTCATGGAGAAGGTCAACGTACTGGTAGGTTGGGCTTTGCCACCGCCTTTGATGGAGCGCATCGGCGCTCTGGACCCCCGCGTTCACCTGCTCAACGACCCGTACCTGAGCCTTCCGCGGCCGCCGGTATGGCCTCCATTCCTCTTCCCGGAGCAGCTCCTCCCACTGCTTCCCCGCGCCCACGTAGTCTTCACCTCCCGGCTGCCCCCGGACGCGCAGCGCATGGCTTCCCGTCTCCGGTGGATCCAGCTCCTGAGCGCAGGCGCGGACGTGGCTATAGGAGATGGGCCGGAGCGGAGCGACATCCTGGTTACGACGGCCAAGGGCGTCCAGGCGATCCCCCTGTCCGAGTGGGTTATTGGCGCCATGATCGCGCTATCCAGGAGATTCCCCCAGGCCGTCCGCGCCCAGGGCCGGAGGGAGTATTGGAAGTTCATAGGTGAGGAGCTGGCCGGGCGCACCGCCGGTATCCTGGGGATGGGCAACATTGGCCACAGAGTGGCGCGGCTATGCAAGGCGCTGGATATGCGCGTCCTGGGGATGCGCCGCTCCGTGACTCAGCCCCAGGAAGGCCAGGGCCCCACAGACCTGCTTCTTCCGCCGCGAGACCTGCCACTGATGCTTCGAGAGAGCGACTTCCTTATCATATGCCTGCCAGGGACGCGGGAGACAACTGGCCTCCTGGGACTCGCTGAGCTCAGGCAGATGAAGCAGGGGGCCTGCCTCATCAACGTCGGCAGGGGCGGCATCGTGGACGAGCAGGCCCTGGTAGAAGTCGTAAGGGCGGGCCGGCTTGCAGGAGCGGCCCTCGATGTCTTTGCGCAAGAGCCGCTGCCGCAGGACAGCCCTCTGTGGGATGAGCCGAACATACTGCTGACGGCCCACGTCGCCGCCAACTCCCATCTATACGAGGAACGCGGCACGGAGCTATTCCTGGAGAACCTGAGAAGGTATCTGGACGGCCAGGACCTGCTCAACGTCTACGATCCGGAGATAGGCTACTGACAGCCGCATCCTTCCCCCTGTCCGACCGGCCATGCTATACTACATTCATATCCTGCGAATCGCCTCTGCGCCATAGACTGCGCGGACACGTTTACCTCCCCAAACTGCCCAATGAATACCTCACCGGATAACCCAAGCCGGCACGCGAACGCTCTACGGGCAGTGGCGCCGGGCGCCGCCGCGCTGTGAGACGCGCCCCATGACACCTGCAAAGGTCCTGGTCACAGGAGGGTCGGGGTTCATAGGCTCCCACGTAGTCGATAGGCTGCTGGAGCTGGGGCATCCGGTGGTGGTCGTGGACGACCTGCGCTCAGGCCATCCCTCCAACCTTCCTTCGGGCGCAACCCTGTATCGAACGGATATAGCCGGTCCGGGTCTGGCAGAGGTGTTCCGGGAGGAGAGGCCGGAGCTTGTGTGCCACTACGCCGCCCAGATCAGCGTTCAACTCTCCATGCAGGACCCCCTTGCCGACGCCGACACCAACATACGCGGCTCCCTCAACCTCCTCCAGAACTGCGTTCAGTACGGGGTCAGGAAGGTGGTGTACACCTCCAGCGGAGGGGCCATCTACGGCGACCCACAGTACCTGCCATGTGACGAGACCCACTCAGTTCATCCACTGTCGCACTACGGCGCGTCCAAGTTCGCGGTGGAGAACTACCTGTACGTCTATCGACTCTCCCACGGCCTGGACTACACCATACTACGCCTGGGCAACGTCTACGGCCCAAGGCAGGACCCCAACGGGGAGGCCGGAGTGGTGGCCATATTCTCCCAGGCCATGCTCCGCGGGAAACCACTGGTCATAAACGGCAGTGGGGAGCAGGAACGGGACTTCCTATACGTGCTGGACGTAGTGGAGGCCAGTGTCGCGGCTTTGGAGAAGGGGGGTGGGGAGGCCTTCAACATAGGCACGGGTGTAGGCACGTCCATCAATCGGATATACTCGCTGCTCAAGGAGAATGCCGGCTACTCCGGCGAAGCCGCCTACGGACCCTCAAAGCCCGGCGAGGTATTCAAGATATACCTTGATATTGCCAAGGCTCGCCAGGGTCTTGGATGGAGTCCAGGGTTCTCTCTGGAGGAAGGATTGAGGGAGACGGTCCGGTGGTTTGCCGGCGCCGCGTCACAATAGAGCCTGTCGCCGGCCGCGGCCGGCCGTCTCTGGAGCGCGCGGCGAACAGGGCTGCCCAGTCCCGCCGCTGAGGCGCGGCCGGGGTGAGCGGGACGCCAAAGGCCGAGACACCGCGTTGAATATAGAAGAGGCGTGTAGTATCATTGACACCGCGCCGCCGAACCATCACAGCATTTGAGCGGAGCGCTTCCCATCATGGACAAGAACCTATACAGGTACTCACAATGGGACGGGACACAGCAGGTCTTCGAGCCATCTGGAGAAGACGTCATGGACGAGATGGCCGACGACCTTATGAGCCACGGCGACCTTATGCGGTCGCTGCGCAACCTGTTCCAAAGGGGAATGCAGGGCGAGTCCGACCAGCGTATGGAGGGACTGCGGGATATGCTGGAGCGCCTTCGAGGCCGTCGGCAGGAGCAGCTCCGTCGCTACAACCTGGACTCGATGCTGGACGACCTCAAGGAACGTCTGAAGCAGATCGTCGAGGCCGAGCGCCAGGGCATCGACCGGCGCCTGGAGGACGCAAGGCAGCAGCAGGCCCCATCGTCCCCTGAGGATGCCGAGGAACGGGAACGGCTGATGAAGCTCCTGGAAGAGCGCGCCGCTCGCGGCAGAGAGCGCATGGAGAACCTGCCGCAGGACCTGGGCGGGGCGGTCAAGGATCTCAGCGACTACGACTTCATCGACCAGGAGGCCCAACGCCAGTTCCAGGAGCTTATGGACCTGCTCAAGCAGAGGGTCTTGGACAACACCTTCCAGGACATGCGCCAGCAGATACAAGGCATAACCCCCCAGGACATGGAAGCCACGCGCCGGATGCTCCACGACCTCAACGAGATGCTGCGCGACCGGATGCAAGGGAGGGAGCCGGACTTCCAGGGATTCATGGACCGCTATGGCGACCTCTTCGGCCCAGACCGGCCCCAGAACCTGGATGAGCTTATGGAGCAGCTACAGAGACGGATGGGTCAGGCGCAGTCGCTTATGAGCAGCATGTCTCCGGAGATGCGCCAGGAGTTGCAGGAACTCATGGAGGGCGCGCTGGACCCTGAGACCATGAGCGAGATGGCTCAGCTTGCCGCTGCCATGAACCGGCTCTATCCACCGGACGACATGGCTAACCGGTACCCCTTCATGGGCGAGGACTCCCTCACCTACGACGAGGCAATGGAGCTCATGGGACAGATGCAAAACATGGACGAGTTGGAGCGCCGGATACAGGAAGCGGCTCGTCGGGGAAACATCCAGGACTTGGACCTTGAAGAGGTACAGGCCCTGCTGGGTGAAGAGGCCAGCCGCAACCTGGAGCAGCTTCAGCGCATCACCAGGATGCTGGAGGAGGCGGGATACGTAACCCGCAAGGGGAAGCGTCTGGAGCTAACGCCAAAGGGTATCCGGAAGATAGGCCAGAAGGCCATGAAGGATATCTTCTCCCAGATCAAGCGCGACCGCCTTGGCCAACACGAGCTCCACGCCAGAGGCGCGGGCGGAGAGCGCTCCGGAGATACCAAAACATACGAGTTCGGCGACCCCTTTGACATCCACCTGGAGCGGACCGTCAGGAACGCCTTGCTGAGAGAAGGCGGGGGGTCCCCGGTGAAGATAACGCCCCCGGACTTTGAGATCCATATTACCGAGCACATGGCCCAGGCATCCACCGTCCTCCTGCTGGACCAGAGCCGTTCAATGGGCCTCTACGGGAGCTTCCTGGCGGCGAAGAAGGTCGCTATGGCCCTGTCGTCCCTCATCCGCACCAAGTTTCCCAGGGACAGGCTTTACATTGTGGGGTTCTCCGACTACGCCATAGAGATTAAGGAGGACGAGCTCCCACAGGTCTCCTGGAACGACTGGGTACCCGGCACCAACATGCACCATGCCCTCATGCTCTCTCGGAAGCTCCTGTCCAAAGACAAGGGAGGGACCAGGCAGATTCTCATGGTCACCGACGGCGAGCCGACGTGCCACCTGGAGGGAGACCACTCCTACTTCAACTACCCGCCCAGCTACCAGACCATCCGCGAGACGCTGAGAGAAGTGCGGCGATGCACCCAGGAAGGGATAACCATCAACACCTTCATGCTGGAGAGCAGCGCCTACCTGGTGGACTTTGTGGACCGGATGATGCGTATCAACAAGGGACGAGCCTTCTACTCCGGCCCCAACAACCTGGGGGAGTACGTACTGGTGGACTACCTCTCCAACCGGAAACGGCGCATAGCCTAGCCGGAGCAACCTCCGTACATTGCAAAGAAAGGCGCCGGCTGCCCCCACCGTACTTCCTGCGGACGCGCCTTACGCGCGTCTCCGTCACGCGTAGGGGCGGTTCGCGAACCGCCCCTACATCACATCGCCGAGATGCAGGAACGACGGTTGAGAGCGCCTTCGGCTAGCTCCCCTCCAGCGCCTTGCGAATCTGTTCACCCTCTCTCCTCCAGAAGTTGAACAGTATGGAGAGGTCTGTGCCAACCGAGAAGTGCCTGACGCCCATGTCCAGGTACTCCCGGGCCTGGTCGGCTGAGCCTATCTCCGCCCGGGGCGGCACACCCATGCTGATGGCTGTAGTGAATGTTCTCTTCCTGGCCGCCGCCACCTCCGGGTGGTCCGCTTCTCCCGGATGTCCCACGTTCATTGAGAAGTCGGCTCCTCCCCACTGTACCATCTCCACCCCGGGCTCCTGTAGGATCTCCTCCAGGTTGTCCAGCGCCCCCTTCTTCTCAATCATAAACGCTAGCACGGTATCGGCGATTGCCCGGACGTACTCCGGCGTCCCGCCATAGCCCATGTAGGTGTTGCGCCTGGTGGCCACTCCGTATCGACCGCCGTAGTCCGGGTGGTCCGGCCTGACCGCCATGATACAGTCTCTGACCTCCTGGATGTCCCGCGCGTCCGTGAACAGGACACTGCCGAAACCTGCGCCTATCCCTCTCTGGGCCAGGTATGGCATGAGGCTCTGGTCCACCTTGATCATGCTGCCCATGTTGTGAAGCTCGGCGGCGCGGCAGAGGTTGTCCAGGTCGTGCAGGTCGAAGGAGCCGTACTCAGCCACGAACTCCACGTAGTCGTACAGCCCCGTATGGCCGATGGCCTCCACCTCCGCCGGCCAGACACCGTTGAGGTGGGTGCTGAGCGTAGGCTCTCCGTTCGCCAGCTTCTGCCTGAGTATGTTTGGCCTTGGCATGTTTGAGTCCTCCATCTATCTGCGATATTGCGAATGAGACCGAATGTAGCAACTCTCCGGGTTCAGGGCCTGCTCCTTTCCGACTGGTAGGCCGCCGGGTTGGCGCAGTTGGGAAGCGGCCTCCCCTCAAGGCCGGCCACCAGGTTATGGACTGCCATGTTCGCCATGCGAAGGCGTGTGGCTACGCTCGCGCTGGCGATGTGCGGCGTGATTACGACGTTGGGCAGCGTGAGGAGCTCATCCTGCGCGTCGATAGGCTCCACGGCGGTAACGTCCAGCGCAGCCGCGGCGGGTCGCCCCTGCCTGAGAGCAGCCACAAGCGCCTCTTGGTCGATAACCCCCCCGCGAGCCGTGTTCACTAGTATAGCCGTATCCTTCATCAACGCCATCTCGCGGGAGCCAATCATGCGCCGCGTCTCTTCCGTGAGGGGTACGTGGAGAGAAACGAAGTCGGACTCCCGGAGCAGGTCGTCCAAGGACGCGGGCTCAGCATGGATGTCCGGCGGTGGTGGCGCTGAGGAGCGTCGCGTGTACAGCGCTCGCATCGAGAAACCCTGGGCCCGGCGCGCCACCGCCTGTCCGATTCCGCCCAAGCCGACTATTCCGATGGTTGCGCCGAAGAGGTCGCGGCCCAGCAGCACGCTGGGTCCCCAGGTCTTCCAGTGTCCCGCGCGGACGAAGTTATCCCCGTCTACGATGCGGCGCGCAGACGTCATCATCAATGCAAAGGCAAAGTCCGCAGTTGTCTCCGTCAGCACACCCGGTGTGTTGCCTACGGGGATACCCCTCGCCGTCGCTGCCACAAGATCGACGTTGTCAGTGCCAACGGCCATGTTGCTGACAACGCGCAGGGAAGGGGCCTCTTCCAGTAGCGCCGCGTCTACCCTGTCGGTCAGAAGGCAGAGGAGGCCGGCGGCCGGCGCCGCGCGCTCCCGCAGGCTGTCGACGTCCGGGGGAAGGTCGCTGTCCCAGAGATCGACCTCAAAGTGGGCGTCAAGGCTGTCCAGGACCTCCTGTGGCAGTCTCCGGGTTACAAACACGCGGGGCTTTTCAGTGGGCATCGCTTCTCCCTCTCAGGAGGCCGGCGACGGCCCGGGCCGTCGCGGCCTGGATTAGACCCGGCGTTGACTCCGGGCCAGGTATCGCTCCCTCCGGTGAGCTTGCCAGGGCAAAGACCGCGTCTATGCCGAGAGTGGCCGCTTCAGTCTCACCCAGTCCGTTCTGACCGACTATCGCGGCGACCAGCGGGTCTCCGCACTCCTTTGAGAGGGCGGCGACGCCTGAGACACCCTTGCCGCCGGCGGTCTGGGCATCTATCCGCCCCTCTCCGGTCAGGACGAGGTCTGCTCCACAAAGCGCCTCTGCCAGACGCGCCGCCCTGCTGACGACCTGGAAGCCGGGGCATAGCGCAGCGCCGCAGAACGCCACAAGTCCCGCTCCCAGCCCTCCTGCGGCTCCCGCTCCTGGGACGTCCCGCACATTGCGCCCCATTTGGACTGCGGCCACCTCGGAGAAACGGCCCAGGGCGGCGTCCAGCAGCGATACCTGCCGAGCCGTGGCCCCCTTCTGTGGCCCAAAGACGGCTGAAGCTCCACCCGGGCCGCAGAGGGGGTTGGTCACGTCGCAAAGCGCCGTTATCCTGGCGGAGGCGAGGCGCGGATGAACATCCTCTATCTCTAAGGAGTGGAGTCGCATCAACGCCGCGCCGCCGTTGGGAAGGTCGCGGCCCATGTCGTCCAGGGCCCTGACGCCAAGGGCTTGAGCCATGCCGACCCCCGCGTCGTTGGTGGCGCTGTCGCCCAGACCTATCAGTATGCGCGTATGGCCGGCGTCCAGGGCGGCTCGTATGAGGTCGCCCGTCCCCCTGGTTGTCGTTATCGTCGGGTCTCGCTCGGCCATGCTGAGAAGCGAGAGGCCGGAAGCGGCTGCGGCTTCGATAACGGCCGTCTCGCCATCGCCCAGCGCTCCCCACCGGGCGGCGATGGGACGGCCCAGGGGGTCGCCGGCGGGGGAAGTGACGTAACGGCCTCCCGTGGCAGTCACCAAGGCATCGACGGTGCCGCTTCCGCCGTCCGCAATGGGGATCTCGACAACCCGGCTATGGGGCATGACCTCTAGGACGCCACGGCTCATGGCTGCGGCGACCACAGCAGCGGACGCCGTGCCTTTGAACGCCTGTGGAGCCACGACAACCTTCATGGCGCCTCCGGAGATTGGATGGGCCGGGCGGCCGGATTCTCCCCTTAATTCTCGTACCAGCCTGAGGCGAATAGCAGGCCGTCGCGCTTCACTACCCACGTATGCTTCTGCTGATCCTGTCCCGTCTCAGGGTTGCGCAGGACGTAGTCAACCCAACGGCCCTCCTCCGTGGCGGCGAGCAGGTCGTCGCCGTAGAAGTAGCCGGTGGCGTCGACGCGCAGGCTGGGATCCCGGCCTACGAATTCAGGGTTGGGGTGTGCGATAGTGTAACCGTTCCCGTCTACGATGAACACGTACCACTGGCCGCCTGCCGGCCGGCCCGCTCGTAGCGCCGGATGGCCTCCTCCACCAGTGACTTGGTGTATTGCCCGTCGTCGTGGCCCATCAGAACCATGTAGGCCACTCCAGCCACCACGCCCACCGACATCAGCAGGGCCGCCACTGCAACCAAGGCAATCCGTTTGGCAGACATCCTGAATCCCCAACCATCGTTTACCGCAGGGATTCCCTTCCGTGCAAGTTTATCATGGGCGGTAGAACTGTCAATCTGCCGGAAGCTCAGGCAAGTTCCACAGCGTATTACGATGCGCGGCGGCGCGCGGCGGCCGCGGCACTTGAGCCGGAGGAGAACGCCCTCGCCGAGAGCTTCAACGGACGGCTGCGTGACGAATGTCTGAATGTCAACTGGTTCATGAGCGTAAACCACGCCAGGGAGGTCATGGAAAGCCGGCGTCAGGACTACAATGAGGTCAGACCTCACAGCTCGTTGAAGGGCTGTCGCCCAAGGAGTATGCTGAAGCGGTAGCTGCACTCTACTAGCCTCTGATACTAATAACGGGGTAAGGTCAATTGGACATGGATTTTTCGACAGGAAGCTAGAAGGAATGCATATACAGTGTGCTCATCGGCTCGTGCGCCATCTTGGCGCTTGCCTTCCGTTGCAAGCTATGAGTCCGGATGGGCAAGTGGAGGTCAGTGAAGCGGGATGAAGACTGTGCTGCTGACCGTCTTGACAGGAGTGGCGTTGGATGCCCTAAGGCGGGTAGTGGTCGTCGAGTTCGGGAGCGGGGCCCGGCTTTGGGGAGCGCTATCAGGGCGAATTACAGAGGAGGACCGTGCCTCCTATTACTACTATTTCAAAACTTGGGAATACTTTGAACAAGTGGCCTTCTTTGGCTTTATGATCGCAGCCGTTGCATCCGGGAAGTACCTGCTCGCGAGGTTGACGGCAGGAACCCCGCGGACCGGTGAGGTAGTGGGCCTGCTGATTATCATCCTGCTGGGCCTTGGGTTGGCGACCTTTGAGTGGCTGGCGCTTCCTGCGGCCACCAGGCCCTTCCTCAACGCGATCCCTCCCCTGGAGCAAGACTTCGTGCTGTACTTGCAATGGGAATTCAAAGTCGACAGTTGGGCACGGGCGCTATTGATGATTGCGGGAGTGGCCCTGGGACACCGCCTCCTTGTCAGGCAGGCAGAGGAATCTCCGGACTGGGAAAGGGGTCAGTCGTGAAGCGATTTGTATCGTTGACTCTCCTCATTGCGGTGGTGTTGGATGCCCTTGGGCGAGCCCTGGTCTCCGAGTTGGAGAGCTGGGAACAGCTCTTGGGGATAGCACGGGATCAATTGGCGGATTCGTCCACCTCGCTTTCTTCGCAATTGGCGTTGCTCCAGTGGGTCCTGTCCATTGCGATTTCCATTGGGTTTATGACGGCGTCCATAGTGGCTGGAAAGTACCTACTCACAAAAGTGACGGGAGGCACGCCTAAGGGCGGTGGGGTGAAGGACAGCATGGCTATCATCCTTCTGGGAGTGGGGATGGCGGTCTTTGGGCAGCTAGTCTATTTTCTGGGCGTCAATTTATTCCTCGGAGCGATTCCCGCGCTGCAGCAAAACTCCCCGCTGCAGGGCGAATTGACTAGCATAGCCGGCAGAGCGGCCATAGTGGCGTTGATGGCCGCAGGAGTGGTGTTGGGAAACCGCCTGCTCGCTAGGCATTGAAAGGTTCGTTTGCTCTACCTGTGAATGTGGGAACCGCCCATATCCCATTACGGGTAGCCAAAGTTTCAGTAATGCTCGCCCCCAGACGCTTGGCGCAGGCCCACATTGTTCCACTCGCTCTCTCCTACCCCAATGCCCATTCTCTGTACTACCCCCGCAAGGCGCGCGCCAGTTCGGAATACGGACTATACAGCGTGGAGTTCTCGGACCAAGCCAGTATAAGTCGTCAGCGGAAATGGGACACAATATGGGGTAGAAAACCCGAGAGGTTTGAGGTTTAAGGTGTGGAGATCTCCCTGGATGAGGTGGAGTACTTAAAGAGAGGATCAGAGATGTTCCAGACAGAAACAAGTAAACCGCCGGCGGCTGAGACTGCCGCCGGTTGAGTAAGACGCTCGGCATCTCACCCGCAGCAGGGCTTTGCCTCAATCCCAAGAACGGCCTGCGAGACCCCTTCACACGCATACGCGCGCGGGTTAGAATGAGGAGCGCGCCAAGGGCGGGCATTGCGGGTAATCACACCTCGGGAGGCATTAGATGACTCAGGAATTCGGAGACGGCGCATTTCGCTACACCTTCGCGGAGGGCTGGGCCAAGCTGCCGCCGGGCGTGAACCTCCTGGAGTGTCCGGGGGTAGCTGTGGACTCGCAGGACAACGTCTACGTCCTGACCAGGGGAGAGCGCCCAATCATGGTCTTCGACAAGGAGGGCAACTTCCTGAAGTCCTTTGGCGAAGGGCTGTTCAGCAACCGCACCCACGGACTCTACATAGCCCACGATGACTCGCTGCTGGTGGCCGACGACGGCATCCACACCATTCAGAAGTTCAGCCCCCAGGGTGAGAAGCTCATGGAGATTGGAGAGCGCGACCATCCGGCGCCCAAGTGGAGCGGACAGCCATTCAATCGTCCCACCTCGGCCGCCATTATGCCCGGCAACGGCGACGTTTATATTTCGGACGGATACGGCAACGCTCGCATCCACGTCTACTCTGCCAGCGGGGAGTACCGGTTCTCCTGGGGCGAGTCCGGCATAGACGCCGGCCAGTTCATACGTCCTCACAACATCGCCATAGACGCCGACGAGCGGGTGTACGTGGTGGACCGGGAAGCCCACCGTATCCAGGTGTTCACCGCCAGGGGCGACTTTCTGACCATGTGGAACAACATCCATCGCCCGGACTCTATGGCGCTGTGGCAGGACCACATCTACGTAGGGGAGCTCAACGGTATGCCGGGCGTGGACGACGCCCCCGGCCTGGGCCACCGGGTGGGCATCTATACCCTGCAAGGGGAGCTGGTAAGCCGCTTTGGAGACAAGGAGGAGGGCGAGGGCGCCGGCCAGTTCATCGCTCCTCACGGCATTGCGGTGGACTCCCAGGGCGCCATCTACGTTGCGGAGGTCTCATACACCATCCGCGGGTCTCACATGGACCCTCCCAGGGAGCTGCGCAGCCTGTCCAAGTACCACCGGGCCTGACCTGTAAGGCCCCGTGGAAACTATAGCGATTAGGTGGCGGGGCATGCGACCGTAGCCGTCGCTGCCCCTTGGGCCTGAGTCCGCTTCCGCGGAGACCTTTGCATAACCGTTTGCCTTGCCCCCACCCTACCATTCCCCTGAAAGAACGCCGAACATCTATGGGCCGGAGGGTCGAGCCCGGTGAGTAGCAACGGACATGGACTCCGTCGACACCTGTGTCGGCGGGAGCTCTACCTGCATCCGGCAAGTCCTAGAGCGCACGCACTTGGAGGCCCTCATCATCGCCTGTAACACAGGAACCACAGCGCCGCCGATACCATTATGGGTCTGAAGAGGGAGAACCGTAGCTTGAGGACTAGCAGGATGAAGGGTGTGCTGTTGACCATCCTGTTGGGAGGTGGGCTGTACGTCCCGTGGCAGCTGTTCACAATCGTCTTCAATAACACAGTCAATCTCCTGTGGAATAACTTCGGAGTGGAATTGTTTGAGCCTATTCTGGTTCCGGCAATCCTGTGGGGGCTAGCGATCGACATTGGGTTCATGATTGCGGCCCTTGCCACCGGGAAGTACCTGCTGACACGATTGAGGCCGGCGACAGGGAGCGGTGAGATGAGGAGCATCCGGGCTATCCTCCTTCTGGGCTTGGGGTTGGTGTTCTTGCGGTATGTATCCCTGTTCCTGTTCGTTAACCTGACCTCAATAGCGTGGTCGCGTTTTGTTGACAACGACATAGAGACCTTGGTCCGATTTCTAGACATAACTACGACAGCTATAGATGTGGGGTTTGTGATAGCGGGAGTGGCCTTGGGGAAGCATCTGCTGGGAAGGGAGAGGGAGGAAGGCGCGGAGCTACGGCAGTAGTCTGGGTGACCCTCCCCGCAAGAACCGGTCCAAGAGAGTCATTAGTCTTGGGCAGTAGCAAACAGGCGCTAACTTATCTCCTTGACACCCCCTATACCCCTCGGCATAATGATTCGAAGACTACGGCCCATTGGCTGCCGCTGGCGGCCGCTACCCCGTTGGTAGCTTGACCGCGAGAGGCCGGTAGTAGTCTCCAAAGGCTTACACGTATCGAAATTTAAGACTTCGTCTTCTGCCAACACCGCCTGACGGTGGGGGGACTAACAGGAGGACGCTCCGCAATGGAAATCCACGAGACCCTGCTCTCCATTGGCCTTCTGCTTATCGTAGCCAAGCTGCTGGAAGGCGTATTCAAGCGGTTCGGCCTGAACTCAAACATCGCCTACGCCACTGCCGGAGTTATCCTCGGACCTGCAACCGGACTGGTGAAGTCGGGCGCCGAGATCGAGATTGTCCTGAACGCTCAAGGCCACGAAATCTGATTGGCCACAGTCCCCGCAGCCAGTGCGATGAGCGCGGCCTCTCCCCTGCCCAGTCTATGCAGATTGTCCAGCTTGCAATCACCACGGGACATTCTGGATTCGCGATCTCAACTCGTGGGCTGTTTTTGTTGGACGCTTTGCGCTAATGGTTGATAGAATGTTCCCAAACAACCTCGCCGCTCTTTGCGGGACTTCACGAGAGCGGCTGTGTGAATGCCAGTAAAAGGCCGTAGGTGCACATGTCCAACAAATCGTCTCATCTCATCAGAGCGCTACGCGTACCCATACAGAACTTCATCCACACCGAGGAGACCGGCGCGGTCATTCTCTTGCTGGCCGCAACCGCCGCGCTCGGCTTAGCCAACTCACCCTGGTCGGACCAGTACTTTGATTTCTGGCACACCCATATATCGGTAGACATCCATGTCTTTGTTCTATCTGAGGACCTTGCGCATCTGGTAAACGATGGCCTTATGGCCATTTTCTTCTTTGTCGTTGGCCTGGAGGTTAAAAGAGAGCTGCTCCACGGAGAACTATCCACCTTCAGAAAGGCATCCCTGCCGGTAGCGGCGGCAATAGGCGGTATGGCAGCGCCGGCTCTGATCTACCTCCTCTTCAACTGGTCGGGAGATGGAGCGGTGGGCTGGGGCATCCCAATGGCAACCGATATAGCGTTTGCGCTTGGAGCGCTAGCGCTGTTGGGAAGCAGGCTACCGCCTGAGTTGAGGGTGTTTCTCCTGGGCTTGGCGGTGTTCGATGACCTGGGAGCCATCGCTGTCATTGCTATCTTCTATGTGGACGCGATAAGTTGGTCGGATCTCGGCCTGGGAGTTGCGGCATTCGCTGCGCTTGCCGCTTGTCTTCGCATAGGAGTGCGCTCTCCCGTGTTCTATATCATCCTGTGCATCGTAATGTGGCAGTTCTTCCTCAAGTCCGGGGTTCACGCAACGCTGGCCGGAGTCCTGGTGGCTGCCATCGTGCCATCCGAACCGCGTATCCATCGCAGAGACTACGCCGCTGCCGTGGAAGACCTGCTTCACGACTTCAACCTGGCGATGGAAGACGATGACGAAGAGAGGGCTGAGGCAATAGCAGGGGAGATCGAGAGACTCAGTCGCGGAACCGAAGGCCCCATGGAGCGCCTCGAAGGGATCATTCACCCGTGGGTCAGCTTTCTTATTCTCCCCGTCTTCGCGCTCGCCAACGCCGGCATCGTCTTCACTTCGGAGACAGTGTCAGAGGCTATGGCTAGTTCGGTCACCCTGGGCATCGCCGGCGGGCTTCTTGCGGGCAAGGTCCTGGGTATCCTGGCGTTTACCTGGCTGGCAGTTCGACTAGGCATAGGCGCATTACCATCGGGAGTCACTTGGAAACACGTGCTTGGAGTTGCCTCTTTATGTGGAATGGGATTCACGGTCTCCCTCTTTATCTCAGGAATCGCCTTTGACGATCCTGCCCTCGTCGACCAGGCAAAGATAGGGGTATTTGGCGCGTCACTCCTGGCAGGCGCCGCGGGATACCTGTTCCTCCGCTTGACGAGCGCCGGGCGCTCTGACTTATCGTGAACCGGCCTAATGCTACGAGCGCAACAATCTCAATGCAGGAGGATGCATCGGGATGACTGTAGCGCCCAGGATAAGTCCATTCCTCTGGTTTGACGGTCGCTCAAGGGAGGCGGCTGAATTCTACGTATCCGTCTTCCCCAACTCTCGTATTCTGGGTGACGCCCCCTCCCCCCAGCCGCCGCCCCCCGGCGTGCGAACGCTCAGCACGTCCCCGGCCGCCACCTTGAATGTGACCTTGGACGGCAGCCGAGTCTCATCGCCGCCTGCCTTGCGGAGGATGTTCTCGCCGGGGGCTCCGGGCCGGCCGCCCCGGAGGCCGTACGGCCCGCTTGCGCGTCGGTCAGTGAGCAGCGTCACCGTGGCGGGCGACAGGAACTCCACGTCCCTGACTATCCCGTCGCCGCCGCGGTAGGCGCCATCGCCGCCGGAGCCTCTGCGCAGGGAGTACCGGCGCACCCGCATCGGGAACTGCAACTCAAACGCCTCGATTGGCGTGTTCAGCGTGTTCGTCATGTGTGTATGCACCCCGGACAGCCCGTCCTTGCCGGGTCTAGCGCCCATGCCGCCGCCGATGGTCTCGTAGTAGGCAAATCCGTTGCCATGCTCGTCGCGGCCGCCGACCAGCAGGTTGTTCATGGTCCCTTGGCTGGCGGCGGGTATGACGTCTGGCAGCGCCTGGGCCAGCGCCCCCAGCAGCACGTCTACGATCCTCTGCGAGGTCTCCACGTTGCCCCCGGCCACGGCGTGTGGAGGCGTGGGGTTGACCAGCGACCCAAGCGGCGCCGACACCCGGACCGGTCGCAGGATACCCTGGTTGGCGGGGACCTGCTCTCCTGCGATGCACCTTACCACGTAGAGGACGGCGGACAGGGCGATGGCGAAGGGGGCGTTGACGCATCCGTCCGTCTGGGCGGCCGTGCCCGTGAAGTCGAAATCCATCTCATCGTCGGCTACACGCACCGTCGCCTGGATAGGCAGAGGCTCATCGCTGAAGCCGTCGCCTTCAAGGTAGTCGCGGAAGGTGTACGAACCGTTGGGGATACCCCGGATGGCGGCGCGGGTCAGGCGTTCGGAGTAGTCCAGGAGGCAGTCCATATGCAGGCGGGTCTCCTCCCAGCCGTACCTTGCCACGATGTCTTGCAGCCGCTTCTCGCCCACCCGGCAGGCGGCGAGCTGCGCTGCTAGGTCGCCGCGGCGGTCGTTGGGAGTGCGGGAGTTTCGACACAGGAGGTCAATCACCTCCCTGTTGAGGCGGCCCCTCCGGGCCAGCTTGAGCGGAGGGATGATGAGGCCCTCCTGGAACAGCTCCGTGGATATGGGCAGCGACCCCGGCGTCATTCCGCCGATGTCGGCGTGATGCCCCCTGTTGGCTACGAATCCCACCAGGCTTGGCCGGTCTTCGATTGGCGCGAACACGGGCGCGACCAGGGTTATGTCGGGCAGGTGGGTGCCGCCCATGTAAGGGTCGTTGAGGGCGACCACGTCTCCCGGAGACAGGGTGAGTCGCTCCAAAGCCGCCGCCACGGACGCCGGCATGGAGCCAAGGTGGACTGGGATATGCGCGGCCTGCGCCACCATTTGCGCCTGCGGGCCAAAGAGGGCGCAGGAGTAGTCCTGCCGCTCCTTGATGTTGACGGAGAAGGCGCTGCGACCCAACGCCACACCCATCTCCTCTGCCACGGAGGCGAACAGGTTGTGGAACACTTGCAGGCTAATTGGATCAGGCATGGCTAACGTCCGCCGCTGGGTGGTTCTACCGCGCTTACTAAGCTAGGGTGCAAAGGCAGGCGACGGCAAGGTTGTACTCATTGAGCTTAGCCGGATGGTCATGGGCCTGCATGCAGGCCCGGACCTTCCCCTATGCGAGCCAGTATCCTTTTCCTGAGACCTTCTCGCAACTCTTCTGGGGTCTTCCATACGATGTGGGCGTACTGCCTCGTGTCAAAGTGCAACTTGTTTACCATATTTGCGCGGCAGGTGTAGATGACGGGTTTATCCAGGCCGTACGCGAACCCTGCTTCGAAGTACACTCCACCCCGTGCGCCTTCATCTCCGTGTGTGAAGTCGGCGACCAAGAAGCGCGACCGGCGTATCTCGGCAATTATTTCATCATCGATTTTGTCTACATCTGGCTTCCGGTCTATTCTCATCGCCTTATACCCGGCTTCCCTGACGGCGGGTTCAATACCTTCATCAAAAGCTTCTTTCAAGCTCTCATCAAACCACATGGCAACGAACGCTTGCGTTGGGTCAATGGCAGTTTCTTGTTCAGCGATTCGGGTATACCCATCGACAGTTGCTTGAATCTCAGATGATTTGGGGAACTTCCTCTGTGTCCAGTCCCTTTGACTCAAGTAACCCAAGAGGAAGTCAACCTCTTCAGTGGTAGTTGATTCTGACCAAGCCATCGCCTGAAGAAAAGTAGGGTTAGCCCGAATCCACCGAAGGACACGGATGGGCGGCGTGAGGACCGGAGAAGGGGGATGAGAGAGCTACAGGGGAGATGGCCTGGGCTCGATTGGGGTAGATGGGAGGTCGGCGGAGGGACTTCAGTCACCGCACAGGCCCCCAATGGCCGTCTGCGGGAGCTGGGATGCGCGGGGGATGGCAAGAGAATAGGCAGCAGGGAACTCCCGCGGAGCTGGTTGGTGCGAGTTGGCGGGGACGTTGGGTCAGTGGCGGAGGGCGCCGTCAGGCTGGGAGTGGAATGGCTCGCAGCCGGGCCAGGGCGCGACTGAACTGGGTATCCCAGGGCCAGCGCCGGGGAAGATGCAGGGTCAATCGGCGTGCCGAGCGAGTGAGCCGTCCGGCCAAGGCGAAGACCCGTCGTCTGAGGGTCTTGGTGGTCACGATCTGCTCACCCAGGCCGATGCGGGCTGTCCAGCGGGCCAGGTTGTGTGCCATCACCTGTACCGCCAGCCAGGCTCCGTTGGCGGCGAAGCGGCCGGACGGCATGTGGTTCAGTCCGACACCGTACTTGAGGTCGCGTATCGCATTCTCGATCTCGGCGTGACGGCGATGATCAGCCTCCAGTTCGAGCATCTCCCCATCGCGGTCGGTGATGAAGCCGTGATAGCTGTAGGTGGCGAAGAGGGCCAACTGGGAACCGGGCGTGGGTTTCACCCGCCGGACGATGAGCCGCACCGGCGCGGCGTCGGGCTCACTCTGGAAGGGGATATAGGTGGTCTCTGCCACATCGGCGGCGCCGTCCATCCAGTAGGGAATGGGAGTCCAGTCCTCTTCTGGTATGGCCTCGATGACATTGTGCAGGCTTTTGTGCTGGCGGATGGTGATGGAGAAGCGGACATCCATCTTGCGGCAGACGGATACCACGCTATGAGCGTAGAAGCCGCTGTCGGCCCGCATCGTGAGTTGTCCCCTGGCCCCGGCGTAGCGCACCCGCCCCACCGTCTCACGCAGGAAGTGGGCGGCGCCGCGGGCGGTGTTGGCCCGGCCCTCGCGCAGCCGGGCCATCAGCACGTCTCCGGTTCCGGCGGCGACGGCCAGCAGCGGGTGATAGCCCCGCTGACCGGTGTAACCATGGTGGCGCGCCCCTTCCTTGGCCAGTCCATAGGTCTCGCAGATGGTGGAGTCCAGGTCGATGGTCAGGGGCCCGTCGCCGGGTCCGGCCCCGGCAGCCCAGGCCCGTGCCAGCAACTCCCGGCTAACCCGGTCCAGTTGGCGGACATGGCCCCACCTGAAGCTGCGCAGGAAGGCGCCCAGGGTGGAGGGAGCCTTAGCCGTGAAACCGAGAACGCGGGCGGTCCCGCCGGCGCGTAGCACATCGGCGTCGTCGATGCAGTCGCCACCGGCCAACGCGGAGGCCACCAGCGTCATCATCTTGTCACCGGTGTTGGCTCTGCCTTTTGCATGGCCCAGGTCCAGGTGCCGGTCAACCAGTTGGGGCAGGCCAAGGCGCAGGGCCAGGGTGGACGGAAGAATCAGCCCGGCATTGGCCACCAGGCGGTGATCATCGAAGGCGATGCGGATGCGGTCGGGTTGGTGGCGTGGTAGCATCTATTGGGTGCTCCTTTTCCGGGACTGGTTTGCTGTTACAAAACCATTATCCCAGATTCAGAGGAGCACCCTTTGGCCACTTCAGGACGCTGACCCGACGCCCTCCTTCGGTGGATTCGGGGTTAGTAGGAAAAGGCGGATAGCTGACATCGCCATACGGGCCTGTGGGAAGATTCTCATCATGCAAGAAATGAAACAGGTTTACATAGTGTCCAATCGCCTCCGAGTTTAGTGCAATGAACTTCAGCAGTCTATCAGCTCGCGCATGAACCGGAAGAGGACGTCGAGTCTTGACATAGTCGATGTCAGCTTCTGTAATCTCCGGCTGTATATCCCCAAGTGCCCTTTGATCTACAAGCCAGGTCGTCAGCCGAGCCTTCTCTTGATCCGATAAGCTGTTGATTCCTGACCTAACCAAGACCCAGTCGATAAAGTAACCCCCACCAGCGCGAGGAGAGTCATCGACCCGAACATTCCTCGTTTGGTCAAAGAAGTGTCCTTTCGCCTCAAATCTTGTACCCCAAATTGGACAGGTTTCGATAGGCATAAATGCTCCCGCTTATTTGGATGGTTTCTTGGCTGTCATGTGTTGCGCTCCCTCACGCTGGCAGTGCCGGCTTCTTGGAGCCGTGGACGGACAGGTCCGCGACCAATAGTGCGCGCAGCCTAGCGACGATGACAACAGTACGCCCCCTACGCTGCTTTGCCAGCGTTGTAGTCTATTTGTTCAGGCAATAGCTAACCTCCGGCGCGGCTTGATTCTAGCGCCAAGTTGCCGTAGCCGTCCACGCGGGCCGTCATCCGCCCCGCCCGCTCGTGGTGAGCCTGTCGAACCATATGAGCGGGCCGCCCTCCCACCGTCGTTCCTGCGAAGCCAGGGGCCTCGGCGCGCCCCGCGCTTGCGCGGAAATTCACAAGTGATGTATTATTGAGAACCTAAGAAGAGGCTGCCGCGCGGGCCTGGAAAGCTGGATTGCCGGGGATAAGTATGGTAGAGGCGGACGGCAACGAGTCCCTTGCCATACACGTTAAGGGGCTGAGCAAGTCATACGGGCCTCAGGTGGCGTTGAGTGGCCTGGACCTGAGCCTGCCCTGGGGCGATTTCCTCGTCATCCTGGGTCCCAACGGCTCCGGGAAGACCACCCTCATCAAGGTCCTGGCAACCATATCCCGCCCCGACCGGGGCGATGTCTGGGTCGCCGGCTTTGACCGGAGGAAGAACCCAACGGCCATCAGGAGAAACATTGGAGTGGTGACACACCAGCCCATGCTCTACGGAGACCTGACAGCCCGCGAGAACCTGCGGTTCCACGGGAGGATGTTCGGGCTGACGCGCCTGGAGGAGCGAATCGAGAAGGCGGCCGGACTGGTGGGCCTTGTCCCTCACCTGGCGCGCAGGGTGAGCGTCCTGTCCCACGGGATGCAGAAGCGCGCCTCCCTGGCCAGGGCCATACTCCACGACCCGCCCATTCTGCTGCTGGACGAGCCTGAAACCGGCCTTGACCAGGAGGCGCTGAGCATGTTGAGGGACGTGGCTACGGCCGGGGAGCAAGGACGCCGCACCGTCCTTATGGCAACCCACAACCTGGAGCTTGGCCTTGACCTGGGGAATCGCGTCGCCATTCTCACCGGCGGCAAGATAGCGTACCAGGAGGAGCGCGCCCTTATCGATGAGAGCTCGCTCAGGAGCGCTTACGGCCGGTTTACGCGGGTAACCCGGTGACCGGCTACTGGACAACCGTTATGACGATGGTGTGGAAAGACGTCCTGACGGAGCTGCGCTCCAAGGACGTGATTACCGCCGTCCTGTCCTTTGCCATCCTATCCCTGGTCATACTCAACTTTGCGCTGAGCACAACGCCGGAGCTGACCCGCGTCATAGCTCCCGGTATCCTGTGGGTGTCCTTCACCTTTGCCGGAGTCCTGGGCCTGACTCGCGCCTTTGCCATTGAGAAGGACCGGGGCAGCCTGGAGGGCCTGATGCTGGCTCCCGCAGGCAGGGACGCCCTGTACGTGGGGAAGATGCTTGGCAGCCTTGCCTTTATGCTGGCAGCGGAGGCGATCCTGCTCCCGATCTTTGCCGTGCTGTTCAATGTCTCTCCCTTTCAGCCCATGCTGCTGCTGGTCATCTTTCTGGCAACCCTGGGCTTTGTTGCGGTGGGCGCCCTGTTCTCGGCCATTGCCGTCAACACCCGTTCCAGGGAGATCATGCTGCCCGTGCTGTTCCTTCCAATCGTGGCGCCAATAGTCATCAGCGCGGTGGTGGCCTCCGGCTACGCGCTGGATGGCCGGCCCTGGGGCGACATCGCCAAGTGGCTGCAACTGATAGCCGTATTCGACGTTCTGGCTTTGGTGTTCTGCTCCTTTGCCTTTGAACACGTCATCGAGGAGTAAAACGTTGACAAATCGTAGCAACCACGCCCAAACAGTCCTGTTCCTCCTGAGTGGAGGGGCCATGCTTCTGTCGCTCTACCTCATTTTCATCTGGGCGCCCACGGATAGGAACCTGGGGATCTCTCAACGCATCTTCTACTTCCACGTCTCCATGGCCTGGGTGGGCTTCTTTGCCTTCTTCTTGGTGCTGATGGGCAGCGTGGGGTACCTTTGGAAGCGCAGCGAGGGATGGGACCGGCTGGCGAACTCGGCGGCGGAGATAGGGATGGTGTTCACAACCCTTATGCTCATCACCGGCGTCCTGTGGGCCAAGCCGGTCTGGGGAGTCTGGTGGACGTGGGACCCCAAGCTCACCACATCCCTGATTCTGTGGCTGATCTACGTTGCCTACCTGATGCTGAGGGCCTATTCGCCCAGGGGAGGGCAAGGCGCGCGCTTCGCAGCCGTCCTGGGGATAGTGGGCTTCATAGACATCCCCATCATCTACCTGTCCGTGGTATGGTGGCGCACCATCCACCCCAACGTGGTCGGCACGGGAGCCACGGGTGGCCTCGATCCCTCCATGCGCATGGTTTTGATGGCCTCCACCATAACCTTTACCCTTCTATTTGCATACCTGTTGATGGCCAGGCTGTCCCTGCGACAGAGCGAAGAAGACTTTGAGGCGGCCCGCGGCATGGCCGGGCCAATATAGCAACCCTTCCCCAACAGGAGGCGACATGAAAGAGACTTCCCTTAGAACGCTGACCGCGCTGCTTGTGCTGTCGGCCATAGCCCTCTTCACCAATGGCGATTACGCGCTGGCTCAGCAGAGCGTCACGGAACAGGCCGATACTACGTCAACGGACGCGACCACCGGGGCCAACTACCTTCCCTACCTCTTTGCCGCTTACGCCGTAACGTGGGCGGGCTTCTTTGTCTACCTGCACTACCTGTCCCAGAGGCAGCGGAGCCTGAGGCAAGAGATAGCGGAGCTCCGGGAGGCGCTGGCGGAGAGAGACCGCCGGGACCGGGGATAGCCTAGCAGGCAATCGGAGCATATGGGCAATGTGACGCGGATGCCGGCTTAAGGCGCGATAAGGCCCCCACCGTCATTCCTGCCCCCGAGCAGGAATCCAGAGAGGCGGGGCGGGGGATGGATGCCCGCTTTCGCGGGCACGACGACGGTGAGAGGATGCACGCTCACGCCCTTCGACATGCTCAGGATGAGCGGGTGGTTTGGGCCCGCTCGTGGTAGGCCGAGTTCCCCTTCCCGTTCGTGGGTAAACCGAGTTCCCTTTCCCGTTCGTGGGGAGCTTGTCGAACCACATGAGCGGGGGAAGAACGGCCCAATGTCCTACCACCTACCTACCCACGGTGTGCACGAGGTACGCCTGGATGAGCGGGTCCAGGTCGCCGTCCAGGACTGCGCCGGTGTCCGATGTCTCGTAGCCGGTGCGGTGGTCCTTAACCATTCTGTACGGGTGGAGGACGTAGCTCCTTATCTGGCTCCCCCACTCCGCCGAGACGTGCTCGCCCTTCAGCTTGGCCTGCTCTTCCGCACGGCGTTTCAGCTCCACCTCCATCAACCGGGCGCGCAGCACCTTCATGGCGAACTCCTTGTTCTGGAACTGGGAGCGCTCGTTCTGGCAGCTCACTACAATGCCCGTTGGCATGTGGGTTATTCGCACGGCGGTGGAGTTCTTCTGCACCGACTGCCCTCCGTGTCCGCCGGCCCGGAAGACGTCGATGCGCAGGTCCTCTGGATCGATGATAACGTCCACCCTCTCCTCCGCCTCTGGCAGGACCTCCACCAGGGCAAAGGAGGTGTGTCTCATGTGAGCGGAGTCGAAGGGCGACAAGCGCACCAGCCGGTGAGCGCCGCCCTCGGCTTTGAGGTACCCATAGGCGTGCTTGCCCTCTATGCTGATGACGGCGCTCTTGATCCCCGCCTCGTCTCCCGGCGACATGTCCAGAATCTCGCTCTTGTAGCGCCGACGCTCCGACCATCGCAGGAACATCCTCAGGAGCATGTGGGCCCAGTCCTGGGACTCCGTGCCGCCGGCGCCGGCGTGCACGGCCAGAATGGCGTTGCGGGCGTCGTACTCGCCGGAGAGGGTTAGCTGGAACTCCCTGTCCCTGATCTCCGCGGTCATCGCCTCCAACTCCGAGCGCAGCGACTCCTCAAGAGTCGTATCTCCCTCGTCCAGGGCAAGGGTTAGAAGGTCGTAGGCAGAGGAGGCGCGGCTTTCCAGGTTCCTCCAGGCATCCACCGCGTCCTTCAGGTCGGCCAGATGCATCATAGCCGCCTGCGCGGTCTGTGGATGGTCCCAGAATTGTGGATTCCCGGCCTCAGCCTCCAGCCGGGCTATCTCCGATTCTTTGCCGGGGACGTCAAAGTCGCACCATCATTTGAGATATGCGTACGCCAAGGTCTTGCGAGCGGCCTTTAAGCTCTTGCATTGATTAACACCGTCCTGTCCTTATCGATTACGGCTGGGCGCCCGGCGCGATGCGACCCGCAGCCGCCAGATGCGCCAACCGGGTAGGCTCAGGCATACGATACCCCCTGGAGCAGCCAAGAGTCAACTCAATGGCGCGCTCTAGGCTCAGCTTGTGGCCTACCGAGACGTAGATGGGGTTTACAGACCCTCGCGTGCGCACCGCGGAACCCACTACGTCTCCGTTATGCACAAGGGGAACGTGCGATCCGGCCTCGGGAGCCGGTGTCCCCTCCGTCCGTCCTCTGAGAATGGACTTGGCGCACCCGATGGTGGGGGTATCGGTCAAGAGTCCCAGATGGCAGGCCAGGCCAAACCGCCTGGGATGGGCCAAGCCGTGGCCGTCCACCAGTATAACGTCCGGAGTGGCCGACAGAGCCTCCAGGGCTCCAAGCATCAGGGGAGCCTCTCGAAAGGAGAGCAGCCCCGGCACGTATGGAAATGTCAGCTTGGCCCGGTAGACCCTGACCTCCGTCACTTGCAGCGATGGAAACTCCGCAACAACCACCGCGCCAACAGCGTATCCCAGGGCGTCCGGGGGCGATATGTCCACACCTGCCACGCAGCGAGGGGTTGAAGCCAACTCGTCTTCCACGCTCACCCTGGAAGCGAGGGCTTTCTGTATCTCAACGGCCTCTCTAGCGTCCACATCCCAAGGGTGCAAGTCCAGATTCTTCACAAGGTTGATTATAGCAAATCTGGGGGCGATCCTCACAACCGGCAAGCCGCTGCAGCCCCACGCGCCGGCTCGGTTGGGGTCTTGGATCAAGGCGCTCCCGCGTATATCTTGTTAAACCGGACTTTACCAAGGAGACGCCAGGCCATTCTTATTAAAGAAACATGCCTTTTTCTTTAATAAGAATTCCTCTGTGCAAATTGCCTTTAATAACGGGCTGCCGGCATGGAGGTCTGTCTGACGAATGGCGCCAGGTGTGCGCCGCCGCATCGTTCGATGGGGGGAGTGGGGGATGCCCGGAAACCGCACCCCCCGCCCCACCTTGCCAGTTTGCGCGCTTGCGGATAGACTAGCTATCTGGATGTAGCCGTGACCACACAAGACCGCGACCGTGACCTTCACTCCCTCCGTGAGCGTATGCGCCACTCCACCGCCACCTTGGCATACCTGCGGACGTTCTGCTGTAAGAACCGGGTGCCAGCCTCCCGGACGACAGCCTGATACCGAGTGGAAAAGATTCCCTCTCAAAGCTGAAGTACGGCATCAGCTTTGGGGCTACGGGGTGAAGATGGCTGACCGAAGTGAAACTGCACATGACTAACAACGAAGAGTTGGACCCAAGAAGGCTCACCTTTTCTCAAGCCCAGGGCTACGAGCCGACTCCTGGCCCGCTTGCGTTGGGAGAGCTAAGCGAAGAAGCTCGAATCAAGCTGTGGAATGTATTGGTTCTTATCCCGAGTGGCCCATTCTCCGGGCGTTCTTTACGTCACGTTCGTGATATCAGTCTGTCATGGCGTTCAATCTTAAGGACGTTGCACAACGATTTCCTAGTCGAACCAATGGATGAATTCCCGCAGGGAGACGAATATGCTAATCTGTTTGTTGCCACATACAAGCCTGCCATTCTGTACAATCTATCTCTCAACAAGATCTTCGACCTCTTTCAAATGATCATGCGACACCCGAATTGTCCACACGACTTTACCCTCAGAGTATCTGAGGTGTTCAAAGAGTGTCGGCTAGCCTATGTGGTAGACATTGAGCAACCAGTCACCATTCTACCCGCTGTAACGCCGCAGGAAGGCGAAGCTTTAGTTGAGGCAATCAAGGAGCTTCGTGAGGCGGGACTTCATGGGGCGGAGTCTCATCTCAAAGAAGCAAGTGAACACATAAATTCAGGTGATTGGTCCGATGCAGTACGGGAGAGCATTCATGCCGTAGAATCCGTGGCGCGCTTATTGGACCCGCGTTCATCCCAGACACTGGGGCCAGCCCTAGATTCATTGGAGAGGAACAACGGAAGGTTACATCCCGCCCTTAAAGAAGCACTAAACAGGCTCTATGGATACACTTCTGACGAGCAAGGCGTCCGTCATTCTTTGATGGACACCGCGGAATCTCCGGTTGGACAAGATGAAGCGGTGTTCATGCTGGGAGCGTGCGCATCCTTTGCAAGCTACCTGTGGCGCAGGCACCAAACTGGCAGCTAATTGTGGGCGCTTGGCAAATCAAGGACCCCCCGCCCTACCTTGCCAGTTTGCGCGCTCGCGGGTAGACTAGCTATCTGGATGTAGCTATGACCACTCTAGACCACGACTTGCATTCCCTCCGTGAGCGTATGCGCCACTCCGCCGCCCATGTGATGGCGGACGCCGTGCTCCAGCTTTTCCCCGAGGCCAAGCTGGCTATCGGCCCTCCCACCGAGGACGGCTTCTACTACGACTTTGAGGTGTCCCGCGCCTTTACTCCGGAGGATCTGGAGGCCATCGAGGGCCGCGTAAGAGAGACCATCGCCGGCGACCTTCCATTCCTGTACCAGGAGATAAGCCTGACAGAGGCGAAGGAGATGTTCTCCGACCAGACCTACAAGCTGGAGATAATCAACGAGCTTCCGCCCGACGAGGTCATCAGCGTCTACCGTCACGGCGAATTCGTGGACCTGTGCCGTGGCCCTCACGTGGGCTCAACAGCGCAGATAAGCGCTTGCAAGCTCCTGAGCATCGCCGGAGCCTACTGGAGGGGCGACGAGAAGCGGCCCATGCTGCAGCGTATCTATGGCACGGCTTTCGAGACCGCCGAGGCGCTGGAGGAGCATCTGGAACGCCTGGAAGAGGCCCAACGCCGCGACCACCGCAGGCTGGCTCGAGAGCTTGACCTGCTATCGTTCCACGAGGAGTACGGCCCCGGGCTCGTCTACTGGCACCCCAAGGGCGGCCGGATACGGTCGATTATCGAGGACTTCTGGCGGCGCGAGCACTATCGCGCCGGCTACGACCTGGTCTATTCGCCACACGTCGGCAAGTCGACCATGTGGGAGACCAGCGGCCATCTGGATTTCTACGCCGAGAACATGTACGCCCCAATGGACATTGACGGCCAGGATTATTATGTCAAGCCTATGAACTGCCCCTTCCACGTCCAGATCTACAAGAGCTCCCTCAGGAGCTACCGTGAGCTTCCCATACGCCTAGGAGAGCTGGGAACGGTCTACCGCTACGAGCGGTCGGGCGTCCTGCACGGCCTGCTGCGCGTGCGGGGCTTCACCCAGGATGACGCCCATATCTTCTGCCGCCCCGGCCAGGTGGAGGATGAGATTGGCCGATGCGTGGACTTCATGCAGTTCTTCCTGCGCTCATTCGGGTTCCAGGAGTTTCACGTCTACCTGTCCACCCGCAACGAAAGCGGGAAGTTCGCCGGCTCCCTGGAGGACTGGGATATGGCGACCGGGACGCTGCGAGACGTGATACAGTCCCGCGGCCTGCCCTATGACGTGGATGAGGGAGGAGCCGTGTTCTACGGCCCAAAGATAGACGTGAAGATGGTGGATGCCCTGGGACGCGAGTGGCAATGCACTACCATCCAGTTTGACTTCAACCTGCCGGAGCGCTTTGACGTGACCTATATCGGAGAGGACGGCCATGAGCATCGCCCCTACATGGTGCACCGGGCCCTCCTGGGTTCCATGGAGCGCTTCTTTGGCGTGCTCATCGAGCATTACGCCGGCGCTTTCCCAACCTGGCTTGCCCCCGTCCAGGCGGTGGTCATACCCATAGCGGACCGCCACCTGGACTACGCCCGCTCGGTGTCGGAGCGGCTCGTTGCGGCAGACATGCGGGTGGACGTGGACAGCCGATCGGAGCGGATGAACGCAAAGATACGCCACGCCCAGATGAACAAGGTGCCATTCATGCTGGTGGTGGGCGACAGGGAAGCCGACGCGGACGCCGTGTCCGTGCGACTCCGGGGGGGCCAAGACCTCGGCCCCAAGCCCATCAGCGAAGTGATGGGGCTCATCCAAGAGGCCGTAGACTCAAGGGTGTGAGCGGGTGGACTGTACAACTACAGCAATGCCCCTCGTGTCGGAAGAAGCCTGTCGGGCAGTAGACTTGACGTCTAAGCATCAGTGTAAGGGACTTGGCAGTTGAATCACTATATCCAGAAAGTCAGGGAAAGCGAAGAAGTGGTAGCATCCACGGTACGAGCGAACCACGCCCAAGAATTTAGATTAGTGGACGATGCACTTGATCAGGTCCTTCGTGGATTAGCGGACTTTGCCTACCGGAAGGATGAGCCGGACAATGCCTTAGAGGATGCGAGACTCTTTCTAGCTACTAGAAGCTTTAACTCACTTTGGGTTGCCAGACAGACATTGGAACGAGGATATTACCAGCAGGCTCTTGCATTGATACGCATGGCCATGGAAGACCAGATGGTTGCGAGGGACGCGGAAAACTATCCTCTAACCTTGGCCGCCCTATTTGAAGGCAAAGGCAAAATTGGCAGAGGCGAATTCGCCCTTGACAAGATGGCTGAAAGGTTGTCGCCTGAGGAAAAGGTGGGGTGGCAAAGAGAATATGGGGAGGCCAGCGCATACGCCACGCACCCACGGCCAGAAAGTATGCGCAGTCTCCTTCTCGTGGAGCCAGATGGTCAGAAAGCCCTGCTCCCAGGTGGCGTTGGATATGATAAAGGAATGGTAGACGCCATATTGTATTACTTGCTCAGCGAGCTTATGAATGTCTTGGCGACCCTTGCAAGAGTCGCCAGTTCAATAGGGAGCGAGTGGGGTGTTGGTACCGTACCAGTTTACGAGGAGATCGCTTCCCTAAGGAAGAAACTGAGGGACTAAGCTATTGGCGTTCTGGTCGAATACACCTTAAGCCACATTTGGGCTATTTCCAACCAGCAAACCCTCAACCGCCCTACTGGCGGACGGCCAAAGCTGCCCGCTAGTTCGCTGGCGCTTCTACGGGGGAGAGCATCTCCTCCAGCATTCGCTGGAGGGCCATGGAGTGGCTGCAAAATCCGCGACCGGCAAAGAACGCGCAGGTGCAGGTCAGGTTGCCATCGTTGTACTCCACCTTGTGGTCGTCGTTCTCTCCTCGGAAGGTGACCACAAAGCTGCTGAAGGTAACCCGGCCCTTCTCCTCGGCGTATCTCTTGGCCTTCTCTATCTTACCGATCACGCTTGAATACATTTATGCTCCTTAGGACGAAAATAGATGTATTTGTCTTAATTCTATTCCCTAGGGCTTGCGAGGTCAATGAGTTTGCCAGCGCTTTACATCGATGTATGGGGCCGATGGATACACCGCCGAGGCTTTTGTGCTATAATTCACGCCGGTTAACCCATTACAGACACACATCCGTAGGTAGCGCATTATGACAACGCTGTACGTAGCTTCGAATCGACCGCGGGCAGGCAAGACCGCCGTATGCGTCACCCTGGCCCAAAGGCTGTCCCAGGACGGCAGGCGGGCGGCCCTCTTCAAACCCTTCTCCTCGATTGCGGAGGGAGCGCAGCCTGACCTCGACGGCCAGACACTCAGGCAGGCCGCCGGCGCCCAGGCAGACGCGTCCGCCGAGTGGCCCGTCGGCGTGTCCCCGGACCAGGCGTTGCAGGGGAGCGCGCTGGACCTGGCGTTGGAGTCGTTCGGGCAGGTCAGCAGCGGGGCTGATGTCACCATCGTGGAGGGCTTGAGCGGGCTGGAGGGCGCGGCTGGGGCCAACTCACAGCAGCTTGCGGAGAGGCTGAACGCTCGGACCGTCGTGGTGATAGGCTACGACCCCGGCGCAGGCCCGAAGGAGGCGCTCAGGGCAAAACAGCTGTTTGGGGATGGACTGGCGGGGGTAATCATCAACGGCGTCACCCGTTACAAGCTCCGGGAGACGCAGAGCAACCTGGTCCCAAGGATAGAGGCCGAAGGTGTGAAGGTCATCGCCGCCATACCAGAGGACAGGCGTCTTCTGGGGATGAGCGTAGAGCAACTGGCGCAGCACCTGGGCGGCAAGTTCCTCAACTGGGAGGAGAAGAAGGACAACTTTGTGGAGCACTTCCTCATAGGCGGCATGGTATTGGACTGGGGAGTGCTGTACTTTCAGCGATTTGAAAACAAGGCGGTCATCGTGCGGGGAGACCGGCCGGATATTCAGATGGCCGCGTTGAGGACCCCCACAAGCTGTATAGTGCTCACCGGCGGACACTCGCCCATCCAGTACGTCAAGTACGAGTCGGGCGAGGAGGAAGTGCCTCTCATACAGGTTGAGACGGACACACTGGACACCGCCGCCGCCCTGGAGTCAATCCAGGAAAAGGCTCTCTTCGACCATCCCATGAAACAGCAGCAGTTCCGCGCGCTAATGGCGGAGCACGGCGACCTGGAGGCTCTACACCGCTCCCTGGGTCTCTAGGCTATGGCGCGGAAGCGGTGGCAGCCCCCTCGCCCTGGCTGCCAATCCAGACCTCGCCGCCCTGAAAGACTTCTTTCTTCCAGATGGGGGCTATGGCCTTGATCCTGTCCAGCGCGTAGGCGGACGCCTCAAGGGCCTCCTTGCGATGCGGCGAGCCTATGGCTACCACCAGGCTGATCTCCCCAATGTCCACTCTCCCCACCCTGTGGGCGATGGACATGTCCTCAATGGCCCACCTCTCCCGGACCTCATCGATTATCTGTTGCAGCATGTTCTCCGCCATGGGCCGGTAGGCTTCGTACTCCAGGTACAGGACGTCTCTGCCTTCGAACAGGTCGCGGGTTGTGCCCAGGAAGGTAACCACGGCGCCGTTGCTGCTCTTGCGAACAAGGTCCGTCACCTCCTGGGGGTTCAGTGCTTCAGGGCCAATGTGTATCATGTCTCTCCTCCGCTGACCGGCGGTATAAAGGCCACCTCGTCGCCCTCCCGCAAGGGAGCGCCCGGGCTTGCGTACTCAGAGTTTACCGCAATGAGTACCGAGTCCGAAAGGGGCAGCGAAGTGTACACGCTGCGAAGCCGCCTCAACAGCTCCTCCGGCGTAGAGCCTTCCGGCAGCTCCACCTCAGTCTGAGAGACGCCCGCCCGCTCTCGATACAACGCGAAGAAACGCACAGATACCTTCAACGCCAGCCTCCCATGCCGTCCATCATGTCAAGTATATATCCTGGTTGGGCATACCGGTCAAGCTACCCGGTCGATGCTCACCTGGGGTAGATACGCCCGGACATCGGCGGTGAATCCCGATGCTTGCTCAAAGTGCGGGAACAGGAACTCCAGCCTGCGCCTGTCGCCGGTGACGCCTCGACCGGAGGCGCCGCCGTAGTACTTGCCGGCCAGGTCGACGAGGTCCGGGTCCATGCCCCTGGCGCCCTGCTCATCGCTATAGGAGACTTCCACAAAGTGCGACAAAGGATCTCCATCTTCCTGGGCAACCCTGGCCCAAAGCGGGCCACCGGGTCGCCCCAAGGTGGCGCAAAGCCTAGCCCTTTCTTATCAATCGAGTGTAGATGAAGTAAGCCAGGCCCGGCGCAATCGATAAGCCCCAGAACGCAAGCAGTCCCACCCACCAGGAGATGGTAAAAGCAGCGATAAGCCCGCTGGGGAATGAGACCCAAAACCAGTAGCGACTGAATCTCCTGGGCAACACAACCCAATAATACGACGGTGAGAAAGGTGGCCGCAAGCGCTTGCATGAAGACGGAGCGGCCATTACGGATATTGCGTCCCTGCTTACTCGGCATCGGCCTGAAGGCAGCCGGGCGCATCCTCAAGAACGTCTCCCCTGCTTGTACAGGGGCAGCAGGCGGCGGGCGAAGAGGTCGGAAATGAAGGTTGCGCCTACTACGGCGCGTCGATCATCTCCAGCAGCGTGAGGACGGTCCGCCAGTTCCGCATGGTGCTCGCGGTTTGCAACTGCGCGGAAAGGTACTCGTTCGTCAGCTTGCTGCGGGCGACGCCGTGGGGGTAATGCAGGTAGACATTGCGCCCTCGCACCGCAAACGCGTCCGGCGGCGAACGCTCCGGGTCGAGACAGGATACCGCTTCGGCGCTGGGCGCGTCCCCAAGAAACGCCACTTGGAGAAACCGCGGGTCGCCGGAGGTATCGAAGGGGTTTGAGGCCGCAACTTGCCTCAGCTCCTCGCTCGAACGCACGACGACTACCGTCTTGTAGCCAAACCGTTCGCGAATGGCCTGAGCCACAACCTCAGGCGCTTTTTCAGCGAAGTCTGGCGCTGCCTTGAACACGACGTTCCCGCTCTGAATGTAGGTCTGCACCGACGCGCAGCCGGCCGCAGTGAAGATGTACTTCAGATCCGCCATCGGCAACCTGTTCCTGCCGCCGACGTTGACGCCTCGAAGAAGGGCAATGTATCGCTGATCCTTGGTTGGGTTGTCACCGCATGCCATTAGCGCTTTCTCCTCGAAGGTCCTTGATTTTGTCCAGTTTGGCGGGCGTTAGGCAGGTTCCCATGTTGGACTCTAGTATACCTGCCACCATAGCGCCGGCGCGGCGTGGTGCGCTAGCCATCGCCCGAAGACTCGCCACTTTCGGGCGTGGAGACGTTGGCCTGGCTGGCGCCGGCGGCCCAGGCCAGGCTTGTAAGCATTCGCAGCGGGTCCAGTATCTGCCAAAGAACCCCGTTGTTGACGAAGTATGCGTTGGCGAAAACCAGGGCGCCTATCGCCGCAGAAACCGCCGCGCCCACTCCCCCAGCAGTGTGTCCAAGGCGCCAAAGCGCCACCGCCGCCACGCTCGAGGAGCCGATGAACAGCGGATTGACGGTGCGCCACACATCACCCCGATAGTCGCCGAACAGGTCGCTGTATCCGTTGACGAGAACCACCAGGGCTAATATGCCCAGCGCTAGACTGCGCGCCCAGGGGACTCGGCGGGCGCTCAACCAGACCCACCAGACGCCGCCGAACCCCATCAGCAACGGACCGATTTGCCACAGCTTCCAGGGCCAGTAGGGAACGGACCTCCCCTCCGGGTCAACGAGGATGGTCCTCTCTGTCCAGCCAAAAATAGCCAAGGCCACGAAAGCCGCGGCTGCGATAGCAGGGATTGGTTCCAAATCTCGCGGCGCCATCAGTTTTAACATCGGCCAGTCTTGCTGCTACGCGCTATTGGCATGTCGGAACCCTCTGCGTCCGCCCGGTGGGCAGCGACACCCTCTGAACACTCTACCACATCCAAACAGGGCATGCCTCGCATGATGTAACAGAACTGGGACTGACTACAAGGCCATACGAATCTCAACGTGAAGTTCTTGATTTGATCCAGTCTGGTGTGCGTTAGGCAGGTTCCCATGTCGAGCTCCGTATACCTGCCACCATAACGCCGGCAAGGCGAGGGCTAGCGCCGGCGGCCCAGGCCAGGCTTGTAAGCATTCGCAGCGGGTCCAGTATCTGCCAGAGAACCCCATTGCACTTCAGTTCTCGGTTGGCGCATAGTTGAGATACCCTTCCCCGGCGGGGATGGAACGTTCCCATTCAATGACGCGGGAAGGGTCGAGTCTGTCAATCCCCTCTAGACGGTCAAAGTCGGTGTCAGCCGAGATGATGCGGTTGGCTCCGAGACGCTGCATCACCGCTGTGTGCACCAGGTCCCGAGCGCTGACGTCAGGATGGCGGTCCGCCAACCGCGACGCTGAAAGAATGTCCTCCGCAAGGACGGGTTCGACCCGGCCATCCATGACCTCGGCGAAGGCGTGAAGAACCGCCCGGCCCAGAGTCCAGCGCCCCGAAGCCACATAGCGGTGCATCAACTCTTGGAGAACCTCAGAGTCGGTTACAAACGGCTGAGGCTCCTCAGCCGCCATGCGGAGAACCCGAGAGCATGGCTCCTTATAGGGGTGGTCGCCGCCGGCGGCGTAGATTGGAACGTTGGCGTCAATGAAGACCGCCGGGCTCATGGGCGGCCTCCAACTCGCGGGAGAGGGTGTCCGGGTCAGGCGGGTCTTCTACATTCAACCCTATCAATCGCTCAACCGCCTGCTTCCGGCGCACGTGCACGATGTCTTCATACGCGTCGTCGATCAGGCATCGCACCACTTCGGAAATGGGCACGCCTCTCTTCTCGACAAGCTCCTCCAACCGCCGTCGCCGTTCTGCATCTAGCCGTACGTCCAGACGCGCCATGCTCTGCTCCTTGTGCGGATAGTAGTGTACGGAACCTAGTATGCGGCAGGCGACATCCTTCTGTCAATATCCGACCGCAGGGTGGATATTCTGCTGGGTAGTCCTCGTACTGGTCAGATACCCTTGAACCACTCCTTATCAATTGATACTTCTTCCACCATTTCAGTCTTGATTCCCAATTCCAACTCTTTCAGTTTCTCAGCCAGGGAGTTACCGTCAATCAAGTCTATTGGCGTGACGCCATCACGAGTCGCCTCACGCCTTGCGTCGCGAGTGAAGTTTCCCGTAGTAATAAACAGCCCCTTGTCGCTGCGTCCCGCCATTGCCCCACGGAAGTCGCGGACAAGACTGGGAGTTACGCTACCACGGAAGCGTTTGCACTGAAATAACACTGGGAAACTGATCAACCCTCCCATACGAATGATGCCGTGCCCATCAACTCCGCCATCGCCCGACCTTCCAGTTACAGTCACCTCAATGAAGCCTGACTCCCTCAGCATACGACTGCATAGACGTTCGAAGGCATCCGGGGACATCTCCAGCAATAGCTCAATTAGCTGCTCTTGCCAACTCTCCTGGCCATCGCCGTCATCCGGCTGAATGAACCGATCACGCGACTGTTCGTTGACCCTGCGCACCTCTTGAGCCACATCGTCGGGATCGACGGTTCGCGTCTCGACGCCAAGAGAGGTCAAAGCCCAGACTCCTCGGACGGAGTTAGTGATCAACCCCCGTCGCTTGAGATAGGTTCTAGCCCAGCCCAAGTGATTCTCAAGCTCAGTCTGAGGGCCATCGCCGTGGAGCTCGCTGGTTACGGATTCCGGCAGATTGCGCTCTTGTATGACAAGCTCGGTAATTTCTCCAATGGAGGCGCTCCCGCCTGCTTGACGAATGGCGTCAAGCGTCGGATTCATAAAGTCTTTGAACGATGGGACAGGCATTTCAATCTCCTCGCCATACTAGCCCTCATTCACATCTCAGGCCGCTCCTACAGCACAAGTTTGAGGTTGAGCGTGAAGGTTCTTGATTTGGTCCAGTTTGGTGGGCCTCTTTTGACGGTAGGCAGAATCATCTTCGAGATGTGGCTCGGGCCTCTGTAAGTCTACCGAGGCTCTCGATCCAAGCATTATGGTGCGATGGGGCCGGGGAACTCAAGAACCGGTCACGGAGGAGATGGGGAGTCTTAACGACAGTCTCCGGCGGCGTATACTGAGGTGGTCCGGGTTCATCATTCAGTCCCACTATTGCTGACAACCTACAGTCCAGGTGGACGGGGTCTTTATCCTCAAAGAGCGACTCTCATAAATGCCCGCTACGGCGTCTCCGACCCTAGACCCCCCCCCCCCCGTGCAGGCCACAAGGCCGACAGCGTACTCTGGCCTTGAATCTGTGCCACTGAGTGGCATTCCGGCAACCAAGGCGCGAGCAGGGTGAGCACAATGTTGGCAAGCCGGATACGCTCATGAGCGCGACACAATAGCAACAGAAAACTGAGATATTCGTGGGCTGTCCATATTGATACAATGTGGTAGGGTCAGACGGATCGACAAGTGGATGCACCACCTTGGCCTCTATCACCGGTTCGAGCCTCCTCAGGTGGACTCTACTAGTGTGGTGTATCCGTAGTTCGCCGCATCATTCGGAGGCTTTCCGAAAGGACAGGGAACTGGATTCTTGCTCGAACCAGAGTAACCTATCAGCGTCGATTGCCCCTTTATTTACCAATGAACTACAGATACACCACACTAGGAGTCTGTCCGAGAAACAATGTTCTAAACGATATGCGCCATAAGTCGAGTATAAAGATGCTAATTACTCCACCACAAAGTCCAGAGTGCTGTAAGCAGGTTACTGCGTGGCGGGTTTCGTCTCCAGGAACGAATCCTCGGACAGGCTCCTAGAAGTCTGGCCGGAAAGCCATTGGCCGGGTTTCGTGCTACGCCGAGCAGACGTGTTCCAGTCTTATACGGCATAGTAGTGTATGCACTACGGTTCCAACATTCAATGTTATATCGATAAACGACGTTAAGAAAACGACGGCTTGGGGAGAATCGGGGTTTCCGGCCAGATTTCTAGCCAGTAATACTAATTGCGGGGTAAGGCCAACCCGACCAGTGACGTTCCTAAATTTCTGGGTCATCTGCGTCTTTGCAGCCTACTTTGCCATCCTCATCGGCATCGCGGTGGTGCGGTCGCGGCAGATGCGGGAGATGCAGGACTACGTGCTGGGAAGCCGTCGGCTGAGCGCTGCGACGTCGGCCCTGAGCGCCGGCTCCTCGGCGGTGAGCAGCGGCTCCATGCTGGTGGTGCCGGCGCTGGCGTTTGTTGACGGCGGGGCGACGCTATGGCTGGCGGGGAGCATCTTCGTAGGGGCGGTGTTTTCCTGGACCATCCTGGCGAGGCGGCTGCGGCGTTTTACACCTTTGCCGCTGACAACTCGCTGACCATCTCTGAGTTCCTGGAGAGGCGGTTCGACGACCGGACGGGGACGCTGCGGTCGCTGATGGCGGTGGTCACGCTGTTTTTCGTCATCATCTACATCTCATCCGGCCTGGTGGGAGGGTCAAAGCTGCTCCAAGAGACCTTCGGGCTGGAGCCCAACGCTGGAATGGTGGTGACGCTAATCGCGGTTGCGTCGTACACGCTGGTGGGGGGATTCCTGGCAGTGTCGCGGACTGACGTGTTCCAGTCGCTGCTGATGCTGGCTTCCTTCGCCATTATCCCAGCCATGCTGCTGCAGGTGACGGAGAACCCGCTGACGGGGATGTTGGCTGGAGGGTCGGATTTCCTCAATCCGTTCAACGATGCGCAGGGCAATGCGCTGTCCTGGGTTTACGTGGCGTCGCTGCCGGGTTGGGCGATCGCGGCGTGGGGGTCTCTGCGGGTGTTGCAGCGCTACATGGCGATCGAAGATGAGGAGAAGATTCCGGCCAGCCGGAACATCGGCGTCGCCTGGCTATTCCTGATTACCGTGTTCGGGCTGGTCATCGGATGGGCGGCTCGTCCGGCGCTGGAACAGACGGGGATGCTGGCGGCGGCCGTGGCGGACCCGGAGAAGGTGTACTTCGTGGTGACGGAGGTGTTCTTCCATCCGCTGGTGGCGGGTGTGCTGCTGTGCGGGGTGGTTGCCGCGGTGATGAGCACGGCGGACTCCCAGCTGCTGCTGGGATCGGCGGTGGCCACCGGCGACCTGCCGCTGCTGCGGAGGTTCACCTACTCCATCCAGACCCGGTCGCGCATCTGGCTGGGACGGTTGCTGCTGGTGGCGATCGGGTTGGTGGCCCTGGCGATCGCCATGTACAAACCCGACTCGATCCTGGAGTTGGTGGCGTATGCCTTCGGCGGGATGGGAGCGGCCTTCGGCCCGTGCATCATCCTGGCGTTGTACTGGCGGCGGTTTAACTATTGGGGAGCGGTGTCGGGGATAGTTGCAGGAACGGTGGCGTCGTCTATCTGGGGGTTCGCGTCGGGAGGACCGGGCGGCGTCTTTGACATCATGGTGTGCACTCCAGGTTTTACGGCTGGCATGGCGGCATCCGTGGCGGCGACGCTCTTGACGCCCGGTCCGTCGCCCGAGGTGGCGGCGCTGTTCGACGAAGTCAACCCGCGCAAACGAGCAGGGACGATGGAAGCGGGGACGTAGGGACTGGAGTGGCGGCGCTCGCCGGATTGTTTTCGGGAACCTGGAAGCAGCATCGCGACCGATATGCCAGCTATCTCTTGCCATCTCTGATCGGCGCAACCACCTAAGATGCCACTTGAGGCAGCGGAATCGTGATTCCGCGCGATAGAGGGGAAGGTCAACGAGGACGGCTCACTTCTGACTACAGGTCTAGGGAAGGTCTGAACAAAGTGCTGCCAGGCTGATTTTTGATTGCCGGGTACAGAAGCAGGCTTTCCCTCCTGGTTTTTTGCCTTGTTTGTTGATGGTGCGGTTAATTTCGGCCCTTTGCCCACTCCTCTTCGGCCGCTTCGGGACTTCAGCCTCGCTTTTGGGCCCACTACCCCCTGGTCAACCAACCAAGAGGCCCTTAGCCCGCTTCAAGTTGGATAGCCCTAGCAACAGCGCCAGCCGTTCTGTGTTCTTGGTCAAGCCCCGGTAGCGTACTTTGGCGTAGCCCCATAATCTCTTCACATCAAGGAAGGGGTGTTCCACCCCCGATCGCAGTCGGGGGCAGGCTCTTGGCCCGGATAGAAGCCTTCACCTTTTCCCCTATTGCCGCCGGATCCCCCGGTTCCAGTTTCCGCCGCTGTCCCGGCTTCATTGCCACCTGCCACTGTACCGCCAACTCCAGATGCTCCTCCCGCTTCTGTACCCCGATATAGCCGGCGTCCCCCCACACCTGCCTCTCCCCACCGTGCAATAACCGGTGGGCCTGGGTCACGTCATGCACGTTGGCCGATGTAGTAGCGAAGCTGTGCACTAAGCCCGTCTCCGAATCCACCCCGATGTGCAGCTTCATCCCGAAGTGGTATTGGTTCCCCTTCTTCACCTGGCGCATCTCCGGGTCCCGCTGCCCGGCCCGGTTCTTGGTCGAGGGCGGCGCCTCTATGATGGTGGCGTCCACTATGGTCCCTTCTCTGAGCCGCAGACCTTGGGACGCCAGATGCTCGTTGATCTCCGCAAACAGCCCTTGTCCCAGATGGCGCTCTTCCAGCAGGTGGCGAAAGTTCAGGATGGTACTCTCATCAGGAATCGGCTCAGACAGCCGTAACCCCGCGAAGCGCCGCACTGACTCCGCCTCATACAGCAGAGCCTGCCCCCGTGAAAACGGGGGTCTTCCATTCCAGGGTCGCTCACGTTGTAGCAGAGCTGGACGATGTGGACCCGAAGCATCGCCGACAGGGGGTAAGGCCGACGACCCCGCTCAGCCTTAAAGTAGTGGGGCCGGATGCGCTCCTCCAACCTCTCCCAGGGAATAAGGGAGTCGATTCGCTTCAGAAACACCTCCCGACGGGTCTGTCGCTTCTTGTGCTGGTACTCCAAGTCGGCAAAGGTTGGCTGCTCCGTCATGCTCGCTCCCCCTTGGTGTTGGCTAGCCTCAGTATGCCACAATTACAGCATTATTCAGAGTTTCCCTAGAACGAGCCTCAACGTGAAGGTTCTTGATTTCGTCCAGTTAGGTGGGCCGGAGCGTACCGAACTGAGCCTGTCTCAGAAGTCGGGTTGATGTCAGGGGTGTAGACTGTTGGGAAGAAGGTGGAGTTGGAGGTTGGCGATGCCACTTCGAGATATGGGCCGTGAGCAGATATGGATGTTGCCGCCGACGCTTGACGAGTTGTTGCCGCTGGACCATCCGGCGCGGTTCGTGGCCGAGTTCGTTGATGCGTTGGATCGGGATGGCTGGGCGGAGCTTGGCGTGGATATAGACGGTGATGCGATGGGAGCGCCGGCCTATCACCCTCGTGCGCTATTGAGCGTATGGTTGTACGGCTTCATGACGGGAGTGCGCTCGTGCCGGAAGCTGGAGGCGGCCTGCCGGGACCAGATATCGTACCTGTGGCTGACTGGGTGGCAGCGCCCTGACCACAACACCCTGTGGCGGTTCTACAAAGGGCATAGGCAGGCTATGAGAAAGCTGTTCGAGCGCACGGTGCGTACGGCGGTGGCCATGGAGTTGGTGGACCTGGCGGTTCAGGCGGTGGATGGCACGAAGGTGGTCGCCAACGCATCGCTGAACAGGAGCTACGATGCCGAGGGACTGAGCGGGCTGTTGGCGCGAGTGGAGAGGGCGATAGCCGACCTTGAGGCTCAGAACGAAGCTGGAGAAGACGCTGCTGCTGCCCATCTGCCTGAGGAGTTGGCCGACAAGGAGGTCTTGAGAGAGAAGGTGAGGCAGGCGATGGCCGATCTTGCTAGTCAGGAACGCCACAAGCGCATCAACCTGACTGACCCAGACGCCCGGCTGATGAAGGGCAGGCAGGGCATCGTGGCCGGCTACAACGCCCAGGCTATGGTCTCACCTGCAGAGCCGGAGGGGGGAGCGACCGGCATGTTGGTCACCGCCGTGGACGTGGTGGACGAAGCCAATGACAATGCCATGCTGGCGCCGATGATGGAACGGGCCGAAGAGATGACCGGGACAAAAGCGCAGACGACGTTGGCCGATGCCGGATATTTCTCCGGGAGTCACTTGGAAGAATGTGCCAGTCGAGGCCAGCAGGTGGTGGTGTCCGAGTCACGACAACGGTTCCTCAAGGACCCGTATCACAAGGATCAATTCACCTATGACGAGCGTAGCGACAGCTTTATGTGCCCACAGGGGCAGACGCTCGCGTTCGTCCGTATACAGCATGCGAACGGAATCCCGTTGCGACTGTACCGGGCTTCCGGCGCCGTCTGTCAGGCATGCCCAGCCTTCAGGGTCTGTACCAAGGCCAAGGAGATTGGGAGAAGCCTGGCCATAGGGCCGCACGATGCAGTCCTACGTCGCCATCGCGCCTGGATGTCCACCTCAGCAGCTAAAGAGGTTTACAGGCTGAGAAAACAGCTGGTCGAACCGGTCTTCGGAATCATCAAGGAGCAACAGGGGGCACGGAGGTTCCTGCTGCGCGGCCTTACCAGCGTGGCGGCCGAGTGGATCATGTTGGCCACAGCTTTCAACCTGCGCACCCTGTGGCGGGCCTGGCGCTCCCGCGCCTTCGTCCAGCTACCCCACGGGCCGAGTCTCCGCCCCGCTTCCTGATCACAACTGCGCCGGTAATCACCCTTCGCTAACCCATCGCCACCTTCAACTCTCCAGGCAAGAGTCGTTCAGTAACCCCCACTGGCTTATTCCAACTGCTCCTACCTGCTACCCTCTACATCACTTTTGGGACAGGCTCAACTGCGAACTTTTCGCCGGGAAGTCCTTATATAAGGAGCCGCTCGGAAACACCGGCTAGGCCCCAGGAGCCTCCAGCCATCCGAGCCAGACCTAGAAGGCGATTGACATGAACAATGCAGGCCGGTTTGGTCCCAGGCTCTCTCGTCGTGTCTCTAATCCGCCCTCACGAGCCTTTGGCCTGTTCGAACATCCCGGCTCCTTGTAGTATCGGTCTAGCCGTCTCTCCCACTGAGAGCAGCTAGTCGTCCTCGATACTCCCCTGGGTTGCCGCCACGCCGATGGTATTGGGACCGAGGTGGGTACCCAGGACAGGGCCAAGCCGGGACTCGATGGGGCGCTCCGGCTTCACAAGGTCGGCCAACTCGTCGCGAACGGCCAGGGCGTTATCGGGGCCCGTGCTATAGCTCAGGTGTAACTGGTGAATGGGAGCCAGCTAGCGCACCAACTCGATAATCCGTCTCTGCGCCCGCCTGCGGGTGCGGGGCCGGTCAACAGGGTGGGTTTCGCCGTCGCGGATACCGACGATGGGATTGAATTGGAGCGCTCCACCCAGGAGGGCCTGGGCCTTGCCGATGCGCCCGCCCATCGCCAGATACTTCAGGGTGTCGACCGTTACGAAGCCGTGATTCCTCTCAATCGACCGTTCAACCCGCCGAGCCACCTCGCGATGTTCGGACATCTCACCTGCCCATCGAGCGGCGCTGAGGGCCAGCAGCGCCTAGGCGCCCCCCGGCGGGCCGCGAGTCAACGACCTCGCTCTGCTCCGACGCCCCGCATGCCATTCTACTTGGCAAGGAGTTACGGGAGGGTCCTCAGCGTTTCTCAATAACTCAATCCATTTATCTCACGGTCTTGTAGAGCTTGTAGGCGCAGCGGGAGAGGATAGAGAAGGCGTTGGCAGGGGTGTAGAGGGGGCGGGGCGTGGGGAGAAATTCGCTGGCCTCGAGGTCTTCTACGGCGGCGAGTGTATTGCGGAGACCGTTTTCGGCGAGGGCGCGGCCGCGCTCGTTGGAGAGATCCAGGCCGCCGCAGACGAAGATGGGGGCGAGGAGGCGGCCGAGCATGTTCTGTCGGTAGAGGCGCCAGCAGGCTTCGAAGGAAAATTCCTTGACGCCCGCGCTGCAGAGGACATCGTGGTATTCCCGGAGAGTCTCGCGCTCGATCTTGCGACGGGTCTCAATAGAGACGCTGTCGCTCATGAAGGAGGCGACGTCATATAGGCCGGAGTTGATGCCGCTGACCTGCCAGTCGATGACGGCGAAGTCATCGGACCCGTCGGCGCCGAAGAACATGTTGTCGAGGAGGAAATCGCCGTGGCCGAACGTGAGGGGCTGGGCGGCGACGTCGGCCATGTGATCAGCGATTCTGGGGCCGTAGGCCTCGGCAAGGCGGCGCATGTCCTCGGAGAAGTGGTCGCCAAAATTCTTGAGGGCGGGGACAAGGTAGCGCAGATAGGCCAACTGGACCAGAGGCCGGTACTTGGGGTGGAGGGAATAGTGCAGGCCGGCGACAGGGGGCCGGTCCACCTTGTTCCAGTATGAGCCGTGGAGCCTGGCTATGGCGCGAATGGCGACCTTCGCCTGGCGTTCGGTGGCGCCCTTGATCCGGTTGCCGGTCTCCATGCCGCGCATGTCTTCGAGGACCAGGACGAAACGGTGGGTCTTCTCTTCGAAATCTCCGTAGTAGAGGGCCGCAACATGAATGGGGACGTGAGGCGCGAGGCGGATGTAGAAGGAGTATTCCCGCTTGTAAAGCTGTAGCAGTTTGCTCATCTTCAGGTTCTTGGGGTGGGGGCTTGGCAGCTTTACGATGACGGAGTCGGGGGCGGAGGGGGCGTCGTCTTGGTAGGTGAGGCGGCAGCGAAGGACCTCCCCCATGAGGCCAACCCCCGCCCCGACCCCCTCCACGTCGGCTGCCTTTAAGGCGGGAAGATCGGATGCGACGCCCGCAGACAGGGCCTGCTTAAGCCAGGAGGCTGTTATGGAGGTCGGTCCATCGGGGATCGGGGGCTTGGCCATCGTAGATACACTCATGACTCCGGGACAACCTCAGAGTCCGAACAACTATCGGCTACGATCCTGACGGTCATGGCGTCACCTATCCTTCCTTGCCGCAGCCTCCTCTATGCGCCTCGACGCGCTAGGTCTTTGCCATGCGGTAGCCGACGCGAGGCTCGGTGAAGATGTACCTGGGGCTGTTAGCATCGTCCCTCAGCTTGCGTCGGAGCTTCTTTACGAAGGTGCGTAGGATCCGGGACTCGCCGGAGTAGTCCGGTCCCCAGATCCGCCGCAGCAGTTGGTCTTGGGTCAACACCTGTCCGGCGTTGACCGAAAGCTCGAAGAGCAGCTTGTACTCGGTCGCGGTCAGCTGCACCGGACAGCCCGCCACCGTCACGCGGCGTTCGACGTAGTTAATGGTCATGTCGCCCAGTGCGTAGGGTTTGTGCATCCTGCTCCGGTCGGACGCCGCCCGCCTGCGCAGTACCGCCTCGATTCTGGCCGCCAGTTCGGTTGGTGAGAAGGGCTTGACGATGTAGTCGTCGGCTCCCGCCTCGAAGGCCCTCACGATATCCCGCTCTCCGTCGCGGCCGGACAGGAAGATGACCGGTGCGTCGGTAATCTGGAAGATGGGCTTCATCAGCTCGATGCCGTCGGCGCCGGGCAGCATCAGGTCCAGCAGAATGAGGTCGGGCTTCTCCACCTCAATGAGGCGGACCGCCTCATCCGGATCGCCGGTCACAATGGGGGTGTAGCCTGCGTCCGATAGCGTGTTCCGGACGAGCCGTAGCATCTGCGGCTCGTCGTCCAACGCGAGGACACGCGCACGGCCCCTCGCCATCGGTCCGGGGCTGGGCGCCGAGCCGTTGGCGGCCTCGTAGGCCGCTGGAATCGTAAAGGTGAACCGCGTGCCGAGTCCCGGGCCCTCGCTCTCAGCCCATATGCGGCCCCCGTGCGCCTCCACTATTCCCTTGCAGATCGCAAGGCCCAGGCCTTCTCCTCCTATACGCCGGTCCAGGTCATCGCTGTCGATCCGGGAGAACTTCCTGAACAGGTGGGGCAGGCCCTCGGCGGATACGCCCCTGCCCTCGTCAGAGACGGAGATGGCGACGTACACGTCCTGCACCGACGCGCTCACCCCGATGGCGGACCAATCGGGCGAGTACTTGGAGGCGTTGTAAAAGAGGTTGTTCAAGACCTGTGCCAAGCGTTGTCTATCCGCCCCGATCCGTGGCAGGTCCGGCGCGAGGTCAACCTCGACGCTGTTCCTAGCGCCGCCGCGCAGGAACGCCTCCCTTGCCTCGTCCACCAAGGCCGCCAGATCCGTGGGTTCGGGTGCGACAGACAACGTGCCCGCCTCGACCCGCGTCACGTCGAGAAGGTCGCTGATCAGGCCGCGCATGTGATCGGCCTGCTCGTCGATGATCCGGAAGAACTGGCGCATCTCGGCGGTATCGACGGCAGACGGGGCGCCCAGCACGGTGGCCGTGGAGCCTTTGATGATGGTAAGCGGCGTCCGCAGCTCGTGGCTCACCATGCCCAGGAACTCGGCCCGCAGCCGCTCCAGTTCTTCCAACGGCGTCATGTCCTGCACGGTGGCGACGACGGACACAACCACACCCACTTCCGAGAAGATTGGCGTGGCGTTTATGACAGTGGTGACCGCATGGCCGTCCGGGAGCTCTATGATGATCTCCTCGGCGCGCACGGTCTGGCCGCTTTTCAGCGCCCGTTGCGTTGGGAGCTCCGCGAGCGGAATCTCACGCCCATCCGGACGCCGGAAGGTCAACACGCTGAGGATTTCCGTCTGGCTACGACCCGGTGCGCGGAGCCCGCGGACAATCCGCCTCGACTCCTCATTGAGCGACACGAGGTCGCCCGTCTTCGCGTCAAAGACCAGGACCCCCACGGGCGAAATGTTGACCAGGGCCTCCAGGTCGGCCCTGGCCCGGTGTTCGTCGCTGTATCTGCGGGCGTTGACGATGCCCATTCCCGCCTGGGAGGCGAACATGACGAGGGTCTCTTCGTCTTCCAGGGTGAACTCCCGTCCGCCCTCCTTCTCGGTCAGGTAGAGGTTGCCGAGGCGCTCGCCCAAATGAAGGACCGGGGTCCCCAGGAAGGTCTTCATCGGCGGGTGGCCCTCGGGAAAGCCGACCGATCTGGGGTGGCTGGCGATATCCGCCAGCCTCAGCGGTCCCTCGATCTCGTTCAGGTACTTGAGGAGCCCCAGGCCCTTGGGCAAGTCCCCGAATCGCGGGCGCTCTTCAGGGGTGACGCCGGAGGTGATGAGGGTCTCTATGTCCCCGGAGTCGTCGAAGGCCACCAGCGCGCCATAGCGGGCCCTGGTCAGCGAACAGGCGCCGTCTATGACCCCTTGCAGAACGGTGTCGAGGTCGAGGCTCCGGCTGATGCGAAGGCTGGCCTCGCTAAGCCCGGAGAGGCGCTCCCGCAGCGCCTCGTTTTCTCGCCTCAGACTGTCGGCTTCTTCGAGCGCGACGCCTGGCCTGCGGAGTACCTGCGATTCTGCAATGTCCAGGTTCATGGGGCCGATTATACCACACAACTCCCGAAAACGTCACAAAAAGGGCATAGCTTCGGGGTGAAAGGTCACACCAAGCACACACGCGCCTTGTAAATTGTTCTCTGGCGAAACAATCGCAAGGAGACGCATGTTTTGGTGGAACCGACTGAGGAGCAGCCGCAGGGTGGCCCGGCGCCGACGCCGCCTCCCCTCGTTCTGGGGGAATATGTGGCGGGCCGGGTAAACGCTGTGGCCAAGAGCCTGGCGGAGTTGGCGGCGTCCTACGGCCTCATACCGCTGGACTTCGCTATGCTCAGACTCTTTCTGGAAAGGGAAGAGTGGACCACCACGCAGCTGGCGGAGGCGCTGCCGGTCAACGTCTCCCGCGTCAGCCGCGTCGTGACGAAGATGGTGGGCATGGGTCTGATGCGCAGGCGGCGGCGGCGCAGCGACCGGCGCGTCGTGATGCTGGCGTTGACCGAAGAGGGGAAGGCGCTGACGTTGGAGCTTCACCGGAGCGTGCAGACATACGACGCTAAGCTCTCGGAGGGAGTAAGCGAGGAGGAGCTTGCAGTCTTCGCCTCCGTTCTCTCCAAAGTGATGGCCAACTACACCGCGCTGCAAAACGGAAGGAACGGTCGCCGCTAACTATGCAGGCGTGCCGAATATGTTCATGTTGAAGGCACGGTCCCGTGTTGTCGATGTTCCAGGTGTGGTCTGGGCACTGACCAGATCGCTCTTTATTGTGGCAGTCATGGTCGCGCTGCTGGTATCTGCAGGCGTCGCCTACGCACAGGGCACGCCAACCGTGCCGACCATCGAGTCCGTCGCCGTAACGTCCAATCCCGGTGAGGACGGCGGCTACGCCATTGGCGACGAAATCCAGGTCGGGCTGACCTTCAGCGAAGCAGTGGCGGTCACCGGCGCTCCACAGATCAACCTCGACGTGGGAGGCCTGAGCCGTACGGCCGAGTATTCCGAAGGCACCACCACCACACAGCTGCTGTTCACCTACACCGTCCTCTCGGGCGATGAGGACACGGACGGCATCGCCGTCGTTGCCAACAGCTTGGCCCTCAACGGTGGCGCCATCCGCGCTGGCGCCACCAACGCCACGCTGACCCACGCCGCTCTCCAGGCCAACGACCACAAGGTGGACGGCATCGCTCCCTCGGTCACGGTGGGCGGGGAGACCAGGACCTACGTTTCCCCGGACCGCCAGTTCAACGTAGTCTTCTACTTCAGCGAGAAGGTCTACGGCATAACCGACGCCGAAATAACGGTCACCAATGGCGCGGCTCACGACGTGCATGCCATCACCAGCTTCAACGCCATGTGGCCCAGGTACACTCGCTGGGACGTGATCATCGTGTCCGCAGCGGAGGGGCCGGTAACCGTGACTCTGGAGGCGGGCGCTGCCACCGACGCCTACGGGAACGAAAACACCGCTCCTGGCAGCGCTCTGTCCGTCATCGCCGCCGACCCGGTGATGGTGGAGGTTACCCGGACCACTTCGGGCTTTGCCGAAGGCGGCAAGGCGGCGTTCATCGTAACCAGGTCCCGGGACAACGGGGCGATTCCCGTATCCCTGTCCCTGGACCAGACCGGGGATTTCCTGTCCGGCGCCGTAGAGGTGTATCCGCCCCCGGACCCGAACATGCCCGAGAATCCGGTTACACCAACGGAGGTTGAATTTACGGAGACCCCCTTCACCCTGAACCTCACCTTCGCGGCAGGCGAGACCAGCAAGCGCATTGCGCTCCCGACCGAGGACGACTACAAGGACGAGGATGACGGCACGGTCACACTCTCGGTTCCCGCCAAGGCCGACCAGTATAAGTACATCCCCGGAAATACGGCCTCCGTAACCGCCGATGTGCGCGATAACGACGTGGCCCCGGAAGTTTCCTTGCACTGGGTTTTGCCCGACCACCCGTACAATGCCGCTACCTCGCTGAACACTGCGCTGGAAGGTGGCAGCATAGACCTGCTGGCGCTCGGAGCCGCCAGGGGCCAGCCGCTCGTGGTGACCCTCTCGGTCACCGAAGTGGGCAGCTATTTAGACCTTGATGGCGAAGGGGCCGAAGGGTATCAGGATCTGGGCAACGGTAAGCTGCAGGTCACGATCCCGACAGGACAACTCCTTAAGAATCTTTCCATACCCCTGCTGGACAATGCCGCAATGGAGGCCGACGGTTCGGTGACCATCACCGTGCAGGAGGACCCAGACAGGAATTACACCCCCGCGGCAAGTTTGAACACGCGCACCATTACGGTCAAGGACAACGATTCCCCTTCCACGGTGTCCATTTCCGGCGGGAGTGACGTCACCGAAGGCGCCCAATTGTCGTACACGCTTACGCGCGCCTGGGCCCCGGGGCAGGATCAGGGGCAGCTAATCGTAAACGTACAGCTGGCAGAGACCGGCGACTACATCACCTGGCACACGGACTACCAGCCCGACGCAAATGACATGGTCACCATACCCGTAACCATTGCGAAAGGCTCCTTGACCGGCGCCCTCACTCTGGACACCGCGGACGACGCGGTGTCGGAAAACGCAGGTTCCGTCACCGCCACAATCCTTGCCGACACCAACGGCAAATACGTGGCGGGCACGAGCAGCGCTGTCACCACCACACTGCTCGACAATGACCCACCGATTATCTCCGTCGAAGCGGTCGCCGCCGTGGTCACCGAAGGCGCCAACGCCCAGTACCGCATCACCAGGTCGGGCAACACATCGGGATCCCTGCGGGTCGGACTCTACGTGACCGGCTTGCCGAAGATCATGACCGACGCCACCGAGACCATAGTCCTCACCAGCGACAACGAGGACCAGTCAAAGAGGCTAACCTTCAACGGGGCCTGGGTGGACTACATCCTGGAGTTCGCGGCAGGGGAAACCGAGAAGACCCTTCCTCTCACCACGGAGGCCGACAGCATAAACGAGGGCGATGGCTGGCTCGGCGTCACCATCGTCCAGCGGGTCGCCAACCCCTTCAGCATCGGGACCGGTTATGCCCAGGTACTGGTCAAGGACGACGACATCCCCACCGTGAGCCTGATCCGGCCGGTCGGCCCCACCGGACTGACACTTTCGTCTGACGGGACAACCTGGGAAGGGAAAATTGTGGAGGGGACCCAGTTTACCTATAACTCGACCTGCACCGGCGTTACCGCGTTCTCTGACGACGCGCGAGTCAACTTGGATCCGGTATCAATGTGGGTCCAGTACTCGAACCATCCTGCCTTCTATGGAGAGCAATACCAGAACAACACGCTGGGATACAACAAGGCCGGCATCCACCACCTGGGCGCCGACTGTAGCAGCCAAACGGTCACGTACAGGGATTACAGGTTCTACGTAGGGCCGGAAAACGGCGTGCTCGAAATTGAGATCATGCCTCGGAGTGAGTTGGTAAAGCAAGGGGGAGGGTCATCACGTTACCGCCCAAGGCTCTTTGCGGAGCTCGCCCTGCAATACGAAGCGGCGGCGGCGGAAGCACAAGCCGCCGGCACGCTGATTACGCAGAAGAACATTTTTCACCCCATCAACCTGACAGGCTATCACCCGGAATTCGCCTGCAATGAATCCGACCTGCGGTACTGCCCCCAATACCAGGTGGGTACTGTCAATAAGATTCGCCTAACCGTCACAAACCGGGACCCGACGGTACTGATCAGGGCCGAGTCCACTTCAGTCACGGAGGGGCAACCCGCCAGGTTCATCCTGGAGCGGCGTTGGGCCACCGACCTGCTGGAACTCCCTCCACCGCAATCTGAGACGGTGGTATACCTGCGGGCCTACCAGGACGAGCAGTACATAACCGGCGCCCTGCCCACTCAGATCACCTTCGGCCAGAACGAGACCCGCAAGGTCGTCGAACTCCAGACCGTGGACGACTCGGCCTTTGGCGACAACGGATCGGTAACCATCGAGCTGCTGCCCGATACCTCGACGGGCAGCGTGAACCTCCATGGCAATTACACGATCTGGGAGAACTGGGTAGGCCATACCCCGACGGGAGGACGCTCCGACAAGGCCACCGTCACCATCACCAACAACGACGACAAGCCCGGAATCACCATCGCCCCGGCCTCGGCCACCGAGGGCGACTCCGGCAGCGCCAACATGACCTTCACATTGACCCTGGGCCAAGCCGTTTCCCAGGACGTTACGGTCAACTATGTCACCTCGGACGGTACGGCTACAGCCGGGCAGGACTATACCGCCGTGACCGGCGGCACAGCCACCATTCCCGCTAATTCCACCAGCTCCACCTTCACCGTGTCTGTGACCGGCGACACGACCGACGAGCCCAACGAGACCTTCAACGTCACCATCTCTCTTCCGGAGCCGGAGCCGGACCTGCCGGACGAAAGTGACAGCAGTACCCCCGGTGTTGCCATCGTCGGCGGCAATACCGCCACAGTTTCGGGGACCATCGTGGACGACGACCCTGTCGTGGTCACTGTCGCCCACAAGGCGGACTCGGTCGTGGAGGGACAGGATGCCGTATTCGTACTGACCCGAACCGGGTACACCGACGATGCCCTGTCAATGCAGGTACGCCTCAGCGCCCCCGGGAAGGTGGAAACCCTGAGCGCCGAGTTCGAGGCCGGCGCCACCACCACCGAGCTGTCAGTAGAAACCGAGGATAACGACCTTGTGGACTACCCTTCAGCTCGCGACTACACCATTGAAGCGCTCGGCGACGGAGATATCAATGGTGGGGATGACGAAATCTACACTCCGGGAGACCCGAGCCAAGCCACAGTAAGCGTAACGGACAATGACGAACTGCAGATTATCACGGTACACCCGCACGAGGCTTTCGTAAGGGAGGGAGGAGAAGTCAAGTATGTGTTCCGGCGCACCGGGGACACCAGCGAGGAGCTGCGCTTCACCTATGTGAGAACGGCACGGCAAGCGGAGAGCACCGGCTATCTGGACTACAACTTCGTAAACGAACTATTCCCGGCAGGTGTATCTGAAATAACCACCGGCGCTCTCGTGAACGGTGGGGTTTTTCCTAATGACCAAGTCGTGAATAGACTCTTTCCCTATAAGTTCACGGCCCAGGTTTATGGCGATGGCCACCGTTACGGGGTGCACCGGATCTGGAAGGCGGGCGCCCCCAACACGGCCACGATTGTCCTTTACGACGACGACAGGACTAGGAATACTGTTTTGCGGGCGAAGTATACCGGCTTAGGCCAGGTCGGCCAGACTATTAATATTGACTTTGAAGTACTAAACACCGGCTCTGAAGCTACCGGAAACTCCATAACCGTTAGCAGCGTCCAGCGCGCAGTAGGAGACCGCAATCAAACCAAACCGGCGGAACCCAGGGCTGGCTGCAGCATCAGCGGGTCCCTTGCGACGGGCGAAATGGGGACCTGCCGGGCTACCTTCACATTGACCGCTCAGGACCTGACCGATTCACCAATGGTGCTGGACGCAACCGCCAGTGACGGGACCACCACTTCCAGTACGCTTCGTATATACATCACAGTCCTGGGAGGCGTAGCAGTCGGGTTCAACGAGACGACTAGGCTGTCGGTAACGGAACCGGCAAACGGTGCGGCCAACGCCAAGGCCGTCCTCGCGGTCACGCGGATCGGTGAGTCCGATGAGCAAGTCCAGGTGGCCTACACCGTAGAACCCATACATACTCAGAACAGGCCCTACCCTGCCGAGGAGGGAGCGGACTACGTGGACAACTCCGCCACCCCCGGCATCCTCACCTTCGCGGCCAACGAGACCGAAAAGAACATTACAATTGACATCCTGGGGGACGAAATTGACGAGCAGAGGGAGCAGTTCCGGGTAACGCTGGTTCCCCCCGAGGGTGTGCTGGTGGAGGCCGCAAAGCGGAGCCGCGTCGTCGCCATAGTGAACCGCGATCCTCCGTCAGGGGAGTCCTACCTCCCCACGGCCAGCCTGGAGCTGGTCAGCGCCGATCCTACACCGGAAAGCGCGGGCTCCGTGGACTTTGCCGTTGTTCTGGACCGGGTGTGGGGCGAGGATGCGCGGTTCGAAGTCGAGCTGGACGCTCACGACAACCTGACCGCCACACCGGCGTTTTCGAGGCTTGGCCAGACGGGGGACTTCGAGGACCCCGATGGCCTGATTCATGCAACCATTCCGGCGGGCCAGACCCGGTTCGAATTCTCCCTCACCCTCTACGACGATGACGTGCGGGAAGAGGACGAGACTTTCCAAATGCTGTTGGGCAGCTCCATCACTAAGTATCTGAGGCTCATCGGCGACGAGGATGAGGCGCTGGTCACCATCGCCGACGACGATTTCATTGAACCCACCGGGGTTGAACTGGCCCTGACCAGGAACAACGGTGTCTTCGATTCGGTGGCCGAAAACTCAAGCCGGCGCGAGATTACGGTTACAGCGTCCTTCTCGGACATCCACTGGCCCACGGACGCTGCCGACGCCGCCCTTCGCCAGGCGGACCCGAGAGACGTCGATACCACGGTGCGGGTGGAATTCGACAGCGCCAACAGCACCGCCGCCCAGATCGACCTCGAACGCTTCCGAGTGGCGGACTCTCAGGGCACGTTCCGGGATGTCGAGTCCTTCGACATTGTCATCCCCGCGGGCCAGACCAGCGGCACGACCACGCTGCGGTTCAAGCCGGAAAACGACGACGTGGACGAGGAGGGCGAAACGGTCATCTTGCAGGGCGCGGAGGTGGTAGCCTCCGACTCCGACGAGTTACTGCCAGTCAATTCCGCCTCTTTCACCATCACCGACGATGATACCCGTGGCATAACCCTTTCACCTGCAAGCCTGGCCACCGGCTCTGGCATCGGCATGATGGAAGGCGGGACGTCAACGTATTCCCTGGTCCTGGATAGCGAGCCTACGGACACGGTTACCGTCACTGTATCCAGCGAGCAAGACAATCTAATCAGGCTCACGCCCGAAACCCTCACCTTCACCCCGTCCAACTGGAGCGCCACCCAGACCATATCAGTAGAGTCTATGGATGACGGCGCTGATACTTCATTCAGGGATGCTTTTATCGCCCACCGGGTATCCGGAGGAGACTACGGCAGCGTATCCGTGGACAACATATGGGTGATTATAGAAAACACCACTCAGGCTTACATATACCTGGATGACGCCCAAGCCTCGGAGTCCGACGGGTACGTGGAGTTCACGGTATCCGTTCGGCCAATTCTGAGAACGGTTCCCGTCGTGGTCCGGTATACCACTGTGGACGGCACCGCCGCAGCCGGGACCGACTACACCCGGCAGGTAAACACCGGCCAGACCTACAAGATATTCTCCATCCCGGCAAACGGAGGCGCCGCCACCATTCGCATACCCATTACGGATAACGAGGTGTACGGCCCCGCAAAGAAGACCTTCACCCTGCAGCTCACCAACCAAAACAACAAGGCCTTACTGGACGGCGACGCAACGTCACTGACCGCCACGGGTTCCATCATTGACGACGACCCGAAGCCGGTAGTGAGCGTGGCAGGACCAGCCGGAGATCTGAGCTACGTCTCCGAGGACATGAAGGGCCCGGTCACCTTTACTCTGACGCTGACGGGTCGGAGCGCGGCGGACGTAACGGTGGACTACGCCACCGGCCAGACGCAGGTGCTGAGAGGGCTCGCCGCCAGACAGGGCATCACCCCCGCCACCGCTGGTGAGGACTACACCGCGGCAACGGGCACCGTCACTTTCAGTCCCGGGGATGCAACCAAGCAGGTGACGGTTCAACTGACCAACGATGACGTGAGCGAGGACACCGAGTTCTTTGGCTTCAAGATCAGCAACGCACAGAACGCCCATCTGCGCAATGACGCCACTGAGGAGGTGGCCGACGTGGGCCTCCTCGATGACGACCCACGGGGAGTGGCCATAGACCCCACCTCTATTAGCCTGGAAGAGCCGGCCCCCGGTGAGGCCGCAGTGGCATCCAGCTACACGGTGAAGCTCAATTCCAAGCCCACGGACACCGTCACTGTCACCATCGGTGGCGCCAACCCCGCTGTGTCGCTATCAGGCGCCACGCTAAGCAACACCAACACGCTCACCTTCACGACCTCCAACTGGGACACGGCGCAGAGTGTTACCGTTACGCCCGTCGAGGACGCCAACGGAATCGGCGAGACGATCACACTGACTCACATACAGTCCGGCGGAGACTACACCGGGATTGCAGCGGACAGCGTAACGATCAACGTGACTGACAGCGATACAAGGAACGTAGTCCTCTCACCCACTTCCCTCACCGTCACCGAGGGCGACGACACCGGCGTCAGCTACACGGTGAAGCTGTCCACCCGGCCCTCCGACACCATCACCGTGACCATCGGCGGGCATAGCGGGACCGACCTCTCCATCTCCGGGGCCACGCTGAGCAACAGCAACACGCTGACCTTCTCCATGTCCAACTGGAACACGGCGCAGATGGTGACGGTGAAGGCCGGCCACGACGGCAACGCGGACGACGAGTCGGAGACCCTGACCCACACTGCCTCTGGAGGCGACTACGCCAACCTCACGAAGGATCTTCCCGTCACCGTGACCGACGACGCCCCGGCCACTGTGACGGTGCAGTTCGGCCAGGCCGCCTACACCGTGGCCGAGAGCGACGACCCGGATACCACCGACGTAGCGGAGAACACCGTCGAGGTGACCGTCACCCTCAGCGCCGACCCCGAGCGCACAGTCATCATCCCCATAGAGAAGACCAACCAGGGCGGCGCCACCACCGCCGACTACTCCGGCGTGCCGCAGAACGTCACCTTCGACAGCGGCGACACCTCCAAGTCCTTCACCTTCACCGCCGCCCACGACACCGTCGACGACGACGGCGAGAGCGTGCAGCTGAGCTTCGGGGCCACGCTGCCGGATGGCGTGAGCGCAGGGACACCGGCCACGAGCGCCGTCAGCATCACCGACGACGACGTTCCGTCCGTCACGGTGAGCTTCGGCAGCGCCGCCTACACCGTGGCCGAGAGCGACGACACGGGGACCACCGACGTAACGGAGAACACCGTCGAGGTGACCGTCACCCTCAGCGCCGATCCCGAGCGCACAGTCGTCATCCCCATAGAGAAGATCAACCAGGGCGGCGCCACCACCGCCGACTACTCCGGCGTGCCGCAGAACGTCACCTTCGACAGCGGCGACACCTCCAAGTCCTTCACCTTCACCGCCGCCCACGACACCGTCGACGACGACGGCGAGAGCGTGCAGCTGAGCTTCGGGGCCACGCTGCCGGATGGCGTGAGCGCAGGGACACCGGCCACGAGCGCCGTCACCATCACCGACGACGACGTTCCGTCCGTCACCGTGAGCTTCGGAAGCGCCGCCTACACCGTGGCGGAGAGCGACGACTCGGACACCACCGACGTAACGGAGAACACCGTCGAGGTGAACGTCACCCTCAGCGCGGACCCGGAGCGCACAATCGTCATCCCCATAGAGAAGATCAACCAGGGCGGCGCCACCACCGCCGACTACTCCGGCGTGCCGCAGAACGTCACCTTCGACAGCGGCGAGACCTCCAAGTCCTTCGTCTTCACCGCCGAGACCGACACCATAGACGACGACGGCGAGTCGGTCAAGCTGAGCTTCGGCGCCACGCTGCCGGATGGCGTGAGCGCAGGGACACCGGCCACGAGCGCCGTCACCATCACCGACGACGACGTTCCTTCCGTCACCGTGAGCTTCGGAAGCGCCGCCTACACCGTGGCGGAGAGCGACGACTCGGATACCACCGACGTAACGGAGAACGCCGTCGAGGTGACCGTCACCCTCAGCGCCGATCCCGAGCGCACAGTCGTCATCCCCATAGAGAAGACCAACCAGGGCGGCGCCACCACCGCCGACTACTCCGGCGTGCCGCAGAACGTCACCTTCGACAGCGGCGAGACCTCCAAGTCCTTCGTCTTCACCGCCGAGACCGACACCATAGACGACGACGGCGAATCGGTCAAGCTGAGCTTCGGGGCCACGCTGCCGGATGACGTGAGCGCAGGGACACCGGCCACGAGCGCCGTCACTATCACCGACGACGACGTTCCGTCCGTCACCGTGACCTTCGGGGCTGCGTCCTACATGGTCGCGGAGGGCTCCTCACGGACCGTCACCGTCAGCCTGGACGCCGACCCCGAGCGAACTCTCACCATCCCCATCGAGGCCGCCAACGAGGGCGGCGCATCCGACTCAGATTACACTGGGGTGCCACAGAGCGTCACCTTCGATGCCGGCGACATCTCCAAATCCTTCGACGTCTCCGCCGTGGAGGACAACCTTGCGGAGTCGGGCGAGAGGGTCAAGCTCTCCTTCGGAACGCTTCCGGCCGACGCCTCGGCTGGCACACCCAGCGAGGCCTCCGTCTCCATCCACGACAGGACCCAGGGACAGGACCTGCCGACTTCGCCGACCGTCCACTTCGAGAGCGCCGCCTACTCGGTCAACGAGGGCGCATCCGTGGCCGTGAAGGTGAAGCTGAGCAAGGCGCCGGGCAGCGAGGTCGTCATACGCATCTCCAGGGCCAACCGGGCGGGCGCAACGGACCCCGACCACTCCGGCGTGCCTGACACCCTCACCTTCGGAGCGACGGACACCGAGAAGACGATCACGTTTGCGGCCACCGACGACACGGTCGACGACGACGGCGAGAAGGTGGAGCTCTCATTCGGCACGCTTCCGGGCGGCTTCACGGCCACGTCCGGCGAGGCCTCTGAGGCGGTGGTGACCATCACCGACGACGACGACGCCACCGCCAAGGCCATCGTCCTCTCTCCGGCTAGCATCACCGTGGAGGAGGAGAACGCAACCGGGACCCCCTACACCGTCAAGCTGGCATCGCAGCCCTCCGGCGACGTCACCGTGATCGTATCCGGGCTTAGCGGCACGGACCTGATCATCTCGGGGACGACGCTGAACGCCAACGACGAGCTCACGCTGACCTTCACCGCATCCGACTGGTCCGCCGCGCAGACCGTCACCGTCAAGGCCGCACACGACGCGGACCCCTTCGGCGACACGGCGTTCCTGTTGCACCGGGCCACGGGCGGCGGCTACGACTCGGCGTCCAAGACACTGCCCGTCACCGTCACCGACGACGACACGGCGGCCGTCGTCCTCTCGCCCGCTAGCATCACCGTGAATGAGGGGGATACCACCGGCGTCACCTACACCGTCAAGCTCTCGCACGCCCCGGCCGGCGCCGTCACGGTGACCATCGGCGGGCATTCGGGTACGGACCTCTCCATCTCGGGGACCGCGCTGACCGGCAACCAGCTCTCCTTCACCGCTTTGAACTGGTCCGCCGCGCAGACCGTCACCGTCAAGGCCGACAACGACGACAACGCGGTGAGCGAGTCCCTCACGCTCACCCACACGCCCTCCGGCGGGGGTTACTCCACGGCCGCCGACCTTCCGGTCACCGTAACCGACGACGACTCGGCGGCCATCGTCCTCAGCGAGTCGGCGCTCACCGTCACCGAGGGCGACGACACCGGCGTCAGCTACACCGTCAAGCTGTCCACGCAGCCCTCCGGCGCCGTCACGGTCACCATCGGCGGGCATTCGGGTACGGACCTCTCCATCTCGGGGACCGCGCTAACCGGCAACCAGCTCTCCTTCACCGCTTTGAACTGGTCCGCCGCGCAGACCGTCACCGTCAAGGCCGACAACGACGACAACGCCGACGACGAGTCGGAGACCCTGACCCACACGGCGTCGGGCGCCGACTACGCCGGCGTCACCAAGAACCTGCCGGTGACGGTGGAAGACGACGCGCCGGACACGGTCACCGTGAGCTTCGGGAGCGCCGCCTACATGGTCGCGGAGGGCTCCTCACGGACCGTCACCGTCAGCCTGGACGCCGACCCCGAGCGAACTCTCACCATCCCCATCGAGGCCGCCAACGAGGGCGGCGCATCCGACTCAGATTACACTGGGGTGCCACAGAGCGTCACCTTCGATGCCGGCGACATCTCCAAGTCCTTCGACGTCTCCGCCGTGGAGGACAACCTTGCGGAGTCGGGCGAGAGGGTCAAGCTCTCCTTCGGAACGCTTCCGGCCGACGCGACGGCGGGCACTCCCGGCGAGACCACCGTCTCCATCTACGACAGGACCCAGGGACAGGACCTGCCGACTCCGCCGACCGTCCACTTCGAGAACGCCGCCTACTCGGTCAACGAGGGCGCATCCGTGGCCGTGAAGGTGAAGCTGAGCAAGGCGCCGGGCAGCGAGACCGTCATTCCCATTACCGAGACCAACCGGGCCGGGGCCTCCGACGACGACTACTCCGGGGTTCCCGACTCCCTCACCTTCGGAGCGGCGGACACCGAGAAAACCATCACCTTCGCGGCCACCGACGACTCGGTCGATGACGACGGTGAGAAGGTCGAACTCTCCTTCGGCTCTCTCCCCGGCGGGATCACCGCCACCACGGGGGAGGCCGCAGAGGCGGTGGTGACCATCACTGACGACGACAAGCCCACGGCGCTGACGGTGCAGTTCGGCCAGGCCGCCTACACCGCCGCCGAGGGCGGCACCGTCACGGTTAAGGTGACCCTCTCCGACGACCCCGAGATGGACCTGACGATACCCATATCGAAGACCAACGAGGGCGGGGCGACGAGCGCCGACTACTCGGGCGTGCCGCCGAGCGTGACCTTCGGCAGCGGGGACACCGAGAAGACCTTCGTCTTCTCCGCCGCCCACGACACCGTCGACGACGACGGCGAGAGCGTCAAGCTGAGCTTCGGGGCCACGCTGCCGACGACGCCTGTGACCGTCACGGCGGGGACCACGGACGAGGCCACGGTCACCATCACCGACGACGATGTTCCGTCCGTCACCGTGAGCTTCGGGAGCGCCGCCTACACCGTCGCCGAGAGCGACGACTCGGACACCACCGACGTAACGGAGAACACCGTCGAGGTGACCGTCACCCTCAGCGCGGACCCGGAGCGCACAGTCGTCATCCCCATAGAGAAGATCAACCAGGGCGGCGCCACCACCGCCGACTACTCCGGCGTGCCGCAGAACGTCACCTTCGACAGCGGCGAGACCTCCAAGTCCTTCGTCTTCACCGCCGAGACCGACACCATAGACGACGACGGCGAGTCGGTCAAGCTGAGCTTCGGCGCCACGCTGCCGGATGGCGTCACCGCAGGGACACCGGCCACCAGCGCCGTCACCATCGCCGACGACGACGTTCCGTCCGTCACCGTGAGCTTCGGAAGCGCCGCCTACACCGTGGCGGAGAGCGACGACTCGGACACCACCGACGTAGCGGAGAACACCGTCGAGGTGAACGTCACCCTCAGCGCGGACCCGGAGCGCACAGTCGTCATCCCCATAGAGAAGATCAACCAGGGCGGCGCCACCACCGCCGACTACTCCGGCGTGCCGCAGAACGTGACCTTCGACAGCGGCGACACCTCCAAGTCCTTCGTCTTCACCGCCGAGACCGACACCGTCGACGACGACGGCGAGAGCGTCAAGCTGAGCTTCGGGGCCACGCTGCCGGATGGCGTCACCGCAGGGACACCGGCCACCAGCGCCGTCACCATCGCCGACGACGACGTTCCGTCCGTCACCGTGAGCTTCGGAAGCGCCGCCTACACCGTGGCGGAGAGCGACGACTCGGACACCACCGACGTAACGGAGAACACCGTCGAGGTGAACGTCACCCTCAGCGCGGACCCGGAGCGCACAATCGTCATCCCCATAGAGAAGATCAACCAGGGCGGCGCCACCACCGCCGACTACTCCGGCGTGCCGCAGAACGTGACCTTCGACAGCGGCGACACCTCCAAGTCCTTCGTCTTCACCGCCGAGACCGACACCGTCGACGACGACGGCGAGTCGGTCAAGCTGAGCTTCGGGGCCACGCTGCCGGATGGCGTCACCGCAGGGACACCGGCCACCAGCGCCGTCACCATCGCCGACGACGACGTTCCGTCCGTCACCGTGAGCTTCGGAAGCGCCGCCTACACCGTGGCGGAGAGCGACGACTCGGACACCACCGACGTAACGGAGAACACCGTCGAGGTGAACGTCACCCTCAGCGCGGACCCGGAGCGCACAATCGTCATCCCCATAGAGAAGATCAACCAGGGCGGCGCCACCACCGCCGACTACTCCGGCGTGCCGCAGAACGTCACCTTCGACAGCGGCGAGACCTCCAAGTCCTTCGTCTTCACCGCCGAGACCGACACCATAGACGACGACGGCGAATCGGTCAAGCTGAGCTTCGGGGCCACGCTGCCGGATGACGTGAGCGCAGGGACACCGGCCACGAGCGCCGTCACTATCACCGACGACGACGTTCCGTCCGTCACCGTGACCTTCGGGGCTGCGTCCTACATGGTCGCGGAGGGCTCCTCACGGACCGTCACCGTCAGCCTGGACGCCGACCCCGAGCGAACTCTCACCATCCCCATCGAGGCCGCCAACGAGGGCGGCGCATCCGACTCAGATTACACTGGGGTGCCACAGAGCGTCACCTTCGATGCCGGCGACATCTCCAAGTCCTTCGACGTCTCCGCCGTGGAGGACAACCTTGCGGAGTCGGGCGAGAGGGTCAAGCTCTCCTTCGGAACGCTTCCGGCCGACGCGACGGCGGGCACTCCCGGCGAGACCACCGTCTCCATCTACGACAGGACCCAGGGACAGGACCTGCCGACTCCGCCGACCGTCCACTTCGAGAACGCCGCCTACTCGGTCAACGAGGGCGCATCCGTGGCCGTGAAGGTGAAGCTGAGCAAGGCGCCGGGCAGCGAGACCGTCATTCCCATTACCGAGACCAACCGGGCCGGGGCCTCCGACGACGACTACTCCGGGGTTCCCGACTCCCTCACCTTCGGAGCGGCGGACACCGAGAAAACCATCACCTTCGCGGCCACCGACGACTCGGTCGATGACGACGGTGAGAAGGTCGAACTCTCCTTCGGCTCTCTCCCCGGCGGGATCACCGCCACCACGGGGGAGGCCGCAGAGGCGGTGGTGACCATCACTGACGACGACAAGCCCACGGCGCTGACGGTGCAGTTCGGCCAGGCCGCCTACACCGCCGCCGAGGGCGGCACCGTCACGGTTAAGGTGACCCTCTCCGACGACCCCGAGATGGACCTGACGATACCCATATCGAAGACCAACGAGGGCGGGGCGACGAGCGCCGACTACTCGGGCGTGCCGCCGAGCGTGACCTTCGGCAGCGGGGACACCGAGAAGACCTTCGTCTTCTCCGCCGCCCACGACACCGTCGACGACGACGGCGAGAGCGTCAAGCTGAGCTTCGGGGCCACGCTGCCGACGACGCCTGTGACCGTCACGGCGGGGACCACGGACGAGGCCACGGTCACCATCACCGACGACGATGTTCCGTCCGTCACCGTGAGCTTCGGGAGCGCCGCGTACACCGTGGCCGAGAGCGACGACCCGGATACCACCAACGTAACGGAGAACACGGTGGAGGTGACCCTCACCCTCAGCGCCGATCCCGAGCGCACTGTCACCATTCCCATAGAGAAGATCAACCAGGGCGGCGCCACCACCGCCGACTACTCAGGCGTGCCGCAGAACGTCACCTTCGACAGCGGCGACACCTCCAAGTCCTTCACCTTCACCGCCGAGACCGACACCGTCGACGACGACGGCGAGAGCGTGCAGCTGAGCTTCGGGGCCACGCTGCCGACCGGCGTGAGCGCAGGGACACCGGCCACGAGCGCCGTCACCATCACCGACGACGACGTTCCGTCCGTCACGGTGAGCTTCGGCAGCGCCGCCTACACCGTGGCCGAGAGCGACGACCCGGATACCACCGATGTAACGGAGAACACCGTCGAGGTGACCGTCACCCTCAGCGCCGATCCCGAGCGCACAGTCGTCATCCCCATCGAGGCCGCCAACGAGGGCGGCACATCCGACTCCGACTACACCGGCGTGCCGCAGAACGTGACCTTCGACAGCGGCGACACCTCCAAGTCCTTCACCTTCACCGCCACCCACGACACCGTCGACGACGACAATGAGAGCGTGCAGCTGAGCTTCGGGGCCACGGTGCCGGATGGCGTGAGCGCAGGGACACCGGCCACGAGCGCCGTCAGCATCACCGACGACGACGTTCCGTCCGTCACGGTGAGCTTCGGCAGCGCCGCGTACACCGTGGCAGAGAGCGACGACCCGGACACCCCCGACCTAACGGAGAACACCGTCGAGGTGACCGTGACCCTGAGCGCCGATCCCGAGCGCACAGTCATCATCCCCATAGAGAAGACCAACCAGGGCGGCACATCCGACTCCGACTACACCGGCGTGCCCGAGAGCGTAACCTTCGACGCAGGCGAGACCCGGAAGACCTTCGTCTTCACCGCTGAAACTGACACCGACGACGACCACGGGGAAAGCGTAAGGCTTTCCTTCAACACGATGCCAGACGCGCGGGTGAGCGAAGGCAGTCCCAGCGAAGCAATGGTGACCATCAGACAGGATTCCACGCCGTCCACTTCCGACTGCAACTCGGCCATCTGGTGCGCCGACCTGGAGTTCAGATCGGAAAGTCCACCCGGCGAGATGTGGTTCTTGGGCAGTAATTTCCTGGACAGCCAGTTTCACTATGGCGGCGTCACTTACAGGTTCGGACACAGCTCCCTGGCTCCCTACGGTCACAATATTCCCATAAGTGTGCAGCCAAGTCCGCCCTTTGCCATCCCTGAACGGACAAAACTCTACTTCTCCCTACATAACATGAACGCATCGGGCTACGACCTGGACCGTTTCCGGGTGCCCAACGACGACTGGATGGACTGGACGCTGCACATCAGCACAACCAAGAACGGAGAGACGTTGATTGCGGTCCTGCCCTTGAGCGAGGCCAGGTTTGGAGGAGGTGAGAGCGAATGGAGGTGGTATGGCTCGGACCTTGAAGCGCTGCGTGCTGCGTGGGCGGAAGGCCAGGTGTACAAGCTGAAGATCGTCGAGGATCCCAGGTCTCAGAGGACACCCAAGGTACTGGGATCGCCGCTGTACCTGAAAGTCACCCCATTCAACAACTACGAGCTGCACGCCAAGTGGAAAATGCCAGAGAACCGGGTCGACCGCGCTCCGCCCAACACTACCTACAAGGTGCAATGGAAAGAAGCCGGCGACAGCTGGGACAACCCTGCCGACGTCTCAGAGGAAACCGACTCGCCGTCCCCCGCCACAAAGGAAACCCTGTCCCACGTCATTCGGGGCCTTACGGGAGGCGTCGAATACCACGTGCGCGTGATTGCGACGAACACCGTCGGAGACAGCGAGCCTTCGGAGGTGGTCAGTGGTACGCCAACGCCCCTGCCGGCAGCGGGCCAGAACATCGCAGCAAACTCACCGGCCAAGGGTGCGCCTAGCATCGAAGGAACCCCGGAGGTGGGGCAGACGCTGTCGGCCGTTACCACGGACATTACGGACGACAACGGACTCCAAGACGTCGTTTTCAGCTACCAGTGGCTGGCCGACGACGTGGAAATCTCCGGAGCCGATGGCGCGACCTACATCCTCACCTCCGACGACCTGGGTAAGGCCATCAACGTGAGGATGGATTTCACCGACAACGCGGGCAACGAGGAGTCGCTGATCAGCGCGCCCACCGCCGCGGTGACAGCGGCTGAGGACCTCGGTCTCCAGTCGGCCACGGTTGACGGCTCCACCCTGACGCTGACCTACAACGAGACGCTGGACACTGGCGTAACGCTGCCCGCGAGCGCCTTCGTCGTGAACGTCAACGAGGCGTCCCGCTCGATCATGGGCGCGGGGGTGGGCGGATCCAGCGTGCTGCTATTGCTGTCCCCGGCGGTGGTGGCGGGCGACACGGTGGACGTGGACTACACCAAGCCCAGTGGCTCGGATGTCATCAAGGACACCCAGGGCCGGGAAGCGGACTCCTTCACCGGACAGGCGGTGACCAACAACACCGTCTCGGCCGGAACCGGGAAATCGCAGGCGCCCGGCTCCCCTACGATTCTGAAGGTTGCCCGGCACGAAAGCGGCCAGCTCAAAGCGTCCTGGAACGCCCCCGATTCCGGCGCAACTCCCACCGGTTACACTGTCCAGCGGAAAGAGTCGGAGGACGACTGGGATGACGCGGACGACGTGTCCGAGGCCAACGTCAAGGGAGTCTCCCACGTCATCACCGGGCTGACCGACGGGGTACAGTACACCGTCCGGGTCATCGCATACAAGGGCGACGCTGAAAGTGATCCATCCGTGGAGATAACCGCCACGCCCCAGGAAACGGTCCCGCCCTCGCCGTCGTCGGCCTCGGTGGACGGGGCCACGCTGACCATCACCTTCGACGAGGCGCTGGCCGAAGTCCAGGCGCCGGCCAGCACCGCCTTCGCGGTGACGGTGGCGGGAAACAGCCGGGGTGTGAGCGCCGTGGCTGTATCGGGCAGCGCGGTGACCCTCACCCTGGTGACGGCCGTGTCCGAGGGAGACGCGGTGACGGTGGACTACACCGCTCCCACTGGCGAGTCGGCGGCCCGGCTGCAGGACTTGGTGGGCAATGCCGCCGCCGCCTTCAGCGGCCTGGATGCGGGCAACGACACCCAGGCGGGGGACCAGCTGACCGCCAGCGCTCACGACGTGCCCGGGTCCCACGACGGGAGCTCGGTGTTCACCTTCGAGCTGCGCTTCAGCGAGAACTTCTACCTCAGCTACAAGACTCTCCGGGACCACGCCTTCACGGTGACGGGGGCTGAGGTGACCGGGGCGCGGCGGCTGGCGCCTCCCAGCCACATCGGCTGGGAGATCCAGGTTGAGCCGGACGGGGACGGGGCGGCGACCATCGTGCTGCCCGTGACGACGGACTGCACGGCGGAAGGCGCCATCTGCACGGAGGAGGGCAGGATGCTTTCCGGTGGGCTTCTGCTGGTCGTTCCGGGGCCGAACACCCCGGCCACCGGCGCACCCACCATCAGCGGCACGGCCCAGGTGGGGGACACGCTTTCTGCGGTTACCACCGGCGTCGAAGACGCCGACGGGTTGGACAACGTGATCTACTCCTACCAGTGGATAAGGAATAACGGGGGCACCGACACGGACATATCCGGGGCCACCGGCTCCAGCTACACCCTGGCCGTTGACGACGAAAGCAAGGTCATCAGCGTGAAGGTGAGCTTCAGCGACGACGCCGGTAATGAGGAGGAATCGACCAGCGCGGCAACGGCGGACGTGGAAGCCAAGCCCAACACCTCGGCCACGGGAGCGCCGGCCATCAGTGGAACCGCCCAGGTGGGCGAGACGCTGACGGCGGACACATCGGGCATCGAGGACGCCGACGGGCTGACCAACGCCTCCTTCGCCTACCAGTGGCAGGCTGACGACGTGGACATAGCGGGGGCGACGGGCAGCACGTACACGCTGGCCGACGCCGACGAGGGCAAGGCCGTCAGCATGAAGGTGTCCTTCGCCGATGACGCGGGCAACGCCGAAACGCTGACCAGCGCGGCCACGGACGCCGTGGAGGCGAAACCCAACAGCCCCGCCACCGGCGCGCCGACCATCAGCGGAACGGCCCAGGTGGGCGAGACGCTGACGGCGGAAACGTCGGGCATCGCCGACGAGGACGGGCTGGACAACGCGACGTTCAGCTACCAGTGGCTGGTCGACGGCGCGGACATAGCCGGGGCGACGGACTCCACGTACACCCTGGCTGGCTCAGACGAGGGCAAGGCCATAAGCGCGAAGGTGTCCTTCACGGATGACGCCGGCGACGCGGAGTCGCTGACCAGCGCGGCGACGGCGGCGGCGGAAGCCGACCCGCTCCCACCGCTGACGGCCAGCCTAGAGAACATTGCGACGTCCCATGACGGTGAGAACGCCTTCACCTTCGAGTTGCGGTTCAGCAAGGAGTTCAGCCTGAGCTATAAGACCCTGCGGGACCACGCCTTCACGGTGACCGGCGGAACCGTGCGGAAGGCGCAGCGGCTGGAGCAGGGCAGCAACGTGGGCTGGCGGATCACCGTGAGGCCCAACTCCGATGGTGCGGTGACGATCATCCTGCCAATCACCGAGGACTGCGAGGCGCAGGGCGCGATCTGCACGGACGACGGCAGGAAGCTGTCCACCGAGCTGGTGTTGACCGTCAGCGGCCCGTAGCGCCGCATACCTGCATAACGCAACAGGAGGGTGGAGCTGGGAGAAGATGCGCCGCCCTCCTGAACGCAAAAGAGTCTGCACATAAGAATGTCTAGGCGGGTTGGAGTCCCGTCCCTGGGAAACGGACTCTTCCAACCCCGAGAGTCGAGGGAGTCCGCCCTCCCGCTCCGTCCTTGGCTCCTTCGGTGAGGATCAGCGCGATGCCGAGACAGCGCATCTATTACAGGAGAAGCACATATGAACTCCCCGAAGACTTCCCGCAGCGACTGAAGCGGTTCCAGGAGGAGTCCGGCCTGTCGTGGTCGGAGATTGCCTGCCGCCTTGGAATCTATCGCCACATGGTGTGGCGCTGGGCTGAAGGCAAGGCTCGGCCCAACTATCCGCACCGGAAGGCGCTCATGGAGTTGGCCGACTGCCTGGGACTCGGCCACCTGTTCACCGATCGAATGGAGATGCACCTGTTTGACGCCAATGCGAGAGACGATGCCTCCGTAGCCGCGTAGATCGACTTGGACCCAATTCCCTCCAGGTTGACAGGGCAGCGGAGCTTGGACCACGGAGACACCATGTCGCTCCTTGAAATCCCCTGACCTGTCGCACCAAAATGCCGCGGGGCAGGGCATCAGTGGGTTTGGAGAGCCTTCAACAACTCCTCCAAGAAGGTACCACCTACTGTCCACTCATGCCTGCCATCTACTGGTACCTTCCGACCACGGCAACAAAAGGCTCCGTCTCACAGGCCGCCTAGCCAGATCTCGAAGACGGTCCTGTCTACTATGCATGTGGTGGGGCGGAGTTCACGGCCATGGCCGTGCGTGAGTGGCTTGGGCGAGCGGGAGCCTGGACGCTGAACATCGAACCCGGGACACCGTGGGAGAACGGCTATACAGGGAGTTTCAACGGTAAGCTGAGTGACGAGCTGCTGAGGGAGATCCCTGCCTCCTCGGGCGCTCGCTTCACTGGGTCGGCCCCCCCCTACGGGACAATTATGTCAATGGCCAATCGGAAAATCACAAGGAAACAAGGAGGAATCAATGAAGTTCGTGATGTACAACGACAACCAGCCGGGCATTCTGACTGATGCGGGCGTTATAGACATTGGCGACCTCTGCCCCGGCGGCGGCCGGGCCGCGATTGTCCATCTAATCACCAACTACGACGACTTGAAGCCCCAACTTGAGACCCGCGCCGCCGAGGGCACGCCGGTCGCTGGCGCGCAACTGCAGGCGCCGCTGCCGAGCCCCAGCAAGGTCCTCTGTATGGGCGGCAACTACCGCGAGTTTGGCGCACGGGAGCCTTCACCAATGTGGGACTTCACCAAGAGCACCCAAAGCATTCTGGGCCCGGGCGCCGCCGTGGTCCTCCCTGACATAGACGCCAACATCTTTCACCATGAGGCAGAGCTCGTGTTGGTCTTCAGCAAGGGCGGCAAGGGCATCCCGTCGTCGGAGGCCATGGACTACGTCTTCGGCTACACGGCGGGTGTGGACGTCTCGGCGCGATAAGGCGGGACTTCAGGCTGTTGCGCGGCGGGACTGTACCGATGCCCGAGCCGAAGGTGCTGACGGTAAGGGAACGGGAGGTCCTCACGCACTTCGCCAAGGGCAAGCCATATGCGCGAATAGCAGAAGCCCTGGGAGTCAGCACGGTGACAGTCTAGAACGCCATCTATCGGGTACAGAACAAGCTTGGGGTCGAGTCCAAGCAGGAGATCGTGGTGTGGGCCGTGCGAAACGGACTGCTGGATGGGTAGGAGGGGGATTCTCAGCCAAGGCCGTGAAGGGCTGGCTTGGCAAGCTACCTCCTGGGAGGTGTATGTACGGACACCAAGTAGATGAGAAAAGTTCCTGCTCTCACCGCTCATTCGAGGGAATCCGCTACAACCCGCCCCGCGGACGCGATGCCGGCGCCGACGTACGTCGGCATCCTGACTTGGCTCAACACCGCGAGGCTCAATGACTTCCAGTGCCAGAACCGCCAGCTGCCCCTGTTCGAATCTCAGCCTGAACAATGGTCCGTGAAGAAGGCGCGGGCGTTCGTCAAGGCGCTGCAAGAGATGTGGGGCACGTGGGGTTGAGGGTGGATGCTCCATGCGCACCGCCGTCAGCAGCCTCTGCCGCAACCAGGGCGACCGCGCCTACATCCTCACCGAGCCCTGCGTCGGCTACCGGATGGCGAAGGGGGAGGAACAGAAGACTGCGCTGTCGGATTGATCGACGTGGGCGGAGCCTCCGCGTAGACGCCCTTCCAGTGTTGTCGTAATCGTGGGGTGGCGGGCCTAAGGGCCTCACAGAGTCCCCAACCACATCTCGAAGACAGTTCTGTCTACCGTACAAAATGGTGGACGGGCAAGAGGCCGCAATGAGTGAATGCGACGATACTGGGTGGATGTGCCCCTAGTTGAATGCCTACGTTGGGGTGTGCACTTCGACCATCTGATCATGACTCGATGGAGGTCCGCCCAGCTCGAGCGGCACTCATCGGAAAAGTTCGAGTCCCCGAAGGTCTTAGGCGTAAGTGGTGGGCCGTCAGGGATTCGAACCCTGGACTCCCGGATTAAAAGTCCGGAGCTCTGCCGCTGAGCTAACGGCCCAAGTAACGCAGGCCGATTCTATCCCAGCGGCTAGGGATTTTCAATGGAGCCGGCATCCACCACCTCAGCCGGACTCCCCGACAGGAAAGAGAACTCGGAGAAAGGCCAGTACCGGACGGCCACCTTCCCCACTACGTTTTCAAGCGGCACGGGCCCCCAGTGCCGGGAGTCGCTGCTGCCGTTCCGGTTATCCCCCAGGACAAAGTAGCTGTCGGGCGGCACCAGGATGGGGGCCATGTTGTCTCGGTCTTTATCTGACAGATACGGCTCATCCAGCCCAACCCCATCTATAAAAACATCCCCGCGCCTCATCGCAACCGTCTCTCCAGGGAGTCCAACGACCCGTTTGACAAAGTCCCGGGTAGGGTCGTTGGGAAAGCGGAAGACGATTATCTCTGAACGCTCAGGTGGATGAAAGGGGAAAAGCGTACCGCCGTCTTTCCAGATGTCCACAAAGGGCAACAGCCTGTCGATGTCCTCGCTATCCAGGTGAGAGTACACCAGCTTGTTCACCACCAGCCTGTCCTTGGGAAATAGCGTTGCCTCCATGCTGGACAACTCCACTCTGTAGTTTCTCACGCTGAACTGCAGGGCAAGGAGTACCAGCAACGCCAGCGATACGGTCTCCAGGAGGTCCATCAGGAAGTCTTTCATCTCTATGTGTGGGAGTGGCCTTTCTTGCTCACCGTAGGGTCAATGCCCAATTATAGCCTCTAACGAGCATTCGGTCACCGTTATCTCAACCTCCCAGAAGTTCAGGCGCGGGCTGACGGCCTCCTTTGGAGCCGGCGCGTCAACGCCCATGAATAGATTACGGGGCAACTAACTTGACCGTTTATAGCAAACCTCGCTATATTAAGACAGGCTGGACTTTGGATGAATTGGTCAGCCCAATGCCGGCTAGCATGGCGCGCCAGGTTATCCTTGCCGCGAATCAGCCAGACCGGCCGTCTAGAGGACGGCGCTTCTGTGCCCGCCCGGAGGAGTGTGAAAGTTGGATAAACCGGACAAGTTGATCCCCGGCTCGGAGAACAAAGGCCCCAGCCCTCTGAGGCGGTTGGACCGCCACATACAGAGCAGAACGTTAGCGGGACTCATAGGCTTGGTCCCACTGCTTGCAACAGTGATTGTCATCTTCTTTTTTGTTGACCATGCCGACAACCTCATAAGACCGCTATTCTTCGTATCCGGCCACCCCTGGGACTTCACCGGTATCGGGATAATCGTATTTTTCATCATCTTCTATCTTATGGGGGTATTGGTTGCCATCCCGGGTGGGCGACGGGTGATGGACGTCATCAATACGGTTTTGGGCCATACACCGGTGGTCAAGACCATCTTCGGAGTTACCCAGCAGGCGACATCCGCCATCACCTCCCAGTATAACTTCAGCAGAGTTGTCTTTATAGAATGGCCCAGGGAGGGGATGATTGCCATGGGATTTGTGACCGGCCGCGTGTACTCCCAGTCCAGGGAGTGGACTATGGTGGCTGTATACGTTCCGACGGTCCCAAACCCTACGTCCGGAAACATGGCCTTTGTCCCGGAAGACGACGTTATTGAGACCGACCTTTCCGTTGAGGCGGCGATGAAGCTGGTGTTCTCAGGTGGCATAGTCCTGCCCAGCTCTTTCTCTCTTGCCAGAATGCCCAGGGAACTTTCGGAGGAGCCGAGAGGGATGGTCGGCAGGTTCGAGACCGAATACTAACAGCCCCGCCGGCGCTCTCCCTGCTCATCAAGCGCCGGCGTCCCGGGTGGCGCCGCAGAGGCGCCTGCCCGCACAGAGCGATCGGCTCTAGTCTTGCTCTTGGGAATCGTCCTCATCCTGGGCGACAGGTTCACCTTCTTCATCCCCCTCGTCCTCCGACTCCGCCACAGGTATCACTATGGGCAACTCGATAATCATCTCGGTGAACTGCCCCGGTTCCGAGTCGACACTGATTGCGCCGCCGTGCTGGCGTACGATGTCACTGCATATGGCAAGGCCAAGGCCCGTTCCCTGGTTGGTAGGCTTGGTTGTGAAGAACGGGTTGAAAATCTTTTCGATAATGTCAGGCGGAATGCCGTCTCCGTTGTCTCTGATACGGACCTCCACCTGTTCCTCTTTGCGCCTTGTGGCAAGCGTTACAGTAGGCATATAGCCTGGCTCCAGGCCGGCGCGGCGCTTCTTGTCTGTCGCGTGGCAGGAGTTGCCCACCATGTTCAGGAAGACGCGGCCCAAATCCTGGGGGATAGCTTCAATCTCGACCATATCGGGGTCCAGTTCATGCCGCAGAGTAAGCTGGAATTCCGTATCGGTCGCTCGCGCGCTGTGGAAGGCCAGATTGGCGTATTCACTTACCAGGTCATTTACGTTTATGGGCAGGCGCTCACTGGAGCCCCTGCCCATCATGAGCATATCCTGAACAATCCGGTTGGCGCGCTGGCCGTGGCTGCGAATGCGCTCCAGGTTGCTGGTGAGATCCTGAGAGATGTCCTGAATGAGGTCCCTCTGCTCCGTTCCCAACTCACCGTCCCCTTCCAGGATCTCCTTCAACTCCTCCAGGAGCTCCTCTGAGACCTCGGAGAAGTTGTTGACGAAGTTCAGAGGGTTCCTGATCTCATGGGCAACGCCTGCGGTGAGCTCACCAAGCGCGGCCAGCTTCTGGCTCATTACTATCTGGTCCTGTGCCCTGCGCAGGTCTGCCAGTACGCTTTCCAGCTCATCGTTCTTGCCTTGCAGCTCCTCCGCCATCCGCTCCACCAGGTTCAATCGCTGGACCTCAAGGGCGTGCAGGCGGAACACCTCCAGGGCAGCGGCCATATCGGCGACCTCGTCCTTCCCTCCAACGTCAACTCTGGCCTCCAGATCACCTCCGGCCATACGGCGCATCCAGTCGGACAGCATCTGGAGGCGGCGCAGCAGGATGGGCCGGACGTAGAGCCACGCTAAGAGTAGAGCGCCGCCGACGCTCATAGCGCTGATGCCCAGCAGCAGGGTTCGACCCGTCTGAATCGCCTGAGCGGAAGCCTGGGTGGCCTCCTGGACGTTGGCATTGGCCGCTTCAACCTGGCCGTCGACTTCACCCACAAGGTTGACGGCAATGTCCCGATTCAGAGCGAGCAGCTCTTGTTGACGACTAAGGAGCGCAAACTCCTGAGCGCGCAGGTCGAACCCGTCCTCCACCCCTATTCCCAAAGCAAACAGATCAGTGAATATATGTGTCAACTCCTCATGGAGTGGAAAGTCCACAAGGACGGCCAGGCTCTGATCAATGCGTCTCTGGGCGGCCTCAAATCGCTCCCTGAGCGGCTCTATCAGAGGAGCGTCCGCCAGGCTGAAGGCGCTGGCCAGAATCTGCGATGCAACGTTGGCGTCCGCCTGCAGCTCCGCCATATGACGATAGTGGTGCAGCTCCCTCTCCGAGAAATGCTCCTCGCGGCTTGTGGGAGCCTCGCCAAGCTGGCGGTAGCCCGTGATTGTATAGAAGAACTGGTCATCTACCGCCTGGGTCACAATGTCTTCCAGGTGGTTGTTCAGCTCCGTCAACTCTGTATTCAGAGCCTCTCGGCGCCGGGCCAGTTCAAGGAGATCAAGCATGGAACCCTTTATCTCCTCTATGTTGAGAAGCAGCGCGTCAGCATGAGCGCGGATACGCCGGACTCGTTCCTCTCCTGCGCCTCCTTGCTCCAGAGAGGCCACCTCTTCTTCAAATGCCCTGTACGTTGCGTCAACACTTGCGGCAATGCCGGCAAGGTCTTCGTCCGTGGTAGCGGACGTCAGCCGCGGCGCGGCGGCCACCAGGGCGCTGCTGTGCTGAGCGATCCCGAAAGCAGCCCCCATCTCTGGTACGCTGCCTTCATTCACGCGGCTCTGGACCTCCGCTACTCTGCTGAAGGAAAACCAGCCCACCAAGCTGGCGGCTACGGTGAGGGCAACCGCGCCACCAATCCCAACGTACAGCTGAGTGGAGATGCGTCTGAGCTGAACCCGACCCTTCAGACTGGCGATCACTGCTCTGCCTCATTCAAGGTATCGACTGAACGGAAAAGGCCGTCCGGTCCAATCACAGTCAGGAAGACCGCGTCCGAGCCCTGGTTGTCCTGGGCTCCGTAGCTGAGCTGGAACCCGTCTATGTCGATTACCTCATCGCTGCGCAGACTGTTCAGGAAGCAATCACGGTCCACTTCCCGGCCGCACTTCTCCAGGCTGGCAATTGCCAGCCGACCGGCCAGGTAGCCTTCCAAAGAGACGAACCCCGGGACAGCGCCAGTGTCATAGACGGCCAGAGCATGAATGTATCTGGACACCACCGGAATGGAGTTGTCCATGGGAAACGGCACCACCTGGGTGACGAAGACCCCTTCACCGCGCGGGCCCAACTCCCTGGCCAATGCGTTGCTGCCCACAAAGGAGACCGTCATGAAGACAGGGTCAAACTCCAACTCCCGCGCCCAAGCGACCACCCGCGCTACCGGCTCGTAAGCTCCAATCATTATGACCGCCTCCGGCTCTCCCTGTCTCAGGTCCAGCAAGCCCGTCTTGACGGCCGTTGTGTTGCGCGGGTACAACCCAATTGCCACAGGCTCCATGCCGCGCTTGTCCAGCGCCAGCGTCACCCCGTTGAACCCTGCCCGCCCATAGGAGTCGTCCTGATAGAGCACCGCAATCCGTTCAATGCCAAGGTCGCCAACCAAGCGTGCGACCATCTCTTCGGTCTCTTGGTTGTAGGAAGCCCGCAGATTCAACACCGTGCTCCACTCCGGGTCCCTCAAAAAAGCGGCGCCCGTGAAGGGAGCGATATATGGGACACCCGCGCGCTCCGCGACGGGTGTGGCCGACCGGGACGTGGGTGTGCCGACGGCGCCTATTAGCGCAAAGACCTCCTCCTGCCGAATTAGGCTGAGGGTGTTGGCAATGGCAGCTTCCGGCTCATAGGAGTCGTCCTCGGACACAAGCGCCAACTGCCGTCCGTGAACGCCGCCGTTCAGGTTGGCCTCGTTGAAGGCGGCCTGTATCCCTGTCATCATACCCAGGCCTAAATCCTGGGCTGGGCCGCTGAATGCGGCGGACTGGCCGAACAGTATGCGCTCGGCCGTGATACCGGCCCTTGACGCGCCGGGGTCTGGAGTAGCTGTGGCCTGGGTGTCCGGACCGTTGCCGATTTCGCTAGCCGTTGGCGATGGCGCTGCGTTGTCGCAGCCGGCCAAACTCATGGACACCACCAGGGCAAGCGCGACCCAGGCCACTCCCCCGCTCAGTAGAGACGCGGGCAACTGCTTTATCCGTTCCATTTGCGCCCTGTGGGTAGTCGTAGCCCGGTAGTTACTGCCCTGATCTCGCTCATAGCGCAACTCATGGCCATCACAAAGTCACAGCGCACGGAGTACAGGGACGCGTTCTTCGATGACCCGGATTCTGCGGGCATCCTCATCTCCGAATCCGTATCCTCGCGTGACGGATACGCCTGCTACGTTGACTTCTCCAAGGAGGCTGCGCAAGCCTCAATCCGGCGACCCGGCCAACGTGTGACCGTAACGCATATCCGCAGGTAGAATACACCAAGAACAATTGAGAAGGCAACGCCTTGCGCTCCGAGGCGTTCTCTACAGGCGCTGGTAGTTGTCAACGCTGGCTGGAGTACCACTCACGTCCTGCTCATGGTGAGCATGTCGAGCCATTTGAGCGGTGCAACCATCCACAGTCATTCCTGCGTAGGCAGGAATCCAGGGCTGGGGCGGTGGAGGCCACTCCCCCCTCTGGATGCCCGCGTTCGCGGGCATGACGACAGAACGCCTCTTTTCATAGATGAGCTTGTCGAACCACATGAACGGGGCAACCATCCACAGTCATTCCTGCGTAGGCAGGAATCCAGGGCTGGGGTGGTGGAGGCCCCTCCTCCCCTCTGGATGCCCGCGTTCGCGGGCATGACGACTTGACGCCCCTTTTCATAGATGAGCATGTCGAGCCATATAAGCAGGGCAACCATCCACAGTCATTCCTGCGTAGGCAGGAATCCAGGGCTGGGGCGGTGGAGGCCACTCCCCCCTCTGGATGCCCGCGAACGCGGGCATGACGACGTGACGCCCCTTTTCATAGATGAGCTTATCGAACCACATGAACGGGAATCAACCTCCTGCTCACCCCCGTATCAAGGGGCGGGGCTAGAATTATGCCTGTGCTTGGTCTATGGTATAAGAACTGCGAGCATGAGCGACTCGGAGCGCTCCGCCTGCCCCGTCGGAGCCTCGCGCGGGTTTCTGAAAGGCTGATACTGATACATGGAGATGCGACCCCCACGAGCGCCGTTGCTGGAAGTCCTGATAGCGTTCTTACGCCTTGGGGTAACCTCATTCGGCGGGCCTGTAGCGCACCTGGGCTACTTTCGCAACGAGTTCGTGGAGCGGCGCGGGTGGCTGAGCGAGCGCGCCTACGCCGATCTGGTTGCTCTGTGCCAGTTTCTCCCCGGCCCTGCAAGCAGCCAGGTGGGAATCGCCCTGGGCATCAGACGGGCGGGACTTCTTGGCGGCCTGGCGGCCTGGATTGGCTTCACCATACCCTCTGCCGTGGCCCTCATCCTGTTCGCCTACGGGGTCTCGACTATCGGGGACGTAGCCGACTCCGGCTGGCTGAGAGGCCTGAAAATAGCCGCGGTGGCGGTTGTGGCCCTTGCCGTCTGGGGCATGGCGCGGAACCTCAGCCCTGACCCTCCACGGGCCACTCTGGCCGTAGCAGCCGCCATCACCATGCTGGCCTGGCCGACGGCGATTGGGCAGGTGGCTGTTATCGCCATCGCCGCAGTGATAGGCTGGCGACTGTTTCCGGAGAGCGGGCTGGAAGCCGAGCCTGCAGGTCGGTTCGCGGTTGGACGCGTGGTGGCTGTTATATCCCTCGCCCTCTTCTTCATCCTCCTGGTGGGGCTGCCGGTACTGAGGCAGGTGGTCCCCAACGGCCACATCGAGGTGCTCGACAGCTTCTACAGGGCTGGCTCGCTGGTGTTCGGTGGGGGCCACGTTGTACTGCCGCTGCTTCAGGCGCAGGTGGTCCCTCCCGGATGGGTTGGCAACGAGGAATTCATTGCCGGCTACGGCGCGGCCCAGGCTGTGCCCGGCCCACTGTTCACCTTCTCCGCCTACCTTGGCGCAATGGCCTACAGCGATCAAACCCCGTGGCTGGGAGGAGTCTTCGCGCTGGCCGCCATCTATATCCCGTCTTTCCTGCTGGTTATTGGGACGGTCCCGTTCTGGGACCACCTGCGAGGCCAGGCCGGATTCAGAGGAGCGTCCAGGGGCGTGAGCGCCGCTGTGGTGGGTCTGCTCCTGGCGGCGCTTTACGACCCAGTCTGGACAAGCGCCGTTCACACTCGCGAGGACTTCGGGCTGGCGCTTGCGGCCTTCGCCCTCCTGGCATTGTGGAAGTGGCCCCCCTGGCTGGTCGTCGTGCTCTCGGCCTTGGGAGGGCAGGCCATTTCGGTTGTCCTGTAAGGCAAATTGGACCGTTGCCGGTGAACATTCGGTGGCATGAGCGGAATGGGGCTGGCCTGCGCCGCCCTCCCTCTCGCGCCGGGGGCTGCGGCGTTCATTGAGACATACGCCATCCACGCCTGCACAGGGCGCCCTGGAGCATCCTACTTCCAGTCTGGTCTTTCTGCTATACTCCCTCCATTGTATCCACTCACAGATTCGCCTCCACGGATTCAAGGCAAGGAGCGAAATATCGTGATACGGATGTATCTGCGTGTCCCAATGAGTAGCGGCGTAAGAAGATGACCTGGACCAGGGTACTCATCTGGCTGCTGCCAAGGCGCCTCCGCTCCTCCTGGATGCTCCTGGCCGTCACCTCTTTTGGCATACTGGCCTCCGTCACTCTCATGGCCGTTGGAGCCATCTACTCCAAAGCGCTGGCGGAAGGCGGGCTGCGCCACACCCTGGCCCTAACCTCTCCTGTGGTGCTGAACGCCCAGGTGGCTATACAGAACCGGCCACTGGGCCCCGCCGACTACGAGAAGCTGCGCGTGGTTGTGGAGGATATCCTGGATGAGAGCCTGGGCCACATGGTTCGGAATATCCAACGCTCCGGCCGCGCCCAGTCCAACCTGCCCCTGGTGAGGACGGAGGATGGACGACCTCCCTCCCGTGGAGGCCCGGGTGGTCAGCCGTTCTTCCTGACCGGCTTTGAGGAGCATGCCAAGGTTGTGGAGGGCCGCTGGCCTCACGCCGATCCGGTCTACCACGACACAGGCGTCAACATGGAGATGGTTGTGGGAAAGCAGACCGCCTTCGACATGGGGTGGGAGGTGGACGACCTGATATACATGGTCCCCTTTGCAGCGGACCCGACCGAGAGGGTCAGGTTCACGCTGGTGGGCCTGGTGGAGCCCATAGATCCCACTGAGGAGTATTGGCTGACCTGGGGCGGCTACTACTTCAACTCCCAGGACAGGGACCCCTGGACCGTTGCTCCCATGTACCTGCCGGAGGAAAACTTCTCCAATGTTCTGGGGGCCAGGTACCCCTCCCTGCTGGGCGACTACTGGTGGTTCCTGTTCCTGGACACCGGAGCGCTCACTGCGGATACGGCCGGGCCAACCAAGGAGGCGATTGTAGGGCTGGAGAGAAACCTGAACAGTCTGTACCCTCGCTCGCTGGTACTCAGCCTCCTGGAAAAGACCATCACCGACTACCAGGAGGAGTTGACGCTGGCCCGCGCCCCTCTCTTCCTATTCCTGTCCCTGGTGGTGGTGGTCATCCTGTACTTCCTGGTCCTTGTGCTGGGACTGCTAGCCCGCACCCAGAGCGACGCAGCCAACATCCTGAGAAGCCGCGGGGCAAGCATGGCCCAAGTGAGCGGCCTCTTTGCCTTGGGAGAAGGGATTGTGGTGATCCTATCCCTGTTCCTGGGGCCTCTCCTGGCGCTTGGAATCGTGCGGTATCTGCTGGTTAGGACTATAAACCCCGCGGGAGAAGTAGCCGCCCCTCTTCCCGTGGAGCTCTCCGCAAGCGTGTTCTTCATAGGAGCCATAGGCGGTCTGCTGAGTCTCGTGGTACTCCTTGCTTCCGGAGTGGGCATGGCGCGCCTGGGGATAGTGGAGTTCCTCAGAGTACGCGCAAGGCCATCCACCGTGCCACTACTGCACAGGTACTACGTTGATGTCCTTGTCCTTGCGACGGTTGGCCTCATCTGGTGGCAGGTGGAGGAGCGCGGAGGGTTCATTCAGAGGGAGTTGGCAGGCAGCGCGCTCAAGGAGGTGGACCTCAGTATGCTTATGGGGCCGGTGTTGGTTCTGCTCGCCGCGGCGTTTACGATACCCAGGCTGCTGCCCTGGCTGATGAAGGCGTTGGCCCTGGCCGGCAGCCTCGCAGCCCCTGCTTGGCTATCCCTTACCCTCACGCGAATGGCCCGGGACCCCCTGCCACACAGCTCTCTGGTAATCATGCTGATGATGGTCTCGGCCCTAGGCGTGTTCGGAGCATCGTTTCAATCGACCCTGTCCAGGAGCCAGCAGGAGCAAGCCCTCTTCAGTGTGGGTGGCGACCTGGTGGTCAGAGGCGCCGCCCTTTCCGATTCGCTTCAGGAGGAGTTGGCCGCTCTGCCGGGTGTCCGGGCGGTCAGCCCGGTTGCCCGCGACATGGGGAGCATAATAAGAGTGGACCCGGAGGCGCTGCCCGATGTAGCCTGGGCCAGGGAAGGGCCACCAGGCGAGGGCCTGGCCGACCTCCTTGCGCCCCTGAGGCAGGCCGAGGGAGGGTCTCCCGGCATATCCCTTCCGGAGGATACCGAGAGCGTCGGCATATGGGTGAGGGTAAACGAGCTGGACCAGGTTCTGATCAACCGTACGCCGACCATGTGGACGCGAGTTGCCGACGGCTCCGGAAGATACCACAGCCTGCCCCTCGGCAAGATTCCGACCGATGCGCCTGAGCAGGAGTGGACCTACCTGGAAGCTGCGCTTCCCCTGGAGCGGGCCGCGCCTCCCTTCAGGGTGGTCTCCATATTCATGAGCAGCGGATTCGGCGGCAGCCTCGGCGGCGTGCAGCCAGGGAGCCTCAGCCTGGACGATATGACGGCTAAGGGGACCTCCGCTCCACCGGATGGCGTAGTAGTGGAGGGCTTCGAGGAGGCTGCGGGCCCAAACTCCTGGGTCAGTCTCCCAAGCATCGACTCAACAAGCGACGTGACTGAGCGCAGCCGCGTGGCGGCACGGAGCGGCGGATTCGGCCTCAACTTCTCATGGCGGGACTCGGTTGGCCCCAACCCTCGTGGCGCCCTGATTCCCGCAAGTCCTCTTCCGCTGCCCGCCGTCGGCGGGCCCACGTTCCAGGCTGGGCAGAGACCGCGCATCTGGTCGGGAGACCATCCGGTCCCCGTGGTGGTAAGCAACGTGACCGACTATTTCCCCACCATCGGCAGCCCATCCACTCCATTCCTGCTGGTGGACATAGATGACTACCGTGACTACATCAGTCGAATGCCAGGCGCCCAAGCGCCGTCTCTCCCAAGGGAGGTGTGGGTCTCCCTGAACGACTCCGTTGCGCGCAGCAGCGCCATCCTCTCCATAAGACGGCTTCCCGGCGTCTCCTCCGTAGAGGACAGGGAGGCCGCCGCGGAGCTGGCGCAGCGCAACCCCCTGGCCGGCGGAGGCTGGAACGGCCTCACCGTTCTGAGCATGACGGTACTCACTATGGCCGCAGCGGTCGCCCTGGGCGCCTACTCTGCGGTATCCGTACAGGCAGGCCGGATAGACCTGACCATAAGCAGAGCCCTGGGGCTCTCCCGGACGGAGGCGTTGCTGTCGCTGATAGTGGAGAGGTTCATGGTAGCGGTCATGGGCGGGGCCATCGGCGTGGGCGTAGGAGCTTGGCTCAGCCGCTGGGTCCTGGGCTTCCTGGACGTGACCATAGACGGAACCACCGTTGTTCCTCCCATGCTATTGACCACTCACGGCGGCCTCATGGCCCTGGCGCTGCTTTGCCTAGCCGCTGCGCTGGCCTCCGGTATCCTGGTAACCGTGGCGGCAGCCCGCAAACTGAACGCGCCGGACACGCTCCGGACAGGGTAACAACCGGTACAGCAAGATGTCACTACTACAACTGGCATACGTAATAGCGCTGCGGCGGACCATATCCAACTGGAGGTTGGAGATAGTCCTCTTCTTGGGTATGCTGCTCGCGGTGTCCCTGATGTCCAGCGGGATCATCTTCTCCAACCTCCTTGAAGAAGCGGCCCTGCGCAGCGCACTGAACCAGGCCACTCCTGAGCAGGTCAACTTCACCGTGAGAACCTACGGCGGCCTGGAGGATTTCTCCAAAGTCTCCAGGCAGGATTCCACGTACCTGAACGGCCTGGAGACCGTAGAGCGGTACGCGGGCGAGCCATTTGAGCCATACCTGCAAGACCGGTCTCTCCTGTTCCAGACTCTCCCCTTCTTCTTTGCGGGCCACCCTCAGCTGGAGCAGGCCGACGACGTCCGTCCCAGGGGTAAGATCGGCTATATGTCCAACATCTTCCCGGACCGGATAGACGTGGTTGAAGGTCGATGGCCCTACTCCTCAGCCGGCGGCGGTATCTCCCTGGACACCCCCCTGGAGGTAGCCTTAGACGTGGCCGGAGCGGAGATACTGCAACTGGGCCTAGGTGATGAGATGGAGGTGTTTCCGGCAATCGGCGAGGCAGATGAGACGTCTATGAAAGTCAGGATTGTAGGGTTCTTCCGGCGAGTCGACCCGGAGGACGAGTTCTGGTACGGCGTAGGCCGCACCTTCAGTCACACAGAGGACGAGGTGCCCATTGTGCCGCTTTTTACCACGGAGGACGCGGTCCTGGAGTACGTTGGGCGCAGCTACCCCAGCTCCTACGCGGACGTCAAGTGGTTCTTCTACCTTGACCGGACCGGCACAAGGGCCGGGGACGTGAGCGCTATCCAGGACAACCTCCAGAACCTCCGGGAGACCCTACCCCGTAGGCTTGAGAACGCCGGCATCAGCATAAATCTTGACGATGTGCTGAGCGCCTACCAGGAGCAGATACTGCTGGCCCGCATCCCTCTCTACCTCATGGTCTCTCTGACAACCGGCATCCTCATCTACTACCTGGGGCTGGTATCCGGGCTGGTGGTCAAGTCACGCGCCAGGGAAACGTCCCAGCTCAAGAGCCGCGGCATCACCACTCCACAGATGGGTCTATTCGCCCTGGTGGAGGGGCTTCTGCTGGCCGCTCCGGCTGTAGCGCTTGGCCCTGTCCTGGCTCTGGTCATCTCCAGAACGCTGGGAGGCGCCTTTATAGACATGGAGCTGAGCAGCGGGCCAGTGCCCGTGTCCCTCTCCACTCAGGCCTTCCTGCTGGGAGCCGGAGGGGCGGCCCTGGCCGTGACGGCGCTGACCTTCTCAACCCTGATGGCCTCCCGGCAGGGAATGGTGGAGTTCCAACAGACCGGCGCAAGGCCTCCCAGAGCGCCCTTCATCCATCGCAGCTATCTGGACTTACTGGCGCTGGCGTTGATAGGGCTGATATGGTGGCAGACCCAGACCCGAGGCTCCTTCCTGGTGCGGTCCCTGGGAACGGGGGAGCTTGAGGTGGACGTCTCTCTGCTGCTGGGCCCAGTGCTGGGCCTCCTGGCCATGGGTCTACTGATCATGCGGTTCTTCCCCCTGGCGGTGGCCCTACTGGCAAGGCTCGCGGAGTCTCTGGGCCCGGTCTGGCTGCTCCAAGGATTGAGACGCGTCTCCAGAGACCCAATCATACCCGGCTCCCTTGTGGTGCTGCTCATGCTGACCACAGCCCTGGGGGTAATCGGAAGCACCTTTAGCTCAACCATACAGCGCAACCAGGTGGACAGAGCGCTGTACGATTCCGGGGCAGACCTGCGCATCCAGCACGGCGTAGGCCGCGCTCCCGTATCCCTGTTGGGAATGTCCTATCTCACCCAGCGTCTGGAGGGGGTAGAGACCATATCGGAGGCGCTGCGCACCACGGGCACACTCTCCACCGGCGCGTTCGATCAGACCAGGGTGTCCATTGTGGCGGTGGACAGCGACAGCTTTGCCGACGTGGCGTGGTATCGCGAAGACCTCACCGACAGGGAGTCCCTGACTGCAATTACCGAGGCCATCAGCGCCGATCCGTCCACCTCCATCCTGAGCGACGGGATCAAGCTGCCTCCGTACGCTACCTCCCTGGCGCTATGGGTGAATCCGGGCGCCACCGACCCCGGCGCCATCCTGGTGGGCCGTGTAAGAGACGATTCAGGGTACTACTTCGACATCCCATTTGGGCCGCTGGACCTAGAAGACTGGCAGCTGGACTCCCAGGGCTGGATACGCCTTGACGCCGACCTCTTTCCACCAAGGCCCCGGAGGTCTCTGCCCTTGCGGGTAGACACGAAGGGCTGGCTGGACTTTGCGGGCGCCACTCCACCCTTCACCCTGCTCTCCCTTCGGGTCAGCATGAGGTCCACCCTGCAAGACCCAGGAGCCATATACCTGGGAGACCTGTCCGTGTTAACCCCCTTTGAAGAAGCCCACCTGGGCGATTTTCAGTCGTTCCTGGATGACTGGCACGTTGTGGAAGACTACGAAGTCCCAGGCCTGTTTGCCCTGGAGCTCAGCCAGGCGGTGGCCCACCCCGGCACAGAGGGGTCGGCGGTCTTCAGCTGGACGCCGGGGGGATTGTCACAGCCGACCGTTCGCGTGGGCAAGCCGGAGATACCCATTCCCGCAGTGGTTAGCAGGTCCTTGCTGGACATAGCCGGGGTAGGTCCGGGCGACACCCTCACGCTGGGCACCATCGACGCCACTGTGCCAATCCATGTGGCGGCGGTGGCCGACTACTTCCCCACCCTGGACCCAAGGGAGGCACCCTTTGTGGTGATGGACCTCCGCACGTTGAACCACTACACCAACCTGCACGGCCAGGGCCTGATCGGAGGAAGCAACGAGATATGGGCCAGCCTGGACGCCGGCGCAAACCCAACGAAGATAGAGGGTTCCTTAACGGGTTTCGGGATAAACGTCGGGAGCGCCTACGTCGCGGAGGACATGGTGTCCCAGCGGGTTGAGCAGCCACTGGTCAACGCCGGATGGGGCGGCCTCCTGATACTCATGTTCCTGGCCCTTGTTCTGGCCAGCGCATCGGGCGTTATGCTCTTCTGCTACACGGACACCAGAGAGCGCAACACGGAGTTCGCCCTTCTCCGCACTCTGGGATTCTCCAGGGGGCAGCTCAACGGCGTGGTATGGTTCAACCTCCTCCTGATCATGGTGTGCGGCATAGGGCTGGGGACGTGGGCCGGGCAGCAGATAGCCATCAGCGTCCTGCCCATCCTGGAGGTGGCCGAGGAAGGAGTCAGGGTTACCCCGCCGATGGTCCTACAGGTCAACTGGGCCGTCCTCCTTGCCACGTATCTGGCGCTCATGGCGGTGGCTGTGGCAACCGTGGTGTGGCTGGGGTGGATCACAGCCAAGCTGGAGGTGCAGCGCGTCCTGCGCATCGGCGAGGCTTGACCGGAAGCGCAGGATAGGGTATAGAGTTTCAGAAGGAGAGCGCAATGGAAACCTACGGCAGACCTCCGACACCGGACGGACAGAGCAATAGCGCGTCGGCGCCTATGCGGGAGGAGCGCGCCATGCCCCAATGGGACGAGCCTTACATAGAGTGCCTCGACCTGTTCAAGATATTCAAGAAGGCGGATCTGGAGGTGGTGGCCCTGCGAGGCGTGGACATGGACGTGGAGCCGGGAGAGATGGTCGCCATTGTAGGAGCCAGCGGCAGTGGCAAGAGCACGCTGCTCAACATTCTATCCGGGCTTGACCGTCCCTCCGCGGGCCAGGTGAGAGTGGGGCGCAGGGACTTGCTGAACATCTCAGACCAGGAGCTTGTGGAGTACAGAAGGCTGGAGGTGGGCTTTGTCTGGCAGGCCACGTCCAGGAATCTGGTCCCGTACCTCACGGCCAGGGAGAACATAGAGTTGCCCCAGGCCATCGCCGGAAAGGACAAGGCAGCCAGGCGGGCCAGGAGCCTTGACCTGCTGTCCGTTCTGGACATGGAGGACAAGGCCGATAGAAAAATACACGAGCTTTCCGGGGGAGAGCAGCAACGACTGGCGATAGCCATAGGCATGGCCAACAACCCTCCCCTGCTGCTGGCAGACGAGCCAACGGGCGAACTGGATACCCAGATGGCCTCACAGGTCTTCCGGCTGCTGCGGGAGATAAACCGCATCTACCGCGTCACCGTCGTGGTGGTGACACACCACCCCGGGGTGGCGGAGCACATGGACCGCGTACTCCACATCAGAGACGGCCGTATCAGCTCCGAAAGCCGCGTGGAGGAGGCGCGTGGGCGTGAGACCGGCCTCTCGGAAGAGTACCTGGTTGTGGACAGCGTGGGCCGCCTCCAGCTTCCACAGGAGTACGTGGAGAGACTCCACATACAGGGCCTGGCCAAAGCCGACATAGCCGGCGGCCAGGTTAACATCAAGCCCGCGTCAAGAGGCCACAGGAGCGGCCGGGGCCGGAACCCGGACCCGCCTGAGAGCGCCGAGCCTGCCGTATGAGGGCGCCACTTTGAGAGACGTCGCCGCGTCTGAGGCTGCTGCGCCGGGCCAGGCCGGGCAACCCATAATATCCGTCCGCGGCCTGCGCCGGACGTTTGGCTCCGGTGAATCGGCCGTAGTGGCGGTTGGTGGGATAGACCTGGACGTATACCCACAGGAGTTCCTGGCGGTTACCGGGCGTTCAGGCTCAGGGAAGACCACGCTGCTGAACCTCATGGCGGGACTGGACCGTCCCACGGCTGGAGCCGTGCTCATCGACGGCCTCAACCTGGCCGAGCTACCCGAAGGCGACCTTGTGGAGCTGCGCAGACGCTCCATAGGTTTTGTATTCCAGTCCTTCGGCCTCATGCCTCTACTTTCGGCGCAGGAGAACGTGGAGCTTCCATTGCACATCGGCGGGGTCCTGTGGCGGGAGCGTCGCCGGCGCGCGCTTGAGGCCCTGGACCTGGTGGGGCTGGCCCCAAGGGCGCGACACCGCCCCTACGAGCTCTCCGGCGGAGAGCAGCAGAGGGTAGCCATAGCCAGGGCGCTGGTTACCGGCCCTGCCGTGGTCTTTGCAGATGAGCCTACGGGCGAGTTGGACAGCGCCACCGCCATTTCAGTCACATCCATCCTGAGGAACACCGCTCAGCACAGGCGCGTCACCGTAATAGTGGCCACCCATGACCTGACCCTGGCGGGGATGGCCGACAGGACCGTGAACCTGGTGGACGGCGCGCTGAGCCGGACAGACGACGCTCCATCCACCGCGTCGCAGTAAGCTCCGGTGGCGGACCGGGCTCCGCTGCCAGCCAACCCAGGGACGCGACCGTCCCAACGCGCTATGCTAAAGGCCCATAAACTGGGTATAATACCATCCATCAAGGCCACTAAAGCAGGGGAGGGGACATCCATGAACGTCACGGAGGCCATTGCGCGGATCCTGAAATCTGAGGGTGTTGAGTGGATGGCGTGTTTCCCCTCCAACCCCCTCATAGAGGCGGTTGCCAAGGAGGGAATACGACCCATCTCATTCCGTCACGAGCGGGGCGCGGTAATGGCCGCGGACGGCTTCAGCAGAATGAACGACCGCAACCGTTTTGGCGTAGTCGCCATACAAGACCAGGCCGGCGCAGAGAACGCAATGGGCGGCGTGAGCCAGGCATTTGCCGATAACGTGCCCATACTGGTGCTCCCCCGCGGCTCAAGCCTTGAGCGGACCGCCGTGCGGCCCTACTTCTCCGCATTCAAGACCTATGAGAGCATCTCCAAGCACACAGAGATGATCGCGCGGCCGGACATGGTTGGCGACATCATGCGCCGGGCCTTCCACGCGCTGCGCAACGGACGCCCAGGCCCGGTTGTGGTGGAGATGCCCTCCGACGTGTCCGACCAGGAGGTCCCGGAGGGAAGCCAGCTCTACCACTCCCCAAAGGTCTACATACAGTCGCCTTCCCCGTCAGACGTCAAGGACGCCGTCAGAACGCTGCTGGGAGCCGGGAAGCCCGTCATCTGGGCCGGGATGGGCGTGCTGCTGGCAGGGGCCACGGCGGAGCTCAGAGAGTTTGCGGAGCTAACGGAGATCCCCGTATACACCACCATGCCAGGCAAGTCCTCCATTGACGAGCGCCATCCCCTTGCCCTTGGCGGGGGCAGCAGCGCAACCACGCTGGCGGCCAGGCAGTGGCTACAGGAGTCGGACGCGCTGTTCGCTGTGGGCTCCAGCATGACCAAGACCGGCTACGGACAACCCATACCTCCCGGAAAGACCATCATCCACAGTGTGGGCAGCATTGAGGACATCAACAAGGATTTCCCCGTGGAAATCGCGCTGCCGGGCGATGCCAGGGCAACCCTTCAGGCGATGATCCAGGAGGTGAAGGCGCAGATCGGCGAGAACGGCCGCAGGGGTGAGACAAGCGTGCCGGCCCAGATGGCCGCTATCAAGGAGCAGTGGCTTCAGACCTGGATGCCGATTCTCACCGACGACAGGGAGCCTATCAACCCCTACCGGGTGATATGGGAGCTGAACCTGAACCTTGACCTGGAAAACAGCATTGTCACTCACGACGCAGGCTCCCCCCGCGATATGATGATGCCCTTCTTCACGGCCACGTCGCCCCACAGCTACATAGGCTGGGGCAAGTCAACCCACCTGGGCTACGGCATACCCCTGATGATAGGGGCGAAGATGGCTTTCCCGAACAGGTTCTGCCTGAACTTCATGGGCGACGCCGCGTTTGGCATGTCCGGCCTGGACATAGAGACCTCGGCCAGGTCCGGCGTCCCAATCACCACCCTGGTGCTCAACAACGGAGGCATGGCTACCTACCCGGGCGGATTCCCAACGGCGCGCGAGAAGTACGGGGTCTCCCACATGATCGGAGACTACGCAAAGATAGCCGAGGGCATGGGAGCAGTCGGCATCACCGTCACCAAGCCGGGTGAACTGGCCTCCGCCATCAAGAGCGCCCGCGAGCTCAACGCGGATGGGAAGACGGTCATGCTGGACGTGCATACCCGTTTTGAGGACCGCAGGTCGCCCAGGGACGGATAGCCGGACGTAGACCGCTCGTCTCAACCTGGTGGCCGGAGCCTTGCGCAAGGAGGACCGGATGACAACCGACTTCGTGACCGTTCAGGAGATAATACAGGCAGCGCGGAGCAACCTGAGCCTGGGGACTTGGGGCTATCTGTCCGGCGGCTCTGAGTCCGAGACCACCCTGCGCCGCAATCGCCACGCCTTCGACCGGCTGGCCTTCCGCCCCCGCGTGCTCGTAGACGTGTCCAACATCTCGACGTCCGCCACCCTCCTGGGCCACGATATGCGCATCCCGGTGGTTCTGGCGCCCATCGGCTCACAGCAGGTGTTCACGCCGGATGGTGGCGCAGCGGCCACAAGGGCCGCGGATGAGTTCGGGATACTGGACGTCATAAGCTCCGTAACGGAGCCAAGCCTGGAGGACATTGCGGCGGCTGCCGGCAACCCAAAGGTCTACCAGCTCTACCTCCACGGCGATTGGGAGTGGATAAAAGAGATGGTCGGCAGGGTCCGGGCGGCCGGCTACTCGGCTCTATGCATCACCGTAGACACCGCCCGCCCCAGCCGCAGGGACAGGACACTGCTGGCGCGGTGGAGTCCCAGGGCCAACTTCCTCGGCTCCGCTTCACCCAACAGGCGTCAGGTGTCCGGAGGCAGGATCGGGGGCTACGCGTCCGGCGTGACCTGGGAGACCATAGACAGGATCAAGGACATCGCCGGCCTTCCCCTCGTACTCAAGGGCATTGCCACTGCCGAAGACGCAAACCTGGCCGTGGAGCACGGGGCGGACGTTATCTGGGTATCAAACCACGGCGGACGGCAGCTGGACCACGGGCCCGGAACAATGGACGCGCTTCCGGAGGTGGCCCAGGCGGTTGGAGGCAAGGTCGATATCGTCCTGGACGGAGGCATTCAGCGGGGAAGCGACGTGCTCAAGGCCATTGCTCTTGGAGCCAAGGCTACGGCCATTGGGAAGCTCCAGTGTTGGGGGCTAGCGGCGGCCGGAACTGCGGGCCTTGTGGCAGCCCTGGAGATACTGGAGGACGAAATCATCTCCTCAATGGGGCTGCTTGGGGTCTCGTCCATGGCCCAACTCACCCCGGCATACGTGCAGAGGGCAGAGGCCGTAACCGCTCCCCATGAGATGAGCTCCTGGGTAAACATGCCGGGCGAGAGGCTTCTCTAGCCCCCATCTCTACGCTCGGAAGCGCGCTGCCCCGCATGTGAAACCCCGCGGTCGTTCCTTTTCCGGAGCTACCACCCGGTGGCCGGGTCGTATATCTCTACGGAAACCGTCCCCATGAGGCGCTCGTCAGTCTCTTCTTGGCCTCCAACAACCAGTATCCTGCCATCATTAAGCAGGGTTGCGGTGGACAGATTTCCATGAGAATTCTTCAGAGTGCCGGCAGATGTCCAGGTGTCTGTAGTGGGGTCGAATATCTCCGTCTCCCGATCGCCTATGACCATTACCCTCCCGTCATCAAACCGGACTGACGGGTGGTTTTCACGCGGCTCAGACATGTACATGGACTCAGACGATTGCCACGTCCCCGTAGACGGGTCAAATACCTCCGCGTTTCTTATCGGCACAATAACGCCGGTATATCCACCCTGCTGGAACTGGCCGCCGGTTACCAGCACGCGGCCGTCCGGCAACACGTCCGCCGTTGTCCCCAGGGCCCGTTCCCTGTCCATCAGGCCGGTGGTGGGAGACCACGTATTATCGGACTGGTCAAACAGCTCTGCCACGTACTTGCCCACGACCAACAACCGGCCATCCTCCAACACCGCCACGCTGTGTCCGGCGTGTACCTGTTCCATACTGTTGGTTTCGGTCCACTCCCCGGATGTGGGATCGAATATCTCCACAGTGTTGAGCTCCTCGCGGCCTGCCTTGGTCGCATCCAGGCCACCGGCCACAAGCACCGTGCCGTCCGTAAGCAGGGTAGAGGAAGCCCATGTCCTTGCCTGGAGCATAGGGCTTGTGGAAGCCCACTGGTCTGTGGCGGGGTCATATATCTCAGCAACGCCGTCATCGTTTTCGCCGGTTACCAGCACGCGACCGTCCGTCAGCAGCGTGGCCCTGTGCCCTGAGCTGCGCTTCTGCGCCATACTGGCGGCGGCTGACCAAGTCTCCGTGACGGGATCGAATATCTCCACAGTGTCAAGCTTGCGAGAGGGGGTTTCCTGGCCGCCCACTACCAGCACGCGGCCGTCCTCAAGCAAGGTTGCCGTGTGCCCCCAACGCCCCTGCGCCAAGCCGGGCGCGCTAGGCTCCTCGCTGCCGCCGCAGCCGACAGCCAAGGCCGCTGCCAGCATGATCGACACTCCAATGAAATACCGAGCCGTTGCTCTTCCTATCATCTAAACCCTCCAGGCGATGCCCAATGGCCCTTTCGCTTACCTTCTTAAGTGGATATTCTCAATTGCGCATTATAGCTGTTTTGTAAAGGGGGGTCTATGGCGCCTCTCACGTCCGCCTGGCCTTCAGCCCCAAGCCCCTCCTTGACGCCGCGGCCACTTCACTCGGAAGCCACGCGGGCGGAAAGGCGCGTCCAAGTCTGTCATTCAGCCTCACTCTATTCATTGAGGTTGGCCGTGTCGTATATCTCCACAGGAGAGATGCCCCGGACCCTGCCTTCGGTCTCCTCCCTGCCGCCGACAACCAGGACTCTACCGTCCGAGAGCAGGGTGGCCGTGTGCAGCCTGTCCCGCTCCGACATCAAATTGCCGACCGACGTCCAGGTGTTTGCGCCCGGATCGTACAACTCCATCTCAATGCTGTCTATGATCAGCACGTTGCCATCCCCAAGCGCGATGGCCGAATGGTACGCGCGCGTCTCATTCATGGCCTCGGCCGCTTGCCATGTCCCTTGGGACACATCGTATATCTCCGCGTTCCTGATGGGCGCTCTGGTAACGCCTGCTCCTCGACCTCGTTGAAACTCCCCGCCGGTCACCAGGATATTTCCGTTCTCTAGCAGCGTCACCGTCCCCCCGGCAACGCGTTCCCTGACAGGGTCTCCGGCAGATGACCAGGTGTCGGTTGAGGGGTCGTATATCTCCGTCAGTACCTGTCCCACCACCATCACATTGCCATCGTCCATCAGCACGGCCAGATGGTTTGAGTTCACCTCCGCCATGCTGGCGGCCTCAGTCCGCTCTCCGGTAGACGGATTGTACAACTCTGCCGTATTGAGTTCCTGCCTGCCCGCCTTGGTGGCATCCACACCCCCGGCAATCAGCACCCTGCCGTCATTAAGCAGCGTGGCGGAAGCCTCGCTTCGCGCTACCAGCATAACACCCGCGGAAGACCACTGCCCAGTAGAGGGGTCGTACACCTCCGTCGTGGCCTCCTCGCTATCTCCCGTCACCAGCACACGGCCATCCGCGAGCAGGGTGGCCCTGTGACCGGATCCCCTGGGCTCGGCCATGTCGCCCCCAGAGGACCACGCACTCGGGCCGGGGTCGAATATCTCGGTGGAAGTGAGCTTGCGAGAGGGGGACTCCTGGCCGCCCACCACCAGCAAGCGGCCGTCCTCAAGCAAGGTGGCAGAGTGTCCCCAGCGTCCCTGCGCCAAGCTGGGCGCCTCCGTAGTATCCCCGCCACCACCTCCACAGCCGGCGACGATAGCCATAGCCAGCGCCATAGCCGCAAGCGCAAAATACCTGGATCCCGCTTTCAATATCATTTACCGATCCTCCCAGAGTCGCTCATAAGTCGCGGCCATTCCGGCCGGGCCATAACTTTAAGGCAGCTAAAGTTGGCTCTTATGGTATTGGTATTATAGAAGCGCGTCAATCCCCGCCACTCGTTCTGCAATGTGCAATGGCTCCGGTCACGGGCAGCCGTTCAGCGAGAACGCCGGTCCGTCAAAGAGTGGCGTTGACCACAGGAGAGCGGTAATAAGGAGGACAGCGAGACCTGTCTACCAAAGATAGCGCTCCAATGGGCGCCTGAGGTTTTCGCAGAACACCCACAAGCCCATTGACCACCGATGGAGCATGGCTTAGCATACGTTTTAGACCGATACGGACTCAGAGCCACACACTAGGAGGTACCCCATGAACGCCCTTGTAATCGGCGGGACCGGGCCATCCGGTCCGCACATAGTCAACGGCCTTATCGAAAGAGGGTACGAAGTGGCCGTGCTGCACGGCGGACAGCACGAAGCCGAGTTCATCCAGCCCGTCGAGCACATCCATACCGACCCCCACTTCGCCGAGACCCTTGAGGGGAGCCTGGAGGGGCGCAGCTTTGACCTGGCCATTGCCACCTACGGGAGAATACGCCTGATTGCCGAGGCGCTGAAGGGCAAGACCCAGCGACTCATCACGGTGAGCGGCGGGATGCTCTACGCGCCAAGAAACGACCCGCGCTGGGGCCCCCTGGGAGCTCCGGCAGCTATGCCGGAGGACAGCCCCTTTACCGAAGACCCCAACGGCCCAAGGCTTCCCTACATGATATGGGTCACAGAGCAAACCGTTCTGCAGGGCCACAGGGACAGCGCCTACAATGCGACCATCTTCCGCTACCCCGGAATCTACGGCCCGGGCGCTCCCGCGAACCCGGAGTGGAGCATAATCAGGAGGGCTCTGGACTCCCGCAAGCATTTCATTGTCGGTAGGAGTACCGGTCGCCGCGCCTCCGGTCAGAACGCCGCCCACGCAGTCCTGTTGGGCGTGGACAAGCCCTCAGAGTCCGCGGGCCAGATATACAACGTGGGCGAGGAGGCCCAGCACTCGCAGAGCCAGATAGCCCGGTTCATCGCAAAGCTGATGAACCACGAGTGGGAGCTGGTAGAAATGCCGCCTGCCCTAGCCAACAGGGTGTATCGAGGGGGCAGCGCTCAGGCCGGCAGCGGGTCTGAGATGGACATCGGCAAGATACGTAGAGAGTTGGGATACCGGGACGTGGTGTCTGTGGCCGATGCCCTGACCCGCTCCACGGAGTGGCTCCTGGAAAACCGGCCGGAGCCCGGCGGGGAGATTGAGCAGCAACTGGGTGACCCCTTTGCCTACGAGGCCGAGGATGAGCTCATACGGGCGTACAGGGAGGGCATTGCCGAAGCGGAGAGCGTACAGTTCCCGGAGGTAAACTCTGGCCACATGTATCGACACCCCACGCAGCCCGGTCAGGCGTGGTCGCCCCAGCAGCGGCGGTGATGGATGCCGGCGCTCGCATCAGTAGTATATGGCCGACGACGCCTCCGGCTTCAGCCTGTCCATGCGCTCCTTCCGGAACTTGGCGACTTTGGGGGCGATTATCACCTGGCAGTAGGGCTGATACGCGTTGTTCCGGTAGTACTCCTGATGGTACTCCTCTGCCACAAAGAACACAGTGGCAGGGGCTATCTCAGTGACAAAGGGGCGCTCCCATAGGTGGGCCTTCTCCAACTCCGCCATCACCTCCTCGGCTGTGGCCTGCTGCTCCGGGGTGTGAATGAATACGGCCGACCTGTACTGGGGGCCAACGTCCGGCCCCTGGCGGTTCAGCGTGGTTGGGTCATGTATGGTAAAGAATATCTCCAACAACTCGCGATATGAGGTGACATTGGGGTCAAACGTAATCTGCACAGCCTCTGCGTGTCCCGTGCGACCTCCGCAGACCTGCTCGTAAGAGGGAGACGGCACATGCCCGCCTATATACCCGGACTCCACCTTTTCAACCCCTTGAAGCTGCTCGTAGACCGCCTCCAGGCACCAGAAACATCCACCTGCCAGCGTCGCAATCTCTCTGTCATGGTCACTCATTGGCCTTATGCCCTCCTATCTCAGGCGCGCCGTCCACTTCCAGTGAAACGGTCCGCTCGTCAACTCCGGTTACCATTATCCGCTATGCAGCCCAAATTGACAATCACGCGGGGCCTCTCCGGCCCGTCGCCGGCCTTTACCTCCCAAGGAGGACGCTAGATTGGACCGGCCAGACCTGTTCGACAACGCTCAATGGGAGGCGCTGCTCATGGGCAAGGCCGAGGAGCTTGAGGACGACCCAGCCGCCTGCGAGCAGCTTGTGTACCGCTTTCTGGGGCAGTACCTCCCAGCCCTGCTTTCCGCAAGGAACCAGGAAGGCCGCGATCGTGTATGGAGGGCTCTGTGGCAGTACATGACCATGCCCGCCACTAGGGCAAAGCCTTTTGGACTGTCGCACTCATCGGCGGACGGGCTGCTGGATGCCATTCAGGAGGAGTTGGGGCGCCTTGGCATTGGCCCGCAGGGCTGAGCGCGGAGCGTTGCGAGTATCGAGTACGGGGCAAGCTATGAGCGGGGCCCCGGCGCGCCACGCCTCCCCTCCCCCCTCTGGATGCCCGCGTGCGCGGGCATGACGCGTTGTGACGCCGGTTACGCGGAGGTCTCTTCCACTGAGGACAGGAACCTCAGCACACGAGCGTTAAACTCCTCCGGCCTGTCGCGTTGCACCTCGTGGCCTGCGCCAGGGAACAGCTCCAGCACAGAGCCCGGAATGGAGTCCCGTAGCGTTTCAGCATGTATCGGCCTGACCCAGGGGTCGTCTTCTCCCTGGATCACAAGGGTGGGACAAGATATGCCGGGCAGTAAGTGGCTCGCCACCTCTCCACCCCTGGCGTAGAGGCGCTCTGCGGCGTTAACGTAGTCGGTCACCATCTGCCGCCAGTATGGGTCGCCGTGGCTGCGAGCCAGGGCATCCTGAAACCCCGCCGGCAGCCGATCCGGGTACGTCCATTGCCGGACGGTCTCCATACTCTCCTCATCGAACACGGCCTGTCCGCCTATCAACACCAGGGAGCGGACCAGTTCCCCGTACGCGCCGGCCACCATCATAGCCACGATAGCGCCATCGCTGAAGCCGCAGAGGTGGATACCGGGCAACCCCAGGCGCTCCACCAGGGCGGCCACGTCCTCCGCGTCTCGCCTATGGAAGTCCGCGTCAAAGGAGTCCCTGCGCCCAGATTTTCCGTAGCCCAGGAAATCGGGGGCTATCACCCGATAACGCCGGGCGAACTCGTCTATCTGCCCACGGAAGTGGGCCTCTCCGGTGCCCAAGGCTCCGTGCAGAAGCACTATGGGATCGCCCTCTCCCTGGACCGTGCAGCGCATACGACCATGCTTGACCTGGACGTCTATCTCCCGACCGCCAATGTCTTCCATGAGCTAGACACCTCCCGGCAGGCCGCTTTTCCGCCCCGCGTCGCGGCCACCCGACGCGCTATCAGCCTAACTCACCGTAGCCGCCCCGTCCAGCCGCTTCCCACTAGCTAAACCAAGGCTGTAGTTGTATCATGGAGGTTGTGATTCGTCCTCTCAGAGCCGCTCTCCAGGCGCCAGACGCTAGCCAAGAGTCCTCTGTCGCGTTTGCAAGCAGGCGGCGAACTCTCCCGGATCGTAATAGTGAAGACCTTGAGTAGACATCCTTGAGCTCCCAGGGACACCAAGAAGGCCCATCCCAGGCTGCGCGCCCCCCGGCTTCTTCCGTCTCCGAGCGTCAGCCGATCTATGCCTGGGCGGTAATGGGCAATCTCTGGGGCATGGACCTTGCCAACGTATTCCTGTTCATGTCCATAGGCGTCCTCATACCCGTATGGAAGGACGACCTGGGAATGACGCCCCTGCAAGCCGGGCTCATGGGGTCTGCGGGCTTCCTGGGTTTCGGCGTCATGGCCCTGCCGGCCAGCATATGGCTCACCAAGTACAACCCAAAGCTGGTTACGCTGGTGAGCGCTTTGGGTATGGCAGGCGCCGCCCTGCTCCACGCCGTGGCTCCCAACGTAGAGGTCCTCCTGCTTGCCAGGTTCTCCTTTGTGCTGCTGGCCGTCTGCCGTATACAGATGCAGATCATCTTCATACAGCAGTGGTTTCGCCCCCGGCTGTACGCCGTAATCAACAGCCTGGACTTCAGCAACCGCTCCATAGGCCAAATGGTGGCAATCGCCGCTACTCCATCCCTGGTGCTCCTGATGGGAGGCTGGAGGCCAGTCCACGTAGCAGTAGCAGTAGCCCTGACGCTCTTCTCTCTGATATGGCTGTTTGTTGGCCGGGAGCGGCGGCGCACCCAGGCAGAGGGCGGGCCCGCCCCCCAGGTAGGCAACCCCGCCGGAGTCCTGAGGCGGCACAAAGTCCTGTGGGTTGTAGCAGGTTGCCAGGTGGGGGCGGCAGTGGCCTTCGCCTCCTTTATGACCTTCTATCCAACCTATGCCATCGACCACCTGGGCATCTCTCTGCCCGCCGTAGGCTTGCTCATGGCGGCGTTCCCGGTGGGAGCAATCCTGGGGTCCATGTCCGCGGGCGCTATCTCAGAGATGATCGGACGGAGAAAGCCCTTCATATGGATCCCCGGCTTGTTTCTTCCGGCCACCTACTACGGCCTCATTATGGTGGACTCCGTCCCGCTGGCAGCCATCCTGCTGCTGGTGGCGGGTATCGGCGCGATGGCGGTGCCGCCCATCCTCGCAACAGTCCCCCTGGACATGCAGCTTCCTCCCAGGGAGGTGGCCGTGTCCCTGGGACTGGTGCGCACCCTGTTTCCCATGGGCGCGACCATGGGGCCGCTGCTAGTGGGCATCGTCCAGGAGAGCACAGGGTCTCTGTTCCTGGGCCTCGCCATAGTGTCTCCAATGGCCTTCTCCCTGTTCCTGGGCGGAAAGTTCCTGCCGGAAACGGGGAGAAAGGGCGGTAGAGAAGGCCCTGCCCAGGGAGCAGGTAGCGGCGGACGCTGAGGCCACACGCCCGCGGCGAGCTTGCCCTCCACCCATGAAAGCAGGCATAATACGGGCTGCGCATACTTGGCACCGGCAGCGGGCGCAGGAGGACGACAACAGTGTTCATAGACATGCACGTACACTCCAAGCAGTCGGACGACGCCGGCGGGACCGTGGAGGGATACCTGAAGTGGACCCACGTCCTGCGAAAGAAGGGATACCGGGTGGACGGCATTGCCCTGACGGAGCACAGGGGATTTGACCTGGAGGTGGACTACGCGCCACTTGCGGAGCGATACGATGCCGTTGTGCTGAAGGGCGCGGAGATAGAGACCGACATGGGGCACGTCCTGGTATACGGCGTAACGGCTGAGCTTATGGACATGTTCGACTTCAAGGACATCGCCCTCCCCGCCCGCGAGGTGTTCAAAGCGGCTAGAGACACGGGTGGATACGCCATCGCCGCCCACCCCGGACGGCCGCGCATCGGCCTCTGGCAGCACGTTCAGAACGGGGCGCAGCCGGAGGGCGTCGCGACCATAGAGAGGCTCAACGGAGGAAGCAGCGCAGATGAGAACGACCTTGCCGGGCGCATGGCCCAGGAGTACGGCTTCCACTGCGTAGGCGGCAGCGACTCCCACTACGTGAGCACGATTGGCAGGTGTATTACCCGCTTCGACAGACGCATAACCCGGATCGAGGAGCTGCTTGAGGAGCTCAACCTGGGGGACTTCGATGCCGTCCGGCTTGAGGATACCAGGGCTTGACCTTAATAACATAGCCTCATACAACGCCCTCTGCGCGCTATCTTAACCGCTATCTTAACAAGGAGGCACACAGCATGACTGACTTGAGTCCAATGGACTCCATAGAATTCGACAGGAGCGTCCTGGGTGTGGACGTGGAGGTGGGGACACATCTGGTGTCCAGGGAACAGATAATCGCCTATTCCAAGGCTCTGGGCGAGACCAACCCCCTTTACCTGGACGAGGAAGCCGCGAAGGCCGGCCCTCACGGCGACATCATAGCTCCGCCAATCTTCTATAACATGCTGAGCGTTCAGCCGGGCCTTGACCCCAAGGTGAGGTTCGGCACCAGCGGCTTCGACGCGGGGCAGCACGCGGAGTTCTTCACGCCCATACGCGCGGGCGACACCATATCGGCCAGTACCCGCGTGGAAGACGTCTATGCCAAGACCGGCCGCACCGGCACAATGGTCTTCACAGTGAGGCGCACCACCTACACCAACCAAAAGGACGAGAAGACGGTGGTGGTGGACCGTGTCAGCGTCCGCAGGGACCTGCGGCAATGAGCGGGCCATACTTCCAGGACGTGGAGGCGGGAGACGAGCTTCCCTCCGTGGTCAAGGAGCCAACCAGGGAGCAGTTGGACGCCTTCACTACGGTTTGGGGAACGGGCATAGGCCGGTTCACCAGCGACGAGGCGGCCAGAGCGGAAGGCTTCAGCGGCGTCATCCTCCCTGGCAACATGACTATGGCCCTACTGGCCCAGTTCCTGAAAGACTGGGCGGGGACGGACGGCAAGCTGAAGCGGCTGGACGTGGACTTTAGACGCTACGTGCAGCCGGGCGACCAGCTCACCTTTACGGGCATAGTCACCGACACGGAGACGGAGGAGGGGGAGAACAGGGTGATTCTAGACGTCTACGTTGAGACTCAACGGGGGGACAGAGCGCTCCAGGGCACAGCCCTGGTTCTCCTACCGGACAAGGCCTAGAATCGAGTCTACTGTGATTCCGAGTCTTCGCGCGCTCTCGGATGCGCGTTCAAGTATACACCGCGAGAGTTGGCAAGGCTTACGTGCGTATATATCTGCGTTGTAGCGGGCGAGGAGTGGCCCAACAGTTCCTGTACTATGCGCAGGTCTGCGCCTCCGTCCAGCATGTGAGTGGCAAAGCTGTGACGCAGCATGTGGGGATGCACCCTGGCATCTACGGAGAGAAGGCCGTATCGCTTCACCATCTCCTGCACGGAACGCTTGGTAAGGCGGCCCCCAAACCGGTTGAGGAAAAGGGCGTCCGTCTTCCGGGACGCCATCAGCAGAGGACGCGCCTCCCTGATGTACGCCTCCAGCGCCTGCTGAGCCGGCCTGCCCATCACCACCTCCCGCTCCTTGGAGCCCTTCCCCAAGGCCCTCAGCACACGACGTTCAAGGTCCAGGTCGTCCAAGTCCAGCCCGGAGAGCTCGCTTACGCGGAGTCCCGTGGCGTAGAGAAGCTCCAGGATGGCCTTATCCCGTAGCTGCATAGCCACCTGCTTGGGCTTTCCCTCCACCTCCGGGTTGTCCGGGGCGCTGACGAGACGCTCCATCTCCTCCTTGTCCACCACCCTGGGCAAAGGCTTCTCAGCCTTGGGTATCAGCGATCTGGACTGGCGGCTCCCGCGCTTCCATAGCGGGTCGGGCGCCACTACCCCCTCAGCCGTAAGATAGCGGAAGAAGGAACGGAGAGATGCGAGATGCCGCGTCACGCTGGCCCTGTCGTGTCCATTTCTCCACTGGGAGCCACCCGACTTGATGGGCCGGCTGGACATGAGCCACGATATGTATCGCCGCAGGAAGGCCCTGTCCACCTGGGCAAGGGAATCAACCTCCTGCAGCTCCATGGACTGGAACAGCGGCGTCAGGTCGTCCAGGTAGTTGCGCACCGTGAGCTCAGAGAGGTTGCGCTCCCCCAAGAGATGCTGCCTGTAACCCGGAAGATGCTCCCTTGCCTCCGCCGCGCCTGCGCTCACACCGCGACCTCCACCCGCTCAGCCTCAGGCTCCGGCTCCGGAATGGCCCCGTTGTAGTCGCAGGCCGTGCAGCGCGCCCGGTCCCTCCCGGAGGATACCAGTAGCTCGCTGCATTCCGGACAGGGTTGGGCAAGCGGGCGCTGTCTTACTGAGAAGTCGCAGTTTGGGTAGTTGGAGCACCCGTAGAACACCATACCGCGCTTTTTGCCGCGCCGTTGTACCAGGTCTCCCGTGCATTTCGGACAGCCGGCCCCCGTCGGCACCTGATAGGGCTTGCTTTTCTTGCACTCCGGGAAGCCGGTGCATGACAGGAACCGCCCAAACCGCCCCATCTTGACCGCCATCTCCTTACCGCAATCCTCGCAGAGCTCCCCCGTCAGCTCATCCGGGACCTTCACCTTGGGCACGGTGAGAGCCTCGTCTATGGACTTGCTGAACCCTCCGTAGAACTCCCCCAGAACGGGCGCCCACTCCCGCTCACCCCTGGCTATGTCGTCCAGCTCCTCCTCCATATGGGCGGTGAAGCTCTTGTCCATAATGTCCGGGAAGTTCTGGTTCAGCAGGTCGCACACCGCGGACCCCAGGGGAGTGACCTTGAAGCTGCCGCCGGTCTTGGAGACGTACTCTCTATCCTGTATGGTGGAAATGGTGGGAGCATAGGTGCTGGGCCGGCCTATGCCCTCCTCCTCCAGCGTCTTTATGAGCGAGGCGTCCGTATATCTGGGTGGGGGCTTGGTGAAGCGCTGTTCAGGCGTTACGCCAAGGCAATCCAGGGCGTCCTCTTCCTTGAGTTCGGGCAGAGTGGCCTGTTCCCCGTCCGCTGCGGAGTCGTCCCGGTCCTCAATGTACAGCGCGCGGAACCCGGGAAACTTGAGCACGCTGCCGCTGGCCCTGAACAGGTATGCGCGTCCGGAGACGGCGGCGGCCTCTATGTCCAATGTCGTTGAGTCCAGGAGGGCGTCGGCCATCTGGCTGGCCGTCATGCGCTTCCATATGAGTTCGTACAGCCTGCGCTGGTCCCTGGACAGATAGGGCGCAAGCCTCTCCGGGTCGCGAAGCGTCGAGGTGGGCCGCACGGCTTCGTGGGCTTCCTGCGCTCCCTTGCTCTTGCTGGTATACACCCTGGGCGACTTGGGGGCATACTCGTCGCCGAACCTGCGGCGGACGTAGGCAATGGTCTCCTGAAGGGCCTGGGAGGCTACGTTTGTGGAGTCCGTCCTCATGTAGGTTATCAAGCCGACTTCGCCCTCGTCGCCTATGGGAAGCCCTTCGTAGAGCTGTTGGGCCAGTTGCATGGTCTTCCTGGCCGGGAAACGGAGCTTGCGCCACGCCTCTTGCTGAAGGGAGCTGGTGATGAAGGGGGCTGCCGGGCGCTGCCTGATCTGGCGCTTCCTGGCGCGGGCCACCTTGTACGCTGCGCCCTTCAGGTCACCCACAAGCCCCAACGCCTCTGTCTCAACGTGGATGTCCAGCTTGCGCTTGTCCCCCTTTGCAGAGTGGAAGTCTGCCTTGAAGCTGCCTCTCGGCTCGCCGGCCTTCTTCAACTCCGCCTGGATAGTCCAATACTCCTTGGGCACAAATGCCTGGATCGCCTTCTCCCTGTCCGCAACCAGCCGCAGGGCCACGGACTGAACCCGGCCTGCTGAGAGGGATTTGGTCCTGGCGTAGTGGTGTACAACTTTCTGCCACAGGACGGGGCTAAGCTTATACCCCACCAGCCGGTCCAGGATTCGCCGGGCCTGCTGAGCGTTCACCAGATTCTCGTCTATGTCCCGCGGATGCTGAAAGGCCTCGTTGATAGCGCTCTCCGTTATCTCGTGGAACACCACCCGTTTGAGGGTTTTGCGACCCAGCCCAGCCGAGTGCACCAGGTGCCAGGCTATGGCCTCCCCTTCCCTGTCCGGGTCTGTGGCCAGGTACACAGTGGTGGCATCCTTGGAGTTGCGGCGGATCTCGCTCACCACCTTCTGCTTGTCCTTGAGCGTCTCGTAGATGGGTTCAAAGCCCTTCTCCACGTCCACCCCCAGCTCCTTCTGCGGCAGGTCGCGGACGTGGCCCAGGGAGGCCACCACCGCGTAGTCCTTGCCCAGATACCGGCCCACGGTCCTGGCTTTGGCCGGAGACTCCACTATAACCAGATTCTTAGCCATTCGTAATCACCGTGGGGAAGCCTGATACTCAGCCGAGGCCTCCCGCGTCCTTATGTAGTTCATGCCACCCACCTGTTTCACCAGCCCTTTCAGCTCCATCATGGTCAGCGAGCTGCTGACCGCGGCAACGGGCAGGCCGGAGGCCCTCTGTATACTATCGATGTGCGCCGGCTCATAGGTGATCCAGGTCAGAAGCTGCGCCTCGCCGGCATCCTCGGGAAGCAACGGGCGAAGCTCCATCTGCTGTCCCAGCGCCGAAAAGTTAAGCTCTTCCAGAACGTCCGTGTAGTCCAGCACCATCTTGGCCCCGTCCTGTATGAGACGGTTGGACTCCCGGCTGACTGGGGAGAGGATGCTCCCCGGAACGGCCATGACCTCCCTGTTCTGGTCCACCGCGTGCCGCACAGTCCACAGAGCGCCGCTGCCTTCGCCCGCCTCAACAACCAGGGTGCCCGGAGTCAGGCCGCTCAGGATGCGGTTCCTGCGAGGAAAGTTCTTGGCCTCCGGACGGATGCCCGGCGGATGCTCGCTCATAAGCGCCCCGTTGCCGGCGATCTCCTGGGCCATGTTGGCGTACTCCGGCGGATAGACCGTATCCAGTCCGTTGGCCATGACCGCAATGGTGCGTCCTCCGGCGTCCAGCGCGGCGCGGTGAGCTACGGCGTCTATCCCCCTGGCCAGGCCGCTCACAATGGTGACGCCGTTCTTAGCCAGGTCCCAGGAGATTTGATGCGCCACCTCCCGGCCATATGCCGTGGTCTTGCGGGTGCCCACCACCGTCACGGAGCGCTCGTCCTCCGGCAGAATCCGGCCCTTCACGTACAGCACCGGCGGGTACTCGTACACCTCCCTGAGCAGGCGCGGGTAGCCGGAGTCTCTAATGGTCAGGACGTCTATCCCCAGGCGGTCCACCCGCTCCATCTCCGCCTCCGGAGATATGGACGGACGACGAGAGACGACCGACCTCACGGAGCGCTGGTCAAGGCCGGCGGCCGTCAGGTCGGCCGCAGAGGCTTGCCAAGCGCGCTCAAGAGAGCCGAAATAGCCCTCCAGTATGGCAAATCTGGCCCTGCCAATGGTGGGTATTCGATTAAACGCTACCCAGTATCCTACTTCACTGCTGTTCATAGGCATGTCCATATTAGCATAGCACAGGGCGCGAGTTGGGAATAGACCGCCACGCCGTCCGCATAGCGCCGGGGGCGGGGGCTCTTACCCTAGTCCGCTTCTTCCCGCCAACGATAGTAGTCTACCAAGCGCTTTATGGCCCTGGCAGCGCGGCTTATGGTGGGAAACACGGCGAACCCGTCCTTCACACATTGACGGTGAAGCTCCACCGTGGCCTTCAGCAGGCGGTCGTTGTCCGGAATGAGGTCGGCTATCACCAGGGCCACGGGCTTGCCCCAATCGTCGGCTATGGCCGCGGTGTGCTCCAGCATACGGGTGGACCTGGTCGGCCTTCGAGAGCGGCGTCCGCTGGGTGGGACGCTGGGGCTGATCCCATTTATAACGGCATGGTAGCCGGGGTCTTTGGCTATGAGGGTTATCACCTCATGGGGCGTCAGCTTGCTTCCTCCCATAATGGAGCCGTCCACGGGATTGGTGACCCACGCCCCAAAGAAGGGGTCTTTATCAACCAGCTCCTCGCGCACGTCTGCCGGTATGGGCAGCAGGTGAAGCCCTTCCTCCTCGCACTCGTCCGCCGACATCACACCCTTCCCACCTGTGCCGCCGCCCACCACAAGGTTGGATCCCGTAGCCGGAGGCATACGCGTGAAGGCGACTAGAGCGTCCAGGAGCTCCTCCATGCTGAACGCGTTGACGACCCCCATCTGGCGGCACATAGCATCCCACACTTCATGCGCGCCGGCCAGCGCGCCGGTGTGGGACGATGCCATGTTGTTGCCGGCCTGCGTCCTGCCACCCTTCAGCAGTACCACCGGCTTCCGGCGGGATGCGTAGCCCAATGCCCTGGCAAAGCGAGGCCCGTCCTTCACGCCCTCGATGTACCCGCCGATGATCTCCGTCTCAGGGTCGTCTGCCAGGTACTCCACCAAGTCGGCTTCGTTCAGGTCCAGGGCGTTGCCGTAGCTGATCACCTTGCTGTAGCGGAGGCCCCGGACGGCTCCCACGGAAATCATCTCCCCGGCATTGCCTCCGCTCTGGGATATGATCCCCACGCTGCCGTGCTCCCACGGGAAGTCTCTCCCCCACGCTATCCCCTCCTTGGGGTAGTAGATGCCCATGCAGTTGGGCCCAAGGATGCGCATACCCGCCGCCCTTGCCTTGGCGAGCATGTCCCGCTCCATTTGAGCCCCTTCCTCCGAGCCGGTCTCGCTGAAACGGGCCGTGAAGAAGTGAAGCGCCTTTACCCCCTTGCTGATACAGTCGTCCACCAGCTCAAGGGCGGCCCGGTTGGGAACCGCCGAGACAACGTAGTCCACGTCGCCGGGGACATCGCGGACGGATCGATGGGTAGGGACTCCCAGGATCTCGGTTGCCCTGGCGTTTATGGGGTACACCTCTCCGGAGAAGTGCTCCAGCACGTTCTTGAAGTAGGTGTGTCCAAACTTGTCCGGGGACTCGGACGCCCCTGCGACAGCAATGGAACGGGGATGAAAGATGTAGTCTAGCTCCAGGCCCATGATCCCTCCGACACAGGGCTACTACGCAGGGCTTGGCTCCTCCAGAATCACGCGCGCGTCAACGGCTAGAAGCCCCTGTGGATAGCACAGCACAGGGTTGAGGTCCAGTTCCTTTATGTCCGGATGCTCCTCCAGAAACCCCGACAGAGCCAGAATAGCCTCCTCCAGGCTGTCCAGGTCGCAGGGAGGATACTGGCGGTAGCCCTGGAGAAGAGGCAAGCCCTTGATCTCCCTTATCATCACGCGGGCATCCCTGGCGTCCAGGGGCACCAGGCGCATGGACACGTCCCGGAGCATCTCCACCAGGATGCCGCCCAGTCCAAATACAATGACGTGCCCAAACTGGGGGTCCTTGGTGGCTCCTATGATCACCTCCACGCCCGGCTCCGCCATCCTCTGCGCCGATACGCCCATGATGGACGCCGACGGCGCGGCCGCCCGGACGGATGACATGATTGAGTCGTAGGCCGACCTCACCTGGTCCAGGCTCTCCAGTCCTACCTTCACGCCACCCACGTCGCTCTTGTGAACCACATCCGGCGAGACTATCTTGAGGACTGCGGGCAACCCCATCTCCTGGACGGCTTCAACGGCCTCATCCACGGACGTTGCCAGACGAGTCTCCACAACCGGTATGCCGCAGCCGCCTATCAGTTCCTTGGATTCCACCTCATTGAGCATAGTTCTGCCGTCCAGACGGGCTCTCTGAAGAATATCTGCGGTTGTCATATGCTCAATCCTCCCGGGAACGACCCTTGAAGTGTTGCTCCGAGAGTAGCAACTTGCCAGGGTGATGTCAACCTCCGCCGCACGCCGGCTCAAACGGCGCCGCGGCCGCCTAGCCCCACACGGCGGCGACCACCGCGTCCTGGGGATTGGTGGAATCGAAGAGGATGACCGCGCACCTGCGGCCAACCGTCATCTGGGCGGAGGGTATGTTGCGGGCCACCGGCACGCCGTGGAGCCAGGCAGCCTGGCTCCCTGCCATCTGCACGGTGGCGGTATAGCCAACAGAGTCGAAACTCTTAAGAGAACCCTGTCTTATCTCCACTTGCATTTCTCCTCAGACCCGGTCCTACACGCCACCCAAGAAGATGGTATGCCGGTATTCAGGCTTGGGGCCTCGCGAGTAGTGGAGGCGCAACCCAAGCACGCGTCGTTTGTCGGCTGAGAGGCTGGCGCGGTCGTCGGTTATCTCTATAACGTCGTACATCTCCTGGCCCAGGTTGGGCGGGACTACAATCTCCCCGTCCAGAGCGCCCAGCAGCTGCTCCCGGAGCGCGGCGCTGGCCCTGTCCAGGGCTTTCTGCGCGGTGTCCAGGTTCAGATCGTGGATCTGAAGCAGGCGGTCCGAGAGATCGCCCACCTCCGTCCACGCAAACGCCTCGGCCATGTGCGCGCTGCCGAACGCCTGTACCCTGTTGTGGGCCTGCGCCCTGGAGGCGTATCTGCCCTGAAGGACAGGATGCCCAGCCCCGTAGCTGTAGTCCCCGGCGTCTGACGGCTGAAGGTGTATCAGGTGGCCCTGGCTGCCCCTGAACATCAGGGCGTCCGGCAGCCTGTCCAGCAGCCTTCTCACCGCGTCGGCCCCGCTCTCGCCCGGATGTATTGTGAAGGCGGGTCTAAGGGTCGTGGCGTCGCTGCCGGCCTGGGTGGCATCGAACCTCAGTCCCACTCTTGCGAGGATGAACTCCATGATGTCGGCCACGCTGCTCGTCCCCTTGTCCCAGGTGTACTGCCGCGTGGCTCCCCACGTCTCCAGCAGCCGCCATGCGTTGTGAGCAAAGACGACCAGATAGGACTCGCCGGCCGACGACCGGTACTCCCACGCCTCTATCCAGTATGTCGGCCCAGGCGAGACCTCCCACCCGGCCGAGGTTACGTAGCCGGGGGAGACGCGCACCTCCGACCCCTTGCGGAGAGAGGCGTACGCCCCGGAGCCTATGCTGTTATAGCGGCCGTCGTCGTTACGCAGCGTCAGGACAGCGGTCCCGCCTTCAGGGCACTCGTCCAGCGCGAGGTCCAGGACATCGCCGGTCAGATCCAGGCCCGTGTTTGTGAGGGGGCCGCGCCATACTCCGACGGGGCTGGACACCCAGAGGTCGTCTTCGGTAGTGGCCAGGGACACGCCGTAGGCGGAGGAGTAGTCGAAGGGTACCGGCTCTCGCCACAGGTTGTCGGCTATGCCGGAGCCAGGCAGGGTGTGGAAGCGCACAGGCCGCTGGAAGGGAGGGGAGCCGGTGGACTTCTCCACGCAAAACGCTCGGAAGACGTCTGTTTTGGCTATGGAGGGAAAGTGGAAGGTGGTCCTGGAGTCAGCCTTGGCGGCGTTCACCTCGCACAGCGCAGACCACGTGGCGTAGGGCTGGTCTCCGTCTTCACCGTAGACGCACGTCCACACCTTGGCGTCGTTGGTGGTGGACTCCGTTCCGGTAAGGATCAGATGCCAGCCCTTGTCGTACACGCTGCTCATCCCCGTGATCGACGCCGGACTATGGGGCCATGGAGAAGGGGTGAGCCAGGAGCTCCCGGGGGAGGGATCCTTCCTGGAGCCGTACACCACATGGTAGATAGAGGCGTAGAACAGGAACAGGACGTTCTGATCGCTTATGGCGGCTGCAAGCCACCTTATGCCGGTCAAGTCCGGGTACAGGACGTGGCTGGTGGTATTCCACGTGGCGCCGTAGTCGGTACTTTCCTTGACGAACAGGTTTCTGCGCGAGGAGTTGACGTAGAAGAGGTATACATTGGCTCCACGGCTCACCAGGGAGATGCCGGAAGCGTTGGAAACGCCGTGAAGATATGTCCAGGAAGAGAAGTCGCTGTTTGTGCCCGGGTTGACCACCCTCTGAACATAGAGGCCGCCGCTTGGGCTGGTCACCCTGGCCCTGACCAGCGACCCGTCCCCGGGACAGGTGGCATCGTGGTAGAAGTCCTGCTCGCTGCCGGTATACAACCGCGTGAGAGTGGGGCGAGGCGCTCCCGCGAGGTTGTCCAGCGCCTCCACTTCAACGTGCGGCGCTCCGGTCGCTTCCCGCTGCGCGGCAAGCAGGGTTGACGTCAGGGTTCTCATAGGCTACTGCGCTCCTCCGGCTACCGGCTCCCGCCGGTAGCCGGGCCGTAGCTGGGCTGTGGCGCGATGTAAAGATGCCGCGTCCTCAACCGGCTGCGATGGTTGGCAAGCCCCTTGAGAAAGGAGTCCAGCCTCTCTCTGCCCCAGGTCTGGTAGTGGCGCCACACCTCCGTTCCACCGACGTTGACGCGGTTGGTGGCGAAGCTGGCCCACTCCATCGCCGCGTACCCCTCCGCTCCCATAGCCACCAGCTCCTCCAGGGAGGATGGAACGGTGGAGCCTGTGGCGTCCAGCGTGTGCAGCTTGCCGTAGTAGACGTTCAACTTTTCGCCCCCGTTCGGGACGTTCTCCAACAGCAGTGTGAGAGCGCCGCCCCAGAGGGTAAAGGGAGCGTAGACCGGAGGGAACCTGTCGGCGGGATACTCCACCGCCTCTATGGACACCACGTCCGTGAGAGAGGCGACCGACACCTCACGGCTGTTGGCCGTAGTGGTGAGCGCGGCCCTGGCCTCCTGGGGCGCGGCCAGGCTCAACTCCCGCGCCCCGTGCTCAATGTGGCGGTCCAACTCGGCGTCGGTCCACCGGTAGTTCGCTGCGTCCTGGTCATGGAGGTCCTGCCGGACGCGGGTCCTCATCTGGGACAAGTCCATTTTCGTCCTCCTCTGCTAGTCCCTTACGCCGGCGAGCTTGGCCAGCTTCAGGGAGTTGAATACGGCGACGGAGACGTACCACTTCACACGCGTCCTGGTGGCGTCCTTCACCTCAAGGGATCCCACACGCTCCACCTGCAGACCTCCTGGGCCGGTCAGCCCGGCAATCGCGCCCTCGCCGTACTGCAAGGCGTAGATGGTGGAGCAGTCGCTGCTTGTGCCGACCGTCTGCGCGTCCGAGACCCAGTCGTTCACTCCAATGGGGATTCCGTCGTAGTACTGGACCATCTGACCGAACTGGTTGCGGTCCGTTTCAAGTAGGCCGCTGCCTGTGGTCCTGGACAGCGCGGTCAGCTTGCGACGGCTGCGGCGGCTCATCAGAAGCGCGTGGGGTTTGCCGGCCTTCACCTTGTCGATGACCTCGTCCAGCTTTTCCAGTGTGAGGGTGGCTCCGTTGGCGCCCATCGACACCGTCTGGCCCTCCGCGGTCAGCTTTTCGATCCCGTCGAATGACTTGGCGTCGCTGTCCGTGTCGCCGTTGACGAAGCTGTCATCGAACTTCTGCTGCACTGCCTTGGCCTTGAGCTGCACCACCGACGCCTCCAGGTCCTGGAGGTTGGAGCGGGTGGCCTTCAGGAAGTTGTCCACGTCCGCATCGCCTCCCAGTATCTTCAGGGTGGCCGTCCGCTGGGTAAAGGTGGGCGTGGACTCCACCCAGGTGTCCCCCACCTCGTAGAAGGAGGCCGTTGGCGCGGTCTTCTCCTGGTTGTAGGTGAGGCCGTTGCCGACTATCTCTATGAACGGGAGCGACTGCAAGATTGGACTCTCGTTCACGATGGTCTCTATGACCCCCGTCAGCAGGATGTCGTTAGAGAGCTTCGATGCTTCCGTGATTGTCAACGCCATGATTGATTCGCCTCCTGTATCAGCTATGCCAGGATATTAGAACGGTAGCTCTGCTATTGGCAATAGGCGGGTGTCGCAGTGGGCGCCCTTCCTTGTTCCGCTCACGCCCTTCGACAGGATCCGGGTGAACGGAAAGGGGATGAGTGTGTCGAAGCGCACGCGAGCGTGTGAGCAGCCTTGTAAGGGCTGCGGAGTGAAGCGCAGCTTGAGCCTGGTAAAAAGAGGCCACGCTCTTGGAGCGTGGCCTCTTAATCGCGCCTTGGTGGCAGGCCGGAAGGGACTATGGGAAGGTGAGATTCAGGGGCTGGAGAACAAAGTTCCTCCCATCGTACATAGCCGTCTCCGCTGCCTGGTTATCGCCGATGTGGAAGGTAATGGTCATTCCTTGCAACGCCTTATCGTTGGGAGTCACAATAGCTGTGTAGCTCCCGTTGCTCTTCGTGAGGATTAGCGAACGCCACCACTCTACCCTTACCTCTATCGTAAGCCCGGCCGGGGCGGGCTGGCCGCCTACGGTTACACTGCCGAAAAACTGGTTGGGCAGCCCGGGGAGTTCGCCCGGCGGAAGCGGCCTGGGTGTGGGAGTAGGGGTCGCGGCGGGTGTAGCCGTCGGCTCAGGGGTGGGTGTAGCCGTCGGTTCAGGTGTAGCCGTCGGCTCAGGAGTGGCTGTCGGCTCAGGGGTGGGTGTAGCCGTCGGTTCAGGTGTAGCCGTCGGCTCAGGAGTGGCTGTCGGCTCAGGGGTGGCCGTCGGCTCAGGGGTGGGGATAGCCGTGGGTTCAGGGGTAGCCGTCGGCATTGGGGTGGCCGTCGGCACAGGCGTAGGAGCGGGAGAATTACAACCCACCAGCACGAAAAGCGCCAAGATGACAAGACCTATGTATAACTTCTTTATTCGCATTTCCTAACCTTAAATATAGAATAGTGCCAAGACTGACTAAAACTAAACTACTTTATCACCATTCACACACCGTTGCAATCATGCGCACGGGTCAGGAGATCTCGGGCAAGGCCTCCTTTGGTATGACATTAGTATTGAGCCGGCGGCGCTGGAACCGGTCCGGCGTCTTGGAGCGTACGCTTCGCCGCCGGCAGTTGTAAGCGCAAGCCCGTCCGGGTATCATGCCCTGAGTCGCTTTGGAGAACAGAAGTCATGAGCTCAAGGAGAAAGCGAAGACGCGCCTTGCAGAGGGCGCGCCCCAGAGCCGCGCGAGGCATTCCGTGGTGGGTCTTCGCCGCGCTGCTCCTTCTGGCGCTCATCGTAGCCATAGCAAGGATAGCCACATAGAGCGCAGCGTCTGAGGACGGAAGCTCGCGTCCTGTCGACCATTTACCTTTGCAAAATGCAACGGGGTGGGTTAGAATGGAAGCAACAGCCAGGAATCTCGCAGCGGGGTGACTCCCTTGGACGATACGCTTGTAATATATACCCATCCGGACTGCGGCTACTCATCCGCGGCCAAGGACGAGTTGTCGCAGAGCGACATCCCCTTCAAGGAGATAGACCTGAGCGTTACTCCGGAGGCATGGGCGGATGTGGAGCGTCTGACCGGGGGAGAACGCACCACCCCCGTCATTGTTGAGGGGGACTTGGTAACCGTGGGGTTCCACGGCGTTGGTTGAAGTTTCTAGCGCCGGAAGCGGTCTGCTTCCAGGGCTGAGACGGGAAGGCCCCACAGGGGATAGCCCAAGTGGGACGGGATGCGCCGGTTGGCGCAGTTCATTCAAAGCGGCCCGGTGGTGTAGCATGGTTCAACACGCCGCCCTGTCAAGGCGGAGATCGGCGGTTCAAATCCGCTCCGGGTCGCCAACCACCCGCATAATTATAGAGCGCTAGCGGCCTACAAGTAGGCTGCTAGCGCCGATAGTCCAATATCGTCCAGAAAGGCTGCGAGCGCTGCTACCAGCGAGAGCCTCTGCCGCCTCCGCCTCCGCCATACCCTCCGCCACCACCGCCTCCGCCGTACCCACCGCCACCCGAGCCACGCTCCTGGCGAGCCTTTGCCTCGTTGACAGTCAGAGTCCGCCCGCCCACCTCCTTGCCGTTGAGAGCTGAGATCGCGGCCTCAGCATCCGCCTTGGTCGGCATCTCCACGAACGCGAATCCCCTGGAACGGCTCGTTTCCCGGTCGCGAACTACAGAGACCTCCTGGACCTCCCCATGCGCCTCAAAAGCCCCGCGCAACTCGCCTTCGTTGGTCTCGTACGCAAGATTCCCTACATATATCCTCAATACAATCTCCTCTTTATATGACTAACGACCACACAACACGGACTAGAGTCCATTGGACAGAGGGAGTGGTTGCACCCCCTCTGTCCAATTATGTTATGGTCTCCTACCAACCGAACCTTGAACCCGCGGAACCCGAACGCCTCTGGCTAAAGCAATCGCTGCAATAGACAGGGCGGTCTCCACGCGGAACAAAGGGCACGGTGGTGTTTTTACCACACTCGGCGCACACCACTGGGTGCGCCTCACGGGGACCCTGGCTGTATCCACCACCATTGCGCTCACTGCGCCGTACCTCGCGGCAGGAGCCGCAGCGCTTGGGCTCGTTGGTAAACCCCTTCATCGCGTGAAATGACTGATCATCCGCACTGAAGGTAAACGGCTGTCCGCAGTCCTGGCACGTAAGTGTCTTGTCCTGGTATTCCATCAGCGACCTCCTTTCTTATGATAGTTGGCGAGAGGCTGGTCACCGATACCAAGGAATTCAAGACTGTCCACTGGGCGCCAAGGACACCATCCAGGAGCCGAGTATTGCTCAGAGAACGCTATGACGAACCGGGCTTTGGGACTCACAACACTGCCACTGCGCGGTAGTATACCACAGACTGTAAATAAACACACCCATCCATGTTTCCGGTATTCTCTACAGATGTTGGCGCTGACAAATTTGGCTGGAGCGCCACTCCCCTCCCGCTCGTGGTGAGCATGTGAACCATATGAGCGTGGAGGCCGGCATCTCGGCCGAGATGTCAACCCGGCCTGGCCCCCCAGATTGCAGAACCCAGCCTGACCATAGTCGACCCTTCCTCAACGGCCACCTCAAAATCCCCGGTCATACCTATCGAGAGTCCAAGGGAGGCGCCGGCATACCTATCCAGCCGGCATACGCTATCCCGAAGCTCCCTGAGCATCCTGAAGTACGGTCTGACCGCCTCCGGGTCCTCCGAGTGTGGAGGGACGGCCATCAGCCCCGCCAACTCAACGCGCGCGCAGGAGGCCGCGTACTCCGCGATCTCCATGACCTCGTCCGGCCTCGCGCCCTCCTTGGCAGTCTGCAAGCCCACGTTCACCTGAATATAGATTGAGACGCGCCTGTCCAGCTCGCGGGCTATGCCGTCTATCCGGGACACCAGCCGCACGCTGTCAACCGACTGAATCACGTCGAACAGGGCCACGGCGCGGCGCGCCTTGTTGGCCTGAAGATGTCCAATGAAGTGGAGGCCGGCCAGCCGGTCAGGGCGTTCCAGCCCCTTGAACTTGGCCTCCGCCTCTTGCACCTGGTTCTCCCCCACGTGGGCAATGCCCAAGTCGATAGCCTGGAGGATCCGCTCCCGGTCCACCTGCTTGCAGGCGCCCAGCAGCGTGACCTGGCCGGCATCCCGCCCGGCGCGCTCCGCAGCCCTGGCGATCCGCTCGCGAACCGACAGGATGCGGGCGCGTATCTCCTCTTTTGCCATACTCATTCGCTTAACCCCTGATCTCTGCCTCTCAACATACGGCCGGCCATATACGCTACGGTATCAGGATAAGCTTCCCGGTGGTCAGACGACCCTCCAGCTGCCGGTGGGCGTCGGCGGCGTCACTGAGCGGGAATCTGCCATGGATTCGCAGGTCCAGCTTACCCGATTTGACCCATCCAAGCACGTCATTCGCTCGTTGGAGCAGCTCCTCCCTTGTAGCCGTGTAAGCCCCCAACGAGGGACGGGTCAGAAAGATCGATTTTCGTCCAAGGATGGCCGGCGACATGGGAGGGACCGGCCCGCTGGCCTGGCCGTACAACACCATGCAGCCGCGCGGGGCAAGGCAGGCTACGCTCTGCTCAAACGTGGTGAGCCCCACTGCATCGTACACCACCTGGACGCCGTTTCCATCTGAAATCCTGTCAACCTCCCGCTCAAAGTCATCCACTGCGTAGTTGATTACGTGGTCAGCTCCGGCCTCGTAGGCAATCGTGGCCTTCTCCTCGGTGGACACCGTTCCAATCACGCTGGCGCCCAGGGCCTTTGCCATCTGTGTCAACAACAGCCCTACGCCTCCCGCGGCCGCGTGTACAAGGCAGGTATCCCCCGGCTTCAGGGGATACGTGGAGTAGCAGAGGTAATGCGCGGTCATACCCTGGAGCATTGCGCCCGCGCCCGCTTCGGCGTCCAGGCCGTCGGGCATCTTCACCAGTCGCCAGGATGGCGCCGCCACCTTCTCCGCGTAGGACGCCCCCACGCCTGTATACGCCACCAGGTCGCCCACCTCCACCTCCGAAACGCCCTCGCCGACCTGGGTTACCACACCCGCCCCTTCCCCGCCAAGGATGGCCGGGAGAGACGGGGCGTTCTGGCCGGAGCGGGCGTACACGTCCATGTAGTTGACGCCCGAAGCCTTTATCTCTATCAGGGCCTGCCCCTCTCCCGGGCTTGGGTCCGGAACGTCCGTATACTTCAGGACCTCCGGTCCACCGACCTGCGCGATCTGGACTGCCTTCATGTCCCTTTCCTCCTTCTATACGATTGCCCGATTACTCCGGGACTCCCGCGGGACGCGCCCGCAGGCTCATCCGCTACTTCCCTACGAGGGTGCCACCGCCAGCAGTATCTCCACGCGCACCTCGTCCTCAATGCTCACCACGGACTGAGCGGTGGGTCTGGGGATCTCCAGCTGGTCCCACGTAAAGGTGGCGCGACCCAGGATGAACAACTCATCGCCGTCATCCCGCGCCTGGATTTCGAAACTGAACGGGAACGAGCCCCCGTGTATCTCAAGAGAGCCGTCCACGCTGGCCGTAACCTCTTCACCCAGCGCCAGGCCATCGGGTATCGGGCCTATGTCCGGCACGGTGAAGACCGCCACGGGGAATTCGCCGAACATCCTGCCCCTCACGTACCTGTCCCTGAATGTCTGATCGCTGGACAGCTCCTGAAGGTCTATACGGATCACGGACGGCCTGCCATCCAGGTGGACCTCGCCGGAAAGGGCGCTGGTCCGCATCACGGCATCGTTGGGAAGGGGCAGACTTGCCAACTGCTCCTCAACCGTGAACGTGGCCTCTGAGCCGGCGGACACCACGAAGGAGACGCCGTCATACTCCCCCACGCTCCTTGGAGCGCCGCTGCTCCCCGGTGTGGGAGACGGCATAGCCGTCGGCGACGGCGACGTTGGCGCAGAGGTAGACGGCGGCGAGGTCGAGGCAGCCGTTGGCGACGGCCTTGAGGTGGCCGTTGCAGACGGTGACGTGGACGTAGGCGCATCGCCGGAGCCGCCGCAGCCCGTCAAGAACAGAAGCAGGATACCGGATACGGCAATGACCGCCGCCAACGGCCTGGAGCCGGGAATGGATATAGGCATACTCTTTTACTCCTGTGTTACCCCTACGATGAGCGAGATTCTAAAGTTGTCCACGGCGCGCTCCTGGGCGGCAGCTCCAGCCTGCCGCTCTCCTGGTCGCCATGCCCGGCAGGGCGACGCCAAGGCCAATTGCCAGTGTAACCATGAGGGCAGTCGCCCACCGGGGCAGCGACGCTCCTGCCCGGGCAAGCGGTGGGGTGAGAAAGCCCGTCAGCCCCAATACAATTGCCGCCAGAGGAACCATGTATGACACTGAACGATCCATCTGCGATTCGCCGACTATCGCCGCGATGCAGACCAGGCCAAAGGCCAGGGCCGTCGCGGCCGCGAAGTAGATTATACGGCGTCTCCTGTGGCTCAAGGCGCGCCAAAGAAGGCCGGCGCCCAGGCCCGCTAGCAGCGCGGCCGGCATAACCGTGGCGCTGTTGAAGAACGCATCGCTTGGCGAGTGCAAGGGAAGGCTTGCAAGGACGCCAACCATCGCCGCAACCGACCCCGCGGTGAGGCCGGCGCGCACCGGCTGCATGTCCTGCAGGTTGACGTCCGTATGTGTTGAGCGCTTCATTCACGTCTAAGGGCCCTTCAATGACCCGTACTCCAGGCAGTCGCCTTCAGGCTGGCGGGGGTGGGCGTAGAGAGGTCACGGAGGAGGATGCGGTGTGGGTGGTGGTCTATCTACGGGCGCCTGATCCCTCCTTCATAACCGACTCCACCACCACCAGAGTATCGTCTATGTCTCTCCGGTCTATGCCGTAGTGGGTTACAAGCCGCGCCTTGGAGCCGTGTGTATGAGAGCCGCGCACCCCCCGGTCCGCAAGCCGCCGCAGGAAGCCGACGGCGTCTCCGTCGGCCGGCTCCAGGATTACGATGTTGGTCTGTATCCGGGCCGGGTCTATGACGATGCCGGGGATACGGCTCAGCCCTTCTGCCAGTATACGGGCGTTGGCGTGATCCTCTGCCAGGCGCTCCACCATCTCATCCAGCGCCACAAGAGCCGCCGCCGCAAGGACTCCCGCCTGGCGCATGCCACCCCCCAGGGAGTTGCGGATGCGATGCGCCCTTCTGACGAACTCCCTATCGCCGCAGATTATGGAGCCAACCGGGCAGGACAGACCCTTGGAGAAGCAGAACATAAGAGAGTCCACGGAGCGGGCCAACTCCCGCGCGGGCACACCCAGGTATACGGAGGCGTTGAACAGGCGCGCTGCGTCCAGGTGGAGAGCTGCGCCACGTTGATGAGCTATTCCGGCTATTGCGTCCGTATACTCCGGGGTTAGCGCCGCGCCGCTGCACCGGTTGTGGGTGTTCTCCAGGCATACCAGAGCAGTACGGGGGAACCGTGGAGACGCGGGACGAATGGCCTCCTCCACCATGCCGGGGTCCAGAGTGCCATCCTCGGCGTTTGGCAGTTGACGGTATCCCACTCCCCCCAGGGCCGAGACGCTGCCATACTCGTAGAGGTAGACGTGGGACTGGTCCCCTACGATTACCTCGTCTCCACGCTCGCAGTGGCTCAGCACAGAGGCCAGGTTGGCCATTGTGCCGCTGGGAACAAAGACCGCGGCCTCTTTGCCCAGCATCTCCGCCACCCTCTCCTGCAACCGGTTCAGCGTGGGGTCGTCGCCCCAGCCGTCGTCGCCAACCTCAGCCTCAGCCATTGCCCGGCGCATGGCCGGCGTAGGGTGTGTCACCGTATCGCTGCGCAGATCTATCTGCCTCATCGAGCGCCTCCTGTGTACGCATCATATTCTACCAGCATACCCAGCCTCGCGCCCAAGCTATACGTTGGGGTCGGTGAACTTCTCTTGATCCGGGTCCTGAAGCCCCGCCGCCTTGAACTCCTGGCTGTAGCGCTGGTAGTCAGTGGAGTACTTTTCCATTATCTGAAGATGCCGCTCCATAACGGTTCGCCTCACCTCCGCCGGAGCTCCCACCACAAGGGAGTTTGGGGGAATCTCCACCCGCTCCAGGACCAACGCTCCGGAGGCGACCAGCGAGTGGTGACGAATGATGCTGTACCCGTTGACCGTGGCGCCGTTCCCTATCAGGCAGTGGTCCTCAACGGTGGTGGCGTGGCACATCACGTTGTGGCCTAAGGTCACGTAGTCGCCGTAGGCGCAGTCCTCGTCTGCGTGGACAACACAGTTGTCCTGTATGTTCACGAACTTGCCTATCTTTATCTTGTAGCGGTTGGCCCGTATGACGGCGCCAGGCCAGATGCTGGAGCCCTCACCTATCTCCACGTCCCCCACAACGTAGGCCGCTTCACTGACAAAGGCCGTAGGGTGAATCCTTGGCGTCTTGTCCCCAAAGCTCCGTATCACCATATCCTCCTTGCTTGTTCATTACCCTTATTCAGGCTTCTACGCGCCCTAGTCGCCGGCGCTACCCCATAGACGACTCTCCACTCCCCGAAAGTATGTCCCTGTAAAGGTCGGCCAGTCCGCGGATATCCTCTGCCCTCAAGTTGGCCCAGTCGATTCCCTGAGCGGTCTGGCTTAGCATTCCCACCAGCATGACCTCTTCCAGGCCCGGCGACTCGCCTCCGGCCGCGGCAGGTCTGAACCACGCCAGGATCACGCTCTGGGCGCGCTCATCCCCAAAGACGCGGTCAAAGATTTCAATGCTGTAGCTCTGCAGCATCGGGATCCCGGCGCCGCTTTCGGGGTCCAGCGTCTCCACCTGCAACCCAATGATAGGAGATTGGATAGAGCCGTTGAACTGGACGCCAAGGTACTGCACCCGGTCGGCTGCGCCCCATTCTCTCAGCCCGGCATACACATTGCTCTCAATCCACTCATCGTAGATTATGAGTTCCTCATCCGTATTACCCGCGGCGGATGGGACGTCAACCTGCTCCGCGGCGCCCTGGCCTTGCCCCAGCGCCGGCAAGAACGGCAATAGAAGCGACCCTGCGAAGGTCAGGAGAACGATTCCGATAATTGTCTGGCGGAGGCTTGGGAGGCGAGACCCACTCTGCGACTCCGGGTCGTCGTCTTCAACGAGCTCATTCAGGTCTTCCACATCCTTGGGGTCAGGATATTCCCATTCCTGGTACTCGTCGCCGGGGCGTTTTTCTAGCATGAGAACACTCTTCTACGGATCAAGGCACAGGATACCGGGCCTCCAGTCCAGCGCATTCTAGTGGAGAATGTGGCAAGACGCAAACCGACTCCTGGGCCGCCGTATCCCGGAGGGCGAGCTTTGCAAAAACAGGCCAACCGACGCGCCGACCACGGCCCGCCGACCTCAGGAAGCGTGGTCATGGCCCCTGAGCCAACGGTACAGGAGCGCGCCCGCTGCCGCCCCTGCCATCGGCCCAATCCAGTAAATCCAGTGGCTCGACCATACCCAGCCCGCCAGCGCCGGCCCAAAGGACCTTGCCGGATTCATGGAGGCTCCCGAAATAGGCCCGGCGAATATGGCCTCCAGGGCTACGGTCATGCCTATGGCCAGAGCCGCCGCCTGGCCCACCACCCTCACGTCCGTTGCAACCGCCATGATGACGAACATGAGGATAAACGTCAGGATAGCTTCAAGCCCAAGCGACTGCCAGGGGCTTCCGGAGGGCAGTGTTGCCCCCATGTCGCCAACGAGGCCAAAGAGCAGCCTGTGTCCGGCGTCGGCTATGGAGGCTCCAATCAGCTGCGCCCCCCAGCACATGGGGACCTCTCGCCAGGGAAAGTGGCGCGTCAGGGCAAAGCCCAAGGTCACGGCGGGGTTTATGTGCGCGCCCGAAATATGCCCTGTGGCATAGATCATTGCGGCTACGACCAAACCAAAGGTGAGGCCAATCCCCAAGTGGGTAATCCGTCCGCCCGAAAGCTCATCGATGATGATCGCTCCCGCCCCGGCGAAGACAAGTACCGCAGTTCCAATGGCCTCGGTAATGGCCCGCCGCCAAGCGGGATCGGCCTTCCTCCCTACGTCGGGCACGGACTATGACTTGAACACGTTGATCTCCGTCATCTTGCCCGTGACCAGGAAGATGACGCGCTCGGCTATGTTCGTTGCCCTGTCTGCCACCCGCTCCAGGTCGTGAGCCACCCACAGCAGGTACGTGGCCCTCTGGATGGTCTTGGGGTCCTGGATCATGAAGAAGACCAGCTCCTGGTATACCTGGTTGTACAGCGCGTCCACGTCGTCGTCATCGTGGCACACACCCAAAGCCGCGACGGTGTCCCTGTGCACCAGGGCGTCCAGGCTCCGGCGGAGCATATCCAATGCCATTTCGGACATCCTGGGGATGTCGATCAGTGGCTTCATTGGAGGCTCGTCGCCCATCATCAGGCTTATCTTTGCTATACCCTCCGCGTAATCCCCCACACGCTCAAGCTCTACCGAGATATGTAGGATGGAGATGATGCTCCTGAGGTCGCCGGCCATAGGTTGCTGGGTAGCGATCAGCTCCAGGCACTGGTCCTCCAGCTGGAACCGCTTCATGTCTATAACGTCGTCTTCCAGGATCACCTGCCGGGACGCCTCCAGGTCCCGTCGCCTGAGGGCGTCCAGCGCCTTGGCAATGGACTTCTCCGCCATGCTCCCCAGAATGAGGAGATCGCTCTGCAACATCCGCAAATGCCTGTCGAAGTCGGCCCTTACCATAATCCACCTCCTATCGGCTAGCTGAATCGGCCTGTGATATACGCCTCAGTGCGCTCGTTCTTTGGGTTGGTGAAAATCTCGTTGGTGGGGCCGAACTCTACCAGGTAACCGGACTTGCTCTCGTCCGTCATAAGGAAGGCCGTCTCGTGGGAGACCCGCGCGGCCTGCTGCATGTTGTGGGTTACTATGATAATGGTGACCTCTTGGGATAGCTCCCGGATTAACTCCTCTACGGCCAGAGTAGCCATGGGGTCCAGGGCTGAGCACGGCTCATCCATCAGGATCACCTCCGGCTCGACGGCCAGGGCCCTGGCGATGCACAGACGCTGCTGCTGTCCACCCGAAAGCTGTAGGGCGCTCTCCTTCAGCCTGTCCTTCACCTCGTCCCAAATTGCCGCTCGCCTAAGGGAGCGCTCCACCCTATCCGAGGTATGGTCATTGATTCCGTTCACCTTAAGGCCAAAGGCCACATTGTCAAAAATCGATTTGGGGAACGGGTTTGGCTTCTGAAAGACCATGCCTATACGGCTGCGAAGCTCCACCGGATCTATCTTGGGGCTGTAGATGTCCTCACCCTGGTAGAAGACGTGGCCCTCCACATAGCCCCCGGAGGACATCTCGTGCATCCGGTTGAGACAGCGCACCAGCGTGCTTTTCCCACACCCGGATGGGCCGATAACTGCCGTTACCCGTCTGCGCCGCAGTGAAAGGTCAATATCCTTCACCGCGAGGCTGCTCCCGTAGAATGCCCGCAGCCCCCGTACGTCGATTACCGACTCTGAAGACGCTTCTGTTGCCACTTCCACCTGCGATCCCACCGGTTTGATTTTGGGCAGGCTCACTTCATCCCTTGTTACCATCTGCTCCTCCTAGAGTAAATGTTTCGCAATGTTATGGCAACTCCGTTCATTATCAACAGGACTGTGAGCAGCACAATTACCCCGGCCGCGGCGTTCTCCTGGAATGCCGGCAGGGGCCTGCTGATCCAGCTGTATATCTGTACCGGCAGCACCGTAAATGCATCGAAAGGATCGGTCGGCACGAAAAGCACCGACGTGTATGCTCCCACAACTATCAGTGGCGCCGTCTCGCCGATGGCCCTGGCCAACGCGAGGATGAAGCCCGTAAGGATGGTGGGCAGCGCCGCGGGCAGGACTTGAAATCTCACGGCCTGCCATCTAGTAGCGCCCAGGGCCATCGCAGCCTCCCGTATGGATGGGGGCACTGATCGCAGTCCCTCCCTTGACGCCACCACTATGATGGGCAGGATGAGCAACGCCAGTGTGAGACCGCCCGCCAGTATGGTAGGGCCAATGCCCATGCCGTAGACGAAGACCGCCAGGCCCAACAGTCCGTAAACCACCGACGGCACACCGGCCAGGTTGTTGATGTTAATTTCCACTACCTTGGTGAACCAGTTGCGGGACGCAAACTCCTCCAGGTAGACTGCGGCTCCCACGCCAAAGGTGATTGCGAAAAAGGCAGTCACTGCCATTACCCAGAGCGTGCCTGCAAGGGCAGACTTCACGCCTGCCTCCGCCGCCTTGTAGTGCGGGAAGCTATTGATGAAGTCAAGGCTGAGGACGCCGATTCCGTCCCTTGTAACGGTGATAAGGAGCGCCGCCAAGACCACCACGCCCAAGGATGTAGCCAGTATAGCCAGCCCTACAAACGCCCCACCTCGCGCCTTGCGTCTCGCCTGGCTCCTGGGGGCGGGTCTATCGTACGTAACGGCCGGAATCAATCGTATACCTCCCTGAACTTCGCTATCACCACCTGTGCCAGCATATTCAACGCCAGCGTGAACACGAAGAGGGTCAGGCCAACGGCAAATATACTCTCGTACTCCACAGAGCCTCTCTCCGTATCACCCGTAGACACTTGCATAATGAACGCCGTCATAGTCTGCATGGCCTCCAGGGGATTCAAGGAGAGGTTGGAGATACCCCCTGCCGCAATGGTGACGATCATCGTCTCTCCCACGGCTCTTGCAAATGCCAGGAGAGCGGCGGCCACAATCCCTGAAAGCGCCGCCGGCACCACCACGCGCACCGATACCTGAAAGCGATCGGACCCTACGCCATAGGCCGCCTCTCTCAGGGCGGTAGGCACGGCGCGCATTGCGTCCTCGCTCAGGGAGGCCATCATGGGAATCAGCATTACCCCCATGGCCATTGCGGCGCCCAGGGCGGTGAATAGGGTCTCGGTCTCAAAGATTGGCCTGATTATTGCGGGATTGATAAAGGAAATGGCAAAGAACCCGTAGACCACCGTAGGGATGCCTGCCAGCACCTCCAGCACGGGCTTTACAGTTGAACGTACCCTGTCCGGAGCGTACTCGCTCAGGTATATGGCAGTCAGCAGGCCAACCGGGACGGCAATGCTCAGGGCCAGGAAGGAAATAAGGACTGTTGCCGAAAGGAGAGGCAGCACTCCGAAATTCTTGATTGAGAACAGCGGTGTCCACTCGGTTCCCGTCAGGAACTCCACAATGGAGACCTCGCGGAAGAACTGAAAGGCCTCCGCCACCAGCACGATAACTATGCCGACGGTGGTCACGATAGTCACCAGGGCGCACAGGAAAAGGAAAGCGAGGATAGGCGCCTCCCGCATCTTCTGCCGAAGGCGCCTGCTCCTCAGTGATCCGGCGACCACATTCGCCACTATTGAGTTCTCTCCAGTACCTCGCCAATGGGTGTGCCCGCAGCTACGTCCTTGAACACCGACCCCGTTGCCCGGTTCTCAAGCCTGTCCAGACCCCAGGCATACACCTCCGCAGGCAACGGCACGTACCCAACCTCCGTCACCAGAAACGGCGCCTGCTCCAGGTAGAACTTCACGAACGCCTCCACCTCCGGCCTCTCATCCAGTGTGTCAGCCCTCACGTAGATAAAGATCGACCTCGCCAATGGCAGGTATGACCCAGCCTCCACCGATTCGGCAGACGGCGCCACACACTCGCCAGTGGACGGGTTCACTATCTCCACGCCTTTCACCAACTCCTGGTACTGAGCGTAGTACGCCAGCCCAAAGTACCCTATGCCTCCGTTAGCCCCGTTCACTCCCTGCGCTATCAACGGGTCCTCTTCAGTAGCCAGATCCATGTCTCCGCGATGCGCTCCACCCTCGTCCATGATGGCCTCGGTGAAGTAGTCAAACGTCCCGGATGCCGTCGTAGGCCCGTACAACCGCAGGTTTACGTCCGGGAACGAGGCGTCCACCTGGTTCCAGTTCGTTATCGTACCCTGCGCCTCAGGCCCGAATATCGTCGCCAACTGCTCTACCGTCAGACAGTCCGCCCAGTCGTTCCCAGGGTTCACCACTACCGACAAGGCATCAAACGCCACCGGTATCTCTATGAACTCTATCCCGGCCTCAGCGCACGCGTCCAGCTCAGACTGCTTAGACGGCCTCGAGGCATCCCATACCTCTGTCTCCCCGGCGCACATCGCCTTGCCGCCCGCCCCCGTTCCAGTCGACGCTACGTTCACCCGTACGTCCGGCTGCGCTACCTTGAACTCCACAGCCATCGCTTCGCTTATCGGAAATACTGTGCTCGACCCGGATACCGCTATCTCACCACTGTACGTCACGATCGTATCGCCCGACGTAACCGTGGGCGCAGCAGATGGGTCGTCGTTGGCGCACGCGGCGGCCAGCAGACCCAGCGCAAGGACTACAAAAATAAAGGCCCCGGGCAAAGCCCGGAAGCCCATCGGCTTCTTTCCAGTTATCCTTTTATCGTGACGCATGTGCCTTTTTTCACAACCCCCTTCAGTGTATGAGGTTAACTTTAACAGGATGTTAAATGGCCTTTAAGGGACTGTTAACTCCCTATTGCAGTGGGTCCAGATGCTTGGGGTAGCAGTACCACTCCCTAATCCCGTCTCCACATCCGGAGCATATCCAGAAACGCACGGCTTCTATCTTGGCTATGTCGTCATCCCCAAACAGAAAGTCGCCGCTGAGCTCCATAGAGGTCTTGCATGCGTGGCATCGTCTGGGCCTGGGCAGGCCGGGCGCCAGCAGTCCCAGGACGCGAAAGGCTGCCCCGGAAAGCCGTTCGCCCAGGGACATCTTCCTGGCTTCGGGGCGCGCCCGGTCTTCCGGCGCTGTAGTGTGAATATCGAACATAGGCATCTCCTCTCTATCGAATTTTGCTTCTTCCATGATCTACGACCTCAAGGTAGCGCTGGATAATTAACGGAGCGTTATACCGCCTTTAAGGTTGGGGTAAGGCTACCCGGAGCGCCGTTGTGTCCCACCTTCCGGCGCTCTGGCTGTTGGTGGCAGGGGTAAAGAAGGCTCTGGCGATTGAGGCTCTCCCCTGCCACGGGATGAGAGGCGCAGGGTACTCTCCCTCGCACGGTTCCCCCTGCCTCTACCCTTTTTCATTCCCCACTTGCCTTATATCGTCTCAGGTTGTCCATCGTTCATATCTGGGTTGCCTAGATTCAGTACCCAAGCCTTCCACATACTTCCCTTACTATCCCGCCAATTGTGTGGTAATATATGTGGGAATACATCGTGACTGAGGTACGACGATGCCACTATCGGCGACGCGGGTTAAGGCACTCAAGGATCCCGGACGATACTCGGATGGCGGAGGGCTGCACGTCTACATCAGCAAGGCCGGTCGAAAGTCCTGGGTTCTGCGCATCACCGTCGACGGACGCCGACGCGATATCGGCCTGGGCGGCTTCCCATCGGTGAGCCTGGCCCAAGCTCGCGAAAAGGCGGCGGACTGTCGAGCGGCCGTTGCGGGCGGTCGCGACCCCCTGGCGGACAAACGCAGGCCTGCGATGCCGTCCTTCAGGGATGCTGCACATGCCGTCCATGAGGCGAATAGACCGCGCTGGCGCAGCGGGAGACACAGCGCAAGCTGGATGCAGACCCTGGAGCGACACGCAATGCCTGCGGTGGGCAATACCCCCGTCGACCGTATAGACCGGGCCGACGTGCTGCGAGTCCTCACGCCGGTATGGACGACCCGGCCGGAGACGGCCCGGCGTGTACGCCAACGGATGCGAACCATATTCCGATGGGCGATGGCGCACGGCTTCATGGAAACCAACCCGGCGGGGGAGGCCATAGACGGAGCCCTGCCCCCCATGCCGAAGGTGAAGGCCCACCGCAGAGCGCTGCCCTACCAGGAGGTGGGAGAAGCGCTCAAGGTTATAAATGCGTCCCGAGCCTCCATACCAGCCAAGCTGTGCTTCCGGTTTCTGGTCTTGACGGCTGCGCGTTCCGGTGAAGCCAGGGGCACTGTCTGGGAGGAGATAGACATCCCGGGGCAGGTATGGCGGATACCCCCCCAGCGTATGAAGGCGGGCGTGGAGCACCGGGTACCCCTGAGCGGACAGGCCCTTGATGTACTTGGCAAGGCATCGGTGCTGCGCGATGAGTCTGGGCTAGTGTTCCCATCACTCCTGAGGCCGGGTTCACCGATGGCGGACATGACTCTTATGCAGGTTCTCCGTTCAACGGGCCTGGCGGAGAGAGCCACCGTGCACGGATTCCGTAGCAGCTTCAAGAACTGGACGCTGGAGCAAACGGATACCCCCTGGGCTGTGTCGGAGTCGGCCCTTGCCCATATCCTGGGGAACTCGACGGAACAGGCCTACGCCAGGTCCGACCTGTTTGAGCGGCGCCGCTCTCTGATGCAGCTTTGGGCGGACTACCTGGCTGGCTGACCTCGAGGGGAAGCCGAAACAGCAAGATATAGCCGTGGCTCCAGTCGTACAGCTCGCATCTACGCCGTATCGGGCGGGCCAACCTAGCTCCTCGCTTCCGGCCGCGACTCCACCCAGGCCGTGATGTCGCTTTCCCTCCACCTGACGGCGGCGGACCCGACCTTGACGCGCTGTGGGAACTCTCCACTCTGCATGAGCCGGTAGATCGACGAGCGGCTTATGCTCGTGATTTCCTCAACCTGTCGACGCTTCAGCAGTCTGTCATCCATGGTCATCTCCACCCCAGGTTCTTTCATTCGCGCCAATGAGGTGTCCGGCTTTCCAGCAAGCAATGGGGCCGCCGGTCTTTTGTACAGGTCTTGTAGGAGCGCCTCCGGCGCCGGAGGGGGGTTCGGGAGCGGCGCTCCCCCACGAAGCGGGGCGGCTGGAACCCCTCGCTCCCTCCCCTGCACGGCTCGTATCCCCAGCGCAATCTTGTTCACTACTTTGCAGGTACATGGGGCCGCGACGCTTCCAGAGAGTGTCAAGGATTCGTTGGATGTTCATCACTCCTCCCTTGTATGTATGTCTTGGGACGCCACGACGTCCCATCAATAACAGTGTAGAAGGGCGAGTCGCCCACCAGAATTGCCGGCTCAATGCCGACCGGCAGATGACGGACGGGAACTCCCCAATGGTCGGAGGACGGCCCCCCGGGGGCGAAGGCGGTGTCGGCCGGGACATCATTGGGAGTAGGTTGCCAGCTCCCCCACTTGAGGGAGCCGGCGAGAAGGTCAGGGTAGCGTCGCTGGCAACGGGGCCGACCATAGTCGCAACGGTCGCACAGCAGGACAAACCGCGCGCCCCTGGCGTAGAGATAGTCAATGGACTCGGAGAACGTGAGCTGAGGGCCTTCAGGGGAGGGAGTGAGTGAGCGGATCGCTGCCGCCGTAGCGCGTGAGCCGGGGGTTTTCCCTAGGGATTGGCACCTTTTCCGGCCTTGGTCGATTCGGCCTTGAAGACCTTGACCTGGGTGTGTGTCGCGTGTACTATATTGTCGTGTCATAACGAAGCTCTACTCTTCGCTTATGGCGCGCCTCGCTGGTCGCCGCTCCCGTTCTCATCACGGGATCGGCACGCCCAGAAAAGTGCCGTCTCACTCTACATATCGGTGTTGGTCATCCTTCAGTATCCCTCGCATGGCAAAACCCTACCACGAGTGCGGGCGCCGTTACAATAGAACATCGCGTCAATCTACCGCCCGGCCTTCAACATCTTGTGGAAATGGCTCAGGTCCATCCCAACTCCATCTCCGCAGGCCCGGGTGAACCCCGCATCTCCCCAGGCCTGGGGCCCCCCACTTTACATAAGTGTTAAAGGGAGAATGCCTGCTAGGCACGCCCCGCCGTCCTGGACGCTCTGGTCGTTGTGGACAGACTAGATTGCGTGGTATATCCTGTTTGCCAGCCACCTTTTGAGAGGAGACTGCCGATGGTCACACCGGAACAACGTCTCCAGTCCCTGGAGACTTGGGCGGACACCGTGATGAGCGCCATTAGGGCGCTCCACGAGGATAACCAGGCGGCCCACAAGGACATACTGGACCGACTTGAGGCTAGCCAGTTGGCCCAAAAGGACATGCTGGACCTCATTGGTGAAGTCACCCGCCTTCTGCAGTCCCACAGTGTAGACCTTGCGTCCATTAAGGCCGTCCTGGACCCCGGCTGAAGTTGACACAACCTACCGAAAAGGAGGGCACAATGAAGGACATCATAGGAGGCAGACTGTACGACACCGAAACGGCGACAGAGCTATTCTCACGTGAGGCCGTGTATGACCACAATGAGGACACACGCTGCAAGGAGTCTCTATATCTCAGCCCTAACAAACGGTTCTTCATCGCTTGCGACTTTGACGGCCACATACGCGTGGTCAACGATGGATCGACGGACTTTGAATGGTGGAGTGGCTCGGCAAGGGAGTGGCTGGAGCACGGCAATGCGCCTCAGTCCGTCTACGAGGCCGCGGGGCTAGCGATTGAGGAGGGATAATCCCATATTAAGAGACACTTAACATGCCCCTGGACCACGTCGCGCCCTGGTGAACCGGGGTTCAAGGTTACGATGGTAACCTTGAACGGCTGCAGCTCCCCGCAGGCCCGGGTGAACCAGTTTCAACCAGCCCCCTTTCGAGAGGAGACTGCCGATGGTCACACCGGAACAACGTCTCCTTATCCCGAATCCACCGAAGGAGGGCGTCGGGTCAACGTCCTGAAGTGGCCAAAGGGCACTCCTCTGAATCTGGGATAATGGTTTTGTAACAACAAACCAGTCCCGGAAAAGGAGCACCCAATAGATGCTACCACGCCACCAACCCGACCGCATCCGCATCGCCTTCGACGACCACCGCCTGGTGGCCAATGCCGGGCTGATCCTTCCAGCCACCCTCGCCCTGCGCCTTGGCCTGCCCCAACTGGTTGACCGGCGCCTGGACCTGGGCCATGCAAAAGGCAGAGCCAACACCGGTGACAAGATGATGACGCTGGTGGCCTCCGCCCTAGCCGGCGGAGATTGCATCGACGACGCCGATGTGCTGCGCGCCGGCGGGACCGCCCGCGTGCTCGGTTTCACGGCTAAGGCTCCCTCCACCCTGGGCGCCTTCCTGCGCAGCTTCAGGTGGGGCCATGTCCGCCAACTGGACCGGGTGAGCCGCGAGTTGCTGGCACGGGCATGGCAGGCCGGAGCCGGACCCGGCGACGCACCCTTGACTATCGACCTCGATTCCACCATCTGCGAGACCTACGGACTGGCCAAGGAGGGCGCCCGCCACCACGGCTACACCGGTGCGCGGGGCTATCACCCACTGCTGGCCGTCGCCGCCGGAACCGGAGACGTGCTGATGGCCCGCCTGCGCGAGGGCCGCGCCAACACTGCCCGCGGCGCAGCCCACTTCCTGCGTGAAACGGTGGGGCGGGTGCGCTACGCCGGGGCCAGGGGACAACTCACGGCGCGGGCCGACAGCGGCTTCTACGCTCATAGCGTGGTATCCGTCTGCCGCAAGATGGATGTCCGCTTCTCCATCACCCTCCGCCAGTACAAAAGCCTGCACAATGTCATCGAGGCCATACCAGAAGAGGACTGGACTCCCATTCCCTACTGGATGGACGGCGCCGCCGATGTAGCCGAGACGACTTACACCCCCTTCCAGAGTGAGCCCGACGCCGCGCCGGCGCGGCTCATCGTCCGGCGGGTGAAGCCCACGCCCGGTTCCCAGTTGGCCCTCTTCGCCACCTACAGCTATCACGGCTTCATCACCGACCGCGATGGGGAGATGCTGGAACTGGAGGCTGATCATCGCCGTCACGCCGAGATCGAGAATGCGATACGCGACCTCAAGTACGGCGTCGGACTGAACCACATGCCGTCCGGCCGCTTCGCCGCCAACGGCGCCTGGCTGGCGGTACAGGTGATGGCACACAACCTGGCCCGCTGGACAGCCCGCATCGGCCTGGGTCAGCAGATCGTGACCACCAAGACCCTCAGACGACGGGTCTTTGCCTTGGCCGGACGGATCACCCGCTCGGCACGCCGATTGACCCTGCATCTTCCCCGGCGCTGGCCCTGGGAGGAGCAGTTCAGCCGCGCCCTGGCCCGGCTGCGAGCCATTCCACTCCCAGCCTGACGGCGCCCTCCGCCACTGACCCAACGTCCCCGCCAACTCGCACCAACCAGCTCCGCGGGAGTTCCCTGCTGCTTATTCCCTGGCCATCCGCACATCGCAGCTCCCCCAGATCGCCATTGGGACCCTGTGCGACAACTAAAGACCCCCCGCCGACCTCCCATCTACCCCAATCGAGCCCGGACCATCGCTTTTGTAACTTCGAGGCCTCCTTCCAGTGTCCTCACGCCGTCCATCCGTGTCCATCGGTGGATTCGGGCTTAGTATGATGTGCAAGTGCGATATTTCCGATGTCTTCCTTCGGTCCAGGAGCATCTTCATCCAATGTCAGGTCAAGTGGTGAGGCTGAATCTTTCCGTAGCCCTCGCCCTGGTTCTGCTTTTGGTGGCCTGCGCGCCAGCTTCTACCCCCGCGGCCATCCCCCTCCCCACTCCAACACCTACGACCGTAAGCGCGTCTCGTATGCTCACGGTCGAGCGCGCAATGTATGTTCACTATGGATTGGAAAGCCATCTATACGAGGCGGGATATGAGCCACTAGACTCGCAGGGCTACCAGGCATTGTGCAACGCATTCGCCCAGGCCAAATGGGATACGGACGGCATAATAGAGCTGTTGGCGTCGATTGATGCATCCGAGCGCATATGGGAAGCCTACAAGGGGTTGACTGTATTGCTGGCAGACAGCGTTGATCTACTTGGCGCTCCAGATGCAGTATTCTGGAGCGAAGCGCCCCGGCTACGCCGTGCATTTTGCGAGACTATTTTACGGGAATGACCTAGCCAACAACGCTAACAAGTCGGAATAGCGGCAACGGCGCAGGCCCTCAGGGTGGCCCTTCCTTGACATAAGTCGTAAAGGGCGCACGTAACCCAGGCGTGAAACGCCGTCCTGGACGGCATCGATGGTCTGACTTCCGAGATTCGCCGGACTTCCCCGCATGGCTAGGGACGATTCCCGCTACCCCGGCCGCTTCACCAGAGTTTCCACCGGGGGCGGCGAGCTGCAGGGGGAGTTGGCGGGGGCGGAGCAGGCGGAGCTGAGGGCGGAGCGGGTTCCGGCAGAGCGCGGAGAAGCTGCTGGACACGGGACTCCGAGAGGTCCAGCCATTTACGTTGGAGCGTCACCAGCTCCTCAAGGTTCCTGATGCGCTCCTAGGCGACTGACAGCCGCGTCCCTTCATCCGACTCGGCTTCCTTCTGGGCTTCCGGCAGGTCCGGATCTGCCGGGATGAGGACATAGACTGTAGGCCGTCAGCGAAAATGGGACTGCGATAGTCTCACCCGGGCCTCCTCGGCTCGGCCTGGCCCTTAACGGGACAGGCGCAATGCCTTCATAGTGTGTAAGTTGTCAACAACTATGGGAATCGCTTTAGGAGCTGCCATTGGCGGAGTTGCGGGGCGTCCCTTCGTTCTCCGGCTTGCTGGCGTCAACGGTTGATGCAGCGTGAGCGCCAGTCTCGGCAGAGCGCAGCTGAGGCCCTGCAGGGAGTCCCAATTCTCAGAACAGCGCATGACCCGTACAAGGCCTCTGCGCCACCGCTAACCCCTCGACCCTAACCCCAAATACTACTCCCGCGTCTCCCTTCGACTCTACCCCAGTCCATGGGCCAACCGCAGGGGTCGCGATGGTCCTGGACAGGGGCGTACGCCCCCATCAGCGGCGGGATTGCAGCGGGAGGATGTCCCCAGAGGCCCGGGGCTACTTCGGCACGGCGGCCAACGGTGGCAACCAAGAGCAGCCCTGGCGCCACGGCCGCGTGGATCAACAGCCCTGGAAGGAATTGCTGGGAGTGATCACTGCATGTGGGTGTACCCCGGGAACAGGGACGGGATGCCCCGCTGAGTGGAGCGCAAGATCGAGATGTATGCTCAGCGCCGGCAGGCCAACACGGAGATGAGACGCGACTTGGGCCTCCTAGGTGAGGTCGTCTCTCAAGTCGTGAATGCGCAGCGCAGCGGCAAATGACGGCGGTTGGGGGGGACGCTAAAGAGGCTCAACGATGATTAGGGCGCGGCCAGATATACCGGAGGTCCTGGACGGCGAGGTGCTAAAAGGCAAACTTGATAGCGAGCCTATTGACGGGCTGCCCTGGCCACTGGTCTACATGAGGGTCCCCCCTCTTGGCATACTGAGATAACTCTGGCGGGTCAACTAAAAGGGTCACGGTCGCTTACCTCCTTACCCCCCATTAGAACGTCTGGATTTTTTTCACTGATTCTAAACTCTCTTATATTATATCTGCGCGCGAGATGCTTTAACTCTCACACACACACACAGTTTGACCCTAACCCAGGCACTTTCTTCCTCCACCACCGTCCTGGACAACCACCATCTTAGGGAGCTTGTAACTCGGCATCTTCTCATCAGCGCGGCGAGAGGCGCGCCGCCCCTGTCCAGTCTTGCGTTCCTGTTTGCCCTTGGCCTGCTGGTCAAGAATCTTCTGCCACCGCTCATCTAACTCATCCGAAGATGAGCCGTTTTCGGACACATTCACACGCGCCGCGCGCCGCCCATATACACTCACCCGCAACCCGCAACCCGCTACTCTCTGAGGCACGCGCCGTACCCACCGCAGATACCCGCGACCCGCTACTCCGGTTGAAGACCATCGCCCCTCCTATTGTCAAAACCTGCCTCCTGGCACTTCGCGAAGCGCCCCTACATGAGCCAACAATTGTCGATTTCAAGCCCCTAGATCGCGCACTTACCTTCGCCGCGCTCCATCTTATAGAGTCCGGGCATGCTCCAGTCCATGTAAAAAGGTTACTTTTTAGCGCGTCGCCGACAGGGGCTCCGGCCTATCTGGCCGGACCCTAATCCTCGGTGATACCTTTTAGCGTCCCCCAACCGCCGCCATTGGTCGCTGCGCTGTGCATTCAGGAATTGAGAGACGCCCTTACTTGGGTAGCCAAAATCGTGTCTCATCTCCGTGTTGGCCTGCCGGCGCTGGGCATACATCTCGAGGTTGCGCTCCACACAGCGGGTCACCCTGTCCTTGCTCTCCGCGTACACTCGCATGCAATGGTCACTCCCAGCCATCCCTCCCGGAGCTGCTGGTCCACGCGGCCGTGGTGTCAAGGCTGCTCCCGGTCGCCGCCGTTGGCCGCCATGCCGAGATAGCCCCGGACCTTTGGGAGCATCCTCCTACGGCAATCCCGCCGCAGACGGAGACGTATGCCCCTGTCCAGGACCATCGCGACCCTTGCAGCTGGCCTATGGACTGGGGTAGAGGCAAAGGGAGACAGGGGAGTAGTAGCCTGGAGGGTCGATGGGCCAGCAGGGGCGTAGCGGCCTTGTACGGGTCATGCTCTGTTCTGAGCCTTGGGATTCCTTCATTCGACCCCTGATCCCTCGGCTCTCGAAGTGATGCTCATTTTTGCTGGTTGCCAACACTTGTCCACTTGGCTCTAGCAAGGTAAGGTTTAGAAGTCGTTCGTTTTTGCCTCCACCACTAGATCTGGGAGCCGTTCAGGGCAGTCAGCCGAGGAAATCGGACAGAACAAGCATTCCGCCGCGCTCGGAACCCTTCTGGCTGGTGTTGGGGAAGACAACCGCCGAATCAACCCGGTAAATTCCTGGATAAAGGTCTCATTCACGGAAGCAGCAGGAACAGGAACCTCGTGGTCTTGGTAGACAACCTTCCCGTCAAACGTGACACCTTCGTGCTGCGGCAAAGCCCGTGGAATGGCATACATATAGAGCATGACCTGAATGGCGTGGCTCGCGCGGGGTTTGCCAGTCTTGACGTCGATAATCGTTCCAATCGCAGCCTGCCGTGCAATCAGATCGGGTTTACCTCCGAGGGTTGCTGCCTGTCCCTGCAACTGAAAAGCGTTCTGGTTCTCAGTGAAAACCGTATACTGCTGGGCCTCCAAATTGCCTCGGTATTCATTGAGTGCAGCCGTGTGGGCAAGCATCCAACTGGGGAGATCTAGGCTGCTAGGTACAGGTGTCCAGCTATTTGTGTAATGCTGTGCCCTGAACCAGCCTGCCCACTCGCAGGAGTGCTCACCGGCAAGTAGTTCCGTGAGCCATGTGACCCACATGTACGGTCCAGTGCGCCTGAGGTCTGCCATATTTTCCTCCTAGCCCGAGGCTACAGAAGCTAAGCACGGCGATCGGCCACCCAAGCCTCATACCCAGGGTCTACATATGTGGTCGGACGGTAGGCAGTCTCATCTTCGAGATGTGGCTAGGCCCCTTGCTCTGTCCCTCATAAGGGTTCCATCACCGGGGGGGCCTCGGTACTACCGAGCCCTTCAATGCTGGCGGCCGAAGGGTGGATGCTTTCGAAACCCTCTTTGGTTCGCCACACGGCTGATGAGTTGACCGAACCAATTAACCTGATGATATCCTTGGCAGGCTGGCGTGGAAGTAGGACTGCCAGACTCATCGAAGCTGGTTCGAAACGGCGATAGTCGAGGAGTTGCCCGATGGCCATTCTAACTGACGATCGCCGAACATCTCCCTTCGCTTCGTAAAGCACAAGAGCGGTCTCATCCACCAGATCGCACACAAGCGCAGGGCCGGACCCGTATAGTGGATATCTGTGTCTCGTCGCTCGGTGGCCCAGGCCCTTTAGATGGTCGCGGTAGCTCAAGACAAGACTCTGTTCACGTCGGGTAGCCTCAATTTCCTGGCTTGGCACGGAAACTTGAAACTGTTCAACGTGCTGTGCTTCGACCTCGACGACCTGGGCACGTGTTTGTTCGGCAGATTGCACCGCTAGTACTCCTCGCCCCTCCCTAAGCGCTTCAGCCGTAGCGGCGAGCGCTTCCTCGTCTGATGCGTACCCGTCCCACACATCAACGTCCCGCCTACCCACCCGTGTCAACCCTCGACCGTGGTAGTTGGGATCAATCGCGGCGAAATTCGCGAGCTTCATCGCGACACCGTTTGGGTTGCGGAAGCGGTCTACATCTGGACGCTCGCCGTGGATCTCCAGGTCGTTGAGAACGCGCGAAAGGTCAACGACGGCTTGGTTAGTGTCATCTAGGAGCCCTGAGCGGAGGTAGAGGTCGAGTGCGAGTATCAACTCTTCCTCAGCCCAAGTGGGATTGCGCGGTGGCCTCTGGACATCGAATCCAAGAGATTCCAGACGACGGGCTACCGTGGCATCGCCACTAGTGAAGTCTTGTGGCCGAAGGGGGCCGAGGTCTGGCCGATCATACCCGTGCGAAGCGCCGACAATAGCCTTGGAGTCATACTGCCGTTCTCCACGAATGAGAAAGTTGCCGCGCTCCTGCACAAAGCCGAATTGGGCGAGAAAGGCTTCTCTGCCCAGCCGGTCGAATTCGACCATCGCGCGTTTCACGCCTTCTGCTGTCACATCGCTTAAAGCCATGGCAGATACCTCCGACTCTCGGTCATTTCAACATACCGGGCACACAATCTTTAAGTTCCTGTAAGGGTAGAGGGACTTCGTTGTCCCGTTATCTGACGGGAACACGGTCCACGTAGATCCGCACGGTTATGGCGGCATCGCTGCGAGAATATCGATCAGGTGAACAGAAGCGGACACAAGTTCTGCTATTAGCGCGGCATCTTTCGGTGTGGCCCTACGATCATGTAGAACCGCGCTAGTGGCTTTGACAACGCCACGGACAGCCCTCCGCAGGGCTTCGTTTCCTCCGCCAGACAGTGTCTTGCCGATGTAGGCGTCGAGTAACCGGGCCGCGTCGGTCTCGCTCGGGGGCTTGCCGTCTTCGCTGATGGCTTCGGCTGGGTCAATCACGGCCTGAGCGAGGGTGATCATCACCTCCCGACCGAGATGCCCGACTGCCTGATACCCTTCCTCCGACGCCGCGCGAGCGAGTTGCTCACGCATCGCTGCAACCTGTCGATTCACCTTCTCCCACGAGGTCGGCTCAGGTGCCGCTCGCACGAAGCTAACGGGCTTGGCGCCATACGCCGACTTGCCAGAGATCCGGTCAGTTTCGACAAGGTGGAAGCCATCTCGGTCGAGTGAGCTGTTGATCGCGGCTACCAGGGTGAGCGCTTCTGTTTCGTCGGGCACTACCAACGGATGCACGACCACTTCGAGAAATCGCAGGAACTCGTCGTCGGGTCCGCGTGCTAGGTGCAGCCGCTCCAACAGGAGGTGCGAGTCGTCCCAGTCGCCGAAGCCCATGTGGGTCGCAATATCGTGGGTCGCGGTATTGAACCGGTGATCTTGCGACGGCATTTCGTCGAGAGGCCAGACGCGCTTCAGGAAGTCCATACAGTCGAGTCGTCCGTGGAAGGGCCCATCGCGTAGGACGAGCATGTCGACAATGTCTCGCCTGGTACCCTCCCGGATTGCGTTCCCCTGCAGTTCCAACAAACCCTCCCAGCGACTCACGCTATACTGTCGTCCCGGATCCGAAGGCCGTGCCTCGCGACGTTGAACTCAGACTCCATAACCATTGCCCTAACGCCCTCGACATGCACGTGCACTATGAAGTTTGAAACACGAGTCATTCCGTATCTATTGGAGCACTTATTCCGATGGTTGGCAACCAGCGAAATGAGACATTCCTCGACCCGATAGACCAGGGGTTGTCTTGAGGGGTGGCGAGGATTCCTGAGGGCCCCGTCGTAGGGATTTCGCTGTTGGATCGGCCAAGTCTGCACCTCTTTGTATCTCGGTATTGGCTCAGGTGGGCTCTTGCTGTAACTTGAGTGCTCCTCGTTACTACAATGGCATTGCAAGCTCGAAAGTAGTTCTGTTTACCGTCAAAATAGGCCCACCCAACTGGACAAAATCAAGAACCTTCGCGTTGAGGTTTGCCCTGGCGGTCTAGATTAGTGGTATGCTGACGTTGTATATCTGCATAAAAGGTAATTGCTTTTCAAACAAGGGTCGTGGGCTTAAAGAAAAGAGCAGCTACTCCAGCATGAGCGTAGCCAACAGCGGGAACCGCCTCTTACCCAATAGCTACTGGATTGCCCCTGGCCGCTTCGCGGCGGGAGAGTTTCCTGGCGCGAAGGACCCTGCAGAGGCCGCAAGAAAGCTGAGAACCTTGCTCAGTGCGGGGATTGACCACTTCATAGACCTGACGGAGCCGGGAGAATTGGTACCATATGTTGAGATTGCGAAGGAAGAAGCCCGTTGCCTTGACACCGCCGTTGGATATGAACGGCATCCGGTTATCGACCAGTGCGTTCCCAGCAGTCCGGGGCAGATGACCAGGATCCTCGACGCCATCGACGCCGCTATTTGTGACGGCAAGACAGTGTACCTCCACTGTTGGGGCGGAGTTGGCCGAACTGGCACCGTGGTTGGGTGCTGGTTGGTGCGGCATGGACGCACGGGAGACGTAGCTCTTCGCCAGATTGCCGAGTGGTGGCAGGGAGTTGAAAAGGTCTACAGGAAGCCCATTTCGCCCGAAACGAGTGAACAACATGAGTACGTCCGCGACTGGACTGAGCCGTCGCCAGAAGTGGTAACCACATGACCGAGCCACGGACCATACTTTGCGAGTGATACAAGGATCTGGGTAAGGTCAGACGAATTAGCTATAGCTCCTCCGTAGTCTCTGTGCCTCACCTCGGACTGGCTCCTAGTTGCATCACGTTCTTGCGCTGTCATCCTGCCGTTTCTGCTCCCGAAGCGTGTGGTTGACCCACATAGAGTAGGGAACTGCTACGTTTTCTTCTCCGGCGCGGGCTCCGTACAGACCAAAGTTCTGTACCCAACGCATCGTCTGAAGCTTCTCTTTCATGTAACGGTCGTACTCTTCCTTACCCATGAATAGACTGGGGTCGCTGTGCCGGTGGGCAGCTGCCAGACGGGCCTGCGCCCACTGCAGTCGTTTTGCCATATCCTGCTCGTATCCCTCTTCGATCGCGTCCAAAATGCTCCCCTCTGGATACTCTGGACCGGGATTCCGAAACATTAGCCCGGATACAAACCCAATCATCAGCGCATAGCGCAACCCGTTGCCATCAGCTTTCGCCTGTACCGCCTCGTTGAGGGCAACTCCGTACTCTTCCCAACCGATTCGAGCAGCGGCAGCTTCATCATAAGGGGTGTTATCCTCTGGTAACTCTTTAAGATCTGACATGATTTCCCAGAACGCCCCCTCCCGTTTAACTATGTAGTCGACGAGGTCCTCGAACTCCTCCGGGTCAAAATCATCGAAGTCATCACTGTCGCCAGCGGCAAGGTCGAGCCGCTCGTATGCATCGGATATTTCGTCGCACAACGACTCACTGTATAGGCATCGAGCCCCGATGGCGCAGGCAATTCCGCCGGCCTTGCCTGTGTGATAGGCGTATGTCCAATCGTCCTCCCACAAATGACCCATGGCTTCGTTCAATTCGTCTATGATCAGGCTCAACATTTCAGTCTCCTTGCGCACACGCAGGCTTGATTCGCGACTCAGGTTGCACAGCGACTAGTATCCAAAAGGAGCCATCTGGTTTCTTGCAGGCGCTGGTCGGCTCAAGCCCATCGCGGTCCTACTATTGGGATTGTGTGACGATCTGTCAATGGGCGCGGCAACCTAGGCCACATGGCAGGGCCATTGTGCCCCACTCTCGTTGACGGCCTACACTCTTCCGGGCAAAATGCGGGAGTGATCTGGGCTCCCACACACACGTGGGGATAGACCGCATCCACCTATGGGTCTCCCATTTCCACTTCAACCCCGGCCGGGGCGGACTACCCTGTGGACCTTTGAGAATGCGTCGGGCCTCGTCAATAAGCCTTTGCATTCTCCTCGGGAATGAGCTTGATCTTCAGCTTCGCCAGCATCTCGGCCTCTGTCTGAGCTTCTCCCTCCAAGACCAATGTGAACTCCTCCTCCGGCACGAACTTGAGCCACGAGGGAAATCGCAGCTGACCACGTCGCCGGTACTCCGTGGCGCCCTCCGACCGATAGTACACCGGCATACTTAACTCCGTTTCCCCAAATGCCAAGTGATGCTCCTCCTCATAAATGAACTGAATGTAACGTATCATTTCCCTCCCTCATCTACATTATGCCATACGGAGAGAGTGTATTATCCTCAGTGCACAGCGCAAGGCCGAATCAATGCCTCCAGCCCGCATACTCAACTCCGTCTCCTTCATATCCTCCCCGTAACGCTCCTGAATATGCTCCTTTCAGTCCGCGTCCGTCGCCTCAATCTCCTGTAACTCCGCCGGAATGGGAATGATTGGGTCGTCAGCAATGTGGGGACTACGATGATCTCTCCTGGGCCTCCTCCGCTCTGGCCAAACGTTGGTGGTCAAGACCATCATTGACCAGAGCATTTGCAGACTGAGCCTGGCACCGGTATGCTAGGCGAGTACAGACTTGGCTTCAAGCTAGAAGGAAGAGCAAATGCCAGGACCTTGTGACGACTGTTCAGGTAGGAGTGAATTCTGGGAATTCCAGCATAGGGCACTTGAGATGGACGCCAGTCTAGGTGAACAGTACCCTGACGGAGTCAAGCCGGGCGGAATGGCATTTCTCGGCAGGCATTATGCGCATAGCCGCAGTATCCTGCTGACCCTGAACCCGACCCCGAACCCGAGCAAGGAGTTCAGCACCCGACTATTGGGAAACAACCATCACTGGGAGGGTGCGGCTAAGGCTCGATACCGCAACTGGACATTTGCCAGGCACCTGTTCAGAAGCATGACTGCATCAGCTGCTTGGGTCTTGCCCTCCATCTCGCAAATGACAGACCAGTTCATAGTCCCTTGGCCTTCGCGGGACTGGGTTTCTATGGAGAAGAATCCTGCCTGGCCGACCATTCGCGAATACTCCGCGGAACTGTGCAGGTTATCGCTACGGCATCACCAGCCCGATCTGGTATTCGTTTCGGGAAAGACGACCTTGAGGCTGTTCTTCCAGTTCATGGATTTGAAACCTCCGAAGGCCACAGACCGTCGAGTTCCAGGGAACAAGAGTTGGACCTGCCAGTGGTTTCGGCTGGAGGAAGGCGCACTCTCCGGCATTTCGACTCCGCCGCTAAATGTCGTGCGTCTGCCCCATTTTTCGCGCGGCGGCTACAAGGAGTTCAAGGCTATAGGCGAATGGGTTGCTGGGACACTGCAAGATACCATCCCGGTAAACCAGGCAGGTAGCTAAGAGGACGTCCTGGCCATTGTCTCCTGGCGATGGGCTACGGCGTAGAATGAAGGATAGGGAGGATTGTAGCGTCGCCGTAGGTCAGCAGCATCCATCGCTGCCACTCGTCTATCGGTATCGCCTCCACGGCTTGGACACATACCAACGCACATTCACGCCCCCAACCTGCGCGGTTCGTTCCATCACCTTTCCGGTCCAGGCTGAACGTCCTTGCCGTGTATCGCAACCATGGTCTCCCGAGCGTGTTCATACAGCTTGTCGGCCATCGACGTTATCTCCGTGGCCATCGTAAGTAGCTCACGCCATTCAACTGGGATTGCATCGGCTCCATAGTAAGCTCCGGCAATCTGTCCATAGATTGCTGCAGTGGTGTCTGCATCGTCTCCGAGGTTGGCGGCCAAAAGAGCTCCTTCCCGAAAGCTCTGCGACTTGTGAAAGGCCCACAGCGCCGCCTCCATTGACTCCACAACGTAGCCTGTTCCTCTGATATCCGGCGGTTCCTTATGCTTGAATGACCCGCCTGAAATCCCGGCTATCTTCTTAGCCAGCGGGCCTCTTTGCCAAAGACCTTCAACCGGGGAATACCGAGGGGAGAGAAGCGTGTCCTTATCTGCGCCGTTCAATGCCCCAACCAGCAGGCCGGCGAAGTAGCGGCAGGCATCGACGGCTTCCCTGGCTCCGTGGGTGGTCCTCGAGCTGTCGGCGCTGCGGTCTATGGCATCGCTCGGGTTGCCGGCGTAGTACATTGGGACTGGCGCCAGTCGCATCAGCGACCCATTGCCCGCGGACATGGCACGGGTGGACCCGGAGTAGGGGTCACCTGTGTCCTGGTAACGCCGAAGAGCGTCACCTACGGTTTGACCAATGTCGAAGCAGTACCCCACGGAGGACAGGTAGCCATCGCGCCACCAACGTAGGTAGCGTTGCATCTGGTCCGTTGGGTCAAACCCACGCTGCTCAATCAGGCTTGTTGCCAGACACAAGGCCATGGAAGTGTCATCGGTCCACTGCCCCGGTTGCAGGCCGAAGGGTCCACCGCCGATCATGTCGTCGATGGGCCGGAAGGCGCCGGGGCGCTTGAACTCCAGCGTCGTGCCCAATGCGTCGCCAGCAGCAAGCCCCAGGAGGCATCCGCGGAAACGGTCCCTGGCAGATATCTCACTCATGACACTCTCCAATGAGCATTGTACTCTTCAATCAAGCGCCCTTTCGAACTCCTCATCCTCAGCGTCAAAGAAGTCGTCCAGTTGCTTCCTGAAGCCTGACGGGCACTCCTGCAGCAGTAGATTCGCTCCGACCTCAAGAGCCTCTTCAAGAGAGTTGACGGAGAATCTTGCCTCTCCCTTGTCTGGTCTGCCGATGATCAACTCAGTCTCGTCCTCCAGAAGGCCGATAATGAGTATTTTGTGAAAGTGGGTGGGACACTTTAGCCCAATGTAAGCTGCATCCTCCGACTTGCGGACCACGTGGAATTGGTGGCCCCCATGCAACCACGTCCTTCGAGGCTGCCGGGGAAACAGGCCAATGTCCTCAGCCATTGTGGAGTCTCCCGTTTCTTGAAAGATTCCAGTTGCCGTATCCCGAAGTTCCAGCCACTGCTCCTGCTCAGGCGTGAGGCCTGGCTGCCGAAACGGATTGTCCGTCCACCTGGAGTGGTCCGCATCTGAGTCTTCAGGTAGGAACCCCTTCTCCTGCAGTCTTTGGTATATCGCTCGATTGTGTGCCTGGTAGTCATCCGTAATCTTCTGGCGTGTCGCCTCATCAGCCTCCGCAGGGAATACACGAAACTCCTGAGGCGTCTCGAGTGACTCGGTTTTGCCATTTGAATAGATTCGAACGTGGCGGTCATTGGTCATGCGATGCGATGCATAGTAGTCAAGGTACTCCGAGTCTCCCTCCGTACCAAACAAGTACCGTATAGTCCAGCCGGCTCTATGAAGTTTGCCCCGCCGCCTGGTTTCCACGTCATCACTGGGCAGTCGAATGTTCCAGTGTTGAAAATCACTGGCAAAGTTGGACTCGATGTTCTCCATTGTCATTGCGCCCTCCTATCCGACCTTGTATCGCCCTCAGCTATCTGTGACGTGCCCCATATTCGTGCCAGAATCCGGGACATCGCTTTACCTAGTACTCCCATTCCCGCACTCTGTGCCGACTCAACTTCTTGACGCGCCTCGGCTGCACCGGCTCGTTCTCGGCAAGGCCACCGGCCCCGGTCTTCCACATCTTTGTGGCGATGCTGTCCAGGCCGGCCAGCTTCTCGGAGCCGCCGAGCGCGGTCAGGTCTCCGCCGTAGTACTCGAACCAGGGCAGACCGGCGCTCGTGTATTCCGTTGCAGTGGGGGGTCTGCTGGGTGGCTCGACCCCGCATACCGCGACATACTGAACGCTGTTTACAATATGAACGAAGCACCGGGAGCGAACCGAAGTATCCCATGCATCGAACCCGTACTCATCTTCGTAGATCTCCTGGCGCATGAGGCCGCCGGGCGCCAGCCCCATCTGCGGGGGGGCTAACATCGCTGCGTCAATGTTGGGATGGGAGACCTGGATTCGTGACCGCCGCTCATCGTAGACTGCCGCCTTCACGGGGTAGACCACGATCTGGAGACCTCCGTGCTCCGCCGCATCCGTCAACTGCTCCTCGGCCGTGTAGCCCTCCCCCAACGGCATGGCTACGAACTGTCTCACCATCCCCTCTTGGACGCAGAAGCCGTCCAGCCAAGGCTGGTCCGGAACAACTAGGTAGTCTTGGGGGCTCCTGGAGATCTCATTCTTCCACTCATCTCCCGTCAGCGCGTTTATCTTTCCGGCGGCCACCTTCACCGCCATAGGGTAGGACGCCTCGAAGGAGATCCACATAGCCTCCGCCTGGTACATAGGGAGGAAGACTCCGCCATGCCTCTGCCAGCTCTGCGGCGCCCCGTCCGCATAGTCGTCCACGTGCTCCAATGGAAATCTCCCCAGACCAGGAGGCAGGGGATAGTCCCGGTTGTCGTCGGGGATACGCAGGGTGCGTTGGAAGTCCACTCTGAGCTCCGCATCCTTGTGCACCTCAGGGAACCGGAAAACCAGCTGGTCGTTTCTTAGTTCGATCATCCTCTTGATTGCTACCTCTCTTCCTTATCAATCCTTGGCGCCGGGAATTTACCAGCCGCCGTCGCGCACTTCCCTGGATACCCTCTCGATGGCCCGGTCGGGTGCATCCTTCAGCTGTCGCAACAGGCCCGCGAAGAGCAGCGGCCTCTGAAGGATTATGCCCTGCAGGTCTCGCGAGACCTTGCCAGCCATGGCCAGCAGGAGGTCGGGGTCCTCCCCCAACTCTTCGGCGAGGCGGCGGATGGTGGCCTCTGAGGGTGGCGGTACGTCCTCACGCTCGATCTTGCTCAGATAGGCCGGTTCGACACTGATGCGCTGCGCCACCTTGCGTAACGAGAAGGCTGGGTCCCGCTCTCGGGCCAGCTCTCGCACGGTTCGGAGGTAGCTGCCTAGTGTCATGTGTACTTTATACTACACACCACGAGCCGTGTCAAGAGGCTTCCTATCCGAATGGCTGGAGCCTGTAGGCTCGCATCCTGCAACAGGGGCAACAGGAGCGTCCGTCCACCCCTTTTCCGAGGCAGACCAGTCAGACAGTTGCAGCGTCACTATCAGACTCTCAAGCGGGACGTGAACCAGCTGCCGTATGAGATGCCCTCAGACCCGGAGGTGGCCATCGTCGCCTTCGTCAGCTACTACAACTACCGGCGCTATCACAAGGCCCTGGGCAAAGTGAAGCCGTCTGACGTCTTCAATCGAAGGAGGTGTGGGCCCAAAGTCTTGAACGGAGAAGACAGCCGAACAGGACCCACAGAGGGCTTAACGGACCTCACGACCTCTGATCTCTAGGGTCTCAGATTGTCCCAATTCTGGTGATTGCTAACAACCTCTACTTGGTGAGGGTGGAGCGGCTGACGGGCTCCAGATGGGTCATCGGGTGCAGAATTATGGTCTGCACGGAACACAAGAGGGCAAGAATTGTGTCCCGGTGAAGCAGAGCCGTCGGATGGCTAGCGCGAGAAGGAGAAGAAGGGTATCTGCTTGGCAAGCTGAAGCGTGCTATTCTGCGAGCCTATCCGCAGTTCGCCTCGGTGCAGTTTTTCGATCGGTGGCAGCGGCAACTCTCTACAGCTTTTACATGCCTTGCTTTGCAGGGCAAATTAGCACGCCTCCGGCTCCAAAAAGCGGATTGCGTTTTGGCTGCGCAGGTAGCGCTTTGGCACTAGCTTTCTCACATAATAATCCCAGACCTCTGGTTCAGCCTCTTCGCCCACGAACCCATGAAAGCCAGGCATGTCATTAATGTGGCTGTAGCGCTCCGCCAGGTCGGGAAAGTTCTCGCGTTTAGCAGGAAGCCATTTGGTAGGCCGATAAGCTCCGACAACCTGACCTCTCAGACGCGCCAATACCAAGTCGTGCTTCGTCGCCCTATGAGGGTTCACTTTCCATGCAAATCGAACTGCATCGTAAGGACTATTGCACAAGTAGAAATAGACGTTTATGGCAATTAGCATTAGGTGGTGCTTGACCTGGAATTCCTCTGCCGCATATTCGTCGATGATTTCTTCCACGTGGCGGACGCCGTAGTCTCGAGATCCATGTCCTCTGGCCTTGTTGGTCAATCCTGGATATGCGTCAATCACGGCAGCCTCAACTTCGAGGGCGAGTTGGGGGGTGCTTAGTCCATGCCGATGGATTAAGTGACCTACTTCCAACCCGGCAGCTTGAATGGCCCTTATGCGCTCCAACTTGGGGTCTACGCTTCCGCCTTCGTCGCTCTGTACCACTCCTTTGGCATGTTCAAAAACTCGATTTCCCTTACCCTTACCCACGTAGAACGTCTCGCCATTGCGTGGGTCAATGAGCCGGTAAACGTACCATTTGATTAGGTCGGCCACTCCATCGGGAAAGCTGTCTATGGTCAAGATCAGTTACCTCTGAACACAATACCATCGCGGTCGCAGATGGGATAATAGTATGGTAATCGGCTTCTGCCTACAAGTCTACACATTCGTTCACTACATTTGAGGCGGCGAAGTCTTGGGCATCCCCGCGTGTGCGGGGGACCCATGCCTACAGGGACATAGGCGGGCATCTTATCGGCGGCATCCCCGCGTGTGCGGGGGACCCATCTCTGCGAATCTTGGTTGGCAGCTTAGTTACGGTCTATCCCCGCGTGTTCGGGGGAACCGCTCTCGTTGTCTCCCCTATCTTCTCCCTGTGCGGTCTATCCCCGCGTGTGCGGGGGAACCTGGACGAACACCCTGCGGCCTTTCGCAAGGTACGGTCTATCCCCGCGTGTGCGGGGGAACCCACCCCCCCCTCTCACACTCTCCCCCCCCGTGGGTCTATCCCCGCGTGTGCGGGGGAACCGCATCGGGCGGCCGCAGTCCATACACCTACACCGGTCTATCCCCGCGTGTGCGGGGGAACCCTCGTCTGGTGAGTGTACAGGGCCCTGGCTATCGGGTCTATCCCCGCGTGTGCGGGGGAACCGGTGTCGTTCGGCCTCCAAGGGGCCTAGCAAGCGGTCTATCCCCGCGTGTGCGGGGGAACCATTCCAAGATGCCTGGATTTGGTTGCCAACCACGGTCTATCCCCGCGTGTGCGGGGGAACCCGTTCCACGTCAGGCCAATGCCGGCCCAATATCGGTCTATCCCCGCGTGTGCGGGGGAACCACCGTGCAACCCTGTAGAAGGAGGAGTTGCGTGGGTCTATCCCCGCGTGTGCGGGGGAACCGACGCCACCTCTGTAAGCCCCGCTATCCTGTCTTGTCTATCCCCGCGTGTGCGGGGGAACCGAGCCGTGGGGCTATGCCTGGTGTGCCGGAAGGGGTCTATCCCCGCGTGTGCGGGGGAACCCATCGCATGAACACTCCAAGGCAATGCCCGCGTGGTCTATCCCCGCGTGTGCGGGGGAACCGAATCCCACGCCCTGAAAACAGGCCATCAGAACGGTCTATCCCCGCGTGTGCGGGGGAACCTCGGTGACGGTCAGGAGGCCATCATCCACGACCGGTCTATCCCCGCGTGTGCGGGGGAACCCTTTACCTCAGCCATGCGTCACTCCTCACGGCGGTCTATCCCCGCGTGTGCGGGGGAACCAGTTTCTGCGGGGGGTTTCTGCGGGGAGGCACCGGTCTATCCCCGCGTGTGCGGGGGAACCGCTTGCCCGTGTCTCGCACACCCACTCCAGGCGGGTCTATCCCCGCGTGTGCGGGGGAACCGGTGTCGGGCATTCGGGCGTGTATGCCGACCGCGGTCTATCCCCGCGTGTGCGGGGGAACCCTCAGTGTTGCCAAAAACCCCTCGCACTGCTACGGTCTATCCCCGCGTGTGCGGGGGAACCAGGAACGCCTTTGCCCTCCAGTCATCCACGGACGGTCTATCCCCGCGTGTGCGGGGGAACCGGGTGCAGGCGTATCTCTGGAAGCCGCAGGACCGGTCTATCCCCGCGTGTGCGGGGGAACCAGCTCCTGTCGACGGCCAAGCTCCGCTATGCCCGGTCTATCCCCGCGTGTGCGGGGGAACCACGATAAGCCCAATGAGCATACCGACTGGCCCCGGTCTATCCCCGCGTGTGCGGGGGAACCAGCTCCTTTAATCATCTCGCTAATCCAATCGCAGGTCTATCCCCGCGTGTGCGGGGGAACCCAGGCATTACGTGGGACGGCACATATTTCTATGGGTCTATCCCCGCGTGTGCGGGGGAACCCAGTCCCCTGGCCGCTCCAGAGACCCGGACAACGGTCTATCCCCGCGTGTGCGGGGGAACCCGCTCCGATTACCAGCGCATCGGCGTTGGAGTGGGTCTATCCCCGCGTGTGCGGGGGAACCAGACTGGCAAGGACAATTGTATCGGCCACGGCCGGTCTATCCCCGCGTGTGCGGGGGAACCGGCCTCAATGCGGTAGTCTCTCATCAACATACGGGTCTATCCCCGCGTGTGCGGGGGAACCACGGTGCGGGTCACGGGAGGTGCGCTATAGGAGGGTCTATCCCCGCGTGTGCGGGGGAACCATGGCTCAACAGAGTGACGATGCACTCAAGGCGGGTCTATCCCCGCGTGTGCGGGGGAACCGGGGCGTGGTACGCGCAGACGGACGTGCTCAACGGTCTATCCCCGCGTGTGCGGGGGAACCACCATGATACAAGCGGATCCGGAGGCCTCTGTGGGTCTATCCCCGCGTGTGCGGGGGAACCACCAGATATGCACCCCTGTCAACAAGTGTCCACGGTCTATCCCCGCGTGTGCGGGGGAACCTCGGTGATGTCGTAGCCCAGGTCCCGGGAGATGGGTCTATCCCCGCGTGTGCGGGGGAACCTCCCCTTTTAGTAAGGCGAGAGATAATCCTTTGGGTCTATCCCCGCGTGTGCGGGGGAACCAACCCATTATCAGCATACCATTGGGCAACACCGGGTCTATCCCCGCGTGTGCGGGGGAACCGCGGCGGCGCACCTGGGGCATGTCACCAGCTCAGGTCTATCCCCGCGTGTGCGGGGGAACCTTTTGACCACATCTGCACAGTCGATTGAGTGACGGTCTATCCCCGCGTGTGCGGGGGAACCGATATGCCGGTAACGCAACCCTTGCCTTTTGTGGGTCTATCCCCGCGTGTGCGGGGGAACCCGCGGTGGATGTTGAGACATATGTCGAATGAGAGATCTATCCCCGCGTGTGCGGGGGAACCCGGCATCAACCTCCGCATAGACTGGGGGCATGCGGTCTATCCCCGCGTGTGCGGGGGAACCTCTTTCAGTTCGTCCCCGCGGGCCCACCATGGGGGTCTATCCCCGCGTGTGCGGGGGAACCGAGATGGAGATCGAGGAGGTGGAAGGCCTGGCGGGTCTATCCCCGCGTGTGCGGGGGAACCCATGGTCCGCTGGATTCCATGTCAAGACGCTAAGGTCTATCCCCGCGTGTGCGGGGGAACCGCTATACTGCCGGCCGGGACGGCGTATGCGGCGGGTCTATCCCAGCGTGTGCGGGGGAACCTCGGCTCATGCACGTAGCAATCGAACCGGTCCGGGTCTATCCCCGCGTGTGCGGGGGAACCGGGCGTCCAGCGGCGGAAGTTCTCCCGGTGAAAGGTCTATCCCCGCGTGTGCGGGGGAACCGTGTCTCCTAGCTGGGGGTGGATGTCGTTAAGCGGTCTATCCCCGCGTGTGCGGGGGAACCGTGTGGAGCGGGCGCATCCACAAGGCCAAGGACGGTCTATCCCCGCGTGTGCGGGGGAACCTGTGGCACAAAGCGGCGGAATCCGACATACTCAGGTCTATCCCCGCGTGTGCGGGGGAACCACCCTGCGGTGGCCGTCATTGAGGCTGAACTCCGGTCTATCCCCGCGTGTGCGGGGGAACCGGCTGGACGGTCCACGATGCCAACACCGCGAAGGGTCTATCCCCGCGTGTGCGGGGGAACCTTCCCTTGGTAATGTCCCAACCACGCCGGAGCGGGTCTATCCCCGCGTGTGCGGGGGAACCCAGCCTATCTAAGTCTTGGTATCCGGTTGTTACGGTCTATCCCCGCGTGTGCGGGGGAACCGCATTCGTGCGCTGCTGGAAACCTACGGCATAGGGTCTATCCCCGCGTGTGCGGGGGAACCGCATGGCACAAGAAGGTGACGCCCGCAACAAGGGGTCTATCCCCGCGTGTGCGGGGGAACCAACGGCCCCAACAACGGCTCAGCCGACACGAACGGTCTATCCCCGCGTGTGCGGGGGAACCCCTACGGAGATGGGGCCGTGGCGACTGGTAGCGGGTCTATCCCCGCGTGTGCGGGGGAACCGAGCCTTCACCTTCCATGATGCGGACGGCGATGGGTCTATCCCCGCGTGTGCGGGGGAACCGCTGCATCCGACAGGCTCCATGTCGAGGACTCCGGTCTATCCCCGCGTGTGCGGGGGAACCGAGCCGGCCAGAGCATAAGACTGAAATCAAGTAGGTCTATCCCCGCGTGTGCGGGGGAACCATTCTGTAGTGTGTTCCATGCCAAGCCGGTCACGGTCTATCCCCGCGTGTGCGGGGGAACCTTCTTTAGTCTCATAGTAGGGCTTTACCCATTCGGTCTATCCCCGCGTGTGCGGGGGAACCGTAGAACGATTCCACCCGCCCGCCCCTGTATGCGGTCTATCCCCGCGTGTGCGGGGGAACCCGCCGACCAGGAGTACCTGTGCCACTGGATAGAGGTCTATCCCCGCGTGTGCGGGGGAACCCTTCAGCAGTTCTATTACCCAATCCTCGGATGGGGTCTATCCCCGCGTGTGCGGGGGAACCCCATATAGCCATCCATTCACGCCTACGCTTTTGGGTCTATCCCCGCGTGTGCGGGGGAACCCTGCCAAGCGTCTCACGAGAACCTTCTATCACCGGTCTATCCCCGCGTGTGCGGGGGAACCGAGGGCCTGGCGGTGGGGGCGGCTCGTAATAGCGGTCTATCCCCGCGTGTGCGGGGGAACCATGCCGGCTGCGTTCTCATTCTCCCCGCCAATGGGTCTATCCCCGCGTGTGCGGGGGAACCGTTCACTATCACTGGGCTTGCGGCTGGCACGGCGGTCTATCCCCGCGTGTGCGGGGGAACCGCAGGCTGTACCGCGCGCGCCTGTAGGCTAGGAGGTCTATCCCCGCGTGTGCGGGGGAACCCTATAGATGGAGATGTAGATATTGTTTCAATAGGGTCTATCCCCGCGTGTGCGGGGGAACCGGTTTTATAAGTCGCATGGTACTGGCAAATCAGGGTCTATCCCCGCGTGTGCGGGGGAACCGGCTGGGCGTCGTAGTGCTTGCGGCATAACCCCGGTCTATCCCCGCGTGTGCGGGGGAACCGAAAGAACCCCACCGGCAACGACGCAGCGACCAGGTCTATCCCCGCGTGTGCGGGGGAACCGGCCTTACACGCTTCTCAAAGCTAACATATGCCGGTCTATCCCCGCGTGTGCGGGGGAACCACGCTCCCCCCACCAGATCTCCTTCACCTTGGCGGTCTATCCCCGCGTGTGCGGGGGAACCGGGTGAAGCCTGGGGTGAAGCCTGGGGTGAAGCGGTCTATCCCCGCGTGTGCGGGGGAACCTATCCACCACCAAGGAGGGCTGAGCAGGACGGCGGTCTATCCCCGCGTGTGCGGGGGAACCTGCATCACCACAGCCGTTTCAGCCGTGGTCTCGGGTCTATCCCCGCGTGTGCGGGGGAACCTCACCCCGAGGCAGAACGCCAAGGTGAACAACGGGTCTATCCCCGCGTGTGCGGGGGAACCACTAGACCACTCCAACCTGCTAACACAGGCCGGGGTCTATCCCCGCGTGTGCGGGGGAACCCCCACCAAATAGCCGATCGCATACTCCCTAGCCGGTCTATCCCCGCGTGTGCGGGGGAACCACTGGCATTCTATTAGGAATGGCAATTGCAGCCGGTCTATCCCCGCGTGTGCGGGGGAACCACTAGACCACTCCAACCTGCTAACACAGGCCGGGGTCTATCCCCGCGTGTGCGGGGGAACCCCGGCATCGGGTTTACCTGCGCTTCTCCTCGCCGGTCTATCCCCGCGTGTGCGGGGGAACCCCCACCAAATAGCCGATCGCATACTCCCTAGCCGGTCTATCCCCGCGTGTGCGGGGGAACCACTGGCATTCTATTAGGAATGGCAATTGCAGCCGGTCTATCCCCGCGTGTGCGGGGGAACCGGTGGTCATTAGATTGCTCGCTCTCCTATTTGCGGTCTATCCCCGCGTGTGCGGGGGAACCCCCTGCGGCTCTACCTGAAACCAGTATTCCAACGGTCTATCCCCGCGTGTGCGGGGGAACCGGTACTGGCTTCGGTACTGGCGGTCTATCCCCGCGTGTGCGGGGGAACCACGATATGACGTGGGTTGCTTCGTAGAATGGACGGTCTATCCCCGCGTGTGCGGGGGAACCCCAACCCGTTCCACTACTCTAGGACTTACCCACGGTCTATCCCCGCGTGTGCGGGGGAACCCCTTGCTGGGCCTGCTATCCAAAGCCGCAGACCGGTCTATCCCCGCGTGTGCGGGGGAACCAGGGGAGAGGCCCTTGACCGTCTGGCAAAAGAGGGTCTATCCCCGCGTGTGCGGGGGAACCCTGTATATCGAGGTGTCAAGCTGGCGCTCAATGGGTCTATCCCCGCGTGTGCGGGGGAACCCTTGGCATGGAATCCAGCGGACCATAAAGCCCTGGTCTATCCCCGCGTGTGCGGGGGAACCCGTGGCGGCGGCGCAACAGGCCGCACCACCGGAGGTCTATCCCCGCGTGTGCGGGGGAACCGTCACGTTCCACACCCTGGGCACGATGACTTCCGGTCTATCCCCGCGTGTGCGGGGGAACCCCTTTTTACCCATCGGCCAACCCAGCTCTATCAGGTCTATCCCCGCGTGTGCGGGGGAACCCACATCATCATCACCAGCCCTATTCATACCTACGGTCTATCCCCGCGTGTGCGGGGGAACCTCCGTGCCATCATCCATCACCAAAGCCACAGGAGGTCTATCCCCGCGTGTGCGGGGGAACCCCAACACCCGCTAGACTAAGCCTCACAGCATCAGGTCTATCCCCGCGTGTGCGGGGGAACCGCCGGTATGGGCGGGTCTGGCACGTGCAGCCAGGGTCTATCCCCGCGTGTGCGGGGGAACCAAGACGTCGGGATAGCAGCCCGTCCGCTCGCTCGGTCTATCCCCGCGTGTGCGGGGGAACCGGCTTAGGTGGCACCACCGGCCGGGGCTTGGGCGGTCTATCCCCGCGTGTGCGGGGGAACCACCAGCTCAGAGTACACCGTGTCCGCATACCCCGGTCTATCCCCGCGTGTGCGGGGGAACCCGCAGTCGCTCCATCATACCATCAACATAAGCGGGTCTATCCCCGCGTGTGCGGGGGAACCACGGGAACGGGGGATGCTGGCAGAAATAGACGAGGTCTATCCCCGCGTGTGCGGGGGAACCCCCTCTAGGCATTACTCTATCCTCTCTGCTAGAGGTCTATCCCCGCGTGTGCGGGGGAACCGAGCATGTTCGCCCTGCTGTGCCGGGTAGGTGGGGTCTATCCCCGCGTGTGCGGGGGAACCAGGTACGCTGCCAACGCCACAGCCGTTATCGTCGGTCTATCCCCGCGTGTGCGGGGGAACCTCCCCGTCTCCCTGATTCCTCTTTCAGTCGTCAGGTCTATCCCCGCGTGTGCGGGGGAACCGATTTTGGCTGGGGTTGGGACCAGCCCCCCGCAGGTCTATCCCCGCGTGTGCGGGGGAACCCAGAGAGAGGCACGGCCCCGAGCTGAGGGTCAAGGTCTATCCCCGCGTGTGCGGGGGAACCATGCGCCCTTCGATCTCGAATACCCAAGAGCGGGGTCTATCCCCGCGTGTGCGGGGGAACCAGTGTCGGGAGGCCGGGAAGTAGCCGGCCGCGGGGTCTATCCCCGCGTGTGCGGGGGAACCCAGATCCTGCCAGAGGATCCCTACGGACTTCACGGTCTATCCCCGCGTGTGCGGGGGAACCTAGTGCGAACCAAGGTAATGATAGGGCCGCTCAGGTCTATCCCCGCGTGTGCGGGGGAACCAGTACGCTGCCGCCGCACTCATGGCATAGCCGCGGTCTATCCCCGCGTGTGCGGGGGAACCCCTCATCACCGTCTAAAGCGATAGCCCCCCATAGGTCTATCCCCGCGTGTGCGGGGGAACCCCATCCCGCTTTTCCTCGTTGTCACGCTTCAGAGGTCTATCCCCGCGTGTGCGGGGGAACCGAAGACGTGGGCCAGGTTACCCTCGCCGATGACGGTCTATCCCCGCGTGTGCGGGGGAACCACCCTTTGTTTTCCCCCCCACGATGTTCTCCCAGGTCTATCCCCGCGTGTGCGGGGGAACCACTAGAACATCCTGTCACGCCCGTGTGAACCCCGGTCTATCCCCGCGTGTGCGGGGGAACCGCCTCCAAGATTCCGGCTGCAATGTCGCAGGGCGGTCTATCCCCGCGTGTGCGGGGGAACCGGTGTGCGGACGGCATCGGCGTCGTAGAAGTAGGGTCTATCCCCGCGTGTGCGGGGGAACCCGATAAGCCCGCGGCTTCTAGCTCATCGCAGGCGGTCTATCCCCGCGTGTGCGGGGGAACCGTTCAGAAGGTCGACTCTGTTCATGTCCTTACCGGTCTATCCCCGCGTGTGCGGGGGAACCGGGTTCCTGATGGTCAGCACCCTGCTCAACAGCGGTCTATCCCCGCGTGTGCGGGGGAACCCAGACGACGTCGACTGGCTCCGTGTCGTGGTCAGGTCTATCCCCGCGTGTGCGGGGGAACCTGGTGCAAGCCGAGCATCGGCCTGGGCCATTACGGTCTATCCCCGCGTGTGCGGGGGAACCCCTTGGAGACCCTATCAATTTCGCCCCACTGATAGTCCATGTCTTTCGCTCATCATATCTGACAATAGCTTCGCTGGCTGACCGAGACCGTCGCAGCCTCTTAACTCTTAGTTGTACTTGACCAAGTACACCCCGTCCGCATCTACGATCTCCTTGGGAGCCTGGCCGAGGGTCCGAACTTGTTGATCGCCAACCCCGGACTGGTCCCGCCACGTCATCACTATTGCGCCCTGCCCAAGCTCGTAGTACCACCGCCTCAGCACTTCCCAAATCCTCTCCCTTATGCCGGAAGTCATGTTGGGTGACGTGTACACTCCTGGCGCAATCTCCAGCATGGCAGACGCGAGAAATCCCCGGTAGCGAGCCTCTACATTGACAGTGACGATTACGGTCATGATCTACTCCGTTTCAGTGGGGTCTTCAGCCCTCGTCTCCATGGGGGTTACGTCTTGGAAGAGCAACTTTATCCGGTCAATCATTTTGGGAATAACGTCCTCAGTCCTGAGCATTTCCCCAGTGGTCCTTCTAGTGTGTCTCTCAATGTCAAGCGTAGGGTCCTCAATCACAGCCTTGGCTGATTTCAAAGCAGCGGGAAGCAGAATCGAATCCCTGAAGAGGTCGGCCACATCCAGCGCAAAGGCGTCACCGCTGTGTTCGTGTATGAAGCCCAACTGCGGAATCGCGCCAAGCGCGGTTACGGCGATTACTGCCGCTGACGTTACAGCCACAGAGGCATGGTTGATGGCCTGGTTGGGAATGTCGGCCGTTAGAGGGTCGCTCCGGTCATAGCGGCGACCATGCCATGGTACGCCGTACCGTTGCGCCAGGTTCTGGTACGTGCGCTTCATCCGCGCGCCTTCGATGCCCCTGAGCGCGTCCAGGTTCTGATGGGGCAGCAATTCGCCAAGCCGTATGGCGTACATCTTTCGGGCAATGGTAATTCGACTGCCCGTGGGGTCTCCCCATGCGCGCATCTGCCGACGGGCGATGTCGGAGGTATCCGGCATGAGCGGTGGAGCCGTATAGCACCTGACGCCGTCTTCACCCACCGCAACAAGTGCTGTCCCGTGACGCGCCATGAGGCGCAGCGCGTCATGGCTCACCGTGGATCCCGGCCCCAAAAGGATCATGGAAAGTGATTGGAAGGGTATTCCATACTCGCCAGCGTCCAGCGAGCTGTCGGAAGTGGCCTGGCTCTCTCGGTGGAAGCGCAGAGCGCCGTCGCGCACCGTAAGGGCGCCACGGGACAGCCAAAGCAGACCATGTCGGTCTGCGTGAGGAATACGCGCCGTTTCAAGTCCTAGTCTGCCTCTTAGCATAATTCCCCCGGTATATCTGCATTATTCAGTTGTTAAAGTGCTCTGTGCCTGTGACCGGCCAAGGAGTCTATCCGGACCTGCCTGTGGGACGCAGTAGCAGCATCCCGTATCCGTAGGCCTTATGGCGTCCTATGCCTTTGGCCAGCAGGTCTGCGAAGGACTCAGGGTCTGTTATGGTGAGAATACCTCGAATTACAGCGTCGGGTCCCTCCGTGTGACGAAATGTCGGCTGCGCCTTCCGAAAGGCCCTGATGCGCTGGAAGGACACCAGCTTAGTATGCTCCGGCTCCAGTCGCGCTCCGCCCCTTCTGTTAAGCTGCTCCGACAGCCATTCCGTGTACACCTGCTCCCTGCTGCGATTCATTCCTCCTTCGGGATGCTTCAGCGCTTCCCAGAGAAAGGCGTCGCATTCCTTTTCAGGGCGGATTTCTGCATTGCGGGAGCGGCGCACAACTGGGCGGACACGAGTCTCGAACCCAAGCTGCTTGCCGACCTGCCCAAAAGTCGGCATTAACTTGGCGTCCAGCTTATCGCAGGGTAGAATGCGGCTCTGCAGAGGATCGGCGCACATGGCTGCCGTTTCCCTCAAAGCGTTCGCGTCGCTGCATGCGTAGCCGTAGAGGATGCCGTTAGAACCGTCACGAGGCAGAATAGTCCGAAATGGCTTTGGAGCCAGTTGACCGAAACACTCCATCAGCAGGCAGTGCATGGCGTGGTCCGGATCCCGCAGGCGCTTTTCCCCCATCCACCGCCAAAAGTCACGCACGTTGATTTGTGCGCGAACCATTTGCAGGTTACCCGTTTTTGTGGTATTGCCAATGGCGGTTGTCATAGCTCCTCCTCTTCAGTTTCCAACTGGGACCGGACGGCTACCGCCCTCCCATTCTCGACTTCCCCTTCGCACACCCAGCGACCGCCGCCGTGGAGGCCGGATATCCAGTTGCGCTGGTCAGTCAGCATGAAGACTCGAGTTTCGCGTACGCCGTCAGCTCCCTCTCCCTGTGGCCAAGTCGCCTTTAGCGTCGAAATCCCATCGCTTCCTTCCTCAGGCTCAGATGATATCAGAGCAGCCAGGGCGGTGCTTTCATCCTTGAAGTCAACGAACAAGGGCTCGGACGGCAAGCAGGGCTTCCTGCCGATGAAGAGTGGCCGAGCTGGCTGCTGGAGCGACTCCGCCAGATCATCTAGTGTCGGGAAGGAGCCTGCGGGATCCAACCTGAGGGACACGGTTACGCGCATATCAGCGAAATAGTCACGATAGCGCAGATGCGGCGCATTGTAAGTATTGGCGCCGCCGGTGCGTCCCTCCGGCCGCCCGCGTGTGGTCCATCCCGTGTCAGAAGCCCTCAGTTGCGCGGTCTGGAAATCTGTAAGCATCACTCCACCCGCAGGCTCCCTGTCTATGCGAGCAGCGAAGACCAGTCGGTCCTGTAGTTCCTGGTGGTCTTGGGCCTGCGTGCGGCGCCAGCCCAAAGCGTTGGCCAGAAGCCCCGTGAGCATGGACGCCGAAGGAAACCGGCGTATAACCCCGTAGTTGTCGATTGTCTCCCCTCCGAAGGCCATCAGTGGGGCTTCCAGGTTGAGTATGAGGTGCCTCATGGCTCAGCCCGCCTGCCCGTTGGCAACGCACCCCGCCGCCCAGAAAGCCAGCGCGTCAAGGTCCAGTCGCTCCGAACTGGGAATCCCGTAGTCCTTCTTGGAACTCACGCGGCGCACTTCTTTGACGCCGTACATACCATCCAAATCGTTCAGTTCACTCACCAAAGCCTTTGCGGCCGCTTCAGTTTGGGCCTCAGCCGGCTTCCGGAAGGCGTTGGCGAGGCTCCGGGGCTGTCGTACTCCCGCCTCAATTAACATCAGGTCCGCATACCCGTATGGCGCCGTAGATCCCAGTTTTGCACCTGGCGAGACCGTGGCTATCAAGTGCGCCAGGCTCTTGACCACCTCTCCAGCAAGCGTCCTGTCCGCGCTCTCCCATTCCCTGGCATCGCAGCCCTCCAGGTTCGAGACCAACCCTGGGACGTCAACAACTACGTATCCGTAGAAGAGGCCGGCGGTGAGCTCCATATCCCCGATGTGAGCGGCGCCGGCGTCTTCGTCATCCCGCTGCAGGTCGTCAACGACGGAGAAGTAGTCGCTCTCGCTCTCCTCTCGGTGGACGGTGAAGGCGTGGGCCACGTGAACGGCGGCATCAATGTTGGCGCCGGGGTCGGAGGTGACCATACGCCCGAAGAGCGCGCCCTCCAGTCCGCCGGGCAGTCGGGCCGCCTCCCGAAAGGCACGGAAGTTCGCTCCCTCTCCCTGCCGTTGGCTGAAAAGCGCTTCAGCCGCCATCTTGGCGGCGTCGGCGTCGTTGGGGTTCGCGGCGCAAATCTCAGCCGACTTCTCCCGCAGATACTCCACTTCCGGGAAGCCGAGCAGCAGGGGCTGGCGTGTGTTCTTGTCAGCCTCCCCCTCGCCTGGCTTCGCCTTATCTCCGTATACTCCGACTGTGAAACTAGTTGCAAGGACGTTCACTACGTCTTTGGCTACTCCTTCAACCTCTCGTAGTTGCTTGATTACCCTGCGCTCAACTACGTTCCGCGAGCGGACCGCCGCCTCCGCGCCTGGTATGCTGTGTATTGCGAACTCGTCTTCAGCAACGCGCCAGTGGCGCTTGAGGCACTGTGACGATATGCGGGTGCGCGTTGCCCCTCCAAAGGGCATTCGCTTGGCAAGCCCGCTGTCGTCCCGGTTCAGCAGCGCCGCCGGGTAGGAGTGAAGGGTGTGGATCTGTAGAAACCTTGGGGTTGTCATGGTTAGACCTCCTGATTTGTGGTTTGTGTTGATCTGCGCTGAGCTATAGCCAAAGAACGATAATAGTCAGAGGCAACTTCATGCCGTAGCCTATCCGCTTCATCATCGTTGTAGCCATCATTGAGGACAAGCTCGGCTACTTGCAGCCAGTAGATACACTGTCCTGTGTCAACAAGCATACGGAACGCTCTCCTCAGCAGGGTGCGCAAGGTCTGCCCGCGTGCCACGAGCAATTGATTGAGACGCCTTTCGCTGTAAAAAGGCGTTGGCCGGTTTGGATCATCTCCCTCAAAAAGGGCTCTCCCAAAGCGCTTTTGACTCCCTCTATCGTGCTCGCTTAGCAGAGCTATACCCTGTATGATAGTTGTCCACTTCTTTTCCGAGTCCACACCTCCTATTTGAGATAAATTCCGCCCTGCATAGAGCCTCCAGAACACTGCCGGGCCAGGGTCACTCGGGTCCATACGACGGAGTTGGGCGTGATCACCCCTGGAGAATTCCTGCTCTCTTATTTCAGATCTAAGGCCGTTGATAATAGTTCCCAAGTAAGGGGGCAAGCCATTCTCCTCTGTAGTCGATCCGCTCTCTTTCCGTTTACCCTCTTCGGCCTGAGGGCCTTCCGTCAGAACTCGCTCTATCTCTTCCCAATCGCTGGGCCGCCAAACAAAGGTGGGTATGAACTGTTTGTAGGCTCTCAGCCATACATCCTGGTTGGGCCGCACCACACTGGATGGAGCGTCTGTCTTTAGCTCCGCTACTATCATGGACGTTTTGCCTTCAACGAGTCGGTACATAATCAGGTCCGGGAACCCGCCACCAGTCGCGAGCTTTCGGTAGTTGTCATAGCTGTCCTGGTCGTGGATGTGAAACACCACCCAGTTGTGGTCTCTCGCGAGCCTTATTACCTCATTGGTGAAAGGCCGTTCGTATATGGTAGTCATTCTTCACTCTCCTTATCATCATCATCGAACAGAAACGGCAGACTTTGCTTTATCCTTATACCAAAAAGCCGCTCAGCTTCTGCACGGGCTTTATATCTGTGAATCGACGGGCAAGGCAGAGAGTCCGCGGCAATGTAGAGCAGGGCATATGCGCCTCTTATTACCTTACGCAGCCATTCGTTGTGAACGCGATCCCCATCTACGGCGTTGACCTCTTCCTGCAGGTCTTCAAAGAAATCTTTGTCCACAATTTCATCCAGCTTGTTGGCCCACTTATTGGCCCGGGCGCGGTGCTCGTCAGCCATGTCGGTGGTTTTGCCTCCGGCTGCAAAAACAGATACGGCATGGCGTAGAATCCCCTCGACAATCCCAATACGCTCAACTCGCTTTCTGGCAAGGTCGCCTAGTTCCTCTCTGCCTCCGGGCCTGCCAAATACTTGCAGTGTTCTATGACGCAGCGGAATTACTTTCTCATGGTAGCCGGCGGTCCCTCCCTCCCCGCGCACCATGCCCCGGGCAACCAGTTCCATATCTCCGCTGGAGCCTATACCAGACGACGCCGGACTCAATAGGAACGGCTGCTTCCAGTCTGCGGAAAAAAGGCCGTCTACGACTCTTTCATAGCCAAATCTTCGCTGTGTGAGGAAGGCGGGAGGAGTACCCTTTGGGTTAGTGTTGTTGCTGACAGGCATCCACGGATCTCCTGTCAAGCCCTTTACATCTTCAACACGCCTACCACGCTTGGTATCAGAGTTGGCGCGGACAGCGGTCATTTTGCCAGAGCCCCACCTCAACCGCACCCTTCTGCAGACTTCAATATAGAAAGGCTCAAGCTCGTTGATCAGCTTTGCCTCCGCTTCTGTTCCATCCCAGGGGATAATCCAGAGCAGAGCTAAGCCGGAATCGATCATTGGGTATTCATCCAGGATAGTCTGTCTATGGTTCAGAAGCGCGATCAGGTCATGCCGGAAGTGAGCGCCGGGATGAGCAGACGGGGCGAGGCTGAAAGCAGGGCGATTCCCGTAGCCACTGGGCATGCGGGAGATACAGTGATTGCCAGAACCACCATAACCCTCCATTGTCTGTAGCGTAATAAGCGCAAATATCCAGTCGTCCATACCGGCTTGGATTACGACGTCCGATTTTAGGTCGTGGTTTTTGGAAGTGACCAACATATCCAGCTTATCTGGAGTATGTACCGGTTCTTTTTCACCGTTTTTGGCTTCGTGCCTTCCTTTTACTTTTTTGTATATGTACTCGGCCAGTTTGTCACTAGAGCGCGCCGGTGGCTGCATGAAGGCTGGCTTGGTTATGTCGTCTACAACCAATTGCCAGGGTTCATCGTTGGGGAAGTCAGGCGTGAGGCCGCGTATGATGCGCAACCAGTCTTCAGGTTCATCCGGCGGATTGCTCAGGCCGGCTCGGTGTACGGCCATGGCCCCAAGTTGCACCAATAAGGCGTGCCAGGCATGGTGCTGATGGGGTCGGAGAGCAGGGAATGCTTCCACGTTGTCCGCCATGAGCGCGGCATAGACTTCAGGCAGAGACGCCTTTACCAAGCCGGAGCCAGATTCATCGTAGCGTATCAGTGGTTCATTAACTAGGTTGTGCATACAACGTGATCCTTTTATAGTGATAGTACGGAAACATAAGTGCTATCCTATCCTTAGCACATATATTCCGTCAAGAGAGCCGTCTAGGAGTTTTGGGGGTATTCTCGAAACTGCTTGTGAGATTAGCGTTTACATTCCCATTTGTAGTCCTTGTCCCCTTTGGAGAGAATAGCGATAGTGTTTTGCAGTGAGAGGCACTCAAGCCGAAACGATTCTCTTTTGGTCTCCAACTCAGATAGTTGACGTTCCCTTTCCTTAAGGCTATCCTCAAGTTTCAAGAGGGTAAATTGCCTAGTCATTTATTCTTCCTCCGTGAAAGCGGTAGAGTCGCAATATATAACTTAGCCGTACTGTATAGGTGGCCTCACCAATTGTCAACCACTTTCTCAAAGCAACGGCCAGATTCCCCGGCCCGGGGATAGTCCTTTATACACTGCGACTCTCAGTCGCTAGTGAGTCGGTTCCCCCGCACACGCGGGGATTAGGGAGCAGAGGGGCTACGTCAGCTAACCCCGGCGCAGCCCCAGCCGGTCGTAGGTGAAGTGTCGGTCGCCGATGGCGAAGGTGAAGCCGCCTTCCATTGGGACCGGCGCGACCGATTCCGGCGCCTCCACTCCTCCAAGCCACCGCGCCGACACTGCCAGCTTCCCTATCCTGGCCGATTTATCGAAAGGACTGGCAGGCGGAGGATCAAAGCCTATGTCTATCCGGTCGTCACCCAGGCGCGTCCGTATACGCTCCTCCATGTCGCCGAAGATCACCTCCCTATTGTCCGTGAAGAAGGATTTATCGCGCCTGATAATTGCGTTGCGCGCGGTCAGGCCATCGGCAATCTGCCCTCCCTCCACGCTGTTGGCATGGACGCGCCACTCGTCCCCAAGCTCAAGTACAATACGCTCCAGGGCCTCAGGATGGGTTGCCCGCTCAACCAGTTTGCGGTTCATTTTGGGAATGCTCCACTCGCCGTGCTGTGCAATCAAGCGACGGGTGGCCTCCAGGACGCGTAGGTCGGCGTACACGAACCCGTGTGGGCCCAGCCCGTTGGCGTTCGCGACCATGGCAAGCAGTGGAGAGAGGTCCTCCCCCTCCGGCTTGAGCACAATACAAGCCGGGGTCTTGCATTCCTCAGGGCGGTCGTCCCGTTGGTGGCGATGCAGACGGCCTATGCGCTGCAACAGCACGTCCACGGGGCAGAGGTCAGTTATCAACAGATCGGCGTCGATGTCCAGGGACTGCTCCAGCGTCTGTGTTCCGACTACCACGCGCCCGCCGGCGGGTCGGTCTCTGCCCAGCAGCTCCTCCACGCGCTTGTCCAGAAGTCGGCGGTCTTCAACGGAGAAGCGGCCGTGATGCAGCGTAGTTATGCCGTCGACGTCGAACAACAGGCCGCATTCGCCTCTCTCTGCTCCATCTTCCACCGCCTGCTGCGTCCCTACTGCGTAGCCGACTGTGTTACGTATCACCAAGACCTTGGCCCCGTTACGCGCTGCGTCCACGGCCAAGGTAGCCACCGCGTCGAAATCGTGCATCACCGGCTCCGAGGATACACGGACCGTCTTTTCACAGCCGTTCTCGTCCACGGCCGTCACCCTCTCGCCTGTAGACGACGTCGCGCTGATGGCGGGATACGGCGAATCTATGGCCTCTTTCAGGGAGAGGCTGTCCGGAGTCTGCAGCGCTCTGCCGGTGGACAGCCAAAGTCGCCTTGCCGAGTACCCCAGGGTGGCCGACATCAGAAGCGCGTAGCCTCCAGCCCCCAAGTGAACCTCCAGCAGCGAACGGAGGATGCGCCCCATGTACGTATCTGAGGCGTGCACTTCGTCCACCACGAGCAGGTTGCGTGCCAGGCAGGCCGCCCGCATGTGGGCATGCCTGACCTTGAGGGCTGCCATCATTGCCTGGTCCACAGTGCCCACCGCAAACTGAGCAGCCAGGTATCTCTTGGGGCTCTCGGCGGCCCATCTGCGCTGAGCTGCGGCTCCTTCAGCATGGTCGTCCCACCAGACCGCGTAGTCCTGGAGGCGGCTGCCCAAAATATCTCCATATCTTACGTAGCCCGGGACAGCCAGTGTCGCCCCCGGAGCGCTGTCAGCCGGGAGTAGCCGCTTAATGAAGCGATTAACGCGCTCGTGAAGCTGGGTGGCGGCGACGCGGGTGGGCAATGCGAAGTAAATGCCGTCCACGAGTCCGGCAGCATACATCCTGGCGAACCGCCAGAGGGCCGCCTCCGTCTTGCCGGAGCCCGTCTCCGATTCGATGATGACCAATTGTTCATCTAGTAGCTCTCCATCGACAGCGGCCTTCTGGATTGCATTCGGAGATTGGCCTATGTGAGGGAATAGGCCACCGAATTCCGGCAGCGCTTCAGGCGACCTCGGTTGGTCCTCAATGTCCAGCCCGATTTCTAAGATAGCGCGTCGTGCCGCGGCCCTGGATGTGTCGATGTAGTCGTATCTGGGTTCATCGCAGTATTTGAAGTACGTCTCGTCAGAACCTATCCAGTCGGCCAGGGTACATAGACCCAGGAACATGTGCTGGAAGGCGGGAGCGGACGGCAGGGGCGGAGCGCCCGCTGAGAAGGCCGCGGGAAACCAGTCACGCGCCAATCGGCCTATGCGTTGGACACACTCCTCAGGATTCAGGTCTCTTAAAGGACGCCAGATAGACGGGTTGCTGGAGAGTCCACCCTCTAGCTTCAGAGGCAGGCCGTGGTGGGAGAGGGCTGCGACGAACAAGGCGCAGACGGTCTCTCCGCCGCGGTCGTCCCAAGTGGCCGTGGCGTCATCCCACCAGGCCAGAGCGTCGAAGAACCACTTGGCAGTTTCGGAGTCACTCCCCATCAGTACCGGCACAAGCTCGTTGTAGTGGCTGGCGCGGCCCGGCCTGCGCCGTCCGGCGGGAAAATCGGCATCTTGCCACACCCGGGTCTGGAAGCCAACATTAGCCTTGCCGATATCGTGCAGAGCCGCGAAGAGGCTTAGCCGGGCGCAAGTTGTCTCGTTCAAGTCATCAAGCCCACCCGAATGCGCTAGGCGCCAGCGAATGTTAGGCTGGGCAAGCAAGGCTTCAAAACAGGCTCCAACGTCGGCGAGGTGGTGTTCGAGTAGATGTATCCTCCTGCTCTCTCTATCAAATTTGGCCCAGTGACGCTTGGTGTAGACCGGTAGGTCTTGATTATTCATGGCTGCGCTACTCCCGAAGCTTTCCGCATTACTGTCTTCAGTAGACCCATACTACATGCGATAATGGCGACTATGGAAGATACCACACGTGTCAGGCAAGTAAAGCCGGCAGGACCATTCTTGGATTCCTTGAGCAACCTGACCTTCAACGCAATAGACGTGGAAACGGCAAACGCAGACCCCGGCAGCATCTGTCAAATCGGCGTTGTCTGCATAAGAGGCGGGGAGATTGTGGAGAGCCATTCGATTTTGGTCAATCCTGAGGTGCCGTTTAATCCGTCTAACATCAGGCTCCACGGAATAGATGAAGACGCGGTGAAAGAGAGCCAGACCCTGCCTCAAATTCAAGCCAAGCTGCACCATCTGATTGAGGGCATGGCATTGGTGAGCCACACTCCCTTCGACCGCGTTGCGCTTGATAGGGCAGTAAGCAGATACGGGATTGATGCCATTCGCGCAACGTGGCTTGACAGCGCTGCAATCGCTCGCTCCGCTTGGCCGGAGCGATACAGACGCACAGGTTGGAGCTTGGCTAACGTCGCCGGGGATCTCGGCATCGCCTTCCGGCATCACGACGCGGTGGAGGATGCCAGGGCCGCGAGTGAGATAGTGCTACGTGCCTGCCTTCACACTGGCGTAAACATAGATGGGTGGCTGACGCGGAAGTGATATTCCAAAGTGCAGTGCTGTTGACCTCCCACCAATGTTTGTGCCATCTGTAATGATACACTGGCAAGCATGGGGACAAAGTCTGAGGGCAGGATGGCCTACAAGCACCGGCGACGGGAGGCCACGAAAGGGGCCAGCGACCTATGCCGCGACGGGCTGCCACTGGCACGCGGATGGCACAGATGACGAGGCAAAGGTGGGAGGTAGTGTCCCCCGTATATGGACGGAACTCTCAGAGGGCCTGTAACGAGCCTTTCTGAGGCCATTTTCTCAGGGTGGCTCCTGCCACAGCCGTGGATTCAGACACGGCGCGGGCCCTCGGCCGCATTTTCCAGGCGGGATATCGGAAGGAGAAGTTGATGCAGAAATGGTTTGTCTTGGCCGCCACGGCTGCCGTGGCCAGCTTTCTCGCCGTCCGGTGGTACGCGCCGATCCTACGGCCTCTGGGTCCTCAGAGTGGACTGGGGCTGCAGGGTGAAGTCACAGAATTAGTCCTGTTCCCCAAAGCGATCCTGGATTTCACGATAAGCGACCCCTGTGCAGCTCACATCTAGGAGTGTTAACAACCAGCAAATGTGAGACGCTCTCCGGAAGCACAACCTGCAACCTACACACTTTATATTCCCTGCACCGAGGGCTGCGGCTGGTAGCGCTCGACCTGTATCTTGTCTTCACCCTTGCGCGCTTTCGCTAGGTCGTATGAGGTCTGTCGGCGCAGCCAGAAATCCGCGCTGGACCATCCAGCCTTTTCAAGGCGAATGGCCATGTCGGGCGAGATCGCGGCGTGGCCGTTCAATACCCGCGAAAGGGTGTGCCGGGCAACGCCCAAGACCTCCGCCGCCTCTGTGACGCTTAGGCCAAGGGGCTCCAAGCAATTTTCCCTGATGCTGCGGCCAGGGTGAGGTGGATTCTTCATAGTCATGGTCTCTTCCCTCTCACTAGTGATAGTCGACTAGATCGACGTCGTACACGTTGCCATCTTCAAACCGGAACGTTATCCTCCAGTTGCCCGAAATTGAAATGCTCCATAATCCTTCCAGGTCACCCCTGAGGGGATGCAGTCTGTACCCCGGCAGATCGACGTCGCTCGGCTTGCTGGCAGCTTCGAGGTCTGCCAGGGCGAGAGTGATCCGATCCAATTGGTTCGGGCCTACCCTGCTGGGGTCGCTTCGTTCAAAGAGCCGCCTCAGACCACGATGGTGAAACGACCGGATCATGGGAAGATTATACCTTGTGCCGGTACACCTATCAATCGCCTCACTACTGTTTCCACGTCTTCGAGGCCGCTTTGCGTATTTTCCTGCAGCGCCCCCACATGCCGCCTTAGGGAGTCGCCGCTGTTGGCAATCAGCAAAAGCGGGAGCATCATTTTGAGATCCGACAGACCAGGGATCGGGTGAAGGAATCCCCATTCTCAGAATAGCGCATGACCCGTACAAGGCCGCTATGCCCCCACTGCCCCCTCGACCCTACTAGATTACTACCCACCCGTCTCCCTTTGCCTCTACCACAATCCATAGGCCAGCAGCAGTGGTCGCGATGGTCCTGGACGGGGGCATACATCCCCATCGGCGGCGGGATTGCCGCAGGAGGATGTTCCCAGAGGCCCGGGGATACCCCGGAATGGCGGCCACCGGCGGCGACCAAGAGCTGCCTTGACACCACGGCCGCGTCGGGCCAGCATCTCTGGAAGGGATGGTTGGGATTGATCATTGCATGCGGGTGTACGCGGGCAGCAGGGACAGGGTGACCTGCTGGGTTGAGCAAAACCTTGAGATGTAGGCCCAGGGCCGACAGGTCAACATGGAGATGAGACACGACTTTGGACACCAAAGTGAGGTCGTCTCTCAAGTCGTGAATGCACAGCGCAGCGGCCAATGAAGGCGGTTTGGGAACGCTAAAAAGTATCAACGATGATTAGGGTGCGGCCAGATGGGCCGGAGGCCCCTGCCGGCGGCGCGCTAAAGAGTAATGTTTGTAGCGCAGGAACCCTTGCCGTTAGGGTGTCAAGGCATGATACCCTAGGCCTACATCCACCCAGGGAGTTATCGGCGATGCCCAACAATGCAGAATCCCAGCGGAAAAGGCGCCTGGCGCGCCGGCGTTGTGGCGGGTGCGGAGGACCTGCAGCCTTCATGCGCTACTGGCGCGGGGCCTTGGTCCCGATCTGCGCTGGATGCGCCGAGAAGCTGGCCTCAGAGGGCACGGAGAGTAGGGACGGTAGCCAGGCTGCCCTAGAAGCGCAGATGCCACCAGAGCACGGCTCTTGCATCACCCTCCAGCAGTTGGCCTCCGACCTAAAGGACACGGTGCGGCCGGTAGCTGCGATGCGAGCCCAGGTCAGGATGTATCGGACCGCCGCCACCCGAAAGCGGGATCGGGCGAACCGGGAGCAGGTCCGGAAGATGATGGCAAGCTTCGAGGCAGCGCACATGGAGGAGAGGGCGTTACTCCAAGAGGAGCTGGAGCGCGAGCGGACCCGGCGCGTGGAGGCGGAGCTGCGAGTAGGGATGCTGGAGCGGAGCGCGACCGCCAGGGAGAACCCATAACTTGGGCCAGGTTGGGCTACAGCCACCCTGCGACTCCCGGCCGGGGTTGACCGTCCTGGCCGTGCCTCTATTCCATGCCCCTGGGCACGATCATTGCCCATCACCCCTCAATTAGAACATCTCGATTTTTTTCGCTAATTCTAAACTCTCTTATATTATATCTGCGCGCGAGAGGGGTTAACTCATACACACACGCGCGGTTTGACTCTGACCCCATGCCGAGGGCGGCGCAGCTGGTGTTCTTCTACCCTGCCGCGTCCTTGTTCTGGTGGCGTCCGCCGATGGTCATCAGGACTCTCAACACCCACCGGACCCGGCACTGGCAGGGCCGGCGGTGTGCCTGGCTAGGCGTGGTCTTCGACCATGCCATTCAGAGATTCACGGTCTGATTAGCCTGGCTCTTTTTCGACTCATACTCACCCGCGCCCCGCGACATTTACACTCACTCGCCCTTGACTGCCCAGGCCTCCCAGGGTTACATTCAAGTAACACTTGGCGCACGTACGGCTCACTCATTGGCAACTATGGCCCTTTTGCCGGGTGACACTCGATTAACAGGAGGAACGCCTTGATTTCTCTCCACACAGACGCGGTTAAGGAGATTCGTTTACACCACAAGCGCGGCGCTCAGGTCCATGAGCTGGCCGACGCGTACGGTGTTTCACGACAGGCTGTTTGGAAGATTGTCACGCGTCGGACACACAAGCGCGTACTGGACCTGCCCGACGGCACGGACCTCCCAACCTTGAGGAGGCTACTGCACCGGCTCCGCGCCTCTACAGCGGCCGGTGCGAGGCCTACACCCGAATCCACCGAAGGACACGGATGGGCGGCGTGAGGACCGGAGAAGGGGGATGAGAGAGCTACAGGGGAGATGGCCTGGGCTCGATTGGGGTAGATGGGAGGTCGGCGGAGGGACTTCAGTCACCGCACAGGCCCCCAATGGCCGTCTGCGGGAGCTGGGATGCGCGGGGGATGGCAAGAGAATAGGCAGCAGGGAACTCCCGCGGAGCTGGTTGGTGCGAGTTGGCGGGGACGTTGGGTCAGTGGCGGAGGGCGCCGTCAGGCTGGGAGTGGAATGGCTCGCAGCCGGGCCAGGGCGCGACTGAACTGGGTATCCCAGGGCCAGCGCCGGGGAAGATGCAGGGTCAATCGGCGTGCCGAGCGAGTGAGCCGTCCGGCCAAGGCGAAGACCCGTCGTCTGAGGGTCTTGGTGGTCACGATCTGCTCACCCAGGCCGATGCGGGCTGTCCAGCGGGCCAGGTTGTGTGCCATCACCTGTACCGCCAGCCAGGCTCCGTTGGCGGCGAAGCGGCCGGACGGCATGTGGTTCAGTCCGACACCGTACTTGAGGTCGCGTATCGCATTCTCGATCTCGGCGTGACGGCGATGATCAGCCTCCAGTTCGAGCATCTCCCCATCGCGGTCGGTGATGAAGCCGTGATAGCTGTAGGTGGCGAAGAGGGCCAACTGGGAACCGGGCGTGGGTTTCACCCGCCGGACGATGAGCCGCACCGGCGCGGCGTCGGGCTCACTCTGGAAGGGGATATAGGTGGTCTCTGCCACATCGGCGGCGCCGTCCATCCAGTAGGGAATGGGAGTCCAGTCCTCTTCTGGTATGGCCTCGATGACATTGTGCAGGCTTTTGTGCTGGCGGATGGTGATGGAGAAGCGGACATCCATCTTGCGGCAGACGGATACCACGCTATGAGCGTAGAAGCCGCTGTCGGCCCGCATCGTGAGTTGTCCCCTGGCCCCGGCGTAGCGCACCCGCCCCACCGTCTCACGCAGGAAGTGGGCGGCGCCGCGGGCGGTGTTGGCCCGGCCCTCGCGCAGCCGGGCCATCAGCACGTCTCCGGTTCCGGCGGCGACGGCCAGCAGCGGGTGATAGCCCCGCTGACCGGTGTAACCATGGTGGCGCGCCCCTTCCTTGGCCAGTCCATAGGTCTCGCAGATGGTGGAGTCCAGGTCGATGGTCAGGGGCCCGTCGCCGGGTCCGGCCCCGGCAGCCCAGGCCCGTGCCAGCAACTCCCGGCTAACCCGGTCCAGTTGGCGGACATGGCCCCACCTGAAGCTGCGCAGGAAGGCGCCCAGGGTGGAGGGAGCCTTAGCCGTGAAACCGAGAACGCGGGCGGTCCCGCCGGCGCGTAGCACATCGGCGTCGTCGATGCAGTCGCCACCGGCCAACGCGGAGGCCACCAGCGTCATCATCTTGTCACCGGTGTTGGCTCTGCCTTTTGCATGGCCCAGGTCCAGGTGCCGGTCAACCAGTTGGGGCAGGCCAAGGCGCAGGGCCAGGGTGGACGGAAGAATCAGCCCGGCATTGGCCACCAGGCGGTGATCATCGAAGGCGATGCGGATGCGGTCGGGTTGGTGGCGTGGTAGCATCTATTGGGTGCTCCTTTTCCGGGACTGGTTTGCTGTTACAAAACCATTATCCCAGATTCAGAGGAGCACCCTTTGGCCACTTCAGGACGCTGACCCGACGCCCTCCTTCGGTGGATTCGGGCTACACCTCCCGCCGAACCTCCCGCCGAACCACCGCCTCTGCCGGTAGCTCCACCGAGACCTACACCGGCGGATCGGGAGGCGGCCGCTCAAGCGCAGGAGGTCCAGCGCCATGAAGGTGCGGCCAGGAAACAAGCGGAGAAGCTTGCCAAGGCTCGCCTGCACCAGGACAGGCGGTTTTGCCAAGGGCATTCCTGCACGTTGCTCTTCCCTTGTCCGTGCCACGGGGAGACCGACGCTGCGGAGCGGGACGCTGCTTCCGCCAGCTGCGACGGCGGCAAGTACTGCCACTGTCGTTGCCACAGTGGGGAGATGCCAAAGATCGTCCTTGAGGAGGACGTGCAAGCCTCCATGTTGAGCTTTTATTAGGCGTGAGGTCCTGACACACTTCACTGATGTTTTACCGCTGTTTCACCATACGTCAGTGTCTCCCGGGCCTCACGCCCAGGCAACATTCCAGGCCGTGCCCTGGCCCGTCCATGACACTACCGCTTGACACGCTCATCCCTGCCTGTGGAAATCTCCGTGCCGTATAAGACCTACGTCACCAACAGGGTCAATCCGTGGTGACGTACATCAGACAATTCCAAGGAATGTCACCTATGGCACAAGACCACCCAATTGAGGCATCTCTGAAGCGTGTCCCCAAGTCAGATGCATGCCAGCTCCTAAACGTGTCGCTGTCCACCCTCAACAGACGGATCGCCGAGGGACAACTCGCAGTGGAGAGGGCCCGGCAAGGTCAAATCCACAGAGTCTTTATACTCCTGCCAGCAGTCACGGCCCTGCCAGAAGCGCCGGAGGAGGCCGAACCGGACGGTGTGATGGAGCTGGCAGTCGCACAGGAGCGCATCCGCAACCTGGAGGAGCTGGTGACGCTCCAGCGGGACTGGCTTGGCCTTGCGGAGTCCCGGGTCCAGCAGCTCCTCCAAGCTCTGCCCGCGCCCAATCCCCCTGCAGCTCCGCCAGAGCGCAGGCCCTGGTGGAAATTCTGGTGACATCGCGGCCGGCCCGCGACCTAGGGCGACCGGGTAGCGGGTATCGTAGTAGGCCATGTCTGAAGATACAGGGCTTACCAGACCACAGGCCCTCAGCTCCACCCTGGACGTTAGTTCGGGCCTAGCGACCCTTCCCCCTCACAGCACTTATGAAGGGTTAGACACGAACACGGCCTTGGAAAGCCCTATATAAGCGTAGACTAGAGGAATGGCGGCATCCGCGGTGGCAACTAATCGGCTGCATCCTTCTTCTTCGCCTCTAATCTTTGACGAAGTTCTGCCAATTGTGATTCATACTCTTGACGCATAGCGATCACCTGATGTTCGTAATTGTCTTCTTGCATATGGGATTCAATATGCCGTGTTAATGACTCTTGCTCACCCCTGATTTGCCTCCTAAATGACTCTACGCCCCTCCTGATTTGCCTCTTTGACCAATAATCGCTGGCTCTTAAAATGATAACCCCCAAGACGATGGTTCCAACGTATTGCTGAGCTTACCCCGAAGTTAGTGTCAATGGCTAGTAGAATCCACCTAAGCCCGAATCCACCGAAGGACACGGATGGGCGGCGTGAGGACCGGAGAAGGGGGATGAGAGAGCTACAGGGGGAGATGGCCTGGCCTCGATTGGGGTAGATGGGAGGTCGGCGGAGGGTCTTGAGTCACCGCACAGGCCCCCAATGGCCGTCTGCGGGAACTGGGATGCGCGTGATGGCAAGAGAATAGGCATCAGGGAACTCCCGCGGACCTGGTTGGTGCGAGTTGGCGGGGACGTTGGGTCAGTGGCATGCTGGCGGTCAGGCTGGGAGTGGAATGGCTCGCAGTCGGGCCAGGGCTCGATTGAACTGGGTTTCCCAGGGCCAACACTGGGGAAGATGCAGGGTGAGGCGGCGCGCCGAACGGGTGATCCGTCCCACCAGAGCGAAGACCCGCCGCCTGAGCGTCTTGGTAGTCGCGATCTGCTGACCCAGGCCGATGCGGGCTGTCCAGCGGGCCAGGTTGTGCGCCATCACCTGTACTGCCAGCCAGGCGCCGTTGGCGGCGAAGCGGCCGGACGGCATGTGGTTCAGTCCGACACCGTACTTGAGGTCGCGTATCGCATTCTCGATCTCGGCGTGACGGCGATGATCAGCCTCCAGTTCCAGCATCTCCCCATCGCGGTCGGTGATGAAGCCGTGATAGCTGTATGTGGCGAAGAGGGCCAACTGGGAACCGGGCGTGGGCTTCACCCGCCGGACGATGAGCCGCACCGGCGCGGCGTCGGGCTCACTCTGGAAGGGGATATAGGTGGTCTCTGCCACATCGGCGGCGCCGTCCATCCAGTAGGGAATCGGCGTCCAGGCATCTTCAGGTATGGCCTCGATGACATTGTGCAGGCTTTTGTGCTGGCGGAGGGTGATGGAGAAGCGGACATCCATCTTGCGGCAGACGGATACCACGCTATGAGCGTAGAAGCCGCTGTCGGCCCGCATCGTGAGTTGTCCCCTGGCCCCGGCGTAGCGCACCCGCCCCACCGTCTCACGCAGGAAGTGGGCAGCGCCGCGGGCAGTGTTGGCCCGGCCCTCGCGCAGCCGGGCCATCAGCACGTCTCCGGTTCCGGCGGCGACGGCCAGCAGCGGGTGATAGCCCCGCTGACCGGTGTAGCCGTGATGGCGGGCCCCTTGCTTGGCCAACCCGTAGGTCTCGCACATTGTGGAGTCCAGGTCGATGGTCAGGGACCCGTCGCCGGGTCCGGCTCCGGCCTGCCATGCCCGGGCCAGCAACTCGCGGCTCACTCGGTCGAGTTGACGGACGTGGCCCCACCTGAAGCTGCGCAGGAAGGCGCCCAGGGTGGATGGCGCCTTGACTACGCAGCCGAGAACACCGACCGTCCCACCGGCTCGCAGCGCATCGGCATCGTCGATGCAGTCGCCGCCAGCCAGCGCGGAAGCCACCAGCGTCAGCATCTTGTCCCCCGTGTTCGCCCGGCCCGGCGCGCCGCCAAGGTCAAGGTGATGGTCGACGAGTTCCCGCAGGCCCAGGCGTTGGGCGAGGGTGGCCGGCAGCAGCAGGCCGGCATTGGCCACCAAGCGGTGGTCGTCAAAGACTATGCGGATACGGTCGGGATTGTTCTGTGGTAGCATCTATCGGGTGCTCCTTGTTTCCGGGCGGTTTTCTGTTCCAGAACCATTATCCCAGATTCAGAGGAGCACCCTCTTGTTTCTTCAGGAGGCCTCTCACATGCCCCCGTTCGGTGGATTGGGGCTAAGGAAGGTCTGAACAAAGTGCTGCCGGGCTGATTTTTGATTGCCGGGTACAGAAGCAGGCTTTCCCTCCTGGTTTTTTGCCTTGTTTGTTGATGGTACGGTTAATTTCGGCCCTTTGCCCACTCCTCTTCGGCCGCTTCGGGGCTTCAGTCCCGCTTTTGGGCCCACTACCCCCTGGTCAACCAACCAAGAGGCCCTTAGCCCGCTTCAAGTTGGATAGCCCTAGCAACAGCGCCAGCCGTTCTGTGTTCTTGGTCAAGCCCCGGTAGCGTACTTTGGCGTAGCCCCATAATCTCTTCACATCAAGGAAGGGGTGTTCCACCTTGGCCCGGATAGATGCCTTCACCTTTTCCCCTATTGCCGCCGGATCCCCCGGTTCCAGTTTCCGCCGCTGTCCCGGCTTCATTGCCACCTGCCACTGTACCGCCAACTCCAGATGCTCCTCCCGCTTCTGTACCCCGATATAGCCGGCGTCCCCCCACACCTGCCTCTCCCCACCGTGCAATAACCGGTGGGCCTGGGTCACGTCATGCACGTTGGCCGATGTAGTAGCGAAGCTGTGCACTAAGCCCGTCTCCGAATCCACCCCGATGTGCAGCTTCATCCCGAAGTGGTATTGGTTCCCCTTCTTCACCTGGCGCATCTCCGGGTCCCGCTGCCCGGCCCGGTTCTTGGTCGAGGGCGGCGCCTCTATGATGGTGGCGTCCACTATGGTCCCTTCTCTGAGCCGCAGACCTTGGGACGCCAGATGCTCGTTGATCTCCGCAAACAGCCCTTGTCCCAGATGGCGCTCTTCCAGCAGGTGGCGAAAGTTCAGGATGGTACTCTCATCAGGAATCGGCTCTGACAGCCGTAACCCCGCGAAGCGCCGCACTGACTCCGCCTCATACAGCAGAGCCTGCCCCCGTGAAAACGGGGGTCTTCCATTCCAGGGTCGCTCACGTTGTAGCAGAGCTGGACGATGTGGACCCGAAGCATCGCCGACAGGGGGTAAGGCCGACGACCCCGCTCAGCCTTAAAGTAGTGGGGCCGGATGCGCTCCTCCAACCTCTCCCAGGGAATAAGGGAGTCGATTCGCTTCAGAAACACCTCCCGGCGGGTCTGTCGCTTCTTGTGCTGGTACTCCAAGTCGGCAAAGGTCGGCTGCTCCGTCATGGTCGCTCCCCCTTGGTGTTGGCTAGCCTCAGTATGCCACAATTACAGCATTATTCAGAGTTTCCCTAAGAAGATTCGAACCGCTTATTAAATCCAACGAAGCACACCGTGACATGTATACTATCGGCTAGCGCTGTTGAATCCAACTCGACACCCGAGAATATTCGAGGCTTCAACGACCGCGCCGAATTGTAGTCGGCCAGAAGTCTGGTGTGGTAGCATAAGGTAGGTGTGGTACAGGGCAGAAGGATACAACAGCCGCATGGGTATGGTCCTGAGATTCTCGCTGGTTCAAAGTGTGGTAACAATTGTGGGAATGCTTGGCACAACAGCCCTATATCACAGCTACATACGGTTCCCCCTGCCTCTGCATTTATTGACAATGCATGTGTACGTCTGCAATCCCACGACGTGACTTGGAGTCTGTAAGACATTCATCCCCTCTCCACCACAGGATACCCAGACCCCATTAACGCCGTCTTAGCCCGGCGTTAATGATTGTTTAAGGGCTGGTGAAGGGACTGTGAACAAAAAGGCCCCCGGTAGGAGGGCCTTACGCGTTCCGGGGGGCGTGCGCTTCGCTTGCTCTACGCGTTCGCGGGAAGCGTAAAGGAGAAGGCGCTGCCCTCCCCCTCGCGGCTCTGGACCGCTACGTCCCCGCCGTGGGCCAGGACAATGTTCTTGGCAATAGCCAGGCCCAGGCCCGTACCGCCGCTCCGCCGAGACCGGTCCACCTTGTAGAACCGCTCAAAGATGTGCGGGAGGTGCTCCTCAGGGATTCCCATGCCGTTGTCTCTGACCCCAATCCTGAGCATCTGATCCTCGGGGTACGCGGAAAGCATCACCCAACCCCCGGTCTGTGTGAACTTCAGGGCGTTGTCTAGCAGGTTGGTCAGCACCTGGCGAAGCCTATCCTCATCCCCAACGGCTGGCGGAAGGTCTTCCGGAGTGATGACGTCCACCCGGACGCCCTTTGAGTCTGCGCGCTCCTGGAAGCTCGCCCTGACCTCCTCCAGGAGGAGTTTTATGTCAACCGAGGCCAGTTGAAGGGACTCTTGCCGGCTGTCCAGACGGGCGAGGTCCAGGAGTTCCTCCAGCATCCTGCTCATACGGTCGATCTCTACGTGCATTCTGCGTACAAAGTCCCTGGCTACCTCCCGCTCTTCCAGAGCGCCGTTGTCAAGGGTCTCCGCAATAGCCTTCACAGAGGCCAGGGGGCTGCGCAGCTCGTGAGAGACGTTGCTCACGAACTCCCTGCGAGTCGTCTCCACCTGGTTGACCCTGGTCAAGTCGTGCAGGGTCAGGAGCGCCCAGGGAGGGCCGTTGTCGGACAGAGGAGTGGCTATGGCGCTGAGAAAACGGCTGGGATGGAAGAACTCTACCTCACCATGCTGCTGCTGTCTCGTCTCCCGGCACACCGAGACAAGCCGGTTCAGGTCGTAGTCTCGCACCACCTCCGTGAAGGGCTCGCCGACGGGACTCGGCTCCCTCACGCTCAGCAGCGCCTGGCCGGCGTTGTTCAGGAGGTCAATCCGTCCCTCCGGCCCAATGAGCACGACGCCGTCCGCCATGGTATCCAGGACCGCCGAGAGCTTGTCGCGCTCGCCGGACAGCTCTTGGACAATCCTCCTGAGGGCAGACGCCATGCTGTTGAAGGCCTCGGCCAGCTCCTGGGTCTCGTCCGAAGACAGCGCCTCCACCCGATGGTCCAGGTCGCCCCTGGCAAGGTGGCGGGCCGCGTCCGTCACGGAGCGCACGGACCTGGAGGTACGACGGGCTAGGTAATAGCCCAGCCCCAAAGAGAGGACGGTCACAATAACCGCGGAGAAGGAGATGGTGGCAATTATGCGGTTGACGTTGGCCTGGATTATGGAGGTTGGAATGGCCACCCTTGCCACGCCCACGAGCGCGTCGTCCACTCGGATTGGGCCGGCGGTGTATAGCATCTCCCTGCCAAAGGTTGAGCCGAGCCGCGTGTCTCTGCCCAACTCCGCGCCAAGGGCCTCCTGGAACTCCGGGCGCAGGGCCTGGTTCTCCATCGATGCGGGGACTTCCCAGGTGTCGGCCAGGACAGCGCCATCAAGGGCAATTACTGTTACCCGTGCGTTGATGAGGCTGCCAATGCGTTCACTCGCCTCCTGGAGGCCGTCCGGGTCAAGCGACCCTATGAAGAACCGGGCACTGCTTTCACCCACAAGGCCCGTCTCGTTCTCCAGGCGCTCTTCAAGGTTGGATATGTAGGTGCCGCGAACAAAGTTCACGAGGTAGAGGCTGACCGCTCCCATCGAGGCAATGATGAGGATGGTGTAGGACAGCACAATGCGCCATTGGAGACTGTGCAGAAGATTCATACCTCGAACCGATAACCTACCCCTCGAATGGTGATGATCCTCCTGGGACTCCCAGGAGCGGCCTCTATCTTCTCCCTGAGCCAGCGTATGTGCACGTCCACGGTACGGCTGTCGCCGATGTAGTCATACCCCCAGAGACGCTCCAGAATCTGGTCTCTGGTGAAAGCCCTTCCCTTGTTGGAGACCAGGAGCGCCAGGAGATCAAACTCCCTGGGTTTCAGGTCCAGCGGCGTTCCGCCAATCCTGGCAATATGCCCAGTGAGGTCTATCTCTATGTCGCCCGCCTTGAGCAGCGTGGCGCTGGCGGCGGGGGCGGCCTCCGAGGCCATGCCGGAGCGTCTCAGCATCGCCCGGACCCGGGCCAGCAGCTCGCGCATACTGAAGGGTTTGGTAACATAGTCGTCGGCGCCCAGCTCCAGCCCAACCACCCTGTCCACCTCCTCGCCCTTGGCCGTCAGCATGAGGATGGGCACGTTGGTCTCCCGCCGAAGGATGCGGCATACCTCCAAGCCGTCAAGCTTGGGGAGCATAACGTCCAAGATGATGAGGTCCGGGGAAGCGTCCCTGGCGCACTCAAGCCCCTCCTCGCCGTCTGTGGCGGTAATGGCCGAGTAGCCCTCCCTGTCCAGGTTGTATTTCACAGCCTCAAGAAGGTTCTCTTCGTCCTCGATGACCAGTACCTTGTACTCCGGCAAAACCGCCTCCGGGATAGGCGCGGGCCAACTGCGCCCATGCCTTCAATCTACCCTGCCCGCTCAGACCGGCTGCGTAGTGGCTTGGTCGGGGCGACTGGACTTGAACCAGCGACCTCCACGTCCCGAACGTGGCGCGCTACCTACTGCGCTACGCCCCGATGCTCCTATTATACGCCATCCCTGGCAGCAACTTCCACACTGTGGGGAGAAATGCCCGCGTCTTCCGAGGCCTGCGTACCCTCCACCGACGAGATGTCTGCGCCGTACATGTCTCGCAGAATGCGGAGGAACGCCACGACCACTGGGCTGTAGTGTTGAGCGCGGCGCACTATAGCGGCGGTGGGAAGGGAAACGGAGTGCCCCTCTTTGAGAGGAATAAGGCGCAAGCTGCCGCGCTCCAGCTCGTGCCTCACACTGCTCCGCGGCAGGAAGGATATCCCCATGCCCAACTCCACCATGTGCTTGGTGGCCTCAATGCTATCCAGCGTCATCTCCACTCTCGGCGAAATACCCGCCTCCCTGCACACCTGGCCAATGAGCACAAAGTAAGAGGAGTCGCGGTCATACAGGATCAGGGGCTCTTGCGCAACCTCGTAGATGCTGGCCTCGCCTCTGACGGCAAACGGGTGCTGTGGGCCGGTGGCCAGGCAGATGTCCTCGTCATAGAGGTGTATGGTCACCACGTCCTGGTCGGTAAGCATCCTGGACAGCCCCACCTGGACCTCCTCGTCCGCCACCATCTGAAGCACGTTGGATGAGCGCCCTACGTTGATGTGCACCTTAATGCTGGGGTACTCCTGGCGGAATTTGTCCAGAATAGATGGAAGGGTATACGTGCCTATCGCCCGCGCCGAGGCAATCTGCAGCACACCCCCGGAGGCGTCCCGCGCCGTGTCGACGACCTCCCGCCCCTGGCGCAGAGTCTCGATTGCCCGCTCCGTATAGGGGCGAAACGCCTTCCCCATCTCCGTCAAACGCACGCCCCGTCCCATGCGATGAAACAGCGGGACCCCCAACTCTACCTCCAGAGCATGCACCCTGGCGCTCAGAGACGGCTGGGACAGGAACAGAGCCTCCGCGGCGCGGCGGAAGCTGCCGCGCTCCGCAGCCGCCAAAAAAGCCTCCAATTGCGCCAACTCCATCGGACTCCCTCCCGGTCGTAGAGACCCGTTGCCACCCTGTATCTCAGGCTTGCATCCATCCGGTGATAGCGTATTCCTATCACTCCAATAGGAAGGGCAACTCTTGAATTATATCTCACCGTGGGTATACTGGTAAAGAGCGCAACGGAAAGGCGCAACGCGCCGCGCTTTAAGAAACGGAAGAGAGACAGGGAAAGGAGACCGTGTATGAACAACCACCACCCGGATTTTGCCCAGCAGGTAGCAGAGCTTGAGGAGAGTTGGGCCACAAACCCACGCTGGAAGGGAGTCAAGCGCGACTATACCGCCCAGGACGTGGTCAAGCTGCGGGGCAGCGTAAAGATAGAGCACACACTGGCCCGGCGAGGCTCAGAGCGCCTGTGGCGGGAGTTGAACCAGGAACAGTTCGTAAGGACGTTCGGAGCGCTGACCGGAGCGCAGGCGGTCAACATGGTCAAGGCGGGCCTCAAGGCCCTCTACCTCAGTGGCTGGCAGGTGGCCGGAGACGCCAATCTGGCGTCCCAGACCTACCCGGACCAGAGCCTGTACCCCTCCAACAGCGTCCCCGCGGTCGTCAAGAGGCTCAACAACGCCCTGATGAGAGCCGACCAGATACAGTCGCTCGAGGGCAAGACCGACATCGACTGGTTCGCCCCCATCCTGGCCGATGCAGAGGCCGGCTTCGGAGGAGCCATACACGCCTTCGAGCTTATGAGGGGCATGATAGAGGCAGGGGCAGCCGGCGTCCACTACGAGGACCAGCTTGCCGCCGCCAAGAAGTGCGGCCACATGGGCGGCAAGGTCCTGATTCCCACCAATATGTTCATTCACACCCTCAGCGCAGCAAGGCTCGCCGCAGACGTTCTGGACGTGCCAACCGTACTCTGCGCCCGCACGGACGCACGCGGCGCCACACTGCTCACCAGCGACATCGACGAGCGGGACCAGGAGTTCGTCACCGGAGAGCGTACCCCGGAAGGGTACTACGTGGTGCGGGACGGCTTCGACACCGCAGTTGCCAGGGGACTGTCATACGCGCCATACGCAGACCTGCTGTGGTGCGAGACCTCGGACCCGGACCTGGACGAGGCCATCGCCTTTGCAGAGGCAATCCACGCCCAGTACCCGGACATGATGCTGGCGTACAACTGCTCTCCCTCCTTCAACTGGAAGAGCCACCTGGATGACGCCACCATCACCAAGTTCCAGGATGAGCTGGGCAAGGCGGGCTACAAGTTCCAGTTCATAACCCTTGCGGGCTGGCACATGATCAACCTGAACGCCTTTGAGCTGGCCAAGGCTTACTCCACGGAAGGTATGCCGGCTTACGTCCGAATACAGGAGCAGGAGTTTGCCAGGGAGAAGGACGGCTACACCGCCACAAAGCACCAGGCAGAGGTTGGCGCAGGCTACTTCGACGAGGTGCTCCTCAGCGTCAGCGAAGAGCTCGCCTCCACCGCAGCCCTGACCGGCTCCACGGAAGCGGCCCAGTTCAACTAACCCGGCCCGCAGCGGGCGCTCTCCATAGAGGCATAAGGTCGGGAGTCGGACAAGGTTTGTCCGGCTCCCGACTTCGCGTTTTCCCCGCCGTTTTGCCGTTGCTCCTAACAACAACCGCTCAGGGCAATTCATCCCGCATGAGACGGAGATTCACCGCCGAACGATCCTGCAAGGCGCGTGGGGCCGGTGATTAGGGTCATACAGACGTCAGACCCCATCGAGAGAGATGAATGGAAGGTCGCCAAAGGAGTATGCTGAAGCCGTCGCTGCCCGGATTGGGTCAGCTCAAAGTTGCGAGAACTCTCCTCAGAGCCGGGCTGAACTCGCGCTTCTGCCAACCCCGGATCTCAGGGCTAACGAGTTCGGAGTGCAAGCTACTTGGGCGCCGAGCCAAGCGCTCCAAACTCACGGCCGGCCACAACAAGCCCGAGTCTATAGCTAATTCCTTGCCCAACTGGCTTCGCCACGCCTTGAGGCTCTTGGAGCGAGTCCTGACCCTCTCTCGCTCTGCCGGGCTCAATTTCTCTTCACTCCGCGTCTGCCTTGGCCGAGTCACGGGACCAGACCTGAGCCCTTCGTGGATGGCGGCTTTCAGGCCTCTGTTGGCAGGGGAATGACCGAACCGGCCCAGCCCCTTGACGGTCGAGAGTTCAGCCTCGGGCTCGGACGACAGCATGACCAGCGCGGAATCCGGTATCACCTTGAAGAACGGACGGTCGAGACGCTTGGCCTCTTGTTCGCGGAATTGGTACAGAGAGCCCAGGATAGCCAGACCCTTCCCGTCCAGATCGCGGCTACCCTTGATCGAAAAAAAGGCCAAATCGCGTTCGGGAGGAGTATGCCTCACATTCTCCTGACGCGCGAACTCCTCCTTTGCCCATGCGAGCCGCGATAGCGTCTCTAGCCGCGCCGAAAGTGATTCGCGGACCTGCAGAAGGTGCAGGACGTCATCTCCTGCGTACGTCAGCGCTTCAGGGCTTAGGGGCCGCATCGTCCAGTCTGACCTCTGGAGTTTCCGGTCCTTGACCAATTCCACCCCCGCGTGCTCCTCCACCACGGCTTGCAAGCCCAGCTGCTCTGAGCCAACGAATGCGGCGGCAATACTGGTGTCGAACAAGTTGTTCACCCGAAATCCCCAGTCCCTGTCGAGGCTACGGAGGTCGTAGTCGGCGGCATGGAATACCTTTTCCACCGATCGGTCACCGAGAAGATCACCAAGCGGTCGGACATCGTCAATTGCCAACGGATCGACGACGAAGGCGGCTTCGGCTGATGCGAGCTGCACTAGGCAGACGCGCTCGTGATACCTGAAGAATCCGTTCGACTCGATGTCGACTGCTACTCGCGGCGCCCTCGATATATGATCGACGACTTCGGCAAGGCGTGATTCCTCAGTTACGAATTCAATTTGGCTCATCTACGTGGTCAGTAGGGTAATTTATAAGTGGTTGCTCAGTCAAACTCTAGCTCCGTCCAAGGCTAGTCTCTCTAACACCGCGGTCAACCGTGGCGCCGCCCGCCCCGGCGCGCCCCCATCGAACCCTGGGCTACAAGACCGCGGACCAGTTCTACGCCACTGGCAAGATACTCATACTACGGAAAGGGGGTTGTGTCCTATAAGTGTCTGACCCTAACCGGAGGGATAGTCAAAGAAGGTTGATAGCGGTTACAATAAGTGGCGAGAGATGCTTTACCTAGACGAGCAGTACGCCCGGGAGATAGTGGCCCACGCCCTGGAGGATGACCCCAACGAGTGTTGCGGCATCCTGGCGGGCAAGGACGGAGAGATACTGAACCTCTACCGCATGGCGAATATAGAGGCCAGCCCGTATCGCTATCGCATGGACCCCAAAGAGCTCCTCAAGATCTACCACGAGATTGACGATCGTGGGTGGGAGATAGTCGGCATCTACCACTCCCATACCCACTCGGAGGCGTACCCGTCCGCCACGGATGTGCGGCTGGCGACCTGGCCGGAGGCCATGTACATTCTGATCTCCCTGCTGCACAAGGAGAATCCTCCCATAAGGGCCTTCCGCATTGAGGACGGCGCGGTGACGGAGGAAGGCGTAGCCGTAGGCGGCACAGCATGACAACCTCCCGCGGGCTCACCTGCCCACTCCGGCCTCAGGAGGTGGCCCCTTGACTTTCCCAGCCGCGTCCCTGTTTCCGTACACTGCGGAGGTCGACTCGCGGGGCAACCTCGTCCTGGGTGGCTGCGACACCGGACAGTTGGCCAAGGAGTTCGGCACGCCCCTCTACGTCTTCGACGAGGACACACTGAGGGGAATGTGCCGGGAGTTCGTTTCGGGGTTCCGTGGGCGCTACCCGGACAGCGACGTCGTATACGCATGCAAGGCATTCATCAACGTCGCCCTTGCCCAGCTGCTCAAGGAAGAGGGGCTTGGGCTGGACGTGGTATCCGGCGGTGAGCTGGCCGTGGCCCAGAGGGCGGAGTTCCCACCGGAGAGGGTCTACTTCCACGGCAACAACAAGAGCCGTGAGGAGTTGGAGATGGCGCTGGAGTACGGCATCGGCCGGGTGGTGGTGGACAACTTCCATGAGATTGACCTTCTTGGCGAGATAGCTTCTCAAAGGGGCGTGGTGCAGGACATTCTCCTGCGAATCTCCCCCGGAGTGGACCCCCATACCCACGTCTACACCACCACGGGTGTGCTGGATAGTAAGTTCGGGTTCTCCATCCAGACCGGGCAGGCCGGAAAAGCCGTGGACAGGGCGATGAACGGGAGTGGCATGAGATTGATGGGCCTCCACTTCCACCTGGGGTCTCCCATATTCGAGCTGGAGCCATACACCAAGGCAATGGAGGTAACCCTGGACTTCGCCGCGCAGGTGGGCCTGCCGCTGCAAGAGATAAGCCCCGGAGGAGGGTTCGCCATAGCCTACACCCGCGACCAGAGGCCGCCGGCGGTGGAGGAGTACGCGGACGCCATCGCCTCTACGCTGGGTGGGGCTGTCAGCCCACACCTGACCGTGGAGCCGGGCCGGGCCATTGTTGGCCGCGCCGGAGTAGCCCTCTACAGCGTGGGGGCCTCCAAGGATGTCCCTGGGATCAGGAAGTACGTATCCGTTGACGGCGGTATGGGAGACAATATCAGGCCCGCCCTCTACCAGGCCCAGTACGAGGCGGTGGTAGCCAACAAGATGGTGGTGGAGGAGTGGGAAGAGGTGTCGATTGCCGGAAAGTTCTGCGAGTCCGGTGACGTGCTGCTGCGAGACGTGCTCATCCCCAGGCTGGAGCCGGGAGACATCCTGGCGGTCCCGGCGGCCGGGGCCTATGCGCCGTCCATGGCCAGCAACTACAACCTGGTGCCTAGGCCGGCCATAGTCATGGTGAAGGACGGGCAGGCCCGCCTCATAAGGCGCCGCGAGTCCTACGAAGACCTCATGCGGAACGACCTGGTCTGAGGGAGGTCGTCAGGCCATGTGGCGGATAGCAGGACACGAAGAGGCAGTCGCCTTGCTGTCCAGAAGCCTGGAGAAGGATATGCTGTCCCATGCCTATATCTTTGCCGGGCCGCCGCAGGTGGGCAAGATGACCCTGGCCGTGAACCTGGCCCAGGGAGTGAACTGCCTGGCATCGCCGCCCGACCGACCCTGCAACGAGTGCAACCAGTGCCTGCGGATAGCCGCGGGGCATCACCCGGACGTCCAGGTGATGGGACTGACGGCAGGCCCATCGGGATCGACGATCAGAAGGGAGATAGGCATTGACCAGGTTAGGGAGGCGCAGCGCTCGGCCATGCTCAAGCCCTTTGAGGGAAGGTACAGGGTATTCATAATCGAAGAGGCGTCATCACTCAGCCCGGAGGCATCCAATGCCCTCCTGAAGCTGCTGGAGGAGCCCCCGGAGTCCGTCCTGTTCATACTGCTAACCGCCTACCCTGAGTCCATCTTCCCCACCATCCTGTCCCGCTGCCAGTGGGTTGGCCTCAACCATCTCCCCATAGACACCGTTGCGCGGGAGTTGCAGCAATCGGTGGGCGCTCCTCCCAAGGAGGCAATGGACCTGGCCCGGCTCTCCCGGGGAAGAATCGGGTGGGCGCTGGAGGCAGCCAGAGAGCCTACGGTTATGGAGGAGTACGCAGCAGACCTGGAGCGCATAGCCTCCCTCTTGGACGAGACCCTGGAGGAACGCTTCGCCTACGCCGAGGAGATGGCGGCGCTGTATGCCAGGAACCGGGAAAAGGCCCTGGGGCAGCTGAATATGGCCGTAGGCTGGTGGCGCGACCTGCTGGTGCTGAAGAACGGTGAGAGGGAGTTCGTATCCAACACGCCGGCCCTGGAAGCCTTGCAGCGCCACGCCGGTTGGGTCTCTTCTCCGCAGGTTGTGGACGCCATAAACGGGACCCGCGACGCCATAGGCCACATGGAGGCCAACGTAAACCCAAGGCTGGCGCTGGAGGTCCTGATGCTTTCCCTCCCGCGAATGCAGGACCAACCCGGCAGGAAGGCGGTTTAAGTGTCAAGGCTGATAGGCGTTCGCTTTCGATCGGAAGACAGGGTGCGCTACCTCGATCCGGGAGACCTGGATGTAGACCTGCTCGATAGCGTGGTGGTGGAGACGGACGGGAGAACGGAAACGGCGATGGTCGTCATAGGCCCGGCGCAGTTGGTGTACAGCGAAGCAGGCGGGCCGTTCAGGACCGTGCTGAGGAAAGCCACGGCTGAGGACTTGAAGCCGGGAGAGTAGCCTGTTACCCGCTCAGCCAAGGGATGAACCTGCGCCACTCATCCTGTATCGGCTTGTGTATGAACATGGAGTAGGGATTGACCCTGGGGGCGCGTATCTCTCCCGGAAGGCGCATCCCCGCTTCCTGTGGCGTGCGTCCCGCCTTGCGGTGATTGCAGGACATACAGGCGCTGACCACGTTCTCCCAGGTATGAGTCCCGCCGCGGGAGCGCGGCGACACGTGGTCCAGGGTGAGCTGCTTTGTCTCGCGGCCGCAGTACAGGCAGGTATAGTTGTCCCGAAGAAAGACCTCCCTGCGTGACAGCCTTAGCTGTAGGACTGGCCGCCTGATGAGATACACCAGCCTGATCACCGATGGGATAGGGAATGAGATGTAAGGGGTATGCACCTCGCCCCTGCCGTTCTCCAGTAGCTCGGCCTTTCCAACGTCCAGAAGGACAACCGCGCGTCGCACAGCGCACACATTGAGCGGCTGATAGTTCTGGTTCAGCACAAGGACCGGCGCGCTAATCATCTTGGACCGCCTAAAGCCCCTCCTGCCGTCGGCCGTCTGTCCGGGATTCCGGCACATCCGGGATTACTTTGAAATCGTCCGGAACGGAGCCCTGCAACATACAGCAGTGTAGCACAGCGGTACGGCAGGGGCAAAGCCGCGCCTGCGACCCAAACCCGGTGGGCTGTCGCCTGCGACCGTTGGCTCTCACGAGGGGCCCCTAGCGCTCATGTATGGAGGCATATCCTGGAGCATTCGGGCGGCCTCCATCACCCTTTGGGCCGCTTCGTACCCCCTCAGCCCGCCTCTGAGGACAGGTGGGAGCAGGTAGACGCTTGTGATTCCCTCGGCTATAAAGAGGCGCAGCAGTTCAATGGCAATGTCCTCTCCGCCGCGGCCTCTCTCCAAGTCTTTCCTGATGCCCTCCGGCATATCTCCAAGCGCCAGACCTCCGGCCTCCGGTATTTGCAGACCGACAAACAGAGGGCCGGAGAGCCTCTCTCCGGCCACGGACTCGTAGCTCTCCCGGAACCTCCTCACGCGGTCCAGGTCGTATACGGGCTGAGTGATGAAGAAGTCCGCGCCGGCCAGGAGCTTGCTATGAGTCAACCTGGCTTCCCTTTGGATGTCCCGGCTCAGGTCAAGCGTAGCTCCCACGCAGAAATCGGTGGATGCCCTCAGCTTCAATCCCCTGTAGTCCGTGCCCCGGTTCATGGATTTGACAGCCGTTATCAGCTCCGTGGGCTTGAAGTCGCCGACGTCCTTGACCGCGGCGAGCTCTCTTTCGCTGAAGTCGTCCCCCGCCACCACAATGACGTTATCGAGTCCCAGCAAGCCGGCCCCAAGCAGGTGGCTCTGGACTGCCAGCTTGTTCATGTCCCTTGTGGCGATGGTGAAAGCCACGTCTCTCCCCAGTCGCTGCCTTATGGCGTGGGCGGCCATAGCCGAATCCACCCGGACCGATTTTCCGGGGCTATAAGCCACGGATAGGAAGTCGGCCTCCGCCAGCAAACGCGCCCCGTCCAGCAGCGCCGGGTCCGGCCCCCTTGGGGGCGAGAAGTCGCATATGAATACCAGCTTATCGCCGTCCTTGCCTTGCCTTTCTGCAACCTTGGCCATGTCCAACTCCCACCCTGTGGTCTGCCGCGTAGCCTCCTGGCATATCGCCCATTCTAAAGGAGCCTCTCCCCGGAGCACAACGAGTTGCCGGTGGTCGGGCCGCCGCCAAAACAGCCCTGAACTCGACAGAGAGATGCCCCGCGCCACTTTACAGCCGACTATAGTGGCTTTACAATACGACCCAGCTGAGGGAAGCTAACCGCAGCTCCTCTCTCAGCTTTTTCTTTATGGAGGGTTTTTGTGCCGGATAGAGGTACATATATCACCCGGGAAGGCCTGACCAGGCTGGAAGCGGAGCTGGAGGAGCTTCGCACCGTCCGGCGTCAGCAGGTCGCGGAGCGCATCCAGAAGGCCAAGGAGCTTGGCGGCGCCGTGGACAACGCCGGGTACGATGACTCCAAGAACGAGCAGGCCTTTATGGAGGGACGCATCCTCACGCTGGAGAGTATCACCGACAACGCTATTATAATTGGCGGCGATGCCGCCCACTCGGGCCAGGTGCAGCTTGGCGGCAGCGTTACCCTTCTGAACCAGAACGGAGGCGAGGAAGAGTACACCATAGTGGGCAGCCCGGAAGCTGACCCTGCCCAGGGTCGCATCTCCCACGAGTCTCCCGTGGGCAAGGCGCTGTTGAACAAGAAGGTGGGGGAAGATGTGCAGGTCAAGACGCCCGCCGGCACGGTCACCCTTACGGTTTCGAGCATAAGCTAATCCTCTGACGAGGTCCACCATACAATCATGGTCGGAAAAGGCGGAGACCTACTCCTGAGTCGTCGAGAGAAGCTCCGGCGTCTGAGGAGCAGTGGCATAGAACCATTCCCCAGTCGCTACCACCGCACTCACACCGTAGGAGAGGCGATAGAGCATCTCAGGTCCCTGGAGGCCGCGGAAGGGGCGCAGGTTCGCACGTCCCCCGTAGCGCTGGCCGGGCGGGTCATAGCGTTGCGAGGCATGGGCAAGGCTACCTTCCTTGACATTCAGGACGCCACGGGCCAGCTCCAGGCGCACTTGAGAAGGGACATCCTGGAGCAGGAATACGATCTGGCCCGCGATCTGGACCTGGGGGACTTTCTGGGAGTCCAGGGCCCCCTGTTCCTGACCCGTACCGGTGAGGTCACCCTGGAGGCCAGGGAGGTGACACTCCTGGCCAAGGCTATGAGACCCCTCCCGGAGAAGCGGCATGGACTGTCGGACGTAGAGACGCGGCACCGCCAGAGGTATCTTGACCTGATAGCCAACCAGGAGACGCTGCACAACTTCAGGGTACGGAGCAGGATTGTCGAAGCTATGCGCCGCTTCCTGGAGGGCCGGGGCTTCATGGAGGTGGAGACGCCCGTGCTGGTGCCAGTCGCCGCCGGGGCTATGGCCCAGCCATTCGCCACCCATCACAACGCTCTGGGTCGAGACCTCTACCTACGCATTGCCACAGAACTCTATCTGAAGCGTCTCATAGTGGGGGGACTGGAAAAGGTCTATGAGATAGGCCGGGTGTTCCGCAACGAGGGCATAGACCAGGACCACAATCCGGAGTTCACCCTCCTGGAGAGCTACGAAGCCTATGCCGACTACACCGACGTGATGGCCCTGGTGGAGCAGATGGTCTCCGGCGTGGCCCTGGAGGCGCTGGGCGATACCCGCGTCCGGTTCGGCGAGGACGTCATCGACTTTGCCCCTCCCTGGAGGAGGGTCACCCTGCGAGAGGAGGTCCTGCGCTGTACTGGCATAGACTTCCAGGACTTCCGGGACGCAGGCGCCCTTGAGGAGAGGATGAGAGCGGAGGGTATACCCGTAGAGGGCCGCAGCAGTCGTGGAAGGCTCATCGACAAGCTGGTTACGGCCGGCGTGGAGCCTCACCTTGTCCAGCCCACGTTCCTTTTGGACTACCCGCTTGAGATGTCACCCCTGGCCAAGCAGAAGCCGGACGACCCCTCTCTGGTGGAGCGATTCGAGGGTTTCGCGGGAGGAATGGAGATAGCCAACGCCTTCAGCGAGCTGAATGACCCGGACGAGCAACGGCGGCGGTTCATGGAGCAGGAGGAACTGAGAAGGACAATGGGGACGGAGGAGGACACGGACCGGCTGGATGAGGATTTCCTTGTGGCCCTTGAACACGGTATGCCGCCCACCGGCGGCTTGGGCATGGGCATAGACCGCTTGGTCATGCTCCTGACCGGGCAGCCGTCAATACGGGAGGTCATACTGTTCCCTCAACTGAAGGAGAGATAGAGCCGACATGCTGAGCATAGAACTCATACGCCGGGATCCGGTCGCGGTGAAAGAAGCCCTGGCTAGAAGGGGAGAAGAGACCCCCCTTGAGACGATTATAGCCCTGGACGTCCAACGCCGTTCCGTCCTCACAGAGCTGGAGAGCCTCAGGGCCGATCGGAACCGGGTCAGTAGAGAGCTGGGCCTCATGCCGGAGAAGCCTCCTCACCTTTTGGAGGAGATGAGGCAGACCGGAGACCGGATAAGGGCCCTGGAGGAAAGCGTGAAGGATGTGGAGGCCGGGCTGGACCACGAGCTCCTGGCTATTCCCAACCTGCCTTTCGACGACGTGCCTCCGGGCGTTGACGAGTCGGGCAACGCGGTGGTCCAGACCTGGGGCGAGCTCCGCTCCTTCGACTTCACGCCTGCGCCCCATTGGGACTTGGGAGAACGCCTGGGCATCATAGACCTCTCCAGGGGCGCAAAGCTCTCCGGTTCACGCTTCTTCATCCTGGCCGGAGCGGGCGCCAAGCTCCAGCGCGCCCTCATTGCCTGGATGATAGACCTGCACGTCCAGGAGCACGGCTACAGGGAGGTCTATCTGCCGTACATAGTGCGCCGGGAGACTATGGTGGGCAGCGGCAACCTTCCCAAGTTCGCGGACAACCTGTATCACGATGAAGAGGACGACCTGTGGCTTATCCCTACGGCGGAGGTGCCCCTTACCGGCTTGCACAGGGACGAGATCCTGGAGCCTGGCTCCCTTCCCATCTACTACGTGTCGCACACCCCGTCTTTCCGCCGTGAGAAGGCCGCGGCCGGAAGGGATACCAGAGGCATCAAGAGGGTACACCAGTTCGATAAGGTGGAGCTGTACAAGGTGGCGGCGCCAGAGGAGTCCCGCCGGGAGCTGGAGGGGCTGCTAAGCGATGCCAGAGACGTTTGCGACCGGCTGGATATTCCCTACAGGTTGGTGCGGCTGTGCGCCGGAGACATGGGTTTTCCTTCTGCCGAGTCCTTTGACCTGGAAATGTGGGCGCCGGGCTGCCAGGAGTGGCTGGAGGTTAGCTCATGCTCCAACTGCACCGACTTCCAGGCGCGGCGCGCCAACATCCGCTACAGGCCCCAGGCGGGCGAACGGCCGCAGTTTGTACACACCCTCAACGGCTCCGGCCTGGCCCTCCCAAGGGTGATCATAGCGATAATGGAGAACTACCAGCAGGCCGATGGCTCCATTACAGTCCCGGAGGTCCTGCGGCCATACATGGGGCAAGAAGCGATAACCGCCTGACGGAGGACGGAGCAGACCGCCCGCCGGGTGAAGCGGCGCAATGCGCGCGTTATTGGAATCAGTGAGATGAGGCACAACGCTAAGGACAACATGAGAGGAGACATATCATGGCCTACGACATTACAGTTATCATAGACGATCTACCGGGAGCGCTTGCCCAAGTGGGTGAGGCCCTGGGCAGCGCAGGCGTCAACATAGGCGGCTATTCCTCCTTCACCTCCGGGGTCAAGACCCACCTCCACGTTCTGGTGGAGGACATGGAGGCAGCCCGGAGCGCGCTCATGGAGAGCGGCCTTGAGATAGCCCAGGAGCGTGAGGTGATGACCGTTGACATGGAGGACCGGCCCGGCGAGTTGGGCAAGGTGGCTCGTAACATAGCCAACGCCGGGGTCAACATAGACATGGTCTACATGGGCACCAACTCCAGGCTGGTAGTGGCTGCCTATGACCTGGAGAAGGCCCGCTCCGCCGTGTAGCCGGGGAATGGGCCGCCCGCCACCTTCCACCGTCATTCCCGCCCCCGAGCGGGAATCCATCCCCACGGCCCCCTGGATTCCTGCTTTCGCAGGAATGGTTGCGGCCAGAGGCGACTCGCGGCCCCCACGCCCACTAACCACCCCTGCGAAAGCAGGGGTCTACCGTTCCTTACTGCGCGGTTTCTCGTGTCAAACCATGTGAACGGGACGCTCGCGTCCCAACGTCGTACCTGCTTTCGCAGGAATGACGGTGGTTGGGGTTGTACCCGCTCATGCCCTTCGAGATGCCTCTTTCTCAAACGACACTAAATCCTCAGCTGGGATACCCAGGGTGATGCTGACCCTGTTGTCGCTATCGATTACGATTTGATCCACGATTAGCCGCAGGACCTCTCGACGATCCTCGGATGACAAGTTGTCCAACCCATTCCCAACTTTAGCAGTCCACTCGACGATGTTCTCCATCACGATGCGATTCTTCGTTGTCAACGACTCCTGGGCGCGGTAGTCGTCGAGCTTAGCCCGGGCGGCTTCCAGACGTTCATGTATAAGCTTTCGCTGACGGTCAAACTGGTCCTCGGTGATCTTATCGGACACACGCATGCCGATTGCCCTTTCCTCCTCCTTCTGCACTCTACCGAGCTCACGCTCCGCCCCTGCAATCCGCTTCGCCAGCCCGCCGTCTTCCTGAGTATCCAGTGATTCGATGCTCTCCCGGATGAGGTCCGGGTTCTGGACCACCTTCTTGACTTCGCTCCAGACGAGTTCCTCCAGTCTATCGGCCCTGATGTATGGCCGTTCCCGGCACCGGAGATGCTCCCTCTGCATCCCGTAGCAGTGATAGTGCCGTTGAGGAGTATTGTAGCTGTACGTCTTGTCGTTGCGCTTCACTGTTCTACGGGTCTTCGACCGGCAGGCGAAGAGCAGTCCGCACTCGGCGCACCGGAGGAGATGCTGTAGCAGGTAGAAGATCTTGGTGTTCCGCTTGGACAAGGAGGTCCGCTCCTTCTTGATGGCCTGAGCCCTGTCCCAGGTCTGCTCGTCCACCAGCGGCGGGAAGGGAATTTCGATCCACGTATCCTCCGGCTGCTTGAACACCTGGTCTCCGCCCTCTGTCGCAGTCCAGCGGGCCTTGCCGTACCACCAGGAGCCCTTGTAGACCTCCTTCCCCAGAAGAGCGCAGACGTAGGCGTTGTGCCACCGCGAACCCGCCCTCCACGTGGGCGCGTTGTCCCGTTCCAGCTGCTGGGCAATCGCCATTCCCACCATTCCTTCGTGAACGTACAGCCGAAAGATGCGCCTCACCACCTCGGCCTCCGGCTCGTGTATCTCCGGCTTGCCGTCGGCCCCGGTCCGGTATCCATAGGGGACCGAACCATTTGGCATCCGCCCCTGCTTGGCCTTCCCCCGCTTGCCCATGGACGCTCTCTCCCGGAAGTTGTCCAGTTCCATCTTGCCTACGGCTGCCATCAGGCCGAAGATCGCCATATCGATGGAGTCCATGACGGCCTCCAGTCGTATCTGGCGCGCCTCTACCACCTCCAGGAGGGCAGCGGCGGGGTGCATCCCTCGGCTCAGCCGGTCCGACTTCCAGCAGACGATAACGTCGAAGCGTCCCGCACGCGCGTCGGCCAGCATACGCTGGAACTCGGGACGATTCTTTGTCCAGCCCCTGCCAACCTCCTGGTAACGCTCTACTATGATCAGCCCCCTGCTCTCGCAGTAAGCCTCCATATCGCCTATCTGCTCGGAGATGGAGGTTTTGTCCTCCGTGTCCTGGCTCTTGTCCGATACGCGGGCGTATATGGCAACCCGATTCCCCTCTGCTTTCCTCTCAATGCTTCTCGCCATGATTGCCTCCTTTATCTCCTGTATCTCCTGCTTTTTTCAAACCAAAAAGACCCGCCTCCTGTCGGGAGCGGGTCTGCGAGTAGTACAATACCACTGCATCACCTGTTCCGGCAGGTGGCGCCACGGCCCGGGGTGCTTGCAACACCGCCGGGCCAAGTTCTACCTGCAATGATACCATCGTCAGCGCTTGAGGAGAAGGCATCAGCCCTTCTCCTCGCCCCCGCCGTCCGGCAGCGGGTCCGCTACGGGCAATGGCAGTTCTTCACCGGCCATCTTCACCACGATGGCGAACAGGCGGCGCCGACGGTCTGGGGCGTCAGGTCCGGGGTTGAAGGTTATGCCAGCGATCCTCACCTCCGGCGCGTCCTTGCCCGACCTTCCCCGTTTCTTATGTTTCTTCGAATCTTCCATTTCGCTTGCTCGGAGCAGCCTCTCGTTGGCCCGCGGATCTCTCGTTACGGGTCATGGACTAGGCCGGCTGTGGAACGGAATGGGGCGCCACGGCCGGTCCCTGAAGAGGTCCACTAATAGGAAGTCTAGCTGGGCGTGGCGACTAGGAGTGGGTAGTTAAGTAGGCGTTATAGCGATACCTTGTATCAATATTTGCCCTGCGCACAGGGCAAATATGACCGCAGGGGACCGTTGTCTCCGACAGTCTTTGGCCATATGGAGACGCCTTGGCGACCGGGAGCTGCGGAGAGCAGACTCCCACGGAGAGGGAGAGGGAAGTGGGGAGGGACCGTAGCCTGAGGGAGTCTCAGGCCTCAGTGGTGCCTAGTAGTCCGAGGCGTTCGGCGATGGCCGTTGAATACTTCTCCATCTCAACCGTGAAACTCATTTCCAGGATTTTCTTCACGGTGTCTTCGGAAAGGCCCAGCGCCTCTCCCACGATGCGAATACCCGACACGAATGTGCCCTGTGGCGATGCTCCGACTCTATCCAGGAGCCTGATGACGAACTGGATCTGGAGATTGCGCACTAGGATGGCCGGTTTTGCCGGACTATGAGGCGCGATTGTAAACTTTGCTCGCTGAAGCTTGGACTCGGCGTCAGCCCTCCGCTGCCAGCGTAAGTCCTGGTGAAAGATGGCCTTGTCGGGTCTGTAAAGGGCCATGGAGCGTCTTAGGGCCTCTCGGAAGACCGGATTGGACATGGAGATCTCCTCGTACCTTTGCCGCGCTTCGGGAGAGGGTTCGCCCATGTGGGGCGACAGGAGGGCTACCAGAAGGTTCGACGCGGCTTCGTGCTCCCAAATGTAGTCAAGGCTGATCTCACCCTTACCCGGGGTGTCGGCCAGCAGCGCCTTGGCGAGCCGGAGACCCTCGTCATGAGACGGGAGGCGCCTACTGTCCTTGGAGCCGGTTCCCTTCTTCCGCCGGTCGGCCCTCCGAACAAGATCGACGAGAAGCAGGCGTTCGCTGAAGCCCGGAAACCACTCCGTGACCTGCGCTCTCATGAAGTTCTCAATGGCATTCCAATCGGCCTCCTCATTGCTGCCCATGTAGATCCGGAGCAGGCATGCCTTCGCTTCTTCCTCGCTGGGCGCGCCTGTCCCGGAGGCCAGGGCGCCGCGAGCAGCCTCGAGAATGTGCTCGTAGTGCACTGCGGCCACCCTCTCGACGATGGGGAGCAGTTGGACAAATCCTCCAGGCAGCAGAGTCATCAGCAGGTCCCTCCTTCCGGTATCTCAATCGGCTTGCGTCTGTAGTGAGCGCTTGTTATCCCTCTCCCATCGGCTTGCCGGTGTGTAGGGCTTTCAGTTGATGGAAACATGGGGCGGGCCTTTCTACGTATCACCCTATCACCGTGTTCATAGCACAGTAGTACCACGAGGCACGCGGTTTGGCAAGGCTATTTACGGGCCACTTTACAATATGTAGCGTTTAGACATGGGGTGTATCCATTATCTTGTGCAAATGCGTACCTGTATGTCTTTATCGCGATTTCCGTGCCAGGGAGCAAGCAGAGGGGGCGGCGCCCTCCCAGTCCTGAGCGTCACGGGCACCTTTTTAGCGCGGCCGATAGGAAATGCCTATAGCTGCAATGGGCCCCGCCTGGGTGTCATGGGAGATCCGGTCTGTTTCGGGAGGACCAGGACGGAGCTCCATCGGGTCATCCGCTGGGACGCGATGAATATAAAGCGAGGCGCGACCACGGACGGAAGCGGCCGATTCGATGTAGATGATGGTGGTAAGCCTCTGCGGTCCTGCCGCATCTACGCGGGGTATCTGGGTTTACGAGAATGAGTAGGAATGACGATGGAAGACAGAGGTCCGCGACGGCGAAGGGAGCGGGAAGAGCGCAAGGCCAATAAAGGCATCCCCCAACCTTGCCAAGGCGAAAGGACTGCTGACCTCGCTGCTGGGGCGCGTCTTCCCTCTCCGGTCTGCCTGCGGCTACGGCTGAGGCGGGGTGGACGCCGGTGTCGGCAGTGCGCAGCTTAGGCCCTGCAGGGAGTCCCAATTCGCAGAACAGCGCATGACCCGTACAAGGCCGCTATGCCACCGCTGCCCCCTCGACCATAGTAGACTACTACTCCCCCATCTCCCTTTGACTCTACCCAAGTGCATGGGGCAGCCACAGGCGTCGCGATGGTCCTGGACAGTGGGGTGCGTCTCGATCGGCGGCGGGCTCGCAGCAGAAGGACTGCCCCAGAGACCCGGGGCTACCCCGGCATCTCGGCCAACGGCGGCGACCAGCAGCCTTGGCGTCACGGCCGCGCTGGTCAACAGCTCTGTAAGGGATGGATGGGAGTGATCATTGCATGCGGGTGTACGCCGGGAACGTGGACGGGATGCCCCGCCGGGTGGAGCGCAACCTCGAGATGTATGCTCAGCGCCGGCAGGCCGACACGGAGATTAGACGCGGTTTTGGCCACCCAGGTGAGGTCGCCTCTCACATCGTGAATGCGCAGCGCAGCGGCCAATGACGACGGTTGGGGTGACGCTAAAGAGGCTCAACGATGATTAGGGCGCGGCCAGATACATCGGAGGTCCTGGACGGCGAGGCGCTAAAAGGCAAACTTGATAGCGAGCCTATCGACGGGCTGCCCTGGCCACTGGTCTATATGAGGGTCCCCCCTCTTGGCATACTGAGCTAACTCTGGCGGGTCAACTAAAAGGGTCACGGTCGCTTACCTCCTTACCCCCCATTAGAACGTCTGGATTTTTTTCACTGATTCTAAACTCTCTTATATTATATCTGCGCGCGAGATGCTTTAACTCTCACACACACACACAGTTTGACCCTAACCCAGACGCTTTCTCCCTCCACCACCGTTCTGGACAATCACTATCTCAGGGAGCTTATAAGCAGTAGGCTTATCCTCAGCGCGGCGAGAGGCGCGACGCCTCTGTCCAGTCTTGCGCTCCTGTTTGCCCTTGGCCTGCTGTTCAAGAATCTTCTACCAGCGCGCGTCTAAGTCCTCGGAGGGCGCGCCACTTTCACTCATACTCACACGCGCCGCGCGCCGCCCACATACACTCACCCGCAACCCGCTACTCTCTCACACATACACATACACATACACACGCGCCGCGCCACGCTCAGGCACACGCGACCCGCCACTCTCTGAGGCACGCGCCGTACCCACCTCAGATACCCGCAACCCGCTACTCTCTGAGCCACGCGCCGCTCACGCTCAGGCCACGGGGAGCAATGCTCTGGTAAAAAGGTTACTTTTTAGCGGCCAGCATCTGCAGGGGTTTCCATGCCTGAAACTCTCCCTGTTTTCAACAAGCCTTTTTAGCGAGTATATATTGCGTGTGAGGCGCAGCTTTCACCTCTACCCCGCGTTTCAATGCCTACTCACCGCATGCGCAGTCTGTACACAATAAGTACGCTACTGGGGCCGCTCCCATTGGCGCTCAGACCCGACGTGCATGACCGTGGCATAGCCCAACGCCGCGGGTTGTGCGGTGTTCCCAGTCGTGGACGTGGGCTTTGTGGACGGGGTGGACGCCGAGGCGCCCCGGGTCCAACCGGTCCACGTGGACGGGGGTCTTGACCCTCAAAGAGCGACTCTTATAAATGCCCGCTACGGCGTCTCTGACCCTCGACCCGACCGGAGCATGACCGCACGGCCTACAGCTTCTCCTGACCTTGAATCTGCGCCACTGAGTGGCGCTTCGGCAACCAAAGCGCGAGCAGCGGGTGCACAATCTTGTACAGTGTATTGATTATCTTTGCGTATTTGTCATATTCTTGCCTTATAGTATCAACCTAGCGAGGCATAAGCGATGGAAGCCAAGAAGAAGAGACTTACCCTGGACCTGGACCCCACCTTTCAGCGACGGCTCAAAACCATCGCCGCACTCAAAGGCGTCAGCATGCGTGGGTACTGCCAAGCTGCCATCGATCGGGAACTGACGAAGGACGAAGCCAACGGGATGGCAGAAATGTTGTCCGACAAGCCGGACCATGAGCTGTTTGCGGAGCTCCGCCTGGAGGTTTTCGGTGGCAAGCCTCTCCCTGGGAATTCCTCCGATTTGATCCGGGAGGCCCGTGAGATCAGGGATGCCGAAACCGCGGGGTGGGCGTGAACGGGTCCGTCGTCGTCGATGCGAGCCTGGCGGTCAAGTGGCTGGTTGAAGAGGATGACTCTGACAAAGCCCATGCTGCCCTTCAGTCTTGGGTTGCCCAGGACATCACCCGCATCGCCCCGCACCTCATGCCCTTTGAGGTCGCCAACGCCCTCCACCGGCGCGTGTTGCGCGGGGAGTTGAACGTCGGCGACAGCATCCGCATGATGGCGCGGCTGCTTGAATCGAGGCTCGAACTCCATCAGCCGCCAGACCTTCATGTCAGAGCCCTTCAGCTTGCAAGCCAGCTCAAGCAGAATGCGGCCTACGACGCCCATTACCTGGCGCTGGCGGAGAGTGTCGGCTGCGAGTTGTGGACCGCAGACGAGAGGTTCTACCGGGCGGCAAGCCAAAGCATTGGCAACGTGCGCTGGATAGGAGAGTTCGTTGCGCCCGAGTAGCGGGCAAGGCTGATTCGAATGGGTAACGCCTCGGAGTACGGTCTCGTCCTCCGGCCTGCCATATTGGAAATCTGAAGACTCGGAGGGCCTAGGTGTCCATTCAGATAGACTACAATGACCCCCGTTGCGCCCAGGCTGCCGCCGAGATTCTGCGGCGGCACGAAGCTGGTGAGCCCGAGGCGAACATCACGAGCGCTGTGCGCGATTTCCTCATCGTCACGGGACTGGTGAGGGGCGATGAGATCGTTGAGGAAAACCCGCCCGCCCAAGGCTCGCGTCGCGCCGTGGACCTCGCTGCCCTCGACACGTTCATAGAGTTCAAACGCCGGATCGGGACCGCGGGAGGCTTCAGCCCCAACCCCGAGTACATCCAGCAACTCGACGACTACCTTGAACAGTCAGAGGAGCACGGCCGGGTGCGCATGGGCATCCTGACCGACGGCAAGCGATGGCTACTACGCTGGCCTAACGCCGGGCCAGTTAAAGCAGTCCCGCCCTACGCCTTCACACTGGAGGATCCAGACCGCTGGATCACACTCTACGAGTGGCTCCACGACCACGCCCTCTCTCCAGAGGAGAACACCCAGCCCTCGCGGCTGACTATCGCCGAGCGCTTTGGTCCCAACAGTCCGTCATACCAGCGCGACATAGCAGCGCTAAAGGCACTCTACGACCAGTACGCTAACTCAAACACCATCCAGGTGAAAAGGCAGCTGTGGCAGAACCTTCTCACGGCAGCCCTGGGCGAAATCGCCAGCACTCCTAGTCAGTTGGATGACCTCTTCGTCCGACACACCTACCTGAGCGCCGTCATTGGGATGGTGGTTCAGGCCTCATTCGGTATCGACATCTACAGGCAAGCAGAGACCGATCCTGCGGACCTGCTCCACGGCCGTGACTTCCGCAGCAAGACCGGTCTTCAGGGTGTCGTGGAATCGGACTTCTTCACCTGGCCCGTCGAGGTGGGAGGCTTGCCTCTGCTCAAGGCCTTGGCCCGTCGCGTCACCAGGTTCGACTGGCAACAAGCTCCCAATGACGTTGCCGCCATCCTGTACGAGACCGTCATCCCTCCAGATGAGCGCCGCCAACTGGGGGAATACTACACTCCGGACTGGCTCGCACGTACCATCGTGCGAGAGGTGGTGACCGAGCCGCTGGGCCAGCACGTCCTTGACCCGGCATGTGGTTCAGGGACATTCGTTGCCGAGGCGGTCACCTACTTCATAGAGGCCGCTAGAGCTACGTCACTCGATCCCAAGGAGGTATTGGAATGGCTGCGCTTCTCTGTATCGGGTATTGACGTCCACCCGGTAGCCGTGCACCTTGCCCGCGCCGCCTGGGTTCTTGCCGCTCAGCCCGCGATTCAGGCTGCGGTTGACTATGGCTTTGCAGCCAACGTTACCGTTCCCATTTACCTGGGAGACTCTCTGCAGCTCCGGTTCCGCACTGGCGACATGTTCGCCCAGCATAATGTCACGGTCCAGGTAGACAACGAACGGAACACGGAGCTCGTGTTTCCCGTAAGCCTGGTAGAGCGGGCCGAGACATTCGACGCCCTGATGGGCGACATCGCCACGGCTATCGAAACAGGCGAAGACCCCTACATGACTCTTAATGACCACCACATCACCGACTCTGGTGAACGGCAGACCTTGCAGGAGACTATCGAGTCTATGCAAATGCTGCACAGCGAGGGCCGTAACCACATCTGGGCCTACTACACCCGCAACTTGGTTCGGCCCGTCGCGCTCTCTCGCAACAAAGTAGATGTAATCGTCGGCAATCCACCATGGCTGAGTTACCGCAACACGGCCAATGCACTGCGCACGGAGTTGGAGCGACAAAGTAAAGACGTCTACGGCATCTGGGCTGGCGGCAGATATACCAACCGTCAAGACGTGGCTGGCCTCTTCTTCGCTCGCAGTGCCGACCTGTACCTTAAGGATGGCGGCGTCATCGGCATGGTGATGCCACACAGCGCCCTGCAGACGGGCCAACATTCCAAGTGGCGGACCGGGGCATGGCGGGCGAAGCCAGCTGGCAGTGGAAGGAACCGCACATTGGGCCGGGTCTTGGCGGTCGACTTCGGTCACAAGACCGCATGGGACCTGGAAGGACTGGAACCCAACACGTTCTTTCCAGTACCGGCGTCGGTGGTGTTTGCCAGAAGGATTGGCGAAAACGCTGATTCGACACCATTGTCCGGAGTTGTGGAGCGTTGGTTGGGCGAACCGGGAGAGGCTGCCGATAGGCAGGTTCTCACCGCCATAACCGACACATCGGCTGACAGTGTTTCCCCATATGCCAATCACGCACGGCAAGGCGCGATAGTCGTACCACGTTGCCTGTTCTTCGTCAACGAAGCCGCGAACCCTGCCATCATCCAAGCCGGACAGACCGTGACTGTAGACCCTCGCAGAGGACCTCAGGACAAAGAGCCGTGGAAAAGCCTTGACCTTTCCGCTATCACTGGGCAGACGATCGAGACCCAGCACGTCCACGATGTTCACCTAGGAGAAACCGTTGTTCCATATGCGACCCTCAATCCACTCAAAGCAATTCTACCTTTCAAGCAGAGCGACATTCGACTCCCTTCAGGTAGCGAGGGAGTAGGAGGTATCAATCTAGGAGCATTGGGCCAACGAATGCGCTCCCGCTGGCAGACAATTTGTCGTCTGTGGGAGGACAACAAGACGCGTTCCAACAGGCTAAACCTGCTGGGGCAGTTGGACTACTATGGCAAGTTATCGGCCCAACTGGAGTGGCAACGAAATCCCGGCGACAGACCGATCCGAGTGGTCTACACTCAAGGCGGTGAGTCTACAGGGGCTCTGCTCCAGGACGCTGAAGCTATCGTGGAGTCACGACTTTATTGGATTGCCTGCAGGGATACGCGAGAAGCCTATTACGTACTGGCCATCATCAACAGCAATGCTCTCTATGAGCTTGTGACGCCGCTGATGTCAAGGGGTCAATTCGGCGCACGAGACTTGCACAAGCACTTGTGGAAGCTGCCCATCCCGGAGTTTGACCCCGACGAGCTGTTACACGCCGTCGTAGCCGAGGCTGGCCGAGTGGCGGCAGTGGGAGCGGCCAAACACTTGTCCCAGCTAAGCCAAGACCGTGGAGAAGTAACCGTGACCATCGCCCGGCGGGAGATTCGGAAATGGCTGCGCGAGTCGACGGAGGGGAAGGCCGTGGAGGAGGCAGTCGAGAAACTATTGAAAACGGAGCAAAATCCCACTACCTCTCCGTCAGGTGGCGATTGATGCCGTTCACACCAAGCCAAGCCGCTGCCCACCTCAAAGAGTCCATTGCGAGCTATATCGAATCGCAGTACAGGATTTCACATCCGCTAGTGTTCGCTGAACGGTCAGCCCTCCTTCGAGAACGCGGGGTCATAGCTCAAGACCCCTTCATTGAGGCGACCCCCGCGTTTGCTCCGGCACGGCTGATGTGGGAACTAGAGCAGGAATACCCGGGCGACATCCCTCCAGGTCTGTCCAAGCTCGTGGAGCACGGCGTTGCAGTGGACAGATTTCCTTTGTACACCCACCAAGAAGAAGCGCTCCTGGCGAGTTTTGGGGACGCTCCGAACCTGCTGGTTGCTACCGGGACTGGCTCCGGCAAGACCGAGGCGTTCGTCCTTCCAATTCTCGCGAGGATTCTGAAAGAGGCACGTACATGGTCTGCCCCCAAAGGTCGACCATCTGACGGGTTCTTCGATCTGGATGACGGGACGTGGCAACACTCACGCCGCCACGAGACCAGGGAGGCAGGGGTGCGGGCCATCATCCTGTACCCGATGAATGCGTTGGTGAACGACCAGATGTCCAGGCTGCGCCGGGTGCTGTCGTTGAACGGGTCGCCCGACTGGCAACGGCAACACCTCGACGGCAACTTGATCCACTTCGGCATGTACACCAGCTTGACGCCGCCCACCAGGGGGCCGGAACAAAGCGCCAAGCGCCAGGAGTTCGAGGAATACAAACGGCACTTGGAGGAAGAGTGGGAAAGCCTCAACGGCCAGTTGCGCAGCACTGGCAACTGGCCCGCCGCAGAGGGCCCGGAGATGCTATGCCGGTGGGACATGCACGGGGCTCCGCCGGATATCTTGGTCACGAACTACTCAATGCTTGAGTACATGCTCATCCGCCCGATTGAGAGTCCTATCTTCGACATGACACGGGCTTGGCTCGAGGGAGGAGATGATCGAGTCGTCACTCTCGTGCTTGACGAGGCGCACACGTACACCGGCGCTAAGGGCACTGAGGTGGCGCACCTCGTGCGCCGGCTGAAGGAGAGGTTGGGGATACGGCCAGGCTCGAACAAGTTCCGTGGCATTGCCACCAGCGCATCGATTCCTGACATACAGAGCGCCAAGGGTGATTTGACTGCGTTCACATCGGACCTGTTCGGGGAACCGCCGAACAGTTTCACTCTCATACACGCAGGTGTCTCTGACGAGGCGCCAAGTGCACGGGACAGCGACCCTCGATCGTTGATGGCGTTCGCACAGTTCCACGACACATTCTCCCACAGTGACCCGTGGCCCAGCATGGAAGCTCTGTCCAAGTCCTTGGGACTGCCTCAGCCCGATCAGAGGGAAGACGAACAGGTGGCGCTTCACCAACTCTTGTCCGACAACGAAGACCTACGGTGGGTCAGGGCGCGAACGGCCCGGAACGCCACGAGGCTATCTGAGCTCGCTCAAGAATGCTGGCCAAATGCTGACCAGGAGACTCAGGAGCGGGCAATGGCGGGACTCCTCGCCGCGGGAAGTTTCGCCCGGCCGATGCCGCTCCCGGACACGCCGCCAATCCTCTCGATGCGCATACATGCGTTCTTCAGGGGGCTTCCGGGGTTCTGGGCGTGTCTGAACCCAAACTGCCCGGAGGTTCCAGAGGAGTATCGCGGGGAGAGACCGGTTGGGAGGATCTACACGGACCCCCGACCCTGGTGCTCGGAACAGTGCGGCGCCAGGGTCCTGGAGATGTTCTCGTGCCGCAAGTGCGGACTGCTTTTCCTAGGAGGGATTCCCGACAGTGGCTCTGGCAGCCTGTGGCCCTGGAGCGACGACTTCAGTGGGGAGCCCAAGGACCTCACCGACTACCAAGTATTCGGCGTGGAACAGCCTCATGAGGGTTATAGGGTCCAGCATCGCTCGGTCAAGACAACCCTCAAGACTGATCCCAAAGGCCCTCACGCCCGTTTGTCATTCGAAGTTGAACCAGCCACGGACTGGAATGACGGACAGCAAGTGAGTCCCTTCCCAGGCAATTGTCCACGATGCCAGAACTATCGTAGTCCGCGGGGGGAGAGGGAGATAGTTGAGCCTTTGCGGACCAGGGGTCCTCGGTCCATTTCCGTCGTGATGGAGGACACGCTGCGTGTCCAGCCTGATATCGCGGGAGCAAGAAGCACTGGGGGCCGCAAAGCCCTTGTCTTCTCGGATTCGCGACAGGACGCGGCGCAGCTCGCCGGCGACCTCAGGAGAGATCATCGGTTCGACGTTTTCCGTCAGTTGCTGTACCGGGTCTTACACAGATGCGGACAATGCGACGGCTCCGGGGTGCGCAGAGATGAAGTGCCTTACCAGATCGGGCGCGAGCCTTCAGTCGCCGAGACCACTTGCAGCGAGTGCGGGGGCAAAGGGCATGTGCCGAATCCGTGTCCCCTTTCTTATAAGGAGCTGCGCAGCAGCGTTATCGATCTGCAGATCGATCGGGAGATTAACCCAACCGACGGCCATCTGTCCGACGCCTTCGAGAGACTCGAAGACGACCACGGTTCGGTCTACGCCGATGCCCAGACGGCCTTCGACATCGCTGCCAGACGCGAGATCTCTCAGGATGACATCGGGCTAGAGCCGTTGGGACTTGCAATGTGGTCGGCAAGGCTGCCTGAGCAAACGGGGCAGTTGGAAGCGCTGAATCAAGACGAGACGCGCCTCCTCCTGAGGACGGTCGCGCGCATTCTTGCCACGGAGAACATCCTCTTGCCCCCGGATCCACTGAAGCCCTGGGAGTGGCCATTCGACGACAGGATGCGTTCCTACGAGAGGCAGCGGATCATCCCAGGGTATCGCCGCCGCCAAAGCGACAACATCGTTCCCTACAACCTCCGGCCATCTAGGAAGTTGGGCAGGTACGTTGGCGCAATAGCCCACACATTGGTCGCCGCAGGGCGAATCCAAGACGGGGACAAATGGTTGGAGGACTTGCATTGGCCCTTGTGGAATGCTCTGAAGGGCTTCAAGGTTCTGGTTCCTGCCGGTAAGAGAGTGAACGAGCAAACCCCTTACGGCATTCGTATCGACTCATTCGAGTTGTGGCCTGTTGAGGATTTGGTGTTCCGATGCACCGCGTGTCGGTTCGTGATGGGAGAGGCCCTACTGGGCGTGTGCTATAGGTGCGGTCAAACTGCGGAACAAGTCGAGGCGACATCCATCCAGAACTTCTACCGCAGGGCTGCGATGTTTGCGGCGTCTGGGTCCGGGTACCCCGATCCATTCCCCATCCAGGCAGCGGCACACACGGCAGTCGTCGGAAGGCGTGAGGCGCGAAACATCGAGAGATGGTTCCAGAATCTCTTCCGTGAGTCCGAGCACCGGGAAGACCACCGTATCGACATTCTCTCGGTGACAACGACGATGGAGATGGGCATCGACATCGGCAGCCTGCTCAGTGTCGGGCTGCGCAACGTAGCCCCGACCGTAGCCAATTACCAGCAGCGCGCTGGTCGTGCAGGACGCAGGGGCAGCGCAGTGGCGACGGTTGTGACATACGCCCTCGACCGCAGTCACGACCAGTACTACTTCCATCGTCCAAAGGACATTGTCTCCGAACCTCCGCGCGTGCCAGTCCTCTACTTGGAGAATGAGGTGATCGCGCGAAGGCACGTGCGGTCTCTCGTTCTTGGCGGATTCTTTCCGGGATGGATGAGTCGGGAAACGGCTGTCAACCTGTTTGGGGCCTGGGGAACCGTTGAGGGATTCCTGACGGGCAATGGTCGCACGGCTCTCGAGCAACATATCAACAAGAACCGGGATGAACTTCTTGAGCGATCCGGCGTAGTCGTCGATGAGTTGCTCAGGAATAGGCTTGAAGAGTGGTTGTCGGTCCTGCCCGACGAGGTGGAGGGCGTCGCCCAGGGAAGCGATGCCAACGAAGGCATGCTCGAATCCTTGATGAGAGCCGGAGTCCTGCCGAAGTACGCCTTCCCCGTCGATGTCGTCAAGCTGGCGATCCCTGAGGAGGAGGACCAGGAAGACCTCTACGAGTCCCAGGACTTCTACTCCGGCATTCCGCGAGACCTGCAGATCGCTCTCACTGAGTACGCGCCCGGTGCGGAAATCCTACAGTGGAGGTTCCCGGAAGCGTATATCTATCGCAGCGCCGGGGTCTACGATCCCTCCGCACAGCTTCCCTACTATGCGCCGGAAGAAAACCTGAACGAGTGCAAAAGGTGCCGCGCAGTAACCCTGACCCACGCTCAAGCAGAGCCCACGGCCGAATGCCCGGAATGCGGCAGCCGTGACCTAGTCACCATGCCGTATCTGAGACCTCGTGGCTTCACTGTGGATGCAGCCCTCCCGGAGGGAGGGAGAGAAGCCTACAGGTCCGGTGGACGGGAGCGAGCCGGATTCACACCGCCGGCTCAACTCCTGGTTGGGGCCAATGCCATAACTCGCGGGCAGAGCAACGCTTCATTTGCTCCGAAACTCTACTCCGCCACCCACATTGGTGACCTCTTCATGCGCAACATGGGACCTGATCGGGCAAGACCCGGTTTCACCCTATGCCCAACGTGCGGAAGGCACTTGGATGCCGATAATCCCGGTGAGCATACCTATCCAGCTCACGTGCCACCACACAGGGGACATCGGAGAGGACCGCGGGCCGGTCAACTGTGTCCGAACAAGGAGGAGTTCGACAACAGGGTAGTCCTGGGACACCGCTTCAACTCCGAGGTAATCCTGTTGGCCGTCGATATGCCGGACTTCCTCGACGCTCCCTTGATGGAGCCGTCTGGGAGGGCTGTGTGGTACTCGTTTGGAACATTGATGTCGGAAGCGGCGGCGAGGTACCTGGAGATCGACCCCGATGAAGTGCAGATCGGTGTCCGCCCGATGCGTGACGGCTTCGGCCGTGTCCAGGGCGAGGTGTTCATTTACGACAACGTTCCCGGGGGAGCAGGCTACGCACGGGCAATACAGGACAGCCTGAGAGATATCACCCAACTGGCGTTGGAGATGGGGCGGAACTGCCCCAATGCCAGTTGCAACGGGGCCTGCTACCACTGTCTCCTTGGGTACAGGAACCAGTCAATCCACAACCTTCTAGACCGCAACCTCTCAACTTCAGTGCTTGAGTACCTTTTGGAAGGTCGTCGACCCAGCTTAGTTAGACAAGAAGCGATCAGGCTGGCAACCAGAGTCGAAGAGTATTTGCGGCCCGACTTGGCCTTGGTGGGTGAGAGCGAATGCCCAGAACAGTTCGGCGCAGCGTTCCAGGCAGGCAGGGGTGTCCGGATTGGAATTCGGCCTATCCACCCCCTTTCGGCCCGCCCGATGGCTGCCGAACTGGAGAAGCTGAGAGAGGAGACAGGTATCTTCCCGCGGGTCTACACGAGCTTTGATCTGCTACGCAGGCCGTTCTGGGTGGCGAACGATCTGCTCCAGTCTTCCGAACGTTGACGACCTGGACGAAAAATGATGTTGCCGGAAAAAATCGATGTCAGCACAAGGGCCGTCCTGGATGGCGTCGTGACCAATGGGCATCGGAATGGAGCGGCGCCGGAATGTGCAGACGTTGCGCCACCACCCATTGACCGCGACTTGCTGCGTAGCGAGATTCAACGACACCTCCAAGCAATAGGCCTGAACGGTAGCCGCCCTCAAGGAGAGCTAGCGAAGGACGTCATCCGGCAGACTCACCGGTTTCACAGGGAGGCTGCCCAGCAACGCATTCGCCGGGCGTTGGGCGACAAGATCAACCTATTCCTGGAAGAGATCGCCAATGGCGACGAGGTGGACCCGGCGAATATCCGCCCTGAACTGGTCGAGGCGCGTTCCGATGCTCGCACTGGAGACCTCTTCAGGTTCGCCTCGCTCCTTTGGTCGATACCCGTGTCGCAGGGGTACGGTCGAAGGTTGCGCTACCTTGTCAAAGACCGGGCCAACGGCAAGCTGATAGGAATATTCGCTTTGGGGGATCCGGTCTTCAACCTCCGGGTTCGCGACGAATGGGTAGGCTGGAACCAAGCGGACCGGCGAGAGCGGCTCGTCAACTTGATGGACGCATACGTCGTTGGGGCCGTTCCTCCCTATGCCGACCTTTTGGGGGGCAAGCTGGTGGCCTCGCTCATCGCCTCCGAAGAGGTGGGGAACAAGTTCCAGGAGCGCTACGCGGGAAGTCAGGGCCTGATCAGCGGGCAGCATAAACAGGCTCGGTTGACTCTCGTCACAGTCACCTCTGCTTTGGGGCGCTCATCAATGTACAACAGGCTGAAGCTCATGCCGAAGTCACAAAGCGAGATACACAAACCTGTCGTCGAGCTACGAAGGTTAGGTGCTACGACGGGCTACGGGCACTTTCAGATCACGCATGACCTGTTCTCACAACTGCGAGGAGTGCTTCAAGAGGATGGGCACAAATATGCTGACGGCCACCAATTCGGGGACGGCCCAAACTGGCGCATCCGCGTTGCGAGAATAGGGCTGCAATCCCTTGGCTTGAACCCCGATGAGGTTCTGAAGCACGGAATCAGGCGCGAAGTGTACGCCATGCCGATTGCGAGCAACGCACGCGCGTACCTCGCCGGCGGCGATGAAGAGCCGACTTTCGATTACATGACCGTTGACGATATCTCCGCCCTGGCGCGGAATCGATGGCTGGTTCCCAGAGGTGAGCGTAGACCGTCTTACCGACAGTTTCGCCGACAACATCTTCGCAATGTCCTGACGCCGGCAACTATGGAGACGTGATCTGTGTCAAACGACAACTTCAATAAGTACTGCGAACAACTGCTCGTTCAGTACAAACGCAGGAATGCGAAGGCCGTTACCAGGCACCTCAAGAGCGTGTGTGACATTCTCAGACATGAGGACGACCACGTGGTGCAGACCAAGTTCGGCGGCTCCGTCCAGAAGGGAACATACGTGACGGGCCTCAGTGACGTCGATGTCCTCCTCATAGTGAACCAGTCTTCGCTTAAGAACAAACCTCCCTCAAAGGTCTTAGCGTCTGTACGGGACACAATCAAGCGAAGCCTTCCCAACAATGCCGTTAGCAAGGGCAAGCTGGCAGTAACGGTCAACTACGCAGGCAAGACCGAAATCCAGATACTGCCCGCAATAAGGACGACTGACGGCTTCCGTATTGCCGAACCCGGAAGCACCAAGTGGAGCGACGTCGTGCATCCCGAGCGCTTTGCCGAGAGACTCATTAAAGTCAACAACGCAAGGGGTGGAAGAGTCGTACCCACAATCAAGCTTGTCAAGGCTATGGCCGAATGCTTCATCAAAGACCCAAGCAAGAAGATTTCCGGATACCACATGGAGTCTCTCGCAATCGATGCCTTCACAGGCTACGAAGGTGAGCTAGACCCAAGGTCCATGCTCTTGCACTTTCTCGGACACTCCATGAAAGCGGTGATCATTCCAATCAAAGATCCCACCGGCCAGACGAGGTATGTGGACGAGTACCTTGGTCAAGCAAATTCCGGACCTCGCAAGGGAGCTTCAACGCATTTCGGACAGATGCAGGGCAAGGTTATCTCTTGCAGGACCAGGGCGGAGTTCGACGGCCTGTTCTGCGAGGAGCACTGAGGCAGGCAATCATTGATGAGCGGCAAGTTCACATTGAACCTCGGCAGCGCTGGTGACTTGGCCGCAAAAAGGGCTGGACATGCTACTATTTGCGAAAGATGGGGGAGACTATGGCTAGAGACTTGGGGCGGTTAGACATCAACAAACTCATTGTTCACGACATACCCTCTCGCAGGGTCAATACTTCGGGTCCGTCCCCAACCCTCAGTGAGATTGAGAGCCCGTTGACCACAACTGTACGGAACTATATTCGGGATAAGGTGGTAGGAACCCTCACGAACAATTCATTTCCAGTCGTCTTCGATAGTTCTTCCGGCTCTCCGGTTCCTAGCTTGGTAATGGACAATTTGGGAAATCAGACTAAACCCTTCATTGACACCTCCCAAGAGCTGGCCAACCATCTCTTTCAGACACAGAAAGGCTCTAACCCGCCAGGATTGTTGGCCGTGGCCCAAACCAAACTTGAGGGAGTCCGTTCACTGGTCCTGATGAAACTCGAACGGGAGGCTGGTGCAAGAGTAGAGGCCACCCAATACCAAGGCAAATCCACTTTTGACGTACAACACCTCAGCGACCTGATGTTAACTGACAAGACCCGTGTATTCAAGGTTGGCTTCTTTGTTCAAGAAGGAAAAACCCTAGAGAGCATTGATGGCCTTGTATCCGACAATCAATCTGCCCAATGGCACAAGAGCGACGTTGCCGATTTTTTCTTGCGGGGATTCCTGGGATGCAAACTTCGGGAGGAACCTCGGGTAACGACTAGGAACTACCTTGATGCTACAGAGGAATGGATAAACAATTCCGTGACCGACCCTGTTACGAAAAGCAGGTATGAGGTGGCTGCCTTGGCGGAAATGCAACGAAACGTTGGCTCTATTAACCCCCGCTTATTCGCCGACCAGAATCTAGAGCTTGCTGATCGCCAGCCGTACATTGGTCACTTGCAGGAACGCCAAGTTCCGGTCACTGAGTTTCCAAAAGACAACTCTATGGTTGAGTCTCGCCTAAAGCGCATCAGCATGGAATTGGAATCCGGGGTTGTGATTCTCGGAAGGACCGATGTGTTCCAGGAAAAGGTCAACATTACCAAGATGGACTCTGGCCAATCGAGAATTGAGATCGTCGACCGAGTCAAAGGAATGAAGGGTCGGAGCTAGCGGATACGAAATGGAAAGCTCGTCCATAGAAGATCTGAGGCGGCGCTACCTTGCAGAGCGTGTGCAGTATGAGGAACTGGCAAGTCTGGTTGCAAAACGCATCAAATCGTCGACGCGCATGAATGGTATCCAGTGTGAAGTACATTGGAGGGCAAAGGATACAGCGTCATTTCTCAAGAAGGCCTTGAAAGGAAAGTATTCAGACCCATATGCGGAAATCAAAGACAAAGCCGGCGTTCGAGTCGTCGCGCACTACCCATGGGATATTGCAAGGATCGAGGAACTAGTACAGGATGCGTTCATAATTTGCCACCATGAAGACAAGCGTGCGGCGATATCGTTCCAGACGCTTGACTACAGAGGAACCCACTACGAGGTCAAATGCGATGACGGACCAACCGAATCTCGGGACCTGCTATGTGAGATACAGGTTCTCACAAAGGCGGAAAGCTTGTGGGCTGATACTGCCCACTACCTATCATACAAACCGGCTCAACCTCCGTCGGACGTTGTCCAAAGAGCAATTTATCGCCTCATTGCGCTAATAGAACTCTTCGATTCTGAAGTGGAACGCGCGCACGGCGCACTTTGCTCCGATAGAGGCTATGAGGAGGCTAGATTGCTTCATGTCCTTGAGCAGCAGTATCTCCAGTTTACCGCTAAGCAAGGAGACCGTGAACTCTCCCTAGAATTGTTGTCGGTGCTGACGAAAGTGGTCAATTCCAAGGTGCTTGAACAGTTTGAGGCGTCAATGGAAGATTTTGTTTCCAGTAATCGGGATAAATTGACGGAACTCTACGAGCGTTATCAGGGAGATGATTTCGCTAACCCTCTGATTTGGCAACCTGAAATTCTATTGGTCTTTCTTCAGATTGAAACCGATGCATTTAAGCTTAAAGATGTTTGGCAAGAGGAATTTCCCGTGGAGTTACTGATTTCACTAGCCGATGCGTGGGGAACAGCCCTGTAGTACGACCCCATTGTCGGCACGGACACTCGGGGGATGATGGGACGGCAGCAGGCTGTTTGCGGCACCCCGGTACTGATGCTCCTATACATGTCAAATTGCAGCCGCGGCCAGGTTCTTGCGTCCCATGTCGCGCAGGATGGAATAGACCTGACGAGCGACATATCGTTTGAGGCAACGGATGACCTCAGGCTTGGTCATTCCTTCGCCCGTACGACGGCCCATATACTCCTTGGTTGGCTCATGGTAGCGCAGGCGCACGAGGACGATGCGATAGAGGGCAGCGTTGGCCTGGCGGTCGCCCCCTCGATTGAGTCTATGGCGGTGGTCCTGCCTGAAGAGGCGGGGACCGGGTTCACACCACACATGGCAGCGAATGCAGCCTCAGACCTCAGTCGTTCCGGATTGCCTCCTGCGGTGACCAGGAGGGTGGCAGCCGTGTCAGGTCCGATACCAAAGAGTTCCACCAATGCTGGAGCCGTCTCTGCGGTGAGGCGTAACAGCTCGTCATTTACACCTTCAATCTCAGAGGTGAGCTGGCCATGACGACGGGCCAGTAGCCGAAGGGAGTACTTTGCTGCCCCGGCTGGTGTCGCCAGATGACCGGGTCGGAATCTGGCACAGCGAGCCACAAGCCGGGAGACATCGAGACTGACCAACTCGTGCCTCAGTTCCAGAGGCGCAGTGACGATAAGCGCCTTAATCTGGTTCATGGCCTGGGTGTAGGTTGTCAGCGATAATGGGACAGCTGAGGGGGTAGAAAAACCCGATAGGTTTGGGAGTTATATCCCTTTTTACCCTGGCCCAGAATCGCTATTTTCGAAGAACTTGTTGGCCCACTCAATCGCAGATTCTCTATCGGGTTCTGTGTACGGTTCACTTAGGTCTTCAACAGCTAACGTAAACACCAAGTAACGCCCATTTTCGACTTCGCTTATGCAGTAGAGTTGGAACTTACCGTCCCGCTGTCCTGAACGTACAACTTCAATAAGAGACATCACTTCCTCCTTTACAGTCCCTACCTACATGATAGTCAGTTAGAGGAGGAATGACAAACGGCTGAGGGTGAAGTACAGCGGCGTATCCAACTACCGGCGGTGGCGTTGTTTCCATCCAACAGAACGCGAGCTTCCTCCGCCGCTTCCTTAGTTGGATGCGGAGTATTGTCTTGTACATCGTAAATCGTAGCTCGGCCCGTTAGCGGATCGTATGGCGCATCTTTGGGCGAAAAGACAACGTGATAGTGTGACATTATGACCCCTAGCTAGTCCAGTTTCGGCTCAGATTAGCCCGTATCTAGTAGCGTAGCCGTACATCTATTCGATGTCAATAAAGTCCTTGACTGAATTAGAACATCTGATGAGCGTGTCCCATAGACCCCCTTTCTGCGGGGTTGGCAAAGCAGTAAGCTCATAGAAACATCAGGTAGGTAGGATACTATGGCTTATAACCTTCTGAGCTGCGAGCGAGACCAGAGCTACTTGATGCCGCCGTCCATGAGGGATTGGTTGAGCGAGGGCCACTTGGCCTGGTTCATAGTGGATGCAGTAGGCCAGATGGATCTGAGGGAGTTCTATGCAGTCTATCGAAGTGATGGATGGGGTGCAGCGGCCTACGATCCGGGAATGATGGTGGCGATCCTGTTGTACGGGTACTGCCTGGGTGTACGCAGTTCCAGGCGCATAGCCCGTGCTCTGGAGGAAGATGTAGGATTCCGGGTGGTGGCGGCCAACCGGCAGCCAGACTTCCGTACCATCTGTCGCTTTAGGGCGGAGCGCGAGGAGGCGTTCGAGGAGCTCTTTGTAGAGGTACTGAGGTTATGCCATGAAGCGGGTCTGGTGAAGCTGGGGGTAGTAGCTCTTGATGGGACGAAGGTGGCAGCCAATGCGGCCCTGGCCACCAACCGGAGTCACCAGGCCATTGAAGAAGAAGTGCGGCGCATGTTGGCAGAGGCCAAGGCAATGGATGCTGAAGAGGATGCCCATTATGGTCCCGACCGGCGAGGGGATGAGCTACCGGAATGGCTAGTGGGACGGACGGAGCGGCTCAAGCGCCTGAAGGAAGCCAAGGAACGTCTGCAGCGGGAGGCTGAAGCGACCGCCACCCTGAGGCGGTTTTGGCTATGGTTTCGTAGCAGTTTTACCCCTCACCCCACAGGCAACCCCACAACGTTGCAACCCTAGGGTTACCCCAGAGATGGAAGTATGTGGTCGTTCACGCCGTTGGCGGGATACTCTCTGTCCAGGCGATGCTGAGAGTGCCCGCTCCTTGCCTTTCCGAGCCCCCCCTAACATCTCGTTTGGACTGCCCTCTGAGACTGAAGACTGCCAATATGGGAAATCCTGGTTAAATTGGCCTCTAAGCTGTCCAGCCAATGGGGTCCACCTCACTTGATCACCACGTCCACAACCACGTCCACAACCACGACTACAACCGCAACTACTAGGAGTGGACTACGATTGATGATTGTAAGAGAGCCTATGAAGCTCACGGTCCTTCACGCAAGACTTCAATGATGGCATCGGCATGTTGGGGATGGACGACCCACTGAGCGGTAGACGGGTCTCCTTCTACGCCTTCGCATCCCAATGGAACGCCGACCTCATTCAGACAGTGCTGGAGGGCCTCCGCACGCGTGCCGAAACTTCTGACCGCGCTCTGTGTGATGTGAGCGTGGTCTTCTCCTATGGGGAAGTAAATGGACGGGCCTTCTCGTCCCACATAAACGAATCGCTCATACCAATTGGCGCAATCACCTGCCCCCCGCCCTTTCTTGCGGCGATCGTTCCAACGCCACCATCCCTCTCCCACCGGAAAGGCCTGTCTGAAACGCTGGAATACTCTCTGTTCTATCACCATTACCTAACCTCCCAACCAGGAATCTGAAAAACCGAAACTGACGCCGTGCGCCCAAAGTCGCCCCCTCTTCCCTTGGGTAGACTCAACATCGATGGCTAGCCGGCGTCCGCTCTTCGATGAAACTACCCTGGTGAGGGACTTATGCACTTCTCTCAGGCTCCGGCCAGAGCATGGAGTTTTTCCTACGCTTAGCCCTAATCCACCGAAGGACGGCGTGTAGGAGGCCTGCTGAAGAAAAAAAGGGTGCGCCTCTGAATCTGGGATAATGGTTTTGAAACAGAAAACCGGTCCCAGAAAAGGAGCGCCCAATAGATGCTACCACGTAACCACCCCGACCGCATCCAAATCGCCTTCGACGATCACCGCCTGGTGGCCAATGCCGGGCTGATTCTTCCGTCCACCCTCGCCCTGCGCCTTGGCCTGCCCCAACTGGTTGACCGGCGTCTGGACCTGGGCCATGCAAAAGGCCGGGCGGACACCGGCGACAAGATGATGACGCTGGTCGCCTCCGCGCTGGCTGGTGGCGACTGCATCGACGACACCGATGCGCTGCGCGCCGGCGGGACCGCCCGCGTGCTCGGTTTCACGGCTAAGGCTCCCTCCACCCTGGGCGCCTTCCTGCGCAGCTTCCGCTGGGGCCACGTCCGCCAACTGGACCGGGTGAGCCGGGAGTTGCTGGCACGGGCCTGGGCGGCTGGGGCCGGACCCGGCGACGGGCCCCTGACCATCGACCTGGACTCCACCATCTGCGAGACCTACGGGCTGGCCAAGGAGGGTGCCCGTCACCACGGCTACACCGGCAAGCGGGGCTATCACCCACTGCTGGCCGTCGCCGCCGGAACCGGAGACGTGCTGATGGCCCGGCTGCGCGAGGGCCGGGCCAACACTGCCCGCGGCGCTGCCCACTGTAGGTTGTCAGCGACAATGGGACACAAAATGGGGTAGGAAAAGCCGAGAGGTTGGAGGTGGGGTCAGCTCCCTGGATGAGGTAGAGTACTTCAGAGAGAGGAGCAATGATGTCCCAGACAGAAACAGCTAAGGCAGTGGCGGCTGAGGAGCGCACAGAGGAGGCCATGTCCTTTGTGCGAAGAGTCAGGACAGCAACCCGGCGCAAGTACACTCCGGAGGAAAAGATCCGTATCGTGCTGGAGGGATTCCGCCGGGAGGTCACAGTGAGTGACCTGTGCCGCAGGGAAGGTATCAAGCCCCACTCCTACTATGCATGGACAAAGGAGTTCATGGAGGCGGGGAAGGAGCGCTTGACCCGGGACGCGGTGCGGGACGCCACTCAGCAGGAGGTACACCAACTCAAGAGAGAGAACGTAGAGCTGAAGCAGTTGGTGGCGGAGTTATCCCTGGAGGGGTATCGTCTCAAAAACACGGCCATTCCGATGCCTCACGACGCCACAGGTACCAACGGATGAGCGCTGTAGAGAAGGCGGAGGCGCTGGCCAAGGTGGCTTCCTCCGGTCTCTCAAAACGCAAGGTCCTCGGTGAGCTTGGAGTCCCCAGGAGCACATACTACCGGTGGTTGAGACGGAAGGACCAACAAGGCCTTGAGGATGATCCAGGAGGCGGCAAGCCCCCATGGAACAGACTGACCTCCCAGGAAGTCGACCACATCCTGTCGGCAGCCAGGGAGACGCCGGAGCTGAGTTGCCGGCAACTGGCAGCGTGTACCACCGACAATGTGGGCTTCTCAGTCTCAGAGTCTACGGCCTATTGCATCCTGCGCAGGGAGGGTCTGGTTAAGAGGGTTGAGATGCGACTTGCTGCGGGCAAGGAGTACCACCGCAAGACCACAGGTCCCCACCAGATGTGGGCCACCGATGCCTCCTACTTCAGAGTGGTGGGTTGGGGCTACTACTACCTGGTCACCGTGATGGACGACTACTCCCGCTTCATACTGGCCTACAGGCTTCAGAGGGACATGACATCCGACTCCTTCATAGAGGTGGTCCAGGATGCGGTGGACAGAACAGGCATGGATCAGGTCCCGATAACGGACCGGACCAGGCTGCTGAGCGACAACGGCCCGGGCTATGTGTCCAGGGCCTTCAGGGACTACCTGGGCATGGTGGGCATCAGGCACATCCTGGCAGCCCCTTTCCATCCTCAGACCAACGGGAAGCTGGAGCGCTACCACCAGACCCTCAAGCGGGACGTGAACCAGCTGCCCTATGAGTTGCCCTCCGACCTGGAGGCGGCCATCGTGGCCTTCGTCAGCTACTACAACTACCGGCGCTATCACAAGGCCTTGGGCAACGTCACACCCTCGGATGTCCTCAGAGGCAGGCGGGAAGAGATACTACAACGCAGAAGGGAGATACAGGCTCAGACAATTGAACGGCGAAGACAGCACAACAGGGAAATCAGGGATCTCGCCACACCTCAAAACAGCCCCTGATCTCTCGGGTCTCAAAGTGTGCCATTTTTGCTGGTTGCCAACAAATCAGGTTCCCGCGTTCGATGGCGCGGACGATGGAGAGGAAATCCAGTGTGCCCAAGCCCTAGATAGCTTGTCCGGTGTGAAATACTGGGTCCGCAATGTCTCGCGACACCCGGATTCATTCTGGTTGCCGACTGCGACGGACAAATTCTACCCTGATTTCGTTGCCCTACTCAACGATGGCCGTTATCTCGTCGTTGAGTACAAAGGTGCCCATATCGCGGAAGGGTCCGACTCAGCAGAGAAGCGGACGGTTGGCGAGCTATGGGAACGTCGGAGTGATGGTAAGGGGATGTTCCTCGTCGTCGAGAGGCAACGTGATGGCCTGGATATGCGTGGCCAGCTAGAGGAAAAGATTGCCAACACTCCATTGAGGGTGTAGACGCTACTGTAGGCCGCCATCGGCGCCCCCAAAAGCGCCTGCGACCGCCGCCAACCTCCCATCTACCCGAATTCGAGCCCGGACCATCGCTTCTGTAACTTCCTCACCCTCCTTCCAGTGTCCTCACGCCGTCCATCCGTGTCCTTCGGTGGATTCGGGGTTAGGTTAGCTGACCTACTCCGTGTGGACTACATTGCGGGGAAAGTCATTTGGCGGCTAATCAGGGAATCGGAGCTGTTGGAGGTTTGAGTAGGGCCTCCTTCGATTCTTCTAGCTTATCTCTCAGCAGCTGTATGAACGGCCTCAAGAGCCGCGTCGGATAAACAGTGATGACATTGTTGTTGCTTTCCATTGAGTATCTGTTGCTGAGAAAGGGTTTAGGCCATCTCTCAAGCAATACTCTGGTCAGTCCGAATTGCTTGAGAGAATTTGCAGTATCTTCTTGAAGGTCATCAAAAATCATCAACAAGTTGTGACTGTGAGGGACGGGTTCGGAGGAGTTCTCTAATGCCCACAGCGACTTGATAGCGATCTCGATGGCATAACTACTGATTACTGCCTGTACGTTCGTTAGTATGGCCTCTTCGTCCCTGCCACGGGCTGACAATGATTCTCTCCTGCCCTGTATGATCTCCAATAGATCACAATAGACCTCTAGCTCGTCTATTGCGCGGGAAGAGCGCCAATACTCATTCCCCTCAAAAAGCCTATCGTCAGAAATAGAGATGAACGACATCAAACGCCTCCCTAGAAGCAATAGCCTTCATCCTTAGCCAGTGTGCCTGGTGACGAGTAGAGCCGTGAGCCGGTCTGCCTGACTCCTTTGTCCAGTGCGTCCACGGCTTCATCCAGGTCGCCCGTGGGCGGAGTGGCGCTGGCGACGGCGCTGCCAAACTCCGTTGCGGAGCCGGATTGCCTGGGGCTGGAGGTGCCGTCGATGCGCCACTCCTGCCAGACCAGAGCTGCGGTCGCCATGCGCTCGTAGAGGTGGTCCTGGCCGGTGGAGCGGAGCCTCTCTGGAACCCTAACGGCAAAGACGTTCTGGACTCTACTCCCGTCTAACTCCATGCCGAGGCGGGAGAGGGCATCCGCCTCCACGGTCGGCGCGGGCTCAATCTCGATCTCCAGCACCACGGGGCCAGAGGACAGCCTGACGATGATGTCGGGGCGCCTGCCGCCGTGCAGTGTTTCAGCCACTGACGACAGCCCACACCGCTCCCGGATGAAGCGGGCCAGCGCATCGTTGATGATACTCTCGTGGCTGCGGTCCCTGGCAGAGTGGATAGTCATATCCTGCGTTACTTACTTCGACAGATGTATTGCTGAATTGTCCGCCTATTCATCACTCTGTCCAGGGGTTGATCACTTCGATGCCGCACCCCATGAAGCCATCCACGTCCCTGGTGGCAACCGACGCTCTGAAGGAGCGGGCGATGGCTGCTATCTGGCAGTCAGGATGGCTGATCGGATGGCCGGAGGCGCGGCGCTCGACTGCTATAGAGGCGTAGGCCCGGGCGGCGCTCCTGTCAAATGGAAGGATACGCCCGGCGAAGTCCTCGCTGAGCATTCCCTCTACCTCGGCGAGCAGCATCTCACGCCTCTGGCCCGCAGGCAGGACCTCAGCCCCATAGCGCAACTCCGCTTCGCTTATGGTCGACAGGTATAGGTCTTGGACCGGCTGACGGGTAACCCAATCCACGACTCTTGCAACGGGACTGAGAAGCATCAACTCCGAAACGACGTTGGTGTCTAGGACGATCATCTCTTTCGTTTCAGGCCAACTGAGGCGGTTCTCGCATCGGCTCCCTGAAAGGCGGTTCGAGCTCCACCCCACCAAGGGGAGCAAAGCGGGCGCGGATAGCGCTTGCCAGGTCCCGGTCCCCGGAGGGCTCCTGCTTCAGCGCTGACCTCAGGATGTCCCTGGCCTCCTGTTCCATAGACCTACCGTTCTCTGCTGCTCGGATGCGCAAACGTCGCTTAAGTTCGTCATCCAAGTTGCGGACGGTAATGCTGGCCATGTCCAGACCTCCGTGTACATTGTATTGCCATTATAAGTTGATTGCGTTGCAATCACAACGCCTAAGCAATTGGCGCGCCAGCGTGGCCTAGAAGCACCGGCAACGAGAGGCCACCAAACCGCAACGAGGGGAGTTCCAGGCACGGAAACCCCCTGCAGATCCGCGTCGCTAAATAGTAATGTTTTTAGCTCTGTTTGCCCTACCCGCTTTCTACGCAGTCTCTTTGTACGCGGGGCGCCGGAGTTTCTACCCCGCGCAACAACCGGGCAGTTTCTGCGCGGGGTTCTCCTGGCCGCTCAGCTCCACGTCCGCAGGGGAGAACCGCGCTACCTGAACTCGCCCATCAAAGGTCAAAGCTCAGCTCCACGTCCGCAGGGGAGAACCACTTGAGGCCCGAGCCTGAGCGTGGTACGATCATAAGTGCGACTTGGCCCGTCGCAATATCTGCCGCGACATAGTGGTGGCGGTGGGGGAGGCGCCTACCTTTGCCCTGAGGCCCCGGTCGCTATACTGGGGCCTCTTGGTGTCCAGGCCCTCAGCTCACAGAGTGACCCCACCGTCGCCCACGGTTGCCGCCACGCCTACCAAAGCAGGGACTGGAAGGCATCGACCCATACCATACTATTGCCCGACCCCTCAGAGCCCCTCAAAACGGAGGCTTAGGATGCGCTTTTCCCCGCGGCCCGGCGTAGCCTTGCCGTTTCGGCCCGACGTGCGGCCACGCGCTGGCATTTCCGCAGGTCCGCCGTGGCCGCACGGGCCGCGTTCATCTGCAGCTGGTAGGCGGTCAACAATTCCTTTTGCCGGCGATTCCACCAGCTAAACCACGCCTGGGTTCGTGGGCCCGGGTAATCGTCCGCCGTGGCCCTGGACGGCTCGCCCTCATACTGCGGACCATCTAGGCCTCTGATCGCGCTCTCGACGCGCCGGATGGCGTCAGCACGCGCTTCTCGTTTAACGCGGACCGCCGTACGCTCCGCTTCGGTCGAGGTAGTGAAGGGGTTCACCCGACTGGGAATCTTCGCCTCCTCCTCCGTTTCCTCCCCTAACTCCCGGTGCGCCAGGACGGCCTGGAGGACCGGCGCTCCAAAGGCGCCGTGCTGGTCAAGCGGATGGCAGGTCTCAGGCGCCCTGCGCCAAGATTCATTGAATCGCTCCCGCGCCGCCACCACCGCGCCGGCAGGATTCCGCCTTGACCGTTCACGAGCCGCCGTCTGCTTGCACGCGTCTGAGCAGTAGTCCCGCCGCCGTCCGGGGGCCTGTGCGGTGCGGAGGGTCTTGCCGCACTCACGGCATGGGTAGACTAAGGCAACCCACTTGTCTTTCCGCCGCGCCTCCCAGTGTTCGCGCTGGCACGTCGAGCTGCAGAATCGATAGGGGCTCATCCGCGCCCGGACAGCCGGTCTCGACGGGTACAGCTTCATGGCGGTGGAGCCGCACTGGTCGCACCTGAATGGTGTGAGCTTGAGCCTGGGTCTATGGCGTTGAGGCATAGGGCTTCTCCTTTTCCGAGGGGCTACGTTCCGACATAGGGCGGGGGCCGTTCCGACCGGCTACGTTGGCTCACAGGACATTCAGTATATCATCAAGACTCATGCGGCGATACAGATACAACCATAACTACGAATGGGAGAGTACCCTGTGACAATTATTTTTGTGGTCTAATCTAAAACTCTCTTATATTATATCCCCGCACGAGGGGGGTCGCCGAAAGCGCGGCGCAAAGATCATCGACGACCTGGGCGATGGGCCGGGTCGTGTACGGCGAGTCCTTCTTCTTACCCGGGCCTCCCCGGGTGGATACTACTCTCCAGTGGGGAGCCGCCTCTGGCCGGTCCCTTTCTCCTGGCAGTCCTTGGAACCTGCCGCTCAAGAATCTTCTGCGATCGATTGCCATCGATCATCTAACTCATTCAGGATGAGTCGGTGTCGGACATATTCCCACGCGCCGCGCGTTCAGACTCATACACAGGCGCCCAGCGCTCAGACACACTCACATCCGCCGCGCGTTCAGACTCATACACAGAGTGGTCCTGCCCCATTCTTGGTACCAGTCGCAATGTTAGTCTCGGGGGTAATTGACACCCCTGCTGAGGTCACCAGGGCAAAGCCCTTCTGAGCCAGGTTCCCCACGTGTGTGTGGCGGCTACCGAAGGTCGAGAACATCCCGCCAACCCTCAAGGATTGCCTTTGTTGCCCGTTCCAAAGCGTCAATGTGTGTGTCGTGCACAGCGAAGTAGAACGCAAGGTCATGAGAATGAAGAACGGTCACGTGCGCCGTGGGGAGTCTGCCCCGAAGCAACTCGCTCCTCCTGGCGACGAGGCGGTCTTTTTGCGACGCCCCGCCCCGCAGGAAGTTGAACACCATCACAGAGTGGCCCGCATGGTATGTGCCATCGATTTCATCCCAAAGAACATATTTGTCCAGATCCTTCAGCTTTATCTCATTGGGCTCAGGTCCAATGTCGGGGTCGAAAAACACGAGGTCGGTCCCGGCCGCCATGTGCAGGCAACCTCCAAGGTACTGCTTCCTGTTGACGAAGTCAGACTGAAGGCATTCCCAATAGAAGCGACAGCGTGAGATCGGGCCTTCGCGTTCCATTGAATGGATGTCTGCAGATCCACCGACCACTTGGGCCTTGAGATAGTCGAAGACCTCAGGGTCGAAGCTCCGCCATTTCTTCGGGTCCTTCAGGTAACCCTTGTGGGCTCCCTGCCCTGTAGGAACGTCAGTCGTCATCATCCAACAGACCGTGGTACTGATCTCCTGCCTCAGCAGGTGCCGAACAATACTGTATTTCAGGTAGTCTCGCTTGTCGGCAAAATATTGCCTCTTCATGAGTTGATGTCCATTCACCCCTATCTTTCCTCGGCTGCGGAAACCACTGAGGTCTACTCAGGCCATGCGAGTATTGCCGAGATGACCTTACCCCGTTATTAGTATCAGAGGCTAGTAGAGTGCACCTACCGCTTCAGCATACTCCTTTGGCGACCTGCCTTTCAACGAGCTGTGGGGTCTGACCTCATTGTAGTCCCGCCGCCAGCTCTCTATGACCTCCCTTGCATGTTTTACGCTCATGAACCAGTTGATATTCAGACATTCGTCACGCAGCCGTCCATTGAAGCTCTCGGCGAAGGCGTTCTCCACCGGCTTGCCGGGACGTATGAAGTTTAGCTTGACGCCCCTATGGTACGCCCATGCATCCAGGGCCTTGCCTGCGAACTCAGGACCGTTATCCACGGTAATGACTTCAGGCGGCCCCCTTGTCTCCGCCAGCCTCTCTAGGACGCCGACTACTCTGACGCCGCCCAGGGAGGTATCCACCTCAATGGCAGGACACTCCCGCGAGTAGTCATCCACGATCGTCAAAGCTCGGAAGCGCCGACCGGTCATAGTGCTATCGGAGACGAAGTCCATGGACGACTTCTGGTTAGGCCGCTCGGGAACAGGAATGATCACCCTGGCTCCTGTCGCGCCCTTACGACGCCTCTTTCTCCGTAGGCCAAGCCCCTCCTCCCTGTAGATACGCTCGGTACGCTTGTGGTTGACCACCAATCCCTCCCTCTTGTGCATGATGTGCAGCCTGGGACTGCCAAACCGCTTCCTCTCTCCTGCCACCTCACGCATCCTCGTGCAGAGTTCATCATCACTACCCCGCTCCCCCTTATAGCGGTAGACCGAGGGTGATACACCGGTCAGCATACAGGCCCTCCTCTCGCTCAGCCCAAGACTCTCCATGGCGTATGACGCCGCTATTCTCCTCGCCTTGGGCTTTAGAAGTTTTTTGACAACAGCTCCTTCAGCACCCAGTTGTCCAACGCCTGCTGGCCCACAATCTGCTTGAGACGTCGGTTCTCATCCTCCAGGGATTTGAGCCTCTTGAGCTCGCTCACCGTCAGCCCTGCGTACTTGGCCTTCCAGTTGTAGAAGGTGGCGTCGCTCATGCCATGCTTACGGCATAGGTCGGCTGTCTTGGCCCCCGCCGCAGCCTAGTTCAGCACGGCTATGATCTGCTCCTCTGTGTACCTCTTCCTAACGATGAGTCCTCCTTCAATGCTCTATTCTAGCGGAGTACTCTACTTCCCTGTGTTACTTGTTTTAGGGGGTAAGGTCAGTCATGCCCCACCTCCGGACGGCATTGTCCGATGGACTCACAGGGTAGTCCATCCATGCCCTAGCCACAGAGGCAGCCCTAGTGAATTCCCGGCGACGCAATCCTGGTCAGGATGTGACGGTCCCTCACTGTCGTCGCTTTACTACTCCACTTCCCAATCGACACAAGTCGCTCAACCACTCGTGGCAGTGGGCTCGGTCGAAAGCCCGTAGACAATGACGAATGCATTGGGGGGAGGGGGTGGTGTTGCGTAAATGGAAGGCCCTTACCCAGAACAGGCCTACTCAAACCTCAAAAAGCTAGTACTATTGCCAAAGTCATTGCCGAAGGCCATAATGTAAGGCCAATGGCCACTCTTTGAGGTAAAGGAGCATTTTCTATGTTTGAATCCAGCATAACCGTGAAGGGCCAGACCACATTGCCCAAAGCCATCAGGGAATCGCTGGCAGTGAAGGCAGGGGATAGGGTCCGCTATGTCATTCTGGACGAGGGGGTGCTGATAATGCCCGTGCGGTCCACCAGCCGACTGTTCGGTAGCCTTAAGTACGACGGGCCGCCGGTGAGCTTGGAAGACATGGACCGTGCCATCGCAGAGGGGGCAATCGAAGAATGACCGCGCTCGACACAAATGTGATCGTACGCTACTTGGTGGGGGACAACGCTGAACACGCTGAGGCGTCTCGCGCGTTGCTGGAGGGGCTGACGCCCGGTAATCCAGGATTCATTTGCCGCGAGGTCGTCGTAGAGGTCGCCTGGGTACTGGAACGGAGCTACCGCTTCACACGAACCCGAGTCGCGGAAGCATTGATGGACCTAACCGCTTCGGACAGTCTCGTCATCGAGAATTCTGATGACGTCGCCGCAGCTGCACATCGCTATCGGCAAGGAGGCGCCGGGCTTTCGGACTTGATGATCCTTACAGCAGCCGAACGGGCGGGGGCGACGCCTCTTTACACCTTTGACCGCAGACTTGCCAGGATGCAGGGAACAATCTTGGTGGAGAATCCCGGAGGTAAGTCGTCATGAAGGACTCACAAAAACCCGACCACGTGAGTCTCGCCAACATGGTCGGACGTTTGCGCGAGGGGCGGTACGTGATCCCCGATTTCCAGCGTGACTTTGAATGGGAGCCGTGGGACATCAAAGAGCTAATGAGTTCCATCTTCCGCGACTACTACATCGGTAGCCTTCTTCTTTGGAAGGGCAAAAACGAAAACTTTGAGGCACTCTCCTGTGAGGCGATCTACGGCTTTGAGGGTGGTGATGGCCGAACCGATATCGTCTTGGACGGTCAGCAGCGTCTCACGGCCATGTATTACGCGTTCATGGCACCCAACAAGCCCGCACCCAACCGTCGCAATCGATTCCTCTACTTCATCAAGGTTGATCGCTTCATGGATGAGGCATACGATGACGCCTTCATATACGACTGGACTCGCAGGGGGCTGAATCTGCTGAGTGATCGGAAGCGCCAGTTCAAGGAGCACATGTTCCCGCTCTCCGTAGTCGGGGCAGGGGGCTGGGAACTACCTAACTGGGTACAGTGTTATGAGAAACACTGGCGTGAAGCGGCGGAGACACTCGAAGGAACTGAGGCCGAGTCTGCCGCGTTCCAGGCGGAGAACGCCAAGAACTTTGGCGAGCACTTGAAAGATATCACGGAACAGTACCAGATCTCGTATATTGAGTTGGATCGAGACCTTGAACTCGACAAGGTCTGCGATATCTTCACAAAGATCAACAGCCGGGGCGTTAGACTCGATATCTTCGACCTCCTCAACGCCCTCTTAAGGCCGAAGGAAATTCGACTCAGGCAGGATTTGTGGAGAGATGCATCTCCTCGTCTGGAGTTTGCCGAGGCAGGGCGGATGAACGTGTATGTGCTTCAGGTGATGTCCATACTTCGCCAAGCGTACTGTTCCCCGAAGTATCTATACAACCTGATTCCTGGTAGCTCAAGGCAGGTGCGTGGGCCGGACGGCACACTCCGGTCGGAGGTGCTTGTTGCTGACCCTATCGAATTCAAGAATCTCTGGCATGAAGCGGTCGAGGCACTAGAACGGGCGCTCAATCTACTGCGCCACCCGCAGGAATTTGGCGCAATATCTTCTCAATACTTGCCCTACGCAGCTATTCTGCCAGCCTTCGCTGCCTTGCAGGTCGAAGCCGGTCGGCTTCCCGCCGAACAGAGGCTCGATGCCCAGCGAAAGATACGTCTCTGGTATTGGGCCAGCGTCTTCACCAACCGCTATTCAGGAGCAGTTGAATCCACAGCCGCTCAAGATTACAGGGAAATCAAGACTTGGTATGTAGACGACAACGCCGAACCCGGGTCGATTTCCGAGTTCCAAAGAGACATTGGCAATCTCGATCTCAGGCGTGAGACGAGGCGAGGAACGTCTGTCTACAACGGTGTATTTAACCTGTTGGTCCTCAACGGTGCTCGCGACTGGATATCTGGTAACGCTCCTCAGCACGGCGACCTTGATGACCATCACATCGTGCCGAAGAGCCTTGGGAGCCAATACGCGCTGAGGACCTCTATTGATACGATACTCAACCGGACACCCCTAACCAGCGAAACCAACCGCAAGGTCATCAGGGATCGTCTTCCCAACGAGTACCTGCCGGAACTTATCGCCACCAATGGGAAAGATGAGGTGATGAGGATACTGGAGTCGCACTTCATCTCAGCCCGCGCCTTTGACATCCTCATGAAAAACCCGTTTACACCCGGCGACTTCGAGAAGTTCATTGAGGAGCGGGGTGACACCCTCCGCAGTCGTATCAAAGACCTTGCCGGTCAAGTGGGGTTGTGAGTCTTCCATCCGGTAGGAGTAAGTGGGCTAGCTAAGTAGAATGCCGCGACAGACAGAACCGAACGCGAACAACGCACTGGGCGACCTGCTGCGGAGCATGATGCCGGGCTGCGAAGTCCGCTCAGAGAATACCCAGACTTTCACGGATCATCCGGGTCGCCACGCCGATGTGCTGATAGCCGCTCCGGGGCGCTCGCCAGTAGTCGTCGAAGCCGAATATACGCCGGCCGCTGAGGTCGAAGAGGACGCCTCCAAAAGGCTGGGGCTTCACGTGCAGGGACAACCCCGAACTGTCGAAGCTGCTATCGCAGTTCGCTACCCGCAGGTTGTAGAGGAGGCCTATGACTTGCGCCAGGTCCTCGCCGAATCCCGTCTTTCCTACTATGTCCTGCACCAAGACGGCAGCCGCTTCCCTGAATCGGGATGGCTTGAGGGTTCGGCAACCGATCTGGCTGACCTTGCACGACTGGTATCCATACCACAGAAAGCCGTGGAACAGGCGGCCGATACCCTCGAGCAAGGCATCGGGCAGTCCGCCAACCTGTTGGAGGACATGGCCAAGCTCCGCCCCAATGTCACTCCTGTCATCGCTCGGTTGCTGGGAATGAGCGACGTTTCCCAGACCCGCCGCATGGCCTGCGCCATCATCGCCAACGCCATGATCTTCCACCAGCGCATCGCAGGGATGTACCAGGAGGTGAAACCTCTGCGGCTGGTGTGCGGCCCCAATGTTGCAGACCCCCAGGGTGAGGTACTGGCGGCCTGGGAAGATATCCTGAAGATCAACTACTGGCCCATCTTTGCCATAGCCAAGGACATAATGGAGCAGCTTCCCGGAGGCGCTGCCGCCAGCATCCTGCGGGAACTGCTGGAGACCGCCCAGGGGGTTGAAGCCACCGGCGTAGACAACGCCCATGACCTTACGGGGCGCATATTCCAACGCCTCATCGCCGACCGCAAGTACCTGGCCACCTTCTATACGCTGCCTGCATCCGCAGCGCTTTTGGCGCGTCTGGCCGTGGCCAAGATGGATTCTGTGGACTGGTCCGACGCCGGGGCCATCGGCAGGCTGCGCATCGGGGATTTTGCGTGTGGCACCGGCGCCCTGCTGTCGGCGGTGTACGAGCAGGTTACATCCCACCACGAACGCGCTGGCGGCGACTCTACTTCGCTGCATCCGGTGATGATGGAGGAGGTCCTGTACGGCTGCGACGTCATGCCCTCGGCTATTCACATCACAGGCTCCACCCTGTCCGGTATGCGGCCCAACGTGGGATTCAAGCAGTCCCGTCTCTACACCATGCCCTACGGAAAGCAAAAGGACAGCACGGTGAAGATAGGTTCCCTGGAGTTGCTCCAAGCCTCCACAGCCTTGACCTTGTTCAATACCAGCGACCCAGCTCTGCGCACCGGCAGCGTGGGCGAGGAGACTGCTGCCCACATCAACGTGGACATCCCGGACGCGAGCTTCGACCTGGTGATAATGAACCCGCCTTTCACCCGAGCCACCAATCACGAGGGTGCTCACGCCGACATCACCAATCCCGCCTTCGCTGCCTTCGACGCCACGCACGCAGACCAGACGGCGATGGGCGACCGGATCAACCAGTTAGCCCGAATCCACCGAAGGACACGGATGGGCGGCGTGAGGACCGGAGAAGGGGGATGAGAGAGCTACAGGGGGAGATGGCCTGGCCTCGATTGGGGTAGATGGGAGGTCGGCGGAGGGTCTTGAGTCACCGCACAGGCCCCCAATGGCCGTCTGCGGGAACTGGGATGCGCGTGATGGCAAGAGAATAGGCATCAGGGAACTCCCGCGGACCTGGTTGGTGCGAGTTGGCGGGGACGTTGGGTCAGTGGCATGCTGGCGGTCAGGCTGGGAGTGGAATGGCTCGCAGTCGGGCCAGGGCTCGATTGAACTGGGTTTCCCAGGGCCAACACTGGGGAAGATGCAGGGTGAGGCGGCGCGCCGAACGGGTGATCCGTCCCACCAGAGCGAAGACCCGCCGCCTGAGCGTCTTGGTAGTCGCGATCTGCTGACCCAGGCCGATGCGGGCTGTCCAGCGGGCCAGGTTGTGCGCCATCACCTGTACTGCCAGCCAGGCGCCGTTGGCGGCGAAGCGGCCGGACGGCATGTGGTTCAGTCCGACACCGTACTTGAGGTCGCGTATCGCATTCTCGATCTCGGCGTGACGGCGATGATCAGCCTCCAGTTCCAGCATCTCCCCATCGCGGTCGGTGATGAAGCCGTGATAGCTGTATGTGGCGAAGAGGGCCAACTGGGAACCGGGCGTGGGCTTCACCCGCCGGACGATGAGCCGCACCGGCGCGGCGTCGGGCTCACTCTGGAAGGGGATATAGGTGGTCTCTGCCACATCGGCGGCGCCGTCCATCCAGTAGGGAATCGGCGTCCAGGCATCTTCAGGTATGGCCTCGATGACATTGTGCAGGCTTTTGTGCTGGCGGAGGGTGATGGAGAAGCGGACATCCATCTTGCGGCAGACGGATACCACGCTATGAGCGTAGAAGCCGCTGTCGGCCCGCATCGTGAGTTGTCCCCTGGCCCCGGCGTAGCGCACCCGCCCCACCGTCTCACGCAGGAAGTGGGCAGCGCCGCGGGCAGTGTTGGCCCGGCCCTCGCGCAGCCGGGCCATCAGCACGTCTCCGGTTCCGGCGGCGACGGCCAGCAGCGGGTGATAGCCCCGCTGACCGGTGTAGCCGTGATGGCGGGCCCCTTGCTTGGCCAACCCGTAGGTCTCGCACATTGTGGAGTCCAGGTCGATGGTCAGGGACCCGTCGCCGGGTCCGGCTCCGGCCTGCCATGCCCGGGCCAGCAACTCGCGGCTCACTCGGTCGAGTTGACGGACGTGGCCCCACCTGAAGCTGCGCAGGAAGGCGCCCAGGGTGGATGGCGCCTTGACTACGCAGCCGAGAACACCGACCGTCCCACCGGCTCGCAGCGCATCGGCATCGTCGATGCAGTCGCCGCCAGCCAGCGCGGAAGCCACCAGCGTCAGCATCTTGTCCCCCGTGTTCGCCCGGCCCGGCGCGCCGCCAAGGTCAAGGTGATGGTCGACGAGTTCCCGCAGGCCCAGGCGTTGGGCGAGGGTGGCCGGCAGCAGCAGGCCGGCATTGGCCACCAAGCGGTGGTCGTCAAAGACTATGCGGATACGGTCGGGATTGTTCTGTGGTAGCATCTATCGGGTGCTCCTTGTTTCCGGGCGGTTTTCTGTTCCAGAACCATTATCCCAGATTCAGAGGAGCACCCTCTTGTTTCTTCAGGAGGCCTCTCACATGCCCCCGTTCGGTGGATTGGGGGTTAGGGAAGGACTCCTGCTATCACGGCAACGCCGGAATCGCATCAGCATTTGCAGCATTGGCCCACAAAAAGCTCAGGTTCGATGGGGTCCTTGCCCTGGTATTGCCACTGTCGGCAGCCGCTGGTCTTTCATGGCAGGGGTTCAGGGAAACGTTGGCCAAGAACTATACCGACATTACCGTGCTGAGCGTGGCCGCTTCGGACAACGACCACTTGTCGTTCTCGGCCGATACGGGCATGGCTGAGTGCCTGGTCATAGCTCGTAAGCTCAAGCAATCCGAGGCAACGACAGGGACAGGACGCGGGCACTTCATATCGCTGGGCCGCCGTGCCCAAGGGTTTGCCCATGCCGGTTCGCTGGCAATGAACGTCTCCAATCTCGAACAGGCGAGACGGGTTGAGGATGGGCCTTATGGCGGCACCGCCTTGATGATAGGTGACGAGCTGGCCGGCGAAAGCATGACCGTCCCGGTCCAGACGGGTGGGGCATCATGGGGTGCGGTCCGTCTCTCCGACTTGTCGCTGGCTCAGACAGCTTTCGCATTGGCCCAATCAAAGCTATGGCTTCCCGGCAGCCCCTCGGCGTTGGACTTGAAAGTGGCTCCGTTGAACACGCTGGCCAAACTGGGCATGGTCCATCGTGACATTACGGGTCCACGACCTCGCGGTTCTTTCGACAAGATCGCTCCAAGCCCGACCGCCACTTATCCATCCCTGTGGAACCACGATGCTAAGAACGAAACCCGGATGGTCTGCGAACCTGATTCTCAGCTCAGAGTCAGGTCGGGGATGGAGGAGAAAGCCGCCACTGCTTGGGCTACGGCCAGCCGAACTCACATCAACCTCGATTTCAGGTTCAACTCTCAGCCGTTGACCGCAGCGTTCACCCAGCGGGAGAGCATGGGTGGCAGAGCGTGGCCCAACGTAAGGTTTCCAGACAGCCGGTTCGATTACGCGTTCACGCTGTGGTCTAACTCTACGCTCGGGCTGCTGCTGTATTGGTGGCACTCAAACCGGCAGCACAGTGGTCGAGGCACCACTACTATTAGAAACGTTGAATCACTGCCCGTCCTGGACCTCCGCGCTCTCAGCGACGAGCAGCAGCGCATGTCTGAGGCCATCTTCAATGACCTGAGAGATATGGAGTTGAAGCCCGCCTATCTTGCTGACGCTGACCCCAACCGGGCGCTGCTGGACCGCAGGATCGTCTGCGACCTTCTGGGCTTCGACGAGGAAACCTACGTGGGGGTCCGCCGCCTGGCTGCAAAGTGGTGCGCCGAGCCGTCAGTACACGGTGGCAAGCGGCGTCCGAGGGGGCTAGATTAATCAGCTAGGGCCGCTGGGAGTGGAGCTATGAGTAGAGGATTGCTCGTTGGCCATCACTCCCCCAAATGTCGTTGCCCAGGGAGATGAAATATGCAGTGCCCACATTGTTCTATTGCATTTCGTGACATATGGCATCGGAACCGCATGAAGTACGATAACGGTTTCGATGCTGGTTGGGATTGCATAACCACTGTGTGTCCAGAATGTCATAAACCAAGCATAAAGATTTCGAAAGCATCGTCAACATCAGGTGCGCCATTAGTAGACATGGTAAGTAAGGCTCTTGTAAAGGAGCAATGGGTCTATCCTACTTCTAGGAGAGGCAAGCGCTTTGGTCACGAGGTGCCTGACGATTTCAAGAATGACTATCTGGAGGCGTGCGAAGTACTGCTCGTTAGCCCGAGATCGTCGGCGACCCTGTCTCGAAGGATTCTAGAGGCCGTGTTGCGGGAGCAAGGCTATCGCCAGAGTAGAATATCTGAGCAGATAGATGCTGTAAGAAATGAGTCGGTCCCAGATAAGAAACTACCTACCGTACTCTTGAGAATCATTGATGCGGTGCGTCAGTTTGGAAATTTTTCCGCCCATGAGAAGAAAAGCCTACGGACGCTTCAAATCATTGACGTAGAGCCTGGAGAGGCTGAATTGTGCGTTGAGATAGTCGAAGGTCTGTTTGAACATTACTACGTAAGACCTGTCATCGAGACGGAAAAGCTGGAAAAGGTCAACGAGAAGTTGCGACAACTAGGAAGAGATCCCCTCTGATGATCGGATTGATACACCTTCAGGGCAGAATGATTGTCGGCCATGCGTCCCAATTCTGGTAGTCTCAAAATATGGTTATCTCCGACCGACAGATGCTCGACGCCCTCAGCCGGACGCCATTCGTCGATTCGACGGAGCTGGCGCTCATGCTCGGAGAGCCGCACGCCACGGTCCACCGTGGCCTGGCAGACCTGATGGCCGAGGGCATCGTGGGGCGTGTCAACCACGGCACCTCTCACCTTCCTTCTAGCCAGAGATACCACCTGACGGCCCAGGGCATCAAACAGGCCGCAGGAATCCTCGGCTTCGACACGCCCTCGGACTTCGTGCGCGCCTACCCTGTTTCCAAGGAGTGGCTGACGCTGCTCATCCGCAGGATGGACGCGGTGGCTTCCGTCTACCGCCTTGCCTCATCACTCTCCTCCGGCATTGACGGGCTACGGTCGCACGTGGAGTTCCACCGCAGGGGCCGCTTCGACGCCACCACCACCCTCCACGACGGCCGCAGCTTCGGCGTGGTGCGCCAGGGCTTGGCTCTGCGGCGCCGGTCTCTCTACGACCGGCTGAGAGCCATAGCGGAGTACGACTACACCCGCCGCCCCGACACGGTCCTCGTCCTCCACCCCCAGCGTCTGGGAGGAGAGGCTGACGACGAGGTTCTGCGAGGAACGGAACCTTCGTGACTGCTACGTCGCCGTGGAGTCGAGGGAGGCGCTGGAAAGACGAAACCTTCGCCTCTGGTGTTCCACATCGTGGGTGATCGGCAGCAGGTTCTTCTCGCTGGAGGGCGTGGTCTCCCGTGCCAGCCCCGGCGGAGGGCTTCGCTCTCAGTCGCCGGAGCGGAAGCGGGCGTCGCTACCCCGTCCTGAGCGAATGGTGCGGTCTGCGCCGGCCTTCGGCATCAGCCCTTCGGAGAAGAGGACTCTCGAACTTATCACCGACCACCCGATGATCCCCCGTGAGCACCTGGCCCTCTGGCTCGGCGTTTCCGAGGGACGGGTCAGCCAGACGATGCACAGCCTTGTGAACATCTGGAGCCTTGTCGAGCGTCGAGGACAGCGCGGTGACACCCACTACGCATTGTCCGCCGAGGGCATTCGGTACGTCACCCACCGGGACCGCGCCCAGCTCCCCACCACACGGGGCATCTGGAGCACCGCCCTCACCACCGACCGCCAGGGCCGGAGGCGGCACGTGGGCCACCGCATCGAGACATGGGCGCAACAGACGAAGCACGCCGACGGCATCACCTGGTTCCTCTCGAAGCTGGAGGCCGAGGCCAGGGACGACCCCGACAGCGAGCTGCTATGGTCCGTCCCCACCGCCAGGTCCGACCGGGCCTACAACTGGGGCGATTCCGCCATCGCACCGGACGCCGTGGGGCAAATGACCGCAGAGGGCCTTCGGATACCGTTCTACTTCGAGTACGAGCTTCGCGCCCGTCATCCCAGGGGAGTCATTGCCCGTCTAAGCCCGAATCCACCGAAGGAGTGGGTCGGGTCAGCGTTCTAAAGCGGCAAGAAGGCGCTCCTCTGAATCTGGGATAATGGTTTTGTAACGGCAACCCGACCCCAGAGAAGGAGCGCCCAATAGATGCTACCACGCAACCACCTAGTGTCCTGTATCTAAAGTACGCTGGCAAAAGCGGGCCACACTTGCTAGGATTTGGTCAGCGGTCTTGGTCCATACCAAGGGCTTGGGGTCTTCGTTGGTGACGTCCAGGTAGCGGTAGATGGCAGCCTCCAGTTCGGCGCTGCTCTGATGCACTCCCCGGCGCAACTGCTTTTCGGTGAGCAGACCGAACCAGCGCTCCACCAGGTTCAGCCAGGAGGCGCTGGTGGGCGTGAAATGAATATGGAAGCGGGGGCGCTTGGCGAACCAGTTCCGGATCAGCGCCGTCTTGTGGGTGGCGTAGTTGTCGGCAATCAGGTGCACGTCCAACTCGGCGGGCGCCGCGGACTCGATGGCATCGAGAAACTTGCGGAACTCCAGGGCCCGGTGGCGGCGGTGGCACTGGCCAATCACCTGGCCGGTCCTGGCGTCCAAAGCGGCGAACAGGGACGTGGTACCGTGGCGCACGTAATCATGGGTGCGCCGCTCGGCCTGGCCCGGGCGCAGGGGCAAAAGCGGTCTGGTGCGGTCCAGGGCTTGGATCTGGGACTTCTCGTCTACGCACAAAACCAGCGCCCGGTCCGGCGGGTTGAGATAGAGCCCCACAATATCCCGCACCTTCTCAATGAAGAGGGGATCCGCCGACAGCTTGAAGGCCTCGGTGCGGTGAGGTTGCAGCGCGAAGGCACGCCAGATGCGACTCACCGTGTTGTGGCTCAGACCGGAACGCCGGGCCATGGCCCGGGTGCTCCAGTGGGTGGCGTCCTTGGGGGTGGTCTCCAAGGTCAACCCAATCACCCGCTCAACGTCGGCATCGTCAATCATACGGGGGCGACCGCTGCGCGGTTGGTCCAACAGGCCGTCCAGCCGTTGTTCCAGGAATCGGGACCGCCATTTCCCCACCGTGTCAACACATACCCGCAACTCGGCGGCCACCGCGGTGTTGCTCCGGCCTTCGGCACAGGCCAGAACGATTCTGGCCCGCAGGGCCAACGCCTGGGCCGTTTTGGGCCGGCGGGTCCATTGTTCCAAGGTTTCCCGTTCGGCGCCGTCCAGGGCCAAAGGCGCCATTGGTCTGCCTCTGCCCATATTCATCCTCCTTTTGGCAGGTAATCAGGAGGATACACCATAGCCAGCAAACATGCGACTAACTTTGGATACACCACACTAGCAGCCCGTCCGAGGATTGTCTAACGGCGTTTGCGGGTTAGCGACAATGGATCGCGACAGCTAATTGTGCCGGTTGCCCCGGCCAGCCCCCAGATAGCTTTGCGAATAGCGCCGTGCTCACTACCTCGGCAAAAGTTCCTGATGCGTTGGGCTGGCCCCATCGCCCCGTGCTTTCCTGTGCAGATTGACCCCAAAGCGGAACAGTTTGAGCAGGTTGTGGCCGGTGCAGATCAGCGACCATTCGCCGTTCACCTTCTCCAGTCCCCGCAGCAGGAACTGCCGGAACCCCCGGCCCTGCTTGATCTGACCGAATACCGGCTCCACAGTTTGCATCCGCAAAGCGTAGCGCTGCCGACCCCGCCTGGTCTGTAACTTCCGTCGCATCCGGTCCCTGGGGGACAGATGGCTGGGTATGCGACCTCGGGGCGCAGGTGGCACAACCCGGCCGTGGCGGGTCTGCTCCGGCGCGACGAACGGGTCCACGCCCAGAGCATAAAGCTCGTCGACTGCCTTTGCCGAGTAGTAGCCAGCATCGGCGGATACTTCCCTGGGGACTGCGCCGACGTTGTTGATGGTCTCCTCCATCATCACCGCAGCCTGTTGCTTATCCGAAGTCCGGTTGGTGGCCCGCGCCGCCACGATCACCTGATGAGCGCTGTCCACCACCGCCTGACAGTTGTACGCTTGCAGGAAGTCCTTTCCTCCAGGCGCTGGGATGATGCGCGACTCGGTATCGGTGAAGTTACGCTGGGCCTTGTCGTCGGGCACACCCGGGCGCTTACCACCTTCGGCCTCGGCCTGTTCGGCAGCCGCCTGCGCCTCGGCCTCTAGCGCCGCCATCGCCTCCCGTATCTTCTCCAACCGACCCTCTAGAAAGGCCAACTCCTCAGGCAACTCATCTCCACGTTTGTCTTTGCCGTACCGCCGGTCTTCCTCTTCGTCCACTTCCCGGGCTCGCTCCAGCAACTCCGCCACCTCCGCCGCCAACTGCGCTTCCCTCTCCTTCATCCGTCCATAACTCATCGCCTTATGCTTCGATGCGTTGGCCTTGACCTTCGTGCCGTCCAGCGCCACGTGCCCCAGCTTCACCAGCCCCGCCTTCTGGCACAACGCCAGTACCTGTACGAACAGGCCCGACAGCGCATCCAGATTACCCTTGCGAAAGTCGGAGATGGTCCGGAAGTCCGGTGTGTTGTTCGCCGCCAACACCCTGAAGGCGATGTCCTCGTGGAGACGCTGGGCGATGCGGCGTGAGGACGCCACCCCGACGCAGTACCCATAGAGCAGCGCCTTGACCATCATCCGTGGATGATACGGCGGCCCGCCACGCCGTTCCCGCTCGTAGCGAGCGGTGATCTCCGATATGTCCAACTGGTCCACCACGTCGGATATGAAGTAGGCCAGATGGTCGTCAGGCAGCCACTCCTGCAAGGCAGCCGGCAACAGCACCTGCTGGTCGGGTTCGTAGGGAAGGTAGGTCTTCCTCATCAACAACTCCCTGCTACTGGACTGCGCCCATCATACACCAAAGCGCCCGCCAACCATGTTTCTCGGACGGGCTCCTAGTGTGGTGTATCCGTAGTTCGCTGCATTATTCGGGGGCTTTCTGAATGGACAGAGAACCGGAGTCTTGCACGAACCAGAGTAACGGATCAGCGTCGATCACCCCTGTATTTGCCAATGAACTACGGATACACCACACTAGTGTCCTGTATCCAAAGTACGCTGGCAAAAGCGGGCCACACTTGCCAGGATTTGGTCAGCGGTCTTGGTCCATACCAAGGGCTTGGGGTCTTCGTTGGTGACGTCCAGGTAGCGGTAGATGGCAGCCTCCAGTTCGGCGCTGCTCTGGTGCACGCCCCGGCGCAACTGCTTTTCGGTGAGCAGGCCGAACCAGCGCTCCACCAGGTTCAGCCAAGAGGCGCTGGTGGGCGTGAAATGAATATGGAAGCGGGGGCGCTTGGCGAACCAGTTCCGGATCAGCGCCGTCTTGTGGGTGGCGTAGTTGTCGGCAATCAGGTGCACGTCCAACTCGGCGGGCACCGCGGATTCGATGGAATCGAGAAACTTGCGGAACTCCAAGGCCCGGTGGCGGCGGTGGCACTGGCCAATCACCTGGCCGGTCCTGGCGTCCAAAGCGGCGAACAGGGACGTGGTACCGTGGCGCACGTAATCATGGGTGCGCCGTTCGGCCTGGCCCGGGCGCAGGGGCAAAAGCGGTCTGGTGCGGTCCAGGGCTTGGATCTGGGACTTCTCGTCTACGCACAAGACCAGTGCCCGGTCCGGCGGGTTGAGGTAGAGCCCCACAATATCCCGCACCTTCTCAATGAAGAGGGGGTCCGCCGACAGCTTGAAGGTCTCGGTGCGGTGCGGTTGCAGCGCGAAGGCACGCCAGATGCGACTCACCGTGTTGTGGCTCAGACCGGAACGCCGGGCCATGGACCTGGTGCTCCAGTGGGTGGCGTCCTTGGGGGTGGTCTCCAAGGTCAACGCAATCACCCGCTCAACGTCGGCATCGTCAATCATACGGGGGCGACCGCTGCGCGGTTGGTCCAACAGGCCGTCCAGCCGTTGTTCCAGGAATCGGGACCGCCATTTCCCCACCGTGTCAACGCATACCCGCAACTCGGCGGCCACCGCGGTGTTGCTCCGGCCTTCGGCACAGGCCAGAACGATTCTGGCCCGCAGGGCCAACGCCTGGGCCGTTTTGGGCCGGCGGGTCCATTGTTCCAAGGTTTCCCGTTCGGCGCCGTCCAGGGCCAAAGGCGCCATTGGTCTGCCTCTGCCCATATTCATCCTCCTTTTGGCAGGTAATCAGGAGGATACACCATAGCCGGTAAACATGCGACTAACTTTGGTTACACCACACTAGCGAGATTCCAGGTGCTCCAGTACAATGAATGGGACATAAGTAAAAAGGGAGTGGATTATGAATAAGTGTCCGCACTGCAACAATCCAATCATAGTGCCCTCTGCCTTTAAGGTGACCACTGGAGGAGTTTCTGTGCTTCTGCTCTCGTGTATGACCTGTCAAACGCTCGTGGGCATCGTTAACGACACAAGCTAACGTAGGCAGCCACTGAGCAACAAACGAGATAGGATGAGGGGTGACTTCAGTCACCCCTCATCCTATTGGGAGGATAAGTTGCAGTTTTTGCTATACGCTACGCCACTTGGGTTGGGGTTAGACATAGCGGGCTTTGTCCTAGTGATTCTCTATGGACATAGCCTGTTCCTCAGATCAGGGGTCGGTCCTCCCAAGGGTAATCCGGGTAAAGATGGTGATATGTACGTAGCCTTTGGGTCTGGGAATAGTGAGCAGATTGAACGATCTGGTCGTTCTCGAAGGTTTAAGGCGTACGTAGGGGCTGGGTTGGTGATTCTTGGATTCGTCCTGCAGATTGTCGGTTTCCTAGCGTCAATTCATGGTTGAATGGCTGGGGTAATGGAGTATACGACTCCCAAACTTTGCACCCCCCTACCCTCGCCCAGCAAGTGGGGAAAACCCGGTGTAGCCTGCGTTGAGGTAGTGTCTATCCAGGGCTTATACAAAACGGAAGGCCCCCGGCGTGATGGTTTTGACCGGGTGTCCTATCAGGGGTATTATTGCCTTGAGGTTAGAGAAAGGAAATGAACAACCTGCTAGCCCTAGGAATCGCTGGGGGAGTCGGATTCGCGATCGGGTTCCTATTGGCACAACCGATTTGCGATTGGCTCTCCCTGGTCGGAGCTATAGCCATAATATTTGTCCTCGTAGTATCCGGTTTTCTTCTCCTCCGTGCAATTGGCCCACCTGGCATGGGTGGCAAAAGGAGATAATTAACACAGGGCAACGTTTCCCTTTGTCTAGGGGTGTTGGCAACCAGCAAAAGTGGCACACTTTGAGACCCAAGAGATCCGGGGTCGGATGAAGGTCTGGTAAGCTCCCTGATTTCCCTGTTGTGCTGTCTTCGCCGTTCAATTGTCTGAGCCTGTACCTCCCTTCTGCGTTGTAGTATGTCTTCACGCCTGCCCCTCAGCACGGCCGAGGGCGTCACGTTCCCCAGGGCCTTGTGATAGCGCCGGTAGTTGTGGTAGCTGACGAAGGCCACGGGTCCAACCGGCTCACCTGGACTGGGTCTCGATTCTCAAGGGGCGACTCTCATAAATGCCCGCTACGGCGTCTCTGCCACTCGATCTGACCATTGCATGGCCACAGGGCCGACAGCTTGTCCTGGCCTTGAATCTGCGCCACTGAGGGGCATCCCGGCAACCAAAGCGCGGGCAGCGGGAGCCCAATCTTGACAAACCTGGTGCGCTCATGGGTGCAACACAATAGCAACGAAAATTTGAGGGACTCGTGGGCCGTCCATTTGGATACAATGAGGTAGGGAGGAGGGGCAGACGGATCCACAAAATGACACTGGCAGAAATAATAGGCGGGCTAGTGCAATGAGAGGTGCATGATCACCTAGTTGGCATTGACTGCGATTGCTCAGACGCATATTCTTGACTTGTCTAAGGTTAGTCTCGCTACGGACCTCAGTAGACCAATCATGACTATGGCTGCGAAACTCTTGTAAATAGGCGGATCTGGCTTCGGCCCCAGCCCGGACGAAGGAATCGGTTTCTTTAACATCGGAGAGCAGGGATGACCGCTTCAGGACGGACGCCCAAAACTAAGGCCTCAGACAACGGCGCCACCACAGGCTACGAGGCCGAGCTGTGGCGTATGGCCGACGCCCTGCGGGGCAGCATGGACGCCGCCGAGTACAAGCACGTTGTCCTAGGCCTGATCTTCCTCAAGTACATCTCCGACGCTTTTGAGGAAGCCTTCGCAAAGCTGGAGGCTGAGCGAGACCAAGGCGCTGACCCTGAGGAACCCGACGAGTACCGTGCCCAGAGCATCTTCTGGGTGCCACAGGAAGCTCGCTGGCCCCAGCTCAAGGCTCAGGCCCACCAGCCCACCATTGGGCAATTGGTGGACGGCGCCATGACAGCCATCGAGCGAGACAACCCGGCGTTGAAAGACGTTCTACCCAAGGACTACGGACGTCCCGCCCTCGACAAGACGCGTCTGGGCCAGCTGGTTGACCTCATCAGCAACATAAATATAGGGGATGAGGAGTCCCGCTCTAGGGATGTACTGGGCCGGGTCTACGAATACTTCCTCTCACAGTTCGCCAGCGCGGAGGGCAAGAAGGGCGGCGAGTTCTACACCCCTCGCTCCGTCGTGCGCCTGCTGGTGGAGATGCTGGAGCCGTATAACGGCCGAGTCTACGACCCCTGCTGCGGGTCGTCGGGCATGTTCGTCCAGTCCATAGAGTTCATCCGCGCCCACGCATCGGGAAACGGCAACGGAGGCAGGGCCAAGGCCGACATATCCATCTACGGCCAGGAATCCAACTACACCACTTGGAAGCTCGCCAAGATGAACCTGGCGCTTCGCGGGATAGAGGGCAACATCGCTCACGGCGATAGCTTCCATAATGACCGCCATCCCGACCTGAGGGCCGACTACATCCTCGCCAATCCCCCCTTCAACGTCTCCGACTGGGGAGGTGAACGCCTCCAGGATGACAGGCGATGGCAGTATGGCGCGCCTCCCAAGGGCAACGCCAACTTCGCCTGGGTACAGCACATGGCCCATCACCTGTCGCCCAACGGCACGGCGGGCTTCGTGCTGGCCAACGGCTCCATGTCTTCCAATCAGTCCGGCGAGGGCGGGATTCGGAAAGGCCTCGTTGAGGCCGGCCTTGTTGACTGCATGGTGGCCATGCCCGGCCAGCTCTTCTACTCCACCCAGATTCCAGTTTGCCTCTGGTTCCTGTCTAGGGACCGCAGGGGCGGGAGGTACAGGGACCGACGGGGCGAGGTCCTGTTCATCGACGCCCGCAAGCTGGGGCGCATGGTGGACCGCACCCATCGGGAGTTGACCGACGAGGACATCGCACACATCGCCGATACCTACCACGCCTGGCGCGGCGAAGAGGACTCAGGCGAGTACTCCGACGTTCCCGGACTCTGTAAGAGCGCATCGATGGAGGATGTGCGAAGGCACGGCCACGTGCTCACTCCTGGCCGCTATGTTGGGGCGGCCCCGCAGGAGGACGACGGCGAACCCTTCGAGGAGAAGATGGCCCGCCTTTCTGCCCAGTGGCGGGGGCAGCAGGCCGAGGCGCTGAGGCTGGACCAAGAGATTAACGAGAACTTGACGAGGCTGGGCTTTGGAGAACACCGATGACGGTACTTGATGTCCTGTTCACAACCGAGCATGAGGTGGACGGCAGCTCTAGCCAAATCACGCTCCCGGTATATACGAGCCAGTTCTTAGCCGATCTGGAGAAAAGGTTCGGGCCGAGAGATCGTTCATACACTTTGGTAGGTATTCATATCGACAAGAAACAAGGGAATGTTCCATGTCTCTGGTATCCAAATAGCGGGATTCCAGCTGGTGATTCAGAGAGGCGTTCTAAACACGTGATTGTCCGCTTGACCTCAAATGCACTTACCAATCCAGTTCGTGCGAGGTGGCAACTTGCCCATGAGTGCCTTCATCTTCTCGATCCTTGGAATAACCTGGTAGATGGACGTTCCACAAACTGGCTTGAAGAAGGGCTTGCCACGTGGTACCAAAACATGAAAGTGCCGGAGGCAGAGTTGCACGAGGGTAAGTATGCTAATGCTGAGGAGCTAGTGAAGCCGATTATCGAGGAGCTGCCAGAGGCTGTGAGACGTATTCGCCAAGAATGTAATCTCCGCGTTGGTGAGATCACCCCGGATATCCTAGTAAAATACTACCCCGCAATAGGTGAGGAAACTGCGAGAAGTCTATGCCGTCCTTTCAGTAGTTGAGAGGGGCCCGTCATGTTGGACACTGCCATAGACAGAAAAGCCTGTCACTCAGAATATGCACCAGGAGAGTGGAACGTACCCATAGACACGGATTTCCCTGTCCGTTGCCTCAACAAGCTGGGGTCCGCAACCGAGAAGCCAACCGAAGAATGGAGTTTGGACGCAGCTATCGAGGAGAATCTCAGGAGCCTGGGATTCCTGGATGTCCAGGAAGACGCGCAATGATTCCCGATGTTGTGAAGAGAGCTGATGAACTGAAGGGCCTCTATCTTCGTTACAAAGTGTCCAAGCTTGAACTGTTTGGCTCGGCTGCAACCGGTCAGTACCATCCTGCGGAGAGCGATTTGGACTTCGCGGTCGAGTTCCTGGGTGAGGTATTGGCAGAAGGCTATACGGACGCGTACTTCGGGCTTTTAGAGGAGCTGGAGCAGCTTTTAGGAAGGCCCGTGGACTTGGTTGTCCGCTCGGCTATAAGGAATCATTACCTCCTGCAATTAGTAGAGGAAACAAGGACATCCATATATAAGGCTTGAGACAAGCTAGACGTGCCAAAGGTTAGAGAAGCAATTGAACTGATAGAGAGGGACGGATGGCGATTGGTCCGCACGAGAGGAAGCCACCGACAGTACAAGCATCCAGTCAAGCCTGGCCGGGTAACCATTCCCGGCAAACCAAGTGACGATCTATCCCCAGGCACATGGAACAGCATCTTGAAACAATCTGGCCTGATGGAGTGACCCAACCCATGAAATACACTGTCGTAATCGAAAAGACACCCAACAACTACGCGGCATACGTGCCTGACCTGCCCGGCTGCGTGGCTACGGCTGGAACGCGGGAGGAACTGCTGAATGAAATCCGAGAGGCCATCGAATTCCATATAGAGGGTATGCGTGAAGACGGCGAAACAGTCCCGGAACCACAGGCTACCGCCGCCGTGGTGGAGGTGGCCGCCTTGGCGGCAGGGTAGTGAGGGCTTGGGGCGGGAGACGCCACTGACTGCGTTGAAGTGATCGATGCGCTGGTCTTGCGGCGTGTATCTAATTGAGGAAATTATGGCAACGACGAGTGAGGACCACGTGGTAGTGCAGGAAGGGGCTAAGCAAGCGGCGCGGAACGGGTGGCGCGAGGTGACGTTGGGTGAAGCCCCTATCGCGATTATTGACGGGGATAGAGGAGTCAATTATCCGAAGCAGCATGAGTTCCTAGAAAGTGGACATTGTTTATTCCTCAACGCAGGAAATGTCACTAGCGATGGATTTAACTTTTCATCATGTGCCTTTGTCTCGTCAGATATAGACCAACGCCTTCGGAAAGGGAAATTAAACCGCCACGATGTAGTTCTAACCACGAGGGGAACTGTAGGCAATTGTGCCTACTTTGATGCAACGATTCCCTTTGAGCATGTGCTGACCTTACCCCCGAAAACAGTAGCAGTTGTAACTCGATAGGAGTAGGTCGCAGAAGGGAGAAGCAGTGCTAATACCAGAGGACTTTGAAGAACTGAAGCCCAAATTTGAGGAGATTCGTCAGCTTCTAAATACTGGCTATACTATCAACAGTCGCCATGGAATGTCCGACGAGGCCTGCGGTTACTACACCCTTGCTTTATGTCACATGGAGACCCTTGTTGAGGAAGTTGAGAAAAAGCAGGGGCACAGCGTGATAGACGCGCTGAAGCGTGTGGGGAATGTTGCCAATTCCCCCGAAGGGGCTGGAGTCATTGGAGGAGTTGTGGCAGGAGCCTCAGTACCAACTTTTGTCACGGGACTTGGAGGAATTGGAATAGCTGCCAGCGGAACCGCATTTGGAGTCGCTGGGTTGGCCGGCGCTGCGGCGGCAACAGGCGGAGTAGCGCTCGCTGGCGCGGCTGGGGCTTATCTGGTCTACAAAGGTGGCGCTGCAACGCTGAGGACTGAGTTGGGACAGAGAGCCAAAGACCAAGTTGTAACGACAGGCAAAGAAGCCTTGGAACAGGCAAAATCAGTCAGAAGCGGCGTGCGCGATGGCTTTGGAAGAGTCCGGGACAGGTTCTCCAAATCGCCAGAGGACGATGAGGATTTGCCCAAGCAGCAGGCACAGGATCAGGGGAAGGCATCATGATCATAAATTGCAGTGGAGGAAATCACTGGAGTCCGGGTCCATTTTGCAAAAGATGCAGGCAACACATGCCGGAGCCCGCGGTTGACTCCGCGAACGAGTCATGTGTCAACGCCGAGTTACATTTGACCCACCAAAGAGGACTCGAACACTAGGAGTGAGCCGTTAGATCTGCTTGCCTACCCCAGAGCATAAGTCTGCCGACCATGAGTACCGCAAGTTTCCGTTGCTATTGTGTCCTATCCATGAGCTTTCAACTTACCCAAGACATCCTCACGTACCATCTACCGACGTGCGTGCCTCCACGCTAGTGTCCTGTATCGGTAGTTCGCTGCATTATTCGGAGGCTTTCTGAATGGACAGGGAACCGGAGTCTTGCACGTACCAGAGTGACGGATCAGCGTCGATCACCCCTGTATTCGCCATTGAACTACGGATACACCACACTAGATTACTCCAACTCCACCGCCCAGGAGTACCGGAGTTTTTGGTGTCGATTGAGTAATATGTATGGACAAGCTCAGGACGAGCGGAAAAGAGGCGCCCGCAAGTCCGCTACCCTATCGTCACAATCTCATGCTGCACGGCGGTGGTCACCTCCGGGCCGGACTCGGACACGTAGACATCTATCTCGGAGCGCATACCGAACCCCGGCAGGTAGACACCCGGCTCTATGGTAACCCCGATGCCGGGGGCCACCGATCGCGTATCGTGGGTCTCCCATCCGTCCAGGTTCACAGCCTCGCCGTGCACCTCCGCGTCCAGGCTGTGGCCCAGCCGATGGGTGAAATACTCCCCGTATCCCCGGGCGGAGACGTAATCCCGGGCCACCCTGTCCACCTCCCATCCCTGGGGCTGCGCCCCTCTATGGGCGGCATCCTGCAAGAAGGCAAGGGATGCGTCCCTTGCGCCGCACACCACGTCAAAGGCATCCCTGTAACGAGAAGGCGCATCGTCTCCCGCGTATCCCACCCAAGTGATGTCCGCGAATATGCCGGCGGGGCCCGGCTCTCTGGCCCACAAGTCAATCAGGACCCAGCTGCCCGCGTCTATGGGCGCCGAGGTCTCCGCCGTGGGGAGGTAGTGAGGGTCACTACTGTGGGAGTCCACCGCCACCACCGGGCCGTCGGGCGTCTCCAGACCCTCCTCTCCAAATCGCCGTTGGATGAAGTCCATAACGTCCAGCTCAGACGCCCCGCGTCCCAGTCGCTGCCCTGCATACCGGAACGCCTCCATAGCTATCCGGCTCAGCTTGTCCGCGGCCCGTCGATGGGCTTGCAGCTGCGCCTGGCTCCATCGCTGGGTTGCGTACTGGACCAGGTCCGCGGATGAGAGGACCTCTACCCCCACGCTTCTGACCATCTCGATGGTCCCGGCGTCCACGCGGGAGGCCCTGGGTATGGCCCCCATTGGGGAGTATTCCATAGCGACTCTCTTGCTGCCGGCCAGGATACGGCGCAGGTGGTCCAGAAGAGATGCGCGGCCGGTGTAGCCGACTCTCCGATACTCAAGATGAGAGAAGCGTCCCAGGTCTACGTGATGCGCCAGGAGGAGGGCTTCGCCCTTCACTGGGACGAAGAGGAAGGCGGGACGAGTAACCATTGAAAGCGGTCCAAGCGCCTGCGAGAAGAAGGGGTTGGACTGGCGATAATCGTAGAGCAGCCAGCCGTCCACGCCGGACTGCGCCATGTACTCCTGTGCCTGGGTGAGCGCTTGTGGATTGGTCACGAATTCGACTCCAAAGTTTCGCGCCGCCTCCCGGAAGTGTTGTTAACGGCAAGCGGGAGGAGCCGTCTCCCCCCGCTTGCGCTGCGTCCGTCCTTGTACGCAGGACGGATATGGACTGAGTCAGGGTCTAGGACTCTGCCGCTAGAGCTTCATCCATCCTTGCTATGATCTCGTCCGCGTTGGCGTCGGTGATCCACGAGGTCCAGATGTCCCTGTTGTTCTCCAGGTAGTAGACGACCGTGTCTCGCCACTCCATGTCCATCTCGTTCTTCCAGGCCTCAAGCGCGCCCAATTCAAGGGCCCCTATGAACACGTTGGCCAGGAATTCCGTCGCGTCCGGCGCACGCTCTACCAAGCTGGAGTGGACGGCCGCGTGGACGTCCCATATCTGGTAGGCGCACCCAATTGTGGACTCGTAGGGAGTGGACTCTACTCCGGTGTTAATGGCGTCCTGGCACTCCTGGGTCCACTCCGGCTCCTCCAGCCGGACGAGGTTCAGCTCATTGACAATGGTGGTCGGCTCCCAGTAGTAGGCCAGGACAGGCTCATTGGCGTCGTAAGCTCCCTGTATGCTGGCGTCAAGCGCTCCGGCCGACCCCGGCTCCACCATGTTGTAGGTGTCAAACAGGCCGTAGGCATGCCACTTGGCCCGGTTGATCTTCTCGCACTGCCAGCCGATGATGCAGTTGAAGATCACTCCCTTACTGGGGTCCTCCGGGTCTGAGAACAGCTCTACGTATTCCGGGAGATCGGACACTGACACCAGGCCGGGGTTCTCATCGACCACGTACTGTGGCACGTAGAATCCCTGAGCGGAGTTCTCCAGTATCTGCCCCTTGGAGCCGTTGGGGAGGCTCTCCCCGGTCCCGGCCAGGTCCACGATGTTGCCTGCGTCGATATGCTCCTCGTACCAGTCGTAGATGTTCTGCCGCCACACCTCCATGACCACGTGCATTTCCCCAATGGGAAGGGCAACCTTCATGGTCCCCGTGACTCCCGTGATGTACTCTATGGGATACTGATAGCCGTTCTCCAGGATGTACCCAGGGATGCGCGTATTGAGCTCAATGCTCGACCAGTTGCTGGAGTACAGCTTGATGGCTTCTTTGGGGCCGGCGGCGGCCGTAGGTTCCATCATCTCGGCCGTGGGCTCCATCATCTCTGCCGTGGCCGTAGGCACGGGCGTATTCGTGGGCCTGGGGGTCGCTGTGGGGTCGGAGCTGCACCCCGCCACCAAAAGGACTGTTAAGCCCACTATTCCTGCAAGAAGCCCCAACATTCTGGGGCCGGCGAGTTTGCTTCGCATATGCAATTGCCTCCTAAACTTTTCAAACGCTTGGGTCAAATCTAAGGGCCTACCGACAGACCTGTGTCTCAGGAACGAATCTGCTCTTGATTCAGACAAAAGACACGATTTAGGAGCATTATCTCTTAATCACCTCCCACAATGTAATCTCCCTATCTAACGATCCCTGCTCGCCCCCGCCTTCAGGAGCGGTCTGTGTGATGGTCATAAAGGCACATGAGAGCGCCTTGGGGATCTTCTGAGCAAGTGAGTGAGCCTACGGACATAGACCCATCTTTAAGCAGCCTCTTTCGGCCGGGGACAGTTAGGGCACACCTAAACTAAAGGGTTTCCGCCAGGATGTCAACCCCTTGCGGTCTCAGGTATGCATCCGTAATGGCATACGGCGGGAGTGGCGCCGTCCAGCTGAATCCCGAATCCACCGAAGGAGGGCGTCGGGTCAGCGTCCTGAAGTGGCCAAAGGGTGCTCCTCTGAATCTGGGATAATGGTTTTGTAACAGCAAACCAGTCCCGGAAAAGGAGCACCCAATAGATGCTACCACGCCACCAACCCGACCGCATCCGCATCGCCTTCGATGATCACCGCCTGGTGGCCAATGCCGGGCTGATTCTTCCGTCCACCCTGGCCCTGCGCCTTGGCCTGCCCCAACTGGTTGACCGGCACCTGGACCTGGGCCATGCAAAAGGCAGAGCCAACACCGGTGACAAGATGATGACGCTGGTGGCCTCCGCGTTGGCCGGTGGCGACTGCATCGACGACGCCGATGTGCTACGCGCCGGCGGGACCGCCCGCGTTCTCGGTTTCACGGCTAAGGCTCCCTCCACCCTGGGCGCCTTCCTGCGCAGCTTCAGGTGGGGCCATGTCCGCCAACTGGACCGGGTTAGCCGGGAGTTGCTGGCCCGGGCCTGGGCTGCCGGGGCCGGACCCGGCGACGGGCCCCTGACCATCGACCTGGACTCCACCATCTGCGAGACCTATGGACTGGCCAAGGAAGGGGCGCGCCACCATGGTTACACCGGTCAGCGGGGCTATCACCCGCTGCTGGCCGTCGCCGCCGGAACCGGAGACGTGCTGATGGCCCGGCTGCGCGAGGGCCGGGCCAACACCGCCCGCGGCGCCGCCCACTTCCTGCGTGAGACGGTGGGGCGGGTGCGCTTCGCCGGGGCCAGGGGACAACTCACGATGCGGGCCGACAGCGGCTTCTACGCTCATAGCGTGGTATCCGTCTGCCGCAAGATGGATGTCCGCTTCTCCATCACCATCCGCCAGCACAAAAGCCTGCACAATGTCATCGAGGCCATACCAGAAGAGGACTGGACTCCCATTCCCTACTGGATGGACGGCGCCGCCGATGTGGCAGAGACCACCTATATCCCCTTCCAGAGTGAGCCCGACGCCGCGCCGGTGCGGCTCATCGTCCGGCGGGTGAAACCCACGCCCGGTTCCCAGTTGGCCCTCTTCGCCACCTACAGCTATCACGGCTTCATCACCGACCGCGATGGGGAGATGCTCGAACTGGAGGCTGATCATCGCCGTCACGCCGAGATCGAGAATGCGATACGCGACCTCAAGTACGGTGTCGGACTGAACCACATGCCGTCCGGCCGCTTCGCCGCCAACGGAGCCTGGCTGGCGGTACAGGTGATGGCACACAACCTGGCCCGCTGGACAGCCCGCATCGGCCTGGGTGAGCAGATCGTGACCACCAAGACCCTCAGACGACGGGTCTTCGCCTTGGCCGGACGGCTCACTCGCTCGGCACGCCGATTGACCCTGCATCTTCCCCGGCGCTGGCCCTGGGATACCCAGTTCAGTCGCGCCCTGGCCCGGCTGCGAGCCATTCCACTCCCAGCCTGACGGCGCCCTCCGCCACTGACCCAACGTCCCCGCCAACTCGCACCAACCAGCTCCGCGGGAGTTCCCTGCTGCCTATTCTCTTGCCATCCCCCGCGCATCCCAGCTCCCGCAGACGGCCATTGGGGGCCTGTGCGGTGACTGAAGTCCCTCCGCCGACCTCCCATCTACCCCAATCGAGCCCAGGCCATCTCCCCTGTAGCTCTCTCATCCCCCTTCTCCGGTCCTCACGCCGCCCATCCGTGTCCTTCGGTGGATTCGGGTGAATGCCCGCGTGCGCTAGCGTGACGACGTGGCCGCGCCGCCTAAATTGTTGGGGATCCAAGTATCCCGCCGGCAACCGGGACTACAAAGAGGCCGGGCAGTTCCGTTGCCCGGCCTCTTTCATTGGGCGCAATCCGCAGGCTGCCGGCTCTAGCGCGTCGTGAGTCCGGCTTCCACCTCTCCGCGGGTCAAGGTGGTCTCAATCGCCTCTATGAGACGGCGGGCCGAGTCCGCCGAGAGCTCAACCGCCACCCTTGTCTCCATCCCAAGCTCGTTGTTCACGAAGTCTATGTTCACCGCATGGTCAAGCTGGGCGTTGAAGGGATGGTCAAAGGACACGTTCGCCTGCCGCAACTCAATCCAGCCCTTGGGGCCCTTGCCACTGCCGGTAATCTGGGCCTTCTCCACAATCATAGTGCACATATCCGCGCTCCTTCTTGTATGGTGGTCAAGCCTAAGCCAGGCATCTGGCGAAGAAATCAAGCGTCTTGTTCCACGAGTCCATCGCCTGCTCCTGCCTGTAGGCTGGGCGGTCGTAGTACCAGAAGCCGTGCCCGGCCCCGTCGTACCGATGAAACTCGTAGGTCTTGCCGTGCTTCTTGAGCTCCTCTTCGTGCTGGTCAACCTGCTCCGGCGGGGGGTTCTGGTCCTCGTTGCCGAAGAGGCCCAGTACGGGACAAGACAGGTCCTTGGTGTACTCGATTGGGGACACCGGCTGGTTGGCGGTCAGGCGGTCAGGCGCCATGATCACGTTCCCTCCCCAGCAGTCCACTATGGCGCTGAACCCCTGGACTCGGCAGGCCACCATGTAGGCGTGACGGCCGCCTGAGCAATGCCCTATGATGCCCACCTTGCCGTTGCAGTTGGGCAGCGCTTTCACGTACTCAAGCGCGCTCTGGCAGTCGCCGACCACGCTGTCGTCCGAAACTCCGCCCTCGCCTCTCGCCTTCGCCGCCACGTCTGCCGGGGCGCCGTGTCCGAACCGGTCGTACAGGTCGGGGCAGATGGCAATATACCCGTGGTCGGCAAACCGCCGCGCCGTCTCTCGGTAGAATTCATCCCATCCCGGCATGTGATGCGCGAGCACCACTGCCGGATAGGGGCCCGGCCCGTTGGGCTGCACCAGGTAGGTATGTACCTCATCGCCCTGGTATCCTTTGATCGTTATCACCTCCGCGGTCATTCCCCCAATGTCATCCGTCTGCTGCGCGTTCCACATAGTTTCCTCCCTCTTAATTTTTCTCAAGTTTTGGATAGGCCGTTTAACGGCAGTAAGCGAGATGGTTCTATAATACCACTAGAGTATTAGCATGCAATCCCCAAAACTGAATAGCCGGTAGCGGCGGTCTATGGCTTCCCGATAAGCACCCATCACCAGCTTCCGGCCGTAGTCCGCGGGGGCGTTGCTGCCGGCAAAGGCGCTCACCAGCATCAGCAGGGTGGAGCGCGGCAGGTGGAAGTTGGTTATCAGCCCATCCACCAGCCGGAACCTGTGGCCCGGCAGGATGAAGAGGTCTGCCCACCCTGAGACAGGCGTCAAAGCAGCCTCCGTCTGGCCGTGAGAGAGCATAGCCGCCTGTCCCAGCGTCCTGACGCTGGTAGTGCCCACGCTTATTATGCGTCTGCCCTCGGCGCGGGCCAGGTTTATCTCACTGGCCGCGTAATCCCCAACCTGGAAGTATTCCGAATGGATACCGTGCTTCTCAGGCTCCTCCGACTTCACTGGCATGAAGGTGCCCAGGCCCACGTGAAGGGTGACCTGGGCAAAGCGGACGCCGTCCAGCCTCAACCTCTCCAGCAGATTGGGCGTGAAGTGCAGCCCTGCCGTGGGGGCGGCTGCGCTGCCTTCTGCGCTGGCGTACACCGTCTGATAGCGCTCCGGGTCGGCCAGCGGGGCGTCGATATAGGGTGGAAGGGGCGTCTCCCCGGCTCGCCGGATGACCTCCTCGTCGGAGAGGCTTATCAGCCGCGTCCCGCCGGCTGTGTCCTCCAGTACCTGTCCTTCCACGCCGTCCACCTCAAACCGGGCCCCAGGCCGAAGGCGTCGCCCTGGCTTGACCAGGGCCTTCCACACGCCCGCGCCCGCTCGATGCAGCAGCAGGACCTCCACCGCTCCGCCTGTGCCCAGCCGTCTACCCCTCAGCCGAGCGGGGATCACTCGGCTGTTGTTGAGTACCAGCAGATCTCCCGGCCTGAGAAACCGGCCTATCTCATAGAAGCGGCAATGCTCAAACTCGCCGGTTTCGCGGCGCACAACCATGAGGCGGGAGTGGTCGCGCGGCTCGATAGGGGTCTGGGCTATGAGGTCACGCGGCAGGTGGTAATCGAAGTCGCTGGTTCGCACGGCGTCAGCCTCGGAAGAGGCGGGATGCAAGGTTCAGGAGAATGGTCAGCCCTACGCTGGCGAGCAGCATGGTAGCCAGAGGCAGGTGGATGGTGAGGTTGCCCCTGTGGAATACCAGGTCGCCTGGAAGCCGACCTACGTAGGGCATTTTAGGGGCAAGTACCAGCAGAAGCCCAAGGAGGGCAAGCGCTCCCCCAAGGAGCAGCAGCGTCTTTCCCAGGGAGTCCATCCCGGTCATGCCGTCCACTCTCGCATATGGTAAGCATATCACACGGGGTTTGACGCGGGAGGGACGGCAAGGCCATCTGGAGAGCGTACGGTGAATTCCGTATTATTTACCTGCCGACGGCCTTCGCGCTCGTTTTTACCACGGTCTTGAAATCCGTGAGCTAGGCTGACGGGTTTTGACGGCGTAGGGGGTGCTCGGGCCGCTGCTTCCTCAAGGGAGTGTCTTGTTTTCTACGGCCGGGAATAGCATTCTTCCTGGTCCAATTCTGTGGGCGTCCGATCCGTCGCCATTCTTCGTCGGTCAGATTATTCTCAGATTTGCCATCATGGCAAGGCAAACACAACACTTGGAGATTGAATAATGCATTGCTTCCCCCTTTGCTGATAGGGACCTTGTGATCCAACTCCAGAGCGCCTTCCTCGCGGGAGAGTTGGTGAGGGTGTCCAGTAAATCTGAATCCACAACCGTTGCATTTGTTCCCCGCTTCTCTAATCAGCCGAGCCTTTAGCATGTGGGTTCGTTCAGTAGGTAAGCGGTTCGCCTTGTTCATGGTTGATTCGTCCTTGCTCAGCCCGCCGAGCAAGGCGTTCGCAGTTGAGTTCCGTAAACTTCAGGCGAAGCCAACGAGCAAACCCTACGCAGAGCCGGCCCTTAGCCGCGCCGCTTTGAGGGTGTTGAGCAGAAGCATAGCAACGGTCATGGGGCCAACGCCGCCCGGGACCGGCGTAATGGCCGCGGCCTTCTCGGACACCCCCTGGAAGTCCACGTCCCCCTCCATGCGGTAGCCCCGCTGCCTTGTGGAGTCCTCCACGCGGTTGATGCCCACGTCTATCACCACCGCACCCTCCCTCACCATGTCCGCCGTGACGGCCCTGGCGCGGCCCATTGCCGCCACAAGGATGTCCGCCGTGCGGGTGACCTCTGGAAGGTCCCTCGTTCCCGTGTGGCACACGGTGACGGTGGCGTTGGCTCCCTCCCTCTTTTGCATCATCAGCATTGCAATAGGCTTGCCCACGATATCGCTTCGCCCGCACACCACAAGATGCTTGCCTTCCGGGCTGTTGCCGCTGCGCAGAAGTAGCTGCTGGATGCCTCCCGGTGTGCAGGGCACAAACACCGGCTCGCCCTGCATCAGGCGGCCCATGTTCACCGGATGCAGCCCGTCCACGTCCTTGTCCGGGTCCAGGGCTAGGACGATGGAGCGCTCGTCCAGATGTGGAGGCAGTGGGAGCTGCACCAGGATCCCGTGAACCAGTGGGTCGTCATTGAGCTCCCTGACCTTGCCAAGGAGGTCTTCCTGGGCGACCTCGCCGGGCAGCCGGATGGTCTCCGACCGGATGCCAACCTCCTCGCACGCTCGCCCCTTGTTGCGCACGTACACGGCGGATGCGGGATCGTCCCCCACCAGGACCACCGCAAGGCCTGGGACAATGCCGTGCTTGGCCTGGAGGTCGGCGACTCCCAGGGCCGCCTCGCTGCGGACGTCCTGCGCGGTCTTGTTCCCGTCTATGATTACGGCGCTCACGGCTCTCCTCTTACGTGGTTTTGCGCTGGAATCTTAGCATAGGCAAGCTGTCGGAACAACGGGCGTATGCTGTCCCCGGCGATGTCACTCCCAGTCTCCAGGTGGACACGGCTACAGTCGCACGCATATAATTCAGGGGCTTGGGTGGACGCAAGTACGGACCGGCCCTACTGAGAGCAAGCTGAAAGGATGGCGCGAATGCTGACCGTTGGCGTGGACCTGGTGGAGCTTTGGCGGCTCAAGGATGTGCTGGACCGCTGGGGGCAGAGTTTCCTGGATCGCATATACACCCCGGACGAGCAGGCATACTGTCGAGGGCGCATACCCCAGTTGGCTGCGCGTTTCGCCGCCAAGGAGGCGGTTATGAAGGCGCTGGGCACGGGCATTCGCGGAGTGGGCTGGCGCGACATCGAGGTTACGCGAAAGAGAGGCCAGGCCCCGCAGATAGCCCTCCACAACCGGGGCGCCGCTCGCGCCGCTCGTATGGGCATGATCCAGGTAGCTGTAAGCCTGTCCCACTCCAGGGACTACGCCGTAGCCTCCGTGGTTATGAACGTCAATGAAGATAGTAACAGTTGACGAGATGCGCCTCATGGAGGCGCGGTGCGCCCCGGAGGGCGTCTCCACCGACGACCTGATGGAGAATGCAGGGTTGGCCGTAGCGCGGAAGGCTTGGGAGCTTCTGGGCGGCGACCGCGGCATCCCCGTACTGGCGCTTGTCGGCCCCGGCAACAACGGCGCCGATGGAATGGTGGCAGCGCGCCACCTCAGCGACTGGGGTCAGGACGTGACGGTGTACATGCCCCTGCCTCGGATGGAGGACGACCCCAAACGCCGTTTGCTGCTTGAGCGTGGAGTCGCCATTCGCCATTCCGGGGAGGATGCGGACTACGCTTTGCTTGCAGAGCGGTTGGCCGAATGTCGGCTGGTGATAGACGCCATACTGGGCACGGGAAGAAAGCGGCCCATAGAGGGGGCGACGGCAGATGTCCTCACCCGGCTGATCGATGCAAAGGCCGCCAGGCCGGAGCTCAAACTCATGGCGCTGGACGTGCCCACCGGGCTGGACGCGGATACGGGCGAGGCGGACGTCTACTGCCCCACGGCAGACGTTACGGTAGCCCTGGGTTATCCCAAAGTCGGCCTCTTCGCCTTCCCCGGAGCCGCTCGCGCGGGAAGGCTGGAGGTGGCGGACATCGGGATACCGCCGCGCCTTGCGGAGGACGCGCCACGCGAGCTCATCACTCCGGCGTGGGTGAGGGACTCCTTTCCTATACGGCCCCAGGACTCCCACAAGGGCACTTTTGGCCGGACGCTGGTTGTGGCCGGCTCGGCCAGGTACATCGGGGCGGCGTACCTGGCCTGCGAGGGAGCGGCCAGAGTGGGCGCCGGGCTGGTCACCCTGGCGATACCCGCCAGCCTTCAGCCCATGCTTGCCTCCAAGCTCACCGAGGCAACCTATCTGCTCCTGCCGGAAGAAGACGGCGTTCTGTCTCCGGAGGCATCGGAGGCGCTCCTCTCAGAGGCGCGCAGCTGCCAGTCGCTGCTGGTGGGGTGTGGACTGGGCCGTGGGTCTGACGTGGCGCGGCTGCTTCGGCAGACCCTTTTCACCCATCGCTACCCCGGCGCGCCGATGGCGCTGGATGCCGATGCCCTGAACATCCTGTCCGGAATCCCCGAATGGTGGGCGGGACTGAGAGGAGAGGCCGTGGTGACCCCCCATCCCGGCGAGATGTCGCGGCTGACCGGAATGAGTACGGCGGAGGTCAACTCCACCCGCATGAGCGCCGCCGGGGAGTGGGCAGCGCGCTGGAACGCGACGGTGGCGCTGAAAGGCGCCTATACTGTGGTAGGCTCACCCCAGGGTCTTGTTCGAGTGAGCCCCTTCGCAAATCCGGCCCTGGCTTCTGCGGGAACGGGCGACGTGCTGGCGGGCGTCATAGCGGGGCTGCTGGCCCAGGGCATGTCGCCCTTCGACGCCGCGTCCTGTGGCGTCTACCTTCACGGAGCCGCCGGGGAGCAGCTGAGGCTGGAAATGGGGGACACCGGCGTGGTCGCAAGCGACCTTCTGCCCCGGCTTCCCCTGGCTATCAAGCAGGTAAAGGAAGGCAGCCCGCGCCCGCCTTAGCCCAGGTTGAAGCAAACCAGCCCCTTGGGTATAATCACCCTGGAATCGGGAAGTGGGAGGTGGGTAATGCTGCTAGCCATAGACATAGGCAACACCAATGTGACAATGGGCGTCTTCCAAGAGGAGAGGCTTGTTGCTACATGGCGCATGGCCACGGATACCCAAAAGCTGCCGGACGAGTACGCTCTCCTCATCAGAAGCCTGCTCCCCCTCAAGGGTGTGGACCCCCAGGACATCCGGGACATCGCCATGTGCAGCGTTGTGCCGCCTCTTACCCAGGTCTTCGAGGAGTTGGGGAGCGCCTACTTCGGCGTCCCCCCACTGGTGGTGGGAACAGGGACTCGCACCGGGGTACGGATACTTTACGAGAATCCCAGGGACGTGGGAGCCGACCGCGTGGTTGACGCCGCTGCCGCGTATAACCTCTACGGCGGTCCCGTCGTAGTCGTAGACTTCGGCACGGCCACGGTCTTCGATGCCATCTCCAGGGACGGGGGCTACCTGGGCGGAGCCATAGCCTCCGGCATCAACCTCACCGCCGAAGCCTTGTATCAGCGCACCTCCCAGCTACGACGCGTAGAGTTGATGGCGCCCAAGGCGGCCATCGGCCGCAACACCGAGAGCGCCATCCAGTCCGGTATAATCTTTGGGCACGTGGGCATGGTTGAGGCAATGGTGGGCCGCTTCAAGAGGGAGATCGGAGACGATACCAAGGTGGTGGCCACCGGCGGCATGGCCCCCCTGATCCAGAGGGAGACCTCCATATTCGACGTGGTGAACCTGGACCTCACCCTCATCGGCCTTTGCTTCATCCACAAGCTCAACGCCGATGCCAGGCGAGGCCACGGAGGGGAAGCCCATGAATAGCCCACTTGTGAGCGCCAGGGTAATTCTGGGAGTGACCGGGAGCATTGCCTGCTACAAGGCCGCCGACCTGGCCAGCAAGCTCACCCAGGAGGGCGCCCAGGTGGACGTCATCCTGTCACAGGGCGCCGCCAACTTCATCACGCCGCTTACCTTCCGGAGTCTGACCCACCGGCCCGTGGTCACAGACCTGTTTGACGCCGACTCGGAGCAGGCAGTCTACCACGTGGCTATGGCCCACAGCGCGGACGTGGTTCTGGTGGCTCCCGCAACCGCGCACCTCATCGCCAAGCTGGCGCACGGCATGGCCGATGACGCTCTGACCACCACTGCGCTGGCCTCCCCCGCGCCAATAGCGGTTGCCCCGGCCATGGACGGCTATATGTTCGATAACCCAGCCACGCAGGAGAACCTGGAGATACTGCGACGCAGGGGCGTCGCCATCATAGGGCCGGCGGAGGGGCATCTGGCATCGGGCCTCACCGGAATGGGCCGCCTGGTGGAGGTCCCGCAGATAGTCGACTCCCTGCGCGCCATCCTGGGGCGTCAGGGCGATATGGCCGGCAGGTCGATTGTGGTCAGCGCGGGAGGCACCCAGGAGCCCATAGACCCGGTGAGGGTGATAACCAACCGCTCCTCCGGGAAGATGGGTTACGCCTTGGCGCAGGCGGCCAGGGACAGAGGAGCGCGAGTGACCCTGGTCACGGCGCCAACGTCTCTTCCGGACCCGGCAGGCATGGAGATCAGGAGGGTAGCCACGGTGGCCGAGATGCGAGAGGCGGTGCTGAGCGCCTGCGAGGGCGCGGACGCCCTCATCATGGCGGCGGCCGTCAGCGACTACCGTCCGGCCCAGGTTGCCACGCAAAAGATCAAGAAGGTCGAGGATGGCGAAGGAATCGTCCTCCGGTTGGTCAAGAACGAGGACTTCTTCCCGGAGGTGCCAAGGGGAGTTCTGCGAGTGGGGTTCGCCGCCGAGAGCGAGAACCTTCTGGACAACGCCCGCAAAAAGCTGGAAGGGAAGGACCTGGCCCTCATCGCCGCCAACGACATCACCGCAGAGGATAGCGGGTTCAACGTGGACACCAACAGGGTCGTCATCCTGGACAGGCATGGAGATGCTGAGGAGCTTCCTCTGATGACCAAGTACCAGGTGGGACACCGGATACTGGACAGGGTGGTGAAGGCCCTGCCTGCCCCCGCTGTTCCTTGACACCCTGACGGCTTCATTCTATCTTGTACTGGGGCCTGTAGCTCAGTGGTAGAGCGGTCGGCTCATAACCGATTGGTCGCAGGTTCGATCCCTGCCGGGCCCACTTCTCACGGCCTTGCTTAACGGTAGGCAGTACTACCTCTAGGATAAATGCCAATACCGAAGCCGCAGACTGACTAGAGATATTTCAAAACTCCATGCTTGAAGACAATGGTATGAACATTGACATACTTTTGGATTCGGATGCTAGTGACTCCGAAGTAAGCGCGGTTAAGGCCGTAGTGCGTGAAGAAGGCATACAAGGTTCGATTCAAGCATCTTGGTCCAGCAGAGGATTAGAAGAATCCCCTTGGGTCATATGTCTTTTGGCGCCGGCTGGAATTTTTTTCTCCGCGTTCTTTTCAACTGTTGGAAAGGAGGCTGGAAAAGATGCATACCAAGGGCTTCGCCGATTGATCTCTAAGCTCTTTGGCGCTCGCCGGAACTCAAACGGATGTGTAGAGCTTTGGGATGAAAACACCAGAACTCATATAATTCTTACTGCTGGTTTACCGGAGGAAGCCTATACACAATTTGCTCAAAAGGGTTTAGAGCAAATAAAGGGTGGCTATTGGACGTGGGATTCTAGCCGGATGGAATGGAGCCGACTATGATGGTGGCTAATCAGGTCCTACAAAGCCACCGTCAGCTCAAATATGGTACTGCCTACCGTCAAGTTAGGCCCACCCAACTGGATAAAATCAAGAACCTTCTTCTTGGAGTTCGAGTTAGCCCCCTGTAGGTGTGGCCCTCACAGGGCTAACAGCCCACCGCTGTGAGGGCTCCGATGCGCCGTGAGGCGGGCCGACCCAGCCGGCGTCGCGGTCTCTACTCACGGGACTTGAAGAGTGCTATGCGATTGCCGTCGATGTCATAGAATATGGCAATCGAGCCGAATCCTCCGGGAATCTCGGTAGGAGGCATGAGGGCGCTGCCGCCCAGGCTTACGGCCTTGTCCACGTTCTCGCACACCGTCAGCGTAGCCGTTCCTCTCGGAGTAGTCCCGCAGCACCCTCCATGAACATCCTCACGGGCACCACCCACAAGGCTCGGCGTGGCCAGCCAGTGCTCAAGGCGATCGTCTACAATGCCAGGCGTTCAGTCCCAAAGAGCAAGGGATCCCGGGGCGGGTGACGCACTTCGTAATTGAGGAACGAGCTTCCGCTCCTGACCAGTCGGAGGCTCGTGAGGCCTCGTTCGGGGTCTGGTTTACCGACTCCTTATAGATAGTTGGACCTCCCAGGGGAAAATTCGCAGTTCGGTACGCTTTGGCCCACCCATCCTGGACGAAATCAAGGCCTTTCGCGCTGAGGTTCGTTCTGGACCTCTATTCAGGCTCTCATCCTGGCCGGTGTGGCTAGGGCTTGCCACAAATGGAGCGACGGGCCCCCGGCGTAACCCACTTCTGTACGGCTCTCATGCCGCCCTTCAGCAAGTCCAGGCTCCCAATCCAAGGCAACGCGCCTGCATGCGCTGTGACATTCCAGATCGAATCCCCTGCCTATAGCCATGCAAACTGTTGCATTTTAGCGCCAACGACTTATATCAAATGCCCTACGTCTACTAGAGCAAAATGTACCAATAAGACTAGGCAAAACGCTGTCGAAATAAGCGAGCAAAAGAGAGGTGGCAATTAGTTCATACTCACCTATCGCAGCGCCGAGGGAGGATGTAAGGTTTAAACAGCGCTGCCTATTTGGGTGGGGCTTGTCCGTTTGGCCCACGAAAACATGAAACCCGTGACAGGTTGAATCAACGACAAGCGCTCTTGTTAAAGGACACATCTTTGCTGAATCGTTCGTGACCGCATAGGCGCGGCGCAATGCCAAGAAGGGAGCAATAGGATGACCAAGATTTTCACCCGGACATGTTGACCACAGCCCCGCATGCACACCCGACCCCGGCGCGTGTTGCTGCTGGCCGGGCTGTTCGGTGGCACAGGCTGACGAAGCAGATACACAGGGGCATGTTCGTACTCACGACGACGAACGCCTTGGTCCCTCGTTCAAGGAAGAGCGAGCCTGGAGGGTCCAAAGGCGGCTTCTCTGTTGGGGATATGACGTACAGGTTCACTCAGGTCAAGCCCGGCCGCTTCTTTAGCGGCGAGAAGGTATGGGTCGGTGAAGCCCGCTTGTCCATCACTGACCCGGAGCGCACGTTGCTGGGCGGGTTCTCCATGCCCCAGCGCTGCGGGGGTTTAGCCGAGGCGCTCCACGCCTCCCGGATGGGCATGGACCGGCTGAGCGCCGAGCGCATCATGGCGTACGCCATCAAGCTGGGGGTGACGACGGCCAAGCGCTTTGGCTGGGCGATGGAAACCCAGGAAGCTCCTCCGTCGGAGCTCGCTGAGTTGGCTGCGCTGCCCATCAAGGGATACCGCAAGCTCGACCCCACGGGGCCGCGAAAGGGACCCTGCAACAGCCGTTGGATGGTACAGGAGAACCTGCCGGGGATGATCGAGGGATGAGGCGCCGCCGGATGAGGCTCTACAGTCCTATAACCGCCAAGTCGGACCGTCCGGCTTGCTGAGCCCAAGAAACACGCCCTCTGAAGTCATATCTGCGCTTGGCCTGGCCTCGCCTCTGCTCGTGTTGGCGGCCACCCTCATTGGCGCCTTCACACTGAGTCCTTCCACCACGGCATTGGCAGTGGGAAGCGCCGGCCCACTGTCACTGGACTCGACGCTGTCGCACAAGCGGGGCGTCCTCCTCGCCTCCGCCGCCAACCAGCGGCCGCCGAGGCCTCAGGTGTCGAACCAGACCGCCATCGCGGGCCGCTCCTTCACCTACCAGGTGCCGGAGGTCATCGACCCCGACGGCGACTCGCTTACATACAACGTTTCTCTGGGCGCAGGCTTCAACCCGCTGCCATCGTGGCTCAGATTCGACCCGGACACCCGTACATTCACCGGTAGGCAGCGCGCCTCCCACATCGGCGAGTACACCATCCGAGTCGCAGTGGACGATGGCTCGCTCGAAAGCTGGGCCAACTTTATGCTGACGGTGGTTGAAGCGCCTCCGAACCAACCTCCGATAGCGCCTTCGCTGACAGACCAAACTGCCGTCGAGGACAAGCTCTTCAGCTACGTCGCGCCGGCGTTCACCGACCCGGACGAGGACACCCTCACCTACGCGGCAGGGCTGTCCAACGGCAGCTCGCTTCCGACGTGGCTCACCTTCAATCCAACAACTCGCACGTTCAGCGGTACGCCGTTGGAACCCGACACCCCGGCCACACTTACCATACAGGTTACCGCCGGCGACGGGACGCAATCGACCGGCGCCACCTTCGCCCTGGCGGTCCAAGAGGTCAACGACCCGCCGGCCGCGCCCTCTATCCCTCCGCAGACCGCCATCGAGGGCGCTCCATTCAGCTACCAAGCGCCGGCCTTTACCGACCCGGAGGGCGACCCGGTGACGTACGCGGCAGCGCTCGACAACGGCAGCACCCTACCGTCGTGGCTGACCTTTGACGCCGACACCCGCACGTTCAGCGGTACCGCCCTGGACGACGACACCCCGGCTACCCTCACTATCCGCGTCACTGCCACAGACGGGAGGCTCTCTGCCTCCGCCACATTCACCCTCTCGGCGCCGAACGCCAACCAACGCCCGCCGAAGCCTCAGGTGACGGACCAGACCGCCATAGCGGGTCGCGCCTTCACCTACCAGGCGCCGGAGGTCATCGACCCAGACGGAGACACCCTCACATACAACGTTTCTCTGGGCGCGGGCTTCAACCCGCTGCCATCGTGGCTCAGCTTCGACCAGGACACCCGTACATTCACCGGCAGGCAGCGCGCGTCCCACATCGGCGAGTACACCATCCGAGTCGCAGTTCACGATGGCTCGCTCGAAAGCTGGGCCAACTTCACGCTGACGGTTATCGAGCCGTCAAACCAGGCGCCGGCAGCCCCAACAATCGCAGAACAGACCGCAAGCGAGGACCAGACTTTCACCTACGTTGTGCCGGCATTCACCGACCCGGAAGGCGACACGCTCACCTACGCGGCTACACTCGACGACAACAGCGCCTTTCCGGCGTGGCTCACCTTCAATTCAACAACTCGCACCTTCAGCGGCACACCCTTGGAACCCGACACCCCGGCGACGCTAACCATACGCGTCACCGCCACGGACGACGGCGAGCCGCCGGAATCGGGGTCGGCAACGTTCACGCTCAAAGTTGTTGAAGTAAACGATGCGCCCATCGCTGCCGATGACACCGCGACAGTGGACGAGGGCAGCGCTGTGAGCATACCAGCCTCCACCTTGCTCGCCAACGACTCCGATCCAGAGGATGATACCATCAGCATCACCGCAGTAGGCAGCGCGGTCAATGGCGAGGTCACACTATCCGAGGACAAGGCTACGGTCACATATACTCACGACGGCTCGGAGACCACGTCCGGCAGCTTCACCTACACCGTCAGCGACGGCTCGGCCGCGGACACAGCGACGGTCAATGTTACCGTTACGCCAGTGAACGCCGCGCCGGTTGCAGTCGATGACACCGCAACCGCGGACGAGGGCGGTACCGTCGACATCACAACCTCAACCTTGCTCGCCAACGACTCCGATCCCGAGGACGGTGCCCTGACCATCACCACTGTAGGCAGCGCGGTCAACGGCACGGTCACACTATCCGAGGACAAGTCCACCGTCACCTATGTCCACGACGGCTCGGAGACCACGTCTGGCAGCTTCACCTACACCGTCAGCGACGGCTCGGCCGCGGATACCGCGACGGTCGGAGTTACCGTCACGCCCGTCAACGATGCGCCGGTTACAGTCGATGACACCGCAACCGTCGCCGAGGGCGGTACCGTCGACATCACGGCATCAACCTTGCTCGCCAACGATTCCGATGCCGAGGACTATGCCCTCAGCATCACCGCAGTAGGCAACGCGGTCAATGGCACGGTCACACTATCCGAGGACAAGGCCACGGTCACTTATGCCCACGACGGCTCGGAGACTACGTCCGGCAGCTTCACCTACACCGTCAGCGACGGCTCGGCCTCGGACACCGCGACGGTCGAAGTCACCGTTACGCCCGTCAACGATCCGCCCGGCACACCCACGCTAACGGACCAGACCGCCATCGCGGGCCAGCCGTTCGTCTACCAGGTGCCGGAGGTCATCGACCCGGAGGGAGACGACCTCACCTACAATGCGACCTTGGGGCAGGCCATGAACCCTCTGCCGGACTGGCTCAAATTCGACGCGGACACTCGCACCTTCAGCGGCGCTCCGCGCAGGGCACACGTTGCCGGCCCTCAAGTGGTCGTGGTCGAGGTGTCCGACGGGTCGGCCAAGTCGTCCAGGGCCACCTTCACGCTGACCGTTGTGCTGCCACCAAACCAGACGTCGATAGCCCCAACAATCACAGAACTGACCGCAACCGAAGACCAGATTTTCACCTTCGTCGTGCCGGAGTTCACCGACCCGGACGGCGACGCGCTCACCTATACGGCGACACTCGACGACAACAGCGCCCTTCCGGCGTGGCTTACATTCAACAGCGGCGACCGCACCCTCAGCGGCACTCCTCTGGAGGCCGACACGCCGGCCACGCTGACCATCCGCGTCACCGCCACGGACGACGGCGAGCCGCCGCAGTCGGCGTCGGCAACGTTCACTCTCACGGTCGAAGAGGTCAACGACCCGCCCGCCGCGCCATCGCTGACGGACCAAGCGGCCACGGAGGATCAGCCGTTCAGCTATACACTCGCCGCGGTCACGGACCCGGAGGGCAACTCGGTGGCCTACACCGTTATGCTGGACGATGGCGGCGCCCTCCCCGCGTGGCTCACCTTCAATCCAACAACCCGCACATTCAGCGGCGCTCCAGGCGAGTCCGATGTGCCGGCCTCCCTCATCATCCACGTCACCGCCACGGACGACGGCGCTCCGCCGACATCGGCCAGCGCGACCTTCACCCTCGCGGTGAGCGAGCGCAACGACGCGCCTGTCGCTGCCAACGACACCGCAACCGTCGCCGAGGGCGCCGCCGTGAGCATCACCGCCTCAACGCTACTCTCCAACGACTCCGATCCCGATGACGACCCCCTCAGCGTCACCGGCGTGAGCGCCGCGGTCAGCGGTTCGGTCGTCCTATCAGAGGACGGCAATACAACCACCTACACCCACAACGGCCTGGAGACCACGTCCGGCGGCTTCACCTACACCGTCAGCGACGGCGCTCATACGGACACCGCGACGGTTAACATCGCCGTCACGCCCGTCAACGACCCGCCCGGTACGCCATCGCTGTCGAACCAGGCGGCCACCGAGGACGAACCGTTCAGCTACACCTTCGACGCGGTCACAGATCCGGAGGGCCACTCGGTGGCCTACACCGCTATGCTGGACGATGGCGGCGCCCTCCCCGCGTGGTTCAGCTTCAACCCAGCAACTCGCACGTTCAGCGGCGCTCCCCTAGAACCCGACACGCCGGCCACGCTGACCATCCGCGTCACTGCCACGGACGACGGCGAGCCGCCGGCCTCCGCGTCAGCGACGTTCACGCTGACTGCCGCCGCGGTCAACGACCCGCCCGCAGCGCCATCGCTATCGGACCAGACCGCGTTTGTGGGCCAGCCGTTCACCTACACCGTGCCTGAGGCGCTCGACCCCGACAGCAGCGCCCTCACCTACGACGCATTCTTGGGCGAGGGCAATAACCCATTGCCGTCGTGGCTCGCCTTCAACGCGGCCACTCGCGCCTTCAGCGGCGCTCCCTTGGAATCAGATATGGCCACACATGAGATCCTGGTATCAGTCTCCGACGATTTGCACACAACCTCGGCCACCTTTCAACTGGCTGTCGTCCTACCGGCGAACCGCCCGCCCACGCCTCCCACATTCTGGCCTCAGACGGCCACCGAGGACTACTCCTTCTTCTATCAGGCGCTGGCCTTCGACGACCCGGACGGCGACGCGCTCACCCACACGGCGGCTCTGGACGGCGGCGGCGACCTCCCTGCGTGGCTCACCTTCACGGCCAGTACCGATGCCCTCATCTTCAGCGGCGACCCCCGCGAGGCCGACACCCCTGCGACACTCACCATACGCGTCACCGCCACCGACGGCTCCTTGTCCGCCTCAGCCACCTTCACCCTGACCGTCGTCGAGGTCAACGACCGACCCACGGCCAACGCCGGGCCCGACCAGACCGTCGGCGAAGGCGATACGGTAACCCTCGACGGCTCCAGCAGCATCGACCCCGAGGGCCTGCCGCTGGCCTGCGCCTGGATACAGTCCGGCGGGTCCAGCGTCGCCTTAAGCGGCGCGGACACGATCTCGCCGGTATTCACCGCGCCGGATGGGCTGGCCGACAACGCGGTCCTCAGGTTTGCCCTGGTGGTGACCGACACCTCCAACGCCGCCTCGACCGCGGACGAGATGATCGTTCTTGTAGATATCGGAGCGCCTCTGCTCACGCCTGCGCCCACTTCGGCCCCCACCCCTGCCCCCACGCCCACGACGGCGCCTACGCTTGAGCCTACTACGGAGCCAGCGCCCACAACAGCGCCTACCACGGAGCAGCGAGTCACCATGGGCGGCATCACCGTCCTGGCCCTGGGCATGCCTGCAGGGGCAACCCTCCATGTCCAGCCGGTTCCCTCCGGCCACGCCAGCCTTACCCCACCCACGGGCCGGACGTTCCGCGCAGGGCCAGTGGATATCACGTTCGCCCCGCCCCTGAAGGCCGGACAGACCGCGACGGTGTGCCTGGAGGGGTCTGGCGTGCTTGCCCGCTACGACGGCAGCGCGTGGGTGGAGTTGGAATCATCCACTATCGAAATAGACGGGGCAGCCTTCACCTGCGCGGATGTCACGGAGACATCGCCGTTCGCCGTGCTCGCGCCCATCCAGTCGCCTACGCCGAGGCCAGCGCCCACAACAGCGTCCACCCCGACAGCCTCACCCACGCCGTCGCCCACCACAACGGCGTCACCCATGCCATCGCCAACGGCCACATCTACCCCGATGCCCACAGCTGCGCCACTGCCCACTGCTACGGCGACGGTCGCGCCCGAGCCTATAGCTACGCCTCGCCCCACTGCTACCGCGAATGCTGTGCCCACGCCACGGCCTACGCCGTCTGCCACGCCGGCAGCCATGGCCGCACTCCCGATGGAAGATGGCGGCGATCCAGCTTGGGTCTGGGTTATCACCGGGCTGGTAGTCCTGGCCTTCATCGCGGCGGGGGCGTACCGCAGGTGGCGATGGCTATAGTCCAAGCAGCTGCCCGCGTGCGACACAGGCGCTGAGACCATGCGCCTACATCCACGATGCTTACCCCACCCTCATCTCAAAGATGGCGCTCCCTACCGCTAAAACTGGCCCACCCAACTGGACAAAATCAAGAACCTTTGTAATACAGTTCACTCTCTCGATGTAGCGCCTCCTCATCGGCAAGTATGCTAAACTGTGGCTGACACATTCCTCACGCACATGCGAGGAGAGGAGGATGAGGAGGATGAGGATGGTCTCTCGCGCAATGCCAGCCTTGGCTCTGATGGCGCTAGTCCTACTGACCGCTTCCATGTTGGCGTGCGACGAGGCGCTGCCCACGCCAACGCCCGCGCCCACCGCCGCGCCGACGCCGACGCAGGAGCCAACGCCCGCGCCTACTCCTGTACCCACATCGACTACTCCTATCGGAGGGAGCGCCGATTCGGACTCAACCCCTCTCGGGGAAGTAATATTTTCATGCAGTCCCTTCATGGGCCACATGTTGGATTACACGCCGCATGTCCTCCTCTGGACTCCCGATGGCTCTCATCTGGTGTTCAGCTATGGAAGTGTTATCTGGACAGTGGATGAACAAGGCGCCAGATTGCGAATGGTGCTAGATGCCAACCCTGTAGATTTATACCCCTTCAATCTTGGATTTGTCGATTTCCTACATGGGTTCCACGCCGATTTGTCGCCGGACGGCGCCCAGCTTGCCTACACCTCCTGCCAATTCCCCACTGAATACCAGGACCCTGCCATGGCCCAAGCTGTAATAGACCAGAATGGACCGGAATGGTATGAACGCGATATCTACAACTACGAGATAGCGGTGACCGGGCTGGACGGCGGTAGTCAGCAGCGTATCACCCACCGCCATTCGATTAATCACTACCCCGTCTGGTCGCCCGACGGTGACCGTATCGCCTTTATCGGGAATGGGGGGTGGCTCTACAAAGGGTACCTATATACGATGTCGCCGGATGGGTCGGATGTTCAGTCGGCGGGTTTGGTCGACATGGATATCGCCCATGTCCCCCCAGTTTGGTCGCCTGACGGCCGGCGACTGGCTTTCGTGGCAAGCGAAGGAGTGAGTTTTACGCCGAAGCGGCGTACCGTCTACACGGTCCGGCCTGACGGGTCGGAACTGGTCAAAGTAGGGGAAATGGGGGCCCTAAGATTCGCCTATTCGCGCCTAACCGCGGCGCCTACATGGTCCCCGGACGGCGAGCGACTAGCATTCCAGGGGTTTAATGGCGAGGAGCTTGCCATTTACACAGTACGGTTCGACGGTAGTGACCTGCGTCCAGTTTGGAATGGCAACGATGACATCTACCCCAAATCAGTCTCGCAGGTGTCTTGGTCGCCAGACGGGTCGGAGTTGCTCATCGTGGGTGATGGGGTGCACGTCTTACACCTGGACGGTGGCGGTCTGCGGCAGTTGGCTGTACCGGTGGATGTGTACACCGTGGCCGCGTGGTCACCGGACGGGTCGAGGGTTGCCGTCTACAAGATCAGCCCCCTGAGATCAACCGGGCTTTACACCGTGTCCCGAGACGGGACGGACCTGCGCATCCTGGTGGAGGCGGACCGGAACGACGAGCTCCAGCTGGCGCAATCCACCCAGCCCGAAGCTGCCACGGATCCGGCAACAAGCTCACCAGGGGCCGGGCCCACTGAACCAACTGCAACTGCACCCGGTCAAGAGTAGACTGGGCGCGCCCTCTCTTCCGGGCAATCCCGCTCTACCGCTCCCGTCTTACCCCGTCCTGGCATACGGCTCAGAAGCCTGACGGAGGCCGGCGGAGACCCGCCTGAGCGCTGGCGCAGGCAGCGCCAAGACAGACGAGAGTGAGACCCGCCGTATAGCGGGTCTCACTCTCGATAACTCCCAACAAGTCTCCGTTGTTCCACCGGTATCAGGAGTGGGACAGCCTTACATCTGGCTACCTGTCGTTCTGCACCGCTTGGATCCTCTGCGTTCGAACTACCAGGTCCGTGAACTCCGCAAAGTCGATCTCCTCCGGCAGCAGCGCCTGAACGCGCCGAGCTTCGGAGACGACGTCTTCCAGACTCCCCTCCTGCGCCCAGTAGCTCTCCCGGAGTATCTCTGCGTACTCTGCAACCACGGCCGCCATCTGGAATCTGGGCGAAGTCTGCTCAAGGGAGACCTGCAGGTCGGCTCGGCTGAACTCGCGGTATATCTCGTAAACCTCTCCGCTGTCCGGGTCTTCGTACCGTACTCGAACCGTGCTGAGCAGGCCGTCGGCGTCGTCCCTGAGCTTCAGCTCATATAGAGCGGTAACGCTGTGGTCCGCGCCAATCTCGCCGGCGTCCACCTCATCGTTCCGGAAGTCCTGGTCGTCCACACGGCGGTTCTCGTATCCCAGCAGTCTGAAGCGGGTGACCACATCGGGATTGAAGTCAACCTGAATCTTGCCATCCTTGGCTATTACCTGCAGCGTCCCGGTAAGATTCTCGACGAATATCCTGCGGGCCTCGGCCAGGGTATCCACGTAGTGGTAAGAACCGTCGCCGTAGTTGGCCAGCTGCTCCATCAGGATATCGTTGTAGTTCCCCATGCCGAATCCAACGGTGGTCAGGGTGATGCCCTGCTCGACGTTCTCCCTGATCTGCCGCAGGATCGACTCCGCCCCGGTGTTTCCGACGTTGCCGACGCCGTCGGACAGGACTATGACGCGGGTGATTCTACCGGGTTCCACCTCGCCGGATGCCATTTTGTACGCAAGTCGCAGCCCATCCTCAACATAGGTAGACCCGTTCGGTTGCAGTGAGTCTATGGCCCCCATAATCTTGCCCTTGTCCTCGCCGTCGGTGGGCTCCAGCAGGACCGACCCGCGGGACCCGTAAGTCACTATCCCGACTTTGTCAGTGTCACGGAGCTCATCGACAAGGAGCCTAAGGGACTGCTTGACCAGACCGAGTCGGTCCTCGCGGCCCATGGATCCGGACACGTCAATGGTGAAAATGAGGGTGGCGTCCTTTCGCTCCTCGTCGCTGACGGACTTGCCCTGAAGACCCACACGCATCAGCCAGTGGTTCTCCTGGCCGAAGGGCGATGGCGAACCCTCCAGGTGAATTGCGAAAGCGCCCTCCTCCGGCCGCTCGTACCCCTGGTCGAAGTAGTTCACAAACTCCTCGACGCGTACGGAGTCGGGATCCGGGAGGTTGCCGTCCTGCACAAAGCGTCGCGCCACCGTGTAGGAAGCCGTATCGACGTCCACGGCGAAGGTCGATAGGTGGTCATCCTCCGTGTCTATGAATGGGTTGACTCCGTAGTTCTTGAAGAACGTCAGATCGTACGCAGCGTCGTTAACGGTGGCCGAGCCTCCTATGGTGTTGAAGCCCTCTTCCATGGGGGCGCTTGTAGGCTGTGACTGGGCCGGAGCCACCTCCATAAAGGCGTCGCTTGCAGCGGTGGGCTCCATCATGGCGGGGCTTGTAGCGGCGGGTTCCAGCATGGGGGCGCTTGTAGGCTGCGGGACGCTTGTAGGCTGTGACTGCCCCGATCTTGTCGGAGTCGGCCCTTCCGCTGAGCACGCCACCGCCAGCAGCAGCAAGGCCATTCCCAGGGTAATGCCGGTGATCCTGATAATGCGTTTCATCTGTAATGCCTCCTTCTATCTTTCTGTCCTGTGGACGGCTCCAGTGTGACAAAGAGGCGCGTACATTACCGACTACAATTGTGTTACATTCGGTGTATATTGCATAGCAGGGATGTAACATTTGTCAACTTTCGCCGAGCTGCTAACCGAATACATGGCCCGAATCGGCATTGGGGACGCAGAGATGGCGCGCCGGATTGGAGTGAGCCGTCTCACCCTGATCAGGTGGAAGGAGGGCGTAACAGCTCGCCCGCGCTACCGGGAGGACGTCCTGAAATGCGCCGACCTGCTTCGGCTGACGCCCGCCGAGAGAGACTCGTTGCTGCTGGCGGCCGGGTTCTCGCCGGACGCTTCCCCGGTGGTCGACGAAACACAGTCGCCGGAAGCGCCCGCGATGCCAGCGACGGTGGATGAGACCGATGGAACGGCAGAAGCCTTCACCAGCCCGCCACGGCGTAGACGCGCCGTACTCATTGCTGGAGCGGTGGCCGGCGTGGTGGTTGTCGTAGCGGTCGCAGCGCTAGCGTTTGGCCGGATGCTGAGCCAATCGCCGTTCCCAGTGGCCGCGCCCGGTGAGTCACTCATAGTAGTTGCGTCCTTCGTCAACTACACAGGTGGGCAGCAGGGATTCAACGTAAGGGGTCGCATCAAGGCCGAGATAGACCGGCAGATAATGGAAGCGGGGCTGGCCGGCGTGAGGGCCGCCGACTGGCCGGAGGAGATCGAAGGCGAGGATATGGCCCTGGAAGCCGGGCGGCGCTCCGGGGCCACAATTGTCATATGGGGTGAGTACGACAGCGGCCGCGTAAGGGCCAACCTGACCGTGCCGGAGGCGCAGAGAGAAGCCCTTGACCAGAGCGTGGTTGACATTTCGTCCTCCCCGGCGGAACTGCCAACCATAATCAACCTGGACCTGGCCGACGAGGTGCGCTCCATTGCGCTGCTCACCCTGGGCCAGCTTTACCTGGAGCGACAGGACTTCGATAAGGCAAAGGTCGTCTTTATACAGGCCCTGGCGCAGCCGCCCGTGGATCCGGTGGCCCTGGCCAGCCTGTGGTACCGCCTTGGCCGCGCCTACCAGGGTGGCGAGCTGGCCGACTTGGATGAGGCCATTGCGCTGTTCTCCAAGGCGCTGGCCGTCTATCCCAGCTCGGCGGACATCTACAACAGCCGCGGCCTGGCCTACCTGGCTCGCGGCAGAGAAGGTGACGCCGCCAGGGCCATCGCCGACCTGACCCAGGCGATGGCGATATCCCCCGAGATCGTCGCCGCGCACATCAACCGCGCTGTCGCATTCATGGATCGTGACCAGCCGGGCGATCTGCGTCAGGCCCTCACTGACCTGAACCGGGCCATAGGATTCGACCCTGAGTCTGCCGTAGCCTTGGTCAACCGGGCCGCCGTTTACACCCGTATGGGCCCTCCCGGGGACCTGGATCGCGCCTTCGAGGACTTGGAGACGGCTGTAGAAATTCAGCCCGACCTGGCGACAGCCTACGCCAACCGCGGCAACGCCTACCTGCAACGCGGGCTGGACGGCGACCTGGAGCGCGCCCAGGGCGAGTTCGACCGCGCGATTGAGTTTGACCCCGACTCGTCGATGGCATTTTTTAATCGTGGCCTGGTCTTCTCTGCCATTGGAGACCTGGAAAGGTCTATTGCCGACCTGCGACGCGCCCAGGAACTGGACCCTCTGGACTATACTGTTAACAACACCCTCTGCTGGCAGCTGGGCGTGCGCAGGCAACCGGAGGAGGCCCTGCCCTACTGTGAGCTGGCATTGCAGGAGGACCAAGGCAGCCTGGCGCTGGATAGCCGGGGCCTCGTCTACGCTGTAATGGGCCAGCGCTCCGATGCCGTTGCAGATTTCCGAGCGTTCCTCACCTGGGCCGGCGAGTCGGCTGAGGAGGGCTGCGAAGAGCGCTACAGTCCTAGCCGCCTGGCTTGGATCGAAAAACTGGAGGCTGGTCAAGACCCCTTTGACGCCGAAACCCTGAGAGACTTGCGCGTCAGACCCGGCAAGGTCGGCAGTGGCGCGTGCTAGAGCGCCTCGCGAGTGTTGGGCCGCCGTGGGCTTGAGGTATCTGCGACAATTTACTGCGCGTTCACTGATTCTCAGTGCGTCCGGGGACTTGTGCGCTTCTCTAAAAATTAGCGTGCAGCGTGAGCAATGTCGTGCCCGGGTGTAAAATGAGAATGGACGAATGGAGAGGAGAAACGAGATGAGACCTACTCAAGCGACGCGACCGAGAGGGAGACCAACGAAGCCAATGCCAGAACCGATTCCCAACACCCCGGAGAATGTCGCGCGGGTGCTCCTGACAACCCCTCCACCTGATGAATGGGACTATCTCAAGAAAGAAGACGAAGACGCGGGCTTTATCAGCCCGCGTCTACTTTAGTGTATAATTACCTAAGAAATAGTCTTTTGCGAGTGAAACTCGGTGGGCTCACAGGTTGCCCAACCACATCTCGAAGATGGTTCTGCCTGCCGTTAAAATAAGCCCACCACCCTGGACAATTCGTGAACCTTCACCTTGTTCGTTCTAGAGATAGTCGGGTGCAGGCAACAGCCTGCGGTAGACCTCGTGCTACTGAGCTTTTGCAGGTAGCCAGTCGGATGGACACGCATTGCTGAGCGCGAACTTTAGAATTCCCGCAACTCACGGCCGTCTTATTGCGAGCGAGTGCCTTCGGCGTAGTGCCGGGAAACCCAGAGAGGCCAAAGATGACTAGATTCAAGAGGCTAGAGATAGCGGGTTGGCGCCAGTTTGGCTCGGTTCAGATAGAATTCCACCCTCGGGCGACGATCATTACAGGTGCGAATGGCTCTGGCAAAACAACGCTGCTAAGCATCTTGAGTCAGCACTTCGGATGGACGCCGGCCTTCATAGGTACTCTCCGAATTGACCACAAGGGAGCTCGAAGGTACTTCTCCGGAGTCATCAGTGACGTCGCCGAAGGGGATGTCGATGTGGGGACACTCACCTACGACGACGGAGCCGTCGCGGCCATCCAGACACCCACGGAGGGAGCCTCCTTCCAGGTCACAATCCGTGGCTCACAGGCAGTGCCCGGCATCTACATCACCTCGCACCGACCGGTCTACAGCTATCAAAGGGTGACCGAAATCCCCACCGAGGTGCATGCAGGTGAGCAACTGTTCAACCAGTACCTTAGCATTATTCGGGAGCACTACCAACTCAACGCGCGGATCCAGTCCGCTAGCCACAGACTAAAGGCGGCGCTGATCTCGCTGGCAATGTTCGGACATGGAAACCTAGTCGTTGCACCGAACGACGAGGCGCGCGTGACATTTGAGGGTTTCTCGAAAGTCCTTAGCCGCGTGCTCCCGCCTGATCTCAGGTTCCAAGGGATCGTGATTGAAATGCCAGAGGTAATCCTGAAAACGGGGACTGGTAACTTTTCGCTAGATGCAGCGTCCGGCGGCATCACCGCCCTTGTGGACGTCGCTTGGCAGATCTACATGAGGTCGCGTTCGAGTGGGACCTTCACCGTGCTGATGGACGAGCCTGAAAACCACCTCCACCCAAGCCTGCAACGTTCCGTGCTTCCTGGACTCCTTTCCGCGTTTCCTCAAGCGCAATTCATCGTTTCTACACACAATCCGTTCGTCGTGACATCGGTTCGGGATTCGAACGTCATAGTCCTCGACTTCATCGACGGACGCGTGAATTCCACGAAGCTCCAGGATGTCGACCGGTCCGCCACCGCAAATCAGGTCCTTACAGACGTTCTTCAGGTGCCGTTCCCTGTCCCTCTCTGGGTGGAGGACGAAGTAGAGAAGATTGTGAACTCCGTCCGGGACAAAGAGCTCACCACCGAGCTTCTGTCCACACTCAGAGCGCAACTCAACGCGATCGGCTTGGGTCACCTGTTCCCAGAGGTCATAGACCGCCTACTGCCGACCGGCAGTACAGGCTAAGGCGGATCGGGGTGATTCGTCTGAATCAGGGAGAGCCGCCGCATGTGCTCGTCGAGAACGGCGAGGCCTGGGCTGCTGAGTACGTGAACTGGTGTGAGAATCGCGTGGGGACGGAGCCGCGACGCTATTCTCACCCGGAGATCCGCTCAGCACTTGAAGCAGAGACGGGTTCGAAGTGCGCATATTGCGAGGGACGAATCAGCGATGTTGCTTATACGCACATCGAGCACAAGCTACCGAAGTCCAGGTACCCGAACTTGGTCTGTGCCTGGGAGAACTTGACCATTGCCTGCCCTAGGTGCAACACCAACAAGGGCAACTACGATGCACCTGCATGCCCACTTCTCGACCCTTACATCGACGACGTCGAGAAGGAGGTGGCCTTCGGCGGTCCGCTCGCATTGCCACGCGGCGGAGCCCGCTCGCGAGCCACGATTAAACTTCTGGATCTAAATCGGAAGGATTTGATCTTCGAGCGCGGCGAAGCTCTCGATCGTCTATATATGCTGCTCGATCTCGTGGAGCGCGCGGCCGGCGAACCAGCTCTGTTGCGATCACTATGGCTTGAAATCGAAGGGGTGACAGCCGCAGAGGGAGAGTTCGCTTCCGCTTGCCGCCAGTTCCTCGCATCGCAGATGGAGGAGCGAGGCCTTACAAAGCCCTGAAGCGATCTCTCCTGCTAGCCCGTCCTGCGCCCAGTATCTGCCGACGCATCGGGCTGCGCATCACGACCATGTCGCGGCCTTGCCGCCAGGCTGGGCCTTGACACCAGCATACCTCCCTTTCATTTCTCCCGCTGGTGTCCGACATCTATCTGACCCTAATCATAGTCACGGAGCCGTGAACGAGGGACCTTATGCGCTTCCCTCCCCTAGAATTTGGAGGTTGACAAAACCGTTGGATAGCTATACATTTACTATTCGGCAATCGCAACTGATACGGTATCCTTTGTTTGGCAAGGTTTAAGGAGCGTTCCGGTATGCCTACGGTGAACCAACTGGTGAGAAAGCCCAGGGTCAAGGTGGTCAAGAAGACCAAGGCCCCGGCTCTGCGATATGGCTTCAACTCCCTGAAGAATCGCTTAACGCGAACAAGCGGCTCCCCCCAGAAGCGGGGTGTCTGCGTTCAGGTGCGCACCGTGACTCCCAAAAAGCCCAACTCGGCTTTGAGGAAGGTGGGTAGAGTGCGCCTGGCCAACGGCATGGAGGTGACGGCCTACATCCCCGGAGAGGGCCACACCCTTCAGGAGCACTCTGTGGTGCTCATAAGAGGGGGAAGGGTCAAGGACCTCCCCGGAGTCAGGTATCACATAATCAGAGGAGCGCTGGACTGCACGGGTGTGGCGGACCGGAAGCGCGGTCGAAGCAAGTACGGGACCAAGCAAACAAGAAGGCCCAGAGGCTAGAATAATGAGTCGCCGCAGACGCGCTACCAAGCGAGAGATAGCCCCGGACCCCAGGTACAACAGCGTGTATCTGGCCGGCTTCATCAACCGTGTAATGACAAGAGGCAAGAAATCGGTTGCCCAGCGCATAGTCTACCAGGCGCTGGATCTGGTTGAGAAGGAGAGCTCCAGGGATCCCATGGAGACCTTCACCCAAGCGTTGAGGAACGCCACCCCTCAGCTGGAAGTGAAACCCCGGCGAGTGGGAGGAGCCACCTATCAGGTGCCCATCGAGGTAAGAAGCAATAGGCAACTATCCCTAGCCATGCGTTGGCTTCTCAGGGCCAGCCGTGCGAGGACAGGACGTCCTATGGCGGAGAGACTGGCCATGGAGCTTCAAGAAGCTTCCAGGGGGCAGGGAGCGGCAGTGAGAAGAAGAGAGGAAACGCACCGCATGGCGGAAGCTAACAGGGCCTTCGTACACTATCGGTGGTGAGAGTCAACGCCACAGATCGATAGTCAGATCCCCCTTGCGTTGGATTGAGAGGATTTCCCGTGGATCGCATACGGAATATAGGTTTTATTGCCCACATTGACGCTGGCAAGACCACCGTCACAGAGAGAGTTTTGTTCTTTTCCGGGCGTACCTACAAGATAGGCAACGTGGACCAGGGCACTACGGTGATGGACTGGATGGCCCAGGAGAGGGAGCGGGGGATTACCATTACTGCCGCGGCCACGACCTGCGAGTGGAAAGACCATCACATAAACATCATAGATACGCCGGGCCACGTGGACTTCACAGCAGAGGTGGAGCGGAGCCTCCGGATCCTGGACGGCGGGGTGGTGGTCTTCGACGCGGTGGCCGGCGTGCAGCCCCAGTCCGAGACCGTATGGAGGCAGGCGGACCGATACCAGGTCCCTCGGATATGCTTCATCAACAAGATGGACAGAGTCGGGGCCAGCTTTGAGCGGACTGTGGACATGATAGCGCACAGGTTCAAGGCAAACCCCGTGGCGGTGCAGCTCCCGGTGGGCCAGGAGGACGCCTTCAAGGGTGTGGTAGACCTGCTGGAGGAGACGGCTCTGATGTTCCCGGAGAACGGCAACGGCAACTACGTTCCCACGGAGGCCCCGGTTCCCCAGGAGATGCTGGAGGACGTGCGCAACTACAGGGAGCGCCTTGTGGAGAAGGTGGCGGAGACCGACGAAATTCTGATGAACAAGTACCTGGAAGAGAAACCCATCACCACGGAGGAGATAAGAGCGGCGCTGAGGAGAGCTACCATAAAGAACACCCTGATCCCGGTGCTGTGCGGCAGCGCTCTCCGCAACAAGGGCGTGCAGGCCATGATAGACGCCATTTGCTACTATCTGCCCTCTCCCCTGGACGTCCCCCCCGTCAAAGGTATCCTTTCCAAGACCGGCGAAGAGGTGGGCATGGAGGCCAGCGAGGCCGCCCCCTTCTCCGCCCTTGCCTTCAAGGTTATGACGGACCCGCACGTGGGTCGCCTGGTTTACCTGCGGGTGTACTCCGGCCAGGTAAAGACGGGGACCTCCGTGTACAACTCCACCAAGGGCGTCCGAGAGCGTATGGGCAGGGTTCTCAGTATGCACGCCAACCGCAGGGAGGAGGCGGAGGTTGTCTCCGCGGGCAACATAGCCGCGGCGGTGGGACTGAAGAACACCTTCACGGGCGACACCATTTGCATTGAGAACATGCCGGTGGTGCTGGAGTCCATTCGATTCCCGGAGCCGGTGGTGTCCGTGGCTATCGAACCCAAAACCAAGATTGACCAGGAAAAGCTCATCGACTCCCTGATCAAGCTGTCAGAGGAAGACCCCACATTCAGGATCAAGGTGGATGATGAGACGGGGCAGACCATAATGTCGGGTATGGGAGAATTGCACTTGGAGGTGCTGGTGGAGAGGCTGAGGAGGGAGTTCCAGGTGGGGGCCAACATAGGGCGGCCCAAGGTATCCTATCGAGAGACCATTACCCGTCCCGCAAGGGCGGAAGGCAGGTTCGTGCGCCAGACAGGCGGCCACGGTCAGTACGGCCATGTGTGGCTGGAGGTCTCGCCACTGGAGAGGAACCAGGGCGTGAAGTTCGAGAACCGCATAGTGGGGGCTGCCATCCCTAGGGAGTACATTCCGGCGGTGGAGAAGGGCGTCATCGAGGCGCTGGAGACCGGCATTCTGGCCGGGTTTCCCACCATTGACCTAAAGGTGTCCCTGGTGGACGGGAGCTTTCACCCGGTGGACTCCTCGGAGATGGCGTTCAAGATGGCCGGCTCTATTGGCGTGAAAGAGGCCATCAGGAGAGCGGCGCCTGCGCTCTTGGAGCCTATCATGGAGATAGAGGTGGTCACCCCGGGCGATTTCCTGGGCGAAGTGTTGAGCGACTTGGGCGGACGGCGGTCTCGCATCCGTACCCTAGAAGGCCAGGAGACCGTGCAGACCGTGCGGACCTACGTGCCGTTGGCGGAGACGTTTGGATACGTAACATCCCTGCGCTCTCTCACCCAGGGAAGGGCCAGCCAGTCCATGGAGTTCGATCACTATGAAGAGGTCCCCCAGGGGGTAGCCCAAGAACTGGTAAAGGAATTGAGGTAGAGAATATGCCTCAGCAGAGAATCCGCATAGTGCTAAGGGCATTTGACCACAAGGTCCTGGACGTTTCCGCTACCCAGATAGTGGAGGCGGCGGAGCGTACGGGCGCGGGCGTGGCCGGGCCTGTGCCATTGCCCACGTCAATAAGGAGGTTCTGCGTCATTCGATCTCCCCACATAGACAAGGACTCCCGCGAGCATTTCGAGCTGCGCTCTCACAAGCGCCTCATAGATATTCTGGATCCCAGCTCAAAGACCATCGACGCCCTGACCCGGCTCAGTGTGCCTGCGGGCGTGGACATCTCCATAAAGACCTAGGTTATTGGTAAGACGCATGAAGGGTATTTTGGGACGAAAACAGGGTATGACTAGAGTCTTCCTGGAGGACGGCTCGGTGGAGGCCGTCAGCGTGGTTGAGGTTGGCCCCTGCGTGGTTACGCAGGTGAAGACCGAGCAACGACACGGCTACCAGGCGATACAGGTTGGCTATCAAGAGGCCAAGAAGCCCAACAAGCCGGAGGCCGGCCATCTCAAGAGGGTGACCCCCGTGAGACACCTGCGTGAGTTCAGGGTGGACGACTTGGGCGATGCTCAGATAGGCCAGAAGATAGACGCAACGACCTTCGAGGCCGGAGACCTGGTGGACGTAACTGGCACATCAAAGGGCAAGGGGTTTGCCGGAGGCATGAAACGCCACAACTTTAGCGGCGGCCCCAAGACCCACGGACAGTCGGACCGCGGGAGGGCGCCCGGCTCTGTTGGGGCCGGCACGTCGCCGGGGAGGGTCTTCAAGGGCACCCCAATGGCGGGGCACATGGGAGACCGCAGGGTAACCGCCTCCAACCTCAAGGTGGTGCGGGTGGACTCGGAGCGCAACCTCCTGCTGGTAAGGGGGTCCGTTCCGGGGGCAAGGAACGGAATGTTGGTGATAAAAGAATCTCGGAGGAGTACGTAGAAGATGCAGCTTCCACTTTTGGACTCCTCCGGACAAGCCGTTGACGCCATCGAGGTGAGCGAAAGCCTCTTTGACGTCCCCATGAACCAGGCGTTGGTGCACCAGGTGGTGGTATCCCACATGGCCAATGCCAGGCAGGGCACCGCGTCCACCAAGACCCGCGGCATGGTATCGGGCGGCGGCGCAAAGCCCTGGAGGCAGAAGCACACCGGCAGAGCCAGGCAGGGCAGCAATCGATCGCCCCAGTGGAGAGGCGGCGGCATAGTATTCGGGCCTCACCCAAGGGACTTTTCGCAGCGCATACCCAAGAAGATGAACAGGGGAGCCATACGCTGCATCCTCTCTCAAAAGGCTCGCGAGGAGAAGCTGCTGGTGGTGAATGAGCTACAGCTGCAACAGCCCAAGACCAAGGACATGCTCAAGGTGCTGTCTGACTTGGGAGTAACCACTCCGGCCCTCATAGTGACTTCCGCCCCACAGATGGACGTAATCCTCTCCGCCAGGAACATCGGCCGCGTGAAGACCCTGCCGGCCCCTCAGATAAACGCTCTGGACCTGCTGCGACATGACCGTCTCATTATGACGGCCCAGGCGGTGCGGCGAGCGGAGGAGCTGTGGGCTACAGCGGAGTCGAGGACGGATGGGGACGACCAGGGCCAAGGGGAGGAGTGAAGATATGCCGATGCACGTATTCCAGGTCCTTCGCAGACCACTGATAACGGAGAAGAGCACCTTCCTCCAGGAGGGGCAGAACAAGTACGCCTTTGAGGTGGACTCGCGGGCCAACAAGCCCCAGGTCAGAGCGGCCGTAGAGAGGTCGTTCAGCGTCAATGTGATCGATGTCAACATCCTCACAGTCAAGGGTAAGAGAAAGCGGTTTGGACGAAGGGTGTCCCAGAGACCTTCCTGGAAAAAGGCCGTGGTGAGCCTGCAGGCAGGCGACAAGATTCAGATATTCGAGGGTACATAGAGTGCCACTGAGAAACGTAAAACCAACCTCTCCCGGCCGGCGGGGCGTTGTCCTACCGTCCTTTGAGGAGATAACCAAGAAGAAGCCGGAGAAATCTCTGCTCCTCCCACTGCGCAAGAAGGGTGGAAGGAACAGCCAGGGGCGGTTGACCGTCCGGCACCGGGGAGGCGGGTCCAAGCGCAGGCTGAGGATCATAGACTTCAAGCGGGACAAGGCCGGGGTGCCGGGCAAGGTGGTTGCCATAGAGTACGACCCCAACCGCTCTGCTCGCATTGCCCTGGTACAGTACGCCGATGGGGATAAACGCTACAACCTGGCTCCCCAGGGGGTAACGGTTGGAGCGAGCATTGAGGCCGGCCCGAATGCGGGGATAAGCGTGGGCAACGCGCTTCCCCTCAAGCTAATCCCGTCGGGCAGCGCTGTGCATAACGTGGAGATGCGGCCTGGAGGGGGGGGGCAACTGGTGAGGAGCGCGGGCGCGACCGCCCAGGTGCTTGCCAGAGAGGAAAGCCACGTGCTTCTGCGTATGCCCTCCGGAGAGGTGCGCCGGTTGAACCCGGAGTGCATGGCCACCATCGGCCAGGTAGGCAACATGGACCACAAGAACATCAAGCTGGGTAAAGCGGGCAGGAAGCGGCACATAGGCCGCAGGCCGCAAGTGAGGGGCTCTGCCATGAACCCCAACGACCATCCCCACGGTGGCGGGGAAGGCCGCTCAGGAATAGGAATGCCGGGGCCCAAGACCCCTTGGGGCAAGCCTGCCCTGGGGTACAGGACTCGGCGTCGCAGCAAGGACAGCAGCATGATTGTAAGGCGGAGGAAGTAGAGGACGTGGTGACCGGAAAGGATATACGGGATGTCTAGATCCATAAAGAAAGGGCCTTTTGTGCACCCCAAGCTGATGAAGAAGGTGGAGGTCCTGCAGAGGAGCGGGGTCAAGGCCGTGATCAAGACGTGGTCCAGGGCATCCATGATAATGCCGGAGATGGTGGGCCTGACCATCGCCGTGCATGACGGACGCAGGCACGTCCCCATCTTTGTTACAGAGAACATGGTGGGCCATAGACTGGGGGAGTTCGCTGCTACCAGGACCTTTCGGGGCCACTCCTCCAAGTCCGAGCGCACCACCCAGGTGAGAAGGTAGGATAGCAGGATGGCAGTAAAGGCTGTTGCCAAGAACGTGGGCGTCTCCCCAAAGAAGATGCGCAGAGTGCTCTCGACCGTTCGGGGTCGGAAGGTGGACGCGGCTCTGGAGATCCTGGGCTTTCTGCCTACGCCTGCGGCCAGGCATGTAGCCAAAGTGGTGAAGTCCGCCGCCAACAACGCCGAGAACAACAATTTGATGTCGCAGGGAGACCTCAGGATAGTCGCAATTTACGCCGACCCTGGGGCTACTCTTCGCAGATTCAGGGCCAGGTCAAGGGGCAGGGCCAGCCGGATTATGAAGCGCACCAGCCACATTACGGTGCTGGTTGAGGAAGAGGAGGTGGCGTAATGGGCCAGAAGACGCATCCCGTGGGATTTCGTCTGGGCATAATCAAGGACTGGCAGGCCAGGTGGTATGCGGGCAAGTCCTCGCAGTATCGCTCGCTGCTCCAGGAGGATTTGCGGATACGCCAAGCCATTATGTCCCGTCTTCCGGAGGCCGGCATATCCAAGGTTGAGCTGGAAAGGGGCGCCCAGGAGTTGTCGGTCACCATTCACTCCGCAAGGCCAGGCATTGTAATCGGCCGCGGAGGTCAGAGGGTGGAGGCTGTGCGGAAGGCCGTTGAGGGGTTATCGAACAAACGCGCTCGACTGAACGTACAGGAGATACGCCAGCCGGAGTTGGACGCGAAACTGGTTGCCATGAGCATTGCAGAGCAGTTGGGACGCAGGATAGCGTTCCGCCGGGCAATGCACCAAGCGGTGGGGAGGGCCATGCAGGCGGGCGCCCTTGGCATAAAGATCATCTGCTCCGGAAGGCTGGGCGGCATAGAGATAGCGCGCCGGGAGAAGGTGATGCAGGGCCGCGTGCCCCTCCATACCCTTAGAGCCAACATAGACTATGGCTTGGCGGAAGCCCGCACGGCTATGGGTCGCATTGGCGTTAAGGTGTGGGTGTACATGGGAGACATACTGCCGGAGCCCAAGGAGGTGGAGGTGGAGGAAGACGCTGAAGAGATGCGCCTGATAGAGGTTACCGTGGGAGGGCAGGAGGAAACACAAGATGTTGCAGCCGAAGAGAACCAAGTTCCGGAAAATGCATAGGGGCCGCCGTCGTGGCAGCGCCCAGGTGGGCAACGAGGTGAACTTTGGAGACTATGGTCTCAAGGCCACCTCAACCGCTTGGGTCACGGCCAGGCAAATAGAGGCCGCCCGCCGCGCCATAACCCGCCACTTCAGACGGGGCGGACAGGTGTGGATACGCATTTTCCCGGATAAGCCGGTTACTTCCAAGCCCGCTGAGACTCGCATGGGCAGCGGAAAGGGAAGCGTGGACCGCTGGGTGGCGGTTGTCAAACCCGGCCGAGTCATCTTTGAGGTGTCCGGGATTGGGCAGGAGGTGGCCCGGGAAGCCCTGCGGCTGGCCTCTCAGAAGCTGCCCGTAAGCACTGCCATGATAGGCCGGGCGGACGGCCAGCCGGCCCAAGCGCAGCTACAGGAGTAGAGGAAACGCAAGTGGATATTCTGGAGATCAGGGCCCTTTCGGATGAACAGCTCACGTCGGAGCTCAATAGCTCCTATAGAGAGTTGATGAACGTCCGCTTTCGCCTGAGCACGCGCCAGCTCAACAGCCCCCAGGAGCTGAAAAAGGCGCGGAAGTCCATAGCCAGGGTTAAGACGGTGATGCGCCAGAGGGGAATAGCGGAGGGATGAGCATGTTGAGAGGACGCAGGAAGACCCGGGTGGGTCGAGTTGTGAGCGACAAGATGAACAAGACGGTGGTGGTCGCCATCGAGTGGCGCCAGACCCATCCCCTGTATGGCAAATCGGTTAAGCGGGTCACCAAGCTTCACGCCCACGACGAGGACAACGGGTGTAAGGTGGGAGACGTGGTGAATGTCATGGAGACGCGCCCTCTATCCAAGACCAAGCGCTGGAGGGTGACGAGTATCGTTGCCGCCGGGGACGCCGCTGCCGGGGTCAGCCTCCGGGAGCTTTCCGAGGTGGAGTTGGACGACGTTGACGAAGACGATGAGACCGAGGGCGAAGACCAGGGGAACGAGGACCAGGAGGAAGAGGAATGATCCAGGTGTACTCCCGCTTGACAGTGGCCGATAACTCCGGGGCCAAGGTGATCATGTGCATCAACGTCCCCGGAGGGACGCGCAGGCGGTACGCCCGCGTGGGCGATGTCATAGTGGCCTCGGTCAAGGAGGCCGCGCCCGCCGCCGCCGTGAAGAAGGGAGAGGTCGTGCGAGCGGTTATCGTCCGTACCGCGGCCCCCCATCGGCGCCCGGACGGGTCCTACATCCGTTTCGATGAGAACGCCGCTGTGGTGCTCACGGAAAGCCTGAACCCCAGGGGCACTCGCATCTTTGGCCCGGTGGCCCGCGAGTTGCGGGACAAGGCCTTCATGCGTATAGTATCTCTGGCTCCGGAGGTGCTGTAGTGAGGTTCAAGCGAGAGGATACGGTCCAGGTCATAGCGGGCAAGGACAAGGGGAAACGGGGCAAGGTACAGTACGTCTTCCCAAGGGAGGACAAGATTGTGGTGGAGGGAGCCAACATAATCAAGAGACACGTCCGCTCTCGCCCGGACGTGCGCCAGGCGGGGATAGTCCAGCAGGAGGCCCCTTTCCACATGTCAAAGGTAATGCTGGTTTGCGACCACTGCAATCGCCCGGTGCGGGTAAGCCACAAGTTTCTGGAAGACTCCAAGAAGGTTAGGGTGTGTAGTTCATGCCGGGAAGTGATAGACTAGAAGAGACCGGAGCCACGGAGGCTCCCTCGGAAGAAGCCGTTGCGCCCGAAGCTGCGGAGGCCGTAGAAGCTCCCGCAACCGAGGCTCCGCCGGCCAGAAGGCCGCGCGCCAGACGCGCCCGCGCCGCTGAGGCCCCCGCGGAAGACGCAGTTGCGTCCGCAGCTGTGGAAGCCGCGGAGGCTCCCGCGACCGAGGCTCCGCCAGCCAGAACGCCGCGCGCCAGGCGGCCCCGCGCCGCTGCTGAGGCCCCTGCGGGAGACGCCGCTGCGTCCGAAGCGCCTGTTGCTGCTACGGAGGCCACCCCAGCCGAGGCCCCGCCGGCCCGAAGGCCGCGCGCCAGGCGGCCCCGCGCCGCTGATGCCCCCGCGGGAGACGCCGCTGCGTCCGAAGCGCCGGCCGCTGTGGAAGCGCCGCCGGAGGAGACGCCCGTTGAGGCTGTGAGGGTCCCGCGCCTGCTGGACCAGTACCGCTCGCGGGTCAAGGGGGCGTTGCAAGAGGAGTTCGGCTATCGGAACGTCATGCAGATACCAAAAATAGAGAAGGTGGTCATCAACGTGGGGTTGGGAGAGTCCAAGACCAACCCGCGCGCTATGGAGAACACCACCCGTGACCTGACTCTCATAACCGGCCAGAAGCCGATTATCACGCGAGCCAGGAGGTCTATAGCGGGGTTCAAGCTGAGAGAAGGCGATCCAATAGGCACGGCGGTGACCCTAAGAGGCAATCGCATGTACGAGTTCATGGACAGGCTGGTGAACGCGGCGCTGCCCCGTATTCGAGACTTCCGCGGGGTGTCCCGGAGTGCCTTTGACGGGCGCGGCAACTACTCCCTTGGCATCCGGGAGCAGGTGATCTTCCCTGAGATAGACTACGGCCAGATAGACCGCGTGCGTAGCCTTCAGGTGTCGATTATCACCACGGCCTCCACCGACCGGGAAGCCATGCGCTTGCTGGACCTCATGGGTATGCCGTTCACCCGCGATGCGGCGGGAGTTGGCGGTGACGGCAATGCTTAGAGGTCACGACTGTGGAATACACTTCCGTGAAATACCGTTCCGTAGGGTAGATTGAGGGAGATTTAATTGGCAAAGACATCCCAGATAGCCAAGTGGAAAAAGCCCCAGAAGTACCCCGTAAGGGCGCATAACCGGTGTAACCTCTGCGGCCGTCCCCGGGCTTACATAAGGCACTTTGGACTTTGCAGGATATGCTTCCGTACCCTTGCCCTGAGGGGGGAGATTACGGGCATCAGGAAGGCCAGTTGGTAGTCATATGAATTTAACCGATCCCATAGCCGACATGCTGACCAGGATAAGGAACGCCGTTGCGGTGCGCCACGATACCGTATCAGCGCCAGGGTCAAACCCCAAGCTGGCCCTAGCGCGGATAATGAAGAGCGAGGGGTTCATAGACGAGTTTGAGATCCTGCGCAGCGGGGCGCAGCGCACCCTGCGAATCCGCCTGAAATACAGAGACAAGAAGGAGTCAGCCATCTCCGGCCTGAAGCGCGTGAGCAAGCCGGGACTGCGTAGATACGTTGGAAGCAAGGAGATACCACATATCTACGGCGGTATGGGCGTGGCTATAATATCCACGTCCCAGGGCGTTATGACCGGGTCGGAGGCCCGGCGCAGGGGGATTGGGGGAGAGTTTATATGCTACTTGTGGTAGAGAGATATGTCCAGAATAGGTAAAAAGCCAATACCTGTCCCATCTGACGTGCAGGTTGAAATAGACGGGGCCACGGTTGTGGTAAAGGGCAGCAGGGGCGCCCTGACCCGTTCCTTCAACCCGGACCTCTCCATTTTTCAGGAGGGAGACGAGCTGAGAGTGACCAGGCCCACCGATGGCAGGGACCACAGGGCCCTGCACGGCCTCACCGGCGCACTCCTGGCCAACATGGTCATAGGCGTGAGCCAGGGCTATCGGCGGACCCTGGAACTGGTTGGCGCAGGCTATCGCGCTCAGCAGTCCGGGGAGAACATAGTCCTTCAGGTGGGATACAGCCACACTGTGGAGATTGTTCCCCTGCCGGGCGCCACGCTCCTGGTGGAGGGCAACAACCGCATTCACGTGGACGGCGTGGACAAGCAGGTGGTTGGAGAGGTGGCGGCTCGCATTAGAAGGGTCCGCCGCCCCAACGCATATACGGGCAAGGGAATAAGATTCTCCGGGGAGAGGGTACGTCTCAAGCCGGGCAAATCTGCTGGGAGAAGGGCGTAGCCATGGCCAAGGTGAAAAACAGCAGGGCTATGCGTCTCATTCGCCACAGGCGTGCGAGACGGAAGATAGAGGGGATTCCCTCAAGGCCGCGCTTGGCCCTTTTCAGGAGTCTGAACCACATCTACGCCCAGGTTATAGACGACTCTCAGGGGGTCACCCTGGCGGCGGCCTCCAGCCTGGACTCGGAGATAAGGGAGAGCAGGGACTCCCAGCCCAAGGGCAAGGTGTCCACCATGGTGGGATCGCTGCTGGCTCGCAGGGCAATGGAGAGGGGAATTGAGCGGGTGGTTTTCGATACGGGAGGCTACAAGTATCACGGGCGGGTCAAGGCATTTGCCGACGCAGCCCGAGAGGCTGGACTGGAGTTCTAATGACAGAACAACGGCGGAGAACGGAACCATCTGACTCGCAACTCACGGAAAGGGTTGTGAAGATCAGACGGGTCACCAAGGTGGTGAAGGGCGGAAGGCGCAGAGGATTCAGCGTGATGGTTGTGGTGGGCGACGGCGAGGGCCACGTAGGGATGGGACTGGGCAAGGCCTACGCCGTCCCGGACGCCGTGCGCAAAGGAGTGACCATAGCCAAGAAGAACCTCGTCACTGTGCCGTTGAGGGGGACCACCATCCCCCATCAGATAATGGCAAGCCATTGCGCATCCTCCGTTCTTCTCAAACCCGCGGCCTCCGGTACGGGCGTGATAGCGGGTGGCGCGGTTAGGGCGGTGGTGGAGTCCGCCGGCATTCGCGATATTCTTACGAAGTCCATTGGAAGCGCCAACGCCATAAACGTGGTCAGGGCCACCATAGACGGGTTGACCAAACTCAAGGACCCTGCCCAGGAGATCGCCAAAAGGAAGGGCGGCAGCCACTCATAGTTCCGGATTCAGCAGCAGTTCTACATTGACAAGAGGATACCTTGAGCAAAATACGCATAACGTGGAAGAAAAGCGCCATAGGCTACCCCAAGGAGCAGGGCCGAGTTGTCCGAGCCTTGGGGCTCAAGCGGCTCAACCATGAGGTTGAGCGGGAGGACTCGCCCGTAATCATGGGTATGGTCCACAAAGTCAGGCATCTTGTGCAGGTAAAGCGTGGAGAGGAATGAGACTAGACCAGCTTAGAGCGCCAATTGGAGCCCGCCGCTCGCGAAAGCGGGTGGGACGGGGCAACAGCAGCCAGGGCACGTACTCCGGCCGAGGCCTGAAGGGACAGAAGGCCCGCTCAGGCGGCGGCGTACGACCGAGCTTTGAGGGAGGACAGAATCCCATGGTGAAGCGTCTGCCCACCCAGCGGGGCTTTGTGAACATCTTCAGACAGGAATACGCCATCGTCAACCTGGATATGCTGGCCGCCCGCTTTGACCAGGAGTCGGAGGTGACTCCACTGGTCCTGAAGGAGGCCCGTTTGATACGTGGCTTGAACCTGCCCGTAAAGGTGTTGGGCCGAGGCGAGATCGACCGGGCCATCACCATCACCGCCCATAGGTTCTCCGAGGAGGCCAGGCGTAAGATAGAGGCAGCGGGGGGAATCGCAGTGGAGATACGAAAGTGATACGCCAGAGTCAGGCAGCGAGATCAGAGAGCGGGCCGCCCAGGCTGCTCATGGCCGTGATAGAGGCCATGAAGGTGCCAGAGCTGAGGGCCAGGCTCCTCTTTGTGTTCGCCATGCTGGTGGTCTTCCGTTTCCTGGCCCAGGTGCCCGTGCCCGGGGTGGACAGGCAGGCCCTTGCGGACTTCTTCCGCCAGAACGACCTTTTCGGATTCCTGGATGTCTTCAGTGGAGGAGCGCTCAGGAGCCTGAGCGTAGTTGCGCTTGGCGTTTTCCCCTACATCACGGCATCCATCATCATGCAGCTGATGGTTCCCGTGTTCCCACAGCTTAAGGAGCTTAGCCGAGAGGGTGAAGTGGGACGCCAGAGGATAAACCAGCTGACCCACTATCTGATGGTGCCCATTGCCGCCCTTCAAGCCTTCGGCCAGTTGACGCTCCTCCAGCAGGGAGGGGCTATCGGGGGCATTGGCGCGTCCGGCGAACTGCTGCTCCCTACCCTGTCCATCATAATTACAATGGTGGCTGGGTCAGTATTCCTGGTGTGGATAGGGGAACTGATAACTGAGAAGGGCATTGGGAACGGCATCTCCATCATCATATTTGCAGGCATAGTCGCCACCTTGCCCCAGATAATAGGCCAGGGGTTCCTGGAAAGGGACAACTTTGCCGGCCTCGCGCTTCTGGTGGTCATTGGGGTCCTGATGGTGTACCTGATAGTAATGTTCACAGAGGCGGAGCGGCGTATTCCGGTGCAGTACGGACGGGCCGTCTTCCGCGGCGGGCGGATGTACCGCCAGGGAGGCGCTACTCACCTCCCCATAAAGGTGAACTCAGCCGGAATGATACCCCTGATATTCGCCTTCTCCATCATGATATTCCCGGGCGTGGTGGCAAGCTACTTCATCAACCCCGCAAGCAGTTCCTTCATGAGCCAGGCGGCGGACTTCGTTCAACGCCTGTTCGACCCCACCAAGTTCTTCTACTACTTCTTCAGCTTCATACTGGTGGTGGCGTTCACATTCTTCTATGCCCTCATCGTCTTCAAGCAACAGAACCTGGCGGAGAGCCTGCAACGAAACGGTGGGTTCATCCCAGGCATACGGCCCGGCCGCTCTACGGAAGAGTACTTGAACCGCATAATTGTACGGGTGACCTGGGGAGGCGCCCTGTTCCTGGGCCTTGTGGCGGTGATACCCTTCATTGCCACTCTGGCGACGAACATTCGCGCCCTTCAACTCCCGTCTATCAGCCTGCTCATCATGGTTGGGGTGGCTCTGGATACCATGAGGCAGCTGGAGGCCCAGCTGCTCATGCGAAACTACGAAGGATTCATCAAGTAGGGAGAGAGCACAGCGATGCGTATAGTTCTTCTAGGACCCCCGGGGGCGGGAAAGGGCACTCAGGCCAAGAGTATGTCCGACACTCTGGGTATAGTCCATATCTCCTCCGGCGACCTGCTGCGAGACCACCAGCAGCGAAACACGGAGTTGGGGAACACGGCGCGGTCATACATGCAGCAGGGGCTGCTGGTGCCGGACGAGCTGATCATCGGGATGATAGAGGAGCGCATAAAACTTCCCGATGCCCAGGGCGGCTACGTGCTGGACGGTTTTCCCCGTACTGTGGAGCAAGCCCAAGCCTTGGAGAAGGCTCTGGAGAAGCAGGGAGAGGCCATAGACAAGGTTGTGAACATAAGCGTCTCAGAGGAGGAGCTGGTGCTGCGGTTGGGAGGTAGATGGATCTGCCGGCAGTGCCAGAAGCCGTACCATGAGGTGAATTCCGTTCCACGCCAGGAAGGCGTGTGCGATGAGTGCGAAGGGGAGCTGTATCAGAGGGAGGACGATGCCTCCGAGGCGGTAAGCCGGCGTATCAGGGTGTTTGCGGAGCAGACGGCCCCGCTCATAGGGTATTACAGCGATAAGGGTGGGCTGGTGGATGTGGACGGCGAGGGAAGTATCGAAGCGGTGAGGGAATTGCTTCTCAACGCCGTGGCATAAGATGGAAGGATAGAGATGGAGAAAGGGCCACTCTTCGCGAGTGCGGCAACCAGGGACAGGGGCATCACCCTTAAGTCCCCCAGAGAGATCGAGTCCATGCGCCAGGCCGGAAAGGTGGTCGCTTCGGCTATCGCTGCGCTGGTGAAGGCCATAGAGCCGGGCATGAAGACCGCGGATCTGGATGACATTGCCGTCCAGGAGATACGGAGATTGGGGGCAAAGCCCTCCTTCAAAGGCTACCTGGGGTTCCCGCGCACCATCTGCGCCTCAATAAACGAAGAGATAGTCCACGGGATACCTGGGGACAGGGTCATCCGTGACGGCGACCTTGTGAGCATGGACGTGGGAGCGGTTGTGGAGGGGTTTCACGGCGACTCCGCCGTGACGGTGGGGGTGGGAGCCACCACGCCCGCAGTTGCGGACCTGATAGACGTAACCAGAGAAGCCCTTGAGAGAGGAATTGCCGCGGCCACAAACGGCGCCCGAGTGGGAGACATATCGTGGGCCGTACAGTCCTTTGTAGAGGAGAAGGGTTACTCGGTGGTGCGGGAGTACGTGGGCCACGGAATAGGGAGGGCGCTGCACGAAGAGCCGCAGGTGCCCAACTTTGGCCCGCCGGGCTCCGGAGCGCTGCTGAAAAGCGGCATGGTGATAGCCATAGAGCCGATGGTGAACATCGGGGGTTGGCAAACCAGGGTCTTGGAGGACAACTGGACAGTAGTGACCGCGGACGGAAGTCTTTCGGCTCACTACGAGAATACCCTACTCATCACGGATGGTGATGCGGAGGTGCTGACTCGGCTATAATAAGTCCACAAACTCGAAAGCGGGTTGCTAGAGCATATGCCTAAGAAACCGGGATTAGAGGTAGAAGGAACGGTGGTCCAGTCTCTGCCCAACGCCGTGTTTTGGGTGGACCTGGCAAACGGACATCGTATACTGGCCCATGCCTCCGGCAAGATAAGGGTTCACTTTATCCGCGTGCTGCCGGGAGATAGGGTTCTGGTGGAGCTCTCGCCTTATGATCTGACCAGGGGTCGGATCACGTACCGCTTCAAGTGACGGAGGTGACATGAAGGTTCAAGCCTCGGTTAAAGCAAGATGTGAAAAGTGCAAGGTGGTCCGGAGACACAGAATAGTGAGAGTAATCTGTGAGAATCCAAGACACCATCAGAGACAAGGGTAGGAAGTGAGGTCAGGATATGGCTAGAGTCGCCGGCATAGACATACCCGACGGGCAGCGGCTGGACTATTCCCTGCGCCGCATTTACGGCATTGGCCCCATGATCGCCAAAGACGTGGTGACAAAGGCCGGCGTGGATGGCAACCCCAGGGTCAGGGACCTGAGCGAAGAGGAACTGACCCGTATTCGCGAGACCATAGACCACGACCACAAGGTGGAGGGAGACCTGCGCAGAGAGGTGAACGGCAACATTCGCAGGCTCATTGACATAGGCTCCTATCGCGGACTGCGCCATCGGCGCGGCCTGCCCGCAAGGGGCCAGCGCACCAGGACCAACGCCAGAACCAAGCGGGGTGTCCGCAAGACCGTGGCCGGACGCCGTCGCGCCGGAACCAGGAGATAAGGAGGCGGGGATGACAACCAGACGAAGACCCAGGGCCAGAAGGCGGGAGAGGAAGTTCGTTCCTCAGGGTAAGGTCTTTATCCAGTCCACCTTCAACAATACTATCGTTAGCCTTACGGACCCAAGCGGCAACGTCCTGTCCTGGGGCAGTTCAGGCACCGCCGGCTTCAAGGGGTCCAGAAAAGGCACCGCCTTCTCTGCCCAAAGAGCGGGGGAGGTCGCCGCCAGGAAGGCTATGGAGCATGGATTGAGGCAGGTAGAGGTATACGTAAAGGGCCCCGGCTCCGGCCGTGAGGTCGCCATACGCTCTCTTCAGGGCGCCGGGCTCTACATCACAATCATAAGGGACATAACGCCCATACCCCATAACGGTTGCAGACCTCCAAAGAGCAGGCGGGTATAGTGGGGCTGAACGCCCACTCAGGTTACGTAATGAGCAAAGAGACGCGCTCCGGTTGGGAGCAGAAGAAATTCAGAGGGAGATAGCATGGCCAGGTATACCGATGCCGTTTGCAGGCTCTGCCGTCGTGCGGGGGTGAAGCTGTTCCTTAAGGGAGAGCGTTGCTACACGCCCAGATGCGCCGTTGAGAAGAGAAGGAAGCCCCCGGGAAGCCAGCCCATGAGGAGGCGTCGCACGTCCGACTGGGGGACCCAGCTGAGGGAAAAGCAGAAGGCCCGCCAGATATACGGGGTTTTGGAAAAGCAGTTCAGGAGGTATTTCGACGAGGCCCAACGCACTCCCGGCATGACCGGCCTGCACCTGCTTCAACTCCTGGAGGAGCGACTGGACAACGTGGCGTACCGTCTCAACTTCGGCGATTCCAGGAGCCAGGCCAGGCAGTTGGTCCGGCACGGGCACATCATGGTGAACGGCCGCAAGGTCGACATCCCGTCCTACCGGGTCAAGGTGGACGACGTGGTGGCCTGGAAGGAGTCCAGCAAGGAGACCGGTATCTACGCCCAGATGGCGGAGGATATTCCCAGACGGCCTCTGCCAACGTGGCTCAGCCTGGACCCGGAGAGAATGGACGGACGCGTGATGGCTGCCCCGGAGCCCTCGGAGACGGATACAGGGATAGACGTGAGGCTGGTGGTGGAGCACTACTCCAGATAGCGGAGGAGATATACATACATGGTGCAAACAGCAGTGGTTTTGGATGAGGCTCCAAAGCCGGAGATCCGGGTACTGGAGACCCAGGGCAACTACGGCAAATTCGCCGTGGAACCCTTGGAGCCCGGCTATGGGGTCACGCTTGGGAACCCCATGCGGAGGGCGCTTCTCACCTCCATTCCGGGGACTGCGGTGACTTGGGTCAAGATAGAAGGCATACTCCACGAATTCTCCACAATTCCCCACATGAAGGAGGATGTGGCCGAGTTCCTGGTCAACATCAAGGCTGTCCGGCTGAAGTCACTGGCGGACAGGCCAGGGAAGCTGCGCCTGGAGTTCGCCAGAGAAGGGGTTGTGACGGCTGGGGACATCAGCGTCTCATCGGACTTTGAGATAGTCAACCCTGAGGTGGAGCTGGCCAACATTGAGTCCTCCGATGGACAGCTTTCGGTGGAGTTCAACGTGGAGCAGGGAAAGGGATACGTGCCGGCCGGCCATACAGAAGGCCTGCCCATAGGCGTCCTCCCAGTGGATGCCATTTTCAGCCCCGTTCGCAAGGTGAACTACATTGTGGAAAGCACCCGCGTGGGACAGATAACCAACTACGAGCGGCTGATCATGGACGTCTGGACCGATGGCACGGTCAGCCCCGTGGAGGCCGTGAAGAAGGGCGCAGAGCTTCTTCTGGAGCAGTTCTTCCTGTTCGCCAACGCGGACAAGGCCGGAGAGGGCACCGCAGAGAGGCCGTCTTTCACCGCAACCATCCCAATGGAGCAGTACAACACTCCCATAGAGAAGCTGGACCTCTCCTCTCGCATCCTCAACTGTCTCAAGAGGAGCAACATCAACAAGGTGGGCCAGATACTGGGGACGGATGAAGCGGAGCTCCTGAAGATACGGAACTTCGGCTCCAAGTCCCTTGATGAGCTGTACGCCAGGCTCAGGGAGCTTGGATACCTGACCGACAGCGTAGAACAGGGCGACGGCCCAGAGGGGCAGGACGACTCCCCTGAGGGTGACGACGACGCAGCCGCAGTGGAGGCCGCCACGGTGGAGGGGCTATGAGACACGGCGTGTCAGGCCGCAAGTTCAGCCGACCCACGAATCAGCGTATGTTGATGTACCGAACCCAGGTCACGGACCTCATCCGCCACGGGCGGATCCGCACCACTGAGGCCAAGGCTAAAGAGTTGCAGGGCATGGTGGAGAAGGTGATTACCCTGGGCAAGAAGGGGTCTCTGAGCCACCGGCGCCAGGCGCTGGCCTTCGTGACCGACGAGAGAATGGTGAGGAGGGTGTTCGATGAGCTGGCCCAGCGGTACGCCGACAGAGCAGGCGGCTACACCAGGGTTATGAGAATGGATCGAAGGAAAGGCGACGGCGCCTCAATGGCTCTTCTGGAGCTGATCCAGTGACAACTCAAGGCAGGGATGGTATGGGCTCCGCGCCGGAGGGTCCACGTCGGCTTGCTATGTTGGTCGAGTACGACGGCGGCGCATACCACGGCTTTCAGGCCCAGAGCAACGCCATGTCCATTCAGGAGACGCTGGAGGAGGTTATACATATCCTCACCGGCGAGCGCCTGCGCGTCAAGGGAGCAGGCCGCACGGACGCCGGCGTTCATGCCCAGGGACAGGTCGTGGCTTTCGATACCCGCTCCCCCCATGCTGAAGGGGTATTCCTCCAAGCCCTCAACCACTATCTACCCCATGACATCTCGATAAGGGAGGTCGTAGAGGTCTCCCAGGACTTCGATCCGCGAAGGTGGGCCGCCAGCAGGGAGTATCGCTACAAGATACTCAACAGGGCCACGCCCTCGCCGCTTCTCAGGGGCTTTGTCCACCACGTCAGGCAGCCGTTGGACACGGACGCCATGCATGCGGCGGCCCAACTCCTGGAGGGCGAAAGGGATTTTGCGCCCTTTGCCGGCGCTCTTTCCAACGGATTGGACAACACAAGGCGGACTGTATTCAGATGCTCCGTCGGCAAGGTAGCGGGCCTGGTAATCCTGGACATGGAGGCCAACGGCTTTCTACACCAGCAGGTGCGCCGCACGGCGGGGGCTTTGCTGGAGGTAGGGCTGGGCAGGCTGGACCTGCACGAGTTCAGGGAGCTGGCCGAAAGCGGCAAGCACGGAGCCGCCGAGAGGGCGCTTCCGGCAGCGGGACTTTCACTGCTCCGGGTGAACTACCCCACTCACCTGTTCCGGTCGGAGGACGCGATGGACGCGCAGGAGCAGGCGCTCCTGGAGATTGGAGCCATATGAAGGCAATGAAAACGTACTCAACAAAGCCGTCCCACGTTGAGCCTCGGTGGCACGTGTTCGACGCTTCGGACAAGATCCTGGGTCGTTTGGCGACAGAGGTGAGCGTTCTGCTGCAGGGGAAGCACAAGGCTATGTACGCTCCACACGTCCTGACGGGCGACTTCGTCATAGTGGTCAACGCCTCCAGGATAAAGGTGACGGGCAACAAACTTGACCAGAAGATCTACCGCAGCCACAGCCACTATCCGGGCGCTCTGCGGGAGACGCCCATGTCCAAGATGCAGGCGAACTATCCGGACCGTATCATCCGCGAGGCCGTTCGCGGGATGCTGCCCAAGACCGTCCTGGGCAGGCAGATGCTGCGGCGGCTCAAGATTTATGCGGAAGACTCCCACCCACACGGGGCCCAGATAAGTGACATGTCACGCGATGAAGTTGTGGCTGAGCCGGCGAAGACGGAGAGGCCAACCACGCCTGAGGCAGTCGAGCAGCCCATCGATGAGGTAGTCGAGGAGCCAACCCAGGCTGAGGCTGAGGCAAGCGAGCAGCCCACTGGGGAAGGCGCGTCCGGGGAGCCCGCCGAAAATGAGAAGGTGGAGAACTGATGACTGAGCAACACTACTACTATGGAACAGGAAAGAGAAAGACCTCGGTGGCCCAGGTCAGGCTGTACCTTGGCCGCGGGGAGTTCAGCATAAACAACAAGTCGCTGGAAGACGCCTTCCCACTGGAGGCGTGGCAGGCCACAATCCTGGAGCCTATGAAGGTGACCGAAAGTCAGGGCAAGTTCAACACGGTGGTCAAGCTCCACGGAGGGGGTGTGTCCAGCCAGGCCGGCGCCCTGCGTCACGGCATCGCCCGCGCTCTGCTGCTTTTTGACATCAGTCTCAGGCCGGCGCTCAAGCAGCGCGGCTTCCTTACCAGGGACTCAAGGATCAAGGAGAGCAAGAAGTACGGCCTCAAGCGGGCCAGGAGAGCGCCACAGTACACCAAGCGATAGCGCTTTTTGGGAGGCATCTCCCATGAAGTTCCGCGTATACATTGCATCAAGCGTTGACGGCTTCGTCGCGACCGCAGGGTCAGCTACCAGACCACCCCTGCGAAAGCAGGGGTCTATCATGCGGTAACACGGGATACCTGGATTCCTGCTTCCGCAGGAATGGCGTGGCGCTCCAGCCAGCGTCGCCAATTGCCAACACATGTTGAGAATAGCGCTTTTTGGGAGGCATCTCCCATGAAGTTCCGCGTATACATTGCATCAAGCGTTGACGGCTTCGTCGCGGCCGCCGACGGAGGCGTCAAGTGGCTGGACGCATTCCACCACCCGGAAGGCTACGACTACGACCGCTTCATCCGGCAGATAGACGCTATCGTAATTGGCCGCGCAACCTTCGACCAGGTCCTGGGCTTCGGCCCCTGGCCGTATGAGGGCCGCAGCGCCTACGTGCTCACCTCGCGGCCCATAGACTACCCTCCCCCGCTGACCGTCGCCTGGCGAGAAGGCGCTGCAAAGCTCGTTGAGCGTCTCAGAGGTATGGCCTTGCAGGGCGACGTCTGGCTCCTTGGCGGGCCAAAGAGCATTGGGGCCTTCCGCGAGCTTGACGCCGTGGACACGTACGAGGTCTACGTGATGCCTCTGCTGCTGGGCGCGGGCATCCCCCCTGTTTGTGGAAAACCACGCCGCTACGCGGCTGGACCTTGTGGACTCCCACGCGTTTGCGGACGGTGTAGTGAGGCTGGTGTACCAACCGGCGCAGCAGCGGACGGGTCAAGATTGACAACAGGCGCCCGCGGGGGGATGATGGAACCTGGAGGTTGCCTGGGAAATGCGAGCTGTTTCGCTCTCGTCCAAGGCGTTGCTGCGCCCAATCGTCCTGGGGCTGTCGGCCCTGGCGTTACTGGGCGGGTTGGCGGGGGTTGCCCTTGGCCAGGGCAGCCACGCCGTCTTCATTGAGATCAACGATGTCATAAACTCCACCACAGCCGGCTTTCTGGACAGGGCCGTGGACAGCGCAGAGGAGGACGGGGCCGAGCTTATCATAGTCCAGTTGGATACTCCCGGAGGATTCCTGTCCTCCACCAGGGACATGGTGACCGCCCTACTGGAAGCGGATGTTCCATCGGTGGTCTACGTTGCGCCCGGCGGCGCTCACGCCGCTTCCGCCGGCACCTTCATAACCGCTGCGGCCAACGTTGCGGTCATGGCCCCGGGGACGAACATCGGCGCCGCCAGCCCCGTTGGCGCCGGTGGCGCGGAGCTGCCGGAGACCATCAAGAGCAAGGCTATGGAGGACGCGGCCGCGCTCCTCCGGGACATCGCCACCAAGCGGGGCAGAAACGTTGAAGCGCTGGAGGCAACCGTGCTGGAAGCCAAAGCCTACACGTCGCAGGAAGCGGTTGACCTCAACGTGGTGGACTTCATAGCTGAGGACGTGGAGGAGATGCTGGAACTCCTGGACGGCAGGACAGTTGAGACTGCCGCGGGCGCCGCCACTCTGGCCACCCTGGGGCTGGACGTGCGCAGGATAGACATGAGCTTTGTGGAGCGGTTCCTGCTGGTGTTGTCAGACCCCAACATCTCCTTCATCCTGCTCACCGTTGGCGGGCTGGGCATCATGATTGAGCTGTTCAATCCGGGGCTGGTAGTACCTGGAGTCGTGGGCGTCATATGCCTGCTTCTGGCCTTCCTGGCCATGGGCAACCTGCCGGTGAACTGGGCGGGGGTTGCCTTCATCATTCTGGCAATGGCGCTGCTGTTCATGGAGGTCCAGGCGGCGGGCTTTGGAATTTTGGGCGCAGGGGCTATAATAAGCTTTATAATAGGTGGGTTGCTGCTGTTCAACCGCTTTGGCGCTCCGTCTCCCACCATGCCGTCGGTAGGAGTGAACCTATGGGTGTTGCTGCTTATGGCTGCCCTGCTGCTGGGCGGTGGAGGCTGGGTCCTGGCGACTATGGTCAGGGGGAGGCAGAACGAAGGCGACTCCACGGCTGAGGTGGTGATGGGACAGACGGGGACGGTGGTCTCGGACCTGGCTCCAAAGGGCACGGTGCGCCTGACCAGCGAGTTGTGGAGCGCCGTCGTCGCCGATGGCGGGGTGATTGGCGCCGGTGAGAAGGTGGAGGTGGTTGGCCTTGACGGGCTGATTCTTAGGGTATCAAGACTGGAATGATAAAGGAGGTCACATGGTATTCTGGCGAGTTGTCAAACAGTATGAACGCATGGTGGTGCTGAGGTGGGGCAAGTTTATGAATGTACGCGGGCCGGGCCTCAGGGTGATCGTGCCCTTCATGGACCAACCCTACAAGGTTGACCTGCGGGAGCAGGTAGACAGGGTGCCGACACAGAAGTACATAACCTCAGACAACGTGGTAGTGGACATGGACTTCGTCATCTACTATAGGGTCCTGCCGGATGGCGACGAGGTGCGCAAGTCCGTCATGGAGATCGAGAGCTACCGGGTAGCCACCATCAACCTCTCATTTGCCACCCTCAGGGCGGTAATAGGGTCTACAAGCCTGTCCGAGGCGCTTTCTGAGAGGGAGAAGATCAGGGACCAGCTCCAGGTGAGGATGGACGAGGTTACGGGGCGCTGGGGCATCAAGGTGAGCCAGGTGGAGATCAACGAGATAGATCCGCCGCCGGGGGTCAAGGCTGCGATGGAGCGCGAGAAGTCCGCCGCGGCCATAAAGACCGCGGAGATCACCGAGTCCGAGGGCTCCCGCCAGGCGGCCATCAACCGGGCGGAGGGCGAGAAGCAGGCGTCCATCCTGAAGGCGGAGGGGTCCAGACAGTCGGAGATACTGACCGCCGAGGGGGACCAGCAGGCGGCCATCCTGAGGGCGGACGGTTTCAGCACGGCGTTGGACAGGATAAACAACGTGGCGCAGGGCGCAGACGCCCGGACAATGAGCCTCCAGTACTTTGAAACCCTGAAGGATCTGGGAGGCAGCCCTGCCACCAAGTTCATATTCCCTATGGAGTTCACCAGCATGCTCCAGTCCTTTGTGAGCTCGGCAGCCCAGCGCGGGTCGGAAGGCGGACAGAACTAGCTGATCTCCTCCTGAGAAGAGCCGGCGAACCGGGCCAGACCCTCCGCCAGGGCTTGATGCTGGGGCAGTTCCAGGTTGGGGTCCTCCGTCAGGAGGGCCGATGCCTCTTGACGCGCCAGCGCCAGTATGTCCTGGTCGGAGAGGCGGGCCATGCGCAGGTCCGGCAGGCCGCTCTGCCGTGTTCCGAAGTAGTCCCCGGGGCCTCGGAACCGCAGGTCCTCCTCGGCCACGGCGAAGCCGTCGCTCATTCGCTCCATGACCTCCAGGCGTTCCCTGGCCTCCGGCGACGGGAAGTCGGACATCAGAAGACAGTAGCTTGGATGCTCGCCGCGGCCCACCCGGCCGCGGAACTGGTGGAGTTGCGCCAGGCCGAATCTGTCGGCCCCGTCTATGAGGATGACGGTGGCGTTCTGGTTGTCGATCCCCACCTCAATCACCGGCGTTGACACCAGAATATCCAGCTCGCCGCGCTGGAAGCCGGCCATGACCTCCTGCTTTTCCCTGAACGGCAGACGGCCGTGCAGCAGCCCCAGGGACAGCTCCGGGAACACCTCCGTCGACAGGCGATGGAACTCGGTTGTGGCGGCCCTGGTCTGCAGCGCCTCCGACTCCTCGATGAGCGGGCAGACGACAAAGGCCTGGCGTCCCTGGCTCACCTGGCGGCGAAGGAACTCGTAGGCGTCCCGGCGACGGTCTGAGGGGACCTTCCTGGTCTGGATCGCCTGGCGTCCCGGCGGCAGCTCGTCCAGCACGGACAGGTCCAGGTCGCCGTACAGGGTGAGCGCCAGGGAGCGCGGTATGGGCGTGGCGGACATGACCAGCAGGTGGGGCGCTTCTCCCTTCTGACGCAGCCCGGCCCGCTGCATCACTCCAAAGCGGTGCTGCTCGTCCACCACCGCCAGGCCCAGGCCGGGGAGATCCACCCCCTGCTGTAGAAGGGCATGAGTCCCTATCACCATGTCCAGGCCACCCTTGGACATCATCTCCTGCGTCTCCTTCTTCTGCTTCCTGCTGTGGCTACCTATAAGGATGCCCAGGGAGACGGGGCGCGGAAAGGGGTCCAGCCGGAACGTGAACCAGGTCTCATGGTTTTCCGGCCTGGGCAGCCCCTCCAGAAGGCGGGATATGCTGTTGAAGTGCTGCTGAGCCAGGACCTCCGTGGGCGCCATGAACGCGCCCTGGTAGTCGTTGGACACGGTGGAGAGGAGGGCTGCCAGGGCCACCACGGTCTTGCCGCTGCCCACGTCCCCCTGGAGCAGGCGGCTCATGGGCCGCTCCTTCTCCATGTCCCCTAAAATTTCGTCCAACGCCTTGCTCTGGGCATTCGTAAGCGCGAACGGAAGGAGAGAGAGTATGGCGTTCAGCACGTCCTGGTTTCTGCTCATCGGAGGAGCCCCCCCGGCTTCCCGCCACTCCCTGCGGCGAGAGAACACGTATAGCTGCATCATAAACAGCTCGTCAAAGGCAAGCCTCCGTCTGGCTGAATCCTTGCCCTCCCAGTCCTGTGGATAGTGGGCCTGGTAGACGGCTTGCGGGAGATCCAGCAAGCCGGTACGCCGGCGCACGGCCTCCGGCAGGGGGTCCGGGATGCGGGAGGCCCAGCTGTCCAGGGCTCCCTTGACCAGGCGGCGAACGGTCCGGGGCGTAAGGCCCTCTGTCAGAGGGTATATGGGAACCAGGCGACCGGTGTGTATCAAGTCTTCCCCGTCGTCCTGAACTTCCTCGTACTCGGGGGACTCCATCACCCTTGCGTCCCTGAAGACGCTCACCCTTCCGCTGAGCACGAGACGCGTCCCCGGCCTGAACCGCCTGGCGAGGTAGGGCTGGTTGAACCAGACGACGCGTATATTTCCGGTCTCATCCCCCACCACCGCTTCGGTAGATTTTCTATGGCCTCCCAGGAGCGTCTCCCTGGCCTCCCACACGTTGACCATCACCGTCTGCTCTGTGTCCACCTCCAGGCTGGAGACCTTGCGGAGGCTTCCGAAGTCGTTGTGCCGGCGAGGGAAGAGGTACAGCAGGTCTCGTATGTCGCTCACTCCCAGGCGCTTCAGCCTGCCGACCAGCGCCGGGGTGGCCCGCGGCAGGACCGCTACGGGAGAGGCAAGGGTGTGGCTTTGGTCCGGCTCCCTCCGACGCGATGCGGCAGCCGTCCGCCTGGGAGCCGGGGCGTCGGCCTTTGTGTTGGGTTCCTGCCCTGCGTCCAACAGCTTCAGGGTATCCTCTACCCATCTCCGCCTCTGGGCGCCGGTTATGGAGGCGTAGCCCTGCGGTGGGAGCCTTATGGGTGGGTCGTCCGGCAGCCTCTCCAGTCGTCCGGCCAGAAAGCGGTCCAGGCCACCGACCACCGCGGTATCCGCGTAGCCCTTCTGTCTCTCCAGTGAGAGTATCTTCCTCAGTGTGTTCAGTTCAGGGTGGAGCATTTCCGGGTATCGCAAGCGGCTATGATGGGTCGGCTTCTTCCACGCTCACCCGTCTGCGGTGGAAGGGATTTGTGGTCTTGGCAGGTGGTTGCTGCAAGGGTCTCTTGAGTCGAGAAGAAGCCCCCCGTACAAGTACGCGCGCCGCCACCGTTTTGCAGGGGTCTCGCAGGATCGCTAGGTACTCCCCGCTCCCTGCATTCTCAAGGCGATCGCCAGTATTCCAGGACCCAGATACGTCCCTACCACCGGCCCCACCTGGCTGACAAAGACCTCTCCTCCGGGCAGAAGGGGCTTCAGGCGCTGGGCCAGGGCTTGCGCCTCGTCTGGAGTGGTGCTGTACGCCACGGCCAGGTCATCAACCGGCATGTGCTCCTGCGCCAGTTGGCAGAGACGCTCGATGCCCTTGGCCCTGGACCGCGCCCGCTCCAGGGGATGGACCACTCCGTCCATAGTGGTCAGAATGGGCTTGATCTGGAGTAGAGACCCCGCGAAGGCCTGAGCCTTCCCTATTCGCCCGCCCTTCTCCAGGTACTTCAGTGTGTCCACCAGGCCGAAAAACCGGATTTGGGGAATAGCGCGGCGTGTCTCCTCAACGACCTCGTCCAGTCCGGCTCCCCGCTGGGCCGCCCGCCCGGCCGCTATGGCTGCCATGCCCAACCCAAGGGAGCCTTGCAGTGAGTCCATTATCTCTATACGACAGTCTCCCTGGAACTGCTCCCTGGCCTGGACGGCCGAGTTCATGGTCCCGCTCAGCTTGGCTGAGATGTGGACGGACAGGATCTCGTCAGTGTCCTGGCTCAGCTCCTGGTACGACCGCAGAAAGTCCCCCACAGTAGGTTGGGACGTGGTTGGAAGGCGAGGGCTGCTTACCAGTCTCCGGTAGAACTCGTCAGGGAAGATCTCCACGCCGTCCCGGTACACCTCTGTGCCGAAGTGTACATTGAGGGGGACTACGGTTATTCCCAACTCCTTCGCCAGAGCGGAGGGCAGGTCAGCGGTGCTGTCGGTGACAACCTTAACGGGCATGGGGTTTGCTCCTCACTCCACGGATATTATGTAATCGTAGTGGGGCTGCCCTCCAAAGGCCAGCTCCACCTCCACGCCTGAGAAACCGGACCGGACCGCATCGGCCGCCTCCAACGCATCGGCCTCCCGGGTGTCGGCGCCCCAGTAAATGGTGGCCAGCGCCCCGTCCTGGGGATCGATCCTGCCCACCAGATCAAGCAGCACACCGATGCAGCTATCCCCTGCCGCCACCAACTGCCTCTCCAGGAGTCCCATTGGTTGGCCCTCGGCTACCTTCACGCCCCCAACCTCCGCGGCTCGCTGCGCTACGCATACCGCCCCGGAGATTACGCCGGAGACGGCCTGGGTCATGGCCTCCACGTTGGCCTCAAAGTCCTGCTGCGGGTTGAATGCGAGGAGCGCGGCGACCCCCTGTGGGATTGTCCCGGACTGGATGACGGTCATGGGCGTGGGGGATAGAGAGGACGCCTGTTCCGCCACCGGCGTTATGTTGGGGTTGTTGGGTAGGACGATGATCCGCTCGGCGGCGATGCCACCGGCGGCGTCCAGGACTTCCTGGGCGCTGGGGTTCATGGTGTCTCCCCCCGGCAGGACGGCGGAGGCGCCGGAGTCCAGGAATATATCCGCGAAACCCTGGCCGGAGACCACCGCCAGCACACCAACAGGCTGGAGCTTCCGCTCACTGCGCCGGGCCTCCACGAACTCCTGATGCTGCTCATCCATGTTAACAATGCTCACCTGGGAGAGTGTGCCCAGCGCTACGGCGTAGCTGAGTACAGGGCCGGGGTCCCGTGCGTGGACATGCACCTTTGCCACGGTGTCCCCGCCGATGACAACGGTTGAGGTAGCCAGCGACTGCATCTCTTCTCTCAGGGCTTCGGCGTCCAGCGCCTCTCCCTGTATGAGGAACTGGGTGCAGTAGCCATAGAGCTCCTCTTCGGTGGCCGCGATAAACGTCTCTCTGACGCCGCGTTGCGCCGGTTCCATCTCCGGAGCGGTAAGCTCAATCCCCTCGATGTCCTCTCCTAGAAGCCCCTTGAGCGCTCCCTCCAGCAGAATGGACAGCCCCTGTCCTCCGGCGTCTACCACTCCCGCCTCGTGCAATACGGGGAGAAGGGAGGGAGTCCTAGCTACCGAGTCCTTGGCCGCCGCGCATATGGCCTCCCACAGCTCCAGGACGTCGTTGCTCACGGCCGCCTTTGCCTGGGATGCCTCGGCGACCTCTCGAATGACGGTGAGCATGGTACCCTCCACCGGGTTACCCACCGCTCTATAAGCTGCTGAGGCGGCTTCCGACATCGCCGTAGCTATCGCCTGGCAGTCGAAGCTGTCTCTGTCGCCCAATCCCCTGGCGATCCCCTGGAAGAACTGGGCCAGGATCACCCCGCTGTTCCCACGGGATCCCAGGAGGGCGCCCATTGCCATAGTGGACATGAGCTGCGAAGCGGGGACGTCCACAGCCTTGGCCGTAGCCTCCTCCAGCGCCTTCATGGTCAATAGCATGTTGGTGCCCGTATCTCCGTCCGGAACGGGGAAGACGTTTAGAGCGTTGACGGCTTCAACCTTGGCTTCAAGGGCCATGCGACCGTGCAGGAGGATACGCCGCAGTTCAACGGCGTCCAGAGAGAACATAGTAGCCCCCGCATCTCTCCCCATATGGCGAAGCTGCCACGCAGTGGTTCGCGCGGCGGCCCTGGGCATTGCCAAAGTAACCGCCATCTGGTAGTCTAAGTCCCTGAATTGTACTTAATCCACAGGCATACGTCAAAGTGGCGGATGCGCCGGACTCCAGCGGTGGATGATGTCTGAGCAGCGTATTCGCGGGGTGAGAGAAGAGAAATGGCCAAGTGTGAGTTGTGTGGCAAGGCAGGCCACTCAGGGAACAACGTGAGTCACTCCAAGCGGCGGACAAAGACCCGTTTCATGCCCAACATCCAACGGGCCACCATTGACCTTGGGGGCAACCTCCGTAGGGTATCCCTGTGCACGCGCTGCCTGCGCACCCGTAACAAACCGCCGCGAAACGCTACGGTCTGAGCCGACCGGCCTCGCAGCTTTACTCCCGGCGCGTGTCTCCTGGACGCCCAGGTTCGCCGCGGCCGTATAGCGATTGCGCCTTCTCTACGGGTTGGAGCTTAGGCCAAGACGACCTGCCACAGGCTTCAGGGACTCCACCACGAACTCGATAAGCTCATCTAGGTCTACCCCCAGGTCCTCGGCGCCCTGGACCATGTCATCCCTGCTGACGTTGCGGGCAAAGGCCTTGTCCTTCATCTTCCGGCGCACTGCGCGGGAGTCGGTGTCCGACAGGCTCTTGCTGGGCCGCACCAGGGCCACCGCCGTTACAAACCCTGAAAGCTCGTCCAGGGCGAACAGGGCTTTTTCCATGAGGCTGTCCCGGGAGATGCCTGTGTGGTTGCCGTGTGAGAGGACGGCGCGGACTATCGCCTCCGGGTAGCCGCGCTCCTCAAGGATTCCGGCTCCAAACTGGGGGTGCTGGTCGTCTGAGGGACAGGCGTCCCAATCGAAGTCGTGAAGCATACCTGTAATCCCCCAAAGCTCCTCGTCCTCGCCGGCCTTGCGGGCGTAGGCTCTCATGGCCGCCTCAACGGCTATGCAGTGCCTCAACAGCCTCTCAGACTTGGCGTACTCCTCAACCAGCGCCCATGCGCTCTCTCTGTCCATCCTCAACCTCCTTAAGCGAGTTGTCCGGACCGTCAGTCAACCGGCGGGTCGCTCTCCTCTTCCGACGCGGCCTGCTTTGGGTCGCATTTTCGCGCGGTGGTGATGAAGCCGGTGTGGCCTATCATACGATGCTCCGGCCTCACGCTGCGATGGGTAACCGACCAAGGCCGGGCCAGCAGCTCCACAGCCTCCATCAGCTCAAAGTGTGGGTCGTCCGCCAGCGCCTCGTGAAGCTGGTGTACCTGAAGAATGGTGGGAAGGTAGCTGAGGAAGATTCCCCCGGGAGCCAGCGCTCTGGCGGCCTCCGGGACTACGCGCCAGGGTTCAGGAATGTCCAGTACGATCCGGTCCAGAACGGTCTGGTCCAAGCCCTGGTAGACGTCTCTAACCTGTATCTCCAGGTTGGCCGTGTCCGGGACTATGGTCTTGATGTTTTTTCGAGCCTTCTCCACCAACTCCGGTCTCATCTCAAAGGAGATGACCCTGCCCCTCCCCCCTACCGCTCGCAGAAGGGCCATGGTCAGGGCTCCCGACCCCAGGCCGGCCTCCAGGACTGTGGCGCCGGGGAAGATGTCTCCGTACAGTAGTATTGCGCCCAGGTCCTTGGCGTATATCACCTGGGTGGAGTGTGGCATCTCCTGGACGTAGTCGCCCAGGGTGGGGGAGAAGGCCAGCAGCATGTGGCCGGTGGTGGTGTACAGCCGGGCTCCCGTCGCCCGGCCAATCAGGTCGTTGTGGGCTACCACCCCCATGTGGGTGTGGTATGACTTATCCGGCGACAGCGAGAGCAGATACCGCCTGCCGCGCCTGTCCACCAGTAGAGCGGGGTCACCCTCTGCAAACAGGCGAGGCCCATTTGCCGTATCGGGGTGAATGTCCGCCGCCATGAGGGTATTGTAGGGCGCAGGACGCCGCAGCGCAAACGCAATCCCACCGCCTCCCGTTCATGCCCGTTCGTGGTGAGCCTGTCGAACCACACGAGCGGGCACACTCTCACCATCGCCATGCCCGCGAAAGCGGGCATCCAGAGGGGAGAGGGGATCGGGCGCGTATGGGGGGGCAGGTTTGACACCTGCCCCCCTACAATTACGACGTTGCCCTTTGCGCCCAACCGTAATTCCTGCGAAAGCCTGTCCCGTACTCCGATACGGGGCAGGAATCCAGGCTCTGAGCGTGGGAAGGGATTTGGGTGGCCTCTACAGCCTGTCCAACTCCTCCAGAATCTCCTTGGAGTCCGGCAGGCCCTCGGTGTAAATCCTCTTGTACCTTATCACACCCTCTTTGTCTATGATGATCACGGCCCGCCTTGTTACGCCCCGCTCCTCGTTGTAAATGCCGAAGAGTTCCGACACCTGTCCCTTGGGGTGGAAGTCGGCCAGCAACGGGTATGGGAGGTTTCCCAACCCTGTGGCGAAAGCCCTCTGAGTTGGCGCGCTATCAACGCTCATGCCCAGGACCTGGGCGTCGCGCTCCTCGTACCGGCGGTTATCCAGCCGGAATGAGGAGCACTGGTGCGTTCAACCGCCTGTGAAGGATAGAACGTGGGTCTGGAGCACCACCGTCTTCTGTCCAAGGTACTGGCTCAGGGTGACGTCTTCACCCGTGTGGGAGCGGAGTGTGAAATCTGGCGCCTTGTCTCCTACCTCTGCCGGCATTTGTACCTCCTGAAGTTTATGACTCTATCATAGCGCAAAACGTGGCCTTACTGCGATACGCGCGGTGGCCCAACGGCAACGCGCCGCGGAGGTTGGGTAGGTGAGGGCGTCCGTTCCCCTTGAACCCGTTGAGCCTTCAATGGGCCCTGGGGAACGGACCACCGCTCCGGCTAGCCTTCAGCCGAGCGCTGCTATGATTCGCGTTGGTTGCGGGGGTCCTTTGCAAGACCCTGGGACGTGCGGTCTATGATGATGGCGAGAATGACGATGCCAATGCCACCCAGCAGGCCTCTGCCGAACTCCAGCTGGTTGATACCCGCAAGCACGTCCGCGCCCAGGCCGGCGGCGCCCACCATAGAGGCGACTACCACCATTGCAAGAGACATCATTATGGTCTGGTTGACCCCTGCCATTATGGTAGGCCGCGCCAGGGGGAGTTGAATCTTGACGAGCAGCTGCCAAGGGGTGGTGCCGAAGGCCTTGGCGGCCTCGATCAGCTCCGGAGACACCAGGCGGATACCCAGGCTGGTCAATCTCATGGCCGGGGGTGTGGCGTAGATCATGGTGGCCATCACCGCCGGCACCTTCCCGATTCCCAGGAAGAATATGGCCGGTATGAGATATACGAAAGCGGGCATGACCTGCATCAGGTCCAGGACGGGACCCATCGCGCCCTGGAGGCGTTCGCTCTTGGCCATCAGAATGCCCACGGGGATGGCCACGGCTACGGACATCATGGTTGCAGTGCCCACCACGGCCATAGTGCGCATGGCGTTATCCCACAGGCCGAATATCCCTATGCCCATAAGACCCAGGACGGCAATGAGCGCTATCCTGTACCCACTCACCTTCCACGCTATCAGGGCGGTTGACCCTATGAAGAGCCACCAGGGCATTGCTATCAGCCCCTTTTCCAGGGGGACAAGGGCCTTGTTCAAGCCGTTTCTGAAGGACTGGAAGTAGCCGCGCCACTCGGCCACCATCCACTTCACCCTGGCATCTATCCAGTTGTCCAGGGCGCCGGGGCGGACCTCAAGGCCCAACACATTCACGGTCAGAGGCTTTACGAATACGTTTCGGCCTTCCACCGTTATCTCCTGGCTCGGCGCGCGGAACGGGAACGAGTCCGTGGGGCCAACGGTGGAGATTGTGGCGGCCAGGAGCACCACCACGCCGAGAGCCAGCCGCCACGTCCATCGGTTCAGGGCTTTCAGGGTGTTCCACAGGAGGAATCCCATGAATCCCACGAAAAGCCACACGTAGAGCCGTGGGAAGAAATGCTCCATGGTTGGGCCGGCAATGAACTTCATAGCCAGGTCCCATATCAAAAAGGCAGCCACCAAAACAAAGGCGCTGCGCAAAGCCCATTGCCGTAGGGAAGAGGCGCTGCTCCAAGTGCGAACTGTGCTCATGCTACGAGGAATGTCCATTGTATCCTCCTATGTCAGTAAGGTATCAGGTCTCGTAGTTCGGCTGTGTGCAATGTTTGACCGGCCGTGCCGCCGGGTATTCGAAACGTCCTATCTGGTGGGTGTGACGGGGGCATCCGTTTGATTCTGCTGGTTCTCGGCCAAGCTGGATAGGAGCGCTGTTCTGGGTATCACTCCAAGGAGCTTGCCTCCGTCGTCCACCACAGCAATGGGGCAATCGGTCGCCGCAGACAGTGGGATAAGGGCATCTATGGAGGTGGACGGGGAGACCCTGGGCCGGTGTGGAGATTCGGGATAGTCCAGGCCCTGAAGGGGCGTGGACCCGCGTTGGGCGGCCGCGGTCGCCTGTTCTGCCGTAACTACTCCTATGAAGGCGCCTTCCGAGTCCACCACAAAGGCATACCCCGCGTTGTTGCCCCGCATCACCTCCAGGGCCGCCTGGGCCGGCTGGGAACCCGGCACAGTGACCTGCGGACTCTCCATTATACTGCCGGCTCCAAGGATCTTGGTCTTGGAAACGTCTCTTATGAACTCACTCACGTAAGCGTCGGCGGGATTCTCAACGATGTCTTCCGGGGCGCCCATCTGGATTATCTTGCCGTCCCGCATAATGGCTATGCGGTCTCCCAGCTTCAGCGCTTCGTCAAGGTCATGGGTGATGAATATTATGGTCTTCTGTATTCGCTGTTGCAGGTTCAACAGCTCGTCCTGCATCTCGCGGCGTATCAGGGGGTCAAGGGCACTGAACGGCTCGTCCATTAGCAGGATCTCCGGGTCAACCGTCAGGGCTCGAGCCAGTCCCACGCGTTGCTGCATACCCCCGCTTAGCTCCGTGGTGTAGGCGTTCTCCCATCCCCGCAGCCCCACGAGATCAAGAGACTCCATGGCTCGCTCGTGGCGCTCTCTCTTGCCCATCCCCTGTACCTCCAGCCCCCAAGCCGCGTTGTCTATGATGGTGCGGTGGGGGAGCAGGCCAAAGTGCTGGAAAACCATAGCGGACTTGCGCCGGCGGAAGTCGTTAAGCCTGCGGTCGTCGTACTCCAGGATGTTCTCGTCGTCTATCACTATCTCGCCGGCGTTGGGCTCTATGAGGCGAATAAGGCAGCGTATGAGGGTGGACTTGCCGCTACCTGAGAGTCCCATGACCACGAATATCTCGCCGAGGGACACGTCGAAGCTCACGTCCTGCAGGGCTACCACGCAGCCCAACTCAGCCTGAATATCCGCCTTTGTGCGGTCGGCGTATTCCGGGGTCATGGCCCGTTCCGGGTTGTTTCCGAACACTTTCCAGAGCGAGTTGACGGAAATGCAGACCCCGCTCACGTCGCGTGAGAAAGCGCTGGCTACGGCAGTCCCGCCGGTTGACAGTCCGTTATCCAAGCTCATGGTTTACCTCCTTTGTAGACCCTTCATAGTGGACGCGCCATTAGCAGCGCGTGTCCTCCTGTGTTGGCGTCCATCGCCGGGTCTCATCCGGAGCAGATGCCCCGGGTGTATCTATGCCTCTCCCGGATGAGTCTCACGGGGTCCGTCCAATTTCTGCGGCCCCATGACGCCGGGAGGCAATTTTGAGATTGGGGTCAAACCTAGGAGGCAACCCCTCTCTTATATATGCTCCACATCTGGGCCCGCTGCTCCGCCAACGTCATCGAGTAGCTGTTGAGGGCCCACAGAGTGGCAGTGCTCTGCACCATGCCGAGAAACGCGGTCGCCGCCGCATCCGGGTCTAGGTCGGGCCTGATGCTGCCCTCCCGGATACCCTCCTCCAGGACTCCACGCAGAAACTCCAGGTAGTGAGTAAGCATCAGGGATACGCGGGAGCTGAGGCCAATGCCGTCGAAGCTCACGGCCTCTGTGATGATGATGAAGGAGACCGCTCTGTGACTCTCTACGTCGCTGAGATGGGCCTCAAGGATGCGTTCCATGTTCTCCATTGCGGAGGCCCCTTCCACCCGGGCGTTGCGCACCGTATTCAGCAGGTTTGTCTCTATGTCGTCTATGAGCAGGGAGAATATCTGTCGCTTGCTGGCAAAGTGGCGGTAGATGGCCCCCTCGGTCAGTCCCACCTGCTCGGCTATGGCTGCTCGGTGATGAGATTTCTGGCAGCTTCTATAATCTGGTGCTGCCGTATCAGGGTGCTCTGTCTTTCCATCCGTGTACTCATAGCATTGTTGCAAGTAAGCGTTTGCTTACATGATACCCGCTCCTGATAACGCCTGTCAACCCCTTTTACGTGCGGGGAGCCGTGAGTGGAAGGACCTGTACGTCCTGCGGCAAAGCGTGGAGCGGGTCTTCAAGAGCCTGAAGCAATCCAGACGGCTGGAAGCCCACTGTGTGCGTGGGATCAGGAAGATCAGCCTGCACAACACTATGTCGGTCTTGGCATTCCAGGCGACGGCTCTGACGCGCGTTGTCTCTGGTCAGGTTGAGTACCTGCGCTGGCAGGTCAGGCGGGTGGCATGAAGCTTCGGGACGTGGTAGAGTGAGAACAGGATCACTTAAGGAGAATCCGAACGGCATGGATAACCGGAACCCCCTTTCGAGTGACTCAGATATTCGACAAGCGTTACGTCAGCGGCTGTTCAGTAGACATACAAATTGCGCAGATTTCCTGTTAATTGAAGAGCTCGGAATCTGTCGGGGTTCAGTGCGAATAGACATGTTGGTGGTAAATTCCTCTCTCGAGGGATACGAAATTAAGTCTGATCGTGACAGTCTACATCGCCTCGACCATCAGGTTGAGCTGTACAGTAAAGTATTAGACCGGGCCACGATAGTTGTGGGCGAACGTCACCTCACTTCAGTCCTGGAGATCGTTCCTGAATGGTGGGGGGTCTTACTCTTTACGGGTGGTCCAAGAACTTCAAGAATTAAGACTATAAGGCGACCCAAGAAAAACGTATCTGTCGATTCTAGGGCTTTGGTTGAGCTGTTATGGCATAACGAAGCCATCGCACTTCTGGAAGAACGCTCTGCGGCGCGTGGCGTACGTGGAAAGCCTCGCAGGGTTGTCTGGGACAAAGTGTGTCATTTCTTCAAAACACAGGAAATCGCCGACAGGGTGAGGACCCAGCTTAGGGTCAGGAAAAGAATTACAGATGCTGCACAACTGTAGAAATGTGGTGAATTGTGCCGATCCGGCGCCAAACTTCTGCTGAACCGAGTTTGGGTTCACCATTTGCCGCTCTTTCAATTTGTTCACATCCCTGACAATGCTGGGGTCCCATATAAGAACCCCTATGAAATCCGTAAACTAGTTGGGTGGCTAGACTTGGAAATTGATCCCTTGCTGGAAAGTTCTTTGTGCTTTCACCTTTAATTAAAAGCCAGTGCTCATCTAGCGTGTATCTTTGGGAGGCAGAGACTTTCATGAACGTTGGGTCAAAGCCCTCCACGCCAATGGGGTGCTGAATGGCGCAGTCGCTAAATGTTGGGACACGTGGAATCGCATTCGCACTCGCCCGGAGATTATCTCTCCAAGCAAGCCACTCTGTACGCTCAACATAAGCATAAGAGTTTCGTGGTACTATCCCCATGTTCGGCGGGAATGCGCATCCTGAAATGGTGAATGTCCGCCATCTTGTATGATGGGGGACTTCTGCGAGAAAGGCGTTGGTTAACGCGACAATACCATCGGTAACGAAATCATCAACTGGGCCCAGATCAATTATGAGGTCTATTTCCTCTGGAGTAAGCCCATGCGTACCCATTACTCTTGGAATAGCTCCGGGGAGGAGTCCGTCCTCGAATTCCTGACGGGTTAGACGTAAGGCCACTCCGTTGGAATTGTGGCTAAGGGCAGCAGCAACGTCCTCGGTCCTAGTGACTCCAGTAACTGGTGTAAAGGAAATACCAGCCGCATTCGCCCGATTGAAGACTTCTTCTGCAGCCGGTGGGCCGTCCAGAGCGATTGCACGGGTGTCTAGGAAACAACGCTGGTATCCTTGAAGGCTCTCTGCAAGATCCTTGAAAGCAGTATCGAGGTGCTCCCCCACTGTGGGTTTAGTTCTCTCCACAATTTCTAGCAATGGTGTAATGCGTGGTCGAAGGCTAGGTATGATGGCACGAAGCGCGCCCTTTTCACCACGCTTCATTTTCAATACAGGCACGTAATGGCAAGAGCCGAAAGTCATGAGTTCCCTTGCGATCTAGGATTCCACAGGACTAACGGGTCGACTTCGACCTCGAGGTCATTGTAATACGAGTTCAGGCCATCCCGAGGATCGGTGTTGCCAGAGGAGAAACTATTCCGGGCGACTATGTCCCATGCGGCCAGTCCCTGAATGCATTGGCGTATCTTGTCAGGCCCGAACCGATCACAAAGAGCAATTAGCCCGAATCCACCGAAGGAGGGCGTCGGGTCAGCGTCCTGAAGTGGCCAAAGGGTGCTCCTCTGAATCTGGGATAATGGTTTTGTAACAGCAAACCAGTCCCGGAAAAGGAGCACCCAATAGATGCTACCACGCCACCAACCCGACCGCATCCGCATCGCCTTCGATGATCACCGCCTGGTGGCCAATGCCGGGCTGATTCTTCCGTCCACCCTGGCCCTGCGCCTTGGCCTGCCCCAACTGGTTGACCGGCGCCTGGACCTGGGCCATGCAAAAGGCAGAGCCAACACCGGTGACAAGATGATGACGCTGGTGGCCTCCGCGTTGGCCGGTGGCGACTGCATCGACGACGCCGATGTGCTACGCGCCGGGGGGATCGCCCGCGTTCTCGGTTTCACGGCTAAGGCTCCCTCCACCCTGGGCGCCTTCCTGCGCAGCTTCAGGTGGGGCCATGTCCGCCAACTGGACCGGGTGAGCCGCGAGTTGCTGGCCCGGGCCTGGGCGGCTGGGGCCGGACCAGGCGACGGGCCCCTGACCATCGACCTGGACTCCACCATCTGCGAGACCTACGGACTGGCCAAGGAGGGCGCACGCCACCACGGCTACACCGGTGTGCGGGGCTATCACCCGCTGCTGGCCGTCGCCGCCGGAACCGGAGACGTGCTGCTGGCCCGGCTGCGGGAGGGCCGGGCCAACACCGCCCGCGGCGCCGCGCACTTCCTGCGTGAAACGGTGAGCCGGGTTCGCTACGGCGGGGCCAGGGGACAACTCACGATGCGGGCCGACAGCGGCTTCTACGCTCATAGCGTGGTATCCGTCTGCCGCAAGATGGATGTCCGCTTCTCCATCACCATCCGCCAGCACAAAAGCCTGCACAATGTCATCGAGGCCATACCAGAAGAGGACTGGACTCCCATTCCCTACTGGATGGACGGCGCCGCCGATGTGGCAGAGACCACCTATATCCCCTTCCAGAGTGAGCCCGACGCCGCGCCGGTGCGGCTCATCGTCCGGCGGGTGAAGCCCACGCCCGGTTCCCAGTTGGCCCTCTTCGCCACCTACAGCTATCACGGCTTCATCACCGACCGCGATGGGGAGATGCTCGAACTGGAGGCTGATCATCGCCGTCACGCCGAGATCGAGAATGCGATACGCGACCTCAAGTACGGTGTCGGACTGAACCACATGCCGTCCGGCCGCTTCGCCGCCAACGGAGCCTGGCTGGCGGTACAGGTGATGGCACACAACCTGGCCCGCTGGACAGCCCGCATCGGCCTGGGTGAGCAGATCGTGACCACCAAGACCCTCAGACGACGGGTCTTCGCCTTGGCCGGACGGCTCACTCGCTCGGCACGCCGATTGACCCTGCATCTTCCCCGGCGCTGGCCCTGGGATACCCAGTTCAGTCGCGCCCTGGCCCGGCTGCGAGCCATTCCACTCCCAGCCTGACGGCGCCCTCCGCCACTGACCCAACGTCCCCGCCAACTCGCACCAACCAGCTCCGCGGGAGTTCCCTGCTGCCTATTCTCTTGCCATCCCCCGCATCCCAGCTCCCGCAGACGGCCATTGGGGGCCTGTGCGGTGACTGAAGTCCCTCCGCCGACCTCCCATCTACCCCAATCGAGCCCAGGCCATCTCCCCTGTAGCTCTCTCATCCCCCTTCTCCGGTCCTCACGCCGCCCATCCGTGTCCTTCGGTGGATTCGGGATTAGAACAGTCTCCAATACGACTATACGTCCGGAAAGCAATTGGGGGAAATCGGGAATACTCTTTAGCTCACGAAGTGCACGTTTGTCTCCGGTCATCACTAGAAACCCGGTCGCAGCGCCCATTGCGAAGAGTTGAGCCTCACCAGGGTCTATTGATTGCACCAACGTCAACTTGTCCAGCCAGACGTTGTTAGTGCAATCCACGATGGGCATACTATGAGCAATCGGCATCAATTCGTCACATACTGCAGGGCCATACATAGTCCTCAATCGGCCCTTCTTTAGCATGTACGGAAGGGCCGGTAACCGAGCACATTCGGTGATATCTGCCCCAAGGAGATCAATCGCCTTGAAGAACAATCCGCTCGCAGACAACTTGCAAAAGGCATCAGTATCAACCAACAGTTTCATACAAATTCGACACGCCGTACACACAGCGTAGCAGGTTGCGGTCACTCTCGGTCGCGGACGCAACGTCAACCAGACTATTAAAATACCGACCAATCTTTTGCCTTCCGCCTGAACTCCGATAGAGGGCTTTCAACGCCATAGTAGCCTTGGCGTATTCCCGTGTGCGCGAAGCCCAGTCCGCTATGATAATTCCGGCGTCGATACCCGTCAAACGTTCTTGTTCCGCCGACTCTTTGGCAATTCCCTTGAACTCTCGATTCTCCAGTTCAGGTATTTGTTTCTCCCCGACAAGCACATTGTGAGCATACTGGTCAGCCTTAACTTCAATGTCCGTTTCATCTACAATCCCTTCTTCACCATCTAAGACGATATGGTCGGAATCGCAGTCGCCCACAGCGAGATGCGCGGCCTCATGTGCCAACAAGAAGGCTATGCGTCCGGGTTCGTCATATTTGTAGCCAAGCAAGATTACGGGCCGGTCCTCTACGATGCACGCAATGGCCTGGAAACTGGGAGCTGGGATTATTTCCAGCGGAACGACGGGGATGCCACGTAGCCACAGGTCGCCGAGCATCTGATCCAGAGTGATGGCAGAGCCATTAGACTCAATGTTCTTGCGCCATTCGATCCCGTCAATGGGAGGTATCACAGGTTGGGATGTGGGGTCCCGAAGACTACGAACTGTTGCTTCAGCAATCCTAACAGCCAAGTGAATTGCTGGTTTTAGACGCTCACTATCAACGTCTCGCACCCGACGTAGCTTCGCACCCGGAAATGGTGGTAGGGCCAAAGTGGTGCCAGAGTCCCGTATGCTAGTGAGAGGCATCCCTAAAAACCTTGCCACCCTTATTTCGAAGTCTGGCAACAGATCGGGGTCTTGGTCGCAAGTTTCATCCCACCAGTCAGGCAGAAGGGCTGGGCGAACGAATCCTTTGTCAAACCCTGCCTGCGACAATCGACGGATCAGCGTCTGGAATCTATGGCTGGGCGAAGTTTTGCCCTTGCTCGCATTTTTCTGTACCATAGTCCACCCCCTCTAGACATTAGCCTGCTTCTCTGTACCAATTTGGTAGGACAAATCTACTGAGCATGGTAGGCTCTACTGACCTTACCCCGTTATTAGTATCCGAGGCTAGTAGAGTGGAGTTACAGCTTCAGCATACTCCTTTGGCGACCTGCCTTTCAATGAGCTGTGGGATCTGGCTACGTGCCATTGTCGCCGGAGTCAAGTGAAAACCTCTCGCAAGGGGGCACGGTGCCAGACCTTGACTACAGGTTTTCACTTCTACCTTGGCAGCCGACTAAATCCGAGACGATGGCAGGGCCAACTACCCTAGGGGCTAGGCTAGATCAAGGGGAACGGGAGTGCGGACAGTATTGGCCGGTGCTATAGGGATTCTATTTTGCACTCGTCTCCGTGCGCAAAACGGGAGAATGGAGTACAATGGACTTGCCCATCGCGACCCTGCGTCCAAATTGTTGAGGCAAACTCAACGCGATGTGGTATAATTAGCCCTGTGGTATATCTCCAAATCCTGAGTAATTAGGGAGCAGTCATGGAAGAAGTTTTCAGGGAAGCATTGAATCTGCTGGATAAAGGCGAGCCGTTTGTAATCGCCACGGTGGTGGGCGCCAAGGGGTCCACTCCCCAGAAGCCCGGAGCCAAGCTGCTGGTGCGCGAGGACGGCAGCGGCGTGGGCACCCTGGGAGGCGGCTGCGTGGAAGGGGACATATGGTTTGCCGCCAAGATGCTCTTGAAGGAGGGCGGAGGGCCCACCGTTACTGACTACGAGTTGAACGAGGACATCGCGGCCAGGGAGGGGCTGGTATGCGGCGGCACCATGTACTTCCTCATTGACCCCGTCCTGGAGCCGGGGGCTGTCATGCAGCCCGTGAGCGAAATCGTCGGCGCGTACGACGGGAAACCCGGCGTGGGTCTGGCCACTCTTCTGAAGCCTTCCCAGGACAAGGGAAATGTGGGGGACAAGCTCTTTATCGGAGATGACGGGGAGGTCAGTGGATCCGTGGGCGACCCACTGCGTGACAAGGAGGTGTCCGAGGCTCTCCGTGGGCTTGTGGACTACGGGAGGGTCAAGGTGCTGGTCACACAGGACGGCGCGCAGGTCTTCCTGGAGGGCTATACCATGCCGGCCTCCGTCATAGTTGCGGGAGGAGGCCACATAGGCAAGTCCCTGGCTCCACTGGTGAAGATGATGGGCCTGCGGTTGCACGTTGTAGACGACCGGCCTGAGTTCGCCAACAAAGAGCGGTTCCCAGAGGCCGACAGCGTGGTGGTTGCTGACTACGCCGAGGGTCTAACCCAACTGGACATTCGCCCCAACAGCTCGGTTGTGATAGCGACCAGGGGGCACCGCGAGGACGACCGCGCCCTGGAGGCTGCCGTTCGCAGCCCCGCAGGCTACGTGGGCCTGGTGGGCAGCCGGCGCAAGACCATCCTCATTTACGAAGAACTGCTTCGGCATGGCATCCCCCTGGAGAGGTTGCAGGCTGTCCATGCGCCCGTTGGCCTGGACATCGGCGCCAAGACGCCGGAGGAGATAGCCATGAGCATAGTTGCGGAGATTGTGGCATCCCGCGAGGGTCGCCCCGGCAAGGCTATGACTATGGAGGGCAGATACCTCCAGAGGCTGGCCCAAAAGGTGGGGGTCCCGGTATAGCATACCGGTAATGGACGGCATCTCCGCTATTCTCCTGGCCGCTGGGGAGTCCACCCGCATGGGGCGGCTCAAAGCCCTCCTGCCCTGGCAGGGTTCAACCCTGATAGAGTACCAGGTGGAGTCTCTCCTGAGCGCGGGAGTCGCCGAGGTTGTCGTGGTGGTGGGCCACCGGGCAGATGAGGTTGGAGCGCCGGTAAGGGGCAGGTCCGGGGTAACTACCGTGGTCAACCTGGACTACAAGCAGGGGAAGACAACCTCCATCAAGGCGGGTGTGCGCGCCATCTCCGGGCCGGTCCGGGGAGTCCTGCTGCTGGCGGTGGACCAACCCAGGCCGCCAAGCGTATTGCGGCCCATTCTGGAGGCCCACTTGGCGACGTCCGCGCTCATTACCAGCCCTGTGTACCAGGGGCGCGGGGGCCATCCGATGGTGTTTGCATCCAGCCTTGTCCCTGAGATCATGTCCATCACTGAGGAGGGCCAGGGCATGAGGGAGATCACCCGCCGCCATAGCGACGACATCTACGAACTGCCGATGGACAACCCCGTTGTGAGGGTGGACGTCAACTCGCCTGAGGACCTTGAGGGAGCGCGGCCGCTGTTTGAGGAGGCCGGTTAGGGCCTGCGCGCTATATGGCCCCTTCCTCCCTCAACGAGGCTATCTGCTCCTCGGTGAGGCCCAGCATCTCCATGAGTACCTGAACGGTGTGCTCCCCTAAGTCTGGGGGCGGGAGTTCGGCGCCGCCCGGGGTGCGGGACAGCTTCACCGGGGTATCTATCATAGTCACCTTGCCCAGGCGTGGATGAGGCACGTCCTTGATCATCCCGCGATGGCTCACTTGGGGGTCATGGGCCGCTTGGTCTATGGTGTTCACGGGGCCGCATGGGATACCCAGGGCTTCCAGCTCCGTCAGCCACTCCTGGGTGGTCTTCTTGCTAATCGCCTCGGCCAGAATAGGCTCCAGGATGTCCCATTGCAGGCTTCGCGTCCAGCCGTTATCGAAGCGCGGGTCGTCTATCAGGTCAATTCGGTCTATGGCAGAGCACAGCAGGGGCCACTTCTCCCGCCGGCCGTCGGCCAGAGCGATTGTGATATAGCCGTCGCTGGCGCGGAACGCCTGGAATGGGGCCGTAACGGGGTGCCTGGTTCCCAGTGGTTTGGGGACTTCTCCCGTGGCGAAGTAGCGGGAAAAGGCGTTTTCCAGTATGGATAGCTGGCAATCCAACATGGATATGTCCACCATCTGGCCGAGGCCGCTGCGGCTGCGCTCTTGCAGCGCCGCCAGGATGCCGATTATGGCGAAGAGGCCGGCTGTGATGTCTCCCTGTGAGACGCCGGGGCGAATGGGCGGCCCACCCGGCTCTCCCGTAATGCTCAGGACGCCTCCCATCCCCTGGACAATGACGTCCAGCGCCGGCTTGCCGGCGTATGGCCCGTCCTGCCCGAAGCCGGATATCGCAGCGTAGATGATGGCGGGTTGATCTGCGCGAGGACGGGGTAGTCCACTCCCAGCCTCTTCATGGCTCCGGGCGATAGGTTTTCCAGGACCACGTCAGCCCGCGCGGCCATTTGCAGGAAGACCTCCCTGCCCCTGGCTTTGGACAGGTCCAGGGTCACGCTCAGCTTGCCCCGGTTGATGCTCATAAAGTAGGAGCTCTCTCCCTCTATGAACGGGCCGCTGGCCCGGGACCTGTCCCCTATCTCCGGCTGTTCCACCTTGATGACCTGCGCGCCAAGATCCGCCAAGGTCATGGCCGCAAAAGGTCCGGCCAGAACGTGGGAAAGGTCTAGCACAACGATTCCGTTCAGGGGGCCTGGCATTGCTCCACTCCTCCGTCTATGGGATGCGCTCTGAGGATACTACCACCAAAGGGGCGTGTTCAATAGCGCTGTCCGCCACCGGGGGTATGGAGCGGCCCCCGGGCCGCCAAACATCCGGTTGTGTCCTATGCAGGGCATGGAATATAATGTAGGCTGGTAATCTGTACGGATGATTTAAGGTTATGGCTAATCAGAGAGACTACTATCAGGTTCTGGGCGTTCCCCGCAGCGCCTCTCAGGAGGACATAAGGACCAAGTTTCGCCGCTTGGCCCTGGAGTACCATCCCGACAGGAACAAGGACCCGGGGGCACAGGAGAAGTTCAAAGAGGTCAACTCCGCCTACCAGGCGCTCAGCGACCCCCAAAAGAGGGCGCAGTACGACCGTTTCGGTCACCTGGGCGTGGGAGGCGGGAGAGGCGCGGGCCACGGTTTTGAGGGAGCCGAGAACTTTGGAGGATTCGGCGACATCTTCGACGCCTTCTTCGGAGGCTCCGGCGCTCGCACGCGCAAGGCGCCCCAGCGTGGACGCGACGTGCATACCGCCACCACCGTCACCTTTGAGGAAGCCGTGTTTGGGGTGGGCAGTGAGATAGAGGTGGAGCGAGTGGAGCAGTGCGCCGCCTGCAGGGGCGTGGGATCAGAGCCGGGGTCATCCCCGGAGCAGTGCGCTCATTGCAACGGCGCGGGCCAGGTCAGGAGGGTCCAACGCAGCATCTTTGGGCAGTTCACACAGGTGGGCCCGTGTACACAGTGCAACGGAGAGGGGACCATTATAACCAACCCATGCTCCCACTGCCGTGGGTCGGCGCGTGAACGGCGGCATCGCAAGATCATGGTGGATATTCCTCCCGGCGTGGAGGACGAGATGCAGGTCCGCCTGACACGGGAGGGCGATGCAGGCAGCAACGGCGGAACGCCCGGCGACCTGTACATAGAGCTTCGAGTGCAGCCCCACGAAATCTTTGCCCGCAGGGACCACGATATTCTGCTTGAGCTTCCAATAAACTTCGCCCAGGCGGCCTTGGGCGATGAGCTGCAGGTTCCCACACTGAACGGTCCGGAGACCATACGCATTCCGGGAGGCACCCAGTCCGGCGCCGAGTTTCGGATCAAGGGCAGGGGCATCCCCTACTCCGCCAAGGGCAGGCGAGGCGACCAGATGGTCATCGTGAACGTCATCACGCCCAGTCACCTGGATGAGCGTCAGCGTCGGCTCTTCATGGAGCTCGCGGAGACTATGGGCAACGGCTCCAAGGACGATAAGGGCTGGTTTGGGAAGTTCAAGGGAGCCCTCGGCAAAGACGGCAAGGGCTCTTGACCTCCTGCATCCATAGCGCCCATGCGCGCCACCCATCCGCGTCCAAAGACCCATTCCTCCTGGATTCCTGCTTTCGGAGACCTTTGCGAGACTTTGGGCGCCATCCTGTGAAGAGACGACCCAACTGTCATTCCGAACGGAGCGCAGCGGAGGGAGGAATCTAAAGGCTCTCATCCTCCACGAGGGTTCCTGTGGCTGGAATCTTCCCATGACTACGGCTCAACGCCTTAGACTCCTCGCTGCGCTCGGAATGACATCAAATGGAGCGTTGTGGCAGTTGCGCAATGGTTTCCTTTCGCAGGAATGGCCTGTGGTTAACGGGGAGCAGGGGTCTAGGGGAAGGGCATGGGGCCGCCCTCTCATACGGTATGGGGGCAGACAGGACTGGTCATAAGCTATGAAATGGCTTGAGTTGAGCCTTAGGGCGCCCCCGGAGTACGTTGAGCCTCTCTCTGTGGTCTTCCAGCGCTACGGCTATGGAGGCGTGGCTGTGGAATTGGAGGGAGGCTACAATCCGGACGAGGACGAAACGCCGGCCGATGATCCTACGGCCATTCTCCGCTGCTATCTTCCGGTCGACCACACGACGGCGTCTCGAAGGGGGCAGATTGGAATAGCCGTGGCCCTGATTTCGCGCCTCTATCCCCTATCTCCACTTGAGGAACGGGAGATGGAGGAAGACGAGTGGATGGAGTCGTGGAAGAGCCACTTCTCCGTGCTGCACGTTGGGCGCATTGTCGTTTGCCCGTCCTGGATGGAGTACACGGCCAGGGACAGGGAGGTGATAATCGACATGGACCCCGGTATGGCCTTCGGCACGGGCCACCATCCCACCACCCGGATGTGCCTTGCTGAGTTGGAGAGGCTGGTGACCCCCGGGATGAGTGTGATGGACGTGGGAACGGGTTCCGGTATCCTGAGCATTGCGGCAGCCAGGCTGGGCGCAGGCCGCGTCCTGGCCTTGGACGTAGACCCGGTTGCCGTCAGGGCCGCGCGCGCCAACGTCCGGGCCAATGGGCTGCAACGCGTGGTCAAGGTGCAGCAACGAACCCTGTCCACTGACTCCGCCGTGGACGGCGGTTTTGGGCTGGTGGTGGCGAACCTCTACACCAAGGTCATCCTGGGCATGACCCAGGCCCTGGCGGCCCAGCTTGCTCCCGGCGGCATCCTCACGCTTTCCGGCATCATGGCGGAAAGGGCGGAGGAGGTGGAGCGGTCGCTTGCGGCAGAGGGCTGCGCGCTTCTCCGAGTGGACCGCGAGGGCGATTGGGCCGCGCTCGTGGCCTCGAAGGCCGATGGGTAGGCGATGCACCGGTTCTTCGTAGACCCACAGTGCATTCAGGGCGGGCAGGCCGTGGTGGATGGCCCGGTAGCCCGTCAAGCGGCGCAGGTGCTCCGTCTCCGCCCCGGCGACCCGGTGGTACTGCTGGATAACCTTGGCTGCGAGTACGTTGTGACCCTGCATAGCGTGTCTCCCTCCCGCCTGGCGGGTGAGGTTGTGGAGAAGAGGCGCGGGTCGGGCGAGCCGGGGTTGGCGCTGACTCTGTACCAGGGAGCGCTGAAGCGGGATAAGTTCGAGATGGCGCTTCAGAAGGGCGCCGAGATAGGCATATCGACCTTCGTCCCTGTACTATGCCGTCGCAGCATACCCAGGGCGTCCGAGGGCTGGGCCGATAGCCGGTATTCGCGCTGGAACAGTATTCTCAAGGAAGCGGCGGAGCAGTGCGGTCGCACTCGCATACCGCTACTAAGACCCCTGGCGTCGCTGAGGGAAGTCCTGGATACGGCCCCCGGCGTGAGGCTCATGGCCTGGGAGGGAGAAAGAGAGAGGGGATTCCGGGAGACCCTGATGGAGCGCCTGGAGACGGCCAGGACGGAAGGGGTCAGCATTCTGGTTGGCCCGGAGGGAGGCTTTGAGCCTGAGGAGGTGGAGGAAGCCAGGGAGGCGGGGGTGACGCCGGTGAGCCTGGGGTATCGCACGCTCAGAGCCGAAACGGCGGGGCTTGTCATGGCCGCTGCTGCGATGTACCAGGTGGGAGAGCTGGGCAGGTAGCCTTCGGCCTCGCGGTCGGCCACTCCGAGCGCTGTGGCCCTGGGGATATGCTATACTTGCGGCACATCCCGGTAAGAGGTGAGAGCATGGTTAAAGCTGAGGAGCTACGGGAGGCGTATTCCAGCCTGGACCACAGCTACGAGGTACGGAAAGAGGGAGCAGTAGACGCTTCATGCCTCCTGGCCTTTGAGTACGAGTACCCGGAGCAGGAGTGCGAGATAGTGATGGACAGCGATGAGTTCACAGCCGTGTGTCCCTGGACCGGCCTCCCCGACTTTGGGACCCTTACGGTCCGCTACACGCCCCACCTGAAGCTGCTGGAGCTCAAGTCTTTCAAGTATTACCTGCTGTCTTACAGGCAGGTGGGAATAGTCCAGGAGCACGCCGCCAACCGCATCCTTGCAGATCTGGTGGCGGTCTGCCAACCCCGTCGTCTGGCTCTGACGCTGGACTTCAAGACGCGCGGAGGCATCCATACCGCGGTGGAGGTCTCCTACATAGCCCCTGAGGCATAACGCCGGGACAGGGACGGCTTATAGGCCACTTCCCTCAACCGGCCGGGCCGACCAGTATGTTATCATCCTCCACCCTGACGGCGTACATGGCCAGCGGTTCGTTGGCGGGCGGGGTGAGCGCCACACCGGTGGTCACGTCGAACTCACTGCCGTGGCAGGGGCACTCGATGACCTGCCCCTCCAAATTGCCCTCCGACAGCGGACACGCTGCATGGGTGCACTCCTCTTGCAGAGCGTAGTACTGGCCGTCAACGTTGACCAGCATAATGCGTTTGTCATCCACATCCGCCAGCATGATCTGGCCCGGCTCCAGGTCTCCGGTTGAAGCTACCCTTACGAACTCTTGCACGGCTTCACCTCCCCTGATTCTGTGCATCTCAAATATGTTAACACCATTAGCCCCGTCTGTCAGCGTGTATGCTGAAGGAAAGGGAGCTAAGGCGCGCGTGTGCGGCTGAAGCGTCGGCCTCAACCGCCATTCCTATGTCTGGGCGATGCCACGTGTAGGGGCGGTTCGCGAACCGCCCCTACACGTGGCAGGTAAAGCCTTTTGGCATGTGGTAATATGACGTGGAGAAATTCTGACCGCAAAGAGACGTGTATGCAGGATAGAGAACATCCGACCCCTGGAACCCGGCAGATAACCGGCGGTCAGCGCATTACGCTGCTGGTGGTCGCGGTAGCGGGGCATGGCCTGAAGCACATTTTCAATGCTGCCTTCTTCGTTCTGCTTCCGGAGATCAAGGCCAGCCTGGGCCTCAGCAATACCCAGGTGGGCACACTGTCCACGTTCAGGAACATTGCGGGAGGGCTCGCGAACATCCCTGCGGGCTTTACAGGCGACCGGTTCGCCCACCGACGGGCCGAGATCCTTGGCCTCTCCATCATCCTGGTGTCGGCTTTCGCGATGGCGCTGGGGCTGGCCACCAATTACTGGATGGCCGTGATAGCCGCCTCTCTATTCACCATTGCCATCACGTTCTGGCATCCATCGGCCATATCATCCCTTTCCAGGGAGTTCGCCTCCCGCAGGGGATTTGCCATTTCCCTTCACGGCACGGGTGGCAGCGTAGGCGAGACCGTTGGGCCGGTTCTGGTAGGGTTTCTTCTGGGGTTTATCACCTGGCGGATTATCCTTCAGGGGAGCATAGGGCTTGGGCTTGTATGCGGCATCCTGATATGGCTCTTCCTGAGGAGCATCCCCACTACGGGGTCCTCGGGGGCGAGTGTCTCGCGCTACCTGGCGGACACATCCACCCTTCTGCGGAATCGACGGCTCCTGCTGGTGCTCCTGTTTGCGGCCGGATTTGTGGGAGGACAGAGCGCAATTCTGACCTTTCTGCCAATATACCTGAAAGAAGACTTGGGAGCCTCCAGCGCCACCACAGGACTGTTCCTGTCCCTGGCCCAGGTGGGAGGGATTGCGTCGCAGCCGGTTCTGGGCTTTGCCTCGGACCGTTTTGGGCGCAAGCTCATCCTGGTCCCCAGCCTGGTCGTGCTTGGGCTGACATTCATCGGGCTTGGCGTTGCGCCGTACGGTTGGGTGTTTGCGGTGGTAGTGTTTCTCATGGGGGGCTTCCTGTTCCCATTGATGTCCATCCTGCTTGCCTCCGCAATGGACCTGGTGGCGGCGGGAGCGCAGGCCACCACGGTTTCCCTTGTGTTTGGCTCTGCCATCATTGTATCGGCGTTTGCGCCCGCCATAGCGGGCGTGATGGCCGACGCTATGGGCACAAAGGCGGCGTTCATGTTCGGCGCCGGGGTTGTGCTGTCCACAGCGCTGCTGACCGTGGTGACTCGCTGGCAGCCGTCACCCGCAGGCGCTCCCCGATAGCCACGCCCGGCGTGGCCTCCCGCTTTTGTTGACAAAGATAGCTTCCTATCCCTACAATGGCAACGATGCGGAGACTACGATGACAGTCGTTCAGCAGCTTTACGACCTCTCAGGCATAGACGGGGGAATTGACCGTCACGGGCAATCCATAGCCTCTATTGATGAGACACTGGCGGATAACCAGCTGCTCCTGAGGTCCCGGCGGGCGGTGGAGGTGGCGCGAGCCGCTCTAAGCAAGCAGGAGATCGCGCGCAAGGATCTGGACCTGACCGTAGGGAGCTACCAGGATAAGGGCAAACAGCTGGAGGAGAAGCTCTACGGAGGAACGGTGCGCAACCCCCGCGAGCTGAAGGGTATGCAGCAAGAGTTGGAACTCCTCAGGGAGCAACAGAAGCAGCAAGAGGATAATCTGCTCCTGGCCCTGGAGACCACAGAGAAGGCGGAGCAGAGGCTTGGCGGCTTGGAGAAGACCCTTCGCGAGGTACAGACGGCGAAGCAGAGGGAGCAAGCGCAGCTGCTGGAGGAGAAAGCGCGTCTGCAGAAGGAGTTGACGAAGCTGGAGGAGCGGCGCCACAGCGTATCCTCACAGGTGAACCCCAATCATATGAGGCTCTACGACTCCCTTCGCTCCACCCGCCAGAGCCAGGCGGTGGCCAAAGTCGAAAGAGGGATATGTCAGGGCTGCCGCATCTCTCTGCCCACCAGGGCGGTGCAGCAGGCCCGCACTTCGCAAGAGCCGGCTCAATGCCCCAGTTGCAGTCGAATACTGTATGTAAGCTGACCACCCATGAGGGCTATAGGTTACTTCTCCGTCCAGAGCGGGGCACAGGGAGAGACCGCGCTGCTTGGCCAGCAGGAGGCATTCTCTAGCTACTGCCAAAAGCACGGCCACCAGCAAGTAGCGACCTTTGCAGAAGACGACCCCGACGGCGGACGCCTCCGTTACGGGGAAATGCTGGACTACCTCAAGCAGTCCAAAGCTGAGTTCCTGGTTATCATCGCCGGCCCCCAACACCTTGGAGACACCCTGGAGTCCTCCGTGCGCCGCGTTCTGGAGCTGGACGCCCTGAGGGCCGAGGTCAAATGCAGCGACGACGAGTTTCCGGACCCGCTTCAGCAAGCCCTGAAGCATTGGAACAGGGGGAGAGGGAGCAAGCCCAGGGGGGAGCGTATCAAGGAGGCCATGATCGCCAAGGCCATGCGAGGCGAGGGGCTTGGCAAGCCTCCTTTTGGATACAGGATTGGCTCCGATCGCAGGCTTGAGGTTGTGCCGGATGAAAGCGCCGCAGTGGGGCTCATATTCGACATGTACAACAATGAGAAACTGGGCATGAGGCGCATAGTACGCAGCCTGAACGAGAGAGGGGTCCAAACCAGGGGCGGCAGGGGATGGAGCATAGTCACTATAAGGGACATCCTGCGAAATCGCGCCTACATTGGCACCTACACCCGCTTTGGGATGAGGGTTCCCAGCAACCACGCGGCAATCATAGGCCGAGACGACTTCAGATTGGCCCAGGACAAGATGGAGCAAGGGAGGAAGAGGCGCAGGACTCGCGCAGTCCAGCCGTTCCTCCTATCGGGGCTGGCATACTGCGCCTCTTGCGGGAATCGCATGATTGGGGTGAGCAGGCGTCAGGGGTGGAAGCGCAAGGACGGCTCTCGCGTTGAGGGACAGTACCGCTACTACCAGTGCCAGTCCAGGACCAACCAGGGAATGTGCCGCTATCATACCTGGCGCGCCGACGCCCTGGAGCGCCGGGCGCTCGACCGGGCCAAAGAGGCGCTGGAGAGCGGGGAATCCAGGCTGGACCCGTCCAGCCTCCAACACAACGCAGAAACGGGCGACCGGCCTCTCAGCCCCCAGTTCCTGAGAGCGCTTGAGAGCGCCGCCGCCGGCATCACGTCTTTGGGGCGGCTCCGATCAACCATTGCAGAGTTGGACGCTCAGAGAGCCGGCCCGGAGGGTGGCCCCTCATCTCCAAGCCCACTGGAGGAAGCGCTTGCCACCGGAGACATGTCGTCTCTGCTGCAAAATTGGGACTCACTGGAAGGCGAGGCCGCCGGCCGTGTTCTCAGGGCGTTGGTCTCTCACGTCTCTGTGGGAGACGACTCCGTCCAGCTTTCCCTGAGACAGGAGAGCGGGCGCCCGGAGTGAGGCCGCTCGCTCGTAGGCCGTCCAGGGGAAACAGACGAGAGACTTTGGCCTGAGACAGCACCCTTTTGACCAGCGCGCCTGTCGGCGCTACACTTAAGTGGCGTTGATAGGTAGGCTGGGCGATCGCTCCGATTCGTCGGGGAGGAAAGTCCGAGCTCCAGCGGGCAGGGTGCTGGCTAACGGCCAGGCGGGGCAACCCGACGGAAAGCGCCACAGAAACTATACCGCCCCGTTTTACGGGGTAAGGGCGAAATGGCGAGGTAAGAGCTCACCGCTCCGATGGCGACATTGGAGGCAGGGCAAGCCCCACCCGGAGCAAGGCCGAATAGGGGGACTAAGGGTGCCCGGCCCGTCCCCGGGTTGGCTGCAAGAGGCTTCAAGCAATTGGAGTCCCAGATAGATGATCGCCGTCCCGGCTATGCCGGGATACAGGACTCGGCTTACAGGCCTGCCTATCAACCATGCTCTCGAACCGGGCAGCCCCGACTTGCGGAGGCTGAAACCGTAGTAACGAATCCGTCACCCATTGGTGGACATTGATATGTTTTCCGACCAACTGAGCCGCGAGACGATTGTGAGCGCGCTATCCACCGCCCTGCTGGGCCGGCGCGTGTATTATCTTCCCACCACCGGGTCTACGATGGACGACGCAAGGAAGGCCGCCCTGGACAACGCCCCGGAGGGCGCCCTTGTGGTGGTCGATGAGCAGACGGCGGGCCGAGGCCGGTTTCAGAGGGTATGGGTCTCTCCTGCGGGCGCAAACCTGCTGTTCTCGCTGGTCCTGCGCCCGGAGCCAGAGGCATCCTCCCAGTTAAGCATGATGGCCTCGCTGGCCCTTGCCAACGTGCTTCGCAGGCTTGTCCCGGATGCCTCGCAGGTCACCATCAAGTGGCCCAACGACGTCCGCGTCGGCGGGAAGAAGATAGGAGGCATTCTCATAGAGAGCTCCCTTGCCCAGGAGGGCGCAGACGGCTTCTCCATAATCGGCATGGGGGTCAACGTCAACTTCGACCCCGGGGAGTACCCGGAGATCAGGGACATTGCCACCAGCCTGCGGCAGGAGCTGGGGCAGCCCGTTCCGCGGGCGGAGCTCCTGGCGGATATAATGGCGGAGTTGGAGTGGCTGTACCTTGGCATCAGGTCGGGAGGCTCCGTGCGGGATGAGTGGGCAGGGCTGCTGGACACCCTGGGCCATCATATACGGGTGGCTTCCGGGGACGCGCTGTACGAAGGGTATGCCGAAGGGGTGGACGACGACGGTAGCCTGCTCCTGCGCAAGGCGGACGGCTCCACACAGACCCTGTCGGCCGGCGAAGTGACCCTCCACCTGTGACCCACAAAGGGACGCGCCGCTACGCCGGGGCCAGTCGGTATATGCCTTCATCGCGGGAGAGGACGTACAGGTTGCCCTCCGCATCCTCTCCGAAGGACGTGATGGAGAGGCCGGAATCCACCAACAGCGTCTGCTCTGCAACCGCCTCCCCATTGTGGCGGAGGCCCCATATCTTGCCGGAGCAGAAGTCGCCGTACACGTAGACGCCCGCGAGGGCCGGCATGTCGCTGCCGCGGTAGACGTATCCGCCGGTGACCGAGCAGCCGTCGTCCCGGCCGTACACCGCCACAGGCAACTCCAGCCCGGCGGTGTCACAGCCGGTGGAAGGGGAGAAGCAGCTCTGTCCTTCGGCGATGTTCCAGCCGTAGTTCAGCCCCTTCTCCACCAGGTCTATCTCCTCCCACCTGTTTTGCCCCACGTCGCCCACCCAGAGCGCGCCAGTCTCCCTGTCAAAGGAGAATCGCCAGGGGTTGCGCAGCCCGTAGGCCCATATCTCCGTTCGCGCGCCCTCGATTCCGACAAATGGGTTGTCCGAAGGTACGGCGTAGCCCCCATCCACGGACGCGCCCGCCACGTCGACGCGTAGTATCGTCCCCAGGAGCGTTCCGAGGTCCTGCCCGTTGCCCATTGGATCGCCCCTGCTGCCGCCGTCGCCAAGCCCAACGTACAGATAGCCGTCCGGCCCAAAGGCAAGCTGGCCCCCGTTGTGGTTGCTGTAGGGCTGTGGTATCTCCATGATGACCAGCTCGCTGCCAGGATCGGCTTCGATGGGGCTGTCCGGCAGGACGGTGAATCGAGACACCACAGAGCGCCGGGGCGAGTCTGCGGAGTAGTAGACGTAGAAATGGCCGTTGGCGGCGTAGTCCGGGTCGAATGCCAGGCCCAGCAGCCCCTCCTCGTTGCTAGCTTCGCTCACCTTGTCCCGGATGTCCAGGAAAACCCCTGCCTCCGTTGCCTGGGGATCGTTGGGGAACGCGCGGACAAGCCCCGCCTGCTCCGTGACAAAGATGCGGTCTGGCGCGTCCCGGGGTTGCGCCAGATTGGTGAGTCGACGGAAGGCCAGGTTGGAAAAGGCTCGCTGGACTCGAAGGGCCGGTAGAGACTCGTCTGCGAGCGCGGCTGTCGGCATCGCGGTGGGGTTGGCCGAGGGTTGGGGCTGCCGGACTGTAGCAGGGGTCGGCGTAGAGGTTGCCGGCAGAGTTGGCGTAGGCCGTGTTGTTGCCGGCGGGATTGACGTAGGCGTCGGCGCGGGCTGTGTGGTTGCCGTAGGGGATGGCGGGGTCGCCGGCGTATCCGCCGACCCCGCGCAGCCTGCAAGGAGCAGAAGCCCCAGGGACAGGATATACATCGGTACGGGCAACGTTCGGTTCACGGCCTAAAAGGGGAGAGGTACGCCGATGCCCTCTTCCTGGGCGCGCCGGAAGATGTGGGCCGCCGCCGCTACGTCCTCCAGGGCTATCCCCTGGGACTCGAAGAGGGTAATGTCGTCGTCGGAGAGGCGGCCGGGCGCTTGGCCGGCGACCACCTGCCCCAGCTCCAAGACCGCGCTCCAGTCCAGCAGCCCGGAGTCGATTGGGATGACCAGGTCGGCGCACTCCAGCTTGGCCTGGTCTACGGCATCGGCGGCTATTACGGAGCAGCGCACCACCGCAGCGTCGTCGAGCTCCCGGCGATTCAGGGAGTTGGCGCCCGCAGCGTTGATGTGCATCCCAGGCTCCAGCCAGTCGCCCAGGAGCACGGGGTCCAGCGTCCGGACGTTGGTGATGGCTATGGCGATGTCTGCCCCCCGGACGGCCTCCTGCGCGGAGGATACCGGCGAGACCTCTACGCCCAGGGAGTCGCTCATGTCGCGGCAGAACTCCTCTCTGCGCTCAGGCGTCCGGCTGTACGCCCTGACGGTCCGTATGGGCCGGACGGCGCAGACGGCGGCAAGCTGAGACATGGCCTGAAAACCCGTCCCAATGATGCCGACGGATGAGGCGTCCTCCCGTGCCATGTGCCTGGTAGCCACGCCACTGGCCGCACCCGTGCGAATCTGCCCCAGGTTCCCCGCCTCCATGACCGCCAGGACCTGCCTAGGCTCGCCCCCGTACAGCATGACCAGGGGTTTGCCTGCGCCCATAGTCTTGAAGCCGCCAACTCCAAGGCCGCCCAGGACCGCAACCATCATGGTCAGCCCTGTTTCGTTAGCCTGCGCCCGTTCCCTGGGGAGGTTTACCCCGGTCCCGTTGCCCTGCTCCATGAAGCCCTGCTCCACCACCTCTATGGCCTCATTCATGGGCAAAAGGCGTACCACGTCCTCCTCACGAAGAAATATCGCCATTGCGTTGTCCTCCTAGATATTAGGAATGGGCTGTCGCCATTTTCTCAGTAGCGCCCCGTGGTGTCAACGACAAGAGCAGAGTGTGTCATTGTGCAATGATTTTGTCAGTAGTTAAATGTTCAATGAGAATGTCAGTCTATGAAAGGACTGACGTTGACCATCAGAGAGCAATCGAGGATAGGGGTGTTGAACGGAGTAATGGAAGGGAAGGTGTTGGTGGCAGAGGCGGCCAGGCTGATGGGTGTGAGCGAGCGCCATGCATGGCGACTACTGAGAGCATATCGAAAGGAGGGAGTTGCTGGAGTGGCTCACGGAAACAGAGGCAGAAGGCCGTCTACCACCACGTGTCCGGAGATTCAGGAGAAGGTGATGGAGCTGGCCACCGGCGCTTATTCAGGCTTCAACCACTCGCATTTGACCGAGATGCTGGCAGATCGGGAGGGCATCCATCTGTCTCGCTCCACCGTCCGGCGGGTCCTTTTGGCCGGGGGAATCGGAAGCCCTCGTCGTCGCCGAGCGCCCAAGCGCTACCTTCGAAGGGAGCGCTACCCCCAGGAGGGAATGCTGCTGCAGATAGATGGGAGCCGGCACAACTGGCTGGAGGGTCGCGGACCACATCTGACTCTCATCGGCTCCGTGGACGACGCCACCGGGACAGTCCCCTTCGCTCTGTTCCGTCAGCAGGAGGACGCCCACGGCTACATGCTGATGCTCAGGGAGATCATCGCTCGCCACGGAATCCCAATGGCCCTGTACAGCGACCGGCATAGCATATTCCAGAACTCCACCAGGGAACCTGAGAGTCTGGAAGAGCAACTCCGGGGAAGGCGTGACCCCACGCAGTTCGCCAGAGCGCTGGAGGAACTGGGCATTAGGCTCATCCTGGCCCATACACCGCAGGCCAAGGGTAGAGTGGAGCGGGCGTGGGACACCTTCCAGGACCGCCTGGTCTCTGAGATGCGCCTCGCCGGCGCTGCTACCATTGAGCAGGCCAACGGAATGCTCCGGGACTTCCTGCCAAGATACAATCGACGGTTCGGCGTCGCGCCGGCTCAACCCGGCTCGGCCTATCGCCAACCGGCCCCGGGCCTCTCCCTTGATGCCGCCCTGTGCTTCAAGTATCTGCGCACCGTAGCCAACGACAATACCGTCCCCTTTAACGGCGCCGCACTGCAGATGTTGCCAGATGGCCTCAGGACCAGCTATGCCAGAGCCAGGGTCGAAGTCCAAGTTCGACTGGACGGCAGCATCCTGGTCTTCCATCAGGGCAGGTGCGTGGCTTCGGCCCCTGCGCCCCTTGAACCGGTCACCCTCAGGGCGCAAAAGGGTCCACGCTACAACGGGCTGTTGTTGGCAGACACACCAAGCCTCTCAGACAACGGCAACCAAGATGCTCTGAGAACCACCCCCTTCACCCCTAAGAAGACAAGAAGCCAGAACACTACCAAGCCATCACCCAACCACCCTTGGATGAAACCCCTACTGACATAATCATTGAACAATTACCCTGACATTTTCACTGGACAACGACACGACAAGAGCAGAGTGGCACACGCTAAGGCGGCGACGCTTGGCCATCATTATCCCAGCCCCAGCAGACTGGGGTACCGTTTGGGCGTAGCGCGCACGTGTGACTATCTCCACAGCTGATGACAATCAGCTTCTGGCCCGCGGGATACGACGCTTGGCCAAACAGATTACTGCCCCAGCAGACGGGAGTACCGTTTGAGCGGAGTGCGCAGCTGTGTCTATCCCCACTGCTGATGGCAGTGAATTTTTCGTTTGGAGGCGGCGATGCCTGGCCGTTCTCATTATCACCCCAGCAGACGGGTGAGCCGTCAGCGCGCAGCGCGCAAGTGTGGGATTCTCCGCTGCTGATAGCAATAAACTTCTCGCTGGGAGGCGGCGATGCCTGGCCGTTCTCATTGTCGCCCCAGCAAACAGGAGATCCGTCAGCGCGGAGCGCGCAGGTGTGCAGAGTTCCGGTGCTGATGACGGTGAAGTCCTCGCCTGTGGGCGGCGACACAGGTGATATACGACCAAACTCATCACTCCAAAAACCCCAGCAGACGGGGAAGCCGTCAGCCCGGAGGGCGCAGGTGTGAGAAAGGCCGCTACTGATGGCGGTGAACCTTTCCCATGTGGGGGGCGACGCCTGGCCAAATGAATTGATTCCCCAGCAGACGGGTGAGCCGTCGACACTGATCGCACATGTGTGTGAAAAGTCGCTGCTTATCGCAGTGAATTTCTCACCCTCGGGAGGTGACGATTGGCCGTAAAAGTCACTACCCCAGCAGACGGGCGAGCCGTCGGCTCGGAGTGCGCAGGTGTGGAATTCTCCGCTGCTAATGGAAGTAAAGCTCTCACCTGTGGGAGGTAATGCTTTGCCGACGAAGTTGGAGAGATGGTCCAGGTTGCTGCCCCAGCAGACAAGGTAGCCGTCGGAACGCAATCCGCATGCATAAGCGCTCCCACTGCTAATGGAAGTGAACTTCTCGTCCGCTGGCAGCGACGCCTGGCTGATCATGTTTCCGAAATCTCTATACTTGCCCCAGCATACAGGGGAGCCATCCGCGCGGAGTGCGCAGGTATGATATTCGCCACTACTGATGGAAGCAAACGACTCGTCCGTTGGAGGAGATGCTTGGCCGGAGTAGCCGGTGAGATAGCCCAAGTTGCTGCCCCAGCAAACGGGAGAGCCGTCGCTACGGAGTGCGCAGGTGTGGAAGTCTCCCGCGCTGATGGTGGTGAACTCCTCATTTGCGGGTGGTGAAGCCTGTCCGAGGAATTCACTTTCTAACACATCTAGATTGGACCCCCAACAGACCGGAGAGCCGTCGGAGCGCAATGCGCAGGTGTGGAGAGCGCCACTGCTTATGGAGGTGAATTTCTCGCCCAAGGGAGGCGACGCTTCGCCATCCTCATCGCCACCCCAGCAGACCGGAGAGCCATCGGCGCGCAGAGCGCAGGTGTGGAACCAGCCACTGCTTATGGAGGTGAATTTCTCGCCCAAGGGAGGCGACGCCTGGCCGATGTAGTTGCCCAATAAGCCCGAGTTGCTACCCCAACAGACCGGAGAGCCGTCGGCCCGCAGAGCGCAGGTGTGGATCAAGCCGCTGCTGATGGCGATGAACCTCTCATTCGTGGGAGGCGACGCTATCCGGGAACCTTCTTTGCCCCAGCAGACAGGCAACCCGTCGGAACGGAGTGCGCAAGTGTAATTTGCGCCACTACTGATGACGCTGATATTTTCACCAGTTGGAAACAGAGCTTGACCATCGCTATCATCTGTCCAGCAAACGGGCGATCCGTCGGCTCGGATTGCACAGGTGAAACTTTGGCCGCGAGTATTGTCGATGAACTCGCCCCCGGGTGGTGAGGCTTTTCCTTCCAAATCCGACCCCCAGCAGACGGAAGAGCCATCGGCGCGTAGCGCGCAAGTGTGCCAACCACCGCTGCTGATGGCAGTAAGTCCCACGTCTTCAGGCGGTGACGCCTGACCTACATATTCACCACGGTAGGCGTTGCTTCCCCAGCAGACAGGAGATCCGTCGGCTAGGAGCGCGCAGGAGTGGTAACGTCCGCTGCTGATGACGGCGAACTTCTTGCCTGGAGGAGGCGACGCTTGGCCATCGGAATCACTGCCCCAGCAGACGGGAGTACCGTCGGTGCGGAGTGCGCAGGTGTGATTAGCACCGCTGCTGATGGATGTAAACGTCTCGTTCGTAGGTGGAGACGTTTGGCGTTCATCATTATTGCCCCAGCAGACGGGAGAGCCGTCGGCGCGAAGCGCGCAAGTGTGGTCATCGCCACTGCTTATGGCGGCAAATTTCTCGTCCGACGGCCGCGGTATCTGATCGTAGAAATCACTGCCCCAGCAGACCGGAGAGCCGTCGGCGCGGAGTGCGCAAGTGTGATAATTCCCACTGCTGATTGCAGTGAACCTCTCGTCCATGGGGGGCGACGCTTGGCCCGAACCATCGTCCCCCCAGCAGACGGGGGAGCCGTCGGCGCGGAGCGCGCAGATGTGTGAGCTACCACTGCTGACCGCGGTGAACCTCTCGTCCGTGGGCGGCGATGTCTGGCCGGAATAATTGTCACCCCAGCAAACTGGAGAGCCGTCAGCTCGAAGCGCGCAGGTTTGCCAGGCGCCGCTGTTGATGGCAGTAAATTTACTTGTATCGGGAGTCACTGTATGTACAGGATTAGGAGTCGGGGAAGGGGTTCTAGTCGGCATGAGAAAGGGTGTGGGCGTGGAGATGCTGGAAGGTGCATGGATTGGGGTGGGAGTCGGGGTACTCGTAGGTGTAGGAGTCGGCGTAGGCAAAGCGGTTGGCATTGCTGCCATGGTAGCGGCCACGCTGGCGTCTATGGTGGCTTGGGTGTCCGGAGTGCTGGTAGGTTCCTGCTCCTGGCACGCCAGGGCAGCCACGAGCATTAGAACCGCCAAGACTGCTCCTGCTACCCTGCTCACTACCATATGGCCTCATTCATGGGCAGGAGGCGTACCACGTCCTCCTTCATAGTGGGAATGGTATCTTGCAGCCGGTGCGCTCAGGGCGCTGAAGGGGCGGCGGCTTTCCGAAACAGGGGCGTCGCCACCTCTCTCAGGAAGTTGTGTCCAAGCGTCTTGTACCCCTCCGGGTCCGGGTGCAAGCCGTCCGGGAGCATGTGTGTGTAGTCGGAGCCGAACAGCCTCAGCCCGTCCACGTAGTGGATATTGCGGTCGCCGCGCCCCTGTAGAGTGCTCACCGCCTCGGCGACCTCCTCCCGCATGTCCCGCAGGGTAAACTCCACCGCGTTGGGTGTCTCCTCCCGCGAGGGCGAGTAGATGGGCGAAATAACCGCCAGGGGCGTGTTTGGATGTCCCTCCCTGAGTATCTCCACGAATCCAATGACGGCGGGCCGGAAGGTGCGAAGGTTCAGGCTCCCGTTGCCGTAGACGTTAATGCCCACCTTGATGGAGATGAAATCGGCGGGCAGGCCGCGCATCATTCGTGCGACCATCGGCTCCAGGTGGCAGTTTCCGCCGTAGCCAAGGCAGGTCAGGTTCAGTCCATGCTCACGGGCGACTATGGCCGGCCAGGTCAGGCTGGGGCTTCCTGCGGTGCGGCAGTGGGTTATGGAGCTGCCATACGTAATCCATCGCGGCCTGGGGTCATCGTAAGGGGCGATGGTGGCCCCATCGGGCGCCTCCAGGGACCTGAGGCGGAACTCGCCGAACTGGGGCAGCCACAGCTCTATCAGCTTCTCGCCGGGCGGCAGGTCGTGGAACGCAAAGGAGCTCCGGCCCGCCAGCTCCGCCGAGCCACAGGGCAACCCGTCGCAGAGGAGGTCGAGCGGCGAGGCCTCAGGGGACGGCTCAATCCGGCCCGCCAGCGTAGTCGCGTCGCTGTGGAAGCTGATACGCACGCCCGCGGGCATTGCCGCTCGTTCCCTCAGGGCGTCCGGCGGGAACAGGGCCAGATCCTCGTAGGGGAGCCGCCAGGGCTGTAACCACTCACCGGCGTCTTGAAAGGATATGGCGCCTTGCCACGTGATACGCGGGTCATTGGGGCTGATCATCATGAACGTGTGCCTCCTTACCGGGACAGGCCAGCCTTGCCGGGGCCTGCTGTGGATACGACAGGCGCAGCCCTGTCAACGAATACCGCATCTTGTGGATGGCGTCGCTCCGGATCAGCCAGCGCCTTCCACCATCAGAGGAGTGTGGTCTCGGTTGGCCCACTCTCCCATGGAGCCGTCATAGTTACGTACCCGGTTGTATCCCATTAGGGTGAGAACGAACGCGCCGTGCGCCGCACGGATTCCTCCCTGTCAATAGGTGATCACCTGCTTGTCCGGGGTGACGCCGCGCTCCTCCAGCATCGCTCGCAGTTCTGCGGCGGGCTTGACGGTCTGGTGCTTGTCGCTGGTGACGAAGTTGAGCCACTCCAGGTGTACGGCTCCTGGCACGTGGCCTGCCCGCTTGTTGCCGCGTGCGCCGGCGCCCGTCCACTCGTCTTCGGATCGCACGTCCAGGAACACCGTGTCCGGGTCCCCGACGCACGAGACTCCGTAGTCCATCAGGCAGACCAAGTCGGGGACTTCCGTAGAGGTGAAAGAGGCCTCCGGTGGCCTCAGCGCGTCCGTCGACGTGGGCCGACCCTCGTCGTGCCACTTCTTCCAGCCGCCGTTGAGCATCATGGCCTTGGTGTGCCCGTAGTAGTTGAGAACCCACCACAGCCGGGCGGCGCGTGTTCCTCCACCGGCGTCGTAGGCCACAACAGTCGTGTCGTTCCCAATACCCATTCTGCCCATCAAACGCGCAAAGTCCTCCGCCGACGCCACCAAGGGATAGCCAGTGGGATCGCTGGGGAAGTTCGGATTCTTGATGAAGTTGTGCTCCGGGATGCCCACGGCGTTCGCGATGTGGGCGCGGGTGTACAGGTCGTACTGGTCGCAGTCGATGATTCGCAGGTCTGGGTCGTTCAGGTGAGCCTCAAGCCATTCCGACTCCACCAAGAGGTCCGGGCGAGGATAGTCGCTTGGGGTCATGTTTCAACTCCTGGCGCGAGGTACGCGGCCCGCGTTTGTTGTGCCCCCAATTATAGCATACTACCCCGCGCTGCCGCAGGGGCAAGCGTTGACCCGCTCATATGGTTCGACAAGCTCACCACGAACGGAGTCCATCTGTCCGCTCATCCCCTATCAAGTACGGGGCAGGCTCTGAGCGTGTCGAAGGGCGTCAGCGGGGGCAACCCTCCCCCGTCATTCCCGCCTACGAGCGGGAATCCATCCCTCCTCCCCCCTCTGGATGCCCGCGTCCGCGGGCATGACTACGTACTGCCGCATACCGCTCATATGGTTCGACAAGCTCACCACGAACGGGCGGGGGGCATGAGCGGGCCACGCCTCAAACATACCCCGCGGGACGGCTGCGCCTACACGAACAGGGGCGCGAACACCAGGGCCACCACGGACATGAGCTTGATGAGGATGTTCAGCGAAGGGCCGGAGGTGTCCTTGAATGGGTCGCCAACGGTGTCGCCAACCACGGCGGCCTTGTGGGTCTCCGACCCCTTGCCACCGAAATTGCCAGCCTCGATGTACTTCTTGGCGTTGTCCCATGCGCCGCCCGCGTTCGCCATTGTCACTGCAAGGAGGAATCCCGCAGATATGGCGCCTATAAGCATCCCGCCCAACGGCTCAGGCCCAAGGATGAAGCCCACGGCTATGGGCGCGACAACCGCCATTGTGCCGGGGAGTATCATAGCGCGCAGCGACCCCTGAGTGCTGATGTCCACGCAACGGGCGTAGTCCGGGCGGCCTGTGCCCTCCATAATGCCGGGTATCTCCCGGAACTGGCGGCGCACCTCGTTTACAATCGCGTAGGCGGCGGTCCCGACGGCTTGCATGGTGAGGGCGGAGAAGACGAAGGGGAGTAGCGCCCCAATGAACAGGCCAACCAGCACATTCGGATCCAGAACATTGAAGACCACCTCGCCGGCGTCCGGGTTGAGCTCTTCTATGGTAAGGGCGTAGGCGGCCAGCAGAGCCAGGGATGTCAGGGCAGCGGAGCCGATGGCGAAGCCCTTGCCTGTGGCTGCGGTGGTGTTGCCCAGGGAGTCCAGGGCGTCGGTGCGCTCCCGGACTTCAGGGTCGAGGTGGGACTGCTCGGCGATGCCGCCGGCGTTGTCGGCCACCGGGCCGTAGGCATCGGTTGCCAGGGTGATGCCCAGGGTGGAGAGCATACCCACGGCCGCAATCGCCACGCCGTACAGGTCTGCAGCCCAGTAGGAGATGAGGATGGCCGCGACCACCGAGGCAACCGGGATGAGGGTGCTCATCATGCCAGTCGCAAACCCTGTGATGATGGTTGTGCCTGCTCCGGTCTGGGATGCCTCGGCTATGCGCCGGGTCGGGAAGTACTCGTAGGAGGTGTAGAACTCCGTTGCAAAGCCTATGACGTTGCCGGCTATAAGCCCGGTTACGATGGCCAGGAAGATCCGTGTTCCGTCCTCTAGGCCAAGCATATGTATAACGGCGTATGAGAGGCCTATGACCAGTATGGAGGCGAAGTATATGCCGCGTCGCAGCGCCCACAGCAGCTTGCTCATGGACGCATCGTCGCCCGTGCGAACCAGGAACGTGCCCAGGATGGAGCTTATTATGCCCATAGATGCGATGAGGAACGGCAGGACGATCTTCGGCGCGAAGTCGCTGGAACCCGCCGCGGCTACGGCGGCGGCGATTGCAATGGTGGCTATGATAGAGGAGGAGTAGGACTCGAAGAGGTCTGCGCCCATGCCTGCCACGTCACCCACGTTGTCGCCAACGTTGTCGGCAATGGTGGCCGGGTTGCGTGGGTCGTCCTCCGGAATGCCCACCTCAACCTTGCCCACAATGTCCGAGCCAACGTCTGCGGCCTTTGTGAAGATGCCGCCGCCCACGCGGGCGAAGAGGGCGATGGAGGATGCGCCAAAGCCGAAGCCGGCTACCACCGTGATGTCCTGGAAGATCAGGTACAGAATGGAGAGGCCAATGATGCTTATCCCCACCACCGTAGTCCCCATCACCGCGCCGCTGTTGAAGGCCACACGGAGTCCGGGGTTGAGGCCTCTCATAGCGGCGCTGGCAGTGCGCGTATTAGCCCGCACAGCGATGCTCATGCCTATGTATCCGGTGCCTGCGGAGCAGATTGCACCAACAACGTAGGCCACGGCCGTCTCCGGATCTATGAACACGCCCAAGACAACGGCCACTATGACCACGAATATGGCTAGGGTCGTGTACTCGCGGCGCAGGAAGGCTGATGCCCCCTCCTGGACGGCCCTGCCGATCTCCTTCATGGCGTCGGTGCCCTGGTCCTCTTTCAGGACGCGGTGGGTCAGCGACAAAGCGAAGATTAGGGCCAGCGCGCCTGTGGCTATGGCTATGTATATGTTCTCCACTTGCTATCTCCTATGGTCCGACAAGCTCGGCATGAGCGGACAATAATAGTCTCGCCATGCGCGGGATAAAGGGCCGGGGAAGTCGATGGCAGGTCTCTTGCCCGGTTCTATCCAAGTGTGCAATCTATCACTACCCCTTCTTCTAGTCAAGGTTTTGCGTGGTTAACCTGTCCAATAGCCGGCTGAGCCGCTCCTCCAGGCTCTGCTGTCTCAGGGCCGTGGTCAGGTCTCCTCGGGTGCGCTCCAGAATGCCCCGCATGGCGTCCGTGGTGCGCCTGAGCCCGCCGGTGATAGCCTCTGGGAAGTCCATGGTGAACAGCTCCGTGTAGACGTGGTCCATCAGGTCCAGCAGCTCCTCGCAGCGCGACACGTCGCCGCGGCGGAGGGAGTCCAGCAGGTATCTTCGCATCTCTCCAATGGTCTCGCCCAAGCCGTTCAGGTACGCGCCGTAGGATATTCCAAGCTCCTCCGGGTAGGGCAGCGATGCGCCGGTGATGAACGCCAGGGTTGCGTTGGCCTCAACGTACTCCTTCTGGGCGTCCTGCACAAAGCCGGTGTAGTAGATGTCCGGGTGGTTCTCCCGGATGTCTTTCATCTCAGCCACGCGCTCCCCGGCCGAGCGGATGAGCGCGCGGGCCTCGTCGTACTCGTTGCGATGCACGGCGCGGATGGCGGTCGAGGATAGCTGGACTGTCACGCGGGAGAGCTGCAACGCGCGCTCACGCGCTGCGTGCTTGTCGCCGAAGAAGGCGCGCGCCTTCTCAGCCAGCGCCTTCAGCTCCGACGGTCGGTCCGTCAAGTGTGCCACCTTCCCTCCGCGTAGCTACCTCCCAAAGGTTGGCGGATGGTTTGCATTTGCCTTATGGTCGTGTCGTGCCATTCAGCCAGGCGGTCATTGCCTGCGATAGGAGCAAGCCGTTCCAAGATGCTGGCAGCCTCTTCTCTGTCAAACCCCGACAACGCGGCTTGGATCCGGACATCATTTACAAAAACCTGCATTATACAATAACCGCGCGTTGGGCCTCTCCAGTAATCCAGTATCGCCGGGGTCTCTGGAATGGCATCCAGAGTGACCGTCCGCTTATCCATGTGGTGGAGCCGTCGCTCCTTATCGCTAGAGGCGTACAGGTTATGCTTCAGGGATAACAATAGAGCCTCTTGTCGCCCTTCGTCCGACAGCCCATGGTGCAGCCCTCTCTTTGAACCCTTTGCTATGTCAACCTGCTCCAGTTCGATGGCCTTGGTAGGGTTCTCGAATTGAGGGAACGTGTAAACCAGGCGGACGTAATTGCTTGGTACCGTCCCACCCGTCTCATTTACGCCTCCCCATTGCTGAAGGCGGAAATGAAAGTCCAAGTCCTCAACGTCAAAAGCGCACAGGCATGCATACAAGCCTGAGGAAAAGTCATCCCTGTTGGAGAAGTAGGGGGTCAGAAACTCGCGGCCGGGCTGCTCGCCTCGGGCGGTCCTGTGGTTGGGAGCCGAGCGCCAGTCATAACTGCCGCGCATAGCATCGCGACTGTCGCGCACAGCCTCACGGAGCCGTTGCAAGAAAGACGGCCGGTCCGTCAAGTGTGTCCCCTTCCTTGAGTCTGCCCGCCGTTCCGGCCTCAGCCTTCGGTGGGGCTGCCGGGCGATTCCTCGGCTGCGGTTGGCTCCGCGCCGTTCGTGGGCCTGTTGCGCTCTCGGCGGCCGAAGTCCCGGAGGCCCCTGGCCATGTCTCGCAGCTTCTGGCTGACCCGCCTGTTCACCGACCCCTCCTCAAAGGAGCCGTCGGCTCCCTTGGCGCTTGCCTTCACCCCGGTGAGAACCTCAATACCCTCGTCGATCGTGCTCACGCTGTAGACGTGGAACCGGCCTTCGCTCACCGCCTGCACAACCTCTTCCCGGAGCATCAGGTTCTGCGCGTTGGCCGCGGGTATCATCACGCCCTGGCCTCCCGTCAGACCCTTGGCCTGGCAGACGTAGAAGAACCCCTCCACCTTCTCGTTGACGCCCCCTATGGCCTGCACCTGCCCCTTCTGGTTTACGGAGCCGGTAACCGCGATTCCCTGCTTGATGGGCAGGTCCGCCAAGCGAGATAGAAGGGCGTACAGCTCTGCGCTGGATGCGCTATCGCCCTCAATCTCCGCGTAGCTCTGCTCCATTGTCAGGCGGGCTGCAAGCGACATGGGAATATCCTGCGCGTGTCTGTCCGCCAGGTAGCCGCCCAGGATCATCACTCCCTTTGTGTGGAGCCTTCCTCCCAGGTTGGCCTCCCTCTCAATGTCTATGAGTCCCTGCCTGCCGGGTGAGACGCTGACCGTGATGCGGCCGGGCCGTCCAAAGGAGAAGTCGCCCAGGTCCAGGACTGCCAGGCCGTTCACCTGCCCTACGACCTCGCCCTCCGTGTCTATGTCGATGGTCCCCCTGGCGATCAGATCAAGGATCTTCTCCCGAATCAGGTCCGAGCGGTATATCTTCTCGTCGATGGCGCGGGTCATGTGCTGCGCGTAGATGCAGGGAGCGCCATCCTTCTTGGCCCAGTAGTTGGCCTCGCGGATGATGTCGCTTATCTCCGAGAAGCGTGTGGACAGCTTCGACTGGTTGTCTGCCAGGCGCGAGCTGTGCTCCACCAGCTTACTCACGCCCTTGCGGTCCACCGGCAGCAGGTCTTCCTTCTCTCCAAGGGCGCAGATGAAGGCGGCATAGTCCCTGACGTTCTCGTCCGTGCGATCCATGCTGCTATCGAACTCCACTTTCACCTTGAACAGGTCCACAAAGTCCGGGTCAAGGGAGTACAACCTGTGATAGAGCCCGGGGTTGCCAATGAGTATGGTCTTTATATCCAGAGGTATAGGCTCTGGCGACAACCCCTTGGTGGCCATAAAGCCCATGCGCTCCGCCGTCTCCTCAATGGCTATCTTGCCTTCCTTGAGGCACCGCTTGAGTCCTTCCCAGGAGAAGGGGTTGCGCAGCGCCTCCTCTATTCTGAGGATGTAGAAGCCGCCGTTGGCCCGGTGCAGCGAGCCCGGCCGTATCATGGTCAGGTCCGTCTCCAGAGCGCCGAACTGGGCCTCCCTCTCCACGCGCCCCATGATGTTGCCGGGAGTGGGGTTGAACTCCGACACCACCGGCGCGCCTTGAGTCTGGGAGTTGTCCACAATGACGTTGACCTCGTAACGCCGCAGGGCGTGAGAGGAGACTGTGGCGGACTGCGCTTGGGCGGGGTTCCGTTCCTCCTGGGGCTTGGCCCGGAACAGGTCGGCGTTATCCGCCATGTCAGACTCCACCTCATCCAGGTAGGCTTTGACCTGCGGGAGGGAATCGTATTTCTCCGTCAGCTCCTGAATGAGAAAATCAAGGGTAAAGCGGACTATCTCCTGGTCCACTTGCTGGATGCGCTCATAGGAGTGCCGCTCGGTCCTGCGCACCTGTGTGAAGACCTGTTTCAGGTCGCTCTCCAGGGACTCCCGCGTCTGGGTCAGTCTCTCCCGCTGGGTGGCGGTAAGGGAGGCAGTCTCGTCTTCGGATAGGGGCCTGCCGTCTCTGTGCGGGACCAGGACCAGGCCGGTGGAGGTTGTCTGAAGGAGGAACCCCTCCTCCCTGGCGCGGTCGTTGAGGGCGCCGAAGAGGCGCTCTCTCTCACGACGGAACTCCTGGATAAGGTCTTCTCTACGATTGGAGTACTCTTCGCCCTCCAGGGAACTAGTGATGTCGCGCTTGGCTTCGTCCACCAGGTTCCTCATGTCTCGCTGGAGCTCTCTGCCCATGCCGGCGGGCAGTCGCAGCGCCCTGGGCTGGCTGGGGTCCCTGAAGTTCTGGACGTAGCACCAGTCGGGGGGAGGTTTTCTGTCGCCGGCTCGCTCCCGGAGAAAGGTGGTTATGGCGGAGGTCTTCCCCGTCCCGGACTGGCCGGCCACGTATACGTTGTAACCCTTTTCCTCTATGCCAAGTCCAAACTCCAGGGCCCGCACCGCGCGCCGCTGTCCTATTATGGCTTGCAGTGGCGGCAGGTCTGCGGTGGTCTGGAATTGCAGACACGAGTCGTCACAGACGTTGCGTAGAGATTCCGGTAGCAGCTCTGGCAATGTGGGCCTCCACATTCTGGAATCCGTGGGATACAATTATTGTAACACGCGTGTACAAACCCTGCATGGGCGCGACCTTCACGCGCGTGCATAGACCTTCCGCCCTTAACGCTCATGCCAACCTCCTCCCGCTCATGGTGAGCCGGTCGAACCATATGAGTAGGGGCGGTTCGCGAACCGCCCCTACATCGCATCGCCCAGACACAGGAATGATGGTGGTTGGTTGCTCCGCTCATGGTGAGCTTGTCGAACCAGGTAAGCGGGAGGGCCGTCCCGTTCCCCTCATGCCCTTCGACACGCTCAGAGCCTGCCCCGTACTTGATACGGGGATGAGCGGAAACCCAAACTACCCCGCTCATAGCCTGCTCCATACTTGATTCGGGGTGTGAGTTGGTGGAACCATATGAGCGGATGTGAGGAGTAAGTTTGGCGGCTCACCCTGAGGAGCTGAGAGAAAGAGCCTTGGCGCTCCACTACCGATAGGGTATAGTTGAACTCCTAGAGCGCTGAGTGCCCGGAAGGACAACCCTTCGCGCCCGATAGTGAGGATAGCGGTAGATGGATTTTCTGGGAATAGGCCCAATAGAGGTCCTGATAATACTGCTCGTTGCCTACCTGGTCCTGGGCCCTGCCCGGATGGTGAACGTGGCGCGCTCCTTGAGCAGCTTCGTTCAGGAGGTGAGGCGAACCACCAGCGAGCTGCCCAAACTGCTAGAGCTGGAGGAGGGGCCCAAAAAGCCCTCGTCCGAAACGGGTAAGAAGGCAGAGCCGGCAGGGGGTGGCCCCGACGAGGAGGGCCCCGTTGCAAGATAGAGAGCTTTCCCTTGCAGGGCACCTTATAGAGCTGCGGCGCAGGCTAGTCGTGGCCGTAGCAGCCCTCATTGTTGGCACCGTGGTGGCATTCGTCTTCCACAGAATGATCTTCGACGTGTTGATGGGCCCGGCGCAGGGCTTCGAGTCCCTCAGAGACAACAAGCTCATCTTCACCCAGGCAACGGAGATGATCGGCATCACCATGAAGGTCTCCCTCATGGGTGGGCTGGCGCTGGTCTCTCCCATCATCCTGTACCAGATGGTCATGTTCGTGGCCCCCGGCCTGACCCCCAGAGAGAAACGCTATCTCTTTGCTCTCCTCCCCGGGACCATGATAGCCTTTGTGGCGGGCGCCACCTTCGGGTACCTCTTCCTGCTGCCACCAGCCATCGGGTTCCTGCTCACCTTCGGCTCAGACATAGCAACGCCGATGATAAGGGTGGGAAACTACATAAACCTGGTGGTGACTCTGCTGTTCTGGCTTGGGGTATCCTTTCAGACACCCCTTGTCATGTTCTTCCTGAGCAAGGTCAGGATCATTACGCCCAGGGCAATGGCGCGTCAGCGACGCTTTGCCGTCGTTGCCGCCTTCATCCTCGGCGCGCTGATAACGCCCACCTTCGACCCCGTCAACCAGACCCTTGTCGCGGTGCCAATAGTCCTCTTGTATGAGATAGGCATCTGGCTGGCAAGGCTGGCCCGCCTGGGCCAGAAGGATCAGTTGGTTGAGGCGGTCCCCTCCAAGACTTCCAGAAGCTAGCGGAAACAAGAAGGCCGAGACCCCTTAATGCAGATGGGGACTCGGCCTGTCGAATGCCTGTATCGAAGAGCTACGCCTTGCCCTTCCTCTTCCTGCCTGCCGCCGGCTCGGGTTCGACGACGATCTCCGCGTCCGCCTGATCGGACTGACCCTTGCGAAACTCCTTGATGCCCCTGCCAAGCGCCGAGCCTATTTCAGGCAGGCGGCCCGCGCCGAATATGATAAGTATGATGACCAAGACGATTATAAGCTCTGTGGGTCCTATTCTAGGCATACCCTTCTCTCCTCACAGGCTCCCCGTATTTGGCAACCATAGTATATCCCCACATCGCCATAGTCAATAGAGCGCGCGAAGCGGGTACTCCGGGGGGTCCGTCCCCGCCTTCAGCGCCTCCGTCACAGCTACCCCGTGACCGCGCCCATCGACGCGGAGCCCACCAGCCGCGCGTACTTGCCCAAGGCGCCGGTGGTGTGCGTTGGCGCTGGCGGAGCCCACGCCGCCAACCGCTCAGCTATCTCGTCATCGGAGAGAGACACGTCCAGCCGCCGGTTGGGGACGTCCAGTGTTACGATGTCGCCGTCTTGCAGCGCGGCGATTGGCCCCTGCACCGCCGCTTCCGGGGCTACGTGTCCAACCATCAGTCCGTGGGTTGCGCCTGAGAACCTGCCGTCGGTGAGCAGGGCTACATGCTCACCAAGCCCCTGTCCCACCAGCGCCGCCGTCACCGCAAGCATCTCCCGCATCCCCGGCCCGCCCTTGGGCCCTTCGTAGCGAATGACCACCACGTCGCCCTGGTTGATTCCCCCGCTCCGCACCGTCTGAAAGGCATCCTGCTCCCGGTCGAACACCCTGGCGGGCCCCTGGTGGTACGTCTTCTGGTTGCCGGCCACCTTTATGACCCCGCCCTCCGGAGCCAGGTTGCCCTTGAGTATGACCAGGGAGCCTGTTTCGCTCAGCGGCGAGGACACGGGATAGACAATGCTCTGGTCGCTCGCCTCCTCAATACCCTCCAGGTTCTCGCGAAGGGTCTTGCCGGTAACGGTCAGGGTATCGCCGTTAAGCAGGCCTGCATCCAGCAGACGCCTCATCACCTGGGAAAGCCCGCCCACCCTGTCCAGGTCTGCCATGACGTGCTTCCCGCCGGGCCGCATATCGGCGATGTAGGGGGTGTTCCGGCTGATGTAGTCGAAGTCGTCTATCTCCAGCGGCACGCCCGCCTCTCGGCTGATGGCCAGCAGGTGAAGCACCGCGTTGGTCGACCCGCCCATCGCCACCACCACGGCAATGGCGTTCTCGAAGGCCGCGCGGGTGAGGATGTCGCTGGGCCTGATGCCCAACTCCAGCAGATGAAGCGCCGCCTCCCCGGCGCGCTTGCACTCGTCCGCCTTCCGGGGGTCAACCGCCGGAATTGAGGCATCGCCTGGGAGAGACATGCCCAGGGCCTCGATGGCCGAGGACATGGTGTTGGCGGTAAAGAGGCCGGCGCAGGAACCCTCACCTGGGCAAGCGACGCGCTCCAGCTCCAGCAACTCGGCGTCCGACATATTGCCGCGGGAGTGGGCGCCCACAGCCTCGAACACGTCCTGGATGTTGACGTCCCGCCCCTGGAACCGGCCCGGAAGGATGGTTCCCCCGTAGACGAAAACTGATGGTATGTTCAGCCGCGCCATTGCCATGAGGCACCCCGGCAGGTTCTTGTCGCAGCCGCCAACGGTCACCAGGCCGTCAAACCATTCGGCCATAGACACAAGCTCAATGGAGTCGGCGATCACCTCGCGGCTGACCAGGGAGGCCTTCATGCCCTCTGTGCCCATAGAGATGCCGTCGCTGACCGTGATGGTCCCAAACTCGAAGGGTGTGCCGCCAGCGGCCCGTATGCCCTCCTTGATCCTGACGGACAGGCGTCCCAGGTGCATGTTGCAGGGTGTAACGTCGCTCGCAAGGTTGGCAATGCCGACAAAGGGGTTTGCCAGCGCGGCGTCATCGAGTCCGGTTGCCCGGAGCATGGTACGGGCCGGGGCGCGCTCCGGGCCCTGGGTTATCTCCTGGCTCATGTGCTTTGGGTTGAAATCCCGTGCGCTAGATTGCATGCTGCCTCCTTGAATGACGGCCTTATAGACCTGTGCGATAGTGTAGTAGTCGAATCATACCATATCTCACCACAGGCCCCATACCGGGCTGCATTTGCCCTGCCGGTTGCCAGGCCAAGCGGCCTGCAGTAGAGTTGAAAATCAACCTTTGAGCCACTTTGGAGATGAACGTGAGCAACGGTATGCGGCCGGTGCATCCCGGCGAGATACTGAGCGAGGAGCTTGGAGAGCTTGGCATGTCGGCCAATGCGATGGCTCTTGCCTTGGGAGTCCCCACCAACCGGATCACGGCTATCCTAAAGGGGCAGAGTGGCGTAACCGCCGACACCGCCCTGCGCCTGTCCCGCTACCTTGGCACAAGCCCGCAGCTCTGGTTAAACCTCCAGAAGACCTTTGAGCTGCGAACGGCGGAGATAGCGTCCGGCAAGGACATCAGGGAACAGGTGCAGCCCAGGGATACGGCGCAGGTCGGCGGCTGATTATCAGGCGAGCATCTATGCGCGCCGGGCATCAATTCTCCTGGAATAGTTCAGGCTCTTGTTCTACAACCATCCTGGTCACTCCGGCATATTCAACGAACTGTTCAGTGAATAGAGCGATGAAATCCTGCCTGTCGCTAACGGGCAGCTTCCTCAAGTCGTTGATGAACCTTTGCGTATGATAAAAGCGATAGTGTTGTACGTCCAGCTTGTTTAGCCCCAAGTCATTTATAGTACGCACAGCTTTCAGGCGGGCGTCACCGGCAAGACCGCCATTGGGTATTATTCCCCCGGTTTTAGCGTCATAGTCAAAGTAACGGTCCGGTCGCTCTGCAGCAACGGCAGCGCAAGGGTCCACGTACCCCTGTTCCGGCCACCCGTCTTGTTTATTCTCAACGTTGCACCGCCGGCAACTGAAAACCCAGTTCGACCAATCGTAGGCCAGCACCGGAAACCTGCTGAGGGGCCGGAAGTGGTCAACAGTAGGGGCGCGTCCACCGGACTCAGCATTGGCGTAGCATTGCCTCTCACAATACCAGCAGATACTGTTGGTCCGGCTTCCGAGGGTTGACCGGAACTCTGCCCAGAAGAAATCCGACGGCCTCCCGCCAACTGCGTTCTCAAAATAATCGATCCAGCCTTGTGTGAACCGTCCGGCGTATCCGGCGACTCCGCCTGGTTCCGGCCCTCTGTCAATCCATCGCATCCCGCCTAATCTCCTTCTTGAGTGAGATCAGATTGTCGGGAAAGCAGGAATCGCTCCATCAAGTCCGCGTAACGCTCCCTCTGAGCTTCCAGTGGGCCGCCCTTGGACAACAAATCCTCGTTTACCTGGCGTCGCAGCTCGTTCAACTCGGACTCTTCCTCGGGAGTCAGCGTTTCCTTTTCCCTGAGCTGCCGCAGCCGGTTAGCGCGGTCGACTGTGAGTTGGTCAGTAGGCTCCTCAACGCCCATCATGTTCCGCAGGATCTCGTCCGCCGTCCAGCCGATAACGTCCTCGGGGTAGGTCGTGGCGGTGACGCGTCCGTTTTCGTCGCGCTTCAGCAGGTGGACCTGCCAGGCCTTCAGGCCGGCCACCACGAAGGGGGAGTGGGTTGTAGCGAATATCTGCAAGCCGGGAAAATGCTCCAGCAGCTTCGGTATAACCCTCCGCTGCCAGGTGGGATGCAGGTGGTTCTCTATCTCGTCAATCAGTAGGATTGCAGGCTTATCTTGTCCGCCCCACCAATACTCGTCGAACCCATAGTGCTCTCCTATCTTGAGAGCTAGGGCGTAGACCCACAGGAGAGTTCCCTGGGTCCCCGAGCTCAAAGCGCCTGCGTACAGAGGCTGCTCTGTATTCCAAGAAACGTCGCTTGTCCCTATCCCCATGGCATGATGAACAGTCCTCTTAGTCCCCTCGGTCTCATACTGGTCAACGTAGGGATGCGGGGAACGATCGCTTATTACCTCTGAACAAATGCGCGAGGCACAGGTATACGCGTCCTCTAAAGCACGACTGAGGTTGTTCTGCTGGATTATATTCCCAACCATTCCCTTGCGAAGCCGGTCTATAGCCAACTCCACGTACCGGCCGTCAAAGATACCGGATTCAGTGTCAAACAGGCGCTTCAGTATTGTATCTGCGTCTACATCTTCCGGCTCCTCTATTGCTTGGTCAAAAATGTGAGGCTCAAAAACATGCTGGACCGGGAGGCTGATCCGAGTTGAGGGTATATATAAGCCCGAATCCACCGAAGGAGGGCGTCGGGTCAGCGTCCTGAAGTGGCCAAAGGGTGCTCCTCTGAATCTGGGATAATGGTTTTGTAACAGCAAACCAGTCCCGGAAAAGGAGCACCCAATAGATGCTACCACGCCACCAACCCGACCGCATCCGCATCGCCTTCGATGATCACCGCCTGGTGGCCAATGCCGGGCTGATTCTTCCGTCCACCCTGGCCCTGCGCCTTGGCCTGCCCCAACTGGTTGACCGGCACCTGGACCTGGGCCATGCAAAAGGCAGAGCCAACACCGGTGACAAGATGATGACGCTGGTGGCCTCCGCGTTGGCCGGTGGCGACTGCATCGACGACGCCGATGTGCTACGCGCCGGCGGGACCGCCCGCGTTCTCGGTTTCACGGCTAAGGCTCCCTCCACCCTGGGCGCCTTCCTGCGCAGCTTCAGGTGGGGCCATGTCCGCCAACTGGACCGGGTTAGCCGGGAGTTGCTGGCCCGGGCCTGGGCTGCCGGGGCCGGACCCGGCGACGGGCCCCTGACCATCGACCTGGACTCCACCATCTGCGAGACCTATGGACTGGCCAAGGAAGGGGCGCGCCACCATGGTTACACCGGTCAGCGGGGCTATCACCCGCTGCTGGCCGTCGCCGCCGGAACCGGAGACGTGCTGATGGCCCGGCTGCGCGAGGGCCGGGCCAACACCGCCCGCGGCGCCGCCCACTTCCTGCGTGAGACGGTGGGGCGGGTGCGCTTCGCCGGGGCCAGGGGACAACTCACGATGCGGGCCGACAGCGGCTTCTACGCTCATAGCGTGGTATCCGTCTGCCGCAAGATGGATGTCCGCTTCTCCATCACCATCCGCCAGCACAAAAGCCTGCACAATGTCATCGAGGCCATACCAGAAGAGGACTGGACTCCCATTCCCTACTGGATGGACGGCGCCGCCGATGTGGCAGAGACCACCTATATCCCCTTCCAGAGTGAGCCCGACGCCGCGCCGGTGCGGCTCATCGTCCGGCGGGTGAAACCCACGCCCGGTTCCCAGTTGGCCCTCTTCGCCACCTACAGCTATCACGGCTTCATCACCGACCGCGATGGGGAGATGCTCGAACTGGAGGCTGATCATCGCCGTCACGCCGAGATCGAGAATGCGATACGCGACCTCAAGTACGGTGTCGGACTGAACCACATGCCGTCCGGCCGCTTCGCCGCCAACGGAGCCTGGCTGGCGGTACAGGTGATGGCACACAACCTGGCCCGCTGGACAGCCCGCATCGGCCTGGGTGAGCAGATCGTGACCACCAAGACCCTCAGACGACGGGTCTTCGCCTTGGCCGGACGGCTCACTCGCTCGGCACGCCGATTGACCCTGCATCTTCCCCGGCGCTGGCCCTGGGATACCCAGTTCAGTCGCGCCCTGGCCCGGCTGCGAGCCATTCCACTCCCAGCCTGACGGCGCCCTCCGCCACTGACCCAACGTCCCCGCCAACTCGCACCAACCAGCTCCGCGGGAGTTCCCTGCTGCCTATTCTCTTGCCATCCCCCGCATCCCAGCTCCCGCAGACGGCCATTGGGGGCCTGTGCGGTGACTGAAGTCCCTCCGCCGACCTCCCATCTACCCCAATCGAGCCCAGGCCATCTCCCCTGTAGCTCTCTCATCCCCCTTCTCCGGTCCTCACGCCGCCCATCCGTGTCCTTCGGTGGATTCGGGATAAGAAAGGCACTTCGGTCCATCTGATGCCCCCTTTGTCATCTCGCGGCCAATCATCGCTTGCTTCCATACCAAATGACAGACCACCCCCAGGGCTGGGGTAGTTGATTCCATCCACATATGTAGTGCTATCGCCCCAGTTAAAGATACCTCTGGCTTCTAATGAGCGAATAGTAGATCCCCCCGACGCTAGCGCCAAGGAGCGCAAATGCATTATAGCCCGCAGGATGGTACTCTTGCCGGACGCGTTTGGGCCGATGAACAGGTTCACCCGCTTATGAAATTGGAAATCAATACCGTCTATCTGTGGTATGTCTTGACTAGCTATGCTCGTTATGTGCATTGCAACTTCTCTCCGGCAACCCAAGTCCCTAGATAATACCACACGCAAATAGGACGTGAGGAGGTTGACGGTGGAGTATAATATACCCAGCCTGTGATGAAACAAGACGGGAGGTTGCAATGAAGGTCCTCGTTCCTCTGGACGGCTCCAGGTTTTCGGAAGCGGTTTTGGGACGGGTGGCTCAGCTGGTGGAGGCGGTCGACGCTGAGGCGCTTCTGCTGACCGTGGTGGAGGAGCCAAAGATCGGAGGCACCTGGATGGAGGCCCTGCCCATGGTCGACGAGGCCACGGGCGCGTTCGGCATGGCGGGGACGTCATACCTTCGCGACATGCCGGACTCCTCGGTCGCTTCCGCCGAGACCAGGGAGCAGATGATGGAACGCGCCCTCCGCGCCGCGGAGGAGCGACTGGCGCAGGTCGCCGCATCGTTGCCGTCGCTCAGGACCAGGACAAGGGCCGTCCACGGAGACGACCCCACATCGGCGATAACGGCCATCGCCCAGGAGGAGGACATCGACCTCATAGCCATGTCCACTCACGGCCGCTCCGGACTGAGCAGGTGGGTGTACGGCAGCAACGCCGGCAAGCTGCTGCAATCCTCGTCCGTCCCCCTGTTTCTCCTGCGGCCCAGAGACGGCGGAGAGACCGCGTTGGAGAGAAAGACAATCGACACCATCCTGGTGCCCCTGGACGGCTCAGCGCTGGCGGAGTTGGCGCTGTCCCACGCGGAGGCGTTGGCCGGGCCAATGGGCGTCAAGCTGTCCCTGGTGCAGGTGGTGACCACGCCCACAATGGCCTACCCGTCCATGGAGGGCTACGCCTTTGACCCGCAGATGGTCGAGAGCATAGAGAGCGCCGCCGTCAGCTATCTGAATGAGAAGCAGGCGGAGCTGCAGATGAAGGGGTTTGACGTCGATTGCACGGTGAAGGTCGGCTTTCCGGCGGACCACATTGTCGACCTGGCCGCCGAGAACGATGGAACCCTCATCGTAATGTGCACCCACGGCCGCTCCGGCCTGGGACGCTGGATAATGGGAAGCGTGGCCGATCGCGTCCTCAGGTCGTCCTACAGCCCCGTGCTGCTGATTCGGCCCCAGGAGTAGGCCGGCCGGGACCGTTTGCGCTTCCAGAACATCTTCCCACCAATAACCCCATGACGCACACCGCCACGCAAACGGGCCTTGCCCAGGCCCTTGAGACGCTGAACCTTGCGGTGACGGCCTGCCGCCTGTGCCCGCGGCTGGTGGAGCACAGGGAGCGGACGGCCCGAGAGAAGCGCCGTATGTACCTTGACCAGGAGTATTGGGGTCGGCCGCTGCCCTCTTTTGGAGACCCCAATGCGCGGGCGTTGATCATCGGGCTGGCCCCCGCAGCCCACGGCGGAAACCGCACCGGGCGCATGTTCACCGGCGACAGCAGCGGCGACTGGCTCTACGAGACGCTATACAAATTTGGGTTCGCCAGCTCCCCCATTTCACAGCGCCGCGACGATGGGCTTGCGCTGAGGGACGCCTACATCACAGCGGCGGTGCGGTGCGCGCCTCCTGACAACAAGCCATCGACCGTTGAGAAAGCCGCGTGCCGCCCCTACCTGCTGCAAGAGTTGTCGCTGCTAACCGGGGTAAGCGTCGTAGTGGCCCTGGGGAAGATCGCCTTCGACAGCTACCTGACGGCCCGGCGGGAGATGGGGCAGGAGACGCCTGCGCCCAAGCCGCGCTTCTCCCATCGGGCGGCCCATCGGCTGCCGGACGGCAAGACCCTGGTATCGTCCTACCACCCCAGCCGGCAGAACACCCAAACCGGAAGGCTCACGCGGGAGATGTTCGAGGGCGTCTTCTCAGATGTCCGGCGGCTTCTGGAAGGCTAGCCGTAAAGCCGGTCCGTCTTGGCCGCCATGATGAAGTCGTTGCGGTGAAGCCCTCGTATCTTGTGAGTCCACCAAGTGACCGTTACTCTGCCCCACTCCGTGACGATGCGCGGGTGGTGCCCTTCGTCCTCGGCCGCCTCGCCAACGCTGTTGCCGAAGGCCAGGGCCCGGGCAAAGTTGGGGAAGCTGAACGTGCGCTGCAACTGGGGGATGGAGTTTTCGGAGGTCATCGCCCACTCCGCTACCTTGGGATGCAGCTCGGCCACCTCTTCATCGGTCACCAGGGGCGAATCTCTGCGACACGCCACGCATTTTTCCTGCACCAGTTCCGTCATGTCCACCCCCTTTCTGCAAGACAGCTTACTATCACAGCCGCGGGCTTTCAAGGGACGCGGGGGTTCCGCTCGTCCTGAGCGTGTCGAAGGGCGTGAGCGGAACGCAGGGGGCCACCCCATTCGCCCGCTCACCTGGTTCGACAAGCTCATCTATGAAAAGAGGGGTCACGTCGTCATGCCCGCGAACGCGGTCATCCAGAGGGGGGAGGGGCCTCCACCGCCCCCGCCCTGGATTCCTCCCTACGCAGGAATGACTGTGGATGGTTGCCCCGCTCACCTGGTTCGACAGGCTCACCACGAACGGGCGGGGGTTGGCACACGAGCGGGATCTATCTGTCCGCTCACCCCCGTATCAAGTACGGGGCAGGCTCTGAGCTTGTCTAAGGGCGCGAGGGGGGCGCCGGGGGCTGCCGGTCCTCTGTCCGCCGCAGAAGGCGCATCAGGTTGGCCATCTCTATGGCTGCAAGGGCCGCGTCGTAGCCCTTGTTGCCGGATTTGCCGCCTGCGCGCTCCAGCGCCTGCGCTTCCGTGTACGTGGTTAGGATGCCGAATGACATGGGGACTCCCGTCTCTACGGAGGCGGAGGCAATGCCACGCGCCGCCTCTCTGGCCACGTAATCGAAGTGGGCGGTCTCCCCTCGAATGACGGCGCCCAGGCAGACCAGGGCGTCCCATTCCCCGGTCCTGGCCATCTCCAGAGCCACCAACGGCGCCTCAAAAGAGCCGGGAACCCAGGTAACAACCAGGTCATTCTCCGCAATGCCGTGGGATATGAGAGCCTCGCGTGCGCCCTCTACCAGTCTGGATGTGACGAAGCGGTTGAACCTGGCGGCGACTATCGCTATCCTGAGGCCGCGGCCGTCCAGGCCGCCCCTCAGGTGGAGTCCGGGGCCCTGCGGCTCATCGTCGTCAAAGGAAGGGCCCTTCAACCCTTCGCCCCCTCTACCTCCAACAGATGGCCGAGTTTCCGGCGCTTCGTCTCCATATACCTCTCGTTTTCAGGCGTGGAAGGCGCTATTATCGGCGCCCTCTCCACCAGCTTTAGGCCATAGGCCTCTAGCCCTATCACCTTCTTGGGGTTGTTGGTAAGGAGGCGCATGTTCCGTACCCCCAGTTCCACCAGTATCTGAGCGCCAATGCCGTAGTGGCGCAGGTCCGGCGCAAAGCCCAGACTGGCATTGGCCTCCACCGTATCCAGCCCTGTATCCTGCAACGCGTAGGCCTTTATCTTGTTGTGCAGTCCAATGCCCCGCCCTTCCTGTCGCATGTAGAGGAAGACACCCCTGCCTTCCTTGGCAATGAGTCCCAGCGCCAGGTCTATCTGGGCGCCGCAGTCACAGCGCCGGCTGCCGAAGACATCTCCCGTGAGGCACTCGCTGTGCACCCTGACCAGTACCGGGGCCTCGTCCTTAACGTCACCCATAACCAGGGCCAAGTGCTCCGCGCTATCCACCTCGCTCTTAAATGCCACAGCGGTGAACTCTCCGAATTCCGTGGGGAGCCTGGCCTCGGCCACTCGCTGCACCATATTCTCATGGCGGCGGCGGTGGGCGATAATCTGGGCTACGCTGACAATCCTGATTCCGTAAAGCTCAGAGAACTCCTCCAGGTCCGGCATACGGGCCATCGTGCCGTCCTCCTTCATCATCTCGCAGAGGACGGACGCCGGATACAGGCCGGCCAGCTTGGCCAGGTCCACCGACCCCTCCGTCTGGCCTGCCCTGACCAGGACGCCGCCCTCCTGGTATCGCAGTGGGAAGATATGTCCCGGCCTTGCCAGGTCTTCCGGCTTGGTGGCGGGGTCAAGAACGGCTTGGACCGTCGTCGCCCTGTCGAAAGCGGAGATGCCGGTGGTAGCGCCGTGGATTGCGTCGACAGTGACGGTGAATGCCGTGGTGTAGCGGGAGGTGTTATCCTGGACCATCATGGGCAGCCTGAGCTCCTCCAGGCGTTGGCCGGTGACCGGCATGCATATCAGGCCTCGACCGTGTATGGCCATGAAGTTGATGGACTCAGGAGTAACCTTCTCCGCAGCCATGATCAGGTCGCCCTCGTTCTCCCGGTCTTCGTCGTCCACCAGGATAACGAACTTGCCGTCCTGGAGATCCTGGATCGCCTCTTCGATGGTGACTAGAGCCATAAGCGCCCTCCAAATAGCGTCGGGGGTGTTGGGGCAGTTACGCGGAGCGTCACTGCGGCCCACGGAAAGACAGAAGTTTCTCCACGTATTTAGCCAGGATATCCACCTCCAGATTCACAACGTCGCCTGGCCCGCGCCGGCCCAAGTTTGTATGCTCCAATGTATATTTTACCACAGATACCCCAAAGGTAGAGTCGTCACACTCCGTCACTGTGAGGCTGATGCCGTCCACGGCTATGAAGCCCTTCTCCACCACGTACTTCATCACCTGGGGAGGCGCCTGGAACCTTATCAGCAGGGCGTCGCCCTCCGGCTGCATGGAGGAAATGGCGCCGGTAGCGTCCACGTGTCCCTGGGTGAGATGTCCCCCCAGGGGTGTGTTGAGTGTGAGCGCCGTCTCCAGGTTTACCGGGTCTCCCAGCTTCAAGGATCCCAGGTTAGTGCGTCTGAGGGTCTCCGGCATGGTGTCCAGGGAGAAGCTCCCCTCGCCTAAGGCCTTCACTGTCAGGCACGTCCCGTTGACGGCTATGCTGTCCCCCTCTCGAAGCCCCTCCAGGCAGGCCGCGGCCTCCACGCTCATGGAGCCTTGATCGCTCTCCTTGAGCCTTCCCACCTCCTGTATGATGCCTGTAAACACCCTCCGTTACCTCACGATCCCAGTCATCATCACGTCATCTCCAATTATCTCCACTCTTGTACGGCTCAAGCGCAGGGCGTCGGCCAGGGCGGCTACGCCCGTACCCGCAACCGGCGAGGGAGAGTCCCTGCCTCCCAGAATGACGGGCGATACAAAGGCCACCACCTTGTTCACCAATCCAAGGTCGAAGAAGGAGCCCAGCAGAGCGCCTCCTCCCTCTACCAGCAGGCTGGTTATGCCACGCTCTCCCAGCGCTTGGAGAAGGGCGGTCAGGTCTACGGCCCCATCCTCCGTAGGGAAAATCATTACCTGCGCTCCGGCGGCGCACAGCTCCTCCATCCTGTCCCCTTCCGAGCGCGCCGCCGCCACCAGGAGCGGGCCGTCCTCTCGGAAGAGCTGCGCGGTCAGAGGCACAGGGGTGGAGCCTTCCACCACTATACGCAGCGGCTGCCTTGCCAATGGGTTGCCTTCCGCATCGCGAGCGGTCAGTCGTGGGTCGTCGCTCAGGATGGTGCCGGCCCCTACCATTACGCCGTCGACCTGCCGCCGCAGCTCACCGGCGCACCGGCGAGCTGCCTCTGAGCTGATCCACTTTGAGTCGCCTGAGGATGTGGCTATCTTCCCGTCCAGGCTCATAGCGAACTTGGCTATCACAAACGGGAGGCCGGTGGTCACGAACTTGATGTATGCCTCCGCCACCTCCCTGGCCTCTTCACCGCGCTCGTCCATGTGAACGCTGAGTCCCGCGCCCTCCAACTCGGCCATGCCTTTGCCGTTCACCAAGGGGTTTGGGTCCAGGGTAGCAATGTGGACCTGGGCGATGCCCGCCCGGATTATGACTCCGGTGCAGGGCGGTGTCTTTCCGAAGTGACAGCAGGGCTCAAGAGTGGTGTACAGCGCGCCTCCCCTTGCCTGCTCCCCCGCCTGCTCCAGGGCGATGACCTCTGCGTGAGACTGGCCCGGGGGCAGCGTATGACCCTCGCCTACCACCCGCCCATCCTTCACCACCACCGCCCCTACCGGGGGATTGGGACTGGAAGGGCCCAAAGCCTCTCGGGACAGCTCCAGAGCCCGCTTCATGTAGCCCATGGGCGTTATCCGCTCTTCGTGAAGTCCCTGTGAATCCTGCTGGCGGTGGGTTCCGTCTGTCCCTGGTACTTGCTACCCAGGGCCGGGGAGCCGTATGGGTTCTCCGCCGCCGTAGTAAGCCGGAGAAAGGAGATCTGGCCTATCTTCATTCCAAAGTAGAGTGTAATGGGCAGGTTGGCAACGTTGCTCAACTCCAGGGTCAGGTGGCCTTTCCAACCCGGGTCCACGTAGCCCGCCGTAGAATGGATGAGAAGGCCCAGCCTGCCCAGTGAGCTTTTGCCCTCCAGGCGCGCCACAATGTCCTCCGGCAGGGCAACCGACTCCAAGGTGCTGCCCAGGACGAACTCCCCCGGGTGCAGGATGAACGGATCGTCGCCGGGTATTTCCTCCACATCCGTCAAGCCCTGCATCTCCTTCCGCACGTCTATAAAGGGTTGCCGTGTATTGCGGAACACCAGCAGCCTGCGGTCCAGATGGAGATCAACGCTGGCCGGTTGTATGCACGAAGGATCCAGAGGCTCAATGACTATCCTCCCCTGCTCCAGCTCATCCTTGATTGTGCGGTCGCTAAGGACCATGCCGCCCTCCCAAAATGGGTCTACACACCGATGGCGCTGCGAGAATTCTAACAGCCTCTGCATGGCAGCGCAATTCAGCCGTAGGAACGATTAGGGATTTTCGGCCGTTTCATTTATAATCTACCCAGTCAAGATAACATCCGAACGCGCCGTTGCTACGTATATTAAGTCACGCGGCGGTGCGCGTCCGGATGAGGGAACGCCGTGGAATACAACCTCCTGGAGGACACGGAGCTAACCTACCTGGTCTCTTCCGGCGACCAAGAGGCCCTGGCGGCTTTGTATGACCGGCATTCTTCCAGGGTGTTCTCTCTGGCTATGACCATTCTGGGAGACCGCGCGGACGCGGAAGAGGTGACCCAGGACGTAATTCTGTCTGTGTGGCGCAACAGTGGGAATTTCGATCCCCTGAAAGCGCGGTTTTCGACCTGGATAACTCACATTACCCACAACCGCGCCGTGGACGAGCTCAGGAAGCGACGCAGGAGGTCGCAGGAAACACCCATGGAGAATGAGATGTTGGAGCAGCTTGAGTCTCAGGATGCCCCTTCACTGGAAACGGGCGCGGAGTTTTACCGGGTACAGGGCGCTCTCCGCGATCTGCCTGACCAGTACCAAAAGGTGATATACCTGAGCTATTTCCAGGGCTACACACAGAAGGAGATATCCGAGATGCTGGGCCAACCCCTTGGCACGGTGAAGACCCACATGAGGTCCGCCCTGAAGAGGCTGAGAGAGAGCATTGGAGTTCCGGCGGAGGAGCTATTATGAAGTGTTATGAGGCGGAGGAGCTAATACCAGCCTACCTGCTGGGCGCGCTTGATGAGCATGAGCGGGCCGCGCTGGAGACCCACATGCAGGGGTGTCCGGGCTGCCTTGCCCTGTTCTACGAGGAAAGCCCGGCTACCGTAACCCTATCGAGATTGGGCGATTCGCTGCCGGCGCCCCTGGGACTCAAGCAGCGCATCATGGCGATTGTGGACTCCGGCGCCAGGCCGAAGACGAGGCCGGATATGGCGGGCGGAATCCTGGGGCTCCTCAGAAGCAGCCTGAGACAACCCCTGGCCGCCTCGGCGATGGCTGTCGTAGCCATATCCCTGGTGGGCTTGAGCCTGGGCGCTTTGCTGCTGTGGATGGAGGTGAATGAGCTGAAGGACGAGGACGCTCGCCTTTCGGCGAGCCTCCGGGAAGAGTTGAGCCAGATGCAAGAGGAGAACCAGAAGATATCCCAGCTGCTCTTCGACCAGCTGGACCTGGCCTACGTCGCGGCCATGCCTGGGGTTTCCACCGTCATGCTGGACGGAGCTGAGGCTTCTCCCAAGTCCAGGGGTATGCTCATGATCAGCCCTCGCGCCACCTGGGCCGTCCTGGAAGCGCTGAATCTGGACCCGCTGCCAAGAGACCAGGCGTACCAGCTGTGGCTCATGACAAACGGCGCCATGGAAAGCGGAGGGACCTTCACCGTGAACAGCGCGGGCTACGGCCAGCTAATGGTGCAGGGTATAGGCTCCATCAGGGATTTCGATAATATCGCGGTGTCCATAGAGCCGGTCGAGGGAAGCCACGACCCCACGGGCGCCGACGTTCTTAAGGGGATCATAACCACAACGTCCGCCGAAACGTCCGAGGACATCCCTTAGGCTGGGACCTCTGCCTGCCATCTTCGCCCACGCCATTCGACAGGCTCAGAGCCTGCGCCGTACTTGATACGTGGGTGAGCGGGACCCCCACCCACGATGCCCGTGTAGTCCGGCCTCAGCGCTGCCCCGCGTCCTCCGGCCAGTCCAGCATCTGGACATCCACCTCCTCACCCGCCTTCATCACCGGAACGTCCTCCGGGCATATGGCCAGACCGTTAGCCAGCGCCATTGAGGTGAGCACCCCGGACCCCTGGTCTCCCGTCAAGCGGGCGTAGTAGCGCCCGTCTTTACGGGTAATAACCGCCCTGGCGTACACCCTCCGCTCATCGCCATTGACGATGTCGTCCTCCAGCGCCGCTCTCACAACAGGCTTTCCAAGGTCTGTGCGCCCCTGCATCTTCAGGATGGCGGGACGCACCATCTCCTCAAAGGCGACCAGCGCGCTCACCGGGTTCCCCGGCAGACCAATGTGGGGGACTTTCCTGCCTCCCGGACCAGGAAAAACCCCAAATGCCAGGGGCTTTGCCGGCCTCATTCTGACCGACCAGAAGTCGATCTCCCCGCGGCTGGCCAGCACGTCCTTTACAATATCGTAGTCCCCCCTGGACACCCCGGCGGAGGTCAACAGCATATCCGCCGTCAGCCCTTCCTCCAGCTTGGCGTTCATCGACTCCAGGTTGTCCCCGGCTATGCCCAGCATCCTGGGAATCCCGCCGTAGCGAAGGACGGCCGCCGCTACACTGTAGCTGTTGCTATTGTAGATCTTGCCGGCGGCGGCGGGCTCTCCAGGCTCCAAAAGCTCATCCCCGGTGGCTATGACCGCCACCACCGGGCGGCGCGTCACCTCCACCGCGTCACGGCCAAGGGATGCCAGCACTCCTATCTCTGAAGGGCGCAGGAGAGCGCCTTTCTCCAGTACCATCTGACCCTTTTGCACGTCCTGACCGGCGGGCCGCAGGTTTGCTGCTCTTGGAACGTCCGTTCTGACCATTATCTCCGTTATGTCCAGGGGGCCCATGCCCATGCCCTTCCTCTCGAACTCGTCCGTCTCCTCAAAGGGCACGACCGTGTCCGCGCCGGAGGGTATTGGAGCGCCGGTCATTATGCGCACCGCGTTCACGCCGGACACCTCCTGCTCAGGAAGCTGGCCCGCAGCCAAGTGTCCAATGACCCGCAGCTCCCTGGGGCTGTCGTAGGTTGCCCCTGCAATGGCTTCGTAACACACGGCATACCCGTCCATAGCGGAGTTGGTCAGGGGAGGAATATCCAACGTGGATACCACGTCCTCGGCCAGTACCTGGCCCAAGGCATCCAGCAGGGGTTTCCTTTCCGACTCCAGGGTACGGAACATGCCCAGAATCCTGGCCTGAGCCTCTTCTACGCTCAGCATATAGGGCAGACCCCTGTTAACGTCCATTTCCATTTATGTCACCCTCCTGAGACCTACGCCCCGCCTGCGGGCGTCCGGTAAACCAAGCGAAAGTCCTCGTACTCGCCCGATGCCTCCGTCCATTGTACATCCACCCCCTGCACCTCGGCAGACGGCGGCCCCTGGCGAATACGTCCCAGAAGCTCATCCAGACCTTCTCGTCCTCCCTCCGCCGCCACCTCCACGGAACAACCGTCCGGCAGATTGCGCACGTACCCCTTCAGGCCCAGGCTCTTCGCATTGCGCAGCACGAAGTCGCGAAAGCCGACGCCTTGCACCCGCCCGCGCGCTACGGCATGAAGTCCCTCGCGCTCTGCCATTCTAGCCGGAGGGGTCCTCTTCCCGCTTTGACCTCTTTTTCTTCACCACCGCAACCTCCACCGAAGGCGCCAGCGCCTCCACTTTGATGGGGCGGCTCGCCTTTTTGGGCTTCTTGGCCTCTCGATGCCTGTAGTCTCGGTCACTCATAGGGCCACCTCCTGACCGTTCCCAAGTCTTCCCCTCTAGTTTATCAGGACACAACGGGCACAGTAAAGCCGTTGTATGTGGGTCAGAGCAACAGGGCCCTCAGGGAGCTTACAAGACCTCAATCCGACCCCTGATCTCTCGAACCTCAAAACGTCCGAATTTTGCTGGTTGCCAAACAGACCACCAGTATATGTTACAGTGTAGTTGTAATGAAACGTCAAATTGGAACAATTATAGTAGGGGGGTCACTGGCAGCGTTCTTCGCCGGCATACTTCTTGCGTGTGCTGCGCTTGAGCCTCCAGCGGAAGCGGGCGCCACTGCTCCGGAACAGGCTGCATCAACCTCTTTTGCCGACGAGCTGCTGCCCGGGAAAACGCTGCGCAGAGTACACGAGCGGTACTTACGGCATGGCCCCATGGCAGACAGAATTGCATCAGATCCATGTGCTCAGCCTGAACGATTCTATAGCGAGTCCTGGATCCAGGTCGACAATGATGGCCTTGCATCCGAAAGACGGGGAAGGTCCACAGAGCTCAACGGCGATGCCTATATGACGAGCCAGACGATTGATGGCGAGACCGTTCACCAGTATGCCAACTGCGACAGGGAGCATCGCGCCCCCTACACACCCTACTCCCTCCAAGAGTGGGCGCGGCGGGCCGGGAGCGCTCCTCAAAAACTGGCAGACCTTGGACTGGAAAAGGTGGGCGAAGGGGACTGGGACGGAAAGAGGACGGTCATTTACGAGAGAGAGTATGACTACTCCGCGCCTAGTTATCAGTATCTCCGTCTTTCGAACGAACCAGGCTACAGCTTGCCCTACTTCGATGACCTGGAACCACTGTATATACTGGCGCGCTATGAGCTGGTGGTTGAGAACCCATTGATCAAGCGCAACCAGCGTTGGGCCGTGGACGCCGGGGGAAACAAGACCCTGGTTTACGAGAAAGTGACGATACTACTGGAGGTTGTTGATCAATAGCCAGGATGCTTGCCAGCAAGAGATCGCAAAAATTGAAGAGCGCGCACGACCAGCGGCAGGAGCGTCCTGGGGACTCCCTTCCCACGCTCATTTGGTTCGACCCACTCACCCACGTATCAAGTACGGAGCTTGCCCCGCGCTTGATGCGGAGGCAGGCTATGAGCGGGCGTCGGCCCCCGGCAGTCCGGCAGTCCGCTGCGCTCCGGTGGGGCACAGATCCAGCAAGCAGCATCCCCCGCACAGGGGTTCCCGCTTCCGGCACGCCTCCACTCCGTGACGGTCCAGCAGAGCGTGGTACTCGTTGAACAACGCCGCTTCGTGAGTGAGGTTATCCATGAAGAGGGCCTGGTAGACGATGTACCTGTCCTCAACGGGGGTGACCTCCAGCCTACCAAGTATGCGCCTGGTGTACGCGTCGATCACGAAGATGGGCTTGCCGGCGGCGTACAGCAGAATATCGTCGGCGGTCTCCTCCCCTATCCCATAGATGGAGAGCAACTCACGGCGGAGAGGTTTGACGTCTTGCCGGAACATCGCCTCAAGGTCGTCGTTGTAATGGTCGCCCAGGCGCTCCACAAAGGCCTTGACCTTCAACGCCTTGGAGTTGAAGTACACCGAGGGGCGTATAAGGACAGCCAGGTCCTCGATGGGAAGCGACCTCAGGGCCGCCGGGGTCAGAAGACCCCTGGTTTTCAGGTTATCCAGCGCCTTGTCCACGTTGGTCCAGGCGGCCGACTGGGTGAGAATGGCCCCAATGATGACCTCGAAGGCTCCGTCTCCGGGCCACCAGCGCTGCTGCCCGTACCGGCCAAGCAGCCTGTTGTACACGTCCATCAGCCTCTCGCTCAGGGCTCCTTCCAAGACGGGCTGTCTCCTTCCTCCCGCAAGTCCTTTTCTAGGATACAAGGACGGAGCGGGCAAAGCCACCCGTTTGCAACCGGCTCATTGGACTATGAACGCGCGCTTGCGCACTCGGCTCTGCGCTTGACACCGCACGGATTGCGAGTACGCTACCGGTATCACACGTACAGGGGGCGCAGCAATGGACAATATCGAGTCTCTGCTTGAGGAGCTGACCAACGCTCACGGGCCATCGGGCTTTGAGGGCCCGGTCAGGGCCGTCATGCAGCGCGAGCTATCGCCCCTCTGCAACCACGTCGAGACCGACGGCATCGGGTCGCTGATAGGTAGGCTGGGCGAGGACGGCGGCGCTCCGCGGGTTATGATGGCCGCTCACATGGACGAGGTTGGCCTGATGGTCAGGTTCGTTACCCCGGAGGGCTACGTGAAGTTCCAGGCCCTGGGCGGGTGGCTGGACCAGGCCCTAATCAACCAACGCTGGGTGATTCAGACCAGGAACGGCCCGGTGCACGGCGTTTCGGGCATCAAGACCGTCCACGTTATGACTACGGAGGCCCGCGCGCAGGTCTTCAAACGGGAGCAGATGTTCATTGACGTGGGCGCCGCCGACCTGAAGGACGCCGAGGAGCGGCTTGGCATCCGTCCCGGCGACCCCATAGCGCCGGACAGCCTCTTCACGCCTATGAGCGGCGGCAAGCTGTACCTTGCCAAGGCCTGGGATGACCGCGTTGGCCTGGCGGTCATGATTGAGGTGGTGAAGCGTCTCAAGGCCGGCGCGCCGCCCTGCGCGGTCTACGCCGTGGCAACGGTCCAGGAGGAAGTTGGACTGCGGGGGGCGCACACCAGCAGCTATCGCATTGAGCCGGACATAGGCATCAACATAGAGTCGGGAGTTGCCGGGGACTTCCCGGGCATGACCCAGGACGAGTCCCAGGAAAGCCTGGGCAAAGGCCCGGCCATCTTTCTGCACGACTCCTCCATGCTGCCCAGCCTTAAGCTGCGGGACCTGATTCTGGACGTGGCTGAGGCCCAGGAGATACCCGTCCAGTTCGACGTCCTGAGCGGCTACGGCGAGGACGGCGCCGAGATGCAGCGGTCGCACGGTGGCGCTCCCGCCATCAACATAGCCGTCCCAACCCGCTATCTCCACAGCCACTACGGGATAATCAGCCGCGAGGACTTCGACCGCACGGTTGACCTGGTGGAAGCCGTCATCCGCAGGCTGGACGCGGGCGCCGTTCAAGGCCTCCAGAGCTTCGACTAGGAGGCGAATCCAGCATAGCAAACCCCCACCTGCCCACTGTCGGCTTTAGAGGTGGTTCTGGGTGAAACCGTCTGGACCCCATCGGCATCAAACCCTTGTTGACGTGCCCAAACACAGCAGACAGGCCTGATGAATCAGCCAAGATCAGGGTAGCAACTTCTCTGAACGAAGGACTAGACGATGTCTGAAAACGCGGCGCCTGAGGCAGCGAACAGGTCTCTGAGAAGGGGAGTCCTAGTGGGTGTGGCTTCGGGTCTGGTCGCCATCACTTGCTGCGTATCGCCGGTAGTGTTGGCATTGCTGGGCGTAGCGACCGCTGCCGAAGCGGTGACGCTTGGGGACACTCTCTACTACACTTACGGTTGGTACTTTAGGGCAACCGGACTCGGCATAGCGGCGTTGGCTGTCATCCTGTTTCTGCGCGGCCGCGGAGTCTGCAACGTACGTGGCGCATATCAATACCGCCGCATGCTGATCGTCCTAATGGCGTCGGGCGCAGCCACATACGCCGGCCTATTCTGGTTCACCAAGTACCTCGGCATCTGGTTCGCTTAAAGGGCGGACGCCCCCGCTGATCCGGATAAATGAAGAACCCCGAAGCGCTTCGGTCAATGACCGTCCCGGTGGACTGAGCCGGGAACTTCGGGGTCCGGTGCCTGCCGGTATTCCGTAAACGGATACCAGAGCGCCATTTCGTCCGGTGCCGTTTACGCTACAGACACCTCACTAGAAGTCCGTTTATCAGGTAACAAAATATTGATCACCTCCTTTCTTAGCTTACCGAATAAGATACACCAGCCCCTGCGATGATGCAATAGGCTGGCAACGCAATTTTTTCGACATTTATTCGGGCAAAAGGCGTCACGCGGGGCCGGCCATCAGCCTTCCCCTTCGGAGTTGCCCTCCTTCTGCGCCATATCGGCCACCTTCTTGAAAAGCTCGTAGGGCTGAGCGCCTGAGAAGAAGTACCTCCCTATGATGAAGGAGGGTATGCCCTGCACGCCTACGGAGATAGCCTCCTCGTACTGGGCCTGAGCCTGGGCGGTGTAGTAGCCCGCGTCCAGGCGTTCCTTCATCTCCGCAGGGTCCAGGCCCACCTGCTCCCCCAGATGCTGAAGCTCCGAAAGCAGGCCCAAGTTGGCGCCGTCTTCCCATAAGGCGCGGTAGCACGCCCTGTGGAAAGGCTCAAAAACGCCCTTGTCCTTGGCGAACTCGGATGCCTCAAAGGACAGACGGCTGTTGGGAGTGAGGGGCGCGCGCTTCATGACAAGCCCGGCCTCCTCCGCCACCTCGCCGATGTGGCCCGTGAGGGGCGCTCCCGGCTGTTCGCCCTCCCTCGGCGCGCGTACAATGCCATCCGGAGGCGTGTCCGGCCTGAGATAGAAGGTCTTATAGGTGATGTCCAGTGGAAATTCCCGCTCTAGCTGGTCCAACCTGGCCAGGCCAATGTAGCACCAGGGTCAAATGTAGTCGTACCACACGGTGACGGGAACCAGCTTTGCGCCGGACTCATGGATTGTCATGGATTACCCCCTTGCTCTCCCTCGCTGTCGGAGGTCAGAGACGCCCCGGCGTCTTTCCGGGGCCGGTATACCGCCCATTGTAGCCCAAGCGGCCCGTCTTCACCAGACATATCCGGGAATATCCGCGCGGCGTTACGCGATGCTGTAGAATTGACGCATGACCTCCATCTCTGCCGGCAGCCGCAGCGGCCTCGTGGGACGGACGCCGCGGATAGTCGTCGTAGGCTCGACCTGTGCCGGCAAGACGACGCTGGCCCGGCGTCTCTCAGCGCTGTTGGATATCCCGCACGTGGAGTTGGACGCCCTCAACTGGGAGCCAAACTGGGTCGCCGCTCAGTTAGAGGTCTTCCGGCAGCGGGTAGAGGACGCCGTTGCGGGAGACGCTTGGGTGGTGGACGGCAACTACACCGCCGTGAGAGACCTGATGTGGCCTCGCGCGACCGCGCTCATCTGGCTCGACTATCCCCTAAGGACGCTGCTCTGGCGGCTTCTTCGCCGGACACTGCGACGGACGCTGACCGGGGAGGAGCTCTGGAACGGCAACAGGGAGGAGTTCCGTGTCCAGTTCCTAAGCAGGGACTCCCTGTTCCTGTGGCTGCTCCGCACCTACCGGCGGAGACGGCGGGCCATACCCCTGGAGATTGGGCTGCCTGAGCATTCCAACCTTGAGGTGGTCCACCTTCGCTCGCCGGGGGCGACTCGCGATTGGCTGTCGGCCCTGGAGGCCGGGACGTGGCGCGGGTAGCCAGGCCGCGTCCACCTCGCGCCGGGCGGGCGGCCTCATTATCGTGTATACTGATAGACTTAGCTGTGGACAGCTGCGTCCACAGAACTCATGCAAGGAGGTGAGAATGGACACGGGCAATGGATCAGATCAAGCCACCCTGGATTATACCCTCAAGTACAACCCGCCCATGGACCTGGCGGTGGCTGAACGCAACCTGAAGGAGATAAAGGGGATACTGGACGGGCTGGGAGTTGTGTTTCTCCTCGGCTCAGGCTCATGCCTTGGGGCGACGAGAAACAAGGCGTTCATCCCCTGGGACGATGACGTAGACCTGCTGACGGTGATCGGCGCCAACGGCCTGACGGAGGAGATAGTCGATACCGCGGTGGTGGCGTTAAGGGAGAAGGGGTATTTCGTAGGCGAGCTGGACGCCCCCCACTCGACCACCAAGATGACGGTAAAAGACCACGTGAGAATAAGCCTGGAGGCCCTGCGTATCGAAGATGACTGCGTGTACGCCTACCCCGGGATTTCGCTTCCAGCCCTCATGTTTATCCATCCAAAAGAGATAGAGTTCCTCGGCGAGAGGTTCAACGTGCCGAACCCCCCTGAGGAGTACCTTGCCCTGAAGTACGGCGCGGAGTGGATGGTCCCGAAGAAGGCGGGGGCGTATGAGAAGGACGTGGTTGAGAAGATGCCGGTTACGGATCTGCCCGGCCAGCCGAGCTGGATCAGGGTGCTGGACGAGCAGGGCCGATCGGTGGCCGAGGCAGAGGTGACGGTTGGCGGCGGCGGCCGCTCCAGGACCAACGAGAATGGCTACGCCGAGATAACCCTGCCGGCTCCCAACTGGTACGCCCTGGTAATCAAGTACCCCGGACACGAGGAAGTCCTGTACATGGAGCAACTGGAACCGGACAGGACCTACGTCTACAGAGCCGACTCCATGACAAAAGAGCGGAGCCTTGCGGGAGGCGAGGTCGGGAGCATTGGCAACGTCCTGTTGCCGGAGTGAGCCTGGCCCGGCCCAACGCCCTGTTAGCGCATCGCAGCCACCTTGAGGCGGGCCTCCGCGTCTGAGGCCCGCCCGGACGCCCAGCCTACCTTGCGGCGGCTTTGATGGCCTTGCGGTTTCTGAAAAGGCCGGGCTCCACGAAGGCGCTTGGGGACGTGGCAGCCTCGTCTATCACCTCAATGACTGAGGCAATAGCAGGGTTGGCAAGGATGCCCTCTCGCTTTTCCGGGGTGTCAGCCAGGGGCATGTAGTCTTGCACCCCGGCGTTCTGCTCGTCCAGGATTTCAACGACCTTCTTCAGCGCGCCCTCGATGTCCGCCTGGCTGATGACTCCGTGCAGCCTCCAGTTGGCCAGGATGGCGCTGTCGATCCTCTCGGTAGCCCTGTCCTTCATCTCCTCCACGCGGTCAAAGTTCAGCACTCCGCTGCAACCTATTCCGCGGTTCACCCAGGGCTCTGCGTAGGCAACCATGCTGTGGATGTATCGCAGCAGGAGGTTCTCCTTTGCGTCCTGGTCCGAGAGCTTGGACGGGTCCAAGAGCGGGAAGGTGAGGAGGGCCTTCCTGCCGATGTCCCGCGCCGGCGAATCCTCCATGACCCGCTGTACCTGGTCAACGTCTATCATGTGGTAGTGCATGGAGTGGAGGTCGCTGGGGTACGGGGCGGGAACCCACGCGGTGTTGCCGCCGGTCCTGGGATGGTCTATCTTCCTCTGGAGCATCTCCGACATGGCGCGGTTCCGGACCTGCATCCCCTTGCCTATCTTGCCGTGCTTGTGGATGCCCGTCTGAATGCCCACGTCCACGTTATGCATCTCATAGCTCGCGTTGTAGGTTGCCTGGGTGAGGTCGTCCCGGATGTCTACGGGGCCTGCGTGCATCTGCGCCCTTATTTGGGAGCCGGTGCGGTCCAGGAAGCCTGTGTTGATGAAGAAAGCCCTCCCCTGTGAGGCCTTCAGGGCATCGGCCAACTGGAGGGTCATGCCAAGCTCCTCGTTCATTATGCCGATGAGGATGGCGCCCTGCGCCAGGCCAAGGCGCGCCTCAATTGCCTCGAACAACCGCATCTGCTCCTCCACCTCCTCGGCCGTCTGGAGCTTTGGGGTGACCTGGTAGACGTACCCCTTGCTGCTATTCGGGCCTCTGACGGGCACGGGGCCTGTCCCGTCCTCCCTTTCCTCACCGCTGGAGCCTTTGTCATGGGTGGTCGCAATGAGCGTTGTCAGCAGCAGGCCAAGGATCCTCTCCGGGATATCCTGTCCGTTCAGGGTCACCGCGTCGGTATACATGTGCATGGACACGTTGCGGACCGACATCAGGCTTGTTGCCTTCAACGTCATGGCGTTGCCATCCACGTCCACAAGGGTCTTATCGGAGTTGATGGTCTTGAGGTTGCCCCTGGAGCCATATGCCTGCAGGTCTCCCCGGATGATCCCCAGGTAGTTGCGCAGGCCCAGTACCATGTCCTCCGCGTCTACAACGGTTACCGCATCCTCAAAGTCGATGATGTTCGTGAGGGCGGACTCCACAACTAGGTCCCTGAACTGGCCGTTTTCGGGGTCGACCGTGCCGCCCTCGTAGAGCTGGAACTGGATTCTCAGCCCGTTGTCCGACAGGAAGAACTCGGACAGCTCCTGCTCCTCGCTCAGGTTGAATCCAATGAACTTGCCGGGTTCCTGGAGGCGCGCCTCGCTCCCGTCCAAGGCGTGCGCTACAAGCTCGTACTTCCCCCGGTCGTCCGTGGCGACCGAGTACGCGGCGATGTCGCCGAATCTCACGCCGCCCTCCCAGCCGGCGACGTGCTCGTCCAGGAATGCGTTGGTATCCTCCACCACCATGCGGAGCCTTGCGGGCCGCTGAGCGTCCCTGTCGATCTCCGGATGTACGTCGCTGAGGAAGTAGGCATCGTACAGGCTTCCCCATCGGGCGTTGGCTCCACCCACCGCCATGCTGGCGTTGTTCACCGGAGTAACCAGCTCAGGGCCGTTTTGGTCCATCTCCGCATCCAGCTGGGGCGTGGTCATCCGGAAGTCGATTGCGCTTTGCGGACGGAGGTATCCGACGTCTACCAGGAACCGCTCAATGTCCTCGGCGTCCTGCTCCGCGGACTCGGCGGTGGGTCTCCACCCGTTGTCTCGCTTCTCCCGGTAGTACGCGTCTATCCTGCCCTGGTACTCCGCGCGCTTGGCGAGCAACTCCCGGTTCCTGGGATCGAACTGCTCCACGAGCTCACCCAGCGTCCCGAAAACCTCATCGGCTGTCCGATCGGCGCCTTTGAGGGCTTCGTCCCTCACGAACTCATACAGAATGTCCTGGATTTCTACCACACTCCCGGAGGCTAAGCTTATCTGTGCCATACGATGCTCCTTACCGATAATTGGTCATAACGCTGCCAACCAGACCGTCGTCCCCCGGAGTCGATAGAGGGCGGTCGTGGGACGATGCGGGCTGATGGCGTGGACGCCACAACCCATTATCAATCATCGTATACAGACTCGCAATAGGTTGCGCGCCGCGGGGCGTGACTCTGGCGCTAGATGGGCGAGCCCTTCATCCCCTGGAGTCCCTTGAGGGTCCACATCTCGCCCAGGTGGCTGAAGCCGTGTGTCAGCATGTTCTCCATGATAACCTGGAGGGCAGGTCTCTCACCCATTGGCCTGACGGTGAATATCCTCTCCAGGTCGGAGTCGGTTATGGAGTCCAGGTACTCCGCGGTGGACCTCCATACGGCCTGCGCGTATGGGAGGAACTCTTCTATGGACGGGATGCGGACCGCAGCGGCGTCCTCCGCGCTCATGCCTGTTCCCTGGATCGCGCGCTCAAGGCCAAACCGCTCGTTCCAGCCCTCTTCCAGCCACACCGTTGTCCTGCGGTCCTGCAATACAAAGCGGACAAGGTTGTCCTCTGTGCGTACGTAGTGCCAAAGGGAGAATGCGATGTGGTTGCAGTTCTCGGACGGCCTCCAGTGGAGTTGCTCCGGGGTCAGGTCCCCGGTGGCGGCTTCAAGGTCCTGGTGGAGACGTTCAATGTGCGAACGTAGCAGATCGACTACAGTCATGGTGGCGCCTCTCATCTCATCGGATTTTTGGCCTCGCGGGTTCCCCTCAAGTATGAAGCTGCGCCTGTTCTCCGTCAAGGACGGCGCGGAGTAGGTGTTCTCAGCATGTAACGCGCCGGCGCATAGGGGAGAGAGGAGTACCTTCTTCTTGGTGTATGATAAAGGGTAATTAAGTATATAATTCCCATAGTTTACCCTCCCCATCGCAATTAAGTCACAAGATCCCTATCACATTCAACTGCTGGTGCCAATACCAGAAAGAGGAAAGAACTATGCATTTCAATGATTTGTGGAGATGGGCGGAAATCGGTGTGAGCTTAATGCTGGTAGTGACGGTGTTCTTGTTGTATAACCTCGGCCGGGAGGAGTTACTACTTGGCTTCATTACACTGGCCCTCTATACCCTCAATCGTATAACCGCTATCCACGACAGCACGGAGCGCCGCAAAAGCGAAGAAGAAATGAAGAAACTACTCGCCGCCATAGCCAATCGTGGTGCCACCTGATAAGTCGAATAATTTGCTAAGGACTTTCTTGACCCGTTTTCGGGCTGGGGTAATTAAGTGTATAATTCCCTAATGAAGGGCAGGATACCGGACGGGCGGGGCGTCCTACCCTGTCCTGCCACGCCACTGGACCGGGAGCGCAATGGAAGTCGCGAATAAGCTGAACATCAAGTCGGGAGCAGCGGCGCTTATTGTGAATGCGCCTGAGGGGTTTGCGCTCGACCTGCCGGAGGCGGCCTACCTGGTGGATGCGGAGGAACGCGCCGATGCGGTCCTTGTGTTCGTCAAGGACTCGTCCGAGTGGGAGGCGCACGGCCGACCCTTCATAGACGCGGCGCTCCGTGACGCAATCGCCTACATAGCCTACCCAAAGGCTCGGAAGATGGGCACGGACCTCAACTGGGACGTGTTGTGGAGGCTGGCCAACAAGGAGGGGTTGCACGGGGTGAGGCAGGTATCGCTTGACGACGTTTGGTCGGCAATGCGGTTCAGGCCGGAATAGAGCGCCTCTCAGCTGTGGCGGCGCGCGCCACTGGCCGCTACGGCGGATTAAAGGAGGGATCATGGAGCCTGCAGTCCGGCTTGAGAAGCTCACTAAGTACTACGGCGCCCAGCGAGGCGTGATAGACCTAGACCTGGAGGTCATGCCCGGGGAGATTTTCGGGTTCCTGGGCCCCAACGGAGCCGGCAAGAGCACCACTATCCGCATACTGATGGACCTGATCCGGCCCACCAGCGGCAGGGTAACCGTCATGGGGCTGGACGCCCAGGCAGACTCCTTAGCGCTCAGGCGGCGCGTGGGCTACATCCAGAGCGACCCTGTGCTGTACGGGAACCTGAGCGGGAGGGAGCTAATATCCTATATAGCGGGCCTCCGCGGCGGCGTTGACCAGCGAATTGTAGACCATCTTGTGCAGAGGCTGAACTGCGACCTCTCCCGCCGTATCGACACGCTGTCCCTGGGCAACAGGCAGAAGCTGGTGGTCATACAGGCGTTTATGAGCGAGCCCGACGTCCTGGTTCTGGACGAGCCTACCAGCGGGCTGGACCCCCTCATGCAGGAGGAGTTTGAGCGCATGATGGACGAGGTCAAGTCCGAGGGTAAAACCATCTTCCTATCGTCGCATATGCTCGCGGAGGTGGAGGACGTCTGCGACCGCGTTGGCATCATCCGCGACGGCCGCCTTGTTGCGGTCGAGGACGTGAGCGCCCTCAAGAGCAAGCGGGTGAGGAGCATAGAGATCGAGTTTGGCGACCGGGTCAGTCCGGGGGACTTTGCGAATCTGGCAGGCGTCCAGAACATGACGGTATCGGACGGCTCGCTCCGGTGCGACATCGTGGGATCGCTCGATCCTCTCTTCAAGGCTGCGGCCCGGTACGAGGTGGTCAACGTAACCACGCGCGATCCCAGCCTGGAGGAGATCTTCCTGGCATACTACGGAGTGGGGGAGGGCCCGGATGTCGAGTAGCGTGTTCCTGAAGACACTGCGAGACCACCGCAAGTCCTTCATGTGGTGGAACGTAGGCGCCGGGCTGCTGGTGGCCTTCCTGGTAGCGTTCTATCCCAGCATAGAGAGCATAGAGGGCATAGATGAGCTGGTTGAGCAGTACCCGCAGGACCTCATGGCGCTGCTTGGCGCCGGTGACATGGCCAGCATAAGTACGCCTGCGGGATACCTGAACACGGAGCTATTCGGGTTCATGCTGCCGATCATTCTCATAGTATACGCCATAGCCAGGGGCAGCGGCGCCATAGCAGGCGAGGAACGCGCGGGGACTATGGAGATGCTGATTTCCCAGCCAATCGATCGCGGCAGGCTGGTCCTGGAGAAGTATGCCTCTATGGTGGTCTCCATACTCGGCCTCACGTTCACCATCTGGCTGGTCCTGGCGCTTGGGAAGCTCATCATCAACATGGACATCAGCGTGCTGCGCCTTGCCGAAATGACCTTCAGCCTGGCCCTGCTGGGCCTGGTGTTTGGATCGGTGGCGTTTGCCGTCGGCTGTGTCACGGGCCGCTACGGCTTGAGCACAGGCGTAACCGCCTCCTGCGTGGCGGCGACCTGGATCCTGAACGCCATGAGCCTGATAGTAGATGCTATGGAGCCTGCGAAATGGCTCTCTCCATTCCACTACTACAACGGCTCCTCACCCCTTGTATACGGCCTGAATCCGGCATACGCAGCCGCGCTTCTGGCCGTAGCTCTGGCCTGCCTGGCCGCGGCTTACTCCGGGTTCCGCCGACGGGACATACGCACGTAACAAGAGCTGGCAACGTGGATGATGTAGGGGCGGTTCGCGAACCGCCCCTACGGAAGTCGCGGTTGTCCCATCTCAAATGGTTCGACAGGCTCACCATGAGCGGGCTGGACCTTCCGCTCACCCCCGCATCAAGACTGGGCAGGCTATGATCTCCCGACCTCCGCCATTCCTGCGTCTGGGCGATGCGATGTAGGGGCGGTTCGCGAACCGCCCCTACGGAAGTCGCGGTTGTCCCCGCTCAAATGGTTCGTCAGGCTCATCTATGAGCGGGGCCGGCGTCTCCCCCTACCCCCCGTCCGACTTCAGGGCCCGGGAGACCCCCCCAAACCTGAGCCTCAGCAGGCCCTTCAGGTCGTCGGTGGCGGTCTTGACGACGCGGACGCGGGTGTCCGGGTCATCCACCCACTCAACGGGGATGTCCCTTATGCGGAAACCGCCCTTTTCCGCCAGGATGAGCAGCTCGGAGTCGAAGAACCATCCCTGGTCTTTGACCCTGGGAACCAGGAACTGAGCGGCCTTGCTGCTGATGGCCTTGAACCCGCACTGGGCATCGGAGAACCTTGTGAAGTGGACGGCCTTAACTATCAGGTTGTAGGAGCGCGATGTCACCTCTCGCTTGAGGGAACGCTTCCTCACCACCGAACCCTTCATCAGGCGGGAGCCTACGGCCAAGTCAAAGCCCTCCTCGCCTATGGCCCGCGCCAGTGGAGGGAAGGCCCTCAGATTGGTGGATAGGTCCACGTCCATGTAGGTCAGGATATCGGCGTCGCTCTCCAGCCACGCCTTGCGCAGCGCCCTGCCCCTGCCCCGCATCTCCAGTCGGCTCCAACTCACCTCCGCGTGTTCCTGCGACAGCGCTTCGGCAATGGCCGGGGTCCGGTCCGTGGAGCCGTTGTCGGCAATCACAATGCGAAACGGGTAGGGCGAGTCGCCCTCCAAGAACTCAAGGAGAGAGGCCACGCAGTTAGGCAGGGCCCGCTCCTCATTCAGGACAGGGATTACAACGTCTACTAACAGAGGCATGAGCAAGCCCTCATCTGACGCGGCACGCCTGTCTTATTGGGCCCGTATCACGAGCATGGGGTTGCTGGAGGCGCGCAGCACCTTCTCGGTTACGCTTCCCATCACCCACCGGGCGATGCCCGAGTACCCGTGGGTTGTCATGGCGATAAGGGTATCCGGGTCTCTCTGCGCCTCGTCTATTATTCGGCTGGCCGTGTCGCCCTCCCGGACTTCGCAGGACACCGATATGCCCTCCTCCCGCAGGGACGAGGCCACCTTGTTCAGGTACTCTTGCGCCGAGACGCTCATGCTGGTGGCAACCTGGTCCAGGTACAGACCGTGCCGCGGGTCGCTCAACTCCGGGTCCACCGGCTCGATAACCCGCACCAGCTCTATGGGTACGTCCAGCCCCTTGGCTATAAGGCTTGCATGGGGCAGCACCTGCTCCGCCAACTCACTGCTATCCAGTGGGATAAGTATCCTAGAGTACATTTTCCGATTGCCTCCTTACATGTTCGCTGCTAGTGCCGGAAGTGGCGCACACCTGTGAAGAGCATGGCTATCCCGGCCTTGTCGGCGGCTTCGATGACCTCCCCGTCCCGGATCGACCCCCCGGGCTGCACGACCGCCGTGACGCCGCCCTCCCCGGCCGTCTCCACGCCGTCGGCGAATGGAAAGAAGGCATCGGACGCCAGCACGGACCCGCGGGACGCCTCGCCCGCCGCTCGCAGCGCCAGGTGGACGCTGGTAACGCGGTTGGGCTGCCCGGCGCCCATCCCAAGGAGCGCCTGGCCCCTGGTGAGGACAATGGCGTTGGATTTGATATGCTTAACCGTCTTCCAGGCAAAGGCCAAGTCCAGGAGTTCCTCCTCCGTGGGGCTCCGCTTTGTAACGGCCTTCCAGTCCTTCACATCCTCCGCCAGGGCGTCCCTGTTCTGCATGAGCGCTCCGCCCAAGACTTGGCGCGCCTCCCAGCCGGCGCCGCCCTGCGCGCCGACGTCGCCCAGGGCCAGAATCCGAAGGTCGCGCTTCTTGTTCAGTATATCCAGCGCGCCCTGCTCAAAGTCCGGGGCCAGGACTATCTCGTAGAAGATCTGCCGCATGGCCTCCGCGGCTGCCGTCGTCACCGGGCGGTTGAAGGCCACGATGCCCCCAAAGGCGGAAACAGGGTCTCCGTCGAAAGCGTTCTTGTAGGCCACCGTCTGGTCCTGATGCGCGGCAAGGCCACAGGGGTTGGTGTGCTTGATAATCGCCACGGCCTGGTCATCGAAGTCCGACACCGCGCGCCAGGCGGCATCGGCGTCAAGGATGTTGTTGTAGGAAAGCTCCCTCCCGTGAAGCTGCCTGGCCCCGGCTATGCCAAGGGGCAGGCTCTCCCCGTAGAATGCTGCCTGCTGGTGAGGGTTCTCCCCGTATCTGAGCCCCTGGATTCTCCGATACGCAAGGGTGATCTCCTGTGGGAAGAGGTCTGTGGGGTCGTCCTTCCGCAGATAGCCGGCGACAATGGTGTCGTAGAAAGCCACATGCTGAAAGGCCTTTTGGGCCAGCCTCTGCCTCTCCTCAATGGTGAGGCCGTCTCCGGCCATTCGCTCAGCCACCCAAGGGTAGTCAGCCGGATCCACGACTACGGCCACGAAGGGGAAGTTCTTGGCGGCTGCCCGTATCATGGTTGGGCCGCCGATGTCGATGTTCTCCAGGGCTTCGTCCAAGGTCACTCCTGGCCTGGCGATGGTGGCGGCGAAGGGGTAGAGGTTCACTGCCACCAGGTCTATGGTGTCCATTCCACGGCCGGACAACTCCGACATGTGGTCTGGGTTGTCGCGCCGCGCAAGTATGCCGCCGTGGACGATGGGGTGAAGCGTCTTCACCCGGCCGTCCAGGATCTCCGGAGAGCCGGTGAACTCAGAGACCTGCTGAACGGGCAATCCGGCGTCGCTCAGGGTCTGGTGAGTGCCTCCCGTGCTGATCAGTTCTACGCCCGTCCTGTGTATTTCGCGGGCAAAGTCCACAACGCCGCTCTTATCGTACACGCTGAGCAGAGCCTTCATTCACTACCTCCAAAGTAACATCCGTCGCCCTCCACCACCTCTCCCGCCACGCGGGCCTCAGGCAGGAGGCGGCGCGCCTCGTCCACCTGGGACGGGTCGCACGCCAATACCATGCCGACGCCCATGTTGAACACTCGGAACATCTCGTCCGTCTCCACCCGGCCGGCTTCCCGGATCAGGTCGAAGATTGGTGGAACGTCCCACGCGGATACATCGAACCTCGCTCCAAGTCCCTCCGGCAGGATCCTGGGCACGTTCTCCGGCAGGCCCCCGCCGGTGATGTGGGCCATGCCCTTGATGAGGGGCAGCACGGGCTCCAGCATCGGGTAGTAGCATCGATGCGGCTCCAGCAGCGCCTCTCCCAGGGTTGTTCCCAGCTCATCGTGATGCCGGCCCAGTACGGAGGGGTCTTCCTCCACGCGGAATACCCTGCGCGCCAGTGAGTAGCCGTTGGTATGCAGGCCGTTGGATGGTATGGCCAGCAGGACGTCGCCCTGGGCAATGGAGGAGCCGTCCAGTACGGCGTCCCTCTCCACCACGCCAACGGCAAAGCCCGCCAGGTCGAAACCGTCCTCCGGGTAGATGCCCGGCAGCTCCGCGGTCTCCCCGCCTATGAGAGCGCAACCCACGGCCTCGCACGCCTCTGCGACGCCTCTTACCAGGGCCTCCGTCCTTTCGGGCCGGAGACGGCCAACGCCTATATAGTCCAGGAAGAAGATGGGCTTTGCGCCGGATGTGAAAACGTCGTTGACGCAGTGGTTCACCACGTCTATGCCAACAGTGTCGAATCGGTCCATCAGTGTCGCCAGCATCAGCTTGGTGCCCGGCGAGTCTGTGCTGGAGACCAGGACAGGCTGTCGGTAGCCCTGCAACTGGTAGAGTCCGCCGAAGAAGCCAACGCCGCCGATGACCTCAGGCCCGAGGGTCTTGGAAGCCAGCTTCTTGATGCGCTCCTTGGCTCTCCGCGCGGCCCCCTGGTCTACCCCGGCGGCAAGGTAGGTCTCACCGGGCATGGCGCCTCGTCATAGAGCGGGGACTTCCAGGGCCAGCTTGTTCATTTCCAACTGGACAGGAATGGGATGATTGCCGGTGAAGCAGCCCGTGCAGTGGCTATCCGGGCCACCGTCCACGGTCTTGAGAAGCCCCTCTACGCTGAGGTAGCCCAGGGAGTCGGACCCCACGAACTGCCGTATCTCCTCCACGCTCCTGTTGGCGGCGATGAGCTCGCGATAAGTGGCCATGTCCACCCCCAACTGGCAGGGGTGTCGAATGGGTGGGGCGCAGACGCGCAGGTGCACCTCCGTAGCGCCCGCCTTCTGCACCAGCCGGACCACGTGGGGCGTTGTGGTCCCTCTGACAATGCTATCGTCCACCACTATCACCCGCTTGCCGGAGAGCACCTCCGGCAGGGGGTTGAACTTGAGCTTCACGCCCAGATCTCTTACACGCTGATCGGGCTCTATGAAGGTGCGTCCCACATAGCGGTTCTTCAACAGCCCTTCGCTATAGGGGATGCCAGCCTCCTGGGCGTATCCCACAGCCGCCGCGGTAGCCGAGTCCGGCACTCCGATGACCAGGTCCGCATCCACGGGATGCTCCCGGGCCAGCTGGGCGCCCATCGCCCGGCGCAGGGAGTAGGTCAGCTTTCCGCCAATGATGCTGTCGGGTCGTGCGAAGTATATCTGCTCGAATATGCAGAACGCCCGCTTGCGCTCGCGACTCTTGTAGAGCGTCCTCATGCCCCGGTCGTCGATTACGATGGCCTCTCCGGGCTCCACCTCCCTGAGCAGCTCAGCGCCCAGATTGTCCAGCGCGCAGCTCTCGGAGGCGACTATCCAGCCGCTGCCCATCTTGCCCACGCAGAGGGGCCTTACCCCAAGCGGGTCTCTTATGGCAATCAGCGAGTCCTTGGTCAGAACCACCAGCGAGTATGCTCCCTGGGCTCGCTTCATCAGGTACTGTACCCGCTCGCCCCAGTCGCGTCCGGGGGCGTTGGCGAGCAGCTGTGCGATGATCTCCGAGTCCGTGGAAGCTGAGAACCGGCATCCCCACTCCTCAAGCTCGTCCCGCAGCGACACTGCGTTGACCACGTTGCCGTTGTGCCCCAGGGCCAACTCTCCATAGGGGCCCGTTGCCAGTATGGGCTGAGCGTTGCCGAGGATGCTTGAGCCGGCGGTGGAGTACCTGGTATGGCCGATGGCGATGTGGCCGGTGAGACGCTCCAGGTCCTGCTCGCGGAAGGCCTGCATCACAAGCCCCATGGCGGCGCTGGTTCGAATGGTCTCGCCATCGCTGACGCTGATGCCCGCGCTCTCCTGGCCGCGATGCTGAAGCGCAAAAAGCCCGAAGAAAGCGGTTCGGGCTACGTCTTCCCCTGGGGCATATACGCCGAATACCCCGCATTTCTCATGCGGCAAATCGCCCGTTTCTGCCCCCACCCCCCCCGGCGGAAAGGTCACCTTGTTCAAGAGCCACCTTCGTTGGGGAAACGTGCTGACATTGTATGCCCTGCAACGGGCTTGGGTCAAGTGGCCTGGACGGGGGCATTCTCTACAGGCGCTGGTAACCCCACATCGCCATGCCCGCGAACGCGGGCATCCAGAGGGGGGAAGGGCGGTTCGCGAACCGCCCCTACGGAAGCCGCGGTCGTACCCAATCATATGGTTCGACATGCCCACCGTGGGCAGGAGAGGAGTGGCGCTCCAACCAACATTGGCATAACCGACGCCTATAGAGAACGCCGCGAAGGCTTCTTCGGCATCCCGCAGGCCCCGCTCCTACGCAAGTACGGTGACGCTCAGGGCAACGTTGCCCTGAAGCGCCTTAGAGATCGGGCAGCCGTCTTTGGCAGCCTCGGCGGCTTCCTGGAACGCGGCGGCATCGGCGCCGGGGGCCTCTCCGCGCACGGTCAGGGCGCTGGAAGAGACTCTTGGTCCCTGGCTATCTACCTCGAATGTCACAGTAGCGCTCACCTCCAGGCTGGTGGGAGGCGTACCCGCAAGGGACAGAACGTGGGACAGAGCCATTGAGTAGCAGGACGCGTGGGCAGCGGCGATCAGCTCCTCAGGGCTTGTCTTGCCGCCCGACTCTCCGGCCCTCGCCTCCCACGTGGACGGCAGGTCTGTGAACGCGCCGCTGCTGACCGCGCTCACCACCCCACTCCCCGACATCAGGTCCCCGTTCCATGTCGCCTCTGCTCTGCGAGTTGTAGCCATCCATATCCTCCTTGGTCTGCTTTTGGGCGTGAAAATCTACGGGCGAAGCCATAAAAGACAGCGACCGCCCTAGAAGACGGTCTTGATCCTACCATCAAATTGATAGGGGAAGCAAATAAATGGCGCCACGCGCGACGGCCTCTGTCAACAGGGCTTCCCCCTTGTCTTGAGGGAGCGATAGACTGGTGGCATGGGGACGCATCACAGATAAGGGCCGTGGCTGCGTCTCAAAGGCTGGCCCCCTCATCAGGCTTGCAACGCTCCAGTTTACTGGCATAGACCCATATATCATTCAGTTCCGCGGGGACGCAACCGCTGAGGTCATTTGGCCAGAGAAGCAATGAGTTCATGTATTCAAGATTACCCATCTCCGGTGGTATGCCCCCGATCAGATGGTTCTCACTCAGCCGCAACGTCTGAAGACCTCGCGCGCCACCCAACTCCGGCGGGATGGGCCCAGTCAGATAGTTGTGGCTGAGGTCAAGGCTACTGAGGCTCTCGAGCCTACCGAAATCTGGCAAGATGGAGCCAGTCAGGTAGTTGCTGCCGAGGTTTAGGGATTCGAGCTTCTGGAGATTGCCGAACTCCGGCGGCATAGGGCCACTAAGGAAGTTACGGCTGAGTTCAAGGGCCTTGAGATGTGATAGCTCACCAAGCTCGGGTGGGATATGGCCGCTCAAGGAGTTGCCATCAAGCCGCAACTCCTCAAGCTCCACAAGACCACCCAACTCACCCGGGATCGCCCCAGTCACTGCATTAAATTTGGGGTATGGGGTGGAAGAACCACTGCTTAGATCCAACCTTTTCAACGCCGTCAGCCGGCCCAATTCAGAAGGGAAAACACCGTCTAGGCCGTGGTCTGGAAGGATCAGTTCATGTACCCGTAAGGGCGAGCCATCCACGGCGACTCCCTCCCACTCGTCGATTGGGATGTCTGTGTTCCAATTTAACTCTACGGTCTCTGCAAGCAGGTCCCGGATGGTCAACAGCGTCTCACAGTCTTGGACTAATCTCGGGTTCTCCTCAGGCTCCGGCACCACAAAGCCCGCAGAGCAGGGAGCAACGTTTACGGAGGGGCTCCCTCGCTCCAAATTGACTGCTACCCACTCGGGAGGTCGCACCAACTCGCGTGAGTTGCTCCAACTTTCTCGCAGCTCCCCCCAAATAGGACGTTTCAACCTCGCTATGGCGCGAAGGTCAGTCCCATCTCGGGCAGCGGTGAAGGCTAGTCCTCCGGTTTGGAACGCCACCCTGGAACCATCGGGCGACCAGGCGTACAAGTCTGGTAAAGAGTACGGGAACACTAGGCGCAGACCGCTGCCGTCTGGACCAACAGCATATATACCGTCGTCGGAGAATTGAAGCTCCGACCCGTCGGATGACCACGACAACTGGGAAACACTTCTGTTCAGTATCCTAGCTAGATCCGTGCCATCGGGTCGCACCGTGTATATGCCCGTTGGGTTCACGAAAGCAAGGCGCTGTCCGTCAGGGGACCACACCGGGGAGGTATGCGCCTTTCCAACATTGCGCAAATTGGAACCGTCGGCTCCAACGACATACAGGTTGTACTCTCGTCGGGTGTCCCCATCAACACTGTAATAGAGCTCCTCAGCAGTGAAGGCTATCTGATGTCCGTCGGGAGACCACGCCGGTGGCTTTATCTCGTCGGCAAATTCAGCGGTGGGGGCTGCCACCATCCTCACGTCCGAGCCATCTGCCTTCATGGTATAGACGCGCCGTCTCGTGGTCCCTTCGTACTTACGGCCCGAGACGAACGCGATCCGGCTCCCGTCGGGAGACCACACGGGATTCGTGTCGAGATTGCCGTCCTTCGTCAGCCTGCTCCTGTCGCTCCCGTCGACTCGGGCCGTGTAGATATCCCACTTGTGGCCAAACACTACGTTGCCATTGTAGACTGCATAGGCAATCCGCGTGCCGTCCGGTGAGAGGCGTGGTGAGATGTTGCTCACCCAAGGCTCTTCGTGGACACTGCCTTCTACTATCTCATTGACGTAAGACCCATCAGAAGCAACTGCGTAGATGCCTTCTCCCCATGGGAATTTGTAGTTGAAATATATCCATGTCCCGTCTGGCGACCACGTGAGAGTGTCTACGCGTCCCGCCCTACACTCATACTCACGGAAAGCAGCCGGGCCACCACTACCACACGAAGATGAGCCCATGAGCAACGGCGGGGCTAGAAATACCAGCAGCATAACAACACGACTGAGTTTCATTTGTCCTAACCTACGTTGGTCTCCGCACGCTTTTCGTGATGGATCCCCCTCACAGGGCTCGGACAGCGTCCTCAATTGCGCTGGTTGCGTCCTGGTAGGCCGTGGTAGGGGCAAAAGTCATCGGCTCGCCGAAGCGTATCTCCACAGACCCGCGCTTGAGTATCGGAAACCGCACGGGAGAGCCCAGGCGGTTGACGTGCAGCTTCATTGGAATGACGGGCAGCCGGCCTTCAACGGCGACCATGCCAGTCCCGTTCATAAAGGGCTTTATCGGGCCTCCGACGGTCAGCGCCCCTTCAGGGTAGATCAGCACCGACCAGCCGTTGTCCAGTATCTTGCCCATGTTCTCCAGGCTGGGCCTGACCGCTCCTTGCTGGGCGATGGGAAACCCGTTGCCCAGAAGCGGGTTCAGAACCCAGAACACGGGGTTCCTCCACAGGGTTGCCGCGCCGGCAATGGCCAGGCGCCTACGCAATGACGGGGGAATCGCCTTGATTATCAGGGGGTTGTCCAGACCCAGACTGTGGTTGGATGCGAACAGCGCCGGGCCTTTAATGCCTTCCAGCTTCTCCCGACCTGTAACCTTGAGGCCATAGGGGAGCCACATGATTGGAAACACCAACAACCTCTGGATGAAACCCCGCGTCATACGACACCACCAGTCCATGCCCCAGTCAGGAAACTTGGTGACGGGCGGGTTGTTGGCGCCCTCCTCCAGAATCTGCCCCAGCTGTCTCAGGGTGGTCTCCGGGTCGATCTGGCTCTCATCCAGGTACACTCCGAGGTCGGCCTCGATTGCGGACAGCAGCTCGACTCTGCCGAGGGAGTCGAGGTTGAGGTCGTCTCCCAGCGTCATGTCCGGCTCGACCTCGGAGGTGTCGAGCATGGCTACTTCCGCGACGATGTTTATCAGATTCCTTGCCCCCTGTTGGCCGCTAGACGCCGCCGGGCCCCTCGGAGCGGCCTCTGCGGGGGCCATGTTTCCCTGGAGCCTCTCTATCAACAGAGGCTTCCTGACCTTAAGCGTGTGAGTGCGCGGAAAGTCCTCGTCCGGCCAGACGGTGAAGCCCCTGACTCTCTGCTGCTCGGCCAGCTGTGCATTGGCCCAAGCGACTATCGGCTCGGCGTCCTCAGCGTCGTTGAGTATGAGGGCTGCGTGGACCTCTACGGAGCTGCCCCGGGTCAGGCCAACCACCGCCGAATCGGTTACGTTGGGGTGCCGGTTGAGCACAGCCTGTATGTCGTCGGGGTAGACGTTCCGTCCGCTGGGCAAGACTATCATGTCCTTCATACGGCCCCGAATGTGCAGAAAGCCCTCATCGTCGAAGTAACCCAGATCGCCGGTCTTATACCAACCGTCCTGGAACGTCGCGGCCGTCTGCTCAGGCGCATTCCAATAGCCGGGCGAGATGTTGTCGCCCCTGGCCCAGATCTCGCCCTCCTCGCTGATCCTCACCTCAACGTTGGGCAGAGGGCGGCCAACCGAGTCCGGCCTGCGTTCATTGATGGTGTGGTTGCTTATGACGGGCGACGCCTCGGTAGCCCCATAACCCTGGACTATCTTAACGCCAAGCAGCTCCCACTTCCTGCCAAGCTCCGGGTCCAGGGCCGCGCCGCCGGAAACGATAAAGTCGAGCTTCCCACCGAACTGCTTGTGGACACGTCTGAAGAGGCGTCGTCTGAGAGGAAATGGCGTTATCTCGGCCAGCTTCATTAGCTTGCCCCAGAGCGCCTCCTTTCCCTGACGCCTGACCTCTCGCTCGATCCCGTTCATCAGAAGCTCCAGTCCTTGCGGGACAAGCAGCATGGTTGTGATCTGCCGCTCGCGCATGGTGCGGGACAGCACGGTCGGCTGCCTGCTGGTGGGATACGTTACGCTGGCCCCGAAGCGCAGCGCTGCGAGCAGGCCCCCCAACTGCTCGTACATATGGCTCAGGGGCAGGATGGAGAGGAGCCGACTGGATGTGTCGCAGGTGATGTACTGGGAGATGCCCTCGATGTTGGCGGTCAGGTTCCGGTGAGTCAGCATCACCCCCTTGGGGTCGCCCGTTGTGCCGGATGTGAACATGATTTCAGCGAGGTCGTCCGGCTCTACCTCCACCGGAGCCGGCTCTGGCAGTCCATGAATAGCCCCCTCCAACTCCTCGAAGGTGATCTCTGGCAGGCCGAGGTCAACATCATTCTTGGGAGTGAATCGCGACGTGAAGGCCAGCTTCGGGCTTATCCTGGAGATGACCCGCTCCACGTAGTCCGGCGCGCTGCGGAGGTCCAGCGGTACCGCGACGACGCCCGCTCGCAGGCAGCCGAAAAAGATGAGCGCCCACTGCGGCGAGTTTGGCCCCCACAGGACGACCTGATCGCCCTTTGTCAGTCCCCGGCTCTGGAGCAAAGTCGCTACCTGCCCCGACTCACTCCACAGCCGGTCATAGGACCAGCGCAGGTACCGGAAGCCGGGCTTGAACAGAAGGGCGTCGCGCGGGCCGTGGGCATCCACACTCCGTCGGAGGAACTCTATGAGGGGACTCCCGACCGAGACGTCGGCCTTGTGTGGCTGATTCATGTCCCTCTCCTAGCTGTGGCTGGGGTAACTCCATTGTAGCGCAATCCGCAGGTCTGCACTACGCCCCTGCGCCAAGGTCAGCCTCGAGTCCTCTCTCTACAAGGCTACGCGCTACCTCAACATGCTGCGAAGCGCAGCGCGCGCCATGCTGCGCTTCGGTGAAAAGTGGCTGAAGCAAATCGCATCGAAGTCAAGCGCCAAGAGCTTTCGCAGCGACTTCATAGCCCGCTCCGGGTCCTGCGTAACACTGGGGGCCGGAGGGTAGAGCTTTAGGGACAGCTTGTGCTGGAGCGCGTCCCCAATGATAACCAGCTTCCTGTCCGGTAGGAACAGCGCTATGCTGCCCACGGTGTGGCCGGGGAGGTGCACCACCTTAACCGGAAAGGCGAAGGGGATAACATCCCCATCCTCCAGTTCGACATCGACTCTGGTGGGAGCGCCGCTCATCCTTTCAATCACCTGCGCGGTGATGCGAGTCACCAGATTGCTCTGGACTGGCGCGGGCGCTTGCTCCCTGCCGGTGAGTACGCCGGCCTCAAGCCGATGGGCCATGATGGGGATGTCTCTTCCGGCAACCAGCTCAGCCGCGCCGGCAGCGTGGTCCGGGTGACGATGGCTGATGACTAGGGCCTTCACCATGTCGATGGAAAGGCCGATGGACTCAAGGCTATCGATTATCAACCCGGAGCTGCCCTTCATCCCGGCGTCGACGAGAATTACCTCATCACCCTCGGCCAAGACCGTGACCCTGGCGCCAATGGCGCGTATCTGAAAGACCCCCTCGGCAACGGGTATGGGGTTACCCAGCTTCATGGGCCTGTCTCCTTATGGGCGGTAGGCGCTGAGCGCTGTGGGATAATCCTTCGGTCCATTTGGTTTTCACAGGGATGGCGCTCCCCTCTAGCAACGAGTTTACAGGTACAACGAAAGCGCCAATTTGCAGAGGCTTGGCTCCCGAGTGAGATTCTAACCTGTGGCCTAGCGGTTAACAGCTGCCCGCTCTACCGCTGAGCTATCGGAGATTGAGGCTTGTGGAGAACTGGCGACCCGAAGGCGCGCAGTCCCTAAATCGGGTGTATTATATCATCAGGGCAGACGGCCAACAAGTTGTTGTATCTGCATGGCAGGCTCCAACTGCGAAACTGTAGATGAGGTGTGACATTTGGCTGTGTCACATACAAACGAGAACGTCCGCTACGAACCGGACGATATTCCTCCCACGCGATAGCCCTTGGCGCCGGCTTTCAGGCCGCAATGCTGATTGTGGCGCCGGTGGTCTTGACCGTGGTCATTGTGGCCCGGATAGCCGGGCAGCCTGATTCCTACGTAGCTTGGGGCGCCTTTGCGGCGCTGCTGGTCAGCGGAGTCACAACCATCCTCCAGGCCGTCCGTTTCGGGTGGATAGGGTCCGGACACGTCCTGATAATGGGCACGTCAGGGGCCTTCATAGCGGTCTGCGTTGCCGCTCTGGTTGAGGGCGGGCCATCCACAATGGCGAGCCTCGTCGTCATATCGTCACTGGTCCAGTTCATGCTGGCGGCGCGGCTCTCGCTGCTTCGCCGTATCTTCACGCCGATCGTCTCCGGGACCGTGATCATGTTGATAGCGGCCACAGTCATGCCGATAGTGTTCGATACGATGCATGACGTGCCTGACGACGCTTCAGAGGCGGCTGCCCCGGTAGTGGCGCTCGCCACCCTTGCCACCGTCGCGGCTCTTGTACTGCGCGCCCCGCCGGCGTTGCGGTTGTGGTCGCCGCTTATAGGCATAGCGGTGGGTTGCGCAGTGGCAGCGCCCTTCGGTCTGTACGACACGCAGCAGATACTGGATGCGTCCTGGGTAGGCGCGCCTCTGGGCTCCTGGCCGGGACTCGACCTGACCCCGGGCGTAGAGTTCTGGGCGCTCCTGCCGGCGTTTGTGGTGGTCACCCTGGTGGGCGCTATCGAGACCATAGGCGACGGCGTAGCCATTCAACGGGTCTCCCAGCGCAGGCCCCGTGCAACCGATTTCCGGGTGGTGCAAGGCGCGCTCAACGCCGACGGCGTTGGCAATCTGCTGTCCGGCATCACTGGAACGCTGCCCAACACCACATACTCAACCAGCATCTCTCTTGCCGAGGTCATCGGCATCGGCGTACGGCGAGTGGGTGTCGTTATCGGTGTCATCTTTGTGGCGGTGGCGTTCTTGCCAAAATTCACGGCGTTGTTGATAGCTATCCCCGCTCCCGTTGCCGCCGCATACATCATTGTTCTCATAGGGATGCTCTTTGTGCAGGGGATGAAGATCATCATCCAAGACGGCATCGACGCTCGGATAGCACAGCGCGAGGGGTTACTGGGTGGGGGCGTCCACGGCCAGATCGGTGGTTATGACGGCAAAAATGCCCTCTGCATCCCGCACCGGTACAGAGCGGGTAATCATCCATATCTCACCGCCGCCCGCGTCAAAGTAGGGGTCAGTCCAGACGCCCGCGTCCGCGGCGAGGGGCGCTGTGAACCAGTCCTGCGCCTCGATGTCATAGGAGGGCGCGGCGAGGTCAAGGCTGGCGTAGCCGTCGGCCGTGCGATAGACGTAGGGGCTGGCGGTAACGGCTCCGGAACGGTGCAGCAGCGCAGCCGCGATGCCAAAGAATGACGGATGGTCCTCCAGATAGGCCTGCAAGCGTTCCGTATACGCAGCGGCATCGGCCGGTTGGTCCTCCACCAGTTCCGCCGCCAGGGTATCGAGGGCGGTGACCACAGCGCCCTTCGAAGCCTCCTGGTCGGAAGCGTCGTCGCCACAGCCCTGAGCAGTCACGAGGGCGAGCATCGTGAGAAACAGGAGCATCATAGCGCGGTGAAGGTGGCCCCGGTGTCCACCATCGCCTCTATGTCCCGGGCCTGTTGGCCGTCCAGGGCTGGAACTCCGCAGCAGCCGTTTGAAAGTCCCCATAGAGGGAGCCTCTCCATACAATTGTCTACCAACCATTTTACTCGATTTTGAGGGCCTCTTACAGATGCTCGCCCCTTGACGACGGCGGGCCGGATCGATTTCGGCAAATGACATATGACTATGGTCGTGACTATGGTACAATGGACATCACTCTAAGACAGGAACAACATCATGGAAACGAGCAACTACAAGGCAAATGCCCCTAGGACTATCAAGGCCTCGGAGTTTAAGGCCAAGTGCCTCCAGCTGATGGACGAGGTTGCGGAAAGCGGCGACGAGATCGTGATAACCAAGAATGGCCGCCCCGTTTCGCGGCTGGTGCCGTACCGCGAGAAGCCGAAGACATGGTTCGGGCGTGACAAGGACATCATCCAGATTCACGGCGACATCGTATCTCCCATGCCAGCCGAGTGGTTCGAAGACCTTGAAGACTCTTCAAGAGATCTGTTTTGATACTCTTGGACACTCATGTCATCATCTGGCTACGTACCGGAGACCAGAGGCTGGGTCGGCGGGCTAATCGCGAGATTGCGAGCGCGCTACTGGGGGATAATGCCGCCGTTTCCGCCATTTCCTTTTGGGAAATCGGCATGAGAATCCGGAAGAACCAGATCGACCTCGGCATTACTTTGGACGCCTGGCGCAGGGCCCTTCTTGAGGACGGGATCATCGAAATCCCCGTGGACGGTGGAATCGCGGCGCTCGCCGGCCTTCTGACAGAATTGCATGGAGATCCTGCCGACCACCTGATAGTTGCTACCGCACTTGGCGGACACAGGCTCGTTACGGCCGATCGCCGTATTCTTGACTGGCCCGGAAACCTGGACCGGCTGGACGCGGCGGCATAGTGGGCCGCCTGCTCCCGTAATATCAGCCCAGTTCGTCTGTGGTGCCAGCCTGAACCGAAGATCAGCCCGTCGTGCCCAACCACCCATGCATGTTTGGATTGGGAATTATATACTATCTTACATAATCCGCTTCATGGGCAGGGCGCAATAGCAACGAAAAGATGACATATTCCTGGTCTGTAGACCTAGACGCGCATGGGCAAGGCAAATGGGAGCAGGAATACAGTTGCGCTGGGTCAGCTACGATCTTGGGTTCGAGTAGAGGCAGGCGGGCCTAATGGGACGGTAGGCAGTACCATCTTTGGGATGTGAGTGGGAGTTCTGTGAGCCCACCGAGGCCCTCGGCTTGGGTACTATGGTGCGACGGGGCGGAGGAACGCAAGCGATGCCTTGGCAGCCCCCCATTCCGGTCGTTCGTTCAGCCCTGCTGAAATCAGTGTCACGAAGAGAGCGCGCCCACTCAAACGTTCAAGACGCCTGCTATGTGTCCGTGTTAGGGACTTCTAGGGTTCTGATAAGTTCCTTGGCGTCCTGAATGCCCTCCCTCACTGAATCCTCGTCCAAGAATGCCTGGTAGAAGTTAGCATGTAGCGCCTCGATTGATCGGAGCAGCCTCCGCTTATGGCTCGCGTTGGCTGGGTCGCCGCTGATTAGCTTGTTGGCATTTTCGATCAGTCGGCTGTGCGATCCCAAAGGCCAGTTCCGCTGACGGGCAACGGAGTTCACATAGTGGCAAATCGCTCCCCATGCCTTCTCGGAGGCCTGAAACAGATCGCCTTTACGTAATTCGTCCTCGGCGTGCTCCAAGAACTGAGCGCTAATCTCTCGATGTTGCTCCGCCGTGGCCACGTTCATTTCCCGGAGTAAGTTTTGGGCTCGGTGTACTCAATAAGAGAGAATTGTCCCTCAACCTCCAGAAACCGGATCGTCGTCTCTACGCCGTACACATCGATCAGATGGAGGCATTCTCCCGTCGTGAAGCGTGCGGCAGGGTTTGCGAGTCGCCCGTTGATGGCGATATTGTCACCATAGACATAACCACCCTTGTGCGGATTGAGGCGTCCCTCAATCCCTGGGATATATCCTGTGCTGCGGGTAAAGAGCAGTGCCTTCTTGTCGTCCTTTGACAGCTCTAACTCCACGGGCACGATTTCTGATTTCCCCGGAATGATGGTTTTATGGAAAGGTAGATGGCCCTCCGCAGCTACAAGCACCTTCAATTCCTGATCAGTGCGGTATAGGTTCAGCCGGCACTTACCATCGGCGTCGGTCTGACCGGTGAGGTATCTTCCGTCAGGGTAGGCTACCAGCACCGCAGCGCCGCGAACAGTCGCTCCCTTGTTCGTCTTGATCTCAAATACCACGTCTGCCATGCATTCACCTGTCGCCTAGACTCAGCAATACCTGAACATCACTTGGACTTCAATTGTCTCACACTCACTCGAATCTCTGCAATGAGCGTCATGGTGGGCGGTAGTGGACTCGAACCACTGACCTCTACCGTGTCGAGGTAGCGCTCTAACCAGCTGAGCTAACCGCCCTTACCGTGATACCCCGGGGAGATGCCCCTCCACTTTCGCAGCCCGTTTTTCAGAACTCCACGTCGCCAGGCGCAGACTCCAGAACGTGAGAGATGGCCTCCGACTCCAGGGTCAGCTGAGAAGCGCCCATGGCATCCCCGTCCGCGCCTAGCCCACCCAGCCCCAGGCGGTCCCTACCCTCTTGAGAGGAGTTGAGATTGGCGGGGATGAGGCGGCCAATGATGACGTTCTCCTTCAGCCCGCTCAGGTGGTCCACGGCCCCGTTCATGCTGCTTTCCGTAAGGACCCGCGCCGTCTCCTGGAAGGAGGCAGCGGCCAGGAAGCTGTCCGTGCTCAGGGACGCTCTTGTGATACCAAGCAGGGCCGGCGATGCCATCGCCGGTTCACCACCTTCGGCCAGCACTTTGGCGTTTGAGTCTTCGTAGCTTATCCTGTCCACCAACTCGCCCGGGAGGATGTCGGTATCGCCGGGGGAGTCCACCCTAACCTTCTTGAGCATCTGCCGCACTATCACCTCAATGTGCTTGTCGTTGATGTTGACGCCTTGGGAGCGGTAGACCCTCTGCACTTCGTCCAGCAGGTACTGCTGCACCGCCTCCCGACCCAGTATGCGCAGTATATCCTGCGGGTTGAGGGGGCCCGCGGTAATGGGGTCTCCGGCGTTTACCGCGGCGCCGTCCTCCAGCAGCACATGGGAGGCCGGTGGTATCTGGTACTCCCGCTCATCCCGCTCCTCCCAAATCAGGGTGATGGCGTTGTCGGTAATCCGGGTCCGCCCGGCGATTCTGGCCGTCAACGGGAGGGGTTGGGGAACGCTCTCCCCGTCGCTTTGGGGCGACTCCTGCTCAGGGCCGGCCAGCGTGGCGCCCGCCTCCACCAATTCGCCCTCCGCCACCAGGGGCAGGTAGCCGGTGGGCAGAGCGTATTCCTCCGAGTACTCATCGGTGCTGGCCACCCTTATCCGCCGCTCTTCTCCGTCTTCGATCCTCTCCACCACGCCGTCGATCTCCACCAGGGCGGCCTGTCCCTTAGGCGAACGAGCCTCAAAGAGCTCCTCAACCCTGGGAAGGCCGCTGGTAATATCCACGCCGGCAATGCCGCCGGTATGGAACGTCCTCATAGTCAGCTGTGTCCCCGGCTCTCCAATGCTCTGAGCCGCCATGACGCCCACCGCCTCTCCGGATATGGCTTGCTTGCCTGTAGCCGGGTTGCGTCCGTAGCACAGGCTGCACATTCCGCTGCGAGACTCGCAGTTGAGAGCGGAGCGTACGTGTACCTCGCCGATACTCAGGGCGACGATCTTTGCCGCAAGTTCCTCGTCTATCTCTTGATCGCGCTCCACAATGATCTCGCCCGTGGCGGGGTCTGCCACGGGGCTGGCGGCGGTGCGACCCACGATGCGGGTGTCAAACGGGGCTTCCAGTGGCTTGTCGGCATGCGCTTCCAGCGTAATGCCCATACCGGTGCCGCAATCGTACTCCAGGATGATTACCTCCTGCGATACATCGATCAAGCGGCGAGTGAGGTATCCGCTATCGGCGGTCCGCAGCGCTGTGTCCGCCAGGCCTTTGCGCGCTCCGTGGGTGGATATGAAGTACTCCAGAACGCTGAGTCCTTCTCGGAAGCTGGACTTGATGGGCAGCTCGATAATGCGCCCACGCGGGTTGCTCATCAGTCCACGCATACCGGCCATCTGTTTAATCTGGGCTATGTTGCCCTTGGCCCCGGAGATCGCCATGAGGTAGACCCCGCCGTAGGTGGGCAGCTGCTCCTCAATGACCTTGGTCATACTGTCGTTGGTTTCCGTCCAGATCTGAACGGCCGTATTGTATCGCTCGTCCTCGGTGATGAGTCCTCTCTGGAACTGCTCTTCAAGGTTGTCGATCTTGCCGGTGGCGCCGTCTATCAGCGATTTCTTCTGAGCGGGCACCTCAATGTCGTTGATGGCTATAGTGGTGCCGGACTGTCCGGCGTAGTGGAAGCCCAGCCGCTTGATCCTGTCCAGCACGTCTGCGGTCACCTTGTTCCCCTGGGTGCGGTAGCACTCCGCGGTCAGGTCCTTGAGCAGGTTCTTGTCCATTATCTGGTTGCGGAAGCTGATGCCCTCAGGCAGGACTTCGTTGAAGATGATGCGTCCCACGGTGGTCTTGAACCATGTAACGCCGGAGCCGTTGTTGGACTGCTTTATGAGAACCGGAGCTCTCAGGTCCACCACGCCATTCTCATAGGCCATTCTGGCCTCATTGAAGTCGTTGTACCTGGAGCCTTCCCCAGCGGCGCCCGGAATCTCCATGGTCAGATGGTAGCAGCCGAAAACGATGTCAAGGGTGGGGGCCACAATCGGCTCCCCGGAGCTGGGCGAGAGCATGTTCTGCGTGCTGAGCATGAGCTGTTTTGCTTCCTGAACAGCCTCTCTGGACAGGGGAACGTGCACTGCCATCTGGTCGCCGTCGTAGTCGGCATTGAAAGCCGTGCAGACCAGGGGGTGTATCTTGATAGCGCTCCCCTCCACAAGCACCGGGTCAAAGGCCTGAATTCCCAGCCGGTGCAGCGTGGGCGCGCGGTTGAGAAGCACGGGCCTCTTGGCTATCACTTCCTCCAGAATGTCCCACACCTCCGGCCTCACCCGCTCCACCATGCGCTTGGCGCTCTTTATGTTGTGGACGTGGCCGTCCAGGATCAGGCGATTCATCACAAAGGGCTTGAAGAGCTCCAGGGCCATCCTCTTGGGAAGGCCGCACTGGTTGAGCTTCAGCTCAGGCCCCGCCACTATCACGGAACGCCCGCTGTAGTCCACCCTCTTGCCCAGCAAGTTCTGCCGGAACCTTCCCTGCTTGCCTCGGAGGAGGTCTGCCAGAGACTTGAGCTTGTGGTTATGGCTCCCGGAGATGGCTTTGCCAACACGCCCGTTATCTATGAGGGCGTCCACGGCTTCCTGAAGCATCCTCTTCTCGTTGCGGACGATTATCTCCGGGGCGCCCAACTCCAGCAGACGCTTCAGCCTGTTGTTGCGGTTTATAACTCGCCGGTAGAGGTCGTTGAGGTCGCTGGTGGCAAAACGCCCTCCGTCCAGCTGCACCATGGGCCGCAGGTCCGGCGGCAGCACGGGCAGCACGGACAGGATCATCCATTGAGGCTCGTTATCGCTCTTTATCAGAGACTCCACAATGCGGAGGCGCTTTATAGACTTCTTGCGGCGCTGCCCGGAGGTTGCGTCTATTTCCTCGTGTAGATGCAGCTTGAGGGACTCAAGGTCCATTTGCTGCAAGATAGCCAGGATACCTTCCGCGCCCATGTCGGCCTTGAAGATGTCCCCGTACTTGTCTCGCAGCTCGCGATAGGCGGCTTCCGTCAAGAGGTCCATTTTCCGCAGGCCCTCCAACTGGTCTATCTGGGCCTGGGCCTCCTCTATCCGCTTCTCCCTTTCCGCCACCGAGTCGGCCTGATGCCCATTGGCTGCGACTCCATTGGTTGGCGCCGGGGTGGGCTCCTCTGCAGACAGGGTCTGCGATTGGTCAATCGCCTCTTCCTCCTGGTCCAGGAAGTCCTTGAGGGAATGGAGGAAGCGGGAGCGTTTGTCCTCGTCTATACGGGTGATGATGTACTTGGCAAAGTACAGGACCCTTTCCAGGTTCCTGGGTGAGAGGTCCAGGAGAAGCCCCAGGCGGCTGGGGATTCCCTTGGAGAACCAGACGTGGGCTACGGGAGCGGCGAGCTGGATGTGGGCCATCCGCTCTCGCCTGACCTTGGAGCGCGCCACCTCCACGCCGCACCTGTCGCAGATTACGCCCTTGTAGCGTATCTTCTTGTACTTTCCGCAGAAGCACTCCCAGTCCTTCGTGGGGCCAAAGATCCTCTCACAGAAAAGCCCGTCCTTCTCCGGCCTGAGGGTACGGTAGTTGATGGTCTCCGGTTTGGTTACCTCTCCGTAGGACCAGGACTTCACCTGCTCCGGGGAAGCAATGGAGATGCGGATAGCGTTAAATTCCATGGTCTGAGGCATTCTCCACCTCCTCTGTTTCGATTGTTCCGTCTGTTTCGCCGGCTGTGTCTGCATCGCTTTCGTCGATGCTGTCCACAGTGTCAGTCGCATCGGCAAGATCCGTACCACCTACAAGGTCGGTCCCATCGGCAAGGTCAGCGCCGCCCAGAAGGTCGGGCACATCGGCAAGATCCGTACCTCCCAGAAGGTCTGTCACATCGGCAAGGTCAGCGCCGTCCACAAGGTCGGTCCCGTCTACGTCCATCACCCAGTCAATACCGGCAGCCTCATCCAGGAGTTCACCTTCCAGGGTACCCCCTTCCACGGGGTCCTGAAGCACGAGTTGTTCATCATCCTGATGGAGCAACTCCACCGAGAGGCCCAGGCTCTGCAACTCTTTCACCAGAACGTGGAAGGACTCCGGGACTCCCGGCTGAACCACGTCCTCTCCCTTCACAATTGCCTCGTAGGTCTTGACCCGTCCTATCACGTCGTCGGACTTGACCGTGAGCATCTCCTGGAGGTTGTAGGCGGCGCTGTAGGACTCCAGCGCCCACACCTCCATCTCGCCAAACCGCTGTCCACCGAACTGTGCCTTGCCTCCCAGGGGCTGTTGTGTTATCAGGGAGTAGGGGCCTGTTGACCTGGCGTGTATCTTATCCTCCACAAGGTGAATGAGTTTCATCATGTAGATGAAGCCCACCGTGACCGGCTGGTAGAAGGGTTCGCCGGACTGCCCGTCATACAGGATGCTCTTGCCCAGGGTTGGAGCCGACTTGCCGGCCTCCTTGCTCAGACGAATGGTCTCCCGTGAAATGTCCTCGTCCGACATCTGAGAGATGTCCATCCCAATCTCCTCCGAGATCCAAATCCTGAGACACGCCCGCCGGGCCTCACCCGGATGCGCGTCGCTCAGGACCAGGTCCGGGTCATACCCTCTCCCGGCCAGCCACTCCCTCACTATCTCCATATTCGGAGGGGAGTCGCTGTTTGGCGAGTGGGGGTCTCTGGCCCCGGACTGCCTTATCATCCACGCCTTGGCAAGTCCATCCTCAATGGCTCCGTCCTCCGCTCCGTCGAAGACGGGGGTTGCCACTCTCATTCCCAAGCTATGGGCGGCCATGCCAAGGTGGGTCTCAAACAGCTGTCCCAGGTTCATCCTGGAAGGCACCCCAATTGGGTTGAGTATGATGTCCACAGGGGTCCCATCGGCAAGGTACGGCATGTCGGCCGCTGGGAGCACGCGGGAGATGACACCCTTATTGCCATGGCGGCCCGCCATCTTGTCGCCTGCTGCGATCTTTCTGGTCTGGGCAATCCACACCCGCACCATGGTGTTCACCCCCGGCGGGAGCTCGTCCTTGTTCTCCCGGGAGAGCGCCTTCACGTCTATTACCTTGCCTCTTTCGCCGTGGGGGACTCTCAGGGAGGTATCCCTAACATCCCTGGCCTTCTCTCCGAAGATGGCCCTAAGCAGCTTCTCCTCGGCGGTGAGTTCCGTCTCACCCTTGGGGGTGATCTTCCCAACCAGAATGTCCCCCGGGCCCACCTCTGCGCCCGGATAGATCACTCCGTAATCGTCCAGGTTCCGTAGACCGTCCTCTCCAACGTTGGAGATGTCCCGCGTGATCTCCTCCGCGCCCAGCTTGGTGTCCCGGGCCTCCACCTCGTACTTCTCTATGTGCACGGACGTGAACTTGTCCTTGCGCAGGAGGTCCTCGCTGACGATTATGGCATCCTCGAAGTTGTATCCCTCCCAGCTCATAAAGGCGACCAGGACGTTCTGCCCCAAGGCCAACTCGCCGTGGTCCGTAGAGGAGCTATCGGCCAGTGGCTGCCCGGCCTGCACCACGTCGCCTTTGATGACAATGGCGCGCTGGGTGATGCAGGTGCCCTGGTTGCTTCTCAGGAACTTGATCAGCGGGTACTTATGCACCTTGCGATCCACGTCTGTGACCTCAATGTTGTTCCCAGATACACTGCTGACGACGCCGGCGGTGCGAGATATGACCACCTGGCCGCTGTCCATAGCTACTCGGCCCTCCATGCCCGTGCCAACCAGCGGGGCTTCCGTGCGAAGGAGAGGCACGGCCTGACGCTGCATGTTGGACCCCATGAGGGCCCTGTTGGCGTCATCGTGCTCCAGGAAGGGGATCAGCGCCGCGGACACGCTTACTATCTGTATGGGAGATATATCCATGTAGGACACGTTCTCTGGCGGCTCCAGGGAGAAGATCTCGCCCCGTCTTATCTCAACCTTCTCGGTAGTGAACTGGTCCTTGTCGTCCAGGGGAGAGTTGGCCTGGGCTATGGGGTATCGCTCTTCCTCATCGGCGGCCAGGTAGACGATGTCCTCCGGGTCCGTGGAGGCAAAGGGCTTCACCTGGATAGTACACGGAGGCAAAGCGGCGAGACGCTTCGCCATGGCATCCGTCACGGTCTGCCCGCTCTTGGCAACCACCTTGCCACTGTCATTTACCACGGCCTCGGTGATGGCGCGTCCCCGGAGGTCCGGGGAACTGTTTGACGCCTCCCGTAGAACTCTGCGGTAGGGCGTCTCGATAAAGCCGAACTCGTTGGTCCTTGCGTAGGTAGCCAGAGAGCCCAGGAGGCCGATGTTCGGGCCTTCCGGTGTCTCTATGGGGCATATGCGGCCGTAGTGGGAGTGGTGCACGTCCCGCACGTCAAACCCCGCCCGCTCCCTGGAGAGGCCGCCGGGCCCCAGGGCGGAAAGGCGCCGTTTGTGTGTCAGTTCGGCCAGGGGGTTGGTCTGGTCCATGAACTGTGAGAGCTGCGAACCTCCAAAGAACTCCCTGACGGCCGCCACCACCGGGCGTACGTTTATCAGTGTAGCGGGGGTAACCTCGGTAGGGTTGGGCTGGGTTGTCATCCTCTCTCTGATAACGCGCTCCATGCGGAGGAACCCCACTCGCAGGGCGTTCTGAAGGAGCTCTCCAACCGCTCTTATCCTTCGATTTCCCAGGTGGTCGATGTCGTCCGGAGGCTCATGGCCGTTGTTCACCAGTATCATCTTCCTGACCACGGCTATCAGGTCTTCCTTGGTGAGGGTCTGCTCAGACGGACTGACTTCTATGCCCAATCTGCGGTTCAGCTTGTAGCGTCCCACCTTGCCCAGGTCATAGCGGCGAGCGTTGTAGAACAGGTTCTCCATGAGGCTTCGAGCGTTCTCCACGTTTGGCGGCTCGCCGGGCCTCAGACGACGGTAGAACTCCAGAAGGGCCTCTTCCTGGCTCTGGACGTGGGTGTCCCGCTCCAGCGTAGCCCTGATGAACTGGTGGTTGATGTCGTTGTCCACGTCCTGGAACAGGGTCAAAAGCTCGCTCTCGTCCACCAGTCCCAGAGCGCGGAGAAGGGTGGTAAGGGGCGCCTTCCGCTTGCGGTCGACCTTCACCGACAGGACGTCCTTGTTGCTGGTCTCAAACTCCAGCCATGCGCCCCTGTAGGGGATGAGCTTACCCGCGCACAGGTCTCTATCGCTGGCTACGTCCCTCTCCACGGTCAGGTATATCCCCGGAGATCTTACCAGCTGGCTGACCACAACCCGCTCTACGCCGTTTATTACGAAGGTGCCCTGAGAGGTCATCATGGGAACGTCGCCCATGAAGAGCTTCATCTCCTTCATCTCCCCAGTCTCCTTGATCAGAAGACGCGCAGTGATGTAAAGGGATGCCGCAAAGGTCTTCTCCTTTGCTCTGCACTCCTCCTCCGTGAACTTGGGTTGGTGGAATTCGTGGTCCAGGAAGGACAGCTCAAATCTGCCGCCTGTGAAGTCCTGTATGGGCGATATTTCCTGGAACAAGGACTTCAGACAATCGCCTATGAACCAGTCAAAGGAGGTGGTCTGCAGCTGTATCAGGTTGGGGACGTCCAGCACCCGCGGTATTTTGGCGTAGGACTTCTGGGAAAAGGACATGGGGACACTCCAAGTGGAAGCGACAGCTAAAGATTCCACGATAAATCACGCTCCTAGGCGAATTTGGGACGGCATATACCGGACGCGAGAAACCCGCAATCGAAAAAGCCCAAAGAGAAAACAGAGAATTTCGTGAGCATAGATGGCAGTATATCAATATACCCCCAGGGCAATAGGAAAGTCAACCCCTTATCCCCCGAGTTTTGCGTGAATATCCGGCAGTGGCCGGACCCGCTTGTTCAGGGGGTGTGGCGCGGCGCAAGAGGGTGGAGGAGGCTGTAGGTCGTCTATGAGTCGCTCTGAATCCTGCTCTTGAGTCCGGCGAGGAACGTTTCAACCTCTTCAACGCTTTGGAAAGAGCCTGCCAAGCCAAGAGCGTTTGCTCTCTCCTCAGGAGAACTGCCGCTCCAGTGATTCACGGGAGCTTCCCTGGTGGTTTCCGGCAGCCATTCCAGCAGTTGCTCCATACTCACATCCAAGTACTCGCTGAACCGGGAAGCGTGTGCGACAAAAGGCAGGCCGGCGCCATCTCCATCTGGAACAGAGTAAACAATTAGCGCCAACCGTTGACTGCCGCTGTCAGTCCGCACACCATACCAGATTCTCTGGAAGTAGGGCCGTGCGAGAAGAATCCCCCGAGTACCCTCTCTTATCAGCCGGAACATTTCACCCAAGCTGTTCTCCTCAGCCATGGCCTGAAGTTCCTGCAGGCTATGACGTGGTGTCCTCTTTGACGCTGACTGCGATTTTGCCTCCGCCACTTCAGGCTCTATCAGGTAAACTTGCGCCAATATCTCGCGGCCGTCTTTATCTCTGAAGTGCTGCACCGTGGCTACGTTGACAGGCACGTTCATATCAGACAGGTAACGCACTATTCTCTCCGTGCCGGCATCTATCTCCTCGGCAACTACCAGAGAGCGGTGGTTCAGGTTAAGCTCACTGGGCAGGTCTTCCCCGAAATTGTTCTGAAATTGCGCAACCAGTGAGTCGGGACTACGGAAGTAGTCATCGGCTATGCCCGCAAGCCGTTCTGAAGACAGGCCCTTCACCCAAGACGCGTAGTCCAGGGCCTGTGCGGTTACTTCACGTGGAGTCTTGCCTTTCTTCAACTCCACAACTACCGTGTCGCCTGCGCTGTCAAGACACAGCAGGTCTATGGTCCCGCCGAAGTCGGTGTTCACCTGTCTTCCTATGACAAGCAGATTGGGGTCCAGTACCGAAATGTCGCTTGCCAGCCAGTCTTCCAGTCGCTCCTCCAGGGAGATCTGGTTGCTTGTCAACTCGGCAAGTTTTTGGTCGGGGGATACTTCCCATAGTCGTATCTTCTGCACAATCCCCTCCTTTTGCGTACCGACAGGAAGCAATGAGACCTGCTCTACATGACATTCGACATTCGTGGTGAGGGAAGTGGTCGGGGTGGGCGGATTTGAACCGCCGACCTCCTGGTCCCAAACCAGGCGCGCTGCCCCTGCGCTACACCCCGTCGCTTCATAATAGGTTAGGGAGTGAAAGGGGTCAAGCTTCTCTTGTTCTCTCAGCACTTATGGTACAGAGGCTCTAGGGAAGGTCTGAACAAAGTGCTGCCAGGCTGATTTTTGATTGCCGGGTACAGAAGCAGGCTTTCCCTCCTGGTTTTTTGCCTTGTTTGTTGATGGTGCGGTTAATTTCGGCCCTTTGCCCACTCCTCTTCGGCCGCTTCGGGACTTCAGCCTCGCTTTTGGGCCCACTACCCCCTGGTCAACCAACCAAGAGGCCCTTAGCCCGCTTCAAGTTGGATAGCCCTAGCAACAGCGCCAGCCGTTCTGTGTTCTTGGTCAAGCCCCGGTAGCGTACTTTGGCGTAGCCCCATAATCTCTTCACATCAAGGAAGGGGTGTTCCACCCCCGATCGCAGTCGGGGGCAGGCTCTTGGCCCGGATAGAAGCCTTCACCTTTTCCCCTATTGCCGCCGGATCCCCCGGTTCCAGTTTCCGCCGCTGTCCCGGCTTCATTGCCACCTGCCACTGTACCGCCAACTCCAGATGCTCCTCCCGCTTCTGTACCCCGATATAGCCGGCGTCCCCCCACACCTGCCTCTCCCCACCGTGCAATAACCGGTGGGCCTGGGTCACGTCATGCACGTTGGCCGATGTAGTAGCGAAGCTGTGCACTAAGCCCGTCTCCGAATCCACCCCGATGTGCAGCTTCATCCCGAAGTGGTATTGGTTCCCCTTCTTCACCTGGCGCATCTCCGGGTCCCGCTGCCCGGCCCGGTTCTTGGTCGAGGGCGGCGCCTCTATGATGGTGGCGTCCACTATGGTCCCTTCTCTGAGCCGCAGACCTTGGGACGCCAGATGCTCGTTGATCTCCGCAAACAGCCCTTGTCCCAGATGGCGCTCTTCCAGCAGGTGGCGAAAGTTCAGGATGGTACTCTCATCAGGAATCGGCTCAGACAGCCGTAACCCCGCGAAGCGCCGCACTGACTCCGCCTCATACAGCAGAGCCTGCCCCCGTGAAAACGGGGGTCTTCCATTCCAGGGTCGCTCACGTTGTAGCAGAGCTGGACGATGTGGACCCGAAGCATCGCCGACAGGGGGTAAGGCCGACGACCCCGCTCAGCCTTAAAGTAGTGGGGCCGGATGCGCTCCTCCAACCTCTCCCAGGGAATAAGGGAGTCGATTCGCTTCAGAAACACCTCCCGGCGGGTCTGTCGCTTCTTGTGCTGGTACTCCAAGTCGGCAAAGGTTGGCTGCTCCGTCATGGTCGCTCCCCCTTGGTGTTGGCTAGCCTCAGTATGCCACAATTACAGCATTATTCAGAGTTTCCCTAGAATGAGCCATGAGCAGATTAGCAGTACGAACCATCATCGAAACATGGAAGGTGTGCGATCAGAACGTCTCGGAAACGGCCCGGCGTTTGCATGTAGACCGCCGGACCGTCAAACGCTGGGTGGATCGAGGGCGGCAGCCCTGGGGTTACGTGCGCTGGCAGGGTGTGCGGCGCAAGTCTACTGCACCCAAACACCCCAAGCGTGCGCTGTGGGGGGAGGCTGCCGCCGAAGTGCGCAGGTGGAGGGAAGCGACTGGCTTCTGTCGGGAGAAGCTAGCGGTCTTGGCCCAGGCTCAAGGGCTGGAGGTCTCGGCATCGACCATTCATCGGTATTTGCAACGCGTGGGCTTGGTTCGCCCCAGTACGAAGCGACGGCGGCCTCGCTTTCAGAACGGCCAAGTCATGCGGCCTCGTAACTGCCCGGGCTTAGGCTACCTTCAGATGGACGTGAAGTACGTCACTCCTGAGTTGTCTGGGTTGCCGTACACTTGCTACCTGTACGCGGCGATGGACATCTCCTCTCGCTACAAGGTTGGGCTAATCCTCCCCAAGCTGGATGAGGGGGGAACACTCTTGGCCCTGTACTATGCCACACAGCAGTTCCCCTTCCCGTTGCACTACGTCCAGACGGACAATGGATTGGAGTTTCAGAGACGCTTTCACGCCAAGTGCGCCGAATTCGGCCTTGAACACTTCTACATCCACAAGAGTTCTCCCAATGAGAACGCGGTAATCGAGCGGAGTTTCCGCACGGACGAGGAGGAGTGCTTCTTCCGGTTAGAGGAAGCGCCCCAAGACCACCAGGAGCTGAACACTTGGTATCAGCGCTTCCTTGACGCCTACAACACTACCCGACCACACATGGGCATCAATATGCTTACTCCAAAGGAGGCTATCGCCCTGTACCATAAGTCCTGAGAGATTAAGGCTTCTATGCGAGCGCCGGGGAAGCCCCCATCCTCTCCCCTCTGTATGCGAATGCGGGCATGACGACGTGCCTTTCCACCGTCATTCCTGCCCCCGAGCAGGAATCCATCCCTGGGGCGGCGTGCGTGGGGAGGTGGAGGCTCTGCCACTGCTAGTACATTATGAGATTGGCAGGGACCAGCCGCTGTGAGGATGGGTCCACCGCCAGCGCCAGCCCCTCCAGCGTGTAGGCTCCCAGCACGGGCGGAGCGTCATCCGCTCCAAAGGCCACGATGGTAACCTCGCTCTCGCCGTCTATCGTGGCCCACGCCCTCCCGTACTCCATCTCGACGCGCCGTCCATCGGCCACCAGGAACCTGCGCTTTCCCATAGGCGCAATCCCCAGATCGCGCAGCAATCGGGCGGGCAGCGTGGTGTAGAAAGCGCCGGTATCCACCGTCGGCTCTATGTCCAGGGTGTGGCGACCGTCCATGCTTGTGATACGCAGCGGCCAGGTGAAAGTACCCACAGCTGACTCCCTTAAGCGCAGTTTCTACGCTTACATTCTAGCCGATTACGCGCGCCCAGGGAAGGATGTGGACATTCCCACGGTGTGTTGGTAGCGCCAACGCCGTTGGAATACCACGCCCTTCTCGCTCACGCCCTTCGACAAGATCACCACGAACAGGAAGCGCAGCGGCCCCCGGCGCAGGTTTCCGCGTTCCCTTGATGAGGCCATTCAATCACGCATATACTCTCGTGATATAATGTAGTCGGTTTTTTGAAGAGGCCGCAGGTATAGTCCGTTTTACGTAAGGACAGCCTGGTTCCGGCCATAGGGGCATCTGATGCCTACTACCCTTGAATAGAGGGAGAAAGGAGAATGGCATATGGGGAAACATTGGTGGCAACGCCCTGCCGGAGCGCTTCTCGCCGGGCCGGGTGGATGGGCGTTGGGGATATGGATAGGTCACTCATTGGCGCTGGACGGCGCCGCGGAGTTTGCCCCCTGGGCTTTGGATAACACGGAGGCTGTCCCCTGGGGTCTCGGCGGGCTGCTAGCGGGGGGAGGCATCGGTCTACTCATTTCTCCTTATTTGATCCAACTGGCCCTTCGCCCGATTGCCCATCTTGGCAGGTCTTTTTCCAAAATAGCCTTCAGCACGGTGGTGTCCGGCACGACGGGCCTGCTGGTCGGGCTGACAGTGGCGGCGCTGCTCTCCGTCGCCTTTTCCAAGCTGCCGGGCTGGCCCGGAGTGGTTATTCCCATCGCTTCAACCGTACTATTGGGGCTTCTTGGCCTAGTCGTTGCGGTCTCACGAGAGAGAGAGCTGTTCCAACTGCTGCCTGAAGTCTCCAGACGGGGAGAGGTTGTCGCCGGCAGCAACGGCAACGGACGAGTCCTGATGGATACCAGCGCTATCATCGACGGGAGGATCGCGGACATAAGCAAGACAGGCTTTGTGCATGGCACCATGGTCATTCCCAGGTTCATTCTGGACGAGCTCAGGCACGTAGCCGACTCCAGTGACGCTCTCAAACGCAACCGCGGCCGCCGCGGGCTTGAGATGCTGAACAAGCTGAGAAAAGAGGCAGAGGTGCCCATCCAGATAACGGAAGTGGACTTCCACGACAACTCAGACGTGGATGGAAAGCTGGTGAAGTTGGCAAAAAGCATGAATGCCCAGATCCTGACCACAGACTACAACCTGAACCGCGTCGCCGAGCTTCAGGGCGTCCCCGTCCTCAATATCAACGAGTTGGCTAACTCCCTCAAGCCCGTTGTGCTCCCGGGCGAGGATATGGTGGTCCGGGTCATTCAGGAGGGAAAGGAGTACGGCCAGGGCGTAGGCTTCCTGGATGACGGCACAATGGTTGTTGTAGAGGGTGGCCGGAAGCACATCAACTCCCACCTGGGCGTATCCATCACCAGGGTGCTCCAGACCGCCGCCGGCCGCATCATCTTCGCCCAACCGCAGGGGAACTAGCGGTGACCCGGAGGCTACCTGCTTCATCGGGCGGTGGCGACGACGCCCGCGCCGGGGTTGTCATCGTTGCCGCCGGATCAAGCCGCCGGATGGCAGGCGTGGACAAGGTCTTTGCCCCTCTGCTTGGGAAGCCTCTCATAGCTCACACCGTCTCGGCCTTTGAGGAGTGCGCTGACATCGGCGAGATAGTCCTGGTCATGCACCGGGATAACCTTGATCGTGGCCGGTGGCTGGTCGAGACGGAGGGATGGACGAAGGTGAAGGGAGTGTGCCCCGGAGGCGAACGACGGCAGGACTCGGTGAAGGCGGGACTGGACATCCTGTCGCCCTGCCGCTGGGTCATGGTGCACGATGGGGCCAGGCCATGCGTCACCCAGAACATCCTCCGGCAGTGCCTCCTGGAAGCGGAGGGAACAGGCGCAGCCATACCCACAATCGCCATCAGCGACACCGTCAAGAGGGTGGACGTAGAGGGCGTTGTGGTAGAGACACTTCCGCGCGACAGCCTGCGAGCGGTCCAGACGCCCCAGGTATTCGAGTACAACCTGTTGCTGAGGGCATACCAGGAAGACCTGGACGGGGTGACGGACGACGCTTCCCTAGTGGAGCGGATGGGGCGACCGGTCAAGGCGTTCCCCGGGTCTCCGGACAACATAAAGGTGACCACCCCTATGGACGTGCTGGTGGCCGAGGCTATCCTAAGAAACCGGGCCGGTCGGTAGGGCCGAGGCTTTTATGGCTTTCCACGCCGGCATAGGGTACGATGTCCACGCGCTGGAGCCGGACATTCCCCTGTGGCTTGGCGGCGTCCATGTGGAGTTCGAGGCGGGGCTGGCAGGACACAGCGATGGGGACGCACTGGTACATGCGCTGGTGGATGCCCTGCTGGGAGCCGCCGGGCTGGGGGACATCGGCGCGCATTTCCCATCGTCCGACCCCCAGTATCGCGGCGCATCCAGCTTGCGGTTTCTGAGAGATGTTGCCGAACTCCTAGGCCAACAAGGGTGGCAGCCGGTAAATCTGGATGCTACAATAGTCGCCGAACGTCCCAGGCTTGCTCCTTACTTACAGAACATGAGAGACACAATCGCGGCAACATTGGGCCTGCCCCCGGCGCAGGTCAACATCAAGTGCACCACCACCGACGGCCTGGGGTTTCCGGGCCGCGGCGAGGGCATAGCGGCCCTGGCAATCGCCACCGTAGAGGCGGTCGTATGAGGCTGTACGACACCCTCTCCGGCGAAAAGCGCGACTTTGCGCCCCTGGGGGAGCAGGTAGCCATGTACGTGTGCGGCCCCAACCTGTACGGCCCGTGCCACATAGGCCATGCCCTGTCCTACATAGTCTTTGACGTGCTCCGCCGCTACCTGGAGCGCCAGGGCTACCCGGTCCATCACGTTCAGAACTTTACGGACATAGAGGACCGCATAATAGAGGTGGCCCAGGGAGGCGACCGGAGCATCGGCGAGCTGGCGGAGCATTACATACAGCGCTTCCTGCGGGAGATGGACGCCCTGGGCATCCAGCGCGCCCACGACTACCCGCGTGCGACCGAGTACATCGACCGCATGATCGAGATAGTCCAGCATCTAATAGACAACGGCCACGCCTACGAATTGGACGGCGACGTTTACTTCCGCGTCCGCGCCTTCGAGACCTACGGGCAGCTCTCCAAGCGTCCACTGGATGAGATGATGTCCGGCACGCGCGTGGAGGTGGACCAGCGCAAGGAAGACCCCATGGACTTCGCTCTGTGGAAATCGTCCAAGGATGGGGAGCCGGCATGGCCCAGCCCCTGGGGGGACGGACGCCCCGGCTGGCACATAGAGTGCTCCGCCATGTCCCTGAGCCTGCTGGGTGACCACGTTGACATACACGGCGGCGGCCAGGATGTTATCTTTCCCCACCACGAGAACGAGATAGCGCAGTCGGAGGTGTACACCGGAGCGCGCCCATTCGTCCGGTTCTGGGTACACAACGGCCTGCTGCGACTCCAGGAAGACGACGAGGAGAAGATGACGCGTCACCGGGGCAACTTCGTCAGCTGCCAAGACGCCCTGGAGCGGTACAAGCCGGACGCCATACGCCTGTTCCTGCTCTCCTCCCACTACAGAAGCCCCATCACCTACACCGACGAGGGGATAGCCTCTGCCGAAAGGGCCCTGGACCGGCTTCTCAACGCCCTCCGGGTCGGCTCACAGGCCGACGCCGGCTCATCAATGGACGCGGGCCCATTTGGGGATCGCTTCCGCGCCGCAATGGACGACGACCTCAACACCCCTCAGGCCATAGCCGCGCTGTTCGACGTGGCGCGGGAGATAAACCGGTCCCGTGAGGCCGGCATGGCCGTGGCGCAAGCCCAGGACGCGCTGCGGGAGATGGCCTCGGTACTTGGCCTCAGGCTGGAGGAGCGCCGCGGAGCCGAGGGCTCGGACATTGACGCCTTTGTCGATCTGCTGGTGGAGACCCGCACCCAGCTGAGAGCCGAGCGAAACTGGAAGCTGGCGGACTCCATACGGGACCGGTTGGAAGGCCTGGGCGTGGCCCTGGAGGACGCGGCCGGCGGTACGCAGTGGAGATTCAAAGGCCCCCAGTGATACCGATTAGCGTTCCCTCTGCGAAACTTGTCAAGAGGACCCATTTCCTGTCAGTACCATGAAAATAGACGACTCAGGATTGGCTGCTCCGTTCCCCCTGGATTCCTGCTTCCGCAGGAATGGTCTGTTGATGAACGTGGTTCAAGCCCGAACCACCCCTGCGAAAGCAGGGGTCTAGGGAGGGGCGCGGGGCAGCCTTGTTACCGCTCGTGGTGAGGCAATCGAACCATATGAGCGGGTATACTGCGGGCGTAGTTACCTCCGCTCATTTCCTTAGACACGCTCAGGATGAGCGGGAAGGATTACCGTGATTTCTCAGTCGGTTGCAGCAGACCTCAAGCGCATAGTGGGGCCCGAGAACGTCGTCCTTGACGAGCCTGCTCTCGATTACTACTCCGTGGATGCCTACGGCCGCTGGAGAGGCGCTCCCCTTGCCCCGGACGCTCCTCGTGTATTCGCTGTAGCGCGCCCCTGCTCAACCGAGGAGGTCGCGGAGGTGGTGAAGCTAGCACACCGGGAGCGCATCCCTATCGTGCCCTACGGCGGCGGCACGGGCGTGGCCGGCGCGGTGACGCCTCTCATGGGCGGCATAGCCGTGGACATGAAGCGAATGAATCGCATCCTGGAGATAAGCCCGGAAGACAGGACGGCGACCGTCGAAGCGGGCGTCATCCTCGGCGACCTGAACAACGCCCTTGCCGGCCACGGCCTCATGCTGGGCCACGACCCTTACAGCGTCCCCATAGCCACCATTGGCGGCGCGCTCTCCACCAACGGCGTGGGTTACAGGGCGGCCAAGTATGGCTCAATGGGCGAGCAAGCGCTGGGCCTGGAGGTGGTTCTGCCCACCGGGGAGACGCTCCGCACAAGGGCCGTGACCAAGACCTCCGCGGGGCCGTCCCTGCACCCGCTGTTCATCGGAGCCGAGGGGGTCTTGGGCGTCATAACCAGGGCCACCATCCGGGTCTTCCGGCTGCCGGAATCCCGCCTGTTCAAGACTATCGCCTTTCCACAATTCGACGACGGGTTCCGGGCAATGCTGGAGCTGTTCTCGTTGGGCCTCAAGCCCGCCCTCATCGACCTGACCGAGGAGCCCGATGAGTCCAAGCGCGGAGTCCCGGATCGCCCCGTCCCCTGCAAGACGTGGATGTACATGGTGTTTGAGGGATACAGGGAAGAGGTGAATGCCCAGTACGCGAGGGCATTGCAGGTCTGCAACGCCTCCAATGGAACGGACATTGGGCCGCGCCCGGCCCAAGAGTACTGGGACACCCGCCACGACTCTGCGTACCGCTATAAGGAGAGGTTCCTGGACGGGAAGTCATCGGAGAGACCACCAGCGCGGGGCTGGCCCAGGACAACGGCCTACCCCCACGTTGCCATCCCCGCCTCACGAGTTCTGGCGTATCGACGCCGGTGCCAGGAGATCGCCGCCGGAGCCGGCCTGGAGATTCGGGAGTTCGCCCTGTGGACTCAGCCGGACCTGTTTTCGGTAGTCCTGGTTGACGTTGGCATTGAGGACGATGGGCCATCTGAGCGGCTGGACCGCGCGGTGGACGAGGCGCTCACGCTGGCCCAGGACATGGGGGGCTCGATGGAGTACGTCCACGGCGTCGGGACAAAGCTGGCTCACCTGGTCCCGCGTGAGCTGGGGAGCGGCATGGAAGTCCTGCGGAGCATAAAGTCGGCGCTTGACCCGCATAACATAATGAACCCCGGCAGACTGGGGTTGTAGCGGGCCAACGTCGTCAGGCCAGCCAGCGCTCGGCTATCTCCCGCGCGATGGTCAGCGTCTCCACTGCGGCGCTTACGGTGGAGCGTCCCGCGTCGGAGTCCCCATAGCCGGAGAGAAAGTACTCCCAGCCTGAGCGGTAGAACTCCATGTAGCTCGCGGCCAAGTCCAATTGGCCCAACTCCGTTAGCCCGAATCCACCGAAGGAGGGCGTCGGGTCAGCGTCCTGAAGTGGCCAAAGGGTGCTCCTCTGAATCTGGGATAATGGTTTTGTAACAGCAAACCAGTCCCGGAAAAGGAGCACCCAATAGATGCTACCACGCCACCAACCCGACCGCATCCGCATCGCCTTCGATGATCACCGCCTGGTGGCCAATGCCGGGCTGATTCTTCCGTCCACCCTGGCCCTGCGCCTTGGCCTGCCCCAACTGGTTGACCGGCACCTGGACCTGGGCCATGCAAAAGGCAGAGCCAACACCGGTGACAAGATGATGACGCTGGTGGCCTCCGCGTTGGCCGGTGGCGACTGCATCGACGACGCCGATGTGCTACGCGCCGGCGGGACCGCCCGCGTTCTCGGTTTCACGGCTAAGGCTCCCTCCACCCTGGGCGCCTTCCTGCGCAGCTTCAGGTGGGGCCATGTCCGCCAACTGGACCGGGTTAGCCGGGAGTTGCTGGCACGGGCCTGGGCTGCCGGGGCCGGACCCGGCGACGGGCCCCTGACCATCGACCTGGACTCCACCATCTGCGAGACCTATGGACTGGCCAAGGAAGGGGCGCGCCACCATGGTTACACCGGTCAGCGGGGCTATCACCCGCTGCTGGCCGTCGCCGCCGGAACCGGAGACGTGCTGATGGCCCGGCTGCGCGAGGGCCGGGCCAACACCGCCCGCGGCGCCGCCCACTTCCTGCGTGAGACGGTGGGGCGGGTGCGCTACGCCGGGGCCAGGGGACAACTCACGATGCGGGCCGACAGCGGCTTCTACGCTCATAGCGTGGTATCCGTCTGCCGCAAGATGGATGTCCGCTTCTCCATCACCATCCGCCAGCACAAAAGCCTGCACAATGTCATCGAGGCCATACCAGAAGAGGACTGGACTCCCATTCCCTACTGGATGGACGGCGCCGCCGATGTGGCAGAGACCACCTATATCCCCTTCCAGAGTGAGCCCGACGCCGCGCCGGTGCGGCTCATCGTCCGGCGGGTGAAACCCACGCCCGGTTCCCAGTTGGCCCTCTTCGCCACCTACAGCTATCACGGCTTCATCACCGACCGCGATGGGGAGATGCTCGAACTGGAGGCTGATCATCGCCGTCACGCCGAGATCGAGAATGCGATACGCGACCTCAAGTACGGTGTCGGACTGAACCACATGCCGTCCGGCCGCTTCGCCGCCAACGGAGCCTGGCTGGCGGTACAGGTGATGGCACACAACCTGGCCCGCTGGACAGCCCGCATCGGCCTGGGTGAGCAGATCGTGACCACCAAGACCCTCAGACGACGGGTCTTCGCCTTGGCCGGACGGCTCACTCGCTCGGCACGCCGATTGACCCTGCATCTTCCCCGGCGCTGGCCCTGGGATACCCAGTTCAGTCGCGCCCTGGCCCGGCTGCGAGCCATTCCACTCCCAGCCTGACGGCGCCCTCCGCCACTGACCCAACGTCCCCGCCAACTCGCACCAACCAGCTCCGCGGGAGTTCCCTGCTGCCTATTCTCTTGCCATCCCCCGCATCCCAGCTCCCGCAGACGGCCATTGGGGGCCTGTGCGGTGACTGAAGTCCCTCCGCCGACCTCCCATCTACCCCAATCGAGCCCAGGCCATCTCCCCTGTAGCTCTCTCATCCCCCTTCTCCGGTCCTCACGCCGCCCATCCGTGTCCTTCGGTGGATTCGGGCTTAGCATTGAGACTACGCGGGTGCGGTTCACGCTCCAGGCCAGCTCCGTATCGGTTTCCAGCAGGTGCAGGGCGCGAGGCCCGACCGGCGAGACCCGCCAAACCAGGTTGCGCAGCGTCTCCCGGATGTACATGCCCGGCCTGTCGATAACGTGCAGAGCCAGGCCGTCCATGTACGCGCCGTCGGCCAGCAGCCGGTCGCATTCCACGCGCTTTACCTGGTCCTTATCGCTGTAGTCGGCAATTGGGTACTCCTCGCCATAGAGCGTCCTGACCGTACTCCTGGGCGAGTGGATGAACTCGATATCCTTCATCAGCTTGTTCACAACCATCAGCTGCGGCCTTGGCAGATGCAGCGGCTCCCTTATCTTCGACAGGTACGACATCTCTACCGCGCGCTGGATATTCACCGCCTGCGCGAAAGTCCCGATGCTCTTGGGCCAACTCTCGTCGCTGTAGAACTGGATGTGTATGTCCACATCGCTGATCTCCGGAACGTAGTCTACGGGGGAGTCCCACTCCTTCTGCCCGGACCCCTTCAGGTAGATGCCCTGGATCTCCCCGTGCGGTATTGCGTCCAGCAGCGCCTCCACATAGGAGTCCGCCATCGCCTCAACCTCACGCCGAGCCTGAGGGGGTCAGGGTAGTGAGAATCCCACCTTGGAAGAATCGGATTGGACATATTCTTTCTCCTTCCTGAGGCGATCCAGCCGTGCGAGCGTTGGTATTCACCAACCCCCGTTCCGCTCGTGTGGTTCGACACGCTCACCACGAGCGGGGCAAGGGCGCGAGCGGGAAGGCGTGGCGGCTTACCGCCGCAGCTCCACAACAACCTCGTCGCCCACCTGCGCGCCGAGCTCCCGCGCGGCGCTGCCGTTCCTGACGGCCACCTCCAGGCTGCCGTGGCTGCCGACAATCGCCAGCGTGTCAGGCCCCTCCTCGTATGACCTGCTTATCCCGCGTATGCGATGGCCCTTCACCGACACCTCCAAGCTTCTCTGACGGAGCGCCTCACCGTCTATGGTGGTTATGAGGTTTCCAAACCCGTCCACGTGTACAACATGGCCGGCCAGGGCATTCCCCCGCTCCTGTGGATGGGGAATGCACAAGCAAACCATAGATTGCAGCCGCTCTCCCACCTCCTCCGGTGGAACGCCCAGGGACAGATGCGCCGCCACGGGAGCGAAGATGTCGCGGCCGTGAAAGGTATCGCTCAGGGTAGCGCGCCACAGGCTGTGGTTGGGCAACTCGTACGCGGCGCATCCCGCCGGAACGGGAGCCTCCACAGGCTCCAGGAAGCGACGGCCTCGGACAGCCTCATCGTACTCGGGGCTTTCCTTGACCGGATAGGTGAGAAGACCGTTGTCCGGGGCCAGAAAGCGGCCCGTTGGCGTGACCAGCAGAATCGCCCTGCGGGAAGTTCCCACGCCGGGGTCAACGACAGCCACGTGGACAGCATCCCCTGGAAAGGAGGGATACGCGCGTCCCAGCACAAAGGCCCCGTGGACCGTGTTCTGTGGGTCGATTTCGTGGGAGACATCCACTATGACAGCCCGCGGGTTGAGTCCAAGAACCACGCCCTTCATCTCGGCCACGTAGGAGTCCCGTGCCCCGAAGTCCGTGGTGAGGGTTATCAAGGAAAGTCCCCGGATGCGGACGAAGTGGTCAGAAGAGCCAGGTTGGCCGCACGGCGCTCATTATGGCCAGAAAGGTAAAGAGAACTGCAAGCGCGATAGTAAGCTGGAACAGGGTCTTCTCCACGCCCCGGCGTGTACGGAACGATGCCTGACCCGATCCGAAGAAGCCCGATCCCTGTCCCCTGACCTGGACCAGTATGATGCCCACCAGCAGTACGGATACCAGTATCTGGGACGTCTGAAAGAAGGCTTCCATTATCCGTTGTCCCCTGTACCCAGACTCGCTAGGAGTATCCGGCTTACCACGGCTGGGTTCGCCCTGCCCCGCGTCTCCTTCATCACCTGGCCTATCAGAAATTTGATGGCAGTCTCCTTGCCTCCAATGAAGTCCTGAACCGCTTGAGGGTTCTGCCGGATGACCTCCGCTACGGCCGCGATCAGAATTCCAGGGTCGCTTATCTGGCTCAAGCCCTGATCCTGGACTATTGCCGAAGCGCCCTCTCCGGACCTGAACATCTCCTCAAACACCGTCTTGGCCGCGGGGCCGCTGATGGCTCCCGCCTCTATCATGTCCGTGAACTCTCGCAGGCCGCGGGGGGTGATCCTGGCGTCCTCGAGATGCGTGTCGGACGAGTTCAGCAGGCCCGTCATGTCGCCCAACATCCAGTTGGTTATTGCCTTGGCCTTGGCGGCTACCGCCTGGGGGTCAGCCTCTTTGGACTTGAGGCTTTCCTCAAAGAAATCCGCCGTGTCCCTGGAGGCTATGAGCTGGCCGGCGTCGTACAGTGAGAGGCCGTACTCGGCGACAAACCTGTCTCGCCTGGCTCCGGGCAACTCCGGCAGGCTCGCTCTTATCTCATCCACCCACTCAGCGCTCATGGAGATGGGGGGCAGGTCCGGCTCCGGGAAGTAGCGATAGTCGTGAGCGAACTCCTTTGTCCTCTGGGACGCTGTCTCCCCGCGCTCCTCAACCCAGCCGCGGGTCTCCTGAACCACTCTGCCGCCCTCCTCCACAACCCTTGTCTGCCTCGCCACCTCGTACTCTAGGGCGCGATAGACCGCCCGAAAGCTGTTCATGTTCTTTACCTCGGTCCTGGTGGAGAACTCCGCGCTGCCCACGGGCCGAATGCTCACGTTGGCGTCACATCGGAAGCTCCCGTCCTCCATGTTCCCGGTGGAGACCCCAAGGTACTGGAGGATGGCCCTCAGGCTCAAGAGGTACTGTCGAGCCTCCTCCGGAGAGTGCATGTCCGGCTCGCTCACCGTCTCCATGAGTGGGATGCCTGAGCGGTTCACGTCCACCAGGCTGTAGCCCTCTCCCTTGGCATCCTGATGGTGCTGGAGCTTGGCAACGTCCTCCTCCAGGTGGACCCTGGTTATTCCGATCCTCTTCCGGGTACCGTCCACATCTATGCTAAGCCACCCGCCCAAGGCGATGGGTTCGTCGTACTGGGATATCTGGTATCCCTTCATCAGGTCCGGGTAGGGATAGTTCTTGCGATGGAACTGGGCGTTACTGGCTATGGTGGCGTTCAGCGCAAGGCCGGTCATTATGACGCACTCCACAGCCCGTCGATTGATCACCGGGAGGACGCCGGGCATGGCAAGGCAAACGGGGCACACCACCGAGTTGGGCGAGCCTTGAACGTAGTCGGCCGGGCAGGCGCAGAACATCTTGCTCCTGGTCAGGAGCTGAGCGTGGACCTCCAGCCCAATCACAGTCTCGTATTTCGTTGCTATCGTCATATCCTGAAATGCCCTCAAAACCTCGGCGCGCACGCCAGTATAACAAAGCCAGACCATTGTAAGCAAGGAAGGGGAACGCCGGGTACTCTCTACAGGGGTTGGTAGCGCCAACGTTGGTTGGAGCGACCCGCCATTCCTGCGCAAGCAGGAATCCAGGGGGTCACGTCTGAGATGGGCGGTCACCACTGAGGTTACTGGGGATGCTAGACAGGCTAGCGCTTTCATTGGGTTTGTCGCATCTTGATGTAGGCCAGGAATAGCAAGACGGCAATTGGACTCAATAGAATCCCGAGAGTCATTAGTCCTAAATACGCTAGGACTGTGGTGACTATCGCCATCGTCAGAACTATCCTGCGGTCTGGATGGCGTGTCAATGTCTCCCATAAGGCTATGGCTGTCCATAGGATTGGAGAGCCCATGATGATTACGGATATGGAGTTGGATTCATCACCTGTTTCAACAAGGTGGCGTCTCACATACAGCATAACCGCCCACGATATGACATGGGCGATTGCTACTATGACCACAGGGGCTAGTTGTCGGTCAGGGAGTTTCATAGGACTACGAAGATTGTCTCCCGGAATAGCAGCCAGGCGTTCAAGGGCGCTTCGCGTGTACATGGCGAGCGTCTGCGAAAATTACGGATACGTCAGCGGTCAAGGTCATGGGCTGCGTCCCGGCTTAGGTTAGCGCCGATAAGGAGTGATTGCATCACAAGGCTGCCAAACCCTTGTAGCAGCCGCTTCTTCTGCTATATAAGTTGTGCCGGCAGAGTGGTCAACCGCCTGCTGGTGTTAGGGGTGTCGGTTTGGCGGTTGACCCCAGGCTAAAGTAAAGAATGTTGCCGTGGCTGCGAGCTTACCATATCACGGCAGATATGTTCCTCAATCAACAGCCTTGACCAAGGATCGAATTCATCCCGCATAGTCGCCAGCTTGGATGCAGGCATAAATTCACCAAGGCGTTTGGAGAGTTTTGCGAATTCTTCCGAAACTCTCAGTGAGGCATCCTCTGCTGCCACCTCATGCAGAAATGCTACGTGCCGGGAAGCTTCTAGGGAGGTGTCATCTATTATGACACCTACAGGGCGGGGAGTTTCTTTGGTAAGAAGCAAAACCTCTTCTTCCAACTCACGGACGAGATTCAAAGACATAATGCCTTGAAATGAGCCCATATCCTGCGACTCATCCATATGCCCCCCGACAACAAGGCTCAGCTTTCTGCTGAGGTCATTTCGGGCATTTTGTGCGTGTCTCAGGACGTAACATTTTCCGCTACGGTCCCGAATAAAGGCGCACGGTATTGCCTGGACCAAATCAGTGGAGCGTTCCGCCTCCGACCTGTTCAGCCAGGAGAATGAACTCTCAATTTCCTCGATTTGCATCTGCACAGATTCCCACGGTAGAAGAGAAAACTCTCCGTGAAAGATTGCCCGCGGGAAAACAAGGACTTTGTTGTCTCCCATATAGATTACTCTACTTTCCCCTTCATGTGTTCAACCATTAGAGCCGCAACTTCAAAGGCTGTGGACCGTGGTGTTGTCTTCCCATCCACGTTGCTGGTGTTCACAACGTGGAGTGAAGTGAACTGTTCGGAATACTTCTCACGGATAGTCTGGTAAGCCTTGTTGAGGTCTTCAAGAAATGGCGGGTTCATGGCTCGCCCGGGCTCTTCTATCAGTTTGTCCCTATGCTCACGCTCAAGGGATGTTGGTGGGTCAGTCTGGAATAAGAAAACCATGTCAATTAGGTCTTGCCAATGACTGACCAGTAAGAAGTCCTGGATGGTAGAACAGTGTTCCGATGTAATTCTATCTTGATCCCGTAGGAGCTCAAACCACGCCAGAGCGTCAAACAGTCCCCTGTCCATAATAACCAAATGGTATTCGTCCGATCCGTAACGGCCTTCCAGTATGTGAGTTAACGCATAGGCAGCAGACCAGGCATTAAACGCGACAAGGTCTTCCTTGAGATAATACGGCGTCCGTTTGGACGCGCCTTCCGTAGGCGCCAAGACTTTATAGCCCAGCCTCCGAAAGAAGTGGTTTACGGTGTCTATACAGGTACTCTTTCCGCTCTTGGGAGTGCCTGCGAACTCTACGAACAGAGGATGCTCAAGCGGCCAAGAGGCAAGCAGGTCTCTGGCTTCATTTTGTAGCTCATTTAATTGCGCTTCGTCTATTTCCATGGGTAACATCCTAGCAAATCTGCATTAGGAAAACAATTAAAGACGCACAATCCGCATAGGGGCTTGTGGGGTCTCGCCGCTATCTGTTATTATCTATATTCATTGGCAGGAGGGATCGCATAGTGGCCTAGTGCGGCCGCCTGCTAAGCGGTTAGGGGGCGCAAGCTCCCTCATGGGTTCGAATCCCATTCCCTCCGCCACCTGCCATTGTCCCATACCGTCCCGCGCTGTCCCATTCGGTCTAGGTTTGCCCTCTGTCAGCTACAAATCAGACCTAATTCATGGTATACTAGGGTCTGAGGAAGTCCACTCAAGTCTTGCGCCATCCACGCCGCGGCGTGGGATGGTTCGTGGGAGACAAATGACAAGCCATTCTGCCAGCCGACTGGACTCCGCTGTAGCGGTCCGCAATGTGAAGTCCCGGGGAAGGTACTCTGCCGGCCAGACCCTCTACCTGATGGTCTGGCCCAACGGAAGAAAGACCTGGGTGCAGAGGCTCACCATCGATGGGAAGCGCACCGATCTCGGACTGGGCCCATATCCCGCCGTCTCCCTGGCCCAGGCTCGGCAGAAGGCTCTGGACAACCGCTCTCTGACGAAGACCGGCGGCAACCCCTTGGCGGTGAAGCAGGAAGAGGCGGAGCTCTCCCAGACCCCCACCTTCGAGGCCCTGGCAAAGCAGCACATCGCCGAGAACTCCGACTCCTGGAGGAACGCCAAGCACAGGGCGCAGTGGCTTTCCTCCCTTGCGACCTACGCCTTCCCCACCCTCGGCTCCCTGAGGGTGAACGAGATCACCCGCAAGCCCGTGATAGATGCGCTCTCTCCCATCTGGACCACCAAGCCGGAGACCGCGCGGCGGGTACGGCAGCGCATCCGCTCCATCATGGACCGGGCCGTAGCCATGGAATACCTCGACTACAACCCGGCTGGGGACGCCATCAACGCGGCGCTTGCCAGGCAGCGCCGCGTCAAGGCCTACCACCCTGCCCTGCCCTACAGGGACCTGCCCGCAGCCCTCCAGACGGTCCGGGAGTCCACCGCCAGCCCGTCGGTGAAGCTGGCCTTCCAGATGCTGGCGCTGACGGCATGCCGCTCCGGGGAGGTTCGGGGCATGACCTTGGATGAGGTTGACCTCCAAGAGGCGACCTGGACCATCCCAGGGACAAGGATGAAGGCCGGTAGGCCCCACCGGGTGCCCCTCTCCCACGGGGCCTTGGCCGTTCTGGATGAGGCGCGGGGCTTGAGTGACGGAAGCGACCTCGTCTTTCCCGCTCCCCGCTCCGGGGGACTAATATCCGACATGGCCTTTACCCAGCTGCTCCGGAGACTGGAACTGGGCTTTGTTCCTCACGGCCTCCGCTCCAGCTTCCGTGACTGGGCGGCAGAGCAGACCGGCTCTCCCTACGCCGTAGTGGAGTCGGCCCTGGCCCACACGGTGGGCAACGCAACCGAGGCGGCCTACTTCCGCTCCGACCTCTTCAACCTGCGCCAGGCTCTGATGGACGAGTGGAGCACATTCCTGGAAGGAGGTATCAACTGATGAGCTGGGGAGGTATTGCACAGCTCTTGGTGGGCTTGCAGATTTTCCGTGACGAGGATGTGAAGGTTGAGTTGGGTAAGCTGGGGAACGTGCCTTTCCTTCGGCGGTATATGAAGCCTGGGGCGGAGAAGCTGTCCCCGGAAGATCTAGGGAGGCGCATTGACGATGGTCTGGTTGAATACACTTGGATCAACCTTCTGGACGCTGGGCTAGGGGAAATTGGTATTGAGAAGTTCGATTCGGCCGTGGGCGAAATCCAGGAAGGCAGGAGCGAGCACCCGGCTCTCAATGCCTTCAAAGAGACCCTTTGGAGCAACGAGAAGGTCCCACTCGCCAGCGAGACCTATCTCAAACTAGCCAGACGGCATATCCTGCGCCAGACTGGGCAGGGAGCTTCCTTCGAACGAAGACCCCCCTCACCCGAGGAAGGGCGCCAATTTGCCCGCGCCCTGCTGGGCCGCAACATGGAAGTAGCCAAGTGGGAGACTGACTGGGACATACGGAGTTTTACCAGAGGTCAGGCTGATAGGTGGCTGCGTAAACCCGATCCTTACAAACTCAATGAACTCATCATCTACTCCGTTAAGAGCGCGGTCGCTTGGGATACTCTCCAACTGATCACCAAGGGCTTGGCCGATTCTCGCCTGGACCGGCCTGACGATCTCCTACATTGGAACTTTGAGGTGGCCACTGGCCTTCGCAAGCGTCCTGAGGAAGGGTCCGCCCCTGGCCATCGCCGCCAAAAGTTAGGTTACAAGCTTAGGAACAATGAGTTTCGTCGCGCCGTCGAATTACTGCAGGCAGTAGGTATGACGAAGACTGCTGGCTGCAAGGCCGTGGCGGAAGCGGCCCCGTACGTCATCTCACTGAGCAGAGTCCGCAGTATCTGTCAGAAGGGCTATTGCACAGTGCCCGAACTCGGGGAGGACGCGATGGTGTGCCTAGAGCCATCCTTTTACTCATTCTTGTATGGGCCTGACTCCCACTCAGGCCATACCGGCTAGGGCGTGTTCACACAAAGCGAAGTGCGTCGAAGATGAGTGCAAATGAGATGAACCCAAGGAAGATCACATCAAGCTTCTCAAAACGTGAGAAGATGCGACGAAACCCCTTCAACCGCCGGAACAGCCTCTCTATTTCGTTGCGTCTCTTGTACATCTCTCGGTCGTACTCCCACGGATGAACCCTGGCGCTGAGGGGCGGAACAACGGGAGTGGACCCCAGAGCCAACGCAAGCTGGCGGGTCTCATTGCCCTCGTATGCTCGATCCATTAACAGGTACGGGTTCTGAACCTGCGATCCCAGCCGGTTGAGCAACTTGCGCCCCTCCGGCGCATCGTGGGCTTGGCCCGGAGAGAGGGAAAAGGTTATGGCTGTTCGAGCATCCGAGGCAACCATATGAATCTTGGTGGTCCAGCCGCCCCGGGACTTGCCGATGGACTGCGGTCCGTTTTTTTTAACGCACCAGCGCCATCAGGATGCACCTTGACAATGGCGCTGTCCATCGAGACCGCCTCCAGTTTGATGCGCACTATCTGTTCTCGTTGCAGGTATTCGAACACCCTGTCGAGCACCCCGTTCTTCGACCACCGGTTCATTCGAGTGTATACAGTGTGCCAGTTGCCAAACCGGCTGGGCAACCCCCGCCACTTGCACCCCTGCTCGGCGACATACAGCATGGCGTTCAGCACTTGAAGGTTGGACAGCCTCACGTTGCCACGCTGAACAGGGAAGACTGGAGCTATGCGTTCGTACTGAGCTTCTGTAATTTCCATACCTGTATTGTATCAAATTCAGGTTGCTTTGTGTGAACAGGCCCTAACCCCTGTCACGCCCGTGGCAAGAGCGTGTCTTATCGACTCGGGCCAATTCGTGTGGACGAATTTAATCAAATCCTTTCTGTACCACGGAGCAGAGACGTTACGCCCATGTGGAAGAACCTTTATGAAATAGGCATGGGTGTCGTCAATCCGGCAGAGCAAGATGTCACGAGTCCGTCTCACAAACTTACCGTTTTCTTCCAGTTCTGTCCCCAGATGAAAGTGATAAATGCCCCAATGGTCCAGAAGCGAATCCTGAGCATCGATGTCTACAATGGCCTTGGACATGTAAGGAGCTAGATTGTCGCCGTTGCGAATCGCGCTTTCCAGCTTAGCTATTCCACACTCATGGTTCGATGGATCGAAATCGCCCGCCTTCAGTACTTTCCTTTGTCGCTTCACAATGTTACGACGACTCAACCTAGCGTGAAGACGTACTGTCGCTTCGTCGTCGCCCTTAACTGAAGCAACGTCGTAACCGTCGGATTCCAACTCGCGTCGGATCGCATCTGCCAAATCCCTGTACAGATTCATTATGAGTTCTGCCAATACTCTCCTTTGCCCCCCAACCTACACAGCATAAACGGCGGCAAGTGTCGTACTTACCTCCCAAGAACATCACACCCGGGTCAGGCGTCTCAGCCGCAACCCTCTCCCTCAGACGACGGGCCGTCAATCGCCTCCTCGGACCGCAAGCGCTCGAAGCGCAGCAGACGGCGTAGGTCCCTTGGAACCCAGATCCTATCCGGTATCCCTCTCCGTAGAAAACTCCCAGGATCTACCAGAGGCAGGACTCGAGAACCAGCCTCCACCCCTGTACCTTGGCGATCTCTCTTTCGCAAGGCGCACCGCAGGCCCGAATCCCAGTCCTGGCTCACGATGATGGTAGCCTCATCCCGTCGGTCGTAGGTCGCTAGCACTTGGCCTATGGCCAAACTGATATCCACCCATCTTCTCTTCCTTTCACGTTAGCTAAGCGAGCCCGACCATGCCCATAGTGGGACACGGCAAGGATTGGCCCACTGGCAATCCTTAGTACCTCATAGGGCGCTCAAACATGAGCTACCCTATGAGCCCCACCACACTTGACGATAGACAGAACCATCTTCGAGATGTGGCTCGTCCTGGCAGGCTTGCCAGAGTCTGTCACTGCGCGACCATAACAAGGCGGCATGGGAGGCGTTACTGCCGTCCAGTCTCGAGGGCAACTCCCTTGCTAGAATGCCACAGCTGCGCCTCGAACCGGCGGTCCAGGAAGCGGTGGATCGAACAGGTATTGACCAGTTGCACCACTCCGCCCTAGACATTCATGCTGCACTACAATCAATTCAGTGGTCACTACCACCAAATCGCTTTACAAGAAAATAGATCATCCCAATGGCCAGGCTTCTTCCAAGCCTGGCCATTTCGATATCATCTGGTCCAAAGGGTTCGTGAGCTCCCAGACTCACAAATCCCAATACTCCCGACAAGCCCTTCTCTTCTTCACTTGTGATAAGGCCGGACGTTCGAAGGTATGCCAAGACCTGCCCCCACTTTGATCCATCGTAACTTCCAGGATGATACTGTTGCCTTGCATCTGCAATGGACGTCGCGATGGTCTGGAGGGCGACCCTTGCCTCAGTCAGACAGGCATTGATGTCCTGAGGTACTCGTCTGAAAGCGGCAGTGGAATCATCCAGCATTCTAATGACTTTATCCGCTTGTGGCAGACCACTTTCACTCAATGATGCGGTGAGGTCGTCACTCAACGGTTCAGCGCCTTCGATAGTAGGATCTACTGCAACTAATTGACCGCCTCCGACTTTGTATCCATCCAAGAGTAGGCACAGGACAAGGTCAGCCCAACGCTCGTCATACCTGTAACGGGGCGCGACCTGATTGCGAAGGTCTCCTCTAGTCCTGATAACCTCGCTAAAGAGGCTGTGCAACTGATCCGGAGGAGCACATTGGATAAAGATAGCAAGGCTATCTAAGTCAAGAACCTCTGCATCAATGCCGTGTTTTCTCAACAGCACGCCTAGAGACGGCCTAGGTTGTAGATCCAGGAATTGGCACAGCGAGAGTTTGGACCGTTCTGAGATCATACTCTTGTCCCGATCAATAATTGGTATGGAACGCAATCCACTGCAGACCTCCTATGAAGCGCCTACAACACTATGGTGCGACAGATCGGATCAAGGAGCAATGTCTTGGCATCTCCGAACCATCGCGGTAGGCATTAGACACGAGGAACTGGGGTACCCTTGGCTGTCGAAGGCTCTATAGAGATGTAGGTGTGTGTTTCTTGGCAGTAGCCCAGAGGTATTTCTCGCAATGTGGTTGCGCCCGTCGCAGTTCGATAGCGGAAATGGTGCGGCGCTCGGGTACTCTCCTTTAGGATGACCCTCTTCTCACTACGTGTCCAATCCCTTCCGTCTCAAATACGGGCATAGGCATAAGCCTAAGCTTGTGGCAACGGCCACGCCACAATGGCCAGCTTGCTGAGTTCCTTCTGTCGGTCGTCTATGGAAGCAGGGCTCCATTCGTGAAATGTCTGCGCAATCTGGGATGTAAGGGTCAGGTTGGACTTAGAATATAGTTGCTCCTTCTTGAACGAAAAGCCTCTGTTGGATGATTTCTTGTTTGGCTGCCCTTGGAGAAGACAAAGATTGCCCAACTTGTGCAAGTACTCCTCTCGCAACTCAGGGAACATATTCAATTCATTCGACCATTCATTTCCTGGATTTCTCGGGAATATATGTTCAAGAGTCATTTCTTCCCATAATCCCGAATCCACCGAAGGAGGGCGTCGGGTCAGCGTCCTGAAGTGGCCAAAGGGTGCTCCTCTGAATCTGGGATAATGGTTTTGTAACAGCAAACCAGTCCCGGAAAAGGAGCACCCAATAGATGCTACCACGCCACCAACCCGACCGCATCCGCATCGCCTTCGATGATCACCGCCTGGTGGCCAATGCCGGGCTGATTCTTCCGTCCACCCTGGCCCTGCGCCTTGGCCTGCCCCAACTGGTTGACCGGCACCTGGACCTGGGCCATGCAAAAGGCAGAGCCAACACCGGTGACAAGATGATGACGCTGGTGGCCTCCGCGTTGGCCGGTGGCGACTGCATCGACGACGCCGATGTGCTACGCGCCGGCGGGACCGCCCGCGTTCTCGGTTTCACGGCTAAGGCTCCCTCCACCCTGGGCGCCTTCCTGCGCAGCTTCAGGTGGGGCCATGTCCGCCAACTGGACCGGGTTAGCCGGGAGTTGCTGGCCCGGGCCTGGGCTGCCGGGGCCGGACCCGGCGACGGGCCCCTGACCATCGACCTGGACTCCACCATCTGCGAGACCTATGGACTGGCCAAGGAAGGGGCGCGCCACCATGGTTACACCGGTCAGCGGGGCTATCACCCGCTGCTGGCCGTCGCCGCCGGAACCGGAGACGTGCTGATGGCCCGGCTGCGCGAGGGCCGGGCCAACACCGCCCGCGGCGCCGCCCACTTCCTGCGTGAGACGGTGGGGCGGGTGCGCTACGCCGGGGCCAGGGGACAACTCACGATGCGGGCCGACAGCGGCTTCTACGCTCATAGCGTGGTATCCGTCTGCCGCAAGATGGATGTCCGCTTCTCCATCACCATCCGCCAGCACAAAAGCCTGCACAATGTCATCGAGGCCATACCAGAAGAGGACTGGACTCCCATTCCCTACTGGATGGACGGCGCCGCCGATGTGGCAGAGACCACCTATATCCCCTTCCAGAGTGAGCCCGACGCCGCGCCGGTGCGGCTCATCGTCCGGCGGGTGAAGCCCACGCCCGGTTCCCAGTTGGCCCTCTTCGCCACCTACAGCTATCACGGCTTCATCACCGACCGCGATGGGGAGATGCTCGAACTGGAGGCTGATCATCGCCGTCACGCCGAGATCGAGAATGCGATACGCGACCTCAAGTACGGTGTCGGACTGAACCACATGCCGTCCGGCCGCTTCGCCGCCAACGGAGCCTGGCTGGCGGTACAGGTGATGGCACACAACCTGGCCCGCTGGACAGCCCGCATCGGCCTGGGTGAGCAGATCGTGACCACCAAGACCCTCAGACGACGGGTCTTCGCCTTGGCCGGACGGCTCACTCGCTCGGCACGCCGATTGACCCTGCATCTTCCTCGGCGCTGGCCCTGGGATACCCAGTTCAGTCGCGCCCTGGCCCGGCTGCGAGCCATTCCACTCCCAGCCTGACGGCACCCTCCGCCACTGACCCAACGTCCCCGCCAACTCGCACCAACCAGCTCCGCGGGAGTTCCCTGCTGCCTATTCTCTTGCCATCCCGCGCATCCCAGCTCCCGCAGACGGCCATTGGGGGCCTGTGCGGTGACTGAAGTCCCTCCGCCGACCTCCCATCTACCCCAATCGAGCCCAGGCCATCTCCCCTGTAGCTCTCTCATCCCCCTTCTCCGGTCCTCACGCCGCCCATCCGTGTCCTTCGGTGGATTCGGGCTTAGCCGTGAAACCGAGAACGCGGGCGGTCCCGCCGGCGCGTAGCACATCGGCGTCGTCGATGCAGTCGCCACCGGCCAACGCGGAGGCCACCAGCGTCATCATCTTGTCACCGGTGTTGGCTCTGCCTTTTGCATGGCCCAGGTCCAGGTGCCGGTCAACCAGTTGGGGCAGGCCAAGGCGCAGGGCCAGGGTGGACGGAAGAATCAGCCCGGCATTGGCCACCAGGCGGTGATCATCGAAGGCGATGCGGATGCGGTCGGGTTGGTGGCGTGGTAGCATCTATTGGGTGCTCCTTTTCCGGGACTGGTTTGCTGTTACAAAACCATTATCCCAGATTCAGAGGAGCACCCTTTGGCCACTTCAGGACGCTGACCCGACGCCCTCCTTCGGTGGATTCGGGTTTAACTAATACGACAAGCCCGAGGAAATAGTCTTCTTCAGAATCTTGAATTGCTCCGATAACGTCGTTCAGGAATTGTTCGACTTCTTCGTCGGTCCATGCGAAGTCTCGTTGGTGATCAGGCACACGAAAAAATCTCCTGTGCTGAATGAATTCACCGACTCCTTGTGTATGGGCATCGACAAAAGAAGTACTCATTGCCTGCTCAACTCTCTGATGTCAACTAAGATTAGTTCGTCTAGGTGGCCATTAGGCACCGGAAGCTAGAAAGGTGATTCTACTGTAGCAGGTATTACTTGCCTGGTGAAGTCCCCCCCATGTCTTCGCCACCATGTTAACGTCAGGATACTTCCACGCATACCATCGCCATGCGAAGGGACCTTATAGGGGCTCGAACTCCCCGTTAGGGTCGCTGTGCCAAGGATCACAGAGCCCCCAACCACATCTCGAAGACGGTACCACCTTACTATACACTTAGGCCCCCGGACGTAGTCCAAAGATGAAGCAGAATGGGGAGGTAGGACTATGGAAGCAAGTAAGCAGATAGAGGACTCTTACCCGGAGCTCTTCCCGAAAGATTTCGGCGAGCGGCTGGAGCGGCTCAGGGAGCTCGCCGAACTGTCGTGGGAGGAATTCGCCGAGCGACTCAGCACCGATGATGACCGTGTGATGGAGTGGCGCAAGGGTTCGGTTCCCTCCGGGGGGGAGGTGTGGCACATCATGCATCTGGCATCGACGGTTCCCGGGGGGTCGAGGTAATGCTTACTGAGGCCACCGAGGACTACCGAAGGGCGGAGTAGCGACGCGGTCCGCTGGCGGGGACATCAGCCCTTCGGCCTGAGCGGGTCCTCAAGTGTTGTCACTGTCAGGTTTCTCTATGGGTCAACCGTCCATGAGTACCGTACGTTTCCGTAGCTATTGAGTCCAGAGAGTGAAGGTTCTTGATTTTGTCCAGTTAGGTGGGCTAATCGGGGTACTTGCTCCAGGTCGTCCAGCACGAATCTGTTGGAGTGTAGGCACCCGATACGGCGATCTCGGCTTTGTTATTTACTTGGCGATCGCCTGCCTGCCCCCTTATCTGCTGGATGCAATCGTTATGCAACCAAACACGCGTGCGTCCGCTCCCGGTGTTGCCACCGCTGGATGAGAAGGGATGGGGACCCTCAACGGTAATATCCCCAGCCCAAAAGTCGTGCGCCTCGCCCCGTTTTACACCGTGCCACTGGAAGCCCTCCAGGTAATACTGTGTAAAAAGCGTGAACCCGTCGTACGGATTAAACACGTCTATGTCACTGGCAGTGATGCCAGATCCGTTGAATACTTTGCGCGCTATAGCATCTGTAGAAGCCTCCACCTCGTCCAGTGTTTGGACATTGCTTCGCACGTTGGGGACATTCGAAGCGTGGTTGAGTATATAAACCGGAGGCTGCTTCATGTCCTTCGCCCGATCTGCAGTGGTGAAGACATAAGCGAATGACACCTGGATAGGCATGTCGGCGTCGTAGAGGTTCATAGGTTTAGCTAACCATCTCGCAGCGATATAGTCCTCAGCAGTGATCGCCTCGGGCCGATGCTGGTAGAAGAATCCATCCGGATTCATGAGTCCGTTCCTCCGCTGATTCACGATGAATGGGGCCATCCTGTCGTGGCTGGAGCCGTACTTTCGGCAATACTTATTGAGCAGGTATCCGTAAGTGGCGCCGGCGGCGCTCCAACCCCAGGGACTTGTCCACTGGGAGCGCCCGGGTGCGGTATCCAACGCGTTAGCTCCCCACTGGGAGTATCGACCTGAAAGGTTATTGAGTGCCCGAACAACCAGGACGGTATTGGCTTCTCCGTCACCCACTATCTGGGCGGCAACGACAATAGCTTTCGACATGCATGTCGGAGCGTGCATGGCAAATGTGACGTTGTTCAGCTCAGGCATATTTTTAACGAGCCAGTCGGCGCTCATTGAACTGATTCCGTCGTTGGGATTATCAGTGGGTATGTACGTTCTGGCGAAATCTTCCGGAATGGGTCTCGTCGCCCATGGCTCCCCTGTGCAATCTGGAACGACAACAAGGCCGTCGATCGCCTCCGGGGATATCCCCGCATCCTCCAGGGCTTTGTTGACCGCAATTATGGTGTTCGCGCCTACGCTGGTTTCGGGCTTTTCGTCCCAGCGCCGGGCTGTCGGAGAGCACCCCAATCCCGCCACCGCCACCTTCCCCCTGTGCTCCCATATTCCCAGGTTCTCTCTCTCTCTGTAAAGCGAAAGCGGAGCCAACGGAGTTGGTCCCATTTGTTTACTCCTCTCTATTCGTTGACATGTCGCAATGATGGCTAGTCAGCCTAGTGCACAACTCGCCATTCAGGAATCAATTGACCGGGCGCCGCCCCCTCCACAAATACAACCTCCACAGAGGCTCCCACCGGAACCTCATCTACTGGCGTCCCAGGAAGGTTAGAGAAAAACTGGATACCAGGGTCTTCTTCGATCTGTATGATGGCGACGTTGTAGGGCTGTTCTTCCACATACAATCTGAGACGTGAGTCATGTATCACTACATAGTCATCTATGGTGCCCCTCCCGCTAACCTCACTCCACTCCAGATTCTCGGCAGAGTTACATTGGGAGCACCTTGATTCCGGTGGGTATTGCAATCGGTTGCAAGTGGAGCATCTCTGGACTGTCAGTCGCCGTTCGTTCGCCGCCTCCCAGAAGGGTTTACTTACCTCATCAGGAATCGGTACGGGCCTTGGCATGGGGACCTCCTCTCGGTCTAGTATCTTTGTAAGCTGCCCGGGGACCCTGAGCTTCAAATGAACTATATCATGATACCAGAGATTCCTAGATTTGCCAGCTAGCTGTATGGGATCAGGTCATATCGCACAAGACCTCCTTTCGTGTGGAATTAGTATTGAGCCAGTGTTGATAGAACTGCTCTGGTGTCTTGTAGCCCGGGGCTTGATGGGGAGGCGCCGTCCCGTAGGTGCGGAGGCTTAGCTCTATACGCCCGTTGCCCCCGTATCCAGTACGGGGCAGGCTCTGTGGGTAGTTGGGCCGGTTGAAGTAGTGGGTCAACCGGAGTTCTGCAATCGCAGCTCCAAACTCCTTCAGGAACTTGCTTCCCCCGTCCGGCTGTATGGCTTGGACCTGGAAGGGGAACTGGGCCACCACCTGCTTCAAGAACTCCGCGCCATGGTGGCTGGTAAGCCGCGACGCCAAGGCCGCCACCCTCTTGCGGGTGAAGCAGTCCACAGCTCCAAACTGGTACACCACCTTTCCATTACCCAGGGCCACATGCTTGCTGTCCTGACCTTACCCCGTTAATAGTATCAGAGGCTAGTAGAGTGCAGCTACCGCTTCAGCATACTCCTTTGGCGACCTGCCTTTCAACGAGCTGTGGGGTCTGACCTCATTGTAGTCCCGCCGCCAGATCACTATGTGACGTCGACGGAGTGCCCGGAAAACAGCTCCAAGGTTCCCGGTGCACCTCGCTGCCATCCGCTCGCTTGATTCGCCAGCCAGCGCTCATCGGTTCAATATCTTTGCAATGCTCAATCTTTGCAGTCCAGATACATTTGCCGTCGAGGACATAGCTGGTGGCAGACGCGACCTTGTGCATAGTTCCATCGGCCGATATGCGATCCATGGCGAACACGCCCATCTGTATGTGTTTGTCCAGCTCGTCATCAAACGGCCGCTCATGCATTGCCCCCGCATCAGCTACGTCGAATGACAGCGCCTGTTCTACGGTGTGTCCCGCTACGATGGCATTGACCCAGCGCACCTTCATGTCCCGAATCTGTCCGGTTCGTTCGATTACCTTTGCGGTCATGACGAACTCCCTTAGCGTAGTTAGGCAGGCAGGGACTGCCTGGCGTGGGTATAGAGCCTGTCGGCCATCGACCTAATCTCCGTCGACATGGTAAGTAGCTCCCGCCACTTATCCGGTATTGCTTCGGCTCCGTAATGAGCGCCGGCGATCTGCCCATAGATTGCGGCGGTGGTGTCGGCGTCATCTCCTAGGTTGGCAGCGAGAAGGGCCCCTTCACGAAAGTCGTGCGACTTGTGGAAGGCCCAGAGCGCCGCCTCCATCGATTCCACAACGTAGCCAGCGCCTTTTATTGCCGGTGGCTCTCTATGCTTGAATGACCCTTCGGCGATAACGGCAATCTTCTCTGCCAACGGGCTTCTTTCCAACAAACCTTCGACTGGGCAATAGTGTGCGGAGAGAAGTGTCTCTTTGTCGACCCCCTTCAGAGCGGCAACAAGCAGGCCGGCGAAATAACGGCAAGCGTCGATTGCTTCTTTGGCTCCGTGAGTGGTTCGAGAACTATCGGCGCTTCTGCTGATTGCTTCACCAGCATCGTGTGCAAAGTACATCGGCACCGGCGCAAGCCGCATCAGGGAACCGTTCCCTGCGGAATAAGTATCAGAATTACCGGCATAAGGGTCGCCAGTATCCATGAAGCGCGACAGCGCTCTCGCGATGGTATTCCCGATGTCGAAGCACGTCCCGGTTGAGGACAGGTAGCCATCATCCCGCCAACGTACGTAGCGTCGCATCTGGTCCAGTGCGTCAAACTCGTCCCTCTCGATCAAGCTCGCCGCCAGGCACAAGGCCATGGACGTGTCATCGGTCCACTGACCGGGCTCCAGTTCAAACGGCCCGCCGCCAACCATGTCGTCGATTGGCTGGAAAGCGCCTGGCCGCTTGAACTCCAGCGTAGTGCCCAAGGCGTCACCCACCGCCAGCCCTAGCAGGCAGCCGCGAAACCTGTCCCGTATTGGTAGCTCACTCATGTGATTACACCTTCCTCCGACGGTTCAGTCCAGCCGCGGACGTACGCACGTTGTTCACTCGTTTCAGGCGAAATGGGCTTCCGGTAGACCTTTTCAACTCCCTGCCACCACTCGGCAATCTGGCGAAGAGCTGCGTCTCCCGTGCGTCCATGCCGCACCAACCAGCACCCAACCACGGTACCGGTCCGGCCAACTCCGCCCCAACAGTGGAGGTACACGGTCTTGCCGTCACAAATAGCGGCGTCGATGGCGTCGAGGATCCTGGTCATCTGCCCCGGATTGCCGGGAACGCACTGGTCGATAACCGGATGCCGTTCATATCCAACGGCGGTGTCAAGGCAACGGGCTTCTTCCTTCGCAATCTCAACATATGGGACCAATTCTCCCGGCTCCGTCAGGTCGATGAAGTGGTCAATCCCCGCACTGAGCAAGGTTCTCAGCTTTCTTGCGGCCTCTGCAGGGTCCTTCGCGCCAGGAAACTCTCCCGCCGCGAAGCGGCCAGGGGCAATCCAGTAGCTATTGGGTAAGAGGCGGTTCCCGCTGTTGGCTACGCTCATGCTGGAGTAGCTGCTCTTTTCTTTAAGCCCACGACCCTTGTTTGAAAAGCAATTACCTTTTATGCAGATATACAACGTCAGCATACCACTAATCTAGACCGCCAGGGCAAACCTCAACGTGAAGGTTCTTGATTTCGTCAAGCGTGGTGGGCCTATTTTGACGATAGACAGAACCGTCTTCGAGATGTGGCTGGGGGCGTTGTGATCCTTGGCACAGCGATCCTTGCGGGGAGTTCGAGTCTCTGACGGTGGGGCGGGTGAATGCCTTTCCGTCCTGTAACCGGCCACACGTGAGACGGTGCGCCGACATCAAGCCTTGGGCTACAAGACTCCGGACCAGTTCTACCACCACTGGCTCAACACTAATGCAACGGGAAAGGAGGCCTTGTCCGATATCTCCTGACCCCGAACACCTCGTGGACAGCCCACCTCGACTCAAGTATAATCGCTCCGTCCTCTTCGCCTTAGCGCAGCGCTGCTGGGAACGGTTACGCGGAGTGGATTCCAGGTGCGTTTGGGACCCAGGCTACGGCGACGTGACCAAGGGCGCCTCGCCCCGATGCTCGGAGCGAGACCAGCTCAAGGAGGACAAGCTATGACACAGTATTACAGGGCGTATGAGGTTGGCGCGGCCAAGGGAATAGAGGACCACCTCGCTTCCTTGGAGCCAACGCCAAAGCGCATCAGGGTCACATTTGGCGCCGAGACCATCGCCAACTCTACCAATGCCCTAATCATGTACGAGACGCGGCGCCAGCCAGTCTACTACTTCCCCATGGCCGATGTGCGGATGGACCTGCTGGAGAAGACCGACCACTCCACCCACTGACCCATAAAGGGAGACGCTCAGTATTGGAGCGTCAGGGTTGGCGATCGCGTGGAGGACAACGCCGTTTGGCGATACCCCGAGCCACTGGATGGAAGTGTGGACGTCAGCGACTACGTGGCGTTCTACTGGAACAAGATGGATGGGTGGTTTGAAGAGGACGAAGAGGCCTTCATCGGTCCCAAGGACCCGTATACTCGTGTGGACTGTCTGGCAAGCTCCCGGCACGTGCGCGTGGAGCTGAACGGGGTGTTAGTGGCGGAGACGGACAGGCCCGTACTGCTACTGGAAACCGGACTGCCGCACCGCCTCTATATCCCCAGCGCGGACGTGCGGCAGGAGTTGTTGCGGCCCAGCGAGCGCGTTATTGGCTCACCCTACAAAGGTCAGGCCAGCTACTTCCACGTAGACGCCAACGGAGAAACGTTTGAGGACGTAGCCTGGACGTACCTCGACCCAACGCCAGAGGCAGGCAAGATCGCAGGATACGTCTGCTTCCCCCAGGGCAAAGCCGACGTCTACGTCGACGGTGTACTTGAGCCAAAGCCAAAGAGCCGCTGGGACTAGGGATCAGCCAGCGCCCCTGTCATAGGGCCCGCTCACTGGGCTGCGCGCATTTCACGTGCGTCGGGTTGATGTCTTCCTGCTTCAAATCAAATCCATTACGGAACTCTGGCGCGTAGGCAATGAGGCGACACCGTCATTCTACGCAAGGAGCCAAAATGCTCGCCCTTACGGAGTCGCGTCCAATCGCGGCCTTGCCAAATGACCTTACCCCGAGTTTAGTATCATTGGCCAATAGAGCCCAGCTACTGTGTCAACGAACTGTAAGGGAGTTGCCAGGATGTGGCTGATGTCCACCATACCCGGGTGGTCCCTGAATGCTCTGGAAGATGTGACGCCATCGGGCGTGTTAAAGGGCGAGCAAGAAACGGCGCTATAGGAGGCGCTACTCCAGGCTATATATAACAGTAGACGCTACTACAGAGCCCTCAGGAAGCTCGCCACACCTCAAGACAACCCCTGAGCTATCGGGTCTCGAGGAGCGCCTCATTTTCGCTGCTTGCCAACAGCAGTTGGTGGGCTTGTTTTCGGGGTGAGTACCTCATACGAGGACATCCGGGCAAAGTCGGCTGCCACGGTCAAGAAGGGGGTTCCGCCACTCCAAGCGCAGGCCAATGCACAACTCGGCTGGCTCAATGGTAAGCAGAGGCCAGTGTCCGTACCCTCACATCAGCGCCGGTTTCTGGCTATTATCGTACTCGGCTAACCTCCCTCCAGGGTAGCTGGCTAGTCCTGGACTTCGGTAATAATGCTTACGAACTGATCAGCGGCTGACTTGGCTCGTTCCATCAGCGCCTCTGGCGGAAGGCTCCCGACCGGGTGAGGCACGATGGCGAATTCCATATCCGGGATTCCGCCGACGCGGGCCATGCCTTTGCAGGTACTGATGAAAGCATCCGTGGCAATCAGCATTGCAGGTATTCCGCGCTTCTCGATTTCTATGCTGTTGAGCAGACCGCTCGAACTGCAGGACCCTCAATCACCGTGGGTCAAGATCACGACGTCACATCCTGACGCCCCCTTCTCCTCCCACTCACTCCAGGTGTGGCGCTGACTGGAACTGTACGTCCCTCTTACGATTCCCTTGAGATTGTACTGTTTGCTGAGGACCTCCCCAACCATCTCAAGCAACTGAGGCGCATTGAGCTTTTGATTGTTGAAGAGTCCCAGGACCTTCCCGTCAAGGGTATCCACTCTTGCCGCCTTGGACCCGGCTTCTATCACCGGCTCCGACGTTGGGTCAAGTACGCGTATCCGTTCTGCTACTACCATTTTCTGCTCCTTCTATTAGGTTTCTCTAACTCTCTCGAATCCAGGTGAGACACGCACGCCTAAGCCCGAATCCACCGAAGGAGGGCGTCGGGTCAGCGTCCTGAAGTGGCCAAAGGGTGCTCCTCTGAATCTGGGATAATGGTTTTGTAACAGCAAACCAGTCCCGGAAAAGGAGCACCCAATAGATGCTACCACGCCACCAACCCGACCGCATCCGCATCGCCTTCGATGATCACCGCCTGGTGGCCAATGCCGGGCTGATTCTTCCGTCCACCCTGGCCCTGCGCCTTGGCCTGCCCCAACTGGTTGACCGGCACCTGGACCTGGGCCATGCAAAAGGCAGAGCCAACACCGGTGACAAGATGATGACGCTGGTGGCCTCCGCGTTGGCCGGTGGCGACTGCATCGACGACGCCGATGTGCTACGCGCCGGCGGGACCGCCCGCGTTCTCGGTTTCACGGCTAAGGCTCCCTCCACCCTGGGCACCTTCCTGCGCAGCTTCAGGTGGGGCCATGTCCGCCAACTGGACCGGGTTAGCCGGGAGTTGCTGGCCCGGGCCTGGGCTGCCGGGGCCGGACCCGGCGACGGGCCCCTGACCATCGACCTGGACTCCACCATCTGCGAGACCTATGGACTGGCCAAGGAAGGGGCGCGCCACCATGGTTACACCGGTCAGCGGGGCTATCACCCGCTGCTGGCCGTCGCCGCCGGAACCGGAGACGTGCTGATGGCCCGGCTGCGCGAGGGCCGGGCCAACACCGCCCGCGGCGCCGCCCACTTCCTGCGTGAGACGGTGGGGCGGGTGCGCTACGCCGGGGCCAGGGGACAACTCACGATGCGGGCCGACAGCGGCTTCTACGCTCATAGCGTGGTATCCGTCTGCCGCAAGATGGATGTCCGCTTCTCCATCACCCTCCGCCAGCACAAAAGCCTGCACAATGTCATCGAGGCCATACCAGAAGAGGACTGGACTCCCATTCCCTACTGGATGGACGGCGCCGCCGATGTGGCAGAGACCACCTATATCCCCTTCCAGAGTGAGCCCGACGCCGCGCCGGTGCGGCTCATCGTCCGGCGGGTGAAACCCACGCCCGGTTCCCAGTTGGCCCTCTTCGCCACCTACAGCTATCACGGCTTCATCACCGACCGCGATGGGGAGATGCTCGAACTGGAGGCTGATCATCGCCGTCACGCCGAGATCGAGAATGCGATACGCGACCTCAAGTACGGTGTCGGACTGAACCACATGCCGTCCGGCCGCTTCGCCGCCAACGGAGCCTGGCTGGCGGTACAGGTGATGGCACACAACCTGGCCCGCTGGACAGCCCGCATCGGCCTGGGTGAGCAGATCGTGACCACCAAGACCCTCAGACGACGGGTCTTCGCCTTGGCCGGACGGCTCACTCGCTCGGCACGCCGATTGACCCTGCATCTTCCCCGGCGCTGGCCCTGGGATACCCAGTTCAGTCGCGCCCTGGCCCGGCTGCGAGCCATTCCACTCCCAGCCTGACGGCGCCCTCCGCCACTGACCCAACGTCCCCGCCAACTCGCACCAACCAGCTCCGCGGGAGTTCCCTGCTGCCTATTCTCTTGCCATCCCCCGCATCCCAGCTCCCGCAGACGGCCATTGGGGGCCTGTGCGGTGACTGAAGTCCCTCCGCCGACCTCCCATCTACCCCAATCGAGCCCAGGCCATCTCCCCTGTAGCTCTCTCATCCCCCTTCTCCGGTCCTCACGCCGCCCATCCGTGTCCTTCGGTGGATTCGGGCTAAGATCTGATCTCGCGTGTCATAACTGATCCACCGTAGGGCAACATGTAGTGAATGAATCCTCCAGCCGGCCCACCTGCGGTCACAACATAAATGTCATCGGCGCTTCCCGTAACGGCCATCGTCTGATGGCTGGTTTCCGCGGCGCTCCCTCCTCGAACCGGCCAGCCTTGAGCCATTAGCGATTCTGCTGTACGCTTGGTTCCCTCGAACACCGCCTGTCGAAAGTCGGCTTTAGACCAGCCGTCCTTAACGAGGTAGCCTGTGTTCTCGGTGGGAATCACCAGAATGCAAAAGCCTCCAGACGCGACCAGTCTTCCGCTGCCTACAAGGTGCCTGGCAACCGTGTCAGCTATCTTCTGGGCGGAATCTTCGGAATGGGCTGAAATCTGCACGTGGCCACCCGTGGAGAATACGGTGACGGCGCTCTGGTCTCGGCTGAATCCTTGTTCAACGTGTACCGGGAGCAATGATGGGAAATCGTCCTCGTTTTCTACAATGTGATAGCCGACATACTTGCCAGGTTGTCCGATAGTCGCCCTGTCGAATACCGGACGTCCGAGAGGATCCTCTGTTCCGGCGCCCGCCAAGGAGCCAAGGATGTTGATCTGACAGAGTCTTACGGCCCGACCGATCGTGGAGTTGGCGCGATTTCCTGGTCCCAAAACGTTGCCTCGGTAGTTCATACCCAGCTTGTCCCGAATCGGGCCATTCACGATGAATCCAAGAGCAGCTCCTCCGGTGGTGGAATTCGGGACGTGGAGATTGAATCGCGGATCCAGTATTGGTTCCATAATGGCTAGCACCACCGGGAAGTACTCAGGGAGGCAGCCCGCCATTACTGAATTGATAGCGACCTTCTCGGCCGTTACCACGCGTTTTCGAGTTTCGTAAGTCCCTATGACAGCGTCAGGCTCAAGTCCCGCTGCTGCAAGGAAAGCCCGAACCTTCTCCTCGGTTGGAGGAACGACCGGGAGGCCGTCGGTCCAACCTTTTTCGTAGTAGAACTCTATAGCGTCTGCGACGCTATCCACTTCGTACTGAGCCGATTGAAGCGCCTTTGTAGTCACCAGACCTCCCTCGGAAGGTATTTCCAGATAACCACGGTGGACTAGCTTGATTATAGCTGAGGGTGAACAGGTGTCAAGGGAAACAGGAAGTCATAGATTAGCTACCGTTCAGATAGGCGTAGGCGGACAGAGCAGCCGTGATTCCGTCACCTGCGCCACTGCCCAGTTGACGGGCCGAGCGCCATCGGCAATCTCCGGCGGCGAACACACCCGGGACTTCTGTGGCCATCTCTAGGTCCACCTTTATGTGCCCTCCGTCATCCATGGGGATTGTGCCGTGGAATGGGCGGGTGTTGGGGTGATATCCAACGCATATGAATACCCCGGCAGTTGGCAGCTCTTTCGCCTGATCTGTCCCCAAATCGCGTAGCACGATGCCCTGAACGACATCCTCACCGTAGATTGACTCAACTACCGTACTGTAACAGATATCCAACTTGGGATTCTGGAGGGCGCGTTCCTGAAGAATCTTGCTGCCCGTGAGTCGATCCCGCCTGTGCACCAACGTGACCTTGCTGCATATCTCAGTTAGGTAGAGGCCCTCGTCGAGCGCAGTGTCACCCCCTCCGATAACCGCCACTTCCCTATCTGCAAAGAAATAGCCATCGCACGTAGCGCAACTGGAAACGCCGCGTCCTTCGAATTCTTCTTCGCCGGGTATTTCCAGTTTGTTCCGCTCACCGCCGGTTGCGATGATGACAGATCTAGCCAGGAACTCATCGCTTTCGGTGTGAACGGCCATTGGCTGAGCTTGGACATCTAGCGCTTGCACCTGGCCAAATCCATACTCCACTCCCAAATTTGACGCCTGCTCCTGGAGAGCAGCTACCAGGTCCGGCCCAGTGATACCCTGCGGAAAGCCTGGAAAGTTTTCTATGGTATCAGCGTTGATGATCTGCCCGCCGAAGACGGTCCCTTCAACGAGAAGGGCGCTCAGGCCGGATCGAAGGGTGTAAATGCAGGCGCTAAGCCCGGTTGTGCCTCCACCTATGATGACTACGTCGTAGACGTCACGCATGTTGACTCTCCAGTCTCAGTCAATCTTCTATTCACTCGACGAGTGGATGCAGAAAGACCTGCCAAAGGGAACCTCCAGCACCTGAAAATGCTGCATCCTTGACCTTACCCCGTTATTAGTATCAGAGGCTAGTGGAGTGCAGCTACCGCTTCAGCATACTCCTTTGGCGGCCTGCCTTTCAACGAGCTGTGGGGTCTGACCTCATTCAAGTCCCGCCGCCAGCTCTCTAGGACTGAGGAAATGACTGGATCTGTGCCGAATAGCCAATTGCATCGAACCGCCCCTTGATGTGCTCGGCGGCCAATAGTTCCTCCGGGCAGGCGCTTTCCCTGTTGGCCTTACCACTGCAACTAACGTCTCAGAAGCCTCAATCCTGCCAGAGCCGTGTTCCCCCCTCTATCGCAATGGTGATTTATTTTTTTCTGCCTCTGGCTGGAGTCTCTCCGGCATTCCCTCGGACTATCCCTCCCAAAGGCTGTTCTTATCACTTAGACAATTGCTGCCTCAGCCTGTCTCCCTTCAACGCCAATCGTGAACGTCCGGCATGGGAACGCCGGTATCTACACGCTGCACGTCCGAGACTACGATGTTGGTTGTGCCGTCCCACTGGGACACCACGCCCCGGACCAGTATCACCTGGCTCCCCAGCTCCCTGCGGCATCGGGCGAAGACCTTGGGCCACAGTATGAGCTGCGCGTCCCCAGTCTCATCCTCAATGGTCACGAACACCGTCCCTTCCTTGCCCCTTGGATGCTGCCTGGCGACGGGCCAGCCCGCCACCATGACCTCCCGGCCCTCATCCATGCTCTCCACCGCAGACGCCGGCAGCACATCGGCGCTCAGCCGGGGCCTCACGAACTCCATAAGATGCCCCCTGGGGTATATGCCCATGACCCCGTACTCACCCGCCATCCTTTCGAAGGAGGTGAAGTCGGCCAGCTCCGGTACGCCCTGCTCCACCGAGGCCGGGAAAGCCCTCTGCCCGCTCCTGGAGGGTCTTGTGGATAGACCGGCCTCCCACAGCGCCTCGCGTCGGTTGGGGTTGAGGCCGTCGAAGGCGCCCGCCATGACCAGCGACAGCGCGGCCTGGGGCTTCAGACCAGTGCGCCTCACCAGGTCTGCCGGAGTAGTGTAGGGGCCGTGCCTATACCTCTCCTCTACTATCGCCCCGGCCGACTCCTCGCCCACGTCCTTTACGATGCCAAGGCCCAGCAGGAGATAGCCCCCGTCGGGGATGCACCTCGCCTGGCTGCGGTTCACGCAGGGGTTGAAGAAGACCACGCCGAATCGTCTAGCGTCCTGCTTGATGGTCTCCATGGGGTAGAAGCCCATTGGCTGGTTGTTCACCAGGGTCACAAAGAACTCCAGTGGGTGGTACCGCTTGAGCCACGCGGCCTGGTATGCGGTGACGGCGAAGGCGTGGGAGTGGGACTCCGGGAACATGTAGTGGCCGTTGATCTTGTCGAATATCTTTACTGCGACCTCCTCCGGCACGCCGTTCCCCAGAGCCGCAACCATGAACCTCTGCCGGTGCATGGCGACCAAGTGGTCGGCGTTGGGTCTGGAGAAGGCACGCCTGATCTCATCGGCCTGGGCCGCCGTCATACCCGCCACGTCCATGATGAGCTGCACCACCTGCTCCTGCCACACGATTATGCCGCAGCCCCGCTCCAGGGCGCGCCTCTCCAGTGGGTGGTCGTACTCCCAGGTGACCCCGTGCCTGTACCGCTCCACGAACTGGGAGACCGCGCTGCCCTGGACGCCGACGCCGGGCCGTATGAGAGCCACCTGGTAGGCTAGGTCCAGGAGGCATCGGGACCTGAGGCGCTGCGCCATCTTCAGCTGGGCTGGAGACTGGAGCAGGAAGACGCCCTTGGAGCGGCCCTCGTTGATCATGTCGTACACCTCGGAGTCCTCCGGGTCCAGAAGAGCCAGGTCTGGCCTTTTCCCCTCGCGCCCCTCCACCAGGTCCAGCGCCTCCTCAAGCTGGTCCAGCACCGGCAGGGAGAGGAGGTCTATCTTGGCAAAGTTGGCGTCGGCCACGCTGTCCTTGTTCCAGTCCATTATGTAGCGGCCCGGCATGGCTCCCTCTCGCACCGGGACCATGCCGGAGATGGGGGCGTGGCTCAGCACCATGCCCCCGACATGCTGCCCCAGGCTCCTGGGAGCGTGCATCAGCTGGGGCGCCATCTCCAGGAGGTCACGCCAGCCGGGGGCGTCCACCCGGTCCCTGAAGGCGGGAAGCCCCAGCATCTCCTCCCGCAGGTCCGCGCCGTCGTGGGAGTGGACCTGTCTGGAGAGGAGTCTGAGATCCTCCTTCGGTAACCCCAGGGCCTTGCCAATATCCTGTATGATGCCCTTCACCGAGTAGGTGGCTATGGCCCCCACCAGGACAGCATGGTCGGGCCCGAATCGACGGTGTACCCTCTGTATCAGCTCGTCCCTGAGGCCGCGAGGGAAGTCCAGGTCTATGTCTGGCAGGAGTGAGGTGTCCTCGGAGATGAAGCGCTCCAGGGTAAGGTTCCACCTCAGGGGATCCACATGGCTTATGCCGATGAGGTAACCCGTCAGCAAGGCCACCGAGGAGCCCCGGCCCCTGCCGGGCGGCCTCTCCTCCAAAGGGGTCTCCGGGTGAGTCAGCCCCCTCTCCTCCATGATACCCTGGGCGATGAGGACTATTTCCCGGTAGAGTAGGAGGAAGCCGGCCATGTGGTGCCTACTTATCAAGCAGAACTCCTCCTCCAGGCGCTCCTCCACACGCTTCGATATGGAGCCGTAGCGTCTCATCACCGCCTCCATGCAAAGCCGTCTCAGGTAGGTGTCGGCGGTGTACCCCTTCGGCACGGCGGGATCGGGCAGGATGTAGCCAAGGTCCGTGGACAGGTTGAAGGAGCAACGCTCAGCTACCCTCAGGGTGTTGGCGAGGGCCTCCGGGCAGTCCCGGAAGATATGGGCCATCCGCTCGGGCGACTTCAGATGCAGGTGGTGGTTGGGGCTGATGAAGGGCAGGGCTTGGTCGATGGTGGCGTTTCGACCGGCTGCGACCAGGGCATGCTGGAGCCTGTGCCTTTCCGGCGAGTGGTAGAGGGCGTCGTTGGTCGCCACAACGGGAACGCCGACCTCAGCGGCTAGCCTCGCCGACTCACGGTTGCGCTCCGTGTCCCCATGTAGGAAGTTCTGCTGCAGCTCCACATACACCGACCCCGCTCCGTACCACTCCAGGTAGTCCCTGAGAAGCCTCCTGGCCTCCTTCCGTCGGCCGTCCGACAGGAGCCTCGCGAGAGGCCCTCCCCGCCCGCCGGTGAGCAGGACAACGCCGCCAGCGTACTCCCGCAGGTGGGCAGGGTCGAGCCTGGGCTTCCTGCGGTCCACTGAGTTGGCCAGGGTGAAGAGGCGGGAGATGTTGGCGTACCCTTCCCGTGTCCTGGCCAATGTCACGAGCCTTGAGCCGTCCATCAGGGTCAGTTCGCCGCCGGTTATCGGCTGTATGCCCAGGCTGCCGGCCAGGCGCGCGAACTCCAGGGCCCCGCACAGGTTGGCGTCGGTGAGGGCCAGCGCGGGATACCCCAACTCCACCGCCTTGGACAGGAGCTCGTGGACGTGGGACGCTCCCATCCCGAAGGAGTAGAAGCTCTTGGCGTGAAGCTCGACGTACCCGGCGGTCACGGCATGATCCCAGGTCTCAGGCCGTTTGCCGGTACCAGCAGCCGTCCATGTGGTCCAGGAACATGGTGAGCAGCCGTCCGTCCTCGCGGCTCACCCGGTAGTAGGTGCGGGTAAGAGGACGGGGCATCCACCACAGGTCGAAGCTCCACGCGTCCTCGACGCTCTCTACAGAGAGCCAGCGCCCTCCAAGACGCACTTCTATAGGCTCTCCATTCGGCCCTTCCCGGACCTCAATGGCAATAGGAGTGGATATGGGCTTGAAACCCTCTCTTCCCCGCGAGTCCACAGGGACCTGCACGGAGCGCATCTCAGGAGCGGGGTGCCCGGGGGCCACCTTCGCCACCCGGCGCAGGACGCTGACGCCTCCCGTGCGGGCCTGGAGCTGCCTCTCCATCTCTACAAGGCGCCGCTCCCTGCTATCACGAACGTCCGGCAGAAGTCCCATCTGAATTCCTGATTCTCCCGTGAGGTCAGACAGGGCCAGGGACACCTCCTCCACCGGCGCTTGTGGGTGGTCGGTCTCCAGGCGGTTGCTGATAATGAAGTACGCCCGCGCAGAGCTTCCCGCGCTCTGCTTAAAGTGGAACGACTTCTCCCAGGGGGATGCCCGATCCAGCACGCACTCCAGGGATGCGCTGCCTGCGTACCGGCCCCGCATCCGGGGTCGGGAGTAGGCCCTCCTCAGGAGGGTGTCCACCGCCGCCAGGAGGAGGGGCATGGATGTGGATGAGAAGGGGAGGGACGCGCGCTCGACCACGGTCTCCTCATGCTTCAGGGGAACGAGGGGGCTGTTGTCGATGCCGTGGGAGAGGTCCCATGCCCTACCGCCGGCAGGCCCGAACTGCTCCGCGAGCATGTCCCTGCTCATGGCGGCCACCTCTCCCATGGTGTGGAGGCCGAAGCGGCGCATGGCCGCCTTCACCGTCGAAGCGATGGGAAGGAGGTCGAGGGAGCGGGGCGCGAGGAAGGACACGGCATCGGCGGGAACCCTGGTCGCCCCAAGGGGCGTGCTGGACAGGGCCGCGACCAGGGCGGGGAACTTGGCGCCAGCAACGCCCACCCGCGGCCCCATGTCCTGGGGGACGCAGTTCAGCAGGGCTGTGACCAGCCTGGCCTCGCCGCCGTACATGTCCTCCAGGCCGTCCAAGCGAACGTAGGCCGCGCCCAGGTCCGACCTCTCAACCCGGTCGCTGACACCCTGCAGAGAGGCGAGCATCCTGTTGAACGCGCCACGGTAGGATGGCTCGTCCGCGTCCAGGACGATGGCGCTTACGTGGCGGGACATGGCCTGCTCAAGGGTCATACCCGCAGCCACCCCAGTGGCGGACGGGAAGCGGTCGACGACCAGGGGCCTTCCCCCGGAGCGGTCGACGATGACGGCGGGCCTGTCTCTCAGGTGTGGCTGTCGTCTCAGCTCGACCTTGGCCCTCAGGTGGGTGACGAGCACACAGGCTACCTTCAAGGCTCCTCCCGCGGCGCATGGGTGTGGTGGTATGGGAGTGCATTATAGAGAACGCCCGTTCTGTCCGTCAACTGTCTAATGGCGCAGGACCGGGAGGCGCGGCGATGATCTTGGGCAACAGGAAAACCCTCATAGATGGAGGAGCCAGTGGAGGGTCGCCACAAGATCTGTGGCAACCCCCAGGTTATGGAGCCGTCAGCATCCCGCGCCGACCGATTCCTACTCCCATCCCTGCTCCACGCTGAGCGCTCCTCAAAGAGGGACGTTGTAGGGGGCTCCGGCTTCCGGCTGGAGGGTGGTCCCGTAGGCCCGGAGACGCTACCGTTGCTGACCGAGGCTGCGGACGCTCCTGAAGATGGTCAAGGCCACCTGCCGCTGCGCTGGCGTCAAGTCTTTCCCGACAAGGTTGAGGTTAGCGCTATCCAGCTTGGCGAAGTATACGCCGGTATAGCCGCCGGAGTCGCCCGTGGGCGCAATCAGCTTAGCCTCGACGCCACCGATGGTCTCGTAGGTCACAGTATGGAGATGCGCCATATCTTCACGTTGTTTCAGAGTCCACGAGTCCCTGCCGTAGTCAAATGTAAGCGTTACTCCATCGCCTACTACTTCGCCCACATAGGAGTCGATGCCTTGAAGTTCGTATAGCTCCCAACCGGGGGTAGATGGAGCGAGAAACCGGGATAGCTTGCCCCCCAGCCCGGCGCTTCCACCAACGCCCAGGCCAGGGGAGTCTGGGCGCTGGAAGTCCTTGGCCTAGCCGTTGGGGTGGAGACGCAAGTGGTCCTCACCCCGAATCTTGGTCCAGCCTAAGTGTTAGCCCGAATCCACCGAAGGAGGGCGTCGGGTCAGCGTCCTGAAGTGGCCAAAGGGTGCTCCTCTGAATCTGGGATAATGGTTTTGTAACAGCAAACCAGTCCCGGAAAAGGAGCACCCAATAGATGCTACCACGCCACCAACCCGACCGCATCCGCATCGCCTTCGATGATCACCGCCTGGTGGCCAATGCCGGGCTGATTCTTCCGTCCACCCTGGCCCTGCGCCTTGGCCTGCCCCAACTGGTTGACCGGCACCTGGACCTGGGCCATGCAAAAGGCAGAGCCAACACCGGTGACAAGATGATGACGCTGGTGGCCTCCGCGTTGGCCGGTGGCGACTGCATCGACGACGCCGATGTGCTACGCGCCGGCGGGACCGCCCGCGTTCTCGGTTTCACGGCTAAGGCTCCCTCCACCCTGGGCGCCTTCCTGCGCAGCTTCAGGTGGGGCCATGTCCGCCAACTGGACCGGGTTAGCCGGGAGTTGCTGGCACGGGCCTGGGCTGCCGGGGCCGGACCCGGCGACGGGCCCCTGACCATCGACCTGGACTCCACCATCTGCGAGACCTATGGACTGGCCAAGGAAGGGGCGCGCCACCATGGTTACACCGGTCAGCGGGGCTATCACCCGCTGCTGGCCGTCGCCGCCGGAACCGGAGACGTGCTGATGGCCCGGCTGCGCGAGGGCCGGGCCAACACCGCCCGCGGCGCCGCCCACTTCCTGCGTGAGACGGTGGGGCGGGTGCGCTACGCCGGGGCCAGGGGACAACTCACGATGCGGGCCGACAGCGGCTTCTACGCTCATAGCGTGGTATCCGTCTGCCGCAAGATGGATGTCCGCTTCTCCATCACCATCCGCCAGCACAAAAGCCTGCACAATGTCATCGAGGCCATACCAGAAGAGGACTGGACTCCCATTCCCTACTGGATGGACGGCGCCGCCGATGTGGCAGAGACCACCTATATCCCCTTCCAGAGTGAGCCCGACGCCGCGCCGGTGCGGCTCATCGTCCGGCGGGTGAAACCCACGCCCGGTTCCCAGTTGGCCCTCTTCGCCACCTACAGCTATCACGGCTTCATCACCGACCGCGATGGGGAGATGCTCGAACTGGAGGCTGATCATCGCCGTCACGCCGAGATCGAGAATGCGATACGCGACCTCAAGTACGGTGTCGGACTGAACCACATGCCGTCCGGCCGCTTCGCCGCCAACGGAGCCTGGCTGGCGGTACAGGTGATGGCACACAACCTGGCCCGCTGGACAGCCCGCATCGGCCTGGGTGAGCAGATCGTGACCACCAAGACCCTCAGACGACGGGTCTTCGCCTTGGCCGGACGGCTCACTCGCTCGGCACGCCGATTGACCCTGCATCTTCCCCGGCGCTGGCCCTGGGATACCCAGTTCAGTCGCGCCCTGGCCCGGCTGCGAGCCATTCCACTCCCAGCCTGACGGCGCCCTCCGCCACTGACCCAACGTCCCCGCCAACTCGCACCAACCAGCTCCGCGGGAGTTCCCTGCTGCCTATTCTCTTGCCATCCCCCGCGCATCCCAGCTCCCGCAGACGGCCATTGGGGGCCTGTGCGGTGACTGAAGTCCCTCCGCCGACCTCCCATCTACCCCAATCGAGCCCAGGCCATCTCCCCTGTAGCTCTCTCATCCCCCTTCTCCGGTCCTCACGCCGCCCATCCGTGTCCTTCGGTGGATTCGGGATTAGTCTTGTGGGATGATCACAAATTGGAAGGAGGGGCATTCCATGAAGAGGAAGAGTTCCCGGTACACGGCGGAGCAGATCGCCTATGCGCTCAGGCAGGCTGGTTGAACATTTGAGACGTATCCCAAACCGGAGAGACATACAGTCTCCTGGATGCCTGCATAGAGAAGATGGAGGTCGGATAGAGGTCACGCAAAACATTGGAGTCGCGGAAAATACCCCCGGCTCCACGCTAGCCGTCTATGCGCCCGCAGAGCCCAATAGTCGCTTCTGCAGATGAAGGTGTGACCGATTTGTTTAGGTCGCCGGCACTGGTATACCCGGTATGCCTAACCGGACCCTTCCCAGGCTATCACGAGTGGTGAAATACAGGGTCCTCCAGTCTTCGTCTCCCCAGGCCATGTTGGTTGTAGCCGCCGCCCCGTGAACGATGACTCCCAAATGGTTGCCTGAGGAGTCGAAGACCCATATGCCCCCAGACCCACCGCAATACACATTACCCTCAACATCGGCCTTCATGCCGTCAGGCACTCCAGGACGCTCGCCTCTCAGATCTGCGAAGACACGGTCGGTCCCCAGGGCAAGCGTGCCGTTGGCCTGGACGTCGAAGGCCCGTACATGCCCACGGCGGGAGTCGTTTATGTATAGGATGCCTTCGTCAGGGGAAAAGGCCAGTCCATTGGGCATGACGAAGTCTCGGGCCAGCAGGGTCAGCATCCCCAGGTCCTGGGAAACTCGGTATACGCCCGCGAAGTCTAGGTCCAGGTTCGGGTCTGGCGCTCCCGGGTCGCTGAAGTATATGCTCCCGTCGGACTTTACCACCACGTCGTTGGGGCGGTTCAGCCGCCTACCCTGATAGTTGTTGGCCACCACCGTAGCGCTGCCGTCGGGTTCCTGCCGGGTCACGCGGCGTGCTCCGTGTTCGCAGGCGATCAGCCTCCCCTGTGGATCGCGAGTGAGGCCGTTTGCGTTGTTGGTCGGCTCTTGGAACACGGTGATGCCGTCGCCAGGCGCCCATTTCAGCCTCTGGTTACTGCCGATGTCGCTGAATAAGAGGTATCCTCCCTCCTTCCACCACACGGGACCCTCCACGGCCGCCCCGCCCCCATACCCGCTACCCAGCCACTCAACTTCCTGTGACTGCGACGCTATGCGCTCCATCGCCTCTGCCTTCTGCTCTACAGGCACGACGCCCTCCTTTACGGACTCCCTGGGTTCATGAAGTTGAATACAACTTCGTGATCACTCCATCCACTACTATAGCAAATGCACGCTCATCCACCGCTCTTGTGATACGCTCATCGTCCCACTTATCGCCCAGATCATAGGAGTTTCTGTTTTGTTCGACCTCCGGTTCTGCTTCAAATGCAATCGTGCTTTCCTCGAGAGCCAGCTCATTATTGGATTCATCGACGCCAATCAACGTTCCTGATACGCCGTCCTTGGTACTACCTGGTCCTCCCTTGTAGCGGCAAGTTCACCATTCAGCCTGCTCGGTCGTCCTTGAGCCCATTTGGCCGTATATCGATGCTCTCAGCCTCCAGTGACAACCGCTCCCACTCGTCCCAGAGTGCTTGGGCCTCCTCATGAGCTCAGAATAGGTCATGCAGATCGATTGTATTCGCATCCGCACACAAAGTACACGGCGATTCAACCGCGGCGGATTATCTCAGGCCATCAACGGCCGTCGTAGAGAATGGCTATCTTCCTTGCGGATCGGCGAAGGCGTACAAACTGCCGTCCAGAGCGAAGGCCATCTGCTCCGACGTATGGCGGGAACTCTTCAAGAAATGCCCCTCCTTCTTGTGGGTGATCATCCCACAAGACTGACACTCCGACTGGACCAGTTTTCGGGGTGAAGACCAGCCGCGCCTCTGGAGTCAATGAGGGAAGAGAGTGCTGTTCCGACACTTTTCGACACCACATGCCTTGTGGAGAATGTTAATCGACCTGTCAATACATGTTGCCTCGTTAATTGAATTTGAGAGTGAATCGAGGCGGCCAGACTGATATGGAGAGCTCGCTGATGCTCCGCCTTGGTGACTGTGTGAGAGATAGCGATTTCTGTAGTCTTACGAGCTGGCCGGTATCATACCTACCTAGGTACAGGCGTTGATTTGCGGCAACAATTCTCATTGTCAAACCGCGCTGTTTATCACTCAATCAGCCCTAGCAGCCCGTCCGAGGATTGTCTAACGGCGCTTGCGGGTTTGCGACAATGGATTGCGACAACTAATTGTGCCGGTTGCCCCGGCCAGTCCCCAGATAGCTTTGCGAATAGCGCCGTGCTCACTACCTCGGCAAAAGTTCCTGATGCGTTGGGCTGGCCCATCGGCCCGCGCTTTCCTGTGCAGATTGACCCCAAAGCGGAACAGTTTGAGCAGGTTGTGGCCCGTGCAGATCAGCGACCATTCGCCGTTCACCTTCTCCAGTCCCCGCAGCAGGAACTGCCGGAACCCCCGGCCCTGCTTGATCTGGCCGAATACCGGCTCCACAGTTTGCATCCGCAAAGCGTAGCGCTGCCGACCCCGCCTGGTCTGTAACTTCCGTCGCATCCGGTCCCTGGAAGACAGATGGCTGGGTATGCGTCCTCGGGGCGCAGGTGGCACAACCCGGCCGTGGCAGGTCTGCTCCGGCGCAACCAACGGGTCCACGCACAGCCTGTAGAGACCTTCAACCGCCTTTGCCGAGTAGTAGCCGGCATCGGCGGATACTTCCCTGGGGACTGCGCCGACGTTGTCGATGGTCTCCTCCATCATCGCCGCAGCCTGTCGCTTATCCGAAGTCCGGTTGGTGGCCCGCGCCGCCACGATTACCTGGTGAGCGCTGTCCACCACCGCCTGACAGTTGTACGCTTGCAGGAAGTCCTTTCCTCCAGGCGCGGGGATGATGCGCGACTCGGTATCGGTGAAGTTGCGCTGGGCCTTGTCATCGGGCGCACCCGGGCGCTTACCACCTTCGGCCTCGGCCCGTTCGGCCTCAGCCTGCGCCTCGGCTTCCAGCGCCGCCATGGCTTCCCGTATCTTCTCCAACCGACCCTCTCGAAAGGCCAATTACTCCGGCAACTCATCTCCACGCTTGTCTTTGCCGTACCGCCGGTCTTCCTCATCGTCCACTTCCCGGGCTCGCTCCAGCAACTCCGCCACCTCCGCTTCCCTCTCCTTCATCCGTCCATAACTCATCGCCTTGTGTTTGGAAGCGTTGGCCTTGACCTTCGTGCCGTCCAGCGCCACGTGCCCCAGCTTCACCAGTCCCGCCTTCTGGCACAACGCCAGTACCTGTACGAACAGGCCCGACAGCGCATCCAGATTACCCTTGCGAAAGTCGGAGATGGTCCGGAAGTCCGGTGTGTTGTTCGCCGCCAACACCCTGAAGGCGATGTCCTCGTGGAGACGCTGGGCGATGCGGCGTGAGGACGCCACCCCGACGCAGTAGCCATACAGCAGCGCCTTGACCATCATCCGTGGATGATACGGCGGCCCGCCACGCCGTTCCCGCTCGTAGCGAGCGGTGACCTCCGATATGTCCAACTGGTCCACCACGTCGGATATGAAGTACGCCAGATGGTCGTCAGGCAGCCACTCCTGCAATGCCGCCGGCAACAGCAACTGCTGGTCGGGTTCGTAGGGAAGGTAGGTCTTCCTCATCAACAACTCCCCGCTACTGGACTGGCCCCATTATACCCCAAACCACTCGCCAACCGTGTTTCTCGGACAGACTCCTAGCTCGAGATTCTCCAGCCATTGGTCACACTGAGGTGGACCCCATTAGCTGGACAGGTTAGAGGCCAAATTAAGATCGTGGACTGCCCTTTTAGACCCCAGTTTTAGCGTCCCCCAGACTATCGATAACCGTAGACACTACAACAGGGCGTTAAGGGAGCCTACCGTACCTCCATCCGACCCCTGATCTCTCTGTGACCTTCCCCCCTAAAACGCAAACAATCCACTTGACTCTGGACAAGCAGATGTGTAACGATATTACACATACACCCTAACCCGACCGGAGGGCGACATGGCCAGAGTGCAGTTGGTAATGCCTGACGAGGACCGAGACCGCTTTGTTCACCAAGCAAGGCGGGAGGGTATGTCCCTCAGCGCCTGGCTGCGAGCGGCCGCCCATGAGCGCCTTGAAACGCGCCAGAGCGTCAATCTGTTCGAGTCCCCGGAAGACGTGAAGGAATTCTTCAGGTCATGCGCCGCGTTGGAAGGTCCGGAGACGGAGCCGGACTGGAGTGAGCACTTGCGCGTCATGAGCGAGTCACGTGGACGAGGCGTGGCTGCAACGTGATATTCGTAGACACAAACGTCTTCATCTACGCGGTAGGACGCCCTCATGCGCTCCAGACCACGGCCCAGCGCTTCTTCGTCGAAGCCAACCGGAGTGGCGCGCCCCTATGCACTTCAGCAGAGGTGATGCAGGAACTGGCCCATGTATACCTGCCCACCGGAAGGTTGCAAACCTTCGATGCGACGCTAGAGTTGATAGCGAGCGCCGCAGTTGAAGTTTGGCCGCTGGAAGAGGCCGACGTAGCCCTGGCTCGGCAGCTCCACGAGCAGTATCCCAGCCTGCAAGCCCGGGACCTCTGCCACCTGGCCAGTTGCCAGCGGAGGGGTGTCCGGGAGATCAAGACCTTCGACCAGGCATTGGCGGCTATATCCAGCGACCCGTCAATCCCATAGGGACATGGAAACTGGACGGGTGCCCATTCGCTCGAATAGTGACTAACTTTGCTCAATAAGCGATTTCCCACTCCACACCAGGGGCGCACCCGTTCCAACGTCATGAACCCCAGCTAAAACTGGGAGTTTTTCCGGCGCGGCCTCACATGAATCTAAATCCCATTGTCTTATACCCTTCGCAGACAGGATGCCAATTGAGAAGGTAGCGCCTGAGAGGATTGGGCCCCAAGAAAGTGCTCCGTGCAGATTTGCTTCTGCGAAATGAGCCTCTGAGAAATCCGTCCTGGCAATCCATGCATTGCACAGGCATGCACCAGTTAGCATCGCCTTCTGCAACTCCGCAAACGCCAATCTTGCCGAGCACAGTTTTGCGCTAGAAAGGTCTGTGTATTTGTCATAGGCTAAGGACTCCGCCGTTGATAGCCCTGAAGGATACTCCCAAATTGCGCTGGTAAGATTCGCACCTATAAGCGTAGCTCCTCTTAGGTCACTGCCACTCAGATTCAGGCGAAATCTAGCCTTTCCCTCAATCTCAAGATGATTCCCACTACGAACGCCGATTGCATCCATGATGGCCTGAACATCTTCCCTTAGAGGCGGTGGAACACCGTGAGGCGGCCCAGTTTCTATCGGTGTCAATTCCCTAATGCCGTTTATCTCGACCGGGTTACGCACGAACGCGCAGAAGATCTGCATGACTTGCACATGATATAGCTCTGAGTATTCCTCAGCGAGACGTCCCAGGGCATAAATTCCTCCCAGACGCACCGAGAGCACCGGGCTGCCGAGCATTTCCGCCCCACGTTGATATCGCTCATTGAGTAAGCCCTGCTGGGCGGTTTCAACTTGCTGTTGCGCAATATCTGCCTGAGCCTGCGCCGTAGCAGCCTGGGCCTGCGCTGCGCTGGCCTGGCGCTCCGCGACCCAAGCACGCCACCCGGCAAAAACAAAGGCGAGTGCGCCTCCAAGCAGAAGTCCTACGTTCCTAAGTGTTTCGCTGTTCGACACGGTTGTCGACGCTTCGGGGTGCAACCAGTCCCATTGCCACCAAATGAGCCAAAGGCCCACTGACAGCAGTACTACCGCTGAGAGCGCGAACCAGAAGACGCTAGACTTGGGCATGCGTTTCACCCCTCCCCCACCAGCCGCAGTATCCCCGCAATCCTCCTCGCGGTGTCCGTGAAGTGCTGCGCCTCCTCCGGTCGCAGCGGTCTGTTCAGGACGCCGCGCTCGCGGTAGGAGAGCCACTTCTTGAGAACCTGGTATCCGCCGAGCTTGTAGCTCCAGACCGCCGACGGGACGTTGCGCCAGTAGGCGCGGTCGTTGAGGTGGATGTCGAAAGTGGCGCTGCCAAGCGCGTCTGCCGATGTGCCCAGCGCGGCGCGCTCCTCCGCGGTGTACGGGCGCTCGACGGCTCTGCCCTGGCCCGGCATGACAGCCTCGCCCTGCCCGAAGTGTCCCCAGCCAGCCGTCAGCGAGAAGTCGTCACCGGCCATGTTGCCGCCGTCCGTGGTTGAGGGCACGGCGATCGCGGCCATCTCCGACCGCAGCGCGCCGGTCGTGACGCCAGCAACGGGCGTCTCCGAGTCAAGCAGCGCGGCAAGCTCCAGTCCCCGCGCCGCCGATGCCGCCAGCTCTTCAGCCGCTCCCGAAGTATCGCCGTCCGGCCAGCCCGGCAGCGGGATGCGGGGCCACTCCATCCTGAGGGCGCCGGCGTTGGCCTCCCTGTAGGATGGGTCGTGCAGCACGGCGAGGACGTGGTGGAACAGGTCCTCCACTCCCAGGCTTAGGCGGTCAAGGTAGCGTTGGGCCGCGTCCGACAGGTTGGGGCGGCGCTGCTCTCCGCCGCCGTCAAGTGCCATGCCCTCTTCGTGGAGCCATAGAGGGAAGCATGAAGCATTACGGTCCATCAGGTCGTAGCAACCCAACGCAGCAATCACTTGGGGCGGAGACCATTCTCGACGAGGCTTCTGTTGAGAAACCAATGCTATGTTCCCCTTGAATACATGAGGTTTGTATTCAGGGCGTGGACGATTGAGTAAGCCATGTTGCCCATCCCAATACAGCCATCTTTTGTCAAATGGCCGAAAGTCGAAGCGCAAGACACCTGTGTCTTCGGAGTTGCCCCGGTTAAGCAATGCATCTCGAACTGGAATAGCCTTATAGTTTGCCGTAGAGTTCATCGCTGAAGGATAGCGCCGAGCAATCTCTTCATGGCTAACGTTAGGGTTGAAGTAGTCCGCTATACGACGCTCTAGCCGGTCAATGTCAACGTCCGATAGGAACGTGTCTCTGCTCGTCTGCACCCCGGGGAAGTACATCTGGAACAGGTCTGGCAGCGCGGGCCAATCCGCCCATCGAGCGCTGACAGTGACGGGAGCGAACGGCAACCCCAAAGGCAAGCTCGGCTCAACGCTGTCGTAAAGCTCATCCGGTCCCACTTCGGCGGTCGCCGTCAGGTCGGAGAGCTTTGTCTGTCCCCACAGATGCCGGAAGCCGACCTCTTTGGCGGGCTGGTGGTCAGCCTTGCGCACCAGGGTCGTAATCGCTGTACCCACCTGGATGCCCACCGGATCGCCCGGCATGGAGAAGATGCTTGGGTCCGGCGCGCCACCGGGAGTCGTCTTGCCCGTCTTGTACTTGTCGCCGTTGAGGTTGTCTATACGGATAACGTCAAAGGCCTCCAGGTAGCGCTCCCTCATGCCCGTGAAGGAGAGGCCGTCCAGCCAGGAGTAGTTGGAGATGAAGCAGACCACGCCCCGGCCCGTCTTCTCGGCAATGCGACGCTCTGCCATGCGGAAGAATCGCACGTACAGGTCGTTCAGCCCCTGGCCCTCCGGACGCCGCACCTGCTTGGTGGTCCGATAGGCCGTGGAGAGCTCCCGCTCTTCTTCGACAGCCATGCCCGCATAGCCGTTGTAGGGCGGATTGCCCAGGATGACCAGGACCGGCGTATCCTGCTTCACCCTATCGGCGCGGTCGCGCTCCTCCTCCAGCTCCGGGAAGGGCAGCGGCTTCTGCACGCTGGGCTCCCAGCCGGTGAGGGCGTTGGTGAGGTACACCCCGGCGCGCTCCGTCTCGTCATCGGACAGGGGAGCGTCCAGCGCCTGCATGGTCAGTCCAACCTGTAGATGGGAGACGACGAAGGGCGCAGGCATGATCTCGAACCCGAACACCCTTTGGGTGGCCGCCCGCTTCACCTGCGCTCCGGTGAGAGCGCCCAGGCCCTTGCCCTGGAGATTTGCGGCGATGCGTCGCAGAACCTCGGCAAGGTACGTCCCGGTGCCGCAGCAGGGGTCAAGGACGTAGACGTTGTCGGCCGCCAGGCCGTCGGCGATGCCCAGGTCCTCCTTCAGCGCCATGTCGACGCGAGCGACCATGTAGCGCACCACCTCGGCGGGCGTGTACCAGACGCCAAGCTGCTTGCGAAGCTCGGGGTCGAAGGCCTCCAGGAACGGCTCGTAGAAGTACGGCACGGCCTCGCCTGCGTCGAAGCGGTCGAAGAAGGCACCGCGGTCGACACGGTCCAGGGCCGCCGCAGTCCAGTCCAGCAGCTCGACCAGTCCCAGTGGCTGTAGCTGTGAGGGCGAGGACAGCTGCTGGAAGAGGGCTCGGAGGACGGGCGCTCTCAGGTGCCATACGGCGTCGTGCCAGTTGAACGGGCCTGCGGGCGGCGTCGTCTGGCGGGCCCAGAGCACCCACGCGGAGAAGACGCCGTAGAAGAGGGTCTGCACCAGGGTTGAGCGGAAGAAGGCCGCGCCCTTATCACCCTCGAAGCGCACGCCCAGCGCCTCCTCAAGGGCGGAGCGGACGGCATGGAGGGATGGGGCGTCGCCCGCAGCCTCCACCCGCGCCAGGCCGTCCCGCGCGTAGGACGCCATGAGCCATGCCAGGTCCTTGGGTTCGACTATCGACGCGCTGTGGGACAGCGCACGGCAAAGGTACTCGCCCAGGCCCGCGCCCATGGCGCGGGCAAAGGACCGGGGCGTCTCCAGCCGGGAGTGAAACGCCTGCTCCGAGTCGGCAAGACGGAAGGTCTCCAGCTTAACGGGGTTGCCCTGCGCGTCCTCGCCCACCAGCACGAAGTCGCGGGTGTTGGTGACCAGCACGAGCCTGTACCGACCCCAGTAGCGGCTCACCTGGTCGCTGTCCGCCGTCAACCAGGCGTCGTCACCGGCGGGCTTGACCTCCACGACTCCGCGTTCGGGGACTTGGCCGGGGCGCGGAGTTCCCCGCTGCACCTGCCGTCTCGCGTAGAGGCCGAAGTCGGGGTGGCCCGCGCCCTGCTCGGCAAGCTCGCCTACGCAGAACACCTGGGGCCTGAGAGTGCTGCCTACGGCGTTAAGCAGGTTGGTCAGCGCCGGGTAGTACGACCGCTCACCGGTAGCGCCGCCGGACGCCCGTATGAGCCGGAGGTCGGCGAAGTACTGCTCGACTGCCGTGGTCAGCTTTGTTGTGGTTACTGGCATAGCCATATTCTACGCCATAATCGAGCGTGACTACATCCCCGCGTGATCGCTCTGTGAGTCGGTAGCGAGGCCCGATTAACTCGTCCCCTCATCACAGAAATAGGGGGTTCGAAATGCAAATTGTCCACCAAAGTAGGGTAGTGAGCGGGGGATAGGCTCCATACCATAGGGATATGCGGTGCAAAAGCAACAGATATCCGAGGAGAGAAATGAGCATAGTCAACGAGATTCCGTCCGTCAACTACCACCTGTGGAAGGCCTGCAATATGAGATGTAAGTTCTGCTTCGCTACCTTCCAGGATATTGAGCCGCAGTTTCTGCCCAAGGGACATCTCGGACGTGAGGATTGCATCCTAGTTGTAGAGTCTCTTTCAGGGGCCGGCTTCCAAAAGATTAACTTCGCCGGTGGCGAGCCGACCCTGTGTCCCTGGCTGCCTGACCTGATCCGGCGGGCGAAGGAGTTAGGACTCACCACATCGGTGGTGACCAATGGGAGCCGGACTACAGGGGAATGGCTGGAGAGCGTCAAAGGAAGCCTCGCCTGGATTGCGTTGAGCATTGATTCCGTGGACAGGGACACACTCGTGGGTATTGGCAGGACTACTAGACACGGCCCCATGAGTAAAGAAGATTACCTGTGTGTAGTCGAAATACTCAAGCAATCCGGTGTTCGCATAAAGGTCAACACCGTGGTGACGCAAAGCAACTTGGGGGAAGACCTCACCGATTTCATAGTGAAGGCTCGCCCAGAGAGATGGAAGCTCTTCCAGGTGCTCCCTGTCAAGGGGCAGAACGACGCGGGAATTGGAGAGCATATAGTTTCAGATGGTGAATTTCAGCGGTACGTCCAACAGTGCAGGCGAGTCGAGATGACTGGAATCGTAGTGGTGCCGGAGAGCAACGACCTGATGACGGGAAGCTACGTCATGGTAGACCCCGCTGGGAGGTTCTTCGACAACGTTTCCGGAACTCACATCTACAGCCGACCTATCCTGGAGGTTGGAGTAGAGGAGGCGCTCCGTGACATCTCGATAGCTCCTGAGAAATTCCTGTCGAGAGGTGGTTCCTATGACTGGTAGAATGAACCACGTAGGGAGTGAAATGTCGGAAAGCAAAACCAGCGAAGGTACGGACGAAGTATTGGAAAGAGAAGTTGCCCCGCAGCTGCCGACCAGCGGCCAGATATTGGGGCAGTTGGTAAAGACTTTGGGTATAGAACATCCAAAGCTCCAATCAAAGACAGCCAGCCGCTATTTCTCAGGGTATTTGGAAGACAGAGTGAAGGAGTCCAGCCGTACTGAGATTATCAAGGCTATAGCGGAAACCCTAGTCGAACAAGGGGTGGGCACAAGTACAAGCGATGGAGATGGCGCTTCATCCACTGTACAAGCGCTGACCACCATACTCGATCACCATGCGGTGAAGTGGGACCGGTTGAGATCTCTGCTTCGGCCCAGGATGCCGCGCGTGTTCCCAAGCCACTTACCCAACGTTTGGAGGATCTATGCGAGGCTTGCTGCTGTCGACCTGGCGCTGAGAGTCGCGGCTCAGATGCGCCTCAGCGGTTCCGAACCAATCGCTCTCAATTTTCTGGACTGGGTCGAAATTGACCGCAGGGGCAAATATCTCGATAGTATGCGCTCCGAAGCGGGAATCCCCTCTCTTTGGGATTTCTCCTGTAAGATGGTAGTGGACAAAAACACTGTGGAAGCGTGGGTGTACCGGGGCTCGCGGCCATCGAGTAAGAACCTGAGGAACATAGCCAAGGCATTAGCCAAGGAGGGTGACTCTCACGAACGCACACGTGTACTCCGCGAACTGAGACGGCTCTATTGGGCCAGCGATATCGCCGTTGCCCTGGCAGGCTACATAGGAACCGAAGTCGTCACAGAGATAGTTCAGCATTTGCGCAATTACGCTACTCTTGTGTACGACAGCTTAAAAGTCCACTTAGATACGGAATCCCACCACGCTGCTTTCGCCGACATACTAGCTCATGGTGCAGGCTCCCTGTATTCAGAGCCGGTCTTGTCTGAATTGGCCGAGAGGGAGTCGGATAGTGAGTGGAAAGAGGACCTAGTCGCGGTGGGCTCGGACTGGATAAGGAGGGTGATAGCCGTCAACTATCAGGTTCATCGGGGAGAAGTTGATGCCCTGATCCAAGAAACCGAAGGTGGACTTCTCAAGGGCTGGGATGTAAGCAAACCTGAAGCCTACGCCCACTACGAGCGATCTATGGAGCTACAAATACAAGGGAAAATGCCCGAGGCTCTAGCCGAGGTTACCAAGGCGGCCGAACTGGACCTGTTGGACCCTGCAAACCATTTCACCTTGGGATCGGTCAAGGGGGGCATAGGCGCCAAGAGAGGCGATGCGGCCTTGGTCGAAGAAGGTCTAGAGGAGTGCTGGCTCGCCGCAAAGTTGGACCCAAACTGGCTTCTTCCTTGGACTGAAATCGGATGGATATTGCTCATGGCCGGCCGGGAACGGGAAGCCGTTGAGCATCTGCAAGGCGTTGCCCCGGAACGCGGTTCCCTTGATGCATACTACTACCAAGCAATGGCGGTGGCCTTACGTCAATTGGGAAGGTTCCAAGAATCTCTGGAAACCTTCGAGTCTGCCCTGAGGTTGAATCCAGACGCCCCACCAGTGGTAGTTGCCACAGCCGTCACCGGATTGCTGGCTGGTGACAGGTCAAAGTCGAACCTCTACAGCAAGATGGCGCGCCATATGGGATTCGCTGAAGAGTTGGAACAGCTATCAGAGTTGGTGAATGCGGCAATTGCGGAGTTGCCCTCATTAGACATGAAGAAGGGCGACAAGCTAGACATGGCTGCTCTCAGTGCCTCCTTGAGGCGCAATCCCAACAATGCCGCGGCATACATGTACAGGGCATTGGCCTTCTTCGAAAAGGAAGACAATGTACGAGCAATTTCAGACCTGGACGAAGCAATTAAGCTTACCCCGGGCAATTCCGCTGCATACCAATTGCGCGGGGTTGTCCATGGTTACATGAACAACTTTGATAGGGTGGTTTCCGATACAACAAGGGCGATTCTTCTTGGTGCCAACAACGCCATGGCTTACCACCATCGCGGGATGGCTTATGGCGAACGGGATGAGCTGGAACTAGCCATCGCGGACTTTGACGAGGCTTTACGACTAGAACCAAGCCACGTAGACGCACGTCGATGTAGAGGAGATTGCCTTCGATTCAACGGCGAATACGATTTGGCAATTGCCGATTACAACGAAGCTCTTAAGCTGGATCCGGAACACATACCCTCCTATTTTGGCAGAGGAATGGCGTATCGCCAGAAGCTCGATTTCGACAGGGCTATTGCCGACTACGACATTACAATTCGGCTTGCGCCCGACAATTCGCTCGTCTACCGGTTCCGTGGTTACGCTCATGCGGCGAGGGGGGAATTTGCCTTGGCATTGGCCGATTTCAACTCTTCGGTTGAGAGTGAACCGAAAAGTGCCATAGCATATCAGGTTCGAGGCGTGACCAGAGAGAAGATGGGCGATGCAGAAGGAGCAGCCGAAGACTTTCAACGGGCAAAGGAGCTGGGTTATGAGGATTAGTTCCGAATGGAAATAGTATTGATACCTGACTAAGCACTTAGTAGAGTTCTCTCCTATCTTGGATCAGAATGATTCCCGCCGCGAGTATTTCTGATTGCCTAGAGACTGCCACCCAGTGTTGGCAACCAGCAAAATTGGGACACTGCGAGAGCATATAGATCACGGGTTGGATGGACGTCTGATGAGCTTCCTAAAGGCCCTATTGTGGTGTCTTCACCGTTGGATTGTTTGAGCCTGCAACTCCCTTTGACCTGCAAGACAACACTTCGACTGTTACAGAGAACAGCGCATGCGGTGGGTAGGCTTTGAAACGCGGAGTAGAGATGAAAACTGCGTCTCACGCGCGGATATATATTCGCTAAAAAGGTTGGCTGAAAACAGCGGGCGTTTCAGGCACGGAAAACCCCTGCAGATTCTGACCGCTAAAAAGTAATGTTTTTACCCGGGCCTCAGCTCCAGGTCCGCAGGGGAGAACCCAACGGACCCCGTAGAGTCTTCTACGTGGTCGCGTGCCGCGGCCCGGCGTAGCCTCGCCGTTTCGGCCCGACGTGCGGCGACTCTCTCTCGCTTGCGCAGTTCCGCCGTGGCCGCCTGGGCCGCGGCAAGGTGATCGTCGTAGAAGCGCCAGCGCTGCCTCCGGCCCTCCAGCCACCAATTCCACCACTCCTGCCACACCCCACCTGAAGCACGATACCTGGACGGCTCTCCCACATACTGCGGACCATCTAGGCCTCTGATCGCTTTGGAAATGCGTACGACGGCCTCCATCTTCTCCTCTTCGGTGACTCCTTCGGTATTGTGGACAAGCGCAGCCTGGCGGTAGGCCTTTCCCACTGGCGCTCCATGCGCGTCGAACCCTACCCACTGGTTCATGGCTTTCACCGTCTGGCGCCATGCCTCCTGGAATCTCTGCCGCGCCACCACCACCGCGCCGGCAGGATTCCGCCGTAACCGCTCCCGAGCCGCCTTCTGCTTGCACGCGGCTGAGCAGTAGTCCCGCCGCCGGCCGGGGGCCTGCTGGGTGGTGAGAGTAGCGCCGCACTGACGGCATGGGTATGACTCGGCAACCCACTCGGCTTTCCGCCGCGCCTCCCAGTGATCGCGTTGACACGTCGAGCTGCAGAAGTGATAGGGCGAGAGCTGCTGCCGGACGCTCTCCCGCGACGGGTAAAGCTTGAGAGCGGTGGAGCCGCACCAGTCGCACGTTATGGGGATCCGCTTGAGCCTGGGTCTCTGGCGTTGCGGCACAGGACGTTCTCCTTTTCGAGCGGCTATTTTCCGACACAGGACATTCATCATATCATAAAATCCCATGTGGCGACACAGATACACCGATAATAACGAATTGCAGTGTACCCTCTGTCTGTTATTTTTGGCCTCAGTTTCATTTCCCTCTTATATTATATCGCAGCACGCGGGGGGCGCCGAAAACGCGGCGCAAAAGATCATCGACGACCTGGGCGATGGTCCAGGTCGTGTAGGGCGAGTCCGATTCTTACCCGGGCCTCCCGGGTGGATACTACTCTCCAGTGGGGAGCCGCCTCTGGACGGTCCTTTTCTCCTGGCAGTTCTTGGAAACTGCTGCTCAAGAATCTTCTGCCATCAATCATCTAACTCATTCAGGATGAGTCGGTGTCGGACATATTCCCACGCGCCCCGCGCTCAGGCACACTCACGCGCTCCGGCGGCGGCATAAATCGTCCCTGGCCGTTCCTGAGAGTCCGGCGAATCTCGGAATCCGGGCCATCGATGCCGTCCAGGACGGCGTTTCACGCCTAGAGGACGTGCGCCATATGTACCCTTTAGTCAACTCAGGAGGTTTATGAACGGCGGCGGGGAACTGCTGCGCGCCCGCATACAGACCATTGTAGCCCGCATGCCCATCTGATATAATCTATGAATACTCCCTAGAGTCCCTCTAACTAATGCCTACTCATAAAATAGTCTTGCCGAGTCAAGGGCGTGGGATAATTTGTGGGATAGGCAATCGGGCGGATCGGATTCTATAGCCAAAACGGCGCTTATTCGATGGACATTTCCTCCGCCACCTTCTCACCAATGACCAATAGCCAAGGAACATAGCAGTTGCCAGGAGCCCAGGTGGACGCTAACAGTTACTATATCTGGACCATCGGCTGCCAGATGAACAAGGCAGACTCTGAACGCTTGGCCGGCGCGCTGCACGGCCTTGGCTTCCGGGAGAGCGCATCGCCCAAAGAGGCCGGCGTCATAGTTCTCAACAGCTGCGTGGTGCGGCAGAGCGCCGAGGACAAGGTAACGGGCATGATAACCTCCCTCAAGCCCCTCAAGCAGCGAGACCCTGAGCGAATAGTCGCCCTCATGGGTTGCATGGTGGGGCCAAAGACCGGCGACCTTGAGCGTCGCTACCCATACGTGGACGTGTTCATGGCGCCGCAGCAGTACGGGCCTCTCATCGACCTGCTTGGCGAGCGGTTTGGCATGGACGTGGAGGGTTGCCTGCAAAACCTGGCTCCCGTCAAGCCGCACGTCACAACCTACGTGCCCATAATCCACGGCTGCGATGAGTTCTGCTCCTTCTGCATCATCCCCTACCGGCGCGGCAGGCAGCAGAGCCGCCCTGTGGAGGACGTGGTGCGAGAGGTGGAGCTACTGGCGCAGCGAGGCGTCAGGGAGGTCACCCTGCTCGGCCAGACGGTGGACGCCTACGGCCACGACCTGCCGGACAGGCCAGACCTAGCCGACCTCCTGGAAGCGGTACACCCCATCGAGGGCCTTGAGCGCATCCGCTTCCTCACCTCTCACCCTCGCTTTATGAGCGACCGCATCATCCAAGCGGTCGCGGACTCCCCCAAGGTATGCGAGCACTTCAACCTGCCCTTCCAGGCCGGGGACGACGAAGTCCTGCTGAACATGCGCCGCAGCTACACCAGAGACGACTACCTCCGGCTGGTCGACAGGATACGCGCCGCCGTCCCGGACGTCTCCATGAGCACGGACGTAATAGTCGGCTTTCCGGGCGAGACGGACGAGCAGTTTCAAGCCACTCTTGACATCATCCGGGACGTCAGGTTCGACAAGGTGCACGCGGCCGCCTACTCCACCAGGCCGGGCACCATTGCCGCCCGCAGGATGGAGGACGACGTTCCAGACCACGAGAAGAAGGCCAGGCTTCAGGCCATCGAGGAGCTCCAGGAGGGAATCGTCGCGGAAATCAACTCCGGGCTTCTGGGGCGGACGGTGGAAGCGCTGGTTGACGGCCACAACAAAGGGCAATGGCAGGGACGGACTCGCAGCGACAAGCTGGTGTTCTTCCCGCATGAGGCCGACCTCCTTGGAGAGCTGGCCCAGGTCCGCATCAGCAAGACCGGCCCCTGGTCTCTACAGGGGGCTTTGTCTAACTGACCCTTAATGGCGTATAATGTAGTTGGGGGGATATTAACATGCCTATAACAGAGAAACTTCCGTATATACCACTGACGGAAACGGAGCAATCCGCGTTCTGTCGCATCGGTGAGCCGCTGGACGTGAAACCGCTGGCGGAGGAGTTCGCCGCCGTGGTCAGCTGGCAGAGTATCCCGGCGGAGTACCACTACATGGGCGGCGCTGAGTTGGAGCGTCGCATCCGGCAGGCCAGGGATACCCTGGGCAGCCGCTTGGTCATCCTGGGCCATCACTACCAGCGTGACGAGATAGTCCAGTTCGCCGACTTCCGGGGCGACTCCCTGAAGCTGTCGCAGCAGGCGGCCGCGCAGCCACTGGCCGAGTTCATCGTCTTCTGCGGCGTCCACTTCATGGCTGAGACGGCGGACATCCTGAGCGCGCCACACCAGAAGGTGATCCTGCCCAACATAACCGCCGGCTGCTCCATGTCCGACATGGCCCGCACCGACGACGTGCTGGACTGCTGGGACGACCTGATGGAGGTCCTTGGCGAGGGCGGGGTAATCCCGATCACCTACATGAACTCCACCGCCGCCATCAAGTCCCTCTGCGGGCGCAACAACGGCATTGTCTGCACGTCCAGCAACGCCCCCGCCGTGTACAAGTGGGCCTTTGAGCGAGGGGAGCGGATAGTGTTCTTCCCGGACCAGCACCTGGGCCGCAACACCGGCATCAAGATGGGCGTGCCCCTGGATGAGATGGTCTTGTGGAACCCCTTCAAGCCCCTGGGAGGCAGTACGCCGGAGGCGCTGCGGAAGTCCAGGGTAATCCTGTGGCAGGGCCACTGCTCGGTGCATACCAGGTTCAGCGTCGCCCAGATACAGAAGGCGCGGGCCGCCTACCCGGACATAAACGTGGTGGTGCATCCGGAGTGTGTGATGGACGTGGTGCAGGCCGCCGACTGCGACGGCTCAACGGAGTTCATCATCAAGACCATCAATGAAGCGCCTTCCGGGAGCAAGTGGGCCGTGGGAACAGAGATAAGCCTGGTCAACCGGCTCGCATGGGAGAACCCTGACAAGCTGATCTTCTGCCTAGACTCCGTGGTCTGCCCCTGCTCCACCATGTACCGCACCCACCCGGCCTACCTGCTATGGTCGCTGGAGCGTCTGCTGGACGGCGAGGTGATGAACCGCATCACCGTGGACGACGAGACGGCCAACTATGCCCGCATAGCCCTGGAGCGAATGCTGCAAGAGGTGTAGGGGCGCTAAAGTGACTACAGGTCGGCCAAGCGAACAGGCCTGAAGTTTTTCTGATGGCCTTGCGGTCTCTTTCTCCTTGGAGGAATATCTGGCTGGGGAGAAACAGGGACTCTCCAAAAGGCAGGCTACTGAGATGCTTGAAATCACGTCTTCGGTAATGGCCATCGTCGCCGGGGCTCTGGAGGAGGACCTGGGGCCAGGCGACGTCACCACCGACGCCCTCATACCGCCGGACATCCGCGGGCTGGGGTCGATAGTCGTCAAGGCCGCGGGCGTCATCGCCGGCGTTGAGGTCGCGCTGGAGGTCTTTCGCCACGCCAACCCCGACGTGGAGACCCGCACGCTGATAGCCGATGGCTCCGAGGTATCGCCCGGCGTGGTGGTGGCGGAGGTGGAGGGAAGCATCGCAGGCATCCTCAAGGGTGAGCGGGTGGCCCTCAACTTCCTCCAGCGCCTCAGCGGCATTGCGACTGCAACGTCCATGTACGTGAAGGCGGCGCAGGGCACAAAGGCCCGTATCGTCGATACCCGCAAGACCGTGCCTGGGATACGGCAGTTGGAGAAGTACGCCGTGCGAATGGGAGGGGGCCACAACCATCGCTACAACCTGGCCGACGGCATCCTCATCAAGGACAACCACATCGCCGCCCTGCGCGCGCGGGGGCTTGGGCTGGTGGAGATAGTGAGCCTTGCCAGGGAGAACTCGCCGCACACCCTGAGGGTGGAGATAGAGGTGGAGTCCATAGACGAAGCCAGGGAGGCGCTGGAAGCCGGCGCCGACGTGATTCTGCTGGACAATATGTCTCCGGAAGAGATGAGGCAGGTGGTGACACTGACGGAGGGCAGGCGCCTTCTGGAGGCGTCCGGGGGCATCAACCTGGAGACCGTCAGAGCCGTCGCCGAGACAGGGGTGGACCTGATATCCGTGGGCGCTCTTACCCACTCGGTGATGGCGATGGACATAAGCCTGGACCTGCGTTAGAGGGGCGACCGCCTCTGGGGGATAGCCCCCTGCTCCCTGTTTCCACATGGAGGCCCCTCTCCCCCTTCTGGAGACACTCTCGGAGGGAGACCCTTGCGTAACCTGCCCAAACCCTCCATTTGATGTCATTCCGAGCGCAGCGAGGAATCTAAAACATTGCGCCGTAGTCATGGGAAGATTCCGGCCACAGGACCCTCGTGGGGGATGAAAGCCTTTAGATTCCTCACTCCTCTCCGCTCCGTTCGGAATGACAGTTGGAGCGTCTCTTCACAGCGTTGCGCCCAGAGTTACGCAAAGGTCTGCGAAAGCGGGAATCTAGGTACAACGGTAGGCGGTCGTTGGCATCCGCAAGGGTGGCTCGGCTAATGGGGGCGGTGCCTGCGCCTGGTGGCGGTATTGGCGATGAAGCCGGAGAGGTTCAGGGCGGAATGGATCAGGCCGATGTGCGAGTATCCCTGGGGGAAGTTGCCCAGCTGCCGGTCTGTAGCCGGATCGAACATTTCGGCGAAGAGGCCCAGGTGGTTGGCACGCTTGGTGATCATCTCGTGGAAATAGTCCAAGGCGCGGTCGGTCTGGCCGGTGTATATGAGGTTTCCGATTAGCCAGAAGCTGAGCAGGGTGAAGGCGCCCTCGGGCTGGCCTCTCAGGCCGTCGTCCGTCTCCTCCGGGAGGTATCGCCAGACCATTGGGCCGTCGGCCAACTCCCGTTCGATGGCATCCAGGTTTTGCAGGATGCGGGGGTCGTCGCGCGGCAACAGGCCCAGGAAGGGGATGACCAGGTTTGAGGCATCCAGAGCGTCGTCTTCATATCGCTGCCGGAAGGCCTGTTTGGTGGATGTCCATCCTGAATCCAGTACCTCTGCCTTGATGCGCTCTGCGGTCCGGGACCATCGGCCGGCCAGTTGCTTGTGACCCAAGATGTCTGCGATGTGGGAGGCGCGTTGGAGACCGGCCCAGCACATTACCTTGGAATACACGAAGTGCTGTTGCTCGCCCCGGACCTCCCAGACGCCGCGGTCCTTCCGACGCCAGTTGCCCATAACGGTTTCGGCCAGGGAGTGGACCATCTCCCAGGCTTCCGCCGATATCTCTCCGTAGAGCAGAAGCAGGGAGTGTATGGAGATGATGACCTCTCCGAAAACGTCCATCTGAAGATGCCGTTCAGCGGCGTTGCCGATGCGGACGGGACGGGAGTCCTCGTACCCGCGCAGGTGGTCGAGCGTGTACTCCCTGAGCGATGACCTGGCTGTTATGCCGTAGACGATGCGGGTTTTACGGCGGCTCAGCTGACACTGCTCCAGCAGCCAGTTGATGTAGCGGTCGGCCCCGTAGTCGTCCCCCAGCCGGTAGAGAATATCGACGGTGAAGCTGGAGTCGCGCAGCCACGAGAAGCGGTAGTCCCAGTTGCGCGAGCCTCCGATGGTCTCCGGCAGGCTGGTGGTGGGCGCGGCGACTATGGCCCCTGTGTAACGGTACATCATAAGGTGAAGCGCCAGGAAGGAGCGCACTACGGAGTCCCGCCAGAGGCCGTCGTAGTTCATTCTGTCCACCAACTCCTGCCAGTAGCGCCTGGTCTGGTCCAGCTTCTCGGCGGTGCGATACCGCTCCAGGCTGGCCGGACGGCTGCTGCCGTACGCAAGGACAAACGTGGCGGTCTGTCCCTTGGCAAGGGTGAAGTCGCAGGTGACGCCGCGGTCGTCAAAGGGGAGAGGGATGCTGGCGGCAAGCGTCATGGTCTGCCCGCCGCCACGCGCCTGGACGGCGGAGTTGCCGGAGCGGCCGCGCATGGGACGAAAGACGGGGAGAGAGCGGGCGTAGTCGTGCCTGGGCTGGAAATCGCAGCGCATGTCAACCTCCCCGGACAGGCAGGTGACGATGCGATGGATTTCGTCGTCGGCATTGGGCGGCGTCTCCGGGTTGTCGTCGTCATCCTCTATAATGGGCATGAAGTCTGTGACGGAGACTATGCCGTCGCTTGTGGTGAAAGTGGTCTCCAGTATGTTGGTGTCGTGAAGATACCTCTGCCGGGTGTCAAGGCAGAAGCCGACAGGGCTGATGCGGAAGCGTCCGCCTATCTCCTGGTCAAGGATGGCGGCAAAGACGCTGGGAGAGTCGAAACGCGGGAAGCAGCACCAGTCGATGGAGCCGTCTGTCCCGACAAGCGCCGCTGAGGACATGTCTCCTATGAGTCCATAGTGGAACATAGTTGGTGTGTGGACCGGAGCGCTAAAGCTCAGTGGATGGGAGTGAGTGTATCACCCCCGCACGGCAACGCGCAATGAGCAGGGGGATTTCTCAACCACCAACGCCGTTTCGCGAGCGGGGAGCGGGCGGATGTGGACTCCGCCCCGTCTGCAACATCCGATGCAGGCTTTCTGGAGCGGCTCTTGAATGTCTTGCTTACGGTCGTGTATCATCCTTCGCAAGAGGGGACGCACATGCGTAAGACCGCCAAATTGTCCCGACAATGACCTAAACTGCGCATCCGGCGTACTCGCTCAAGTGAGATGGGGGTTGATGTTGAAAGGCCGGTTCACGCACACGCTTAGAGCGCTTCTCCTGGCGGTGATGCTCATGCCGTTGCTGGCCGCATGTGGGGGAGCGGACACGGTGGTGATAGCCACTGACGGCAACTACGATCCCTTCAACTTCGTTAACGATGATGGTGAAATAGATGGCCTTGAGCGTGAACTGGGGGACGAGTTGTGCCGGCGCGCCGATCTGAAGTGTGAGTGGATCCTGAGCGAGTGGGAAACGATGATTCCCGACCTCGTGGCGGAAGAGTTCGATGCGATCCTCGCCGGCATGAGCATCACCGCCGAACGGGAGGAGCTGATCAACTTCACAGAAGCGTACTACCCGCCAACCCCTTCTGTGTACGTGGCGAGGGCCGGCGAGGGCGATGAAGCCGTCCAAGGCACGATTGGGGCAACCGTAAACACCATCTACTCCGACTACTTCACCGAGCTCGGCAGGCCTTTCGTATCGCTCGACGGCTCGATAGACTTGGCCGAAACAGTACTCAACGGCGAGGTGGATGCCGTCCTGGTGGACCACGGCTATGGCGTAGAGAAAGTTGCGGAGTACGAGGGCCAGTTGGCAATTGTGGGCCCATCCATACTGCTGGACCGGGGTCTCGGTATTGGCGTCCGCAAGGGCAGCGACCTGAAGGGCAAGCTCGACGAGGCCCTGGCATCGATGAAGGCTGACGGCGCCCTGAACGCTATCATCCTCAGGTGGGTAGGCGAAGACGCGTCCACCTTCGAATAGCGAACCTGATTCAAGGGCGCTGAGAGGACAAGGGGATGAAGGCTGCCAGGCGCTAATCACAGCCCCCCGGCCTCAAGTTGCCGACTAGCGCAAACGCCCATCCGGTCGTGATATAATGGGCCGCAAAACTCGCTCAGCGTGAGGCGCGCCATCAAAGCCGCTGGGAGAGTCGAGGCGCAGGGAGCAACGCCAATCGATGGAGCTGTCTGTCCCGACAAGCGCCGTTGAGGACATGTCTCCGATGAGTCCGTAGTCGAACATACGTTGATGTGTGGACTGGAGCGCTTAAGCTCAGTGGATGTGAGTGGTGTACCTGCCCCCGTACGGCAACGCACAGGAGCAGGTGATAAAATAGGCAGAGCAAGCGCTGTGTTGCCATCGTCAGCGGGCCCCACTATGGAAGGCTCCAACCCGGAACGGCCAAGGTGCGTAGCGCTTGACAGGATGCGCACACATCTATGGATATAATCTCCTTAGATGAGGAGGCTCTGAGATGTTGACACGGTTGCGGCTCGAAAACTTCAAATCCTGGATGGACACCGGTGACATTGCGCTAAAGCCCATCACCGGCTTCTTTGGTCCCAATAGCTCCGGCAAGACTAGCCTTTACCAAGGATTGCTGATGATGAAGCAGACGGACGACTCGCCGGACCTTGGGAGCGTCTTCCACTTCGGCGATGAAAAAACACCCGTCGACCTGGGTGACTTCGGGAGCGTTGTGTACGGTCACGACACTACGCGAAATCTAAAGATTTCGCTCGCCTGGAAATCCAAGACCTTTTTCACAATACCAGATGACTACTCTAAAAGGGAAATAATATTCGAAGGCAGCGACATTGGATTCGAGGTTGAGTCACGGGAAGGAAACATAGGATCTGGGAAATCGTTGATACTGGAAAGAATGGCCTATCTCATAGCTGATCAGCAGATTGGGATGCGGCGCAATCTTGGCCAATCCGACTACCATTTGACCCCGCCGCTCCCAAACGAGTTGAGATTTCGTAATGACTGGGACATTTTTAGGACCTCCAATTTCCCGCCTTCGACCAATTTCCCGCCTTCGACCAAGTTTTACAGCTTTCCAAACTTGGCGAATTCGGGGTACTCGAGTCACAACTTCTTCTTTCGTAATCTCGAGCATGAAATGCAATCGCTCTTGCGAGATTTGTACTACCTCGGCCCCCTCCGTATCTCCCCACTTCGCACTTATACCCGGTCGCGTGTACAACCCAGCGATGTGGGAACGGACGGTGGTTTTTTGGTGGACGCGTTGCTTTCATCACGAGAAAGAGGTCAGTTAAAGCAGTGGGCCGCTAACCCCCGCAAACTTGCCATAGACGAATACGCAGCCGCTTGGCTCAAGCGTCTTGGACTGGTTCACGACTTTCGAGTCGAGGCGCTTGCTGAAGGCAAGCGGGTGTTCGAGGTCAAGGTGCGCAAGTCTCCCCATTCAGCCGAAGTCCTCCTCACAGACGTCGGCTTTGGGGTATCCCAGATTGTTCCCGTGCTAGCACTGTGCTTCTACGTGCCGCAACACTCCACTGTGATTCTGGAGCAGCCCGATATTCACCTGCATCCCTCTGCTCAGGCCGGCCTGGCCGATGTCTTCATCGATACCTGGAAGAATCATAATGTACAGGTATTGTTCGAGAGCCACAGCGAGCATCTGCTTCGCAGGCTCCAGCGTCGTATCGCTGAAGAGGAGATACAGAAGGACGATGTCGGCCTGTATTTCTGCTCGGCAGATGACAGTGGAGGCTCAAGCGTCAGCCAGCTTGAGGTCGACCAATACGGGAACATCTCCAATTGGCCCAAAGACTTCTTTGGCGACCAGTTCGGCGAGATTGCCGCCATGAGCGAAGCTGCGCTGAAAAGGCAGGGAGATTCTACGTGAGCATGGGGAAGGCGGAGGTAGTCATGGACACCAATGTTGCCGTCGTTGCAAATGGCAGGGCCGAACAGGCTGGCCCAGATTGCAAACTCAAGTGCATAGGCCGTTTGCGCCACATCCGTGACGAATGTCGGATCCTTTTGGACGACGGAAACCTGATCCTTGAGGAATACCGAGGAAGGCTCAGCTTCTCTGGACAGCCTGGGCTTGGTGACTCTTTCTTCAAGTGGCTCCACGATAACCAGGCAAACCCGTCGCACTGCCGAAAAATCCCTTTGAATCATCACGCAGACCGTGACTTCGAGGAGTTCCCGGACGACCCTGCCCTCAGTTCATTCGACCGAAGCGACCGCAAGTTTGTAGCCGTGGCACTGTCAAGCGGGACTCAGCCAAAGGTGTTGAACGCCTCAGATACCGACTGGTGGACTTACCACGCTCAGTTGCGACAACACGGCATTGAGGTAGATTTCCTTTGCCCGGAGCTAATGAGAGCGCGGCGGTAAGGAAATCCCAGCCCACTAGGCCCCAAGTTGCCGACTAGCGCAAACGCCCGTCCGGTCGTGCTATAATGGGCTGCAAAACTCGCTCAGCGTGAGGTTGTGCCATGAAAGCCGCTGTATTCCATGCCGTCAACACTCCCTTGACCATCGAAGAGGTGGACATGGACAGGCCAATGGCGCGGGAGGTGGTAGTCCGCACCGCCGCCAGCGGCGTCTGCCATAGCGACCTTCACTACGTGGAAGGGCTGTACCCCACCGTCACCCCGTCCATCCTGGGCCACGAGGCCGCCGGCATCGTGGAGGAGGTTGGAGAGCAGGTCGACTACATCCGGCCCGGCGACCACGTCATATCGTGCCTGTCCGTCTTCTGTGGCGTCTGCCGGCAGTGCCTTTCCGGGCATCCCAGCCGGTGCTCCCAACGGCCTCGCCGACTGGAGGGGGAGCCGCCGCGCCTCAGCCTTGCCGGAAGCGGCGCCGCCATCACACAAGGGTTCAACCTCTCCAGCTATGCGGAGCGGATGCTGGTGCACGAGAACGCCCTGGTCAAAATAGATGACGATATGCCCCTGGACCGGGCGGCCCTCATCGGCTGCGGCGTAATAACCGGCGTGGGCGCGGTCATCAACACCGCCCGCATCGAGCCGGGGTCTACCGTCGCCGTCTTTGGCCTGGGGGGCGTTGGCCTTGCCGCCGTCCAGGGAGCGCGCATCGCCGGGGCCAGGCAGATAATCGCCGTGGACGTTGTGGAACCCAAGCTCACCCACGCCCTGGACCTGGGCGCCACCCACGTTGTGGACGCCTCATCTCACGACCCCGTGGACGCTATAATGGGCCTCACCGGCGGCGGAGTGGACTATTCCTTTGAGGCCATTGGCCTCAAGACGGCGGCCGAACAGGCCTTCAACTGCCTGATTCCGGGCGGAACCGCAACCATCGTCGGCATGATACCCGCAGGCCAGAAGATAGAGATAGAGGGGCGCATGTTCCTGGGCGAGCGGAAGATTCAGGGCAGCGGGATGGGCTCCAACCGCTTCCGCGTGGATATGCCGAGGCTCATCGACTTCTATAGACAGGGCCGCTTGAGGCTGGACGAGATGATCACCCGCCGGGGCCGGCTGGAGGACGTCAACGAGGCCTTCCGCGCCATGAAAGCCGGGGAGGTAACGCGGACCGTCCTGATGTTCGACTAACGGCAGACCGGAATCCCAACGCGCGCTCCAACCTTGCATCTGAATGACCAACACGTCTGAAAACACACACGCCATTGCCGTGAAAGGGCTTGTGCGCCACTTTGGCGTCGTGAAGGCCGTGGACGGCGTGGACATGAACGTCCGCAAAGGGGAGATTTTCGGGTTCCTTGGCCCCAACGGCGCGGGTAAGACAACCGTCATACGGATTCTGGTCACGCTTCTGGCGCCCACGTCCGGCAGCATAACCGTGGCCGGGTACGACGCCGTGCGCCAGCCAGTCCAGGTGCGACTGCGGATAGGCGCGGCCCTCCAGGACGCCGCCCTGGACAACAAGCAGACGGGGCGAGAGCTGCTGCGGCTTCAGGGCCAGCTTTACGGCTTGTCGCGGAGGCAGATAAACGGCCGCATCGCCGACCTCTCGGACCTGGTGGACATCGGCGAAGCTATGGACCGGCTGATAGGCACGTATTCGGGCGGTATGAAACGCCGCCTTGACCTGGCCGCAGCCCTGATACACAACCCGGAGGTCCTATTCCTGGACGAGCCGACCACCGGCCTGGACCCGGTCAGCCGCTCCCGCGTCTGGCAGGAGGTGCGAGACATCAACGACAAGCTGGGCGTCACCATCTTCCTGACCACCCAGTACCTGGAGGAGGCGGACGCCCTGGCCCACCGAATCGGCATCATCAGCCGGGGGAGGCTGGCAGTCCAGGGTACCCCCCAGGAGCTGAAGCGGGCCCGCGGCTCAGACCTCATCATCGCCAAGGTAGACGGCGACGTAGACGCAGCCGTGGATGCGCTCAAGAGCACAGGCCGGGTGAACAGCGTGGAGGTGCATGGCAACGAGCTGACGGTAAGCGTCGGCAACGGCGCGGCGCTGATAAGCGCCGTTGCGTTGGCCCTGGACCATCGAGGGGTCGCCATCCAGGAGCTGACCCTGCGCACTCCCACCCTGGACGACGTGTTTCTCCATGTGACCGGAGGGCGGTTGCAGGACGATACAGGCGACCGCCAGCAACCCGAAGAGGACCAACCTTCGGATTGAGCCTCCGTTGAGCGCAAACTACTCTTTTGCAACGGCATACCACACAGATTCATCGCGACCACACACAAAACCGGCTTAGCCTGAATCAATAAGGAGTTCGAGTTGGCATTCCAAGCATCCACTGCCGCTTCAGTCAGAGCTCGTAGAGCGGGTTTCCTGCGGGACATCCTCGCCGTAGCCGAGCGCGCTACCCGCTCAGTAGCCAGAGATCCGGAGGTCACCATTCCCGCACTGATAGTGCCGGTCTTATTTTTCTTCCTGAACATCGGGGCCCTTGCTGACTTCGCCGAACAGATCCCTGGCCTGGACTACAAGGCGTTCCAGCTACCCGTAGCAATCCTGTTTGCCGTCACGGGTGTATCCCGAGCGATAACCGTCGTAACAGACATTCAGAGCGGCTACTTCGACCGGCTGGTCATCTCGCCGGTAAACCGCCTGGCGTTGCTCCTTGGCCTGATGCTGGCCGACTTCCTGCTGGTGGTCGCTCTGACGATTCCCGTCATTATCATGGGTTACCTGGTGGGCATCCGATTCGAGTCCGGCGTCCTTGGCATTGCGGTATTCATGTTCCTGGGCGGTCTGTGGGGCCTCATATTCGCCGGCTTCCCCTACGCAATCGCCCTGAAGACCGGGAGCGCCGCGGCGGTCAACCTGACCTTCCTGCTGTTCTTCCCCTTCCTGTTTATGACAACTCTTTTCCTGCCCCAGGAAGCGATGACGGAGTGGTTGGCAACGGTGGCTGACTACAACCCGGTCACGTACCTGCTGGCGGCGCTGCGATCGCTGATCACCGTTGGTTGGGAGCCGGAAGTGCTGTTCAGGGGCGTTGGCGCCGTGCTTCTGATTGGCGTACTCAGCATTGGTCTTGCCTTGATGGCGCTTAAGGGCCGCGCCACGCGGAGCTAGCAGCGCGGGGGGGTTGGTGATCAAGCGCTAATCCCTTACAAAGACAGAGACCACCTCAATGGGTGGTCTCGATCCTACCGCCGAGGCAATAGGGGTAGTGGGTAAACGCTATCACGAGCGCCAATTGTTGTCAATTTCTTGGCAAGAGTTTGGAAATAGGCAAGCCCCACCATTATGCAACTTGGCTAGCAGCCCAACTTGCTCGCCAGGTCCTCGATGTCCGTGGCGTTGACGTCGAAATCCGCTTCAGGCGCGGTGTCCACGGCGTGGTCCGGGCCGAACTCATGGGGCCTGGCGACAAAGGCAGCCTTGAGGCCCACCGCCTGCGCCGACCGCAAGTCGCCCTTGTGGGCCGCTACCATCATCACTTCGTCCGGACGAAGGCCGAGCAGGTCCACGGCGCCCAGATAGGCCTCTGGGTCGGGCTTGTAGCGCCGCATAAGCTCAGCCGAGAGGATGCAATCCCACGGCAGGCCGGAGCGCTTCGCCATGTTGGTTAGCAGGGCCACGTTACCGTTGGAAAGCGTGGCTACAATGAAGCGCTTGCGCAACCGCGCCAGCCCGGCCACGGAGTCCGGCCAGGGCGCTAGCCTGTGCCACACCCGGTTCCAGTGGTCCTTCTCCTCCTCGCTCAGACCAGCAACACCGAACTCTTCCAGCAGTCCATCCAGGATCTTGCGATGCAGCGCGTCTATGTTCGTCCAGGGCAGTTCCCCGCTTCTCACGCGAGCCATTGCCGGGCCGTAGCCGCCTCGCCACCTGTCGGCGAAATCCGACCAGTCCACATCGATGCCCTTGGAACGCCCAAGCTGCTCGCCCTCACGTATGAGGCTACTGCGCCAGTCAACCACCGTGCCGAACACGTCAAAGGTAAGGGCTTTCACATCTGAAAGGCTCACGGGATTCTCCTATTGTGATAATGGTTGAGGGACTCCAGCGTTACACATTACCTCATTAGAGGGGATTACCAACCCCTTGGCACTTTAGACCCTACACGTCAGGAATACCAATGTCCAGCCAATAGCGATGCATCTCGAGGAAAGGCAAACTGCATTGGTACAGCACTTCGGCTCTGGCAACCAAGGATAGGTATTTTCTGCCTTCTATCGGTTTGCCAAGTTCCGCAGATCATCTCCGTAACCTATTGACATGGTTGTATCGATAGTATATACTTCACGTTGTATATAGAGTATCGATACACAAAAGTTAATATAGGAAGGCAGGAGTACATGAGCGACAGTGCTTACAACGTGAGTTATATTGACCGAGTTGGTGATCCAGATCTTGGTGGATGGAGACCCATTATTCAAGTGACGAGCAGACCCAAGGGCACATACACCACTATAGGTGCCGGGAATCTACAACCGCTGCTTATAGAACAGCAATCGCATGAACCTACGTTGACCGAGGCACTAAGTGGACTTGCTGCTAAGATTTCAACCTTGAATTTACAGAGAGCCTTGCAGGTAGTGGCCGCTCGGCTGAAGGAGGTGGCATGATTTATAAATTCATATAAGAGAGATTGAACCGCGCGATGTGCGCTTTACGTTTCAGATTATAGAAAACTAGGAGGAACAAAATGACAACCCTACAAGAAGCCCTTGGCCAAATGACAGACCCTGGAATGAAGATGACCGCTCCTGCTCTAAAAGGAGTAATGGGCGGAACCACCTACTACGTTATCACTTTGCCTTTTTCAGTGGCGGTTAGGTATCTGACGGTCACAGATAGAAACCTACCCCCGAAAGAGAGAGAAAACAGGATTCCCTCTTCTGGCCGCTTTGCCGAGATCGCTCAGTACATTCGCAATAACCCGGATGACTATAGATTTGGCGCATTGACCTGCACTTATGGAAGAGATGGTATCGATAAACCAATAGAGTGGTTGCCAGCCAGCCCAGAGGGAGAAGGATCTTTTATTGGGATGTTAACCCTAGATCAGAGAGACCCCCTAATCATAGTAGATGGTCAACATCGCTTTGGTGCGATAAGAAAGGTGGTCGAAGAAACGCCTGAATTGGCTGACGAACGCATTACGATAGTACTATTCCCATACACCAGCGTTAGTCATGGTCAACAACTATTTTCAGATCTCAACAGAACTGCCAAAAAGACCACGAAAAGCTTAGACATACTCTTCAATCACAGAGACGCCATAAACAAGGTTGTCCAAGCCCTCGTAGAATGCTCCCAGTTGCTAAGGGACCGCGTGGACCTAGAGAACTCAGCCGTACCGGCAGGTTCGCAAGCCATACTGACTTTGGCAGCAGTGTACCAAGCCAGTAGCCCCATTATTTCAGCTGCCCACTCAGCGGGATTGGTCCAAGAAAACCTAACCTCCCGGACTGATACTCCTAGTCTAAGGGACGAGTATGTTCAGCTTTTGCTACAGGTCTGGGACACCCTGGCAGAATGTTTCCCTGAATGGAAGCAGGCAGCTGACGGCACGCTGTCAGTGCCACCTGTACGAAGCCGCTATTTGCACTGGAACTCTGGAGTTGTTTCGGGCATCGGAGAATTCATAGCCACCGCTATGGAGAAAGAGAGACATGGCTGGCAACAGGTTGTCAAAAAGGCCTTAACCCATCCTGAGACCTACGACTGGCGGCGGGATGCTCCTATGTGGCAGGGCATTATCACTTCTGGTAATCAGGTTCTTCCCAGAAGTGGGGTTAGGATACAGCTAAGGGCCTACCTCAAGAAGCTAGCCGGGTTGGAACTGACCCAGAGCGATGAGACGATACTCAAGGCGATAGGCAGATAAAGGGCCACTAAGAAGCTGTGGCTCTGCCTCGGTTCGTAACAAAAGGCCCCAGGCATGCTGTGCCTGGGGCCTTTTCACTGGAACCATTACCAAACCATCCGTAAAGACCGTCTGAGCGAATGTCCTTTTGTAGTCAGCAATACCCTCGCCTTCACCAACGTGGCTTAGGATACTATTCTCCTAAACGGGATAGTTTAATATCTGAAGAACGCGCTGCTGGAAGCAGGAAAATAATGCCTGACCCACGATCTGTAATTCAAGGCAGTTAGGAACGCCGTATTCCTGACAGTCAGCGTTCAGCGTCTCTGTCATGACACACACTTGCCGGGCTCCGGGAAGGGTCCTACGCCAGGGTGACTGACGCTCAGGGTAGCATTGCCCTTAAGCACCTTAGAGACCGGGCAGCCGTATTTAGCTGCCTCTACAGCTTCCTGGACCGCGGCGGCACGGCCGTCGGCAATGGCGCGTTCAAGATAGGTCTGGCGGCTTGGTTGTTCCTGCATATTCTTCATCCTGCTCAAGAGTTATCGCTCATTGTAGCATAGCCAATCCCCCTTACCGCTCATATGGTTCGACATGCTCGCCACGAGCGGGAGGGGAGTGGTACGCCAACCGCCATTGGCATAACCAGAGCCCGTAGAGACTATCGGCAACGCAGCTTCATTGACACCGCCACCGATGGGTAGTATATTCTGAGTGCGGTTGTCGATTCTATTGGTGACGGCTCCACAATGGGTTGTTGCCTTGGGGGTTGCAGATGGCGCCTGAAGGGTTGACTCTCAACTACACCGCGGTGGTGATAGCAGGCATTGTGGGGTTTGTGGGTATGGCGATCATGTTCGCCGCCTCCTTCGTGCTTTCCCCCAAGAAGCGAACGGCCATCAAGGACATGTCGTACGAGTGTGGCATCCCTCCCGCCCCCTACTCTTGGTCGCAGTTGCACATGAGGTACTACATCTTCGCCATCCTGTTCCTCATATTTGACGTTGAGGCCGTGTTTCTCTTCCCGTGGGCCCTTGTCTTCCTCACCAGCATAGACGCGGTGTTCTATGAGATGCTACTGTTCATAGGCATCCTCTTCTTTGGCATCATATACAGTTGGAAGAAGGGGGTCCTACAATGGAAGTGACCACGGGCGACGGGAACCAGGAGCCGCGTAGTATACTGAACAGGGCCGCTCCGGGGGTCGTCACCGCCCGGTCGGAGCAGCTTATAGCAATGGCGCGAAAGTCGTCCCTGTGGCCCATGACCTTTGGGCTGGCCTGTTGCGCCATAGAGATGATGAGCACCTACATGGCCCACCACGACCTGGACAGGTTTGGCATAGTCACCTGGCCGTCCCCCCGGCAGTCGGACGTGATGATTGTGGCCGGGACCGTGGTGAAGAAGATGGCCGAGCCTATAAAAATCCTCTACGAGCAGATGCCGGAGCCCAAGTGGGTGATAGCTATGGGAAGCTGCGCGACCAACGGCGGGCCCTACTACCGCTCCTACTCGGTGGTGATGGGCGTTGACCACATAATACCCGTGGACGTTTACGTTCCGGGATGCCCGCCCAGGCCGGAGGCCCTGATCGACGGCATCCTGAAGCTGCAAGAGAAAATCATGCAGGACGCCAAGCAGCGTGGTAGAAAGGCATAGGCGGGAGCCGGCGATTCCCCAGGCTCCAGTAGCTCTGGACGAAAAGGGCCTCGCCCTAGAGCTGTTGCTCCCGGAGGCGCTGGCGGAGTTCAAGCCGGAGATAGGGGCGGCGGTGGACCTGGTTACGGTCACCGTAAGCTCCAACGACGTCCCGGCCGTCTGCGCGGCGGTCAAGGAGGCCCCCCAGCTTGCCTTCGACTACCTTATGTGTCTATGCGTAGTGGACTACGTGGAGCATCTACAGGTGGTATATCACCTCTACAGCACCACCATGAAACACATGATGACGCTCAAGACCAACCTCTCCCCGGAGGAGCCGTCTACGCCGTCGGTGATATCGGTGTGGCGGGGGGCCGACTGGTACGAGAGGGAGGCCCACGACCTGTTTGGCGTAGCCTTTGAGGGCCATCCCAACATGGCCCCGCTGCTTCTGTACGACGGGTTTGAGGGGTATCCGGGCCGCAGGAACTACGAGATGCCGGAGTATACGGAGTGGTAGACGTGAACGCTGAGAACCAACTGGACACGGTCCAGATGATGGTGAACATGGGGCCTCAACACCCCAGCACACACGGCGTCTTCCGTATGGTGCTCATGGTGGACGGGGAGCGCATTGTTGACGTGGAGCCGCACATAGGCTATCTCCACAGAGGCTCCGAAAAGCTGTGCGAAGGGGAGATATACGCCCAGATAGTCACCCTCTTTGACAGGATGGACTACATAAGCAATCTCAACAACGAGATGGCCTTCTGCAGGGCGGTGGAAAAGCTCATGGGACTTGAGGTGCCGGAGCGTGCGGAGTACGTCCGGGTCATCCTGTGCGAGTTGAACCGCGTGGCAAGCCATCTACTGTTCTTCGGGACGTTCGGCATAGACGCCGGAGCCATGACCCCAATCATGTACACCTTCCGGGACAGGGAGAAGATACAGTCCATGTTTGAGGCGGTGACCGGCGCCCGTATGATGCACAACTACATACGCATCGGCGGCGTCAAGAGCGACGTGCCGGAGGACTTCCCCCAGCGCATGAGGGAACTGCTGCGAGAGCTCCGGCAGGGGATAAACGAGGCCGACCGGCTCCTGAGCTTCAGCGAGATATTCCTGGCGCGCACCAAGGGGATTGGGGTTATCAGCGCTGAGAGGGCAATAAGCTACGGCGTCAGCGGGCCTACGCTCCGGGGCTCCGGAGTGCCTATGGACGTGCGCAAGGACGCCCCCTACTCCGTGTACGATAGATTTGACTTCGGCATACCGATTGGCGAGAAGGGCGACTCCTGGGACAGGTACTACGTCCGCGTGGAGGAGATGCGTCAGTCGCTGAGCATCATAGACCAGGCCCTGGACCAGATGCCGGACGGGCCGACGATCACTCCAACAAGGTTGGTGCTTCGTCCACCTCAGGGAGAGGTGTACGTGCGAGGCGAGAACCCCCGCGGCGAGATAGGGGTCTACCTTGTGAGCAACGGCGCCGACAGGCCGTACAGGGTGAAGGTGCGCCCTCCGTCCTTCTGCAACCTGATGGCGATCAAGGAGCTTCTCACAAATACCTACATAGCGGACGCGGTGGTCATCCTTGGGTCCCTGGACATAGTGCTGGGCGAGGTTGACCGATGAGCGCGCTGGATGTGGGCATTATGGTTGCGTCCATGCTGGGCCTGCTGACGGCGCTTTCCGTAGTGGTCCTCTCCCTGACCTGGATCGAGAGGAAGTTCCTGGGACGTATACAGATGCGCATGGGCCCCATGCACGTAGGGCCGTTTGGGCTGCTGCAACCGGTGGCCGATGCCATAAAGCTCATGGCTAAAGAGGACCTGCTATCCTCCTGGGTGGACCGCGTGGTGTACTGGGTGGCGCCCCTGGCGGTGTTTATCCCCACCTTTATGATATGGGTAACCATACCGGTTGCCAGGGACGTGGTTATCAGGAACCTGGACATGGGCCTCTTCTACATCATCGCCTTCTCCGTCCTCTCCATAGTGGGGCTTGTGGCCGCGGGCTGGGCCTCCTCCAACAAGTACGCCGTGCTGGGAGGGTTCCGCGCCGCGGCGCAGCTGGTGAGCTACGAGATACCATTGATACTGGCGGTGCTTGGTGTGGCTATGCTGGCACAGTCCATGAACCTGGAGAAGGTGGTGTACGGCCAGGACACCGTGGTCTACGCCTTGATCCAGCCCCTGGGGCTGGTACTATTCTTCATTGCGGGACTGGCGGAGCTGGGGCGCACCCCCTTCGACATACACCCGGCGGAGTCCGAGGTGGTGGGAGGGCCGTTTGTGGAGTACAGCGGCGCGCACTGGTCTGTCTTCTTCCTGGCAGAGTACATCAACACATTCGCCATAGCCGCTCTGACCGTCCTGCTGTTCCTGGGAGGATGGCTCTTTCCCGGAGTCCCCGGCGACGTCCCCGCCCTGGGCCTTGTGGTATTCCTGGTCAAGACGTATCTGGTAATCCTGCTCATATTCTGGATACGTGGCACCTACCCACGCCTGCGTATTGACCAGCTCATGTCCCTGGGCTGGAAGGTCCTGGTGCCCCTCTCCTTCGTCAACGTGGTAATCACGGCGGTCTACCTCTTCTATGGCTGGCCCGCCTGGAGCCTCACCCTCATGTCGCTTGCCATTCTGGGAGCCCTGATATGGTTGCTCAGCAAGATAATGCGGACAGGCCCCACTCCCGAGTACACTGTGCGGATATACAAGCCCGTTCCGGAGGCGCGCAATGCTGGGTAATCTCAAGGGACTCATGGTCACATTGGCAACCCTGATTCGCAAACCCGTCACATACCAGTACCCCAAGGAGCACAAGCCCATAGAGGAGCGGTACATGGGGTTCCCAGTCCTCACGTGGGACCAGAAGGTGGAGGAGCCGTACTGCACCGGCTGCATGGTCTGTGTGCGCTACTGCCCCACACAGTGCATGACCGCCGTGATGAAGGACAACCCCCTTCACGCCGAAGGAAAGAGCTCCCGCCGGAAGATAGTGGACAGCTTCGAGATAAACCTGGGACGCTGCATCGTGTGCGGGATCTGCGTGGACGTGTGCAACTTCGACGCCATTGAGATGAGCCACGAGCACGAGCTCAGCAAGTACGCTCGCAACGGCAACCGCACAGACTTGGGGACGCTGTTGGAAATGGGCTGGAGCTACCAGGAGGAGACCGGATGGACGGCCCAGAAGGAGGCCGCCCAGAAGGAGGCCGCTGAGAAGAAGGCCAAGGAGGGCGAAACGGTGGAGGCCGGGAATTGAGCCTCTCCCTGGCGGTGTTCTATCTTCTGGGCTTCGTGTGCCTGGGGGGCGCTGTAGGCGTGGTGGTGGCTCGCAACGTGGTACACGCGGCCTTTCTGCTGCTGGTGTCCCTGGTGGGAATCGCCGGGCTGTACCTGCTTCTTCTGGCGGAGTTTCTGGCCCTGGTGCAGGTGCTCATCTACGGAGGGGCCATCACCATAGTCATTCTGTTCGTCATAATGCTCACCCGCGTTCAGGAGTTCCGGGGTATCAGGGACAACCCGCAGTGGCCCCTAGCTGCTTTGACAGCCCTGGGGATGTTTGCGCTTCTTGCGGTGGCTATGGTCAGGGGCGCTCCCTCCGAGACCACTCGCAGCTCCGTGAGCTTTGAAGAGTTGGGGGAGAGCCTCTTCACTCAGTGGGCCGTCCCTTTTGAGGTGGCGTCCCTGGTGCTGCTTGTGGCCCTCATTGGGGCCATACTCATAGCCAGGGAAAGGGAGGAAGAGTGAGCCTCCTCCACTTCCAGCTGCTCAGCGCGGCCCTGTTCTCCATTGGCGTATACGGCGTGCTTGCGCGGCGCAGCGCGGTGCTCATACTGCTGTCGCTGGAGCTCATGCTCAACGCAGTCAACGTAAACCTAATAGCCTTTGCCGCGTACGGCGAGCGGGCGCAGGCCACCGGCCAGGTCATCGCCATATTCGTCATCACCGTGGCGGCGGCGGAGGTGGGCCTGGCGATGGCGATAATCCTGCGGTTATTCAGGGACCGCGCCTCGGTGGACGTGGACGAGGCGGACCTCATGAAGTGGTAGCTATCCGTTAAACATGCTTCTTCAGGCAGATACGGTGATGATCTCAGGAGTCGAGTCGGCGTGGCTTGCGCCCGCCCTCTGCGTCTCTGCCTTTCTGGCTATCGTACTCCTTGGCCGGTTCCTTCCGTGGCGGGGAGCCTTCCTCGCCCCTCTGGCTATCCTGGCGGGGTTTGGCGTCTTCTGGTACGTGCTCAGCGAGTTCCTGTCCTCGGGGGGGGGCGTGTTCTCGGTGGACTGGTTCACCGTGGGAGGGAGCACATTCACCTGGGGGATAATGATCGATGAGCTATCGGTGGTAATGCTTGGCCTGGTAACATTTGTGGCCCTGATGGTGCAGGTGTACTCTCTGGGCTACATGAAGGGTGAGCCGGCCTTTGGCTGGTACTTCGCCGTCCACTCCCTCTTCGCCGCCTCCATGCTGGCCCTGGTTCTGGCCGACAACCTCCTTCTCCTCTACATAGCCTGGGAACTGGTAGGGGTGTGCTCCTATCTGCTCATAGGGTTCTGGTATGAGAGGCGCTCGGCGGCTGAGGCGGCCAAGAAAGCCTTTATCACCACCAGGATAGGCGACGTGGGCCTGCTAATAGGGATCCTGTTGCTGTTCAACGAGACGGGCACCTTCGACATCTCCGCCATCTTCCACATAGCGGAGCAGGGCGGCATAAGCTCCGGGACGCTGACCACGTCCATCCTGCTCATCTTCATGGGGGCGATGGGCAAGTCGGCCCAGTTTCCCCTGCACGTCTGGCTGCCGGACGCGATGGAAGGCCCCACGCCGGTCAGCGCCCTGATCCACGCGGCAACGATGGTGGTTGCCGGCGTGTTCCTGGTGGCGCGCCTATTCCCAATGTTCGTCATGTCGGATACGGCCATGATGACAGTGGCTGTGATAGGCCTTGTCACGGCCCTGGTTACGGCGGCTATGGCCTTGGTGATGACGGACCTCAAAAGGGTGCTGGCCTACTCCACCATAAGCCACCTGGGGCTTATGATGCTGACCCTCGGGTCGTTCGGGTTCACCGCGGCCATGTTCCACCTGGTGGCCCATGCCTTTGCCAAGGCCCTCCTCTTCCTTGGAGCCGGGAGCATAGCCCACGGCACCGATGACAAGAGGGACATACGTGAGATGGGCGGGCTGTGGAAGCGGATGCCGGTGACCTCGGTTACCTTCGGCATAGGGCTGCTGGCCCTGGGAGGCATACCCCCTCTGAGCGGGTTCTTCAGCAAGGATGAGGTGCTGGTGGCCGTGCTGGACGGGAGGGGGCCTGTGTTCTTCGTACTGGTCCTTGTCGCCGCTCTGCTGAGCGCACTGTACATGGCCCGGCTGCTGTTCCTGGTTGTGCTGGGCGACCTGAAGCCGGAGAATGAGCACGCCCACGAGTCCCCGTTGGTGATGACGTTGCCCCTGGCAGCCCTGGCCGTCCTGGCCCTTGGCGCAGGGCTGCTGGCCCCCGGCCTGTTCCCCGGCTACGACGGGTTCGGCGCATGGCTGTTCTTCGAGGAGCCTCACCATTACAAGGTAAATGTATTCGTTATGGCAATATCCGTAGCCCTCTCCGTTGGAGGGTTCGCCCTCGGCTGGGCACTGTACTCAAGGCGGTTGCTTTCGGTGGAGCGTGTGCGGGAGCGGTTTGCCGGCCTGCATAGGGTACTGGTCAACAAGCTCTACATAGACGACCTGTACCAGTGGGGCATCGATCGGGTTGCGCGGAGGTTCGCCGATTTCGTGGCCCTATTCGACCGCATTGTGTTGAACGATACGGGTGTGAACGGAACGGGCCGCTCGGTGCTCCTCTCCGGATTGAGGCTGCGATACCTGGAGACGGGCAAGGTGTACAACTACGCTCTGTGGATGGCGGTTGGAACGGTGGTGGTGGCGTTGATATGGTGGGTCGCGCTGCCACTGGTGTGAGGAAAGACACAAATGGACACGACAATGAGAGAGCGGAGCGAATAGGTAAGAGGTGAATACCCTGGACTCATACGTGCTTACGGCCCTGGTGGCGATCCCCTTTGTGTGGGGTGTACTTCTGGCCTTCCTGCCGGGGGAGAGGCTCCATCACATCAGGCTCACCTCAGCCGCGGTGGCCGTGGCGCTGCTGGGCCTCTCTGCCTACGTATTCCTGGCGTATGACAACGATGCGGGCGGGTATCAGTTCGTCCGGGACGTGCAGTGGCTGGACTCTCTGGGCGTCGTTTTCTCCCTTGGGGCGGACGGCATATCCGTGCCCATGATACTCCTGACCGGCGTGGTGACTCTCACCGGCGTCCTCGTATCGTGGAGTGTGGAGAACCGCGCCAAGGAGTTCTTCGTCCTGTTCTTCCTGCTGGTGGCCGGGGTCTTCGGGGTGTTCGTATCCCTGGACCTTTTCTTTTTCTTCTTCTTCTACGAGATGGCGGTTATGCCGATGTACCTGCTCATAGGCGTATGGGGAAGCAGCAGCGACTTTGGCTCCTTCCTGAGGCCAAAGGAGTACGGGGCCATGAAGCTGATGCTGTACCTGGTGGCCGGCAGCGTCCTGGTGTGGGTGGCCCTCATTGCGGTGTTCGTGGAGGGCGGTATCGGGAGCTTCTCGCTGGTTATGCTGAGGGACGTGACCTTCTCCGATGACTTCCAGCGCCTGTTCTTCCCCATGTTTATGATAGGCTTCGGCATCCTGGCGGGCCTGTGGCCGTTCCATACGTGGTCTCCGGACGGCCATGTGGCCGCGCCCACCGCGGTGAGTATGCTCCACGCAGGGGTGCTTATGAAGCTGGGAGCCTATGGCATCATCCGGGTCGGGATCGACCTGCTGCCCCAGGGAGCGGCGGACTGGATGCCCGTACTTATCATTCTGGGCACGGTCAACGTCATCTACGGCGCCGTGTCCGCCATGGGACAGCGGGACCTGAAGTACGTTGTCGGCTACTCCAGCGTTAGCCACATGGGTTACGTCCTCATGGGCTTCGCCACCCTGAACGCCGTGGGAGTGGGCGGCGCCGTCCTGCAGATGTTCTCTCACGGCATTATGACGGCCCTCTTCTTTGCCCTTGTAGGGGCGATATACGACCGCACTCACGTCCGGGACATATGGGTGTTGGAGGGTTTGACCAAGCGCATGGGGCTGACGGCCGCCTTCTTCGCCGTGGCGGGACTCGCGTCTCTGGGGCTGCCTGGGCTGAGCGGATTCGTTGCGGAGCTCATGGTGTTCATTGGCGTCTTCCGAGACTATCCACTGCTGGGTATCCTGGGAGTCATAGGAGCGGCCATCACGGCGGTCTACATCCTCAGGCTCCTGGCAAAGGTCTTCTTCGGCCCGCTGGACCCTCGATGGGAGCGACTGCCGGATCTTAAGCGCCTGGAGGGGTTCTCCGCGGCAGTGCTGGTTCTCTTCCTTGTGGTGGTGGGGTTGTACCCCAAGCCGTGGATGGACATGATCGATAGCGGCGTAGCGCCCATTCTTGCCAGGGTGGCGGGTCTGTAATGAACTTCTGGCTGTTCTCCCCCGAGTTCACGCTGACCGCGGTGGCCTTTGGCGTCCTTGGCGTGGACCTCTTTCTGCCGAGGGAGAGAAAGGGCTACCTGCCGGCGCTGAGCCTGGCGGGGCTGGTGGGGGTGCTTGTCCTCTCTCTGTGGTATCTGTGGGGCAAGAAAGCGGACCTCTACGACGGCCTCTTCCTGATAGACAACTTCTCCCTCTTCTTCAAGGCCTTCTTCCTGGTCATGGGGATGCTGGTGGTGCTCACATCGGTGGAGTACGTGAAGAAGCATTTGAGCCGTCCCGGAGAGTACTACGGCATACTGCTCTTCTCCATTCTGGCGATGATGCTCATGGCCGCCTCCGGGGAGCTGTTGACGGCCTACATCTCCCTGGAGCTTTTGAGCTTCAGCCTGTACGTCCTGGTCTCCTACGGCAGGCACGGCCTCAAGCCCAGCGAGGCCGGGGTCAAGTACATTCTGCTGGGAGCCTTTGCCTCCGCGCTGCTTCTCTACGGGATCAGCCAGATTTACGGTATGCTGGGCACAACGCGCTTCGATGAGATCCACGCTGCTCTCCTCATGGATCCTGCGCCGCTGAACCCCGCGGTGATGGTGGGCCTGGCCCTCATCATAGCCGGGTTGGGGTTCAAGGTGGCGGCGGTTCCCTTTCACATGTGGGCGCCCGACGTGTACGAAGGCGCTCCTACGCCGATCACCGCCTACCTGGCGGTGGGATCCAAGGCCGCCGCCTTCGCGCTTATCCTGAGGCTCTTCACCCAGGCCTTCATGCCCGCCTTTGACGACTGGCAGGTCATCCTGGTGGTTCTGGCGGCTTTCACCATGACGGTGGGGAACCTGGTTGCCCTGGCCCAGCACAACATCAAGCGAATGTTGGCCTACTCCAGCGTAGGGCAGGTGGGATACCTGCTGATGGGAGTGGCGGCCATATCGCCCCTGGCATCCACCGGGGTTATCCTTCACCTGGTTGGGTACGGGATCACCAACCTGGCCGTTTTCCTCTGCGTGATTGTCTTCTACAACGCCACCAACAAGGAGGATATATCCGATTTCGCCGGCCTGGCCCACAGGTCCCCCTTTGTGGCGATGGTACTGACCGCATCCCTCTTCTCCCTGGCGGGGCTTCCCTTCTTCGCAGGATTCACCACCAAGTTCTACCTGTTCACCGCCGCAGCCCAGGGGGGGCTGCTGTGGCTGGTGGGGCTGGCGATGGTCAACAGCCTCATATCGCTGTACTACTACATGATGGTGATGAAGCAGATGTACATGATGCCCGCCGCCGAGAGCTCTCCCTTGAGCGTGTCGATGCTCAACCGGGGCGTCCTGGGCGCGATGCTCGCGGGGATTATCATCGTAGGCATATATCCTGGGCCGCTGGTCGGCGCGATTGAGGCCGCCACCAAGGTTATACTGCCCTAGCCCGTGAGGGCCACGCTCCTCCCGCCCGTAGCCTAGCCCCGCACTTGATATGGGGGACGCACAGAATTACCTTCCCCGCCCGTGGTGGGCCTGTCCATACATATTTCCCAATCGACACCAATAACTCCGGTACTCGTGGGCCGTCGATTTGGAGGCAGCAAGCGGAATCGGTCGTATTTCCTAATTTCTGCACCAATCTGGACCAGCCAGCTAGCCTTGTATAGGCTGGTCTACTGGTTCGAGTCTTCACAAGTGGATTGACCTGCACTCAGACTGGTACCGAAAATGGGACAAGACCAAACGCTTGTTCATATAAGATATCAGGTAGTACAATTATCGGGTCAGATCAGATGCATCCAACTGCAAGGGGTAAATCCAGAGAGTTGAAAGCAGACACGAACAACGAAGCCCAGGCCACTGGAACCGACGAAGTCAAGGTCGAAGAATGCCGAAGTGGTCCTTGGGGTATCCAAGAGGAACCGGTTGACCGCGAAGGGGAGACTGAAGCCAACCCGGATGAGGCACCGGCGGATTGTTCGCTCCCCGAAAGTGAAGACTTCACCCTTGGACGTAAGACGGATCTCAGGTTGTCCCCTCTAGAGGGAATCAGACTGCTACCAAATATCCAGACCTTTGATCTTCCGAGGTTAAGAATCTCGGGTTCGCTGATTCAGCCGCTCGTAAACCTACGCCTTTTTGATTCTTTACGGTTCGACATCGCCGACGCATTCCCAACACTGTTCGGAGGAATCACCCAAGAATTAACGAGGAGCCTCAGCGTGCTCGATTCTCTACCACCGATTCTGTATCAACTGCAGTTCCCAAATCTCTCCCTTGAAATAAGCCAAAACCTCCAGTCAATCCTAGAACCAATTCTAAGGCCCTTTCCGCCCCTCGTTCATACGAAAGCACGTATGGCGGCGAAACCTGGGTGGGTAATTCATCACACCCTGCCAACAATCGTGCTGGAGGATGCCACCGAAGAAGACCTGGACGAGGCAATAATGACCCATTACAAGGAGCGATGGACTGAATTCCGCAAGGACATCGAACTGGCCACGAGCAGATACCTCGTAGACCAAGATTCAAAGGAGACTATGAATCAGGCCCTCTCAGCCCACGAGCTAGGCTTGTACCGCCTAGTGCCCCGCGCCATGGTGGCCGAAATAGAGAGAGCGACCAGAGTGCAACTGCACGGAAAAATCGTAGACCGTGGACTCAACATCAAGGAAACGATACTAAGCAAAGTAGACGACCTACCAATATCTTCGTTTCACGACCTAACATCTGGCACAATGGAATACGAGACCTTGGAAAAACACCTGTACGAGCATATAGACGACGAGAACGACCGGAGTAAGTTCGCAGAAAGTCCTATCCCGAACCGGCACGCGACGGTCCACGGGTTGGTTCCTTACGCATCAGAAAAGAGCAGCCTCAACTCCATATTCCTCGCCGACTTCGTCTTTCTGATGATCACACAGATTAAGAAAGAGAAGATCACGAAGGTAGCGGAGATTCTGAAGGGCTACGCTCTAGCGGCGGAATCAAGACAGCAGGAAGGCAGTTCATTTTGGGAGGAATCATCCGGCCTCTCATGCTGAATCTACTCTCCCGAAGAGCAAGCTCCCAGTGGGGGCTTGCTTCTACCAAAGGCTCTTTATAGTCACCTCAGTTGGCAGCGCTTGCTGACGTCCCCTGCACGCTGGCCGGAATTGGCGTATCCGGTCGATCGTTAGCAACCAGCAAAATCGGGAAACCTTAGGATCTGCCATATGAGGAGTTGCGGGGGCGCGCCTTCCCTCTCCGGCCTGTTGGCATCAACGGCTGACGCAGGGTGAGCGCCGCCCCAGCCCTGGATTCCTGCTTCCGCAGGAATGGTATACCCTTAATACCTGAGGCCGCGCTCCCAAGTAACCACCCCGAGGGGCCTACCGCTCCTTATTGCATTGCGCGGCGTCTCCTGTAACACCCGCGCGGCCCCACCGCCGCCTCTCCCCTCTGGATCCGCGGGAATGACGGTGGTTGGTTGCCCCCACTCATGGCCAGCCGAGTTCCTTCCCCCACTCGTGGGCGCGCCTGTCGAACCACATGAGCGGGAAAAGGGTCGACAACCCCGTAAAGCGTCTGTTTTCATGGCAACGACAGTTGGGAAGTCGCTCCGTCAGCCTGTTGACAAGCAGCCATACGGATTGTAGACTATGTCTCAAATTCACTCCGCCCCTGTCGTATATCTGCCTGCAGGTTATTGAGACCAAGTATTATGAGCGAGCTTCAAGCCACCCGCCCCAACCTTATGGCCGTGCTGGAGGACAATGGGTATCGCTCCACCGCTCCCCGGCAGGCTATCATCGGCCTCCTGGAAGGGAAGCATGGAGGCTTCACCGTGGAGGAGATCAGCGAAGCGCTGCCCGCCGTGGGGAGGGCAACGGTCTACAGGACCATAAAGCTGCTCCTGGGAGCGGGCGTCATCTGCAAGCTGGCTCTGGCTAACGGCGCCCCAGTGTACAGCCTGTCCCGCGTTGAGCACCACCACCACACCGTGTGCGTCAAGTGCGGAGCCGTTGGCGAGTTCCGGGCCGCAACCGTGGAGCGGTTCCTGCGGGCAATTGGAGACGACATTCAGGGCGAAGTGGTTGGGCACCGCATCGAGTTCTACATAGACTGCAACGACTGCCTACGCAGCGGGAGCGGCTAGGCTGGGCCAGAACCAGAAACCAAAAACCGAGAGCCTTCTGAAGCTGTGATGATACTCAATCTCAATCACTCACAATAGGAGGTTGAAATGTTATTGAGACACATTCCCAAAAACCTGCCTCGCTTCCGGGCATACGCTGTTGCCCTTACCGCCGTTTTGGCCGTTGCCGCATGCGCGGGAGAAGACCCCGCGCCAACTTCGGGCGCTTCCACCCCGAGGGCTGAGCCCCTTCAGGTGGCTGCCACGTCCAACATTGTGGCCGACTGGGCCAGGAACGTTGGCAGGGACAGCGTTGACGTCTTCAGTATAACGCCGCCGGGCGCCGACCCTCACAGCTTTCAACCGGGCGCCAAAGACATTGCCAGGATCGCAGACGCAGACCTGGTGTTGAGCGTTGGCTTGGGACTGGAGGAGTCCTGGCTTCACGAGCTCCTGGAGAACGCTGCGAGAGACCCGGAGGCCATTGTGAAGCTTGGCGAACTTGTAGACCCCATAGAGTTCTCAGAGGGCCACGCGGGAGAGGTGGACTTGCTGGACGCGGTAAGCGGCGTAGTCCACGAAGTGGAGGAGGGCGAGATTGAACCAGCGGCGGCCCTGGAAGAGGTCAGGGAGCTGCTCGCCAACGTCGAGGACGATGGGGACGCGGACGAACCGCCCGCAATGATACGCGCGATGCTGGCCCAAGTCGACGGCGGCCAAACGGGCACCGACGACGCTATTGAGGAGATAGAAGCCATTGCCGGCGAAGGCGGGGAAATCCACGAAGGCCACGGCCACGGCTTGGAGGACCCCCACTTCTGGTTTGACCCCATACGCGTTAAGACCGCGGTGAATGAGATAGCCTCTCGCCTTTCCATCCTGGACCCGGCCCGCAGCGACACCTTCAGCGCCAACGCCGCGGCCTACAACTCCGGTCTGGACCAGCTCCACGCATGGACGGAGGAGCAGGTTGCCCAGGTTCCTGAGGAGCGAAGGCTGCTTCTCACCTCCCACGACAGCTTTGGCTACTTTGCCAACCGGTACGGGTTTGAGGTGGTAGGCGTTATTCTGGGCGTCACCACAGAAACTGAGCCGTCTGCGGAGCATCTGGCGGAGCTGATAGAAGAGGTGGAAGAGGAGGGCGCTCCGGCGGTCTTTGGCGAGACCATGGTCAGCGAACGCCTGGCAGCCACAGTGGCGGAAGAGACGGGAGCAAAGTTTATCCGGCTCTACTCCGGCTCCCTGGGCCCTGCGGACAGCGAAGCCGCAACCTACGTGGACATGGTACGGACAAACGTAGAAAGGATAGTCGATGCGCTGAAGTAACCGCCTGCCGCCCGCCCCGGCGGTCCTAGCTTGGCCGACCGTCCCACTCCCCCAACGCTCCAAGGCCCAGGCCGTTCTCGGCCTTCGGTGCAGGCAGCAGGCGTTCAAGCGTAGTCGCGGAGGGTAGAAGACAATGGGTACAATCTCCAAGCCGGTAATAACCGTAGAGGACTTGACCGTAGTGCGGGGCGGTCACGTAGCGCTAACCGACGTTACTTTCAGCGTGGGCGCCGGCACCCTTATGGGAGTGCTTGGCCCCAACGGAGCGGGCAAGAGCACCCTCTTTGGCGCCATTGCGGGGACTCTGCCCATAGCCCACGGCAGGGTGGAGATCCAAGGAGCTACCAAAAGGGGGTCTCTTGCTTACGTCCCGCAACGGGACAGGATCAACTGGACCTTTCCGGCCACAGTTCTGGACGTGGTAACCATGGGCCGGCACTGGAGCGTGGGGTGGCTGCGGCAGCCCGGCAGGAAGGACAAGGCTATGGCGAGGCAGTGCCTGGAGCGGGTTGGCCTGTGGGACGAGCGCTCATCGCTTGTAACGGAGCTGTCCGGCGGCCAGCGTCAACGGGTCTTCATAGCCCGCGCCCTGGCACAGGAGGCCAGCATTGTTCTGCTGGACGAGGCGTTCAGTGGCGTGGACGTGGGCGCGCAGGAGGACATCATTGGCGTCCTCCAGTCCCTGCGGGACGAGGGCAAGACGGTGCTGCTGGCAACCCACGACCTGACGAACATGGCCCAGCGCTTTGACCAGTGCCTTTGCATAAACCACCACGTCTGCGCGTGCGGCCCTCCTGAGGAGGTGTTCACCCCTGAAGTGCTTGAGGAGCTTTACGGCTCCCACGGCATTGAGTTTGCGGCCGATCACTATCACGCGGCAGGAGGCGCTCGCGATGACTGACTTCCTGTTTGGGCCGTTCCAATACAGCTTCATGGCGCGGGCGCTGGTGGTCTCGGTACTGGTGGGGGTGATGTGCCCGGTCCTGGGCGCATACGTTATAACCCGAGGCCGGGCGTTCATGGGCGACGCCCTTGCCCACTCCGTGCTGCCCGGCATGGTGGTTGCGTTTCTGCTGGGCATCAGCCCGTTCTTCGCCGCCGTGCCGGCCGGGATCGCAATCGCCCTGCTGATGGGCGCCGTCAGCAGGCGCACCGGCATTGCGGAGGACACGTCTATCGGCATAATCTTTGCGGGCATGTTCGCGCTGGGCCTGGTAATGCTGTCCAAGGCCACCGGCATCAACGTTGATATAGAGGACCTGCTGCTTGGGCAGGTGCTGGGAGTGTCCCAAACGGACGTATACGTCTCGCTGGGACTTACAGCTCTGGTGATGGCCGGGCTGTACGCATTCCACAGGCAGCTGGTGTACACCACCTTCGACCCCGTGGGCGCGTCGGTCGTGGGAATCAGGACGGGGCTCGTCGAATACGTGCTGCTTGCCCTGCTTGCCCTGGTTATAGTCATTGGGATTCAGGCTGCCGGCATAGTCCTGGTTATGGCGATGCTCATTACTCCCGCCGCAACCGGATATATGCTGGCAAGGCGGTTTGTGGGGGTAATGGTATACGGCGCGCTTGTCGGCGCAACCTCGGCCATAGCCGGCCTGTACCTGTCGTTCCACGCCGACCTTCCCTCCGGCCCTGCGATGGCGCTGGTGGCAACCGCCATGTTCGCCGTGTCGGCGGTAGTCAAGAAGGGCAGGTTGGGCAGAAGCGCGGCGTGAGAAGCTACGCGGGCGGCAGCGAAACGGCGTTGCCGCCCTTCGACAGGCTCTGGGTGAGCGGACGGGTAGAACCCGTTCATGGTCAACCTGTCGAACCACGTCGTGCCCGCGTACGCGGGCATCCATCCCCGCCCAGCCCTTCTGGATTCCTGCTCCGGGGCAGGAATGACAGTGGATTGCTGGCCCCGCTCGCATCCTTCGACAGGCTCAGGACGAACGGGAAGGGGACCCCTTCGACAGGCTCAGGGCGAACGGAGGAATGGCCGCAACGCGCCCTCCGCGGCAGACCTCCACCGGGCTTTCAGCGCGGCTCGTGCCCCGGCCTGCCATCGGACTCCGCGTCAGCTGTCCAACCGGTATGCTCAGGGGGGTTGGACGGCTCCACATCGGTCTGCTTGAGTCGACCCATGAACGCCTCCTTGATGCGGCGCCAGGACAATGCAAGGCGCGACTCCTCCGTGGAGGTGGGATTTACGCCCCCGTACCGCTGGCGGACGTAGGCGCCGGCTACAAGCTCCACGTCCGAGCCGGCTTCAGGGATCAGCTTGGAGAGGCTGCGGGAGAACTCGGACGCCGTTTGCGCCAGTGGCGATGGGAAGCCCAGCAACGCCGCCAACCGGCGCATTCTCCGGTACGCAGTCTGCGCAGAGCGCGGCGGGCCGTACTGCCTGGCCCAGAGGACACGCATCAGCGCTACTCCGGTGAGCAGGAAGACGCCAAACGTGACGCCCCCGGCGCCCAGTGGAGTCCCGAACCTGACCAATGAGGATCGCGGCTCCTCCTCAGACGAAGACTCCGCGGCTTCCTCCGCTACGGCTTGCGCGCTCTGATCCAGGAACTCGACGCCCCTGGGGCGCGTATCATAGATGGGCGTGGGCTCAAAGGGTACCCATCCCACGCCCGGGAAGTAGACCTCCGGCCAGGAGTGGTTGTCGCTATCGCGCACCAGGAACCCGTCTGCGTCCTCTTCTCCAGGCCCAAACCCCAGCGCCAGCCTGGTTGGTACCCCCTGGGTCCTCAGCATCATCGCCATCGCAGAGGCAAAGTAGTCGCTGTAGCTCTCCCTGGACTCAAAGAGGAAGTAGTCAACCGCGTCGGCGTCGTTCGGGAGCGATATGGGAACGCCACTGTACGTCAGGGTTCTCAGGTAGGTCTCTATGGCTACGGCTATGTCGTAGGGGTTGGATGCGCCGGACACGATCCCGGAAGTAAGCGAGGACACCCTGTCGGGCAGGGAGTGGGGAATCTGGAGAAAGCGGTCCGATATCGCCGGCGGGTAGTCCCGGGAAGCGCTGCGGAGGGTATCTTCGCCTGCTACCATGACCTCTGAGGAGACCCTGTAGCTGTTGCCCAGCCCCAACGGGCCAATTGCGGTGAATAGAACGGGAGAGCTCTCAAGTGGCGCGCGGACCACCTCCAACCCCACCGTCGCGCCGGGGCCGTCTATGGCGCTCTGCAGTTCAGAGGCGTAAACGGGAGATGCAGAGTCTACGTCGATAGCCGTCTCGTCCCCGGAAGGGCCGGGCTCCTTGATGACCTTGACCACCAGCAGGTCACCGGGTATACGCTCCAGGTCCGGGTCTCCCGCAGGGGCGGCCAGAGCCGATGCCACCCTCTGCAGGTCATCCGGCAAGCCCTCGTTCCGCTCCTCATCGGCCAGGTCCAGCCGGAACGTCCCGGAAGCCGGCGCCTGTAGCCGGACATCCGGGTTAACGTCTGTGGGGTCTCCCGCCATCATCAGGTAGGGCGCGTCCACGTACATGTATACCTCGTAGTTGATAGTCGCAGTTACGGACGGGTCGTCCGCTGCCACGGCCACATCTTCCGTGGCAGGGACGGGCAGGGACATCGCGGCCGTGTTCTGCACCTTCCACACCTTGGACGTGTACTGGTCATAGGCTACAGCCGACCAGTACAGGGGAATATCGACTTCCGCGAAGTCGATTTCAGCGAAGAGGATGGGCTCTGTGCTGCCAACCACCGGCCTGACCAAAGAGAGGATGGACCCCAGGAACCGGACGGAGTATGGCTCGCCGGTTTGGGGCGCGCCGAACACCCGGCGGACCTCGCCCCGGAGGTCGTCCGTCGCGGCTCCATGCACGGGGTTGTAGAACCAGCCGAGGGGCGAAACGGGGGATTCCCCAATGGGGAGGACGGCGGTTATGGCTATGATGACCACGCTGAGCCACAGACCGTGAGCCAGTGACAGACGCTCGGCGGAGGCGGAATAGAGGGCGCCTCCGGCTCGCAGCATGGCAAGTCTGCTGAGGTTGGTTGAATGCGCCAGCGCGATGAGGCTGACGAACAGAAAGACGAGGATATAAGGGGTGTAGCTCTCCGGCAGGTACGTGAGATTGACCACCGTAGCCGCGCCTGCGAGCAGGAAGGTGGCCCAGATGTTTCCGCGCCTGACGCGGAGCCATGAGGTAAGGTACGCCGTCAGCCAGGTCAGCGCCATTATCCCGACCGATAAGGGCAGTGGGTCGGAAGTCGTTTCCCCGCCCAGCGCGGCGGAGAACCAGCCGGATAGGCTGCCATGCAGGGCGCCAAACTTCTCGTGCCATTGGCCGGCATCGGCAAGGTAGATGCCTCCGGCGTAGGCCAGGAGCCCTCCCACCGCCGTGGCCCGCAGATGAAGCGCCGGTCCACGCTCCGGGGAGCCGGCCACAAGGGCAGCCGACAGTGCGCCCAGGAACGCGAGCAGTACAAGAGGAGGCGCTTCCACCCACCCGGCGAACTGCACCGACGCCGCGGCCGTTACCAGCAGGGCCGCTTGAAGCCAGAAGGCAACGTCCAGCCTGGCCGATAAGCCCGGTATGTTGCCCATTAGTGGCAAGAAACGCCTCTGACCCTCTTCGGGTGGAGCACGACCGACCCTGCCAGAGGCAGGCTAGTCCTCCGCGCAGAACCTCATCCGGCGCTCCGTAGTATCGAGCGCCGGTTCAGAGGCTCCACTGTACAGGACTACGATGGGCTGGTGGAAAGGCAGAGGTAGGCCGCGCTGGTAAAGGGAGCAAAGGCGCAGATAGCGGTCTCAGCCTTGATGCTGACCTGCCGCCTGCCGGCCGTTCCACGGAGCTGCTGTATGCTGTCGATGTACATTGAGGTCCTGGTGCGTCCGTTCCCGAGGTTTCCCCCGCCGGAGACGAAGGGGTGCGGGCCCTCTACGGTGATGTCGCCGTTGAAGAAGTCTCTCGCCTCTCCCTTCTTCACCCCTTGCCACTCAAAGGCCTCCAGAAAGAACGGAAGGAACCAAGAGTAGCCGTCGTAGGGATTGAAGATGTCCACGTCGGAGGGTTTCCAGCCAGTGCCCTCGTATGCCATCTGGGCCGCCATTGCGTTTGCCACTTCCTGCTCATCCACCGTTATCTGGCTGCTTCGCGGCCTGCCGGTGTTGCCCTGGTTGTGGTTCATCACGTAGACGGGCTTCTGCTTCATATCCTTGGCTCGCTCGGCGGTGGTGAAGACGAAGGCCCCCACGGAGTTGACCGGCCTGTCACAGTCCCATATCTTGATGGGCCAGAAGGTTGGCCGAGAGTTGACGTAGTCCTCCACGCTGAGCCCGGAAGCCCCGTTCTGATGGTAGAAGCTCCACCCCTCAAGGTCGGACTCCTGCTTCATCAGCCCGTTCCTATGCTCATTGATGATGACCGGAGCCATCATGTCGTCCCACTCCACGCCGTACTTGGCGCAATAGCCCTGAAGGGGCAGGGCGTCCTGTCCACCCGCGGCGCCCCAGGGGGTGTTCCACTGGCGGGCCTCCCTGGCGTGATCCTCCGCGTTGTCACCGCCACGGCGGTATCGACCCTCCAGGTTGTTGGCCGTGTAGACGTAAACACCAATCTGATACATGCCCTCCGCGCATGCCTGGGCGGCGAACCCCATCCCCTCGCCAATGGCCGGCGCGTTGTCCGGCGTGTACGTGACGTTGCTCAACTCCGGCATCTGGCCGAGCAGCCACTTGTTGGTTACGATGCTTATGCCCTCCTCGGAGTCGTAGGGCGGCTCCAGGTACGGGCGATACGGCCCCCACTGGCCTGACGGGCCTGCCACGTTGAAGCCCGCCATGTTGTCCGGGCAGCAGAGGAGTCCATCGACCTCCTCCGGCTTCACACCGGCGTCCTCCAGGGCGCGGTTGACCGCCATAATGGCGTATGCGCCCAAGATCCTGTCCATGGAGACGCCGTCCCAGCGCCGGTCAACCGGAGACTGACCCCATCCCACAATGGCAACCTTGCCCTGGTGAGGCCAGGCTCCCAGCCCAGTCTTGTCTCTTCTCCATCCTGTACCTTCCATAGTCATGGTTCACCTCTTCTCTAATAGCGGATAAGCGCTGTTTCATCCCGGCCCATGTGGGCGTTATTCAACCAGGCGCCACTCGTGGATCAGCTGTCCGGGGGCGATCTCCTCGAATATAACCTCGACTGCCGCTCCTATGGGGACTTCCTTCACGGGCACCCCGGGGAGGTTGGAGTAGAAGTTGATACGGGGGTCGTCATCCAGGGAGATCAGCGCAATGTTGAAGGGTTGGTCAGGCACGCGCCGCTGGAGCCTGGTATCCTGTGAGACCATGTACGTCGCAATGCGACCTCGCCCGCTTGTCTCCTTCCACCCCAGCTTGTCCGAGCCGCAGTCCATGCAAGCAGGCTTTGGCGGATACTGCAACGCGCCGCACTCAGCGCAGTCCTGAACCACCAACCGCTTCTCGTTGACGGCGTCCCAGAATGGCTTGCTCAAATCATTGGGCACAGGGATCATCTTTGGCAATGCTAACCTCCTAAATACGCGCAGGCTTTATATGGACATGATATGCTACCTGTCCGAAATCATCAAGCGGTAGTTCGTCAAAATTCAGCGCCGGGGCGGGGGTTATACTCTATGTGCGTTGGTAATGCCAACGTTGGTTGGAGCGCCACCCCATTCCCGCCCATGCCCTTCGACAATCTCAGAGCCTGCCCCGCACCTGATACGGGGGTGAGCGGAAGGGGTTCCCTCCCCCGCTCGTGGTGAGTATGTCGAACCATATGAGCGGTGTCGTGCGCCATAACCAGCGCCCGTAGAGACTACCAGGGCGGGGCCGCGCTTGCCCGCCTTGCCACATGACTGTATACTCTGGAATAGCTTGTGCGCAGAGTACGCCACGGGAGCGCATCGGCAGGCCAAAGGGGCGCTGGCGCGCATCCGTCCCTGTTCGGCGTAGCGCTCCCGGCAGAGACGAGAAGTGGGCGGTTAGCTCAGCTGGTTAGAGCGCTTGCTTCACACGCAAGAGGTCAGAGGTTCAAGTCCTCTATCGCCCACCACCCCTCCGATAACGCCGCGCCGCCGCCCTTTATGCCGAATATCGGGCCCAGGGACGGCTCCCGGAGCGTGGCGGTCGAGCGGTATCCCAGCCGGCCCAACCGAGTCATATCTCCTGACCCGAGAGAAGTGCAAAATAGAATCTGACTCACGTACAGCGAGGGATGACTACTAATAACGGGAACACCTAATAGAATATAGGCCCATCGTAGTAGCCCCCATCCCGGGCGCTGAAACACCTCAACTAGTCTCTTTTTTCTCGTCTTGCCGAACCTCCAACATGAATAGCACATACCCGACCATCAAGAGTAAGACAATGCATATTACTATCAATGCTATCATTGGTGGAATATCATTACCATTAGCTTCTCCCCTAACCCAATTCCAAGCCGACAAGAAAGCTAGTATACCCACACTCAATCGTCCCAACACATACCCTACCTCCTGACTAGAAGTAAAAGGAATGAACAGCGTAGTAGCTACCGCCATCGCTAATGTAGCAGCTTTCATTCCATAGGTTATACCTTCCCAATCTCTTACACCGAAGATCACTCCCCCCACAAGCAATATACCCACAATCACCAGCTTGACTGCATGAATCACTAGCGTAGCCCTCCGTCCATGGATACCAAAGTATAGCATGGGCGGTAAATGGCTTATCTTCCAGTAGACCGTCAAACTGAGGCGCTACCCGACATCGCAACGCATTGTCCCTCGCGTTTCAGTGTGATATACTTGGCGGGCATTATCGTGGGAGGTTGTTACTGAAGCAGCGGGAAGGCAGGTTGTATGGTCGTATCGGATGAACGGGAGGCGCCGCCTCAAGAGTCGCTGACAATGAAGTCTTTGCTGGAGGCGGGGGTCCACTTTGGGCATCAGACCCAGAGATGGCATCCTCGCATGAAGCAGTACATATTCGCCCAGCGGAACGGCATACACATCATAGACCTGCAGCAGTCCATGTTTCTGCTGAAGCGGGCGCAGCAGTTTATTTCTGATGTGGTGGCAGGGGGAGAGAGCGTCCTGTTCGTCGGGACCAAGAGGCAGGCCCAGGACTCCGTGGAGCAGGCCGCGAAAAGGTGCGGGATGTTCTACGTCAAGCACAGGTGGCTTGGCGGGATGATGACCAACTTCTCCTCAATACAGAGCCGAATAGACTACCTGATTCGCCTGGAGGAACGCAAGGCGCGAGGGGGCTTCAACCTGCTCACCAAGAAGGAAGCCCTGAAGCTGGAGGACGAGGTCCAGCGCTTGAACAGAAACTTCGGGGGCGTGAAGGAGATGACCCGGCTGCCGGGAGCGCTGTTTGTGGTAGACATAGGCCGGGAGAAGATCGCCGTGGCAGAGGGTCGACGGATGGGTATACCCATAGTCGCCCTGGTGGACACGGACGGCGACCCGGACCTGATAGACTACCCCATCGCCGCCAACGATGACGCCATTCGCTCAATCAACCTGGTGACCGCCCGCATGGCCGATGCCGTGATGGAAGGCGCTCACAGGCGGAGGGAACTCGCCAGCGCCGCCGCTGCCCTGCAGGACATGGCAATGGAAGAGGCGGCAGTCGCGGATGAGGCGGATATGGTGGAAATAGCCTCCGAAATGGCTGCGAAGGCAGACGGGACGGACGCCCCTGCGGCCCAGGGGCTGACGGAAGGGGTTGTATAGAAATGGCCGGGGTATCACTGGAGGCCATCAAGGACCTTAGAGAGCAGACCAGCGCAGGCGTCATGGACTGCAAGAACGCCCTGGAAGAGGCCGATGGAGACATTGCGAAGGCGGTGGAGTTGCTGCGGCAGAAGGGCCTCTCCACAGCCGCCAAGAAAGCGTCCAGGGAGACCCTGGAGGGAGTGGTGGACTGCTACATCCACACAGGGAGTCGCGTTGGGGCAATTGTGGAGGTGAACTGCGAGACGGACTTTGTGGCCCGGACGCCTGAGTTCAAGGAGCTTGTCCACAACCTTGCCATGCAAGTGGCGGCAATGGCGCCCCGCTACGTGGATGACTCAGCCGTTCCTGACGAGAACACAGTCGACCCGGAGGAAGCTCTCCTGATGGAGCAGGCCTTTATCAAGGACCCGTCCAGGACCATAAGAGACGTGGTAAACGACGTTACGGCGCGGGTGGGCGAGAACATCCGCGTGAGACGGTTCCAGAGGTTTGCCCTTGGAGATTACCTGGACGTGGACGCCAAAGACTAACGGCTACAGACGCTCCCGGCCTTGCTTTGGCCGGTCTCAGCGCGCCAGACCCTGAATCCCCAACCCATATGACCAGGACGCTTCGGCAGCGGCGGAGAAGGGTGACGCCCTACCCAGAGGCATGGCAAACGTCATCTTGCCCTCAGCCCCTCGACCCCCGTCGCTCCAACCCCCGTTTTCCATCTGAACGCTTTATAGATGCCTATCCTGTATGCTAAACTCCAAGAGTCCCCGTTGCTGCGATACGCGGGGAGCCGATGCCACACAATACCCTCTGTAAAGGAGGTAATCGATGGCCCCGATAAGGGACGTCCTTGAAGAAGGCGACCAGAGGAAAAGCAGGTCGGTAGAGGCGCTGAAGAGAGAGTTGGGAACCATCAGGACCGGGAGGGCCAACCCGTCCCTGGTGGAGAACGTAATGGTAGACTACTACGGCGCTTCCACGCCCTTGAACCAGCTGGCCTCCGTAACCGCGGCCGAGGCGCGGCTGCTGGTGGTTCAGCCGTGGGACAAGCAAAGCCTGCCGGCGATGGAGAAGGCCATCATGAAGTTTGGGCAGGGGCTGAACCCCGTAAGCGACGGAAACGTGCTGCGCCTGTCTATCCCTCAGCTTACGGGGGATCGCCGGAAGGAGCTGGTGCGGCTGGTGCGGAAGAAGGTGGAGGAGGGACGGGTGGAGGTGAGAAACATCAGGAGAGCCGTTCTGGAACAGTTCAGGGCAATGGAACGGGACAAGGAGATCTCCAAGGACGAAGCTAAACGCGCCCAGGACCAGCTCCAGAAAATCACCGACCTCTACGTTGCCGAGATGGATAGCCTGGGGGCTGAGAAAGAGAAAGAGGTTATGGAGGTCTAGGCTCTGCTTTAAGAGCAGCCTGGACCGGACCGAGCCATGAAGGTGGAAGAAGAGGAGTTCGTAGAGCATAGTCAGGGCGTCCGGCCTATTCCCGCGCACGTAGCCATCATCATGGATGGCAACGGCCGGTGGGCGGCGCAGAGGAAGCTCCCCCGCCTGGCCGGCCACCAGGCCGGAAGAGAGAACATCCAACAGGTTACAGCCGAGGCTGCCCGCCTTGGAGTCAAACACCTGACCCTGTACGCCTTCTCCACGGAGAACTGGGAGCGCCCGGATGAAGAGGTGCGCGGCCTTATGGGCATCCTGGAGGACGTGGTCCACAAAGAGGCAGAGGCTCTGCACAAGCAGGGCGTCAAGCTGTCGCACCTTGGTACCCTGGACCGCCTTTCCCCGGGGCTTCAGGACGCCGTATGCCGCGCCATAGAGCTGACAAAGGACAACGACCGTATCGCCCTGAGCGTGGCTTTCAACTACGGGGGAAGGGCGGAGATACTGGGGGCGGTGCGCCGGATTGTGCAGGATGGAGTGGCTCCCCAGGCCATAGATGAGGCCACATTCAGCAACTACCTGGACACGGCGGGGATGCCGGAGCCGGACCTGATAATACGCACAGGGGGGGAGATGAGACTGAGCAACTTCCTCCTGTGGCAGTCGGCGTACAGCGAATACTACTGCACTCCCGCGTTCTGGCCCGACTTTGACCAGGAGGAGCTGCGCATGGCCCTGAAAGCCTACAGCCGGCGACGTCGTCGCTTTGGGAGGATAGAGGTCTAAGGCCGGCCCCCTCCCGCGCAGAGGCCATACCCGGATCTGTCGCCCCGGCGGAGGAACCCTGAGGCTTCGTACACACGGCTAGGGGCCACGTCCTCCACCCGGCGCAACGGCCAAAGCAGAGGCCATAGACGCAATACCGGCTTTCCCCTATCCAAGAGGGTCGTACATCTTCTGACCAATGGCTTCAAGGGTTATAAGCGCCATAGTTGGGATTCCGCTCGTGGTGGCGGCCGTATGGGCCGGCTCCCCCTGGCTTTCGCTGCTTGCGGCCGTCCTCGCGTCGTTGGGGGTATTGGAGTTCTACCGCATGGCAGAGCGGAGGGAGGCGCGGCCGGCCGTAGCGCTGGGCATTGTATGGACATTGGCGTTCATTGTCAGCGGCGACAGAGAGGACTACGTTAGCTATCAGGTCCCTCTTGTCGCCCTGGGCGGAGCCGCCTTGACCTTCTCATGGAGCCAGCTGCGCCGCCTCCCATCGCTGCGATCGCCCACAAAGGCCGGGGCTGCCTCCGGAGGCTTTCGCGACTCCCTGGTGGACTGGGCATACACCGCCGCTGGGGCCTTCTACGTGGGTTGGACGCTCTCGCTGTTCCTGCTCCTTCGCGCAGAGCCGAACGGGCTGCAATGGGCGCTGGTTGTCATACTGGGGACGTTCGCCACGGATACGGGGGCGTTCTTCACGGGCAAAGCGGTGGGTAGAATACCGTTGGCACCCCGCATCAGCCCAGGCAAGACGTGGGAGGGAGCCGTGGGCGGCTTTCTGGCCGGGACGGGGGCGGTCATGGCCCTGGCTTACTGGCAGGAACTGCCGTTGTCTGCCTGGCAGGCGCCCGTCCTCGGCGCGCTGGTGGGAGTCTCCGCGCAGGCGGGAGACCTGGTGGAGTCCATGATCAAGAGGGCTTCCGGCGTGAAGGACGCCGGGGGCATCATTCCGGGCCACGGGGGTGTCCTGGATCGTCTGGATAGCGTTGTCTTTGTCATCGTAGTCGTGTACCATTTCCTCATATGGATAGTGAAGTGAAAGGCTTGGCCATCCTGGGTTCCACAGGGTCTATCGGAAGACAGACCCTTGACGTGGTTCGCGCTTTCCCCAACCGATTCTCGGTGGTCGGGCTGGCCGCGGGCTACAACCTGGATCTGCTGGGACAACAGGCGCAGGAGTTCCGTCCCAAGGCGGTGTCCTGCCAGGGCCCCATCGATGTCCTGGCATCCGGGCTCCCCCAGGGGTGCAGCGTGGCATCCCCTGAGGAGGTGGCATCCCACCCTGACGTGGACATAGTAATGGCGGCCAGCGTGGGACAGGCCGGTCTGAAGCCCATTCTAGCGGCAATCCGGGCGGGAAAGACCGTGGCTCTGGCCAACAAGGAGCCGGTTGTCATGGCCGGGGACATAATCATGGGGGAGGCCAGGCGTTCCGGCGTGGACATTCTGCCGGTGGACAGCGAACCCAGCGCTATCTGGCAGTGTCTGAGGGGGGAGGATAAGGACCTGTCCAGGGTAATCATAACGGCCTCCGGGGGGGCTCTTCGGAGTCGAACGCCGGAGGAGTTGGCGGCGGTTACGCCGGAAGAAGCGTTGAAGCACCCGACTTGGAGCATGGGCAGGAAGATCACCATCGACTCCGCCTCTCTGATGAACAAGGGCTTTGAGGTAATCGAGTCCAAATGGCTCTTCGACCTGCCTTGGGAGAAGATAGACGTGGTGGTGCATCACCAGAGCATCATACACGCTATGGTGGAGTTCGCCGACGGCTCTGTGAAGGCCCAGCTGAGCCCTCCCGACATGCGTATGCCCATCCAGCACGCCCTCTTCTACCCCAGGAGGGTAGAGAACGACGCCCTGCCCCGCTTCAACCCTGCGGAGACGGCTGCGCTGACCTTCGAGGCGCTGGATGAGGCCAAGTACCCCTGCTTCCGGCTGGCCGTGGAAGCCGGCAGGAAGGGGTTGACGTACCCCGCAGCGCTCAGCGCCGCGGACGAGGTTGCGGTGGAGCTGTTTCTAAACGGCGCCATCGGCTTCACCGTCATCCCCAACCTTGTGGAGTGGGTCCTGTCGAAACACGACCCTGCGCCAAGCCCCGGCTGGGATGACATCCTGGAAGCGGACGCGTGGGCTCGGAGGACGGCCCGTACGTGGCCTGGATAGCCTGAGCCGGAAATGCGAGGAGCCGTATGCTAGGCGGGTTCATGGTGATAGCCGGTTTTGCGATTATCCTGATGGCCCATGAAGGCGGCCACCTGGTAGCGGCCAAGCTCCTTGGCATGAAGGCCACCAAGTATTTCCTGGGGTTCGGCCCCACCCTCTGGTCCTTCCAGCGCGGGGAGACTGAGTACGGAATCAAGGCTATTCCGGCGGGTGGGTTCGTCCGGATAGTAGGCATGAACATTCTGGAGGATATCCCTCCCGAAGACGAAGCCCGCGCGTACAGGGTCAAACCCTTCTGGCAGAAGTCGGTGGTGGTCATGGGTGGAATTGGTACCCACTTTGTCATTGCGTTCGCGCTGCTCTGGTTTGCCAACGTAGTCGTAGGGGAACCCGATAGAGAGCGGCCCCTGCTTGACATAGCGCACGTTGTGGCGGAGACCGAGGACGGCTCGCCCACTGCCGCAATGCTGGCGGGCATCCGGGTGGGTGATCGGTTGGTAGCTGTCAACGCGATACCCATCGAGGAGTGGGGAGACCTGACCGAGGTCCTGAGAGACAGCCCCAACCAGGACGTTGTAGTGACGGTGCAGAGGGACGGCGACCTGCTCCGACTAACCGCCCCACTAACCTCCAGGACCAATCCGGACACCGGTGAGGAGGTTGGATTCCTGGGGGTCTCTCCGGCGACAGCCAAGAGGCGGGACAACCCCATTCTGGGGGCGGGCAAGGCCGCGGGGGACGTGGTCCTGTTCACCCGGCTAAGCGTGGAGGGAATCTGGGGGTTTGTCACCAACTTCCGCGTCTTCATAAGCGCGGTCTTCAGCAACGATGAGGCGCTGGACGAGGTCCGCCCCGTGAGTGTAATAGGCATCACCCAGTTCGGCGCCGCCAGCCAGCGAGCGGGCCTGAGCGTCACCCTGGACCTCATTGCCTACATTGCCATCTTCGTTGGCGTACTGAACGCCATTCCCCTCTATCCCTTCGATGGCGGCCACTTCGCCGTGGCGCTCTACGAGAAGGTGACCGGCCGTCGGCCAGACATGCGCAAGCTGATGCCGGTGGGAGCGGCGGTCTTCCTCCTCATAGTGATGGTGGGGTTACTGGGTATCTACCTGGATATAGCGAGACCCATTGACCTGGGGTGACGCGCCGCCCCTCCTCGCCCGCGGCATTCTTTACAGGCGCTGGTTCTGATGGAGACGCCACTGGCTGGCGATGAGATTAAACTCGAAGTTCCAACCGAGGCGTTAGCAGGCGTTCCGGCACTTGGGTCTCCCGCATGAACCGGACCAAAAGCTGATGGATTTCTCCCGCAATGTCCTTGTTGGCCTCTATCACGTTGTTCAGCTGGCTCGGGTCGGTAGGTATATGGTAAAGCTGCGACACGCCCTCCGCGGGGCTGTACAACAGGCTCCATTCTCCGGCCGTAACCGTGGTGACGGGATAATCCGAGAGTGGGCGGAGCAGGTTGTCCACGGAATGGACCGGATCACCGGGGTTGGCGAAGGGAATACTGCTGACAACGAATTCCCTTCCCTGCGTCGCGCCGTCTCGCATCCCGGGCGCGAGAGATCTGCCCTGAACAGAGTCCGGAATCTCCATTCCCAAGAGGTCCAGTACGGTCGGCATGACGTCAACCGCCGAACTCAGGCCCTGGAATGTTCCAGGTGGCAGTCCGGGGGCTTTTATCAAAAGCGGGATGTGGACAAGCTCTTCGAACAGGGGAGAGTAGGTCCACGTTGATCCGGGTTCTCCGTATGGCCGGAGAGTTCCGTCCGGCGACTTTCCAGAGCTCATCTTGCCGAACAGGCCGCCGTGTTCCCCAAAATAGAAGCCGTGGTCGGTGGTGAAAATAACCGTTGTACTATCCGTCAGGCCCATGTTCTCGACCGACTTCAGCAGGTAGCCCAGCCATGTGTCGACCATGGTGATCTCGCCGCAATAGGTGGCGTGGCCCTTGCGAAGCGTGGCTTCCCCGTATCCCGGCACATCGTGCCAGTTCCCGTAAAGGGGAAGCACCAGTTCGCCGTCGTAATCCGGCAAATAGAGTTCCGTGTAATATGGAGGGGCGTCCCAGGGCTCGTGAGGGTCCCAGGTGTCTATGTATAGAAAGAAGTCCTCCTTGTAGTGGCGCTGCAACCACTGTATGGCCGTCATGAAGGTGCTGGGGGCGTTCCGATCCGATTCGGAACGCCATGCGTCCCGCACATCCATGGACTCGTGATGGTAGCCAGGCTGAGGGATCAGGGACCAGAGCGTGTCCTGTCCCCGGTTCATAAAGAAGGACTGGAATCCCCGGTCATAGTTCATCCCGTCCCTAAGATAGTAGGGCGTGTCCACCGCTGCCGCCGTGTGAAGGCCACGGCCGGCCAGCATCTCTGCCAGCGTGGTCACTTCCGCGGGCAGAGGCTGCCATCCCATAAAGGACATTGTCCAACGCCCCGTCTGGTGGTCCGCCCTGGTGGGCATGGTCGGGAATCCGGCGGAATAGTGCCGGTCGAACCGGACCGCTTTGGCCGCCAGCGCGTCCAGGGAGGGTGTTCTGATCGTTGAATTGCCGTAAGCGCCTATGTGGTCCCGGCGGAAGGTGTCCGCAACAATCCAGATGACATTCATCGTGCACACTCCTCCGAACAAAGCTCGATTTAGATGCTTTTATCACAAGACGGGATACGCCGTAAAGGGCTTCGTAGGCTTGTGCGGCAAGCACGGTAGATAGCTCTGGTACCCAAGTCAGTGGCGCGCCACAGTGCAGAAATCCACGCCGGGCCTGACCTGACGCCCAAAAGTGTACCACCCGGTATGTTACCCTGGCAAGCATTTGGCCTTGCCCGAGAGAAGTGCAGAAGTCCCCCGGCGTAGCCCAGAATGACACCTGAGCAGCGATTCCGGGGCAATGCCGGGATGGGAGTGGTACTCCAACCAGCGTTGCCATAACCAGCGCCCGCCTGTTGGTTGACTCTCAAGCCTGATTTGGGGTAGGCTGATAGCTATCCGCAATGGGAAGGGGGGCGTTCCAAATGAACCTCAGACGTGTTTCCAAGCCGATACAGGTAGGCGACGTCACCGTGGGAGGCAACGCACCCATAACCGTCCAGTCCATGACCAAGACGGACACGCGGGACGTGAAGGCCACGGTTCGCCAGATAAAGGAGCTGGAGGAGGTTGGGTGCGACATCATTCGGCCTGCCGTCCCCGATATGGAGGCGGCTCTGGCCCTGAGAGAGATAGTGAAGCAGGTCAATATACCTGTCATCGCAGACATTCACTTCCACTATCAGCTTGCGCTGGAGTCCATAGCGGCAGGGGTGGACGGGCTTCGCCTCAATCCGGGGAACATCCGTGACAAGGAGAAGGTGGGGATGGTAGTGCGCGCCGCCAAGGAGCGGCAGATTCCAATACGCATTGGAGTCAACTTTGGCAGCCTTCCCCCGGTGGGGCAGATAGGCAAGTTCGGCGGGCTGAGCAGGCACACGGACGGGGTGAACAAGCTCGCCAAGGCCGGAGAGGCATCTGAGGGGCAGTTCTCGGTAGTCGATCACATGGTGGCGACGGCGCTGTGGGAGATAAGCGTCCTGGAAGACCTGGACTTTGACCTCATCAAGATCTCCCTGAAGGCCTTTGACGTGCCCACCACCGTTGAGGCGTACCGCAGGCTGGCGTACATGGTTCCTTATCCCCTGCACCTGGGCATCACAGAGGCGGGGACGGCCAAGGCCGGCTCCATTCGCAGCGCCGTGGGACTGGGCTACCTGCTCTACGAGGGCATTGGCGACACCATAAGGGTGTCCCTGAGCGCGGACTCCAAGGAGGAGATTGCGGCCGGGTACGAGATTCTGAAGTCGTTGAACCTGCGGGAGAAGGGCACAACCCTGGTTGCCTGCCCATCCTGCGGCCGCGCCGACGTGGACGTGATAAAGCTGGCGAACACGGTTGACGAGCTTCTACAGGCCAAGAACTACAACGTGAAGGTGGCGGTGATGGGTTGCGAGGTGAACGGCCCGGGCGAGGCCAAGGACGCCGACGTGGGAATCGCCGCCGGCGTGGGCCGCGCCATCATCTTCCGCAAGGGGCAAAAGTCCCGCATAGTGGAGGAATCGGAGATGCTCTCCGCGCTTATGGAGGAGGTAGAGATGGTGGTCGCGGGGCAGGGGGCGTAGCAGTCGACCTCGGGCGCGAATAGCATGGCTTTCGATGTCGAAAATCACCTCAACGCGGTAGACCGCTCAGTGTCATCGACGGAGCGCGATGGACAACCCGCTCGCGCGGTCACTCTGACACGCAGCTACGCAACAACCGTTGAGGACTTGTGGGACGCCGCGACGAACATTGAGCGTATTCCGCGCTGGTTTCTGCCGGTCAGCGGTGAGCTTGAAGCCGGTGGCCGCTATCAGTTGGAAGGCAACGCGGGCGGCGTGATCACGGCGTGCGAACCACTATCACATTTTGCGCTAACATGGGAGTTCGGTGAGGACGTCAGCTGGGTGGAGGCGCGTTTCTCGGAGGATGGAGCCGACAACGCGCGGCTAACACTCACGCACACAGCGCTCCTTTCGGAACACTGGGGAGAGTACGGGCCGGGCGCAGTAGGCGTCGGTTGGGAGTTGGGTCTCATGGTACTCGCAATACATATCGCGCAGGCGACTGAGCCAACGCCGGATGAAGTCGAATTCGCCACTTCACCGGAAGGCAAGGCGTTCATCGCAGGCAGCAGCGAGGCGTGGGCACAGGCGGCGATCGATGCCGGAGAGGAACCGGACGCCGCGCGGGCGGCGGCAAGGAACACGACCGCGTTCTACACCGGTGAATCGGCCGAGCCTGCCTGATGCGCGGGCGGTCCCCAACCCTCTAGGCTCAAAAGGGTCAAGGGTCTAAGCTCGTGGGCGGGGCGTATCAGGGCTAACGGCCACCCTTACCCCGTTTACGACAGGATAGTCAGAGGCCCCATACCAGTATCGGCGGAAGGCGCCAGCTGCTCAGCCAGCGCCGCCGGCACCGTCACCGGCCTCTGACAGGCGTAGTTCTGGCAGACGTAGGCGGTAGGCAGGCCGTCCTGCATGACCTTATCCTCCAGCAACGGCAGGTCCTGGCCTGCGCCGGGAACCGCCGGATCGAAGCCCGCCACTACTTTGTTTGGCAGGTAGCGGCTGTGGATGGCATCCAGCAGCGCCATTGTGTCCGAGTCCTCCAGCGACCCTACAATGGCTATCTCTTTGGGCGACGCCAGGTAGAAGTCAAGCGCTTCCAGCCAGCGCCCGAAGCCCTCAGGGACGCGGGACATGAACTCCCGCACCGACCTCAGCGAGGAGGCGGCCTTGCGGGTGTAGTCCGGCTCTCCCATGAAGACGCCGAGCTTCAGCAGGACGTCCGCCGCCACGGAGCTTCCGGAGGGCATGGCGTTGTCGGTGAAGTCCCTGGGGCGGACTATCAGGGCCTCGTGGTCAAGGCCGGTGTCGTAGAACACGCCCTCCGCATCGTCCCAGAACAGCCCTATCATCTGGCGGGCCAGGGCGTCGGCCTCGCTGAGCCAGTGGTGGTCGAATGTGGCCTCGTACAGCGTTATGAGGCCGTCGATTAGCAGGGCGTAGTCCTCAAGGTAGCCCTTCAGCCTGGCCTCGCCATCCTTGTATGAGCGGAGCAGCCGCTGGCCGTCCCGCATATTGCGCAGAATGAAGGAGGCGTTGGCAATCGCCGCCTGTAGGTAGTCCTTCCTGTGGAGAACGGCGGCGCCCAGGGCCATGCTATGGAGCATGAGGCCGTTCCAGGATGTGAGTATCTTGGTGTCCTTGGCCGGAGGGATTCGCTTGCCCCTGGCCTCCAGCAGCAGTCCTCTGCCGAGGTCCACGGCGTCAGCAAGCGCCTCTACGGACAGCCCCTGTTCATGGGCGGACTGGGCGATAGTGGCGGGCGTGTGAAGTATGTTGCGTCCCTCAAAGTTGCCCTCGTGCGTGACCCCGAAGTACCTCTGCAAAGGGGCGGCGTCCTGAGAGCCGACTACCCTCTCTATCTCGGCAGGCGTCCAGACGAAATACTTGCCTTCCTCTCCCTCGCTGTCGGCGTCCTGGGTGGAGTAGAAGCCACCCTCCGGGTGGGTCATCTCCCGCAGCGCGTAGTCCAGGGTCTCCTGCGCAACGCCTTTGTAGAAGGGGTTGCCCGTGGCCTGGTAGGCGTGGAGGTACAGGCGACTAAGGAGGGCATTATCGTACAGCATCTTCTCGAAGTGTGGAACGAGCCAGAAGGGGTCTGTGGAGTAGCGATGGAATCCGCCGCCAAGCTGGTCGTACAGGCCACCCCGCGCCATGCGCCCCAGGGTTGCCTCCACCATTTCCAGGGCCTGGGGTTCCCCGTCAAGCAAGTGGTATCGGAGCAGGAACTCCAGCGCCATAGGTTGGGGGAACTTGGGGGCCGTCCCGAAGCCCCCGTTCTCCGGGTCGAAGCTGCCCTTCAGGCCGTTGTAGGCGGCGTGGAGGATGTCCCTGGTCAGAGGCTCGACGCCCTGGATGGAACGGCCTGCCCTCTGTATGTGCGAGGTTATCTCCTCAGCCGACCGTGCGATGTCGGCGCGGCGGGTCCGGTACGTCTCGGCGAGCGCCAGGAGGACTCGGGGGAAGCCGGGCATACCGTGGCGGTCCTCCGGGGGGAAGTAGGTGCCGCCGTAGAAAGGCTCGCCTGCGGGTGTCAGGAACATCGACATCGGCCATCCCCCACGGCCGGTCATGGCCTGCACTGCGCCCATGTAGATGGAGTCCAGGTCCGGTCGCTCCTCCCTGTCCACCTTTATGTTGATGAAGTTCTGGTTCATTACCTGCGCTATCTGCTCGTTCTCGAAGGACTCACGCTCCATGACGTGGCACCAGTGACACGCGGAGTAGCCGATGCTGAGGAAGATGGGCTTGTCCTCCTCGCGGGCCTTCTGCAGGGCCTCCTCTCCCCAGGGATACCAGTCCACAGGGTTGTTGGCGTGCTGCGTCAGGTAGGGGCTGGTTTCGTTGATGAGTCTGTTTGGCATGTTCTCTCAGCCTCAGTTGATGGGTGCATTATATGCGGTTCTTGGGGGTTAGGCTACCAACAATGTGGACAGCGAAAGTAGGGGGCGGTTCGCGAACCGCCCCCTACAGACAACCCCGCCCTGTGGCGCACTGGAGCCGTACCAGAACAGCTATGGTAAAGACGGCGCGGTGATGACGTTGGGCTCGCCAAGGTTGAAGAAGGTGGTCGTGTGCGTGATTCGATAGCGGACCGGGACGTCGTCCTCTATGTAGCCGCCCCACAGCGTGCCGTACACCTGCACGAGCTCGCCGTTGCTATTCACCCAGAACTCCACAGTGTTCCGCCTTCCCTCGCCATCCGCGGGGATTTCCTTGAGCTCCTCAAGGGAGTATGCCTGGCCGCCGGTCACGGGCGCGTCTGTGTAGCGCTTGACCTCCTCGCCGTTGAGCGTCGTGGAGCCCAGGTCGCTGTAGTCTGTCGCGGTGGGACAGAGGGGATTGCTGCCCATTCCCTGTACGAACGCGGTCCAGTCGCCGAGCTTTCGGTCCAATTCCTTCCAGACGTTCCCCTCTTCAGTAAGCCTCCTATAGCCCACGTCCCCAATGCGAATATGGGCGACCTCGCTGTTATCGCCGCCTACCTCTTGGCCCGCGATATGATAGTCGCCCCCGTCGAACTCTCCCTTGCCGGTCCATTCACCGTAGAACTCCTCCGGCCCGTTGCCGATGGTCTCATAGGAGACCACCCTGGAGGTCAAATCATAGGAGTCCACCTTCCCGAAGTCGGCGCAGGCATTCTCGACCACCTCCTGTGCGCTGGCCTGTGGCTCATCGTCGAGGTCCGACCAGAAGAACAGTGCGCCTCCTGCTAACACGACGATTCCGAGAGTGAGCGCCGATGCGATTTTGATGCTCATGGCTGGGGTATTGTTGGCGCGGTGATAGTGTTGGCTTCCCCCACGCCTGAAATCTTGGTGGTGAAGGTAAACCGCAACAACGCCCGACTCCCTTCATACTGCGACAAGGTGTACCTATCTTCCCAGTACCGAACCATCAACCCACTTTCGTCAATCCAATACTTGTGTTCCTTGGCGTGTCTCTCACCATCGAAAGAGGTATCCATTTTCTCCAGGGCCGCCTTGTCCAGTCCCGCCGCATCTGTGGCCGTGTAGACTGTTACCTTCACGCCGTCTATCTCTTCCTCCCCCTTACGAGTCACGGGCCCCAACTCTGGACACGCCGGGGACTCGCCAAGATGACCAAGAAAGGCAGTCACGTCCGCAAACGTAGTCTTTGAGACTGCCCACCCATCACCCCAGGGGTTCGGCTTCTCATAATCCACGCCGTCAACCCTTATGGCCTCGCTTTTCCTGCCCTCCGGGTCGATGTTCTCCATTTGGAAATCTTTCCCCTCAACGCTAACCTTCAAAGTCAGCGAACCATCCAAGGCAAGCCCGTCCTGCTCAATCTTCATAGTCGTGAGCAGGTCATAGGAATCAAGGTCTACGGTATCAGCGCAAGCCCTCTCCACCGCTTCCTGCGCGCTGACTTGCGGCTCATCGTCGAGGTCCGGCCAGAAGAACAGTGCGCCTCCTGCTAACACGACGATACCGAGAGTGAGCGCCGATGCGGTTTTGATGTTTACGATCTACCTCCAAGGCATGCGCTCGGTTACCCAATCGGTAATCAGTTGGGTCATGTCAGACAGCAGTACTGTATCCCCGCCGTAACTTGAATCATACCTTATTCCCGGCGCTCTCTACAGCTCTTGCTCAATGGGTACGCCGCTTCATCCCTTTCCGCCTCTGAAGTTGCGCTTCCTTAATACTTTAGGCTTGCTAATGCGGGGGTTTACGTATAGAATTCCCCTTAGTGTGTCAGAGGACAGAGGGGATAAAATGATAGTTATTGGGCTGGCAGGCGGCATTGGCTCCGGTAAGAGCGAGGTGTCGCGCATATTGGGCGAATTGGGAGCTGAGACGCTGAACGCCGACAGCTTTGGGCATGAGGTGTATCTACCCGGCACGGACGGTCTTCGAGAGGTGGTTGAAACCTTTGGCGATGACGTACTCCTGCCCAGCGGAGAGGTAGACCGGCGCGCCTTGGGGGGCAAGGTGTTCGGCAACCCAGAGGCCATGGCACAGCTAAACGCCATCGCCTGGCCTCGTATCAGGCAGCGAATAGCGGACAGCATCGAAGAGCACAGGCAGGCAGACACCCGGGTGGTTGTGCTGGATGCCGCGGTGCTCATAGAAGCGGGTTGGACGGACGCAGCCGATGAGGTCTGGGTGGTCACCGCTCCGGAAGCGGACGTCATACGGCGGATACAGGCCCGCAACAACCTCACTGAAGACCAGGTGCGCGCCCGTATCAGTTCCCAGATGTCCACTGAGGAGAGGGTGACTCACGCCGACGTTGTGGTGGAAAACGATGGAGATATGGAGGCTCTGCAGAGCAAGGTTGAGGCATTGTGGGAAGACCGGCTCGTAGACAGAGGCCTTGCGGGGAGCGACAATGACTGAACAAGATACGTATACCTCCTACCGGACCGAGGAGTATGTGATCAAAGAGGAGCCCTTCTACCTGCCGGTGGGCGATGAGGTAGAGCTCTTTGAGGTGGCGTACTCGCAGCAGATGCCGGTCCTGCTCAAGGGCCCCACGGGAACGGGAAAGACCCGATTCGTCGAGTACATGTCCTACCGCCTGGGACGCCCTGTCACCAGGATAACCAAGGGCAGGGGCAAGGGAAACGGGAAAGTGTCGCCCAGGAGCGTCCCGTTGATGACTATTGCCTGCCACGAGGACCTCACCGCCAGCGACCTGGTGGGCCGATACCTCCTGGAAGGGGACGAGACCCGGTGGATGGACGGCCCCCTCGCCAGAGCCGTAAAGGTAGGGGCCATATGCTACCTGGATGAGGTGGTAGAGGCAAGGAAGGATACCACCGTCCTGATCCATCCCCTCACCGACCACCGCCGGTTGCTTCCCATCGACAAGCGGGGAGAGGTCATCGAGGCTCACAAAGGGTTCCTGATGGTCCTGTCCTATAATCCAGGCTATCAGAGCGCGCTCAAAGACCTGAAACACAGCACACGTCAGCGTTTCATGGCTATGGAGTTCAACTCCCCTCCACCGGAGCAAGAGGCAAAGATAATACAGCACGAGAGCGGAGCCTCCCCGGAGGTGTCTCTTTCCCTTGCGAAGCTCGGCGAGAAGGCGCGCAATCTCAAGGACCACGGCCTGCAGGAGGGTGTGGGCACCCGCCTGCTGATATACGCCGGCAAGCTGATCGACAACGGCATAGCTCCCCGCAGGGCGTGCCAGGTTGCCGTAACCTGGGCGCTTACCGACGATGCCCAGGTACAGCGCAGCATCGATGAGGTAATCCACTCTATATTCGAGTAGCTTGGGACAGACAGCTACTCGCCCAGGGGAGATTCCAGTCCGCGTCAAGCCCCTTGCAATCAGGGTAAAGATGGCTTCCAGCCCCGGCCCTCACAGGCGCGCCGTTGCGCGTGGGGAGCGGGGATCGGCCCGTAATAGGTGACCTAGTGACGTTATCAAGCTACGAGGAAAGGTTCCAACGATTTCCCAAAGAGCTCAATGAGGCTCTGAGGGACGCCTGGGAGGCCGTTTCAGAAACGCTTACTGAGGAAGAACTTGCGGTCTGGGTGGACTCCGGCCTGACCATAGCACAGCAGGCGGGGCGCTCCTGGGAGGCAGCCAAGGAGTACTTCAGAGCAAGCCCGGCCGCAGTCCAGGCCCTTCCCTTTGTCCACCTCAAGCAGTGGAGCTACTGGGGCAACGCCCTGGCCGAGGAATCCCCGACGGTCTCAGCGGCCTACTTCAGGGCAAGCCCCCGTATAGTCAGATCTCTCAAGCCTTGGGACGTGCCGGAATGGGCGCAGCTTGGCAAGAAACTCTACAGCAAAGGCCGGAGGGCCGGGGCGCTTAGCGCCAGGTACTTTGAGGTCAGCGGCGACCTGCTTAGCGTCCTATCCTTCAGCGAGCTCCAGCACCTGGTGGTGTTGATGGAGTCCATAGCCGAAAGGTCGGTGGATGAAGCGTTAGCCTTCCTCTCGCTTTCCCATGACGTCCTGCCATCCCTTAGAGAAGACACCAGGTCCTGTTTGTCCCTGATCTCGGTCATAGTGAAGCAGGACTGGCAGCAGGCCACGGGCTGTCTGGAGGCAGTGGTGGAGTCCCTGTCTCGAATTGAGCGGGTCGAGCGTTCCAGGTATCTTGCGCTGGCCGGGCGCATTGCCGAGGGAAGCGGCATAAACGTGCCGACCTTCCTCCGGGAGAGCTCAGAGGCGCTGGGACAGGTGGAGGGGTACGTCCATATACACATTCTCAACATGGCGGATACCCTGTCAAAGATCAACTCCGGCGTTGTCCTGGACTACATCAAGGGGGTGCCGCTGGCGCTCCGTCGCGTGAGCATCAACCAGCTGGAGTCATGGTACGAAACGGGTGTTGCAGTACTGGCGGATAACCCCGAGGGAGGCGCAGCCTTCTTCAGGGGTGAGTCCTCCAAGTCAGAGGAGGTGCTGGAGAAGCTCTCTACGGGGGTCGAGTTGGGCCGTGTCAAAGACGTAATGCGTCTCTACTGCCGCGCCCTGTCGGCTCTGGACGTGGAGATCGCTGCCATCGCCGAGTCGGAGTCCCAGGGCAAGGGATGGGTGGCCCTGGAGAAGATGATGGCAGAGGGGGCCACCGTGTACCTTCCGCCCGTAGCGGAGCGGTTCAGCAACAAGGAGGAGAACTTCGACTGGTACAAGGTGGTGGCTACGCACCAGGTGGGCCACCTGGAGTTTGAGAGCTTCCGGTTCTCCTTCGATACTCCGGCGACTCAGTTCTCGGACATGAGAAGCCAGCTTGCCCTGCCGGTACCGGATGATGTCGCCGAGGAAGACGGCGCAGAGGATGGGCCTGCCGTTGGCCTTGCGGACATACAGCGTTTCTTTGCCATGTTCGTAGACGGCGTTCTGGCCAGGGACATATTCACCGCGGTGGAGGACTGCCGGCTGGACCACCGGGTCAAGTTGGAGTACCCCGGCATAAGACAGGCGTACACCAACGTGCAGAGGCTATCTCTGTCGGAGCGCCCCCAGATAGAGGACATGCCGGCCAGGGAGGCGCTGGTGGAGCTGCTGATACGCTTCAGCCTTCAGCAGGGCAGGGAGTTGATGGTGCCGGAGCGCTACTCCAAGTGGGCAAGGGCGCTTTGGGAGATAGTCAAGCCGCTGTCCAATCCTGAGGCATTGGTGGAGGACAGCGCAGAAGCCACCATTCGCCTCTACCAAATAATATCCCAGGTTCCCAATGAGGACGTCCCAGAGCAGGAGTGGGAGCAGGGTGACTTCCAGGATGAGCAGCCGCAGGAAGGAATGAGCGAGGAGGAGTGGGAGCAGATGCTCAAAGACCTCATGGAGTCCCAGCAGTCCGGGGAAGAGGGGGACGAGCAGCCCTACCAGTCGCCGCCACAGGTGGACTACAGGGGAGACTTCAAGCCGGAGCTAATGCAGGTGGTCTCCATGCTGCGGGACTCCCAGAGGGAGCGGGGCGCCAAGGGCGAGACCATATCCAAGGGTGAGATGGAGAGGATCCTGTCCGAGGCAAACCAACCCGTCAACCAGATAGACGCGGCGGACATGAAACGCCAGGGGATATTTGTCACGGACCTCATCAAGGAGGCGGGTTCCAAGGGGGCCCCCCAGGGAGCCATTCAGCAGAGCAGCATGGCCTACGACCCATCCTTTGACGAAGAGGAGCAGGGCGGACCACTGGAGATCAAGGAGGCCGCATCCTTCCTCTACGATGAGTGGGACTACCGGATGTCCGACTACCGGTCACGCTGGTGCCTGCTGCGAGAGAAGGAGATGTCGGAAGGGGACTCGTCCTACTTCAGCACAACCCTGGACGACTACGCGGCCCTGGCATCGCAGATACGCCGCCAGTTTGAGCTGATGCTGCCGCAGGGCCTGCAGAAGGTCAGGAGACAGCAGGACGGCGACGAGTTGGAGTTGGACGCCGTGGTGGAAGCGATGGTCGACAAACGCTCCGGGGTCTCCCCCTCCGAGAAGGTCTACCTGCGCCGCAACAAGGTCCAGAGAGACGTGGCGGTGGTCTTCCTGATGGACATGAGCGCCTCCACCGCAGAGGCCATAGATGAGTCGCGGCGCCTAGCAGATGAGTGGGACGCGCCGGACGACCCCCTTGAGTACATGTTCTGGCTGCGCAGCCGTCGCGGCGAGGGTGTGCGGCGGAGCTACAAGCGCATAGTGGACCTGGAGAAGGAGAGCCTTGTCCTCCTCATTCACGCGCTGGAGACCATTGGCGACACCTACGGTATCTACGGCTTCTCCGGATACGGGCGGGAGAACGTAGACTTCTTTGTCATCAAGGACGTTCAGGAGGCGATGTCGGAGAAGGTCAAGCGCCGGATAGACAAGGTGTCCCCGCTACAGGCTACTCGCATGGGGCCTGCAATTCGCCACGCCGTGACAAAGCTGGACAGGCTGGAGGCCCGCACCAAGTTCCTCGTCCTCATCAGCGACGGACGGCCCCAGGACCGCGGGTACAGCCGGGAGGGCGTGGAGAAGGAGTACGCCATCCACGATACTAGGGTGGCGCTCATAGAGGCCCGCAGGAAGGGGATCACCACGTTCTGCCTCACGGTGGACAAGGAAGGCCACGACTACCTGAGGGCTATGTGCCAGGACATGGGGTATGAGGTGCTGGCGGATATCCACTCCCTGCCAAGGCGTCTGCCCTCCCTGTACCGCCGGCTGACCGTGTAACGCCCCGCCGAGGGCGGCGCGCCCTCAGCCTTTGACCTGCTCCCCGTTCTCCCCAATCCAGCCCAGAAGGCCCCAGAGCTCTATGAGCGCCTGCGTGGCAGCCCTCTGCTTGACCAAGGCGCGCTGCGCTGGGTAACGACGGCTGACGTGGAGAACGCCTCCCGAATGGGCCAGCCCTATGTGGACCGTGCCGACTGGATTGCCCTCCAACTCCCCCGGGCCGGCGACGCCGGTGATGCCTATCCCCAGATCCGCCGCCATTCCATCCCTGACCGCTCTGCCCATGTCCTGAGCCACCTGGGGGCTTATCACTCCATACTCTCGTATCAGGGCGGGGTCCACTCCCGCGGCTATCTTAGCCTCTTCAGAGTAGGACACTATCCCGCCTTTGAAGTAGTGGGAGCTGCCTGCAACCTGGGTTATGGTATGGGCCAGGAGCCCGCCGGTGCAGGACTCCATGACGGCCAGGGTGAGTCCCCGCCTCACCAGCTCTCCCCCCACCTGCTCCTCCAGGGCCTGGTCGTCAACGCCCCATATGTAGTCTCCCAGCAGGCGCCTCAACTCCGCCTCCACCGGCGAGAGCAGTCTCAGGGCTTCATCGCTGTCCTGCCCCCTTGCCCGTATTCGCACGTGGACGCCCTGGGCCTGGGCATACATTCCCAGGGCCACGTCCGGGAGGTGGAAGAGTGGAGCAATCAGCTCGTTGATAGCCGACTCCCCCAGGCCGTGTGTCTTGAAGCTCCTGGTAAGGATGACGGCGCCGGTGGAACGGAGGCGCAGCAGGGGCAGCCCCTCGGTTTCCCACATTGGGCGCATCTCGCCGGGCGGCCCGGGCATGGCGACCAGTATCTTTCCCCCCGTCTCCACCCACCATCCGGGGGCTGTGCCCATTTCATTGTGGATTGACCTTGCAGAGGGGATGAGGTTGGCCTGCTTGACGTTGGCCTCCGGCATGGACGCCCCCCTCCGTCTGAAGGTGTCCCGCAGATGCTCCAGGGACCGGGGGTCAACGTACAGGGTTTCACCCACAAGCCGGGCGATGGCCTCCCGCGTGAGGTCGTCATCCGTGGGGCCGAGGCCGCCGGTGGTTAGAACCAGGTCGGAGCGTTGGAATGCTTGGTGAAGGGCCTCCGTCAGCGCGTCCAGGTCATCGCTGACTTGGGTAATCCGCTGCAACTCAATCCCCAAGGGAGGCAGCTGCGCCGCAAGGTAGGAGGAGTTGGTGTCCACCAGCTCTCCCATGAGAAGCTCCGTGCCAATGGATAGGATGTCCGCCTTCAAGGTCTTCCTCGGCGCTCCTAAGCGGGCTCGTCAAGATACGGAGGGTTGTCCGCAATGGCCTGGATACCCTCTACCCAGCCGGCGTCTATCTTGAAAACGTCCGGTATGGCGAACTCGCCCCGCTGAGTCTGGGCGTAGTACGCCGTCCCGTCCTCCGTGAGTCCACCAACCACGAAACGGGCCTGGGATATGACTGTGAACCCCTCCTCGTCAGGACGCTCCACCTCAACGAAGAGGGACAGAAGCGGCTCATCCAGGCCGTACTGCGCCAGGTCGGCGGGGAAGTCGGCTACATATGTCTGGGCCGGTTTCTCCAGGGATGCCAGCAGGGAAGGCATCTTCGTCTCGTCCACGGCGCTCTGCTCTTCGTCATTGAAGCGCCACCCGTCTCCATCCTTTATCAGGAACACGGGGCCCACCTTGGCAATCAGGTCGATTTGCGTGACGGTGGCCGGTTCTACGTTGTAATACCACTCCGGATAGGGAGGCTCGGTGATCAGGCTGGTCAGGCTCTCCTCCCAGCCTGAGAAGACGGTGAACACCTGGGGGAACCCATCCACCTGGGCGTATACGTTCTGCCCGTCCGGCGTAAGCAGCCCCAGAAGCACGTTGATGGACTCTCCGTCCTTCAGGTCTATGTCGATCCTGGAAGAAGGAGAGACCAGACCGTATTGCTCAATGTCGGCGGGTTGGGCGTCCACCAGCTCGCGTCGGACCTTGGGTCCGCTCACGAGAAGCGTTACGCCACCCCATCGGTCTCGTCCCACCGGCAGGCCGTCCGGCGCGTCCAGATGCCACGTCCCGTCATCGCCAAGGAAGAAGACTGCTTCTTCTCCCTCGTCTTGGATGGATATTCGGGCCAAGTCAAACATATCCACGTTGTAGAACCAGGGCGGCTCTTCCTCAACCTCCGGTGTCTTGTTGAGCTGGACGAAGAAGACCCAGCCCGCGACCATTGCGAGGGACACGACCAGGATGATGGAGGTGCGGATACTCACGGCTAGCTTATCTTCTTCGCCACCAGGCAATGCCTGCCAGGAGCATGAGGCCCGTTGGCAGCAGGAACCAACTGGAGTAGCGGATGAAATCGAACTCCCTCTGGTCTATGACCAGCAGGCGGAAGGCCTGGGGCTTGGCGCGTATAGAGATAAGGTCATACTTTTCGGCCAGCCAGTCCACCGCGTTGAGGAAGAAGTCGCTGTTGTTCAGGGCGTAGTAGAATTTGTTGGAGGCGAAGTCGGAGTCGCCGAAGACCAGCATAGAGGCAATGGTCACGTCCTCCCCCGGGAGCGTCTCAGGGGCTTCCTCTCCAACGGTGGCTATGGCCTCTATGGCCATTACAAGCGAGAACGGACCGGGGATGTCCCCTTCCTCGGAGCAATCGGAGACATCGCTGGCAACGGTTATGCAGCTGAAGACGGATGACACGGCCAGGGTTGTGTGGGCGATATTCAGCTCATCCGGATTGGGGGGCACGCCCTCAGGGGCCCTCTCTATGATGTCCTGTATGCCGGTTGCCTCCGTAAAGAAGCTGTCGTCCAGGGGCCTGGTCACAGGATGGTCCGGGTCGTAGGCGCTGCGCCGTATTATCGGGCTCCTGGGGTCGGCCACGGTGGAGCTGGCGAAGTCCACAACGTTGCCCTGAGGCAGGTTCACACCCCACTTGTTGAAGAGCTTGTTCATCTGAGTGTTGACCGCGTCATCGATGAGGAACAGGGCCCTGCCGCCGCCCATAAGGTACTCCTCCACCATGTCCCGCTCATCCTGTAGGATGCTGTTGCGCGGTCCGGCGAAAATGAGGACCGCAGCATCCTCCGGTATGGCCTCCACCTCCTTAAGGTTCAGGGTCCGCACCAGGTAGTTGTCCCCAAGAAGGCCGGCGCGGGCCAGGCCATAGCCGTCGCTGTCTTCCCTTGCGTCGCCGGTGTTGCGCTCGCTGTGGCCGGTGGTGAAGTAGACCACTTTCTGCTGCTCGCCGGTAGCTATCAGCAGAGCGCTCACCAGGTCCTGCTCCAAGAGTGTGAAGTCCTCTCCAAAGAACAGCGGCGTCACCAGGTATGGGTTGCGATCGGAGTCGGTGGCCTTGAAGGCAATTGTGGGGTATTCGGTGACTCCGTCCCGTCTGGCCTGCGAGGGTGTCAGGTCCGGGTCTATGAACTCGTAGGTGAACTGCCTGTTTCGCCGGTTGAACTCGAAGAAGAAGTCGTCGGCCTGCCGTTTGATTCGTTCCTGGCGGATGTCCTGCGGGCTGGAGTAGATGGTGGCCTTCACCGGCTCCTCCAGATTATTCAGTATCTGCTGGGTCTGTGGAGCCAAGGTGAACTGCCTGGTGGCGGTTAAGTCCAGACGGTAGGCGTTCTGCGAGGATATGAACCCAAGCAGGATCAGTATGGCTGTAAGGGCGCTCACCATTACCAGGGTGTTGGCGGCGTACCGCCCGGTGCGAGCCATGACGGCGCTTCTCACGGTGGGCAGGTGGGTTGCCACAGAGGTGATCAGCATCAGGAGGGCCAGGGCTATCAGAACCTGGGCCGGCCCCCGCAGCTCGCGAATGGTCAGCCACACCACGAAGCCGCCCACCAGTATCACCATCCCGGACAGCGACAGGATAGGCCCCGCGTCCACCAGCGTATCCTTCAGCTTCTCCAGGTTGAAACGACGCTGCGGCTCCGGCTCCTCTCTTGCGCGCCCGCGTGGCTCCCTACGACGGTCGCTCCGCATGGCTATCTCCACCTCCTGGACTCCAGGGACCTGATGGTGAGGAACAGCATGAAGGTGGTGAAGATGAGGTAGTAGACCATGTCGTGAGTGTCAACCACTCCCCGAGCGAAGCTCTCCAGATGGGTGGTTATGGAGATCTGCAAGACCAGGTCCGTAAATATGCCGCCCGCATAGGAGGACGCCAGGTCCACAATGGACAGGATGAGGAGCATACCCATAGCCAGCACGGCGGCCACTATCTGGTTCCCGGACAGGGACGAGGCGAGCAGCCCCACTGAGAGGGTGGCCATGCCGAAGAACACCAATCCCAGGTAGCCGCTCAGGATGGGCCCCACGTCCGGCGTGGCGAACCAGGTGAGCAGGATCACCAGGTAGATGGTGGGAACCAAGACGGACAGCAGGCTGGCCATGGAGGCCAGGAACTTCCCCATGACAATCTCGTAGTCACGCACCGGGGAGGTCATGAGCAGCTCCAGCGTCCCCAGCTTCTGCTCCTCCGCCAGGAGCCTCATGGTTATGATGGGTGACAGGAGGATGAAGATGAACGTGCTGGGCACTATGTACCCGCGTATGGTGGCCTCCGGCAGAACTCCACTGACGCTGGTGACAAAGTAGTAGGCCGCCAGGGCAGCGTATACCGCCATGATAATGTAGGCCATAGGAGAGACGAAGTACGTCTTGGTCTCCTTCCAGGCTATGGTCAAGGTGTTCTTCATGCCTGGTCCGCTTCCGTCAAGCGCAGGAATATCTCTTCAAGGCTCATCTGTATGGGCTGCAATCTGAGGAGGCCCCAACCCTGCTGAAGCACCAAGTTGGATATCTCCTCCCTGAGGTCCGCCCCGCTGGTGGTCTCAATGTTGTAGATCCCCACGCCGTCTCTGTCGATACGGGCCACGTCCTGAACGCCGGGGATGTTTCTGAGGGCCGACATCACCTGGGCGGAGGGGCCCCTTATGTCCACCTCAAGGCGCTCCGTCCCCCTGAGCCGCTCGGACAGGTTCTCCGGCCTGTCTATAGCTACAACCTGGCCTTCATGGATTATGATGACGCGCTGGCAGACCATGCTCACCTCTGGGAGTATGTGAGTGCTGAGGATGACGGTGTGGTCTCCTCCAAACCCCTTGATCAGGTTGCGGGTCTCCACCACCTGAATGGGGTCTATGCCGATGGTGGGTTCGTCCAATATGAGCACCTCCGGCTCGTGGAGGACGGCCTGGGCTATACCCACCCTCTGACGGAAGCCCTTGGACAGCTTGCCTATGAGGGAGGACCTATAGTCTCCCAAGCGGCATATGTCTATGACCTCGCCAATGCGCCGCCGCCGCCACTGCTTGTCCATGCCCCGTATCTTCCCCATGAAATCCAGGTAGTCCACAACGCTCATCTCCGTGTACAGGGGCACAGTCTCTGGGAGATACCCTATGTGCCGGCGCGCCTCCAGCGACTGGTCAACCACGTCAAAGCCCGCTATTCTGGCGGACCCGGAGGTGGGAGGCATGAAGCCGGTGAGGACGCGCATGGTGGTGGTCTTGCCTGCGGCGTTGGGACCCAGGAAGCCCAGTACCTCACCCTTGTTCACGGTGAAGCTGATATCCTCAACCGCCGGAAAGTCTCCGTAGTACTTGGTGAGGTTCTCCACCTCTATCATCGGGATGCCGGTTGTCTCTTGCATGGTCCGCCTTTCCGGCTATTCGGCCCTGTCCGAGATGCGCATTGATGGATTGTATATGAATGACGTTCCAGCTTCAAGTGGATAATTTTATTCGTAAGAAGTATTGTCGCGTTTGCAGCCCCTTGCGTAACTGCCTCAACGCTCCATTTGATGTCATTCCGAGCGCAGCGAGGAATCTAAGACGTTGCGCCGTAGTCATGGGAGGATTCCAGCCACAGGAACCCTTGTGGGGGATGTGAGCCTCTAGATTCCTCACTCCGCTGCGCTCCGTTCGGAATGACAGTTGGAGCGTCTCTTCACGTATGACGCCCAGAGTTATGCAAGGGTCTGCTTCCGCGGCAATGGCGGCGGGGCGCCTTCTTTGCAAAGATACCAACCATACAAAGGTCTCCATTTGCAGGAAGTCGAATGGTTCGCTATACTCTCACTAGCCGGTATCGGCGGGGACGTGTAGATAGCATGGAAGACATTCTGGTCAAGGCCAAGAGCTACCTGCCTCTGGACAAGGTTGGGCTGATAGAGGACGCCTACAACTTCGCCTGGAAGGCGCATGAGGGACAGAAGCGGCTGTCCGGGGAGCCCTACGTAGAGCACCCGATCAATACAGCCCTGTTCCTAGCAGACCTCAACATGGACGCATCCACGCTGGCGGCGGCCCTCCTCCACGACGTGATAGAGGACTGCGACGTCTCCTACGAGGACATCAAGCGCAAGTTCGGCCCGGAGGTCAGCCTGCTGGTAGACGGAGTTACCAAGCTGAGCAAAATGGACTTGATGTCTTCTCCCAATGGCCGACCATACGGCTACGAAGAGGGGCAGGCGGAGAGCCTGCGCAAGATGCTGGTGGCAATGGCAAAGGACATTCGGGTTGTCCTGATAAAGCTGGCGGACCGCCTCCACAATATGGAGACCCTCAAGGCCCACTCTCCGGAGAAGAGGATTGCAATAGCCAAGGAGACGCTGGACATCTACGCTCCGTTGGCCCACAGACTGGGCATATGGGACATCAAGTGGCGTCTGGAGGACCTGGCCTTCAGCCACCTGCAGCCCACTAAATACCGGGAGATATCGCGCCTTCTGACAACCAAGCGGGCGGAGAGAGAAAAGTACATAGTCCAGATATCTCAGACGCTGAGGGAGGAACTGAGCAAGGCAGGGATGGCAGCCGAGGTTGTGGGAAGACCCAAGCACATCTACAGCATCTTCCAGAAGGTTGAGAAGTACTCCCAGCAGGGAAAGGAGTTCAGCCAGATATACGACCTCTTTGCCCTGAGGGTCCTGGTGCCGGAGGTGCAGGACTGCTACACCGCCCTGGGAATCACCCACGGCCTGTTTCATCCCATACCTGGGGAGTTTGACGACTATATAGCCACGCCAAAGGACAACATGTACCAGTCCCTCCACACGTCGGTGATGCACCAGGGGAGCACGCCGCTGGAGGTGCAGATCAGGACCTACGCCATGCACCAGGTCTCCGAGTACGGGGTAGCCGCCCACTGGCGCTACAAGGAGGGGCAGGCAAAAGACCTTCACTTTGAGGAGAAGATGTCCTGGCTCAGACACCTCCTGGACTGGCAGAGGGAGGTTGTTGGAGCGGAGGAGTTCCTGGAAACGGTCAGGACGGACCTGTTCCAGGACCAGGTGTTTGTGTACACCCCAAAGGGGGACATAAGGGAGCTCCCGGCGGGTTCAACACCCATAGATTTTGCCTATCGCATACACACTGACCTCGGGCATCGCTGCATTGGCGGCAAGGTGAACGGCAAGCTGGTGCCCCTGTACACCCAGCTCAACAACGGCGATACGGTGGAGGTCCTCACCAGCAAAATGGAACGCGGTCCAAGCCTGGACTGGCTCAACACCAACCTGGGCTACGCCAACAGCGCCAGCGCCCGCGAGAAGATAAGGCAGTGGTTCCGAAAGCAGGAGAGAAGCGCCAACATCCAACGGGGCAAGGAGCTGCTGACAAGGGAGTTGAGGCACCTCAGCCTGAAGACGGAGGTGGAAGAGGTCGCCGCTCTCTTCAAGATCGAGACCGCCGCGGAGCTGCTGGCATCCCTGGGAAACGGCACTGTGAGCATCTCGCAGGTGACCGCCAGGCTGGCCGCCCAGCAGGAACAGTCCCCCGTGGAACCCGCTCCCGCGCACATTCTTACCTGGCCCTCCTCCGGCATAGAGGTGCTGGGAGTGGGAGACCTGCTCACCAGGGTCTCGCAATGCTGCAACCCCATCCCCGGGGACGAGATTGTGGGCTACATAACCCGCAGCCGGGGGGTCTCCGTCCACAGGACGGACTGCCACAACGTCCGCAACGAGACCGAGCGTGAAAGGCTGGTGGGCGTGAACTGGGGCAAAGGCCAGAAGCTCTATCCCGTCCGGCTCCGCATTGAGGCATGGGACCGGGTGGGCCTGTTGAGGGACGTAACTACCCTGGTCTCCCAGGAGAAGGTCAACATTGCCTCTGTTATCACCACCGAGCACGAAGACAACAGCGCATCCCTCTATCTGACCCTCTACACCACCGGAGTGGGGCAGCTGAGCCGCCTGTTCTCTCGTCTGGAAGGGGTGGGGGGCGTGTTCTCCGTGACGCGCAGCTCCCCGGACGAGGAGAGCCATATCAATCCAAATTCAAGGACCACAAGCTAAAGGAGAACTCAATTGCCTAGCGAAAAATCCGCCAGAGTGGTAGAGCGAAAAAGCCAGCGTAACCGACCCATACGCACCGCCACTCGCACCTACGTGAAGAAAGCCCAGGACACCATAGCGGCGGGGGAGTTGGAAGCTGCCTCCACGAGCGCCGGCCAGGCCATCAAGGCCCTGGACAAGGCGGCTGCAAAGGGCATAATCCACCCGAACAACGCCGCCCGCCGGAAGTCCAGGTTGATGGCAAGGCTGAACCGGCTGGACGCCGCTTAGCCCCCCACGCCCGCCGGCCCTCCTCCAAACGCCCCGCTCCCCTCGCGCCCTTCGACATACCCAGGATGAGCGGAAGATTCCCCGTTCGTGGTGAGCTTGTCGAACCATATGAGCGGGGCAACCATCCATAGTCATTCCTGCGTAGGCAGGAATCCCGGGCTGGGGCGGTGGAGGCCCCTCACCCCTCTGGATGCCCGCGAACGCGGGCATGACGATGTGACCCCTCTTTTCATAGGTGAGCTTGTCGAACCATATGAGCGGGGCAACCATCCACAGTCATTCCTGCGTAGGCAGGAATCCAGGGCTGGGGCGGTGGAGGCCCCTCACCCCTCTGGATGCCCGCGAACGCGGGCATGACGACGTGACCCCTCTTTTCATAGATGGCCTGTCGAACCATATGAGCGGCGGCGTGCGCCATTACCAACATCTGTTGAGGATACCGGCGTCACCCTCCCATTGACCGTCGGAGAACATTCGTGCTATTCTCCCCCAGTCACTCTTCTCCCGGGAGAGACCTGTGACAGGAGGGGAGCTTGCCGGAGTCTATACAGGCGCTGATGGCCATCCAGGGAACGCTGACCGCCGCATCGGGAGGCTTCAACGCCGTCTACTTTGCCGGCTATTCAGCCTCTCACCCTGCCAGGAAGATAGCCGCGCGCGTCCTCCTGCTGGTGAACCTGAGCTTCCTTCTCCAGGGACTGTACTGGGCCGTTCCATTCGGCAACGGCTCTTTCAATCCGACCGGCTCCGGGCCGCTGGCCGCCATTGGACTGATAACTCTCGCCTCGTCTCTGGCAATAACGGCGATGATACTTCGCCAGAGGTACGGCGACAGCCGTGGAAGGTAAGACTACAAGGAGGGCAGGTAAAGAGAAACGCTTATGACTACCATATCAAAGGCAATCGATAAGCAGGACTGGGAGATGGTGGCGGTCTGCCTGCTGAGGGGGTTTGTGCAAGTGGCCTCCAAGCTGCCCCCGGATACTCTCCACCACCTGGTGGAGTCCCTGGAAGGAGGGGAAGGTGGCTCGAAGGGTTAACAAGACGCCGGACGGCCCTGGCGCTTTCTACGAGGAGGCTCTGTCTCAAGCGGAGAAGGTGCGACTGTCCCGGGCAAGGCGGATCCAGGGCCTGGATGAGGAGATCGCTCTCCTCAGGGTACGCCTGGGCGGCCTGGCCGAGGAGCAGCCGGAAAACATCGAGCTGCTCATCAAGGGGATAGGGATGCTGGTCAGGGCCGTTTCCGCCAAGTACAGGCTGTCCCCAAAGTCGGAGAAGGACCTGTACCAGAGCATGCTGGGGGTGTTGCAGGGCGTGGGAAGCGTCCTCCTGCCGGAGGGATTCGATGGGGAGTGAAGACCTCAAGAACGCCATGCGCCGGCTTCGCGGCCCATCGCCCCGCGGCGTGAACCTCTCGCCGTCCTCCACGTTCGACGCTCTGCTGGACCAGCGAATGGGCCACCTGGAGCGGACCGTGGACGAGCTGAAGACGCGGGTAAACGGGCTGGTCTTCCTGGTAGCGGGGGCCGTCATTGTAGAGGTTGTATTGAGACTGCTGGAGTGGGGTTGAAGACATGAACAAGAAGATGGTTGAGCTGAGGCCGTACCAGGTTGAAATCGGGAGGGCGGTCATGGACAGCGTTCTCCACAACAGGGGGCTTACCTTCACCGTGGAGATAGCTCGCCAGGGTGGCAAAAACGAGCTCTCCGCTCAGATGGAGGTTCTCCTTCTAGCCATGTTCTCGGTCAAGGGAGGGAACCTGGTGAAGGGCGCGCCCACTTTTGACCCCCAGGTGCGCATCAGCATGGCCCGTCTGAAGGAGCGGTTGAGCGAGGCGGGATTGGGTGGGCTGTGGAGCGCGGAGAAGGGCAACGCATTTCGCCTTGGCAGAGTGCGCCAGCTGTTCCTCAGCGCGGAACCCTCCAGCAACGTGGTGGGTGCCACGGCCCATATCCTCATGGAGATTGACGAGGCCCAAGACGTGGACCGGGACAAGTTCTACAAGGAGTTCAGGCCAATGGGAGCCTCTACCAACGTAACCACCGTCCTGTACGGCACTCCCTGGAAAGGGGACACCCTGCTGGAGGAGATGAAGCAGGCCAACCTGGACATGGAGCGCAGCGACGGCGTCAAACGCCACTTCCGTCAGAACTGGGAGGAGGTCGCCGGCCACAATCCCCTGTACCGTACGTACGTGGAGGGCGAGAGACGGCGTTTGGGGGAGAGCCATCCTCTGTTCCGCACGCAGTATCTCCTGGAACCCGTCAGCGGCGGAGACGGCTTCTTCTCGCTTGAGCAGCGCGCCCGGATGCAGGGGCGGCACAGCCGCCGCCGCTCCTCCGAACAGGGGCGAATATACGTGGCCGGGGTAGACGTGGCGGGAGAGGCCCCGGAGGGGGAGGACGAGAACCTGCGAGCCGCCATGCCCAGCCGGGACTCCACCGTGGTCACCATCGGCGAGCTGGACTTCACCAACTGCACCGAGCTCATGCCTGAACCCACCATAAGAATCGTGGAGCACTACTGGTGGACCGGGCAGAGCCATGCGTCCCTCTTCCCCAGGCTTGTGGACGTTCTTCGGGACCTGTGGCGCTGCCGCAGGGTGGTGGTGGACGCCTCCGGCCTTGGGCAGGGCATTGCCAGCTTCCTGGAAAAGACGCTTGGAAAGGGCGTGGCAGCCCCGTTCGTCTTCACCGCCCAGAGCAAGTCGCGCCTCGCCTTTGACCTGCTGGCCGGGGTGAACTCCGGCCGCGTGAAGGTGTACGCGGCGGACGGCTCGCCTGAGTTCCAGGAGTTCTGCAAGCAGACGGAGCAGGCCACCGGCCGTCTGCGGGCCAACCGGACCATGAACTTCTACGTCGAGTCCCGCCAGGGGCACGACGACTTTCTGATGAGCCTGGCCCTGTTGGTCAAGGCCGCCGAGTACCAGCCTCGTTACGCACGAGGACGAGCGCCCGCGTGAACTGGAAAGCAGCCGTACTGAGAGTGTGATATAAGTGAACCCAAGAAAGAACGCGCCATTGATAGACGCCCTGCCGGAGCAGTACCCCTACAGGGACGACGGCTGCAACGTGTCGCCATCCTGCTTGCGCTGCCCACTCCCGTGGTGCAAGTACGACGACCCTGTGACGTATCACCGCGAGCTGCGAATAAGCCGGGACAGAGAGGTGCTCCAGGTGAAGCGCGACCAGGGCAAATCCGTCCCCCAGCTTGCCCAGCACTTCGGGCTGAGCGAAAGGACCATCCACCGCATCCTGGTACGCACCCGGGATGTCCTGCCGGAAGGCCTTCAACATTGACCGGACGCCAAGTCCCATTCAGGAGCAGACTATGAACAACAACATACCTCTACCCCAGCAGGTCGCCCGCATGGACGCCGAACGCTTGAGGGGCTACCGGGAAAACCTGGCCTTCTACGGCGGCGCGCAGTGGACAGGAGCGCCGCACCGGCGCGAGAGACGCCTCACCTTCAACTACGCCCGCACGTTCATAGACAAGATCACCTCATACCTGATGACGGAGATGTCCCTGATAATTGGCCCCACCGACTCCTCAGCCGAGGCCCTGGACAGGGCAAGCCGCGCAGAGGAGGCTTTACGCCAAATACACGAGGCCAACCACCTGGATCAGCTGGACTTCGATACGGAGTTGGACGCCGCCATACTGGGGGACGGCTGCTACAAGGTGGTCTGGGATTCCCAGGAGAGACGGGTGAGGATCAGCTCGCCCGATGTCCAGGGACTCTTCGCCTGGTGGGTGGCGGACGACGTGGGCCGAATATGGCAGGTGGCCAGCCTATACTACCTCTCGCCCGAACAGGCCAGGACGCTCTACGGCGTCAAGCCGCCGGAGCCGGGGAGCAGGAAGAGCCAGGCAACCGTTGTTGAGGCATGGACCCGCAGGGAGTTCCGGCTGTGGGTGGACGATACACTGGTGCAGGAGAGGGCCAACCCGTACGGCTTCATCCCCTTTGTCATATTCCCCAACCTGCGGGAACCCAAGAAGTTCTGGGGCCTATCGGACATTCCGCCCATTGTTGAGCCGTCACGGGAGCTGAACAGGGCCGTCTCCCAGCTATCCATGATCCTGGAGCTGTCCGGGAACCCCATCGCTGTGCTGGAAGGGGTGGAGCGCGCCGAGGACATTGCCGTGCAGCCCGGAGCGGTGTGGGAGCTGCCGGAGCGGGCCAGAGCCTACCTGCTGGACCTGCTTCAAGGCGGGGGCGTCAAGCTGCACGTGGACTTCATAGACGTCATACATCGCGCGCTCCACGACCTGTCGGAAGCCCCCAGGATCAGCTTTGGCGATAACCCCCGCAACCTCTCCGGCGTGGCCCTGGAGATGGAGATGAACCCCATGCTTCAAAGAGTGCGCCGCAAACGCCTCATCCGCTCCACCGCCTACAAGGAGCGCAACGAGATGACGCTGCGAATACTGGAAAAGCGCACCGGGGTCAAGTACCTGCCGGTTAAGCAGCGCGTTGTGTGGGGGCCGCTGCTGCCGCAGGACCGCAACCGGCTGGTCAGGGAGCAGCAGACCCTGGTGGAGGCGGGGATACAGAGCAGACGCCGCGCCATGGAGAACCTGGGTATCGACGACCCGGACGCAGAGTTGGAGCGGATAAGGGGAGAGGGCAACGCCGACCAGGCAGCGCCAATCCCGGCCGTCTAACGCCCACGCCAGGGGCGGACTGCGCTCTCACGCCTCATCCAGACACGCGACGAGCCCCTCTTCTACGAACAGGGGCTCGTCTGGGCCTACAGGTTGAGGCATGGACGGTTGGCCGTTCCAAGCCATTCGCGCGTGGCGCTCCACCAGACCACCCCTGCAAAAGCAGGGGTCTATCATGCGCTATCACGTGGCGCCTGGATTCCTGCTTCCGCAGGAATGGCGTGGCGCTCCGGGCGGCTCAGTCTGGGTTGGCTCCCCAGACCACGGAGTAGCTGAAGTCCGGCATGAACGCGCCGGAGACGCCGACCTCAGCCGGCCTCCTTATCTGCCGCTCTCCAGCCCTACCCTGCAACTGCTGTATGCTGTCCATGTGCAGCCAGAAGCGCGTACGACCGCTCCCCGCGTTCCCGCCGCTCGGCGACACCGGGTTGGGCCCCTCTATGCTTATGTCCGTCTGGTAGAAGTCCAGCGCCTCACCGCGCTGTACCCCTGCAAACCGCAGCCCCTCCAGGTGGAACTGATGGAACAAGGTAAAGCCGTCGTACATGTTCTCAAAGGACAGGTCGCTTGCGCTTATCCCTGCGCCCTCGTACAGCTTCCGGCCCGTGCTGTCGCTGGCGTCCTGCCACTCATCAAGCGTGGGCACCACGCTCCGGGACGCGGGCAGCGTCCTCACGTGGTTGAGAATGTAGACGGGCTTCTGCTTCATGTCCCTGGCCCGCTCGGCGGTGGTGAACAGATATGCGGTGGAAACGCAGATGGGCAGGTCGTTGTCAAAGAGGTTGGCCGGTTTGGCAATCCACCGGGCGGCCAGGTAGTCTTCAACGGTCAGAGACTCCGGCCTGTGCTGCGCCCAGAACCCCTCCGGGAACAGCAGGCCGTTCCGCTTTGAGTTCACCACAAAGGGCGCCATCATATCGTGGCTCTTGCCGTACTTGCGGCAGTACGCCTCGAATATCATGGCCGTTGTGTAGCAGGCCACGGTGCCCCACATGCCGGTCCACTTGCCGGGCCCTCCGATGGTCTCTCCGGCAGCCTCCCCCTGTCCCACGTAGTACCGGCCACCGAAGTTGTGCCAGCCCCTCACCACAAGGCAGGTGTTGGTGAGGCCCTCGCCCACGGCCTGCGCGGCGACCACCAGCGCGTTGGACATACATATTGGGGCGTACATGACGAACTTGATGTTGGTCAGCTCAGGCATGTTCTTGAGAATCCACTCTGAGCTCAGCTTGGCAACGCCGTCCAGTGGGTCGTCCGTGGACTGATAGGTATTGAGGAAGTCCTCCGGAATGGGCTTGTCCGCGGGCCAGGGAGACCCTGTGGAGGTCTCCGGAGTGAGCACCAGCCCGTCCACCTGATCCGGTGAGACGCCGGCGTCCTCTATGGCCCTCTGTATAGCGAGGATGGTCCACGCTCCCACGCTGGTATCGGCGGTCTCGTCCCAGCGCCGCGCGGTGGGAGAGATTCCTATGCCTACGGCCGCCACCTTCCCTCTATGCTCCCAGACACCCAACCCTTCCGTGCTTCTATAGATCGAATCCGGAGCCATCTGTGCTTCCACTGGCACTGTTCACCTCCTTAAGTCTGTCTCTGCTATCTATCCGGAACAGAGGTCCGGGGCCTACCGCCTTAATTCAGCTTCTACAGCCTCTGGATTGTAATCCAAGAACCGGCCAAAGTCGAGGGCAGGGTTCCGCTCACGACCTTCGACCGCGCTCGTAGCCTGCCCCGTACTTGATACGGGGGTGAGGGGAGTGTCCTTGCCCGCTCGTGGTGAGCGTCCTGTCGTACCATAAGAGCGGGCAAGGCGTCCCAACGTCGTCTGCCCGCTTTCGCGGGCGTCCATGAGGAGGAGAGGCGGCGGGGCCATCCGACCCGGCGGCTCCCAATGGAAAGACGGGTGGATGGAAAATCTGCTGTCCCGCACTGACAGTCTAATAGCCCATCAAATAATATGGGAGTGTTTCGGAGAGAGGCGCTCGCCCTGTGGCCGGGACGGCCCGCCTCCCTTGGCGTTACAGGGACGGGATGCAGCAGCTCACAGAAAGAGACCTTCGCTCAGGCCTGCTGGTAGCGCCGGACGCTGATCTCGTCTGCGCGGGCGCGCATTTGCGAGGCATCGTGCCAGGCCTGCATCCGCAGCGTCATGTCCATGCTCACTCCAAAAGCCTTCTCTATGCGCAAGGCCATCTCCGGCGATAGCGAAGCGCTGCCGTTCAGCAGGGCCGAAAGCGTCGCCCGGCGGACGCCCAGTATCTCGGCCGTCTTGGTCACGGTCAGGCCCAACTCTCCAACAACCTCCGTGCGTATGAAGTCGCCAGGATGGGAAGGGGTCATGTTCAATTTGATGCCGTTGGTAGCCATTAGTGGGAGTCCTCCAAATTCAAGCGGTCTATGCAGCCGTCCTCTTCTTCGAATGTGATCCGCCAGTTGCCGGATACCGAAACGCTCCATTCTTCATGCCAGTCACCTGAGAGCCGATGGACGCGCCAGCCGCCAGGAGCATTTGCGATAAAGCTGTCTATGTCATTCAGCCAGGATCAATACCGTAAGGATTTTCCGCACCCGGTCTACCAAGTCATGTTGCAAAAAACGTGAGTTGTCATCTTCTATCAGCCAGCGCAACCCCCTACGCCGGACAGAGCGGATGATCATGCTTGTATAGTGTACGGCGGCGCCGTACGCTATACAAGTCTTCCCTGAGCTAACTCCTCTGTCAACAGAGCCTACGATTCGCTAACCTTGACTCTCGTTCCGCCAATGGTAGAATAATGCCATCCCGATCGCCAAAAATCGTGGGAGCGCTATAGTCACAGAGCGGATTCAGCGGCAGATTGATCAGCTTTTTGACGAAGCCGAGCAGACCCCTGTCCTGCGAAATCTAAGGCGCTTCGGTGTCTCTAGTGAGAGGAGGGAGCTATGCCGGGACCATGTAGTGGCTTAACTGTATTGGACTTCAGCCAGGGGATGCCAGGCGCCTTGGCAACGGCGGTTCTGGCCGATTTCGGCGCTAACGTTATCATCGTGGAGCCCCCAACCGGCAACCCATTCCGCTCCAATCCTACCTGGTTGGCGTGGAACCGCGGCAAGAAGGGGATTGTCCTGGACCTGGAGACGCCGGAGGGCCGGGAGCAGGCGGCGGCGCTGGCGCGGCAGGCCGATGTGTTGGTAGAGTCGTCCCGGCCCGGGGAGAGCCGTCGACTGGGGATCGACTACGACACGCTTGCCGAGATAAACCCTCGCCTGGTGTACTGTTCCATTACCGGGTTTGGCCAGAAGGGACGATTTAAGAATGTGAAAGGCTATGAGGGTATAGTCGCAGCCAAGAGTGGCCGTATGGTGAACTTCGCGGGCCAGACCCTCCGGGACGGCCCTACGTATGTTGCAGTGAAGACTGCAAGCTGGGCTTCAAGCCAGGCTGCCGTGCGGGGCATCCTGGCCGCGTTGCGCGTCAGGGAAAAGACGGGGCGCGGCCAGTGGGTGCAGACCAGTCTACTCCAGGGGATGATCCCCTACTACGGTGGCCGCCAGATCAACGCTTTCTTTACTCGCAAGGACCCGGAGCGGTTCCCGTCTGCGCTGCCGAACGCCCGGACGCTGCCCAACCTGGGATACATCCCTGTCCGGACCAAGGACGGCCGCTGGCTCCAGCATGCCAACATACAGTTCAGTCCACGGCTGTTGCACGCCCACCTCCGGGTCATCGGCTTGGGATGGGTCCTGGATGACGAGCGTTTCAAGAACACATCCAGCCTGACGCCGGAGAACCAGGAGACCCTGCGAGAGCTCATATTGGAGCGCATGCAGGAGAAGACCCTTGATGAGTGGATGGACATCTACGTGAAGGATGGCGACATCGCTGCGGAGCCTTTCCTGCACACTGTGGAGGCGATGAAGCACGAGCAGTTCGTCCATAACCGGCACGTGGTGGAGATAAACGACCCAAGGGTAGGTCCTATGAAGATAGTCGGCCTGCTGGCGGACCTTGCAGACAACCCAGGAGAGGTCGGTGGGCCGGCCCCGGATCTGGGCCAACATACAGAAGAGACGCTGTCCGAGATGGCCGGATTGGAAGCGCTCTCCGTAGCGGGTGGCAGCAGCAATGGAGACAAGCGCCATGCGCCGACCCATCCATTGGAGGACATCACGGTTCTCGATTTCTCCACGGTCATCGCAGGGCCCTACGGCGCCGTGATGATAGCCGACCTGGGGGCGCGGGTGATAAAGGTAGACGCTACCCCGGGGCGCGGGATGCCCGGAGTCGGCACAGTGAACCTGAACAACATCAGGACCTATTCCGGCAAGGAGTGCATCCGGGTTGACCTTCAGACCGAGGAAGGTCGGGACCTGATTCACAAGCTGATTGCCAAGGCGGATGTGCTGCTGCACAACTTCAGGCCCGGGGTGCCCGATCGTTTGGGCATAGACTACGAGACATGCCGGCGTATCAACCCCAACCTGGTGCACGTGTACGTTGGGGCGTATGGAGCCACCGGCCCCCACAGACGGCGCCCAGGCGCCCACCCCCTTCCCGGGGCGCTATTTGGTGGAGCGCTGCGTCAGGCGGGCCGCGCCATGCCGCCTCCCACCTACCAGCCAATGACGATGGACGAGATTAAAGAGACATCGCGACGGATGATGCGCGCCAACGAAGGCAATCCCGACCCCAACTCGTCCCAGGGCGTGGCAACGGCTATCATGCTGGGCCTGTGGGACCGGGAGCTTACCGGCCGCGGGCAGGCAATCCAGGTAACAATGATGTGCGCCAACGCCTGGGCCAACCACGACGAAGCATACGACTACGCGGGGCGCCCCCCTTATGCCGTCCCGGACGCCGAGTGCTTCGGCCTGCACGCCCTTTACCGGCTGTACCAGGCCAGTGAGGGATGGGTATTTCTTGCCTGCCTGTTCGAGGAAGAGTGGGCGAAGCTCTGCAACGCGGTGGGGCGCACCGACCTGCTGGGTGACCCGCGGTTCGTAGCCTCGGCCCGCATGGCCCACGATGAAGCGCTGATTGGGCAATTGGCAGAGCTGTTCGCCACCCGCACGGCCGCTGAGTGGGAGGAGATTCTTACAGCGCAGGACGTGGCCTGTGTACGGGTGTCCCACAGCGATGACGAGGAGTTCTTCATGGACGACTCCCACTCCACGGACAATGGCCTGGCTGTAGAGGTAGAGGATGAGAGCCCGCGATTCGGCAAGTACATCCGGAACGGGGGCATTGTTCACTTCTCGGAGATGTCGGGAAGCTACCGATCTGCGCCCTATCCGGGTCAGCATACGCGTGCGATCATGAGTGAGGTTGGCTATAGCAACGAGCAGATTGACGACTATCACGGGCGCCGCATTGTTGACTGGGAAGAGGCGAACCCACTATTCGTCAGCTAGCGAAGAGGATGTCCGGTAAACCCCGTAAGCGAATCAAACATGTTGCAGGACAGGAAAGGAGACAGGAAATGCCGAAGCTCATCCCGACGCCCGATGAGTTGAGCAAGCCGTTCTGGGACGCCGTCAACGAGAGGAGGCTGGTTGTACAGAGCTGCAAAGACTGCAACGCGTTGCAGTATCCGCCGCGGCCCAAGTGCCAGGACTGCGACTCTGAGACGCTGGAGTGGAAGGAGACAAGCGGGCGGGGGCATATCTCAACCTTTGTGGTCATGCGGGACATCCATCTCGCCCGGCGCGTTCCTGATCAGCCCTTCAACCTCGCCTTCATAACGCTGGACGATGACCCGCGTATCAACTTCTACTCCAATCTCCCAGGTGTTCCGGTGAGAGAGGTCCCCATAGGGGCCCCGGTAGAGGTCACCTTTGAGGAGGTTGCTCCCGGTCAACTGATCCACGAATGGAAACTGACCGGCTAGACCGGTCTATGCATACAAACTCTATATACCAGAGAGGGTGAACCATGACGACAGAAGGAACCGGATGGAGAAGAGACCAGCAGGGGCTGGGAGTGTGGCCGCACCAGGGTAAAGTCGCCATCACCGGATGGGCCATGTCGCCGGTCGACCGGCGGTGGGACGGCATGTCCATGGACAGGACCCTGGGCGCCTTCTGCATTCTGGCGGCTCAGCGCGCCCTGGAGGACGCAGGGGTAAAGCCTGAGGAGGTGGACGGCCTTCTCCAGTGCCCAAACAACATGGCAGGCGCCAACGGCGGCAGCGCGGCTAGCTGGGGCCCCTACCGGCCATACTTTCCGCCACCCTATGACTCCGAAGACGGCCTGACCACTGTGTCCGGGAAGTGGATGCTGAACAATATGCCGGAGCTGAGCAACGTCACGTATGCGCCGGAGGTTGTCCCGGACATCGGCGAGGGGCTGGGAATGGCAGCCCAGGCTGTGGCTGACGGCCTGTGCAACGTCGCCCTGTACATCTACACGGCGAACAACCTTGAAGGACGCTATCGACGGGGAGGAGACAACGCGGAGGACTACGCACGCGGCCCTAACCAATGGACCTTTCCCTGGGGCGCAAACGTCCTGTCCCTGCAGATCGATGGCACTATCGCCATACAGCAGTATTGCGAGAGGTACGACACAACCTGGGAGGATCTCATGGCTCCTCTGATCCTCACCGAGCATCGCAACGGCCTCATGAACTCATGGGGCTTCTATGCTACCAACGGCGCCTCCGGAGTTACATTGGAGGACTACTTGGCCTCTAGACCCATAGCTTGGCCCGCCAGAATATGGGACTACGATCGGCCGGTGAACGCCGCGGGAGCCTTTATTATAACCACCGCCGAGCGCGCCAAAGACATGAAGCAGAAACCGGTCTATGTCCTGAACCACAACCAGGGAAGAGGCGGAACAGCCAGAAGCAGCTATATGACCCTGGACGAGTGGATGGAGGGTAAGTACAACGTGGCCCGGATGGTGTATGAGGGCTCCGGGCTCCGACCGGAGGACGTGGACATCTTCAACCCGTATGACGGGTTCTCGCCCTTTATGCCCCTTGCCCTGGAGGCTTTCCAGTGGCACGGGGTGAAGGAAGGGGACGCAAAGGACTTTGTCAAAGGAGACATAAGCGTTGAGGGGCCGCATCCCTTCCTCTCCGGCGGGGGAAACCTCGGGAACGGACGCACGCGAACCGCGATGTACATCGACGGCATCGAGCAGCTCCGGGGAACGGCAGGAGCGCGGCAGGTCAACGTCAAGGCCGAGACAGCGATATGCGCTTACGCTCCGGCCATGAGCGCGTCCTACCTCTGCCTCTCCAGTAGTCCTCCGTAGTCCTTGGAGCAGGGGAAGATGGCGTCAGACTTCTGAGACCGGCTCGAACGAGAGCGCTAGCGCGTGTGTGGGTGTACCAGATCGTGGTCGATTAGGAGCGCCTAGTCGACCATGACCTTAATATACTCGCGCCTGGTGGACTCATACTTCTTTGACCGCCGGTCGTAGCTTTCAGCCAACTCCTTGTTGTCTCTGGAGGAGTATATCCACTGGCTATCTCTGCCGCACTCTCCTCTGCCTCCAGCGCCACCTTGGCCTTGAACGCCGGACTATGCTTCCTGCGACTCTCTTTCGTTGCCTGCTCCTTCCTTCCCCCCTGTCATTCCAGGAGCAGTTAACCACCTTAGCTACCTGCCCAATTCTCTGGGTTCGCCTCATAATTCGATTGCCTAAAGTGGGCGCCGGGGCGCTATACTTGGCTGAAGGACGGAATTTAAGAGGAGGACTGGATGGCAAGTAAGGAAGGAATAATTGGGACGTTAATGAGCGTAAATACAACCAATAAGGAGCTGACTCTGGAGGAAAATGTGTTTGCGTTTGAAGCGGAACCGGCCGTAGATTACAAGAGTTATTCCTATGATTTGGGTGATGATTGGGACGAAGAGCGTATCCTCAAAGCGGTGGGTGAGCATGTGGTGGGGACGTTGGTGGATGGAGTAGTTAAGCAGCTATATTTGAAATAAGCGCCCCCGATTTGCATTGGGCCGGCGTCTCAGTGGGTCTGACCTGCTCTCTCACAGTCGTACCACCCGTTATGCTACGCCGGCAAGCGACTGGACTTGCCGATGGAGCGACGGCGGCTTGAATCAGTCCAGTCTTTGCTGCGTTACAGCAAACCACCTTTATGGACATGGAAGCGCCGTAATGCGAACGTTTCGGTGGAACGCTCTGATAGCAGGGTAGGGGACAGGTCAGAACGTTTCAGAAAGGAGCCATTTGAGTAAGCTCCTGCGTCATCTTGGACTGCTGGTGGCCGGGTTTACGGCGGTTGTTGTCGTGGCCTGCGCGGTTACGGAAGAGCCGGCCGGACCAACTGAGGGCGCGCCAACGGCCTCACCTACTCAAGTCTCAACGGCCTCACCTACCCAGACCCCGGTAGCTCTACCTACTCAGGCCACGACAGCCTCACCTACCCAAACCCCGACGGCTATTCAATTACCTACGACTGCCTATGATTCCAACGAGAACATGTTCCGGTTCTATTCGGGCCTGGATGATGAATTCGACGACACTCGGGAGGCCATCACACTAGCTATCGCCAACAACGACAAGTCGATGGTCCCGGTGATGATCGAGATGCTCCGGTTCTGGGGAATAGGGGAACTGGGGCTGAAGGCTCATGAGGCCATCGCTGTGATAACCGGCCATGAGTTGGGGATCTCATCGCGTGCCTGGCATGTGTGGATGGAGTGGCTGGGCAAGAACGCTGACGATTACCGTCCCCCCGATAGGTACGTGGAGTGGAAGGTCCAACTCATGAACCAGCTAGATCCCAGGTTCGGCGATTTCCTGGCTCCGGCGGCGCAGGGCTCGCGGATCAACGTGGTCGAAATTGTGTGGGGAGGAGTCGTGCCTGACGGAATTCCGGACCTGCAAAACGCCCCAGTAGTTTCGGCGGACGAGCAGGACTACCTGCTGCCAAGCGACCGCGTCTTCGGCGTGTCCATCAACGGGGAGCACAGGGCATACCCGCTCCGCATTGTGAACGCTCATGAGATGGCCAACGACGTATTGGGAGGCGAACCCATCGCCCTGGCCTATTGAACTCTCTGCGGTACCGGAATCGTGTATTCCGCCAAGATCAACGGACAGCCAACCACCTTCGGCACTTCCGGGATGCTGTACCGAAGCAACAAGGTCATGTACGACCGGCTTACCAACTCGCTCTGGAACCAGCTGACCAGCGAGCCAGTCATAGGGCCGCTATGGGACTCGGGGATAAAGCTTGACTTCTTCCCGGTCATTCTCACGACGTGGGAGGAGTGGCTGGAGCTTCACCCTGACACCACTGTGCTGGACCTGGATACGGGGATCTATCCCAACAGATTCTACGCCCCGGAGGACAACCCGACGGCGATCTACTACGACTACTTCAATTCGCCTCAGGCGATGTTCCCTGTTCCCGACCGGAGTAATCTGCTCCCGACAAAGGGTGTCGTGCTAGGGGTCCAGTTGAACGGTAGCTACAAGGCCTACTACTCCGTAGCGCTGCAGAGGAGCCGCATAGTAAACGACGTGGTGGGGGGCGAGGAGATATTGGTGTTAGCGTCGGCCACAAGCCAGGGAGCGAGAGCCTACTACCGCGGCGGCAGGTCGTTCAGGCTGGCGCCGAGCGACGACGATGGTCAGCTTGGCATCCCGTCCATGATAGAGGACGCCGACGGCGGGACGTGGCAGGTGACCGAGGAGTTCCTGGTTAACATGGCAGACGAGTCGGAGAGGCTGGCGCGGATACCCACCCACATGTCGTTCTGGTTCGGATGGTTCCAGTTTCACCCGGACACAGAGCTGTACGCGGGGCCCTGAAATGAGGCCAGGCCTAGAGCGCCTGCTTGCCCCTCTTGCGCCTGACCCGCCCACATGCTAGCGTTAGCCAACCTAAAATGTAAGCGTTCAGTATAGAGGCAGAAGACTGGCATGTAATTGAGGTGAGCCCATGAGGCGTGCGGTTATGCGTCTGATGCTTGGGATACGCGACTTCAAACGGGCGCGTGCAGCGAGCCTGCGGGCGCTGCTGGCCATCGTGCTGCTGGTGCCATCTATTGCGGCCTGCCTGAACGATGCCGGTCCAACGTCGAGCCCACCGATAACTGGGTATATGCGGCCGGCCCTAACCTCAGGATGCACCCAGGCGGACGTGTTGGAGGACTCCACGCCCACCGACGTAGGCCCAGAGCCACCAATGTACGGCGACTCGTTCTCTTCTAAATGCGGTCACGGTCCGGCAAGTGGCCTGAGTGGATGGAGGGATGGGTATTCCAACCAATTCATCGAATGGACGCCCGACGGCAAGAGGCTGATGCTCAACGCGCCCAAGGAGGGTGAGATAATGGGCACCGGCATCTATCTCGCGAGCGCGGATGGCTCCGGCTCTCGCCTGCTGGTCGACGCTAACCCTGGGTCCGCTATGGACGCGGGATTCCACGCTGACCTCTCGCCCGATAGTTCAACCCTTGTCTATTCCACCTGCAAAGCTGTCCCTCCCCTATACAGATACAGATACTATGAGATTGCCAGCTTGAATGTTGATGAGGGCTCCCCCGAGATAGTGACCAACTCTGGCGTAGACGTAGTCAACTACCCTGTCTGGTCGCCCGACGGGTCCCGAATAGCATTCTTCACTTTTCGGCCGGCGATTTCGTTAAGGTATCCGAGCGGCCGCTTGTACACTATGGAGGCGGATGGCGGTGTCCCGCGGATTCTGACACCCCATCTCAACTGGCTCTATGAGGCTGCTCCTGTGCTCCCCACCTGGTCTCCAGATGGTGAGCGCATTGCCTACGTGCAAAGGGGCGGGCCTTTTGGTAGGCCGCTCCTGTTCACAGTGGAGGAGAATGGCTTCGGCCTGCGCGGGGTAACTGTAGTCACCACCGGCGCGTCGTGGGCCCCCGAGGGGCGGCGGATCGCCTTCGGAAAGGCCTTGGCCCGACGATACCCATCAGACGACCCCTACTCGACGCTCTGCATGGCCGAGCTTGACGAGCTAGGCCGCCCGCGCCTGAGCCAGATAACGCCCACCGACGCGTTCCCGGGCCCGGTTACAATCTCGCACGTCAACTGGTCTCCAGACGGTCACGAGATTCTCTTCATCGTAGGAGAGAGACTCAGAGATCACTGGGCCAACTCGGTCTACCTTGTACGTCCCGACGGGACGGGGTTGAGACGGCTGCTGGAAGATGAGCGACCCTACACGGTGGCGGCATGGTCACCGGACGGCTCCCGGATTGCCATCCGCGTCGACCCGCAACTAAGGGATGTCTCAAGAGAGTTGCGGAGCGATACGCCACTCGAGCAAACAAACCCTCAATTCGAGGTGTTGATAGTGGACAGGGACGGTACCGTTCAGCAGGTGTTGGGACGAGAAGAAATCTTGGAAACGAGATGAGCAGTCCCAACGGGCACAAAGGCTACCTGTGCCTCGAAACCGGTTCTCTGGGGGCAGGTCACTCCTCTACCTCATTAGCAGGGATATGTGACCACTTCCAAAGACCCCAGACTCCTTCTCCCAAGCTCTCAAAGCGGGGGTCGTTGCTCATGTGATCCACTATAGTGTTAAGTGGGTTGTCCCCAACCACTTGCAAGTCGGAGTTGGCCAGGAAGTCATAGAGGGTCCTCAGGTGCATAGGCTGTTCTGCTTTCGAGAGGCACTGGTAGAGAGCGTTGCTTAGCCCCCGGACGTTTGATCGCTCCTCACCTGCCTCTTCCTCACCTGCGCCTTCATAATTGTTTGCCATAAGGTGCTGTATGGTTCTCTGAAGCGCCCGTATTGTTAGATCCAGTTCATCACGCTGTTCAATGAGACGACTTAGTTCAGCGCCAATCTCCCCCACAATGTCTGACGATGACATATATCCCCCTTCAAAAGCAGAATTCCTCTTGTCGCCTCTTACCAAACTAGCGCGGCGCATCAAAGATGAGCGCTCATGAGAGAAACTCGAGGAAGAGCGAGTTGAGCTTCTCAAAACGCGAAAAGAAACGCCGCCGCCCCTTCAACCGCCTCCAGCTTGATGCCCACCATCTATTATTGTTGCAGATATTTGAATACCAGGTCAAGCTATTGAGGGAAGGACAGCCATCAGGATAACATCCGTGCCATCCGGCCTGACGTATGACCCGTCCACCACGCCACGGACGGTGATGGGCGTCAACGCGCCCGGACCCAGAGCCACGCCTAGCGCGCTACCGGGCCCCGCCTGCAGCGCCTCGGCGCCGTCACTGGTGATGTAGACCTCGTTCGGCCCCAGGGCCGTCAGGTCGAGCGGGGCGCCCTCTGTGTCGAACAGATCATCGAAGACCGAGGCCCACAGGCCGGGAGAAAGCTCACCAACTCCCCTTGTAGAGTCCCACGCCAGGAATAATCACCCAATACTACCGGTGGCTGAGGCGCGGGTGGTCAGACCTGCGACACCTCGTTGAGACGACCAGTGGCGCAGTCGTACACGAAGCCGCGAACCTGGTCCTTGACCGGGACAAAGGGGTTAGCCTTAACCCGAATCCACCGATGGACACGGATGGACGGCGTGAGGACACTGGAAGGAGGCCTCGAAGTTACAAAAGCGATGGTCCGGGCTCGATTGGGGTAGATGGGAGGTCGGCGGGGGGTCTTTAGTTGTCGCACAGGGTCCCAATGGCGATCTGGGGGAGCTGCGATGTGCGGATGGCCAGGGAATAAGCAGCAGGGAACTCCCGCGGAGCTGGTTGGTGCGAGTTGGCGGGGACGTTGGGTCAGTGGCGGAGGGCGCCGTCAGGCTGGGAGTGGAATGGCTCGCAGCCGGGCCAGGGCGCGGCTGAACTGCTCCTCCCAGGGCCAGCGCCGGGGAAGATGCAGGGTCAATCGGCGTGCCGAGCGGGTGATCCGTCCGGCCAAGGCAAAGACCCGTCGTCTGAGGGTCTTGGTGGTCACGATCTGCTGACCCAGGCCGATGCGGGCTGTCCAGCGGGCCAGGTTGTGTGCCATCACCTGTACCGCCAGCCAGGCGCCGTTGGCGGCGAAGCGGCCGGACGGCATGTGGTTCAGTCCGACGCCGTACTTGAGGTCGCGTATCGCATTCTCGATCTCGGCGTGACGGCGATGATCAGCCTCCAGTTCCAGCATCTCCCCATCGCGGTCGGTGATGAAGCCGTGATAGCTGTAGGTGGCGAAGAGGGCCAACTGGGAACCGGGCGTGGGCTTCACCCGCCGGACGATGAGCCGCGCCGGCGCGGCGTCGGGCTCACTCTGGAAGGGGGTGTAAGTCGTCTCGGCTACATCGGCGGCGCCGTCCATCCAGTAGGGAATGGGAGTCCAGTCCTCTTCTGGTATGGCCTCGATGACATTGTGCAGGCTTTTGTACTGGCGGAGGGTGATGGAGAAGCGGACATCCATCTTGCGGCAGACGGATACCACGCTATGAGCGTAGAAGCCGCTGTCGGCCCGCGCCGTGAGTTGTCCCCTGGCCCCGGCGTAGCGCACCCGCCCCACCGTTTCACGCAGGAAGTGGGCTGCGCCGCGGGCAGTGTTGGCGCGGCCCTCGCGCAGGCGGGCCATCAGCACGTCTCCGGTTCCGGCGGCGACGGCCAGCAGTGGGTGATAGCCCCGCGCACCGGTGTAGCCGTGGTGGCGGGCGCCCTCCTTGGCCAGTCCGTAGGTCTCGCAGATGGTGGAATCGAGGTCGATAGTCAAGGGTGCGTCGCCGGGTCCGGCTCCGGCCTGCCATGCCCGTGCCAGCAACTCGCGGCTCACCCGGTCCAGTTGGCGGACATGGCCCCACCTGAAGCTGCGCAGGAAGGCGCCCAGGGTGGAGGGAGCCTTAGCCGTGAAACCGAGCACGCGGGCGGTCCCGCCGGCGCGCAGCACATCGGCGTCGTCGATGCAATCTCCGCCGGCTAGGGCGGAGGCCACCAGCGTCATCATCTTGTCACCGGTGTTGGCTCTGCCTTTTGCATGGCCCAGGTCCAGGCGCCGGTCAACCAGTTGGGGCAGGCCAAGGCGCAGGGCGAGGGTGGCTGGAAGGATCAGCCCGGCATTGGCCACCAGGCGGTGGTCGTCGAAGGCGATGCGGATGCGGTCGGGTTGGTGGCGTGGTAGCATCTATTGGGTGCTCCTTTTCCGGGACTGGTTTGTTGTTACAAAACCATTATCCCAGATTCAGAGGAGTGCCCTTTGGCCACTTCAGGACGTTGACCCGACGCCCTCCTTCGGTGGATTCGGGCTTAATACGAGCGATGGACTGGCGCACGTCCCCCTCCAGATCACCAAATGCCTCCATCGCAAAGGAGGGCCGGAGGCCGGTGTCGGCCTGAATTGCGTCCTTCACAGCGTCGTCACGGAAGGTCAGCATCCCGCAGTCGGTGTGGTGTATCAGCACAACTTCGCGTGTGCCCAGCAGACGCTGGGAGATAACCAGCGAGCGGATCACATCGTCGGTGACCACACCTCCCGCATTGCGTATCACGTGCGCGTCGCCTTCCTGAATCCCAAGCAGCTTGTGGGTGTTTAGGCGCGCGTCCATGCAGGCCACAACCGCCATGCTGAGCGCCGGCGGCAGTGGCAAGTCGGCTTTATCAAAGCTCTCAGCGTATTGGGCGTTATTCTTGAGTATGTCGTCCGTAGCGGTCATCAGAACCTCCTATTAGGGGCAAAGAGTGCGCAATCGGGATAATTTTACCCGCATTTGCAGGCAAAGTACACTACCAACCGGCCCGCAGTGGATTCCGTGACGCCTTCAACCGGCCGTCTTGCAGAACGGCTACCCCGCTTGAGGGATGGCGAAGGCGTACACGCTGTTGTCGTTCAGGGTCCCCACGTACAACACGCCGCCGGCAACGGTGTAGGACGGGACGCCATCGAAGTAGCCCTTGGAGAACGACCAGACCTCATCGCCGGTTGCAGCGACCAGTACCCTCAGGTTACCATCTCGGGACTCTGCAATCAGGAAGCCGCTGACCACAGTAGGCGACCGCAGCGCCGAGTCCGCCGTCTCCCAGCTCCATGCTAGTCCGCCGGTGGCGGCGTCCACGGCGTGGAAAGCGCCGGACTCCAACCTCACGTAAACCGCGCCTTCAGCCACTACCGGTACATCAGTGATGAGATCGTCCGCCTCGTATGACCACATGATGTCTCCAGAAGCGGCATCCAGGGCGTAGAGGTTGGTGTCAGGCGCGAAGTAGTAGACTCCATCCACGACAACGGCCGGGTGGTCTACGGCGGGGAACATCTCAGTCCCGTAGCTCCATATCTCCTCTCCTGTGGCCTCGTCCAGCGCGTAGGCGGTGTTGACGGCCGTCAGGTAGACCACTCCGTCGACGACTGTGGGCGGGGATTCTGACCCCATGCCGACGCTAACGCTCCAGAGCGATTCACCTGTTGACGCGTCCATGGCGTAGAACTCGCCGGACGTGCCCGGCGCGTAGAGCCTGCCATTCGCAACTGTGACAGCGAAGTCGACGCCGTAGGGGTATGGTACTCCGGCGGCCCACACCTGCACCCCGGTCATTGCATCGAGAGCGTGGACGCTGTAGTCTACATCCCCCTGCGCGCCGATGTAGACCACTCCATCGCTCACTACGGGTGAGTACTGCACCTCTTTGCTGGTGTCGCGCTTCCACAGCATCTCTCCGATCGCGGCGTCTAGTGCATACACGTAGTTGTCGTCAGAGCCTACGTACACCGCTCCGCCGGTCACGGTTGGAGTAGACCTAATTATATCGCCGGTCTCAAAGCTCCAGAGCATCGACCCGGTAGCGGCGTCCAGAGCGTAAACGTAGTTATCATCGGAGCCAACGTACACCACGCCATCGGCAACTGCGGGCGCATTGACAACCCAGTCTCCCGTAGCAAAGCTCCAGAGCGACGCATCGTCCGTAGGCGCAGGCTCTGTGGGACCTCCGGGGCCGTCCCCTCCCATTATATCTTCCAGCATCTCCGGCGGGAGACAAGTCACCAGTCCGAAGCCGAACTGCAAAGCTGCCCCCTCTGTAGCAGGCCCTGCATCCGGCGTCTGGGAAGCGACGAGGGCCGCTACGTCCATGTTTATTAGCAGACCTCGCAGGCAGGCTTCAGCCTCTTCAGGTAGAGGCGACGTCTGCGCAGCAAAGAACGCCAGGAAAAGCGTGGCGGCCGTCTCCTGGGAGAGGCAGCCGAAAACCGATACCTGCCATGTCTCGGTAGTTTCCGTAAGAAAGGGCGCATCCATGACGGACGCCAGCAGTTCATCTCCCAGTTCGCCGCTGATGCACGCCTGCTCCGACTCGCTGAGCGCGTCGACCAGGTCTCCCAAGCGCATGTCCGGGCTAATTTCGAGTCCGGGCATAGCGGGCATGGTGTCCGGCCCCGTGGTTGGAGCGACGTTAGGCGTGGCGGTGGGCATAGGCGTGGCTGTAGGCGGAACGGGCGTAGGAGTAGGAGCGCTTGTTGGGGCGGGTGTGTTGGTGGGCAACTCCGTAGGAGTGGGTGGCGTCTCACCGCTGCACGCCGACACCAAAGCGACGGCCAGTAGGCCCATCAATCCAACCAATACCAGTGGTCTAAGTGAGTGTCTCATGAGACTCCCCTATGCGCGTCGTCAACGCCCGGTGGACGTTGCGAATTTCGTTAGTACATGCCGAGTATTACATAGTAGGAGAACGCGGGTCAATCTGACAGCCTCACTGCCACCCCTTCCTTACCGCAGCGTCCAACCCTTAGAACAAAGTGCGGGGCGGAGTTGTCCCCGGAGGGGCAGCGATGACCTTACTCCATAAAACAGCAACACAGGCAGGTAGAGTACTCCGCTAGAATAGAGCATTGAGGGAGGGCCCGGGGTTGGCAAGACCACTACTGCCCAAGACTAACGCTTCTCTTGGACCAGTTTCCGGTGGGCAGGTCAAACCCTGGGCAGAATCCTTAGAGACAATCCTGACTTACTTCCAAGACCTATAGACCAGGCCCTCGAAAAGGTTTGGGGATATGCCTCGGATAGGGCCCGTCATTTAAGGGAAGATGAGTTACCGGGATACAAAGAGGCTGAACTGCTATTGAGTATCACTGGAGGAGTGTCTGGTTATCTGATCAAGAAATGGGAACAGCTTCAGGCATAGACTGGAGAATGCAGCCATTGCACTGTGAACCCGAGTCAGTAGAACTCCACGGGGCCTAATTGTTCACGCACATGATTGTTTAGGAGTAGTCATATTGGATGAAGACAGGGCTGCGACGATTCTAGATATGACTACAGGTTGGCGTAAAGGCAATTTGGGAGCTCTGGTTGACCTCAGGCTGAGTGGCGTGGATAAGAAGACCAAGCACAATGAGCGGGTCGTACGGCTTTACAACTATACGGATGTCTACAACAACAGCTTCATTATTGCTGATATGGACTTTATGCCCAAGCCTGCTCCCAAGGACAACCGGATGTGGTCTCTCTTGTCCCTCTGCGTTTCGTCGTCCTTCAATTCAACAATTCAGGCTACCTCCGCCGTCTGCGGACGTACGCTATGACGGCAACTACCGCCAAGGCGACCGCGGCGCCTATAAGGGCGAGCAATCCTATTGACGAGCCTTCCTCCGGTTCCGGGGCCGGAGGCTGGGGCGTGGGAGCCGACGTGGGAGTGGGTTCCGGCGCCGCGGTGGGGGTGGGTGTAGCCATCGGCGCGGCTGTGGGAGCGGAGGTGGCCGTCGGCGCGGCTGTGGGGGCCAACGTGACCGTGGGTTCCGCCGTTGGCGTAGGCTCCACCGTTGGCGCGGCTGTGGGCTTCGGAGACGGCGCTGGCGTCGGCGTAGGTCCCGGCGTAGGCGCGGGGGTGGGGGTGGGTTCGGGGCCAACCCTGATGCTGGAATCGCCCTCAACCGCTTGCTCGGCCTTGTCCGAGTCCAGCATGACCCCGGAGAAGGAGTAGACCCCTTCCGAGCTGGGAGCGGCGACCGTATACGAGAAGCTATCGTCTCCCAGCAGTGTGAAGGTGACGGTCTGGCCCTCGACTTCCACCGCTACTTCGGACAGATCCGAGCCTTCGTAGCTGAACCCAGACGGCAGGGTCTCCACGACCTGACCGAAGCCGCCGTATCCGGCGGCGGTGATCGTGATCTCTAGCGGGCCGCCCGGAAGCGTCCACGGCGCGGATAATGACCGGAGGGCGCTGTTCGACGTCGCCTCTACGGGAGCGGAATGCAACAATCCCGCGAGTCCAACAATCGCCACGGCGGCCGCCAGCAGCGTCAAGGCTTTCCCGGTCATGCTCCTTCTCCTTCTCACTGCCGCGCTCGCTTCCCCCCAGCCCACTGAATCAGCCTGCAAAGTAGTGTTGGAGGACCGCGACAGTCTCGTCCTTATTGATGACGCCGGCGAAGTAATCGATCACCGCCGCGAGGGCCTCGTCGCGGTCGATCACCTCGTTCCTGTCCACGTCGTAGGGACCCAGATCCAGGTTGTTCACCCAGATGGTCACGGCGATGATCGCGCTTCTGCCCGTTGAGTCCGTGGCAGTGACGGTCACATTGTAGACATTCTTGTCCCCCTCGTAGTCCAGTGGCGCTTTGATCAGCAGCTGCCCGGTGGCGGAGCCGATGTCGAAGGACTCGAAATCGGGGCCGCGCATGGTGTACTCCATCGTGTTGTTCTGGGGGTCCCGGGCGGCAACGGGCCGGCCGATGTTCACCCCGGCGGGCGTGTTCTCGTCTATCAAGCGGCTGGTCGTGGAGCCTTCATTGAACACGGGCGATAGGCTCAACGGCGCGCCGCCACCACTGCTGTCGACGCCTCTGCTACCACTACTGCCGCCACCCCCACCTCCGCCACCTCCGCTCCCACCGCCGCTGCTCGGAGGAGGAGGCGCCGCCGTCACCGTCACGGCCACGTCCGGGGCCGTGGTGGCTCCCGTGTAGCCGCTGACGGTGTGGCTTATCGTGGCCGATTGGCCCGCGGAATCGGCGCGCGCGCTGACCGTGACGCGCTGTGCGCGGTTCCAGTCCGTATGCGTAAAGGTGAGCATGGCCGGCAATAACGTCACGTCAGGGTTGTCGGATGCCGGCGTGACGGTGACGTCGCCGGTTGGCCGCGTGGCCAGCACGACGGTGTACGTAGCGCTCCGGCCCTGGACCACGTTGAGCGTCAGCCGAGAGAGGTTGACCCCCGGTCTGTCGTCGTCAGTAATGGTCACCGTGGTCTGATTCGGCGACCCCGTGCTCACGCGGCTCGGCGGCGTCCCGAACCCCAGCAGCACGCTCTCCCCGTCGTCGTCGTCCGGGTCCTGTGTCGCGCTGAAGGTGAACGTCCGCTGCGTCTGCCCCGTGGTGAACCTCACAAAGGTCGGGGGCGCGGCATAGTCGGGGTCGGTCTCGCCCGGCGGTGTCGCGTTGCCCTGCGCGGCCGCGGTCAGCGGAATCTGCACCTCGCGCTTGGGGTCCGCGTTCAGCCGCACCGTCACGGTCACATTCCCCCCCTCGTCCACCTCGTACGACGACTCCGCGAAGCTCACGCTCACCTCCGGGTCGTCGTTGTCGGTGATGCTCACCGTGGTCTGCGTGGGGGCTACTGCGGTCACTGCACCCGGCAGGGTCCCAAACGCCAACTGCACGCTCTCCCCGTCGTCGTCCTCCATATCGTCCGTCGCTATGAACGTGACCGTCTTCTCCGTCTCCGTGCCGGCGAACGTCACCTCGGACGGGACGGAGTAGTCTCCGGCAACGGCGCCCTGCCCCATCGCCTTCAGGGGGATGACGACCTGGCGATTCGGGGCCGCGCTCAGCCGCACTGCTACGTCCACCGTCGCTCCCTCCACCACCGTGTAAGAGTTCCGCGCGAATGTCACGGTCACTTCCACGGGGGGCGCGGTCCGGACGTCTGCGTCTGTGAAAGCGTCGGCCTCCTTCCCGGTCAGGTCTTTGATTGGGTTCATCGTGGGCTTGGCGTAGCTCACCGTCACCGTCTGCCCAGTCGTCACCGCCGTGCCAACGGTCAAAGTCACTTCGCTGCCACTCACGGACACGGCCGTTGGGTTGGCCCCTGATCCGCCGGCCACCGTCACCGTGAAGGCGGTGGCCGCCGGGGCCGTAGTGTTCAGGTCCTCGCTGAAGGTCAGCGTCAGCATGGTACCCATCGCCGACGCCGACACCAGGCTGGGCTTCGTCGTGTCCACCTTGTGGTCCGATAGAGCCCCCTGCGCGGCGTTGACCAGGTCGGGATGCCGGGGGATCAGCGCCCCCTTGGACGGTATGAAGATTGAGCCGCCATTCAGGCTGAGCGTGTCGGCGCCCCAGGAGATGCCGTCATGGTCATCTGAGTCCGCCGCCGCCACGGTGTACTCGAACGTCACTTCCATCTCCTCCTCGGTCTCCTGGCCCTCCGCCTGGCGGGTCGCGCCGCCCAACTCGAACTCGAGCAGCGGCCTCTCTTCCAGCGGCCCCTCTTCCAGGGTCATGTACGTGTTGAACGTGGCGGTGAACTCAATCGTGTCATCGACGCCGTAGTACCCCCCGGTCGGCGACGACGTCACCTCCACGTCGGTCACCATCAGCGGGTCGTCGTCCAGGATGGAGACCGTCGTGCGATTGTTCGGCACGTCTGTTTCGGTCAATGGAATATCGAGCGCCTCATCCGTGTTGTCCTGTCTGAAGTCCAAGTAGAGCACCTCGTTGGCCTCAACATCAGTGTCCTGTATGGTCTCCACAGTCGTGATGGCGGAGGTCTGCGTCATTCCTCCGCCGGGGGCGGCTGCCCAGCCCCCATGCTCGGCGTCCACGTACGGTTCGGCTCCCTCTTCCGGGAAGTCGGTGTAGTCATCGTGAGGTTCCGCCCCCTCCTCCTCTGCATTCAAGAAGATTCTGAGATTGTCCCTGGGCGCCGCCAGCCCCGGCGCCAGGGTGAAGGTCACCATCGCGTTCACGCTATCGCCCTCATCTACCGTCCAGCTGGCCTGTGCGTGACGGACGGTGATGGGCACGCCCGACGCCGGCGCCTTGATCCGCACTGTGGCCGCATTGCCCGGCGAAATCGCCGGCGCGTAGTCCTGGCTCGGAGCCAACGTGTACGTCAGGTTGCCGTTTGTATTGCCGGGGTAGTCAAGAGTGTTAGTTTTCTCCGACGTCGTGTCGCCGGTTTCAATGGTGATTTCCTCCTGAACCAAATCGACGTAGTCGTCGGTCTCGGTCACGTCCAGGGTCACTAGCAGGTTGTCCGTCCCGGTATTTGAGCGCGTGACCCGGAGGACAGGAAGCGCGATCAGCGACGAGGCGTCGGGGTATACCGCCTCAACGCTCACCCGCGGAATCGTGCTGTTGTTGGTCACATCCTGATCCGGGAACGTCTCCAGGTCGTTGCCGAGGACGTCCTCGATCACCGCGCTGGACGTGGGCTTCTCGTAGCTCACCTTGACGGCGGTGTCGTTGTGGGCAATGGGCGTGGCCAGCTTCAGCGTCACTGTGCTGCCCGCCACGATTACCGGGTCCACTCCGGCCAGCGGCGCCGGAGCCTTGCTGCCCCCGGCGGGCGTCGCCTTGACCGTGAATGCGGTCCCTGCCGGCACGGACGCCTCCTTCAGTGAGCCGCTGAAGGTCAGCGTCAGGGTCACGCCGTCGGCGGCCAGCACAGGAGTGGGTGGCGCCAGCGTGGGAGGTACACTGGCTTTGCCGTGGATGGTGATGCGGATCGCTTCGTCGTCGTCGTTCTCCGACCAGGAATTTGCCCCGCTTTTCGATTTGGATCTGTCCCGGATCGACCAGCCGGAAAGGGAGGACGCATCCTCGCCGTTGCTCTCGGTGGAGTCGAGGACCACCGATTCTCCGCCTGGGGTCTTGAACACCACCGCGTAGTTTTCCCCACTCGATAGTGCGAGCGCCGGGTCGGTCGGAGCGGTGAAGAACAGGGATCCCGCCGCAGAGGAGTCCGGCGCGGTGAGATCCGTACAGGTCGTGGTGGGGTTGCCGTTGCTGTCAGCGCCGCAGATCTGAAGGGCCAGGTCGTCACCCTCCGTATCCTCTGAAATCATCGTGACGCCGTGGACGATGTAGGGTCTCTCAATGCTTCCGACAGTGAAGGCTTGTGAGTGATCTGTGGTGATGGGGGTATCGGCATCGTTGTCCTGCCGAGCGTTGCTCACCAGCACGCGCGGATTGATCATGCCCTGGATGCGTATCCTGAAGGAATTTCTAGAGATGTTCCTCGCCCCGTCACGGCGAAAGAAATTTTCAATCGTCCAGTTGGGGTTCCCCGTCTCCTGATTCGACCCGGTCATTCCGAGCCTCGCATCGTTGCCATCGTCGCCTGATGCCTGGACGACCACGTGGTAATCGGTGTCCGGATCCAGGGCGCTCCCGACAGGGGCGGTAAAGTCCACGATGCCCGGGGCCGATATGGCCGACCCTGGCACTGCCGGGGGGCTGAGGGTGTAGAGCAGGGCATTGGCAGTGCCGTCGGAATTCGATGAGTAGATATGGAGGGTGAGCGTTTCCTCTCCGCTGAACTGGTTAGTCAGCAGGCCAATGCCGACCGTGCTCAGTGTGTAGCCTCCGGGGTCGTCCCCCGTGTGGAATCCTTGAGTGGCCGACAGGCCGGATGCGTTTCCAGCTACATAGGAAGCACTCCATGGGATCTGCTCGGTGTTGCTGACGAGGACAAGCTCACGCGCCAACTGGGCTTGGGCCACGCCCCCATCGCCCGACAGGAGCAGCGCCAGCGCCGCGGCCAGCGCCAGTAGCGCGGCGGGGACGCGGCGGCCCGGAACGCTCGCCGATCTCCCGGCGTTGCGTCCCCGCGCCCTTCGCGGGATGTTCAGAACAGATGACAGCAGCGGGCACACCCCCTTTCTGCCCCAATGGCAAGACCTCCAAGCAGTGTGCCATTCCCCTTCGATGTTTGTATAGGCGAAAAGGGAAATTTTGGCCTTTGTCTTTTACCAATTTGTAAGTGAGCGTTTTCCTATTCCCATTGGTACATTGCGCTCTAGTAGCCGTGGGGCAATTCATGTAAGTTGTCAGTGTGAAGACCCAACAGATTGCGTGACCAAGTGCGGGAGATTCGATCCGGAATGTCAGAGCGCATGCGAGTACGTGACCTTGAACCGGGATCCTGGACTTGCTGAAGGCCGGCATGGGAGCCGTACGGAAGTGGGTCATGCCGGGCGCCCTGAGCGACCCCGGACGTGATCCTGTATGCGGCGAAGGTCTCCGTCTGGGGTCGCTGGTTCGTCTGGCTCGTCACCGTGTTCGAGCTGGCCTACCGGCCGGGCTTCTGGTACCCCGAGGACATCGAATCCTGCTTATTCCTGTCCTGATGTTTGTGGTCAACGGCCTTGTCCACCATCGGCTGCTGACAAACAGGCCCGTGACATGGCGCTGGATGCTTTTCCTAAGCGCCATGGACATTGTCCTGATCACGGCCGGCATCATCATCCACAGCGGGTTCAACAGCTTCATCTTCGTTGCCTACTACCCGGCTCTCGCCGTATTTGCCGTGGTCTTCTCGTCCCTTCGGCTCAGTTTCGCCTGGACTACCACGGCCGCCGTAGCCTACGCCATAGTGTGCTTGATGGTAGGTTCCGGTCTGGACCTGGACGCGGGCAAAGAGAAGGCGCTGGCAGCGAGGTTGGCGGCGATGTACGCCCTTGTGCTTGGCATCTGCCTCATCACCCGGTTCGAGCGCACCCAGTGGCAGACTGCGGTGTCAAGGGAGCGGCAGCTGCGGCAGGAACGCATTGAGCTCTCGCAGACGATTCACGACACGACCGCTCAGACCGCTTACATGATCGACCTGGGCATTCACAGGGCCAGGCATCTGGCCGGCGAGTCGAATCGGGAGTTGGTGGCGGCCCTGGATGCGACCTCAGCGCTGTCGAGGTCGGCCATGTGGGAGATGAGGGGCCCCATTGACGCGGGCCACATTGTCGAGGGCAGAGAGCTGGGGCGGGTCCTGTGGTCGCACTGCGCGACTTTCGAGAGGATTACAGGAGTCCATACCGGGATGTCGCAGTCGGGGACCGAGCCGCCTCTCGCCACGGAGACCCGAAGTCGTCTCTTCTCCATAGCGCACAACGCGCTGACCAACGCCTTTCTGCACGCCCGGCCCGGCAGGGTCGAGATCGGACTGAGCTTCAAGGCCGACCACATCCGCCTGTCCGTCTCGGACGACGGCGTGGGCCTCCCTGACGACTACGCCGAGCGCGGGCGCGGCTTCGACGGCATGAGGACGGACGCTGAGCAGATCGGAGGAACGCTAATCGTGGAGAGCGGCGAGGGTGGAGACGGAACGACCATTGCTTGTGTGATCCCCCATAGAGCGGACCAAAGAGGAGGCTGAGATGTCAACAACAGGTCAGATAAGGGTAATGGTGGTGGATGACCATCCCATCATGAGGAGCGGCTTGCGGGATACGCTGGAAGCATTGGGCCGATTCGAGGTGGTGGGGCAGGCCGCGGACGGAGATGAGGCGGTGAGTATGGTCGAGGAGCTGAAACCGGACGTCATCGTCATGGACGTGATCATGCCGAACAAGGATGGCATCGATGCCTGCCGGGAGATCATGGAGCTGCTGCCAGAGACACGGGTGCTGATGCTGACGGCATCGACCGAGGAGGACGCGGTGATAGACGCGATCGCCGCCGGGGCGACGGGCTATCTTCAGAAGTACTCGCGGCCTGAGGAGTTGGTGAAAGCCGTGCTGGATGTGGCGGAAGGCCGTCTGCGAATCCCAGACCAGGCAGTCAGGATGGTGTTCGCAATGCTCCGCGGCCAGCGCAAGCTCGTCTCCGGTCAGCCTGCGGACAAGCTGACGGCGCTGGAGCGGGAGACCCTGACGCTATTCGCCGGCGGCAGGCCTTACACCGAGATCGCCGAGGCGAAGGGCAACACCACCGTGACCGTCCGGAACACCCTCTACCGCATACAGGACAAGCTGGGAATTAAGACGAAGCAGGAACTCGTCGTCTGGGCTGTGCGGAACGGCCTGGTGGACGACCTCGTAGTGGGTGTTGACCCTCAGCCAGCGCCGGAGGCGCAATGACCCACGACCAGCCGCTGCGACGGATCCGGGGCCAGGATAGTTCAGGAGGCCCAGGAGGGATTATGGCAGTCCCATTTTTGCTGGTTGCCAACACTCGTGCGCGCCGGATACTCAGCCACTGATGCACGTGCCACTTCGCTTGGCAATGAGGGCTAACATGCGAAGTTTCTTCGATACCTACCGCTGGGAGCTGTGGCTAATCGTCGGCATCCCTGTGATAACAGGCATATGCCTGGCGCTGGTAGGTCCCTTCGTCGGCCTCCTTGGTTACGGCAACGCAGTTATTCACTTGATCTATTTTGTGGGGAGCGTCGTTGGCCTGTTGCTGCTGGCCGTTTCCTACCTGCGCGTTCGCAACCTTGGGAGGGATTTCCTTGCCGTGCTGTGGGGCTACGTCGTCGCGGCGTCGGTCATTATGGCGACCTCTCAAGGCGTCTTGTTCCTTGCCGGGGTCGCTTTTCCAGGAGCGGACCATCTGGCCAACTTCGGCCGCACGTTCTCCATCTATGGAGTTGCTTTTCTACTGGAAATTCCGGCGCTGCTCTGGTTTGCTCGCCGGGCGTCAAGGCTCAGCCTGATGCACGCGGCCTTTCTACTCGTCTACTCGTCTCTGAACTTGATCGGCTCCGTGACCGGTTCAAGAGTATCGGGAATCAACACTTACCTCTTACTAGCCAATTTCCTGGCGGGGGGCGCTATCACGCTGACCGTGATGCTCGCGAAGGTCTGGCTGCTCGGCAATTTCGACCGGCGCGGTCCTAGGTTTGGCAGGAACGCAGTCATCGGCCTGCTGGCGACGTTGATACTGAGCGGGTATGCCAGGGTCGTGATTACGGCTCTGATTGGCTATGCAGAAGGGCCGTACTTGGCGATCCTTCCGTTGCTGGGCGCTGTGATCGGGTTGGCGGCCTTCGTCGTAACGACAGCGTTCCAACTAGCGTTTCTGCTCGCGCTTTTCGCCCTAGCCTACCTCGTACGTGTGCGCCCGCCCACAGCCGACGCCGAGCCCGAACCTGAGGCCCCGACCGCGGCGCCGGGCGAGGAGCGCTGACATGCGCGTCCGCAGCAGCTACGCAAGCCGACGCTGGGCGTCCTGGTGTTCGACGCCAGGGCGGGAGCCCCGCTGCAAGTCAACCGTGAGGCGAGAAGGATCGTCGATGCCCTGCGAGAGCCTGCCCAGTCGCCGGAACAGCTCCTGGGGGTGGTCACGGTCCGGCGGGCGGGCGAGACGGTGTGGGCCGAGCTAGGACGGCGCATTCTGGCTGGCGGTCCTGCGTTCACGACGGCGCTCGGCCTTGGAGGGGTCCAGTTGGTGACCTCCGACCGCCTATCAGGGGCTGAAGACGCCATCGCCACGGTCTTCCCTGGGGCCTCCTGGCAACGCTGCCGCACCCACTTCCTGACCAACCCTCTCTCCAAAGTCCCCCCGCCGCTAACTGCCAGCTCTTGCCGTCGACATCGGCGATCAGCGCCGCATGGAGACATCAATGATGCTGCCCGCAGGGGGAGCCTGATCAACCAGCGAGGGTGGCGCTCTTACACCACTTGACGGGACGTGACCAATTGCTCATGAGATACGAGAGCACAATGTACCAATGGGAATAGGCAAAACGCTGAGTCAAAATCGAGCAAAACATTAAGGCCAAGTATTTCATTCTCACCTATCGCATCTCCGTGGGGTATGGCAGGATTGAAGTTGGGAGCCAACGGCCTCTTGAGGCGGGCCGGACTGAGCCTGTGGGTGCAACGGAAGAGCCGGATAGCAGAACGTTTGTAGAGAGAGCGCTGGGTATGACTAGGTCACAGAACAGAGGAGCACAGGTCATGCGCTTGCACGAGTCCCATCTCTCAACGGGCCAAGACCACCAACAGCCGATGGCAAGCCTTTCGCAATTGCTTCCAACTGAGCCTGTCTCAGAAGTCGGGTTGATGTCAGGGGTGTAGACTGTTGGGAAGAAGGTGGAGTTGGAGGTTGGCGATGCCACTTCGAGATATGGGCCGTGAGCAGATATGGATGTTGCCGCCGACGCTTGACGAGTTGTTGCCGCTGGACCATCCGGCGCGGTTCGTGGCCGAGTTCGTTGATGCGTTGGATCGGGATGGCTGGGCGGAGCTTGGCGTGGATATAGACGGTGATGCGATGGGAGCGCCGGCCTATCACCCTCGTGCGCTATTGAGCGTATGGTTGTACGGCTTCATGACGGGAGTGCGCTCGTGCCGGAAGCTGGAGGCGGCCTGCCGGGACCAGATATCGTACCTGTGGCTGACTGGGTGGCAGCGCCCTGACCACAACACCCTGTGGCGGTTCTACAAAGGGCATAGGCAGGCTATGAGAAAGCTGTTCGAGCGCACGGTGCGTACGGCGGTGGCCATGGAGTTGGTGGACCTGGCGGTTCAGGCGGTGGATGGCACGAAGGTGGTCGCCAACGCATCGCTGAACAGGAGCTACGATGCCGAGGGACTGAGCGGGCTGTTGGCGCGAGTGGAGAGGGCGATAGCCGACCTTGAGGCTCAGAACGAAGCTGGAGAAGACGCTGCTGCTGCCCATCTGCCTGAGGAGTTGGCCGACAAGGAGGTCTTGAGAGAGAAGGTGAGGCAGGCGATGGCCGATCTTGCTAGTCAGGAACGCCACAAGCGCATCAACCTGACTGACCCAGACGCCCGGCTGATGAAGGGCAGGCAGGGCATCGTGGCCGGCTACAACGCCCAGGCTATGGTCTCACCTGCAGAGCCGGAGGGGGGAGCGACCGGCATGTTGGTCACCGCCGTGGACGTGGTGGACGAAGCCAATGACAATGCCATGCTGGCGCCGATGATGGAACGGGCCGAAGAGATGACCGGGACAAAAGCGCAGACGACGTTGGCCGATGCCGGATATTTCTCCGGGAGTCACTTGGAAGAATGTGCCAGTCGAGGCCAGCAGGTGGTGGTGTCCGAGTCACGACAACGGTTCCTCAAGGACCCGTATCACAAGGATCAATTCACCTATGACGAGCGTAGCGACAGCTTTATGTGCCCACAGGGGCAGACGCTCGCGTTCGTCCGTATACAGCATGCGAACGGAATCCCGTTGCGACTGTACCGGGCTTCCGGCGCCGTCTGTCAGGCATGCCCAGCCTTCAGGGTCTGTACCAAGGCCAAGGAGATTGGGAGAAGCCTGGCCATAGGGCCGCACGATGCAGTCCTACGTCGCCATCGCGCCTGGATGTCCACCTCAGCAGCTAAAGAGGTTTACAGGCTGAGAAAACAGCTGGTCGAACCGGTCTTCGGAATCATCAAGGAGCAACAGGGGGCACGGAGGTTCCTGCTGCGCGGCCTTACCAGCGTGGCGGCCGAGTGGATCATGTTGGCCACAGCTTTCAACCTGCGCACCCTGTGGCGGGCCTGGCGCTCCCGCGCCTTCGTCCAGCTACCCCACGGGCCGAGTCTCCGCCCCGCTTCCTGATCACAACTGCGCCGGTAATCACCCTTCGCTAACCCATCGCCACCTTCAACTCTCCAGGCAAGAGTCGTTCAGTAACCCCCACTGGCTTATTCCAACTGCTCCTACCTGCTACCCTCTACATCACTTTTGGGACAGGCTCAACTCCCATTAGCCACACCCGCATTGGGTGGCCAATTGCTTTAAGGACCTATCCTGACATATATTTTCAAAAGGCCTCATGGGGGCTAGGCGCTTCGGCTTTTTCACTGCGTCGCAAACGCAGATGGTCCTAGGGAGTTTGCGCTCCTCGGGACGCCTCATTTTCACAAGGGAATGAGGGATATTTTGCCGCCGGAGCGCCGCTTCTTTTGCCACGGCTTAAGGTCAAAACGACAGCAAGGATGAGGTCAAGAACGATGACTGACAACATAACATGTGCGATATACGAAGAAGCACAAAAACTAGTGGTTCGGCATCAGTCATACGCTCATCGGCTGTCTGAAAGTCTCAAACGCCGACAAGTCCGGTCTGGAACTAACTTGTCGACAAATAAGGAGATAAAGTTCCCCGAATATTGGGAATGCGACCAGGGATTCAATCCCTATCATGTACGCAAACATTATGAGCCAATCGCCCGCGCAATCAAAAAATCATTGGAAAGTCACTCTTATGCACCTAGAGCGGCTGTAATTCACGAAGTATCCAAGGCAGGCGGTGGAGTTCGCCAACTATCAGTTTTTCAGGTTGCAGACCAAGCTATCTCACGAATGATTTTCGATCAATTGATGGCCAAGAACTCCAGTAGGCTAAACCCTAAGTGTTATGCCTATCGCAAAGACAAAACAGTTCACGACGCGGTACAGAACATTGCATACGACTTAAGGGGGTCTCAGCGAGTATTTTTGGCAGAATATGATTTTAGAGAATTCTTTTCATCCATTTGCCACAGTCAAGTCAAAAGGGTTCTATCCGACCGGCACTTTTATTTGACGAATCGAGAGATGAACATTGTCATGGGGTTTTTGGAGGCTCCCAGACTGCCAACTAAATTATATGATGGCAGTTCTTCTCATCGCAGTACAAGAGGAATTCCGCTGGGGACGTCAATTTCACTATTCGTCGCCAATCTCATGACCTACCCCATCGCCGAAGAATTGGAAAAGCTGGGTGTGGGATTCGCCTTCTATTCGGACGATAGCATTGTTTGGTCCGACAGCTACGAGAAAATTTCCCAAGCAGCCAAGGTGATTTCTAATGTTGCAGCGGATATTGGTCTCAGCATCAATTTTTCAAAGTCTGAAGGAATTAGACTCCTTACTCCTGCAGAGGCACCAAGGGAACTGCCCGGTAAAGATTCGGTCTCGTTTATCGGACACAAGATAGATGCCCAACATATCAGTATGAGGGATTCACTGGTCTCCAAGGCAAAGCTACGGTTAAGCCGCTTGATCTTTTCCAATCTACTCCAAGAACCTCTCCAAGGAAGGGTCAATCATTCTCGCTTAACCCGAATCCACCGATGGACACGGATGGACGGCGTGAGGACACTGGAAGGAGGCCTCGAAGTTACAAAAGCGATGGTCCGGGCTCGATTGGGGTAGATGGGAGGTCGGCGGGGGGTCTTTAGTTGTCGCACAGGGTCCCAATGGCGATCTGGGGGAGCTGCGATGTGCGGATGGCCAGGGAATAAGCAGCAGGGAACTCCCGCGGAGCTGGTTGGTGCGAGTTGGCGGGGACGTTGGGTCAGTGGCGGAGGGCGCCGTCAGGCTGGGAGTGGAATGGCTCGCAGCCGGGCCAGGGCGCGGCTGAACTGCTCCTCCCAGGGCCAGCGCCGGGGAAGATGCAGGGTCAATCGGCGTGCCGAGCGGGTGATCCGTCCGGCCAAGGCAAAGACCCGTCGTCTGAGGGTCTTGGTGGTCACGATCTGCTGACCCAGGCCGATGCGGGCTGTCCAGCGGGCCAGGTTGTGTGCCATCACCTGTACCGCCAGCCAGGCGCCGTTGGCGGCGAAGCGGCCGGACGGCATGTGGTTCAGTCCGACGCCGTACTTGAGGTCGCGTATCGCATTCTCGATCTCGGCGTGACGGCGATGATCAGCCTCCAGTTCCAGCATCTCCCCATCGCGGTCGGTGATGAAGCCGTGATAGCTGTAGGTGGCGAAGAGGGCCAACTGGGAACCGGGCGTGGGCTTCACCCGCCGGACGATGAGCCGCGCCGGCGCGGCGTCGGGCTCACTCTGGAAGGGGGTGTAAGTCGTCTCGGCTACATCGGCGGCGCCGTCCATCCAGTAGGGAATGGGAGTCCAGTCCTCTTCTGGTATGGCCTCGATGACATTGTGCAGGCTTTTGTACTGGCGGAGGGTGATGGAGAAGCGGACATCCATCTTGCGGCAGACGGATACCACGCTATGAGCGTAGAAGCCGCTGTCGGCCCGCGCCGTGAGTTGTCCCCTGGCCCCGGCGTAGCGCACCCGCCCCACCGTTTCACGCAGGAAGTGGGCTGCGCCGCGGGCAGTGTTGGCGCGGCCCTCGCGCAGGCGGGCCATCAGCACGTCTCCGGTTCCGGCGGCGACGGCCAGCAGTGGGTGATAGCCCCGCGCACCGGTGTAGCCGTGGTGGCGGGCGCCCTCCTTGGCCAGTCCGTAGGTCTCGCAGATGGTGGAATCGAGGTCGATAGTCAAGGGTGCGTCGCCGGGTCCGGCTCCGGCCTGCCATGCCCGTGCCAGCAACTCGCGGCTCACCCGGTCCAGTTGGCGGACATGGCCCCACCTGAAGCTGCGCAGGAAGGCGCCCAGGGTGGAGGGAGCCTTAGCCGTGAAACCGAGCACGCGGGCGGTCCCGCCGGCGCGCAGCACATCGGCGTCGTCGATGCAATCTCCGCCGGCTAGGGCGGAGGCCACCAGCGTCATCATCTTGTCACCGGTGTTGGCTCTGCCTTTTGCATGGCCCAGGTCCAGGCGCCGGTCAACCAGTTGGGGCAGGCCAAGGCGCAGGGCGAGGGTGGCTGGAAGGATCAGCCCGGCATTGGCCACCAGGCGGTGGTCGTCGAAGGCGATGCGGATGCGGTCGGGTTGGTGGCGTGGTAGCATCTATTGGGTGCTCCTTTTCCGGGACTGGTTTGTTGTTACAAAACCATTATCCCAGATTCAGAGGAGTGCCCTTTGGCCACTTCAGGACGTTGACCCGACGCCCTCCTTCGGTGGATTCGGGCTTAATCGGGCTCGATAAGGACTACGTCGTGTTGATCAGTCAGATTCGCCGTTACCTGTACGGTGGCCTTCGTGAGAAACAAGTACGCATGTATCTTACTCGGACTGTGCCAAGAATCCATTACCGAGGCTTTATGAGCTTCTTCCCAGTTGTAGACAACGATGAGTTGTTGAAGAACCTCGATGGATGGTTGGTTAGTAACATCTACTTAGCACTTCGCCGTCGTGCAAAGCTATTGCAGAACTTAGGGGTGAGTCCTTTGCCTGCTCCACTCTTCCGAAAGAGGGCAGACTTGGTCAATCTCAATATAGCGGGCATAGACCTAAGTATACCCAGCTTTCTTCGCATGAGTAAGCTGCTTAGGAGCGCAGTAAGGACTCACGGCGCAAATGCGGTAGCAAATCCTAGGTCAGCATATTATTACTATGAATGAGCTTACTCACCGTCGACCGGTTTGAATGACCTATTCTTCAGGACAATTGAATATTTGAGTCCAGAGGATATTGGGAAGCATTCCACCCACCTATCGACGCGGATCTGGTCTCCCACAATCCTGCTATGGACAAAAGCTACCCCGGACGGGGATGGAAATCCCTCGTCACCCGTCTTGCCTGCGAAAGAACGTCGCCCTTCATGACCCTACTTCCGTAGTGGGCTCACTTCCAATGGGTATAGCCAGCGTGAATCGTACGAATCGACGTGATGGCATCCGGAGGACGAATAGAAATGTCTAACGACAACAATCACGGCCATGGCCTACGGCCTGAGATCTGTCAGATAATGCGGACGCTTGGCCTCGTATCCCACCATCACTCCGAAATCCTTCGGATTGGCGCCGTTGCTGTAAGTAATGGAGATTCCGCGCTCCGGGACTTGATGCTGGTTGATGAGACGATACCTGGGTTGGGACAACACAACATCAACGAGAGAATCGAAGGGGGAGCCGTTACAGCTGTGGCCAGAATTGAAGATAGACCTATCTTCAGGCCTATCCAATATGTAGGCATGTACCTACAGAGTGGCTCGCTTGAATGGCTAACGCGAAACATTGTTACAATGTCTTGCCTCCACGTGGAAAACAGTCTTAAGCGGCGGCTCAACATTGAAGAACGCCTTTCCATAGGCATGATATTGAAGCGCGGTAAGGCCCGATCTCTTGACACTGATTTGGTAGAAAGTCTGTTGGAGCTAAACGAAGCGGTGTACAACAAATCAAAGCACTCTATCGAACAGACCTACGCCGACGGGCACATGTTTTCAATAGCGGACTCTCTCGCCGTCTATCTCATATGTCGAACTCTTGGCTCTCGTATATTGACAGACTCCGGAATCACTACTAAGTATGATGAGCCTGTGTTTGACAAGGAGATCCGGGCCTGGTGAAAGGAGCTCTGCGCGCTGGCTGTGCTCTTTTCATCACCAACGAGGCTACGGCTTGTAGCGACGGGAGTTTTCTCAAGCGCAGCCGATCGTACATCCGGAACTGCCAGCGATAAGTTCGCAATCCAGTCTTGTTAGGCCCCACTTGTCCATCCGGGCTGGGCCAGTTCAGATCCGGACGGGATAGCACGGTTCGGTGCCTAGGTTGACCGCCGCGCCCGTCCCAACGGCCCCACCCTCTCCGGGAGGCTGTTGTGGGGCACGCTACTCTCTAACAATCTGACCTGGCTTGAATGGACCCAAACCGACCGCCCACGAGTACTTAAACTTTCCGTGTCTATTCCCGAATCCACCGAAGGACACGGATGGGCGGCGTGAGGACTGGAGAAGGGGGATGAGAGAGCTACAGGGGAGATGGCCTGGGCTCGATTGGGGTAGATGGGAGGTCGGCGGAGGGACTTCAGTCACCGCACAGGCCCCCAATGGCCGTCTGCGGGAGCTGGGATGCGGGGGATGGCAAGAGAATAGGCAGCAGGGAACTCCCGCGGAGCTGGTTGGTGCGAGTTGGCGGGGACGTTGGGTCAGTGGCGGAGGGCGCCGTCAGGCTGGGAGTGGAATGGCTCGCAGCCGGGCCAGGGCGCGACTGAACTGGGTATCCCAGGGCCAGCGCCGGGGAAGATGCAGGGTCAATCGGCGTGCCGAGCGAGTGAGCCGTCCGGCCAAGGCGAAGACCCGTCGTCTGAGGGTCTTGGTGGTCACGATCTGCTCACCCAGGCCGATGCGGGCTGTCCAGCGGGCCAGGTTGTGTGCCATCACCTGTACCGCCAGCCAGGCTCCGTTGGCGGCGAAGCGGCCGGACGGCATGTGGTTCAGTCCGACACCGTACTTGAGGTCGCGTATCGCATTCTCGATCTCGGCGTGACGGCGATGATCAGCCTCCAGTTCCAGCATCTCCCCATCGCGGTCGGTGATGAAGCCGTGATAGCTGTAGGTGGCGAAGAGGGCCAACTGGGAACCGGGCGTGGGTTTCACCCGCCGGACGATGAGCCGCACCGGCGCGGCGTCGGGCTCACTCTGGAAGGGGATATAGGTGGTCTCTGCCACATCGGCGGCGCCGTCCATCCAGTAGGGAATGGGAGTCCAGTCCTCTTCTGGTATGGCCTCGATGACATTGTGCAGGCTTTTGTGCTGGCGGATGGTGATGGAGAAGCGGACATCCATCTTGCGGCAGACGGATACCACGCTATGAGCGTAGAAGCCGCTGTCGGCCCGCATCGTGAGTTGTCCCCTGGCCCCGGCGTAGCGCACCCGCCCCACCGTCTCACGCAGGAAGTGGGCGGCGCCGCGGGCGGTGTTGGCCCGGCCCTCGCGCAGCCGGGCCATCAGCACGTCTCCGGTTCCGGCGGCGACGGCCAGCAGCGGGTGATAGCCCCGCTGACCGGTGTAACCATGGTGGCGCGCCCCTTCCTTGGCCAGTCCATAGGTCTCGCAGATGGTGGAGTCCAGGTCGATGGTCAGGGGCCCGTCGCCGGGTCCGGCCCCGGCAGCCCAGGCCCGTGCCAGCAACTCCCGGCTAACCCGGTCCAGTTGGCGGACATGGCCCCACCTGAAGCTGCGCAGGAAGGCGCCCAGGGTGGAGGGAGCCTTAGCCGTGAAACCGAGAACGCGGGCGGTCCCGCCGGCGCGTAGCACATCGGCGTCGTCGATGCAGTCGCCACCGGCCAACGCGGAGGCCACCAGCGTCATCATCTTGTCACCGGTGTTGGCTCTGCCTTTTGCATGGCCCAGGTCCAGGTGCCGGTCAACCAGTTGGGGCAGGCCAAGGCGCAGGGCCAGGGTGGACGGAAGAATCAGCCCGGCATTGGCCACCAGGCGGTGATCATCGAAGGCGATGCGGATGCGGTCGGGTTGGTGGCGTGGTAGCATCTATTGGGCGCTCCTTTTCCGGGACTGGTTTGCTGTTACAAAACCATTATCCCAGATTCAGAGGAGCACCCTTTGGCCACTTCAGGACGCTGACCCGACGCCCTCCTTCGGTGGATTCGGGCTATTGAGTCCGCCGAATGAAGGTTCTTGATTTTGTCCAGTTAGGCGGGCTTGCCGACACACTATTGAAGGAGACAGCCCTGTGACCCTTCGGGGTTAGGAGACCTGCACGTTGGTCCATGTGTGCAGCCCTTCTTGCGTTTCGGTCCGACCGCCGCCGCTACCCCGTACCGGCCCACTCACTAGCCCCATTCCGCAGTTAGAACGGGTTCACTGGCGCCGGCCTGCCCCAACCAAAGCCCACCAGCAGCAGCATGATGGCGCCCATTGGATCCAGGTGGCGGATGGGATTCAGCAAGAGACGCCCAGCAGCCTAGCGGTTGGGTCTCCCAGGCGAGTCGCCAGGGCTTGCGTGGCTGAACTCGTGGACTGTGATGGCGATGAGCAGGGCAGGGGCAACGGCGACGAAGAACACTATGACGACGTCCAGGAACGCGCCAGGGTTGTTGAACAGCCGGTCTATTGAGTTTAGTAGCATGGTCGGCAGCGGCTTCAGTCGGGTCCCTGTCCATTATACAGGCGAACCGTCCTTGAACGCGCGCTGGATGTCGAGCTTGAGCAAGCCCTACGCCACCACAAGCGGCACCAGCATCTCCGACGGCGACAGGCCGGAGTGCTGCGACTTCTCCACCATGATGGGCCACTCTTTTCCGTCCGGCTCGTAAGCCACCACGTCACGCCCTCTGGAGATGGCGATCACGTCCCCCATGCGCTCCCGTACCGCGGGTGAGATGCGGCCCGGCCCGAACAGCTCCAGCTCCTCGGCTTCCTCAATGGGGACTAGCATGAACCGATTGCCGAGGCGGCGCCGGAGAGGGTCGAGGTCAGCCGGGCGGGCGTCTCCGCCGAGGTGAAGGTACAACGCCCTTGCGTCGCCGGAGGGCGGGAACCTGAGCGCCGCAGTGACGTGGTTGGACGGCACGAGTCGGCGCCTCGCGCCGGGCGGAGCGTCAAGCAGGCCGTGGTCGGCGCTCACCACCAGACGGCCCAGGCCGCGCAGGCTGTCGGCCAGCCTCTCCATCTGGGCGTTGACCTCCGCAATGGCCTCGAGGGTTCGTGTGTGCAGGGCTCCATACCTGTGACCTGCGGCGTCTATCAGGTGCGTGTATACGAAGGAGTAGGTTGGAGCAGCCGCACTGGCGACCCTCGCAGTCACCACGTCCACGGCCTGCCGCAGTGACGCATAGCCATGCCGCGGCCAGCCGCCGCTGAGGTACACGGAGTAGGCGCTATCGGCAATTTGGCTGGGAAGCACACTCAGGGTGTCTCGCTCTACGCTGCAAAGCAGTGAAGGCGCCAGATAGACGTCGTCCGGCGTGACGCCCATGGAGGCCATGGGCCGCGAGTCCGATCTGGCCACGAACGGCAGCACGGCCGCGGCCGCGCCGATTTGCGGAAGGTGTGTCCACCAGCCGGTCACGCCGTGCCTGGCGGGCCACTCGCCCGTAGCGAAGGACGTGACGGCAGGGGCCGTGGAGGACGGGAACACCGTCTGCAGCTCGGCGCGAGAGTGGAGGCGCAGAAAGGCATCCTCCGGCAGCGCGCCAACCTGCTCTGCTCCCATTCCATCGGCAAGAACGAACACGATGTGATCGGCGCTGCCGATGAGGTGTTCCATCGCCTCGGAGTTGTGGCTCGGCGGGACGCTGGGGGCCCCGGCCAGGGATGCCAGGGCCCGCGCGAGGTCGACCACGTTGGGGACCAGGTGCGAGGGGCGCAGCAGCAGGCCGCCGTCGAATGCAGCCAGAAGCTCGTCGAGGTCGCTCATGTTGCCATCACCGTTCCGGACGCAATGCCGCTGTCCGTATGGTCGCGTTGCTGTGTATGCTATCATGGTTTTGAATAACGTGTCGTCCCTGCGCGGAAGCGGCCAGCCGGAGGAGGCCCCTCCGCACGGGCCGGAGGCGTAACATGACGAATGTATCGGAGGCCACTGGCGCAGCCTCGCCATTTGAGCAGCTGGGAGCCGCCTACAATCAGTTCGGCCCCGACGAGCGCGCTCTTCACGAACAACTGCTTCGTATGGCGCAGCGGCCGGAGGACGCGGCGGTCCACGCGGAGGCCGCGGGTGACGACCGCTGGACGGTTACGGTCTGCACCTCGGACTGGGTCGGGGCGCTGGCCACCATCGCCGGTCTGTTTCCGGCTTACGCGATGGACATCGAGAGCGCGGACGTGTTCACGCTTCGCCTGCCAGCCGCAACACTGGCCTCGCTTCGACGCCGCGGCGTCTCCGGGCCGGCGCGGTGGCGGTCCCGGAGGACGCCGGGAACCGGGCCGACGCCGGTATCGCGCAGGCTGCTGGACGTGTTCCGCGTACGCGCCTTGTCGCCAACCGGCGATGACGTGTGGGAGCGGTTCCGCGAGGAGCTGCAGGGGTTCGTGGCGCTGCTGGCGGCGGGAAGGCGAGACGCGGCCCGTGAACAGCTGATCGACCGGGTGAGCGAGGCCCTCTCAGCCTCCGGCGGCCACAGCGACCGCGTGTATCCCGTGTCCATCGAGGTGAGCAACGACGCGTCGCCGCGCCACACGCAGGTGGTCATTCGCTCCACGGACACGGTGGGATTCCTGTACGCATTCGCCAACGCCCTTGCGGCGCTCAACGTCAACGTCGAGAGGGCGGAGATACGCACCATCGGCGGGGAGACGCGCGACATGTTCTTGGTGACGGGGCGCGACGGCGGGAAGATCACCGGCGAGGAAGAGCTGCGCAAGGTGCGCGTGGCCGCCGCCCTCATCAAGCAGTTCACTCATCTGCTGCCGCGCTCGCCCAACCCGGCGATGGCGCTGCGGCAGTTCAACGCCCTGACGCTCCAGATGCTATCGCGACCGGACTGGAGCAGCGACCTGCAGGACCTGGAGTCGGCGACGGTGCAGGCCACTCTAGCGCAGCTGATGGGCGTGAGCGAGTTTCTGTGGGAGGACTTCCTGCGGATGCAGTACGAGAACCTGTTCCCCGTGGTGGTGGACGTGCCGTCGCTGGACGAGGCCAGGCCGGCGCAGCGTCTGGAGGAGGACCTGCATGGCCGGCTGGCCAGGCTGGACGACCACTCCGAGAGAGTGGACGCGCTCAACGGGTTCAAGGACCGGGAGATGTTCCGCATAGACCTGCGGCACATTACGGGCCGCATCGGGTTCAGTGAGTTCTCGATGGAGCTGACCGCGCTGGGCGAGGTGATGGTGCGGGAGGCGGCCGCCCTCTCGTACGCAAGACTAACGGAACAGTATGGCGAGCCGCTCCTCCCGGACGGTCGAGCGTGCGCCTGGTGCATCTGCGCGCTGGGGAAATTCGGCGGGCGCGAGATGGGCTTTGGCTCGGACGTGGAGCTGATCTTCGCGTACGAGGGCGAGGGCGGCACGGCCGGCACGGACTCGGTGTCGAACGCCCGCTTCTTCGCCGACTTTGTGCGTGCCTTCCTTGGCACACTGAGGACCCGGCGGGAGGGCATCTTCGAGGTGGACATGCGCTTGCGGCCCCATGGCAATGCCGGAGCCCTGGCTTGCTCCCTCGCAGGCTTCCGCGACTACTACTCGGAGGCCGGAGCGGCGCGCCAGTTCGAGCGCATGGCGCTGGTGAAGCTGCGCGCCGTGGCGGGCGACGCCGCGCTGGGCGAGCGCGTGACGGAGGCGCGCGACGAGTTCGTCTACTCCGGCAGGCCTCTGGACGTGGAGAACATCCGTCACCTGCGCGGCCGACAGGCGGATGAGCTAGTGCAGAGGGGGGCGCTGAATGCCAAGTACAGCCGCGGAGGCCTGACGGACGTAGAGTACTACGTGCAGGCATGGCAGGTGGCCAGGGGCCGCGAGGACGCAGCTCTGCGGGTGGCCAACACAATGGACGCGGTCGCCCACCTGGAGAGGGGTGGGTACATCACGCGGGCGCAGGCGGGCGCAATGGAGGAGGCATACGGCTTCCTTAGGCGCCTCATAGACGCGCTGCGAGTGGTGCGAGGCCACGCAAAGGACTTGACGGCGCCCGCCGTGGAATCGCGCGAGTTCGCCTACCTGGTGCGCCGGCTCAACTACGATTCCGCGGAGGGACTGCGGGATGCAATCGCCGCGCACATGGGCGCGGCGGAGAGGCTGTGGGAGGGTGCCGGCGCCGGCGGTAGCGGCCCGGGCTAGATCAGGTCAATCGGCGGCATGGAGTCGACGATACCTCTGTCCAGCGCCTTTTCCCCCTCGTCTCCCATGTCCAGGGTGTCCGTCGTTCACGCACATGCGGATGAAGCGGCGCACGGTCTCTCGCTCCCTGCCTCGACTAAACTGCATTGCGTAGTCCAAAGCCTCGTCCTCGGGATCGAAGGCGTACTGAATGCTGTCCCGCAGCGACTCGACCATGAGCTCGGCAACCTCCTCTCCGATGTCGCGGCGCGCCATGTCCAGCCCAAGCGGGATGGGCAGTCCGGTGTCCTGTCCCCACGCTTGGCCGAGGTCGAGAATCTTGGCGCGCCCCAGGCTCTCGTAGGTCACCTGGCCCTCGTGTATGAGCAGGCCTGCGTCCACCTCGCCGCCCTGGACGGCGCCCACGATGGCGTCGAAGGGCATGGGCAGCGCGTCGAAGCCCTGTGCATACAGGCGCAGCAGCAGGTATGCAGTGGTGTACTCGCCCGGAATGGCAATGCGAGCGCCCTCGAGCTGTAGACCGGCGCGCTCGGCAGTGGCAACCACCATGGGGCCGTAGTTGCGCCCGATTGACGACCCCACGCGCATGATGCGATACTTGTCCGCCACCTGAGGATATGCGCCCGCGGAGATAGCGGCGCCCTCCAGCTCGCCTGAGAGGGCTCGGCCGTTGAGGGTCTGGATGTCCTCCAGCACGTGCTCGATCTGGTAGTTGCCAACAGCCTTGCCTTACCCTTTGATGGGCGGTTGTGGCTATGCGTGTTGGCCTGCCCAAGCCATTGTACAAATACCCGTCCTTGCAACACCATCTTAACGTGTGCTACAAAGACTGTGCCAAGATGCACTGCTTGATGTTCGATATGACCTTCTATGCAGGGCTGTATTCAAGATGCATATCGAAGTGGCCGTCCGTTAACACGTGTAATGCGGACGTGCGCGCCCAATCCGGTCTTTGTGGTGTGTCCGGTTCTGCGGCTCAGAAATCAAGTGGTATCGACAATAGAGAGGAGAATAGCTATGACCAGAGTCCCTTATCTGACCAGAGATGACCTGCCCTCGGACAAAAGAGTTCTGTATGACCAGATAGCGGCCCATCGAGGACATGTGGCCAGACCTTTCGCGGCCCTTCTCAACAGCCCTGAGGTGGCGTCCAGAGTAGCAATGATCGGGGAACAGCTCCGCTATGTATCGGATACCCTATCCTCCGATGCCAGAGAGATTGTTACCTTGACTACGGCGAGAACACTCAAGTGCCAGTATGTATGGACACATCATTGCGACTCTGCTAGACAGGTCGGTGTTAGGGAGGAGGTAGTTGAAGCGATCAGGGAAGGCGGCCCGCCCCGGCGTCTGCTGCCGAAGGAGGGTGTGTTCGTCCAGTTTACGCGGGAGCTCTTGGAAGACAAGCAAGTGAGGGATGCGACTTACAGCGCAATCGAACACCTGTTGGGGCAGCAGGGAGCTGTCGAACTGATTGTTACGATTGGCTACTACTCAATGCTCTGCTTGGTGATTAACGCATTGGAGATAGGTCTTGAAGATGGGGTAGCGCCCCTTCTGCCGACATGAAGATACCCTCCTGCGTGGTCAGTGGTCGTCCACGATGCGTCATGGCTTGCTAAAGAAGAGCGCAATTATCCGCCGCGCAGCAGGTTGCCCCATGAATCCTGGAGGTCGGCGACTCATGTGATAGATGTGGATACTCGATTGGCTCATGACGGCTAACGTGGGTCGTTGACCGTCCAGGCTTTGATGTTGGAGTCGGAAATGGCTATAGGCCCGGGGACGCTCAGTTCCCCCCTGTTGGCCTTACCACCGCATCTAATGTCTCAGAAGCCTCAATCCTGCCAGCGCCGTATTCCCCTCTCTATCGCAATGCTGATTGAGTCTTTTCTGCCTCTGGCTGGAATCTCTCCAGCATTCCCTCGGATTATCCTATCCCAGGGCTTCTGCTGTCACTGGGACCACGCTGTCGTGTCCTTTACAGCCCTATCCATCTTCAACGCCAATCGTGGGCGTCTGGCATTGGCACACCTGTATCTACACGCCGCACGTCAGAGACTACGATGTTGGTTGTGCCGTCCCACCGGGACACCACGCCCCGGACCAGTATCACCTGGCTCCCCAAGCTCCCCGCGGCGCATGGCGAAGACCTTTGCCCACAGGATTAGCTGCACGTCCCCCGTCTCGTCCTCTATGGTCACGAACACCGTCCCTTCCTTGCCCCTGGGATGCTGCCTCGCGACGGGCCGGCCCGCCACCATGACCTCCCGGCCCTCGTCCATGCTCTCCACCGCAGACGCCGGCAGCACGTCTTGGCCCAGCCTGGGCCTCACAAACTCCATCAGATGGCCCTTGGGGTATATGCCCATGACCCTGTACTCACCCGCCATCCTCTCGAAGGCGGTGAAGTCGGCCAGTTCCGGCGCTCCCTCCTCCACTGAAACGCGGAACGCCCTCTGCCCGCTCCTTGAGGGTCTTGTGGAGGGCCGGCCAGCTCCGGCGGTATCTCTCCGCTCAACTCGTTGTAGGACAGGACCAGCACTCTCAGGTTGGGGAGACTGCCCAGCTCCGGTGGCATCTCACCGTTCAGCTTGTTGTTGGAGAGGTCCAGCTCTTCCAGGTTGGGGAGGCTGCCCAGTTCCGGCGGTATCTCCCCGCTCAATTGATTGTGACTGAGTTCCAGCACTTTTAGGTTGGAGAGGCTGCCAAGCTTGGCGGGTATGTTTCCGCTCAATCGGTTGTGGGAGAGGCGTAGCTCTGTGACACCGCCGCTATCGTCCGTGGTAACGCCGTGCCATTCTTCCAGCGGCGCGTCACTTAGCCAGTCCCAGCTATTTGTATTGCTCCAGCTCGGTCCGTCCGTGGCGTTGTATAGCGCCACCAACACAGCCCTGTCTGGGTCCGAGGCGTCGTTGCAGTTGAGGTTGGGGCAAGCGTGGATTCGGTTGCGGCCACACACGTTAGCGTAGAAGCCGGTGATCCGTTACAGGCCGCAAGCAGTAGCGCTGCCACTGCCGTAGTGGTTATGACAATGTGACCTCTTGCTTGTCGCATGGGGAGCGTAGCCTTCCTGGGTTGCAGTCGCTCATTCTCGCTGCCGCGTCTCCCACAGGGCCGTCCATACCCGAGCGAATGGACCTCGGTACGGCGAACTCGATCGTCTGAGTATTCACCTCAGAGCCTGTCTAAGTTGACTAGGGAGGGGCAAAATGGACGGTAGATGGAGCTATCTTCGAGATGTGGTGGCGGCTAGGTGATCCTTGCGGGGAATTCGAGCCTCTTCAAGTGGGTCTATTTTGACGGCAGACAGACCCACTTTCGAGCTTGCAACTCCCTTGTAGCAACGAGGAGTGCCCAGGGACTCTGTATCACCAGCTTGCGGCAAGAGTCGCGGCCGTCCAGAACCCTGGGCGCCTTGTCCGCTTCCTGTAGCGAAAATACGCGCCCCGCAATCCTGTACAGAGTCGGGACCCTTCCTGCTCAGGTTCACGCTGGCGGCGTACGTCCGTTGTCGGATGCCTGGAGCGTGTAGGTGGAACTCGTCGCGCCGTCGATTTCGGTGTCGTCAGCCAGCCACTGGTAGCTGTAGGTAACGTTTGTCAGCCCGTCGGAGTCGGAGATTCCGGACGTGCTTGCCGTAAGTGTCTGGCCCACCTGTGCTGTTCCACTGATGGTCGGCACGCCCGCGGCCTCGTCGTTGGCCGGAAGCTTCAGGCTAACTGTGACCTGATGATCCTTCGTCCAACTCGGCGTAGGGTCTGGCTGAATGTCCCATTGCTCAATTCCGATGGTGGTTGTGACGGAGTCGACGCCCACGGTGAAAGTCCTGGCGTCCACCTGGAACACCGTGCCGTCGGGCAGGGCCGGAAAGACTCCGATGCTCAAAGTCTCATACAAAACTCCGTTGTCGGCCAGGTCGGTGATTTTAACCCTCCACACTAGCTCGACGATGTAATCGACCCCGTCATTGGAGAACGTCGTCGACCCGAGGTCCCCGAAGCCCCATTCCGTCTGGTATCCGAACCATTCCCACAAAAGCTGTTCATAAAAAAAACCTTCATAAGTAACATTTTCGATGGGCTGGCCGCTGTACCCGACCGTCACGCTCGTGCGCCAGGTGGTGTCCGTCGGGGCGAGCCGGGCGCTGGTCGGGCTCGACTTCGGACAGGATGAGCTCAGGCTGTCGGTGTCGGACGACTGGGTGGGGCTTCCCGATGACTACGAGGAAGACGGCCACGGCTTCGCCAATATGCTTGCGTACGCCGAGCGTCTGGGCGGACGGCTTATCGTCCGAGCCCAGGGGGCCGGTCGGGGGCGCGAGCGTAACCTGCGTGATGCCGTTGGGTTGCGGAAAACAGGAGAGATAGGTTGTCAACAGAGTCTCGTCGCATAAGGGCGCTGCTCGCCGACGACCATTCGATCGTGCGGGAGTCGATGCTGGAGCGGTCTGAGGAGTTTGAGGTGGTGGGGCATGCCAGGAACGGAGTGGAGACGGTGAAAGCAGCCTCCGAACTGTCGCCCAACGTGATCGTCATGGACGTGATGATGCCCAAGAAGGACGGCGTGGAGGCGTGCCGGGAGATCATGGAGTCTCTGCCAGACACACGGGTGGTCATGCTGACCGCCTTGACGGAGGCGGACGCTGTGATAGAGGCGGTGGCCGCCGGAGCGACCGGCTACCTACAGAAGGTGTCCGGAATGGACCAACTCCTGAACGCGGTGAGGGTCGTGGCTGCGGGCGAGATGCGTCTGCCGCCCGATGTGGTGAGGCGGGTCTTCGCTAGGATACGGAGCGGTGCGACAGCGGAGGAGGAGGCCGACCTGACCCCGAGGGAGAAGGAGATACTTGCGTCGTTCTCCCAGGGAATGTCGTACAACGCGATTGCGGAAGCAAGGGAAGTCAAGCCGGTTACCATCCGAAACGCCATCTACTCCATTCAGGTGAAGCTGGGTCTTGGCACAAAGCAGGAGATCGTGGTCTGGGCTGTGCGGAACGGTATGTTGGATGACTGACCACATGGGCCGCTTTCCAGGGAATGGCGCCGGGCCGGGACACCCCGGAATTCTGTCGCCGGCGAGGACCGTCGTCAAGCATCTCCGCCGCAAGCTCGGGCGGCGATACGGACAACCCCGCCTACATCTTCAACGAGCATCGGCTACCGCATGGCCAAGGGGGAGACAACGGGACCTGAGACAGGGCTGTGACCTTCAAGGACTACACCGGCAATGTCTGGTCTGTCGGACTCTCGCTTGTGGGGAGCGCGCAGTGAAACCGCCTTTACCGCCGTCTTGTCTTCGCAGAGGCGCAGCAGCAATAATAGGGGCTGCATTGCCCTCGCGCCCGCTGGTGGAGTGTGGCATGGTCGCCTACGAGCCTCCAACCCTAGCGGGCCGGAGGCTCGTGGGCTAAGCCGGGGGCTCCCGACCTGCTCCTTATATTAGGACCTCCCACCGAAACCTTCGCAGTTGAGCCTGTCTCAGAAGTCGGGTTGATGTCAGGGATGTAGACTGTTGGGAAGAAGGTGGAGCTGGGGGTTGGCGATGCCACTTCGAGATATGGGCCGTGAGCAGATATGGATGCTGCCGCCGACGCTTGACGAGTTGTTGCCGTTGGATCATTCGGCGCGGTTCGTCGCCGAGTTCGTTGACGCTCTGGAACTTTGCCCTTGCGCGGACTACGATGATCGGATCAATAGCAGAGAGAGATGCAAAGCCCTGGTTGAAACTTTAGGGTAAAATTGTATATAATCCCCCACCCCAAATTTGCTGGTTGCCAACGGTTCTCATGGGCCGTCGATTTGAATGCCACTGCGGGTGCGTAAATGGCAACAGGCTGCGTAGGCTACTGACTTCTCAACTTTGCTCGATCGAAGAACAGGTCGACCGCAGCGCCACAGCCGACCTGACGTACCTCGTCGGGTGGCTCGTCGGGGACCTGCTGCTGGGTTAGCGCAGCGGCGAAGGGTCGAGGCCCCGCCCGTCAGCGCTCCTCTGAGAGCACGAAGATACGCCCCGCTGGCCGCTCGGCGTCGGGCCGGTACACGTACCTCCCACCGGGCGCAAGCTGTTCCTCGTACAGCACCTCTTCCCGTCCCTCCGCCCGCACGACCAATGCGTACAAGTCCTCACGAGGCACATAGCACCGCGCATAGCCGTTGCCGTTCGTCCGGCTCCTGCCCAAACCCGCCACGGCGACTTCGGCGTCCGCGATTGGCTTGCCATTCTCCCCGAGGACTTGAAGCACAGCCATCCTGCCCGCGAGGCGGGCCGCTAGGAACCGCCGGAGACGCCGGATCCAAGCCAGCCGCTCAGCCGGGAGGTTATCTACGACGTCCTTCTCGTAACCGATACGCTTAGGCGTCGCCCAGTTAGGTCCGTACTTGCAGCGAAGGTACTCTTCAGGTGGACTGGGTACGAGAAACCTCTCGCCAACGAAGTCGATCTCTTGGAGGCGGGCAAACAACTCCACCGGGATTGACACGTTCGGGAAGTGGACGACGTGGCCCTTGCGGACGCGGTAGCAGAACCAGTCGATCCGTATGTGACGTTTCATGATACCGAGCCATGTCTCGCCGCCGTACGTTGCCGGCTCAACGTGGAAACCGCGAGCCCTGAAGGCCTCGGCCACGGACGCCACCGACCGCTTGGTTAGGCCGTGCATCCCGTAGATGGAGCCGAGGTCGATATCGTCGTCCCAAGGGATGAAGGCGCCATCGCGGACCGCGCCGAGGCAGGTCCCCTGCCTAAGGAAGAACACAACCCCCAGCTCGTCGAAGACCTCCTTTGCCTCGCGGAGGAGGTCAGCTGCCACGGAGGCGTCCATGGGCGGAATGGTCCTCATCAGCTGGTCGATCTCCGCCCTCCCGGCGTCGTCGCACTCACTCATCGCGCTCCTCCCAGTGTGGCCTCTCGGCGACGCCAGTCCGGGGCTCGGGCGCCAGACTTGCATCGGTCACCACGAACCCGTTCATGCCCACCTCTCGATTTCCGCATCCCTGATCTCACTGGCCTCCCGGATCAAGTCGGCGGAATTCCCAAGAAGAGGCTTCCCTCCGAATATCTCTTGCCGAAGCTCTGCAAACAGCTCATGGCTCGGCTTGTCGGACAAGAGTCTGCCCAGGCCGTTGGCTTCGTCCTTGGTCAACTCCCGGTCGATGGGAGCTTGGCAGTACCCACACATGCTGACGCCTTTGAGTGCGACGATCGCTTTTTGCCGTCGCTGAAAGGTGGGGTTCAGGTCCAGGGTGAGTCTCTTCCTCTTGGTTTCCATCGCCTGCGCCTCGCTAAGTTGATACTGTAAGGTAAGAATATGACAAATGCGGAGAGATAATCAATACACTGCCGAGAGCCGGGCAACAAGAATGAGTTAACTACCACAAGCGAAGCGCTTAACGCTAGGAGTATTGGCTCCCCGAGTACGAGCCATATCACCGTCTCTTAAAGACCCACCTTGACCCATATTGTAGCCTTGTGTCGGGTAACCTAGCTATGACTCCACCTTAATTCCGTCCCTTGACATCCCACCTTGTATCACTTGGGAAGTGATAACAGAGGTGGTACCATGGTACACCCTAGGCGACTATCGGCGGCTTTTGTACAGACCGTAAACACACCCGGACGGTATGGAGACGGGCGCGGCGGGCTTGGATTAAGCCTGCTGGTGAAGGATACCACAACCGAGCGGCTATCTAAATCCTGGTCCCAACGGTTGAGGTGGAACGGCCAACCTTTCAACATAGGCTTGGGCAGCTTTCCCCGGGTGACACTGGCCAAGGCGAGGGAGCGGGCGTTGAACAATGCCCGGATGGTAGAGGACGGCATAGACCCGCGAATCAAGCCGGTGACAGTACCCACGTTCCAGGATGCGATGGAAGCCACCATTGAGGTGCTTAGACCGGGATGGAAGTCACCCAAAACGGAAAGGCAACTGCGTTACCTGGTGGGGGAGTACGCATTGCCGAAGATCGGGGCGAAACCGATTGACTCACTCATGCCCTCCGACGTGCTGGCGTTCCTCTCTCCTCTGGCATTGGCGAAACCCTCCACGGCAAGGAAGGTCAAGACGCAGTTGGGCCAAGTATTCAAATGGGCGATAGCCCAGGGGCTGAGAACAGACAACCCAGCCGACCAAAACATTTCTGCGGCCCTGCCTAAGCTCGGCACAAAGGAGCACCATCGGGCACTGCCATTCAGGGAAGTCGGCGCGGCGCTCAAAACCGTGCGGGATTCCTGTGCTTGGCTGGAAACTAAGTTGGCCTTTGAATTCCTCGTATTGACTGCCACTAGGTCCGGTGAAGTCCGACTTGCCGAATGGAGCGAAATAGACCTATCTGCGGCCACCTGGACGATTCCAGCGTCCCGGATGAAATCCGGTAGAGAACACCGCGTTCCGCTCTCTGAGCAGGCAATGGCGATACTGAAAGAAGCCGCAACCCTTGGCGATGGTACGGGGCTTGTGTTTCCCAGCAGCACGGGCCGGACGTTGACCGATTCGACAGTCTCCAAGCTGCTGAGGGAGAACGGGATAGCCGCAGTACCTCACGGCTTCCGGTCATCCTTCAGGGATTGGTGCGCTGAGGCAAATATCGACCGGCATGTAGCCGAATCAGCCCTAGCAGCCCGTCCGAGGATTGTCTAACGGCGCTTGCGGGTCAGCGACAATGGATTGCGACAGCTAATTGTGCCGGTTGCTCCGGCCAGCCCCCAGATAGCTTTGCGAATAGCGCCGTGCTCACTACCTCGGCAATAGTTCCTGATGCGTTGGGCTGGCCCCATCGCCCCGTGCTTTCCTGTGCAGATTGACCCCAAAGCGGAACAGCTTGAGCAGGTTGTGTCCCGTGCAGATCAGCGACCATTCGCCGTTCACCTTCTCCAGTCCCCGCAGCAAGAACTGCCGGAATCCCCGGCCATGCTTGATCTGGCCGAATACCGGCTCCACAATTTGCATCCGCAAAGCGTAGCGCTGCCGACCCCGCCTGGTCTGTAACTTCCGTCGCATCCGGTCCCTGGGAGACAGATGGCTGGGTATGCGTCCTCGGGGCGCAGGTGGCACAACCCGGCCGTGGCGGGTCTGCTCCGGCGCGACGAACGGGTCCACGCCCAGAGCATAAAGCTCGTTGACTGCCTTTGCCGAGTAGTAGCCGGCATCGGCGGATACTTCCCTGGGGACTTGTCGATGGTCTCCTCCATCATCGCCGCAGCCTGTCGCTTGTCCGAAGTCCGGTTGGTGGCCCGCGCCGCCACGATTACCTGGTGAGCGCTGTCCACCACCGCCTGACAGTTGTACGCTTGCAGGAAGTCCTTTCCTCCAGGCGCGGGGATGATGCGCGACTCGGTATCGGTGAAGTTGCGCTGGGCCTTGTCATCGGGCGCACCCGGGCGCTTACCACCTTCGGCCTCAGCCTGTTCGGCAGCCGCCTGCGCCTCGGCTTCCAGCGCCGCCATGGCTTCCCGTATCTTCTCCAACCGACCCTCTCGAAAGGCCAACTCCTCCGGCAACTCATCTCCACGCTTGTCTTTGCCGTACCGCCGGTCTTCCTCTTCGTCCACTTCCCGGGCTCGCTCCAGCAACTCCGCCACCTCCGCTGCCAACTGCGCTTCCCTCTCCTTCATCCGTCCATAACTCATCGCCTTATGCTTCGATGCGTTGGCCTTCACCTTCGTGCCGTCCAGCGACACGTGCCCCAGCTTCACCAGCCCCGCCTGCTGGCACAACGCCAGTACCTGTATGAACAGACCCGACAGCGCATCAAGATTATCCTTGCGAAAGTCGGAGATGGTCCGGAAGTCCGGTGTGTTGTTCGCCGCCAACACCCTAAAGGCGATGTCCTCGTGGAGACGCTGGGCGATGCGGCGTGAGGACGCCACCCCGACGCAGTAGCCGTAGAGCAGCGCCTTGACCATCATCCGTGGATGATACGGAGGCCCGCCACGCCGTTCCCGCTCGTAGCGAGCGGTGACCTCCGATATGTCCAACCGGTCCACCACGTCGGATATGAAGTAGGCCAGATGGTCGTCAGGCAGCCACTCCTGCAAGGCAGCCGGCAACAGCACCTGCTGGTCGGGTTCGTAGGGAAGGTAGGTCTTCCTCATCAACAACTCCCTGCTACTGGACTGCGCCCATCATACACCCAACCACCCGCCAACCATGTTTCTCGGACGGGCTGCTAGTGTGGAAGTACGTCACAGCCCTCACAGAGCGTACCAGGTTTGTCAAACTTGTGCTCCCGCTGCTCGCGCTTTGGTTGCAGGAATGCCACTCAGCGGCGCAGATTCAAGGCCAGGACAAGCTGTCGTCAGTGCGGCCATGCAAGCGGTTCGAGGGGCAGAGACGCCGTAGCGGGCATTTATGAGAGTCGCTCTTTGAGGGTCAAGGCCACGTCCACGACCGGGAACTCCGCACAGCCCGCGCCGTTAGGCTATGCCACGGTCATGCACCCCGGGTCTGAGTGCGAAGAGGAGCGGCGCCAGTAGCGCACTTGTGATGTACAGACTGCGCATGCGGTGAGTAGGCTTTGAAACGCGGGGTGGAGATGAAAACTGCGTCTCACGCACAAAATATATCCGCTAAAAAGGCTGGTCGAAAACAAGGGGAGTTTCAGGCACGGAAACCCCCTGCAGATTCTGACCGCTAAAAAGTAACCTTTATTGCGCCCAGGGCCAGGACGTGTAACCTGCTAGTGCTACCTGTCCCATAATCCGGTTCCACCTCTGCTCCGACCCACCGCACTGACAGAGCCACAATCTTGCACAACAGAAGAAAACCGTCTAAAATCCCTTGGGGTGAAAATGGATACATTTGAGCAAGCTTTCAGTGCTACCGAAAAGGCCGCGGACTCGACCCTGAAGTCGGCTGCGGGCTTGATGGCACAGCTCAAGGCCCTGCAGAAGGGCGCCAAAACTGGTAATATCGCCGCCATGAAGCGCGCTCGGGACAGGCTAGATGCCGCTTTGAGCGTACTGCGCCAAGAGGTGGCCAACACCTCCGCATCCTGGCCTTTTCAGGAACAAGAGGAGGAGGACTACCTCAAGACCCAATACGCCGCGGAACTTCGCCAGACGGCCCAAGAAAAGGGCATGGACATACACGAGCGGGATGGGCGGCTGATTGCCCCTCCCTCCATGGTGCGAGTCCTGCCCGGGGAACGGGCGGTGAGAATCGACAGAAAACAGATGTCCACCATTAGGCCATCCTACTTGGCCGAGCTCTTGCTGGAAAACCAGAAGAAACCCGTCCGCTACCAATCGGGCGCTTTTCTTGAGTCCATCTACAACGTCTACTCGGATCATGTGCGCGCTGAAAATGGTGGCCGTATGATGAAGGGCGGCGGCCCCGTGATCCCATTGGAGATGATTTACACGAGGCTCACCTATTTGCCTGGCAGCAGCCGCGATTACGACCGCAGCGACTTCGCTAGGGCCGTGTACAACCTGGATGCCAGTGGCGCAAAGAGGACACGGTCGGGGGCCACCGTGTCCTTTCCCTCCTCTACTGGCACAAGGAGCTCCAGAGGCTTGTTCTCTTTCGTTGGCCCGGACGGCCAAGACGTCCAGTACTACGGCATCCGGTTTACCGAGGATGGCTGATGCCGAACAGCATCCCAATCCATGATTGGCTACGGGTCATCGACCAAGAGTACCTGTCGACATTCGTCAGGGACGGAGGCTCGTCCATCAAGTTTGCCGTAACCCCAGATGAACGAAGGACGGATTTATACCAGGCAGTGCAGTCCCGTTGCCGGGAGTTGGGGTACCTGTTCGTCAAGTTGGACGCGGTGACCTCGCGAGCACACATGCCGCAGGACATCTTCTTCGGGCTTGCTCGCCAGATTGATTGGAGACGGCTAGCCCGTGGCATGATCCTGCGTCTGGCTCAAAACACCGGCCTTCGGACGGATGGCATTGACCCGGGTTGGACTGACAATATCTATGGCGCTATTGCCCAAGCCAATGGGATTGCGTTGGACTCAGTATACAGGGACTTGAGGCCCCACCTGGAAACCAGCATATCCAAGAACTCCAGTATGGCCAAAGATTTCCGAACCGCCATGACCCAACTTTGCGTATGTGAGAATACACCGGACCGGCAAGAATATATCGGCCAGCCGCTGCTGGACTGGTTGACCGGCGACAACATGCGCGTCGGTAACGTACGTACCTTCTTCATCTACACCGGTATTAACCGCACCACTGCCAGGTACTTCATCGAATCGGCCCTCTACTGGGTCCGCCATGTGGGGTACACCGGGACAGTGATGTTGCTGGATAACTCCCGTGTCACGCTGGCTCCCAACCCCAGAGACGGCCAACGGTACTACACTAGGGCTATGGCCACGGAGCACTACGAGCTGCTCCGTGAGTTCGTCGACGGCGTTGACAGCCTGTCGGGAACGCTGCTGGTGGTGGTGACCAGCAACGAGTTCTTGGACGAGACCAAAGACCGAAAGGGCTACGGCATCTACGAGGCTCTGCGCACCAGGGTAATGAACGACGTTCGAGACCGGCACCTGGTCAACCCAGTTGCTTCCCTGTCGCGGTTGTCATAAGGGGGTCCGCAGCATGGTGGCTCAACATAGCGGTGATTCTGCCCTTGCCTACCGGCGGGCCCTCGAAGCCCTCCGCAACGGTGTGCCCAATAGAGATGCGGTAGAGTTCTTGGGCTGCAATCAGCCGCAGGCGGAAGGCAAGTTCTGGGATCTGCTAACCCAGGTAATGGATGCGGACAATCCGCCGTCTGGAGCGCTGGGGATGCTGGTTTCCGGCGATTTTGGGTCTGGAAAGTCCCACTTGCTGACCTACATGGAGCGCCAGGCCCTTTCGCAGGGCTTCGTGTGCAGCAAGGTGGCCATCAGCAAGGAAACGCCCCTCTATGACCTTGGCAAGGTGTTCAAGTCGGCGGTGGAAAGCGGGCGGATGCCCGACCGCAGCGGACGGCTAATGGAAGAGTTGGGATTGGCACTGAAGCCGGATTCTCAGGAGTACGTCGACTTCTTCCGTTGGGCCAACACCACCGCTTCTTCAGACCGCCTCAGTCAGATCTTTCCGGCGAGCCTGATTGTCCATGAAAGGACGCGAGACCTTGAGCTCAACGGCGAAATCGAGTCCTTCTGGGCAGGAGACCGGATAAAAACCCCCAGAGTAAAGGATGGGCTGAGGCAGATAGGGCAACAGCAGTCCTATTCCTTCCGCGCCCCCAAGGCCGCCGAACTGCCGCAGCAGCGCCTGCGTTTCGCCACCAAATTGATCAAGGGCGCCGGTTACAAGGGCTGGGTGGTTTTGCTCGACGAGATCGAGTTAGTCGGCTCCTACTCCCTGTTGCAGCGTGGCCGGTCTTACGCTGAATTGACCCGATGGATGGGACAAGCCGTTGATGAGACCTATCCTGGGCTGGTGATCGTTGGTACCGTCACCCATGACTTTGCCTCCGCAATCATTAACCCAACTGGCGAGAAGAAGGACCGCGACTACGTGAGACCAAAGCTGAATGTCAGCAAGTACAAGGACGTGGCCGCCCATGCTGAAACCGGCATGAATTTGCTCGAACGGCAATGTACGCCGTTGAATTCGCCTACTGACGCCGACGTTCAGAGAACCATCTCGAAGCTTAGGGAAATCTACAGTGCTGCTTATGGCTGGGATGCTCCGCAGTTGGAGGGGAAAGCCGGCGGAGTTGGTCATATGGGTCGGATGCGCTACAAGGTCCGCTCCTCCATCAACGAATGGGACCTGCTGCGGCTCTACCCGGATTCCCGCCCAGAGACCGTGAGCGACGATTACCGACACACGTATGAAGAGGACGCAGCTCTGGAACAGGAATCCAAGGACGACGACATCGAATAGCAGTCGAGAAAGCCTTCACCTAGAGGGAGCGTGGAATTGCCAATCCCCTTCGACGACTTGACCGAGGTTGACCCCTCAGGCGCAGTGGTCTGGTTGCGGTTCATCGAAGAAGAAGACGGCAGGGGCATCCGGGCTGCTCTCTTCGAGACCTCAGGCCAGGGTGACCCTTTGGCGTTCTGCTTCACCCGCGTAGACCGGCGCGATCCTTCCCTAAGGCATCGAGAGGACGCTGGGCAAGTCGCCTTGACGTCCCTAGTCAAAACCCTCTTCCAAGCCGCCCCTCGGTCACCGACGCTCATATTCGGTCTGGCTGACGAAATGCCGCCGTGGATGTTCAACGGGGACATCCGGATCCAGATGCCCTTCTGTCGCATAAGGCTCGAAGAAACCCTGACCAATGCTGATTCTGAACACGGCGGGTCTGCTGACGCGAACACTCAACAACTGCTTTGGGCGACAGAGCAGCCTGCAGAAGGCTCTGGCGCGCGCCGGATACTTGACGAGATCATGGAACGGGGCGACCCGTTCGAGCCTTTCCAGCGGGCCAGTGAGGGCTTGTCGGAAGCCTTCGACGACGACCGGGTCCGAGCCATGGCCGCTGTCTCCGGGCTTAGCACCGTCGTCAGTCTATCATCGCTGCCGCAGCGCCTGAAATATCCGCCTAGCCCTTCGCCAGCGGCCTCTGAAGCCGTTCAGACATCCAACCAGAAAGAGCGAACCAGCCTCACGTTGGCGGAGCGCCTATTGAAGGTGCTGGCCGCTCCTCCGAGTCTCCTCCGCAATGGCCCGGATGTCCAACTGACATGGCCCGGAGAGCTAATGCCCTTCCAGCAAGATGGCGTACGTGCGTTGCTGGACAACGATCGGTTGCTTCTGGCCGACGATATGGGGTTGGGCAAAACCCTGCAAGCCATCGCTGCCCTGCGGATTCTCCGGGCGCGAGGGGATATCAAGTCGTGCTTGGTGGCCGCCCCGACCAGCCTGCTGGGTCAATGGCGGCGTGAGCTTGAGAAATGGGCGCCGGAGTTGTCCGCCATCATCGTCCATGGCTCCACAGCCGACCGGGCATGGCAGTGGAAGGCGGACGTAGATGTAACCCTGATTAGCTATGACACATTGCGCTCGGACTTCGGCGGAAATACACGATCGCCGGTGCGCAGGAAAACCTGGGACGTCGTCGTTGCCGACGAGGCCCAGCGGGTCAAGAATCGCAACGATACCAGCGACGCGTTGAAAGGACTGCGAAGAATACGTTCCTGGGCTCTGACCGGGACCCCCTTAGAGAATCACGAAGAGGAGTTGGCCTCGATACTGGAGTTCGTTGACTACGACTTGGCCGAGACTCCCAAGCGTTACCGGCCGGGCGTAGAGTTGCGAACGCGGCACCGTGAGTTGCAGCTTCGACGCAAGAAGAGCGAGGTACTGGACGACCTGCCGCCCAAGCAGGTGACTAAGCTGACCATTGACTTGCATCCCAAGCAGCGCACCAGTTACGAGAAGGCCGAGCGGGAAGGAATTGTTTATCTCAAGTCTCTGGGAGCTGAAGTTCGCGTCCAACACGTTCTAGAACTCATCACCAGACTGAAACAAATCTGCAACGCGGACCCTCAGACCGGCGAGTCCAGCAAGCTGGAAGACATCAAAGACCGGCTGGAGCACCTGGCGGCCCAGGGACACAAGGCACTGGTCTTCTCCCAATATACCAGCGATATCTCCGGCGTGGCCGCCGCGGTCAACTACTTGAGGGAATTCAACCCTCTTAGCTTCACAGGCGAAATGTCCCAGCAAGACCGCGTTGCCGTCATCGATAGATTCAAGACCCACGATGAACACAAGGTGCTGGCGCTATCGTTGCGCGCCGGCGGCCTGGGCCTGAACTTGCAAGAGGCGTCTTACGTATTCCACCTGGACCGCTGGTGGAACCCTGCCGTAGAGAGGCAGGCGGAGGACCGGAGTCACCGCATCGGCCAGACGGTTAAAGTCAACGTCATCAAGTACTCCTGCACCGAATCTATCGAGGAACGCATCGACCAAATTCTAGAACGCAAGCAGGGCTTGTTCGACCAGCTTGTCGACGATGTGTCGCTAGACCTGTCCACCCAACTGAGCAGCGAAGATCTCTTTGGCCTCTTTGGGCTGTAGCTAGTGTCCTGTCCCCCAAATTCGCGGAACAAATTCGCTAGAGTCCGACCCCCAGATTGGTTGAGCCTGTACCTCCTTGTATCTCGGTATTGGTTCAGGTGGATTCTTGCCGTAACCTGGGCACTTCTCGTGTCTACAATGGGATTTCAAGCTCGAAAGTAGTTCTGTCTACCGTCAAAATAGGCCCACCTAAGAGTTTGTCTCATAGACTGGTGGGCGAGTTGAGTAACACAGGTGTGGGAGGGATGCGCCTCAACAGAGGTTGGCCGGTCCAGTTGCACCGGCGACTTGTCGGCCCCCAGAGAGGTCGTCTACTCTCTTAGTTCCATGGCGCCTTGGGCCATGGCGCTTGGCCGCTGCGCCATAGCTTGAGCAAGTTATGGGTCGTCCCTGCCAGCGACCACTCACTCTGTGCAGCGCCCAACCCCCGTCTCATAAACCGTCGGAACCCCTGGCCTTCCTTGACCTGTCCGAGCGCCGGCTCCACCAGTACACCCCTCTTCTTGTACAGAGCTCGGCCTCGCTTTGTCAGCAGCTTGCGCTCCATCCTGTCCTTCGGGCTCAGTCCTTTTGGTATACGCCCTCGGGGACACCCCTTCTCCCGTAGCATCTTCCGCTGTTTCCAATCCTTGGTGGTGGCAATAAGAAGCTCAGGCATCTCTGGCCAGGGGCAAGCCCTGATATTGGCCTCACTCCAGTACCCGGCATCGGCCAAGCCCGCTTTGGGCCGGTCCTCTATGCCGGCTGCCTTCAGAGTATGCGCCATGGTTTGCAGCATCGGCTCCAGTTGCTGCACATCGTTGGCCTCTTGGGTCACTCCAACGGCTACTATGATCTGCTCCTCGCTCACCACCGCCTGGGCATTGTAGCCCTGCACGTACCCTTGCCTGGTCTTCATGATGCGACTGTCCGGGTCGGTGGTATTAGCCTTCGCCTCTTCGGTAGGGAGTGGCTCTACCACCTTCGGCTTTCGCCCCCGCTTCTTTTTGCCTGTGGCCTCTTCTTCTGCCCGCCGTTGCTCCACATGCTCTCGGACAGCCTTGGCTCCCACTTCAGCATCCCGCTGCAGACGTTCCCTGGCTTCCTTCAGGCGCTTGAGCCGCTCCGTCCGTCCCCCTAGCCCTTCCGGTAGCTCATCCCCTCGCCGGTCGGGACCATAATGGGCATCCTCTTCAGCATCCACTGCCTTGGCCTCTGCCAACATGCGCCGCACTTCTTCTTCAATGGCCTGGTGGCTCCGGTTGGTGGCCAGGGCCGCATTGGCTGCCACCTTCGTCCCATCAAGAGCCACTACCCCCAGCTTCACCAGACCCGCTTCATGGCATAACCTCAGTACCTCTACAAAGAGATCCTCGAACGCCTCCTCGCGCTCCGCCCTAAAGCGACAGATGGTACGGAAGTCTGGCTGCCGGTTGGCCGCCACCACCCGGAATCCTAAATCTTCCTCCAGAGCACGGGCTATGCGCCTGGAACTGCGTACACCCAGGCAGTAGCCGTACAACAGGATCGCCACCATCATTCCCGGATCGTAGGCCGCTGCACCCCATCCATCACTTCGATAGACTGTATAGAACTCCCTCAGATCCATCTGGCCTACTGCATCCACTATGAACCAGGCCAAGTGACCCTCGCTCAACCAATCCCTCATGGACGGCGGCATCAAGTAGCTCTGGTCTCGCTCGCAGCTCAGAAGGTTATAAGCCATAGTATCCTACCTACCACATGTTTCTATGAGCTTACTGCTTTGCCAACCCCGCAGAAAGGGGGTTTATGGGACACGCTCTTAGGTGGGCCTATTTTGACGGTAGACAGAACCACATTCGAGCTTGCAATGCCATTGTAGCAACGAGAAGTGCCCAGGTTACAACAAGAATCCACCTGAGCCAATACCGAGATACAAGGAAGTGCAGGCTTGGCCGATCCAACGGCAAATCCCTACGACAGGGTCCTCAGGAAGTTCGCCACACCTCAAGACAACCTCTGATCTCTCGGGTCTCAAAGTGTGCCATTTTTGCTGGTTGCCAACCGTTGCCAACACATAGACTACTTGAGCACGGTCTGGCTGTTTCGGTCTTAGGTCCACGGGGCTCCTGCCCTTCCCGACTGGGCAGGTTGCTACATTGCAAGTCTCCTCCTATCTCAAGGAGACCTTAGTCTGTAGGTCAGCGCCAGCTAGCGTGCCGTGGGAAAGACCGCCGTGCGACCTCCTCCGGTGGCATTGAGGGCGACCGGCGGCGGCGATGTCACCTTTGCCTCCATACCAACTGCCCGAGGTCCCTCCTCTGCGCGAACTACGTAGCAGCCAAGAGTAAAGGGCTTGAATTCCCACGACACCTGGGTTCCAGTAATGACGGGCACCTCCATCATTCCATGGGGCTGCTCTCGTTGGACGATGTAGTCCCTGTTGTACTTCTCTAGGAAGCTAGTGTGCGGGTAGTCCATCATACTGCCGAAGTGGACATCTCTGGCCCCATAGGAGTTGACCGCCTTGAGAACCCAGGGCGTGGGATCGTCCAGAATCTCCTTGTGGAAGTCGGGCCGGATCTCCAGTTCGCCGTTAGCCCAGACTAAGGTATCAGGAGTGTTGTGCTGGATGACCTGTCGTTCCGCCTCGGTAAGCTCAAGCCCCACCTTCTTAAGCCTCTCCTCAAATGAGGGGTGCTTCACTATGGCGAAGAGCAGTTTGTTGCCGGCCATCCGTGAAAGCATGGTGGGCGCCATGCACACGGTGTTGTCTAGGTACGCCTGCTCAAGGGCCAATATCCCAGCGTACCGCTCGGAGCTCGATGGATTGGACTTTTCACGCATAATGTCGTCGAAGAGCAGGCGCTTGTACACCAGGTCAATCTGCACGCCGTCCTCACGCCTTACCAGGTTCCCCTTTCGGTAGGTGATGTCTTCCGGCTCCAGGATCGCTGCATCAATCCCGGACTGAGCAAACCTCCTCTGATACTCCCGGAATTCGGAGGAGGTGGGACGCCCCCGTATATCCATTCCAGTATGGCCGCCGAGTGGATGGGGCGCCGGGGCGCTCCCATGGCTTCCAGATAGCCGTACCAGTGCCGTTGCATTGTCTGAACCAGCTCATCGCACACAGAGTCGGGAGGCCCTTCAGGTAGGTAGCCCATGCCCAGGGATATGCAGTTGTCCAACTGCCATGGGGCTAACACGTCCAGGTGGAAGCTGCCGGCAGGCGAGTCTGTGTTGATCTCCACCACACATATCTGGCCCCTGTCTGTGACAATCAGGTCGACCCGACAGATTTCGGGAACGTTGGGGCTCCGGGGATCACGCCCACTGAAGTTGTTAGCCAGGCCCAAACCGGCCAACCGGACGTCGTTCTCTTCGTACCCGGCGGCTCGCTGAAGTTCCTGGTCATCTAGCATCACGGCCACGGCCTTGGCCAGCAGGCCAACCGCGGTCTCTGAGACCCGCTCTACCCGATGCCAGACGCCTCTCTGAAGTACCTTGGGACGGGGAACATAGGGGATCAGCAGCCTCTCACCGCCCACTATGCGAGTACAGTCCGCGTTTAACAATACTTCCTGCAGGCTCCTGTCCAAAGCGATGATGTCATTTGCGGCCTGGCTTTTCCAGGCGGCTGTGCTAAGGGTGTCTGAGTCAAAGACATCCTCCACTGCGGAAGGCTCCGGTATAGTGACCTCTTGGCCGTGGATTTGGGGCAGGGCGCTAGTGATCATTTCATAGTATCCCTTGCGCACTGCCACCCTGGCCCCATCAGGCGCCGGAGTGTGGTCCTCATCCGGACACCGGAACGTAGTCACCCTGTGATCACCGGACCATGGACTGCCGTTGGCGAGGCGGATATTTGCGGTAACGTCGGCCTCCACGTAGGAGCGCTCCCTCCAGCGGATACGCTTCAGATCTGCGTCTGTGACGTTGATTATCGCCCCAGGCACAGACCATTGGGTATCAGGCGTGTGTTCTACCACAAGCCAAGCGAGGTAGAGATCGTCCACCGCAGCGCCCTCACTGTCCACGAGGGGACGCCAGCTAGGCAACCCCCAGCCAACGTGGTGGTTCTCCAGAAAGGCGGGAATGAATTCGACTCGCCTTGGGGGCTCTGCTAAGGATCTTCGAAGGCTCTCAGGGACCATTAAGCTGCCGTAGATGAACAGCAGGTTCCGTATCGCGCCGGAAAACTCTTGCACAATCTTTGTCATTATCTTCTCCTATGGAATAGCTTTCCGCGTATGGTGGTCTGTCTATAGGCCGGTATTCATACAGGTCCTTGTCGCCTGCCCTTCCGGACTAGGCAAGTTGCTGCCGTGCCCGGCTCCGCCCTCTAGGCTACGGTCTCCATGGACCCGGGCGGAGACGGACCGGCGTGTGAGCTAGTGTGCCGTAGGAAAGACAGCCGTGCGACCTCCTCCGGGCCTATCGAGGGCAACCGGCGGCTCCGATGTCACCTTTGCTTCCATTCCAACCGCGCGAGGCCCCTCCTCACCACGGAATACGTAGCATCCCGGAGCAAAGGGCTTGAACTCCCACGACACCTGGTTTCCGGAAATCACCGGCACCTCCATCATGCCGTGGGGTTGCTCTCGCTGAACTATGTAGTCCCGGTTGTAGTTCTCGAGAAATTTACTGCGCGGGTAGTCCAGCATGCTGCCTATGGAGACATCCTTGGCTCCATAGGAGTTGACCGCCTTGAGGACCCAGGGTCGGGGATTGTCCAAGATCTCCTGGTGTAAGCCGGGCCGGCTCTCCAAAACGCCGCCAGCCCAGACGTGCGCCTCAAGAATGTTGTGCTGGATGACCTGTCGCTCCGCCTCGGTAAGCTCAAGCCCCACCTTCCTCAGCCTCTCCTCGAATAAGGGATGTTTCACTATGGCAAACATTAGCTTGTTGCCGACCATCCGTGACAGCATTGTGGGCGCCATGCACACGGCGTTCTCGATGTACGCCTGCTCCAGGGCATCTATCCCAGCGCGCCGTTCAGGAGGAGACGGCGTCGATTCATTAGGCTTCCTTTCACCCAAGATTTCGTGGAAAAGCAGGCGCTTGTACACCAGTTCAATTTGCACGCCGTCCTTCCGTGTTATGAGCTTTCCCTCACGGTATGTGATGTCTTCCGGCTCCAGGATCGATACTTCATTGATCCCGGCCTGCGTGAGCCTCCTCTGGTATTCCCGGAACTCGGAGGAGGTCGGACGCTTCCGAGCGTCCAAATCCAGGATCGCTGCCGAGCGGATGGGGCACCGGGGCGCTCCCATGGCTTCCAGGTAGCCGTACCAGTGCCGTTGCATTGTCTGAACCAGAGCATCGCGCACCGAGTCTGGAAGCTCAGCTGGCAGGTAGCCCATACCCAGGGACTTGCAAGTCTCCAGCTGCCAGTGGGCCAGCGCGTCCAGGTGAGAGCTGCCCGATGGGGAATCACAATTCGCTTCCAACAGATATATCTGGCCACTGTCTGTGACAATCAAGTCGACGCGACAGATCTCGGGGATATTGGGAAAAAGGGGATCGCGCCCGCTGAAATTCTTGGCCAGGCTCGGGCGGGCCAACCGGATATCGTTCTCTTCGTACCCGGCGACGCGCTGCAAGTCCCGGTCCGCCAGCACCACGGACACAGCCTTGGCCAGCAGGCCAACCGCGGTCTCCGAGACCCTGTTCACCCGTGCCCAAATGCCCCTTTGAAGCAGCATGGGACGAAGGACGGAAGGGAGGGCCCCCTCCGCCCCCGTGGTTATCCTAGTGTGGTGTATCCGTAGTTCGCCGCATCATTCGGAGGCTTTCCGAAAGGACAGGGAACTGGATTCTTGCTCGAACCAGAGTAACCTATCAGCGTCGATTGCCCCTTTATTTACCAATGAACTACAGATACACCACACTAGGAGCCTGTCCGAGAAACAATGTTCTAAACGATATGCGTCATTAGGGGAGTGTAAAGATGCTAATTACTCCACGACAAAGTCCAGATTGCTGTAAACAGGTTATTGCGTGGCGGTTGTCGTCTCCAGGAACGAATCCTCGGACAGGCTCCTAGGAGTACAACGTCTAGGCCAGAATCGGTTGCTCCATGGGATTCACGCACTCAATCATTGGAGTTGTAAGGTGTGCCAGAGTGAACGGTAGGCAGTACCGTCTTCGAGATGTGGCTGAGCCTGGCAGGCTCACCAAGGTCTGCTACCGCACGATTGTGACAGGAAGGCATAAGCAGCCACCAATGCCGCCCATGCCTTCCTGACCTCCCACTCCGACTACCTCCTCCAGATGGCCGACCTCATCACCCACGCACAGCTCGTTGAAAGGCAGGCCGCCAAAGGAGTATGCTGAAGCGGTAGGTCCACTCCACTAGCCAGTGATACTAATAACGGGGTAAGGTCAATCGCAATGTGGCTTCGTACAAGTTGTGATATTACCTTTGATGTGAGCGTCCCTACGCCTTTTATCCTGAGGCTCCGCCCTCGAAGCGGAGCACATCAGCGGGTGGCGCATGAAGACTGCACGTTGACGCCAAGCGTACCGATCACAGAGTATGCGGACAGTTACGGTAACCTGTGCGAGCGATTGATAGCGCCCCCAGGTGAGTTTTCTATCCGTAGATCTGCAGACGTTTCAACCGCAGACGGCATTGACGTGTCGCCTGGCGCGCCATTTGACGAGGTGCATAGTCTACCGGACGAGGTTCTAACCTATCTTCTTCCCAGCCGTTATTGCGAGTCCGACCGGTTTACAGACCTCGGTAGGGAACTCGTAGACGGCGTCGAGCCCGGCTACGATCAAGTGGCTAGAATTGTAGGGTGGATCCGCACCTCCGTGCGCTTCAATCCAGATTCTAGCAATTTTCAGATGTCGGCAGTCGGGGTCAACCAGCAGCGCGAGGGCGTATGCCGCGAGCTCGCTCATTTGGGCATCGCGTTATCCCGCAGTCTCTGTATCCCAGCGCGTATCGTTGTAGGCTATCTGCACGAACTCGAGCCGATGGATTTTCACGCTTGGTTCGAGGCGTACGTAGGTGGCCGTTGGTACACCTTCGATGCAACGCAGGCCGTTCCACGTGGAGGGCGAGTAGCCGTCGCTTATGGGCGCGATGCGGCCGACGTGGCGATATTCAACCAGTTTGGCCCGGCGCTATATCCCAGAGCAATGGAGGTACGGGTCGAGATGCTCGACGCTCGCCCGAGGAGCAATTGAGAATCCACTGGAGACCGTCAGCGAAAATGGGACTGCGTAATCCCACGCGGGCCTCCTCGGCTCGGGCCTGACCCATAATGGGACCGGCGCAATGCCCTGAACCTGATCTGTCGACTCGTTCTCGAGGCGGCCCACCAAGCCCACTGACCAGGTGAGAGTGACCTTATAGGAGCCTGGCCATAGGCCCCCTCGCAGTCCTGTCCGCTCTCCCGGCCGGATGGAGCTAATTCCGTCGAGAGTGAGGAGACAACTGTGACAAGTACTAACCGCTTGGGCGCTACCAGGGTCATTATCGGAGTCGACACACACAGAGACGAACACGTAGCCGTGGCAATTGATTGCCTTGGCGCCTGGCTGGGTCAGAGCCGGCTGCCATCCGTTTCCAGTGGCTACGAAGCCCTCCATTGCTGGGCGTCAGGGCTAGGAGACGTAGTTGCCTTCGGAATCGAAGGCACGGGCTCCTACGGAGCCGGACTGTTAAGGTACCTTGTCAGACGTGGCAGGACCGTCATCCAGGTCAACCGGCCCGACAGGTCCACGCGGCGCAGGCTGGGTAAGAGCGACCCTGTAGATGCTGAGATGGCAGCACGGTCTGTCCTCGCTGGAGTAGCCAGGGATCAGCCCAAATCAGGTCTGGACAGTGTGGAGATGATCCGGATGCTGAAGATAGTCAAGAGCTCGGCAATCAAGGCCCGCACACAAGCCATCAACCAGATTAAGGCGCTTATCGTCACTGCGCCTCTGGAACTGAGGCACGAGTTGGTCGGTCTCTATGTCTCCCGGCTTGTGGCTCGCTGTGCCAGGTTTCGTCCCGGTCACCTGGCGACGCCGGCCGGGGCAGCAAAGTACCCCCTTCGGCTACTGGCCCGTCGTCATGGTCAACTCACCTCTGAGATTGAAGGTGTAAATGACGAGCTGTTACGCCTCACCGCAGAGACGGCTCCAGCATTGGTGGAACTCTTTTTGGTATCGGACCAGACACGGCTGCCACCCTCCTGGTCACCGCAAGAGGCAATCCAGAACGACTGAGATCTGAGGCTGCGTTCGCTGCCCTGTGTGGTGTGAACCCAGTCCCTGCCTCTTCAGGCAGGACCAACCGCCATAGACTCAATCGAGGGGGCGACCGACAGGCCAACGCTGCCCTCTATCGCATCGTCCTCGTGCGCCTGCGCTACCATGAGCAAACGAAGAAGTATATGTGCCGTCGTACGGGCGAAGGAATGACAAAGCCTGAGATCATCCGTTGCCTCAAACGATATGTAGCTCGTCAGGTCTACTCCATCCTGAGCGACATGGGACGCAAGAATCTGGCAGCGGCTGCGATTTGACATGTATAGCAACTGTCTCGAAAGTCAAGTGGAAAGACCGGCGACCATCGGAGTCAGGTCGTGCCAGGATGAGCGATGTTTGAGCATGGAATTGAGGATGATCAGGAGCTTGCACATGCAAGCTGTGAGGGCCAGTTTCTTGGGCTTACCGGCGGCCAGCAGCCGTTGGTAGAAGTCCCGTATGACGGGGTTGAAGCGGCTGGCCAACAACGCTCCATGTACAGGGCGGCACGGATCCGGGCGCGGCCACCCCAGACGGTGCGTTTGCCCCGCAGTGCGCCACTGTCCCGGTTGAAGGGAGCCACGCCCACCAAGGCGGCTATCTGTCGGCGGTTCATTGTACCCAGCTCCGGCAGGTACGCCAGGAGTGCAAAAGAGAGTTGCTCTCCAACACCGGGAACGGTGCGCAGGAGGTCATCCTTCTCCTGCCATACAGGACTCTGGCGAAGGGTTCGCCGCAGACCCTCGTTCAAGTCTCTTATCTCCCGCTCCAGCCACGCAATGTGGGCCTCAATGCTGGGACGGACGGTGACGGTGGTGGCTGCGCTCAAACGATTCTTCTCTGAGACCAGCATAGTCATAACCTGGTGTCTGCGAGCTACCAGCGAATAGAACTCCCTCAGATCCATCTGGCCTACTGCATCCACTATGAACCAGGCCAAGTGACCCTCGCTCAACCAATCCCTCATGGACGGCGGCATCAAGTAGCTCTGGTCTCGCTCGCAGTTCAGAAGGTTATAAGCCATAGTATCCTACCTACCTGATGTTTCTATGAGCTTACTGCTTTGCCAACCCCGCAGAAAGGGGGTCTATGGGACACGCTCATATGCCCTTCTGATTGAGATTCCGGAGCCCTCTACTACATACATCTGAATCGCAACGTCCAGAATGTGTTCGTCCTTGGAGCTGGTCGTGGATTTGACTTCGACGAGATCGAATCCCCGCCCACCACGTCGGCTAAGGACGTCGGCTCTCGTCCTGATCCCCTGAAAGGTGAATGCCGGTTCGTACAAAGCCGGAACGGAGGCATCGGACAACAGGGTTTGCGTTGACCTCACCGTCTGAGAATGCTCAAAGTATCGCTCCTCAATAAGTGTGCCATCGGGAAATCGTTGCCTTGCCAGTTTGCCAACGGCGGTCCCAGCATCGAAAACAGCCTGCTGCCCTGCTTCCACCGGGTCGGCAAGCTCACGGTGATGACACTCAAGGTAGAGCCGTTTCAGGCACTGAAGGCCGGCCAGAAACCTAGGGAAACTCTGAATAATGCTGTAATTGTGGCATACTGAGGCTAGCCAACACCAAGGGGGAGCGACCATGACGGAGCAGCCAACCTTTGCCGACTTGGAGTACCAGCACAAGAAGCGACAGACCCGCCGGGAGGTGTTTCTGAAGCGAATCGACTCCCTTATTCCCTGGGAGAGGTTGGAGGAGCGCATCCGGCCCCACTACTTTAAGGCTGAGCGGGGTCGTCGGCCTTACCCCCTGTCGGCGATGCTTCGGGTCCACATCGTCCAGCTCTGCTACAACGTGAGCGACCCTGGAATGGAAGACCCCCGTTTTCACGGGGGCAGGCTCTGCTGTATGAGGCGGAGTCAGTGCGGCGCTTCGCGGGGTTACGGCTGTCTGAGCCGATTCCTGATGAGAGTACCATCCTGAACTTTCGCCACCTGCTGGAAGAGCGCCATCTGGGACAAGGGCTGTTTGCGGAGATCAACGAGCATCTGGCGTCCCAAGGTCTGCGGCTCAGAGAAGGGACCATAGTGGACGCCACCATCATAGAGGCGCCGCCCTCGACCAAGAACCGGGCCGGGCAGCGGGACCCGGAGATGCGCCAGGTGAAGAAGGGGAACCAATACCACTTCGGGATGAAGCTGCACATCGGGGTGGATTCGGAGACGGGCTTAGTGCACAGCTTCGCTACTACATCGGCCAACGTGCATGACGTGACCCAGGCCCACCGGTTATTGCACGGTGGGGAGAGGCAGGTGTGGGGGGACGCCGGCTATATCGGGGTACAGAAGCGGGAGGAGCATCTGGAGTTGGCGGTACAGTGGCAGGTGGCAATGAAGCCGGGACAGCGGCGGAAACTGGAACCGGGGGATCCGGCGGCAATAGGGGAAAAGGTGAAGGCTTCTATCCGGGCCAAGGTGGAATACCCCTTCCTTGATGTGAAGAGATTATGGGGCTACGCCAAAGTACGCTACCGGGGCTTGACCAAGAACACAGAACGGCTGGCGCTGTTGCTAGGGCTATCCAACTTGAAGCGGGCTAAGGGCCTCTTGGTTGGTTGACCAGGGGGTAGTGGGCCCAAAAGCGGGGCTGAAGTCCCGAAGCGGCCGAAGAGGAGTGGGCAAAGGGCCGAAATTAACCGCACCATCAACAAACAAGGCAAAAAACCAGGAGGGAAAGCCTGCTTCTGTACCCGGCAATCAAAAATCAGCCTGGCAGCACTTTGTTCAGACCTTCCCTAGATTTGGATAGCTGCGGAGACGTTCCGTGGGCCATCAGCATCAACTCCCTCATCGTAGTGTTTGTGGCGTAGGACATCCGTGGCGCTAACAGGCTGCGGAAAACCCTCAGTCGGACTCAGAACTTTCGTGTTCCGAGGCGCACAGACCCCCAACTCGGCTACAGGGACGCTCCTTGAGATGACCGTTCCGGAGGTATCCGGTCTCCTTACTTTGGTTCGGTGGAACGAGCCGATGCAGAACTCGTTCCCCTCTGGATCGGCCATTGTAGCTCTTCCGCCAAGACGAGGCCCACTTACGTGGCTTCCTCCAGGCGCCACGATCTCGCGGACCGCTTCGTCAACATCGAGGACGGCGAAGCATAGGTTGCATCGATTCTTGGGGAATTGTCTACTTCCAGCGGATCGGTTCCGGTCGTGTCAGTCCCGCGCGTGGCACGAGCACACAAGTTTGACTTCTAGTGTACTACAAAGCGAACCATTTTACGGCGCTTTTTGGTCTGGCGGAGCGTTGGTGTCGCCAGTATAATGGGCAAAAGAAAAACCCTGACAGGTTAACAATCTATCAGGGTCAGTCCTGCCAAGGTGGCCAACACGCTACGGAACAGGAGCCCACCGAAGTGGAGGCGCGACGTAGACGGGTTGAGGAAGTGCGTGAGCGATTTTCTAGAGGCTCTCGTAACTAGGGTATGGAGGTGGACGGATGCCAGAAGCAAAGCCCTTGAAGTACGACCCAACATTGACTGGTCAGGCGCTGGCCCACCAGTTCGTCCTCGCCTGGCTAGTCCACCGCATAGGCCAGATCACCCCATACGAGGAGAGTATAATTCCCCAGCGCTCTTCGCGGGGGTTTGTATTGCCCTGGTCGCCAGTAGTCGGATACAGGTTCTCCCTCTTTGTGGGCATTGTTGTCGGCGGGGTTCGGTATGTCAACGGCTTGGTTCACATCTTACCCCTCCCCGTCATAACTAGGGCTGAAAAGGTCCGCGTCATTTTAGGCACGCCCGGTACGATAGCATACAGTTCCCAATTGGAGGCTATATGATTTCCAGGAATGAGCCTATGGGGACCGTGGAGCGCACCCGCAAGAATCTGGTCTATATGAGGAATGCTCGCAAGGCTGGTGCGGACATCCACGAGGTTACCCATCTGTTGAATTCTCTTCTAGGGCTTATCGTCGTACCTTGGGAAAGACTTCAGGACTGCGGTGTCAGCAGACTAAAGCCGTCGTTAGTACATGTCAATCTCCTCCACCATCCCACCTCCAACACTGCGTATAATCTGTTACGAGGGCCTAGCCGTAGGGTAAACTGGCGATGCCTCGTTTCCGACTCTATCGACCAAGCGGAGGGAGCGTAACATGGCTGAGTTCTTCGGGGACCTTGAACGGCTCGCAGCAGACCTCTACCCGTATCGGTGGCCGATCTTACTCGTTATCGTGGCGGTAGTCGCCGCGATAACGTTTTACGCCTACCGGCGTCAGTGGCACAGGGTGGTGTGGGAGCACAGGCGGCTGGCGATCATCGTCGGCACGCCACTGCTGGTCCTGGCCGGATTCCTAGCCTGGGACCTTGGATCCCCACTGTTCCTCAACAAGGCCGTCGAAGAGGAGTTCCCCTTCGCCTACTCGGCGGTCGTGCCTCCCGACATGGAGCGGGAGGAAATTGAGACGACGATGGCCACCCTGTCGAAGATGGACGGCGAACCGATGGCGGAGGACATGCCCGAGATGATGAAGGAAGGCAGCGGGGAGGTCGTTAAGCTGAAGGAGGGCGATTTCCGCGACCAGGACAGCTTCCACAAGGGCAACGGCAAGGCCGCGGTCTATCGCGCCCCGGACGGCTCCCACGTTGTCCGGCTGGAGGACTTCAAGGTCACCAACGGGCCGGAGCTTCACGTTCTGCTGTCGGCGCACAACGACCCCATGACTCGGAGCGAGCTGAAGGACGACGGCTACCACGACCTCGGAAAACTGAAGGGCAACATCGGCAATCAGAACTACACCGTGCCCGATGGAGTGGACGTTTCTGCGCAGATGAGCGTCGTGATCTACTGCAAGCCCTTCTCGGTTATATTCAGCGTGGCCCCGCTCAGGGACTCGAGCTGATATTGAATATCGGGCTAAGGCCCACGTGAGGTATGCAGCTGAGGAGCGTAGGGACCAACGGCAAGTCAGGTAAGTTCTTCTATTGCACTTGCAACAGCCGGCTCATGAAGGGTCGAACGGCTTTGTGACGCCTGCAAGGGTCAGCTTGACGGCCTTGAGAGCCGTGTCTTGAAGCATATCCTCCTGGAGCTTGCCAATGGTCCACCTGAAATAGTCAGTTGTGGTATTCCCTGCCTCAAGGCGCAAGAGCATTGACCAAATGAATTCGACCAGACAGTCGTCAATGGTCGCCCCCAAATCTTCAGCGGTAAGCTTCTCGTCCCCGTGTCCCAAGTACCACAGTAGGCCAATAGCCTTTCGAAACTCCGTCATCTCAATGTTCGCCTGATAGGGTCGGTTGTGCCAGAACCGCGATCTCGCGAGTTCAAGGTCGATCCAGCTCATCAGTTGATACCTCCTCCCAAGTATGGATGTAGGCCGTCAGCGACAATGGGACAGGTGAAGGGGTAGAAAAACCCGAGAGGTTTGAGGTGTGGAGAGCTCCCTGAATGAGGTAGATTACTCATAGAGAGGAGCAAAGATGTCCCAGACAGAGACAGGTAAGGCAGTGGCGGCTGAGGAGTGCACAGAGGAGGCCAGGTCCTTTGTGCGAAGAGTCAGGACAGCAACCCGGCGCAAGTACACTCCGGAGGAAAAGATCCGCATCGTGCTGGAGGGGTTCCGCCGGGAGGTCACTGTGAGTGACCTGTGCAGGCGGGAGGGCATCAAGCCCCACTCCTACTATGCATGGACGAAGGAGTTCATGGAGGCGGGGAAGGAGCGGTTGACCCGGGACGCGGTGCGGGACGCCACGCAGCAGAAGGTACAAGCGCTCAGGCAAGAGAACGTAGAGCTGAGGCAGTTGGTGGGGGATTGTTCTGGAGGGGTATCGTCTGAAAAAAACGGCCATCCCCATGCCTCACGACGCCACAGGTACCAACGGATGAGCGCTGTGGAGAAGGCGGAGGTACTTGCCAGGGTAGCCTCGTCCTCCGTGCCCAAGCGGAAGGCGCTGGGCTGAATTTGGAGCCTACCTGCCGAAGGCTTGGACTGGTCAGTTGCAGACCTGAGATCCCCAGCATGCGACGGCACCATCCGCCCTCAACCCGCAGGTGTGGAACCCCCCCGCTGACGGAGGCGAACTCCCTCTCCGGCGGCGTGGCCTCGCCATCATCATCTTCCCCCAGCATGTGACGGAGCCGTCCACCCTCACCCCGCAGGTGTGGTGGAACCCGGCGCTGACGGAGGCGAACTTCCCCTCCAGCGGCGTGGCCTCGCCATCTGCGCCCGTGGCCTGGCCATCTCCGCCGCATCCTAGAATCAGCGCTGGAAAGACCAAGACTAGAATGGCGATAAACAGAAAGAGTCGGGAGTGGGCTTTCAGTTTCGTTCCTCCTACTCGTTGGTCTGCCGTCGGAAGCTCTCGCCACAGGCTCCGCGCTGCGCCCATCGAGTCACGGAAGGATGTGATAACCCGACAGCCCGTTTACAAGCATCAGAAACCACCGCATACTGACCAACGCAGTTTCACTGCTTGGTAGTAGCCAAGCATAGCTGAATTCAGAAATGTAGGTCAATTGAGGGAGTGCGCGCAATTCAACGCATAATGTGAGCGAATGGTGAACTACACGACACGGCGCCGGCAGGGCGGAGGCTCCCGAGACGTTAGTTGTGGTAGCCTGATTGCCAACAATGGGCAGTATCTCAGTTTCTACAAAACCCAGAGACCTCACCAGGCCTTGGGCTATCGAACCCAGAGGGAGGTATTCATATCTGGAAAGTGGTGGAAACGTGGTAACATCACCGATGACATCAACACTGGGGTCTATAAGGGCAGTCCACGATCTTAATTTGGCCTCTTACCTGTCCAGCTAATCGGGTCCACCTCACCCTGTAGGCCGAATTGTGGGCCGTGAGCTCGCGGACAAGCTAGACGTTTAGGACCTACGGCTCGACTTCTCCGGTTTGCGGTCCTCAGACGTTACGGGCAGGGCCAGGGCATTCGCTGGCATGGTGGGCGCTGGCCTAAGCATCGACCAGGCGGCCCAAATATCCGGCCTGATTGACCAGGAGTAGCGCCTGGCAACGCAACGGCAAGCGCCCGTGCTGGACTGGCTAATCACCAGGAACATCAGGAGGCCCAGCCCTGGCCGTGACCCATTCGGTCAGCCGCTGCCCGGGGAGATCACCACGGTAAAGTTATGGGCGGCCCGGCGGAATTTCCCGGCCAGAGATTTCCTAGATTCGACAACGGCTGGCCTTGTCACCATCATGGACTCCCGATTTATCGTGAGAGACACCGGGGCAGCCTGGGCAACTGGTGACACCTTTACCAACGACGAGGGCAAACAACGGACCGTCCAGGGAGTGAGCGAAGTCTACGGGCTGGGGCGCTTCCTGGAACTGCTGGCGCGTCGCAGTTGGTTGATCTGCCCAATGGTATCCATAGTGATAACTGCGGCGTTGTCAGCGGATGTCTATAGCTAAACAACGGAGGTTTTGGCTCCCCGAGTAGGATTCGAACCTACGACCTAGCGGTTAACAGCCGCCCGCTCTACCGCTGAGCTATCGGGGAATGCAGCCTGAGGATGACGAGGCGTTCGCCTCAAGGTGAATGCGTCGATAACAACATTTGGATTATAGCATCGGGAAGGGGTGTCAACAAGGCTGACTCCCATCGCCCGGACCAAGTCTGGGGCAGGCTACAGCCTTCCCCCGCCTGAGCGGTGGAAGGCATTGGGGACCCGCAAGGGGTTCTGCAAAGGTCTCCCTGTTGAGCGGTATGCTCGCCCAGACCCCTTCTCCGCGCCTACGGGCTTTCTATGGCAAATACCGCTTGAACGTAGATGGCTATCTCCAACTCGCCGGCGCTGATGGGAGTGCTCGCAGCGCTCTCAAACATCATAGCGCTATCTAAACCGAAGGACCGGGTAACCGGTGCGCCGCCACCGCTTTCGCTGATGGACAGCAGGCTGCCCCTGTTCACCCCGGCAAGAGAAGCGAAGTGGTCCGCCTTGTCCAGCGCGTCCTTCACGGCGCTCTCCCTGGCCTGCAATTGGGCCGCCGATGAGTCCTCCACGGTGAACCGTATGTTTTGGATGCGGGCAGCGTTGCCTCCGGCCTCCGCTGTGGCGTCTATGGTGGCGCCTACGCTGTCCAAATCGCGCACCTTGGCGGTGACGTTGTTGGTAACCCGATAGCCAACCAGCAACTGTTCGCCGTACCGGCTATCGCCCGTGGAAACTTCCCGGTAGGTGTACTCCGGTGAAATGTTGAAATAGCTGGTCTGTATGTCCGCGTCTGCGATGCCGTTGGCCTTGAGAGCGGCGATTACCGCGGCCATTGCAGTAGCCGCATCCGCCCTGGCCTCCGCGACGGTGTACGCCATCGCCTCGACTCCAAGGTTCAGCAGCGCCAGGTCCGGCGCAATGGTAACCTTCCCCTCTCCCGTGACCTGTATCCCCGATCCCCCGTACCCTCCGAGCTGTCCAAGCGCTTGAGCAATGGAGTCTGATTCGGAGCCTGCGCCCTCTCCGCCATCCGGGGTCTCCGTCGCCTCCGATTGGCAGGCGATTGCCAGCCCCAACAATGCTGCAAGGCCCAGACCCGTCAATAGCCGTCTCACGTTCTTCATGGTTGTCCACCTCCTTTAAGATTCAGGTAAGATTCGTGCAAGCTTCAGGAATTCAGAGCCGTTTTTATCGTTCTCCACGGCAACATCACCCACCTCGCCAGCCTACGGAACGTCCCCGGCGAAGGCGTCCAGGTCGCCGTTGCGGGCCATGCCGATCAAGGAGGCATCGGAGACATCTGAAGCGAAACCCAACCTATCTTCTCCGTAGTCGCAGCTTCCCAGGGTACATTCAATGATACTCTGTTTGGGATTGCGGCGACTCTAAAGGCCGGGCGTCTGTATTCTCTATAGGCGTTGGTTATGGCGCACGACACCGCTCATGCTGAGTTTGTCGAAGTACAGAGTGGTAGCAGCTACGTCCGCAGTCTTACCGCTCATATGGTTCGACAAGCTCACCACGAGCGGGGCGGGGCCTTCTTACGCTCATCCTGAGCTTGTCGAAGGGCGTGAGCGGAAGGGGAGGTGGTACTCCAACCGCCGTTGGGGAGCTACCTCAGGGGAGCCGCCCCTTCGGGGAAGAACACGCTCATAACCTGCCCGGCGATGCCCTCGGCATCCAGTTGCAGCCTGCGCCGTTGAGCGGCCGCCGTGCCGTGCTCAATGAAGGAGTCCGGCATACCGATGCGGTGGACGGACGTGTACTCCATCCCGGCCTCCGCAAGGGTTTCCAGGACGGCTGAGCCAAACCCTCCGGCCAAGACGTTCTCCTCAACGGTGACTATGCGGCGGGTACGGCGCGCTTCACTCAGGAGCAGGTCCGTGTCCAGGGGCTTCACGAATATGGCGTTCACGACCCCGCAGGAGACGCCGTGGCCTTCAAGCCTTTCCGCCGCCTCCAGGGCTGCGCTGACCGACTTGCCGATGGCAAAGATCATGACGTCGCCGCCCTCCCTGACCACGCAACCCTTGCCAATCGCCATCTGCTTGAGGTCCTCGTCCAGGGGCGTTCCGATGGCGGCTCCCCTGGCGATGCGTATGGCGAACGGCCCGGGGTGCTTGTAGGCGGTGTAAACCAGGTGTTGCAACTCGTTCTCGTCCATTGGCGCCGCCACAACGGCGTTGGGCAGGCACCGTAGGTATGAGATATCGAACGCGCCATGATGGGTCTTGCCGTCCTCTCCAACAATGCCCGCGCGATCCGCTATCAACGTCACCGGCAGATTCTGAAGGCAAACGTCGTGGACCACTTGATCGAAGGCCCGTTGGAGGAACGTGGAGTAGATGGAGACGAAGGGATGGAGTCCGTTTGACGCCATTCCGGCCGCCATGCTCACGGCGTGCTGTTCTGCAATGCCTACGTCAAAGATCCTGCCGGGGAAGTCGCGCTGCACCTCCACAAGCCCCGTGCCCTCCAGCATGGCGGCGCTGATGCCGACCACGGATTCATCGTCCCGCATGAGGCGCGCAAGGGTTTGGGCAAACACCTTGGAGTAGGTGGGCGCGCCCGACCCTGCCCCCAGCGGGGAACTCGGTTGATGGAACTTTATCGGGTCGTCCTCTGCGGGCTCGTAGCCGTGGCCCTTGTGGGTCACAACGTGAACCAGCGGCACCGACCCCGTGGAGATTTTGGCCTGTCGCAGGACCTCTTCCATCTGCTTGAAATCGTGACCGTCCACGGGGCCCAGGTACTGGAACCCCATCTCCGTCCAGAACATGGTGGGCACAATGAGGCCCGCCAGCCCAGTGTTGAACCGCTTGACCAGCCTGTACAGCAGCTCGCCGTTGGGCACCTTCTGCGAAAGGGACCTCGCGCGGTCCACCATTGCGCGCACTTCAGGATGGGTGATCAGACGCTTGCGCCAGTTGGTGAGGAAGCCGATGTTCTCGGAGATGGACATCCCATTGTCGTTGAGGACTACTATTAACTTCTGGGGGTTGAGATGCACGGTGTTGTTCACGGCTTCAAAGCTGGAGCCGGAGGTCATGGCCCCGTCACCCACCACGGCGATGGTCCACGAGTCAAGGCCCCGGTTGGTTGCGCCCTCCGCAATGCCAAGGGCTATGGAAAGGCCGGTCCCCGCGTGGCCTGCGGCCAGGGTGTCGTGCGGGCTTTCTCTTGGCTCCCCAAAGCCGGACAGGCCGCCCTCCAGGCGGATGTTCTTGAACTCGTCGCGTCGTCCCGTCACCAGCTTGTGGGTATAGGTCTGGTTGGTTGTGTCCCAGACTATGCTGTCGGTGGGACTGTCGAAGACGCGATGCAACGCCAACGTGAGCTCCACTACGCCAAGGTTGGATGCCAGATGGCCTCCGCGCTCGGTTATCACGGAGATGATAGTGTCTCGCGCCTCTTGCGCAACCTGCGTCAACTCCTCGTAGGTCAGCGCTTTCAGGTCGCCCGGTTCATCGATCCGGTCCAAAATACGGCGGGCTATGAGAAGACCCCCTTGCAAGAGACGCCCGTTAAGGTGTCGGAACCACCCTGTCCAAGACGCCTACAATAAGCAACGCTACAATAAATCAACCGTAGCAAGCTGTCAACATCGCTGCCTGACAATGGCCCCTCCCTGCTAGGAGCCTGTCCGAGGATTCGTTCCTGGAGACGAAACCCGCCACGCAATAACCTGCTTACAGCAATCTGGACTTTGTCGTGGAGTAATTAGCATCTTTACACTCCACTAATGACGCATATCGTTTAGAACATTGTTTCTCAGACAGGCTCCTAGACCAATCCTCCCTTCCCACTCATGGCCTGCCCCGCACCTACCCTCTCACGCCAGCCCCGTACTTGATACGGGGCTGAGTGGGTCGAAGCATATGAGCGGGAACGCCCAAAGGCCAGCGCCGTTGGCAGAGCTCCAGTAGGCGGTGTAAGATTGGTGAGTCCGGATAGACGGGAGGCCGCCACGTCACCCTCAAGCCGGTAGGGAAAGAATACGACCAGGAGGACTGGACAATGCTTTCACGCAGCGCGCAGGGACTCTATTGGATGGGCCGATACCTGGAGCGGGCGCAGCGCCTCTGCCGCCTGCTGCAGTTGCAGACGGAGGCCCTGGTGGATCGACCCGTGGGGGAGATATACCTGGGCTGGAAGCGCATCTACGCAAGCATGGAGCGTCAGCCACCTGGCGGCCATCTGGCGCCGGGCAGCGACGACTTTACCCTGGCCGACTCCTACACCCTGGCCGACGACCTCACCTTTGAGCAATCGAACGTCAACTCGGTGTGGCAATGCTTCTCGCTTGGGCGCGAGAACGCCCGTCAGATGCGGCATCGCATCAGCGCGGAGATGTGGACGTCCCTTAACCTGGCCTACCTGCGGGTCCAGAAGCTGCGCATACAGGACATCTGGGCAGCCTCGCCGGAGAGCTTCTACGCAGAGACGGCGGCGGAGTTCAACGCCTTCTCTGGCGTGGCATGGGCGACCATGTACCGCGACGACGGCTGGCGCTTCATGCAGCTTGGACGATTCATCGAGCGCGCCCAGCTGCTGACCGCGCTCATCCTGGCGCACCTGGACGTGGAGACGGAGACGGGGGATGACACCGATGACGGCTGGAGCAGCCTGCTGCGAGCCTACCACGCCCTGGAGACGTACGGCTCCCGGCACGGCGCTGAGGTGGGTCCCGGCCGAGCGCTGGACCTGCTGGTAGCCGATCCCCTGCTTCCCAACTCCCTGCGCCACTCGCTGGACGCGGCGGCCGCCGAGCTTGCCGACCTGGGCCACGGCCCGGACGCCGAAGCCGACGCAGCGACCCGTCGGCTGGCCGGCGGCCTGGCCGCGCTGGTCAACTACGACTGGCCGGACCAGGAAGACCGCAAGGCTTTCCTGCAACAGGCCAACGACCGCTGCCAATACCTCCACAGCTTGGTAACCGCCACCTACTTTGAGTACCGCGCGTAGAGCCGCGCCCGCGCGGGCGGGTAGGGGGCTAACTTTAGCTTTGAAACATGAAACATGACAACTAACACTAACGATGAAGCTGCATTCAGGCAGGCACTGCTTACATCTCCTGGCGAACGTCAGGGAGTGGAGTATAAATCGGCCATCGCATTTGACGACAATACAGAGTTTGGGCTGAAACTAATAAAGCACGTACTCGGTATGGCAAACACTGGTGGTGGTTGGATTGTCATAGGATACGACGACGTATCCTTGAGGCCTGATTCTAATCATTCAGCAGAGATTGCAGCCACTTATGACACAACACGGCTGAGCGATGTTGTGAATAGGTATGTTGAACGCGGCCAGCTTGTGAGACTATCCGTATTCAAGGAAACACATCCTGAAACCCAACTCATTCATCCAGAAGTTCAAGTGGATGGAATTGAGCGAACACCTTTCATATGTAGGTCAACCAAATCTGCATCCGATACAGGTGAACAAGTCCTGGAATCAGGAAAGGTATACATCAGGCGCCCGGGAGCAGCCACATCAGAGATCAGGAACATAGGGGATTGGGATGATCTGCTCAAGTTATGCGTTTCCCCGAATCCACCGAAGGAGGGCGTCGGGTCAGCGTCCTGAAGTGGCCAAAGGGTGCTCCTCTGAATCTGGGATAATGGTTTTGTAACAGCAAACCAGTCCCGGAAAAGGAGCGCCCAATAGATGCTACCACGCCACCAACCCGACCGCATCCGCATCGCCTTCGATGATCACCGCCTGGTGGCCAATGCCGGGCTGATTCTTCCGTCCACCCTGGCCCTGCGCCTTGGCCTGCCCCAACTGGTTGACCGGCACCTGGACCTGGGCCATGCAAAAGGCAGAGCCAACACCGGTGACAAGATGATGACGCTGGTGGCCTCCGCGTTGGCCGGTGGCGACTGCATCGACGACGCCGATGTGCTACGCGCCGGCGGGACCGCCCGCGTTCTCGGTTTCACGGCTAAGGCTCCCTCCACCCTGGGCGCCTTCCTGCGCAGCTTCAGGTGGGGCCATGTCCGCCAACTGGACCGGGTTAGCCGGGAGTTGCTGGCCCGGGCCTGGGCTGCCGGGGCCGGACCCGGCGACGGGCCCCTGACCATCGACCTGGACTCCACCATCTGCGAGACCTATGGACTGGCCAAGGAAGGGGCGCGCCACCATGGTTACACCGGTCAGCGGGGCTATCACCCGCTGCTGGCCGTCGCCGCCGGAACCGGAGACGTGCTGATGGCCCGGCTGCGCGAGGGCCGGGCCAACACCGCCCGCGGCGCCGCCCACTTCCTGCGTGAGACGGTGGGGCGGGTGCGCTACGCCGGGGCCAGGGGACAACTCACGATGCGGGCCGACAGCGGCTTCTACGCTCATAGCGTGGTATCCGTCTGCCGCAAGATGGATGTCCGCTTCTCCATCACCATCCGCCAGCACAAAAGCCTGCACAATGTCATCGAGGCCATACCAGAAGAGGACTGGACTCCCATTCCCTACTGGATGGACGGCGCCGCCGATGTGGCAGAGACCACCTATATCCCCTTCCAGAGTGAGCCCGACGCCGCGCCGGTGCGGCTCATCGTCCGGCGGGTGAAACCCACGCCCGGTTCCCAGTTGGCCCTCTTCGCCACCTACAGCTATCACGGCTTCATCACCGACCGCGATGGGGAGATGCTCGAACTGGAGGCTGATCATCGCCGTCACGCCGAGATCGAGAATGCGATACGCGACCTCAAGTACGGTGTCGGACTGAACCACATGCCGTCCGGCCGCTTCGCCGCCAACGGAGCCTGGCTGGCGGTACAGGTGATGGCACACAACCTGGCCCGCTGGACAGCCCGCATCGGCCTGGGTGAGCAGATCGTGACCACCAAGACCCTCAGACGACGGGTCTTCGCCTTGGCCGGACGGCTCACTCGCTCGGCACGCCGATTGACCCTGCATCTTCCCCGGCGCTGGCCCTGGGATACCCAGTTCAGTCGCGCCCTGGCCCGGCTGCGAGCCATTCCACTCCCAGCCTGACGGCGCCCTCCGCCACTGACCCAACGTCCCCGCCAACTCGCACCAACCAGCTCCGCGGGAGTTCCCTGCTGCCTATTCTCTTGCCATCCCCCGCGCATCCCAGCTCCCGCAGACGGCCATTGGGGGCCTGTGCGGTGACTGAAGTCCCTCCGCCGACCTCCCATCTACCCCAATCGAGCCCAGGCCATCTCCCCTGTAGCTCTCTCATCCCCCTTCTCCGGTCCTCACGCCGCCCATCCGTGTCCTTCGGTGGATTCGGGGTTTCGCAGCGAAGGGATGAATTCTTGCAAGAATTTGCAGATTTGTTCCGTCGCTTGAGTTCAGGAGATGCACCCCCGCCCGAAGATGTGAAGGTAACACTGAATAGATGGACAGGGGAGCGACGGGATGATTCCGGCATTCAAGAATTACTAGAAGATGGGCATGGATACATAGAGTCAGCACAGATGTTGGTTCGGCCACAAGGCTACGAATGGGGTCCTCAGGATATCAGAGAGGCAGCTATATCTGTGAGGTGGCCTTATGGTGACAAGATAACTGCTAAGCAAGATGGGGTTGAGGTTCGTGTAGATCGGACAGGTTCTTTTTTGTTGACGAAGTATTGGTATCTGAGTAAATCAGGGAGTTGTTATTCCTCTGGACTGCTAAGAGAAGACCACGAATCTCCAGGATTTTGGTCAAGCGAAGGGCATCCCGAGAAAATGTTGTGGGTAGATTTAGCTATTCACAGAATAGGCTTGGAGCTTTTCTGGAGTGCAGATCTCTATAGAGAATTGAATGTTCCTCCCAACGAGCCTTACTTGTTCTCAATTAAGCATGGCGGGCTCAGAGGACGAACCATTTATGTATATAGGCCAGACATTCTTCTTACACCATATCCTGAAACTAGCCAAGAGAACTACCGTGTATGGCAAAAGGAAGTCACGCAAGATCTTGTGCGAAGCCAGTTAGTTGAATTAACCCACGAAATAGCAAACTCGCTGTTTGAGTTGTTTGGATTCACTCAGTTCCCCATAGGACTTGTGGCCAATCTACTAAAACGCTCCCGTACCAACACAGGACAGAGTCTAATCACCTAAGGTCTGCCGAGGAACTCATTGGCGATCTGTGCCCAGGCCATCAGGCAGAGACGCCGGTATATAGCGCTAGGCAAGCGGTTGCGTGACTGGTACAATGAGAGATACTGACTGGCCCACCGCGAGCCGTCCTGTCGATGAGGTGTCGCGGCGGCCCAGCGTTGTACCCCATATCGGTGTAAGCAAATGACCGCTGTGGTCACCATTTCAGACCTTTAGCTTTTAGGAGGAGACAATGCCAACGGTACGCGCAAACGGTATAGATATTGCCTACGACGACCAGGGGAGCGGCGACACGCCAGTCGTCCTGCTGCACGGCTTTCCATTGGACAAGAGCATGTGGGAGGCGCAGGTCCAGGCGCTGTGCGGCGAGTTCCGCGTCATAACCCCCGACCTGCGAGGCCACGGAGAGTCCCAGGTCACCCCCGGCCCATACACCATGGAACTCCTTGCGGACGACCTGACCGGCTTTCTGGATGCCCTGGACATCCAACAGGTAACCCTGGGAGGGTTCTCGATGGGCGGGTACGTCGCATTCGCCTTCTATCGCAAGAACCCGGAGCGCGTGAGCTGTCTCATGCTCCTGGACACCAGGCCACAGCCCGACTCCGATGACGCAAAGAAGGGGCGGGAAGACATGGCCCAGCTCGCAGAGCGTGAAGGGGCAGGCCCCATAGCCGAGCGGCTGACCCCGCGGCTGCTGTCGCCGGACACGGTGGCCAACCGGCAGGACGTGGTTGACACGCTCAGCGCCATGATCACCCGGTGCCCCGTGGAGGGCATAGCCGGCGACCTCCGGGGAATGGCCCTCCGGTCGGACTCCTCAGACCTCCTGCCCAACATCGAAGCGCCAACCCTGCTAGTGGTCGGCGACCAGGACGTCATCACGCCGCCGGCGGAGTCTCACAGCATGGCCTCCATAATACCCAACGCCACACTGGTGGAGGTCTCAGGCGCGGGCCACCTGTCCAACCTGGAGAACCCGGACGAGTTCAACCAAGCCCTCGCCGATTTCCTGCGCGGATAGCTAGAACGTCGGCCTCCCGGCCTGCGGTGGACGGCTGCCAGTCCCAAGGCATGCAGTCCACCGCGTGAGCAGGGGCGCCGACAACCCAATTGGACGCCGTGCGTGTTGACGGAAGACTCGACAGCAAAGCCCTCATAAAGTACCATTCAGACATCTGGACGCGAGGTGTAGCAACGAGTCCCGCATCGCCTGGTAAACGGATAATGCTCCTGACCTCTCCGGACGAGAGGCCCAACTTCAGGCCTCTGGAGAATGACGGGTTCATCCTCTCCTTCTCCCAAGACCCAGAGGTAATAGACACTATACCCCAGGAAGAAACACCAAGCCTTCTGGTGTTGAACCCTGACATTCTCCCGCCGGACTCTCTGGTGTCCTTTGCCCGGCGCTGCAAGGACGTGGAGATACCCGTTCTGGCCCTGGTGCCCGGAGAGGGCCACGCAACCGTAGACCCCAACCTGGAGGTGGAGGACATAGTATTCCTCCCATTCACCAACAATGAGCTGCGCGCCAGGGTCCAGAGGGTCCTGTGGCGCACGGGAAAATGGGACGGCGTGCAGATCATCCGGGTTGGAGACCTTGTCATAGACCAGGATCGCTACGAGGTCACGGTGGGCGGCAAGAAGGTCATCCTAACCTTCAAGGAGTACCAACTCCTATGCCTGCTGGCAGCGAATCCGGGAAGGGTCTACACCCGCGAGACCCTACTGAGCAGGGTCTGGCAGTACGACTACTTCGGCGGCACCCGCACCGTGGACGTTCACATCCGCAGGCTGCGGAGCAAGGTGGAGGACGCCAGCCACCTCTTCATTGAAACCGTGCGCAACGTTGGATACCGCTTCCGGGTAGCCTGACAATCCTCTTCCCCGAAAGGCGAGCTTTGCACAACCGGCATCACAACGCGTCATTCCGATTGCAGCGAGGAATCTAAGAAATCTCTGAACAAGTCGTTCTGATTATGGATTTTCGTTCAAGCTAGAGTTGACAGTAAGTAAAGGTGAAGTTGAGATTATCTACTCCATATCCGCACTGCCCGTTCCGAAAGTTCTGCGCCTCGAACTTTAATTGCCTCCTGATTCCACTCATCATGTTTGAGAATTTCTCTGGTGAGTGAGAAGTTTGAAAGTTCATAGCACTCCTTCTTATTGGAGAAGGAGGCGTTGCTTAATTCTGGATTATAGCCGGTCAGAGTAAGGTTCCCTGGCGTGTGCAACCATCTACTGTGGACTTCACCCCACTCAGTCCCCAACATCTTCTTCCAATCCGTCGTCAGATCTTGGGGCATTATGTGTTCTATGGTGATTCCTTCTGTTATATCAGGCGGTTCCTTGTGCTCAAAGGAATCTTCCAATGACTCTAAGACTAATCTGGTCCTAGGAAGACGACCTGAGTAATATAGTTGGTAACCCACAAATGCCTCTTTGAACTCCTCGTCAGATGGCCAGCGCTCCCCGAGTAAGTAGTTGCGTGAGGAAGTGCCAAAGTCAGAGGCATCAACCTGCACAGACATTCTGGCAAATATGGTGCGGAGCCGATTTGTCGGTATAGAACAGACGGCTCTACGCACTACGAAGGATTCTATCATCTTCATGACATCCAACAAGTCACGGGAAGATATATTTCCTTCGTAAACCCAATCATACGACCGCATCAGCAATGGATAGGCAACATTAACCTCCCAAGAGTTGAGACGCTTAATCTGTTGAACCAATGATATCTGTTGTTCTTCCTCCTCAATGTCACAGAGCCAGCGGTAATACCGGGCAAACTTCGAGAACTCCATCAACGTCTCGACCGCCCGAGCTCCCCCGCTCTCAAAGCGTCCTTTGACCACTTCATAAGTTTCGTCCCATCTTGGCAACCCCCCGCCCATCATGAGATAGCGCCAGAAGAAATCGTCGAGATACCTACCTGTAGCCTCCTGCATCGGGAACCAGTAGTTATCATAAGCCCTCTGGGCGTCATTTTCTTCAGGAATGTTCATAAAGATGAGATTTCGAATGAGGTCAGAAGGACCAAGCTGCATACCAGTATTATTTAAGCTCTCGAATATCCTGTGAGCACTGTCTTCAGCTTGCAAAGTTATACTTACTAAGTCTAAGTGGTCAGTGATGCACGACTTGAGCTTTCGCAAATCCAAAGGGTTCCCTTCCAGATCACCGTCGTCGAGTTTCCTTGAAAAATGTTTGAAAGCTTTCAGTACTTGTCCGTCCCCTTTAGTGATTTCGCCATTGATTACAGTACTGAAATCTAGGCGGTCTCTTTGGGTAGGCCTTAGCTTGATATAATCCTCAGCAAGAGGCACGAACTTGTTCACAAGGCAAGTGTCCCAGATCTCTTCGGCGAGACTTGCCAAGCTCTCTATCTGAATTGCTCTACTTCGAATGCAGGCAAGCATAATAAACAGTGTAGTCAACCGCTGTTGGCCATCTATTAGCAGATATTTGGTTGCCTGCCCTGCTGAATCATCCACAGGCTGGGTAACCACCGCCCCAATAAAGTGATTCCTAGGCTCCTCCATAGCATAGATTTCCAACACGTCGTCCCATAACCGATCCCACTCATCTTCGCCCCAATTATAAGTTCGTTGGAATAGAGGCACCCGATACTGCGGTTTTCCATCTAATAGCTGCTGAAGTCTGAGTTCGCTTGCTTTCACAGAGCCCCCTAGGGATTTATTGTCTTGTTATCTTGAGACCAAGATTCAAATACCCAGTATACGGCATATCTGGCGCCTGAAGTAGTCTAAGCCATCGCTAGAACACCCCGAAACTTTACACAGATTTAACACCAGGGCGTTTCTGCCGAGTTTCAATTGGGTATGCAATGGGCTATACTTAGCGGCGTGGCTTCTTGTCCTGCGGTCAGGGCGTGGCTTTCCTCCCCGGCAACCGCGCAAGGACAGCTAGGCGCTTGGAAGGTTCAGAACACAATTAACAAGGAGGAGCATGATAACCCCGAGAGAGTTCCCAAAATTCACCAACCCTGACGAGGTAATCGAGTATTGCAGCAAAAACGGCATTAAGATGGTGGACCTGAAGTTCACCGACTTGCCGGGCACGTTCCAGCATGTGTCCATCCCAGTGGAGGAGCTCAAGCCCGATGTGTTCGTAGAGGGCACCGGTTTCGACGGATCAAGCATACGCGGCTTCCAAACCATTGAGGAGAGCGACATGCTCCTGGTGCCGGACGCCACGACCGGGACGATTGACCCCTTCTTCAAAGTCCCGACCCTCAGCCTGATCTGCAGGGTCAAGGACCCTGATTCGGACGCAGGCTACTCCCGTGACCCGCGTTTCATCGCCCAGAAGGCAGAGGAGTTTCTGAAGTCCTCCGGCATAGGGGACCTAAGCTACTGGGGCCCAGAGTTGGAGTTCTTCATCTTCGACTCCGTGCGCTTCGACCAGAACACCCACAGCGGCTACTACTACGTTGGCTCGGACGAAGGCGTATGGAACTCCGGGAGCGAGTATAACGTGGACGAAAGCCTCAACCGGGGATACAAGCCCAGGCTCAAGGGGGGTTACTTCCCTGCGCCTCCCGTTGACACCTACCAGGACCTTCGCTCAGAAGCATCCCTAGTGATGGGAGGCTTCGGCATAACGGTGGAGAAGCACCACCACGAGGTGGCCACCGCCGGGCAGGGCGAGATTGACATGGTGTACGACGAACTGCTCAAGATGGCTGACATGGTGATGGCGTACAAGTACGTCCTCAAGAACGTGGCATGGGCCCACGGCAAGACCGCCACCTTCATGCCCAAGCCCCTCTACGGCGATAACGGAACGGGAATGCACACCCACCAGAGCCTCTGGAAGGGTGGAGAGAACCTTTTCTCCGACCCAAACGGCTATGCCGGCTTCAGCCAGATGGGGCTGTACTACACAGGCGGGCTGCTGAAGCACGCGCCGGCGTTGCTGGCCTTTGCCGCTCCCACCACCAACTCCTACCGCCGGCTGGTGCCGGGCTACGAGGCTCCCGTGAACCTGGCGTATTCCCAGCGGAACCGCAGCGCCTGCTGCCGGATTCCCATGTACTTTGGGCACCCTCACGCCAAGAGGATCGAGTTCCGGTGCCCGGACCCCACCGCCAACCCGTACTTGGCCTTTGCGGCAATGCTCATGGCGGGCATCGACGGCATCATTAACCAGATCGACCCTGGCGCTCCCCTGGACCAGAACCTCTACGACCTGAGCCCGGAGGAGGCAGCCAAGGTGAAGCAGGTGCCTGGCAGCCTGGGCGAGTCGCTGGACGCCCTGGAGGCGGACCACGACTTCCTGTTGAGGGGAGACGTCTTCACGCCGGACCTGATCAGCACATGGTTGGATTATAAGCGAGTGAACGAGCTGGACGCCGTCAGGCTGAGGCCGCACCCCTACGAGTACTTCCTGTACTTCGACGCCTAGACCGGCTCTCAAGCGCGCAGCCAAGGCCCCGGCCACTTAGTAGTGGCCGGGGCCTTGTACCGTAACCAGACCGACTCCCCCGGCGGTGAGTCGCGAACATCATGTCCCCCCTGAGCCAGGGGCCTTAAAAGTCCTGTACTGCGCCCTAACGGCATTGCAACCCGGACCCTAGCGACGGTCCAGTCCCACCCGTATCTTCTCCTGTGACGACAGGGCCGAGAGGTCCGGAGCGGAACGCGCCGGAGCGCCAAACGGAACCCTCTCCTGGACGGCTTGTGCTTCCAGCTGTCCGCGTACCTGTTCCACCATCTGCCGGGCTTGAGCAAGGGACGCCTCGACCTCTGCGATGGTGGCCCCATTCACCAGCTCTTCCGGTATATCGGGGGCTGCCGCCAGCAGAGAGGCGCGGTACAACTCCACTGCCTGGGCCAGCTGTGCCCTCAATCCCTCCTCCTCCTGCTCACGCTCTTTGACAACGCCCTCCACCTGGCCCAACGCCGCCTCCAGCTCCCCGATCCTGGCGTCCCGCTGCCCCAGCAGGCCGTCCAGTCCTGACAGGCGCTGCTCCCCATCGGACAAGGCAGCCTCCAACTCACCTATTCGAGAGGCCTGCTCAGCCTCCTTCTCCCTCTGTTGCTCTTCATGGGGCGCATCCGGAGCCCCACCTTCTTCCTCGACGGCCCTCTCCTCTGCTTGAGCCGGTCCCGTGTCCACAGCCTGAATAGTCTCTTCCACCACAACGCCTCCTGCGCTAAAGTTGGCTTCGGGTTGCAGAATACCGGCTCTGACAGGAGTGGGCAAGAAGCAGGTGGCAGAGGGGCGCGCTCAGTCTTGGGCATCACAAGACCGTCGACGCGGCTCTCGGCCCGCCGCGATCCGGCTTCCTTGGGGGACTGCGGGTAGCCCTTGGTCTTGCTTAACTATATGGCTCGTTGCTGTTACGTCTGGGGCGGCCCGTAGCGGTTGGTTCCGCTGGTCCCGGGAAAGACGCAAAGCACTAACAGCACTAACCCGCCAAGATAGGGGATTAGATTGATCAGTATCCACCAACCGGAGCGATTGGTGTCGTGCAAGCGCCTGGCCGTCACTGCCAACGCGGGCAAAAACACAGCCAGCGCAAATAACGCAATAAGGACGAAAAATACTTCTGAGAAAACCACGGCAGCGAAGGCAAAGGCAAAGATCAACACATCGACAAACAAACCGAACCACCAGTACTCCGACCTGCGCGCCCGTCCGTTGAAGTTGGCGTAGTTCCCAAACACCGATTGGATTGCCTGCATCGGGGTCACGTCGTTCTACCTCCAGACCTGGTTATCTTGGGGGCCGCCGGAACAGCGCCACGCCTGCTGCACCCGCTCGCGCTTCTGCCACAGATAGTATCACTCTGGCCAAGCCAAAGCAACGTAGAGCGTGATGAGCGCCGCTTTCGCGGGCACGACGACGGTGGGACGCCGCGCCCTGCTCGTGTGGTTCGACAAGCTCACCACGAGCGGGATCTACATCCGCCAACCCGGACGCCCGCTTGAGATCCGGCTTCCTTGCGGAACTGCGGGTAGCCCTTGGGTCTTGCTTTACTATATGGCTCGTTGCTGTTACGTCTGGGGCGGCCCATAGCGGTTTGGCCCGCTGGTCCCGGAAAGAACCATGAATACGAGCAGTACCAGCCCGCCAAAAGGAATAACCTGTATCAAGAACCACCAGCCGGAACGGTCAGTGTCATGCAAGCGCCTCACCGTTACTGCCAACGCAGGCAGGATAATGGCAAGAGACCAGATACCCAGAAGCGCCATGCCGACCTCCGGAAGGGACAAAAAAACGACAAAGAGAGCAGCTTGGATAATCGCCACGAACACACTGAACCACCAGTACTCCGACCGGCTCGCTCGTCCGTTGAAGTTGGCGTAGTTCCCAAACACCGATTGGATTGCCTGCATCGGGGTCATGTCGTTCTACCTCCAGACCTGGTTATCTTTGGGGCCGCCGGAATAGCGCCGCGCCTGCTGCCTACGCTCACGCTTCTGCCCCAGATAGTATCACTATGGCCAAGCCAAAGCAACGCTGAGCGTGACGGGCGCCCGCTCGCCGCTGTCCAACACTGCCAACCAGCGCCGGGAATACCCTGGTCTGGCTTCTATGGACATTGCCCTACGTTTGGGTATACTATTACCCTTGTAGTTATGTTCATTGCGTTGCTAACCACCCTGACGCTGGCAATGGACCCACGAGGAGCATACATCTAGCTGCCATGTCCATCCTGCTCAGGCTCATCCGTTTTGCCCTGAAGTACAAGCGCAGACTACTACTGGCTTACCTGTCCACCATTGGGGTTGCGATCTTCGCGCTGACAATCCCCAAGGTGCTGGGGGTTGCCGTGGACGAGGTGGTGGGGTCCGGGGAGTTTAGTCAACTCCTGTTCCTTGCCTCGTTGATTTTTGGGATCAGCATCTTGCGGGGCATAGCCGCCTATGGCCAGCAGTACATGGGAGAGTCGATGGGCCAGCGGGTGGCCTACGACATCCGAAACGCCTACTATGAGAAGTTGCAGCGGCTCAGTTTTGCCTTTCACGACAACCAGCGCTCCGGAGACCTGATGTCCCGCGCAACCGCGGACGTCGAGGGTGTGCGGATGTTCATCCAGGGCGGCGTTATCCGCGGCGGGTACATGGTGCTACTAATCCTGGGGGTCAGCGTCATCCTGATCGTCTCAAGCTGGAAGCTGGCGCTCATGAGCCTGGTGTTCGTGCCGTTCATTCTGCTCCGCACCTCCACCATCATGCTGGAGATGAGGCGGAACTGGATGGCCGAGCGCGCGGAGATGGGCCACCTGAACACGGTCCTCCAGGAGAACCTGGCCGGCCAGCGGGTGGTGAGGGCCTTTGCCGCCGAGGAGTACGAGAAGGAGAAGTTCAGCGCCCGCGCCGCTGCAGTAGCCAGATTCGGATTCAACGCCGAGCGGCTGCAGGCGGTGACCACCTCCTTGAACAACTTCTTCTTCCTGGGAGGCACCGGCGTCATCCTATGGTTTGGCGGCCGACAGGTCGTCGAAGGAGCCCTGTCGCCGGGCGAGCTTGTGTCCTTCCTGCTGTACATGGGGCTGCTGGCGATACCTGTGCGTATGACGGCCTGGATAGTCAACAGCTTCTCCCGCGCCATGTCCTCCGGGGAGCGCATCTTCTACGTGCTGGACGCCGAGTCCCCGGTGGCAGAGAAGCCGGACGCCCCGGTTATGCCTCGCGTGAAAGGGGACGTCAAATTTGAAAACGTGTCCTTTGGATACAGCGAGCAGTCTCCGGTCCTCCAGGACATGAGCTTCAGCGTGCCCAGCGCCAAGGTAGTGGCAATCCTGGGGGCGCCCGGAAGCGGAAAGACCACCGTGGTCCACATGATCCCACGGTTCTACGACGTCTCCTCCGGACGCATCACCATAGACGGCGTGGACATCAGGGACGTCACCCTGGCCTCCCTGCGCCAGAATGTTGGGATTGTGCAGCAGGACGTGTTCATCTTCACGTCTACCATCCGCGCGAACATCGCCTACGGAGCGGTGAACGCGTCCGAGGAGGACGTGGTGAGGGCTGCAAAGCTGGCCCAGCTTCACGACTTCATAGAGTCCATGCCCCAGGGGTATGACACCTACGTGGGAGAGCGGGGCGTCACCCTCTCCGGGGGGCAGAGGCAACGCCTGGCCATAGCCCGCACCCTGCTGCTTGACCCACCCATCCTCATACTGGACGACTCAACCTCCAGCGTGGACACCGAGACGGAACACCTGATTCGCCGCGCCCTGAACACGGTGATACAGGGCAGGACCACCTTCGTCATCGCCCACCGCCTGAGCAGCGTGAAGAACGCTGATTCTGTCCTGGTGATGAAGGAGGGCAGAGTTGTCCAGCAGGGCGTCCACAGTGAGCTGATACAGACGCCCGGACCGTACCAGGAGATCTACGAGCTCCAACTCCGTCCCCAGGAGCAGGAGGTCAACGGTCACGATGGAACGCCCGGCAGCATGGGCGATGGCGCTTCCGCCGGTCGCGTGGAGGCGCCCGGGCTGAAGGCTGAGAGGGAATCATAGCATGATGCACATGGGCGGTTGGAATCCCAACCTTCCCGGGACCGATGAGGTGCGCCGGATACGGGGACGCCTCAGTCTGGTCCTGGAGGACACCGAGTTCGGCAAGGTCTACGACAAGGGCGTAGTGCTGCGCCTTCTCAAATATCTGCGCCCTCACTGGAAGATGACCCTGTTCAGCATGGTGATGATGCTCGTCTACATAGGCACTCAGATCGCTGTACCCCTGCTGGTGGGCATGGCCATCACCCAGTACATAAAAAGCGATGACCTCTTGGTAGCCGATAAGATAGCGGGACTCAACCGGATAGGGGGGATGTTTGCCGTGGTGGTGGTCCTCAACCTGATTGGGAACTTCTTCCACCTAAGGGGACTGGCGCAGGTCAACATGTCGGTGCTATACACGCTGCGCACGGAGATGCACGCTCACCTTCAGCGCCTCTCCACCCTCTTCTTCGACCACAACGAGGTGGGTCGCCTGATGAGCCGCGTACAGAACGACACAATGGCCCTCCAGGAATTTATGACCATCTTCGTCGTGGGATTCGCCGAGATACTGAGCCTGGTGGGGATCATCACTATCATGCTGATCTGGAACTTTCAGCTGGCCCTGGCCTGCTTCATAGTCATACCCGTCTTCATGGTGATCATGATCCTGTGGCAGAGGAAGGCTCGCCAGGCGTTCATGAGCATCCGCTACGCCATTGCCGGGGTTAACGCCAGCCTTCAGGAGAACATCACCGGGGTCCGGGTCACCCAGAGCATGAACCGGGAGGAGATCAATCTCTCACGTTTCGACGAGCTAAACGGGGCCCACCTGAATGCCAACCTCAACGCCATACGGCTGACCGCCAGCCTGATGCCCTCGGTGGAGGTGCTCACCGCCATTTCTTTTGGCCTGGTGTTGGTGATGGGAGGCAGGATGGAGCAGAACGGCGACCTGGCGCTTGGGACTATGGTGGCCTTCGCCCTGTACGTGCAGCGGTTCTTCGAACCCATCCGCGCCCTTGTGATGCAGTACGCCATGATGCAGCGGGCCATGACCGCAGGGATGCGCATCTTTGAGCTGCTGGACGTTAAGCCGGACCTGGTGGACGCGCCGGACGCCAAGGCCCTGCCGCCCATCCGGGGGCGCGTGAGCTTTGACAACGTGTCCTTCCACTACATCCCCGGTGTGCAAGTGCTCGATGGCGTGTCCCTGGATATACCGCCCGGAGAGACCCTGGCCATAGTGGGGCCGACCGGCGCGGGGAAGACCACCATTGTAGCCCTTGTGGCGCGCTTCTACGACGTCACCGAGGGCCGCATCACCGTGGACGGGTACGACCTGCGAGACGTTACCCGCTCCTCACTGGCCGGCCAGATGAGCCTGGTGCTACAGGAACCCTTCCTGTACTCCGCCTCCGTGTCCGACAACATCCGCTTCTCGCATCGAGAGGCAACCCAGGAAGAGATAGAAACGGCCACCAAGGCCCTTGGCGCCCACGAATTCATCATGCGGCTCCCGCAGGGCTACGACACGGTGCTCCATGAAAGAGGCAGCAACCTAAGCCTGGGCCAGCGGCAGCTCATCGCCTTTGCGCGGGCGCTGGTGGCCAACCCGCGCATCCTCATCCTGGACGAGGCCACCGCCAACGTGGACAGCTACACGGAGCGCATGATACAGGATGCTTTGAAGGAGCTTCTGCGGGGCCGCACGGCCATAATCATCGCCCACCGCCTCTCCACCATCCAGGACGCAGACCAGATACTGGTCCTTCAGCAGGGCCGTATTGCGGAGCTGGGGAAGCACAACGAGCTGCTGGCCCTGAACGGGCTGTACACACGGCTCTACGACATGAACTTCCAGGACGAAGATCTACCCGCTCCCGCGACATCCGGGCAGCAAGAGGGCTGACGCCTCAGATCCCGGAGGGGCGCTCCATTTCAGGCTCCGCGCATCGCTCCTCCCACAAACGGGCCACCACCCCGCGGACAATGGACGCGTTGAACCCGCGTCTCTGGAGCCGGCCCCACACGCGGCGACGGAAGGTCGTATAATCGGCGGTTCGCAGAGAGGAAGCGGCCCGCAGCCCCGCCTTGTAGGCGCTCTCCTGATCGTCCAGGGTATCCACGGACGCCTGGGCTACCTCCCGGTCCACCCCCTTCGCCAGCAGCTCCCTCCGCACTAGGGCGGCGCTGCGCGGCTTATGAGCCGCCCTTCCCAGACTCCAGGCATGGGCAAAAGCCCTGTCGTCCAGCAGGCCCAGCTCCTTGAGCCGCGCGACGGCCAAGTCGACAACCTGCTCGCGGCACGCGCGCCGTAGACGGCCTCTGACCTCGAACTCGCTGCGAGGTCGGTAGGAGAGGTATCTCAGGGCAGAGGAGACCGCCTGGTCAAGGGATTTTTCCTGCTCTTTACCCATTGTGGTCGGCGTTGGCGCTGGCCGGAAGAGACGCTAGGCCGTCTCTTCCTCTTCCGCTGCCTCCGTGGGGCGTTGGGTTACGGAGGCCCTGATCCGCTCCTCCACCTCCGCGGACACCTCCATGTGGTCGCTGAGGTACTCTTTGGCGGCCTCCCTGCCCTGGCCCAGGCGGACCTTGCCGTAGGAGTAGAAGGAGCCTGCCTTTGTAATTGTTCCCGCCGTAGTACCCAGGTCCAGGATATCGCCTTCCTTGCTGATGCCCCGGTTGAACATGATATCGAACTCGGCGACGCGGAATGGGGGAGCCACCTTGTTCTTCACGATCCTGGCCTTGACCCTGGTGCCCACTACCTGCGTCCCGTGTTTGATGGAATCCACCCGGCGCAGGTCTATGCGAACCGAGCTGTAGAACTTCAGGGCCCGACCGCCGGGGGTGACCTCCGGATTGCCGAAGACCACTCCTATCTTCTCCCGGAGCTGGTTTATGAAGATGACGACGGCGTGGGAGCGGTTTATGGCAGCCGACAGCTTGCGCAGGGCCTGCGACATGAGGCGGGCCTGCAACCCCATGTGGGAGTCACCCATGTCACCCTCAAGCTCCGCCCTGGGTACAAGCGCAGCCACGCTATCGACGACGACCACGTCCACAGCGCCGCTCCTGACCAGGTACTCGGCTATCTCCAAGGCCTGCTCGGCGGTATCCGGTTGAGAGACAAGCAGGGTGTCGATATCGACCCCCAGTTGGCCGGCGTATGCGGGGTCCAGAGCGTTCTCGGCGTCTATGTAGGCGGCAGTTCCCCCGGCCTTCTGGGCCTCTGCCATGATGTGCTGCGCCAGCGTGGACTTGCCGGCGGACTCCGCCCCGAATATCTCCGTGACCCTTCCACGGGGCAAACCGCCAACCCCCAGAGCCATGTCCAAGGAGAGGGACCCCGTGGGAATGGTCTCTACCGCCAGCCTCTGGCCGGCCTCCCCCAGCTTCATTATGCTGCCCTTGCCCACCTGCCGCTCTATCTGGATGAGCGCAAGCTCCAGGGCCTTTTCCTTTTCGGTGACCATATACCCTCCAGCGCCACTCAGGACTTGGCAGAATGATAGCACGGGGTGGGTGTATGGACAAGGGAACGTTTTCAAACGATACTTACACATACGACTTTATCGACTCTGCCCCGCGGCAAGCTCCCAAGGATTATGAGCAGGCTTTTAGCCATACTACTGGCGGTGGCGGCGTTCTCCCTGGTTGCGGGCTGTACCCCCGCCCCGCAGCCGCCGCCCACCGATACGTCCGCGCCGGCAGCATCCCCAACCGCGGAGCCGACGCCCACCCGGACACCCGCGCCAACAGTCGCTCTGCCGGTTAGGCCGACACCCACCCGGCCGGCGCCAACTCGGCCAGTGCCCATCCAACTGACGCCCACCCAATTGGCTCCCACACCCTCAACCTCCCCCGGAGCTACTGCCACCTCCATCCCAATGACACCCCTCCCCACAACCACCACCCCAACCAGGACCCCGATCCCAAACCCCACGCCGACCGAAGCGACCACACACCTCACCAACGCCCCCGACAGGGACGTGTACTCCCTGGTACGACGACTCCGACCCGACCTTGAGCAGCCGATAGAGCGCGTGGTGAACCCGGATCCGGTCAGCTACGAGGCTGGACGCCAGGACGTGTTCTGGGTAGTCGACCTGGAGAGTTTGGAGATGTACGAGGTGGAAGCTACGCTGGCGCACGTGAGCAAGCACGCATACTGGTACTTCCCAACGGGGCAGGAGCCACGTGGAAGGATCCTCCCGGCCACCGCCAGGGTCTTTGACGAAGCCATCTACCCCATTGTGACGGCCGCCTTTGGCAGCGAGTGGTCTCCCGGCATAGACAACGACCCCCGGCTGACCATCCTTCATGCCCCGCTCAGGAGCGTGGCAGGCTACTACAACGCTGCCGACGAGTACCCCAAATCGGTCTATCCTTTCAGCAACGAGCGGGAGATGCTCTACATGAATAACTGGCGTATCGGCTCACCCGCATACTTGGGGACGCTTGCCCATGAGCTGCAACACGCGGCCCACTGGGCGGGCGACCCCAGTGAGGAAACGTGGGTGAACGAAGGACTGTCGGAGGTGGCCAAGTACGTAGCCGACTATGGCCTCACCTTCATAAACTCCTTCATCACATCTCCCAGCGCCTCGCTGACCGTCTGGCCCTCCCGCGGCGAGGCCACCCGCCCGCATTACGGCGCTGCTTCCCTCTTCATGGAGTACCTGGCCCAGCGCTATGGGGGACACGACAACCTGAGCAAGCTGGTTGCCCAGCCTGAGGATGGGACTGAAGGGGTCACAGCCTACCTGCGCTCCCTGGACTACGACGTGACCTTTCAGGATGTTTTCCGGGACTGGCTGGTGGCGAACTACCTGGACTCTCGGGACATCGACCGGTACTCCTACGAAGGACTGGATATCTCCGTTCGTCCCGGAAGGACGCTCACGCGCCCTGGCTCCTTCAGCATGACTACTCCCCAGTACGCCGGGGAGTACGTAGAGATACGTTTCACGGAGGGTGACGCCATGGTGTCCTTCCAAGGCCGGACGGAGACGCCCCTCCTACCCACCTCTGCGTACAGCGGCAGCCACTGCTGGTGGGGAAACAGCGGGGATGCCATCGATTCCACGCTCACGCTGGAGGTTGACCTCTCCCAAGTCTCCCAGGCGACCCTGAACTTCCAGACGTGGTACGCAATAGAGGAGTCCTGGGACTACGCCTACGTAGAGGTGTCCTCAGACGGAGGAGAGAACTGGGAGGTCCTGGAGGGCAGACTGAGCTCCCCGCAGAACCCCCTGGGTGTCAGCTTTGGCCCCGGCTACACGGGCCGAAGCGACGGGTGGCAGGAGGAGTCCGTAGACTTGGCTCCATACACAGGGGAGGGGGTCCTCCTGCGATTTGAGTACGTGACCGACGAAGGAACCAGCGACGACGGGATCTGCATAGACGACGTCTCAATCCCGGAGATCGGGTACTTCGACGACGTCGAGAGCGACGGCCTCTGGGATGCCCAGGGATTCATCCGGACTAACACCCTGGCGCCTCAGGACTACCTGGTCCAGGTTGTAGAGATAGGGGATGAGGTCAATGTCCGGCAGATGGCCCTAGACCAGGATGGGAGCGGGACGCTGACGCTCAGCGGATTTGGCGAAGGTCTGGAGCGGGCGGTGGTTATAGTCGCGCCCGTTGCCCCCAAGACCGCCTACCCATCGTCCTACACGCTGTCCGTGGACTCCGTGCCATAGCCGTCGACTCCTGAGCGCTCACAACGGCAGCCGTTCCTCCGGCTTGGCCGCAACCCTCCCGGCTTCCTTGCGGCTATCGCAAGAACACAAGCCAGACGACAGCGGCCCCGATCGCGATTACGATGGCGATGGGAACAACGCAGGTAAAGAATGTCGTGAAGGCGCGGGCGGCCTTGAACGGGAGCAGCAACAGCCGCAGTGGGAGCAGGAGAAGCCGGAGCAGGAAGCCCACGACAGCCTAGTCAGCCAAACTAAGGTGTTCCTTCAACGCTTCCACGGCTTCATGGCAGCCGAAGACCGTGGTGAGCTTCCCATTGAGCCGCACTCGCCGCTTGGTTATAAGGCCTCTCTTGTGAAGCAGATAGAGGGACCAGCTTAGCGAGGAGCGTTTCAGTCGTGGGAATATCCGGAGCAACCCTTCATCGCTGTTGTCAAACACCTCGTCCGTGCGACGGTTCAACTCATCCAGAAGCATGGCTTGAAGGGGTGGGAGATCCTCCTTCGTCGGCCCCTGGGAAGTCATTATCTGAGATATCTTCATAGCCCAAACCTACCTTCGATTAAAATAGCGCTAGCAAGATGCTATCAGAGTTGTCAAGCGCTAATCAAGCAGACCACAGCGCTCCAATCCGCGCACGCGGGCATCCGGAGAGGGGAATAGGGATGGGCAGATGGAGCCCGCTCAGGCTAGACCGCCCTCCCTTACCGCTCAGGATGAGCGGAACAACCTTGCCCCGTTCGTGGTGAGCCTGTGTCGAACCATGTGAGCTGGAGCGAGCGGCCCACCGTCGTCATGCCCGCGAACGCGGGCATCCAGAGGGGAGAAGGGGCGCGCCTTGGGGTGGTGGGAGGGTCCAGCTCAAGCTAGACTGCCCTCCCTTAGTTCTGCTAGCTTGCCATCTATGTTCTCCGCCTCCAACGACAACCTCTCCCACTCCTCCCAAAGGGACTCCGCCTCCTCCTTGAGTACACGGTACTCCTCCCCCGCGGACGCGAAATAAGCCGGGTCGTCAGACTGATTAGGCTGCGAGAACATGGTCTCCAGTTCCGTTATGCGGGCCTCGCTGTCCGACAGCGAAACGTCTATCTCCTCTATTCGTATCGCCAATCTCCGGGCCTCTTTGCTAAGCGACCGGCGCTGGACCTCATCGGAGCTAAGCGGCCTTCCGGAGCGTCTCCTGGCGGGGACACTTTCTGAAGCTGCGCGAATCGCTCCGTTGGCTGCTGGATTGGCCCTTCCGTTACCGGCCTCCGTCTGCTTCCGGTACAAATAGGCGTCGTAGTCGCCGGGGTAGACCGTGGGCTGTCCGCCGTCAATCTCAATTATCTTGTTCGCAACCTGCCGTATGAGAGTCCGGTCGTGGGTTATTATACAAATGGTGCCGTGATAGTCCTCGAGGGCGTCCGCGAGTATCTCCCTGGAGGCGATGTCAAGATGGTTGGTCGGCTCATCCATGAGGAGCAGATTGCTGGGCTGGAGAAGCAGCTTCGCCAAGGCCACACGCGCCTTCTCTCCGCCTGACAGCACTGAGATTGGCTTACGAACGTCGTCGCCGCTGAACAGGAAGCCGCCCAGGGTGGTGCGAAGGTTCTGCTCCGATTCCCTTGTCGCCGCCTGTTGCAGCTCCTCAATGATAGTATTGATTGGATTGAGGAGTTCAAGTACATGCTGTGCGTAGTAGGCCGTCACCACGTTGTGGCCGGTTCTTCTCTCCCCCCCATCAAGTGAAAGGACGCCGGCGAGCATCTTCAACATAGTGGTCTTGCCGGCGCCGTTTGGTCCGACGAGGGCAACGCGGTCGCCGCGCGAAAGCGCCAGATTCACCCCACTGTAGACCGAGTTGTCGCCGTAGGATTTGCTGACGTTGGTCAACGATATGACCTCTAAACCGCTGCGGGGTGGCTCTGGAAAGGAATAGCGGATTTTGCTGGTCGTCCTTGGCAACTCAATCCTCTGCACCTTCTCAAGCTGCTTCAAGCGACTCTGCACCTGGGTGGCCTTCCGTGCCTTGGACCGGAAACGGTCGATAAATCGCATTTGCCTCTGTATCTCGCGATCCTGCCTGGCCGCGGCCGCCTGCTTGACCTTCAGGAAGCTCTCATGCGCAACAAGGTATTCGTCATAGTTACCTTTCATGAGGACCACCTCGTCCTCCTCAATGGCAAGGACCTTGGTTGCAACCTGATTCAGAAAAGCGCGGTCATGAGATGTAACGATCACGCCACCTTGAAAAGCGGCCAAGTATTTCTCAAACCACAAGTTTGCGTCAAGGTCAAGGTGGTTGGTTGGCTCGTCCAATAGTAGAAGGGCGGGCTTCTTGAACAGCAGCCTGGCAAGGCCTGCCCGCATGACCCAGCCGCCGCTGAACTCGCCCATTGGCCGGAGAAAATCGCCTTGCTTAAACCCAAGTCCCGAGAGGATAGCCTTCGCCTCGTGATCCCTGTCGCCTCCACCTGTGGCTTCCAGCGCCACCTCAAGCTGGCCGAGGCGTTTCATTAGATCGGCTTGCCTAACTGGATCACGCTCCGACGAGAGAGCCTCCCGTGTGGCAGTAATCCTTTCCGTGAGAGCAATCACATCAGATCTAGCGTCCAACACCTCCTGGAGGAGGGGTTTGCCGGTAAACGATTCAGGCTCCTGCTTGAGATAGCCTATGGAGACGTTGCGTCGTCTGGATACGCTCCCTGAGTCCGGTGAGGTATCGCCTGTCAGAATGTCCATAAGTGTGGTCTTCCCGGAGCCGTTTGCGCCTATCAGCGCAATGCGGTCTCCGGCGGCCACAACCAGGTTGAGACCACTAAACAGCGTCTTGTTTGAGTAGGCTTTACTGATGTCGGATACAAGTAGCATTATTCCCCGTCCGGGTGACCATTATACCAGTATGTCCTTGTCCCAGCTCAGGTCCGCCGCCAACCTCTCAAGCCGTACGTTCTCCTTTTCCGGATCCTTGGGCCTCCTGGCCTGCTCCACACCCATGCCGCCATTCTCCTTACTCCACACATAGTAGATGTGATCAGATACACCTACCCTCCTTGCAGTTCCTCGTGTGGCGCGCCCATTGGGCGGCGGCGCTTCCACTTCGCGCAGCTTCCGGGTTTCAGGACATGATGACCGGTATCTCCCGCAAGGAGACTCCTCAGGCTCAGAGGACAATGCAAGCGAGGTCGTGGAATCAAGAAATGAGTACTCTCCAAGTATACAACTGACGACAGCTCTAGCGGGCTTATGCCGGCTTGGCGTCGGCTTTGCTTCGATCCTGGTATACGCCGGGACGGGACTCCCGCAGCCGAAGAAGTAAGAGAAGCGGAGGCGCCATCAAAGCCATGCCAAAGAAACCCAGCATACGAAAGCCCAGATATTCTACCACTACACCGCCCACAAGGGGCATGGCAATAGCGGCTGCGGCGGTAAATGTATCGTTGGCGCCTATGACGCGACCGCGTTCGGCGGGACTGGTAGTGTCTGCGTAGAGGGAGGTTGCGGCTATGTTGACGCAGGACCAGCCTAGACCTACAAAGAAGGTGCCCATGGTGATAACTACGTAAGCGGACGTTGCCACGACAAACCACGACCCGGCTGAGGCTAGGGTCAGGCCTAATAGCATCACGTTCCTTCGGCCGATCCTGTCGGTAAGTTTCCCTAGCGGCAGTGAGAACCCGAACATCCCGACGACGTGAATAGCAACGGAGATAGAAATCGCCGTGAGGGTGTAGTCGTGGCTGCGCAGGGCGATAGAGGTCATGACCATCATCATATTCATGTTGCCCTGTGCGGAGAACATGGACACAAAGGCGGTTAGCTTTGGGTAGTGATTGAGGAAATAGAGGATCCCGACTTTGCCTGTGGCCCGTTCCGGCGTTTCCGATGGCCTATAGTCTGGGTAGTAGTCGGCAAGGTTGGAGGCGATCTCCTTGGGGTCCGGTCGAACTTGCAGGACCATAATCAAGCTGGCGATCACGAGGATGGGTATGAAGAACCATGCAAGGGCGATTGGCTCCAGGCCGATACCTCCGGCGACTGTTTCTGAGGTCTTGATGAGGATTGGACTGGCAAGAGCGCCTACCAGCGATCCGGTAAGGACCAACCCCAACCCCTCTGCTCGACGATTGGGCGGGTACATGTCTGTTGCTGCTACTCGCAGTTGCTGGACCGCGCCTGTGCCCAGACCGAGGACAAATATGCCCAGAACGAAAATGGGGAACGACTCCATTACTGCGGCGACGCCCGTGATGGAAGCGCCGGATCCTACCAGAAGTAGCCCAAGAATGACCCCTGCCTTTCTACCGAAGGCATCGGTGAACCTGCCTATGGGGTAGGCTACAATAAATCGGCTGAGCCCTGTGATACTGGAACCGATCCCGGCAAGAGTAGCCGATCCGATCATCTGGGTCACCAGCACCGGTCCCAGCGTTGGCACCATCTGAGCGCCGGCGCCATTGAAGGCCTGGGAGGAGGCCAAATACGCCGTGTTCCGCTTGATCTGCGGCGGGATGGCGGTTTTGGAACCGGTCTTTGCCAAGTTATCTCCTTAGCCCTGAATCAAAATCTGAGGTTAGGCGTTCGCTGTGGTCGGGGTCTTCCGGAAGGTCCGGACTATGCGCTTTTGCCGATGCGAAACATCTTTGTGGAGCAGACCGGGCATCCACCCTGTGTGGCCGGGCGGACATTCTTCATCGTAATGGCTTGAGGGTTGCTCATCTCCCTCTTGAAGCGGCGCTTGACACGATAAGCTCCTACGGGCTCCCTCCGAATCCTTATCGCTAAGGGTAATCCTACAACATATCACTAGGGAATCACAAACCCGGCTACCCCGTGAGCCTTAGGGTTGAATCTGCATGCCTGTTCGACTCCGGCTGCGGCTACAAGTCCTCAGCAGAAACGGAGACCGCCGGCGTCTGACAGGCGCGAGTTCAGTTGGCCCAGCAGTTCGCGCGGCAGGCAGCCGGTCAACCTGTTGCCGAATAGATACAGGACCTTCAAGTTGTGAAGGCTGCCGATCTCTTCCGGCACCTCTCCACTCAGCCGATTTCCGCTAAGGGATAACTGTTCCAGGCTGGCCAGATTGCCAAACTCGCCCGGAATCTCCCCGGTCAGGTCATTCCCATCCATATGCAGTTCCCTCAAGCTGAATAGATTGCCAAGCTCGCGCGGGATTGCTCCATCCAGCTGATTCTCAAAGAGGTAGAGCGTCTGCAGGCTGGAGAGACCCCCCAGTTCTCCGGGTATCTCTCCGCTCAGTCGGTTTCCACTCATCATCAGCTGTTCCAGGTTGGCAAGCCGTCCCAACTCCTTCGGAATCACCCCGCTCAGCCGGTTGCCATAGAGGTAGAGAAACTCCAGATTAGTGAGCCTGGCCAGTTCTGGCGGTATCTCTCCGCTCAACCGATTTCCGCTCAGAAATAGCTGTTCCAGCTCGGACATTCGCCCCAGCTCAACTGGAATCCGGCCAACCAAGCCGTTGTCGTGGAGCAGCAGCCTGATGACGCGGCCACTCTCGTCGGTGTTGACGCCGTACCAACCGCCCAGTGGAGCGTCGGTCATCCAGTTCTCGTTGTTTGTCCAGTGAGGACCGTCCGTGGCGTGGTAAAGCGCGATCAGCGACTTGCGGTCCGTCTCGACGGAGGCCGTAGGCTCGGGTGTGGGGCTGGGTATGGGAGTCTGCGTAGGCGCAGGTGTAAGCGTAGGTGTAGGAGTTGACGTGGGAGTAGGCGTGGGTTCCTCAAAGCCGCATGCCGACAGAGACGCAAGTAGAACAATAGCTGGGACAAGTCCCAGTAAGGTAACCCGTCCTTTAATCGCCGTACCTGTCATTATCTTTACCCCTTGGCTCTAGTTGAGCTGAAGGGGTATCACATGGGCATGGCGCCTCAAGAGCGCCTCGCGCATAAGGCTGGACGGAACACCAAGCCAGCATATCCTGTGGCCAATGGCATCCTCTACATCGGTCGGCCTTGATTCTAGCGGATATGCACACTAAAAAGCAAATGCATTCCGAAAAACGCTCTTCATCGGCAAACAGAGCAGCGTAGTGCGCAAGCACTCAGGCGTCGTACGTGACTAGGACGCGTTGCGAAGAATCTTGGACGATACACAGGCCGTTTCAGGCTGAGGGCCAATGGCCTCAGCAGAAAGGCAGGCCACCCAAGAAAACCACATCCCCCTGATCTTACAAAGCGCTCGGTAAGCGCCCGCTCAACCGGTTGTCGTACAGAGCCGGCAGCTCCAAGTTGGAGAGGCTGCCCAACTCCGCGGCCCGCGGCGCTTTTAGCGTAAGGAGAGTTGCCCGCCAGTACGCCATGGCGCCGGGTGACGGCCACCCAGCGCCATGGCGCATCGCGTATTACGGGCTACTGGCTATAGCCTGAAGGCTCCACAGCATCCTGTGAATACCGCGTTATGTGATCCATCAGGAAGAGCACATCCTGATAAGCGCCCAAGCTCCCCAAGTCCCTGTCCAGCGATCGCAGCTCGTCCATGAGGTAAAGGAGGTCCTGGTGCACTGACGGACTATCAGAGTCGGCGAAGGGCAGGCTGCTATAACGGTCTGCCGACAGGGCAACCAGCGCCCCTAGCCGCAGCATGGGGTCGCTGACCGCGTCGAATGCGGGCTTGCTTTGGCCGGTGATGCCGGTGTGCTGCCGGTTGGACTCCCCGCTGGAGGGCGTCACCCATCGCAGTTCCACATCTCCCAGGTTCAGTGATCCGGCATACTGTGGGTCCTTCAACTCCAGCTCGTAGAAGACTGTTGTGGCCGTGCCCGCGGGTATCTCCGCAAACTCGCGGCGCGCCTCCGTGAAGGACTCGTCCGAGGTGACGCGATTCTCATAGCCCACAATGCGCCACGCACCCACCACATCGGGGTCCCAAGTCACCTGGGCGCGGGTCTGGTCGGCGAAGGGAATGGACAGGGCCAGCCAGTTCTCGCGGCTGAAGGTGGGCCTAAGTGTACCATACTGAGCTTGTCTCATAAGTGATGTAGAGGTTGCAGCTAGACTGGACTAGGTCTCTCTGAGGGCGCCGGCTTAGGGCCTTGTAGCTGAGTCCGAGGGTTCTTCCTCGTGTGGAGGGGTGACTTCTTGAGTAGACTCCTCGTCTTCCTCGGCAGATGTCGGAGGCGATTCATCTCCGGTTGTCGGGGTTTCGACCGTGGGTGGGGGCTCGGAGGCTACAGTCTGGCCGGCAGCCTCACGCGATCGCCCCCCTGTGGGAATTAGTAGCTTCGCAACCCCCGTGAGAAACCGTAGCACAAACTCCAGGGCTATGAGGAATACCAGGTAGTAGAGTATGCTTTCACTGTAACTTCCAGCCTCATTCAGGGTGTTTAGCGACTCCGACATAGAGAAAAAAGACGCATCGATGAGGAAGACGCCCATGACCGCAAATGGCAAGATCTTGGCCAGATCCTTGGACAGGTCCTCATTGTAGTAGGCTGTCACCCGGATCGCGCTTACCGTGGCGACGGCTATCAACAGCGTCTCCGAGAGGGACTGCCCCTTCGAGAGGAAGGTCAATATAAGCGTCAGGGCAGCGAACCAGAAAAAAGCGAAGACCGGAAACAGAATGAGGTATTTCACGACATAAAGGGTGGCGTGGAACATGTCCCTGGCCCATCGGAATCTCAAGCCTTCATATCTGGACAGATCCAACTCGAACATGTCCTTGGAAGCCACGAATCGATAGAATTTGAAGACCACGATTCCATAACCGGAAATGCCCAGGAGATAAACCGACAGCGGCCCTAACAGGTTCAGAGCGTCTTCGAAGTTAAGTCCCTTGGTGAAGATGTCGTTAATGTCCATGGCAGATTCTCCATCACCTAAATTCCCCGTCCGGATCCGCCCGGCAACCAGAGGCGCCAACGAGAAAGCCGACAGGCCCGCAATCCGGAGGAACTGGCCGGAGCGTCGGTTTCAGTGAACCTTCCCAATACGGCTCAGCAACTGGCGCAACTCTCCTCGGCCTAACCCAAGCATTCCATCCACGATAGTTGTAACACAGAAAAGCTTGACTGAGAAGCGTTCAGGAGATGATACTTAGTTGAGAGATCAAAACCACCGGTGGCAACCGCCGGCGCGTTAGGAGAAGTGAATATGTTTGCTACCATTGGCAGGAGCTTCAGGCTCGTCAAGCTCTGTCTCCACGTTCTTGCAGTGGACAAGGAGCTCATCCTGTTTCCGCTTTTCTCCTCAATCGGCGTGGTCCTTGTGATGCTGACGTTCATGGGAGTCGGGTTGGGGATAGGCGCGCTGGACCGGATCAATGCCGGCGCCGTTGGCAACGGCGATCTTGTCGTAGCCTTCGCGTTCTACGTCTTCTCCTACTTCGTCATCATATTCTTCAACAGCGCGCTGGTGTACGCCGCCCACGAGCGGCTGGCCGGGGGCGACCCGAATATACGCTCCGGCCTGAGCGGGGCAACTCAATCCATAGTGACGATATTCATGTGGGCGGTCATCGCCGCAACCGTCGGATTGATACTGAACATCCTGTCCAGCCAGGCGCGGCAGCGTGGAGGCATAATGGGCATGATCAGCCATATAGTCATATCTATGCTGGGCGCCGCCTGGACTCTCATCACCTACTTTATTGTGCCGCTGATAGTCATTGAGCGTCGTCCTCTCGGCGACGCGTTCAAGACGTCGCTCTCAATGCTGCGCCGCACGTGGGGTGAGCAGATCGTGGCCAACTTTGGCTTGGGCATCGCGGCGCTCCTGGCCTACTTGGCAGCAGCAGCGATCATTGCTGTGCTGTTCTTTGTCCTGTCGCCTTTCGGAGGCTTCGGTGTCTTCACGGCAATTGCCGTCGGCGTCGTGCTCATCACCGGCATTTTTCTGGTGTTCGCAGCGCTGGACGGCATCTACAAGGCGGCCCTGTACAACTACGCCACTGACGGCTCGGTCCCGAGCCTCTTCCCGGACGACGCAATTCGGGGCGCGTTCCGCCGGGAATAACCCGGACCCTTATTCCCTAGTCCCATAACACAGCCCACCAGGCGGCGTCACCGGGCCTTGCTTGGCAAGGCGGGTCTATCCCCGCGTGCGCCTGGAAGCCCCACAAGCTCCCTGAGACCGCCTGTATCCGGCGGTTGGCATGACTGGCGCGAGCGCAGGCGCTAGAATCCAAGGTGGCGCTCCAAGAGCTAGCCACTCCGCGGCGGCATGGGGCAGACGAGCATAGGGACCAATAGCGTATGGCCAACATTTGGGTGATATTCGGCTTTACCGTGTACTTTGGAATGCTGATTGGCATTGCGGTAGTGGGCGCGCGCGGGATGCGGAACATGGCGGACTACACGCTCGGCGGGCGGCGGCTGAGCAGCTTCACCGCGGCGCTGAGTACCGGGTCGTCGACAACGAGCGCGTGGACGATGCTGGCGCTGCCGGCGCTGGCCTTCACTGGAGGCCTGGTCGAGATGTGGGTGCCGGTGTGCGCAGCCATCGGCGTCTGGCTGAGCTGGACGCTGTTGGCCAAGCGGCTGCGGCGATACACCATAGCGGCGGACGACGCTGTGACCATTCCGGAGTTCATGGAGCGGCGGTTTGGCGACGCAACGGGAACGCTACGGGCGGTCTCCGGGCTGGTCACCATTCTGTTTGTCATCTTCTACGTGAGCTCCGGGCTTGTCGGCGGGTCAAAGCTGCTGGAGGAGATATTTGGACTCAATTTCACCGCAGGCGTATTCTTGACGCTCTTTGCGGTTGCGACATACACGTTAATCGGTGGATTCACGGCGGTCTCCCGGACGGATGTGTCGCAGGCGCTGTTAATGCTGGTGAGCCTGGCGGTTCTGGTGGCCACGATGCTCATCGTGACGGCTCACCCGCTGTCGCACGCGGGGCCTGAGGCCATTGGGTTCTTTGACCCCTTCACCCTCACGGATGGCTCGCCCATCACGCTGCACTTCGCGCTTTCGGCATCAGGATGGGCGATAGGAGGGCTGGGGGCGCACCGGATATTGCAACGGTTTATGGCGATTGAGCGCGAGGATAAGATCCCTCAGGGGCGCAGCATTGCCGTCGTGTGGCTGGTGACTGTGTACCTGTTGGCCTTTGTTGTTGGCGTCATCGCACGCCCCGCCCTGTTTGAAGCTGGGGCGCTGGGAGCGGTTGCAGACTCGGAGCGGGTCTACTTTGTGGTCTCTGAGGCCTTCTTCCACCCCGTTGTATTAGGGGCCCTGCTGACAGCGGTCATCGCTGCGGTGATGAGCACGGCGGACTCGCAGCTTCTGCTGGCATCGGCGATTGCAACGGAGGACGTGCCGGTCCTCAAGCGCGTGGCCATGGGACTGGCGGCGAACGCACGGGTGTGGATGGGTCGAGGAATGCTGGTGGTCATAGGCATTGTCTCGGCAATACTCTCGGTCTGGTTTCCAGACTCCATCTTCAACTTGGTGAGCTATGCGTGGGGCGGGATGGGAGCAGCGTTCGGGCCAGTAATGATCCTTGGCCTGTATTGGCGCAGATTCAACGCCTGGGGCGCGGGAACGGCAGTGGTGACTGGGACGCTGGCGGCGACGTTGTGGCAGTTCCTGAGCGGCGGTCCGGGCGGCGTGTGGGACATTCAGCCGGCAACGCCCGCCTTCGTCATCTCGATGGCCTCGGCCATAGGCATCACGCTGCTGACGCCGCCCCCGGGGCAGCCGGTAGTGGAGCTGTTCGACAGGGTGAACGCTACGTAGCGTGCAGGCGGTTCGCGAACCGCCTGCACGGTCGGGACCCGTCCGGGAGACCTCGCAGCCGGCTGCTGCCAGACGTCCTGGCTCAACTCCGCAATGACGCGCAGATCCGTCCCGTCTCGTGCTAGTGAAACTACGCGCCCGTTCCTATAATCATATATTGCGATTCTCGATCCGTCCGGCGACCATGCCGCCCGGCCGGCACCGCTGTACACGTTCGTCAGTCCGTTGCCATCCGGACGGACAACATAAGCAGATTCAGCGATGAACAGGATTTCATTCCCGTCAGGTGACCACGACACCTGCTGTACGCCAGGCGCATCCACCAGCTTCCTCTCATCCGTGCCGTCAGGCTTGACAGTATATATGGCGTCCACTTGTCCATCGTTTCTGCCGTAGGCAAGTTGACCTCCACTGGGAGACCATGAAGGCGACGTGATGGCTTCTGAGATCTTCTGCAACTTGGACCCGTCCAGCGCGACCGTATAGAGGAAGTGGCTGCGCTCATACTCCTCTCCCTCCTCCTCCACTAGGAACGAGAGACGCTGGCCGTCTGGAGACCACTGCGGCGGAGAGAGAGTGACACCTCCAAGTGAGGGAGCGACATCGCGTTTGTCCCTACCATCCGCTGCCCGCGTGAAGAGCCGTGTACTCTTCCACAGGGGATCCGAGATATAAAAGCGCGGCCTTGGAGGGTCGGCCACATAAGCAATGCGGGTTCCGTCGGGTGACCACACCGGAACGTGGTCCAGGAGTCTGTTCTGCGTTAGCCGTTTTGGCTCGCCACCGTCAAGGCCAATGGTGGCGATTTCGTAGTGATACCATTCTTTTCCAGTGAACACGGGGTCATATATTTCAGTGGGGAATTGGCATGTGGTATAGATGAGTTGTGAGCCGTCCGGTGAGATGTCTGCGTGATATCCATAGGGCAACGTGTAGCGGTGAGGAGTCGAATCAACGACGGTGCGAATACTGGACCCGTCAGCGCTCGCTATCATTATCCCCGGCTCCCAGATGCCTTCATTGAAGATCAGCCGAGAGCCGTCCGGAGTCCACTCTATGAAAGTGAATGTTCTCAACATATCTGAAGTAGGATGAACCAAGTGGGCGTCACAGGGAAAGTAAACTCCGTTAGGAACCGGTGTGGCTTTCGCCGTTGGATTCGGTGATGTCGAAGGATCGGCCACAGACGTGGATGTGTCAGGCGGTACTGGAGCGGGGGAATTGGTCGGATCGGGTCGTGCAGTGTTCGCGGACAATGTGGGAACGGCGGTCGGTACCGGAGAGGGGGAATTGGTCGGGTCGGGCCGGGCAATGTTCCCGGACGATGTGGAAACGGCAGTCGGTTCCAAGGTGGGTGGATTTGCTGATCCACGCTGGCAGCCCGACAATCCCAGCGCCACTAGCAACGCGAAAGTCAATAACAGGTATACTGTTCGATGTCGCTTGATAGCGACTTCCATCGCGTCAATCCACCGTCTGGTATAGGGCATAGATAATCATGATGTCGAATGGATGCGGCGAGCAGTCGGCTTCTTCGATACCCCCACGTACGTACTTGTCATAGTTCAAGACCGAATCAGGGATGGTTGGGTGAGATATGACGTATCCCGCGGCACTGGTCAGGCTCAAGTATTCCAATGGCGCCGCCGAGTTGGATAGTCCCAGAGCGTGGCCTACCTCATGCGCCATGAGTGTGTAGTTGTCCAATTCAAAGTCAAGTTTCGCATCGCTAGACTTAGGAAGGCATGTATTGAAGTATACATCATTGGCTGTAGGCCGTCAGCGATAGTGGGCCACCCAGGCCTCCTCAGCCCGGGCCTGGTCCGTAATGGGACCGGCTGGCGCGAGGAGTAGCTGCCCCCTATGACAGGTCGGTGTAGCGCTCCTGAGCGTCCTCCAGCTCAGGCGAGGGCGCGGTTTCCAGGACGTGCCCAGCGTCCATCCGCGACCGAGTGGCTGCCAAGGCGTCGTCCAGATCTGCGTCCGTAGGCGTGTAGACGTCGCCGGTGCGAAGAAAGAGCAGACTGGCTGCCGGGCGCTCCTTGGTGGCATGCTCCAGGGCGGATGCGTAGAGAGCAAGCTGTGGAAGATACGGCTCTGCGGCCACAGCCAGGGGCCTTCCGCGAAGTTCGTCCGTCTTGAAGTCGACGAGGCGCCAGCTGCCGCCGCTCCGGTACACGAGGTCAATAGCGCCGTGGACAGCAGCGCCGTTCCAGTCCCAGGTGAACGGCATCTCGAAGTAGGCGCGGGTGTCCCGCTCCCGCAGGGTGGCCGCCAGCGGGCTGTCGTCCAGCAGATCAAGCATGGCGTCCACTTCGGTAGTAACGCGGTCGATAGTCCGCTCGTCCAGTCCGTCATGCGTCTTCCGAGCGAGGTCGGGCAGGTCCGGGCGGGCACCGTCGGTGAACCAGACTTGGATGGCCCTGTGCGCCAGGCTGCCCCTGACCAGGCCAAGGCCATCGCCGTGCCCGGTGTACAAGCGTGGCGGCGACGTGGAGGACTGGAGCGATGTGACTGGAGAGCTGGAGCGGAGCGGAATCACGGGCGGCCGGGCCACCAGGGGCGGCTCGAAGTCTTCCTCCTGATCCTCCGCCGGCGGCTCCACCAGCGCGGAAACCGGCCTGCGCGCGATGGCAGTGAGATCGGCTGGTATGGCGGAACGTACCTCCACCCCGTCCGGCGGATTGCTCCCAAGAGCGCTCTTGGCATAGGAGATCCAGTTTTCTTCTCCGGCGGAATCGTCGCCGCTGACGTACAGCGCATCCGCCGCCCTTGTAGCGGCGACGTAGAAAAGGCGTTTGTGCTCCGCAGTGTCCTCCTCCAGATCGCGCTTCAGCAGGTATTCGTAGAAGCCGGGCCGCCGGCGACTACCACCGCCCTCAATTTCCCGGGCCAGAGTGACGGATATTCCATCGTCCGTTCTCCACCGGACCGCGGGATAATCGTCTCTGGGCGTCAGGTGGGCCTCCGGCACGAATACGATGGGGAACTGCAGGCCCTTGGCGCTGTGAATGGTCATCACGCGAACCACGTCCGATTCATCCAGCACGGCCTGGCCTTCGCGGGCCGAGAGGTCGTCTCGGCGTTGTCGGACGTAGGTCACGAACTCATCCAGCGAGCGTCCCTCAAGGGCGCGCGCAATGCCCACAAATTTCCGAATGTTGGCAAGGACCTGGTCGCCGCCCTGCATCGGGGCCCAGGCCGCCTCGAACCCCGTGAGATCGAGGGCGCGTTCCAGCAGCGCGTCCGGCGAGGCGAAGGGGACCCGGCCGCGCAGGTCCTTAAGGACATCTGCGGCGCGCCTGCATAGGGGGCGCGTATCCTCCCGAACACCGTCCGGCGGGTTTTGCAGCGCCTCCATCATTCCACGGGGATAGGAGGCGAGGGCCAGCAGGGACTCGTCGTCGATCATGAATAGGGGAGACCGCAGCGCGCCGACGAGAGAAATGGCATCGTCCGGCTCCGCCAGCCACCCAAGGAGGTTGGTCAGGTCCAGCGCCTCCTGGCGTGCGAAGAATCCAGAGCCGGAAGCGGTCCTGTACCGGATCTCGTGACCATCCAGGGCCTGCTCGTACATGTGGACGTTGGTCAGGCGGCGGAGAAGAATGGCCACGTCTGAGGGCCTGGCGGGCCTGGCGCCTCCTGCGACTCTGTCCCAGACGAGGGATCCTTTATCCAGCAGCGACTTTATCTCCGCGGCGACAGCGTCGGCCTCAATCCTCCTGCGGTCGTTGGCGGGGGCGCTGGCGCCGTCAGGCTTCTTGTCCGAGACCGTCTGAATCACGATGTGGGGCGATACTGGCGAATCCGTGCCTCGCCCCTTCATTGCCCGCATGTGCGCTTCGAAGTCCTTCTGCGGGTTGTAGAAGACAGCCTCGAACAGGGTGTTCAGGGTATCGACTAGCGGATCGTGGGCGCGAAAGGACTGGCTGAGGGCATATACGGCCCCCTTTGACTCAGTCTCCTCCCGGAGCCTAGTGAAGCCGCGTACATCGCTTCCCCGGAAGCGGTAGATGGCCTGCTTGACATCGCCAACCAGAAAGCGGTCCGGCCTAGCCGGGGCGCCTGGGTCATCGCCAACCAGGAGCCTGAGCAGCTCAAGCTGGGGCGGGTTGACGTCCTGAAGCTCGTCCACCATCAGGTGACGGAATCGCGAGCGGTAGGAAGCGGCGATGTCCGGGCGCGAGCTGAGCAGCTCAATTGCTTTGATCTCCAGGTCCAGGTAGTCCAGGGCTGCGAGGTCTTTCTTGCGAGTTTGGTACTTGGCGCAGGCTTCACTGAAGAGACCGTACAGGGAGTCCAGGACCTCCATGGCAAGCTCGTCGTGCTCGTTCCACTGGGGAAGCTCCTTGAGTTCGGCGCCAATCTCCCGTATCCGACGCATTCCGTTCTTGACCTCGTCCAGGTCGAGATCCCAATTCTTGACGCTTCCTCCGCTGACGTTTACCCTGCCGCCAGCCTCCGTTGCTCGCTCCCGCAGGTCTTTCCAGTCGCCATCCCTTGGGTCGCCCAGGACGCCGAGGGTTTCGCTCAATCTCCCGGAGAGGGCGTCGGCTGCGCCGGTGTGGGCGCCCCTGAGCCATGAGGCCAGTTCAACAAGCTCCGGGCGCGCTTCCTCCACTGCGGGCTGTATTGCGTCTTCCAGCAGGGTCCTGACTCGCTCTGTCCTGTCCACCGGGGCTGCGCCGGTCAACGCCCTGTACGCCTTTTCCACCTCGTCACGCCGCCTTACCATCTGGGGCAGATGGCTGGTCACCGCAAAGACGCCTATCTCCAGCAGCGCCTTGGAGCGGTGATCGTCGGCTTGGGCAGCCTCCTCCAGGGCGTCGATGCAGGCCTCCATAAGCTCAAGCTCGGCTTCATCTTCGCCAAGGACTCGCGTGGCCGGGTCGAGCGCCGACTCCACAGGATGATCCCTCAGAATCCGGAGGCAGAGGGAGTGAAACGTGCCAATTGCGGCTTCGTCCAGGTCCTTCCTGTGGTCCTGGAGATCCGACCTCTCCTGCACCTCGCGGCGCACCCGCTCCCGCATCTCCGTGGCTGCGGCGTCGGTGAAGGTTACGGCGGCTATTTCGGGTATGCGGCAATCCTTGAGCAGGGACAGGTAGCGCTCGACCAGAACGTGGGTCTTGCCGCTGCCCGCGCCTGCGGTGACCAGCACATCGCTGCCGCGATGGGTAACGATGGCCGCCTGTTCCGTAGTTAGTCCCATTTCCATCGGCTGAACTCGTTCACTCTGCAGATGTGCTTGAAGGAGCAGTAAACGGGGCAGGGCTGCACGTGTGGGAAGACCCTGAAGTCACCTGATTCCACTGAGCTGCGAACTTGCCCCGCAACTTCGACGACGTTCTTGAGTATTGCATCATCATCTTCCTTAGAAGAGTCGATGTGCCACTGCCGTATGTTGGGGTCAAGCCAGGCATAGCGCGCGATTATCCTCTCGGCCCCGGTCTCCTCCCGTCCCAGGTATCCGTATAGCTGAAGCTGCAACCGGCGGCCATTTGCCACATCGGCCCGCGAAATACCGCGCCCGGACTTGTAGTCCACTATAACGACCAGCCCGTTGCCCTGGTCCAGCCGGTCAATTGCGGCGGTAACGCGCATGGGAGGGTCCAGGGGCAGAGAGGCCTGGATACCCTTTTCCGCGCCTAGAATGCGGGTTACGCCAAACTGATCGCTCAGTTCAGCCTCCCTCCGGAGCAGCAGCTCGATTTGTCGAAGGGTATTCTCTGCATCCAGACGCCAGAGGGCGGCTCTCCCAAAGCCGTATTTTGCCGGGGCATTATTCCAAATCTGCGCGCCGTTGGCCTGAAGGCGAGCCAGCGCTTCTTCAAGGGTCTGGGACGTGAGCGGCTGTCCCTGTTCGATGAGCGGTTCAAGGGCATCCTGCAGTATGTCGTGAACTATAGCGCCGCGCGTAGCGGCGTCCGCGCCCTCCATCTCCTCATCCACCTCCTGCAGGCGCAGGGCGTAGCGGCTGAAGAACTGGAAGGCGCAGATCCGGTAGGACTCAAGACGGCTGGCGCTCCATACGGCGTTGGCTCCCGTCAGACGCGGCACAAGGCCGGCCGGTAGAACGCCTTCGTACTCATTCGCGTCCCCAAAGGAGCGGCGGCGTTGCTCTACGGCGAAGGCCTTTCGTACTACGGGCCACGCAGGGAACTCCCTGGGACGAAGTGCCCCGCCTTCGGGCCATTGCCGGGCACAGGCGATGGCAAGCTCCCGGCTTGAAGCGGCGTCCTCCGGCTCAGGCGCGCGAGCTTCAATTTCGTTGCCCGGCACGACTCTTGCCAGGTAGTAGGACGGCGCAGCGGGACGACCCCGCTCGTCCAGGCGGGTCTTCCACAGAGCCAGCTTGCCCTCCGCTCGGCTGGATACGGCGTTCCACAGCTCATCCTCTGAGAGACGTGGTTCAGGCGGGAGCTCCAACCCCGCTCGGTTCAGCGCGTCAGTGGCTCCGCCGTCAAGCAAGGCGGCTGATGTGCGAGGGGCCGGAAACTCGCCCTCAATCAGCCCCCCGACGGCCACGAAATCGAACCGCAGGCCGTGGAGCGTGTGCATTGGCGCGAGGAGCACGCCGCCGGCCTCGCCCAGAAGGACGGCCGGAGCATCCAGCTTCCCCTCCAGTCTGAGCAGGAAGGAATCGAACGTCTCAGGCTCGCCACCAAGGGTTTCGTGGATGGAGACTATCTCTCTGAGATAGCCCCGGAGCGACTCAAGCTCTGAATCCACGCCGGGCAGACGCCGCGAGTCTGGGCTGATGAGAGGCTGTGCGCCCAACAGGGCTTCCTCAAGCCGCCGAGAGCGCTCGGACGGTGTGTCCGGGGGCTGCTCCAGAACGGCGCTCAGCTCTTCAATGGCCGCCTTCATTCCGTCGGCGGAACGGCGCATGACGTCGCGGGCCTGCTCAGGCGTATCGCTCTTTTCGGCCTCCGCCCTCAGTCCCTCCGAAGCGCGATCCAAGGCTTCCTGGCCCGCCCAGAGGTGGTTCTTCCTGGCCCACCGGGCGAAGCGCGTAACGTCCTCGCGTGACAGCTTCCAGCGTTCAAGGTCGACGAAACCGCTGGTGAGCGCCCCGACCACGTCTCGGAGGCGCCAGCCGTCCTGGGAGATGTGCAGCAGCCGTCGGAGCCAAGCTCCAAGCGGCCGGCTGCTGAGGCGCTCACCTGCGGCGGGGTCAAGGGGAAGGTTATACTCGGCAAACACCTGCCGGGCCAGGCTAAGGTGAGGCGATACCCTGCGGAATGTCACCGCGAAATCGGACGGGCGCAGTGTGGGATTGTCGGTCAGGCGCTGCTTTATCTGGCGGGCGATGGCGCGCATCTGGCCCTCTCGGTCGGCCGCGCTTCCTGTGTCCACAGACGGGACATCCGCAGAGGCACCTCCCAGATGCTCCGTATTGGCATAGGGGAACAGAGCTTGCAGTCTGCCAAAGTCGTGTCCAGATCGCTCCCCGGCGCCCGGGTCAAAGGTGATGAAGACATCACTCCGCTCAGCAAGGGCCTTCAGGAGCTTCATCTCCGTTCCGCGGAAGAGCTGGAAGCCGTCCACGACGACAGCGGAGGGCAGAGCCGCGCCCGCATCTACGGCATCGGCCGCCGCCTCAGCGATCTGGGAAGCGTGTGCCCACCCCCGCAGGCCAAGCTCTGAGTGATACGCAGCGTAGATGGCCGCCAGGGCAGCGAGGCTCTGTGAACCCACCTTAATCGCAGCCTCGGAGAATGCCTGCGGTTCGACTCCCTCCGTCAGCAGATCGTGGATTGCGGCGCTCGGAAGGCCCACAAGTCCTCTGGTTGCCGAGATGGGCTCGAAATAGGCGGCGGGTCCACTGCGAATCTCCCGCCGGATTGTTCGCGCCAAGAGCTCCTCCATCACCGCTGTTGACGGAATCCTCGCATCGGACGCCAGCTGACGGCTGAACTGGCCAATGGTAGACACGCGCAATCGCAGGGCTACGCCGCAGCTTGCAACGAGGCGGCGGCGGAACTGGTCGCCGTGGCGCAACGTAGGGGTGAGCGCAGCGACCTCGGTAAATCGGTCGGCCTCGTACAGGGCCGTCAGCCTTGAGATGACCGCATTGGTCTTCCCGCTGCCGGGCCCGCCGGTAATGAGGGTGGGATTGGGCATGGCTTGCTCCGCTGGCAACAGACTTGAAAAGTCCATTATAGACTACGCCTGCTCTTGGCCGAAAGCATGGAAGAGGAGAAAAAGGTGGAGCGCTTTTCCTCCGCCCTTGACGAGAATGGCTCCAAGACCGCCTCATCTACATCAACGACACCGCTTTCGAGGTCCTCACGCGCGGCAACCCCAGCCGCGGCGTGGACATCTGGGTCATCGCCGTAGGAGGCGAATAGCGAGCCTTGGCCTCCTACGGGCGCTCGGCGGTTTACCAAACCGTCGTTGCCGTGGCCGGAGTCGCGGGCGTTGCTTTGGCCCACCGGGCGCGCCGGTTAGCAGAGCAACCAACCACCATCATTCCCCCGGAAGCGGGAATCCAGGCCCCCCGTGATAGCGCATGATAGACCCCTGCCTCCGTATCGGAGTACGGGGCAGGCTTCGCAGGGGTGGTCTGGTGGCTGGCCCTGCGTTCGCGCCTCGTAACGGCGCGGCCTCGGTGTATTCAGAACCCTCCCCCAGAAGATACCACCCCCCGGTTGAGAATACCGTTAGCGGAAAGCCGTTGACATACGGTTGCGGGAGTGGTACGCTCTCGCCATCTTCCTTAGGAGGGCAGATACGATGTTACGTTATTCGGCCATTACTAGGATGTTTCTTGCGATTATCGTTGCCACCGTGGCGGTGGTGGCGATCGCTTGCGGAGGGGACTCGGCTACGCCAACCAGTGCCCCGACCGCCACAATGCCCCCGCCACCTACGGCCACTACACCCGCGATGGAGCCTACGGCTACCGCGATGATGGAGGCCACGGCTACCGCCGTGCCTGATCGCGTTGTATCGGACGCCTTCAGGGAGAACTGGGTTGGCTTCCTCAAGGACCATCCGGGTTATCAGAGTGAGTGGGGTGAGCCCCAATACGGAGGAATAGTCAGGCTGAGCGGCCCGGCCACTCCGACGCGGTCTCAAGTCAACTTGGGATGGAGCGCCTTCATCAACCTGTCGTTTGAGGCGCACAACAGCCTCCTGATGTTTGACCCCTGGCTGGAGCAGAGCGACGGGGTTTTCTGCGACCTGTGCAAAACATGGGAAGTATCTCCGGACGGCACGACCTACACCTTTGTGCTGCGGGACGACATTCAGTTCCAGTCCGAGGGGTACGCCAAGGACATGGGCGCCCCGGGGTTTGGCACTGAGCTGGGGTGCGAGGACATAAAGCACAGCATGGAGTGGTTCGCCGCCCCTCCGGAGGGAACGGTGGCCAGCACCGTAGCCGCAGGCAAGGAGAAGATGGGCCACCTGGATACCATCACCTGCCCGGACGGCCCCCAGGGCAAGTCCGTGGTCCTGCAATTTGAGAAGTTCAGGAACCCCACCACCGGTTGGCTGGCCTCCGGCATTGCCATTTGGGACAAGGAGTACAAGGAGTGGATGGATGCCGAGCATCCTGCCATCCAGTCCACAGGCGAAGAAATAGGCTATCTCCTGGACATGGGCACAGGCCCACAGATACCTGAATCCTGGGAGCCGGACGTGGTCCTGAAGACCCGCACCAATCCCAACTACTGGATAGAGGGAGCACCCTTCGTGGACGGCTACGAGTTCTACCCCATACTGGACTACAACACCAAGTACACGTCCTTCATAACGGGGAAGATAGACCACGCCGGCCACGGCAGCAGCGGCCTGACCAAGGCACAGGTCAAGCAGATACAGGAGAATTACCCCGACTACACCATCCATGAGGTGGAGTACAACCACATATCGCAGCTGCCCATGAACCCCTTCAGGGCCCCCTTCGACCAGTGGAAGGTCAGATGGGCAATCCACTTGGCCCTAGACAGGCAGGCCTGGATAGAATTCAACAAGGCCGGCACATTGAGCATGGCGTCTCACAACTACTACCTCCACCGCGCCAGTTCGTGGTCATGGCCGGAGGAGGATTTCTTGAAGTTCCCCGGGTGGCGGGCTGACCAGAAGGACGAAGACATTGCCGAGGCCAACCGGCTCCTGGATGAGGTCTTCGGGCCTGGGGAACGGCCAACGGACACGGAGATTACCATCTGGACACTGCTGAGTCGCCGTGAGATCGGCGTATGGGCCCTGGACCAGTTCAGGGAGAGCCTTGGCTGGGAACTGGACGGCAAGTTCGTGGAGGTAGGTGAGTGGATACAGAAGCGCCAGGAGGGCACGTTCGTCCTGCAGCCGGACGCCGCTCCCATGCACGGGATGGGCTACATTCCAGACCCCAGCGACGGCTTCTTTGGGGCTCACTCCAAGACGGGCACCAGACCGGATGCCTACATCCGGGCCTGGAAGGGACAGGACGAAGGCAAGGAGCTCCAACCTGAGCTGGACAGGATTGACGCCCTAATAGAGGAACAGGACGTATCGACGGATTACGAGGCGCGCTTGGCGATGGTCAGAAGCCTGTCCAAGTACATGATTGAGGAACGAACAACGGGTGTGTTCCTGGGATCCATGAACACCGCCTGGGGCACCGCTCCCAGGCTGAGAGGGACCCATTTCTACAGCCTTGGAACGTACTCGCAGCAGCGCCTCTACGATAGATGGTGGATATCTGAGTAGCGTGCAAGCATAATGCGAACCGGCGACTGCGGAGTGTGAGAGATCGCGACGGTCGGTTCCGGGGTGGGATCCACCCCGGAACCGACCTGCCTAATCGTATGGACAGGGAGGCCCCCTGGTTCTCTTGGGATGGGTTGAGGCGCTCTCTTGGGCAGGGTGTGGTTGGGGCCGGAACCCGCTCACTGACGCTCGCAGCAGGACGTTGCCAGAACACCTCAGGCGATAGGAGGCAACATGGCTGAGTATATCCTTCGGAGGCTCGTACTCGGAGCATTTACTGCGCTTCTGGTGTCGCTCTTGGTCTTTGCTCTCCTGCGCATAGCCCCGGGGGACGTGGTGGACGCTATTCTGGGTGGGGAGGGCGAGGCCTACTCCGATGAAATTCGAGAGGCGCTTCGCGAGCAGCTGGGCTTGAACCGGCCGCTGCCCATACAGTACCTGACCTTTATGCGGGATTTTTTGACCTTGCAGTGGGGGGAGTCCCTCCGCAGCAATACGGAAATATGGCCCCAGGTCAAGAAGAAGCTGCCCATAACACTTGAGCTTTCGGTGATGACGCTGCTTATATCCATCTTTATGGGGATACCCTTAGGGTCGATTATGGCCCTCAAGCGGGACACCTGGATAGACTACTCTCTCCGGGTGTTCTCCCTGGCCGGCCTGTCCATCCCCAACTTCTGGACGGCTACCATGATAGTCCTTGGGGGCGCCTTCTTCTTCAACTGGAGCCCGCGTCTGGAGTTCGTGTCCCCCTTGGAAGACCCCCGTGGAAACTTCATCATGTTCTTCTGGCCCGCCTTGGCCGCCGGTTGGGTAACCCAGGCGACCCAGGCCAGGATGATGCGATCCACCATGCTGGAGGTCTTGCGCCAGGACTACATCAGGACCGCCCATGCCAAGGGGCTGAGGTACTTCGTGGTCGTATACCGCCATGCCCTGAAGAACGCCCTGCTGCCTGTGGTCACCATCGTGGGCATCACGGTTGCCCTGATCCTGGGTGGGACCGTTATCATCGAGACCATATTCCAGCTTCCGGGGCTGTCCAGGTACCTTGTGCAGAGCCTTCAGAACTGGGACTACACTGTGGTGCAAACCGTGGTGTTGTTCCTCTCGATATGGATTGTGGCGGCCAATCTGGTGGTTGACCTCACCTACGGCTGGCTGGACCCGAGGATTCGGTACGATTAGGCAGGCAACGGCATAGCTGCCTCAGAGAGGTTCCGTCTAGGAGGCATAATGGCAATGCATCAAGAGGGAGCAGAAGCAATAGAGCGCCGGGAGCGTGCGCCGTTGCCGTATCGTCTACTGAAGGGAACGGTTGGCTTCACAGTCCGGAAGCCCTTGGGGGCCTTTGGGGCGTTCTTAATCCTGTTGATGGTGTTCATGGCCGTGGCCGCGCCCTGGATCTCCGGCGACCCAAACAAGTGGCACCTGAGCGATGCCATGTCGGGCCCTTCCGCCGAATACTGGCTTGGCACCAACGACCTGGGCCAGGACATGTGGGCAATGATAGTAAGGGGAGCCAGGGTATCGCTCTACGTAGGCTTCCTGGCCGTGGTCATAGGCTCTTGCAGCGGGGGAGCGATTGGGCTGTTCAGCGCGTACTACGGCGGGAAGGTGGACATGATTATCCAGAGGCTCATGGATGCTCTCATGTCCATCCCAACGCTGATCCTGGCTCTTGCCATAATGGCTGCCCTGGGCCAGTCCCTCAACAACGTAGTCCTGGCAATTGGAATAGTGCAGATACCCAGGGCCAACCGCGTGGTGAGATCCCAGGCCCTGTCGGTGAAGGAGTCGGAGTTTGCCCTGGCGGCGCGGTCCATTGGCGCTAGCGACATGCGTATCATGGTGTACCACATTCTTCCGCAGTGCATGGCCCCCTGGCTTATCATCGCATCTGCGGCCCTAGGCACGGCCATCATCTCGGAGGCGTCTCTGAGCTTCTTGGGCATGGGCGTGCCGCCCACGGTTCCCACGTGGGGGGGTATGCTTTCCACAAGAGGCAGGGAGTTCTTCATAGAAAACCCCTGGATGGCAATCTGGCCGGGAGTGGCCATATCGCTTGCCGTTTACGGGTTCAACCTCTTTGGCGATGCCCTGCGGGACGTGCTGGACCCGCGGCTGCGAGGCATGTAAAGCCGGGATTCTCTACAGGCGCTGGCAATGGCGCACGACACCGCTCGTACTGAGCTTGTCGAAGTACATGAGTGATGTCAGCTATGCCCGGAATCTACCCGCTCATATGGTTCGACGGGCTCACCAGATGGGTAAGGACATTCCGCTAACCCCACATCGTCGTCATGCCCGCGAACGCGGTCATCCAGAGGGGGGATAAGGGGCCTCCCCCTCGCCCCACGGATAGATTCCTGCTTCCGCAGGAATGGCGTGGCGCTCCCTGAGGTGGACCCCATTAGCTGGACAGGTTAGAGGCCGATATAAGATCGTGGACTGCCCTTATAGACCCCAGTGTTGATGTCATCGGTGATGTTACCACGTTTCCTCCACTTCCAGATGTGAATACCTCCCCCGGGGTTCGGTAGCCCAAGGCCTGGTGAGGTCTCTGGGTGTTGTAGAAACTGAGATACTCGCCTATTCCGGCCCTGGCATCCCTACCGTCTGCGTATGCCTTCAGATAGACCTCCTCGTACTTGACACTCCGCCATAGCCTCTCCACAAAGAGGTTGTCTCTATAGCTCCCCTTCCCATCCATGCTGATCTGGATACCTCGCTGTTTCAAAAGCCCAGTGAAGAGCCTGTCTCAGAAGTCGGGTTGATGTCAGGGGTGTAGACTGTTGGGAAGAAGGTGGAGTTGGAGGTTGGCGATGCCACTTCGAGATATGGGCCGTGAGCAGATATGGATGTTGCCGCCGACGCTTGACGAGTTGTTGCCGCTGGACCATCCGGCGCGGTTCGTGGCCGAGTTCGTTGATGCGTTGGATCGGGATGGCTGGGCGGAGCTTGGCGTGGATATAGACGGTGATGCGATGGGAGCGCCGGCCTATCACCCTCGTGCGCTATTGAGCGTATGGTTGTACGGCTTCATGACGGGAGTGCGCTCGTGCCGGAAGCTGGAGGCGGCCTGCCGGGACCAGATATCGTACCTGTGGCTGACTGGGTGGCAGCGCCCTGACCACAACACCCTGTGGCGGTTCTACAAAGGGCATAGGCAGGCTATGAGAAAGCTGTTCGAGCGCACGGTGCGTACGGCGGTGGCCATGGAGTTGGTGGACCTGGCGGTTCAGGCGGTGGATGGCACGAAGGTGGTCGCCAACGCATCGCTGAACAGGAGCTACGATGCCGAGGGACTGAGCGGGCTGTTGGCGCGAGTGGAGAGGGCGATAGCCGACCTTGAGGCTCAGAACGAAGCTGGAGAAGACGCTGCTGCTGCCCATCTGCCTGAGGAGTTGGCCGACAAGGAGGTCTTGAGAGAGAAGGTGAGGCAGGCGATGGCCGATCTTGCTAGTCAGGAACGCCACAAGCGCATCAACCTGACTGACCCAGACGCCCGGCTGATGAAGGGCAGGCAGGGCATCGTGGCCGGCTACAACGCCCAGGCTATGGTCTCACCTGCAGAGCCGGAGGGGGGAGCGACCGGCATGTTGGTCACCGCCGTGGACGTGGTGGACGAAGCCAATGACAATGCCATGCTGGCGCCGATGATGGAACGGGCCGAAGAGATGACCGGGACAAAAGCGCAGACGACGTTGGCCGATGCCGGATATTTCTCCGGGAGTCACTTGGAAGAATGTGCCAGTCGAGGCCAGCAGGTGGTGGTGTCCGAGTCACGACAACGGTTCCTCAAGGACCCGTATCACAAGGATCAATTCACCTATGACGAGCGTAGCGACAGCTTTATGTGCCCACAGGGGCAGACGCTCGCGTTCGTCCGTATACAGCATGCGAACGGAATCCCGTTGCGACTGTACCGGGCTTCCGGCGCCGTCTGTCAGGCATGCCCAGCCTTCAGGGTCTGTACCAAGGCCAAGGAGATTGGGAGAAGCCTGGCCATAGGGCCGCACGATGCAGTCCTACGTCGCCATCGCGCCTGGATGTCCACCTCAGCAGCTAAAGAGGTTTACAGGCTGAGAAAACAGCTGGTCGAACCGGTCTTCGGAATCATCAAGGAGCAACAGGGGGCACGGAGGTTCCTGCTGCGCGGCCTTACCAGCGTGGCGGCCGAGTGGATCATGTTGGCCACAGCTTTCAACCTGCGCACCCTGTGGCGGGCCTGGCGCTCCCGCGCCTTCGTCCAGCTACCCCACGGGCCGAGTCTCCGCCCCGCTTCCTGATCACAACTGCGCCGGTAATCACCCTTCGCTAACCCATCGCCACCTTCAACTCTCCAGGCAAGAGTCGTTCAGTAACCCCCACTGGCTTATTCCAACTGCTCCTACCTGCTACCCTCTACATCACTTTTGGGACAGGCTCTGAAGGCTTCACTCGTGAATTGGCTCCCCTGGTCTGTGTTAAATATCTCAGGTTTGCCCTTCTCAAGAGCCTCCTCCAGAGCCTTGACACAGAAGTCTACATCCAGTGTATTGGAGAGACGCCAGGCGAGCACGTACCGACTGTGCCAGTCCATGATGGCTACCAGGTACATGAAACCTCTAGCCATGGGCACGTAGGTTATATCTGCCGCCCACACCTGGTTGGGCCTGGTGATTTTCATGCTTCGCAGCAAGTACGGGTAAACCCTGTGCCCCAGCCCAGGCTTGCTGGTCCTGGGCCTCCGATAGATGGCTCTTAGCCCCATCGCTCCCATGAGGCGGCCCACTCGCTTCCGATTGATGCGGTAGCCCTGCCCACGCAGCCATATAGCCATCCGCCGGGATCCGAAGAACGGCCTCTCCAGGTACTGCTTGTCTAACAGCTTCATCAGCTTCAGGCCCTCCTGTGAGACGCCCACTGGCTGGTAGTACAGCGATGACCGGCTGATTCCCAGCGCCCTGCATTGTTTCACCACCGAGAGCGACGGGCGCTGGCGCTCCACCATCGCACGCCGTCGCTCCACGCTCAGCGACCCAATCTGCTGTCTAGAAAATCCCGCTCAACCTTCAGCTGGCCAATCTGCTGGTACAACTGGGCGATGAGCGACTCATCGTCCTTCTGCCGGCCTTGGACACCCCCGAAGATGCCAGAGGCTCCTTCCATTAGGGACCTCTTCCATGTCCTCACCTGTGCCGGATGCACTTCAAATCTACTGGCTATCTCTGCCGTACTCTCCTCTTCTTTCAACGCCTCCAACGCCACCTTGGCCTTGAACGCCGGACTATGCTTCCTGCGACTCTCTTTCATTGTCTGCTCCTTCCTCTCCCCCTGTCATTCTAGGAGCAGTTAACGATCTTAGCTACCTGTCCAGTTTCCTGGGTCCACCTCACCAGCCGGGGTTGACAATTACCAACACACGTTGAGAATACCTAAAGCCGGGTTGCCAGCCCTGGAGGGGAACCCCCGTTGGGGGAGGAAATTGCCGGAGCGTTTGAAGCAGGCAGGAGCGAAGGAGTGAGCTCTTGCTGCTAGGCCCTTCGGGCCACTATGGTAAGGTGGTTCTTCTCGTTCTCACGCTTGTAGTGCATCTGGTCCATCATGGTCCTCACGAGGTAGACGCCGAGGCCGCCTACCCGGCGGTCTTCGATGGACGCCTCCAGGTCCGGCTCGGGAGCCTCTGTTAGCGGGTCAAACGGCTTGCCGCTGTCTACTATCTCAATGGTGAGAGAGTCCTCTTCAGAGGCCAGGTTGATTTGGATCTCATGGATGCCCGCGTCGTATCCGTAGTCCATTACGTTGAGGACCAACTCTTCAACCACCAAGTTCACGCGGTAGACCAACTCAGGGGGCCACTGCTCCCTCTCAGCCATGTCCTCCAACGTACTGACGATGTAGTCCAACTCGTCGTGACTGTTCTTCACGGTCAGGGATAGCGTTTCGCTCAAGATCCAAACTCTCCGCGGCAGATGGTCAGGCAGGTGATGTCGTCGGACTGCGGAGTGTCGGCGACGAAGTCCCTCACGGTCTTGAAGACCATCTGGCAGGCCTCCTCAGAGTTGCGTGGCGCTCCCGAAGAGAAGATATGCAGCAGGCGGTCGTTTCCGAACTCCTCGTTCTCGCTGTTCATTGCTTCTGTGACTCCGTCTGTGTACAGGACCAGGGTTTCGCCGGGGGCGAGGGTGACGGCGCCCTGGTCGTAATCTATGCCTGCCAACATGCCCAGCGCTATGCCTCCGGTGAGCGGGAGCAGGGACGCCGTCCCGTCGGCGCGTACGAGGAGGGGAGAGTTGTGCCCGCCATTGGCGAAGATAACAGAGCCGTTTGACGGGTCATACACGGCGTACAGGACGGTGACGAACATGGAGGCCTCGTTGTCATCGTTGAGCAGGTTGTTGACCTCGCGCATCACGGCGCCCGGGTCGGAGTTGCCGATGGCCGCGCCCTTCAGCAGGGTGCGGGCGGACATCATGAACATTGCAGCGGGCACCCCTTTGCCGGAGACGTCCGCAATAGCCAGGCCAATGCAGTCGTTCTCCAGGCGTATGACGTCAAAGAAGTCGCCCCCCACATTGCGCGCCGGCTCCATGCTGGCGAAGACCTGATAGGTGGAGCTTGAAGGGAAGCGTACGGGGAGGATAGACTGCTGCATGTCGCTAGCCACGTTCAACTCGTTCTGCAGGGCCACCAGCTTGTCCCTAGAGATGAGCGCCTCGCGCCACTGGGCTACGTGAGCCAGCGTCCTCTCGATTGTGACCGCAAGGTCCTCGAAGTCGATTGGCTTGGTTACGAAGTCAAAGGCGCCGCGGTTCATAGCGGTGCGTATGTTCTTCATGTCTCCGTAAGCGGAGATGATCACCGCGCGCAACTCCGGGTCCAGCTTGCTTATCTGCTCGAGCAGGGTGAGGCCGTCCATCTGGGGCATATTGATGTCGGAGATGACCATGTCGATCCCGTGCTCGGCCTTCAGCTTAACCAGGGCCTCTACGCCGTTCTGCGCAAAGACGAACTCGTACTTGCCGGCCCGGATCTGGCGCCTCATGCGCTGCAACACCAGCGGCTCCACGTCAGGTTCGTCGTCTACCACCAGTATCTTGTAGGTTTGCTGCATCTCTTTGTCTTGTCTGTTATAAAAGGTCACAGCCCCGCATCCGGCTCAGCCTCCGGGAAAGCTCAACTGTGTCCGGCGCTGAAGTCACCCCCCGCACGTTATAACGCCGTCGCGCAGTAGGAGTTCCGCTAGCGGCTAAACGCTGAAATGGCGTCAGCCTGGGCAACGTGAGTTGGGATGATCTTGTCGAAGCCGCTGATCTGGAACACTTCACTGATGGAGCTTGAGAGCGAGCACACTCCGAACTTGGCCGATTTGCCCTGTAGCTGCTTGGAGATAAGCAGTATGACCCTGAGGCCGGCGCTGCTGATGTAGGAGAGCTCCTCCAAGTCCAAGACCACGCCTGCGACATCCTCGCGCAGGAGGGTTTCCAGCGCGTCCTGGAAATCACGGGCGTTGGTCCCGTCAACACGGCCCCCGGCCTTTGCGATGAGGACCTGGTCTCTCTGCTCACCCCGCACCGTCAAATTCTTTGTATCGGTAACTACCCAGGTGGTGTTTGCTTCTCCGGTTGGCTGCATTGGCATATCTCCTTATGTGTGACTGACCCGCGTACCTGCTTATCCACTATCGGCAATCCCCGTGCCTGACAGTATTTGATACCACACGGATAGCCGGCCGCGCGGTAGCGGTCACTCGGTACTCTTCCTAAAAAAACGGCGTTGCCCGATACGTTTGACCCTCACTCCCCAAAATTATAATAACCACGGTATCACTAGTCAATAGCGCCCACGCTTGACGATGGTTGACGTTGCGCTAGTCCCTCGTTATGGTAACAAGCGCTACATCTTTCAGAAACCAGTCTGGGAACGCTTCGATGCCACTCGCTGAGAGCGCTCGAGGCACTCGAGGCGCTCCGCATTGCGCCGCGTGGAACGGTCCGCGTATCGGAGACCCTGAATCTCTGCGCGGCAACCATGGCCGAGGCGGGGCGGCTCGGCATCTTCACGCCGATGTACTTTATCCACGCCCACAAACCGGCATAGAGCAGTCCAACCTTCGCGCAACGGGCGGTTAACCGGGCCAGGGGGAGGGCCGCCAGGCCGCTAGAAGGGCGGCCGGATCTCCACCGGCTCGTTGTAGCGGGAGTACTCGACGATGGTGTCGCGCCTTTGGGGGAGATAGGCGCCAACGGAAAACCTCGTTGCCATGTCTCCAATAGTGGGAAGACCGTGGCCTCTCAGGTATACCAAACCTGCCGGGGCAAGTACCGCCGCGTCTCTCAATTGGGCCCTCCTGCCGAAAGTGGCACTGTCAGTCCAACACGTGCGATAGCATCTCCAAGCTGGATACAGCGCCTCCTCCCTCAGGATCGACCCAGATGGCCCTCGCGCCGGCTTCAGATGCCCAACGGCGGAATTCCACGTCACTCTCTATCACGACGGCTCTATCCGGCGCAACTCCGGCATGGTCAAATATCTTCTGATAGTACGCAGGGCCGTACTTCACGTGATCTATCAGGTCTGGTCCGTAGAACGCCGAGATGGTCTCTGCGATGCCCATCTTTGTCATGATGCCACGCAGTTCCCATGACGCGGTTCCTGAAGCCATATAAAGGATGTGGCCTGCTCGATGAAGCGAGAGAACGGCATCGGCGGCGCCGGCGATCGCAGAGTTGGCCCGTTCAGCTACGTAGATTGATAGCTCCTTATACAATGCTACTGCGTCGTCATCCTCCGGTGGCGTGATGCCGACGAAGGCGCACATGCCGCTCATCCAGGTTATCGTATAGGTTCTCTGGAACTCTTCATAGCTTGTATACTCAGCCAGCCGCTTCTGGATAGTTTTCCACACCTGTGGGAATACCACCTTATTCGCTTTAGCCCACCTCTCGGCAAGTCCACCCATTCGAGCAGGCATAAACTCAGCGATCAATCGACGCCACTCGGGCGCCCGGAGACTGTTGTCATTCAGCACTCCACCGTCATCAAAAAACAGCGCGGTAGGCATCGGTTTCTGATTCTTGAGGTCATCCAAGCTCGCACGGTTCCACGGATTCATGACAACCCCTTCCTCAAATTTGGAGGCCTACGGCTCTTGGTAGTTAGGATTAGGGTCTCCACAATGTAGGTAGGGGTTTATCGTCCTTCGTATTTTTGCCAGTTGAGAACGAGGTCCTGAAACGCCCTGATTGCCATTCCAAGCCTGGGAACAACATTCAGCCGCCCGTGATCCGCCTTTTGGATCCAGTAGGGGTCTATCTTCTCCCACAGGTTGATCGGGTAACACGCCTCATCATCCGCATGGGCTGAGAAGTAGATGCCGACATCCCTAGTACGATTGAAGTACACTCGTCTAGGCAGGCCTCCGTAGCGTAGTACATGGCGGAGTTCCCTGGCCTCTATTCCTGTGGCGCTAAACAATTCCCGGTACTGGTCCTCTGTCATGTCTCCCTCCCCGGACCGCGCGGTGAAGGTTGCCAGGCCATCCCCGTACCTGGCCCGTGGGTGGGGAGCCGGGGGCCTGCTAGCCCAGGAAGCGGCGGAGGCGGGAGGCCTCTTCAACGTAGTGGAGGATGTGCTCAACGGCGCTGTTCCCGTTTATGCCGGCCCAGATAGCGCCGGTCAGTCCCTCGTGGACTCGGTCTATCTCGTCGGCGAACTGTCCCACCAGGTCCAGGTACTCCTCGCCCAGCAGCTCCTTCACGTGGCGCTCGTTGGTAAAGCGCAGGGCCGCGCGGAGGTCCCCGTCAATACTGGGGTAGACCTCCCGCACAAAAGCGAGGTCTTCTTTGTCCAGGGCGACCAGTCCCAAAAGCTCCGGTGGAACGCCAATGGAGTAGAGCGAGGCGGCGAAGCTGATAGCGCGTGGAAGCGTCACGCCGTCGGACCCTCCCAGGGTGCGGCCATAGCCAAAGAGGCCAACGTGGAGCTTACGCTCACGCCGCCTTGGCACGTGGGCCGACACGGAACTGATGACACGCGCCAACCGCTGAACCTGGGACTGGTACTCGGCGGTGGCCTTGTCTATTATCTCGCGGGCGCGTACCTCGTCAATGTCTATCGGCTCGCCCCGCTGGTGGGCGAGGATCTGTGCGATGCCTTCGCGGACGGTGTCCTTATCGTAGTCGTACTTGAAAGAGGACTGCACCGTGAAGGTCTGGGCGCTGGGGTACTCGGTCAGTGAACGGTCCACGTTGACGGGGGTCAGGTGGCCCCGAAATGGCACGGCGCCGACGCCGATGATGGGGTACATAGGCAGTCCCAGCCGTCGCTCAAGCCGGTGGAGGCGGAGCAGCCCCACCTTCAGCACCAGCTCGGCGGGCACCACGCCGTAGTTGAGCGCCGGGTCGCTCCGGGCCAGGAACACCCGTTGGTACGGCAGGTCTCTCCCCTGCACGTACTCCTCCACAATGGTATCGCAGATGATGAGGTGCTCTATGTCCTCTATGAGGGGGATCACCCGTATCCGCTTTGGGAAGAACTCCCCAACCCAGTTTTTGACAACCTGTCCACTGAGGAGCTCCTGGTCTTCCTGGCCGACGACCACCCTCCGGTAGTAGGCCTCTATCATTGAGAGCTCTTCGGCGGAGGTGGTGAAGGGAAGGATCACTTCTTGTATGGGCGCGGTGGCTCCCTCGCCGTAGAAGCTGTTCGCCATGTCCCACGCCGATGGCACACTCTGGAGGGCCTCCACCAGGGACTTGCGCATGTCTCTCTCAATGCGTGGATTGGGCACTCGCAGCGTCAGGGCTACGTCACGCCCAAGCTGGATGCCGTCCTGGAAGACTTGGGGGTACCCCGTAAGGAGCTTTCGCACAACCTGGTTGTCGGTTTCCTTGCCTTCGGAGTCCCACAGCTGCTCGTCACAGCCGAGGGTGAACATGTCGACGGCCTCGTCCACTTCGCCGTCGCCTTTCAACACTCCCGCGCTGTCGGCAAAGGGGCCGGGCATCGCGTTGTCCGGATGCTGGGTACTCATCACCCTTGGAATCAGGGACACGGCGCACCTCCTGATGGGGTACTTGTATGATACGCGGTCAGAGGCAGGCCAGTCCAGCCCCGCCACCATTATACGCAAGCGCCCGGCGACGGCCGACCTCACCGCCCGGGGCGTAGCGACCGCTACTCAACCACCCTAACCCTGCCCTCGGCGTCCGCCTCCAGCAACGCCTGGAAGTCGTAGCCCCTCCTTCGCAGCTCTTCCCCTCCCCCCTGGTGGCGATCCAGTATCGCCATCACCCTCTCCACCGTACAGCCGGCGCTTTCGGCAGCCTGTATCGCCGTAAAGAGGGACCCTCCGGAGGTACAGACATCGTCCACAATGGCCACTCGACTGCCCGGCTGGAGCCTTCCCTCCACCTGCGAGCCGGTGCCGTGATCCTTGGCCTCGCTTCGCACAAAGAAGGCCTCGATCGGGCTGCCCTCCATCCGGCTCACCAGGGCAACCGCTGTGACAATGGGGATGGCCGCCATGGCCGGGCCGCCTACCGCAGCGACGCCACACCCCTGGAGGCTTTGGAAGAAGGCTTTGCCCAGCCAGTACGCGCCTTCAGGGCTCAGGCTTATCAGCCGGCCATCGAAGTAGTAGCTGCTCTTGGCCCCCGATGACAGAGTGAAGTCCCCGTACTTCAATGCCCCCAGCTCTTCCGACAGGTCCAGTACCTTCAGGGCAATCTCATTGCTCAAGGCCAACCTCCTGATAAAGACCATTCTTGTAGATGTACTCCTCCACCGGGGCGGGAACCCAGTAGGTTATGGGCAGCCCCTCGGCGACCCGCCGGCGCACCTGCGCGCCGCTGATCCCGATGTTGGGGCCGTCGACGATTGTAACCATGCCGGACGCTCCGGGGTAGATTCCGTCCAGGGTCGCCGGGTCAAAGCCCTGGTGCTCAGGCCTGGATACCCCTACCAGTTTGCACAGCTCGAAGAGCCGTTCGGGCTGTCGCCACCTGTGTAGGGCTTCCAGAGAGTCCATGCCAAGAATGAAGAAGAGGTTATCACCTCTGGCCTCACCTTCCCGCAGAGCCGTCAGTGTGTCCACGGTGTAGGACGGCCCAGGCCGGTCCACTTCCACGGAAGACAGCTTGAACGCGGGATTGCTCCGTATGGCCAGCCGGACCATCTCCATTCGATGGTGGGACGGGGATATTCTGGTTCCCGCCTTGAGCCACGGCAGCCCTGTGGGCACGAACCACACCTGGTCGAGGCCAACCCTGGCGGCGGCCTCCTGAGCTATGATGAGGTGGCCGGTGTGCACCGGGTCGAAGGTGCCTCCGAAGATGCCAAGGTTCATCCTACTTCCACTCCAGCTCCCATTCGCCTATCCTGACCGTGGACCCGTTCTTGGCTCCGGCCCTCTGCAGGGCGCGGATGACGCCTATGTTCCTAAGCTCCGCCCATAGCTGGGCTTGCACGGTCCAGTCCTCCAGGTTCACGCGGCGGACTATGCGCTCGGCGCGCGGCGACCTCACCACGAAGGCCTCCACGTCCCTCTCCACAGAGACCCTTTCTCGCGCCGCTCTTGGCTCCGGTAAAGCGGGAGACTCCACCCGTCCGTGCGGTGGGGCAGGACGGGACGCCAGCAGCATCGAGGCCCTTTCGAGAAGCTCCTCGACACCCTCGCTCGTGGCAGCCGAGATAAACAGCGCATTGATACCTCTCTCCCCAAGGGCTCTCTCTATATCGGGCCGACGGCTCTGAGCCTCCGGCATGTCCTGCTTGTTCACTGCCACAATCTCAGGCTTGCCCGCGAGGCTATCGTCATGCAAGCGCATCTCCTCTCGGATCTGGAGGTAGTTCTCGATCGGATCCCCGGAAGAGCCATCAAGGACGTGGATAACGGCTGAAACTCTCTGCGCGTGCCGGAGGAATTCGAACCCAAGTCCTACGCCCCTGTGCGCGCCTTCAACAAGGCCCGGAATTTCCACAAGGGTGAACTCAAACCGCCGCCTCTCTACGAACCCAAGCACGGGTTCCAGGGTGGTGAATGGGTAAGCGGCGACGTCCGGCCTAGCTCTTGAGCAAACCCTCAACAGAGACGACTTGCCGACGTTCGGCATTCCAAGTATCGCTACATCTGCCAGCACCTGCAACTCGAGTTCAAGGACACGCTGCTTCGTTATCTCACCATCCTCAGCCAGGATCGGAGCGCGGTTTTGTGCGTGAGCGAACCTTGCGTTACCTTTACCTCCCTGTCCACCCTCAGCAGCAAGAGTCCTCATCCCGGACTCGGTCAGATCGTCTATAACCATCCGGCTCGCGTCTTCATACACCCTGGTAACCAGAGTTCCTATGGGAACGTCAATCACGTAGTCTTTGCCTCGCCGACCCCTCTTATTATTTCCGAGTCCTCTTCCCCCATCCTCTGCATGGAAACTACGGCTGTACCTAAATGAACGGAGCATATGCTGACCGGACTGAGCGGAAAGGAAGACATTCCCGCCATCTCCTCCATCGCCCCCATCAGGCCCACCCATAGGAACGTACTTCTCCCGCCGGAAACTGACTGCGCCAGCTCCGCCATTACCACTCTTAATTACTATTCTTGCGGTATCTATCATAATATCTATATGTATTAGGTATGTAAGATACCAATAATAATAGAGCAGTTTGGGGATTCTGTGAATTGCTTGCCTAGCTTCTACTTCCTATATAGGTTCTTAGGCATGGAGGATTGCTTAGAGGTTAGTGGGGATAGTGGGGATTACGGGGGGAACGTGTCTACTCGGTGTCGCCGTCTGTTATTGCTGTGCAGATGGATTTAATATCTGAGGCGAGGGTTGCGTTGGTTTCCTTTTCGCGTTGTATCTTGGCCCAGGCGTGGCGTATCGTCGTGTGGTCTCTATTGCCGGCCAGCGATCCAATGCCTTTCAGTGACATCTGCGTCCACTCCCTGAGCAGGTAGACGGCAACCTGCCGGGCCAGGGTGACCTTATGGTCTCTGCGCTTGCTTGCGATTGCCTTTAGGTCTGTGCCGTAGAAAGAGCAGACCTGGGCGACAATAGCTTCCGGCGAGGGGATGCTCTGCTGCTGCGCGGCCAGCATATCCCCAAGGCTCTGGCTGGCAAGGGCCAGGTTAAGGGGAGCGGATGTCAGGTCGGCATAGGCGCAGACCCGGTTCAGTGCCCCTTCCATGTCTCGAATGCTGGCGGTGAAGTTCGTGGAGATGAGGTCTGAGACGTCGTCCGGGACATTTACGCCCATGGAGTGGGCTTTCATCTTGACTATCGCCTTGCGCGTCTCAAGCTCAGGCAGCTGGATGTCGGCGCTGAGGCCCCACTGCAGGCGGGATCGCAGGCGGTCCTCCAAGGGGGCGAGCGCCGACGTGGGTCTGTCGCAGGCTACCACGATCTGCCGGTTGGAGTTGTGGAGCGCATTGAAGGTGTGGAAGAAGCTCTCCTGTATGGTCTCCTTCCCGCGCAGGAACTGGATGTCGTCCATCAGGAGAACGTCCACAGACCGGTACTTCTCCCGGAACGCGCGGGTGCTCTTCATCTGAATGGACGTGATGAACTCGTTGGTGAACTGCTCGGAGCTTACGTACAGGTAGCTGAGGCCGTTGCGGGCCGACGCGTGGCCTATGCCGTGTAGAAGGTGTGTCTTTCCCAGCCCTACGCCCCCGTACAGGAAGAGAGGATTGTAGGCCGACCCTGGCCGGGTGGAGACTGCGACCGCCGCAGCATAGGCAAGCTGGTTTGATTGGCCGACCACGAAGGAGTCCAATGTGTACTTTGGGTTGAGGGCAAATGAGCCGGACCCGTGTGAGGGCGGGGGAGCAGTGACCGGGCGGGTGGGGGAGTCGTCTTCGTTGAGGAGCGTCTCGCGCCCCGGCGCCGTCGTCCCATGCGCAGCGGCCACCTGGAAGCGCACCGTCGCCGGCTGCCCGACGACTTGCGACAGGGTGGCCTCTATCAGAGAGGACATCCTCTGCTCAAGCCATTGGGCCACAAAGGCAGATGGGACGCCAACCATCATCCTGTTGTCTTCAAAGGACAGGCCTGTCGTGTCCTTGAGCCAGGTGGCGTAGCTGGGCCTGCTTACCTGCAGCTCCAGGCTGCCTAGTACGGCTTCCCACTTTGTGCGAGGATTCAGGCGGTTCAACGGTATCCAGCTTCTCCGTGGGTGGCGCCGGGCAGCGCACGCGGCGCTGGCAGGGCGCGCCCTACAACAACAGGATGAGATCGGGATACATAGCGCCAGGGGGCGCAGAGGAGGCGCCTGGAGGCCAGGCGGGTTAGGGGGCCCTATCGCGGCGATTGGGGCAGGTTATGGTTTAGGCTATAAGCAATATAACAGGGGCATCATGGGGGAGGTGCAAGGGTAGCCGGGCGGGTTTTCGGCGAGTTTTCGGGAGGTTGTTGTTTGGGCCTCGTCATCCCTCTATAATCCCCGAAGAGGTGGCAAAATGCGAGTGGTCTACATGGGAACCCCCGCCTTTTCCGTCCCTCCGCTGGAGCTCATGCTGGAGGGTGGATTCCAGGTGGTTGGGGTTTATACCCAGCCGGATAAACCCGCCGGACGGGGAAGGAGCGTTCTCCCGTCGCCGGTCAAGGCGTATGCCCAGGGACGCGGGCTGAGGGTGTTCCAACCCGCCTCCCTGAGACCCCCGGCCGCCTATAACGAGCTCCGCTCCCTGGAGCCGGACGTCATAGTGATAGCCGCCTACGGGTTGATCCTCCCTGCGGCGGCGCTGGCGGCGGCGCCCTGGGGCTGCGTGAACATCCACCCGTCGCTTTTGCCCAGGCATCGGGGGCCTTCACCCGTGGCGTTCACCATCCTGGAGGGCGACGAGGTTGCCGGAGTGACCCTGATGCTTCTGGGCAAAGGACTGGACTCAGGCCCAATTATCGACCGTGAGGAGAGGCCCCTGCTGCCACAGGACACCACGGCAACGCTGACCGAAGAGCTGTTTCGCCAGGGCGCAAAGCTCCTGGTGAGGAGCCTGCCGCTCTACTGCCGGGGTGCTCTGACCCCCACGCCCCAGGACGAAACCCGTGCGACCTACGCCCGTAAGCTGACCAAGGAGGACGGAGCCATTCAGTGGACCCTGCCGGCGGTGGACCTGTGGCGACAGGCGCGGGCTTACACCCCCTGGCCCGGCTCCTACACCCACTGGCAAGGGAGGCTGCTGAAGGTCCTGGAGGCTGCGCCCATTTCAGGGGTAGACGCCGGCCCGCCGGGAACGGTGGTCAGGCTGGAGGCCGGCGCCCCGGCTCCGTTGGGCGTAGCCACCGGCGACGGCGTCCTGGGCCTGAGGCGGGTCCAGCTGGAGGGGCGTCGAGCGGTGGATGCCGCGGACTTCCTGCAAGGCCGCGAGGGGTTCCTGGGGTCTACTCTGCCAAGCTAAGGCTGAGGGGGGCTAAGCGTCTGACGGCCCGGGCTGCCAGCCGATCTCCTGAGACCAGCGGTCGGCGCGATACATCACCTCCCAGATGAAGGGAGCCTTCGCCTCCGTGTACCCCTGCCGATCCTCGGTGTACTCCTCGGCCAGACGACGCTTCAGCTCGGCGTAGAGGCGGGCGTCCTCTTCGTGGGTCCTGATGTAGTCGCGGAACAGGAGAGCGAACTGCTCCGCCCAGCTTCCCGCCCGTCGCACGTGGATGTGGGTTCTTCTATTGCCGGGCGACTCCCGGAAATAACGCTTGGTCAGCTCCGGGTTGTCCGCCCTGAAGACAAGTCCCAGCCCCTCCAGGCGAAGGCGGTACGGCTCCACCGGCTCAAGGGCCGCAACGGAGATCTGGATGTCAATGATGGGCTTTGCGGCCAGTCCCGGAACGGAGGTCGACCCAATATGGTCGATGCGGAGGGCGATATCGCCCAGCGCCGCTCGAAGGCTCTTGCCCAAGCTGCTGAACAGACGGGGCCACTCCTCGTCGTATGGGACGACTTCTGTCCTGTCCGGCGTCACGTCGCTAGCCGAAGGCCTGGTCAAAGGTTAGTCCGACTCCTCTAGCGGGCAAATTTGCCCGCCTATAGTATAGCCTGGGCCTTGTTCTCTCACCACATATGGTACAGAGGCTCTAGAATGAGCCATGAGCAGATTAGCAGTACGGACCATCATCGAAACATGGAAGGTGTGCGATCAGAACGTCTCGGAAACGGCCCGGCGTTTGCACGTAGACCGCCGGACCGTCAAACGCTGGGTGGATCGAGGGCGGCAGCCCTGGGGTTACGTGCGCTGGCAGGGCGTGCGGCGCAAGTCTACTGCACCCAAACACCCCAAGCGTGCGCTGTGGGGGGAGGCTGCCGCCGAAGTGCGAAGGTGGAGGGAAGCGACCGGCTTCTGTCGGGAGAAGCTAGCGGTCTTGGCCCAGGCTCAAGGGCTGGAGGTCTCGGCATCGACCATTCATCGGTATTTGCAACGCGTGGGCTTGGTTCGCCCCAGTACGAAGCGACGGCGGCCTCGCTTTCAGAACGGCCAAGTCATGCGGCCTCGTAACTGCCCGGGCTTAGGCTACCTTCAGATGGACGTGAAGTACGTCACTCCGGAGTTGTCTGGGTTGCCGTACACTTGCTACCTGTACGCGGCGATGGACATCTCCTCTCGCTACAAGGTTGGGCTAATCCTCCCCAAGCTGGATGAGGGGGGAACACTCTTGGCCCTGTACTATGCCACACAGCAGTTCCCCTTCCCGTTGCACTACGTCCAGACGGACAATGGATTGGAGTTTCAGAGACGCTTTCACGCCAAGTGCGCCGAACTCGGCCTTGAACACTTCTACATCCACAAGAGTTCTCCCAATGAGAACGCGGTAATCGAGCGGAGTTTCCGCACGGACGAAGAGGAGTGCTTCTTCCGGTTAGAGGAAGCGCCCCAAGACCACCAGGAGCTGAACACTTGGTATCAGCACTTCCTTGACGCCTACAACACTACCCGACCACACATGGGCATCAATATGCTTACTCCAAAGGAGGCTATCGCCCTGTACCATAAGTCCTGAGAGATTAAGCTGGGCTTGAAGGTGTACAGGGGGGATGCTATAATTACTGAACGGACGCAATGAGGAGGCGGTGGCATGAAAGTGCCGATGAAGGTAGACTACGGGGTACGCGCGCTGGTGGACCTTGCACAGCGGTACGGAGACGGCTCCGTGCAGACTGTGGAGATAGCGGACCGCCAGAGCATTCCGGAGCCCTATCTGGACCATCTCCTTACCACCCTGGGGAAGTTCGGGTTTATCCGAAGCCGAAGAGGGCCGCAAGGGGGCCACGTACTGGCAAAGGCTCCCGACGAGATAAGCCTTGGAATGGTGATGGATGGACTGGAGGGCACGGCGGCGTCTTTGGACTGCATCACAGAGCCTACGGAGTGTACCCTTTCCGACATATGCGCGCAGCGTGACGTGTGGAGGTCTGTGGAGGATGCTATCCATAGCGTGCTGAGCTCCACGACCATTGCCGACTTGGCTAATCGCCAGGAGCGACTCCATGGACGGGGAATGTATCAGATCTAGCGTCGGTCGGTCCCCGGTGGGAGCCATGCCCCGCTACGGCCTGCCCTAAGAGGGTGGAGCGCGGGGCCTTTTTATTGTAAACTGTAAAGCGGGAGTAGGGCGTCCGGCTCAAGCTCCCGCAATAGCAAGGAGGGCTTGTCAATGACACAGACTACAGCGCTAACACCCGACCAGGTGAGGCGATACAGCCGGCATATCATCATGCCCCAGGTGGGGAGCAGGGGACAGAGGAGCCTTCTGGAGGCAAAGGTCCTGATTGTAGGGGCCGGAGGCCTCGGCTCTCCCGTTGCCCTGTACCTTTGCCTGGCGGGCGTGGGCACCCTGGGCATCGTGGACTTCGACGTGGTGGAGGTGAGCAACCTCCAGCGCCAGATACTTCACCATGAGCATGACATAGGCAAGCCCAAGGTCCTGTCCGCCCAGCAGACCCTGGCCGAATACAACTCAGATGTCAAGGTGGTGGGCCACGAGGCGCCCCTTACCTCTGAGAACGCTATGGAGATAATCGCCCAGTACGACATAGTGGTGAACGGGGCGGACAACTTCGCAGCCCGGTATCTGGTGAACGACGCGGCGTACCTGTCCGGCAAGCCGCTGGTGGACGGCAGCATCCTGCTGTTCGACGGGCAGGCCAGCGTGTTCATCCCCGGCAGCGGGTGCTACCGCTGCCTCTTCCCCACGCCCCCTCCCCCCGGGGCGGTGCCCAGTTGCGCCGAGGCGGGCGTACTGGGAGCGCTCCCAGGCATGGTGGGGAGCATCCAGGCAACGGAGACCATCAAGCTGATCCTGGGCGCAGGCGAGCCCTTGGTCGGACGGCTGCTGCTCATCGACGCGCTGAGCATGGAGTTTCGCACGGTGAAGCTGCGGCGCAACACCAAGTGCCCCCTGTGCGGCGACAACCCGACCGTCCACGAGCTAATCGACTACGAGGTCTTTTGCGGGCTGCAAGAGCCCGTTTCTGCCGTCCAACGGTGAGAGACTTGCGCGCCAGGGAAGATTGGGACAGGCAGCTATGACCAGGAGAGACATCCTCGATACCATTGGCAATACGCCCCTGGTGGAGCTAACCCGGATGAGTCCCAAGGAGGACGTCCACATATTCGCCAAGCTGGAGGGCAACAACCCCACGGGCAGCCTCAAGGACCGTATTGCCAAGTACATGATCGATCAGGCGGAGGCCGATGGGACGCTCACCCACGACAAGACCATACTGGAACCCACCAGCGGCAACACGGGAATAGCCTTGGCTTTCATCGCCAAGCGCAAGGGCTACCGCGTGAAGGTGGTCATGCCTGAGAATGTCAGCGCCGAGAGGACGCAGTTGCTGCTGGCCTACGGGGCGGAGATTGTGTTCAGCGACGGCGCCAAAGGCACCAATGGAGCCATTGTGGTGGCGGAGGAGATGGCGGCCAAGGACGACTCCTACTTCATGCCCTACCAGTACGGAAACGAGGCCAACCCTCGCGCCCACTACGAGACCACCGGCAGGGAGATAATCCAGGACCTCCCAGACGTCAATGTATTTGTCGCGGGCCTGGGCACGGGCGGCACACTCATGGGCGTGGGACGACGGCTCAACGAGTACAACCCGGACATAAAGATAGTGGCGGTGGTCCCCCATCCGGACGACGTGATCCAGGGACTCCGAAGCCTGGAGGAAGGGTTCATACCGCCCATCCTGGACCTCTCGCTGCTGGACAGCCGGATAATGATTGAGAGCAGGGAGGCCTTCCGCACAACGCGGGAGCTGATGCAGAAGGAGGGGATATTCGCGGGCATCTCCTCCGGGTCGGTGGTGTGCTGCGCCGTGAGGCTGGCGGAGCGAATGGAGAGCGGGAACATCGTCTGCCTGCTGGCGGACGGAGGCTGGAAGTACCTGAGCACCTCCCTGTGGACCAAGGACTTCACGGAGCTGAAGGACAGCGTAGAGAACAAGATATGGTGGTAGCGGCGCTTACGCGCTGTACCGAGTTGACGCTCTGCCGTTGGCCTCCCCGCGCATATGGCTCGACAAGCTCATCAATGAAAAGAGGCGTCACATCGTCATGCCCGCGAACGCGGGCATCCAGAGGGGGGAGGGGCCTCCACCGCCCCAGCCCTGGATTCCTGCCTACGCAGGAATGACTGTGGATGTTTGCCCCGCTCATATGGTTCGAGATTCCTCTTTCTCAAACGACACTAAATCTTCAGCAGGGATACCCAGGGTGATGCTGACCCTGTTGTCACGGTCGATTACGATTTGATCCACGATTAGCCGCAGGACCTCTCGATGCTCCTCGGAGGACAAGTTGTCCAACCCATTCCCAACTTTAGCAGTCCACTCGACGATGTTCTCCACCAGGATGCGATTCTTCGTCGTCAACGACTCCTGGGCGCGGTAGTCGTTGAGCTTTGCCCGGGCGGTCTCCAGACGTTCATGTATAAGCTTGCGCTGATGGTCGAACTGGTCCTCGGTAATCTTATCGGACACACGCAAGCCAATCGCCCTTTCTTCCTCCATCTGCACTCTCCGGAGATTACGCTCTGCGCTGGCAATCCGCTTCTCCAGTCGGCCGGGAGAGAGGACAGGACTGCGAGAGGGTTTATGGCCAAGCCACTATCAGGTTACTGCTCATCCCATCGGTTGGCTTGGTGGGCCGCCTCGAGAACAAGTCGACAGATCACAGAAAGGCATTGCGCCGGTGCCATTATGGGTCAGGCCCGAGCCGAGGAGGCCCGGGTGCGATTATCGCAGGCCCATTATCGCTGACAATCTACAGGACATTTGGTACAATATAGTGAGGGGGGAATTCCTCAGTGATGATATTCTACTTCAGAGACATCCTTGACAACCTAGGCTATAATGTTTCAACCCAGACGATGACCTTTGAACATCCCACTGGTGGCAAATGAGCCAGCAATACTCAAATCCCCCAATTCGAGAAGCTGTTTGCGAATTCCGTTATGAGGAAGACGGACGGTGGGACTCGGCGGCTCCGGGACTGATATATTCCGCTATGAGCAATGAGTTTCCCAGGAGATTGGCCGGCGAGAGATCGGCGGTGTCTCCTGCTCCATTTGCTGAGTCGCCTAATGTTTCGTCACCAGGGTTGCCTCAACTGGAAATGCGAATTGTCCATCAGTCGCCCTTAAGGTTCTGGCGAGAGGGTGACGAATTGGGATATATCGCTGTGTCTCCATACCGCCTTAGTGTACATCACTTCAGGCCATATCCCTCTTGGGAGTGTCTCAGTGGAATCGTCGCCAAAGGTGCTCAAGCATACCAAGACGTCCTCAACCCAAAGAAGGTACAACGGATCGGACTAAGGTATATCAACGACATCTTCTTTAGCCAGGCAACTGTGAAGTTTGAAGAGTTCTTCGACTTCTACCCATTCGTTGGCCAAAACATTCCACAAGACTTAACGCGGTTCCATTGCCTGGTTCAATTTGATTTCGAAGGTGCCCGTGACTCTCTAATCCTACAGATAAGGAACGGTCCAAATTCCGAGTCGGAAAACGCCAAAATCATTCTGGATCTGGACTACTTCCTCGCGCGACCAGATGCTTTCGAGTTGACTCAAACTAACGAGTGGCTTGAGACTGCGCACTCTAACCTGGTGAGTGTCTTTGAGGGGTGTCTCAAGGATTCTGCCCGCAAATTGTTCAGGTAGAAAGATAAGTGATGCCTACAATAAGATCCGAGAAAACGGCACATACAGAGGCTAATGAGGCAATTGACCTCGTGGTTGCCAGTGGGGCAACAGGGTTGCATACGCTAGCATCCGGAGAGGGGAGTGAATCCCTTGCGGATGCTCTGCCTCACGAAGGCTACTATAGATTCATATTGTATGAGTCATTGGATGAACTCCGATCCAGTTTTGTAATGCCGAAGATGTTGCGAATTGGCAACGAGAGGTACAGCGTTTCCATGGTTGCTCCAAGCCACAACATTACGCCGAAACCAAACGAATCATGGCGTTACCTCTTGACGGAGCTCGGGTCCACGACACATGTCTCACCAAGGCAAAGTGAAATATCCGAGTTAACCCCATTAGTTCGCAGCCAGATAGAACTGATTGCGATTGGTGCAAGTCCCAAGTTGCAGCAACGTCTATCCCAATTTGGGAGCGGTTGGCCAGACCAGCAACCGGTGCCTGCGACGACTATTGGTGCTATCCACGAGTTGGTTGCTTGGCTTTGCCATAAGTCAGATACTGTTTCCGCCACTGTGTCCAGCGACGGTGTGTTGTCTATCGCTACGGTCTTCCCGGAAGAAGTGCGCTTGTACGTTGAGATTGAGCCGGATGGGAGCGCCGAAGCGGCGGTGACCCGGGAGCGGCGTTACGCTCGTGACATTTCCTTAGACACCATCGCCGATCTGACCCCGGAGGTAATTCTTGCCGCCGTCCGAAGTGTCTGAGAAAGAGTGGATTTGCCGATTCGTTACTCCGAGCAAGTGGGACGTCGAACTTAACCAGCCAACACCCATGGCTTTCAGGGCCAGTGACCGTCAGTTATCTACGTTTCACCCGCAAAGGGTGGAAGAAGCTGGATATATGCTGCGGGACTTACGTGTTGGGCGACTAGGTGGAGCCGGGGAAGCTCATCTAGAGGTAGAGACTTGCATTAGGTTAGGTGAGGGAATCTCGGACCAGTTTAACCCGAAGGTCTATTGGCGGCCTGACAATGTCGGCGAAGCATGGGAGAGTTGGAGAGATGCCCACGCTCAAATCGAGTCAATGGGTGGCAATCCTAGATTCCCGACCTCCTATCGTTCCCTACTCGCCGAGAACGCAACTTGCCTCAGACCCCCAGACAACGTGTAACCCTGACCTTTCCCTAGGATGCGTGGTCTTGCCTCACTCTATACCAGTCGTAATGTTAGTTTTGTGGGTCATTGAACCGCTGCCGTGGCCACCGGCGCAAAGGCCTCACGGCCCAGTGTTCCAGGGAGCCATGGAGATGTTCCCGGTTGTAGCGCCGGTGCCACCCCTCTATTTTCTCTCGATCGTCCTCCAATGACAAACCCACCTTTCGTTGAGGCCTTTAGCCCGAAGCCTGGTGCTGAAGGTCTCCATCCTAGCGTTGTCTGTAGGCTTGCCTAGACGGTTGAAGTCCAGGTCCATACCTTTCAGGTACGCCCACTTGTAGAGACTCGAACCAATCGCCCGGTCCATACAAGACTAGCTGACTGGACTGGAACTGTGAAACCATTAGGGGATACGGCCGTCTCCGCTCGCCGCCTCCAAAGCGACGGCCCACGAGTACCGGAATATTTGGCACCATTGGGTAATAGGGATGGACATGCTTGGCGTGAGCGGGAGGGGAGTGGCGCTCCAACCGGCGTTGGCATAGCCAGCGCCTGCAAAGAACGCCCCGCTAACCGGCGAGCCCAATGGGCCAAAGCAACGACGGCGACTCCGGCCAAGGCATTGTCTGTCCGAAGGCCGCCGCCATTGCCTGTTGGCCTTGTTGCAGGTTAAACCACGCCCCCTTCAGCCAGCACGGATAGCTCAGCCCTGGACAGGCCCAGCTCTCCACACATGATCTCCTCGTTATGCTCCCCAATCAGGGGAGCCCTCCGGGAGATGCGCCACGGCGAGCCGTTGTAGATCCCGGCCGGCCCTGGGTAGGTGAGGGTACGGCCCAGGTCGGGGTGCTCCACCTCTGTCCAGAAACCCCGGTCGTGGAGATGCCCGTCATCGATCAGGTCGTCAGGGTTCCGTATGGCCCCCCACGTAAAGCCGCGCTCTTGGCCTCCGTGGTACACCTCGTCCTGGGTGAGGCTGGCGACGAACTGGACGAACAGCCCGTGTATGTGCAGCCCGTTCTCCCGGATCGCCTCCGGGTCCTGGTATTTCTCGTCCAGCAGGTCGCCGGCCATGCCGTAGCTATCCATCCACTCGCCCAGCGTCTTGACCTGCGCAGACGTGAGTCGCAGAGGCGGCAGCGATGCGTTCACGTACTTCCCGTCCTTGCAGCGCAACTGGCCCTTGGGCTGCGTGAAGCCGCTGGCCGATGAGGCGTGGCGTCCGGTGTTGCGCCGCACCTCCTCGCCGGTGTAGATGTAGGTGATTACGTGCATCTCCGTGGTCAGGGCGCATGCCTCGTGGACGGACGCGTCTATGTACTGGCCCTTTCCCGTGGCGACCCTGTAGTTCAACGCGGCCATGATCCCCATGTAAGCGTAGTGGCACCCCATGTGCCAGGCTTGGCCCCCGCCCCCGGCGATGGGTGGCGGGTCATCCACGTCCTCTTCGTTGTAGCCGCAGCAGCCCATCTGGCCTCCGGCTGCCAGGTGTATCAGGTCGCTGACTGCAAAGTCCTTCCAGGGGCCGGTCTGGCCGAACGGTGTCAGGGAGCACATTATCAGGCGCGGGTTGTCCTCCTTTAGGTCCCGGTATCCAAGGCCCAGGGAGTCCATGTAGCCGGGCTGGAAGGTCTCCAGAATCACGTCCGCCTTCTCCGCCAGCCGCTTGAACAGACGCCGTCCGTCCTCCGACTCAAGGTTCAGGGTAACGCCGCGCTTGGACGTGTTGTAGTGCCAGAAGGAGAGGCTCCGCTCGCGGCCCGGCAGGTCCTGGTAGAAGGGGCCCACCGACCGCGTTCCCTCTCCGCCCGGGGGCTCTATCTTGATGAGGTCGGCGCCTAGGTCGGCCATGAGCTTGCCTGCCCACTGGCCCTTCTCGTCGGACAGCTCCAGGACTCGCAGGCCGGCCAGCGCGCCGTGGTCGTAGGTAACGGGGCCGCCCTCGGGGTCGCCTGAAGACATCGCATGGACCGTGCCAAGGCTCTCTTCGGGCTTCAGCGGCCCCGCCTGGATGATCTCATCCACGTAAGGGTAGCGGGCCATGGTGGGAGGCCAGAAGGTGCCATCCTCGTAGCCTGCAACCAGATCATCGTGGGAGAGGCCAAGCAGCCCCTCGAACACCTGGCGGTTGTGCTGGCCGATGAGCGGCGCTGGCATATGGTTGAAGGCGGGCGACTCCGAGAGCTTGAAGGGGGCGTTCTGGAAACTGTGGCGTCCCAGGATAGGATGGTCCAGCTCTGTGTACATATCCCGATGTCTAAGCTGAGGGTCGTTCGCCACCCGGTCCTTGTTGCTCTGGACGGGCATGGCTCGGACGCCCGCGGCCTGGCAGCGCTCCATTATCTCGTACCGCTCCAGAGTGAGTGTCCACGCCTCGATTCCCCGGTCCAATTCTTCCTGGTCCATGAGACGGCCCCGGATGGTGGAGAACCTGTCGTCCGCAGCCCAGTCGGGCGACCCCATTAGTAGGACAAGCTTGCGCCACTCCTCGTCTGAGAAGCAAGCTATGGCGCACCAGTCGTAGTAGCCGCCGCCCTTGGTCCGGTAGGCGTTGTGGGGGGCCACCGTGGGGCCGCGGTAGTTGTGGAGGAGGGGAGTGCCGGGCCAGTGGGCCCTGTTTCCCGGCGGGAACCCCTCGCGGCTCAGGCTTCTGCCGTTGACGGTGGCGTCCAGCAGGGCGGAGCCGTTGAGGGGAATGCCCAGCATCATCTGGGAGAGGTCTACGTGCTGGCCCGACCCGGTCATGTTGCGATGGTTGAGGGCGGTTAGGACGGCCATAGCCGTGTACATGCCTCCGGTATCGTCCAGGTAGGACCAACCCCAGCCGGCGGGCTCCTCGCCGGGGAGGCCGGAAAGGTGGGTCAGCCCGGAGAGGGCCTGAGCCACCGGCCCCATTGTCTGGTAGTGGTGGTTACGTCCCGTGTGGCCGAACCCGGCCTGGGAGACGTAGATGATCCCCGGGTTGATCTTGGCCAACTCCTCGTAGGGCAGCCCCCATCCCTGGAGGACGCGGGAGCTGTAGTTCTCAACGATGGCGTCGGACGTCGCTATCAGGCGCCTGAGAAGCTCCATGCCCTTCTCGGAGCGGACGTTGAGGGTTATGCCCAGCTTGTTGGCATTGGTGTCGTTGAACATGTAGTTGGAGTTCAGGCTGGGTTCAACGCCCGGGAGGCTCATCAGGCCGGGGTTCCTTATCATGTCGGGGTTCTGGGGCCACTCCACCTTGATGACCTCTGCGCCCAGCGTCCCAAGCCAGCGGCAGCCCCACGGGCCGGCGCGTACCCAGGTGAAGTCCAAGACTCTGATTCCTGCCAGGGATTGGGGTCTGGCAACCGTCTCCGTCTGTACCTGTACCATGTTATTCCTCCTACGTATTGAGAAGCAAAGCCCCAGGATACAGTCACTTCCGCCGATTCTTCGACGGTATGATCAGGAATGTCGCTCCGTCAGCTGCGAGGACCGTCTTCCCACAAGGCCTCCAGAATGCGCCCCGGCGACATAGGCGTACGGCGCATTCGCACCCCAACCGCGTCGTGGATTGCGTTTGCGATAGCCGCCACCGGCGGGACCAGCGGTATCTCTCCGACACCCCGCACTCCGTAGGGATGGCCGGGGTTCGGCACCTCCACCAGGACGGCATCTATCATAGGCAGGTCCAGGGAGATGGGCATACGGTAGTCCAGCAGGCTTGAGTTAGCCATCTGCCCCTGGGCGTTGTAGAAGTACTCCTCGTTCAGGGCCCACCCAATGCCCTGCGCCACGCCGCCCTGTATCTGCCCCTCCACGTAGCTGGGGTGAACGGCCTTCCCAACGTCCGTGAAGGTGGTGTACCGGAGTATGTCCACCTTCCCCGTCTCCGGGTCAACCTCCACGTCTACGATGTGGGTGGACAAGGACGCCCCCACTCCCTTTGGGCTGACCGAGGCGTTGCCGATTATCGGGCCGCCGGTCTCCAAGAGCCTGACCGCCAGCTCCTTGAAGGTCAACCGCTGCTCCGGATTGGCCTTGTGGCTGAACGTCCCATCGGAGAAGTCCACCTGCTCGGCCGTGGTCTCCCACAGGAGGGCCGCGCGCTCCTTCATCTTCCGGAGTACGTCGTGGGCCGCTTCGAAGGTGGCCCAGCCGGTGGCGAAGGCGGTGCGGCTGCCGCCGGTGACCGCCGTGTAGCCGATTGCGCCGGTGTCGCCCACTATGGGATGGACGTCCTCGGCCCTGATTCCCAGTACCTCAGCGGCGTGCATGGCGGTCACCACCCGTGTGCCGCCGATATCCACCGAGCCTGTCACTTGGCCCACCGTTCCGTCTGCGTTGACGCTCAGAGTGGCGCTGGACTCCAACCCACCATTCCCCCAGTAGCCGCTGGCCACCCCCCTGCCGCGGAGCTTCCCCTCCAGGGGAGTATTCCAATGGGCGCTGCCCGCGGCCTCCCGGAGGGTCTCCACGTTCCCGATTTTGGAGTGGACAACGCCGTCTGCCCGCCTGTCCCCTTCCTGGGAGGCGTTCATCAACCGGAACTCCATAGGGTTGATGCCGAGGGCGCCGCATATTTCATCGATGATCGTCTCCACGGCAAAGGAGCCGTGGGTAGCGCCGGGGGCGCGGTACGCCCCGGTCTTGGGTTTGTTGACTATCACGTCGTAGGTGTCGATGTCCACGTTCTCAATGCTGTATGGAGAGAACATACACCGCGCGGCGCCTCCCACAGGAGAGCCGGGGAAAGCCCCCGCCTCAAAGGCCAGGAAGGCCTCCGCCGCGGTTATTCGCCCCTGGCTGGTTGCCCCTATCTTCACCCGCATGTAGGAGCCGGAGGTGGGGCCGGTGGCCTCCAGCACCTCGGCCCTGGTCATCACTATCTCAACCGGACGCCCCGTCTTGCGTGACAGAAGGGCCGCCGGGGGCTCCAGGTAGCAGAGTATCTTGCCGCCGAAGCCGCCGCCTATCTCCATGGGTATGACCCTTACCTGGGACTCTGCGATGCCAAGGAGCGCCGCCGTAGCGCGGCGCACGTAGAACGGGCCCTGGTTGCTGGTCCAGACCGTTACCTCGCCGTCGGGATTCCACAGGACCGTCGCGTTCTGCGGCTCAATGTAGCCCTGATGGACGGTAGGGGTGGTAAACTCATGCTCAACCACCATGTCCGCCTCCTGAAACCCCTTCTCCACGTCTCCCAGGGTATACTTCTCGTATGCCGCCACGTTGCTTGCATTGTCGGTAATCCGGCCCATGGACCTGGTTCTCAGGTCCTCAAGGATGAGCGGAGCGTCCTCCTTCATGGCGTCCGGCGCCGTCAGGACGTGGGGCAGGACCTCGTAGCTCACGTCTATGAGAGAGAGAGCCTCCTCCGCAACGTGTGGGTTGTCCGCCGCCACAACGGCCACGGGATGGCCCTTGAAGAGTACCTTCTCGGAGGCCAGTATCATCTCGCGGTAGTACTTGAGGTTTATGGCTCCGCCTTCGCCCCCCGCTATGGACACAGTGCCGGTGATCTGGGGCATGTCCTTGCCCGTAACCACGGCCCTCACTCCTGGGTGGGCCTCGGCCCTGCTCACGTCTACGCTTACTATCCTTGCATGGGCGTGAGGGCTGCGGAGGACCTTGCCGTAGAGCAACCCGGGCATAACGACGTCGGCGCCGTACCTGGCGCGCCCGGTGACCTTGTCCACGCCATCATGGCGGATGGGGCGAGTCCCGATAACCCGATATTCCGTCGTCCGATTCTCAGTGGTAGTCATGTTCCCTCCTTGCTCTGCCGTCGCTATACAGACCCATGTAGCTCGCCCCGCCGCAGGCCTCTACTCGCCAACGGGGCGGGGGTACGAAGCAATCGCTCCAACCTCCCTCTCCAAACAGGGTGGTGCGCTTGGTGGGACTTGAACCCACGGCCTCAGCCTTCGCAGGGCTGCGCTCTATCCAAACTGAGCTACAAGCGCAAAGGAGGCGCCCGATACGCTTTCCTCATTGTATCCGAGACGGGCAATGCCAGCAAGCGGCGTTTCCGGCCATGAACAATCCGAAGGCCCCACCCACGCGCCGCGATTATCCAGGTTATCCCTCCACCTTGGCAAACTCCGCGCTATAGGCTATCCTTCCCGTGAGCAGAACGCCAAGAGGAGGCACGCCTTGTACCGCGCTCCAAGAGGCACGGCAGATATTCTGCCGGAAGAGCAGAGATACTGGCGCTACGTGGAGGCCGAAGCCAGAGAGGTAGCGCGCCGGTACGGCTATGGCCGGTTGGACACGCCCGTGTTTGAGCATAGCAACCTGTTTGTGCGGGGCGTGGGCCAGGTCACTGACATTGTGGAGAAGGAGATGTACACCTTCCAGGACAGGGGAGGCGACTACGTTGCCCTTCGTCCCGAGGGCACCGCCCCCGTCTGCCGGGCGTACCTGGAACACGGGATGCGCAACCTGCCCCAGCCTGTCCGTATGTACTACTTCTGCCCGGTCTTCCGCTACGACCGCCCACAGGCGGGACGGTTCAGGCAGCACCATCAGTTTGGCGTGGAGGCCCTGGGCGACGGCGACCCGTCGGTGGACGCAGAGGTCATAGAGATGGCCTGGCAGCTTATGAAGGGCCTGGGACTCAGAGACCTCACCCTCCTTATCAACAGCATAGGCGACCCCCAGTGCAGGCCGGCCTACCTGGAGCGCCTCAAGGCATACTACGCCTCTCGACTTGACCGCCTCTGCCGGGACTGCGCAGAGCGGCTGGAACGCAACCCCCTGCGACTGCTCGACTGCAAGCAGCCCACCTGTACGGATATGGCGCGGGAGGCCCCGCAGACCGTCGAGAGCCTCTGCGAGGAGTGCCGTGACCACTGGGAGAGGCTGTTGAGCTACCTGCAAAAGCTGGAAATCCCGTTCACAGTGGAGCCCAAGCTGGTGCGCGGCCTGGACTACTACACCAGGACCGTCTTTGAGATTCAACCCCCGGAAGAGGGGGGACAGAGCAACATCTGCGGCGGAGGCCGGTACGATGGCCTGATCCAGGAGCTGGGTGGACCTCCAACGCCGGGCATCGGCTTTGGCGCGGGCTTGGAGCGCATGATACTCAACATCAAGCGGCAGAATGTGGCCGTCCCTGAGGGGAGCTTCGTTAGCGCCGTGGTGGCTCACCTGGGAGACGCAGCCAAGGAGGCAGCCATGTCCCTGGCTTCCGAGCTGCGGAGCAGGGGAGTAGGGGCCGTGCTGGCCCCGGCAGGTCGGAGCCTCAAATCGCAGATGCGGTACGCCAACTCTCTGGGCATACCCTACGCCCTGATCCTGGGTGAGGACGAGATTAAGAACGGCTCCGTAATCATCCGGGACATGTCCAGGGGCGAGCAGCGAGAGGCGCCGATTCAGGAGGCGGCCCAGGAGTTGGAGGCCCTTCTGGCAACCTGAATACCGACCATCCGCCCCTGGGGTTGCGCAGCCGGAGACTCCGGGGCTACCACAATAAAGTTCAAGGAGGTGTAGCTATGCCGGAGCCCGAGAGGATAGAGCCGAGCAGCCTTGCCGATTACCTGGAGACAATGAGCAAGTCTGTGTTCCAGACGGGTATCTCCTGGCGCGTTGTGGAGTCCAAGTGGCCCGACATCCGGGAGGCGTTCCGCGACTTCGACCCCAACGTAGTCGCCAACCTGAGCGAAAGCGACCTGGACGAGCTGACCAACGACCGCCGGGTCATAAGAAATCGCCGCAAGCTCGAGGCAATCGTGGAGAACTCTCGACGTATGATTGAGTTGGCCGAGCTTCATGGCGATTTTCAAGGATACCTCCGCTCACACGGGGACTTTGAGAAGACGGTGTCAGACCTGCGCAAGCAGTTCCGCTTTCTGGGCGACATGGGCGCATACCACTTCCTGTACGTTGTAAACGAGGAGGTCCCCTCCTACGAGGACTGGTGCGCCTCCCGCGGCCGGACTCCTGTGAACGCATACCCATAGCAAGAGCGCACCGGGATGGGGCGCGGGAGGTGGGATGTGCGCCCCCCTACGGCAGACGCGGCGGCAGGCCCTCCCTGAACGCCCGGATGTACTCAGGGCCCAGTCCGCAGCATACGCCGATGGCCTGTACGCCCATCTTCACCCACTCCTGGGCTTCGGCCAGCAGTCTCTGGGGCGAGATGGCTTCCTCAGCGTCCGGACGGGGCGGCTCCAATCCCACGGAGTTGGGGTAAGCGCCCACCGGCCCCTGCCAGAGCCGCTTGACCTCTGCCAGGGCAGGCGTCGTATCTTCGGTGTGGGAGTGCATAATGGCCACCATAGCGCAGCCAAGGGGCTTTATGGCCTCCAACCCCTGGGCCAGCGTCGTGCCGTTGTCCGGGCCTCCCTGTAGCAGGACTGTGGAGCCGTCCCCGGCCATCTTTGTGCTGAAGCCAACCCAAACGGGAAGCCCGGTGGCAAGGGCGGCCTCAAGGGCGTAGGTGGTCTGGGGTACGTCCCGCATCATCTCCAGGACGATGAAGTCAACGCCGGCCTCCGCCATAACCTCCGCCTGCTCGCGGTAGTTGGCGCGCGCCTGCTGCTCGGTGGGGAACGTCCGGCCCTCGCGACGGCTGCCCGTGTAAAAGATGGGCGTTGTGTTCTCGGTGGATATGGAGCCTGCTATGGACACGGGCCTTGAGGCGGCGCTCAGGTCGAGGGCCTCTCGGGCCAGGTCGACTGCCAGGGTGTTCACGCGGACGACCTCGTCGCCCATGCCGGCGGCGTCCATCACGTTTCTGCACGTGGAGAAGGTGTTGGCGATGATGACGTCGGCGCCCGCCTCAATGTAGTCCAGGTGCACCTGCCGTACGACCTCCGGGTGAGTGAGCAGGGCGACGCCGCTCCAGGCCAGGGCGTGCATGGGTACGCCGCGCCTCTCAAGCTCAGTGCCCGTGCCGCCGTCCAGGATGATGATTTCGCCCTGGTTTAACCGCTCTTGCAACTCTTGCGTGGTCATTTGGTCACCTGTAGAAGCGTCCTTGAGTGAGTATATGGTATCACAGAACTCACCTATTGAGCCAAGTTGCGTGTGTGTGATGTAGGGCTCCTTCTGGGGAATCCCGCTACAAGCTTGCCCCCACCTTGATACGGGGGCGGCAATGAAGTTGTCCTCCTTTTGAACCATTCCTGCGGAATCTGGAAACCAGAAGTCCCGCCCGGCTCCCCCCTGGATTCCCGATCTGGGTCGGGAATGACGGAGATATTCCGTAGCGTCGTTTCGCGAAGTGCCCCTTTTGAGGTCTCAGTTGCCCCTGCTCGCATGGTTCGACAGGATCACCAAGAGCGGGCAATAGTGTAGCAATACCATCCCTACGTATGCAGGAGTGGGGAAGACCGCTAATCCCTAAAGCGGCCAGTCCTGGAGGTTGTAGGACATATCCCAGAATAGGTACTCGTAGCGGGTGGCCGTGAGGAAGCGCTCCTCAAGGCGGGCCGTCTCCCTGCTGCCCGCGTCCTCAGTTAGCGAATCCAGGAACTCCCGCAGCCAGTCGACGAAGGCGACGAACTCCTCCGCGGAGTACATCTGTATCCACTCGGCGTATGGGTTGGCGTCCGACGTGTCGCCCGTGCGGGCCAGATACAGCCCCGTCTCGCAGTAGCCCCACTGGCACGGCAGCAGGTTGGCAATGACGTCCGTCAGTGTGCCTTCGTAGGCCACACGCAGCAGGTAATCGGTGTAAGCCAGCGTTATGGGCGCCGGGCTGACGCTCTCCAGCTCGGCGGCGGACACGTCGAACTTGCGGCAGAAGGCGCGATGCAACTCCATCTCTGTGTTCAGCGTCTCGTTGAGCAGAGCGGCGAACCGCCCCACGTTCTCCAGGTCCGGCGCCTTGGCAGCCGCCAGGGCCAGCATCCGGCTGTACTGGACCAGGAAGTAGTAGTCCTGCTTCACGTAGAACCGGAACTTGTCCAGGGGAAGCTCGCCGTTGCCCACGCCCACCACAAAGGGGTGTTGGAACAGCCTGTCCCACAGGTAGGCGTACTTCCCGCGCAGATGCTCCGAGGCCCTCACGACTTAATTGCCTCCGGCGTTTCCGCCGCGCCTACAGAGCTGCCGTCCGCTATCTCCGGCACGCCCTCTCCCTGAACGGGCTTCTCGCCCGCGTGCATCGCAACCGTGCCCATGCCCATCTTCCGGTAGCCCACGTTGCGCAGGCCCACCCGTTCCATCATCGCCGCCAGCTCCTGGGGAGCCATGTAATGCTCCACCGACTCCGGCAGGTAGGCGTAGGCCTCCCTGCTCCCGGCAAGCAGCGACCCCAGCCAGGGCACCGCCTTGCGAAAGTACCACTGGAACAGCCGGCTCAGCCAGTCGCTGCCGACCACCGGGACTATGTCTAGGATAACGACCCTTCCTCCCGGCGCGATGACGCGGGCCATCTCACGGAGGGCCGCTTCGATGTCGTAGAAGTTGCGCAGGCCAAAGCCGCAGGTGACGCACCAAAAGCGGTCGTCCTGGAAGGGGAGATTGACGGCGTCGGCGCGCGCCCAGTGCACCCGGTCGGCCTGGCGTGGATGCTTGCGGGCCTTCCGGCGGGCTTGCGCCAGCATCTGGGCTGCGAAGTCCAGGCCAACCACCCGGCTTATCGCAGGCCTGTCGGCCAGCTCCCAAGCCAGGTCTCCCGTGCCCGTGGCGATGTCCAGCGCCTCGCCCCCACCCCCGCGGGTGGCCACGGCGGTCGTCCTCCATCGCCACAGGTGGTGCAGGCCGCCCGTCATCACCGTGTTCATCAGGTCATAGCGGCCGGAGATGCGGTCGAACATCGATGCCACGTAGCGGGCTTTTTCGTCGCCCTTCAATAGCGCCATATCGTCCGCTCCCTACTCGCTGCGTCTCAGGTAGCGCATACGCTCGTCCATGAAGCCGTCCAGCCCCAGGGCGTCCAGCGCCTTGGCGACCACGTAGTCCACTACGTCCTCTACCGACCTGGGATGCAGGTAGAAGGCGGGCGCCGGCGGCAGGATGGTTACGCCCAGGCGGGACAGCGAGAGCATGTTCTCCAGGTGTATGGGTGACAGCGGGGTCTCCCGCGGGACCAACGCCAGCTTGCGCCGCTCCTTCAGGCACACGTCCGCGGCTCGCTGGAGCAGGTTTGCGGACAGGCCGTGTGCGATGGCCGCGAGCGTGCCCATGCTGCACGGCACCACCAGCATGCCGGCAATGGGCGTACCGCCGCTGGCTATCGACGCCTTGAGGTCGCCGATGGGGTGGTAGGTGAAGTGGGGCGACTCCTGCCACTGCGCCAGCGTTGAGCCAAAGGACTCCTCCATCTCCTCCTGCCACACCATCCGCGCAGCCGCGGTGCAGGTGGCAATGACGGGCACGTCGCGCTCCAGCAGCGCGCCTATGGCGCGCTTCGCCAGTACGGAGCCGCTTGCCCCCGATATGCCCACTACTACAGGGTCCATGTTCTCACCCTCGCAATGCTACACGTATATGGACGCAAAGGTAAACCCGAATATGATGACGGCAATGTAGCCGTTGATGTTGAAGAAGGCCATGTTGAGCCTGGACAGGTCGGTGGGGGAGACCAGCCGGTGCTCGTACACCAGGAGGCCCGCAGCCAGCGCCCAGCCTATGTAGTAGGGGAACCCCAACCCCATCCAGGGCCCTATTGCCAGGAGAGACGCGGCGGTGAGGACGTGCATCCCCTTGGCCCATGTCAGGGCGGCGGGTATGCCGAACTTCTGGGGTATCGAGTGGAGGCCGCGCTGCAAGTCAAAGTCGCGGTCCTGGCAGGAGTACAGGATGTCGAAGCCACCTATCCAGGTGGCGACTGCAAAGGCCATTAGTACCGGCTCCCACGACAGTGACCCCGTTACCGCTATCCAGCCTCCGGCGGGGGCAATGCCGTCCGCCCAGCCAAGGATAAAGTGGGACGTCCAGGTGAACCGCTTTGTGTATGAGTAGCCCACCACGACCACGGCGGCGACCGGGGCCAGCGCCAGCGCCAGGGTGTTGAGCATGGCGGCGGCCAGCAGGAACACCCCCAGGGAGACGACTGACATGGCCGTCATCTCCCACAGCCTGATGCGGCCGGCGGGCAGGGGCCGCGCGGCGGTGCGCGGGTTCTGGGCGTCCAGGCGCCGGTCTATGATGCGGTTGGCGGACATGGCCAGGGTGCGCGCTGATGCCATAGCGACGGTTATCCAGAGAAACGGGGCGAGTGTGGGCAGGCCGTCGGAGGCCAGTATCATGCCCAGGTATGCGAAGGGCAGGGCAAATACGGTGTGCTCAAACCGGATGGAGTCCAGCAGAAGGCGGATTTTGGCCGGCATGGCCGTTACCACGCTCATTTCGCTCCTGTATTGGCTGCCTGGTCTGTTATCTGTTGCATGAGGTCTATTCCGGATATTGAATTGCAGCTATTGCAAGTTGGACTCGAAGTGGAAATCCAGTAGCTTCTCCCGTTCCACTCTCTTGCTGATATTCAGCATTTCTATGCCCACCACCTGATTGTCCGCGTTGAAGTCCAGGACCACTCCCGATTGTACCTCTTCGGACTCCACAATTGCCGACTCGTCCAGTCGCAAGTAGAGGGTATCGGTATCCTCATCCAGGTTCAGCTTCATTATGTTCTCTTTCTTTGTGATTCGACAAGCCTTCAAGCGGCCCCAGTGGGCGCCAGACCAAGGGACCTCCGCTAGGCGCTAAGACCCACTCAATACGCCTTAACCATTCCTGCGAAAGCAGGAATCCATCTCAGGTTATCTGATCGAACAGGTCTGACCATGTGGGATTGCCTTCTTCAATCAACTCAGTCTTCCATTCCCTCTTCCATTTCTTGAGAGCCTTCTCTCTTATAAGAGTCCCTTCCATGGACTCGTGGGCCTCATACCAGACCAGCGCATGGACTCCATAACGCTTGGTAAAGCCCTCTACAAAGTCATTCTTGTGCTCCCAGACTCGCCTGGTCCGGTCCCAAGTGACGCCGATGTACAGGGCGCCATTGGGTTTGCTTGCAAGTATGTAGACGCAGGGTGTTGCCATGCTTGGGCGCCTGGCTTCCTGCTTTCGCAGGAATGGTTAATGTGTTGTCGTGCTTGTGTTCTTGCCACCCCCACATCTAGCGCTGGGCAAGCTGCTCAGGAATGGTTACTGTATTCCGTACTCCGGCCATTTGTCGTCCGCCAGGGCCTTTATCTCGTCGGATGTCGGGCCCTTGGTAGTGGCGTCTTTCCCCACCTCAATTATGCGTGTGTCATGGCGCCGCCATCTACGAAGATGGTCTGCCCGTTCACATAGCTGCTTGCATCGGAGCAGAGCAGCGCTAGCAGAGGCGCTATCTCCCTGGGATGTCCCAGCCTGCGGGACGGCAGATATCTCACCAGGGGGTCTTCCTGCTGCTGTTCCAGGGGAATGTCCTCGAGCGTGTACCACGCCGTGCCGATGCCGTTGACCGTGATCCCGTTTTTGGCCCATTCCAGCGCCAACGATCTGGTCAACTGCTCCACCGCGCCCATGCTGGCGCAATAGACCGTCTCGTTGGATACGCCCCGTTCCCCTAAAACGGATGATAGGTTCACAATCCGTCCGCCTCCCTGCTCCAGCATGATCCTCCCTGCCTCCTGGCAGCAGAAAAAGACGCTCTTGAAGTTCCTGTTAAGAACGGCGTCCAGCTCGTCGGGGGCGACTTCCAGGATGGGCTTGGCAAACTCCACCTGTGGATCGTTCACAAGGCCGTCTATCCTGCCCAGAAATCCAACGGCTTCCTGAATGGCTCGCCGCGCTTCATCGGGGTCTTTGAGGTCAGCCGTTATCGCGACCACGCGGCGTTCGTATTTCTCTACCGCTTCAGACGCCGCCTTCAGTATCTCCGGCCTGTGGCCGATTATAGCCAGGTCGGCTCCCGCCTCTGCCAGCCCCTCGGCCAGTATAGGCGCCCATCCTCGACTTCCAGCAGTCAGTACAATCGATTTGCCTGAAAGGTCCCACTCTTGCGGAATTGACATGTAAGCTCCTCTAGTCCTGAAGTGGTATCACTGGCGCGTAGCCCGTAATGGCTGCTCCGCCCGCCATTGCTCCGCCGTCGCAGTAGAACATCTCGCCGTTCATGTAGTCCGACGCTTCGGATGCCAGGAAAACCGCCAGGGGCGCAATCTCTTCGGGCGTGCCCGGTCGTCCCATAGGCAGGAATCCCAGCCGACGGTTTGGCGTCTCGTCATCGACTCTCTGCCTTGTGGGTATCATCCCCGGCACGATGCACGTGCTGGTGATGCCCTCCGATCCGTAGGTAGCCGCCAGGACCCTGGTGAGCTGGATCATCCCACCCTTGGCGCAGCCGTACATGAAGCTGCCCCTCTGTCCGCGTAGCCCCTGCCCTGAAGAGATGTTTATGATTCTACCGCTCCCTCGCTCCACCATGTGCTTCATTATGGCGCGGGAGCAGTAGAATGCCGATGTTAGATTGGTGTCTATACCTATGCGCCAATCCTCGTCGGTTATCTCCCACAGGGGTTTGCCGCCGCCTCCGCCACCCGCGTTGTTTATCAGCACGTCTACGCGCCCGAACTCCGACAGCGCCCGCTCAAACAGCGCGTTAACCTGCGTTGAATCGGTGACATCCGTCGAGACGGCCAACGCTCGCCGTCCCATGCTCTTGAACTCCTCTGCCGCCTCCTCTATAGGCCCAGTCCGCCGACCCGCCACCACCATGTCCGCCCCTGCTCTTGCCAGGTGACGCCCCATCTCTCTGCCCAGGCCTGTTCCTCCCCCCGTCACAACAACCACCTTACCGTCGAGGTTTAAAGTCTCCAGCATTTGCTACCTCCTTAAAGAACGGTCACTAAGCGCCCACCCGTAATGAAGGGGTGCGTACAACTACTGGTCCAGAAGCGTGAGGCTCTGAGGCCCTCACCCCGCTGTCGGCGGAAGGGGAGTCCCATGCCCTGCAGTTTTGTTCGGCTGCTTGGTCTGTAGCGCTGGGCATAATTATGCTTCTCTCAAATTGGACTCAAACTGGAATTCCAGCAACTTCTCCCGCTCTACCCTCTTGCTGATGTTCAATACTTCTATGCCCACAACCTGATTGCCCGCGTTGAAATCCAGGATTACCCCAGATTGCACCTCTTCCGATTCCACAATTGCCGACTCGTCCAGACGTAAGTAGAGGGTATCGGTCTCCTCATCCAGTTTCAGCTTCATTATGTTCCCTCTCCTTGTATTCGACAAGCTTTCGGATTGACCCGGCACACCACCGTCTACGCCTGACCATTCCTGCGAAGGCAGGAATCCATCTCAGGTTATCTGACTGTACAGGTCTGACCATGTGGGATTGCCTTCTTCAATCAACTCAATCTTCCACGCTCTCTTCCATTTCTTGATTGCCTTCTCCTTGACAAGAGCGCTTCCCATGGACTCATGGGCCTCGTACCAAACTAGCGCGTGTACTCCATAGCTCTTGGTAAAGCCCTCCACGAAGTCGTTCTTGTGCTCCCAGACTCGCCTGGGCAGGTCCCAGGTGACGCCGATGTACAGGGTTCCATTGGGTTTGCTTGCAAGGATGTATACGCAAGGTGTTGCCATGCTTGGGCGCCTGGATTCCTGCTTTCGCAGGAATGGTTAACGTGGTGGTATTCTCGGTTGATTGGCTATCGCTCCCGTGTGAAGTGTAGGGCAAACACCGCAGGAATGGTTACTGTATCCCGTACTCCGCCCATTTGCCGTCCACTAGGGCCTTGATCTCGTCCGACATTAAGATGTCCGGGGGCCACTCCCGCTGTCGCCCTTCCATCGGGCCTTTGGCCGTGGCGTCTATCCCCACCTTGCTGCCGAACTTGGGTGTTGGTGATGCGTGGTCCAGGTCGTCCACAGGGCCGGACGCAATGATGATGTCGCGGGAGGCGTCCAGGTTGTTGGTCACCCGCCAGGCCACCTCCGATACGTCCTGCACGTTGACGTAGTCGTCCACCACAATAATCGCCTTTGCCAGCATCATCAGGCCCAGGCCCCACAGGGCGTACATCACCTTCTGGGCCTGGCCGGGGTACTCCTTCTTGATGGAGACGATGACCAGGTTGTGGAACACCCCCTCCGCCGGCATATTCATATCCACAATCTCAGGAAGAACCATCTGGATAATGGGCATGAACAGGCGCTCCGTAGCCTTGCCCATGTAGTAGTCCTCCTGAACGGGGCGGCCCACCAGCGTGGTGGCGTAAATGGGATTCCGGCGACGGGTTATTGCCGTCAGATGGAACACGGGGTAAGAGTCCGCCATCGAGTAGTAGCCTGTGTGGTCGCCGAAGGGGCCCTCCGTGCGAAGCTCGCCGGGTACAACGTACCCCTCCAGCACAATCTCCGAATGGGCGGGGACCTCCAGGTCAATCGTGGCGCACTTGACCACCTCCACGCCCTCTTCCCGAATGAAGCCGGACATTGCCAGCTCATCTACGCCCGGCGGCAGCGGCGCAGAGCCGGTCCAAAGAGTGGTGGGATCGCCGCCAAGGGCCACGGCCACCTCCAGCCTGTCCCTGCCCATGCCCAGGGCTGTCCGCTCGTGCTGGGTGCCCACCTTGTGGGTCTGCCAGTGCATCCCGGCGGTCTGGCCGTCGTAGACCTGCATCCGATAGGTGCCGACGTTGCGGGCGCCGGTCTCCGGGTCTCTGGAGATAACCAGCGGCAGCGTGATGAATCGGCCGGCGTCCATGGGCCAGCACTTGAGGATTGGAAGGCTGTTCAAGTCTGCGTCCTGGCCGGTGAGAACCACCTCCTGGCAGGGGGCGTTGCGAACCAGCTTGGGCTGTGTCCCCGCCATCTTTACCAGATCCATAAGCGTACGCGCCTTGTTCAGAAGGCCCCGTGGCGGCCCCTGGGCCAGGCCAAGGAGTTTTCCCACCCTGGCAACCAGGTCGTCAAGGCTCTCCACGCCCAGGGCCCAGGCGATACGCCGGGCCGAGCCGTAGGTGTTTGTGAGAACGGGGATGTTGTACCCCTCCACGTTCTCAAACAGGAGGGCCGGGCCGCCACTCTTGACCACGCGGTCGTTGATCTCCGTGATCTCCAGCTCGCAGCTTACGGGCGTCTTCACCCGAACAAGCTCCCCCTTCTCTTCCAGGAACGCAATGAACTCTCGCAGGTCTTTAAATTTCATGACTATTACCTACTGCCTATAGTTGTTAGCGCAAATGCTCCGCAGGAGAAGCTCCCGCAGGCTGTCCAGGGCCCCTTCCAGCGGCTCCGGCTTGCCGGTGTAAAGCCACCGCACAATCACCTCGTTCACCGCGCCCATCCAGACGTAGGCGGTCAGCTCGGTGTCCACGGGCGGTATGGAGCCTTCGGCCACCGCCTCGTCCAGGTGCGCCTTGATGGCGCCGGCAAAGCGGGCGTGAATCGACAGAAGACGCTCGTCAAAGGCCCTGCCCAGGCCCACGCCGCTCACCAGAAGTATCTTGGCAAGGCTGCTATGCCGCGAGAAGGTGTGGAACACGGTGTCCAGGGCGGCCGTCACCTTGGCAAGCGCGCCCTTCTCGCGGGCGATGGCCTCCTCTGTGGAGCGGGCCAGCGCGGCGATAAGGCGGTCAACCAGGGCGAAGAATATATCCTGCTTGCTGGGGAAGTGGAAGTAGAAGGAGCCCTTGGAGGTACTGGACGCCTTCACGATGTCGTCTACGGCCGAGCCGTGATAGCCCTTCTCGGAGAAAACCTCAGTGGCCGCATCCAGGATGCGCTGTCGAGTGGCTTCCTTGCCCTCAGGGGCGGGTTGGACCTGGGACTCCCTGACCTTCATGCCTACCTCCAGACCGACTGGTCAGTCTAAAGTCTAGGCGAGGCAGCCAGGCGCGTCAATAGCTTGCGCCAAACGAGTGGAGTCCAAGCCGGGCGGCGCTCAATCGCCGCCGCGTACGCCGAAACAGCCGTGCCGTAAGGGCGTGAAGCGCCGCTATCGCGCCCTGGGAGCGTGCATAGCTCCGCTGGTTATAGGCTCGTTGAGGTACACGTCTCCGTTGCGAATCTTTATGTTGAAGCCGCAATCGGGGTTGGTGCATACCCACGCCTTGTAATGGATGGCTGCTCCCTGACTCCCGAAGTCAGACAGCGGCACCAAGTCCCCCGTGTTGCATTTCTGACACTTGGGTATAGCTGAGTTCTCCACTGAAGCCTCCTCCCTGCCGTTGAAAACTTTGAGAAGTATATCACTAATTGCTTAGGGTGACAAGGGTTACGGCCTTTTGGCTACTTGGAAGAAGTGTTAGACTAGGCCCAAAGTACGGCAGGACTGGAATAGAGTCTACTCAGAGTGCAGAGCAACTGTGGAAGACTTGGCGTTGAGTATGGAGGTGGCGTGACAAGCGCGAGGCGTAACTCATCCAGGCAGAACGACCTTGAAACCATCCGTGAGGAAGGCGTAAACGTACTTCTCGTCCATTCTCTCCGCGAACATGGCTTGTTGGCCAGGGCGGAACGTCGCAGCAGGAGGGGTATCCCTGACGTACGCGTCGATTTGAAAAGCGGCGATACGGTCTTACTGGAATGCAAGTGGGAAGGATCAGGCACCCTCTTGGAAGTTCAGATTAAAGAACGCCTGGATGCTTTTCCGGATGCTCTGGGTGTGATTGGCGTCCTGTACCCGGACAGGCTTAGACGCGCTGAAAACACGCTAGCCGAGATTGAGGCCGCTACCGACTTCAGATGGTGGCTGCAAGGTTCTCGCGGCAAGACTATTCAGGATCAATGGGTTAGAAGCGGTTCCGCGGCAGACCTTGCAGACCAGTTGCGTATCCTTCCTCTGGAGTTGGAAGCCGTAGACAGGGTAGCCGCTGCTGCCAGCGCGGTGGGATACGCCCTGGAACAGGCCTCCAAGGAGGTTACCAAGCACGCTCGCATATCTCGCCGCATTGCCGATATCATTGCCAGCACCGACCAAGAGAAAGACCGCGCGGCTGCTCTGCGTATTGGGTGCCTGGTTCTATTCAACGCCCTTGCCTTTCAGGACCGACTAGCGGCGGTAAATGAGGATGTTCAGACAGTCAACGAAACTCAAAAGCAGGGAACCACAGGCTTTCGCGAAGCCTGGCGCTACATCTGCGACAACATTGACTATGTGCCTGTATTCGACCTAGCCGCCAGCATCCTGGACGTGCTCAGTGATGCGCCGGAAGGGGTACAGGCCCTTGCCATGGCTCCACTGGTCAAGGCTATGGAGGACACCCGCCGGTTGGAAGGACACGACCTGTCCGGCCGTCTGTTTCACACCCTGTTGACCGACGCCAAGTTCACCGGCGCCTACTACACCTCGGTCCCGGCAGCCACCCTGCTTTCCCGCTTGGTGTTTCACAACTGGCCTCCTCACGTAGACTGGAGCGACCACGAATTCCCGGCCTCACTCAACATTGCGGACCTGGCCTGCGGCACGGGGACGTTGCTGATGGCAGTGGCAGCCGAGGCGGAGCGCAGGCATACCGATGCCGGAGGCCGCAACGCTCCTGAGCTGCACAAGGCTATGGTGGAGCAGGCCCTCCACGGTTACGACGTCCAGCTGTCAGCTGTACACTTCGCCGCCACCAGTCTTGCGATGCTCAACCCGGACATACAGTTCGACCGCATGAACCTCTATGTAATGCCCCTGGGAGCGGAGGGGTCGAACATTTCACTGGGGTCTCTGGATTTCTTGGGGCAAGATGAGGCCCCGGTCCAGTTCGCTCTTTCCGCGGAGGAGATGGGCGTGGGAACCAGAGACCCTGAAAGGGTATCCGGCAGCGGCTCACGGGGTGTACAGGAGGGAGTAACTGCCAGGTTGCCGGAGTTGGACCTGGCAATAATGAATCCCCCGTTCACTCGCTCGGTGGGTGGTAATCTGCTATTCGGAAGTCTCCCGGCGACAGAGCGTCGAAGGCTTCAGGACGAATTGTCTCGTCGACTGAGATCCAGACAGGCAACGGCAACCGCGGGGTTGGGCGCGGCGTTTGTAGCGGCTGCGGCACCCAAGTTGCGGCCTAATGAGGGCAGACTGGCCCTTGTGCTGCCCGCAACAGTATGCACCGTGCCGTCTTGGAAACAGACCCGCTCCCTGATAGAGCGCGATTTTGTCCTGGATATGGTCATAACCTCACACGACCCGCTACGCTGGAACTTCTCGGACAGCACCGACCTGTCGGAGGCTCTGCTCATAGCGACACGGCGCCCTGAGGGCCAGGACCAGGCTGAGCGGTACACCACCTTCATCAACCTCTGGGATAACCCGAATGGCGTTCTGGACGCCCATCGAGTCGCGCAGGCGGTCATCGCCACGACGCCGGCGAGGCTTGAGGAGACAGGTACGGCTCTGCTGGAGGTTGACGGTAGGCACGTAGGAGAGGCGCTTTCAATCCCTGAGTCGAAGCTCATTGGCAGGAAGTGGTCCGGCATGCAGTTCGCCCGCGCCGACCTTGTTCGCAGTGCCTTGAGGCTGCTGGGTGAAGGTGAAGTTTGGGTACCCGGCGAGGTAACTACAGCAAATGTCTCAATGTGTCCGTTCGGCGAACTCGGCCAAGTTGGGCCAGACAGACGTGATGTATGGGATGGATTTGAGCGCACAGATTCTGTCACGGCCTACCCGATGGTAGAGAATCACGATACGGAACACAGAAAGAGCTTTGCCACACAGCCGAACAAATACTTGGCTCCACTTACCACGGCTAGACCAGGGCGCCGTCTTAAGTCGGTTGCTCAGTTGTGGCCCAGGGCCGGGCGACTCCTGGTGGCCGAACGACTCTGGCTAGAAACTAACAGGGTCGTGGCAATGTGGTCGGAAAGGGAAGTACTATCCAACGTTTGGTGGCCTGTACGGGGTGGGGACGTGCAAACCGAGAAGGCGGTCGCACTCTGGCTGAATTCCAGCCTGGGAATATTGACCGTTCTCGCTCATAGGACCAGTACAAGGGGCGGTTGGGTAGGCATGAAGAAGGCGGACCTGGAGGAGTTGCCGGTTCTGGATACGCGTAGCCTCTCCTCGGAGCAACTTGAGGGCTTGTCAGACCTGTTCGATGAGATGGCGGACACGGAGTTCGAGCGGCTGCCTAGTATGGTGGACTGCCCGGCTCGGCAAGCCCTGGACGCTGGCATTTCCCGCATCTTGGGCCTACCGGACCTGAGCAAACTCCGTGATCTATTGGCCTCAGAGCCCGTAGTCTCCAACCGGCGCTTGTAGAGGCGTTTCGCGTAAGGCTAAGGACTCGCCAACCTCGCGCTGTTAGCTGCCCTTATCCTCACCCTCCGCCTGAGCGGCGCCACCCCCCGGTCGTCTGCGAATCAGGCGCACTCCCTGCGCCATGTATCCCTGAAGCGTGGAGGCCTCACGGCTTGCCTTGGCTACCGCAAGTCATGTCACTCAGAATCACATAGGCAAGCCCCGCACGCTCACGCCCTTCGACCCACTCGGAGCCTGTCGAACCATTGGAGCGGGTAGGCCGACGGAACATGGCAAGCCCGACCATACAGCCTGAGCAGGGGGCCGTTTTCTTGACAACCCGCGAGTCTGCTCTTATACTCGCGCCAATTGCATAGCTAAAGGCTGGGAACGGGGATAGTAGGCCTCAAGCGGGACTCAGAGAGCCGGGTAAGGTGTGAGCCGGTGTCCAGCGCAGGGGTTGAATGGGCCCGGGAGCCGCAAACCGAAAGCCCTTGGCAACAGGGGTCGTAGGCCTTGCCGGGAGAGTCCCGTTACAGGCTCACGAGCTTGCCGAAAGAGGCTCGACTGAGATATGAGAGGGGCGATGCGTCTATATCGCCTCTCCAAATAAGGGTGGCACCGCGGAGAATCCCCGCCCCTTGATGGGAGCGGGGTTTTTTATTGGGAGTCGCAAGTCAGGGTCAGGAGAAGAGCGAGGGCCGGAGATGACTACGCAGGAGAGCACACGGGAGACAGCTGGCCGAAGCCGCGCCGGGGGCAAGCGGACGGTGTTCAGCGGCATACAGCCAAGCGGCGACGTGCAGCTCGGCAACTACATCGGCGCCATCAAGGGATGGGTCGACAGACAGGAGGAGAAGGAGAACTACTTCTGCATAGTCGACCTGCACGCTCTGACCGTGCTCCAAGACCCGGCGGAGCTGCGGCGCCAGACGCGTTCGCTGGCCGCGATGCTGTTCGCCGCGGGGCTTGACCCGGACAAGTGCACCATTTTCGTGCAGAGCCACGTGACGGCCCACGCTGAGGCTTGCTGGCTGCTCAACTGCGTCACGCCCATCGGCTGGCTGGAGCGAATGACGCAGTTCAAGGCAAAGGCGGAGAACCAGGAGAGCGTATCCACCGGGCTCCTCGATTACCCCGTCCTCATGGCGGGCGACATCCTGCTCTACGACGCCCATGAAGTGCCAGTCGGCGAGGACCAGCGGCAACACGTTGAGCTTGCGCGTGACATCGCCCAGCGTTTCAACCACATCTACGGCGACACGTTTGTGGTGCCCGAGGGAGTCATTCCCGAAATCGGCGGGCGTGTCATGGGGCTCAACGACCCCACGGTGAAGATGTCCAAGAGCTACGCGCACATCCGAGGACACGCGGTCCGCATGATAGACGACCCCAATGAGATCGAGCGGTCGTTCAAACGCGCTGTGACCGACAACGGGAACGAGATCCGGTTCTCGGACGCGCCGGAGAAGGCGGGGGTCAATAACCTGCTGGGCATCTACAAGGTGATAACCGGCATGGACGAGGCGGCGGTGGAGGCCGAATTCGCGTCGGCGCGTGGCTACGGCGACCTGAAGAGCCGTGTCGCGGAAGTCGTCATCGCCACGATAACGCCAATCCGTGAGCGATACGAGTCCCTCATGGAGGACGTGGGGGCGCTCGACCGGCTGCTTGAGCTCGGCGCCGAGCGGGCGCAGGCTGTGGCCGGTCCCAAGTTGGACGCGGTAAAGCAGAGCATGGGGCTGATTTTGCCCAGCAGATAAGAATACACGCGACTTCCCAGTCAGAAGGGATAGCCAAAAATGTACTATCCATCATTGGAAGATGTCAGGGAACTGTCGAAGCAGGGGAACCTGATTCCCCTGTACGAGGAGATCAACGCGGACCTGGAGACCCCAGTCTCCGCCTATCTGAAGGTCGCCGAGGGCCCATACTCCTTCCTCCTGGAGAGCGTGGAGGGCGGAGAGCAGCTTGCCCGCTACAGCTTCATCGGCACGGAGCCGTACAAGGTGGTCAAGACTGGGCCTGGCCAGCCCTATGGGGAGGTGGACCCGTTACTGCTGGTGCAGGAGGAGTTGGACAGGCACACCCTCGTGTCGATACGGGGGCTGCCCCGTTTCCACGGCGGCGCGGTTGGATTCATGGCCTACGACGTCGTCCGCTACTTCGAGCCGGCGCCGCCACCCAAAAGTGACCCACTGGGGCTTCCTGAGTCCATGTTCCTCTTCGTGGACACTATGCTGGTGTTCGACCACGTGAGCCACAAGATCAAGGTGGTAAGTCACATCCGGCTGGACGGCGGCAGCGTGGAGCAGGCGTACGCGGACGCGGTGGGCCGTATCGACCGCCTGGCGGAGAGGCTGAACAGGCCGCTTCTGGTGGAGCGCAGGACCGTCAGGGAGCCGGCATCGGACAAGCCGGCCTACTCCTCCAACACCACCAAGGAGAAATACGAGGCGATGGTGGAGCGGGTGAAGGAGTACATCTACGCCGGCGACATCATCCAGGCGGTGCCCTCCCAGCGGCTGGCAAGGCCAACCAACGCTCCGCCCCTGGACATATACCGGGCCCTGCGCGCCCTGAACCCATCGCCCTACATGTACTTCCTGTCGCTGGACGACTTCTCAATAGTTGGGGCGTCGCCGGAACTGCTGGTGCGGGTGGAAGACGGGCTGGTCTACAACTTCCCCCTGGCGGGAACGCGGCCCCGCGGAGCCACGACGGAAGCGGACGAGGCGCTGGCGACAGAGCTGAAGGCCGACGAGAAGGAGCGCGCCGAGCACATTATGCTGGTGGACCTGGGACGCAACGACGTTGGGCGGGTCTCCCAGCCCGGCTCGGTGGAGGTCACCGACCTCATGCGGGTGGTGCGCTACTCTCATGTCATGCACCTGGAATCGGAGGTGCAGGGCAGGCTGAGGGAGGACCGCACCATCTACGACGCCCTCCGCTCATGCCTCCCCGCCGGGACCCTGTCAGGCGCGCCCAAGATCCGCGCAATGGAGATCATCTCCGAGCAGGAGGGCGAGAGACGCGGCCCCTACGGCGGCGCGGTGGGCTACTTCAGCTTCTCCGGCAACATGGACACGGCCATCACCATCCGCACCATGGTCATCAAGGACGGTGTAGCCTACATCCAGGCAGGCGGTGGGGTAGTGGCCGACAGCGTCCCGGAGAGCGAGTATCAAGAGACGCTGCACAAGGCCCAGTCCAGCCTGCGGGCCATAGAGGAGGCGGAGGGGTCGGCGTTCATGGTCCAGTGGAAGGACTAGGGGCGGGAGGAGATTGGGCCGCTTGCCATGTAAGGCCGGCTTCTCCGCTCATTTGGTTCGACCCACTCACCATGAACGGGAAAGAGGTCGCCAACCCAAAGCATCTAATTTTCATGGTAATGACAAGGGTATCCCTGCTATGAGATAGCTGGGTCTAATTCCGCGGACTCTGATCCTGTTCGGCTCAGGTTGCTCATCAACTCAACTGCGGCAACGGATGCCTGCTGAGCCAAAAACTGCCCGATCTGTGTCACGCTTACGTGGTTCGTTGCCTTGTTGATAAGGATGCCAGTTGCGAGACCTGTTAGCAGCGCAACGCCAGCAGGCCCACCGGCTGCCCCAATGAGTGAGACTGCGGCTAGAGTTCCTCCAGTCCCAATGGCGCCTTTGAACTGTCCATCTACAAATTCTGCATACTCCCCAGCTTGGTGGGCTTTGTGAAAGGCCTTTGCAAGAGAAACGACGGTTACAATCATTAGCAACGGATTTGCGCTGATTACAGAGCTCAGTCCCATGCTGCCAACAAACCTCGCAAATTGCTCTGTGTCAGCGCGATTCCAGTTGAGGGCCAAGGCGACAGCGCCAATCGCGCCCCCCAGCAGTTCCGCGGCGTCATACGAATTCAGGTCGTAGAACCAGTCCTTTGGAATGTTGAAATTTGTCTTTAGTGAACTTGCTACGTTGTCATACGTAGCCTTATCCCAGTTTGCGAAGGGAAGTCCTTTGAGCGTGGTACCGTCTCTCAGGAGACCCTGGACGAACCCCCAAGCCTCCTGCGCTATGTTGTCATCCGGTGATGCGTCTCTAACTGCGTTAAAGGCTCCTCCGATGGTGTGTCCCCCGTCGAAGAGTCTGTGGTTGCCCCCTCCTATGTTGGTCGTGTTGTACACAGCATCCATTGTTTTGTCATAAATGCTGGAGCTTCCTTTGACTAACTCTTGAAGTGCATTGTTGAGATCCAGTGACAGATGGCTGGCTAGCACACCTTGACTTGTCTCCAGCACAGCATTGGCAACCGAGGCTGTAGTGTCCGACACTTTTTTGGAGCCAGAGCGTACCAGCCTTGTAGCCTCCACCGATTTGTCGAATGCCTTCTTGGAACTATCCTGCGCTACCCCTGCAACAGCAGATGCAGAGTCTGAAACTCCTTGTTTGGTATTGGAAGCTGCCTTGCCAACCGCGGAAGAGGTCTTGCCAGCTGCTTTCTTGCTGGCCTCCTTCACTCGTTTCGTGCTTGAGCGCATCTTGTCCTTCATATCGCTTCTCCATGCAAGAATCTTTGGCTATTCAATCACAATGCACTGGTTGATACAATAGAAAGCATCTTCGTGAACCAGGAGGAGCGAGTGACTCAGAACAACCCTGAGCCCACGGCCGTCCGCTGGGACGCCGACGGCGCGACGCGGTTCGAGTTTGCCTGGGACGCGGAGCCGGGCGAGCGGGCCATCATGACCCGGGCCACTGACACTGTGGGCAACACCCAGCCGAACCACGGGCCCTTCAACGAGAAGGGCTACCTGGTTAACCAGCCCCTGCCTCATCCCATACGCGTCACGTAGGTCAATGGCGCCTCAGGCGCGCCGTTGCGCCGCCCTCGGCTCCCCTACACGTCCAGGTTGCGGACGCTGGTGGCGTAGTCCTGTATGAAGGCCTTGCGAGGCGCTACGTCCTCCCCCATTAGCTCGGAGAAGACCCTGTCGGCGGCTTCGGCGTCGTCTGCGGTCACACGAAGGAGGCTCCGGGTGACGGGGTTCATGGTGGTATCCCAGAGCTGATCGGGGTTCATCTCTCCCAGGCCCTTGTAGCGCTGGGTGGAGAGGCCGCGCCGACCTTCCATCTTCTTGAGTATGTCCTCTTTTTCCGACTCCATGTAGGCGTAGCGGGCGTCCCTGCCTGCCTGTATCTTGTACAGTGGCGGCTGGGCTATGTAGAGGTATCCGTCCTCTATGAGGGACTGCATGTTACGATAGAAGAAGGTGAGGAGCAGGGTGCGTATGTGGGAGCCGTCTACGTCTGCGTCCGTCATGATGATGACCTTGTGGTACCGGAGCTTGTCCAGGTTCAGGTCGTCTCCAAGGCTTGCCCCCACCGCGGTGATGATGATGCGGATCTCCTCGTGGCCCAGCATCTTGTCCAGGCGCGCCTTTTCCACGTTGAGTATCTTGCCCTTCAGGGGCAGGATGGCCTGGAAGCGGCGGTCTCTGCCCGCCTTGGCCGAGCCTCCCGCGGACTCTCCCTCCACCAGGTAAAGCTCGGAGAGGGCGGGGTTCTTTTCGGAGCAGTCTGACAGCTTGCCCGGAAGCGAGCCTCCGTCCATGGCGTTCTTCCTCAGCACCATGTCCCTGGCTTTGCGCGCAGCTTCGCGGGCCTTCTGGGCGGTGAGGCACTTCTCTATGGTGCGCTTGGCCTCCTGCGGGTGTTCCTCCATGTAGTACGTGATGGCCTCGGCCACCACGGAGTCCACGTACCCCTTCACCTCCGCGTTACCCAGCTTGCCCTTGGTCTGGCCTTCAAACTGGGGGTCCATCAGCTTTACGCTGATGACGGTGGTCAGTCCCTCCCGGACGTCCTCGCCGGAGAAGTTGGGTTGGTCGTCCTTCAGGAACTTCTGCTTGCGTGCGTAGTCGTTGAGGGCCCGCGTGAGGGCGGTCCGGAACCCGGTCAGGTGTGTCCCCCCGTCGGCGGTGTTGATGCAGTTGGCGAAGGAGTAGGTCTGGTCTGAAAAGCCGCTGTTGTACTGGAAGGCGGCCTCCACCGTGGTGCTTTCCACCGTTTTTTGAACGTAGATTGGAGTGGGCTGGAGGACCTCTTTGTTGTGGTTGAGCTGGGTTACAAAGCTGACTATCCCGCCCTCAAAGAAGTACTTCTGCTTCCAGGTGGAGTACCCCTGCTCCTTGTGCCATTCGCTCACCAGGGATATTTCAAGGCTCTTGTTGAGGTAGGCCATCTCCTTGAAGCGCTGGCTCAGCGTGTCGAAGTCGTATTCGGGGGCCCCGAATATCTCCTCGTCCGGCATGAAGGTCGTGGTGGTCCCTGTGCCGAATGCCCGTTCCCCTCGCTCCAGGGAGTCCATCACAATCCCCTTTTGGAAGTTCTGGGTGTGCAGGTATCCGTCCCGCTTCACCTCTACGCGCAGCCAGGAAGAGAGGGCGTTTACCACAGATGCGCCCACCCCGTGGAGTCCACCGGAAACCGAGTAGCCCTTGCCACCGAACTTGGCGCCTGCGTGGAGGGTGGTCATCACCGTTTCCACCGCAGTCTTGCCGGTGGTCGGGTGCATGTCCACCGGTATGCCGCGGCCATCGTCTTCCACCCTGACCGAACCGTCGGCTTCAATACGGATGTTGATGCTAGCGCAGTGGCCGGCCATTGCTTCGTCCACTGCGTTGTCTACGATTTCGTAAACCAGGTGATGAAGGCCCCTGTGGTCTGTGCTGCCGATGTACATACCGGGGCGCCGCCGCACCGCCTCCATCCCCTCAAGTACCTGTATGTCCCGGGCGGTGTATTCCGCCGCGTGCCTTTGCTCCGCCATAGCGCTCCACCTCTCTATCCGGGGAGATACCCCGGAATACTCGACTGGTCAGCAGCCGGAGCTGCTGTCAGCTTTTACGCCTGCAAGAAGAAGTTGACCATAGCTCATACACGGCTTCGACACAGTGGGCGCGCCAAAGGTCTTACTGGTGGTAGACCGACCGTTTTGCGTATTGTATCGAAATAGAAGACGTTGAATTATGGAAAACAGCGCAGGATATAGATTATTGCATCTACCATAATAGCAGGGATACCGCTCCTTGTCAAAAATCCAGGCATTCTCTACAGGCGCTGGTAATGGGCGATGCGATGTAGGGGCGGTTCGCAAACTGCCCCTACGGAAGTCGCGGTTGTCCCCGCTCATATGGTTGGACAGGCTCGCCCCCGCATCAAGTACGGGGCAGGCTATGAACGGGAGGGGAGTGGCGCTCCAGCCGGCGTTGACTTTGCTCGCCGCGGCTGGTTATCATCCAAGTGATATGGCAGAAGCAGAGGGAATAGGCCGCGCATGGGGTTGGAGCGTTGCCAGGGGAGTCATCTCCTCCATGCGCCCGCGCCAGTGGACCAAGAACCTCATCATCTACTTTGCCCTGTTCTTCACCATTGACCAGGCGTGGAGCCTGAGCGAGCTGGACGAGGCGGCCCGCGTCTTCGCCAGGACCACGGCGGCCCTTGCCATCTTCTGCCTGATCACCGGCGCCGTCTACCTGCTCAACGATGTCCTGGACGCGGAGAACGACCGCCACCATCCCCGGAAGCGGCATAGACCTGTGGCGGCAGGGGTTCTGGCCCCGTTTCCGGCCCTGGCTATTGCCCTTGTCCTTGCCGCCGGCGGGGTAGCCCTTGCCTTCCTCCTGGAGGCCCTGTTCGCCCTGGTGACGCTGATATACCTGGCCTCTATGGCCTCCTACTCCCTTTACCTGAAGCGCGTGATCATAATCGACGTTCTTATAATCAGCTCCGGGTTCGTCTTGAGGGCGGTTGCGGGCGCGGTGGTGCTGGACGTTGCCATCTCGCCGTGGCTGTACATCTGCACCTCCCTGGGCGCTCTCTTCCTGGGCTTTGCCAAGCGTCTCAACGAGACGGTCCTGGCAGGGGAGAACGGCTCTCTACAGAGGCAGAGCCTGGATGCGTACACGCCGCGGTTCCTGGAGCAGCTCATATCCGTTGTGGCGCCGGCTACCCTGGTCTCCTACGTCCTCTATACCTTCACCGCCGACAACCTGCCGAGCAATAACGCCATGCTACTGACCGTGCCGTTTGTAATGTACGGCCTTTTTCGCTACCTGTACCTGGTGCACCACAAGAACCTGGGGGAAAGCCCGGAGCAGATACTCCTGACGGACGTACCGCTGATTCTCAACATCGTGCTGTGGCTTGCCACCGCATCGGTGGTGCTGGTGGCGTACCGTTAAGCGAAGGGGCGACGTCGCCGCTCTTGGTGGGATCGCGGGCCGCTACACTAGCTGGAACGACTTTGCCGCGGCGGCCACCACGTCCCTGCCAATGGCCAGGGATGCCGTTGCTCCGGGAGAGGGCGCGTTCCTTACGTGAATGGCGTTCTGAGTCTCGGTGATGTGAAAGTCGTCCGTCATCAGGCCGTTCTTTCCCACCTCCTGGGCGCGCACTCCGGCGGGGCCCCTCACAAGGTGGCTCTCCCGAATGTCCGGCACCAGTCGTTGAAGGGAGGTGACAAAGGCCTTCTTGCTGAGGGAGCGGTACATCTCCAACATGCCCATCCTCCAATACCTGGCGGACATGGCCCAGAAGCCGCGATACCCCAGGGTTCCCAGGGTCTCCGCCATGTTGACCCGCGTCATCTTGTACCCCTCTCTGGCAAAGGCCAGCACCGCGTTGGGCCCGGCCTCTACGTCTCCGTGGACGGTCCTGGTGAAGTGTACGCCAAGGAAGGGGAACTCCGGGTTGGGCACAGGGTAGATGAGTCCACGCACCATGTGGCTTGCCTCCGGCGAAAGCATGTAGTATTCACCCCGGAAGGGCACGATTCTGACGTCCTGCTTCACCCCCATCATCCGGGTGATAGCGTCCGAGTAGAGGCCGGCGCAGTTGATGACGCTCCTTGCCCGGACGTCTCCTTTTGCGGTCGAGATGTTGACCAGGCCGTCGGTATGGCGTATGGCCATGACCCTTGCTCCGGTCACAACTTCCCCCCCGTTGTCGCGGAACCGGTTGGCGTAGGCCAGGGCAACCTGGGTGTAGTCGATGATCCCCGTGTTTGGCGAGTGGAGGGCCCTCACACCACGGGCGTTAGGCTCCAACTCCCTGAGCTCCTCGGCCTCTATCATCCGCAGCCCAGGGACGCCATTGGCGGTCCCGCGCCTGTATAGCTCATCCAGGCCGGCAAGCTCGCTCCGATCAGTGGCGACAATTACCTTGCCGCACATCTGATACTCGACGCCGTTGTCTCGGCAAAACTCCAGGAGGGCGCGGCCTCCGGCCACGCAGTTCCTGGCCTTAAGGGAACCCGGCCGGTAGTAGATGCCAGAGTGAATCACCCCGCTGTTGTGCCCGGTCTGGTGGGTTGCCAGCTCCGCTTCCTTCTCCAGGACCACGGTTTTGTACCTGGGGTACCGGGTGGACAGCTCCAGAGCAGTTGCAAGGCCAATGATGCCGCCGCCTATGATGGCTATATCGTAGCCGAGGCCGCTCATAGCGAGGCCTCCCAGGCGCGCAGGCCATTCTCATAGCCCACAGCCTCTTCCGAGCGCCTGCGCAGCGCGGTTAAGTGGGTTGCCATCGGCATAGAGTGGAGCGATTCGATGATGTACACGAAGTCCCGTCCTTGGATTATGTCCCAGTATATTGTCGATGCCTGTCGAAAGCAACTCTGTCGAGGGAGGCTAGGAAGCTCGCGCTGCGGGAGGCTGTGCTGCGCCACTTTGACGAGGGAGAAGCGTCCCAATCTATTCGAGTCCGCGTTGCTGGATCTCCTGCTGCCGGGTATGCTTGCAGGGAGACTTGGCTGCTCGAAATCGCCAGAGGGCCAACCGCCCAGAGCTTCAGCCTCATGAGAAGGGATAACTAACGAATCTCTGGATGAATCAGGGAATGTTAAGCGATACCGGAAGGGGAAGTCAGCTATGACATATGTGACCCGTAGAGAGGAAATGGTGCCTGTGGGGAGGGTTGGAGACTACATGGAATGGAATGAGAAGGTCGTAGACATTCTAAAGTCCCAGCCTGGATTTCAAGGATACCTCACCTTGAGTTCACTTGGATATCTGGACAAATACTCTCGTCTGTCCATATGGGATAGCAGAGAGGCCTGGCGAGCGGCTGCACTGAGCCCGGCGCTGGAGAGCTTTGCTAAAGCCAACCCAACTAACGACCTGATGACCGAGTCTGCCCCGGCTCTAGGCTACGAGGTCGTTTTCGAAATTACAGGCACACGCCGGGCGGGTGTGGTTAATCTAAACGACTTCATCGTCGATGTGGCGGGAGCTGTCCCAGCCTTTGTGGAGAGTCGCAGGGTGTATTGGGAGGGCGCAAAGGACGGCGACCCACGGTTTGCGAGGCGCCTGCTTCTTCGTCAACTCGGATATGAAAATAGGTTCGTGGGGGTTACTCTTCACACCGAGTTCGCCCCCTTTGGCGAACGGACCGAATCGTGGAGACCGCCTGCCAGAAGCAACTTCACAACTCTTCCTTTTACCGCGGAGCAGTACGAGATCGTATTGCAGACCTAGAGCAAGAACGCAGGCTATACAGCTCTGCGGGTCCTTCAGTGCAAGCCTCCGCAGGCAATACAAAGTTTAGGAGAATTATATACCTAATTACCCCAGCCCCGCTAAGGGGGGCTTCTCACGCTTACGCGTCTTCACCACCACCTGGATGATGTTCTCCGGTGTGTCGGGGATAGGCTCTGGCATGGGTCGTGGTGGTCGACCACACTTCTTCTGTTCCTTGTCATTCATGGCTAGAACCCTCTTCGCCACAGGGCCATCATACTCCCAAAGATTGCAATCCCAACTCCCAAAAGCACAATAACTACTATCCCTAGAATTCCAAGGTCAGTTATGAAGCTAGTCATATCGCCCATTGACCCTTAACTAGTGTGCCACTCTTCCTATACCTATGCTCAAGCCTATATCACCCTACTATATCCAGTCAAGACAGGCCAGTGTATACTGTTCAGCATCACGGTTCCAAGCAGGATAAGCAAGCTTCCAAGATGAAAGGATGCCGAACATTACAATGCGGAATCAACGTGGAACCCCCTCCAGACCCCAACAGACACCTACGCCACAGCAAACTAAACCTGCGCAGACTAAGCCACCAAGTGAGCCAGGGATTGAAGAACGCGGTCAGGATGCTAGCCAACAAAGGCGATAGACCACGCTATAACCGATATAGCGGCTTGAATACCCACAAGCCATGTCATACGCCGTATCGCTTCGGCTTTATTGCTGAGAACCTGCTGGTTGCACTCTACTGATTTGCTATATTCGTCGCCAGCCCATTCGACGAGGGCAGTATCTTTATACTGCCCTAAGTGTTGTGCGAAAAGTGTTGGGTTGGGTCCTGTCCACCAGTTCTTATGTGGTGACAATACCTTCCCACACACCAAGGTCACAATGAATAAAGCGAACAAGCCGGAAATCCCAAAGACTACCAGTGCAGATAGCGGAGGGTTGTCAGTGAATGCACCAATTACCAATGCACTGGTTGCCAGCAATGCCAAAGACACACTCATGATGTTATACGACCGACTGTTTAGTTCAGCACCAAGGGACTCCTGGCTCTTCAACCGATCACCAGCTACCCGGAAATAGCAGTCAACGGCATTTAGTGCATCCAGCGACTTGTTAGACAAGTTAATACCAGAGTCCTCTTGAACCATAAACCCATTATACACTAAGCAGTGAGGTCAATGTACCGGAGCCTCTTGCCGTTCATGCCCTGTACCATGCGCTCCATCTGGTCGATGGTATCAAGTGGCCGCGCATTGTGCCTACCGGAGAATTCGCCAACGTACCGGTTCAGGTGCTTCACGCTGACGTGGTGTTAGGTTCCGTGTAGACCACGCTTCATTAGCGCCCGGAATGACTCGATGCCTTGCGTATGCGCCCGGTCGTTCACGTACTCACCCGCGCTGTGAGTCACCGTCTTGTGTAGCCTTGGCATCCCCGTGTAAGCCCTGGCATCGTCCGTGTAGACCGCTGACGCCGGTTCAACGTGCTGGTCAATGAAGGCGTTGAGCGAGGGCTTGTCTGTGAAGGCAACGGGCTTGGCGGTGACCTGCCCGGTCTCCCTGTCCTTCGCCCCTACGACAGCCGTCTTGCCTACTGCACCACGTCCAGCCCGTAGCTTCTTGGAACTATGCTTGTTGCCTGCCTTGCCGCTGGCCGCTTCTTGGTGTATGATAGGTGTATGTCACGCACCAACGTAGACATCGACGACCGGGCGTGCGCCGAGGTGATGCGGCGCTACCGGCTTGCCACCAAGCGCGAGGCGGTTAACTACGCCCTGCGAACGCTGGCAGCCGAACCCGCGTCCATAGACGAGGCCCGCTCGCTGCGAGGGACTGGCTGGGAGGGCAACCTGGACGCGATGCGCTCAAGCCGGTTGCCGTGATCCTAGTCGATACATCTGCCTGGATAGAGTTCCTGCGCAACACGGGGACCACGGTCTGCGCCCTGGTTGACGAAGCGCTGGCGAGCGAGATTGCCATCTGCGACGCGGTGCGGATGGAGGTGCTGGCCGGGGCGCGGGATGAATCGCATCTGCTGAGCCTGCGGCGGCTGCTGGCGCGGGCGGCGGTGATTCCAACGCTGACGGCCGACTATGACGACGCTGCCGCGCTCTATCGCCGCTGCCGACGACAGGGGGAGACCGTCCGCAGGCTCATCGACTGCCTCATTGCCTCCGCAGCCATACGCGCCGGCGCGCCGGTTCTGCATAACGACGCCGACTTCGAAGCGCTTGCGCGCCACACGGAGCTGCGAATCTACGAAGCCGAGCGCGGGTAAGGGTCTGCATTACGGGAGCTGGAGGCCGTCCTCTGCGCCGGGGCCGCCGAACCCTCCGAATCCGCCTCGTCCGGCTCCAAACGGCATTGCCATACCCTCCGGTATCACTATGACGCTGACGGCCATGAATGAGCCGTCCTCGTTGGGTTCGCCAACAATCATCACCTGCTGGCCTGCTTCCAGGTCCTGGAGCGTCCCCTGTGAGAAGATGGTGATAGTCGTGTCCTCTCCCACCGTCGCTTCAAGGCTGCTCTGCGGCCCGCTCAACACAATGGCGCCATCTTCCAGTGAGTCGATGACTCCCACCAGGCCGCCGAGGCCGGGCGTTCGCAGAGCGCTGCCATCGCCTGCGGGCGGGCCGCCGCCGATTCCCCCCGCCTGCTCCTGGAGCCTCTGGCGCAGCGCCGCCATCTCCTGCGGATCGATCTCGCCGGAGCGGACTCTCTGCGCCAGAGCCTGGAGATCACTCTCGCTGGGAGCGGCACCCTGCGGACCGCTGCCGGCATTGTCCGGCCCCGGAATCCCAACATAATCGAACGTATTCTGGGTATCGCTATCATCGGGAGCTAGGACCGCTATCATAGCGCCGCCGGCAAGGACGCCCAGAGCCAGCGCGGCCAGGACCAGAAAGAAAAACGCTTTACCGCTCATAACAAGCCCCCTCTTTTGCCAGTGTCACTCATACCTCAGCGCCTCAATGGGATGAAGCCTTGCCGCCCGCATGGCGGGGTAGATGCCAAAGAACAGGCCAATGGCAGCGGAAACAATCAACGCCAGGACTGTGACGTCTCCGCTAGCGACCGTCTGAATGTCCGCGTCTCCCATAACCCTGTCCATCACCCGGGCCAGGACGATCCCAAGGATCACCCCCACCACTCCGCCGCCGATGCTGAGAATGGTAGCCTCGGAGAGAAACTGGAGCAGTATATCCCGGCGTTTGGCCCCAACGGCCTTCCGGATGCCTATCTCCCTGGTGCGTTCAGTCACGGAGACCAGCATGATGTTCATGATTCCGATGCCGCCCACCAGCAGGGAAATGCCGGCAATGGCTGCCAGGAACATGACGAAGACCTCCGTGGCCTCCTCCAGCGTTTCTATGATTTCCTGCTGGTTGCGCACGTAGAAGTCGTTTTCGGCGGTGATCCTGTGGCGCAGTTGGAGGATGGTTTCGACCTGGCGCTGCGCGGCGTCCATCAAGTCAGCGTCCGCCACCTGGACGGTTATCGTCTGCACAGTTATGCTGCCCTGGGTGGTGCGCTGGGAGCTGAGCCTGTAGTACGCTGTGGTTATGGGCGTCAGTACCTGGTAGTCCTGGCTGCCGAACGCCGACCCGCCCTTGCTCAGCACGCCTATGACGGTGAACTGCCTGTCGTTGATCCGTATGGTCTGGCCCACCGGGTCTCTTAAACCGAAAAGGTCCTCCGATACCTGGGAACCGAGGACCGCCACAGTGGACCTGTTGTCAACGTGCATCCGGGAGATGAACTGGCCGGACGCCACTGAATACAGGCGCACGGACTCATAGCTGGGGGTTACGCCCAATATCTCGCCGCCTGTGCTTACCCTGCCGGCCACTATAAAGCCGAACGAGCTTATCTCCGGGGCGACCTGGACAACGGCCGGAGCGAAGACCGGGTCCACAAGGGCCTCGGCGTCCTCAAGCGTCAGGGATGATGTCCCGTCTATGGTGGGCAGGGGAGTCACAAAGAGGAGGTTGGACCCCAGGGACTCGATGTTGGATGTGATGGACTGCTGCGCGCCCCGTCCAATGGCCATGAGCGTGACAAAGGCCGCAACGCCTATGACAATGCCCAGCAGTGTGAGCCCCGCCCTAAGCTTGTTGGCGCCAAGGGACATCAGGGCCGTAAGGATGATGATGCGGGGCGTCACTCGACAGCCTCCCCGGCGTCGTGGGGAGTGGCGGTCCGGTCGTCGCTCACCACAAGGCCGTCCAGCATTGAGATGATCCTGCCGGTCTGCTCCGCGGTTTCGCGCTCATGGGTTACTATTATCACCGTGTGTCCCTCGTTGCGGTTCAGATCGCTCAGGATGGCCATGATCTCCAGGCTGGACTTGCTGTCCAAGTTGCCCGTAGGCTCGTCGGCCAGGATGATGGCCGGGTTCTTGACCAGCGCCCTGGCTATACCGACTCGCTGCTGCTGCCCGCCGGAAAGCTCCGGGGGTTTGTGGGAAACCCGGTCTGCCAACCCCACGCGCGCCAGGGCGTCCAGCGATCGCCGTCTCCGATCTCTCTCCCTGCCGTACAGCAGGGGCAGCTCCACGTTGGCCAGGGCGGAGGCGCGAGCCAGCAGGTTGTAGGTCTGGAACACAAAGCCTATCTTCTTGTTGCGTATGGAGGCCAGGCGGTTGTCCCCCAGCAGTCCCACCTCCTCATCCTCCAGGAAGTAGCGGCCGGACGTGGGCACGTCCAGGCATCCCAGCACGTTCATAAGCGTGGACTTCCCGGACCCGGACGGCCCCATGATAGCGACCATCTCGCCGCGCTCAATGGTGAGGGAGACTCCACGGAGGGCAGCCACCTCCACCGAACCCATCGAGTAGATCTTGGTAACGTCTTCCAGGCGAATCATAGCGATCATCCTCCGCGCTGGAAAGTAGCGCCGCCTCTGCCGCCGCCGAGCCCCCCTCCAGGTCCAAACCCGAAAGGCCCAAAGTCAAACCCGCCTACGCTTTCCATAACCACAAGTTCGCCCTCGGCAAGGCCATCCGAAACCACCACCCAGAACTCGTCGCTGCTTCCGGTCGTGACCGGGCGCTCCACCAGTACGCCCTCCTGGGAGACCAGCGCTGTGGGTCGGTCAAAGCTGCCTCTGATTGCCTGTATTGGCACAAGCAGCACGTTGGGCTCAGAGTTGACCACCAGCTGCGCGACCGCGGTGAGCCCTTCCCGGACGATGGTCCCCGGGGGCAGCGCCACCTGTATGCGCACGGCGTACGTGACGATGCCCTGCTGGTTGGAGGGCGTTGGCGCTATGTAGGAGACCGCGCCGAGCATTTCCTGCCCAGGTAGCGCATCCATGATGACGTTGGCTGTGGCCCCAACGCGGATGGACAGCACGTCTATCTCGTCCACCACCCCGTCCACCTCCACCACGGTGGGGTCTAGCACAGTCATTATCGTCGTGCTCCGACTGACATCCTGGCCGGGCTCCACGTTGATTTCCGAAACTACGCCGCCCAGGGGAGACGCGAGCGACGTTCCCTCCAGGGCGTTCAGCGCGGCTTCCAGATCCAGCTCGGCGATTGCAAGGTCGGCCTCCTTCAGGGCCACTTGCAGGAGGTCCGGGTCCGGGTTGCTATCTTCCCTGGCCAGGTTCGCCGCCTTCAGCGCGTCTTCGGCCTTGGCTACGGCGTTTTCAGCGTTGGACAGGGCGGTAGCGGCCTGGGTCTCTACGGCGCTCAGACTGTCGCGGGACGCCTCAAGCTCATTCCAGCTCTCCGACATCTCCCAGTGGATGCAGACAATCGTATCTCTGCCGGGGGCCTCGTCGCAGCTCGGCTGGAACTCGTAGAGAGAGAAGTTGTTCCAAGCGTAGACGGTTGGCTCGCTCCAGGGGGTCTCCGGGTCATCGGTGGGCAGGCCGCCGGCCGAAGCCCCGCGGTTAATGTCTGCGTGCCTCAGGGACGGGTGGAACAGGGCATCCAGGTCTACGCCAAGGAGGGCCAGCGTGGTGTCGGGGTCGCTGTGCTCCGGCAGGTTGTCGATGCCCAGCCACTTGTAGAAAAGCCCGGTGTAAGCCTCTGCCGCCGATTCGGCGACGTCCTCAGCGTCGGCGATTTTGTCCTGCCACTCCTTCTCGGCCAGCGATAGGCTGCGATGGGCGTTGTCCAGGCCTACCTGCGCCGACGCGATGTCAAGCTGCAACGCGTCCATATCGCTCTGCAAAGGGGCGGCGGTCAGAGTGTCCAATGCTTCCTGGGCGGTGGCGACATCCAGCCTGGCTTTGGCCGCGGCCCTCTCCAGGGATGCGATGCTGGCCCTGTCCAGCGAAGCCAACTGCTGCCCGGCGGCAACCGCTTGACCCTCCACCACCATCAGGTCGCCCAGCACGCCCGGGGTATCGAAGCTCAGCGACTCCTTGCTGGGAAACACAACGCTGCCGTTGACCCAGATGGAAGTGATCAGGTCGTCGCGCGTAACGGGGACAAGGCTCTGGTTCTCGCCCAGTCCGCCGCCGTCCGCGGCGTTTATGGTGGAATGAACCACATAGACGCCTCCGGCTGCGCCTGCAAAGACTGCAACAAGAGTCAGCCATTGCCAGGCCTTCAAGACGTTCAACTTCCCAAGCAGCTTGGTCATGCCGAGCCTCCGGGCAGGGGCGTTAGCCGACACGCGCGATTATAGGCTATAGGTTATTATAGGGGAAATTGTTAAGACCGTTTGAACCTGCGAGCCGGCGCAGCGCCCCGACAGGCTCAAACCGGCGCTTGGGAGGCCGGCCTACGGCAGATAGTACACCATCTCCATTGGCAGGCCCTTGGGGTCTTTCTGCGGGACTTTGGGGACCGATTGAAGTTTGTCCTGGCCGCATCGGGCGACCACCACCGCCGCAAGCGCATCGAGTATGTCATCCCTGGCAACGTCTTTTTTGAGAAACTTGTTGCAAGCCTTGTCGAATATATCCTTGGCTTGTGGCTCAATCCCCTCAAGGATGCTGAGGCGTTCACCCTCGCCTCCCGGTTTCTTCTTACCAAACTCCAAGGGCTTCCCACCTTTCAAGCCCCAGAAGCAAAGCTCAGGATGGACTTCCCTGACACATGGCTTCGCATCCTTGCCACGCGCCAGCATCAGCTTGTCCACTTCGGCGATCTTGGGCGCTATTGCAAACCCCTGCTTGCTGATCTTCTTCCCGGTAAGATCGAACTCAACATTGACAGCAGCGAGGTAGTCCTCCCGTGACACCGCCGCCTGCAGCGCCGTCCGGCGAGTCGGCGTTGGGAAGACGGATGAACCACGAGGACGAAGTTTCTTTCTGGCCTCGCGGTCGGCGTTGCGGCCTCCCCGGCCCTCCGGGAGGCCAATCGGTATATCCACAAGGATCAGTTTTGCGTCCGCGTAGCATTCCAGCAGCTTGCCAAAGGTCGCAAACACCTCGTACGTATAGCCGCCGTAGCCGTCAAACCCAACGCTGAACCAACCGCCGCGGCAACCATCCACCCCAACGAACTCGATTGCCATACCTCAATATATCCCACACCCACCCCAGCAGCAAGCGTTCGGTGACGCTTGACGTCAAGCGTCTACGGCCGTTACGCTGGAACAGACGTGATTCTTGGATAAGGAGACAGGCGGTAAAGTGGCTTTCAATCCTGTGTGGAGATTGTGGACTACCACTAGCAGCAGGAGGATGTGAGACATGTTGAAGCGGGTGGTTCATCCTGGGGAGATTCTAAAGGATGAGCTTGAGGAGATGGGCGTGGCTCCAACAACCTTCGCGCGCCAGATTGGCGTGCCGCTGAACCGGGTCGGCCAGATAATCGCCGGGAAGCGCTCCGTGACAGGCGACACCGCCCTGCGGTTCGGGCACTGGTTTGGCGTAGACCCCCAGTTCTGGCTGAACCTCCAAACGCAGTTCGACCTCGCAGCTGCCGACCGGCGGGTTGGACAGGCCGTGCGCGCCTTGCCGACCGCCGCCGGACAGACGCGGTGAGGCGCTTCAATGCGGGTGAAGTTTTGGGGATTGTAGGGTATGATTGGGGGACTCTGCTGGCGATTGGGGGGACATGCCGGGGTTCAAGCTTCACCAGGAAGCGCTCATAAGGCATCCGCGGGACGCCGTCTTTGAGTTCTTAGCCTCCGCCGAAAACCTCAACGCGCTGACTCCTCCGTGGGTACACTTCTCCATCCTGACCCCTCTGCCCATCGAGATGGCCGTTGGGACCATCATCGACTACCGCATCAGGATACGCGGCGTGCCCGTCAGGTGGCTGAGCGAGATAACGGAGTGGGACCCGCCGGCCGGCTTCTGCGACGTCCAGCGCAAAGGCCCGTACCGGCTATGGGCGCATCGTCATACCTTCGAGGAGGTGGATGGCGGCACTCTGGTCACGGACAGCGTCGACTACAGGGTGCCGGGCGGCGCGCTGGTCAACCGCCTGTTCGTAGCCGGAGAGCTGCGCCGGATATTCGGCTACAGGAAGGCCAAACTGCAGGCCATCTTCGGCTGACTCCCGGCCAGACCCTTACGCGTGACGGAGAACGGCTTGACACGGCAACCTCTCCCTGTAATATACCTTCGACTGGTGTTTGGCTCCACGGCCATCAAAGCTGCGGCAAGTGCGTCCAATACTTCTCTATAGCGTAGTCGCCTCCGGGGTCGCGGCCGTCTCCTGCGCGGCGGTCCTGATTCGGCTGGCCGACGCCCCCGCCCTGGTCATCGCCGCGTACCGGCTTGGCATAGCTGGCCTCGTGACGACTCCCCTGGCCCTGGCCGTAGACCGGCGTGGTCTGCGCTCCGTCAGCCGTTCGCAGCTCTTCTGGTGCGTGGCGTCTGCGCTGGCCCTGTCGCTCCACTTTGTGGCGTGGATCGCATCGCTGGAGTTCACCTCAGTTGCAAGCTCCGTGGCGCTGGTGACCACCAGCCCGCTGCTGGTTGCGCTGGTCTCCCGCGTGGCCTTCCGTGAGCGACTCACGCCGGCGGTGACGGGAGGAATCGCTTTGGGAATTGTGGGTGGCGTTGTGCTGGCCGGGGGAGACGGGGCGGCAGGGGGAGGCCAGCTTTACGGCGACCTCCTGGCCCTGGTTGGAGCGGCGGCCGCCGGGGCCTACTTCTTGATTGGCCGACGGGTCAGGCGAGACCTCTCCAACATCAGCTACATCGCTATTGTATACCCCGCTTCTGCGCTGATGCTCCTGGCCGCAGTAGTCATAACGGGCGCTCCACTCAGCGGCTTCGGCGCAAGAACGTACTTGATGCTGGCGCTGATTGCCCTTGTGCCTCAGCTTGTGGGCCACTCATCCCTCAACTGGGCGCTTGGGCGAGTGAGCGCCACGCTGGTGGCCGTGGCGGTGATGGCGGAGCCCGTCGGCGCTACGATCCTGGCCTGGATCGTGCTTGGCGAGGCGCCTCCTCCCACCAGCGTGGCGGGTGGCGTCCTGGCGTTGTCAGGCGTGTACCTGGCCTTTCGCAGGCCGGGAGCCGTCCGTGGCGCGCCTTGACGAATTGCCCCCGTCCTCCATATCTCCACGACGGGATGAGCAGGGCCCTAGAGACGGTGAGAGGGGCCGGCTTATGCCGGCCCCTCTCACACAGACCCTTCCGGATCATCCATCGCTGCGTCACACCTCACGCGCTAGAAGCGGCTGCGCGAGGCGTAGTAGCGCTTTGTCCTATTGGACGATGGCGCACACCGCGTAGACGGTAAGCCCCCAGCTTCCTGATTCACCGCTCCCGTTGTATCTGGCTTCTGCTATCCACCCAGACGGCACCTCGCCTGGATTCCCCGTGGGGTAGGTTCCAATAATGGTTACGTCGGCGGTTACGCCTGAAAGCCTGGCTCCACCGGAGACTGCTGAGAATTCCTCTCCGGCATCTGAGCATTCCGCTGTTGCCGTTTTCAGTAGATCGTCACTCGCCGGGACTGGTTCCGTGACGATTTTGAGCTCGGCCACCCCTGGGTCGCCCTGGATTCCCTGTGGGCCATGAGGCCCTGCTGCGCCTTCACGTCCGGGAGCCCCGCGCTGTCCCGCCGGTCCCTGGGCGCCCACCGGACCTTCCGGTCCCTGAGGTCCCGTGGCGCCTGTCGGCCCGGCTTGGCCTTGGCCGCCCTGGGGTCCTTGCGCTCCGACCGGACCAATCAGCCCTTGCTCTCCTGGTAAGCCCTGGATGCCAGTCGGCCCCTGCGGGCCGGTTTCACCCTGTACTCCGCGAGCTCCAATCGGTCCCTGCGGGCCGGTTGGTCCCTGTGGTCCCAGCGGACCAGGAGGCCCGCCTGGGGTCCCCGGCTCTCCCTGTGGCCCCCGCGGTCCTGGTGGTCCCTCAGGTCCCTCTGGTCCCTCCGGACCCACTTCTCCCTCGTCGCCCTGAGGCCCTATTGGCCCTCCGGGGTCGCCTTTTGGTCCCTGGGATCCCTGAGGTCCCTCTGGGCCCTGGGATCCCTCAGATCCCTGGGGTCCCTGAGCTCCCTCAGGTCCCTGGACTCCCTGGGGTCCCTGGCCTCCCTCAGGCCCCTGGGGGCCTTGAGCGCCCGGACTCCCCATTTCTCCGGTACAGGCCGAGAAGAGGAGTGTCCCTACTAGCAAAAGAGCGACAAGAGCAACAGGTTTCCGGATAAAACGCCTAACAGTCAGCATAGATTGTGGGTGTATTCTCACGTTCTCACCTCCTTCGTCAAATAATGTACCATTATAGTCGTGTATCGTCAATGGAATTTGCTACGTGTTAGCTTGCATTTCGCAGAAACTTTTCCACCAACGCCGGGAGGCGCGCCTTGACGAATCGCTCCATATTCCATAGATTCACGATGAGATGAGCAAAACCATCCTGGGCGTAGACATAGGCGGGACGTTCACCGACTTTGCCCTGATAGCCGAGGGCAGGCTCAGGGTATTCAAGACGTCCTCCACGCCGGCGGACCCAACAGACGCCGTGATGCAAGGGCTGCGGGACCTCCAAGCGCCGCCCGATGCCGAGGTTTCCCACGGCTCCACCGTAGCCACCAACGCCCTGCTGGAACGGAAGGGCGCCCGCACCGCGATCCTGGTCACGGAGGGGTTTGAGGACATGCTTGAGATCGGACGGCAGAACCGTCCGGCGCTGTACGACTTTGGGGTGGAGCGGCCGCCCCAGCTTGTGCCGCCGGAGCTGCGCATTGGAGTACCGGAGCGCGTAGGTAGCCGGGGCGAGGTCGTCGTCCCCTTGAGCGCCGGGGATGCAGAGCGCATAGCCCGGCTGGCGCGCGAGGGGGGAGCCGAGGCGGTCGCCGTGTCCCTCCTGTTCTCCTTCCGCAACCCGGCGCACGAGCGGCTGCTCAAAGAGGCGTTGGACGGCTTGGGCGGAGACATGTTCCTCTCAGTGTCCAGCAACCTGCTGCCGGAGTACCGGGAGTACGAGCGCACAAGCGCAGCGGTGATCAACGCCTACGTGGGCCCGCCCATGGCCCGCTACCTGCGGCGGCTGAGCGATGCCCTGGGCCCGCGCCTGCGCATCATGCACTCCGGCGGTGGCAGCCTTTCGGCGGAGAGGGCCGCGCAGGAGCCTGTCCGCACGCTGCTCAGCGGCCCTGCCGGGGGCGTGGTCGGAGCCTTTCACCTGGCGTCCCAAGCGGGCTTCTCCCAGGTCATCACCTTTGACATGGGCGGCACGTCCACGGACGTTTCCCTTTGCCCCGGCCGGGTTCAGGAGACCGCCTCGGCGCAGATTGGGGGCTATCCAATGCGTATGCCCACCATAGACATACACACGGTGGGGGCGGGCGGAGGTTCCATCGCCCGCGTCGACCCCGGCGGCGCGCTGCTGGTGGGCCCGCAGTCGGCGGGGGCCGACCCGGGGCCCGCCTGCTACGGCCGCGGCGAACAGGTGACGGTGACGGACGCCAACCTGGTCCTGGGCCGACTGGACGAAGGCCGCTTCCTGGACGGACGTATGTCCCTTGACGTGGAGCGATCGCGCTTCTACGTGAACAGGCTGGCCGCGGAGCTGGGCCAGGACGCCGCCGAAACCGCCGAGGGCGTCCTGAGAGTCGCCAACGCGGCTATGGAGCGCGCCCTCCGCGCCATCTCCCTGGAGCGGGGCTTCGACCCTCGCCGCTTCATGCTGGTGGCCTTTGGCGGCGCAGGTCCCATGCACGCCTGCGCCCTGGCGGAGGGCCTGGGTATGACCCGCGTCCTGGCGCCCCCTCACCCCGGCGTCCTCTCCGCCCTGGGCGCAGCTATGGCCGACGTGGTGAAGGACTACTCCCACACACTGCTGCTACAGGAGTCTCAGGTGGACGCGGACGTGCTGGGAAAGGCCTTCCGCCCTATGGAGGAACAGGCGCGGGAGGACCTGGGCGCTGAGGGATTCGGCAGGGCTATGCTGCGGTTTCAGCGATTCCTGGACGTCCGGTACGTGGGCCAGTCCTACGAGCTGACGGCGCCATGCCCGCCGCTGGGGGCTGGGGTAGCCGGGGCGGCGGCGCGCCGCTTCCATCGCGCCCATCGCCGGCGCTACGGCCACAGCGACCCGTCGCAGCCGACGGAGGTGGTCGCGGCCCGGTTGAAGGCAATCGGCCCGGTGGAGAAGCCGGTTGTCACGCCAATGGAGGAGGGTGGCAGTGACCCGTCGGCGGCCCTAGTGGACGAGCGGCCAGTGGTGTTCAACGGGAAGCCGCTGCCCACCCGCTGCTACGACCGATCGCGCCTGCTCCCCGGCAACGCCTTCGCCGGGCCGGGCCTGGTCTTCCAGATGGACGCGACCACCGTCTTGCCACCCGGCTGGACCGCCCGCGTGGACGGCTACGGCAACCTGGTACTGGAATCGGCGGGGTGAGACGCGTCACTCATCCCCGTATCAAGTGCGGGGCAGGCTTTGAGCGTGTCGAAGGGCGTGAGCGGGAGCGGCCCGGCCTCAGCGGTAGCGGGGCCGCTGTAGGGACATGAAGAGCGCGGCGGAGATCAGAAGCAGCGCCGCAAAGCTGAGGAAGGCAAAGCGATAGCTGCCCGAGACGTCGAACACGTACGCAGCATAGACGGGGCCGAGCATGGACCCTACCATCTGCGCCATCCCTGAGAGGCCCAGGATTGTGCCGTAGGACCTTCGTCCAAAGTAGTCGCCCTTGATGGCCGGCATTGTAGCTGCGGAGCAGCCGTAGGACGGAGCGTACAGGGCCACAAACAAAAATATGTGCCAAAGGTTCTGGGCGTAGGCGATGACCAGGCAGGAGACGGCGAGGGCGCATACGCTGGCTACGGCCACTATCTTGGTGCCAAAGGCATCGTTGAGGAATCCGCCGCCCAGCCTTCCGATTATGCTGACCATTCCCATAGAGCCAAGGACGGCGGCGGCGGTGGCCGTGGAGTACCCCAGGTCCTCCACCAGTGGGATCGCGTGAAGGGTCGCCGCTCCGGTCACCAAGAGCCGTATGGCAAACCCGAATGAGAGGGTCCAGAACGGCCTGGACCTCAAGGCTTGCGCTACAGTCATGCCTATGTCCGGCTCCCGTTCCACCTCAGGAACGGCGACCGTCTCCTCGGACCCGCCCTGGATGTCCATTGGCTGGCTGCGCGCCGGCTCCTGCGTGTTGCCGTCCGGGAGCATGCCGTAATGCTCCGGCCTGTGCCTCATCACTAGGGCTGTCGGCACTCCGACGAGAAGCGTCCCTATGCCCGTGGCGACGAAGGCCGCTCTCCAGCCGTACACGTCGATGAACCACGCAACCACTATCACTCCGGCCGCTCCCACGGCCACCGCGGACCGCAGCATTCCGAAGGCCGTTCCTCGCCGCCGGATGAACCAGTTGACCACCGTGGTGTCAATGGCAACCATGGAGCTGAGGCTCCGCCCCGCAGTCACCATCAGGATGAAAATGACGTAGAAGGCCAGCAGGGTGTTGATGCGGGACAGGAGTACCATGCCGATGCTGGTCAGGATGATGCCCAGCAGAATCATGAGTCGTGGCCCAAACTTGTCGACCAGGAACCCCTCGAGTCCTCCCAGGAACCCAGCCTCCAGCCTGGAGAGGGAGATGGCCCCCGCCAGCGCGGTCCGGCCCCAGCCAAAGTAGTCGGTGAGGCGCTTGTAGAACAGGCTGAGGCCGTAGCCTCCGGTCATGCTGGTGAAGGTGAGGAGCAGGAATGCCGCCAAGACAATCCACCAGCCATAGAAGATCTTTGGTTTGCTCTCCTGCAACGTTGGCCCTTCCTTCCCTGAGCCTAAGTGCGATAAAGGTTGAGGTCAGCGGAGGAATGAGCCTGTCGTGGAGAACACAGCGCCCAAAGCGTTCCCTGGCCGCCGCTAGAGTATATCCGTAGGCCGCTCCATGTCAACAAACCCTCGGATTACGTATTCTCCACAAGTGTCGGATACGCCCACAACCTTTCAAAGGTCAGCCGGTCGTCTCCGGAGTCCTGCAAAAGGTATACGTCCGGATTGGACAACGACTCCCATCCACTGTAGCCAAAGGCGGGATCCAGAGAGCTAAGCGCCAGGCTCATGAGATTCCCGTGAGTCACCGCCATCGGAAGGACGTGGCCGCCGTTGAGGAGCTCGTTCAGGCAGTCCCAGCCGCGCTCCAGCGCCTCGCGGCCCGACTCGCCTCCGGGCGCTCGCAGGTCCAGGTCCGCGAAGGAGGCGCGGACCACCTCCTGCCAGTTCGCTATTGGAGCGTCCGAGAGCCTTCGCTCGTTCAACCGTGGGTCTACCCGGACCGTCAATCCCGCCGACGCGGCAAATGGTTCGATGGTCTGCCGGGCGCGTCTGAAAGCGCTGGACACCACAATGTCCACCTGCTTGTCCGACAGGAAGTCGACGAGGGACTCGGCTTGCCTGAATCCGGCCGGCGTCAGGGGGTCGTCCGGACGCTGACCGGACGATTGGCAATGCCGAACCAGGAGCAATCTGCGGTTGGGCATTGTTGCATCGCTCCGTTCATGGTATGGGGGATATTCCGGGCCATATGCGCGGCGCTCTACGCTTTAGGCAGCGCTCGGTAGATGTGCCAGAACCGGTGGATGGCGGTCAGGAAGGACAGGGCGGCGATGATAGCCAGGGCTATGGCGGCCTGGCCTATCAGAAGGCCCACCGCCAGGACTAACACCCTCTCCGGCCTGGTCATTATGCCCACCTTGCAATCCACGCCCAGCCCCTCTCCCCGCGCGCGCAGATAGCTCACCATGAAAGAGCCAAACAACGCCAGGTTTACCAGCAGCGCCTCCGGAATAGAGAGGGGGTCTAAATAGAACACCAGAAGGCCCAGGAAGACCGTAGCCTCCGCCACGCGGTCTATGGTGGAGTCCATGAGAGCGCCTCGCGGGCTGGCGGTGCCGTAGCGCCGCGCCAGGGCGCCGTCGGCCATGTCCATCACGCCGGCCAGAATGAGCAGGGCGCCGCCGCCAACAAAGTTACCCATGCTGAGCAGGTAGGCGCAAGCTACGCCGGTCAGGAGGCCAAGAATTGTCACCTTGTTGGGCGACAGGCCCATCGCCTTCAGGAGGCGCGCCAGTGGCTCCTCAAGGTAGCGGGTGGAGGCCTTGCGGGCCTGTGTCCTGCACTCTTGCCATGAAGGCATGGCGTTCAGGAAAGGATGGGCCCTTCCTGCTGTTGCAGAAGGTCCGTAGAGTTGGCGACGCTGCGACGGTCCAGGAGGTAGGTGTAGTACTCGATTATCCTGGCCGTTACTTGTTCCCAGTCATAGTGGGGCGCCTTTTGGGTCCCCCTGGCGCCCATCTCCTCCCGGAGGGCGGAGTCCGTCAGAAGGGTATCCAGGGCTTCCTCCAAGGCCTCTTCGTTCTTTGGTGGGACCAGCAGGCCCTCCTCGCGGTGGGACATCACCGATGCGTACCCCTCTATGTTCGTGGCGACTATGGGTTTGCCCGCCGCCATTGCCTCCAGCAGGACTATGCCGAAGCTCTCTTTGCCGGTGGCGGGCGAGCAGTATATGTCCGCGGCCTGATAGTAGCGGGGCAGGTCCTCGTAGGACACGCCGCCGACCAGCACAACGTCCTCGATGTTGCGCTCGGCGATGAAGCGGTAAGCCTCCGGCTCCGGGTTGCCGGGGCCAACCACAATGAGCCGAGTGTTTGGATGTTTCCACTTGAGCTTGCCGTATGCTCCCAGGAGATATCGCAGCCCTTTGCGTTTCTCCAACCGTCCTACAAACAGGATGTTCAGCTTGCCGTCCTGGAAGTCTCGGAGAGGTCGCGCCGGCTTGGAGAACCGGTTGAACTCTATCCCGTTGGGAATGACCCGGTAGTCGCCGGGGAAGTGTTTGCTTACAAAGCCCAACGCGGGACTGGAAACGGCAATCCTGCCGTCCAGCCTTTCGTGCGACCTTCTCAGCATGTGCTTGCTCAGCCAGTATACGCGGCTGCTGCCGTGGAAGGCGTGAAAAGTCCCCACGTTCACCGCCTGGGAGAGATGCAGAATGAGCAACGGGATGACGGGCGCAAGGGGTTCGTGCAGGTGTATGACGTCAAAGCTCTCCTCCCTCAGGAGGCGCTTGATACGCGGTTCCAGCCATACCGATAGGGATATGCGAGCCGTGGAGCCGCCGGTGGGTACGGGGACGGACCTGCCCAGCCGGATAAAGCCCTTGTCCAGGATGGCCGGGGGGCTTGAGAGGGGCGCAATGATCTTGATCTCGTGTCCGGCCTTGATGAGGTGCTGGCTCAGGTGGAAGATGTGAGCCATCACGCCACCGGGGTAGGCGTAATCGTAAGGGGAAACCAGACCGATTTTCATTTAGCTATGCAGGGCGTCCAGCGTGCAAGGCGCCTAGTCGCCGTCTATAAAGCTCTCCACCATTTTTCGCGCCTCGTCGTCGGAGTATTGAATGGGAGGCGACTTCATGAAGTAGGCGGCCGGGCCCTTGAGAGCGCCGCTAATGCCGCGGTCCAAGGCCAGCTTGCAACACCGTATTGCGTCCACCACCACGCCGGCGGAGTTGGGGCTGTCCCACACCTCCAGCTTGAGCTCCAGGTTTATCGGGACATCGCCAAAGGTGCGTCCCTCCATCCGGATGTGGCACCACTTGCGGTCTGCCAGCCAGGGCACGTAGTCGCTGGGGCCTACGTGTACGTTGTCCGGCCCCAGGTCGTAGTCCAACTGAGAGGTCACCGCGTTGGTCTTCGATATCTTCTTGGACTCCAGCCGTTCCCTCTCCAGCATGTTGTAGAAGTCGGTATTTCCTCCAAAGTTGAGCTGGTAGGTCCTCTCCAGCTTGACCCCCCTCTCCCGCATGAGGCGTGTCAAGACCCTGTGGGTGATGGTAGCCCCAAACTGGGACTTGATGTCGTCGCCTATCACGGGCAGGTTCTTCTCCTCAAACCGCTTTTGCCAGTAGTTCTCTCTGCTACTGGCAATGAATACCGGAATGCAGTTGACGAAGCCGCAGCCTGCCGCCAGCACCTGCTCCACGTACCACTTGGTGGCCTCCTCGCTTCCCACGGGCAGGTAGTTCACCACCACGTGTGTGTCTCTCTCCTTGAGTATGTTGACAATGTCCGCGGTGGAGCCTGGGTCTTTGACAATCACCTGGGACAGGTACTTCCCAAGGCCGTCGTGGGTCATGCCCCTCTCCACGGGCACGTCCATAAAGGGCACGTCGGCGAATTTTGCGGTGTTGTTCGGCGCGGTGAAGATAGCCTGGGACAGGTCCTTGCCTACCTTGTTCTTGTCGATGTCGAAGGCGGCAACGAGGTTGATGTCCGATATGTGGTAGCCTCCCAATACCGTGTGCATGAGTCCGGGAATGAAGGCGTCCTCATCGGCCTCCTGGTACTTGTATATCCCTTGCACCAAGGAGGATGCGCAGTTGCCCGCCCCTATAATAGCTACGTTGATCTTCGACACAGATGTCCACCTCTTCTACGGTATTTACACGCTCGGCTCAACAACACGGGTTGGGAATATTACGATGAGAATCTTAGCAGGTTTCCTGCGCCTTCACAAGCCGATGCGCAGAGGCCAACCCGCGTTCGCGGGCCGGATTCCATGTCTAAAAGGCGTGGAGTCCTGGGCTACCCTTCGCCACTCAGACCCCTGCGCTGCATCACCTCCATGATGATGCCCAAAGCCAGGGGGAATGCGCCAAGAAGCTGTCCCGCGATGATCCAGGAAAGCCCCATGCCTATAACCACGCCGTTCCAGAGTCCGGACCAGCGGTGACGCTTTGTGAAGCTCATACCTGGCCTCTGCTCTTCCGGTTTTTGCTCTTCCAGCCTTTGCTCTTCCATAATCCTTCCTCCTAGACTCGCTACGTCCACTATACTCCGTATTCCCCTGGTTTGCCATAAGGCGCAGCGCACGCGGGCATCCAGCGGGAGGAGGGGATGGGAGGCCCGTTCGTGGCGAGCCTGTCGAACCATTTGAGCGGGGCCGCTGGGGAGGCCCACACGTTCCGCTCACGCCCTTCGACAAGCTCAGGATGAACGGAACCGTGTCCGCCCCAAAGTCGTCATGCCCGCGCACGCGGGCATCCAGGGGGAGGAGGGCTTCCCACTACACAGACGCAGGCGTGTAGGACGCTCTGGGGCGGACTGTAGCGTCACACTCGAAACATAGTATATACTTGCGGGCGCATGGCCTTGCCGTGCGTCTGAACAGGCTGTCACTTGTGAGAATACTCCTTTACCTATACAACTACGGAAGCGGCAGCAAGAAAGCCCTGGCCATCCGTCTAACCTTCGGCCTCGTGGTATGCGTGGCGCTGGGATGGCTCGTCAGCCGTGGAGTGGCCTGGGATGACGTCTTGCAGACCTTCAGAAACTTGCCTCTTCACCTACTAGCCCTCGCCTTGGTGGTATTCCTCCTCAGCAACGTCGCCAGGGCCTACAGGTGGCAGGTGCTGTTCATCGATGAACGCATATCCGTGCGAAGGCTGTTCCTGATAGAGAACATGGGGCTGGGGCTGAACAACGTCCTGCCCGTACGCATCGCCAGCGAGGCTACCCAGCTGGCCCTCCTGATCTTCAGGGACGGGATCAGCCGCGGCGCTGCCCTGGCGACTCTGGGCATGACGCGTATAATGGACGTCTGGGCCTCAACCCTCCTGTTGGCCCTTGGCCTCTTTCTGGTTCCCGGAGGGGGGCAGCTTGGCCGCTATGCTGCCGGGGGCGTAGCCTTCTCCATTCTACTCCTGATCCTGGTCAGGTTCATGGCCTGGGGCAGCAGGGGGATCCCGTTTGTAGATCGGTTTCCAGCGCTGCGCACCTTTGCCGTGTCCCTGGCCCAACTGGAACGCAACAAGGCGCGTATGGCGGTTTCCATGGTCGCCAGCCTGTTTCAATGGGGCATTCTGGGAGTCAGTGGCTGGATCATAGCATTGGGCATGAACATTGACATCTCCTTGGCCCAGGCGGCGCTGCTCATTCTTGCCACCATATTCGTGGCCACATCCATCCCAACCACCCCGGGGGCCATCGGCGTCTTCGAGGCTGCGATGGTATACATAATGGGCTTCTTCGACATCGAAAAGAGCCAGGCTCTTCCCTATGCCATTACAATGCACGTCATTCTCTTCGTCCCTCCCACCCTCTTCGCCGCGGTGTTCCTTCCCAGAGAGGGGCTCGGCTCCCTGGGGCAGCTGCGAGCCCGCACCCAGGCCCTGATGAACATGCCGCCGGACACAGATCAGGGAAGGTAAACCCCAGGCCTACCCCATTCGTTAGCTCATAGCCCGCCCCGCGCCTGGTTTCCCGCTTTCGGAGACCCTTTCGTAACTGCCCCAACGCTCCGTTTGATGTCATTCCGAGCGCAGCGAGGAATCTAAGAGGTTGCGCCGTAGTCATGGGAGGATTCCAGCCACAGGGACCTTTGTGGGGGGTGAGAGCCTTTAGATTCCTCACTCCGCTCTGCTCCGTTCGGAATGACAGTTGGAGCGTCTCTTCACAGGATGACACCCAGAGTTATGCAAAAGTCTTCTTTCGCAGGAAAGACGGGCGGGAAGTGGCTCCGCATTGTGGGGCATTAGTGGGGCGCGGCGACTGCTCTATCCGAACAGGCCCCCCATGCCGCGCGGCATTTTGCCGGAGGATACCTGCTTCATCACCTTTTGCATCTGTCGAAACTGGTTGAGCAGCTGGTTCACCTGCTGGGGCGTGGTCCCGCTGCCCCTGGCGATACGCCGCCGCCGGCTGCCGTTGAGGATCTCCGGGCCGCGGCGCTCCCTGGGAGTCATGGAGTAGACTATGGCCTCCATTGTCTTCATGCGCTTCCCGTCAAGATCCTCCGGCGACATACGCCGCGATAGCGAGGAGAAGCCGGGGATCATCTCCAGCACCTGGCTGATGGGCCCCATACGGTTCACCTGGTGGAGCTGCTCCAGAAAGTCCTCCAGGTTGAATGTTGCCCTGCGGAACTTGCGCTCCATCTCCTTGGCGCGCTCCTGGTCTATGGTTTCCTGGGCTTTCTCCACCAGTGTCAGGACATCTCCCATACCCAGGATGCGAGACGCCAGGCGGTCGGGGTGGAAGGGTTCCAGGGCGTCGGACCTTTCCCCAGTGCCGATGAACTTCACGGGCAGGCCGGTTACCTGGGTGATGGAGAGGGCAGCCCCTCCTCGAGCATCGCCGTCCAGTTTGGTCATAACCAGGCCGGTCAGGCCAATCCGATCGTGAAAGCTCTGGGCGGAGTTGACGGCGTCCTGGCCCGTCATGGCGTCCACCACCATGAGAAGCTCCGAAGGCGACGTGGCTCCCCTGATCTCTTCCAGCTCCTCCATCATCTCGTCGTCTATTTGGAGCCGGCCCCCGGTATCCAGAATGACCCATGCGGCCCCAGTGTCCTTAGCCTTTTGCACCCCCTGCCGACACGCATCCAGCGCGCTGGCCCCCTGGCCCTCGCTGTACACGGGCACGTCCAACTGCTTACCCAGGGTCACCAGTTGCTCGACCGCGGCCGGACGGCGGAGGTCTCCCGCAACCAGCAGCACCCTGTGGCCCCCGCGCTTGAGATGGAGGGCCAGCTTGGCGGCGGTTGTCGTCTTTCCGGATCCCTGCAACCCGGCCAGCATCAAGACCGAGGGTGGGGAGTCGGAGCCCGCCAGCCTGGAGGACTCGCCTCCGAGGATGGCGATGAGCTCTTCGTTGACTATCTTCACTATCTGCTGGCCGGGGCTGAGGGATTCCAGCGTCTGGCTGCCCACGGCCCTCTCGCGGACCTTTTGAACGAAGTCACGAGCTACCCGAAAGTTGACGTCGGCTTCCAGCAGGGCCAGGCGTACCTCGCGGAGCCCGTCGTCCACATCCTTCTCCGTGAGTCGCCCCTTGCCGGAGAGGCGGTTGAAGACAGTGTTGAGCTTTTCAGACAGAGATTCAAACACAGCGTCCTCCTAAGTCCATTGTAAGGCAAATCCTGGCGTTGCGCACGAGGCTTTCCCCAGCCTCAGTTCTTCAACAGCAGTCCGGGCTGACACCGGCGGCAGTAGTTGGTGAGCCGCTGGTTTGCGCCGATGGTGGTGATGTTGCCGCCGCAGCGAGGGCACAAGCCTCCCCGCTTGCCGTGCACCGAGAGGAAGTCCCTAACCTTGACGTGAGTGTCCTGGCCCACGCGCTCTCGCAGGACGCTCATGGCGCGGCGCAGCGTCTTGGGGATGGCCTGGTGCAGGCTGGCCACTTCCTGCTCGGAGAGGGCGGGGCGTTTCTTGAACGGAAATATCTCTGCCTCAAAGAGGACCTCGTCGGTGTAGGCGTTGCCGATGCCGGCGAGAAACTGGCCCCTGGTGAGCACGCCCTTGATCTCCCCCTGGAAGCGGCGAAGCCGCCGCTCGAACTCCGGGAGAGCGGGGTACTGGTCCAGGACATCGGGCCCCTGCTCGCTCAGCCGGGGCACTTCTGCAAGCCGGGAGGCTTCCACGTAGTAGGCCATGCCCATCTGGGTCTCGTCCAGGTAGCGCAGCTGTGTCCCGTCCGACAAGGACAGGAGGAAGGACGTCTTCTTGGCCAATCGCGTAGACGGGGAGCATATCTGAACGGCCCCGGTGAGCATGGGGTTTATCACCAGCGCTCGCTCCTCCGAGAGATCAGCCAGCAGGAATTTGCCCCTTCGGCTGAATTGCAGGAGAGAGCGTCCGATGACATCCTGGACAAAATCGGCGGGGGTCAGGACGCGCAATTCCAGCGGCCTCAGGACCTGGGCGTCATCTACCACCAGACCACGTATCCGTTGGTTGAGAACGTCCTTGACTACCTCCAGATCTGGGGCTTCAGGCATTGCGAAACTCGTTGCGTGGCTGTGAAGCCGCTCCCGAATGAGGCTCAGTTCTGGCTGAACTGGTCGCCCAGCTGATCTAGGAAGTCCTGCACCTCGGAAGAGAGATCCGGCTCCACGTCCTGTCTGCCTTCCCTCATCCTCCTGACCCTGTCCTCGTACTGCCGTTCAAGCTGCTCCACCAGCCCCTTTACCTCCGGGTTACGGTCCATAGCCGAGGATATCTCCTCGGTCTGCTGTTTGGCCCGCATTTTGACCCTCTCCAGGTCCATGTCAAAGTCGTACAGCTGGCAGAGCAACTCCAGCAGGCGCAAGCGGCCGGCGTGGTCTACGTCCATCTGCGCGTACTGTGGCAGGTGGGCTATCAACCCCATAGTCTCAACCCCCATCTTCGCGGCTTCCTGGGAGATCAGAGAGGCGATGCTGGTGGGGCCCTCGTAGCTGCTGGAGTGAACGCCAAGGCTCCTTACGAGTTTCAGGGTCTCTTCTCCGGTGGCCGCCCCGGTCACCATTATGGGCCTGGTGTGGGGCACCAGATCATACATGGCTCCAAGGAGGCAGTACCTCCTGACGTCCAGCTTCTCCAGGAGCTTTACGATGGAGTGAACGTAGCCCTCGCCGTTCAGGTGAGGCTCCAGCAGGTGGAGAAACAGGAAGTCGTGGTCTCCTTCACCGCGGGCGTAACGAACGTTGACGGTTGGAACTGTCACCTGCCGCTGTCCGTCGACGGTGTATATGGTGGGGCGGTATCGCGTGAAGTCGAAGAAGACGCCGGGCCTGGCGAGCTTGGCCAGGTCATTGGCCTGGAAGTGGCGCTCCAAGCTGCGGAAGGTGAGGCGTCCCACGCTTCCCACGTCCACCCATGGGCGGAGGGTGGCGAAGGCATGGAGATTTCTCAGCCTGGGTAGGGGTTCCTCTATCTCAAATGCCCCAAGTTTCATGTGTATATGTTACCACAGAATGTATATAGGGCGCGGCGGTTTCACTTTCGCCAGGGGAACGGGGCCTACTCCGCCCTCCTTCTTCGTCAGGGGGGAGGGCGGGGGAAGATCCTTTTATCCGGGGCTATGTCCCGAAGCGGGCTGCGGCGATGGGGTCGCTATACTCGACGCCCTTGGTGGCCCAGAAAGCGGTGGCGATGCTGTCCACAGCGGCTACCAGCTCTTCACTGGCGGCCATGTCCACGGTCTGGCGGCAGCGGCCGGCCAGCTTCAGAGCGGCGTTGAAGGAGCCGTGCAGGTCAAAGCCTTCCGGCGCATTGGGCCAGCCATAGTCGGCCCAGAGAATCCGCAGCTCTCGCTTGCAGAGCTCGGCGTGCTCATCCTTGACCATCACCAAGCGGCTCATGGTGTTTACGTAAGCTGCCCGGGCATCGTCCGACTCGGGGCTCGGCAGCGCCTGCATCCGCATAACCATCTTCTGGACGGTCTGGGCAGCTATCTTGGCGGCGATGGGGTCGTAGATCCCGCAGGGGATGTCGCAGTGGGCGTAGCCCTTCTCGGATGGGAGCGCACTGGCAATTGCGCTGACGGCTTGCCTGAATATGGACACGGGTATACCTCCTAACAAGATTGATTCTTAAACTGGGGTGTAGTCTAAAGCAATGAGCGAGCGCTGCCAAGGGGTAATGCGCGCGTGGTATTCTCAACAGGCGTTGGCAATGGCGCGCGACACCGCTCGTATGGTTCGACATGCTCACCACGAGCGGGATGACTGCGGGCGTAGCTGACACCTGTAGAGAATGCCGAATGCGCCGGGTATCTCGTTGCGCTCAGGTCTGGTATCCTCAAGGGTGTGAGAGACTCGCGCAGCTTGAGGGATGCCTTTGCGCCGGATTATGAGGATGCTGTATGATGCGGCGGCTTTCGTCACATCTCGCAGGGTGACCGTTACGGGATGGAGCATGTATCCCACGCTGGACTCCGGGGAGTACGCGCTCTTTGACCGCCTTGCCTATCTGCGGCGCTCCCCGCAAAGGGGGGACGTGGTTCTTGCGCGCGGCCCGCTGGGTGGGAGGAAAGCGGTGATAAAGCGGGTTGTGGGCCTTCCGGGCGATACGGTAAGGCTCAGCATGGGGGTCCTGACGGTCAACGATGCGCCTCTGAAAGAGGCGTTCCTATCGGACGGACAGGGTGGCGAGTGGGCCCTCAAGCAAGACGAGTTCTTCCTCTTGGGGGATGCAATGGATATGAGTACCGACAGCCGTTCCTTTGGTCCGGTCTCGCAGAGGGCAATAGAGGCCAGGGCCTGGCTGGTCTGCCGCCCCCTCAGCCGATGGCGGAGACTGGACGCGGGTTAACACGAGGTCAAAGCAGGGGATATGGCGCGCGCTCCAGTGGGGAGGGTATAATGGCGAATAGTATGCGGCATGAGTCTGGCTGGGTCTTTTACTACGACGGGGATTGCGGCTTTTGCGCCGCGGCGCGGCGTTGGCTTTCGAAGGCCGACCTCTTCCATAGCGTGGAGTGGATTCCCTGGCAATCCCTGGCAGAGCCGCCCAATGGCCTGTCCGGGGAAGACCTGAGCCGCGCCGCTTACCTGGACGCGGGCAATGGCCGTCTTTACAAGGGGTTCCACGCCTTCAGAATGCTGGCCCTCAAGCTGCCACCCCTGCTTCCCATTGCTCCAATGCTGTGGCTTCCGGGAATGGGCGCCCTGGGTCGGGCAGCCTACGGCTGGATTGCCAAAAATCGCTACCGGTTTTCCGGCTGCTCTATAGAGCGGGGCAGGCGCGCATGAACCAGGGCGGCGAGAAGGTCTCCATAGTTGTTCCAACTTACAACGAACGCGGCAACATCCAGCCCCTTTGCCAGGGCATCCGCGAGGCGCTGGAGTCCGGCTGGGACTATGAGGTCATTGTGGTGGATGACAATAGCCCGGACGGCACCTGTGAAGTGGTGCGTCAGCTGGGCGAGGAAGACCCGCGGATAAGGCTGATACAAAGGCCCGGAAAGCTTGGGCTGGGGAGCGCCGTTGCCGCGGGCTTTGCGCAGGCCGCCGGCGACTACTGGGTGATGATGGACGCCGATCTGTCCCACCGCCCGGAGGAACTGCCCGGGATGCTGCAAGCCCTCTCAAATGCCGACATTGTAGTAGGCTCCCGGTACGTGGACGGCGGCGGTGTGCAGAACTGGCCCCTGTGGAGGCAGATCGTCAGCCGTGGCGCGTCTGCGTTGGGACGCCTGATTGTGGGCCTGCCGGTGCGAGACCTCACCTCCGGCTTCGGCGCCTTCCGGCGAGACCACATGGAAGGGCTGCTTCCCACGTTGAGTCCCAAGGGGTTCAAGCTGCTCCTGGAGATCGTTGCCAAGAGCGGCGACGCTCGCGTGAAGGAGATCCCCATCACATTCGTGGACCGTCGATACGGCAGGTCAAAGGCGTCCGCCGGGGAGGCGCTGCTGTTCCTCAAGCTCTGTTTTGAGCTGCGCGGCCAGAGACGCGAGGGGAACGGGCAGACGCGCCTGTAGTCCACGGACAGGGCGGGCAAAAGGAAGCGGGGTGGGGACCTTCCGGCTCCCACCCCGCTTGTAGCAACTTCAGGATCAGCTGCGTCCTGCCCCAAGTGGCCTAGATTGCGATCTCCCCCCGCTCTCCGGTCCTCACCCGCACCACCTCTGACACCTGAGACACGAAGATCTTTCCATCGCCGATATTCCCCTCACCGGGGCTTCTGGCTGCTCCAACGATGGCATCGATGACTGCCTCCAGCAGCTCGTCCGGGATGATGGTGGTGATTAAGGTCTTGGGCACAGCGGCTTTAACCATTTGGCCGCCTCGCCCTGTAAAGACCTCAAGTCCTCCCTGCCGGCCCTGTCCCGTTATGTTCGTATAGTGATACCCGGTGCAACCGGCCTCGTCCAGGGCCGGGGTCACCTGGCCTATTCGCTCCGGCCTGATGATCGCTTCAACCTTCAGCATGAGACCCTCCTTAAATCAAACCGCCTTCATTGCGGTTGGCTTCCACCTTTCAACTACTCCTAGTCTGCGCCGTCTCTGACGTAGGCCCTTTCCCCGTGGGATACCAGGTCCAGGCCCTCGTCCTCTTCCCGCTCGGAAATGCGCAGGCCAAGCCCCGGAATCTTGTCCAGTGCGAACAGGATGATGAGCGAGACAATGAACGAGTACGCAATCGTCGCGCCAACTCCCACCGCCTGTATGCCCAACTGCTCAATGTTGCCCTCGACGAGTCCCTTGACGCCCGCGAATGCCTCCACTGTGAAGATGCCAGTCGCCAGCGCGCCCCAGATCCCGCCAATGCCGTGGACCGCGAACACGTCCAGCGCGTCGTCGAGGCCGAGCTTCGGGCGAATGAGCACGGCGAGGTAGCAGAGGACGCCTGCCCCGAAGCCAATGGCCAACGCGCCCATCACCCCCACCGCGCCCGCTGCAGGCGTGATGGCGACGAGACCCCCGACTGCTCCCGTCGCGACTCCCACAGCGCTCATGCGCTTGTGTTGAATCTGCGACAGTATGCCCCACGTCAGCGCGGCCGTTGCCGCCGCGGTGTTGGTCACGAGGAACGCGTTCACGGCTACGCCGTCCGCCGCGAGGCCGGAGCCTGCGTTGAACCCAAACCAACCGAACCAGAGAAGCGAAGCGCCGATGATCACGTACGGAACGTTGCCGGGCTCCCCGCCGGGGTTCCGCCGCTTGCCTACTAGGACCGCCGCGGCTATAGCGGCCATGGCAGCGTTGATGTGGACAACCGTGCCGCCCGCGAAGTCGAGGGCGCCCAGTTCGAACAACCAGCCATTTCCTGCCCAAACCCAGTGGGCAATGGGCGCGTAAACGAGCGATACCCAGAGCACCAAGAATACAAGGTACGTTGTAAACTTGAAGCGCTCCACCAACGCTCCCGTGATAAGGGCCGGGGTGATGATGGCAAACATCATCTGGAAGACGGCGAACAACATCTCGTCGCCGGGCTCCATCCCCTTTAGGCCGAGGAGGGAGAGGTCGCCAATGAGCGGACCGCCCTCGCCGAACGCCAGGCTATAGCCCCAAAGCACCCACACCACGCTGATGATGGCCATGCTCATGAAGCTCAGCATGATTGTGTTGATGACGTTCCTGGCGCGGACAAGGCCTCCGTAGAAGAAAGCCAGTCCTGGCGTCATTAACAGCACCAGCGCCGAAGCCATAAGAATCCATGCGGTACTCCCTGTATCCATCCTATAGTGTCCCCCTTTACTCAGTATCGATAGCAACAGCAATCATGCGGCATACGTGTTCCACGGGGGTTACACAGACGTTACGTTTGCGTTACATCTCAACCGGGCCGGAGCGCCGGGACCCGCTCATGCTAAACCTGCCCTCTTACCGCTCGTGGGGAGCATGTCCATACCTAATATCCAACCGACACCAAAAACTCCGCTATCTCCAGACCCCGTACACTCTCTGGACTCAAGCCCGCCTGTACTGCTAAGCTGAGAGGGACGTTCCCACAAGCAAAGGTAGCATGGACACCGATACAAACAGCATTCCGGAGGAGGACCTCCGGGAAAGGGCGCTTGAGCTTCTTGAGTTCCCGCAGGTCATGGAGCGTCTGGCGGGCCATACCAAAACACCACTGGCCAGAGAGCAGGCCCTGTCCCTCAAGCCGGCCTACACCCATCAGGACGTGCAGCGGCGGCAGCATGAGACATCGGAAGCGGCGCTGCTACTTGAGCGCGGCAAGGACGTGGAGTTCAGCGCCGCGAGGGACGTCCGCAAGCCGGTGCAGAGCGCAGCCCTTGGAGCGACGTTATCAGGGCCGGACCTCCGGGACGTGGCCGGCACGGCAAGGGCCCTTGGAAGCGCCAGGTCTGTCGTCGGCTCCCAGAGCGACCTTGGCATACTCTCCCACCTCGCCAGGCAGATCCCAGACTTCCGCGACCTTGAGAGCCAGCTGTCTAGGGCCATCGGTCGGGACGGCGAAATCCTGGACGGGGCATCGCGCCAGCTTGCAGAGATGCGGATACGCGCTCGTGAGACCTTCAGGACGCTGGAGTCCTCCCTGCAGAGAATGATGCGCGGGCTATATGCCAGGGGCGTCCTGCAGGAGGCTCTGATTACCCAGCGCCAGGGCAGGATGGTGATCCTGGTGAAGACGGAGATGCGCCAGCACGTTCAGGGCATAGTTCACGACGTGTCCGACAGCGGGGCCACACTGTTTGTGGAACCGCTCCCGGCCATTTCCCAGGGCAACCAGTGGCAGGAGCTGCGCCTCGCTGCGCTTCGAGAGGAGGAACGCGTCCTGCGCGAGCTTTCGGGGCTGGTGGGAGACAGGAAGGACGACCTTTTGCTGGGTATGGACATGCTGGCGCGGATTGACCTGGCAATGGCCAAGGCCCGCTATTCGGCCTCCGTCAAGGGATCGCCCGTCGCGCTGGTGGAGACCGAGAAGCCGTACATCCTCCTGTCCGAGGCCCGTCATCCACTGCTGGCCGGCAATGTGGTGTCCAACACCATTCAGCTGGGCGACGGTTCTTCGATAATCCTGGTAACCGGGCCGAACGCAGGCGGCAAGACCGTATCGTTGAAGATGACCGGCCTGCTGGCGGCGATGGCCCAGGCTGGGCTTCACGTGCCTGCTCGGGAGGCCATCATTAGCGTCTTCGACGGCTTCTACGCGGACATAGGCGACCAGCAGAGCATACAGCGCTCCCTCTCCACCTTCAGCTCTCACGTCCAGAACCTGGGCAAGATATTCGATCACGCCACTTCTCGGTCCCTTGTGCTCATAGATGAGCTTGGCACGAGCACGGACCCGGAGGAGGGCGCAGCGCTGGCCAAGGCCATCCTCCGGGAGCTTCACAGGCGCGGGGTTCCCGCCATCGCCACCTCCCACCACCGTGACCTTGCGGCATTTGTGCAGGACAGCCCCGGCATGACCAACGCCAGCGTTGAGCTTGACCCCGACACACTGACGCCAACATACAAGCTCAACATCGGCCTACCGGAGAGGAGCTATGCCCTCACCATCGCCACAAGGCTGGGTATGCCACAGGTGGTCATCGACGACGCTCGCTCCATGCTTTCGGGCGAATTCCGGCAGACGGAGGGACTGCTGAACGACCTCCAGAGCGAGCGGCGCCAGGCCATGGAGAGAAGCAGGGAGGCCCAGGAGGAACTGAGGCAAGCCAGGGAACTGCGGCAGGAGTTGGAAGACAGGCTTGCCGGACTGCAGCAAGAGAGGGACCTGATGATTGCGGAGTCTCGCAGGGAGCTGGAGGCCAGGGTAGAGGAGGTGAGGCAGCGACTGCGGGCCGTGGAGCGTGCCCTCCCGGCGACAAGGCAGCCGCAGCCTGCCCCGTCCCTACACCAGCAGCGGCAGGATGTCTTGCAGGTGAGGAGGGAGCTGCAATCGCCTGCGTGGAGGGGAGAGGCTGCCCACATCCACTGGCTCACCACACTGAGGCGCGGCGACTTGATCAACGTGCGGGGCATAAGCCAAGCCCTGGAGGTGCTGTCGGAGCCGTCGGGTGAGACCGGCGTGGAGCTTGCGCTGGGGTCCATGAGAATCAGGGTCTCCCTTGACGAAATCGAGCGGAGGGTTGAGGCCGCCGCTCCCAAGCCCGGAACAGCCACAGCCGTCAGGCCGCCCACCGTCGATGTCCCCGCCGAGCGCGACCTCGACCTTCGGGGCATGCACGTGGCTGACGCGCTGGACCGGCTGGACAGCTTCCTGGACAAGGCGGTTCTTGCCGGCCTGTCGTCGGTGCGGCTGGTGCACGGAGTGGGCACGGGAGCGCTTCGCAGCGCCCTGCGCGAGCGCCTCGCCGGGCACGTCCATGTCGGGTCCTTCGCCTCGGAGGAGGGCAATCGCAACGACGGCGCAACCGTGGTTGAGCTGGCGTAGAGGCGCCAGCGCCGGAGCGGTTGAGCAACCCCCAGCCCAGCAACCGCTGAAAATCCCATACCCAGGATCATTTTCTGGAGCCACTTATGGAGCATCGGGACATAGCCATAAGCCCAATGCGCAGCCTTGCCGGCGCCTGGCACGATCCGGCCAGGAGCGGCCGCACCCTCTGCCTGCCGCCCGGCGCCGTCCCGCCGGATGATGCTGCCCTGGACGAATCGCTCGCAACGGCAGTGAGGGAATCCGGGACCGGCGCAGTCCTGTTCTGGAGCGCCGGAGAGGCCCATGCCGTGCTCCCGCCGTTCCCGGTCGAGGCGGCCGCTGAATTCGACGGCTGGGACGCAGGCCCGCTGCTCGCCCTCCTGGACAGGCCTCGCGCCATCCTCGTTCTGCTGCTGCGACTCAGCGGCTACGCCATCGGCGTCTTCGAGGGTGAGCGCCTGGCGCAGTCAAAGGTCGGCAGCCGCTTCGTCAAGGGGCGTCACAAGAAGGGCGGCAGCTCGGCCGGGCGTTTTGCACGCCGGCGAGAGGGGCAGGCCCGTGCGCTCATGGACAAAGCGGCAGAGACCTTTCAGGAGCAGGCGGAGACCTACGACGGCGACTTCGACCACCTGCTGCTCGGCGGGGACAGGCTGACGCTGCTGGCCTTCCAGAAGCGCTGTCCGTACCTGCAAAGGCTGGAGAGCATTCGCTTGCCCCGCATCCTGAACATCGACGACCCCAAACTGGAAACCCTGCGGTCGCTGCCGCGCCTGATTTACACTAGCCGCGTCATCAGCTCCGGCCCATAGCGGCCTGTGGCCTCGTCAGATGGCCGTGAACTTCGCCGCCTCCTCAGAACCGCCGGTGGCGTCGCCCTCGCTGTAGGAGTGGGCGCCCGTGCCGGCAAGGCCGCCCCCCTGCACAATCAGGTACTCCTCCCTGATTGGCTGGCCGTCCATCCAGCATTCCAGGATCTCGCGGACTCCCGCGGCGTACCGGGCCTGCGCCGAGAGCGACGTGCCGGACGTGTGCGGCGTCATGGCGTGGTTGGGCATCGACCGCCAGGGGTGGTCGTTGGGAGCGGGTTGCGGGAACCAGACATCGCCGGCGTACCCCGCGAGCTGTCCGCTCTCCAGGGCCCTCACGATTGCGTCGCGGTCGCATATCTTGCCGCGGGCGGTGTTGACGATGTATGAGCCGCGTTTCATCCTGCCGATGAGCGCGTCGTCAAACATGTGCTCAGTCTCAGCATGGAGCGGACAGTGGATGCTGACCACGTCGCACACGCTCACCAGCGACTCCACGTTCGGGTGGAACGTCAGGCCCAACTCCTGCTCGACCTCCGCGGGCAGCCTGTGCCTGTCGGTGTAGTGGATATTCACGTCGAATGGCTTCATTCGCTTCAGGACTGCCAGGCCAATCCGACCGGCGGCCACCACGCCCACGTCCATCCCCTCGATGTCATAGGATCGCGAGACGGCGTCTGCGATGTTCCAGCCGCCCTTCATCACCCAACCGTACTGGGGAATGTAGTCCCTGACCAGCGCCAGCATCTGCATGACCGCGTGCTCCGCCACGCTGATGCTGTTGCACCAGGTCACCTCGGCCACCGTGATGTCCCTTGCAATGGCCGACTGAAGGTCCACGTGGTCCGAGCCAATGCCCGCGGTGATTGCAAGCTTGAGCTTGGGCGCGTTCCGGATGCGCTCTGCGGTCAGGTACCCGGGCCAGAATGGCTGGGAGATGACGACGTCGGCGTCCGGCAGCTCACGTTCGAAGACCGAGTCCGGGCCGTCCTTGTCCGAGGTGACGACGAACCGGTGGCCGCGCTCGGTCACGAACTGCTCCAGCCCTAGTCCGCTCGACACGGACCCCAGAAGTTGCCCCGGGGTGAAGTCGATGGAGGCGGGCGTGGGCAGGGTCTGGCCGTCCGGGTAGTGGGAGAGGGTGGGTATGCCCGAGCGGGCGTAGTCCGGAGGGAATCCGGTCACGGGGTCCGGGTAGAGAACGCAAAGGACTTTGAGTGCAAATGAGGAGCACATGCCCACCTCCATAGGTAAGTTTTGACACATTATATACGGAATCGGCCTGCTCAGGTACTTTGGCGCCCCCGTCATTCTGAGGAACCCCGCAACGAAGAATCCCAGGCAAGGCACGGCTGCCGCGGTTACATCACGAAAGCAGACTCCCGCAACCCCGTTCATCCTGAGCATATCGAACCATGTGGTGGGAGGGGAGTGGCGTTCCAACCAACATTGGCATTGCCAATAAACATCAAGGATACCCAACATTGTGAAGTGTTGAACACACCCGCGCGTTGTGATAAACTTCACACTTGCAGATGGATATTGGGTCCATCTGTAGAATCATGTTGAGTTTGATGCCGGGTCCCTATAAGGAGGAGGAAAAATGAGAAAAGAGTGGGTCCTGTACGCAGCAGTAGCAGTTATAGCCATTGCAGGCTTTGCCTGCAATGGGGGTAGCGAGGATCCAACGGCCACCACCGCCCCCACGGCCACGACGCCCCCAGCGGCAACTACGGCTCCAACAGCAACGATGGCGGCAGAGGTAGAGCCAACCGACATGCCCAGCGAGACTATGCCTGCGGCTACCACCGCCGCCCCGACAGGCGACGTAGCTGTACTGACGCTGGCCTCCGTGCGCAGCGACGAATTGCTGTTCGACACGGATATGCTCACGGTCAAGACCGGCTCCACGGTGAGAGTGGAATTCAGCAATCACGCTAACGCACAGCAGCATAACTGGGCGCTGGTCAAGCAAGGGACCAAGGACGACGTGACAACCAGAGGGGTATTGGCGCCAACTACCGACTGGCTCATGCCGGACGACCCTGACGTGATAGCCAGCATCGGGCTTATCGACCCTGGGGAGACCGGATCGGTCACGTTTACGGCCCCCGAACCTGGCGTCTATGAGTTCGTGTGCACCTTCCCTGCCCACAATGTCACCATGTACGGCGTCTTTGAGGTCACGTCTTAGGGTCGCTGCTCCGGGGCCAGGAATCTGTAAGATTTGGCAGTTGCAGGGGGGCCGGGTTTACCCGGCCCCCCTGCTTGCTTTCAAGGATGGATTGCCCGCTACGCGGGCGCGCCGGGCGGTGAGGAGAGGTTGATCATGCCCGCCATGTAGCCCGCGCCAAACCCGTTGTCTATGTTCACAACCGCAATCCCGGGGCTGCATGCGTTCAGCATGGCAAGCAGGGCGGCAAGCCCATGGAAGCTGGCCCCGTACCCCACGCTGGTGGGCACGGCGATTACCGGCGCCGACACCAGCCCGCCAATCACGCTCGGCAGGGCGCCCTCCATCCCGGCCACGGCCACCACAACCCTGGCCTCCTGCAATAGAGGCAGACGCTCCAGCAGTCGGTGAATCCCTGCCACCCCCACGTCCCACAGCCGTTCCACGCCGCTGTCCATTAGCTCCGCTGTCACGGCCGCTTCTTCCGCCACCGGCAGGTCTGCGGTGCCTGCGGCCACTATCAGCACACCGGGCGTTGGAGTGGCCGGTTCGTCCCGTCTCACCACTATGGCCCGGGCCAACGGGTTGTAGCTGGCCTCCGGCAGCGCCTCTTTGACGGCCTCATACGCCTCCGGCCCGGCCCTGGTTATGAGTACCCTGGAGGAGGACTCCGCCATGCTCAGGGCAATCCTAGTCAGCTGCTCCAGGGTTTTGCCGGGGCATAGATAACCTCCGGAAAGCCGGTGCGAAGGTCTCTGTGGTGGTCCAGTTTGGCAAATCCCAAGTCCTCGTAGGGAAGGGCGCGCAGCCTATTCAGCGCCTCTCCCACGTCCAACCGGCCCTGCTGCACCTGCCTGAGTAGCTCCTCCAGACGCTTGCTATCTATGTCCTGCCTCCTGGCGCCACTGTGGAACCCGTGGGGCGTATCGGCGGATGGAAGGCTCCATCCACCCGGTGACGGCATCGCCGTCTCTGCCTCAAATTGTACTACGATTCTTGCCTGTCGGCTCTACCTTAAATGCGGGCCTTCCTGGCGCTCTTTCCGCGACCGTTTGCGCTCACCCTGCGGGACTCGTATGATGGGGCGGGAGGAGCCGATGACCGCGCGCAAGTTCACCATCGTTCAAGTCCGGCGTTCCGGGGAGCGGCTTCGCCGTGTGGTGGACGCCCGTATAGGAGATGTCCTATGGTGAGTCGCCGCGCCGCCTTCGTCTACCATGACGTGCTGTCTCGCCACGTTCTCAGAGACGACCACGTGATGGTTCCCACGCGGCTCCGCTACACCTACGAGCTTCTGGAGTCCTACGGGGCCTTTAGCCTGCCCAACGCCCTCTTTGTGGAGCCGCGCCGGGCCACGGAGGAGGAGATAGAGACGTTCCACGCCAGGGACTACGTCAACGCCGTTCAGAGCCTGAGCCGCGGGGAGAGCGTCTACAACCCGGCCGATTACAACTTCAGCGACCACGGTGATAATCCAGTCTTCCCCGGCATGTACGAAGCCTCAACCTGGTCTACAGGGGCCTCCCTGACGGCCGCCGAGATGCTGGCCGAGGGCCGGGTTGAAGCGGCCTTCAACTGCTCCGGAGGGCTTCATCACGCCATGCCAAACCGGGCGTCAGGGTTCTGCGTCTTCAATGACCCGGTTATAGCAATCAAGTACCTGCTGGAGCGGGGACTTAGGGTGGCCTACGTGGACATAGACGCCCACCACGGCGACGGTGTGCAGCACGCCTTCTACGACTCCGACCGGGCGCTGACCATATCACTGCACCAGTCAGGGGACTATCTCTTCCCAGGCACGGGTTCCGTGGACGAGATGGGCGCCGGCAGTGGCCTTGGCTACTCCGTAAACCTCCCTCTCTATCCCCACACCAACGATGAAATATACTTGTGGGCGCTGAATAGCGTGGTCGTCCCACTCGTCAAGGCGTTCAACCCCGATGTCCTTGCTACACAGCTGGGCATGGACCCCCACTTCCGCGACCCCATAACCCAGCTTGGCCTCACGGTTCAGGGGCACGTCAGGTTGGTTGAGGAGCTGGGGAAGCTGTGCCCCAGGTGGCTTGCATTTGGAGGCGGAGGCTATGACGTATCCGCAGTGGCCCGCGGGTGGACCCTGGACTACGGGGTCATGCTGGGGGAGGAGTGGCCCGACGAGATTCCGCGGGAGTACCGTGAGCGGTACGGACTGAGCCTTCTCAGGGACGCGGAGGGGCCGCGCGTAGACCCCAGCGTCCTGTCGAGGGCCCGGCGGTTCGCCGAAGAGGGAGCGCGTGAGGTGGAGAACCTTATATTCCCCATCCACGGTCTGTAGCCCCCCACGGCCCTTGCCCGTTCGTGGTGAGCGTGTCGAACCACACGAGCGGGGAGCGAGCGCCGTCGTCATGCCCGTGAACGCGGGCATCCAGAAGGGGGAGGTGGGATGGATTCCTGCTCGGGGGCAGGAATGGTTGCCGTAAATACCCAAGGCCGCGCTCCACCGTAACCATCCCTGCGAAGCTTGTCCTCGTGAAAACGGGGAGCAGGGGTCAACCGCCTCTTACTATGAGGCGCCCCGTATCCAACACCGCGCCGGTCCTGCTTTCGCAGCAATGACGGAGGGGGTTGGTTCCCGCTCACGCTCTTCTGGCATGCTCAGGGCGAACGGATAGATAGGCCTCGTTCGTGGTGAGTATGTCGAACCACACGAGCGGGGCGCGAGCGCCGTCGTCATGCCCGCGTCCGCGGGCATCCAGAAGGGGGAGGTGGGATGGGTTCCTGCTCGGGGGCAGGAATGGTTGCCGTAAATACCCAAGGCCGCGGGGAGTCGGGAAGAGGAGCGCCGGAAGGCTGCCGGTTCTCTTACCGGGCGTCTTGGTCCGAGTCCGCTTCACCGCCCGGCCCCTGCAGGTAGTTGAAGAGGTCGTTATCGGCGGATAGAACCAGTGTGGTGCCTTCCTGGAGGAAATTGCCGTAGGATTCCAGGCTGCGTCTGAAGGCAAAGAACTCAGGGTCGCGCTCCAAGGCCTCGGCCAAGAGTTGGATGGCCTCGGCTTCGCCCTCACCTCTCAGGATGTTGGCGTCTCGCTCGGCGTTGGCTCCAATTATCCTCACCTGTCTGTCCACGTCGGCGGTGATGGTGAGATACTGCTCCTCACCCTCGGCCCGCAGCCTCTGAGCCTGAACGGAGCGCTCCGATCTCATGCGTTCGAACACGCTGTTTTCCGCCGCCGCAGGGAAATCTGCCCGCTTTATGCGCACATCAAGGATGTCCACCCCAAACCTGTTGCTTTCCACACGCTCCTTGAGGTCACGGAGAACCTTTTGCAGCATGGCTTCCCTGGTGGGGACGCCCTCCGCGGTTTCTCTGGGGTCGACGATGATAGTGCCGTCATCCAGGGTCAGGGGCTCACCGCCAATGATGTCCTTCCGGTCTCTCAGACCCACCTCATCGCGGATGGCGGAGATCGCCAGGTTGCCGATGCGCAACCCTGCGGTGGACTCGTCTCGCAGGTTCTGCAGGAACAGCCTTGGGTCCCTGATCTTGTAGCGCACGTAGGCGTCTATCTCCAAGAACTGGCTGTCCCTGTCAGGCATTCCGGCCGAGGGCACGTCAATCCGCAGCAGCCTCTTGTCGAATCTGACCGTGGTCTCTATCGGAGACTTGAACCCGAGGCCTGGGGCGGTGACTGTCCTCTGGACCTCTCCGAAGCGCGTGATCACCACGTACTCCGTCTCGTCCACAGTATAGAATACGCCGAAGCCGGCCAACTGGGCCATGACGGCCACGAGTATCAGGACACCCAGGACTAATCCGATGATCTTCATGGCGTTGTCTCATCCGTCAATGGAAGGAATTGCAGCAGGCTGCCGCCGCTGTCTTCAGCCAGTATGAACATGGTGACGCCGGGGAGGATCTCCTCCATAGCCTCCAGGTACAGGCGCTGGCGGGTGACGTCCTTGGACTTTTGGTACTCCTCCAGAACGGATGTGAACCGGTCGGCCTCACCAGTGGCCACGGCTATGCGCTCCGCTTTGAAGGCCTCTGCGCTCTGGACCGTCTGCTGGGCGCTACCCAGGGCCCTGGGGACCCGGTCCTGCTCGTAAGCCTTGGCCTCGTTGATGCGGCTCTCCTGGTCCACCCTGGCGTTGACCACATCGTCGAAGGCGGCCCGGACCTGGTCAGGCGGGCGCACCGTCTGGAGCGCCACGTTCAGGACCTCGATTCCCGTGTCGTAGTCGTTCAGGATCTGCTGGAGCAGCGCTCTGGTGTCGGCTTGCACCTGCTCCCTGCCGGTCACAAGGGTATCGTCAATGCTGCGCTGCCCCACCACCTGGCGCAGGGCCGCCTCTGTAGCGTCCTTCAGGGTGCGCCCCTCAGGGTTCCCGCGTTGCACGTCACGCAGCACGTCTCCGGGGTCATCCACGCGGAACAGGAACTTCTCCAAGTCCGCTATACGGTACTGCACCACCATCTGGACGTTGACGATGTTCAGGTCTCCGGTGATCATCAGGGCTTCTACAGCCTGGTCGCTGACGGCCCCGGTGCCGGTGGTGAAGAACCCCAACTCCATGTTTCTGTTCACGCCCACGTCCACAATGGTGCGCTTCCCTACGGGCGCGGGAAAGTACCACTTGAGGCCTGGGCCTTCCGTGGAGGTGAATTTGCCGAAGAGCTGCAGGGCCGCCTGCTCTCGTGGCCCCACCTGGTAGATGCCGCTGCCCAGCCATACGACAATCCCCAAGGCAATCAGGCCTATGATTATCAGCTTGACGCCACCGCCGCCCAGGCGCTGCATCACGTTGTTGATGCCGGAGCCTATGCCCTTGAGGGCCTCCTCTACCTGTAGCTCAGGCCTCTGGCGTTGTCCACCACCCGGTTCGAACATACTATTATCGATTAACCTTTCTTGCGTTGCTCAGGCCACACTGGGCTTTTAGAGCAACAACCTTCCCACCATACCATATATGCGGGAAATAGCAATACCCGTCCCGCGGAGATGCCGCTTCCGGCTCTGCCCGGTATGCGTGAACCGGGTTACACCCCTCCGGCGGCCTCGACTACAGCCGCGCTATAGCTTCTGCTAAGGAGCTTCTCGCTGCTGCCGTCCAGGGCGCGGAAGGCCTTCACCCAGTCCCTTACGTAGCGGGTGACCAGGAAGTTACGCCGGACGTGCTCTCTTCCCTGGAGCGCGAGCCGATCCGCCTGCTCCGGGTTCTGAAGCAGGTGGAGGACCCACTTGGCGCACTCCTTGGGGGAGCTTGCCAGGTAGCCGGTCTTTCCGTGAATCACCTGGAGTGGTATGCCGCCGGCCCTGCCGCCGACCACAGGGCGCCCCTTCCACAGGGCCTCTGTCACAGACAGGGCGAAACCTTCTCTGATGGACTTTTGAATCACCACCCGGGCTCCGGTCTGGAAGGCGTTGACCTCCGGGTTGCCGATGCCGTTCAGTATATTTGGCAGGATGTGGACGTCAGGGTCGCCCCCGGCCGCGCTTAAGGTCTGGTCGTAGTACGCCCAACCCTCCGGGTCGTCGTCGGCAATGGCCACGAGGAACACGAGCTGGAGGCCCGGGATCTGGGGCTTTATAAGGTGGTAGGCCTCCAGGACGCCCATTGGGTCCTTCCAGACGTCCATCCGGGATGCCTGGAGTATCATGGGGCGCTCAGGGTCCACGTTGAAGCGCGTCAGCGTCTCCCTGACGACCTCTTGCGAAACGGGGGTGTTCTTCTCGCTGAGCGGGTCTATAGCGGGCGGGATCACCGATATCCGGGGTCCCGTGAGGCCTTGCTTCGCGAACTTCTTGAGTGTGAAGACGGCCGTCTCGTAGGAGTTCAGGTAGGGCGCCATGAAGCTCCAGGCTTCCGGCTGTGAGTACGTGGTATCGATGTGGCAGCGCCAGATCCAATGGGCGCCGTTGGAGGCAGCGCCGGACTCCTTGAGAAAGTGTAGCATGCCGGCGGGCTGAGGGTCATGGACAACCACAAAGTCATAATCGCCCTCGAAGAGTTCGGCGTTGAGGCGGTTGTAACGCTTCCAGGTCTCCCACATATCGGGTGTCCAGGGAACGTCCATTCCCTGAAGGCTGTTGTGGAGGGCTTTGGAGACCTGGAAGAACTCATCGGCGCCCTGCATGACCTGCCACTCGGTGTGTATGCCTACGTCGTTCATAAGGGGGACCAGGAAGGTGAGCAACTCGGCAACGCCGCCTCCCTGGGCGGTGGCGTTGATATGGAGGACCCTTGCGCCACGGAGAGGCTCTATCAGCCTGTAGACCTCATCTACCTGTTCGTCGCCTACCAGAGGACGGTATGCCTCCATGGACTTGGGTGGCGGAGTAACCTGGGTCAGCATTGCGGCTCCCTCCTAAATATGGCCGAATTCCCAAGGAGGCCGGCCCTCCAATCCACGGATAAGGCAGTTGACTGCATGTCAGGCATCAATGTTCATCCTTTGCCTGCAGGGCTCAACTCGCCGTGTATAAATAATCCCGAGTCCCAAACTGAGACTCGGGCGTCAAACCCTGCTGCCACACCCGGCAGGGTCACCGGTCCGCTTCATTTAATTCAAGCATGGCGTTGAGATGCTAAATCCCACCAAAGGCTTTTGTCAATAGGTCTGACCGGGGAGAGGAGCGATATTCCGCCGCGAGCCTCGCTTCACGCGGGCGGTGTGCTATCATACCGGCGTATCATTGGGTGGGTCGCAGGGGGTGTCATGATGGAGTATCGTAGATTCAACCATAGGCGGGCGCGCCACGCGCCGGCAGCGAGGCGCTGCCCCCAGGGGGATTTGCCGTGATACCCCTAACAGACCCGGAGGTCAACCGGCTTACCCAGCCGTACGTGACAATGGCTCTCATAGCCATCAACGCGGTGGTGTTCCTCTACGAACTGACCTTGGGCGATCTAGGGCAGACCAGGCTCTATTACGAGTGGGGCTTGATCCCCGTCAAGCTGATCCAGGGGGTGAGTGAGTTTGGCCCCGTATGCGACGGGCAGATCCTTCGCGCCGCCTCCGGCGGCCTTTTATGCCGGGGAGAAATCGTGCCTCTGGATGCTCTCAACCCGGCCTGGCTGACCATGTTCACCGCCATGTTCATACACGGCGGGTTCGTACACTTCGCGGGGAACATGCTCTACCTGTGGGTCTTCGGCGACAACATTGAGGACAGGCTGGGCCACCTGACGTATCTGGCCTTCTATCTGATCTGCGGAGTAGCCGCCACCTGGGCTCACGTAGCAATCGACACCGATAGCCGGGTTCCAGTAATAGGAGCCAGCGGGGCCATAGCAGGCATCCTGGGGGCGTACATCTTGCTGTACCCCTATAACCGGATCAACACTCTGGTTATAGCGTTCTTCATCACGGTCATAAGGGTGCCGGCCCTGTTCCTACTGGGGTTCTGGCTCTTGCTGCAGAATCTCCTCCCCGGCCTGGGTTCCCTGGGGTCGACGGGCGGAGGCGTGGCATATTGGGCGCACATAGGAGGGTTCATAGCCGGGATACTGGTCGTGGCCCTGTACCTCAAGGCCACCGGGCAGCCGATGTGGCCCGACGTGCGCCGTATGCCCTGGCGATGGTCTAGGGAGTAGTAGGGGCGCCGCTCCCCAGGAAGATGGTCAGGGGTACCTGCATGACTAGCACCAGAATTACGAAGACGACCTCTACGGCTCCAAAAGGGACGCTGGCAAGAGCCTCCCCCTTGACGCTGCTCCAGTAGTTGTTGAGCGTGGTTTGAGCTCGAACGACGACGGTGGTGATCAGGGCAAGCCCTATTAGGCCCAGGACGACTGACGTGCCGATACTCTCCGAATTCGCGGAGAGCATGCCCAGCGGCCAGTAGAGGGCCACCATAGTCACGGCCAACACGGGGCTTAGCAATGCCTCTACCCCCGCCCTCTGCGACACAGCCTGTATCACCGCCACGTGCTTGTAGATGCGGAACAGGCCATAGACGGGGACCAGAAAGGTCAGGGCGTGCCAGACGGGGTAGTGGACATCTCCGGTCTCGCTCTGAAGATGCTTCCACGTCAGGTAAAGCCAGTAGAGGACGTACATACCGGACGTCACTATGGATAGTATGATGATGCGCGCAATGCTCAGGCGCAGAGCGTAGCTCTCGGGGGTGAGCGGCAGGTATGGCGGACCGGCCACTCCCTGCTCCAGGGTAACATCTGCAAAGCCATGCGCCCCGCACGCGGAGCAGTAGTTGGCGTGGCTCCGGTTCAGTTGGCCGCACTGGGCGCAGACCTTCTCAGCCAAGACTTGCCTCCATGTGTATAGCCATACGGCGCGGGGGGTCGGGGTCCGAAGGGCTTCCCCAGTTCAGCCCCACAGGCCGTTCCTCTTCAGGCTGACAAACCCGTTCTGGGCCACCACAACGTGGTCCATGACCTCTATGTCCAGGAGCTTGCCGGCCTCCGCAAGCTGCCGCGTGACCTGTATGTCCTCACTGCTGGGCGTTGGGTCTCCCGATGGGTGGTTGTGCACCACGATTACCCCGGTGGCGTTTGAGCGCACCGCCTCCCGCAGGACCTCGCCCGCTCGGACGATGGCGGAGTTTACGTTGCCGCGGTACACCTCCGGTATCCCCAGGACGTGATTTCGGGTGTTGAGCATCACCACCCTCAGGCACTCCTGCTCCAGGAACGCCATTTCCGACTGAAGGAGATTTGCCACGTCTTCCGGGGAGTTGATGGTTGGACGCTCGTCCTGCCGGAGCGATTTAAGGCGCTTTCCCAACTCCAACGCCGCCTTCAGTTGGGCCGTCTTGGCCTCTCCAAAGCCGTGGATGCGCGTCAACTCAGACAGGTTGGCCTTTTCCAGCCCTGCCAGCCCGCCGAATTGGGACAGCAGACGAATGCTAAGGTTGAGTACGTTCTCAGAGGGGGTTCCGGTGCGTAGGACGATGGCCAAGAGCTCGGCGGAACTCAAGTGTTCCGGCCCATAGTTGAGAAGCCGCTCCCTTGGCCGGTCCGCCGTCGGGAGGTCTCTGAGCTTGTTGACGTGATACTCGGGCGGTCCGCTGTCTGGGGTCATGCTCACAACCCGTTATCACTCTTGCTGGGGTTCCGGCCCGCCGGATCCGGCGTCCTGCGTTTCCTCGTCCCGCAGCGCAAGACAGCCGGAGCAGAAGCAGGTATCCCCCCGGTAGTCGGGGTCTGCGCGCCGCATGGTCTGGTAGCGCTCTCTGTCCTTGCGGCGGTTCATGGCTTCCTCTCAGCGGGACGGCTTTCGGATGGCGCGCGTACTCTCATTACCTGGCGCGCGCAAGGCTTGCACGCGCTCTACTGTACTAGCACCACCGCGCCGGCCTCTTCCAGCTTGGCCTTGACCTTCTCGGCGTCGTCCTTGGGGATGCCCTCTTTCACGGCCTGGGGCGCGCCCTCCACCAAGTCCTTGGCCTCCTTGAGACCCAGGGTGGTGACCTCTCTCACCCCTTTGATGACGTTTATCTTGTTGGGGCCTATCTCCTTGATGATAACGTCGAACTCCGTCTTTTCCTCCACCTCGGCCACGGCCGCGCCGACCATCGCTCCGGCGGGGGCCGCCATCATCGCCATTGGCGCTGACGCGCTGACGCCGAACTCCTCCTCCAGCATCTTCACCAGCTCTGCCAGCTCCAGAACCGGCATCTCCTTTACGGCCTCCAGAATCTCGTCCTTGGTCATGGTCTTCTCCTCCTTAAGATGAAATGGAATATCGGCTGTGGCGTCCGGCTAGGGACTCGCCTCCGCGTCGGCGGTGGATGCTCCGGCCTCCGGTTGCCCCTGCTCAGATGCGCGTTGCAGGACGGTGATAAAACCCCTTAGAGGGCCGCTGAGCGCCGTAACCAAGCCCGTAATGGGCGCCTGCATCTGTCCCAGCAGCCGGGCCAGAAGCTCCTCTCTTGGCGGCAGTGTGGCCAGCTCCACAACCTGGCCCGCCGTGAGGACCCTCCCATCCATAACCGCCCCGTGAATAACCAGTGGCGACCTGGCAGACGTAATGTACGTCTGGATCCCCTTGGCGGCTGCCGTTGCGTCTCCGTAGCCAAAGGCCAGGGCCGTGGGGCCTATCAGTACGTTGCCCATCCCCTCATTACCCAGCGCGTCGGCGGCCCTGATGGTAAGGGTGTTCTTGATGACCCGGTACTCTATTCCCTGTTCCCTCAGCCGCGCCCGCAGATCCGTCATGCCGGATGCGGTTACGCCCTGATACCCGGTGGCAATCGCAATGGTACACCGGCTGAGCCTGGACCGTATCTCTTCTACCTGATTCTCTTTCTCTGGAGTTGGCATAACGCTCCTCTAATAGCTTGGGGCTCCTCGAGTCAGAACATCGGGGAGCCCCACTTCCGTGGCGACCTTGATTAGTCCCTTACGTTCTGCCTCGGCGGGTCCGTTTCACGGATTAAGGCCTGAAGGCCGCCCGCTTTCTACGGCGACGCGTTGTTAGCGCTAGTCGCTCATTGTCAACATCCTGGGAACATCCAGCTTTATGCCGGGTCCCATGGTGGTGGTTAGATACGCAGTCTTGATGAACTGGCCCTTCACAGCCGGCGGACGAGCCCTGACCACCGTGGACAGCAGCGAGTTCATGTTCTCCAGGAGCTGCTGCGTGTCAAAGCTCACCTTGCCCAGGGGCGCGTGAATTATCGCCGTGCGGTCCAGGCGAAACTCTACCCTCCCTTGCTTGGCCTCCTGTATTGCCCTGGCGAAGTCCTGGGGTTGCACCACAGTGCCCGCCCTGGGGTTGGGCATCAGGCCGCGACGGCCAAGGACGCGTCCCAGACGGCCTATCTTGCCCATCAGGTCCGGAGTAGCCATTGCCACGTCGAAATCCAGCCAGCCCCCCTCGATCCTCTGCACCAGGTCGTCGTCCCCAACGTAGTCGGCGCCCGCCTGGCGAGCGGCGCTGGCCGCCTCGCCTGCGGCGAAGACCAGTACCCGTATTTCCTTGCCCAGCCCGTGGGGGAGTAGGGCAACGCCCCTTACCAGTTGGTCTGCGTGGCGAGGGTCTGAGCCTGTGCGCAGGTGAAGCTCCACCGTCTCATCGAACTTCGCCCGGGATGTCTCTTTGGCCAAGTCAAGGGCCTCGCTTGGCGAGTAGATCCTGTCGTGGTCAACCGCTTTGTCTGCTTCCCGGTATTGCTTGCCGTGTTTACTCATGGCCTGCTGTGTCCTCTTGTCTAGTCTTCTATCTGAACGCCCATGCTCCGGGCGGTTCCTTCGATCACCTTCATGGCTGCCTCTATGTCCGGGGCGTTCAGGTCAACCAGCTTCATCTGGGCTATCTCCCGCACCGCGTCCCTGGACACACTGCCTGCGGACTGGCCGCCGGCTGTCGTGCTTCCCTTTTCGATGCCCGCCGACCTGCGTATCAGGTCGGACGCCGGAGGCGTCCTGGTGACGAAGGTGAAAGACCTGTCTTCGTACACGGTTATGTGCACCGGGACAACGGATCCCTCCCTGTTAGAGGTCTGCTCGTTGTAGTCCTTTACAAAGGCCATGATGTTCACACCGTGCTGGCCAAGGGCGGGGCCAACCGGGGGCGCGGGGGTAGCCTTGCCCGCGGGTATCTGAAGCTTGACTATGGCGCGCACTTTCTTAGCCATTCACGTCTCCCTACAGTTTCTCCACTTGGAGGAAGTCCAACTCAACGGGCGTCTCCCTGCCGAAGAAGGATACTAGAACGCTGACTTTGCCCCTGTCCGCTATTACCTGGTCCACCACCCCAATGAAGTCGGTGAACGGGCCGTCGGTAATACGCACGCTTTGTCCCAGGGTGAATCCCACCCTCATCCTTGGGGCCTCCGATTCCATCTGCTTGAGGATGCGCTCTACCTCCGGCTCCTCCAGAGGCACGGGCTTTTGCCTCCGCTCCTTTTCGTCCTCCGCGGATACGAATCCGGTCACGCCGGGCGTCTCACGCACCACGTGCCAGCTGTCGTCGTCCATGTCCATCTGTATCAGGATATAGCCGGGGAACACCTTTCGCCGTACGGACCTGCGGCGTCCTCCCTTGATCTCTATCTCCTCCTCCGTGGGCACCACCACCTGGAATATCTTCTCACGGAAGTCCATAGAGTCTACGCGATGGTCCAGGTTCCTCTTCACACGCTCCTCCTGGCCGGAGTAGGTGTGGATGATGTACCAGCGCCCCTTTTGTTCGTCTATTGTTGTCATGTGTGTTTCCGTGCAGATGGGCTTCCGGCCCTAGATCAGGAATCTGAATAGCCGGCCAAAACCCAGGTCCACAGCCCCCAGCAGTACTCCCACGAACGCCGATATGATGATAACCAGGATTGTGAGCCGCGTAGCCTGCTCCCTGGTGGGCCACACCACTCTCCGCAGCTCTCCGATCGTCTCGCGGAAGAACTGCAACCCAAACCCTCGCTTGGCGGGCTCGGAGCCGACCGGTCGTAGCGCTCGTCTAACGGGAGCCCTGGCCATGGTAGCCTACCTTACCTCTCTGTGCGCCTTGTGCTGGCGGCAGCGGGGGCAGTACTTGGCAAGCTCCAGCCGTTGCGGGTCGCTGCGTTGGTTCTTCACGGTGGTATAGTTCCGCTCCCGGCAGTCGCTGCATGCCAGCGTGATGATGGGCCTGACCTCTCCTCTTCTCCTAGCCATGTCTAGTCTATCACCTTGGTTATAACTCCGGATCCCACCGTCCGGCCGCCCTCGCGAATTGCAAAGCGCAACTGCTCCTCTAGGGCAACGGGGCTGATGAGCTTGATCCTCATGTTCACGTTGTCTCCGGGCATGACCATCTCCACACCTGTCGGGAGGTAGATCTCGCCCGTGACGTCCGTGGTGCGAATGTAGAACTGGGGCTTGTAGCCGTTGAAGAACGGCGTGTGGCGGCCTCCCTCGTCTCTTCCAAGGACGTACACCTCTGCATCGGCCTCCGTCTTGGCCCTCATTGATCCTATCTTGGCAAGCACCTGCCCGCGCTCTATGTCAGTCCGTTCTACACCCCGAAGGAGGCAGCCGACCGCGTCTCCGGGTTCGCCTTCGTCCAGGGTCTTGTGGAACATCTCCACACCGGTCACCACTATCCTGCGGGCCTCCCCGAACCCAACGATCTCAACCTCGTCTCCGGTCTTGACCATGCCTCTCTCCACGCGCCCGGTCACCACCGTGCCCCTGCCCTTAATGCCGAATACGTCCTCTACCGGCATCAGGAAGGGCAGGTCCTTGGGGCGCTCTGGGACGGGGATGTAGTCGTCCACTGCTTGCATCAGGTCAAGGATCCCCTGGGTCCACTCCGAGTCGGGCGCTCCGTCCGCCTCAAGGGCCTTGAGAGCGCTTACCCGTACAATGGGGATGTCGCCCCCGGGGAAGCCGTAGCTGCTCAGCAGATCTCGCAGCTCCAGCTCCACCAGATCCAGCAGCTCGGGGTCGTCCATGGCATCCACCTTGTTGAGGGCGACTACGATGCTGGGCACCTGCACCTGGCGGGCCAACAGGATGTGCTCCCGCGTCTGTGGCATAGGGCCGTCCGGGGCGCTCACCACCAGAATAGCTCCGTCCATCTGGGCGGCGCCGGTGATCATGTTCTTGATATAGTCCGCGTGGCCGGGGCAGTCCACGTGGGCGTAGTGCCTGTTTGCGGTCTCGTACTCCACGTGCTGTATGGCAATTGTGACGCCGCGGGCCTTCTCCTCCGGGGCGTTGTCTATGGAGTCAAAGCTCCTGAACGCCGTGCTCCCAAAGCCCTGCTTGTTCAGCACCATAGTTATTGCCGAGGTAAGTGTGGTCTTGCCGTGGTCCACATGACCTATTGTCCCCACGTTGAGATGGGGCTTTGTGCGCTCAAACCTCCTCTTTGCCATGCCGGGGTTACCTCCTTAAACGTTTCACCTGGAGCCCACAACCGGAGTTGAACCGGTGACCCCGTTCTTACCAAGAACGTGCTCTACCTCTGAGCTATGTGGGCTATACCTGTTTCCTAATTTTTTACTCTCTCTGGTGGAGGGGGTAGGATTCGAACCTACGAAGCCCTTCCGGGCGCCAGATTTACAGTCTGGTGGTATTAGCCGCTCACCCACCCCTCCTAATATATATATGCTAGTCTATCATCAGCGGAAAGGGCAGCCAAGCCCCCTTTCCTCTCCCAGTCCCATCTACTCCTTGCTGCTTTACAGCCCGAGAGGGGATTCGAACCCACCAACCTACCGATTACAAGTCGGTTGCGCTGCCATTGCGCTACTCGGGCGCGCCCCTCCTCATAGAGAAGACAACTTCCCCTGTAGGGAAGCTGCGCTTAATGATAACACAATCAGCCTCAACCTTCCACAATCCCCATTCCCCATTCAACCAACGGGAATTACAACTAAGGGACTATATAAGCACGGTCGACGAAAGTCAAGATAGCGCATGGGGCCAGCCGTGCGCATCTCTACAAGTGGTGATATCTTCTGGGTGAGGGTTCTGATCACACCTGGGCTGCGCCGTGACGAGGCGCGAACGCAGGGTCAGCCACCGGCCCACCCCTGCGAAAGCAGGGGTCTAGCATGCGCTATCACGAGGGTCTGCATTCCTGCTTCTGGAGGAATGGCGTAGTGTCCCAACCAGCGTTGGCAGTTACCAACACATGTCGGGAATACCAGCGCATCGTTGGTATATGTGTGATAGCGAAAGGCGCAGCGTTATTGCCGTTGACTCTGAGTCTCAATATAATAGGCTACGGGAATCACCATTACGGAGTGACTCGGCTACCCGAGAGAGCCGGCCTACCGGAGGCGTCTTGACCGACACAGCGCCAATTCTTGAGACCCGCGACCTGGTGAAAGACTTCGGAGGTCTGCGAGCAGTGGATCACTGCTCCCTCCAGATTATGCCCGGCAACATAACCGGGCTAATTGGCCCCAACGGGGCGGGCAAGACAACCCTGTTCAACCTTGTGTCCGGCGCAATATCCCCCACCAGCGGTCAGATACTCTTTGATGGCCGGCGTATTGACGGGATGAGCATGCACGAGACCTTTGGGCTGGGCCTCGTGCGCACCTTTCAGATCCCCAGGGAGATGAAGCGCATGACGGCGCTGGAGAACCTTATGCTGGTCCCCGCGCCACAGGTTGGAGAGCGGATCTGGGCGCCGTGGCTGATGCCCTGGCGGGTTTCCCGGGAAGAGCGTCGCATAGAAGCCCAGGCGATGGAGGTTCTGGAGCTGCTCAGCCTGACACACCTGGCCGACGAGTACGCCGGCAACCTGTCCGGTGGTCAGAAGAAGCTGCTGGAACTGGCCCGAACGCTGATGGCCGAACCAAAGATGGTGCTGCTGGACGAGCCGGGAGCCGGGGTCAATCGAACGCTGCTCCGGAGCATATCGGCCAACATCCTCCTGGCCAGCGTTGAGCGCAACATTACCTTTGTAATCATTGAGCACGATATGAGGTTCATTATGACCATGTGCGACCCCATTATAGTCATGGCCAACGGCGCCGTGATCGCCCAGGGGACTCCGCGCCAGGTGCAGCAGGACCCTGAGGTCCTGGAGGCTTACTTGGGAGGTACGCCGGGTGGCATTGCTTGAGGCGTCCGACATAGTGGCGGGATACGGCCAGACGGAGATACTGCACAGCGTATCCGTAATTGTTGACGCAGGAGAGATGGTCACAATAATCGGGCCCAACGGCTGCGGAAAGTCCACATTGATGAAGGCCATTGTGGGGCTTGTGCGGGTCAGATCGGGAAGCGTGAAGTTCCAGGGCGCGGAAATATCCGGTTACCCACCGGAGCGGATAGTGCGGACTCGGCTGTGCTATGTCCCGCAGTCCAACAACGTGTTTCCAAATCTGAGCATACGGGAGAACCTGGAGATGGGCGCCTTTATTCGCAGCGACGACTATCGCGGCCGCATCGAAGATATGTACGAGCTGTTCCCGGACCTGGCGCGGCAGCCGAGTCGGAAGGCCGGAACGCTGTCCGGCGGTCAGCGCCAGATGCTGGCGATTGGCCGCGCCCTGATGCTCGACCCCATACTGCTACTGCTGGATGAGCCCTCTGCTGGACTGTCCCCGGCAATGATGGGCGCTGTTTTCCAACGCATTCGCGAGGTCAACCAGTCCGGCGTGGCGATGCTGCTGGTGGAGCAGAACGCCGCGGACGCGCTGCAAATGTCGGACAGGGGTTACATCCTGGTCGCCGGCGAGAACCGGCTGGAAGACACCGGCAAGGACCTGTTGAGCAACCCGGAGGTGGCCAGCCTCTACCTTGGAGGATGAGCAGATCCCGTTTTGGATTGACCGGATATGACTGCCATAAAGAGCGCTGCAAGACGAATCGGCCTGGCGTGGACGCCCATGTATACCACTATTGCGATTGTGGCCGCAGCGCTGGCGATCGGACTCCTCCCGGGCGTGAAGATGAACCTGGTGGTCAACGGCCTATTCCTGGGAGCGATCATCGCCCTGGGCGCCATCGGCCTGACACTGGTCTACGGCATCCTGAACTTCGCCAACATAGCTCACGGCGATTACATGACTATGGGCGCTTACGTTGCGCTGTTCATAGTCGGCAGTCTTCTGCCTCAGTTGGGGATAGAGGGCAAAGGCCTGGGCCCTTTCACCTTCGGATACCCTATGCTCATTGCTCTGCCCATAGCCGTCGCCGCCATAGCAGGCATGGCAGTAGCCTTGGACGTTGTCGTATATCGACGGCTCAGAGAACGTGGGGTCAACAACGTGGCGCTGGCAATGGCATCCCTGGGCTTGGCCATTGCTCTGAGGGGGCTGGTACAGATCATCTGGAGCGGCGACGTACAACGCTATCCACGGGAGACCAGGAAGTTCTATCAGTTGGCCATGGATGTGCGCGTGCCTCCGGATGCCATCTTCATCACGATAGTGACCGTCATCCTGGTGGTGGCCGTCTACCTGGCGCTGAACCGCACCAAGATAGGGAAGGCCATGCGGGCCACAGCGGACAACCCGAACTTGGCCCTTGTCAGCGGCATAGACACGCAGCGCGTTATATGGTCAACCTGGATCATAGGAGCTGTGCTGGCGGCGACCGCCGGGATACTCCTGGCGGTGTTTCAGGCGCAATTGCTACCCGCTATGGGGTGGAGATTCCTAATCCCGTTGTTCGCAGCCGTCATCCTGGGAGGCATAGGCAACCCCTACGGAGCGTTGGTTGGGGCATTTATCATCGGAGTGTCCTCCGAGGTCTCGACCCAGTGGATCAACCCCAGCTACAAACCCGCTGTGGCGTTCGCAATCATGATCGCGGCGCTGATGGTGAGACCGAGGGGCATATTTGGAGGTGGCAAGTGATCATCGCCCTGAGTGATGGACCCGCCGGCCACTCGCCTGAGGACTAGAGGCATGGACATAGCAGGCATTGCGGACTACTCTGTGGGCTTCCTGATAATGGCTAGTATCTACGCTGTGTTCAGCCTTGGGTTGAACGTCCACTGGGGCTTCACCGGTCTGTTCAACATTGGCATAGCCGGCTTCTTCGCGCTGGGCGCTTATACGGCCGCGCTCGTGACGACTCAGCCGCCGGACCCGACCCTTTTCGAGGACTTCAAGTTCGGAGGCAACTGGTCGGAAATCGCGTTCCTGGACCTGGGAATCGACCTGTGGTTCTTCCTGGGCCTGGGAGCTGCCGCGGCTGTGTGCGGGATTATCGCGCTGGGTATAGGCTACGTCACCCTCCGCCTGCAGGACGACTACCTTGCGATAGCGACCCTTGGCATTGCGGAGGCAGTCCGTCTCTTTTTCCTGAACGAGAAGTGGGCGGCCAACGGCTCCAAGGGGCTGTACAGGATACCCAAGTTCCTGGGCGACCTGGTCTCGCCGGAATACTACGACTACCTGTACGTGGTCGTGGCGCTGGTTGTCCTCGCTGTCCTGTACCTGGCGGTGGAGCAGGTGGTCAAGTCGCCTTGGGGACGTGTGTTGCGCGCAATACGAGAGGATGAGGTGGCAGCCGAGGCAAGCGGCAAGAACGTGTTCAAGTTCAAGCTCCAGGCGTTCATCCTGGGAGCGGTAATCATGGGCATCGGTGGGGCGTTGTTCGCCCACAACGTGCGCTTCCTCGCTCCCCTGACCTTCGATCCGCTGTTGGCGACCTTCGTTATTTGGGCAATGTTGATGGTGGGTGGCGCGGGCAACAACAAGGGCGCCATCCTTGGGGCCTTTGTTGTCTGGGGCATCTGGACCGGCACCCAGTTCCTTCCAGGCTTCTTCTCAGACCCCAACGTCCGCTTCTTCATGATAGGCGTGCTGATAGTCGCGGTGATCATGGTCCGCCCCGGCGGCCTCCTGGGCGAGGAGCGCCGGATAGCCCGGTCACCAACGCCGGAGGACATCTAATAGCCCCGCGGGTTGGGATGCGCAAAATCTGAGAGGCCATCCGGCTGGTGGAACGAGACGGCTGGCAATTGGTGGAGAACACGAGGCAGCCACCGCCACTGCAAGCGCCCTGAAAAGCCATGTATAGTGACAATTGGTACGACAGGATAACCGGCGCGTAGAAGATGTTTCCCTTAGCGCAGTTGGTGGCCTGACGTGAGTAAGCCGCCGAAACCCTGCCTGGGTCTTGGCGGCTTACTCTATATCATTACTTCCCAAACCTGGCAGATAACCCACTGGGAATCGTGATTCCGCTACGGAAGCTCAAACCTGCCGGTGGATATGATCTCCCCGTCCTTGACCTGCCAGACCTCGATGTAGCCGACAACGTCTCCGTTCTCGTCGAAGTCCACTGTGCCGGCTGCGCCCTCGTAGTTGATGTCCTCGCCGGCGGCAATGAGCTCAAGGGCCTCGATTATGCCTGCAACACCGGGGCCTACCACCTGTCCGGGGGGATTGGCGACTGAGCGCAGGGCGTCTCTGATGGCAGTGGAGTCGGTGGTTGTGCCCGCCTTGGCAGCCGCCAGGGCAATCAGCACGGTAGCGTCGTAGGTCTCGGAAGTGAACGGGTACTGCACCTCTTCGCCGTAAGTCTCGGCGTAGGCGCTCTGGAACGCCTGGAGGGCCGGGCTGTCCGGCGCTCCCTGGGCGGTGCCCAGAGTCCCATCGAGAGCCTCCCAGCCGACCACTTCCATCATCTCGGGCGACTTGGTCCCATCCACGAACAGGAAGTTGTCGGCGTAGCCACCCTCCAGAGACTCCCGGAGGTATATCTCCGCCTGACCGGGGTAGCTTATGGCGATGAGAACGTCCGGGTCTCCCTCCGTGGCCTTCTCCAACTCGGAGGTGAACGTCGGTTGGGTCTCCTCATGCGCCACCTTGGCGGTTACCGTACCGCCAAGGGAATTGAAGGTCTTCTCGAACTGGGCGGTCAGGCCGTCGCCGTAGGCGTTGTTGATGTACATGATCCCGGCTGTCAAGTAGCCCTGCTCCTGGGCAACCCGCGCCAGCACCACTCCCTGGGCGGCGTCTGATACGGCAGTGCGGAAGAGGAAGTCGTTGTCCTCAAGCACCGTAATGGCCGGGGAGGTGGATGCGCCGGTTACATGGAGGACCCCCTGCGGGACCGTGACTGATTCAGCCACTGCCAAGGTCACGCCGCTTGCCAACGACCCCACTATCGCCACCGCCCCGTCAATGCTCACGAGCGCTCGGGCGGCGTCGACTCCTTGTACTGGGTTCACGCCGGTGTCCTTCTCAATAACCTCGATCTGAGCGCCGTGTATGCCTCCGGCATCGTTGATGTGCTTGGCAGCCAGATTGACGGCGTTGAGGTGTGTTTCGCCAAAGTAGGAGAGGGAGCCGGTGAAGGCGTTTAGATGCCCAATAGTCAGCGGGTCCGTCAGCATCATGGCCGTCGGCTCTATCATGGCCTCTGTTGCAGTGGGGTCGGGCATCATGGTCGCGGTCGCCGGACTGGTGGCGGTGGGGTCCTCCTCGCCATTGCACGCCATAGCGACCATCAGCATAGTGACAGCCAAAACGGCGATGAGTTTCCTAGCAGCAATACCGGACTTCAAATGCTTCAACATAATTACCTCCCGAGACAAATTCCACCAACTTCACACGATACGCGATGAAATCTCACATCATATTATAGCATTGCGCCATATATTCGTACATATTTCTACGCGGCGCAACGGCACATAAGCGTGGCAGCGCTGTAGGGAATGTTTACGGTGAGGCCGGCTACTTTACTCAGAATTGCTCGTCGAACAGTATGAACAGGCGCGACATCGGCTTCTGCGCAGGAGTGATTCGCGAATCGCCCCTGCATTGGTCGTTTGGACGAGCCCTTCGCGGGCCTCTTTCCCGGTATGCTGGAGAACGTCAAGGACATTATGAAGGGTATGCGCGATCAGGGACGGACCATCCTGTTCATCGCTCACAACATGGATATCATCCGCGAGCTGTCCGATCACCTGTTTGTCCTGGATAGTGGTAGACTCCTGGTAGAGGGGGAGGTGGAGGAGGTATTGTCCCGGCCGGAGGTCATAGAGGCATACCTGGGGGTCTAGCGGCGCCCAAGACCGGCCGTTGCCGGCAAAGTTGGCGCTCCAGCCGAGCAGTAGGCAGGCTGGAGTGAGATGGCCTGGATCCTGTGGGCAGGTCCAACCCGTCGCCGCTCCTCCTTCTCTCAGGCGCGCGGCTCTACTCCCAAGAGAACGGCGGGCTGTTGCCCAATGTGACGGCAGGCGCTACATTCACATCAGGAGAAGCCACCGTGCCTACGGAGATGGAACGGGCCAGGGAGAGATTATTCGACGGCCTTCGGCGGAAGGGCCCAACCTGGGGGAGGACTCTTGACGCTATGAAGCAGGTCCCGCGGGACCTGTTTGTGCCTGCGGAAAGCCGCCACCTGTGCTACCGAGACATTCCAATACCGATAGGGGAGGGGCAGACCATATCCCAGCCGTACATCGTGGCATTGATGACCCATGCCCTGGATATCAAGGCCGATGACGCGGCCCTGGAGGTTGGCACAGGCAGCGGTTACCAGGCGGCCATCCTCTCTCTGCTGGCTCGGAAGGTCTACTCTACCGAGAGGGTTGCCTCGCTGGCGGATAGGGCGGGGACGCTGCTCGACTCCCTGGGGTACAGCAACGTGGACGTGCGCTTGGTCGGCAGCCGGTTGGGATGCCCGGAGGAGGCTCCCTTCGACGCCATTGTGGTCACGGCAGCCGCTCCTAGACTGCCCCGCGCTTTGCTGGCGCAGCTGTCACCTGGAGGCAGGCTGGTTGTCCCCGTGGGCTCTCAGCAGGGGCAGTGGTTGATCAAAGTAACCAGGACCGGCCGCGGATACGCCACAAGCAGCCTGGGGGCGTGTCGCTTTGTGCCCCTCTTGGGGAAAGAGGCCTGGCCGGAGACTTGACGTCGCAACCCAGGGAGGGATTCTTCCGTATGCTCACCACGAGCGGAAAGAAGGGCAGCCTTGCGATGCAATCGCCCCTTATCTGTGCTAACCTAAGGTGGGAGGCAGCCCATGACCTTGATCGCTGACGTATCCGTAATCTTCGCCGACGCCCGCCAGGTACACGCCGACGCCCTTGAACGCCTGGCGCAAGGCGACATACGGGACGCGGCCGAAAAGGCGTGGCTCGCGACGTTGCGCGCTACCAACGCCCTGATCCTAGCGCTTACCGGTGAGGAACCCGAAAGGTCTCCATACAGCAGGATTGGGCTGGAGAGGCTGGCCCGAAGAGACAACCGAGTCCAGTCTCTGGTGAATCGCTACTACTCCAGGCAAAGTTCCCTCCACAGCGACTGCTTCTACCTTGGCCTTTGTGAACCCCGTGAGGAGACTGAGCGGCGCATCCGCGAGACGATGCAGTACATCCAGGACGCAGAGGCGCTGGCCGATACCCAAGCCGGCAGTAGCGGAGGAACCCGCTAGGCCGCGGCTGTCACCTCACGCGGCTTGCGGCTATATAGGCTCCAACCGCAAGTACCAGCAGAAATAAGACGTCTGGGAACGTGAGCAGGAAGACATGGGGGTTCACCAGCCCTGCCACCACGTAGCTGAGCAGCACACTGGCCCCGGCAACGATTTGCAGGTATCGCCCCCGCTTGCGATTGACGGAAGCGCTTATCCCTTCTCCAATCCCGTAGCCGATCCCAATGGTGGCTATCCACGGCAGATAGGGTATGGACAGTAGATCGAAGAAGACGAGTCCCCAAACCACCCCGGTCACGCCTGCAAGGACTGCTCCTGCCCCTGTGGCCCTTGCCATCGTCGCAGCGCCGACCTGGAAGGTGGGCAGACTCCGTACACGGGCGCAGTCAGGGCATCGCGCGCCCACCGGCGTCTGCACCAGGCATCGAGGACAGATGAGGACTCCGCACTTGCTGCAACCAAGGCGCGACTCCACTCTCGCATGGCGGGCGCAGTAGGTGGCGTCTGTCTCGGCCATCGTCTCAAGCCTCCGGTGGCGTCCTGTACACCCACTCGTCCCTGCTGCTGACGTCCCTATCGTACAGGAGACGCCTGAAGAACGCCTTTCGCCACAGGGCCTCCTGCGCTGCTGACCCGCGGTTGGACATCACCCGTTTGGCAGCCAGAACGAATACCATTGCGGCGCACAGCGCTGTAACGGATACGTGCTCCCCGAACGCTATGCTCAATGCCGGAGTCAACGCCATGGCAATTCCCACCCACAGGGCTCTGCTTCGAAAGATGAGCCCCCCCGCTATAGCCACCAGCAAAAAGACCGCCAGCGCCTTCCACGTCAATACCAGCAGGACACCCAGCGCCACCGTAACGCCTCTCCCGCCCGTGAGCTTGAGGTACAGGGACCAGTTGTGGCCGGCCACCGTGGCAAGCCCTGCCATCGCCGTTACCCAAGGGCCCGTCCCCAGCTCGCGGGCCAGGTAGACGGGAAACGCCCCCTTCACAAAGATGTCGAAAGCGCCCAGCGGAAGGGCGAATCGCTTTCCCAGGTGTACCCAGACGTTGGACGCGCCCGCGTTCCCGCTGCCGTAGCTTCGAATGTCTATCCGCTTTGTGACACGACCAAGGACATAGGCCATGGGAATGGAGCCTATGAGGTAGGCCAGCGCAACAACCCCGGCTTCCGTCATAAGACGCTCTTCCTCTCTTGAGGCAAGTCGCTCATTTCTCGAACCTGCCGGGGAGGCGTGGGGCGCAAAGGCGGGCAGGGCGACGGCCCACTGCCGTTACCGGCCTGTTCTGGACTCCTCTCCCGCCAGGGCGTACAGTCTCTCAACCGTCTCCAGCGGGGGCCCCACGGTCCCAGGCTCCACCTCTCCGGGTGTGCCCAGGGCATGGTAGTCGCTGCCGCCGCAGGGTATCAGCCCCTCTCTGTCGGCCATTGCCGCAAAGGCCTCCACCTCCGGTGGCGTATACGTCTCGTAGTAGACCTCAATGCCCACCAGTCCGGCTTCCTTCATCTCGGGCAGAACAGACTGCACGTTGTCCACCTCCCGCGGGTGAGCCAGGGCCGGAAGGCCGCCCGCCTCTATGATAAGGCTGACCGCCCCGGCTGGGCTTAGCTTGTCCCTCTCCGCGTAGGCAAGGCCGTTGCGTCCCAGGTAGTGGACAAAGGCATCCTGGGGGTAGGCGATGTACCCCTTCTCCACCATAGCCTGGGCAATGTGAGGACGTCCCACAGAACCCTGGGCCAACTCGACCACTCGATCCCAATCCACGGGCAGCCCAAGGGCCGCCAGCTTGTCTACCATCTCCCGCGCCCGGTCCACCCTGCCATCCCTGAACCCCTTGAGGGTTTTCTGAAAAGCCGGGTCGGAGTAGCGAAGGAAGTAGCCCAGGACGTGGACCTCGTTGCCGGGTATATCGGCGCTGAGCTCTACGCCGGGAATAATGGAGAGTTGAGGGAAGCTCCTGGACGCCTCCAGCGCCTCGGCAAGCCCCTCCGTGGAGTCGTGGTCGGTGATGGACACCACGCTCAGGCCCCTTCCGGCGACTAGCTCCACCAACTGAGTCGGCGTCAAGCGGCCGTCCGAGCATGTGGTGTGCAGATGAAGGTCCACCTGGGCCACGTCTATTTTACCTCTCTGTCCAGGCGAGCGATTCCGGTAGCCCTGCCCGTGTCCTCGTCTATGTCTACCATCACGGAGTTGAATTTGAGCGCCGCGCCGCCAGCCACGTTCAGCCGCCGGGGGGTCTGGTTGAGGAACCGCTCCATCACATCCTCTATGCTGCTCCCAATCACGGAGCGCCACGGCCCTACCATCCCCAGGTCGCTCACATAGGCCGTCCCCTGAAGCAGGAGGCTAGTGTCCACCGTTCCAACGTGGGTATGGGTTCCCACCAAGGCGCTTACCCTGCCGTCCAGGTACCAGCCCATAGCTATCTTCTCCGATGTGGCCTCGGCGTGGAAGTCAACCAGGACAACCTTGTGGCTCTCCCCCATCTTCTCCAGGAGCGCATCCATGGCGCGGAAGGGGCAGTCGAAGTTGCCCACGAACACTCGGCCTATCAGGCTGACCACCAAGACTCCATTCACGTCTACGTATCCCTTGCCGGGGGTTGTGGGGGGATAGTTCAGGGGACGCAGAATTGCCAACTCCGTGTCCAGGTGAGGGATGATCTCCTTCTGGTCCCATATGTGGTTCCCGGAGGTGATGGCGTCCACCCCGGCGTCGAACAGATCCTGGGCGGTGTCCAGGGTGAGGCCGAAGCCTGCGGCCGCGTTCTCCCCGTTGGCCACCACAAGGTCTATGCCGTACTCATCGCGGAGACCAGGGAGAAGGGCCGATACGGCCCTTCTCCCTGGTCTGCCAACCACGTCGCCAATCATCAAAACCCGCAAGTAAGCGCTCTCCACGCGGCCTGACCAGCGCAGGCCGCTGCAACGCGTTCCGGTCCCGGCCCACCCCTGAGAGTGGCTGCTTTAGTCGTCCGCTAGCGGGCGACTTCCACCACCCTGGTCTCACGGATCACTGTGACCTTGATGAGGCCGGGGTATACCAGGTTATCCTCTATCTTCTTTACCACGTCTCTGGCCAGCTTGGAGGCCATCACGTCATCGACCTCCAGGGACTTGACCAAAATTCGCACCTCTCGGCCTGCTTGAATGGCGTAGCACTTCTCAACTCCGGGGAAGCTCTGCGCCACCTCCTCCAGGGCCTCCAGCCTCTTGGCGTAGTGCTCCAGGGTGTCTCTGCGGGACCCCGGACGGGCGGCGCTTATGGCGTCCGCGGCGGCTACTATGAAGGCCTCCACAGACCCGCGCTCCTCGTCGTGGTGCTCCATGATGGCCCGCTCCACCTCGGCGGGTATCCCAAACTTGCGAGCAACTTCCGCGCCGATCTCCGCGTGTGGCCCTTCCACCTCGTGGCTCAGGGCTTTGCCGATGTCGTGCAGCAGCCCGCCCATCTTCGCCACCTCCACGTTCGCGCCTATCTCCGCGGCCAGCATCCCGGCCAGTTGAGAGACCTGTACGCTGTGCTGCAGGATGTTCTCGCCATAGCTGTAGCGATACTTGAGCCGGCCAAACAGCCTGACCAGCTCCGGATTCAGGCCGCGCACCTTGGCGTCAAAGACGGCCTTCTCCCCCTCCTCCCGTATGTTCTCCTCCACCTCCAGGCGGGTTTTCTCCACCACTTCCTCAACCCGGGCCGGATGTATTCTGCCATCTGAAATGAGCTTGGTGATGGCCTGCCGCGCCACCTCCCGCCGCACCGGGTCAAAGCAGGAGATGGTAACTGCCTCAGGGGTATCGTCTATGATGAGGTCAACCCCTGTTGCGGCTTCGATTGCGCGAATGTTCCGTCCTTCGCGCCCTATGAGACGACCTTTCATGTCGTCGTTGGGAAGGGGAATTGATTTAACCGAGTTCTCAGAGACTACGTCGGAGGCCAGACGATGAATGGCAAGGGTGACCACTTTGCGGGCGTTCTGGTCGGCCTCACCCTTGGCAATCTGCTCAACGTCCCTATAGCGGCGAGCCACTTCGTATTGGATCTCCTCTTCGGCCTTCCGCATGAGGAGCTCCCTGGCGTCGTTGACGGACAGGGCTGCTAGGTTCTCCAGCACCTCCGTCTCCTGTCGCTTCATGGCCTCCACCTGGGCTTGCTCTTCCTCCAACTCCTTTTCCTGGGCCGCCTGCCTCTGCTCTCTCTTGTCCAGGTTATCCGAGCGCCGCTCCAAGTTCTCCTCCCGGTTGATCAACCTCCGCTCTTGGCGCTGCAACTCTGAACGCCTCTCTCTGAGGTCCGCCTCCGCCGCGGTGCGAATGCTCAGGGCCTCCTCTTTGGCCTCCAGGAGAGCCCTCTTCCGCTCCTCCTCAGCCGCCTCCATTGCCTCCCCCACCGCGTTCCGCATCTTTCCACCCAGTATGCTATCTCTGAAATAGAACCCGGTCCCTCCCCCTATTCCCAGGGCTGCGAGGACGGCGAGGACAATAATCAACGGTTCCATTGTCCTTCACCCTCCTTTCTGTACGGGCTAGTAGCCCGGCAATTCCTATGCCCCCGGCGTTGGGGGCAGTTAGTTGATGCTAATGCCAACAGGTTGGGGTGTCAAGGATGTGAGCCGTTGCGGGCGTTGCCAAACGACCCTGTCAGACTGCAACTGTCCAGTGAAGACACCTGTCTGTGATGCGAGAGGAAAAGAACTGGCGCCGACCATCGGGTGGCGCAGCGAATTTCTTGACATTCACATTTGGCGAAACGTACAATCATCTTCAGGGATACGGGAGCGATTTCAATGAAAGCCTCTCCCGTAGTCTGTTCCTCTCAATGGGCCACTAGCTCAGTCGGTTAGAGCGCAGTCCTGATAAGACTGAGGTCCCTGGTTCGATTCCAGGGTGGCCCACCATAACGTACCGTACTGCGAACTCGCCCGTTCAAGGCTACCTCTGCGGCGTCCGCTCCCCCTATGGGAGAGTCCTCCGGCGTAGGTATGGAGTAGACGATGGCGGCCTTACCGGGCTTCACCTGAATTTCCTTAACGAAGGAATGGACGAAGGCCTTGGTCTGAGTCAACTCGCTGGTCTTGAGGAACTCGTTCATCTCCTCGGCGAAGGTGGCGATGGTGTCGGCGCTGTCCAGGAACTGCCGCCGCTCCGACAACAGCGTCCTAGCCTCCTCAGCGGCGGCCTCCAGCCTCACCTTTCGCTCCCGGTGCTCCCTGATGCGCTCGGAGGCGTCGGCCATCTTGATGTCGGTTGTCTCGATGACTCGCCAGATGCGGCCCAGGCTCCGCTTGACATCCTCTATCTCTTCCTCAATGGTCTTCAGCCGCTCTCGCTGCTCGCTGGCCACCCCGTCCATTTCCTCGTCAAGCAGCTTCACTAGGTCGCGGATGTTGGACTCGGTGAGGATGTTGGCCCGAATCTCATCGACGATGAGCTTCTCGAAGGACTTGGCGTTGAGCCTGGGGGTATCGCAGGTGCCGCTGCCCCGCATGAGGAGTGAGTGGCAGACGTAGTAGCTGTACTTGCCGCTCTTGGCCTCGGCAGCGGAGAGCTGCTTGCCGCAGGTCTCGCACTTGAGCAGGCCGCTGAGGAGGTAGGGGCTGGAGGCCCGGCGGGGGTTCACCTTCTTCGGGGCGCGGGACCCCAGCAGCTTCTTGGCCCTTTGGAACTCCTGCTTGCTGACGATGGCGGGAAAGGCGTCCTCCACCCGCACCGGCTCAGCCCTGTCCTTGGCCGCGACGCCCCAGACCAGTGTTCCAGTATAGACCTCGTTGTCCAAGATAGTGTGGATGGTAGTCTTGAGCCACCGCTTTCCGTTGGTGGTGGGGATGCCATCGGTATTGAGGGCCCTAGTAACGTCGAGGATGCTCTTTCCCTGTAGCGCCATGTCGAAGATGCGGCGGACCACGGCGTCGGCGGGCGGGTCAAGCTCCAGCTTGGGGCGCTTCTTGGCCCCGTCCTGGACATAGACCCTTTTGTAGCCGTAGGGGTCGGAGCCAGTGACCCAGAAGCCCCTGGACGCCGCCTCTCTCATACCTCTGGTTACTTCCTGTGCCAGATTCTCGCTGTAGAACTCGTCCACGCTCTCGATGATGGCCTCAAGGAGCTTGCCGGTGGGGGTGTCGTCGGCCTGCTCGGTGATGGACACCACGCGGATGCCCCTGCGCCTCAGCATGGCCTTGAAGGCGACGGCGTGCTCCCGCTTGCGTGTGAACCTGGAGAACTTCCAGACGAGTATTTCCTTGAATGGGGACTCCGGCTTGCTGGCCTCGTTCAGCATCTTTTGGAACTGGGGCCGGTCGGCGATGCGTCCGCTCTCGGCCTCGTCCACGTACTCACGGGCTACCAGGTAGCCGTTCTTCTCGGCGTAGTCACGGAGTGCCCGTAGCTGTGCGGACACGGACAGGTCCACGTCTTGGCGGTCGCTGGAGACCCTGGCGTAGAGAGCCGCCGGTATCAGATCGAGTCGGTCATTCATCAGTCTCTCCTCCTTGCTTATTCCTGGTTTATTCCTGCTCAGCCTGGCGGGAGCGCAGCCGTTCCAGCCGTTCCCGTCTGCGCCACTCCCTTTCCTCCATGTACAGGCGGATGGCCTCGCGCAAGAGCTCGCTCACGGTGCGGCCCTCCTCCTTGACCACCTGCCGCAGATCTTGTGCCATGTCCGGCGGGAGGGAGAAGGTGATGGTCTCAGTGTTCCTGGGTTTGGTGGGCATGGTCTCTCTTTTTGCCAGTCGTAGTAGCATAGCGTCTTACTCTTATCATGGTCCATCTCCAGAGGCGGTGTCAAGTCACCGCTCTCACACCCCGTAGCGGTCCCGCCTGTAACCGGCACATTGCTCGGTTGCATCTGAGAGACGTTGAGGCAAGGCGTTCAACAGATCGGACGGAGTCACCATGTCGAACTCCCCGTCTGGGTCCTTGAGGGAGGCTCGTATCACGGCCTCCACCGTCTCAAGTCGCGGAAATCGTTGGGCCAGTAGAGGGGAAGTGGTTGCCGCGCCGTCGGAGACTGTCCGATAGGCCCAGTTCCGCTCCGGGACGACTACTACCACCTTGGCCTCGTCGATTCCCAACTCGCGTTCCCGGACCATGCGGTCTGCCAGTAACCTCTGACGCATGATCTGGTAGAAGGGTTCATAGAGGAAGTCGTCCAACGCAGGGGCGGTGGCTGGATCGAATGAGGAGAATGGAGCGCGGTAACGCTCGGCGTATCTCAACCGGCGTGTGTCTCCCGCCGTTCCCTCGCCCTTGAAATCCGGTTTGGCGCTCAGGTACTGTTCGACGTACTTCCACTCCAGCAGGTATGCTCGCCTTCTTCCCGACTTCGTTTCGGCGACAAGGAAGGCGTCGATGCTCGTGTTCTGAGATCCCCTGGTTCTGCCTCCCTCCAGAGACTGACCCAGGCCGGTCCACTCGAACTCCACGGGAGACGTATGCTCCTCGTGGGCGATGTCTACCACATCCACGATGTCATCGTCAAGGGAGCGTAACACCGACAACAACGCTCCGGTGATTCCGGCCAGGGGCAGGAGGAAGTTGACGCAGGCCACCTGGGAGCTGGCCATATTGCGGGTAGGGCCAGCCGACTTGCTGTTGTCGCCGCTTCTGGAGCTCTTCCACCACTTGACACGGCGTTGGCTGAAGACATCCATGGCTCCGCCTTCATCCAGGATACCGGGGAATAGGTTTTCGACCTCGCAGCCGAGGGCCAGTAGGTGTGGATTGCGCAGGCCCTTGTCGTTAGTTGGAGACCTTCCCCGGTCGCTGACGGTCGGCGATGTATCCCGAAACTGTTGCTGGCGCCGTTTTGCGGTGCGCTCGAAGCCGGTTCTTGAATTGGGTCTTTGCATCTCTACTTACTCCTATGCAGTCCCTATATTAGCCTCTATATCGCTGGACGATTGGCCATCAATTACCACGGTGCCGCCACAGGTCGCCGCCTGCGCCCCGGCACGTCGGAGGCGACCACCTGGGGGTCGAGGACGGCTCCGTCGGGGTCTGGCACGGCGATGACGACCACCTTCGCCAACCTCCCCTTCCAGACGACGGGCCGGGCTATGGCGGCGTAACCGCCGTCGTGGGCGTACTCCGTTCTGCCGTAGCGGACGACCCGCTCCGCCAGGGAGCCGTACGGAAGTGGCCTGCCCCTGTGGGGCGCGCCTCCCTGCTCACCACAGATGGGGAAGGAGGCGGGCGTCCCGAAGCCCCGCGTCCGCCGCGCCACCGTCGCCCGGAAGTCGGGCGGCTCGGTCCATCCTGCGGGGTCGCCTTCGTCCTCCCTCTCGTACAGGACCGCCATCAGGGACGGCTCGCGCACCACTTCGGCCAGCCGGATGGTAACTGAGGCGTAGGAGCAGCGGAACGCCCTCTGCAAGGCCGGCACGTCCAGCCCCCACTCCAGAGCCAGCGGCTCGAAGGCCCTTGGCTGCATCAGAACCGCCGCCGCGAAGCGGTCGGCCTCCCGGCACACCCTGCGGTCCGGCGCGTCGCCGGAGTTCATGTCCCAGAGGGTCTCGTGGATGATCTCGTAGGTCTCGTGGAGCACCGAGTACTCCTGCCCGCCGTCCCACAGGTCGTCCCGGTAGTGGATGGCGTAGCCGCCCCCCGGCGCGCTGTAGTGGATGCCCTTCACGTCAAGATGCCTGCCCGTCACCTCTCCGAACCCGGCGCGTTTCAGCATAGAGCGCAGCTCGTCCATTGCTGGACGGCCTGAGAGCCGGAAGTATCTTACAAGCTCGGCCGCAATGCCCTCCGGGTTCAGGGTGTCGTGGGGGGAGTCGTCGTCCAGCAGCCTGCGGCAGAAGTCTTCGCGCGTCCTGCTCATTTCAGCAGTCTCTTGCCCGTATAGCGTTCGTACATCTCGACAATGAACCGCTTGGTCTTCAGGGACATGGGGCCATCGGGCCTGGTGCCCACGCGGAAGACGGGATCGGCCATGACGTACTGGTAGGCCCGCTCCACCTCCAGAGGCTCGTCGTCCCTGGGGTCTCCGCTACCCAGACGATTGGCCCGGTGGAGCAGCTCTTTGGGGTCCACCACGTAGAGGATGGCCAGCTTGTTGAGGAGATTGACGCCGGGACTGCGGTCGCCCCGCTCTATCAGGGACAGGTAGGAGCTGGAGACGCCGGTGAGCCGTTGCACATCTCTGAGGCTGTGCTCTCCCCGCAGCCGCTTGAGGAGAGGCCCAATCTCCTCAACGCCCTCGATTTCCTGTCGGTCGCCCAGGTCCCTGTTGTCGTCAAGCTCGTCCATGTGGCTTTCCCCCTGTGCTGTCTCTATGTATCACCTCGTGAGACCAGATAGCGATACTGCTATATTGTTACATCGGAGCAAGTGATTTGTCAAGACAGAGGGCTTAGAGGCCATTGCCATCTTGCCGTTGTGTACATCTTATTGATACACTATCACCAGTAAGCACATATATGCTAACACTGGCCTGAGTATACACCACCGGCGCCCCTGATGGACACCCACATGTGGCGCGCCGGGTTCCACGAGAGAGGGTTTAGAGAGACGAATCGTGAGTAACAAGCGACGGCTCACCCCAGCACAGGAGCGGCGGCGCATCGAGGGCTTGCGGATTCTGGCCAACATCATCGCACGTCACTACCTGTCCAACCCCCACCTGTACCACAACGGCTCCGCCCCGGCCAACGGTCAGCCGACCGACGGCGGGGAGGCCGCCCGGGAGGAGGGGGCGGCGTGAAGCGCAGGCAACCGGCTTGCAGGGTGAAGCTCAATCCCCACGCCGTGTGGGAGCGGCTCAACCGGCTCAACGTGACGCAGAACCAGCTGGCGTCGATGGTTGGCATAACCTCCGGCTATCTCTCACAGCTTATGACCGGGACCCGCTCCCCCTCCGCCGAGGTGCGGAAGCGCCTTCAGGAGGCGCTGGAGGTCGCCCGCTTCGACGACCTGTTCATCCTGGAGGTCGTGGAGTGAGGCCAGTCACCCTTCCGCCGCCCGATGTTCTCCTCGGCGTGACCTTTCTGCCGGAGGACTTCTGCGAACGCCTGGAGCATTTCAAGGAGGCCAGCGGCCTCACCTGGGATGCGATGGCCGCGTGCATGGGCATTGACCCGCGCCAGCTTCGACGCTGGCGGCACGGCACGAGGCCCAGCGGGGACGGGCTATTCGCCCTGCTCACGCTGGCAGCCCGGTTCCCTGGCGGCGTCCACATGCTGCTTGGGGTGAACGTGCTGCTGCCGGAGCCGGATGTGCTGGAGGCCCTTGCCGAGGGCGTAGGCTTCAGGGAGGCGTTTCTGCTTGATGCAGCGGTCCTGCCCTGGGAAACCGGGGAGGAGTAGGGACGTGGGAGTGCAGCAGCGGGTCTACCGGCGCGTCGAGTTCGACTTTCCCAAGGATTTCCCTGAGCGGCTGGCGCTATTCAAGGAAGCGAGCGGGCTGAGTTGGAAAGCGTTGGCCCGTCTGCTCGGCGTCCGACCCTACCGGCTCTGGCAGTGGCGGGAGAGGGGCGTGGCTCCCAGCCCTACACATCTCTTTCTCCTGCTGACCATCGCTGAGAGCATGGGTCTCAGGGACGGGATTCTGATGTGCCACGACCGGGACATGCCCACAGCCGTTGACTTGGAGGCTCTTCTGTAGGCGCAGCGAATGCAAAGGTGATCTTCAAAGCGAGGAGGCAAGGACTATGGTTATTGAGGAACGGAGTCGGATCCTGGACTACAGCCCGCCACCTTTTCCGGAGGACTTCGGGGAGCGGCTGGAGCGGCTGAAGGAGATGAGCGGTCTGTCGTGGCAGGAGTTTGCCGAGCGTCTCTGCGTGACGCAGCGGGGCCTCTTGAAGTGGCGCAGGGGAGGACCGCCCTCTGGGGCCTATTTCTGGGCCATCTTCGAGTTGGCGCGGGAGGTGCCCGGCGGCTTCGAGCTGATGTTCTACGGCGACGATGGGGTGGAGGGGTAGAAAGGAGGAAGGAGGAATGAGGAATGAGTATGGCCTTTGAGGAACGGAAACAAAGAGACGCGGGCTTGACATTATTGACCTTAAACGGAGGGAAGCGAAACAGGGACTTCCCACTGTCCCTTCCAGGGGGCTTTGCGGGACGCCTGGGACGGCTGGAGGACCGGTCTGGGACTGGCCCTAGAGGAGTTCGCCTTCGGGTGGGACTGCCCTTGGAGCGGGCCAAGGAGTGGCGCTGTGGCGAACCGCCGACCGCCTTCGAGCTACGGTCCATGACCGAGTGGGCCTGCTCGGTGTTCGGCGCTGTAGCGTTGCTGCTGATGGACTGCTCCTGCCGCTGGCCGTACAGGGGGACCGGCTAACGGGAGAAGGCCGCGATCAGAGGGGAGCCTGAGTCAAGGTTCCCGACCAACTTAGAAAGGCAGGGTGGTTCACTCCGCCCGGCCTTTCCTTTCTAGATTTTCTCCAGCTTCGGCTCGCTTACAGATTCCTTATCCCTAATCCACCGAAGGAGGGCGTGTAGGAGGCCTGCTGAAGAAACAAAAGGGTGCGCCTCTGAATCTGGGATAATGGTATTGAAGCAGAAAACCGGTTCCAGAAAAGGAGCGCCCGATAGATGCTACCACGTAACCAACCCGACCGCATCCAAATCGCCTTCGACGATCACCGCCTGGTGTCCAATGCCGGGCTGATTCTTCCGTGTCCACCCTCACCCTGCGCCTTGGCCTGCCCCAACTGGTTGACCGGCGCCTGGACCTGGGCCATGCAAAAGGCAGAGCCAACACCGGTGACAAGATAATGACGCTGGTGGCCTCTGCGTTGGCCGGTGGCGACTGCATCGACGACGCCGATGCGCTGCGCGCCGGCGGGACCGCCCGCGTTCTCGGTTTCACGGCTAAGGCTCCCTCCACACTGGGCGCCTTCCTGCGCAGCTTCAGGTGGGGCCATGTCCGCCAACTGGACCGGGTGAGCCGGGAGTTGCTGGCCCGGGCCTGGGCGGCTGGGGCCGGACCAGGCGACGGGCCCCTGACCATCGACCTGGACTCCACCATCTGCGAGACCTACGGACTGGCCAAGGAGGGCGCCCGCCACCACGGCTACACTGGTGTGCGGGGCTATCACCCGCTGCTGGCCGTCGCCGCCGGAACCGGCGACGTGCTGTTGGCCCGGCTGCGCGAGGGCCGGGCCAACACCGCCCGCGGCGCCGCGCACTTCCTGCGTGAAACGGTGAGCCGGGTTCGCTACGGCGGGGCCAGGGGACAACTCACGGTGCGGGCGGACAGCGGCTTCTATACCCACGCTCTCGTCGCCGTCTGCCGCCGGATGGATGCCCGCTTCTCCATCACCATCCGCCAGCGCGCCAGCCTGCGGGACCTGATCGAGGCGATACCAGAAGAGGACTGGACTCCCATTCCCTACTGGATGGACGGCGCCGCCGATGTCGCCGAGACGACTTACACCCCGTTCCAGACCGAGGCGGACGCCGCGCCGGTACGGCTCATCGTCCGGCGGGTGAAGCCGACGCCCGGTTCCCAACTGGCCCTCTTCGCCACCCACAGCTATCACGGCTTCATCACCGACCAGGACGGAGAGACCCTGGAACTGGAGGCTGATCATCGCCGCCACGCCGAGATCGAGAACGCGATACGCGACCTCAAGTACGGCGTTGGGCTGAACCATCTCCCCTCGGGCCGCTTCGCCGCCAACGGCGCCTGGCTGGCGGTACAGGCGATGGCCCACAACCTGGCCCGCTGGACAGCCCGCATCGGCCTGGGTGAGCAGATCGTGACCACCAAGACCCTCAGACGACGGGTCTTCGCCCTAGTAGCGTGTCGGAGCAGCGGACGCCACCATTTCCGAGTCTGTTTCACTGGCTAAACACCCCGTTTTGTCATCCCCTGACGACGCCCTGGCGGTCTCGCCTTGACGCCTTGTGGTTGAGGGCACGGTCGAGGGTCCCGAAAGCCTTTCCGATGCCCAGGCACGTCACCTCGGAGGACGGCTCCTCTTCCTGCATGAGGAGGGCGTGGGCGATGAGGTCTGCCATCTGTAGCAGGCAGTCGGACTTCGAGCTTCTGAATGCGGGGCCGCCTATGACCCTCTCTATGGGGATGTCCTTGGTCCGCTCCCCGTCCTCCCACACCTCGTACCTGCTGGGTACGGGGTTGCGGCTCTTGAGCCTGTGGTAGAGGCGGGTAGTCATCCCCTCCCGGCCTTCGTCGAAGACGAGGAAGGCGTGGCGGTTGGCAGAGGCGACCGACGTGTTGATGCGGTTGAGGAGCCGGTCGAGGCTGAGGCGCTCGTAGCCCTTCACGTCTGTCTTGCGGAGACAGACGTTGACGACCTCCACGCCGCCGATGGTACGGGCGGCGTGCTCGATGACACGCAGGCCGCCGGTGAGGATTGCTGCTCCTTGCTCCGGGGTGAGGCTCCAGTCGGCGGGGACGACGTAGTGGTCTTGCAGCTCCCGCCGCCATTCGCGGACGAGGCTGAACAGGTCGTTCCACCGCTCAGCGTCGACGCCCAAGGCGGAGCGGACGTAGTAGCGGGGACCCTCGGACTCGTCGATGTAGTACAGCCTCATGGCTTCGGTCCTCCCGTCTTGGTTTGGATGTTCATGTCGCTGGAAGCGCGTTGACCGGCTCGAAGTCGCCCGGGGCGAGCCAAGCCCGTCCCAACGGCCCCTGCCGCTCAAGCAGGCCCCGGTGAGAGACCAACAGGGGGACGGCCACCCTGACCCGCTTCATCTCCTCTCGGGCCACGCGCAGGAAGTGGGTCTGTGCGATGTCGTCGTCGAAGACGACCAGGACGTCGGGTAGTGCGCCGTGGTCGTCGGTGGGGCGGTGCGACGAGTAGTAGCGCAGGTAGGGCGCCAGCCGGTGCGCCATCGTGACGGGGCGCACGGCCCGGCGCTCCCACTCCAGGAAGAAGGGCCAGACGACGTCGTTGCGTCGCAGGATGCCAAAGGCGTCGGGGTGGATGGAGCGCATCCCGCCGAAGTAGCTGAAGTAGCGGGAGGCGCGGCGTGGTGGGTCGAGCTGTGCGGTCTCCCACCCCAGCTCGCGGGCCTGCGTTGCCAGGGCAGCCACGAAGCCGTGTACGGCTGCGGTGTGCTCCATGTTGCGCAGGAGCTGGCGGCTGCGCCTTCCGGAGACGCTGCGCCAGTCGCCGGCATCGGTGGGGGCGGCGCTCCACCGCTTTCTGGCCCCGCCGACGGCGGCGCGATCCCTGCGGGCCAGCATCGCCAACCCCTGGTCGGTGAGGGTGAGTCGGCGTCCCCCGGCGGGGACGCGGGTCACGAGGCCGAACCCCTGAAGGGCGGCGGCGATCTCATACGTCCGATTGCGAACAAGGCCCAGCAGCCTGGCCAGGTCGTCGAGGGTGATCCAGGGCCAGTCGGAGAGGAGGTCGAGGGTGCGCTTCTCGGCGGGCTTCAACAGGGCGGGAAGCATGTAATCGGGTATGGGGCGGCCCGGAGCGTCGGGGGCCAGGTCTTCCGGAAGGGAGACACGCGCCAGGGGCCGCTCGGTGGGGAACGCGCCCTTGGGGTCCATCCGGTCGATGGCGGTACGCAGGTCAATGGCGGCGTTGACCGAGGGCAGCCGCCACACGCGGTCGGCGGTGGCTCCCGCGGCCGCGTCGCGCTCGAGGGCGAGGACTGCGGTGGCCTGCGCCCCGGTCAGCAGCCTGCGGGCGTAGCGCAGCCGGGGCTCGTCTGGGACAACCAGGAGAACGCCGCCGAAGCGCGGTCCCTCCCTGAGCCGCCAGAGCCGTTTGGCGAAGCCCGTGCGGTCGGTGGCGTGTCCCTGCCGTACGACGGCGATGGTGCGCCCGTCGGGGAGGGCGATGGCCGCATCCATCGGCATGGCCCGGTACCAGCGGAATCGGATGGGGTGGTGGACGTTGGCGACGGCGGAGGCCAGGCGGTATATGACGGCTAGGGCGTCGAGCCGTTCCAGGAGAAGGCGACGCCACTGGGCCGAGACGGGGCGGGTCAGGAGGAGGCTGTCCACGGGGACGCCCTCCTCCTGCGCCAGTCGGCGCAGCCCTCCGGCGGTGAGGTGGAACCTGCGGGTGGGCGCGGTGAGGTCGGTGGCGTGGGGGACGGGAGCGGCCAGCCCCGCGTCCTCCAGTCTGCGGAGGGCCCCGTAGACCCCGCCCCTGGACCAACCGGAGACGGCGACCGCCTCCAGCCGGTCGAGGAAAGGCATGTCGGCCAGGAGCCTCAGTAGCTCAGCGTCCACGGGCCTCATTAGTCGCCCTCCTCATCCGCCATCTCAGGAGAGAAGTCCCCGGCGTTCCGGTCGCGCTTGGTGCGCTGGTTGCGCCGCCTCGGTTCCTGGGACTCCTCGCCATCCTCCGACGCCTGGGGGTCCTGGCCGCCTCTGAGCTTCGCGAGCTCCCTGCGGTACTTGTCTACCAGGTCGCGTAGGTCGGCGTCGCTCTCGTCTATATCCCACGCCGTCGTGAGGTAGCTCTCGGCCTCGGCGCGGATGCGGTCGGCCCGCTCCTGGTCTCCAGGCTCCGGCTTTGCGACCTTCATGGAGAAGGCGTCCATCCGCTCCGTCCCCACGGTGGCGCGCACGTAGCACTGGTGGACCGGCAGGGACGTGATGTCGTCCTCGGTCACCCGGTCCTTGCCCAGCTCCCAGACGAGCTGGCGAGCGTCGTTGCCAGCCACTTGGAAGACGGCGAGGCAGCCCACGTTGGCCAGCAGGGTGTCCCGCATGGTGCGGGAGAGGTCGTCCAGCTTGGCGAGGCTCTGGGTGGCCAGGATGAAGGAAGCGCCGAACTTGCCAAGCTCGCTGAGCATCGACTCGTAGTCCACGCCGGGCATCGACTGCATCTCGTCCACCACGACCAGCGCGCCCCGGCGCTGTTCGAAGGGCAGGCTTCCCTGCTCCCGTATCACGGCGTCCACGAGGTTGAGGAGGGACGCGCCAACCAGGGCCGCCACGTCCCTTCCCGCCGTTCCCTGGGCGGTGGAGACCAGCAGGATGCCGCCCTCGCGGATGACCCTCCGCATGTCGATGGTGGAGCGGGGTTGGCCCAGGATGGCCCGCGCCCGCTTGGAGGAGGCGTAGTAGGAGAGGCGGGTCTGGACCGGGGCCAGGGCGTCGGCGCGTGTCTCGCGCCGCCACTTCCCGAAGTCCCTGGCCCACCACTGGAGCAGGAAGGGGTCGGAGACCTTGGCCAGTACCTCGGCGCGGAAGTCGTCGTCGGCGAGGATGCGCAGCCCGTCCAGGATGGTGTACTGCTCGTCGGCCTCCCTCCGCCCGTTGGCTTCGTGGAGGCTCTTGACTGTCTGTTCGAGGATGGACTGCATCCTCGGCCCCCACTGGTCCCACAGGCCCTTGCAGACGCGCACGACGGAATCGGCGGTGCGGTCGCGGTCGGTGAAGATGCGGGCGTCCAGCAGGTTGATTCCGGGCGCGCCACGCTCGTCGGCCAGGTCGATTAGCCGCACTCTGTCGATGAGGGACTCCGGGACGTGCTCCAGCAGCCCGCCCACCAGGTCGGCATGGGGGTCCACGACGATGATGGCGTCCGCGTCCCTGCCCGCCGCCTTCTCCCGCATCTTGTGGGCGACGATGTTGTGCATCAGGGTGGACTTGCCCATGCGGGTGCGGGCCACGTAGAGGTGATGTCGTCTGAGCAGGTCGCCGGGGAAGTGAATCTTCCGGGGCGTTCCGGTCACGGTGTCGCCGACGTGGGCGCCGCCCCTTACGCTGCGGGCGGTGGGCATCAGCGCCTTCGCCCCGGCGCGGGCCACCAGGGGCGTCTCGTCCCTGGCTCCCGGCGGGTGCCAGAGGCAGGCTGCCTCGCGCGCGCCCATGACGCTGCGCTTCCCGAAGAGTCCGGGGCCTGACGGCTCCAGGGCCGTCGGGTTGGGGACGGCGGGCCGCGCCCTGCTCGCCTTGAAACGCGCTCCTGCAGGGTTGTCGTAGTGGCGGTAGGCCGTCACCACGGGACCCAGCAGCTCTTTGGCCCGCTGGGGCCGGGTGCTCTGCGGCACGATCGCCGTCACCTGAAGCTCAGCGTCGAAGGCGATGCGGGAGACCTTCTCCTTGATGAGGAGCGGGTCAAAGACGCGCTTTCGAGCCTTCTTCCAGCGGTGCCAGGCCCATCCGCTGACGGCAAGGGCCATGGCGATTCCCGCTCCCATGAGCACGGCCTTCCAGGTCTCCCCCGCCTGCACCCACAGGTAGCCCTTGACGGCGGCCAACGCCGCCACGCCCAGGACAGCCATCGTCACGCCGTCCGTCTGCAGCGGCCCGGTCTGGTAGGTGTAGGAGGGGTCTCGCCGGTCCTCCACTGGCCGCCTGTGGGCCTTCTCCAGGTGGGACTCCGACCAGTCGGGTCCCAGGGAGCGCAGCATGAGCTGGGCCACTACGCGCTCCCCCTCGTTGAGGTTGGACAGCGCGCCCATCAGGGCGATGAGGGGGTCGGAGCCGGGGTCGAGGAGGTCGTCGTCCCGGAATGTACGCAGCGGGACGTACTCGGGGCCGTCGGCCCTGAGCGTCATGGCCCACGCCTGCTCGTCCTCGTTCAGGCGCAGGGGGTCGTCCTCGGCGGGAATCTCGTGGATCTGGGCCTGGGGGTAGCGGGCGGCGACCTGGCCGCGCACCACCTGGTCGTCCAGGCAGCGGGCCAAGAGCGTCACGCCGTCCATGTCCCCGGCCAGCTCCAGGGAGAAGGGTTCGGGGACGGCGATGGAGCCGAGGAGGTTCTCCACGCCCAGCAGGGTGCGCTCCCCGGCGCGCGGCGGCGTCACCGCCAGCAGGACCGGGCGCTTCTTGTCTCCATTGTCCAGAAGCCAGTTGATCGGGTTCAGTTTCATAATGGGATGCCTTCTTGTCTTCGCTTCAGTGATGTCGTTTCCGTATTCGTCTCGTTCCGCGTCGCTTCCGCATTCTCCGTCGTTCACGATGTAGTCCTCCTTTCCCTCGTTCTCCACAGGTCTATTTCTGCGCGTTCTCCGCTCTGCGGCGCTCTCCGGGCCGCCACTCGATGACCTCCGTCTCCTCCGGGGTGGCCTCGATGCGCACGGGGAAGCGGTGTCCCTTCGCCAGCAGTAGGCCGTCTCCCCTGGGACAGGACAGGAGCCAGCGTTGCAGGTCTTGGGGCAGGTCGAAGGCGTCGCCGACGGCGCTTATGGCGGCGGCGTCCTGCTGCAACAGCAGCTTGAAGGCGGCGTTCTGCAGGAGCGCCCGCCCGGAGTGGCCGGTGATGGCCCGCGAGGTGTCCTCGGACAGCAGGTCCTGCACGTCCTGGGTGATGAATTGAAGTCCCAGCCTGTGCTTCCTGGCCCGCTTCGCCATGCTCACCATGAAGGCCGCGCCCTCGGGGTGCTGCATTATGCTCCACACCTCGTCCACCACCAGCAGGCGGGGCTTGGGGTCCTGGGCCGCCGCCGCCCACACCGTCTCGGTGCAGACCATTGCGGCGGCGGGCCGGAGCTCCGGTTCAAGCAGCCGCAGGTCGAAGACGGTGATCAGGGCCTCGTTGGAGAGCAGGTCGTCGCCCTCGTCGGAGAGCAGGTGTCTCAGGCTGCCGGTGGCGAAGGGCCGCAGCAGCCGGGCGAGAACGGGGTCTCCCGCCTCGTCCTCTTGCAGATGCTGGTAGAAGTCGCGGAAGCCGGTGCGCTCCCTGGGCTGGGCGTAGTAGCCCGCTAGGGCGTGGTCGAGGGCGGCCCGCCGCTCGGCGCTCAGCCGCTCCCCCACCATCACCTCGATGAGCCGGCGCAGGCTTCCGATGCGCTGCAACAGCTCCTCGCTGTCGCCCTTGTCGATGACGAAAGGGTTCATGCCCTGGCCCGGCACGCCGGGGGAAAGGACGCGCCCGCCCGCCGCCCTCGCCATGTCCGCGTACTCGCCTTCGGGGTCGATGACGTAGGCGGTCACGCCCCGGCACAGGCCCCTGAGCATCCCCAGCTTGGTGGCGAAGGACTTGCCAGAACCGGAGCGGGCCAGTACCGCCGTGTTCGCGTTGAGGTGGGTGCCGTCCCAGGGGTCGTAGACCACCGGGGAGCAGGCGCGCATGTCGATGCCGTAGAGGGTTCCGCTCCTGGTGTCCAGGTCGGGGGGCGAGAAGGGGAAGAGCCTCGCCAGCGACGACGTGTCCAGCGTCCGCCACACGGCAACGGCGTTCAGGCCCAGGGGCAGCGTGGACAGCATCCCCTCTCTTTGCCGGAAGGCCAGGGGGTCGAGCTTGCCCAGGGTGGCGGCGAAGTGGGCCTTGGCCCGCTGGGTCATCTCCTTGAGGGATTTCTCGTCCCTGGCGTGCAGGGTGATGGACAGGGAGGCATGGAACAGCCGTTCCCGGCCCCGCTGCACCTCGTCCCTGAGCCGGGTCACGTCCTCCAGGGCGATCTCCGCCTCCGGGGACATGGTGCGGCCCCGCTTGAAGGAGAGGGACTGGGCCGACTCGAAGCGCACCTTCTGCCACTCCAGGGTGCGCGCCGCCTGCTCCGCCGGAATCGGCCCCAGGTGGACGGACAGGTCCATCGGCGCGCCCGCCGCCATGAGTCCCTGGAGGAAGCCGGGGGCCAGCGACCGAGGCCACTTGCCCAGGTGGAGCGACCGGGTGACGTGATCGCCTATGCGCGCCTCGCGGCGGCCCAGCTCCACCTCCAGGGACGCGTCCTCGTCCGTCTCGGCTGGGGCGCCGCCCAGGGCCGAGGCCAGCAGCAGCATCCGGAGCTGTCGGCCCCGGAGCGGATGGACGGACAGACCGCCCCGCGCCAGCAGCCCGCGGAGCTCGTCGACCCGCCCGAACTCGGCCACGGCGTAGAAACGCCGGTCGAGGATGCCATCGCGGTTCTCAAGTCTAGTCAGCAATTCCCGGAGGGACTCGGCCGCCGCCTTAGTCTGCGGCGGCAGGTTGTCCGGCTGGACTGCTTTCAGGTTCTCCCGCAGACGGCCCAAACGCGGCGGGTGCTGCCTGATGAGCAGCTGGATGGGGAAGTCGCAGGCGTTGAGTGCCCCGGCGAAGGCTCCGAGCTTCGGCTCGTCCAGCTCCAAGCCCATCACCTCGCACACGCCCAGCTTCACCCCGTCGAGGCGCACCGGGCCGTCGTCTTCCAAGTGGGAGACCATGAAGAACAGGGGCAACGACGGCGGCGGCTTGGGTGGGGTCTCATCGGGTCTTGCGGGTTGGGGGTTGGCCGGAAGTCCCTCTTCCGGCCTCTCCTGCGGAGCGGCTACCTCTTCGGGCGGCCCCTTTGCTCCGCGTGTCGTCAGTCGTCGAATCATCTCTTTCAATGGGGTGTCCTCCTTTGCTCTAGGGGAATGGGAAGGGAACGAGGCCGCTGCGCAGCAGGGCGGCCACGCCCTTGGCCGACAGGACCAGTACCAGGCCCACCGCCGCCATGGCCACCGCGCTCTTGGCCTTGCCGCCGCCCCGCTCCTCGCCGCCCTCGGCCATCAGGACGAAGCCCGCCCAGACGGTGGCGAAGACGGCGAGGCCGGCGGCGGCGTAGGCCATCGCTGTGAGCGCCTTGTCGAAGGCGTCCAACATCGCCTGCTCCTCCGCCGGGGCCGCGCCGGTGGTCGCCAGCGCAACCCCGGCGAGGAGTGTTGCCGTCAATGCGCGCCTCACCACGGCCAGTCCCATCCCAGCAGGTCGAACCAGTCGTCCAGCTCGCTGCCGCCCGGCGTCTGCTCGGCGGGTTCCGGCTCAGGCTCCGGCTCAGGCAGGACTAGGACCTCGAATGGATCGTCGGCCCCGACGGTGGTCGCCATGGCCAGGGCCTCGTTCCGGCTCCCGGCGATGGGCGACCGCTCCACCACCTCGGCCTTGACGCGCTCCGGGTGGATGATGGTGAGGGTCACGTCCTGTTGGACTATCTCACTCGGTATCGACAGCGTGGCCGAGATGGTGTGGGGCGTAGTCGTGCCGTCGGGGTTGGTCACGGTGACCGTCTCGCTGACGGTCTCGCTCGTCCCCGGCCTCAGTAGACTCACCGTCCTGATGCGGCGCTCCGTCCGCTCCGGGTGGTGGGTGAGCTGCGTCAGCGAGGGAATCGGGATGCGCAGGCTCGCCTCCAGGTCAACGACGATAGTGATGGTGTGGACAGCTTCCCCAGCTCCGACAGGCAGCCGGAACCGGGTCTCGCCATTGGGTGCAAAGGACGCGCTCGCCTGGGAGCCGCTGCCGGCGACCGTGAGGGTTCCGGCGATGGCCGCGACCTCGGTCTCCATAAGCGCCGTCTCGGTGACGCTGGCGTGTCCGGCCACCGTCTGGAGGCTGATCGCCTCCTCAATATCGGACACGCACTCGGACTCGATTGCTCCCTCGACGGCCCCCGGCGTCCAGCCCAGGGAGACGACCCGCAGGGCGCACAGCTCCCCGTCGATTGCCGGAAGCGGGTACGGGAGCTGTGCGCCCTTCATGGTGACGGCCCCCGCCTGCCCCAGCGTGTCCTCCCAGGAGAAGGTCAGCGACGGCGTGGGGCCGTGCAGCGGGAGGGAGTAGTCGATGCGCTCCCCCTCATCCAGGCTCGCCGCTCCCCAGAATCGGAGGAAGCGGCCCGTTAGCCCTCCGTAGGCCCGCACCCGGATGTCCAGGGGGGTGGCGGCCCGCAGGGTCACGGCGGCCCAGTCGCCGGATACGGTCAGCCCCTCGACGAAGAGCCGCCTCCCTTCGACCGGCTCGGGGGGCCGGAACTCGATCTCGTCGGAACTCCAGCCCCCGTCGTCCTCGTGGCCGTCGGCCAGGGCCATCTGGGGGACGCCCAGGGGCAGGGCGGCGGCGAAGACCGCCACGGCCGCCCCGCCCAGGAAGGCGCGCCAGAACCTCCGGCGCTTCTCCTTCCCCTCTCTGGTCGTGGACCTGCGCCCGTTCATGTTGTCGTTCTCCTGTTCCCGGCGGGCGCGCCGCTTGCGGAACCAGCGGTGGGGGTGGAAGGGCATCCGCCCGCCCTGCCGCTCCCGGCCCTTGCGACGGCGGCGAAGGTTGCGCGGGGTCTTTCCCGCTCGCCGGGCCAGCTGCCGCAGCTGGCCCGGGCCGCTCTTCACCGGCTGCGCCGGAGCGGGCGGCTCGCTTCTCACCAGCTGAGATGGCGGCCCGACGTAGAGCCGCGCCCCCAGCCGGTACTTCAGCAGGTCGGCTGCCACCAGGGGCAGCCGCCGGCCTCCTATCTGCCCCACTACCGCGGCGAACCCCGACAGGCCCAGGAGGACGGCCAGCGCCATCCTCACCTCGGACGGACCGACGGGGGCGTAGCGGTATGCGCCGTAGGACAGGGCGCACACCGCCGTGATCGCCACGACCTGCGGGAAGGTGAACCCCAGCAACACCTTGTCCTCGGCCTGCACGTGGGTAGGAACCTCGTGTTCTCTCATGGCTCTCTCTCCTTCCTCGATTCCGCCTAGTTGTTCCCGGTGTTGCCGGTGTTGCCGGTGGGGTCGGGCACGTCGGGGGTCACCGGGGAACCCACCACGGCGTTCATCACCAGCTCGACGACCCCGAAGGCCACCATCGCCAGAACGACGCCCGCCAGGGCGGTCATCATGGCGCTCTTGCCTCGCTCCATCTGGTTGGGCGCGCCGGAGGCGGTCAGGTACATGTAGGCCCCGTAGATGAAGAAGCCCACGCCCACCACGCCGACAATGCCCAGCAGGATGCCCACCAGGTTCGATATGGTCTGTGTCAGCTCTTCCATAGGTTCTTTCTCCTCTCTGTCTCCGTTTCGGAGGCTCTTGCTCCTCTCCATTGGTTCCGCCGTCTCCGCTCGCCTACTTGCGCATCGCTCCACCTCCTTCGTCTTGTTCTCGATGGACGCGGACCGCGTCCGCGCCGTTGGGTTGTCGTCGTTGGGGTTACTCGCCGCTGCTCCGGGGCGCTCCGCCGCCGCCACCACCGCCCGATGGGGTCGCCATGTCGGCCATTGAGCGGATGCCGCTCGCCGCAGCGGACAGGCCGGCCTTTGCCGCCATTGCCCCCACCGCCATCCCACCGGGGCCTCCTGCTGCCCCCCCTGCGATCAGGCCGATGGTCCGGGCCGATCGCATCATCGACGCCGGCAGCGACATGCCAAAGTGCAACGTGCTCAGCCAGGAGTCGAAGGTCCCGGCGTTGCCGAGCATCGACGGCGCCCGGGTCGCCATGTAGACGAAGGCCAGCGACATGAGCAACTTCCAGATCAGGTCCTGCACCGGCTCGAAGGCGGCGATGGCGGCGAACTCCTTGAGGAAGCCGAGACCAATGGCCAGCGCGATTAGCTGCACCGCCTGCTGGAAGACCGTCGTCATGAAGAGCCGGAGCCAGTGGCGGCCCCAGCCCGCCGTGTGGGGCAGAATCCACAGCCCCAGCGCAATCGGGGCCAGGGCCAGCAGGATGTCGATGAGCGCCAGGCGCAATACCATCTGCACCAGCAAGTAGAGGACGAAGAAGCCGTAGACCAGGTAGAGCAGGGCCATCAGGAGCGCCATGCCCTCGCTCCCGGCCTGCGCCGCCGTCAGCAGCGTCTTCAGGGTCGAGCGCAGCAGGTCTCCGGGGGTGATGTCGAGGGATGCGGCGACGAAGCCGGACACGGCGTCGGCGATGTCCAGGACCAGGGCGCACCACCAAAGGGACGACGCGGCTGCCACGAGGCCCAACATCAGGCGGGGGACCAGCTCACGCCAGCCCGGCTGCTGGCGTCCCAGGTGCTCGGCGACGATGAGGCTCAGCCCCATCCAGCCGAGGATGACCGCCAGCGCGCCCGATGTGATGGCCCAGACGACCATCCACGCCTGGCGCACCAGGTCGTTGGCGTATGTGAGGTCAGCGGGGGTGCCGGTGAGGATGTCACTCATGGACGGCTACCTCTCCGGCAGTTCTCGGCGTCCTTGCCGCTTGCCCGCTCAACCACGCCGCAGAGGGTCCCGTGGACTCCCTCTATGATCCAGCGGGCGAAGGCCCTTGCCCAGCGTCCGGGTTCCAGGGCTCCCAACACCCGGTCCCACAGACCGGTGGGCTGGTGGAGCGGGACCACCGCGTAGAAGTCCCCCCTCTCGCCGCTCTCGGCGGCGGCCAGCATCACCAGCAGATAGGCCCTGTCAGGGTCGAGGTCGGGCTGCTCGGCCAAGCGCGGGTACTCGAAGCTGTACTCCCAGCCTTCCCGCAGCTTCTTCTCGCCCCCCTGGACCCGGTACATGGCGGTGAGCCAGTCGCCGGTGTCGGCGTCCCGGACGCCGTAGTAGAGGGTGTCGATCTGCAGGTCGAAAACGGGGCGGGCGACGAACTCGCCGCCCTTCTTGCGCTCAACGAACTCCCGGTCGGCGTTGACCAAGACGATGATGTCGCTGGGCGGGGCCTGGGCTTGCGCCAGGCCGCTTGGGGGGATGGCCACAAGCGCCGACAGAATCAGCGCGGTGGCCAGGGGTATGAGCCGTCTGGCTCTCCTGACAGACCCTCGGGCGGTCGATTGCAGTCCCACGTTTCGCCTCCTCGCAGGTGGGGTAGTTTGCCTGCCGTCGAGTTTGGGGATACGGAATCCGTTTAGGAATGGTGTTTGAGGGGGGCCTCTGCGCGTGCCCCCCTCACAGGGCCTGTCTATGGGGAGGCGTTTGTGATGTCATGGGGGTGTACAGGGATTGGCGTCAGTTGCAGAAATGCAAGTCGGGGCTGTTTCCAACGTGAAACAGGGTGAAAAGAGGCGAGTTGGAGCAATTGAGCAAGTGATGTTTAGTCGGGGCTGGTTCCACGGATATTGGGCGAGTTGCAGAAATGCAAGTCGGCAAGACAGCCACATCGGAGCAAGCAATTTGGTGGAGTGGCAGATGTTTGGGGGGGAGAGAACCCCCCTACAGGACATGAGAGCGAGGAGGTTGGACGCATGCATGAGAAGCAGGTGAACGGACCACAAGCTGGGGGAGCGCAGCCGGACGAGGCGCAGTGGGACGAAGTCGAGGCTGAGGAGGCGCTGGACGGCGACGCTCTAGGGGGTGGCGACGACAGCGATGGCCCCGACGTGGAGAAGATGCGGCGGCGTAGGCTGAGTGAGTTCCTGGGGGATCTGGTGCGGCAGGAGGGACGTATGGAGGCTGCGGAGCTGCTGGGAGTTGCCTACCGCACACTGGTCAAGGCCGAGGAGTCGGGCGAGCTGACCGGCCGCATGAGCGATGCGCTGGAGCGGCTGTTGGGGACGGGCGAGGACCCTGAAGCGGTGCGGATGCGGGAGCGCATGGCGGCGTTGGAGGCTGGCATGGAGTCGCTGGCGAAGGAGATGCGGGACGGCCTCGATGAGATGCGGGCTGTTGCCGGTGGCGTCAAGGCTGGAGCCAACGAGGACGGCCAGGCGCAGAGGCAGGATGGGGAGATTGGGCGGGCTGAAGGTCAGGCTCAGGCGCAGGACAAGGTCGAGGTCAAGGAAGGGGCGGGCCGGTCAGAGACCGGTGCCGCCCCTTCGGTGGTGGGGTTGCGCTCGAGGAAGCCCTTCGCTGAGCGGCGGCTGGACCCTGAGATCGTGACCGATGGGCCTGCCGAGGACGACTGGGAGGTCTACGGCGATGCGTGGCCGCTGGTGGAGGAGTGGCGCAGCCTGCGGGCCGGGCATCCCCACCAGGGCAGGAGCCTGTCGTGGCTCGTAACCGAAGAGAAGCTGTTGACCTTGGAGCTGGCGATGTTGGAGGAGCACGGGCTGACGCTGCCCCCGGAGACCCAGCCCCTGCGGGGCTTCGGGCGCAAGGGGCAGACCAGCTGGCGCAGGACGGCGCTGCACGACACGCGGGTGGCGTTGAGAAAGCGGGAGCTGCTGCGCTGGGCGCGACGGTTTTGCACCCTGGGGCTGTGGAGGAAGTAGGGCGTGAATGCGATGTGGCAACGCAGCCACATCGCAGCAAGCGATTTGGGTCGAGTTGGCCCAAGACCCCCTCGAAAGTCTTCCATTCGCTCGGCTGTTCGGGTGATAATTGACGCAGTTTCTGGCTTTTCCAGCGTTTCGTGCCTAGAAACCTGGAGGATTCCCGTCCCCCGAATCCGGGACCGGCTGCATAGGATTGAGCCTCGCTCTCCGAACAGCCACCCAGGGGATCGGATCGAACGGATTGAGCCTCGCTCTCCCGACGGTTCGCCCCGGAGGACACATTCGCAGCGGTTGGAGAGACTCTGTCGCTTCGGCCCCTTGGACACCCTGGTCGGAGCGCTCCCCTGTGCCCCGGCCGGTTCCTCACGTCTGCGGCATGACTACGGAGTAGTTGAGCCGCAGCTTCACCACGCGCCGGTCTGCGATGAGGTCTTCGTAGACTGGCCGCTTCCCCGCCGTAGCTTCCCAGGTCGATGCACAACGGATCACCCTGTCGGGCTGCGTCTTCTTCATCCCCACGTAGCAGCAGCTCCCCTGAGTCGAGTCTCCTGATTTGACCCTGGCCGAGCTGTGTCTTCTTCGACCCCGCTCCGTCTCCCGCGTCCGGCATCCGACCGTGGGCGGAGCGCCTCACTCGTCAATCCATTGCAAACGACCTGCGCCACGGATGCCGGCGTGGGTCAACAGCGGAAAGGAGGCGTCGATGCACGTCAAGGAACTGGTTTGAAGAGTCACGGGACTCGCGGTCAAGGCGGGCGGAATCCTGGGGCGGCGTAAGCGGCTGACGATAGCGGTCGTGGTCGCGGCGCTGCTGCTCGGCCCGCTTCTGACGACGGACGGCGAGCTGGTCTTCCTGAACGCGGTCGGTCTCGGCCTCGGCGCGCTGCTGCTCAGGCGGTTCATCAGGCCCGGTGGCAGGCCGCGGACGGGACGGGCGCAACAGGCACAACGGCAACGGACGGCAAGAGCAACAACACAAAACGAAGGAGGACACGATGACGACGCAAGCAACGACGAATGGTGGGACTGGGACAAGGGCACGGCCAAGCCTCGAAGAGCTGGTCGACCGGCTGATAGCGGCGATGTTCAGGGATGAACCGGAGGCAGCTGTGCAGATGGTCACCTCCAGCGTGGCCCGGAGCGTCCACGAGGCGCGGCGGCTCAGGCAGGCGGGGGATCTCGAAGGCGCGCTGGCGGTACTCGCCGGGGCGGACACGGCCAAAGCGGATGCGAAGGAGGCGCGGTGGGCCTACGCCGAGTGGACGGACCTGGTGAAGCGGCGGTCCGGCGGCGGGAACGTCCTGGTCTACAGCCAGGGCGCGGGCCGGGCCGCCGCCCTGGTTCCTACGGGCGACGGCTCGCTGGAGGTCGCGGCGGTCCTGGGGATGCGCTGGCGTCCCGGCAAGGTCGTCTCGGGGCGCAGCCTCCGGGGGCTCCGGCCCCTGTTCGGAGGCGCGTGATGGTCACGGCCAACGTGGACATCGCCGCGCTGAAGGCCCGTCACCCCCTGGGCGACACGGTGGAGGCGTCGGGGGTCAGGCTCAGGGGGAGGGGCAGGGTCCGCCAGGGCGTCTGCCCCTTCCACGACGAGGCGGAGGGCAGCTTCACGGTGTACGCAGACACGGAGCGATTCTACTGCTTCGGCTGCGGGCTTGGGGGCGACGTGCTGGACTTCGTCCGGCGCGCCGAGAACCTGAGCCTGCCGGAGGCCATCGAGAGGCTTGGCGGGGGCGCATACCCCGCCGTCAGTCCTCCGGTTCCGGCCGGGCGTCCCAGGGCGGCTCCCCTGCCTCCCAGGGACCCGTCGCTGCTGACAGCGGCGGCGCGGTTCTACGCCGGGCAGCTCCGGCGTAGAACCGTTGCCAGGGAGTACCTGGCCTCGCGGGGCGTCGGTCTTGACGCCGCAGCTCGTCTTGGCCTCGGCTATACGCCGGGCAGCGGGCTGCGGGAGTCCCTTGAGTCGGTGGGCTTCACCGCCGACCGGCTCAGGGACTGCGGCCTGTTCATGGAGCGGGGCGCGGAGCGGTTCGCCGGCATGGTGGTCGTTCCCGACGCCTCCGGCGGCCTTGTCCGCTGGCTTGTCGGACGGGCCGTCGACCCAGGCCGGACGCCCCGGTTCCAGGCGTTGCCCGGCCCCAAGCCGGCGCTTGGGCTTGGGCGTCTTGGGGTTGCGCCTCCCTGGGCGGTCGTCGCCGAGGGGGTCTTCGACTGGCTTGCCCTTGCCGAGTGGGGCATCCCCGCCTGCGCCGCCCTCGGCGCCCAGGGCGTTGAGCGGGTCGCCGCGGCCCTGCGGGGCTGCCCCCGCGTCTTCCTCGCCTTCGACAACGACGACGCGGGCCTTGAGGCCACCGAGCGGCTTGCGGGCTTGCTTGGACGCCGGGCCGCCGCCGTCACCCTCCCACAGGGCGTCGGCGACGTGGGCGAGCTTGCGGCGCATCCCCAGGGGCGTGCCCTCTTCCTGCGCCTGCTTGGCCGGGCGGCCCGCTCCGCCCGCTAGCGACCTCTTCTCAGGTTCCCCGCTCCACTTCCCCTCTACCGGAGCTTGCCCGCTCCGGCCTTGCTTGCGGGACTTACACCCGCCTCGCCCATCCCACTCTCCCCACCCAGGAGGACCTATGCCCAATGCACGACGGGCTCAGCCCGCCCACGGATTCCCGTAGAGCCTGCCCCGTACTTGATACGGGGGGGAGTCCGCCCCAGCCATTCGCTACAGGAACACACCACACAGAAGGAGAACAGACATGGTTAACAGGAACGGAAGCAACAACGGACACAGCAACGGCAATGGGCACAAGCCCGACGCCCCAATCGTCAGCGAGCACGACCTGCTCTGGGACGGGCTCCCGCCCGCCGTCACTCAGGCGCTCGGACAGTCCCTGGACCCCGCGCTGGTCTCCCAGCGCAAGGGCCGCGCCGGGCGCAGCTACGACTACCTGGAAGGCCATGCCGTCATCGACCAGGCCAACCGGATATTCGGCTTTGGCGGGTGGGGCTACGAACTGGTCGGCGACGTGACCCTGCGGGAGATCGAGAACGTCGATACCAAGACCGGCGAGGTGCAGCGCACTTACGTCTACAGCGCCCCGGTCCGGGTCACCGTCGCGGGCGCCCTTCCCCGCACGGACATTGGGTTCAACGCCGTGGCCGAGGACAACGCAGACGGCCACGAGACCGCCATCAAGGGCGCGGTGACCGACGGCATGAAGCGGGCGCTCAGGAGCTTCGGCGTCCAGTTCGGCAATGGGTTCTACGGCGACCAACCCGCGGAGGAAGCCAACGGCCGCCGTCCGGCTGTGAGGCAGACGGGCAGGAACGGCGGCGGCAACGCCCGCCCCCAGCGCGCTCCCGCCCCGGCAAAGGCGGCGTCCGGCTCTGACAACGTGCCGGCGCTGCGCAAGCGGCTGATCGAGATCGCCGTCGAGCAGGGCTTCGACGAGGACGGGGTGCGGACCGCCGTCAAGAACAAGACGGGCAAGGACCTGGACGCCCTGACGGCCGCGGAGCTGGCCCCGCTGGTGGAGGCCGCCGCAAAGAAGCTCCAGGAGACGCAGCAGGCGAAGGCGGCCTAGCCAGTCCGGCCCATCGGGACTCGGGAATCGAGCGGGGTCGTCTCTTCGGTGGCGGCCCAGCTTCTCATTACAGGACAAGGAGGTTACGAGCCATGACAACGACGATGCACACACCCTGGGGTTGGACACAGGACATCGAGGAGCTGGCCGAGGGCGTCTGGCGGGTATCCACCGCCAGCCACGGCGGCCTGAAACTCAGCCGGGAGCGGTGGAACGCGCTGCCCGGCTGCGTCCGGGACGCAATGCTGACCCCGACCTTCGCGGAAGAGGACTGCGAGGAAGTCATCGTCAGGACGCTGCTGGGCCTGGACGACGGCCGTGAGCGGGAGATGGCTCTCAAGGTGGCGGGCTACTTCGACCGCTACGCTCCCGCGTTGCCCCACCTGCGGGCCGCCGCTCCGGGGCCGCACTACCACGCCGTCGCCTACTGGGGCGGCTACGGGACCGACCCCTTCGGGCGCTTCGACACCAGGGAGGAGGCGGACTCCTTCGCCAGCGACCGGGACAACAGGCGGGACTACGGGAAGCTGGAGGCCGTCGAGTGTGGGAGGAGCCACAACGGGACAGGGGGCAGGCCATGACCACGACGACCACGCGGCCTAGGCCCCGCAGCCTGCCCAGTGTCACCACCAAGCTCAACACCGAAATGGGCAGCCTGTTCATAACGGTGTGCCTGGACGAGGACGGCGAGCCCTTCGAGGTCTTCGGAGTCCTCGGCAAGGGCGGCAGCTTTCAGCACGGGGTCACCGAGCTGGCCTGCCGGTTGATCTCGCTGCACCTGCGGAGGGGAGCCCCGTTGGACGAGATCATCGACCAGTGCCGGGGCATACAGGAGATGCAGCCCTGGCCCAACGTCATGGCAGACGGGACGTCGGTGTGGGTACGGGGGTTGGGAGACGGCATCTCCCGCGTGCTCAAGCAACACCTGAAGAACCGAGAGGAGGTGAAGGACACCGAAGCACAGAAGGCCGCCTGAGCGGGCGGGCAACAACTAACCTGGAACCAAATGCGGGGTCGTCTCCGGATAAGGGGCGGCCTCGCTTCCCGTATCGGAGTACGGGAGAAGCCTCATCTACAGGAAACCGACAAAGAAAGGACACGAAATGACGACGACGATTGACCACAACAAGGCGGACGTCTACTCCCGCCCCAACGCCCGTTTCGACGGAGACGGGCAGCTTGAGATACGGGCATCGGCGGCGGGCAACTGCCGCCGCGCCCTCTGGTACGAGGCGACGGGGCACGAGGTCACCAACCCCAAGACCGAGGAAACGCTGACGGTGCTGGAGGCGGGCAACGCCCTGGAGCCGGTGGTGCTACGGGCGATGGAACGGGCCGGTTGGGAGGTGACTCCCGCCGACCCCCAGGACCCGCAGCAGGTGTCGGTGCAGGTCGGCCCCAACCCCGTATCAGGTACGGGGCAGGCTATGGTGGTGACGGGACACCCCGACGCCACGGGCGTCATGCCCCTGTTCGGCGGCGAGGCGGTCGTCGAGGTCAAGACGCGGGGGCCGGAGGCGTTCAAGCGCTGGCGCGCGCTGGGCGCGGAGCGCAGCCACCCGGCGTCGGTTGCCCAGGCAGGCTTCTACACGCTGGGGACTTTCGGGGAGCTGCGGGACGCGGTGATCGCCACGATGGACACCGGCAGCCGCCAGTGGGACTACGAGGTGATACCCGCTGAGCGGGTGGGACAGGCCCTGGAGCGGGCCTCCGAGTGGCTCGGACAGCTGGGCGCTCACCATGCCCTCTACGGGCCGGACCCCGACGCCCTGCCGGAACGGGACTTTGCCGCCGCGGACTGGCAGTGCAAGTCCTGTCCCTTCCTGAACGTCTGCCTGCCGGGGACGACGGCGGAGGCCGAAGGGGAAAGGGAAGTCGCAGAGGACGTCAAGCCTGCGGAGCCGGTGACCGATGAGGAGGCGCAGACGGCGCTCAGGGACTACGAGGAGATCCAGGACACGATCCGGGAGTTCGAGGACGAGAAGCGGTGGGTGGTGGACAAGCTCCGGGCCTGGCTGGGGCAGCAGGGGGTGGACAAAGCGAAGCTCGAAGGGCGGGAGAAGACCCGTTCCGTGGGCATGGTGACGTCCCGCCGCTACTCGGTGGATTACAAGAGGCTCAACAACCTGCTCGCCCCGGATGTCCGGGCCGAGATCGTCACCGAGAGCGAGTCGGAGTACCTGCGGGTCAGCTAGACGCTCCCAAAACGGAGCGCAGTACGGGGCCGCTTCCCTCTACAGGTGGCGGCCCCGTTTCCATTCCTACAGGCCGACGGTCGGCCTACGACAGACATCACACATCAGGAGGAACCGAAATGGCACGCACCATCAACAAGGTAGAACTTTTGGGCAGAGTGGGAACCGACCCGGAGATGCGCTACACGCCGAACGGCGCTGCCGTCACCCAGCTGCGGCTGGCCACCGACCGCCGCCGCCAGGACGGGGAGGTCGAGGCCGACTGGCACAACGTCGTCTGCTGGGGCAAGACGGCCGAGGCGGTCAACCAGTACGTCGGGAAGGGTCAGCGGGTCTACGTCGCGGGCCGCCTGGCGCAGAACACCTGGGAGGGCGACGACGGGCAGAGGCGCTACCGCACCGAGATTCACGCCTCTGAGGTCGTCTTCCTCGACTCCAGGAGCGGCGGGCAGGACAGCGGCGACGACGGGCAGGCGGACGAAGCCTCTCCCTTCTAGCCGGTCAACCCACGACCGCAGAGCGACGCCTTTCCGAAGGCGCGCCACTGGGCCGCTTCCATCTATAGGGGGCGGCCCCGCTCTCTGTTCCAACCGATAACGAAGGAGGCCGACATGACCAGGAAGACCCCCACCAAGGACGCCGCGCTGCTTGAGGCGCTGCGCAGCAACCTGAGCCTGCTGGGCGAGATCGCCATGCGCTACGAGATCGAGACCCAGCCGGAGCGCCCCACGGGAGACCTGCCCATCATCAACTGCCCCGAGGACGTGCGGCGGCTGCTGGGGCCGGAGATGGCCCCACTCGCCCAGGAGCAGCTGCGGGCGCTGCTGCTCAACACCAGGAACCAGGTCGTGGGCCAGCGGGTGATCTACCAAGGGAACATAAACTCGACCATCGTCAGGCCCGCCGAGGTCTTCCGCCCGGCGGTCATCGAGGCCGTTCCCGGCATCATCATCAGCCACAACCACCCGTCCGGCGACCCCACGCCCAGCCCGGAGGACGCGGCCATTACCAGGGACATAGCCCAGACGGGCAAGCTCCTGGGCATCGAGCTGCTCGACCACGTGATCATAGGGGGCGAGCGGTTCGTCAGCCTCAAGGAGCGGGGCCTCATGGCTTGACGCGCTACATGACTGGACGGCGCATGCTGTCCGGCCCTCACGCGGAGGCAACCGTCCCTGCGCATCCCATCAACTCAGCAACCGAAAGGAGACATCCTATGCTCCCAACTCACATCATGGACCCCGAAGACCCCGCATCCAGCGCGGGACAGGCTCTATACACCATCACGGCGGGCGGCTTCTCGGCCACCGCAGACGCCTTCGCCCGCGACGAGGAGACCGACGGCCTCTGGTTCGTCTCGATGGTCGGCTCCCAGACCGCGCTCAAGGCGATCTGGGCCTCCCTGCTCAAACAGCCGCCGGACACAGCCCACATCATCCGGGGCGCGGACGGCATGGCGCTCTCGGGCGGCTACAAGCGGTGCGTCGTTCCCTACGAGACGGTGGGGACCTGGACGACCAAGATCGCCCGGTTGCCGGTCTCCGGCGGCTGGCACGCCCTGGTGTACACCAAGACGGCGGAGTACGGCTTCGAGAAGGACTCGTTCCTGCTGCTGGCGCAGGCTGAGGAGGAGGCCCCCGCGCTCCATCACCGCTTCCTCGACAAGCGCAGCCCGCTGCCCCTTCACGGCTCCTGGGCGGACTGGCTCTGGCGGCGGGGACTGGACGAGGGGGAGATAGTCCCGCTCCAGTCGGTGGGCGTCTCCGCCTATCGGTGCTCCCCCAAGGCCGGCAAGCTCCGGGAAGACCTCTCGGAGGCGGTGGCGTTGGGCCAGCTCACCCTGCCCAGGGAGAAGGAGGCCGCCGATGGATAGGATGCTGAAGCGGGCGACCCGCAGGAACAAGCGGCGGGGCGAGCGTAACTCCGGGGCCTGGCGGCGCTTCTCTCCCGACGGGACGACCTGCCGCTACTGCAAGCACGATGGGTCAAAGCACCTCTGCCAGTCGGGACAGCCCCATTTCTACCGGCCCGTTACGGAGGAGGAGAAGCGGGACCCCACGGTCGCGCTCTACCGTTACACCCCCGTATCGAGTGCGGGGCAGGCTCTGCCCCAGGGCGGCTCCGTGCTGGTGCGGCGCATGGTCGTCGCCAACCACGCCGAGCTCATCACAGCCTTCTGCGCCGCGTGCGCAGAGGCCATGAAGACGTACCAAGTCCTCTGCTACCAGAGAAACGTGGGCGTTGGAGAGGTGGTCGGGTTGGTCACCGAACGCAAAGACATGAAGGCCGCCGCCTGACGCGGCGCGCGACACCAGACAAGACACGAAAGGAGAATTGCCATGAGACTCGCTGCACAGGCAAAAGGAGGGTTCTACCCCACGCCGCCCAGGGTCGTCGACCTGATCGCGGGGCTGATTAACACCACCTCCGGCTACTACCACCGGAGCCGGAACACGCTGCGCATCCTCGACCCCTGCTGCGGGGCGGGAGAGGCGCTGGCGCAGCTGGCCCAGCGGCTGGACGGGCCCAACGCCATCCCAATCGAGACCTACGGCGTCGAGCTGCACCGGGACCGGGCGCAGGAGGCCGAGGAGCGGCTGGACTACGCCCTGGCCTCGGACCTGTTCGCCACGTCCATAGCGAACGGGGCCTTCGGGCTGCTCTTGTTGAATCCCCCCTACGACTACGACTCGGAGGACAAGCGGACGGAGCACGCCTTCCTCACCCACTGCACCCGCTACCTGGCCGACGGCGGGCTGCTGGTGTTTATCGTCCCCAGACAGCGGCTGGCGGTCTCGGCCCGCTACCTGTCCACCCACTACGGGCGGATGCGCTGCTGGGCGTTCCCGGACCCGGAACGCCAGGTTTTCGACCAGGTGGCGCTCATGGCCTACCGCAAGGCCGACCCCGTTCCCGACGCCCACGCCGAGCGGATGGCGCTGGAGTGGGCGGTGGGAGAGCCGGAGCCGCTGCGCTCCGAGCCCTACCCGCCGTTCAGCCCGGAGACCACGCCGAGCGGCGACATCCTGTTCGCCACCCGCACTGTCGATCCCGTCGCGGCCGCAGCCGAGGCGCGGCGGTCGGGGCTGTGGGCCAGCGCTGAGATCACCGACACCCTCTGGCCCGCCAGGGACGCCCGGACCCGCCCCCTGATGCCACTGCGAAGGGGCCACATGGCGATGCTGGTGGCGGCGGGCTTCCTCGACAACCTCTGCCTGGAGGCCGACGGTCGGCGCATCCTGGTCAAGGGGCGCACCTCGAAGGAGATGGTCATGGTGGAGGACTCCCCCGAGAAGGAGGTCCACCGGGAGAAGCTCAAGACCACCGTCGTCGCCCTGGACCTGCGCGGCGGCGAGATCACCGACATCGCAGCATAGACGGCTCACCCAACCGAGCCGCGCCACGAGGCCCCGTTGGCCCCTTCGACCTGCGGGGCCTCGCTTCGTTTGGACGCAACGCAACACCCCATTAGAGGAAAGAGAGGCAGAAGATGCAGACGACCATGACCCTCGACGCCTGCGCCCGGTGCGGGCAGCCCATCGTCCCCGGCGAACCGGCCATGCAGACCGCCTCGGTGGACCCCGTATCAAGTACGGGGCAGGCTATCATCGGCGGACGGGCGGTCTCCACCCCGGTGAAGTCGTATCACCTGAAGGGCCGCTGCTACGACGACGGGCAGCGGCGGGAGCCTCTCCCGAAGTCGGCATAGACGGCTCGCCACCGAGCCGCGCCCACGAGGCCCGGCGTGTTCCCTTCCAGGAACGGCGTGGGCCCGCTTCGTTTGGACGGAACGCAACACCTTTATGGAGGAAGGAGAAAGACATGAACCTCGGAGAGTTCATCGACACGTTCAAGGACGCCATCGCCCAGCGGGTGGTGGAGTCCTTCCCACCCCTCTACCGGCCCTCGGAGAAGGGGCACAAGCTCCCCCGCCTGCTCCGCAGGCCCCTGGGGGCGCAGGAGGACGCCATACGGGGCGCCGCCCTCTCCCTCGAAGCCCGCCGGGGCACCACCGTCGTCGGAGAGATGGGCACGGGCAAGACCTTCATCGCCGCCGCAGCAGCGCACATGGCGGGCTTCAGGAGGATACTCATTCTCTGCCCGCCCCACCTGGTCCCCAAGTGGAAGCGGGAGGTGGAGATGACAGTGCCCGGCGCCCGCGCCGTCATCGTCAGGTCCATCACCGACCTGGAGCGGCTGCGCATCTCCGTCGGCTCCGGCCCCCTCTTCGCGGTCATGTCGCGGGAGAAGGCCAAGCTGTCCTACCGCTGGAAGGCCGCCGTCATCGAGCGGTGGGCCGTCTCCAGAGGCAGGCTGGTGCGGGACGAGGAGACGGGCGAGCCCTTCCGGGTCCCCTGCTGCTCCGACTGCACGGCGCAGATCGTGGACAAGGACGGCGTGCCCCTCACGGACGCCGACCTGAACCGCCGCAAGCACACCTGCGCCAACTGCGGCTCCCCCCTCTGGCAGGCCGACAAGTCCGGCCCCGCCCGCTACCCGCTCTCGGACTACGTGAAGCGCCGGATGAAGGGCTTCTTCGACCTGCTGATCGGGGACGAGGTGCACGAGTACAAGGGGCGCGGCTCGGCCCAGGGCATCGCCGCCGGCGTCCTCGCCGACGCCTGCGGCAAGTCCCTCAGCCTGTCGGGGACGCTGATGGGCGGCTACAGCTCGACGCTCTTCCACCTGCTCTACCGGTTCAGCCCGGAACTCAGGACGGACTTCGAGCGCTCTGACGAACGCCGCTGGATACAGCGGTACGGCTTCGAGGAGGTCACGGTCGGGAAGGACGACGACGAGGCGGAGGAGGACGGGCGCAACAGTCACCGCCGCAAGTTCCGCAAGGTGGTCAGGGAGCGGCCGGGCCTCGTGCCCTCCGCCCTCTTCCACATCATCGGGAACACGGTGTTCCTGCGGCTCTCGGACGTAGCGTCGGGGCTGCCCCCCTACGACGAGCAGATCCTGCTGTCCTCGATGGACTCCGAGGAGGACGCGACGGGCTACTCCCAGCGCAGCGCCTACAACACGGTGTACGAGGAGCTGCGCAAGAAGCTGGCGGAAGCTCTCAAGGCCGGCTCCAAGCGGCTGCTGGCGACTTACCTGCAAACCCTGCTGGCCTACCCCGACGGCTGCACCAGGGGCGAGACTGTCTTCGACCCCCGGAGCGGGGACGTGATCGTCCAGGTCCCGCCCCTCAGCGAGGAGCGGCTCTACCCCAAGGAGAAGGCCCTGGTGGACCTGGTGGCGGCGGAACGGATGCAGGGCCGCAGGGCGCTGGTCTACGCCACGCACACGGGGACCAGGGACATCACCGGGCGGATGGAGGACATCCTCACCCGGCGCGGGTTCCGGGTGGCTGTGATGAAGGCCGACGCCGTGGCCCCGGACAAGAGGGAGGCGTGGGTGGCGGACAGGGTGAAGGAGGGCATCGACGTGATGATCTGCCACCCCAGGCTGGTGCAGACCGGCCTCGACCTCATCGACTTCCAGACCCTCTGCTGGTACGAGACCGATTACTCGGTATACGTGATGCGGCAGGCGTCGCGGCGGTCGTGGCGCATCGGGCAGACCCGCCCGGTGAAGGTGGTGTTCATGGCCTACCGGAACACGCTGCAGGCCGACGCGCTGAAGCTGGTGGCGAAGAAACTGCAAAGCTCCCTCGCCGTGGAGGGCGAGCTGCCGGAGGATGGGCTGGCCGCATACGGCGACGACGGGGACGACCTGATGATGGCCCTGGCGAGGAAGATCGTCAGCGGCGGCGAGGAGGAAGACGAGGCGGAGACGGTGGAGGCGGTCTTCGCCCAGGCCAGGGACGCCGAGGCCAGCGCCGAGGAATACCTGGTGGACGACGACTGGAAGGTCGTAGAGAGCCTGCCCAGCGCTGGACACGGCGTCGAGCCGGAGGCCCTCGCGGTCAACGGCGACGGCCACCACGACGGTGGCATCGGGCCGACGGTCGAGCTCGTCCTGGGCAACGGCCGCCACGACGAGGTCCCGGAGCCGCAGCAGTCGCTGTTCTCCTGGGCTGAGTTCATGGCCGAAGAGCCGGTCAAGCCCAGGGGCCGGGGCGGCAAGGCCCAGGCCCCGTCACTGTCCCTGTTCGCGTGGGCGGTGGGTATGGAGCAGGAGATAGAGGTGGAGCCGGTCGGCGCGGGACGCTAGGCCGCACGGACACGGGGAGGTCGCCGCGCATAGAGCGACGGCCTCCCCGCAGTTGGCAACGCAGCGAAGCAGCAACGATCACCGACAAGGAGATGAACCAATGGCAAGAGTATTCGTATACGACGACCGCGAGTTCCCCGACCCCGACCCCCAGATGAGCGTCGACCAGGTGAAGGCCACACTCAGCGACTTCTACGGGGAGATAGCCAACGCCTCGGTCAAGGAGACCAAGCGGGGCGACGACGCGATCTACGAGTTCCAGCGGCGGGTGGGGATCAAGGGCGCCTTCCCCAATGCCCGGAACTAGAGGAGGGCATCCGATGGACAACCGGACATTTGCCGGTCTGCTGGCGGCGACCCCGCCGGCGGACCTCTGCATCCTTGAGCTTACGGCGGAGCTCACACGGCCCGACGGCTCCTTCGACCTGGACGCCGCGGCCGCCCGACAGAGTGATGTGGAACTGGCCTGCGTCCAGGCGCAGGACTACGCCGCGGCCACGGGCCGCCTTTTGGAGGCGCTGCGGGAGTTGGTCACGCTGGTCGGCTACGCCGACGACTACGCCTGGTTCGCGGGGCTGGCGCGCCGTCTCTTTCCCCAGGAGGCGGAGGCGGCGCTTTCGGCCCCCGACATACGCGCGAGGGTGGAGCGCTTCGCCCGGCTCTTCGGGGAGCGGCACTTCCCCCTCTACGCCCCCTTCTTCGACTTCTATATGGACGAGGGGGACGAACCGCCCTGGACCTGGCTGCGGAGGGGCATCCCCTTCGAGCTGATGGGCTTCGGCTACGACAGCCTTCACGAGATGTGGGACGGCTACCGCGAGGGGCTCTCGGCCCTCGTTCTCCTGGCCAAGCCCCCCGATTCCCTCTACGAGGAACCCGACGGGATTAGGGTGGCCTGGCTGGAGTCGGCCGCCGCCCGCATCCCGCAAGAAACCCTCCTCCGCATCCCCCAGGGCGGCATACCCCTGGACGACCTCACCGAGGCGCTCAAGGGGACCGGGTTCGAGGGGGCGGCCCAAACCTGCGCCTGGGTCCTTGCCGAGACCGGCAACTTCTTCCTCGACGCCAGCTACGACGACGGGATGTACGACGGGTTCTCCGACCCCTGGGAGGACGAGGTGATCGAGGCGGGCGCGGAGGAGTGGCGCAAAGCCAGCGCGCTCATGGACGCGGTGGGCAAGCTGACCGATTGGCTGGAGGAGGACCTCCCCGGCCATTATGCCGAGATGCTGGACTTCGTCCTGGAGCGGCTCCCCAATCACGAACAAGAACAGGAGGACAACGACCATGACTGATGCAGTCGACACGACGCAATGGTCCCTGCCGGGTCCGGCGGACGCGCCCAGGGACGAGCTCAAGCTACAACTGGAGGTCTACGGGGAGACCATCCTGCTGCGGGGCTTCGAGAGCGACTCCACCTGGGTCAGGACCGTCTCGGCGGACGCCATCGCCAACGTGTTCACCCAGCGCCTAGGGTTCTCCTCGGGGCTCCTGCCGGAGGAGGCCCTCTGGTGGGGCCAGGGCGAGACCGGGCAGGTGGTGGCCCTCTGGCGGCCGCCGCAGGTCTGGTCGGTGGCCCTGCAACGGGAGGCGTTCAAGCCCCCCGCCCGGCTCCGGCTCCCCATGCCGGGGCTGGTCTTCGTCTGCTCGCCGGGCCGCGCCCCCTGGGTCTACGCCGCAACGAGCCGGCCGACCGACCCCGAGCAGCGCCTCTTCCGGGCCCCGGCCTTCAACGTCTTCAGAGACGGGCGGGTCTGCCCCGGAAGCCACCGGTTCTCAGAGGAGGTGGGGCTGATACCGGAGTCCTTCTTCCAGTCCTACTTCTCGCTTACCGGCGATTCACGGGACCGCTCGAAGAAGCGGCCCGACAACCTAGTGGCGCTATGGGAGGAGATAGATGGAAAGACCGAATACCCAACCGAGGACCTGGTTCCCCAATGCACAGTTGCCCACGCCATTGCGGTCTCCGAAGGGAGACGGGGCTACCGCTAGCGGGGCGCCGGGGCCGGTGGGCTATCTGGTGAACCACCCCGCCGGACTGGCGGGAGTCCAGGGCATCGGCTACGACTACGTGCTGGGATCGGGGGGCGTCTACGTCCAGTCCCGGAGCGCTCACCTGACGGCGCGGGTGCTGGTCGCCCCCGGCGAGGTGCGCGGGCTCGCCCCCGTGGCCGAGAAGGTGGAACTCTTCCACGGCCCAATCCCCAGGCGCCTCTTCGAGAGGGGGCTGCGCTGGTTCCAGGCTGCCCCGGACACCGAGCGGCTCTTCGCCGTGCGCTGGGATGGGCGCGCCTATCGGCTGGTGGCGCCCGCGCAGGTTGGCGCCGCGGCGTCCCTCACCTACCGGCCCCCGACCGGGGTGGTCGCCGAGTTCCACTCCCACGGAGGCACCCGCGCCTTCTTCTCGGCCACCGACGACCGGGACGAGCAGGGCTTCCGCATCTACGGCGTCGTCGGACGCCTCGACGCCCTCCGGCCCGAGCTGCGGCTCCGGGTCGGCGTCTACGGCCACTTCGCCCCGCTGGAGTGGCGCCAGGCGCTCGGCGGCCCGCAGCCAGGAATCCGGCTCATGGGCGAGGAGCCGGATTCGACGCTAGACACCAATCCAACAACAAGGAGGTAAGAATGCCCTACTACCTGGACAACGCATTCCTGCTGGACAACCCCTGGATCACCGTGGTCGGCTGCGGCGGGACCGGCGGCTTCGTGGCCGAGGGCCTCTGCCGTCTCTTCCAGGGGCGGGAGGCCACCATCGTCCTGGTCGACCACGACCGGGTGGAGCCCCACAACCTGCTGCGCCAGAACTTCTACGCCGAAGACGTGGGCCGTTTCAAGAGCCAGGCCCTCGCCGACCGGCTGGCTAGGGCCTTCCGGCGTCCCGTCGGCTACTCGGTCTACCCCTTCCGGGATGAGGACTCCCGCCCCGATGGGGGCAGCTACCCCAGCCTCCCATCCTACGGGAACTCCCTGCTCATCGGCTGCGCCGACAACGCCGCAGCACGGCGGGCGATGGCCGAGTCCCTGCCGGGCGACCCGCGCCGGTGGCTCATCGACGCGGGCAACGACACCAACTGGGGCCAGGCGCTGGTCGGCAACGTCGCCAACGAGCTGGCCTGGGACGAACCCGCCTTCGTCGGCGAGACCTGCTACCTGCTGCCCGGGCCCACGGTGCAGCGCCCCGACCTGCTGACCGCCGCGTCGACCACGCCGCCGGACGTGGACTGCGCGGCGGCCCTCGACCTCACCGACCAGGACCCGACCATCAACCAGATGATGGCGTCGCTGGTCTTACAGGTGGTCCGCCGCATGGCGGCGGGCTCCTGCCCCTTCATGGGCCTCTACCTGGACATGGAGCAGGGCACGGTCACCCCGACCTACGCCTCCCCGGAGACGGTGGCGCGGGTGATGCGGTCCGACTCCGAGCCGGCATCCTAGCGGTAAGCCTTCACGAACCCATTCAGAGAACAGACACGAGAGGAGAAACTCATGCTTGACCAACAAGGAAACGCCATGACCGCCGCGACCTGGAAGGACGCCCACAGCGGGCCACGGGGACACAAGCTCATGACCAAGGAGGTTGCCGACATCATACCGCACCTGTACGCCAATGACGGCGCCGACGACCCCGACGCCGTGGTCGCCAGGGTGAAGCTGTTCAGCCCTTACAACGGCTGGCGGTGGTACATCACCGAGTGGGAGGCCGAGACCGGGCTGTGCTTCGGCCTCGTCGAGGGGTTCGAGGTGGAACTGGGCTACTTTGACCTGACCGAGCTGGCTGAGGTAACCGTGTTCGGCGGCGTCCCCGCCGTGGAGCGCGATCTGTACTGGGCGCCGCAGACCCTCGGCGAGATCAGGAGACAGTCGCGGTAGAGACTCGCGGCGCAACGCAGCCAGAGAAGCATCAAGAAAGGAGAAACCATGCCTGACGACAATGGAACGAAAGCAACCCGCTCGGATGTCCCGAGCGCAGACGACAGTCTCTTCGGCGATGCGGCGGACGATACGGAAGCTACGGTAGCCGACGAGCAGGACGCTGGGGACGAGACCGACTCGTCCGAGGACCTGAAGGTCGTCGTGTCCGTCAAGGGAGGCAGGGCCACCATCGGGGTGCAACAACCCTCGTCCGACCCATACATCGAGTCCTTCGATGACCGTGACCTGTCCGGGCTGACACAGGAGGTCTCGGCGGTGATCGAACGGGCGAGGGCCAAGTGGGAGGAGGTGCCCAAGCATCCGGCGCACGAGAGACCCGCTCCCCCGGCCAGGCGCCGGAACCGGCGTGAGCAGGGGGCGGCGCAGGCTGGGACCGCCGAGGGAGAGGCGGAGCAACAGCAGCCGGAGACGCTGAGACTGTTCTAAGAGCTGGGCCTTGTCTTCAAAGGTCCGGAAGGGAGTGAATGGGCAGGTGGCCGTACCTACTGGGTGCGGCCACCTGCCTTCCGGAACGACCGCATGTGTCGGCTTTTTTCATTTGTACGGACAACGGACTCATCAAAGACGAGGCCCCGGAACCGCAGTGGACGCTGTTCTCCTAGAAATCTGGCCGGAAAGTGGCGTCAGGCAGGTAAGCGGGTATACTTGAGTGAAACAAATAAAACGGGGGCTGAGAATGCTGGGAGAGCGATCGAAACAGAGAGGTCTTTGGGAAGCGGACAGTTTGTACTTGGAGCACGTGGGGCGTGATAGCTTCTATGGTATATTGGCCTCGTTGCGGGGCCAATTGTTTCGAGACTGCGATTTCGCCGTGCTGTACTGCGGCGACAACGGGCGTGACAGCGTACCGCCCAGCCTGCTGGCTACCGTTTTGCTACTACAGGCTCATGATCGGGTGAGCGACGCCGAGGCCAAGGCGAGGGCGGACTTTGACCTCCGCTGGAAGGTAGCCCTGGGGATCGAGGTGGAGGATAGGCCCTTCGCCAAGAGTACGCTGCAAGTGTTTCGTGCGGGGTTGATACTGCACGACAAAGTGCGGGAGGTATTCGAGCGTAGTCTGAAATTGGCGCGTGAATCAGGATACCTGAAGGGCAACCGCATGAAGGTGGCCTTGGACACGACCAACATCCTCGGCCGCGGCGCTGTGAAGGACACCTACAATCTGCTGTCGGACGGGATCGTCCGGCTGGCGCGAGCGCTGGCGCAGCTGAGGGGAATCAGCGTTGGGGAGTGGGCGAAGAGCCAGGGATATGCGCGGTACCTGGCTTCCAGCGTCAAGGGAGAGGCGGCCATAGACTGGGCCGACCGGCAGGCCAGGGCAGCGCTGTTGGCTGGGATTGTGGAAGACGCGGACCGGGTATTGGAGTTGTCGCGGCAGGCGCAGAGGGAATTGGCGGAAGACAGCGCTGAGCGTCAGCGGATTGTGGCCGCGTCGGAACTGCTGGGCCAGTTGCTGCTCCAGGACGTGGAACGGACTGAAGGCGGAGCGGATTTGAGGGATGGGGTGAGCCGGGACCGCATCTTGTCGGTACATGACCCGGAGATGCGCCACGGCCACAAGAGCAGCAGCCGACGGTTCGATGGACACAAGGCGGCAGTGGTGGTGGACACAGACTCTCAGTTGATCACTGCGGTGGACGTATTGCCCGGCAATGCTGCGGACGATATGGGCGCGCTGGAACTGGTGGAGGCGAGCGAAGCGAGCGCTGGGATACCGGTGGAGGAGGCCATGGGTGATGCTGCGTACGGGGGCGGCAATACTCGCCAGGCCTTCGCCGACGCGGGACGCAGGCTGGTGGCCAAGGCGCCCGGGCGTCCCAACCGGACTCATTTTCCCAAGGACGACTTCCGGATTGACTTGGATTCGGGCTCCTGCACCTGTCCGGCGGGGAATGTCACCCGAACCATGCTGCCAACGAGGAAACGGAACGGCCACTTGGATCGGACCTATAGTTTCTTCCGGTTCGATGCGGCGGTTTGTGGAGCGTGCCCGCTGCGGCCCCAGTGCGTTGCGGCGGGACCGGGCACAGGCCGGACGGTGCGACTGCATCCCCAGGAAACGCTATTGCAGCAAGCCCACGCCTTACAGCAGAGTGAGGCCTTTACCGAATACCGTAGACGCCGTGTGGTCGTTGAGCATCGATTGGCGCGGCTGGTCCAGCTCGGAATCCGCCAGTCCCGCTACTTCGGACGCGCCAAGACACTGTTCCAGCTGTACCTGGCTGCCACGGTCGCTAATCTGACCCTGGTGGCCGCCAAAGCCGGCATGACCGGTGAAACCGGCTCCCATCCCATTTCCGGAACCGCTCTGGCCTCTGGCATCGTTAACTCTGCCGCCATTACCGGTACCGCGTGGCTCTGGCAAATTTGGACACTCACTTTGCTCGCGTCGGCCTTACTGCCACATTACCCCTTCGCAACAAGGGGTTTCCGTCCGAGTCTCTAGACGGAGTTCATGGCCGAGGAGCCGGTGAAGCCGAAGTGCGGCAACGAGAAACCCCAGCCCGCAACTCCGTCCCCGTTCGAGTGGGAGCTCAGCCTAGAGCAGGAGCGGGAGCCGGTCGGCATGGCGCGCTAGGCTGCAAGACACAGGGGGAGGACACCGCACCATTGCGGTGTCCTCCCCCTGTCAGTCAATGTATGCGGCCCTTATTGCGTTTCGCGGCCTGCGTCCCTGTGTGCGGCCTTTCTTCGTTGTCCCGGACTCTCGCAAAATGGTAGAATGCAGGGCGTAGCATTACGCCTTTGAAAGAGGGAATATGAGGGACGCGGAGATGCCGGCGACCACGCAACCAACCAGGCCCACTGCGCCAACCCGCCCGCGGGATGAGATTGCCCGCCTGGGCGACGAGGTCTACGAGCGCGACATCCGGCACAAGGTCGAAGCAGACCACCACGGAGAGGTCGTCGCCATCGACGCGGACAGCGACAGCTGGGCCATTGGCGACAACGTGATTGCCGTGACGGACCGTCTGCGTACGCAACGCCCGGACGCTATTGATGTCTGGCTGCTCCGGGTCGGGTACCGGGAGCTGCATCACTTTGGGGGTCGTCCCCTGCGGAGAGCCGAGTGATAGAGGGCGTGGCCGACGACGCCGACACCACCCCCCTCGTCGGCATGCGGCTACTGGACAGCCACAACCTGAGCATTGAAGTTGAGGACCGTGGCTGCGCGAGTTGACAGGGACGTAAGGTCAGTCTGTACTCCAAATTGCATGGGAAAACTTGAACGAGTACTTGACACAGGTACCTTGCAGTGGTAGAGTCCGTGCTGGTGTGGAATATCGCGCGATATTGCGCGTCAGAAACTTTTCTAAGTGAGGGATTACATGTTCAGCTTGTCCATTCATCGAAGTACTTATCGGGTTCTACTGGTTGCCGGCGTACTGCTGGCGGGTTCAATTCTTGTCATGACAATGTTAAGGTCGACATTTGCGCAAGAAAACGGCGTCATAGAGTACGCCGAGAACAAGACGGATCCGGTGGCAACCTACACGGCGACGGACCCTGAGGGGGCGGCGGTGAAGTGGTCGCTGGATGGTGACGACGCCTCCGACTTCATGATTGATAACGGGGTGTTGAGCTTCAAGAAGTCCCCCGACTACGAGAAGCCGATGGGCGGCACGGCGAGCCCTCCCACCTCCAACACCTACACCGTCATGGTGAAGGCCACGGACGAGACCCGGCGGGTCGCTTCAGAGACCGTCATGGTCAATGTGACCAACGTGGACGAGGCGGGTAAGGTGACCCTGTCGGCGCGGCGGCCCCAGACGGACACCGCGTTCACCGCCATGGTCAGCGACCCTGACGGCAGCGTGACTGACGTCAAGTGGCAGTGGGCCAAGGCCGGCTCGAAGAACGGCACCTACATGGACATCGACAATGCCACGTCCACGTCGTTGACCTACACGCCGGAGGACGCCGACAGTGGCTCCTACCTGCGGGCAACGGTCACCTACGAGGACGGCGAGGGCGAGGGCAAGTCGGCGATGATGGTGTCCGAGTTCCCGTCGCAGCGGATCACGGGCGGCAACGACGCCCCCGAGTTCGACGACGTCCAGGACCCGGATGGGATCGACGAGGCTGCGAAGGCCATTGCCAAGCGGGAGGTGACGGAGAACACCGATGCCGGCAAGACGGTCGGCTCCCCGGTGGTGGCCACCGACGACAACGACGACACGCTGACCTACACCCTGACCGATGAAGACGGCGGCACGGACGGCGACTCGGCCTCTTTTGGCATCGACTGGGGAACGGGCCAGATTCTGACCAAGGGCGATCTGGACCACGAGGGCAAAGGGACCTACACCGTCGTGGTGCGGGCCACGGACCCGTCGGGGGATCCCCAGATTATGGGCGCACAGACCGCCAACAGCGACACCGTGAAGGTGACCATCACCGTCACGGACGTGAACGAAGCTCCGGCGGTGACCGGAGAGGCCACGGCGACCTTTGACGAGGGCGAGAACGGCGTCATCACCGATGCTCTGCACACCTACATGGCGACCGACGAGGACGACGGCGACGATCGGCCGTTCACCTGGTCCGTGGGTGGGGCCGACGGCAGCAAGTTCAACATCGGCAATGAGACCGACGGTACCCTAGGCGAGTTGAAGTTCAAGAAGAAGCCCAACTACGAGAAGCCCACCGACGCCGACACGGACAACGTGTACGAGGTGACGGTGCAGGCCAGCGACGGCAAGAAGACCGGGATGAGGAAGGTGATGGTCTCCGTCACCAACGCGGAGGAAGCTGGGGTGGTCACCCTGACCCAGGTGCAGCCGGTGGTCGGCATCCCCGTGACGGCCATGCTTGAAGACCCTGACGGCGGCATCTCCAAGCTCACTTGGGAGTGGAGCATCAATGGTGCCGCAACAACGAGTGATGGCCACATCATGGGCGCAACGTCGGACACCTACAAGCCGAAGGCGGGCGACGTGGGCGGCACCCTGACGGCGACGGCGAGTTACTTCGACTGGCAGAGCGCTGCTGCCGCCGACGTGAAGAAGACGGCTGTTGAAGAAGCGGACAACCCCGTGGCGCTGGACACGCGGAACAAGGCGCCGGTGTTCGGAGACGAGGACCCTGACACGAGCGGCGTGCAGAACAGCGCGGCGACCAGGTCCGTGGAGGAGAAGACCACGGGCAACGTGGGTGATGCGGTTAATGCCTCTGACACCAAGGCTGGCGGGTTAGATGAGAGGCTACAGTACCGCCTAACCGGGACCGATGCGGGCAAGTTCGAGGTGCTCAATGATGACCTCGCTACTCCGAATATGGATGAAGGCGGTCAGATCACGGTGAAGTCCGCGACGAAGCTGGACTATGAGGGCAAGCGGACCTACATGGTGACGGTCACGGCCACGGACCCCCTGGGCGCATCCTCCTCCATCCCCGTGACCATCATGGTCACCAACGTGGATGAAGCGCCGGATATATCCGGAGACGATATGATCGAGTACCCTGAGAAGGGGACGAACCCGGTGGCGACGTATACGGCGAGCGACCCTGAGGGCGCTTTGGTGAGGTGGTCGCTGGGTGGCGTCGACGCCGAAGACTTCACTATTGATAACGGGGTGCTGCGCTTTGCGAAGACCCCCAACTACGAGAGCCGCAAGGGCGGCGCAGGCGAGCCGTTCACCAACACCTACGTGGTGAATGTCCAGGCCACGGACGAGACCCGGAGGATGGAGTCGGAGACGGTCACGGTCGAGGTGACCAACGTAGACGAGGCGGGTAAGGTGACCCTGTCGGCGCGGCGGCCCCAGTCCGACACCGAGTTCACCGCCGGGGTCACCGACCCCGACGGCGGCGTAGTCGACGTCAAGTGGCAGTGGGCCAAGGCCGGCTCCAAGAACGGGACCTACCGGGACATCGACGATGCCACGTCGGAGGACTACACGCCGGAGGACGCCGACGCCACCTCCTACCTGCGCGCCACGGCCACTTACGAAGACGATGAGGGCGAGGGCAAGACGGCGATGATGGTGTCCGAGTTCCCGTCGCAGCTGATTACGGGCGGCAACGACGCCCCCGAGTTCGCCGCTGTCCAGGACCCGGACGGGGCAAACGATGACGCTAAGGCCATTGCCAAGCGGTCTGTGGCGGAGAACACCGATTCGGGCAAGACGGTCGGCTCCCCGGTGGTGGCCACCGACAACAACGACGACACGCTGACCTACACCCTGACCGATGAAGACGGCGGCACGGACGGCGACTCGGCCTCTTTTGGCATCGACTGGGGAACGGGCCAGATTCTGACCAAGGGCGATCTGGACCACGAGGGCAAAGGGACCTACACCGTCGTGGTGCGGGCCACGGACCCGTCGGGGGATCCCCAGATTATGGGCGCACAGACCGCCAACAGCGACACCGTGAAGGTGACCATCACCGTCACCGACGTGAATGATGCGCCGGTGGTGGCTGCTGGAAGGGACATGCCGCCGACCTTTGATGAGACTGACGGCGACATAGCTACGGCGCTGGAGACCTACACTGCGACCGACGCTGACGGTAACACAATGACCTGGTCGTTGGGAGGCGCAGACGGGAGCAAGTTCGAGATTGATCTAGATGACGGCGCGTTGAGGTTCGAGAAGAAGCCCGACTATGAGAAGCCCACCGATGCCGACATGGACAACGTCTATGAGGTGACGGTGCAGGCCTCCGACGGCAAGCTGACCGGCATGCTGAAGGTCAAGGTCACCGTGAATAACGAGAATGAAGTCGGTACGGTGACCCTGGACAAGATCACGCCGGTGGTGGGCATCCCGGTGACGGCCGAACTCAAGGACTCGGACGGTGGCATCTCCAAGCTCAGATGGGCGTGGGTGGAGTCTCCCACCAGGACTACCGTCTCCACCTCTGACACCTACACGCCGAAGGCCGGTGACGTGGGCAATACCCTGACGGTGACGGCGACATACTTTGACGGGGAGAGCGATCCCAGCGACATCACTAGTAACATGAATCCGCAGACAGCTTCTGTAACATCGGTTAATGTTGACAGGGACACGCGGAACAAGGCGCCGGTGTTCGGAGACGAGGACCCTGACACGAGTGGCGTGCAGAACAGCGCGGCCACCAGGAAGGTGGAGGAGAACACCACGGGCAACGTTGGCGCTCTGGTTGTGGCCACTGACACCAAGGCTGACGGGGAAACGGAGGCGCTACAGTACAGTCTAAGTGGGGCCGATATGTCCAGCTTCAAGGTGGACAATGACGGCCAGATCGCGGTTGGGTCCGGGACGAAGCTGGACTACGAGGGCAAGCGGACCTACATGGTGACGGTCACGGCCACGGACCCCTTGGGCGCATCCTCCTCCATTCCCGTGACCATTGAGGTCACCAACGTGGACGAAGCGCCGGAGATCATGCTGGGCGGCCTGGCGATAACGGGCATGATGAGCGTGGAGTACGCCGAGAACGGGACAGGCATGGTGGCAATGTACAGCGCCACAGGGCCGGATGCATCCATGGCTACCTGGACAGTGGAGGGCGCGGACGCCGGCGACTTCACCATCAGCAGCAGCGGTGTGCTCACCTTCGTGAGTTCGCCTGACTACGAGACGAAGAGCACTTACATGGTCACGGTGAAAGCCGCCGACAGCACCTACACAGCCACGCACAACGTGGTGGTGACGGTCACGGACGTGGAAGAGGTGGAAGTCATCGGTGACACCCTGCTCGAGAGGTATGACACGGACGACAGCGGGGTGAGCGGGGAGATTGACAAGAGTGAGGTCATAATGGCCATCAATGACTACCTCTTTGGTGTGGGGGATGCGGCCATAACCAAGGCCGACGTGATAGTGGTCATAAACCTCTACCTCTTCGGCTAAATCAAGGGACACAACATCGTACAGGGCGGTACAGGAAAGAAGGTCCCGGTTGCTTCAACGGTTGTAAATGCTGAAGCAACCGGGATCACATAGAGAGGGTGGCTTTGATCACGAAAAAAAGCTTAGCGATAATAATGACTGCCGTGACGGTGGGCCTCTTGAGCATGCTGGGATTCGGCCTTGTGGCCGCGCAGCAGGATCCCGCCGCCAGCAGATCGTTGCCTCCTGCGGCGGTAGCTCCGGGTGGAGAGGTAGTGGTAGCGATCGCGGCTAGCGGCTACGGACAGGCCGGTGGTGTCACGGAGACGCTGCCCGCCGGGTTCGCATACCTTTCCAGCAGCCTTGACACCGGACAGGTGCACGTGACAGGCCAGCAGGTCAGGTTCACCCTGCAAGGGGATACTTCATTCACGTACACAGTTACCGCGTCCAGTATGCCTGGTTCATATCAGTTCTCCGGCACACTCAGGGACTTTGATAGGATGGATCATGAGGTTGGCGGGAATTCCAGCGTAACAGTTGAGGAGGCCGTTTCCCAGCAGACGCCGACGCCCGCCCCTACTCAGCCTGCGCCGGGCACGCCCAGCGCCAGCAGGTCCTTCGATAAGCCGTCGGTGGCCCAGGGCGGCGATGTGGTGGTAACGATTGATGTCGCCAACTACGGCCAGGCCGGCGGCGTCACGGAGACGCTGCCCACCGGGTTCACATACGTATCCAGCAGCCTCGACGCCGAACAGGTCACAGTGACCGGCCAGGAGGTCAGATTCACCCTGCAAGCGGATACTTCATTCACCTACACAGTTACCGCTTCCAGGACGGTGGGTTCCCACACGTTCTCCGGTATGCTGAGAGATTTTGACAGGATGGACCATGCAGTGGGCGGAGCGTCCAGTGTCACGGTGGGGCCGTCGGACGGTTCGACCGCTCGCGCCAGCAGGTCCTTCGATAAGCCGTCGGTAGCCCAGGGCGGGGTGGTGGTGGTAACGGTTGACGTTGCCAACTACGGTCAGGCCGGTGGTGTCACCGAGACGCTGCCCGCCGGGTTCGCATACGTTTCCAGCAGCCTTGACACCGGACAGGTGCACGTGACCGGCCAGGAGGTCAGATTCACCCTGCAAGCGGATACTTCATTCACCTACACAGTTACCGCTTCCAGGACGGTGGGTTCCCACACGTTCTCCGGTATGCTGAGAGATTTTGACAGGATGGACCATGCAGTGGGCGGAGCGTCCAGTGTCACGGTGGGGCCGTCGGACGGTTCGACCGCTCGCGCCAGCAGGTCCTTCGATAAGCCGTCGGTAGCCCAGGGCGGGGTGGTGGTGGTAACGGTTGACGTTGCCAACTACGGTCAGGCCGGTGGTGTCACCGAGACGCTGCCCGCCGGGTTCACATACGTTTCCAGCAGCCTCTCTGACGACCAGGTCCTGGCCACAGGCCAGCAGGTCAGGTTCACCCTGCAAGGGGATACTTCATTCACCTACACAGTTACCGCTTCAATGACGGCCGGTTCCTACGAGTTCGAAGGTACTCTGAGGGACTTTGACAGGAACGACACGCAGGTCGTCGGTGACGATACAGTAACGGTGGGACCCTATGCCGCGAGGTCATTCTCCCGGGCGTCGGTCGACCGCGGCCAGAGGGTGATGGTGACTATAAATGTCGCCAACTACGGACAGGCCGGTGGTGTCACGGAGACGCTGCCCGCCGGGTTCACATACGTTTCCAGCAGCCTTGACACCGGACAGGTGCACGTGACCGGCCAACAGGTCAGGTTCACCCTGCAAGGGGATACTTCATTCACCTACACAGTTACCGCTTCCAGGACGGTGGGTTCCCACACGTTCTCCGGTATGCTGAGAGATTTTGACAGGATGGACCATGCAGTGGGCGGGGATACCAGCGTAACGGTTGCTACGCCAAGGCCGACAGCCACTAGGCGTCCCAGTGGCGGTGGCGGTTCCAGCAGCGGCAGTGATGGCGGCGGAGGTGGTGGACAGTCGGTCGACCCTACGTCTACACCAACACCTCGACCGACGTCTACGCACACGCCTGTGCCCACGGCCACGCCTGCGCCCACGGCCACGTCGGCCCCGACGCCCACGCCCCCTCCAACGCCGAGGCCTGCGCCCACGGCAACGTCGGCCCCATCGCCTACGGCGACGACAGCTCCGACGGCCACGGCAACGTCGGCCCCAGCGCCTACGGTGACGACGGCTCCGACGGCCACGCCAACGACGGCGCCAGCGCCTACGGCGACGACGGCTCCGGCGGCCACGTCTATCCCAGCGCCTACGGCGACGACGGCTCCCACGGCCACGCCAACGACGGCCCCAGCGCCTACGGCGACAGCCACGCCGGAGGAGGAAGGCGGGGCCCCGGTATTGCCGATCTTGCTGATCATTGCCGCCTTGGTAGCGCTGGTGGGAGGTGGCCTATTCTTCTTCAGATCGAGGACGCGATAGGAGTCGGCACCCCAGAGATAGTCAAAGACCGGGGGCTTGTATGAGGCCCCCGGTCCTTTTTCGTCGCAAGCGCTAGGACTAGAGCGGACCGAACACGACCCCTTTCGACTTGTCTGCGAAACGCGCCTGGGTTTCGTGCGCAGGTGTGAGAAAAGTCGTGGGTTCCACCTAGTCTATGAGGGACTAGGGCATTGAGTACTCGATGCCCTAGTGGGTCTCCTAGTCGTGGCTGAGGGAGCACGTATGCGGCAGGGAATTCGGAGACGTGCCCGTAGCATTCGTGTGGATACCTAACGCCAATGAACCCCCAATGATTGACCTTGCCGCCTACGGAGAGATTGATGACCGACCGGGAAGCTATGAACTGGAGTGGTTCAGTTAGTGGGATATCGCTCCCCCCAACCCTGGCTGGCTGGAGGGTTATGGGTGGCTATAGGGGGGCACAGGAAGTCTCCTAAGAGTACAGAGGGCAGGTCCTACCCTCTGATGTCCGTAGATTCCCCCCTCTGAATGACGGGGGGAAGAAACAAAAGAGGAACGGTGACTTACTGGGTCTACGAAGACGATCCTACCAACAGGACGCGCGCCCACAAAGCGAAATGTAGCCGTTGCAACGATGGCCAGGGTATGAAGGGGTCGCGTCTTCCCGACAATCGGTGGCAGGCCCTTTCGGAACCGACAGAGAAGCCATTGACTGCGCACTGAGCACTGGTCGCCTGGATGCCAAAGGGTGTTGGTTCTGTCTGCGGGGAATGGGAAGTCTTCGATAGCGGCCACCGAATGGTTCCAATCACGCAGTCGGGTTCCACTCGCCTCTACAGGTGCGGGGCGAAGATAATTGGGGATAGGCTATGGACAGGGAGGCGCAGTCGAGGATAGCGGGGCAGGCCGGTCTTCCCTTACAGCCGACGAGCCTCCAACCCTGACAGGCTGAAGGCTCGTCGCGGGTGTACTGGGAGTCGCAGACCTGCCCCCTATAGCCGGACCTCCCAGCGAAAAGTTCGCAGTTGAGCCTGATGCTGCTATCAGGTCACTGCTCATCCCGTCGATGGGCTTGGTGGGCCGCCTCGAGAACAAGTCGACAGATCACCAGAAAGGCATTGCGCCGGTCCGTTAGGGTCAGGCCCGAGCCGAGGAGACCCGGGTGGGATTATCGCAGTCCCATTCTCACTACGGAGGCGCCAGCTATCGAATTGCGCGTCGTAGGCATGACATGTCTTTAGCTGACAGGCATAGTCAGAAGGGTATATAATCTGGCCATGTAGGAGGCACAGAATATGGGTTGGGGTTGGAGTTTGCTCGGTGAATTCCGGGGTCGCTTGCCATACTCAGCCCTTCTCTCCCACGAGGGTGCCGCGACAATAATAGAGTGAAGTTCACTTACAGCAGTAGGATGACCAACCCTTCGATTGCTGTGGGCCACTTCGTGCTACACCAAGGGATACTCCTTTAGACCTGCTGCAGAAACCGTGGCGCGAGGTGAAGCTGGAAAGGTCTGCTACCAAAATTGCTGAGGTCTCTTCGGCTCTTGCATTTCAGGAGAATCATCCTGGCCTTCTGCGTTGCAGTTACAGCTCTGACCTTGCAGTCGGACTACAGGGCGGTCGGACAAGATTTGCCGGTGGTGAGCTTGGTGAGCGTTGAGCCGTCGCTTGAGGTGCTTGAAGGGAACTCTTTGCGTGTTACCCTTGAAATCGACTCGCCTGTCAGTGCGGGCGACGCTGGTCTCACAGGAGGGAGACTTATAGGCGGGATCAGAGCATTTGACTCTTTGCCAGCTTATTCCGGCCCTGAACTGATCGCCTTCGCCTTTTGGCCGGAAGACAAAACCGATGTTGTGACAGTCTTCGTCTACGTCGCCGACGACAATGGGGCGGTCACAACAAACCGGACCATCTGTATTGATGTCAATCCGGTATTTCCAGAATACCAGGCGACCGGTCCCTTTTGTGTCGACAGCGGCCGATTCGAGGTGCGGGTGTTGGACCAAGACGGCGATACACCGCCACCACTTCCACCACAACCCCCTCCTGAGCCGGACCCTGTTCTACCTCCACCTCCGCCGCCGCCGGACCCAACCGCCACGCCCACGCCCACGCCTACACCTACCCCCACACCTACGCCCACTCCCACACCTACGCCCACGCCGACACCTACCCCGAAGCCTCAGCCTACGTATACGCCTACATCGAAGCCGACCCGTACGCCCACACCCACCCCCATACCAGAGCCGACACCCACCCCCATACCAGAGCCGACATCCACCCCAACGCCGGAGCCCACACCTACACCTACACCCACGCCCACGCCCACACCTACACCCCTTCAGACGCCAACGGCAACTCCAACTCCAACACGTACCCCGACACCCACGCCGATTCCTCCACCTACCACCACACCTACGCCGAGGCCGCCCCGGACGCCTACACCCACCCCAGAGCCGACATCCACTCAAACACCTGACCCTACACCAACGCCGACTCAGACACCAACGCCTACACCTATCCCTGCGCCGACACTGGCGCCCATACCCACCAGTATGCTGACACAAACGGCCACGCCCACCCCGACTCCCACCGCCGTCCTGACTGCGCTCGGCGCTGTTGACCCGTCACTGAGACCTAATCAGCGCGAGCTGAAGCAGCCCGCTGTCCCGGTAATAGGAGACGCCATACCGCGTATTCGCCACACCCTGGGCGACATTGCATCCAGCCCCAGGCGACGCGCTACGCTGATCATCATCCAGGCGCTTGCCAGCATCTTCGCCGCAAGCGTCTTCACATACCTGATACTGCGGAGACAATGACCAGAGGGGCTGTCCCTAGACCGGATGTGAGAGCAGGCGACGCTGCGCCGGACTGCTGCCTCTAATTGGCTTCTTCAGCCTCTTCTGCATCCGGTGGTGTAACGTCCGCAACGGAAATGCTCATGGCGAACTCGGTGTACTTGCCGTACTGGTCTTCACCCCGAAAGCTGGTCCAGGTGGAGTGTTAGTTTTGTGGGATGATTACACATGTGAGAGGAGGATCATTCCATGAAGAGTTCCCGGTACACATCGGAGCAGATAGCCCTAGCCCTCAGGCAGGCTGAGGGTGGCACGCCGGTCCTGGAGGTATGTCGGAAGATGGGGGTTGCCGAGCAGACCTTCTACCGGTGGAAGAAGAAGTTCCTGGGGATGGGTGTGGCAGAGGTAAGACGGCTCAAGGTTCTGGAAGAGGAGAACCGAAAGCTGAAGCAGTTGGTGGCAGAGCTGAGTCTGGACAAGCAGATGCTCCAGGATGTGCTGCGAAAAAAGCCGTAGGGCCTGCGCAGCTGCGGGACCATGCTTGGTATCTTCTGGTAGCGTATGGGGTGAGCGAGCGTCGAGCGTGCCAGGCTCTCACCTTTGGGCGCTCCACCTACAGGTACGAGAGCGTGGCGGCTGAGCAGGCGGCTCTACGGATGAGGATCAGGGGTCTGGCTTCAGCGCGAGTGAGCTATGGGTACCGACGTATCCACGTGCTGTTGAGACGAGAGGGCTGGCAGGTGAACCACAAGCGTGTTTACAGGCTCTACTGTTTGGAGGGGCTCCGGATGCGGCCCAAGAGGCCGAGGCGCCACGTATCCAGCCGGCGGCGGGGTCTCCGGACCCAGGCATCAAGACCCGATGAGAGGTGGGCAATGGACTTCATGAGCGACGAGCTGTTCGATGGACGGCGGATTCGTATGTTAACGATAGTGGACCACTTTACCCGTGAGAGCCTGGCTATCAAGGTGGATGGCAGCCTGGGAGGCCAGCGTGTGGTGGAGGCGCTGGCACGCCTGGCGCTGGGAGGCAGGAAGCCAAAGACCATATCCATAGACAACGGTCCAGAGTTCACGTCCAAGCGTCTGGACCAGTGGGCGTACCTGAACGGTGTGGAGCTGGACTTCAGCCGGCCTGGCAAGCCTACAGACAACGCTATGATCGAGGCCTTCAACGCCAGGCTTCGGGCTGAATGCCTCAACGAAAGTTGGTTCTTGTCTTTGGAGGACTCTCGGGAGAAAATAGAGGGGTGGCGCCGGCGCTACAACGGCGAACGCCCCCACGGCGCCCTGGGCAACCTCGCCCCGGAGGCCTTTGCCCTGGTGGCTACAGCAGGGGTTCAATGGCCCACGAAACTAGCGCTACAACTGGTACAAGAAATGGGGCAAGACCAGGACAGGGGCCGATACTCAAAGGGAATGGTGATGACGGCGCTATCGCTGTCCCACTCCGTCTCTGGGATGCTGGGTATGAAGAAACGCCGGTCGCCCTTGACGTTGTTCTGCTCAACGTCGGCGTTCCTGAGGCGGAAACGGACCGTCACTCCGTTGAGCGCCTTCCAGTCGTAGTTGCGGAAGTATTCGTCGGTCTTGACGTAGTACTGGTCGCTGTTGGCCCAGTGGAGATAGACCTCCTCGCCGTTGTAGGGGATGGCGTAACGCTAGTTGCGTGAGTAGCGGCGCTTGGAGATGAAGTCGCCTTCGTCGTAGTAGCGGCTGAAGAAGGTGTAGAGGTGATCGTAGATGGCGGCTTCGACAGCGTCCCGGCTGCGGCTGCCGCCATCGGCCCGGGCTTGGGCTTCCAAGTATTCCTGGCCAATGGGCAACTCGTGGTGCGCCGCAGCCAACACGCCGTTCTCGTCAATGGCCGCCTCTCCCAACGCTGCCCTGACCTTCTGCGCGACTGTCGCCCGGTTGGCTTCCGCCTGGGCTTGCTGGGCCAGTGGACCGTTGCCTAATTCGGCGGCCACAGAGGCCGGAAGTTGTTCGGTGATGAACTGCTCTATAGCATCCCGTTTGTGGTTCATGATGCGGTAGATGCCGAAATCCAGGTCGGCACAGTCGAACTGGAAAAGCTCGCGCAGCAGGTCCTGGAACCTTGCCAGGTTTGTCGTGGGACCGTTGGCTATAGCGGTCACTCGGCTTCCCCTTCGAATGGGTTCTGCAGCTCAACCCCAAGCTGGTCGAAGTCACTTACGTTCCGGGTGACCACCGTCAGCCTGTGCACAATGGACGTCGCCGCGATCATGGCGTCTTCGCTCATAGTGTCCGACCTCCTGTGCATGAGCCGCGCCCACTCCCGGAAGGCGGGCGCGTCCATTGGCAATACACCGTAGGAAACCAGGACCTTGTCCAGCCACGCTTCTAGTTCCTCCGCCTTGGCCTCATCCTGCTCACGGGTGATTTCGATCCCCGCCTGTATCTCTCCAATCGTAACGGCAGACACGAAGAGCTGCTCTGCCGGCACATCGGAAATCCAATCTAGGACGGCGCCGTGCGGACGGGGGCGACGCAGCTCCGAGACCACGTTGGTATCGAGGAGGTACATAGCCTACTCCACGGCCAAGGGTGTTCGGTGGCGATGCTGTCGGCGTGGCGGCGTAAGCTCCTCGGTGCGGGCCTCCGTTGCGAGGAGCAACTCCTTCAGATCCGGCTTGGTCATGCGCTCCAGCCTGCGCCACTGCTCGATGGGGAGGAGCACGGCGGTCTCAACACCGCGCTTGGTAACGATTTGAGGCCCCTCGGCGAGGGCGGTGTCGAGAAGCTCGCTGAACCTCGATTTGGCGTCTTGTACCGGCCATTTCTTGCTCATGGCTCACCCCCAATCCCTATTGTTCTGACTAGCTAACAGACTAGGTATAATTGTCGTCAGTGTCAAGATGCTTGCGGGGCCTACCGCGGCCCCGACCCTCCGATGGCCAGAAGTAAGCGGCGTTGGCGATAGGTGGATCTTCAGGCTCGCGCCCAACGTTTCCGCCGCCGCGTTGAGCCTGCGCCGGACCGCCTGGGTCGTCTCGCCCCCTCCGGGCTGCAGCTTCCCCGCTTGTGCTGGGGGTCACGCCCTGGATAAACCCGACGTACTCCCGCAGTAGCGCCGCGCTCTTGCCAGTCACGCCGTTCGCGCGTGCCCGTGATGGCTCTCCGTCTTGAGAGTTGGAGCATGGACGGCCTTGCCGCCACTCATGCCCTCCTGTCATAATCATGGGGTAGCAAACGCAGGGGAAACTCTAGGCTCCCCTGCCACAGCTCGAAGACGGTACTGCCTACCGTGCACTCAGGTCCACCAAACTGGACAAAATCAAGAACCTTCACGCTCAGGTTCAGTATGGCGCTGTGACCGGAATCCCAACTGCGGTGCTGGTCCATGTGCGGCGAGTTGGAGGGGCCTCGCACGTTGACATGGGAAAACAACTGGATGACTACTCTTTCGATCAGGTAAGATACACCCGCCGGGGGCAACCACAGGGTGCCGTGTCCGAGGTCGTAGATCAGGCGCGGGGCGGCGTGGCCTTATATCGACAGAGGGTTCTCAACATGCGATACAGTCCTTATAATAGGAGAAGGACCCCAACGCGATGATCGACTGGGATGAGTGGGCTGCACTTGTGGATGGGCCTGAATTCCAGGCAGTAATGGACGCGGCGGAAGACGCCCTGGACCCTGAGGTGCAGGCCATCGTGAACGCCGTTTGCAACTAGGTGGAGCGGGTAAGGGGTGGAACGGGAAGATTCCGCCGGAGTCGGAGGGCCTGGGAGTACTGTCCCTCCATGGCGAAGAATTAAGGAGGTAGCGCGATGGCCATGCAGAACAAACGGAGCATGATCGACGCTCGTTGGCGGGACTTGCAGCCGGTCTGGGGTCCCAAGGAGCATGGCGGAGAGCACGAGATGCTCTACGATGTGCTGGAGGATGACGAGAGCATCGAGTCGTTGGTGGGTTGTGTCTGGGGTCCCGGTAACGTGTTCCGCGCCAACGCTAACCGTTTGGACCGGATGCGGCAATACGACGGCATAGCTGTGCTGACCGGCAGGCGGGTCATTTTGCTCAAAAAGAAGGGCACGAACAAGCTCATTACGGAGATGTCGCTGCACAACATGGAATCGGTGGATGTTGAAGCCACTGGCGAGGTGACCCTCACTGGGCGGAGCTACAGCGGGTGGACTGGCAGCGGCGACTCGGAGGCTTTCAAGATGCGGGACGTACAAGACAGCTACGCCCGGAATTTCGCCGACCGGGTGCGGGAAGTAAAGGCCGCGCCGCCCCCTCCGACAACGCCCACCTCGTCTTCGGCATCGGCTGGCGCTGCCGTCCCCACGGCGAACTACACTGCAATGAACAAGGCGGAGCGGATCAACGCCCAGTGGCGGGAGCGCTCGACCATGTGGAGCCGGAACGACCCCAGCGTGCCGGAGCGCCTCATAGTGGGGCTGTTGAGTTCCTTCACAGGCGAGAACGTCACCACCTATCCGGGCGAACTCCGTATCCTCCACGAGATCCTGGAAGGCGACGAGAATATCGAATACTGGATGGGCGGACGCTGGGGCGACGCCTCAGAGTTCAACACTCTCGGACATGCGATCGGTAGCGTGCTCAGCGGATTCAAGCGCCCTGAATTCGGGGTCCACAACGGAGTCGTGGTGGCCACCGACCGGCGCGTCCTCATGCTGAACTCGGGCATGGTGATGAAGGACGTCGTGGAGGTCCCCTATGAGGGCCTGCAGGTAGACTACAACGAGGGGATGACCTGCTCGGGCCTGAAGTTCTCCGGCAGCACCGGCGAGGACTACGCCTACTACCTGGACCACAACGGCAAGAGAAACATCAGGAGCCGGGCGAGGCCGTTGTTCGACTGCGTACAGCGACGCGCCGCAGCAGCGTCGGGCAACGCTTAAGCGCGAATCCACCGAAGGACAGCCTTTGGAACAGCCCTTGAAGGAACCAGAGGGCGCTCCTCTTAATCTGGGAAAATGGTTATGGAACAAGAAAACCGCGCGGAAACAAGGAGCGCTGTTAGCAACACTGTTAGCAACCTGCACTGCACCGGCGCACGGCAGGCGCGCCTCCCGGAGATGCTATTCAACTTCCCCACCAGCTCCACACATCTCCCCCGGCGGGCCGGGCTCAGAAGTTTCCCCTTGTCGCCACTTTCAAGATCTGGTCGTCCAGCGTGAGGTCCGCCACCGCTCTCCACAGATGACCATTCTCTGACTCCAGCCTCTCAGACGCCTGGCTTGGCCTATTCTCAGACCTCCGCACTCCGTCCGCCAGCTGTAGAAGGTCTGCAGTGTTTTTACCTCTATGCGGCGAAACGCCTCAGCCGCCGTCCTGCCCCCGATATCGCCACCTCCGCCTCCCTCAGCTTGTTGATCACCTGCTCCGGTGTGTGCCTACCATTGCTCATTTCCCCTCCTTTCTACTGCCAAATGTTGGCAATCAGCAAAAGTGGCACACTTTGAGACCCGAGAGATCAGGGATTTTATGGAGGTCTTGTAAGCTCCCTGAGGACCATGTTGTGCCGTCTTCGCCGTTCGATTGTCTGAGCCAGCGCCTCCCTTCTCCGTCGCAGTATGTCTTCACGCCTGACCTCTACCACGTCCGAAGGAACCACATTTCCCTCCAATTTGTTCGGGGTTATAGGAGGCGTTCAGGTGGTGCTAAACCCCGGCCGGTACGCGCCGGGCTACTCTGTCTATCCGTTTCAGAGCGACTTGTCCTCCTTTTAGTTCCCTACCGCCGTGAAATGTGGGTTCGGATCCCTGGCAAACAGCCTGATCGGTCTTGCCCTCGCAGGTGTGGAGCGGCAATAATGTGGGCTGGGCTGCCTGCGGATATGCCCATGGGGGTGCAGCGGTCGCCCCTCATGCGGATGCTCAAGCCTCCAACTCGCCAATGTTTGAGGCTGGCGGGCCATGTTGGAAGTCGCCGACCGACTCTCTAGATAACAAGCTCCCAACGGAAAGTTCGCAGTTCGGTACGCTTCGGCCCACCATCAATAGATACAGCATAACGGCTCTACTCATCTTATCGTTGCTGCCTTGTGGATACGGCTGCCTCTGCCCATCCGCTGAGTCACACCCTTGAACGCAGTTGGGAAAGGAAGGAAGCCAAGTGGAAGATGGACTTCAGAAGGGCCGGGCCATAGACCTATGGCGGGCAGTCGCACAGACCGACGAGTTTGTGGACTTCTTCACCGGTATGTTCGACGTTATCGGAATTACGATAGAGGAGACCGGTGAGGAGCTCACCATCAGAGTCGGCAAGGGCAAAATCCACATCGAGTCGGGTCTGCCGGGCAGGTGGGATTTCCTGGTGCCGCTGAAGATGGAAAACGTAACCAACATGATAAGCCACGCGGCAGACGGCAGGCTCGATGCCTTCAAGACGTGGCGCATAGCGTCAGTCCTGTTCACACCCCTCACCCGCGAGACCCTCAAGAACCCGGTCATGTCTATGGGCGTCTTACGAAGGCTGGCAAGGGTGGAGGACCTAATCCATGTTCGGTTGCTTGGTCCTGAAGCGGAGCAGGTCGCCAGTCACACACTGGTGTTCGCCAACGGTCAGTGGCTGGTCGTCGAGGGCCTGCACGGACAGGCCCGGAGAACGTTCACCATGACCGGGGAGGAGTGCGTCACCTACCAGAAGCAGGTCTTCAAGGCGATGAAGGCGAAAAGCATTATGGGGTGGATACGCTTCGCCCGATGGTACGTCAATTGGCGGCCAAGCGCCTCCGTCTGACATCGTCTGCGCACTTGGAGCCTTGCATTCCTCCTCCCCCGGCGCAACCCAATGGTTGGGACGAGGTCTTAGGTAGGCTCACAGGCTTCCCAGCCACATCTCGAAGGCGGTCCTGCCTACCGTCCAATCGGGCCCACCACCTCCAGCCAACGCGTCTTGCAGTCAGCGCCTGTGCAGCATTGCAATCGATGGGCAATAGGGCAATCGATTTCGTTGAACTGCGGACTCTTCTATGGCATGGGACGCGGCGCAAAGCTTCCCTCTACACCTTGTACGCATAGACATCATTGGGACATGTCTGTTATACTACGGATTGCGCCACAAAGTTGCGCTAAGGTTTCGCACAGCAACGGTCCTTCAGACTCCACGTCCTCGTCTTTTCGCCCCGCGCTGAATTTCATGTGTCACCTCTATATCTAAGGAGTCTTTTTGTCCACGCTTGCTAGACCTATATCCGGTCGACCACTTACGTCCGGTTCTGCCCAGAGCCACCCCGCTATTTGCACAGAATGCGGCACGACTACGACCGTCCCCTTCCGGCCAGCCCAGGGTAGGCCGGTGTACTGCCGCCTGTGCTTCCAGGACCATCGCAACGGCCCTTCATTCACTGTCAACGCACCAGTGGACGAGCAACTCACTTCCGTAGATTACCCCCCTGCCGGTAGCCCTCCTGACGGAGTGGTGGCGTTTCCTGAAATGCCCTTGAAGGCCGCCACCAGGAAGGCAATTCTCCGGATGAACATATCGGACCCCACACCGATCCAGGAGGAAGCCATACCCCATCTCCTTGAGGGGCGGGACTTGATAGGCCAGGCTCGTACCGGGTCCGGAAAGACGCTGGCTTTTGCAGTGCCCATGGTCGAGCAGTGCGACGCATCGCTACGACAAATCCAGGCGCTTGTGCTGGTACCCACCCGCGAGCTGGCCATACAGGTGGCGGGAGTCATCGAAGCCCTGGCTTCTCCACAGCAAATCCGAGTTACGCTGCTCTATGGCGGTCGGTCCTTAAGGCCGGAGTATACAGCGTTAAGGAATGGCCCACAGATAATCGTTGGAACGCCGGGCCGCACTCTGGACCATCTGCGCCAGGGCACTCTCCAACTGCAATCGGTAAGATTCCTTGTGCTGGATGAGGCAGACGAGATGCTGGATCAGGGATTCGCCCAGGACGTTGAGGCCATCGTTGATCGGACGCCCAAAGAGCGACAGACGGCGCTCTTCTCCGCAACCATGCCGGCGTGGGTAGCCCAGACCGCAGCGAAGGGCCTGCGCCAGCCCGTGAGAGTGGAGGTGGACGCAGGTATGCAAGCTCCGCCCAGCGTTGAGCACATGGTCTACAACATTGAACAGAGCGACAAGATTGAAGCTCTCCGGACGCTGTTGAATCAACGGGATGGCGCTCCGGTTCTCGTTTTTCGAAAGACCAAGCACAGCGTCAATAAGCTGGCGAAGCAGCTGGATTCGTTGGGGTATCCCGTTGGCGCGCTCCAGGGGAATCTAAGCCAAGGCGCGCGAGAACGAGTTCTGGCGGCCTTCCGCTCCGGCGAAGTGGCTATCCTGGTGGCAACAAATGTGGCCGCCAGAGGGCTGGACGTTGAGGGCATTGGCCAGGTCATCAACTTTGATCTGCCGGACTCGGAGTTGCTGTTTACCCACAGGGTCGGCCGGACCGGACGCATGGGCCGCTTTGGAGAGGCGATAACATTCGTCACCTTTGAGGAAGAGCGAAAGTGGCGTGAGATTGAGAGGTCCTTGGGCCGCCACTTCACCCGCAAGCCTTGGAGCGCCACCCGTCAAGCGACTCAGCCGATAGCGAGAAGGTCATAGCGGGCTCCTTTCTCCACTAGACACCAAAACCACGGCACCCGTTAGATTGCAAAAGGCTGGAATTCACATCCGATGTTACTGATCCTCGGAGGCCTTCCCGGGGTGGGCAAAACATCAATTGCCACTGGCCTGGCGCGGGACATTAAGGCCGTTCACCTACGCATTGATTCCATAGAGCAGGCGTTGCGCAACGCCAATGTAACTATATCCGGGCCGGAAGGGTACATTGTCGCTTATGCGGTTGCCGAGGATAACCTGAGACTGGGCCACACCGTAATAGCCGATTCTGTGAACCCGGTTGAGGTAACGCGATCCGCCTGGCGGGAAGTCGCCCAGCGGGCGGGCAAGCGTTGCATCGAGATTGAGATCGTCTGCTCCGACCAGGCGGAGCGCCGGCGCAGGGTTGAGTCACGGGTAGCCGACATTGCCGGGCACAAACTACCTACGTGGCAGCAGGCGCGCGACCGTGAGTATGAACCCTGGCAGGCCGGCATCGTCATAGACACCGCGGTACAGCATATTGGGGCGAGCGTTTCAGAGCTGCGAGAAAGACTGGAAGGCTTGGAGCGGGAGCTCCGGGCGTCCAGTTGGCGACTGAGAGCCCGATAAAGGCTCTCCTTACGGCAGGACTATGGAGTCGTACACCTTCGTTGCAAGCTCTGGGTACTCTACTCTCTGCCCGCTTCTCTCCCGCACGGTGTCCCTGATAACCTGACTTACGGCTGAAAGATCGTCGGGAGTAACCGAGTCGATGTACGGGGATATTTCGTCACCCTCTAGGCTAACGAACTTCAGGAACAGCTCGTACAGGGAGCTTCCCGACAGCCGTCCGTTGCTCTCGAACTCCGTTCTGAGATGGGCCAACTCCGGGTCCGTCAAGACCGCCGTCCATATGAGAAGCCTTCCTCTGTCGTAGGCTTCCGGTCCGTACACCTCCGAACTGTACAGGGTTACAACGGAATTCAAGATGGAGTCTATGTAGGAGTCCGGGATATGCCAGCCTTCCGGCAGAGCAGATGTCTCCACGCCGGTGTGCTCCGCCAGAATCCTGAGATTGGCGGCTTCGAAAACCATTGCCGTGGCTTCCACAAAAGCCCTCCAAGTCTGTAACTCGGCAGTGGTTGGAGCGGTGTCATACCACCTCCACCCACTCCCAGGGTTGACTATCTCGTGCAGGCCGTGTCCCACCTCGTGAAAGACCGTCACTAGGGCGCTTGAAAGCGGCTTGTCTGCGTTGACGTACATATGTACGCCATCCTCTTTTTCGCGGCAGCACCAACCCAGGAGGCCCTTGACTCCCGGGGCACCTTCCTCGTCAGAAACACGCCAGTAATCCTCCGTTGAGAGGATTCGGATCACATATCTCTGATGGGCGGGAGAGCTCCCCGTCAGGTGGTAGTAGGTGTTCTCAAAGAGCTCAAGAAGCAGGTTGGAATTATCGGAACTGATTGGCCCTTTATCGGAGGTATACGTAGTTGAAAATGTCTGACGCGCAGGTCTCACAGTCCTCTCCAGCAGGTCCTTAAGCTCTTCCGATGACAGGGGTTCAAAGGGTATGGGAGTAGGAGTCGGCGTGGGCGTGGGAACGGCGTCGCGGTTGCCGTAGCTGTAGGAACCGGCGTATGTGTTGGCGTTGGTACCGGCGTTGGGGTTGCCGTAGGAACAGGGGTGCGTGTTGCCGTAGGAACCGGCGTAGGTGTTGGCATGGGGGCCGGAGTCTGCGTGGGTACGGGGGTCCAGGTGGGTTCAGGAGTCCGGGTCGGCTTAGGTGTGGGTGTAGGGATCGGTGTCGGAGCTAAAGCGGGAACTGATGTTGACGTTGGTACCGCAGTATCTGCGGGTGGTATTGTCGGGGCCGCGGACGTACACCCGGCAATGAGTATACAGGCGACCAGTCCGGCCAGAGTGGTCAGTCTATTCGTAGCGTTTTCTTCTCCCACCGAGGTTTCGGGGATGATTTAGAGGCGCGTCTCTTCTGAACCATCAACGCCACCAAGGATAAAGCAAGCCATACTGTACAGTCCAGTACAGGAATACAAGCGGAAGGACTGCATCGGCATCCTGCTCCCAAGTCCCAAAATCAAGGATGGCAGGAAACGGGCATTCTCTACGCCCGTAGAGAATGCCTTGGGTTATCGTCAGCTTGACACCTACGTTGCCTACAGCTATAATCGCGCCCTGTGAAGAGAGGGCTTGCGGCCCCGGAGATGACATGCGATTTAACCTAGCCCAGTTGCTTAAGGAAGGTGTCGGAGCGCGCAGGAGCTTCTCCCTGAATGAGACCTTTGAGCCTTTGACGGAGACTGGCACCACAAAGGTCAGGGGAAGCGTAACCCTCACGCGCATGGACAAGGGCGTCTGGGCGAGCGGTCGTATGGAGGCCAACGCCTTCACCATGTGCGCTCGCTGCCTGACTCTCACCGAGCATCCGGTGCGCTTCCGCGTAGACGAGGAGTACGCGCCAACCGTGGAAATCAATGGTGTGGTTCCCGCCGCGGCCCCGGAGGTTCAGGGGGTCAAGGAGGAGGTCTTCACACTGGACGCCCATCACACCATGGACCTGACCGAAGCCGTAAGGCAATACGTGATCATAAACCTGCCCCTGAAGCCTCTGTGCAGCCAGGACTGCGCGGGCTTGTGCGCCACTTGTGGAATCAACCTCAACGACCGTCGATGTGAGTGCTCGACACCGGTGGACCCCAGGTGGAGTCCGCTCTTGGGCCTGCTCACGGCCGACGGCAGAGGATAAACGGAGACAATTATATGGGAGCGCTGCCAAAGAAAAAGCGAACCAGGGCCCGCATAGGCCCTCGCCAGGCATCTTATCGACTCTACGTACCCCAGCTGAGCGCCTGCCCCCAGTGTCATAGCCCACGGAGGGCGCATCGAGTATGCGGTGTGTGTGGGTACTACAACGGGCGGGAGGTTATAGCCAAGGAGGAGGCCGCTGACCGGCCAGGCCGGCCAAGGGGCCGCTAACCCCCCTTGCCGTACCCGGCGCCGACAGGGTACGGCTGTAAGCGGTCTGTGAGTCTATGTTGAGCGACAGTTCTGCAAGTCCAAAGACGGCCTTCCTGTTTCCGGGACAGGGATCCCAGGCTGTGGGTATGGGCCTGGAGCTTTACCAAAGTTCCCCGGCGGCGAAGGCGGTCATTGACGAGGTGGACGACGCCCTGGGAACGTCCCTTTCACGGATCATCTTTGAAGGGCCCGAGGACGAGCTCAGGAGGACGATAAACACTCAGCCGGGCATTATGGCTGTCAGCTTGGCTTGCCTCAAAGCTATGGAGGAGGTCCTGGGACAGGACGGGATGCCAAGGGCGACCCTGGTGGCCGGGCATAGCCTGGGAGAGTACACCGCCCTGGTGGCCGCCGGTGCGCTGAACATTGCGGACGCAGCCCGCCTGGTGAGAGAGCGAGGCCGGTTGATGCAGTACGCCGCCGACCTCACGGAGGGCGGCATGGCCGCCATCTTGGGTATGGAAGACGCCGCCCTTGAGGACATCTGCCGCGAGACCGATACGGAGATCTCCAACGTGAACACACAGGACCAGACGGTGATAAGCGGGAACAAGGCCTCCGTGGAGAAGGCGATGGAGCTGGCAAACGCCAAGGGCGCCAGAAGGACGGTTGCACTTCCGGTGGCCGGGGCCTTCCACTCCCGGCTCATGGGGCCTGCCCAGGAGGGACTGGCCAGGGCTGTGGAGGAGATCGCCTTCAACGACCCCTCCATTCCAATCATCGCAAACTGCACCGGCTTGCCCCTGAACACGGCCGAGGAGATAAGGACAGAGCTTATCTCCGGCCTCTGCAGCTGCGTCAGGTGGAGGGACTCGGTGGAGTACATGACCAGGTCCGGGATAACCCGTTTCTACGAGATAGGTCCGGGCAGAGCGCTCGGCGGCATGGTTAAGCGCATCAGCCCGGACGTAGAGGTAACAAGCCTCAGCGACCTGGAGGGCATTCGGCTCCTGGCCTCCTCTTAGCCGCTCCAGAGTCCCATGGCCGGCTTCAGCCGGTGAGTCCTTTAACAATAGTAGAATCGTCGCGGGGGGTTAGAGTGATGGTGGAGAGCAGCTTTGCTGCCGCCAGGCGCAGGGCAAGGACAGTGGCCTTGCAGGTCCTGTACGAGGTGGACAGCGTGGATCACCCCTCGGACCAGGTGAGCAGCCGCTACCTGGATGAGAGGCGGCTTCCCAAGGACGCGGTCGATTTTGCCCGTAGCCTGGTGGACGGGGTAATGGCCAACAAGTCTCTCATAGACGGCGCCATCTCCTCCCTCGCCACCTCCTGGCCCATATCTCAGCTATCCATAATAGACCGCAACCTGCTGAGACTGGCTATCTGCGAGTTGGCGATAGAGAAGGCATCCCCGCCCAAGGTGGTGATCAACGAGACGGTGGAGTTGGCCAAGCTCTACGGGAGCGACGGCTCATCAAGGTTCGTAAACGGTGTGCTGGGGTCTGTGGTGGAGAGAGGGGATTTTGACCGGGTGATCAAATAGGCGCATATTCAGAGCTCACAGGAGGTTCCGGTTGGCAACAGTTCTAGAGCGAGTACAGAAGATAGTAGCGGAGAGGCTGGGAAAGGATGCGTCGGAGGTGACGCCGGAGGCATCCTTTACGGAGGACCTGGAGGCCGATTCACTGGACCTTGTGGACCTCATACTGGCCTTTCAGGACGAGTTCAGCACCAAGGGTAACCCAATAGAGATCTCCGACGAGGACGCGGAGACGCTGGTGAGGGTGCAGGACGCAATCACCTATCTCACCAACAGGGGCGTCACTGACGACTAGAGGCCGGAACTCCTGGCATTCCTGATACGCGCCGGTATTGCCAACGCTGGTTGGAATACTGTGCCTTTCTTCCCCCCATTCCTGCGGAAGCAGGAATCCATCCCGCCTCTGGATGGCCGCGTTCGCGGGCATGACGACGTTTACTGCCGCGTCCCGCTCATATGGTTCGAGAGGCTCACCACGAACGGGGAATGAGGGGCGCGAGCGGGCAGGGGTGGGGCTGAGTGGGCGCTACCCCCAGCTCATCCCCGTATCAGGACGGGGGCAAGGTTCTGAGCGGGAAGCGCCGCTCATACTGAGCTTGTCGGAACCCACAAGCCGACAACTACAGTCCGGCCGAGGAGGTCTCCAGCAGTTCCTTTACCTTTTCCGCCACCTCATCCAGCCCAACCAGTTGGCCGTCCTTCTCATCCCGCAGCTTAACCTCTGCGGCGGCCTGATTCAGGCTACGGGATCCAACTACTACCCGGATCGGGAAGCCCAGGAGGTCGGCGTCGTTGAACTTCACCCCGGCCGTCTCCTGGCGGTCGTCGTACAGCGTCTCCAGCCCTGCCTCCTCCAGGCGCCGCAACAGGTCCTCCGATGCTTGGGCTACGCGTGGGTCGTCCACGTTAAGGGCCGCCAGGTAAACCTGGTACGGAGCTATGGCCGCGGGGAGGACCATGCCTCTCTCGTCGTGGCTATGCTCTATGGCAGCTGCCAACAGCCGCCCCACGCCTATGCCGTAGCACCCCATGACGATGGGGTTCTGCGCGCCGTCCCTGTCCAGGTAGACGGCCTCCAGCTTCTCGCTGTAGAAAGTCCCCAGCTTGAATACGTGTCCCACCTCAATGGCGCGCATGGACTCCAGCGGCGTATTGCAGCGACGGCAGGCATGGCCCGCCTGGGCCAGGGCGATGTCCGCTATTGCCTCCGGCGTAAAGTCACGCGGGTAGTTGGCGTTGCGCAGGTGGTAGTCGGGTCGATTGGCTCCCACCGCGAAGTTGGCTCCCATCTCTATTGAGTCGTCGGCAACGACTCGGACCCCCTTCAGCCCCACTCCGGAGGCTGAGCCTGCCACCAGGCCTGCCTCCTCCACCTCCACTTGCGAAGCCAGCCGCAGCTCACGGCAGCCAAGGAAGTTTTTCAGCTTAACCTCGTTGACCTCCAGGTCGCCCCGTATGGTAACCAGGATCACCTGGCCGTCGCAGGCGTAGAAGACGGCTTTCAGGGTCTTGGCGGTCGGAATCCCCATGAACGCCACCAGGTCTTCGATGGTCTTTATGCCGGGGGTGTGTACATCCTCCAGGGGGAGGGGCGTTTCTGCGTCCTGGGGAGGCTTTGTCGCCTCGGCCCGTTCAGCGTTGGCCGCGTAGCCGCAGGCGGGGCATATCATCAGCGTGTCCTCCCCCCTCTCGGCGGGCAGGAGGAACTCGTGCGACTCCTTGCCGCCGATTGCTCCACTGTCGGCCTCGGCTTGCACTGCGGGCAGGCCGCAGCGACTGAAGATGTTCTTGTATGCCTGAACCATGGCGTCGTAGCTCCGGGCCAGCCCCTCGTCGTCCGCGTCGAAGCTGTAGGCGTCCTTCATGTCGAACTCCCGCACCCTGATCAGCCCGCCCCGAGGCCTGGCTTCGTCCCGGAACTTGGTCTGAATCTGGTACAGGATTTGAGGAAGGTCGCGGTAGCTGTGGACGTTGGCCTTCACCGTGAGGGTGATCACCTCTTCATGTGTGGGAGCCATCACGAGGCGCCTCTCTCTGCGGTCTCTCAGGGAGAACAGAGTCTCTCCCATCGCCTCGGCCCGTCCGGACTCCTCCCACAGTTCCATGGGATGCAGCGCCGGCAGCCGCACCTCCTGGCCGCCTGCGGCGTCCATCTCCTGGCGGATGATACCCTCTATCTTGCGAAGGGAGCGCCAAGCCAGTGGAAGATAGCTGTAGACGCCGGAGGCCACCTGCCGTATCATCCCAGACTTCAGCAGCAGGCGGTGGCTGGCCGTTTCCGCCTCCGCTGGGTCCTCTCGCAGCGTCTTACCAAATTGAGCCGTCACGCGCATGGCGCACACCTCTCCTACTAGGATGTCTTCCGGTAAAGGTTAACAGAAACAGGGCTGCGCGCAAGACGTGGAAAACGCAGGGTGTCATATCCTGAACCCGGCGCGGCTCAACCGCGCCTTGCGGGGAACCGAAGGGTTGCTAGCGTCGGAACATGCCCTTCATGCGGTCGCCGAAGGACTTGGACTTGAACCGCTTCAGCATGTTGGCCCACTCAGCCTCCGCGTTGGAGGAGCGCTTCAGGTCCTTCACGCGCTGCTTCATTATCTCCAGCACCCGCTTCTCCTCGCCGCTGTCCAGCCAGAAGCCGTGCTCGTTGGGGCAGAAGTCCATCTCCAGGTCGAACGCGCGATAGTGGAACATCTGCATCCCACTTCGGCACTCGGGGCAGTGAAGGTCGCCCTGGTAGGAGCGGAACATCACCGACCCCTTCACATCGTCGTCATCCATCGCCTTGTCCTCAAGCTCGTCGAGCTCGTTGTACTCCAGCCACATCCCATTGCAGCTTGAGCACCGGTCTACCTCGATCCCCTGATATTTCTCTATGGACAGCCCGGTGTGGCACCTTGGGCAGTCCATCTCATTGCCCTTTAGCATTGCACACTCCCCCATTGCCATGACTGGTTGGCCGCAGCCGACACACATGGAGCTTAAAACCCACGGGGACAATTGTCAATGAACGGTGTTGTCTACAAGCGCCGGCATTGCCGGCGTAGGTTGGAGCGCCACGCCATTCCTGCGGAAGGAGACCCCCTGCGCGACTGCGCCAACGCTCCATGTGATGTCATTCCGAGCGCAGCGAGGAATCTAAGACGTTGCGCCGTAGACATTGGAAGATTCCAGCCACAGGAACCCTAGTGGAGGATGAGAGCCTTTAGATTCCTCACTCCGTTGCGCTCCGTTCGGAATGACAGTTGGAGAGTCTTTTCACAGGATAGCGCGCAGAGTTATGCAAAGGTCTCCGGAAGCAGGAATCCAGGGGCGCCATGATAGACTCCTGCTTTCGCAGGAGTGGTCTGGTGACTAACCCTGCACCGCGCCATGTGACGGCGCGGCATAAGTGTGTTCAGAACCCTCACCCAGAAGGTACCAACGCGTGTTGAGAATACCAGTTGTCGATGGCCCTGGAGAGGCGTACTATAATCCACGCAGCTTACCGGTGATGGCTGCCCGTATCGGAGGCTCACGGAGCCTTCGCATAGCCCAATCCTGTCGCTTGTGGGTGGTGAATTGAAATACCACAGCCTGGGAAAGACCGAGTTGGAAGTCTCCGCAGTGGGCTTTGGCGTGTGGACTGTGAGCGCCGGGTGGTGGGGTAGGGTGGATGAGAGGGACGGCGTATACCTGCTCAACCAGGCTCTTGACCTGGGAATCAGCTTCTTCGATACGGCAGACGCGTATGGCCGAGGCTACGGCGAGGAGTTACTCGCCAAGGCCCTGGGCAAGAAACGCGGCAACAACGTAATCGGGACCAAGTTCGGCTACGACTTCTCCACACGGATTGAGGAAGAGGGACGCGCGGAGTTCCCGCAGGACTTCTCAGCCGAGTTCGTCAGGCGCGCCTGTGAGCAGAGCCTGAGACGTCTGAACACCGACTACATCGACCTGTATCAGCTCCACAACCCGCGAATGGAGGCTATAGAGAGCGACGAGCTCTTTGAGACGCTGGAGGCGCTGGTGGATGAAGGGAAGATACGCTACTACGGCGTTGCGCTTGGGCCGGACGCAGACCGGGTTGAGGAGGGAGAGGCGGCTATGAGGGAGAGGAAGGTCGCCTCCGTCCAGGTGGCCTACAACATTCTTGAGCAGGACCCGGCCAGGAGGTTCTTCCCAATCGCCCTGGCGGAGGGCGCAGGGCTGCTGGCCCGGGTCCCGCACGCCTACGGGCTGCTGTGCGGCGCCTACGACAGCCTACCAGCGCCCGCCGCGCCCGACCATCGCGGGCAGGCCTGGCTGGAAACGAGCGTAAAGAAAGTGGAACAGTTGGACTTTCTGACCCTCGAGACGGACGTCACTATCGGCCAGATAGCCATACAGTTCGCGCTGGCCCACGGGGCCGTAGCAGGCGTTCTACCGGACATCACCGGCCCTGAGCGGCTGAGGGAGTTCGCCGGCGCCACGGAGATGCCGGATCTGAGCGCGGAAGCGCTGGAGCGCGTTCAGGATCTGTATGAGCGCAACTTCTGCCTGGAAGGGGGCCAGGAGCAAGAAGAGGATCCGGATAGCCGACGGTCCTAGCGGGTGGCCCAGGCTCTGTTGGAAGCCCTTCCTTTTGCCGCCACCTTCCGCATCTCCTGTTCCAGCAGCTCAAAGTCGGCCTTGGGCAGAATGTGGAGATTGCCCTGAAGGGCCAGAGGCCAGTACTCCGGGGGCCATCTCCGTACGTACTCCATACGAGGGCCTATCTCCCTGGCATCCAGGAACTGCTCGTCCTCCAGGGCTATGTCCGCCTTGATGCTCACCCTCCAGGGGAAGTCGTCCGCTCTACCTTCGCTCTTCCAAACTGGATCGTGGTCTTCCGCGCACTTGGAGATTATGGTGGCGGTTGCCCCGAACTGCCGGATACCGGTCATGTAGTACACCAGCCTGTCTCCAGGCTCCATGCGCTGGGCCTTGCGGCGCTGGCGAGACATCATGCCCTGCACGGTGAAACCCATGTGGCGGGTGATGTGAAAGTTCTCCAGGGAGCTGACCACCATCCAGTAAGTCTTTCCTCTTGGCACTGCTCAATTCCTAACTTAGCGAATTTATGGGAAAATCCCACCATATCCCATTGTACCACGACATTCGATGGGAGGTGGAGTATAACGGAGCGCAACCGCGTTGGAGGCGTACCGGAAAGAGGTCAGACTGTGCTGCGGAGAACTCCCACTACCTTCCCGTGGATCTCCAGGTTATCCCGGTCCACGTATATGGGGCTCATAGTGGAGTTTGCCGGTTGCAGCCTTATACGGTCCCCTTCCTGGTACAGGCGCTTGAGAGTAACCTCTTTCTCCGCCTGGAGCCACGCTACCACCATGTCGCCGTCCTGGATGTCGTCCACCACAGGCTGGACAATCACCACGTCGCCATCGTCCACCAGGGCGTCGATCATGGACGTGCCCTTCACCCTCAGGGCGTAGACGTCCTTCTGGGACTTGCCCAGAAACCCCTCCGGAAGCTCCAGCGTGTCCATCGGCTCCGCGGATGCCCAGAACTCCTGGGACGCCACGGGGGACGGCTCACCGGCGGCGATGTAGCCCAGCACCGGCACCCTTGTGATCTCTCTGGCGTCTCTGCTTGCGCCCAGGACCTCGATCCCGCGGGACACCTCTCTATCCCGGCGGATGTATCCTTCTCGCTCAAGGATGTGCAGGTTATAGTCCACCACGGAGGTGGAGCTTATGCCGCAGGCGAACTGGATGTCCCTGATGGTAGGGGGGTAGCTCCGCTCCTCGTCGAAACTCTGAATGAAATCCAAAATCTTCTGCTGTCTTGCGCTAAGCCCTTTTTTTGCCAATGAACCACTCCTAAATGAACTTATGTTCGCGGGCAGAATAGCACAGACGCTCCACTGTGTCAACGCCGCGGAGTACCGTTGATTCCCGATGCGTGTTGGCAATGGCGACGCTGGTTGGAGCGCCACGTCCCTCCCACTCATAGCCTGTCCCCGCATCAGGCGCGGGGGTGATGACGGCTGTGAAAAATGGGGCGATCAGCCTGGCTCAGGCTATAAGGCGCTCAGAACATAGCCCATGCCTTTAGGGAGAACGTGTGGAAGCCCAATGCCTTCTTCGCCACGCTAGGATTGTGCCATTGAGAATAACGAAAAAACCCTAGACGACGAGGAAGAACCAATAGACAAGGATGGCCAAATGGAGGAAGATATGGGTGACAACCCTACGCTCAATAGTTAACTGCCGTGCTTGTGCCAACAGAGCCGAAAATATACCACATCGTACACGTCGACCGCCTTGCATCGATTATTGCGGACGGAGGTCTCTGGTGTGATGCGAAAATGGACCAGCAACAAGCAACTGGAACTATCATAGGTATGAGTAGCATAAAGCAACGCCGGCTTACGAATGCACTGAATAGCCACCGGGGCCTGCGCGTAGGTGACTGTGTGCCGTTCTACTTCTGCCCGCGTTCTGTCATGCTGTACGTAATCTCTAAGCAGAACCATCCAGAATTAGACTACAAGGGAGGCCAAGGGCCAATACTCCACCTAGAGGCGGACCTACTTCAGGCGGAGAGCTGGGCGAGCTCCAACGACCGTCGCTGGGCGTTCACTTCATCCAATGCCGGCAACAGCTACTTTGAGGACTATCGTGACATCCGCTTGTTGAACAAACTCGACTGGCAGGCTATTCAAGCAAAAAACTGGCAGACGTGTCGTGAGGAGAAGGCGGCCGAATTTCTGGTGGAGCACTTCTTTCCTTGGAACTTTATTGCTCGCATTGGCGTTCACTCGACCAGAGTTCGTGATATAGCGATACAAGCCACACAGGCGTCTTCTCATCGCCCGCCTGTAGAGATCAAGCCGGATTGGTACTATTAACCAATTGGGGGAGACGGCATGATTGAATATAAGACTGGCGACTTGTTCAAAGAGGATGTAGAAGCCCTGGTCAACAGCGTCAACTGCGTCGGGATTATGGGGCGCGGTATTGCGCTCCAGTTCAAAAAGGCCTTCCCTGAGAACTTCAAGGCGTACGCGGAGGCGTGCAAACGGACTGAGGTACAGCCGGGCCGTATGTTTGTTTTTGAGACCGGCGAGTTGGCCAACCCTCATTACATTATCAACTTTCCCACGAAGCGGCACTGGCGCGGCAAGAGCCGAATGGAGGACATCGAATCAGGGATCGAGGCGCTTGCCAGTGAGGTCAAGGAGCGAAACATCCGCTCAATTGCCTTACCTCCCTTGGGCAGCGACTTGGGAGGACTGAACTGGGCTGACGTGCGCTCTCGCATTGCTAAGGCGCTGCAAGGTCTTGAGGATGTGGCGGTGATCGTGTTCGAAGCGGGCAGCGCGCCGGTTGATGGCAGGCCCAATCGTTCTACCAATGTGCCCAAGATGACGACTGGCAGAGCAGCGCTTGTCAGCTTGATGCATCAATACTTAGGTGGTCTTCTCGACCCGTTTGTAACGCTTCTGGAAGCGCACAAACTAATGTACTTCTTGCAGGTGTCCGGTGAGCCACTTAGACTGAAATTTCAGAAGGCGCCCTATGGACCATACGCAGAAAACCTGCGGCATGTACTGAAGGAAATCAATGGACACCTGATCTCGGGCTACGCAGATGACGGCGATTCACCAGGCAAACAGTTGGAGCTAGTCCCAGGCGCGGTTAAGGACGCCACCGCATTCCTTGACGGTCAACCGAAGACGAAACAGCGTTTGGAGCGTGTGGCTCAGCTTATCGAAGGATTCGAGTCATCCTTCGGCCTCGAACTTCTATCCACTGTCCATTGGGTTGCCGTGGAGCGCTCGACTGCCACCAAGGAAGAGGTAGTTGCTGACACCTATGCATGGGGGGTAAACAAGAGGCAGTTCTCGAAGCGCCAGATAGGTATAGCTCTACAGATTCTCAGGCAGAGAGGCTGGCTCTAGAAAGCCTAATGAGATAGTAGAGAGCATTGACGACCACAGACACCAGCGAAGACGCCCACCATCGCCTGAGTGCTGGGCGTTGGCGCCAGAGCGACGTCGCTGGGCATCGCGCTGGGTGTGCAGGATAGCACGGCGGCTATCAGCACACAGAGCGCCAGCGGGGCAAGCAGCATCATTCGTCGCATATTCATACCTCAAGGCTATCACTTCTCCCAGGTAATCAGAAGTGCCGCGGAGCGCCGTTGAGATTGACACGCGTGCCCGCCGTTGCTACAATTGTAGTGTCGGTAAAGACTGCGAACGGTTAAGTGAGGTCTGTAATGGCAGCAACAAAAGAAGTCACGATGGATGAGGTCAGGGAAGCCCTGAGAGACGTATACGACCCGGAGATACCCGTCAACGTGCTCGATCTGGGCCTGATATACGACGTTCAGCTCAACAAGGGCCAGATATACGTGAAGATGACCCTGACGGCCCCGGGCTGCGGTATGGGCCCCTACATCGCCCAGAACGCAGAGTGGCGCATTGCCGAGATAGAGGGCGTTGAGGACGTGGAGGTGGAGATGGTGTTTGACCCTCCGTGGAACCCGGAGATGATCACCGAGGACGGCAAGAAGCTGCTGGGGCTGGACTGATCCCTCCCCCCGTCCCAACGACTACCCAAGGCACCGGCGCGCCTTCCTATCGGTGGGTGCCAAGCCGGATGGAGTGAGATTAGATGACCAGACCAATGTCCCCCCAGGAACAGGCGCGCCTGGAAACTATCAAGCGTAACTGGCAGCAGAGGCGCGAGATATCCGGCAAGCTGGCCCGGATCAAGAACAAGATAGGCGTCTACAGCGGCAAAGGGGGAGTGGGGAAGACCACCGTAGCCGTCAACCTGGCTGTGACCCTTGCCCAAAAGGGGAACGTGGTTGGCCTGATGGACACCGACATCGACTGCCCAAACGCCAGCCGCGTCCTGGGAGTGACCGACAAGCCCACCATGCAGGACGGCCTACTCATCCCGCCTGAGAAGTACGGCGTCAAGATACTCTCCATGTCCTTCTTCCAAGAGAACGAGGAGGAGGCAATCATCTGGCGCGGGCCAATGGTGCACAACGCCATCAACCAGTTCCTTCAGACCACCGACTGGGGCGACCTGGACTACTTGGTGGTTGACCTCCCGCCGGGCACCTCGGACGCTCCACTGACGGTGATGCAGGTATTGAGCCTGGACGGCTTTGTGGTCGTAACCTCTCCGCAGGCGCTGGCCAAGCTGGACGCCAAGCGGTCCATCAACATGATCCGCAAGCTGAAGGTGAACGTGCTGGGAGTGGTGGAGAACTTCAGCGGCGATATGTTCGGCAGCGGCGCCGGTGAGGAGCTCGCCGAGGAGATGGGGATGGCCTTCATGGGGCGCATGGACCTTCGCCCGGAGTACAGGGACACCTCCAAGCCGGTTGTGCTATCAAGCCCGATCATCGCCTCCGAGTACGAGAGCGTGGCTTCGGCGCTGGAGCCGGCGCTGGCGGCAAGCCGGACAGCCTAGACCTCGTTGCCCCCGTTCACGCCCTTCGACACGCTCAGAGCCTGCCCCGTACCTGATACGGGGGTGAGCTGACAGTTATACCCCGCTCGTGGTGAGCTTGTCGAATCAGGTGAGCGGTGCAACCATCCACAGTCATTCCTGCGTAGGCAGGAATCCAGGGCTGGGGTGGTGGAGGCCCCTCCCCCCTCTGGATGCCCGCGTTCGCGGGCATGACGATGTGACCCCTCTTTTCATAGGTGAGCCTGTCGAACCATATGAGCGGGCAGGTCGGACGCTCGTTGCGTGGCCAGAACCACGCGGGCGGTAAGCGTCTAGTCTGTCTTCCGCTCCTGCCCTTGTTCCGGTCCGGGGGAGCTTCTACGTCGTCGGCTGCGGCGGATCCGTCGTACACCGTGCGCCACGCTGCGCTGGAGGTGGGACACTTCCTGGGCCAGCGCAACTCTGAAATGGGAGCTGTACTCGCCCATCTTCCGGAACTTCCTGTATCTGTCCCTGAGGAGCCGCTTGGTAGAGCGGGCCATCAGCAAGGCTATCTCCGCTTCCAGGGCTGCCTTCAGTCGCAGAGCCGTCTCATTCGGGTTGACGTGCGCCCCCTCCGGGGGCTCGGCCACTATCGCGTCGATGATACCCAGCTCCAGGCAATCCTGGGCCGTGAGCATGAGGGGGTTCGTAACCTGACCAACGTCCGGAGATTCCCGGTAGAGCAGGGCGGCGGCGTTCTCCGGGGAGGTCACAGAGTACGCCGCTTTCTCAAGCATCAGGAGGCGGTCAGCCACCCCAAGAGCAAGGGCCCCCTCGCTGCCCCCCTCTCCGATGACGACCGAGATGGTGGGTACTGGCAGCTGAGCCATGAGAGCCATTGTTGACGCAATGGCGTTGCCCAGGCCGCGTTCCTCCGACTCCCTTCCATAGTAAGGGCCGGGAGTGTCGATGAGGGTTATCAGTGGCAGTTGTAGCTTGGAGGACAGCCGCATCATACGCTCGGCCTTGCGGAATCCCTCTGGGTAGGTCCGGCCTTCGTGGCGCTCCCGGGCCGTAACGTCGTGACCCTTCTCCTGGCCTATGACAACCACTGGCCGGGTTCCCAGGCATCCCAGGCCCGCGACAATGCTGGGGTCGTCGCCGTAGAGGCGGTCGCCGTGGAGCTCTACGAAGCTCGACAGGCTGCGCCTTATAAAGTCCAGAGATGTGGGGCGTTGGCTGTGCTGGGCCAGACTTACCGTCTCCCAGGCCGGCGGCCACAGCTCCTCCAGACGCTCTTCCTCGATGCCGTCCTCGACGGCGGACGGCAGGCTCTCTCCTGTCTCATCGCCCGGGTCGGTGGACTGCTTGGGAGCCATGAGTCCCAGGAGGACCACCAGCAGCTCCTTCAGATGCTCTCTGTCCGTGGCCCTGTCTATCATCCCGTGGAGCAGGTGGGACTCGGTGGAGTTCACCCACGGGACGCCGGCGGTCCCGGAGGCTCTCGGCTGGACGTTGGATGGGACAAGCCCAAGAAGCGCCCCCGGCTCCGCCAGGATGACGTCCGCCAGGTTGGCAAAGCTGGAGTACGCCTGCCCTGTGGTTGGGTTGGCCAGCACGGAGATGAAGGGAAGCTTCTGCTGGTGAAGGCTGTTGACTGCAAGGGAGGTCTTGGCCATCTGCATCAGTGAGAGGACTCCGTCCTGTATCCTGGCTCCGCCGCTTGTGATGACGGCCACAACGGGCATCCTTCGCCGGGCGGCCAGCTCAAAGGCCAGTGAGACCTTCTCCCCTACGACGGCCCCCATAGCTCCGCCGAGGAACCTGAAGTCCAGCGCTATCAGGATTACAGGCGTCCCGCCAATGGCCCCGCGGCCTGTTACAGCCGCCTCGGTCAGCCCCGTCCTGGGGCGGCGGCCTCTGGCGACGCGTCGCGTCTGGGAGGGCGACGGCAGGCCAAGAGAGACGAGGGATCGCTGGCTTTCTCGAAAGGTCCCCGGGTCTGCCAGCAGGGAGATGCGCTCCCTGGCGGTGAGCGGGTAGTGGAAACGGCACGATGGGCACACACGCTGCCGGAGGTATAGCGGGGCATCTGCCAGAGAGGCGTTGCAGTGGATACAGACGTCCAGAAGCCACTGGTCTTCTGCGGGAGGGCTGGGTGTCCTTCCCAGGAAGGCGCTCAGGCGGTCTGCAAGGCTGCGTACCAATGCTTAGTCCTCCGGGCCCGGCCTTTTGCCCCTGCTCACAAGCACGTCCCGGGACTTGCCCGCCTCACCTGGGCCTATGACCCCTTCCTCTTCCAGGAGGTCCATGAGGCGGGCCGCTCGCGGGTATCCGATGCGCAGCCGCCTCTGGAGGAGAGAGGTGGACAACCGGTTGTGACTGGTTGCAATCTCCCATGCCTTCTCCATGAGGTCGTCCCCGTGGTCTCCACCGTCCCGCTGGCCGCCGCCATCCGTGACAGGCTCACCGCCATCCAGGGATATGGGGGGAGGAAGAGGCCCACGCTGCCCCTGCCAGTGCTTGACCACCTCTTCTATATCCGTGTCCGACAGGAACGCCCCCTGAATTCGCGTGGGTTTGGGGCCGTCCGGGGGTTGGAACAGCATGTCTCCCCGGCCAAGGAGCTTTTCGGCGCCCGCGGCGTCCAGTATGGTGCGGGAGTCGATCTGAGAGGCGACGGCGAAGCTGATGCGGCCGGGGAAGTTGGCCTTGATCAGGCCCGTTACCACGTTCACCGAGGGCCGCTGCGTGGCTACTATCATGTGAATGCCGGTGGCCCTTCCAAGCTGCGCCAGCCGTATGATGGAGTGCTCAATGTCGTGGGGAGCGGCCATCATCAGGTCGGCAAGCTCATCCACCGCTACCACTATGAAGGGCATCTGCTCCTCCGGAGGCAGGTCCTGGTTGTAGCTTGCTATGTTTCGCGCTCCGGCTTCCTCCAGCAGCTTGTAGCGGGACAACATCTCCTGGACCAGTCCCCTGAGGGACTGCACCGCTACCTCCGGCTCCACCACCACGGGGATTATCAGGTGAGGGATGCCGTTGTAGGGGGTAAGTTCCACACGCTTTGGGTCTATCAGGAGCAGCCTGGTCTCCCAGGGCGAGTTCTGCATGATCATGCAGGAGATGACCGTGTTTATACATACGCTCTTGCCGCTGCCCGTTGACCCGGCAATGAGTAGGTGAGGCATTCGGGCAAGGTCGGCCACCGCCACCTCGCCTCCGCTCCCCAGCCCAAGCGCAAGCGCAAGCTTGGACTTTTCCAGCAGCGACTTGTAGGGGACCGTCTCCATGACTCCCCGCAGGGTGACAGAGGCAGGCCGTGCATTGGGCACCTCGATTCCCACCAGGGAAGCGCCCGGGATTGGGGCCTCGATGCGCAGGCTGGGGGCAGCCAGGGCAAGGGCCAGGTCTTTTTCACGGGCAACTATGCTGTCCACTCTGACGCGGGTCCTGTCTCCAGTGTTGGCCTGCGCGTCTTCACCCTCGGCGGCCTTTGCTCTTGCCTGGCGGGATCTTCGCACCCAGCCGGGCACCAGCCCGAACATGGTTACCACGGGGCCGATCTTCACCTCCGCCACGTTCACCTCAATGCCGTACTCGCTAAGGGTGTTCTCGATGAGGCTGGACGTCTTTTCCTGGTCTACGCCCGGCTCCTGGCTCTCCGCGGGCGCCTCAGTCAATAGGGTCACGGGAGGCAGTTTCCAGTCCTCCAGGCGCAGGGGCGCCCTGGGCGTTTGTATTTCCAGGTTCAGGGGCGCGACCTTTGACGCCCGTTCCGGTTTCGCCCCCTCCGACGCCGGCTGTTCCGCCCGCTCACGCTCTACCACCGGCTCCCTCGCCGGGCGAGCGGCGGGTATAGGGGGCGCCTCTACCACGCCCATTTCCAATGACCGAGAAGCGCTGCTTGCATTACGGGGGTTGACTACCACTCTTGGCACGGGAGCCTCTTGCACAGTGATCCTGGGCTTGCTGCTGTCCTCTTTCAGGTTGTAGGCGGCCAGGCTGGCGAGGGCTATCTCCTCTTTCATCTGGGCCCTCTCGGCTCTCCTCCGGGCTCTCTCGGCTCGCATGGAGCCCAGCTTCCTGAACAGCCTTGCTATGTGGGGTCTTATGGTAACCGCCGCAAGGTGGAGCTTTTCAGCGGCGTACTTGGAGAACCGCCGGGAGCCAAGGGGGAATGCCAAGACCAGCGCGAAGGCGGTCGCTCCCGCCAGCCGCAAGACGCCGATCAGGTCGGAAGAGCCCTTCAGGCTCCGGCCTATGTGTCCTCCCAGGGTGTATTCATTCAATAAGCCTGAGTCGGCCGGGAAGAAGGCTAGGGCTCCCCAGAGGGCAAAGGTTCCAAGGAGGGCGGCAAGCCAGCGGTTGATGAAGCGCGGCTTGAGTAGAAAGCGCATCTTCCATATCGCCAGCGCCAGGGCCGCGGCCCACAGCAGGGGCAGCAGAAAGCCGAAGCCAAGGCTGCGGCTGAGAAGATCCCTGGTAGATAGATAGCTGGAGGAGATCTGGGGCCACTGCCATACGACCAATCCAGTGGCAATGGCCGCCAGGACCAGGACGGTGGGCCCCGTCCACTTTTTGTTACGCCAGCAAAAGGCCAACCACGTAGTCATTTCTGCACCTCATACTTGTACAACTACCGGGATGATCATGGGACGGCGGCCCGTTTGCCTGTGGAGGAAGTTTCCAACGGTATCCTTCACCTTGGTGGCTATGACATCCCTTTCCAAGGGTTGTCCTGCGCCGTTACCCAGAGCTTCCATGACTAGGTGGGTTGTTTCGGATACAGTCTCGCCGTGCTCCTCGACGTCGATGAAGCCGCTGGAGATCATCTCGGGGGGCAGTATGAATTGCCCCGTATTCTTGTCCTGTGTCAGGACCACAACCACAATGCCGTCCCTGGAGAGCAACCTTCTGTCGTTGAGCACTCCGCTCGTCACGTCCCATACCCGCAGGCCGTCCACGAATACCGGCCCCGCCGTTACCCGGTCGACCACCTCGCCGCCCTGGGGCGTTATCTCCAGCACGTCGCCGTCTTCAAGGACAAAGATGTTGTCCGGAGGGACGCCCAGGTCGCGGGCCAGGGCGGCGTGCGCCTTCAGGTGCCGGTACTCCCCGTGGACGGGGACAAAGTACTCAGGCCTGATGAGGTTGAGCATCAGCTTCAGTTCTTCTTGGCTGGCGTGGCCGTGGACGTGGACCAGAGCTATCTTGTCGTGCAGGACGTGGGCGCCCTGGCGGAGGAGGTTATCGATGGTCCTGCTCACCACGGTCTCGTTGCCCGGAATGGGGGTGGCCGATATGACAACCGTGTCCCCCGGTGTGATGTGGACGTCCCGGTGTTCGTTCTTCGCAATGCGGACCAGGGCGGAGGTGGGTTCGCCCTGGCTGCCGGTGGTCATGATAACCACCTGCTCCGGGGGGAGCCCCCTAATCTCATTGAGGGTTGCCACTATGCCGGGAGAAGCGGAGATGTACCCCATCTTCATCGCCATGTTCGCGTTGTCCACCATGCTGCGGCCTACGAAAGCCACCCTGCGGCCATGCCTCTCCGCTGCGTTTATGACCTGCTGCATACGGGATATGAGCGATGCGAACGTGGCCACCAGGACCCTGCCCGGCGCCTCAGCGATGGCGCGCTCCAGCGCCTCTCCCACCACTCTCTCCGATGACGTATAGCCCGGGACCTCTGCGTAGGTGGAGTCCGAGAAGAGAAGGAGGACACCGTCGGCCGTAAGGGACGCCAGGTAACCGAGGTCGGTGGGGCGTCCGTCTGCCGGAGTGTGGTCCACCTTGAAGTCGCCGGTGTGCACCACCATTCCCAGGGGCGTGTGAACGGCAATGCCCATAGCATCGGGTATGCTGTGGCACACCCTGAAGAACTCCGCTTGAAACTTCCCCAGGTCCACGAGGGCCCCGGGTTCCACTACCTCCAGCTTGACGTTGCGGAGGGAGCGGTGCTCTCTCAGTTTCACCTCTATCAGACCCTGGGTCAGCCGTGAGGCGTATACCGGCACGTTCAGCTCTCGTAGGACGTAGGGCAGGGCGCCGGTGTGGTCTTCGTGGCCGTGGGTAATCAGGATTCCCTTGACCCGGTCGCGGTTCTCAGTGAGGTAGGCGATGTTGGGGATGACCAGGTCTACCCCCAGCATGTCCTCCTCAGGGAACAGCACCCCGGCGTCAATGACGATAATGTCGTCATCGTACTCCAGGGCCATCATATTCTTCCCGATCTCGCCGAGACCGCCCAGAGGGATTACTTTCAGAGACTGCGTCATATTAAGATCCTCAGAACATACTGAGCTGCTCCCCCTCCGGCTCTCCCTGAGCCGCGGAAGCCTCTTCCTGAGCCGCAGGAAGCTCCCTGAGCAGAGCGGGCAGCTTTTGTATGTCCTCTTCTATGACCTTGCGGAGGCTCTGCTGATGCAGGGCCGCCGCAGGATGGTACATGGGGAACAGGATAGTCCCGTTTACGTTCCTTGGCCTACCCCTAGCCCTGCCTATGGCCTCCTTGGGTAGGAAAGCGCCCAGGGAGTGGCGGCCCAGGGTCACGACTACCTTTGGGGAGATCACCTCCAGCTGACGGTCAAGGTACTTGCGACAGGCGGCCATCTCCCCCGGCAGGGGATCGCGGTTGTTGAGGGGGCGGCACTTCACCGTATTGGTGATATAGACGTCCTCACGGCGCAGGCCTGCCAGGGCCAGGAGCTGTTCAAGGAAGTGACCGGCAGCCCCGACAAAGGGGCGGCCCTGTTTGTCCTCGTTGAAACCCGGAGCCTCTCCGATGAGCGCTATCTCCGCGTTCTCAGGCCCCTCTCCGGGCACCGCTCTGGTCCTGGTGCGGGAGAGGGCGCAATCGGTGCAGACCTCGACCTCACGGCCTATCTGATCTAGGTTGTCCATGCGTTATGCCGTCGACTGACAAAGGCTATCCATCGCCAGAATCATAGCATGAGGGAGCAGAGTGGTCAATTTATCTGTGGACAAAGACGGGAGCAAGCTTAGGAGCGGTCCAGCAATGCCTGCAGGCCGGGGCGTCCTAAGCCCGTTTGCTTTACGCTGAGAATTGCGCCCAGAGTTGGGTCGGGCTGGCTGCCCGTCTTGTCCGGGACAACTGTGCTGCGCGGGATCAACTCACCTGGGAAATGTTTGTAGAGAAATACGCCGTGGGTCGCACGTCCACCGCGTTCCCAGCCATCCGACTCAAGTAAGGCTATGAGTCTCCGTCCGCTTATCTGCACCGGTCGCTACACGCCAGCTAGAGCCGGGACTGCCCAGGTGGGGGTCTCTGCCTGCGGCGCGGGAGTCTCCAGTGACAGCAAAGACACATTGTGCTGCCGAAGGTATTCCTCAATGAAACCGAGTTCTTCAACAGAGCCAAGCTGAAGCGTTACGTTGTCGCGTATCTCCCGGCGCGCGTCTTCAAGCGTATCGGCATACGCGGCCGTGCCAAGTTCAAGACACTCCGCCAGCCACTGCCCGGCGCGCTCTTTGAAATCAATGGTGAGCAGTATTACCTCTTTAGGCTTTCCGTCACTTGATCTAAAAGCTACTTCCGTTTCTCTCATAGCAAACGCCTCCACTCCCAGGCAAGAGTTCCATGTCCTATGACCCTCTACACAACTGAAAGTATACGCTGAAGGCGCTCTTTGGTAGACCAGGTTGCGTCTGTCCATAGTTACAGCTTGTTTCCATCTGCCGTATGGCAAGAATGCGCGGACCATCGGATGCGAACGCAGGTTCTCTAGCCTTCGCGACGAGTATGGGCTATCCTAAACCTGAAGGAAGAGGGAAGGAGACGAGCCATGCCATCGATACCCAAGTTGGAGGGATACCCCAAGAGCTTCACCCTGAACGACGGCGTTGAGGTTCAGCTAAGGCCCTTGATCAGCAGCGACAGCGCCGCGTTGCTCAGCTTGTTTCAACAGGTGCCGGAAGAGGACCTGTACTATCTGAAGGACACGGTGACCGACCCGGATGTGATCCAGGGCTGGACCAACGACATTAGCCTGGAACGCGTCATTCCCATTGAGGCGCTGCACGGCGACCGCGTAATCGCCGATGCAACCCTGCACCGGAGCCGTGTGTTCGCTCGCAACCACATAGGTGAAGTGAGGGTTGTGGTGGACCCGGAGTACAGGGGGAAAGGCCTCGGCCGGCGGTTGATGAGAGAGATGCTGGACATCGCCGCGGAGCTTGACCTGTACAGGGTGGTCATGGAGCTGGTGCCGGAGCGCGAGGCCGCCGCTATAGAGGTGGCGGAGAGCATGGGGTTTCAGAGAGTAAGCACCCTTCCGGGACGTATCAGGGACTACTCCGGCAGCTATAACGACCTGGCTGTGCTTGAGATCACCCTGTCCGACCGGTCTACGTGGTGGAAGGACTGACCTGGCTCAGTCGGGGCTGCCGGTCGCCCGCCGTCTGGGGCCAAAGGCCGCGCGGCGGGATGAAGCGCCCCAGTGCCTGAGGAGGGGATGAGTTGGATTTTCGCCTTAGCCCCGGAGAACAGGCCTTCCGGAGAGAGGTCCGGGACTTCACCCTCGCCGAGATCCCACAGGAACTTCGCTGGAGCGAAAGGGAGGCCTTCACGGACGCCCTCTGGCCAATGGTTCTGGAGGCGCGCAGGAGGCTGGCCCGGAAGGGCTGGGCCACCATGCACTGGCCCGTGGAGTACGGCGGTCTAGGCGCTTCGCACGTTACGCAGACGCTCCTCATGGAAGAAATGGCCTACCTGGGAGTCCCACAGGCCATCGCCTTTGACGACGGGCCCAACCTCATAGGCCCGGCGCTGATACGCTTCGGGTCGGACCGCCTGAAGAGCGTCCACCTGCCGGCCATCGCCCGCGCCGAGACGTTCTGGTGCCAGGCATATACCGAGCCCGAGGGAGGCTCAGACCTCGCCTCCGTTCGCACCGCCGCAGTGGAAGACAGGGGCGACTACATAATCAACGGTCGCAAGAAATTCATCGGGGGGGCGGCCAGGGCAGACTGGGCCCACGTCCTGACCCGCACCAACCCGGAGGCTCCCAGGCATCATAACCTCAGCTACTTTGTGGTGGACATGCGGTCTCCGGGGATCACCCTGCGCCCCCTGGACGAAGCCCATGGCAGGAGCGGAATGCTCAACGAGGTCTTCTTCCGGGATGCGCGCGTGCCGGCCGAGAACCTGGTGGGAGAGAGAGACGAGGGGTGGCAGGTGGCTATGAGCGCCCTGAACCTGGAGCGGTCGGGGGTAGAGAGCATTGGCCGCGCAAGGGGCCTCCTGGAGGATATGGTGGCGTACGCCAGGGAGACCATGCGCCACGGCGAACCGCTGGTCAACCTTGCCGGGGTCCGCAGCAGGCTGGCGGAGACGTCGGTGAGAATCGAGGCGTGCCGTCTCGCCGCATACAGGGTAGCCTGGCTGCGAGACCAGGGACAAAGCCCCGTCTACGAGTCGTCCATGAGCAAGCTCCTGAGCAGCGAGATGTGGCAGCAGTTCGCTGACACGGCCACCCGAGCGCTGGGCCTGTACGGCTCCCTGGAACCCGGTTCAGGACACGCGCCTCTCGGTGGGAGGGTTGCAGAGGCGTACGAGAGCGCCGTCTTCGAGACCATATACGAGGGCACATCTGAAATACAGCGAAACATCATTGCTCAGCAGGGCCTTGGACTGCCCCGGTAGCAGCCGGCCCGCGGTCCGGGAGGCTGCATCCGAAGCCTTAGGCCGACGCGGCGGCGGTCTACGCCTTGCGGCCGCGCCTATCCCAATGGCTGAGCGCGCTCGATAGGGAGACGCGCCGTATTATGGACTTCGCCCTTACAATTGAACAAGAGATGCTCCGGTCCTCCGGGAGGGAGTTCCTGGAGAGGGAATGTCCCAAATCCCTGGTGAGGGAGATGGAAACGCACGAAACCGGCCATTCCCCAGAGCTCTGGCGGAAGATGGCAGGCCTGGGCTGGTTGGGGCTGCCGTTCCCTGAGCGGTATGGAGGCGCGGGCTTCAGCTTTCTGGAACTGGCCGTCCTCCTGGAGGAGATGGGACGCTTTCTCCTCCCTGGGCCCTTCTTCTCGACCGTGGCGTTGTGCGGACAGGCCATTCTGGACTCCGGGACGGAAGGCCAGAAGGCAGCCTTTCTGACAAGCATAGCCTCCGGGGAGATGAGGATGGCCCTTGCGCTCACGGAGCCGAGCGCCCTCTACCAGGCCGACGGCATATGTCTTCTGGCCGACCGGGTGGGCGGAGGCTACATCCTCAACGGAACAAAGATGTTTGTGTCGGACGGCTTGGCCGCCGACCACTATATCGTCGTTGCCAGGACATCCCGGGGGGCCGACCCCCGCGAGGGCATATCGCTCCTCCTGGTGGACGCCAAAAGCCCCGGTGTCACCGTCAACCCTCTGCGCGTCATGGGAATCGACAAACAGGCGGAGGTGGCGTTCCAGGATGTCCGGGTGGCGTTCGATAGCCTGCTGGGCCCCGCCGGTGGAGGCTGGCCCTTGGTGGAGAAGCTCCTGGCTTGGGGCAGCGCGGGCAAGTGCGCCGAGTCGGTGGGCGGCGCTCAGGCGGTCCTGGAGCTGACTGCGGAGTTCGCAAAAGCTCGCCATGCCTTTGGACGGCCCATTGGGAGCTTCCAGGCCATCCAGCACCACTGCGCCAATATGCTCGTGGACGTGGATACCTCTCGCTATCTCACGTACCAGGCCGCGTGGCTGGTGTCGAGAGGGGAGTTCCACGCCCCGGAGGTCTCCAAGGCCAAGGCATGGACCAGCGATGCGTACCGTCGTGTCACGGCATTGGCCCACCAGTGTCATGGCGCTATTGCCTTCACCAAGGAGATGGACATTCATCTCTATCACAAGAAGGCAAAGGTCAATGAGCTCCTCTTCGGAGATGCCGCCTTTCACTGGGAGAGGATTGCCGGCGCCATGTAGGCCGGCCCCTACGGCGGAGACGGTGGGGGCCGGCGTCCTCATGCCCGCGAACGCGGGCATCCAGAGGGGCGTGGGGTTCCGCTCGTGGTGAGCCTGTCGAACCATATGAGCGGGTGGGCGTGAGAGCAATAGAGCGGCTGCTCTACTCACGTCCTGGCGTCTTTGGACGTAACGCGCCTGATCATTCGCTCAACGTCCTGGCTCGCATTCACCCAGGTAATCCTGATTTCAGGGTGTTCTCGGTGAAACACCCTGAAAATCTCATCGGCAAAAGCCTGGCCTATCTGCTCCACGTTTTGAAAGTCCAGCAGGACTTCTGCGAATCGCTCAAAGCGGGCTAGCGCCCTCCGCGCCTGCGACCGCGAGAGCAACTGCTCCCTTTCATATCTGGCCAGGTTTAGGGGCACATGGGTACGGGAAAAGTCCATGTCCTCGCCTGTGGCAAACCTGTCAAAGACTTCCCGCATGGTCCGCTTCGCCTGGGGGTGAATGTCCATCACGATGTATGTTCCCGGACTGTTATCGCGGTCTTCAGTCTCTATGAGCCAACCGTCGGCTTCGTTTTTCCTGTGGAAGAACAGGTTGCCGGACAAGATGCTGAACTCATCGAACATCCGTGAAGTGAAGAAGATGCCTTCGCCGGTATGCCGCTCCGGGTCCGAGGTCAGCTTGCCCTTTGAGAGCTCCAGCAACGCATGGCGGGGATCGTTGTAGCCGAAAGCGTTCTGAATCTTCTTGAATATGCCTACTCCGTCGTCATTAACGACTAGACTGATGTTTGTGGCCGTCTTCTCCAGCCCGATGTTTACACATGTGGCCTCCGCGTGAGACACAACGTTGTTCAGCATTTCCCCGAAGCCGTACTGGCATATCTGCAAGGCGTTCTCCGGAATATCGGCCAGCAGGTGTGCGATTTCGTTGCGCCATACGACATCCTCCTCCAGCCCCGGAGTTACGGGCAGTTCCACGTCCTTGGAGGCAAGCGTCCTTAGCTGATAGCTGCGGGCCTTTGTGTTGCCGGAGGCGTTCAGAAGCCCCTCACGGACCAACGCGCCGATGTGGTTTGCTGCCGTCGCGCGGGATATATAAAATCGCTCTGCCATAAGCCGCGCGATGTCTCCGGGGTGGTCAGCGACGTTGGACAGGATAAATTCCCTGATTGCCCTTACTCGCTCAAAGCGGTCATTCATGTCTTGCAGTCCTTTGCGTCGGTTTTTACAATGTAGTCCTGTTTTATTGTAAACTGTACATCGAGTTATTGTCAAGTGTTGCCCCACGGATTTTCAAGGCGGGATCTCGGAGGGGCCAGGTGGCGGGGGCTGACGCGGAGCCTCCGCTGCCCGCTCATTTCTTTCGACTGACCGAGGTATGCGCATTGACTTACTGCCAAAACTCTGTCGGAGGCGTATAATACTGCCAACAGGCTAAGGGCAGGTATCCGGCATATGTCCTTCGATGGCAACTGGCAGCTCACCATCAGTTCTCCCATGGGAGAGCGCCCAGCGACCCTTTCGATTACCGAGACCACCGGTAACCTGGAGGGGTCGCTGACCACTGGAATGGGCACATCCCCCATATATGGATACGCTGACGAAAGCTCTGTGGCATTCAGCGCCTCTGTTCAAGGACCAATGGGCGCCGTGAAACTCGACTTCATCGGGACCGTCACAGGGGACGAGGCCTCGGGACAGATGCAGTTCGGCTCCATGGGAGGCGGGCCTTGGCATGGCGCACGCGTCGGCGCTGAATTAGGTGGGCATCCTACCACTCAGTCGTCTCGCGCCGCTCATGGAGGAAACGCACAGTCTGCGGTTGCTTCAGTCGAAAACAGAGGTAGGGGCGACATGAGGCCCGGCACGGCAGCCACCGCAACCATGGACCAACCCACGGGACAGGGGAAGGGCTCCTTCAGGCCCATTGCCGCCCTGAAGCGCACCTTCAACTCCCTGGGGGTGACGTCCTACAGGAACCTGTGGATGGGCTTTCTGCTGCAGATGGGCGGCATGCAGATGCTGCTATTCACCGGGGGCTATTACATCTTTGAGTTGACTGGCAGAGCCTCCCTACTGGGTATTGCAACTGCTTCGGCTGCTATCCCGGCCATCTCGCTAGCGCTATTCGGCGGAGCATTCGCCGACCGTTTCGAGAAGAAGAGGGTCATTCAGATCGGCCAGGGTGTGTCCTTGCTGGTGGCCCTGTTCGTCGCCGTATCCATCTCCACGGGCACAATCACTTGGGTGCATCTGGTGGCGGCATCCTTCGCTCAGGGCAGCGCTATGCCCCTGATGATGCCTGCCCGGCAGGCCATTATACCCCAGCTGGTAGGGATGGACCGCATACAGAACGCCATCGCCCTCAACTCCATGGTAATGAGCTTGTCATTCATGACTTTTCCGGCTGTGGCCGGAGTCCTCATAGCTGCCGTAGGGATCGAAGCGGTCTACTATGTCATCTCTGGGATGTACCTGGGAGGCCTGTTCTTCACACAGCTACTGCCGAAACTGGAGGTTGCGGCAAGGGGTAAATCGGCAACTATCCTGGGGGACATCAAAGCCGGTCTCAAATACGTCTCCTCTAATCGGATTATCCTCCTTCTGATGTTCCTCTCCTTGATAACTGTGGTGTTAGCGATGCCCATCCGATTCATCCTTCCCATTTTCGCCAAAGACGTGTTCATGGTGGGTCCGGATAGACTGGGATATCTGGGGGGCGTAATGGGCTTGGGAGCCTTGGGCGGGACGCTGGTTATAGCAGGGCTGGGTAAGGTGGCGCGGCGAGGGCTCGCGCTGGCAGTTAGTGGAATTTTATCGGGACTCACGCTCCTGGGATTCGCTGCTATGTCGTACTTCGCGCCAACCTACATTGCGGGCCTGGCGATTTTGGCGCTGGTTGGCCTTATCCAGGCAGCCAGGATGACTCTGAACAGCAGTCTGATGATGGAATACGCTGAACAGGAGTACCGCGGACGCGTGATGAGCCTCTTTAGTCTGGTGATGGGCATTATGCCTGCCGGAGTGCTCCCCATTACGGTAATGACCGATCGAATGGGCGCGCCGATTGCCCTTGGTATCATGGCAGTCCTGCTTGTCCTGGTGGCAACTACTTTGCTTCTGGCAAGCCCGCGCCTGAGGCAGCTGGAGTAGCGCCGGAAACGAACATGGGGGAATCGGCCTGTCGCAGTAGGGGCGGTTCGCGAACCGCCCCTACGACTCCTCAGAGTCTGTCACCTAGTTTGATACAGGGTGGCGGCCACTCCCTACCCAACCACCACGTTCACCAGCCGGCCAGGCACGTATATCACCTGCTTGACTTGGCTGCCGTCAAGGTATGGTTGCACCTTGGGACTGTCCAGAGCCAGCTGCCTGGCCTCGTCTTCGGCGATTGAGGCCGGCGCCTGGATGCGGTCACGCACTCTGCCGTTCACCTGCACCACTAGCGTTATCTCCTCGTCGCGGGCCAGTTCTTCGTCCCACTGCGGCAGGGGCTGGTTGTGGATGCTGTATACATGTCCAGTCCTCTCCCAAAGCTCCTCGGTTACGTGGGGCGCGATGGGCGCCAGAAGCAGGAGCAGCTTCTCTACGGCGTCCCGCCAGGCGGCGGAGTCCAGGCCACCGTCGTCCCAGGCGCGGCCCATGTGGTTGGTCAGCTCCATCATGGCCGCAAGGGCGGTGTTGAACTTGAATCGCTCCACGTCGTCCTGGACCTTCTTGGCGGTCTTGTGGGTCATTCTGATAAGCGACTTGGTCGCTTCGTCGTTGGCTGCCTGCGCGTCCAGGGTCGAGGCGTCGCGCTGGGCGATGTCCCAGACGCGGTTGAGCCAGCGGGCCATGCCGTTGATGCCCGTGTCCGACCACTCGCCGCCCTGGTCCCAGGGCCCCAGGAACATCAGGTACGTGCGCACCACGTCCGCGCCAAGGTCGCGCACGTATGGGTCGGGCGTGATGACGTTGCCCCTGGACTTGCTCATCTTCTGGCGGTCGGCGATGATTGTGCCCTGGTTGAACAGCCTGAGATACGGCTCGTCGTAGCCCACAAGGCCAAGGTCGCGCAGGGCCTTGTTGAAGAACCGTGAGTAAAGCAGGTGCATCACCGCGTGCTCCGCTCCGCCGGTGTACTGGTTCACCGGCAGCCACCCTCGCGCGGCCTCGGGATCGAAGGGGCCCTGGTCGTAGCGCGGGCTGGAGTAGCGGAGGTGGTACCATGAGGAGTCCACAAAGGTGTCCATCGTGTCCGTCTCTCTCTGGGCGGGCGCGCCGCAGCTGGGGCAGGCGGCGTGCAGGAACTGCTCGTGGTACTTCAGGGGCGACTCCCCCGTAGGCCGGAACTGGGCGTCCTCCGGCAGCAACACCGGCAGGTCCTCCTCCGGCACGGGAACGATGCCGCAGCTATCGCAGTACAGCATTGGTATGGGCGTGCCCCAGTAGCGCTGGCGTGAGATGAGCCAGTCCCGCAGCCTGTAGGAGATGGCGCGATGCCCCCAGCCGTTGGCCTCGATGTGGTCGGCGATGCGCTCCTTGCCTTCGGACACGGGCAGGCCGTCGAAGGGGCCTGAGTTCACCTGCGTCCCGTCCTCCACGTATGCCTGCTCCAGCTCCTCGCCGTTCCAGTCCGGCGGGGCGATGACCACCCGCACGTCCATGCCGTACTTCCGGGCGAAATCGAAGTCGCGCTGGTCGTGGGCCGGTACGCCCATGACGATGCCGGTGCCGTAGGTGAGCAGCACGTAGTCGGCCACAAAGATGGGGACTCGCTCCCCGTTGAGCCGGTTGACGGCGTATGAGCCGGTGAAGATGCCCGATTTCTCCCGCTCCGTGGAAAGCCGCTCCACCTCCGACTGTCGGCGCGCCTGCTCCACGTAGGCGTCCACCTCCGCCCGGCGATCGGGCGTGGTGAGCTTGCCCACCAGTGGGCTCTCCGGCGCCATGACCACGAATGTGACACCGTAGATGGTGTCTATGCGAGTGGTGAAGGTGCGGATTTCGGTCTCCTCCAACCCGTACTCCGATATGTCGAAGCTGATCTCCACGCCCTCGCTGCGGCCTATCCAGTTGGTCTGCATGGCCTTGATCCTGTCGGGCCAGTCCAGGAGGCCGGAGAAGTCCAGCAGCTCCTCGGCGTACTTGGTGATGCCGAAGAACCACTGCTCCAGGTCCCGGCGAGAGACGGGCGAGTCGCACCGCTCGCACTTGCCGTCGACCACCTGCTCGTTGGCAAGCACCGTCTGGCAGGAGGGGCACCAGTTGGCGGGCGCATTGGCGCGGTAGGCCAGCCCCGCCTTGTAGAACTGGAGGAATATCCACTGGTTCCACCGGTAGTACTCCGGCTGGGCGCAGATTATCTCCCGGTCCCAGTCGTAGACGGCTCCCATTGAGCTCAGCTGCTTTCGCATGTTTTCGATGTTGCTCATGGTCCATTGGTAGGGGTGGATGCCCCGGCGTATGGCGGCGTTCTCCGCCGGCAAGCCAAAGGCGTCAAAACCCATTGGGTGCAGGACGTTGTAGCCCTGCATCCGGCGGAAGCGGGAGTGGGCGTCCGCGGGGGCCATAGCGTACCAGTGGCCGATGTGGAGGTCGCCGGATGGGTAGGGGTACATGGTGAGCTCGTACCACTTGGGGCGGGGGTCGTCGTCCCTCACCCGGTACAGCTTGTCCCGCTCCCAGCGGCCCTGCCACTTGCTATCGAGCTCCTGGGGATCGTATCTCCGTTCAGGGGTGCGGGGTCTGGCGTCGGATGTGACTGCTTCTTCTGACATGTTCGGGTCTCCTCTAGTCGATTCCACATGCGCTGTACTCGTCAGCACAGACACTAGGGTACCATCGATTTGCGCTTGTGATAAGTCGCGGAGGCTCCTCGGAGAGAGCCTGTGGATGGCAGGCCTGGTTGTGGAAGGACTAAAGGACGACGTAGTCCGCCCAACGGAGCCCTGCCAGGACCCCGCATTCAGGACGAACTACGCTTAGTACCTCTGAAGAGAGCATCAGGGCGTATTTTAACAGGCCTGACGCCTAGTTGCAATGGCGCGCAGTACCACTGTCATTGTGCAATGATTCTGTCAGTAGCTGACTGTTCAGTGAAAATGTCAGTCTATGAAAGGACTGACGTTGACCCTACACACGCAGTTGCTCGCCTGAACCATTGCATGATAGACTTAGGCGGAGCAAATGAGGTGAGCCCCATCATGCAGTCATTCAGAAACCCCAATTTGATTGGCATCGTAGTGGATGTGCATATCTGCCCATTGTTGGGGAGAACATAGCTACTCGATCCACTCGCATCTTCGAGAGCCTCCCCGAAACGGGAGGCTCTTTCAGTTTATAGGGAAACATGAGTGACCAAATGGCGGGCGAAGGCGCCTGGAGTAGCAAGACCAAATCAGGAGGACCCAAATGCCAGATTGGTTTGATGACGAGAGCTTCTGGAACGGGCTGTATCCATTTATGTTCGCAGAGCGAAAGTTCGATATCGCGGAGGATGAAGCAAGGAGCATTCTCGACCTTGTAAATCTAGGGGAAGGAGATGTCTTGGACTTGGCCTGCGGACCGGGGCGACATGCAGTAGCATTGGCGAAGGAAGGGTTTCGGGTGACTGGCGTGGATCTCTCGCCCTTCCTACTGCAAAAGGCTATCAGTCTAGCCAGAACGGAGAGTGTCGATGTCGAATGGGTGCGAGACGACATGCGCCACTTCGTGCGTCCAGAGGCATTCAATCTGGTCATTAACATCTTCACGTCATTCGGTTACTTCGACGACAAGCGCGACGACATGACGGTCCTGCAGAACATTCACCGGAACCTCCGGGCAGGAGGAGCGCTTGTCATGGATGTAATGGGCAAGGAGTGGCTGGCCAGGGGATTCCTGCCCACAACTTCCGAAGAGCTAGCCGACGGCAGGTTGCTCGTCCAGCGGCATGAGATATTCGACGACTGGACTCGCATCAAGAATCAGTGGATACTCATCGAGGGTGATAAGGCCACTACATTCCGGTTCCACCATACCGTCTATTCTGGTCAGGAGATAAGGGGTAGTCTGCTTGACGTTGGATTCAGCGATGTGCAACTGTTCGGTGGCCTCGATGGCAGCGAGTACGGCCTGAATGCGCGTCGACTGGTGGCTGTCGCTCGGAAATGAATTGAGTTGGCAGAGGATGATCCCCTCAAGTCGACAGGATACAAGGAGCTGTCCAAATTGGCTGGGATAAGCGTTACAGAGAGCAGCTTGCTCGCGACTTCTAACGGACCAGAGGTCACCACTATATTGGTGAAGCCGGACGACGCCATTGCGCTCATGGTATTGGGTCACGGCTCTGCTACCCCGATTCACAGACCCTTGATGGCTCAGATGGCTGAAGCGCTTGCAAATCAGCAGATTGCGACCTTCCGATATAACTACCCGTACAGCGAGAGCATGACCACTGATTCTCCAGATATGGTCGACCCCCTAGACGTACTCCTGGCTACGACAAGCTCGGCAAAGGATGCCGCTGAGACGCTACCGCTGGATCTTCCGCTATTCCTCGGAGGCCGTTCGATGAGCAGTCAGGTCATGTCGCTTGCAATGGCGCGTGATGCTTGGCCTAGCGTCAGAGGTGTAGTTTTGTACGTCTTCCCGATGAAGTGGGATCTTCTGTTGGAGAATACGGTCTGCCATCTCAGCCAAGTACCCGTTCCGATGCTGTTCGTCCAGGGCGGTCGCGATGAAGAGTTCACCGACCTTCGAGAGTTTCAACCTGTACTGGAGGGACTGGGTAACCGCGCGACTCTACATGTAGTAGCTGACGCGGACCATTCCTACGACTTGCCGGGCGGGTCGGGAAGAACTAAGATGGATGTCCTCTATGAGGTTGCTTCGGTGACGGCTGCGTGGATTCGCAGACAACTGAAAGTGACAAAAGGACAATAGCAAGACAACGGAACGCTCAAGCTGAATCAGAGCGGCCCGGTTGAAAACGGTGAGGTAGGCGCACATGGTAACCGTTAGATTGGCGACGCAGAACGACATCCCCAGTATGAGAGACCTAATTTCGCAGTCGGTCGAGAGAGGTGAGGTGCTGCCCAGAACACTTCAAGAGCTCACCGACCTTCTCCCAACGTTCTTTGTCGCCGAGTCAACGGAAAACAGAATTGTCGGCACAGCCGCCTTGGAGGTCTACAGCCAGAAACTCGCTGAGATACGTAGCTTGTGCATCCTTCCCGATGCCCAAGGCGAGGGAATAGGCAAAGCGCTGGTTCGCGCCTGCCTCGATTTGGCGAGAGAGAGGGGGATCTTTGAGGTGATGGCTATCACCCATAAGGAATCCTTTTTCCGCTCTTTTGGCTTCGATTACGTTCTTCCTAACCAACGGAGAGCGCTATTCATACTGCCGGGGAGCGAAGAACCCAACACAGACTAACCACGAATGGCTAGGATGGACTATACGTTTACGCCAATGACTGAGCGGGGATAGGTTCTCGCAGGCGAATATAGCAACGATGGGCGAGAGGGCGAGATTCCGCTCATGCCACGCCGCACCTACTTCCCCGTTCATGGTGAGTGGAGCGAACCAATGGCAAGAAAGAAGCCATAAACATAAGCTTATGGCTTCTTTCTCCAAGCCTGTGGAATGCCTAGAATGTGACTGCTCTTTGGCCTAACGGCTTTCCCGGCATACTCACTGAACCCAAATTGGGGTCATCAGGCCGAGCGGTATACCTAACAGGGAACTCTCTCCGCCTCAAAATGGTGTCAACCAAGGTCATGATGCCAGAATCATTGCCCATGAAGGCAACGCTGCTACGGAAGGAAGCCATGCAAACGGCTTCCTGTATCCCGCCTATGAATTCATCTATGAATGACGGGCTGGCCGCGCTCACTCCACTCCAGTCCACCACTATGGTCCCAGGATTGTTCTTTGCAATAATGTCTCTGACAAGTCCAGCAACCTCTTTACCCTTCATTCTGGTAGCGAAAGAGCGCGATAGCTCAGCCAAGTTGAAGACCTCTACCTCCGTCATGCTGCTCCTTCCTGACCCCGGGCTTCAGCATCAGGCACTATAGCAGGGAATTATGACGCTCACAATTGTGCCGGAGTAGATAGGGCTGTCATAATCTCGCGTAATTTCGCCATCGCCCCGGATACCCAGTATACCCTGTCCTGAGCGTATTGTCATCTCACGATTGTTGTTGTGTTTCACGTCATCGGTAACGTGATGGAGGCCGTATCCACGATGGGGGTCTTCCAAGGATGACACTCCTTCTAGTAGCGCCCTTTCGGTAGCCTGTAGGTCTGAGCTTATCATGCTGTGACCGGGGTTCTTTTGCAGCGACGCTCGTATGCCTATGCCACAGTCCGCGACCGCAATTTCCACAACCGGCCCGGACGAGTAGTTGTACTGCTGCGCCAGGACGTAACCACCGTCACTCTCGGCATGGTAGACAACATTGGTGGCAAGTTCACTGAAGATGCCATGACAGGTCTGAAGAAGGCTGGGGTATCCAACCAATTCTGTTTGAAATTCAGCCTCCATCTGATTTGCAAGCTGATCAATATCATATTCCTTGACGAAGTGCGTACATGAGACCATTGGCCTGACCTGCTGCATCTTGGCTATCATCTCCTCGGGCTGGATACCTTCAAAGTCGACGTGCTCTCTCATAGCATCAAATACACCGGCCAACCGGAGATACTCTTGTACATCCGGGTGTTCTGGGAGTCTAAGCCCGAATCCACCGAAGGACACGGATGGGCGGCGTGAGGACTGGAGAAGGGGGATGAGAGAGCTACAGGGGAGATGGCCTGGGCTCGATTGGGGTAGATGGGAGGTCGGCGGAGGGACTTCAGTCACCGCACAGGCCCCCAATGGCCGTCTGCGGGAGCTGGGATGCGGGGGATGGCAAGAGAATAGGCAGCAGGGAACTCCCGCGGAGCTGGTTGGTGCGAGTTGGCGGGGACGTTGGGTCAGTGGCGGAGGGCGCCGTCAGGCTGGGAGTGGAATGGCTCGCAGCCGGGCCAGGGCGCGACTGAACTGGGTATCCCAGGGCCAGCGCCGGGGAAGATGCAGGGTCAATCGGCGTGCCGAGCGAGTGAGCCGTCCGGCCAAGGCGAAGACCCGTCGTCTGAGGGTCTTGGTGGTCACGATCTGCTCACCCAGGCCGATGCGGGCTGTCCAGCGGGCCAGGTTGTGTGCCATCACCTGTACCGCCAGCCAGGCTCCGTTGGCGGCGAAGCGGCCGGACGGCATGTGGTTCAGTCCGACACCGTACTTGAGGTCGCGTATCGCATTCTCGATCTCGGCGTGACGGCGATGATCAGCCTCCAGTTCGAGCATCTCCCCATCGCGGTCGGTGATGAAGCCGTGATAGCTGTAGGTGGCGAAGAGGGCCAACTGGGAACCGGGCGTGGGTTTCACCCGCCGGACGATGAGCCGCACCGGCGCGGCGTCGGGCTCACTCTGGAAGGGGATATAGGTGGTCTCTGCCACATCGGCGGCGCCGTCCATCCAGTAGGGAATGGGAGTCCAGTCCTCTTCTGGTATGGCCTCGATGACATTGTGCAGGCTTTTGTGCTGGCGGATGGTGATGGAGAAGCGGACATCCATCTTGCGGCAGACGGATACCACGCTATGAGCGTAGAAGCCGCTGTCGGCCCGCATCGTGAGTTGTCCCCTGGCCCCGGCGTAGCGCACCCGCCCCACCGTCTCACGCAGGAAGTGGGCGGCGCCGCGGGCGGTGTTGGCCCGGCCCTCGCGCAGCCGGGCCATCAGCACGTCTCCGGTTCCGGCGGCGACGGCCAGCAGCGGGTGATAGCCCCGCTGACCGGTGTAACCATGGTGGCGCGCCCCTTCCTTGGCCAGTCCATAGGTCTCGCAGATGGTGGAGTCCAGGTCGATGGTCAGGGGCCCGTCGCCGGGTCCGGCCCCGGCAGCCCAGGCCCGTGCCAGCAACTCCCGGCTAACCCGGTCCAGTTGGCGGACATGGCCCCACCTGAAGCTGCGCAGGAAGGCGCCCAGGGTGGAGGGAGCCTTAGCCGTGAAACCGAGAACGCGGGCGGTCCCGCCGGCGCGTAGCACATCGGCGTCGTCGATGCAGTCGCCACCGGCCAACGCGGAGGCCACCAGCGTCATCATCTTGTCACCGGTGTTGGCTCTGCCTTTTGCATGGCCCAGGTCCAGGTGCCGGTCAACCAGTTGGGGCAGGCCAAGGCGCAGGGCCAGGGTGGACGGAAGAATCAGCCCGGCATTGGCCACCAGGCGGTGATCATCGAAGGCGATGCGGATGCGGTCGGGTTGGTGGCGTGGTAGCATCTATTGGGTGCTCCTTTTCCGGGACTGGTTTGCTGTTACAAAACCATTATCCCAGATTCAGAGGAGCACCCTTTGGCCACTTCAGGACGCTGACCCGACGCCCTCCTTCGGTGGATTCGGGCTAATCTCCATGTTTGGTATACCAAGCCGCTTAGTCAATCGCTCTATTGTAGCCAGAAGGGCTACTACACCTACGGGCTTGATGAAGACGACCGGGCCAAGGTCAATTACGGCACTACCGGTGGTTTCGAAGTCCATTAGGAAATCGATGTCGCGGATCGTATTGATGTGCTGCGGCGCCCTCAAGATATGCTACTTTCTCTCAGCATGAAGGTCTGAATGGCTCACAAAGCTCGATACGATGATCTACTACCCACATCTCAAATACCACGCGCCATCTACTTTCCCCTTGCAACAAGTCTATTTCCCACTGAAGACTCCTCAGCTTGAAAGAGCCCACGTCGCCCACGATGTTGTGTCATCGGTGATCTAGACGCTAGTTCGTAGGCAGCCCCAGCCCGCGGGCTTCAGACCCTTGACAGGAAGTCCAGCATGGCGCGGTTGAACTCTTTTGGGAGCTCGTTGTTGATGGTGTGTCCCCCCTCCAGCGTCACCAGCTCGGCATTTGGCATTGCGTTGGCAATCTCCTCGCCGTGCTCAGTGGGGAAAGTGTTATCGTTGGTGGCTTGTACCACCAGGGTCGGCGCGGTGATGGCGGAGAGGCTCTCCAGGCGATTCGGGAAGTAGACCGACCCCGGCCTGCTGCCGTCGCGTCCCCTGGCCGTCGCGCTGACTATAACAGCCGCCCTGCACATGTTGGGGTACTTGCAGAGAAACTCGATTAGCAGCATTCCGCCGTAAGACACGCCTCCCAGGTATGCCTGCTCCAACCCCAGGCTGTCCATCAGCTGCTTCATGTCCTCAACCCAGAGGTCTGACATTTGGGGCACGTCCTTGGGCTGAGAGCGACCGCATCCCCGGCGGTCGTACCGTATCGTCCTGTAGCTCTGCGAGAGGGCTCCTACCTGCGGGTCCCACTCGGTGACGTCGCTGAAGCCTCCGTGGCCCAGCAGTATGGGATAGCCGCTTCCCGCCTCCTCGTAGTAGAGCTCGACCTCTTTCAGCTTTGCAAAGGGCATCTTTCCCCCAATGGTCGTCAGGCGGGCCGCCGGCGCGGGCGTTTCTCCCGCGGGCCTCTACATTCCCCCTATTACGTTTCTCTGGACCTCCAGGTGCGACCGGATGCCACTCTCCGCCACGGAAAGCAACTCGTTCATGGCCGTCCTAGAGAAAGGGGTCTTCTCCGCAGAGCCCTGAATCTCAATGAAGTCGCCCTCCTGAGTCATCACCACGTTGAAGTCCACCTCTGCGCGGTAGTCTTCATCGTAGCAGAGGTCCAGGATAACCTCGCCGTCCACCAGCCCTGCGCTGATGGCGGCCACGGCGCTGTTGAGTGGGATGGCTGCGAGGGCGCCCGTGTTTACCATGTGCAGCAACGCCTGGTACAGGGCTATGTAGGAGCCGGTGATGGCGGCTGTGCGCGTTCCGCCGTCGGCTTGCAGCACATCGCAGTCCATGACGAGGGTGCGCTCTCCCAGCCCCTTCATATCCACCACCGCCCGAAGGGACCGGCCAATGAGGCGTTGTATCTCCTGTGCGCGGCCGTCCACCCTCCCGGCCTCCCTTTCCCGCTGCCTTCTGGTCAGGGTGGAGCGGGGCAGCATACCGTACTCCGCGGTTACCCATCCTCTACCCTGTCCTCTCATGAAGGGCGGCACGCGTTCCTCCAGCGAGGCTGTGCAGATGACCTTGGTCTCTCCCACCTCGATTAGAGCGGAGCCTTCCGGAAACGCCAGATAGGAGGGTGTGATCTTCACCTTCCGGGGCTGGTCGTTTGCCCTGCCGTCAACTCTGAACATGCGCAGCCTCCCCGACTTTCGAGGTTCCGGCGTAGTGTAGCATACCTGGAGTAGCGCCCGCCATGCGTAGTTACAACAGGTTTCAGCCGGGTGGACCCGGCGCTGCCGGCAACGCCGAGATGCTACCTCTCGGCGCTCATGGTCAGCCGCGTCCCGTCTGTGACGAACTCAACGCTGCCGTTCTCATAGGTGGCAAGAATACGGTCGTCGCTCAGCATCCCGGACAGCGTGGCCAGGGTCTCCGGGTGTGGATGCCCAAACCGATTGTCCTCGCCCACGGATATGACCGCGACCTGGGGCGATACCGCTCGCAGGAAGTCCGGGGACGTTGAGGTGTTGCTTCCCTGGTGAGGAACCTTGAGTACCGTGCTCCGCAGAGGCGCGGAGTGGCGCAAAAGGTAGCTCTCCACGTCCCAATGGATGTCGCCAGTGAAGAGAAAGGAGACCTCACCGTAGACCAGGCGGGTCACTACAGAGGCGTTGTTCACGTCCGACGATGTGCCCATTAGCAGCCTTTCGGGCGGGTATAGCACCTCCAGGACCAACCCGTCGTCCAAATGGATCTGCTGTCCTGCGAGGGCTTGGATCACGGGCGCGTCCCGCCCCTCCAGCGCGGACCTCCAGGACGCATACTCGGAAGCCGAGTAGTCGAACTCCCGCTCAAGCGCCACGTCCACGTCGTATCGCCGCAGCGTCTCCACAAGGCCGGCAACATGGTCCCTGTGTGGGTGGGTGAGTATCACCATGTCCAGGCTATGGTCCCAGAAGGGGAGCCGTTCACCCAGAAGAGCCAGGAGCCTGTTTGGGTCAGGCCCGCCGTCGATGAGAATCTGCCGGCCTCCCGGGGTAACGATGAGAGTGGCGTCTCCCTGACCCACGTCCAGAAAGGTGACGTGGAGCCGGCCGTCGGGCCCGGCGAGGGCGGCAGCCCACACGCTCGCCGATGCCAGGAGGACCGACGCCAGCACCAACCGTAAGAAGCGGCCTCCCAGCAGCCCCGGACCCAGCCCGGCCAGTCCGCGTACGGATCTAGTCGCGGGCGTGGCCTCGGGAGGCGAGCTTGCCTCCGGCTTGGAGAACGCCAGTATCAGGCCGAGCAGCGCTCCGTAGTAGACGAATACCAGGGGCGCGCCTATCCGGCCCACCCGCACGGCGCCGCCGGGGATGGCGTCGAAGAGCTCCACCACCTGCTTGAGGTAGGATAAGGACAGCCAGGCGGCCCAGCCCGCTGCCTGTGCCGCCCCTGTGTGCATCAGGCCCGCAACAGAGGTTATGAATACCGCTCCCAGGAGGGGGGCCAGAACAGGCAGGGCCAGCAGCGTGGCGGGCAAGCCCACCAGAGAGACCTGGTGAAAGTAGTAGGCTACCAGTGGGAGAGTAGCCACCGTGGCCGCCACGGTGGCGGCTATTGGGTAAGCCAGGCCGCGGCTCCATCCACCTTCCTCCCCGTCGTCCTCCGATGAGATCCGGCGAATGCCCCTTTCGATGGGCGGGGCCAACAGCGCAAGCCCGGCCATTGCCGTGAAGCTCAGCTGAAAGGATACGTGGGTAAGGATTTGCGGCTCCAACCCCACCATGACGGCGGCCGCTGCGGCCAGAGCCGGCATGACGCTGTTCTGACGGCCCAGGTATAGCCCCACCAAGTATACGCTTCCCATGATGGCGGCCCTCTGTACCGAGGGCGACATACCCGCAAGGCCGGCGTAGGCCCAGATGGAGATGAGGGGGACCAGGATGTAGAGTTGCCGTCTTGCCCCTATGAGCCACCGGCTCATCGCCAGGGAGAAGGCAAGGAGGACGCCAACGTGGAGGCCGGATATGGCCAGAAGGTGGGAGGTCCCGGTGTCTCTGAACGCCTGGGTCAACTCCGGCGGCATGGCGCTTCTCCGCCCCAGCAGAAGGGCCTGCGCCATTGCGTTTTGAGGCTCGGCAAGGGCCTGCGACAGGCTGCGGGACAAGCGGTATCGCAGAGAATATATCGCTTTCAGCGCCACGTTCCCCTCGCCCTCTCCCACCAGGGCCACTCCGGGGTAGACGATGGTTGAGTAAATTCCCTGACGCGCCAGGTAGTCGCGGTAGTCGAAGTCCTGGAATACCGGAGGCTCCGCAGGGCTGCCCACGACTATCAGCCGGTCTCCATAGCGAAGGTAAGGCTGCTGCCGCGTCTCAATCAGAGACGGGGGCGGGTTGGCAATGACCAGAAGGTCGCCGCGGGAGTCTTGCCAGCCTCCGTCCACCCTTACCCTCTCCACCGATAAGGGGAAATGCCACCCGGAAGCGCGCTGCTCCGGATCGGCAGAGACAACCCCCTCTACGGAGATTGCGCCGGAGCCGTTGTACCAGTCTATTGGCGGCGGCATCCCGGCTTCCGATGCAACGCCGGCCCTCAAGGCTCCCAGTGACAGCAGCGCCAGTGCAAATGCCGGCAACAGGGACAGACCTCTGCCCCGCAGCCAAAGGGCCAGGAGAGCCGATGCTGTGAGAAGGAGGAGCAGGCCTGGCCGAGGAAGCGCTGTGAGAGACGCCAGGTAGACGCCGGCAATCCAGGCCACGGTGAGAGTGATGAGAGCCATTGCTAATCGACCGTTATGGACGCCAGCAGGTCTTCAAGGGTCTTTGGGCCTATTCCTGGCACAAGCAGCAGGTCCTCTTCCCTGGAGAAGAGGCCGCTCTGCCGTCTATGCTCCACAATTGCGTTGGCCTTCTCCTCTCCGATGCCAGGGAGGGTACGGAGCTCTTCTGCGGAGGCCGTATTGATGTTGACCCCGGTGGAAGAGGGCGGTGTCGTAGGGACCGCCTCGCCTGTCCTGGGCACATAGAAGTGGGCCTCGTCCTCCGCTCGGAGGGCCGGGTTTACCCTCAGCGGATCGGCATCCTCGGTGAGGCCGCCCGCCATTGCTAGGACGTCCTCCAGCCTGTCTCCCTCCTGGGCCGTATAGACGCCGGGCGATCGAACGGCTCCGTTGACGTAGACCTTGATCTCAGGTTGAGGCGTGGGGGTGGGCAGCGATATCTCTACAGGGCCGGGCGATGGCTTCAGTATCAGCGCAACCACCCCTCCACCCAGCAAGGCTATGGACAGAAGCAGGATTGCCAGTTGAAGGGATGGTTTCATGTAGGCCTTGCGCGGAGTTCTCCGCCAATATAGGCGGCCCATGTGGGCCTGTCAATTGGGGTTGGGCGCTGGGGCATGTGCTATAATTCACGCGTGGAGGTACAGCTTGCCCAGGATATATACCAGGCATGGCGATGAAGGCAAGACGGGGCTGCTCTATGGAGGGAGGGTCTCCAAGGCGGACCTGCGCTGCGAAGCATACGGAACGGTGGACGAGGCCGTCTCCGCTCTTGGCCTGGCCCGCTCCCTGGTAACCACCCCAAGGTTGAGGGACGCCATCAAGGGGGCGCAGCGAGACCTGTTCACCGTTGGAGCGGAGCTGGCGACCGACCCCAAAGAGTATGCCAAGCTGGAGAAGCATTTCAGCGTAGTCACCCAGGAGATGACCGACAACCTGGAGAGCCTCATCGATGAGCTGAACCGGGAGATGAGCCTGCCCCGCGCTTTTATCATTCCGGGCGCCTCGACGGCCTCCGGCGCCCTGGACCTGAGCAGGAGCATCCTGAGACGGGCGGAGCGACGGGTGGTGTCGCTCAAAGAGCAGGGCTTTCTTGTCAACCCACACGTCCTGAAGTACATCAACCGGCTGGCCGACCTGATATTCGTCATGGCTCGTTATGAGGATAGGGAACTTCCATTTGAAGCTCTTACCGGCGAAACCAGTTAGCCTGTTGGCGGTGGTTCTGGCCCTGATCATCTTTGGGTGCAATGCCAACCCCGGTCCGGGCGGAGGCGCAACTAAGGTCTCGTTCGATACTGTAGACGGCGTTCAGCTTTCGGGCCATCTCTTCGGCTCCGGAGACGTTGGAGTGGTACTGAGCCACATGCGCCCTGCGGACCAGGAAAGCTGGTGGCCATTTGCCAGGGTGCTCCGGGACAGGGGCTTCCAGACGCTGGCCTACGACTTCAGGGGTTATCGAGACTCCCAGGGAGAGTTGGACATAGACAACATAGACAAGGACGTGGAAGCGGCTCTGAGCTTCTTGATGGGTAGGGGCGCGTCAAAGGTGTTCCTCATTGGGGCCAGCATGGGGGGAACCGCCTCTCTGAAGGTCGCCTCCCGGACGGAGGTGGCGGGAGTGGTCACTCTTTCCGCGCCACCTGTTATAGAGGGGCTGGACGCCAGGGAGGACGTAAGGGATGTATCGGCTCCCAAGCTCTTCATCGCCTCTCGGGATGACCGGTTCTACGCCAGGAGCGCAGACCTTTTGGACCAGTCTGCCCAGGACCCAAAGGAGAGGCAGATTGTGGACGGGGGTGAGCACGGGACCGATATGCTCACCGGGGATTCCGGGCCACGGGTCCAGGGCATGATAGTAGACTTCTTGGGGAGGTACTCCGAATGACCAAGGCAACGGTGACCATTGTGGATTACGGCGCAGGCAACCTCCGCAGCGTTGCCAAGGCTATTGAGAAGCTGGGGCACCCCGTCCATACCACCGATGACCCTGAAGATGTCCTCAAGGCCAACGCGGTTATCTTTCCGGGGCAGGGCGCTTCCGAGTCGGCTATGACGGCGCTTCACGCCAAGGGTTTGGTGGGGCCCATAAAAGAGGTGATTGCCAGGGGGACGCCCTTCTTCGGGGTCTGCCTCGGCTTGCAGCTGCTGCTGGACTCCTCGGAGGAAGGCCCCTCGCCGTGTTTGGGTGTCATGCCCGGCAGGGTTGCCCTGCTGCCGGAGCATGTCAAACGGCCTCACATGGGGTGGAACAGTGTGGCTCTTAACCAAAGCCACCCCGTCTTCCACGAGGTTGAAAGCGGCTCTTACTTCTACTTTGTGCATAGCTACTACGGCGCTCCCGACGACGAGAGCGTAGCGCTGGGCTCTACGGAGTACGGCCTTCGGTTCTGCAGCGTTATTGCCAGGGACAACCTTGTGGCTACCCAGTTCCATCCTGAGAAGAGCGGCGCCATTGGCCTGCGGCTGTACGAGAACTTCCTGAACTCTATGGTGAACGGGAGCCCAGGGAGGTAACATGGAGGTCATACCAGCCATAGACCTGCGGGCCGGCAGGTGTGTTCGTCTCTACCAGGGAGACTACGACAGGGAGACGGTGTACTCGGACGACCCGGTGAGGGTAGCCCTGGAGTGGCAGGAGATGGGCGCCCGGCGGATACACCTTGTGGACCTGGACGGCGCGGCATCCGGGGTACAGGCCAACCTGGACGTGGTCAAACGAATTGCCAATGCGGTGGATGCGCCCATTCAGTTGGGTGGGGGAATTCGCAGCGTGAGCGCTGCGGAGGACATCCTGGGCATGGGGGTACAGCGCATTATTCTGGGCACCAGCGCAGTGGAGAGCCCGTCCTTTGTGGAGCAGGCGTGCCGCCGTTTCGGCGCGGACGCCGTCATTGTTGGGGTTGATGCAAGGGACGGCATGGTCGCTGTCAGAGGCTGGCAGGAGACGTCTTCAACGTCGGCCCTGGACCTCATCCACAGCATGGCTGCCCTGGGAGTCAAGCGGTTCATCTATACCGACATCGCCAGAGACGGGACCCTGTCCTCGCCGAACTTCAACGCCATCGAAGCAATTGTACAGGAATGCGACAGCTTTCTGGTGGCCTCAGGGGGGGTATCCTCTCTGGAGCACATTCGGAGGCTGGACTCCCTGGGCCTGGAGGGAGCCATCGTAGGCAAGGCCCTGTACTCGGGGGACATAGACTTGAGAGAGGCGGTCTCCAGTGTGTAAGCCGGGGATCGCGCATAAATTATAGGACGTGACTATGAAAGTTAGAAAAGCCGTTATACCTGCCGCGGGGCTGGGAACCCGGTTCCTTCCCATCACCAAGGCGGCCCCAAAGGAGCTGATGCCACTGGTGGATAGAGCAGCCATCCAATACGTGGTGGAGGAGGCGGCGGCGGCGGGAATTGAGCAGATAGTAATCATCTCCGCTCGCGGCAAGGAGGCCATCGCCGACTACTTCGACCGGCACCTGGAGCTGGAGGGCCTTCTGGAGGCCAGGGGAGACGCACAACGCCTGTCCCAGGTGAGGCGCCTTTCTGAGATTGTGGAGCTTACCTACGTGCGCCAGCCGGAGCAGTTGGGACTTGGCCACGCAGTAGCGTGCGCCGCTAGCGCCGTGGGAGAGGAGCCGTTCGCCGTTATCCTCCCTGACGACATCATAATAGCGGAGAAGGGAGCGCTCGCCCAGATGCTGGAGGTCTTTGACCGGTATGAGGCTAGCGTCATTGCCGTTGAGGAGGTGCCGGACTCTCGGATACAGAGCTACGGCGTGATAGCGCCGGAGCCCGTTTCGGAGGGGGTATTCAGGGTCAAGGGCACGGTGGAAAAGCCTGCCCCGGCGGACGCTCCATCCAACCTTGGCATCGTGGGGCGATACATCCTCACTCCCGATATATTCGAAGCCTTGGCTAACGTAAGGCCGGGAGCCATAGGGGAGATCCAGCTCACAGACGCCCTGGATATCCTGCTGCGCAGGCAGCCCATGTACGCCCTGCGTCTACAGGGAGTGCGCTACGACGTGGGCAACCCTGTGGGACTGCTGAAAGCCTCGGTGGAGCTGGCCCTCCGCCGAGAGGACACGGGGCCGGACTTCAGGGAGTTTCTTGAGGGTCTGCTGGGCCAGGAATAGGCTCAAGACCGCTGGTAGTGTCTCAGTTTGAAACGCGGGCATAGCACAAAGGTACTAATGATAGGCTTGCACACCGCTGCTTTTGGCTATACAATTGTACTACCACGCTATCATGATAGCGTGGTAGTAAAGGGGGCGAAGCATGCCGAATGGACCGAACGGCGAGAGACGTCCTGGGGACACGGTCGGGGCGACGGTTGAGGTAGCCAAAATTGCCACTGGGGAGATTGAGGAGAAACTGCCTCACCAAGGCAAGCGGAAGGCCGGACAAGCTGGTGGCGTGAAACGTGCTGAGAGACTCACCCAGGAGAGACGATCGGAGATCGCGCGAAAGGCAGGCAATAGCCAAGGTGCACATTTTGTATAAAAGGGTACTAAAATTAGGAGGATACTAATGGGAACTCATGAATTAGAATCCATTACCACCATGCAAGTACCCGACAACTTGGATGAGCTCATGCGCAGGGCCGCCAAAAGAGACCTGACGCTAGCAGAGCTGCGAGAACAGAGAATCTCATTTGTCATTGGTATGATGCCAAGCGATAGCACTATGACTCGTCGCGACATTGAGGAATTGTTGAAGAAGCAATATGGGTAGAGCATGGACTTCTACGAACTGAGTGGCAGCGAACAGAACGAGGTCTATCAGCAAGTAGCAGTCGCGAATACCTCTAGGCACTACGACTTTCTATACTCTATGGCAAGGGCTGCTATTGATAGTGGAAGACCGTGGCTGTCCGAATCCCTTATCAAGGCCCTAAATTTCCACGCAATTGTGGGACTTCATCACGAGGCGGGTCAATATCGTTCCCATGACGTTATGGTGGGACCTTTCGTGCCCCCGGAATACTATCGTGTTGAGCCCCTGATGGAGGATTTAGTAAATAGGGTCAATTGGCGATGGCAACCCTCTGACACCGCAGAGTTGGCTGCGTATGCGCTGTGGCGCATCAATCACATCCACCCTTTCAGAAACGGAAATGGGCGTACAGCAAGGGCTGTGTGCTACTTTATTATATGTGTGAAGTCCGGCGGCCTGTTGCCTGGTACTCCCACTGTCCCTGAACTTCTTAGGCGCGAGGATATACGACCGATCTATGTCGAAGCACTGAAAAGAGCTGACGAGGATGATATCTCTCACCTTACCAGACTAGTGCGCCAAGCAACCGCCTACCAACTCAAACAAGCAAGCCAACCTGAACAAAACACCTAACAAATAGTTCAGTGTGCCCTAGACGCAGGGAGTGAACAAGCTACCTAAGGCCAAGCGGATTCAGATTCTCAACATGTTGGTGGAGGGGTCGTCCATGCGGTCTATCAGCCGTGTGGTTGGTGTCTCTATCAACACCGTTACGAAGCTCCTGGAGGACGCAGGGGAAGCCAGCTACCGGCTACATCATGAGCCGGTGCAGGATGTTCCTGCCATGCGGGTCCAGTGTGACGAGATATGGAGTTTCTGCTATGCCAAGCCCGCCATACCTGCCCCGGAAGAAGCGGGGGATGTGTGGACTTGGACTGGCATAGATGCCGACTCCAAACTCATCATCAACTGGCTCGTCAGCCCTGGCCGTGACGGGGGATATGCCCTAGAGTTCATGGACGGGTTGAGGAATAGGCTAGCCAACCGAGTCCAACTTACCACCAACGGTCACGGTGCCTACTTGGCGGCTGTAGAGGGGGCTTTCGGTGGGGACGTAGACTATGCCCGCCTGATAAAGATTTATGGCCCCGTCCTGGAAGAAGGTAGGCGGTACAGCCTTGCTGACTGCGTTGGGGTCAAGGTTGAACCTGTGGTGGGTCTGCCGGAACGGGAGTGCATCAGCAATTCCTACATCGAGATGCACAACTTCACGACTCGGATGTCAATGAGGCGATTCACCCTGTTGACCAATGCCTTCAGCAAGAAGCTGGCGAATCATGGGTATGCCCTAGCACTGTATTTCGCTTGGTACAATTTCATCCGGCCTCACTAGAGCCTTGGTGGACAGACGCCGGCAATGGCAGCGGGCTTGGCGGAGAATTGCTACGGATGGGACTGGCTCATCGAAGCAATGGACGGGTAGGGGATGAATACACCACAGTACGACGCGTATGAACAGAGCCTCAATGAGGTTGCGAGTGGGGTGACGTTGTTTCTGACTGCTCTGGTGGATACTCTGCGGGAGATTGATCGACTGCCACCTGAAGGCCGGACAACCACTGTTTTAGTAGAACATCTCGCGTCCGTTCTTGAAATTCTTGAAGGCCGCGAATACGTGACTCAGGCATATCGCGACCATGCCCGGTCGATGATGGCCTTGGTCCGCCACGGTGTTCAGACTCTGCCTGATTAGCACTCATAGCACTCCTTGTTTACCACACTTCAAACTGAGACACTACCAGACCGCTGGAGCGATTGACTGTACGGGACATACACGCTACACTCTATGTGCAGGTTCAGCAGCGTAGGGCCTGAGGGGAGCTTGGTGTGAGCCAGGCTGAGAGGCCCCGACTTATCGGGGCGACCCTGAGCACCTGATCTGGGTAATGCCAGCGGAGGGAGAGCGCCGGATGCAACTATTAGCAACGGTCGTCAGCCATCGGCTGGCGACCGTTCGCTTTCCGGCCAACAACGGTTGAAATGACCACGGGCCCGGACCACGCGCCAGGCAAAGCGGCCTCCCATCCAAAGATAGAGTTGGACGGCATAGGCAAGGACTTCTCCGTCAACGGAGACGCGCTCCCCGTACTGCGTAACGTGGACATGAGCGTCTACGAAGGGGAGTTCGTGAGCATCATCGGCCCCAGTGGATGCGGCAAGAGCACCCTCCTCAACCTCATCGCCGGCTTGGAGGAGCCCACCGAGGGCCGTATTCGCATCGACGGTCAACAGGACGCCCGACGCCTGGGGACCATCGGCTACATGCACCAGAAAGACCTGCTCCTTCCATGGCGCACAGTGTTGGACAACGCGATGCTGGGCCCGGAGCTTCAGGGGAGGCCGAGCGCCACGGCGAGAAACATGGCGCTGGAGCTGATGGGCCCCTTTGGCCTCAAGGGCTTTGAGAAGAGCTATCCGTCCCTTCTGTCCGGTGGCATGAGGCAGAGGGTAGCGTTCCTTAGGACGGCGCTGGCCGACCACCAGGTCATCCTGCTGGACGAGCCTTTCGGCGCCCTGGACGCCCTGACCAGAGCCGATATGCAGGAGTGGCTCCTTCAGCTATGGGAGTCGTGGAATAAGACGGTCGTCCTGGTGACCCACGACGTTGAGGAAGCGACGCTACTGTCCGACAGGGTGTACGTGCTCACCATTCGCCCCGGCAGGGTAAAGACGGCCCTGTCTGTGGATATACCCCGTCCCAGGCGATACGACATGGTTACCGAAGGGGCCTTTGTGGAAACCAAGGCCAGGGTGATGGCCGCTCTGAGGGGGGACGACGCGTGGAACGGCGTCGGCGCAAACGACGCCTCTCCGGCGAGGGAGGGCAGGGCATGAGGAGCGGGCCGTCCACCACACTCCCGGAAGTCCGGGAGATGCCGGAGAGGCCGGTTTCCCGAGGCTCGTTGGGGGGCTATGCCTCCGCCGCGCTCCAGTGGGCGCTTCCGGCGGCCATTGTCCTGGCGGCGCTGGGAATCTGGGAGGCGGCCGTGCGCGTGTTCAACGTCGCTCGCTGGCTTCTGCCGCCGCCCTCCTCCATTGGAGCGGAGCTGTTGGAGAGTAGAGATCTCCTGTTGAGGCATACCTGGGTCACGTTGGGAGAGGTTCTTCTCGGCTTCGCCCTGGCCCTGGCGGTTGGGGTGGTCCTGGCCGCCGCCATTGCTTACTCCCGGATAGTTGAGCGCTCCGCGTACCCATTCGTCATCGCCTCACAGACCGTGCCCATCATTGCCATAGCGCCGCTGCTTCTCATCTGGATAGGCTATGGGATCTGGCCCAAGGTAATTGTGGTGGCGCTGATCTCCTTTTTCCCCATAGTGGTAAACACTGTAGACGGCCTCAAGTCCGCCGACGCCGACATCATCCGGATGATGCGTACCCTGGGCGCCAACAGGTGGCAGCTATTCACCAAAGTACAGGCGCCAACCTGCGTCCCTTTCCTCTTTTCCGGGATCAGGGTGGCCATAGCATTGAGCGTGATAGGTGCGGTCATAGGCGAATGGGTGGGGGCCAGCGCCGGCCTGGGCTACTTTATGACGCGCTCCGCGGCGCAATTCCATACCGACACGGTATTCGCCTGCATATTCATCCTGTCCGTCATGGGAATAACCCTTTTCGGCATGGTCATCCTGGCGGAGCGTTACTCCATACCCTGGCATCGTAGAGAGAGACGGAACAGAGCCATAAGAGACACCTGATTTAGGAGGAAGACCGGTGATTGCATCATTACTGAGGCGGAGCGTTCCAATATCCTTGATGGTCCTTGCCGGCGTGTTCCTGTCGGCATGTTCGACAGGAGAGGAGGCAACCCCAACTCCCACGCAGGCTCCTACTCCTACGGCTACGCCCGTACCGATCGAGGTGAGCCTGGCCCTGGACTGGTTTCCCAACTCCAACCACGCAGGCTTCTACGTGGCTCTGGAGAGAGGGTACTATCGAGACGAAGGGCTGGACGTCAACATCTTCGTCCCGGCCAACCCGGAGGACGTGCTCAAGACCGTGGGCGCCGGACGAGACGACTTCGGCGTCAGCTACCAGGCGGAGGTACTTCTGGCCAGGGGCGAAGGCGTGCCGGTGAAGTCCATCGCCGCGATGGTGCAGCACCCCCTCAACTCCATCATGGCGCTGAAGGAGTCAGGCATCACCCGTCCGAGCGATCTGGCAGGGAAGAAGGTGGGCGTCACCGGCATCCCCTTCGAGGAGGCGCTGTTCCAGGCTATGCTGGAGCACGAGGGGCTTTCAATCGACGACGTGACTGTGGTGAACGTCGGCTTCGACCTGGGGCCGGCCCTCATTGGCAAGAAGGTGGACGCAATTGTGGGGGCCTACTGGACCCATGAGTCCATTGCTATGGAGATGCAGGGCTACCCTATTGAGATACTGCGAATGGAGGAGTGGGGCGTACCCGACTTCTACGAGCTGGTGCTGGTGGCGAGCGAGGACAAGCTGAGCAGCGACACGGACACCGTGCGCCGCTTCCTCCGGGCCACGGCCAAGGGCTTCGCCGATGCCATCCAGGACCCCGAGGCCGCGGTGGAGATACTGGTGGACGCCAACCCGGAGACGGACGAGGCGCTGGAGACCCAGGGCATCGGCCTGCTGGCTCCCATGTGGACCGAAGGCGCATCCTCCTTTGGCGAGCAGACTCCTGAGCGGTGGCAGAGCCTGGCCCAATGGATGAAGGACGAGGGTCTGCTGGGTGAGGAGGTCAACGAGCAAGATGCCTTTGTATCCGGGTTGACTTCGGAGTGAGGAGTCGTATGACAGGCGTAAAGAGAGCAATGACCATCGCCGGCTCCGATTCGGGAGGCGGAGCCGGAATACAGGCGGACCTGAAGACCTTCGCCGCCCTGGGAGTGTACGGGACATCCGCCCTGACGGCCGTCACGGCACAGAACACCCTGGGGGTTACGGGCGTGCAGGAGCTTCCCCCGGACCTGGTCGCAGCCCAGATTGACGCCATCCTCTCAGACATAGGCGCCGACGCGGTGAAGACTGGGATGCTGGCCAACTCCGGGATCATCCGGGCTGTGGTCGACAAAGTTAAGGAGGGCGGCCTGCCCAACCTGGTGGTGGACCCGGTGATGGTTGCCAAGGGGGGAGACCGCCTGTTGCAGGAGGAGGCGGTGGAGGCGCTGAGGACTCTTTTGGTACCACTGGCCGCCGTGGTCACACCCAACCTGCCGGAGGCCTCGGCGCTGGTGGGCTACGAGGTAGCGACATTGGAGCAGGCCCGCCGGGCGGCCAGGGACATCGTGGGCATGGGAGCCGGCAGCGCGGTGGTCAAGGGAGGCCATCTTGAGGGCGATGCGGTGGACGTCTTCTACGGCGACGGCGTGCTTCGAGAGTTCAGGGCCGCGCGCGTGGACACTTCCAGCACACACGGCACGGGTTGTACCTTCGCCTCTGCCGTAGCCGCGGGGCTGGCGCAGGACATGGCCGTGGAGGATGCGGTGGCCCGGGCCAAGGAGTACGTCACGGAGGCCATCCGCAGGGCCTTCCCTATGGGCGGCGGCCACGGGCCTCTCAACCACTTCTACCGGACGTGGTGAGTCCCGGCTGCGTCGCTTATGGGCGTACGACCGGCGGGTCGGTTGCCCCGCCCGCCTAGTTCGAGGCGCTCACCCCCTTATCGGGTACAGGGCAGGCTATGAGCGGGAGGGGAGTGGCGCTCCATCAGGTGTTGGAATTACCAACGCGTGTTGAGAATAGCCCACTGATGGAAGTGCAAAAATCCTTGCATTGAGGTGAGAGGCAGCCTAAATTATTTTGTAGTTTAAGAGAAGGGGCGTAGTCTGATATGTCACAATCCACGGGTGCTTCGTGGAATGTCATACAGGAAGATGTGCACACCAACATCATCGAAGGGTTTTGGAGCCTTGTGAAGAGGGGCACAAGCGGGGTAAATCACGCGGTCAGTGAGAAACACCGTTAGGGCTACCTAAGTGAGTGCTCTTTCAGGTATAATCGACGGAGCCAGGGAAAGTCATGCTTGAGGCTTTTCTTGGTGAGGTCGTGAAGCAGTGCGAGAAACGGTTCCTAAGCACTGCTCAGATTCACTCTCGGTTAAAGGTGGTAACGACACCTTGGGCTTGACCTTCTTACGGGCTTTCCTGAATGAGGCGCCTCGCTAGATAACGTCACAGGACTAAGCACAGCACCTCTAGAGGAGTTTTTGCAACCCATCTAGGGTGTTGTAGGGAACTACACAGATGCCTAATGACCTGACATTTACGATTAATCCAGACAATGAATCCACGTCGGTCACATTGTTTCTCAAAGCAATGGGCGCCATTAGTCGTCTTTTGCGGGACGTTGACTACGCTATTAATCATGAGAGAACCGCACGCCGGTGGATAATCAGAGAAATTCACTCCAGTGCTCCTTCAGTCACTGTTGAGCCGCTTCTTGGTGATGAGAAAACTGTGGCAACGATAGCCGAAGGCGTGCGCATCATCGCTTCTGGCACTGATGCTCCCCCAGACTACTTCACCGAGGAGGCGCTCCTTGACCTTAAGCGTATGCACAACCTCTTTGTTGGTCGAGACCGCGCTACATCAATAACTGTTGCCAGAAACAGTCATCCAACGACGACCATAGATGAAGACATATCCAGTAAAGCAGACCGCATTTTGCGAGGGGGCTTTCGGAATCTGGGTTCTCTTGAGGGGGATTTGGAAGAAGTAAACCTGCACGGGAAACCTAGCTTCAAGATATGGCACAGAGTGAGCCGGACACCGGTGCATTGCTCCTTCCATGATGCGCCAGAATGGAAGGAAAGAATAAAGCAACTCTTGGAACGGCGTGTACTCGTGCAGGGCACCATTAACTACTTCAATAACGGTATACCCCGAAGCATCCGCAATATCATCGATGTTCAAGATTCCAGCCCAGACCCTGAGCTTGTGGAAGCTACATTTGGTTCAATCCCGGACCAAGGCGCGGCTTATGACCCAGTCGCCTTTCTGCGGTCGCTACGAGGAGAGGGGGGCAGAGGATAACGGTGCCACCAGCTAGACGGCTATGGGACTCTTCTGTAGTGATAGGTTATCTCGCTGGATATCCTGAACTGCGAGAGCAATGCGAACTCATTATTGACTCCGCCAGACGTGGGGAGGTGGAAATTGTCGTGTCTACGTTGGCGACGATTGAAGCAGCCTACCTCGCTGGATATTCAAATAGCGATGCTGAAACCAAAATCCTTGAGTTCTTCGGTAGGCGATACGTCGTACTAGTGCAAATAGACGCCCCTATTGCGGCCATCGCACGAGACCTGGTTAGACGGCATCGTGATACACGCAAGATCAAGCCAATCGATGCGGTACATCTCGCAACTGCGATGCAATGGAAAATTCCTACTGTTGAGACAATGGACGAAGACCTTTTACGATTTGAGAAAGTTGAAGGAAGTCCACTGATTGCAGTTCGCAAACCACTCTACGCTGGTGGAGGGGCTTCGGCGCTACTCTAGCTTCAGGTAGGGTACATTTCCTGGAGTTATGCGTGGGGAGAGGGGTTACGACTATTCCCAACTTTGGCAACAAGACCGTCTGGGCTGGTGAATGTACTCAAGATTTTACTTAGTGCATTCGAGAGTCAGTATCAATATCGGGAAGAGTAGAATAACAGCTAAAATAGTGACGATACCCCCCACCCCTCCCAAGGCTTCATTGCGAGCTTCCAGCCGGACTCTTTCTAATTCAACATCTATAGAGGTTGTATTGGGGGGTCGTGCCCCTCCGTAGTGCCTTCTGGCAACGTACCAAGTCACAAGAGAGGTCAAGACAATTGATACCGCCGTCGCGATGATAGTGACCACAACGCCGGACTCTATGACTAGCATACCTGCCTACGGTTCTTCGAGAGAAGCACCCGGGGTTCCAGCCAACCCAAGAGGTTTTGGGTCACAGCCGGACAGAGGTTGATAAGACTTTAGCGCGCAGGCACATTTTGAGATGTCGAGTCGTCCAGGATACCGGCTAAGGGCTTCGGCTTTCCGCCTGGGGCCTTTTCTGGTTTGATAGCCCTATAATACTACACGCAGGCGTTGCTAGCTACTCCCGCATCGCCCTGATCCAATATCCCCCGGACTGGGCGTTTTGCATCAAAGCCACACGCCTCTTGACAAACGTGCAAGGAGCGCTAGAATACTTCATTGCCTGCAATGGTGAGCAGGCAACCAGAGGCGAGGACGGAGAGGAGTAGGAGGATTCCTCCACCCAGCGAGTCTGATACGGTGGAAGCAGACGTGGAACGGCCCTCCGAACGTAGCTCCTGAGCCGCCGGAAGAAAGCCCAAATGTTTAGGGGCGAGTAGAACCGGCCGGGATGGCCTCCCGTTATCAAGGGCAGGGGCGTGTTGGCGCCCCGAAAGAGTGTCCCGACGCGATCGGGGAATAAGGGTGGTACCGCGGGAAAGTTTTCCCGTCCCTTGAGGGGCGGGAATTATTTTTGGCCGAAAAATGGCAACGGAGGTGACAATATGAAGCTGACGGGTGGACAGATAGTTTGCGAAAGCCTGCTGATGGAGGGCGTGGATGTTGTGTTCGGTATCCCCGGCGGGGCCATATTGCCACTCTACCAGACCCTGTCCCAGTACCCTCAACTCAGGCACATTCTGACGCGCCACGAGGAAGGCGCGTCCATGGCCGCCGACGGCTATGCCAGGATTACCGGCAAGGTGGGGGTCTGCATGGCGACCTCCGGGCCGGGCGCCACCAACCTGGTCACAGGCATAGCCACCGCCCAGATGGACTCGGTGCCAATGGTCGCCATCACCGGCCAGGTATCCAGAGCGGCCATAGGGAAGGACGCCTTCCAGGAGACGGACGTGACGGGTATAACCCTTCCGGTCACCAAGCACAACTACCTGGTTATGAGGGCGGAGGATATAGCCCCCGCCATAAAGGAGGCGTTTTACATTGCCAACACCGGCCGCCCCGGCCCCGTCCTGGTGGACATCCCCAAGGACGTGTTCACGGAGGAGGCGGAGTTCACCTACCCGGAGACGGTTGACCTGCCCGGCTACAAGCCCGTCCTGGACGGGCACCCGGCCCAGGTGAAGAGGGCGGCTCAACTCATAAACAACGCAAAGAAGCCAATCATCCTTGCCGGCCACGGCGTCATCATCTCCAGGGCGTTCGAGGGGTTGACGGAGCTAGCGGAGAAGGCCCAGATACCGGTCATAACCACGCTGTTGGGTCGCAGCGCCTTCCCGGATGCCCACGTACTGTTCGTGGGCATGCCCGGAATGCATGGAGTGGCTTATGCCAGCCTTGCCATAGACGAAGCGGACCTGGTTATCGGACTGGGTATGCGCTTCGACGACCGGATCGTTGGCAGGGTCAGCTCCTTTGCCCCCAACGCCAAGATCATCCACGTGGACATAGACCCTGCGGAGATCGGCAAGAACGTCCATGCCGACGTGCCGGTTGTAGGGGACTTGGCCAGGGTCCTGCGACAGCTGAACCAGTTTGTGGAGCCGTCGACCCACGTGGAGTGGCTACAGCGTATTGAGGAGCTCAAGAAGGATCACCCGTCGCTCCGTATCCGCAACACAGAGAAGCTGCTGCCCCAGCAGGTTGTACGGGACCTGTGCGACGCTACCGACGGCAGGGCCATCGTTGTGACCGGGGTAGGGCAGCACCAGATGTGGGCCGCCCAGCACTATGCGTGCAAGGAGCCCAACTCCTTCATCACCTCCGGCGGCCTGGGTTCAATGGGGTACGAAGTCCCCGCGGCGATGGGGGCCCAGGTGGGTCGACCCGACAGGGTGGTCTGGTCCATAGCCGGGGACGGAGGCTTTCAGATGACCATGTGCGAGCTGGCTACCATAGCGGAGAACAACCTTCCGGTGAAGTTCGCCATCTTCAACAATGGCTTTCTGGGCATGGTGCGCCAGTGGCAGGAGATATTCTACCGGAAGGACTACTACGCAACCCACTACACGGGTAATCCGGACTTTGTGAAGCTGGCCGATGCATTCGGCATTCGGGGCATACGAGTCACCGAGCGGAGCCAGTCTATGGACGCCATTCGAGAGGCAATGGCCCATCCCGGCCCGGTGGTGGTGGACTTCGTCGTAGAAGAGGAGGAGAACGTCTACCCCATGATCCCCGCGGGCCAGTCCACGGCGGAGCTTCTGGAGGAACCACTGACAGAGGAGGCCAGGCCATAAATACTACTAAAGACCATACCATTGTAGCCCTGGTGCAGGACAAACCGGGGGTTCTCAACCGGGTGGCGAGCATGTTTCGCCGCAGGGGATTCAACATCGCAAGCTTGGCTGTGGGACGCAGCGAGACCGTGGGCTTTTCCCGCCTGACCTTTGCCGTGGACGGCGATGAGACCGTTGTAGACCAGGTGATCAAGCAGCTTTACAAGCTGATAGACGTGGTCAAGGTCTCGGACATATCGGAGGAGGACGTGGTGGTCCGGGAGTTGGCGCTGATCAAGGTGCGCACCACCCCTTCCACGCGCCCGGAGATACTCCAACTGTCGGAGATATTCCGCTCCAGCGTAGTGGATGTCTCGCCGGACTCGGTGATTGTTGAGGTGACCGGGGACGAGGAGAAGGTGGACTCGCTCCTCCGCATTCTAAAACCCTTTGGGGTGCGGGAGGTCATGCGGACCGGCCGCGTGGGCCTAATGCGCGGCATGAGCAAGTCCCTGGCCATGGACAACGGCAACCGCCCCGGTCGGAGCAACGGCAGGTCCAATCCCAGAGGTTAGGCCCCAGAGCCGTAATCCAGGGCGCACACTTTATCTCTGCCTGCAACACTACATAGAAGGAGCCGACCATAATGGCCACTATCTACTACGAGAATGACGCGGATCTCTCTCTGCTGGATGGCAAGACTGTTGGGGTTGTCGGGTACGGGAGCCAGGGCCACGCCCACGCCCTCAGCCTGAATGACAGCGGCGTAGACGTGGTGGTGGGGCTGTACGAGGGAAGCGCCAGCTGGCCCAAGGCGGAAGAGGCCGGCCTGAGGGTAGCCACCGTGTCGGAGCTTGCGCAGCAGGCGGACATGGTGATGATGCTGGTACCGGACCATCTCCAGTCCAGGATATACCGCGAGTCCATCCAGCCGCACATGGGCGAAGGAAAGACCCTCATGTTCGCCCACGGCTTCAACATCCACTACGGGCAGATAGCGCCGTCGCCCCAGATAGACGTTACCATGGTCGCGCCCAAGGCTCCGGGCCATCGTATGAGGGAGATATTCACCCTGGGCTCCGGCGTCCCGGGCCTGCTTGCCATACATCAGGACGCTTCCGGCGGCGCCAGAGAGCTGGCCCTAGCCTACGCCAAGGGCGTCGGCTGCACACGGGCAGGCGTGCTGGAGACCACCTTCAAGGAGGAGACGGAGACCGACCTCTTTGGTGAGCAGACCATACTGTGCGGCGGGGTCAGCGCGCTCATCAAGGCCGGCTTTGAGACCCTGGTGGAGGCGGGCTATCAGCCTGAGTCCGCCTACTTCGAGTGCCTCCACGAGCTGAAGCTCATTGTGGACCTCATCTACCAGGGCGGCTTGGGCTACATGCGCTACTCGGTCAGCGATACCGCGGAATACGGCGACTACAGCCGCGGCCCGCGGGTGGTGGACGACCACGTAAAGGAAAACATGAAGCGCATTCTGGAGGAGATCCAGAACGGCTCCTTTGCCCGCGAGTGGATTGCCGAGAACGATGAGGGCAGGCCCAGGTTCAACGCCATGCGAAGGCAGGACGCCGACCACTCCATAGAGGAGGTTGGCAAGACCCTTCGGGAGATGATGGGCTTTCTCAAGGGGGCATAATCTGGTACAATATCCTCCGATTATGTGTAACAGAACATTCTCTTCAGGAGCATCACGCGTAGTACGCCATCAGGGACGGCTCATGGCAAGGGTCGTTTCGGCGCACTGCGTTGCCCTTTAGCTTCTCCGGATTGCCCGGTGTCTACCCTTCCTGCGTGAGCCGTCCGGCGTCTTCCACCGGGGAAAGTTTTGACGACTCACACAGGCCCTGACATAAATCCAGAGCTTACGGAGAAGAGACTAAGGAGACCCAAAATGCCCGAAGACAAGGTGATAATCTTCGATACCACGCTGCGAGACGGCGAGCAGGCCGCCGGAGCAGCCATGACCCTTGATGAGAAACTGGAGATAGCCAGGCAGCTGGAACGCCTGCGAGTAGACGTCATAGAGGCGGGGTTCGCCGCCAGCTCGCCGGGGGACTTCCTGGCCGTTCAGACCATAGCCAGGGAGGTGCGGACGCCAACCATCTGCTCTCTGTCCAGATGCGTCCCAGAGGATGTGGATCGCGCCGCTGAGGCTCTCAAAGGGGCCGCGCAACCTCGTATCCACGTCTTCCTATCCAGCTCGGACATCCACATAATGCACCAGTTGCGGAAGAACCGCGAGGAGGTCATGGAGATGGCGGTGGCCGCGGTGGAGAGGGCCAAGAGCTACTACGACGACGTGGAGTTCTCGCCCATGGACGCAACCCGCACCGAGCCGGAGTACCTGTACACGCTCCTGGAGGCGGCCATCAACGCAGGGGCCACCACGGTGAACATCCCGGACACCGTGGGCTATACCATCCCGGAGGAGTTTTCCCGGCTGCTGGTGGGCATTCGGCAGAACGTCCCCAATATAGACAGGGCGGTCATGTCCGTCCACTGTCACAACGACCTGGGCCTTTCGGTGGCGAACAGCCTGGCCGCCGTCCAGGTGGGGGCGAGGCAGGTGGAGGGTTGCATTAACGGCATAGGCGAGAGGGCCGGGAATGCCTCCATTGAGGAGGTGATCATGGGCTTGGCTACCCGGAGGGACTTCTTCGGGATAAGCATTGGCGTGGACACAACCCAGCTATACCGAACCAGCCGCTTGGTAAGCGACATCACCGGCTTCTCGGTGCAGGCCAATAAGGCCGTTGTAGGCCAGAACGCCTTCCGCCACGCCTCCGGCATCCACCAGGACGGTGTTCTGAAGGAGCGCACCACCTACGAGATCATGGACCCGCGCTCCATCGGAGTCCCGGATAGCTCCCTGGTGCTGGGCAAGCTGAGCGGGCGCGCCGGTCTCCGCTCCAGGCTGGAGGAGCTGGGCTACCACCTCACCCGGGAAGAGCTGAACATTACCTTTGAGGACTTCAAGAACCTGGCGGACAAGAAGCGCGAGGTTACGGACCTTGACCTGGAGGCCCTGATGAGCGACCGCCGCCGGTCTGAGGTGGAGCTTTGGAAGCTGGATCACGTCCAGGTCTCCTGCGGCGACCACCAGATAGCCACCGCGACGGTGCGTGTCATCGATCAGGAGGGCCGCGCTGTCACCGACGCCGGCACAGGCACAGGCCCCGTGGACGCAGTCTGCGCGGCTATCGACAGGATACTCCAGGTGCCCAACACCCTCCAGGAGTTCTCCATTGGCGCCATAACCGAGGGCACGGACGCCATTGGCGACGTGGTGATACGGGTTGAGCGTGACGGAAAGGTGTACACTGGCAGGGGTTCCTCGACAGACATCATAGTTGCCAGCGCCAAGGCTTACCTCAACGCCCTGAACAAGCTGATGGCAATAGAGGGAGTGATGGAGGCCAAGGCGGGGGCCTCCGTCTAGATCCGCCTGCTTGGCCGGGTCCGCCGCAGCCATAGACCTTACTTGGAAACAAACCTTAGCCGGAGGGATGCAGATATGCCCAAGACCATGTTTGAGAAGATATGGGACTCCCACGTAGTCCACGATGAGCCCGGACAGGCCACCATTCTATACGTAGACCTGCACCTTGTGCACGAGGTCACTTCTCCCCAGGCCTTTGACGGCCTGCGTATGTCCGGCCGCAAGGTGCGCCGCCCGGACCTCACCGTCTCCACAGTGGACCACAACGTGCCCACGTCCGACCGCACCCTCCCCATTGCCGACGAGACCTCCTTGAGGCAGATCCAGGCTATGACCAACAACTGCAACGAGTTCGGCCTCAAGCTATACGACATGAACAGCCCGGGCCAGGGCATAGTCCACATCATTGGGCCGGAGCAGGGATACACCCAGCCCGGCAAGACCATCGTCTGCGGCGACAGCCATACCGCCACCCACGGAGCTTTTGGCGCGCTCGCCACGCCCATTGGCACCACCCAAATCGAACTGGTGCTGAGCTCTCAGTGCCTGGCCCAGGCCAGGCCCAAGACCATGGAGATTCGAGTGGACGGCGCGCTGCCCATGGGAGTCACTGCCAAAGACCTGATACTTGGCGTCATAGGTCGGATAGGCGTTGACGGGGGTATCGGCCACGTCATCGAATACACCGGCGAGGCCATCCGGTCCCTCTCGATGGAGGGGCGGATGACGGTATGCAACATGTCCATAGAGGCCGGCGCCCGTTCCGGTATGATTGCCCCGGACGAGACCACCTTCGAGTACATGCGTGGACGCCCCTACGCGCCCCAGGGCGACGAGTTCGATGCTGCGGTGGAGCGCTGGAAATCCCTGCCCTCCGACCCCGGCGCCACCTACGACAAGGTGGTGGAGATAGACGCCGGCAGCCTGGTCCCATTTGTCACCTGGGGCACCAATCCGGGGATGGTGGCGCCAGTGACCGGCCGAGTCCCGGACCCGGCCTCTCTTGCCTCCGACAGGGAACGCGCCGCTGCCGAGCGGGCCCTGGTCTACATGGGCCTGGAACCTGACACCTCCATCCAGGACATCTGGCTGAACAACGTGTTCATAGGCTCCTGCACCAACTCCCGCATAGAGGACCTGCGCTCCGCGGCCGCCGTGGTGAAGGGACGCAAGGCGCATCCGGACGTGTACGCTATGGTGGTGCCCGGCTCCACCGCGATCAAGAAGCAGGCGGAGGAGGAGGGCCTCGACCGCATCTTCAAGGACGCGGGCCTGGACTGGCGAGAGGCGGGCTGCTCCATGTGCCTGGGCATGAACCCGGACATCCTCCAGCCGGGGCAGCGGTGCGCATCCACCTCCAACCGCAACTTCGAGGGTCGGCAGGGGCCGGGGGGCCGCACCCACCTGGTGAGCCCGCCGATGGCGGCGGCGGCGGCCATAGCCGGCCACTTCGTTGACATCCGAGAGTGGGATATGGCCTAGCATGACAATTAAAACGGGAACGGCGGAGAAAGGAAACTCCGCAGCAGCCGACATACCCTTCCGGCGAGATTTACAATAGCAAGGAGCGTCATGGAACCATTCAATAAGCTGACCGGTGTGGTCGCAGCCCTGGACAGGCAGAACGTGGATACGGACCAGATTATACCCGCCGTGCACCTCAAGCGCATCGAGCGCACCGGCTTTGGGCCATTCCTCTTCGGCGCCTGGCGTTTCCTCCCGGACGGCCAGCCCAATCCGGATTTTGAGCTCAACATACCGGGCTACCAGGGCGCCACCATCCTGGTTACCGGGCGCAACTTTGGCAGCGGCTCATCCAGGGAGCACGCCCCGTGGGCCCTCCTGGACTACGGGTTCAGGGCCATCATCGCCCCCAGCTTTGCCGAGATATTCCACAAGAACTGTTTCGACAACGGCATTGTCCCCGTGCACCTGCCGGAAGACCAAGTCCACGCCATTATGATAAGGGCGAAGGAGGAACCTGGGTATCGGCTGGAGGTGGACTTGGAGACATGCCGACTGACCGGCGAAGACGGCTTCTCCGTGCCCTTTGTGGTGCACAACGACCCGGAGATCCACGAGTTCCGCCGCCACTGCCTCCTCAACGGGCTGGACGACATAGCTCTGACCCTGCAACACGAGGACAAGATCGCGGCCTACGAGGATCTCCACGCGCCCAAGCCGGCGCAATAGCCCACCGGGCTTCCGCCGTAGCGCCGCCAAGCCTGTCTCTACCCGCCTATTCTCAGCACATGTTGGTTATGCCAACGGAGTTGGAATACCACTCCCATTCCGCTCATGGTGAACCTGTCGAACCATATGAGCGGGGAATGGGCCGTGCCCCAGCGCCGTCATGCCCGCGCACGCGGGCATCCAGAGGGGGGGGCAGGGAGCGGCCTCACCCCGCGCCCCAAGGATGGATTCCTGCTTGCGCAGGAATGACAGTGGATGGTTGCTCCCGCTCCCGTCCTTCGAGGAGCTCAGTATGAGCGGTGTCGTGCGCGATAACCAGCGCCTGTAGGAAATACAATACCTCTACCTGTCTACGCCCCCCAGCCCGGCGGCAGGTAGAACACCTTGTCCATGAGACGCCTCTCGGTCTCCTCAACCAGCGTCTCCGCCAGCGATGAGCCGAAGCTTCCCAGCAGCCTGGAGCCCAGCGGGCGGCGAGGGCGGAGGTAGTAGGGTCGTTCGGGAACCGGGACGTTAGCCAGCCCGGCGGCAACCTCAACGGCCCTCTCCAGGTCTCCCAGCTCGTCCACCAGGCCCAGTTCCAAGGCCTTTCGGCCTGTGAACACCTCTCCGGTGGCGTGTACCTTGGCCTGCTCTTCTGTCATGCGCCTTGCCGCGGCCACCTTGGCTACAAACGAGGTGTACAGTTCGTCCACAAGGGCCTGCATCCGCGCCTCTTCTTCAGGAGTGGGCCTGCGATAGAAGGCCCCCATGTCCTTCAGTGGAGCGCTCTTGCTGACCGATATGGATATTCCCATTCGCTCCATCAGGTCCTGGAGCACGGGGCGCATGGATATTACGCCTATGGAGCCCACCATGGACCCGGGCATCGCCACCACCTTCCGGGCGGCGCAGCTCACCATGTAGCCGCCGGAAGCCCCCATGCCCCCTATGAAGGCTACCACTGGCTTCCTCTCCGCTATCCTGGACAGGCTGTAGTGCATGTACTCGGAGGCGATGGCCGAGCCTCCGGGAGAGTCGATGTCTACCACAACGGCCTTGATCCCGCTGTTGCGCCTGACCTCATCGAATATGCGGCCGTAGACGGCGCTCCGAACGGAGGAGCCTCCGATGACGCCGAAAAGCTCCACCACCGCAATACGTCCGCGCCGGCGAAGTGGCAGTAGTAGGATGGCGCTCTCCTTTCCGTCTCAGGCAGGTTCTGGATACTCTCGGACCTCTTGGCGTGTCCGGCAGGCCCATTCTACCCCTTTCGTTGGACAGGGACAATTGCCGGAATGGGTTCAATCGGTGGGCAAAGCGCTTGACAACACCTTTTCTCGCCCAATATCATCAGACTGTGCGGAAGTGAAAGGGCAACCGCCCTGTTGAAGGCGTCGCGTTGAGGCTTCCACGGAGCTTGCCAACGACAACCGGGACGCAGATATCCCCAACTCCGGTCCACCTGAGGCTATTTACATGGGCATCGCGGGCATGATACTTGGCATCATGGCTATTATGTTTGCCTGGATTCCCATTATCGGATTTATATCCATACCACTGGTTATTATAGGACTACCGCTCTCCATTTTCGGCTTGCTCAGGAGCCGTAGCAGAAGAAGAGGCATAGGAATGGCCGTTACCGGGCTGGTCACCAACATGGCGGCGCTCAGCTTCAGTATATTCTACGCTTATACCCTTGCTACCAGAGTTGAAGAGGCAGGGTCGTCGGCATCAAAACTGCTGTGATGGAGTATGGTTTAATGGCGCTGACCCGCGGGACTGCAAACGACTGCGCCACAGGGGTGGCCGATTGGTTGTCTCTCTCAAAGACAACCCCCGCGTCCGCGCCGAGAGCGAACGCCAAACAGAGGCCGAGTCTATGACCAAGTACGTGTTCGTAACGGGTGGAGTCGTAAGCTCGGTAGGGAAGGGGATAAGCGTCGCCTCCATAGGGCGTATTCTCAAGAGCCGGGGCATCTCCGTTTCGGCGCAGAAGCTGGACCCCTACCTGAACGTTGACCCAGGCACCATGTCTCCCTATCAGCACGGCGAGGTGTTTGTCACCGACGACGGGTCGGAGACGGACCTGGACCTGGGCCACTACGAGCGCTTTATAGACGTCAGGCTCACCAAGTTATCCAACGTAACCGCCGGGCAGATATACAGCTCGGTCATTGCCAGGGAGAGGCGTGGCGAGTTTCTCGGTGGGACCATCCAGGCGGTTCCACACGTTACCAACGAGATAAAGGACCGCATCAAGAAGCTGGCGGATGAGACCGGCGCCGAGGTGGTTGTGGTGGAGGTGGGCGGCACCGTGGGCGACATAGAGGGGCTGCCTTTCCTGGAGGCCATACGCCAGATGAGAAACGAGGTGGGTCGGAACAACGTCTTCTACATCCACGTGACCTTTCTGCCTTATATCTCCTCGACGGGAGAATTGAAGACCAAGCCTACCCAGCATAGCGTCAAGGAGCTCCGCGGCATAGGCATACAGCCGGACGCCATCATCTGCCGCAGCGACCACCCTGTGTCCGAGGACATCAAGGCCAAGATATCCCTCTTCTGCGACGTGCCTCCGCGGGGGGTGGTCCCTATGCCCACGGTCTCCAATGTCTATGAAATCCCCATGATGCTGGAGGAGGCCGGCCTGGCGGACCAGATAATCGAATCCCTGAGCCTCGTCTCCAGGGGACAGGACATGGTCGAGTGGAAGGACATGGTGGAGCGCATGAAGGAGCTGGACGGCCCTCTGACCATAGCGGTGGTAGGCAAGTACGTAGACCTTCCGGACTCCTACATCTCCGTCAGAGAGGCCCTGAGACACGCCGGACTGGAGCACGGCAGAGGGGTGGAGGTCTCCTGGGTACACTCCGAGGATATAGAAAGGGACGGCCCAGACCGGTACCTGGGTTCCGTCTGCGGCATAGTTGTCCCCGGTGGCTTTGGCCCCAGGGGCATTGAAGGGATGATCCAGGCCGCCCGGTACGCTCGTGAGCGTCGGGTGCCCTACCTGGGCCTCTGCCTGGGGATGCAGCTCATGGTGGTGGAGATGGCGCGGTTTGTTCTCAACTCCTCGGACGCCAACTCCACCGAGTTCGATGAGAATACGTCCCATCCTGTGATAGACCTCATGCCGGAGCAGCGAGCCGTTCGCTTCAAGGGAGGGACAATGAGGCTGGGGGTATATCCCTGCCACCTGGTGGAAGGGACCAAGGCTGCCGGGGCGTTTGGCGTCTCCCAGGTGAGTGAGCGACATCGCCATCGGTTTGAGTTCAACAACTCCTATCGCGAGCGCCTCCAAGAGGGGGGCCTCATTGCCAGTGGACTCTCCCCGGACGGGAGCTTGGTGGAGATCTCCGAGTTGGTGGACCATCCGTTTATGGTGGGAGTCCAGTTTCATCCTGAGTTCCTCTCGCGCCCCACCCAGGCGCACCCTCTGTTCCGGGAGTTCATATCCAAGGCCAAGGAGGTGGTCAGGGAGGGTGGACAACATCCTCTGCCCATCTACACCCCTTAAAACGAGGACGCGGCAAGGCTGTTGCAGGCAGGACAAGCGTAGATGGACTTGTACATTTGAATGTGGTATGCTTAATGGCGTCGAAAGTGCAAATGTCCTCTGTATGGCTGTCTTGGAGCAAGCCCGTTACCCCGCCTCTCCTCTGTGGTATATGTGTGAATCCTCAGACTGTGGCCGGTTAAGGCGTCACCCCGTTAGACATATGCTCGGCAAAGGCTCTTACAGTGACCGTCATTGTTGGAGTTCCGGGCGGCAAAGGCAGGTCGATAGTAGAGCGAGGTACGGCGTACCCCGGTTGTCGCAGGTCTCTGAATCATTCAAACATTGGACAAAGGCCTTTTCCCCACAGTATTTGAGGCAGCTTGAATTGTGCGGGGCAGGGACAAAACCAAAAACATCTCAGCTAACCCGCTACCTTGGAGAAAGTTATGAACCTGACCGAACTAGACGGAAAAAATAAGCAGGAGCTTCTAACCCTGGCCAGTGAGTTGGGACTGGAGAACGGGCTCTCCGCCCTGCCCAGGAACGAGATTGTCTTCCGGATGATGCAGTCCCACGCGGAGCAGCAGGGGTATATCCTGGCGTCCGGCATCCTGGACCTGATCAACGATGGCTACGGCTTTCTCCGCCAGCCCAACCTCAAGCCCAGCCCAAATGACGTGTACGTCTCGCAATCCCAAATACGGCGGTTTGCGCTGAGGACGGGCGACCAGGTGATGGGGCAGGTGAGGCCCCCCAAGGACAGCGAGAAGTACTACGGCCTGGTGCGGGTGGAGGGCGTAAACGGCATAGACGCCGACGTGGCTCGAAACAGGCCCGCCTTCGAAAACCTTACCCCCATATTCCCGGACGTTCAGCTGAAGCTGGAGACCACCCGGGATAATCTGTCCACCCGGCTTATGGACCTGCTGTCTCCCGTAGGCCGCGGGCAGCGCGGCCTCATAGTATCGCCCCCCAAGGCGGGCAAGACCACCCTACTCAAGCATATTGCGCAGGGCATAACCATCAACAGCCCCGGCGTAAGCCTCATGGTGGCTCTCATTGGAGAGCGGCCTGAGGAAGTGACCGAGATGAAGCGTTCCATTGAGGGCGAGGTGTTCAGCTCCACCTTTGACGACCCCGTTGAGGACCACTGCCGCGTGGCGGAGCTGGCGCTGGAGCGGGCAAAACGGCTTGTGGAGTCCGGGAAGGACGTCACAATCCTGCTGGACAGCATTACGCGTCTCACCAGGGCCTACAACCTGTCGCTGCCCAGCAGTGGGAGGACTCTCTCCGGTGGGATTGATCCGGTAGCCCTATACCCCCCAAAGCGGTTCTTTGGCGCTGCCCGCAACACCGAGGAGGGTGGCAGCCTTACCATAATAGCCGCCTGCCTGGTGGATACGGGGAGCCGCATGGATGAGGTGATCTACGAGGAGTTCAAGGGCACGGGCAACATGGAGATCCACCTGGACAGGAAGCTGGCCGAGCGTCGCGTCTTCCCGGCCGTAGACATACAGCGCAGTGGCACTCGGAGAGAGGAGCTTCTCCTGGACGAGGAAACCTTGAAGCAGGTATGGCTGCTTCGCCGTATGGTGACCATGATCACCTCCGGCGCAATGGACCCCACCGAGGCTACGGAGAAGGTCATGGAGCGCCTGAAGAAGACCACCGGCAACAAAGAGTTCCTCAACACGCTTACCAAGGGCATGTAGCCCTCGCTCCCTCTCTTCTACCGGCCAGTCCGTCTCATCGCAGCACCGGAGCGTCGGTCTCCCCGCTCGCGTGGTTCGACCCACTCACCCCCCGTATCAAGTACGTGGTAGGCCCATTCTCCGCTCACTTGGCTCGACAAGCTCACCACGAATGGGCAAGAGGGGGCCACGAACAGGCAATGGAACTCGGCTGGCCATGAGCGGGCAGGTATGTTCCGTTCGTCCCCGTATCAAGTACGGGGCAGGCGCTGAGCATGTCGAAGGGCACGAACGGAACGGGGATGCGCCCGCGGTCTGCCCGCTCATATGGTTCGACAGGCTCACCACGAACGGGCAGGGGGGCCATGCGCGGAGCATACGGCTCACCGCCACACCATCCCCCTCTGGATGCCCGCGTGCGCTGGCATGACGAAGCAGGGCGCGCGCCAAGGGTTGCAATTTGTCGTTCCCGTTCTAATATGGAATGGTGACAGCGCGGTCGGCGCGGAGTCGGCTTACGCCCACCACCCGGGATTTGGTCGGTGTTTCGCTGAGCGCGCAGGATTCGGAGCAGTCGGGAGTTTTGGAGTCAGGTATGCAAGAGGTTACAAGGCCGGAGGGCGATCAGGAATCTGAGGAAGCGCTGTCGATAGAGGATAGGCGGAGGGAGGATGTGGAGCGAGTCCTCAGGGCGATGGGCGACGGAGACGCGGACTACGCCCTGGCCCTATTGAGGGAGCTGCATCCCGCGGACCAGGGCGAGGCGCTTCTGGAACTGGGGCCAGAGCTGTGGGCCGGCGCGCTATCCCGCCTCACCGCCAAGGAGATAGCGGAGGTCCTGGAGCATCTGGACCTTGAGGAGGCGCTTGTAGTCACCTCAGGGATCGGTCCCCGGTTGCTGCCTCACGTCCTGGACGAGACCCGTCAGGACGTTGCCGCGGATATACTGAGGCGCCTGCCACTGGAACAGTCCCAGGAGACCCTGGACGCTATGGTGGAGGCCGAGGACGTGTCCTCCCTCCTGGGGTATGCCGACGAGACCGCCGGCGGGTTGATGGTCCCGGAGTTCCCGGTGGTGTCCGACCATATGTCGGCAGGCATAGCCCTGGATGTCCTTCGCCTATTGGGGCCGGACGCCGAGGAGTTCAGCTCCATATTCGTAGTGGACGACGAGGTCAAGCTGCTGGGTTCCGTCACAGTCACTCGGCTGGCTCTGTCGCCTGTCAGCGCTGTGGTGAGGGACATCATGCATCCTGAGATCATCTCGGTCCCGGCCGAGACCGATCAGGAGGAGTGCGCCCGCCTGATGGAGCGGTACAACCTCAGGCATCTTCCGGTGCTGGATCACGAGGAGAGGCTCATCGGCATTATCCAGCTGGAGGACGTGGTGGAGGTGGTGACTGAGGAGGCCACGGAAGACATGTACCGCATAGCGGGCATAACCGGAGAACGCGTCATGGGGCCTCTGGCGGGCTCCGTGCGCAGCCGGCTGCCCTGGCTGTTCATCAATCTTGGGACTGCGTTCCTGGCGGCGCTGGTGATCAGCTTCTTTGAATCTACAATCGCCAGGGTGGCGGCGCTTGCCATCTTCCTGCCTGTTGTGGCGGGACAGGGGGGCATAGCCGGGACACAGACCCTCACACTGGTGGTTCGCGGCATGGCCCTGGGTGGAATCGGCAGGCACATCGGCCTCCGGCTTGTGGGGCGAGAGCTGTTCCTGGGGCTGGTGAACGGGCTGCTTCTGGCGGCGGCGGTGGGCCTGGTGGCCTATGCCTGGAAGGGGACTCCCATGCTGGGCGTGGTGGTGGGCGCGGCCATGCTGGGCAACATGGTAGTTGCGGGTCTCGCCGGAAGCAGTGTGCCGCTCTTGCTGCGTAGATTGAACATGGACCCGGCGGTGTCCTCAGCCATCTTCGTCACCACCTTCACGGACGTGCTGGGCTTCCTTCTCTTCCTTGGCATGGCCGCCATCCTCATTGAGTCTCTGGTCTAAGGACGGGGGCAGGGGCCGCGGCGCCGCATGGCAAGGGGCGGTAGACCCCTGCGTACGCAGGGGTGGATAAGGAGACGCAGGAGTGGATCAAGGGACGCAGGGAGTAAAGGAGACATTGAAGTACTCACAAGGTTTGCGAAACGGTAGGGCGCTGAAGATGGCCCGGCCAGCGGTGGTGTGCCTGCTATCTGCGATGCTCGCAATGGCAGCCTGCAACGGCAGTGAGGGTACGACCACGCCCGCCGTCGCGGTGGAGTGGGGATACGAGGGGCCCGGCGCGCCGGAAAGCTGGGCCTCGCTGTCGGAAGAGTACGCAGCCTGCGCCGACGGCGAGCAGCAGTCGCCGGTAGATATTGCCGGGTATGTGGAGGGCGACGCCGTGTCTGCTTCCTTTTCATACGGCAGCGATGCGACGGCAGTCCGCAACGACGGCAAGTTTGTCCACGTTGACTACGCGCCGGGCAGCGTGTTCAGCCTGGGCCAACGGAGCTTCGAGCTGAAGTCGGCGCACCTTCACGCGCCCTCGGAGCATCGGATAGACGGCGCGAGCTTTGCGGCGGAACTGCATTTGGTCCACGCGGACGCCGACGACCGTCTGACAGTTGCGGCCCTGCTGTTCAGGCTTGGCGATCCCAGCCCGATAGCGCAAGCGATTCTCGATGCCGCCCCGGCCTCCGGCGCCACCGGCGCCGGAGGCCGGGAGCTCAATGCCGCCGTCTACGCGCCGGTCGGACTCGGCTACTACCGGTACGATGGCTCCAAGACCACTCCACCCTGCCACGAGCCGGTGGAGTGGTACGTGATGCGCGAGCAAAGGACCATTTCACAGGAGCAGGTCAACAGCCTGATGTCGCTGAGCGGCGGCCCCAACAGTCGTCCTGTCCGGCCCACGGGCAGCCGCGTGATAACAACCGGCGGCGCGCCTTAGGAAACGCGCCGGCCACGAGCATGGCCGCCATCTTCATTGGGTTTCTGGTCTAAGGACGGGGGCAGGGGCCGCGGCGCGCGAGGGATACGGACGAGACTGTACCGGCGGGTGGAGGCCCTGAAGCGAAACGAGCGCTTGTATGCGCTTCTAAATCCTTAAACTCGCTTGAAACGCCTTATCGCTCCGGTACGGCCCCACTATTGCCAGATTCATCTTCTCGCTCACCAGCAGGCTATTGGCCACTCTCAGCACGTCATCCGTGGTCACGGCGTCCACCTCTGCTATGACCTGCTCCACCGTTTGCACTCGATTGTTGAGAAGCTCCTGGGCTCCCAGCCATGAGGCCACGCTTCTGCTGTCCTCCATTCGCAGGACAAAGCGGCCTTTGAGGAACTCCCTGGCCTTGTGAAGCTCCTCCGCCGGCAGTCCTTCCTTGATACGGTTCAGCTCGTGGAGAATGCTCTGCACAGCCTTGTGCCCGTTCTTTGGGTCCACCCCGGCATAGGCCATGAATGTCCCGCAGTCCCTCAGGTGGCTCGTGGTGGTGTGCACGTCGTAGACCAGGCCCTGCTTCTCTCTCAGCTCCAGGAACAGGCGGCTGCTCATTCCCTCGCCCAGAACTACGTTAAGCAGGTCCAGAGCGTATCTATCCGGGTGGGTGGAGGACAGCCCCTTGACGGCTATGCAGATGTGGGCCTGCTCCGTCTTGCGACGCTCCATGCTCATCCTGGGGGCCGACTGGTCGTCCTCGGCGGGGAACCAGGAGCCGGGATCGTGGACGACCCAGTCCCTGAAGCTGCGGTCAACGGCTTCCGCGGCCTCTTCGTGGCCTATGTTCCCGGCTATGCTGACCACCAGGTTGGGTGTGGTGTACTGCCGGCGCATGTACTGCGTCAGCATGTCTCCGGTTATGTTGAGAACGGACTCGCGAGTTCCCCCCACGTCCCTTCCCAATGGCTGGTTGGGCCACGTCACCTCGTCTATTAGCAGATCGGCCCGGTAGCTGGGAACGTCGTAGCTCATGGCGAGCTCCTCCAGAATGACGTACCGCTCCTTCTCGATTTCCTCCGGGTCCATCAGGGGGGCGCTTACGATGTCTGCCAGGACGTCCAGGGCTTTGTGGAAGTGGGTCACGGGGACCTTGCACCAGTAGGATGTGAGCTCGCGGTCCGTGGATGCGTTTAGGACTCCGCCCACCCCTTCTATGGCCTCACTGACCTCTTTGGAGGTGGGGTATCGTGGAGCGCCCTTGAAGCACATGTGCTCCACAAAGTGGGATATTCCCGCTTCCTCCGGGATCTCGTATCTGGACCCTGCCCCAACGTATAACACAATGCTCGCCGACTGGGTGTGTGGCAAGTGGGAGGTCAGTATGCGAAGGCCGTTGTCCGTTACCGTCTTTTTGTACATAGTGAAGAAACTGGAAGCCCAAATCCCGGCGCAAGTCTATCCAACTCTCTTAGGGTAAGGTAATCCCACCAGCGCGTCAACAGCCTGCACGTCGGGGGAAACGGCAGGCCGCCGCCGGAAGGGCCCTCGCAGCCCTTCGATGCCTGCCTCCGAATCTCAGGGTTGGACGCCGGACCACTCCGGCCCCGGAGCCCGGCCCATGAGGTCTGCCACCGCCTGGAGCGGGTTCAAGCCCTGGAACAGTACGTCGCCGATGGCCTGGGTCAACGGCATCTCCACGTTTAGCCTGGAGGCCAGAGTGAGGGCGCCGACTGTGGTGTCAACCCCCTCTGCCACGTTCTTCATGGAGGACAGGATCTCCTCCAGCTTTCTCCCTGCGGCAAGCTGCTCGCCCAGGTACCTGTTCCTGCTTAGATGACTGGAGCAGGTGGCCACCAGGTCTCCCAGGCCGGCCAGGCCCGCAAAGGTGAGGGGGTTGGCCCCGGCGGCTACCCCCAGGCGCGTTATCTCCACAAGTCCCCGTGTGATGAAGGCTGCCTTTCCGTTGTCTCCGTAGCCAAGGCCGTCGCAGATCCCCGCCCCAAGGGCGATGATGTTCTTCAGGGAGCCGCCCAGCTCCACGCCCACCACGTCGGTGTTTGTGTACACCCTGAAGCTGGGAGACATGAACAGCTCCTGGGCGCTCCGGGCAACCTCCTCCCTGCGAGAGGCGATGACGGTGGACGCCGGCATGCCCTGGACTATCTCCCGCGCAAGGTTGGGGCCGGATAGCACGCTGATACGATCATGGAAAGCCTCCGGCAGCTCCTCTTCCATGACCTGGCTCATCCGCTTGGCGGAAGCCTTCTCAAGGCCTTTGGTGGCGCTCAGAAATATGGAGCGGGGACTTGCGTAAGGCAGCAGGCCGCGTACGTTCTCTCGAAGGCTCCGGGACGGGACGACTATTGCCACCATGTCGGCTCCGGAGATGGCCTCTTCCAGGGAGGCGGTGACGCGCATCCCCGGCGGGAAGGCGGCTCCCGGCAGCAGCCGCAGGTTCTCGCGGGCTTGCTCCAGCTCAGCGGCCTCTTCCTGGGTTCGAGCCCACATCAGGACCTCTGAGCCGTTGTTGGCCAGGACGATTGCCAGGGTTGTCCCCCAACCTGTGGAGCCTATTACGCCGACTCTTGCCATAACGGATACCCCGATTCAGCCGGCGGCCCCCATGGAGGACTCCCCCAGCTTGCGCTCCTGGCCTCTGACCAGGCGCAGTATATTATCGCGGTGCTTGAATACTACCATGGGGGTTGCTACGGACGGGTAGAGGAGGTAGATGAACGAAGGCGCTCCAAGGGAGAGGGATGGGGCAAGTATCGCAAGAAGTAGCATTGCGGGCAACGCTGTGACCGAACCAAGTATGGAACCCAGTGAGACGTACCGCGAGATGACGACGACGGGCAGGTTCACCACGATCACTATGAGGCCCGTCAGGGGAGACAGGGCGCAGAGAGCGCCGATTCCGGTGGCGATACCCTTGCCTCCCCGGAACCCGAGAAACGGCGACCAGATATGGCCCATCAGGGCGGAGAGAGCCGCGGCAACCTCCAGGGACGGGGTTGGGTCTATGGCCTTGGCTAGCGCCACGGCCAAGATGCCCTTTCCCGCATCAAGCGCCAGGACTAGCAGGGCCGGCCATATGCCCAGCGTTCGCAGCACGTTGGTCATGCCCGTGTTGCCGCTCCCGTACCGTCGCACGTCTATGCCACGGACGAGCCGCGCCACCAGAAGGCCGAAGGGCAGGGATCCCAAGAGGTAGCACACAGCGACCAGCAAGCCGAACGTCATCTACTCCTACCCCTTGTGGAGAATATCAGATGAATGGGGTTTCCCGCAAAGCCAAAGGCCGAACGGAGCCGGTTCTCCAGGTAGCGTTGATAGGAAAAGTGGACCAGCTCCGGATTATTGACAAAGGTGACAAAGGTGGGCGGGTTGACGCCCTTCTGGTAGATTCTATAGATCTTCAGGGGTCTTCCGCGGCGGTTGGGCGGCAGATGGTCGGCTACCGCCGTCATCAGCGTCCTCTCCAGGGCGCCGCGGGACACCATCCGGTTCCCCTGTTCATAGACTGCCAGCGCCGTTTCTATCGTCTTCTGCACCCCCGCGCCGGTCAGGGCGGAGGTGAAGCATATGGGAGCGTGCGGTACGAACTTCAGCATGCGGCGTACCTCCAGGGTCATCCGCTCCATGTCGGTCTCTCCCTCCACCAGGTCCCACTTGTTCACCACCACAACCACCCCTTTGTAGGCGTCCAGGACTTGCCCGGCTATGTGCGTGTCCTGGGCGGTGACTGACTCCGTGCCGTCGATGACCAGGAGGCATACGTTGGCGCGCTCTATGGCTCTCACAGCTCTCAGGACGCTGTACTTTTCGATGCCGACCTCAATGCGCCCTCGCCGCCTTACCCCCGCCGTGTCTATCAGCGTAACGGGCTTGTCGTCGAAGGAGAAGGGTATGTCTATGGCGTCGCGGGTGGTGCCCGGTATCTCGGAGACGATGACGCGCTGGTGTCCCAGAATGGTGTTGAGCAGCATAGACTTGCCCACGTTTGGGCGGCCCACTATTGCCAGCTTCAGTCCATCCTGGGTTGAGTCCTCCTCAGGGGGTATGGGCAGCAGGTCGTCAAGCCGGCTCAGGAGGTCTCTCACGCCCAGGTTGTGGTATGCGCTGATGGGCAGGGGGTCTCCCAACCCCAGGGCATAAAACTCGGTGGCGTCCAGTTCCCTCCTGGGGTTGTCCACCTTGTTCACCGCCAGCGCCACGGGCTTTCCCCTCTGACGCAGGGACTGAGCGATATCCACGTCTGCGGGGGTGGCGCCATCCACCACGTCCACAAGGAATATGATGGCGTCCGCCTCCTCCAGGGCCGTCTCCACCTGCGCCCGCACCATTTCCCAGAGGTTGGAGGCGGGCGCCACCTCTATCCCGCCCGTATCCACCAGTATGAGAGAGTGGTCCTTCCACGGGATGGTTGCAGTTACCCGGTCTCTGGTGGTGCCCGGCGCCTCTGAGACGATAGCCAGGGGCTGTCCTGCCAACCTGTTGAAGAGGGTGGACTTGCCCACGTTGGGCCGTCCCACGATTGCTACCAGAGGCGTTGTCATATCGAAGGTGGCCTCTAGCCGAGTAACTCGGCCAATATAGCTTTCTGGACGTGAAGACGGTTCTCCGCCTGGTCGAACACAGCGGATTGGGGATGCTCCAGCAGCCCAGGCGCGATCTCCTCGTCGGCGTGGGCGGGAAGCGGGTGCATGAACATGGCGTCAGGCTTGGCTAGGGCCAGCAGGTCGGCGTCCACCCGGTAGGACTCGAAGGCAGCGCGCCTGCGCTCCGTCTCCGCTTCCTGTCCCATGCTCGTCCACACGTCCGTATACACCACGTCCGCGTCCCTGACCGCATCCTGTGGGCTCTCCGTGAGCGTAACCCTGACTCCGGTAATCCTTTCCCTTCTGATGACTTCATCCATGGCGGCGTCCGGTATGTGATAGCCGGGCGGAGCGGCTATGGTAAAGTTGGCTCCCGCGGATACAGCAGCCAGAGCCAAGCTGGTGGCTACGTTGTTGCCATCGCCTATATAGGCGATCTTCACCCCCTTCAGACCGCCCTTCGCCTCGTGGATGGTGAGCAGGTCGGCCAGCGCCTGGCAGGGATGCTCGTCATCGGACAGAGCGTTGATAACGGGCACGGACGAATAGCTTGCCAGCGTCTGCAGGGTGGCCTGGGCAAAGGTGCGCACCACCATTGCGCTGACGTAGCGGGACAGGATGCGGGCGGTATCGGGCACAGGCTCGCGCGTTCCCATGCCAACCTCGTCCCTTCCAAGGTACAGGGGATGGCCGCCCAACTGGTGTATGGCTACGTCAAAGCTCACCTTGGTCCGCAGGGAAGGCTTCTCGAACAGAAGGGCCACGGACTTTCCTGCCAGGACTTGAGGAGCCGGCCTCCCTTTGAGGTCTGCCGCTCTCCCGACAAGCCCCTCCACTTCCTCAACGGAGAGGTCGGCTATGGATAGAAGATGCTTTCCCCTGGTTATGGCTGTAGCCATAGTCGATCTTCCCCTCAATCGTAGTTGTTGTGGGGCTTAGTATATCAGAAGGATGGCGGAATCAAAACGGGTGGCGGTTGCGGGCGTTCGTGTGGTTCGACAAGCTCACCACGAACGGGCAAGGGAACTCATCACGAGCGGCCAAGGGAACTCGGCTCACCCCCGTATCAAGTCCCGTCCCCGACTCCGAACGGGGAACGGAGCAGGCTATGAGCCTGCGGGCTGCTCGCGCTGAATGGAAGGGAGAGAGAGGGAAACCAATCGGTTAAGAGCGTCAGGCCGTTCCGGCTACCAGCGCCCGGCCAGTTGGAAGTACTTGCCCTCGGTCTTGATGGCCGGGGCAATAACAAGCTCCGCCTGCTGCATATCCGCTATGCTGAAGGCGCCGCACATACCCATAGCCGCTCTAAGGGCTCCCGCCAGGTTCTGGGTGCCGTCCGTCACGGAGGTCGGCCCAAAGAGTATCTGCTCCAGGGGGCCCTTGTTCCCCACGTTTATGCGGGTGCCACGCGGGAGCGCCGGGTGGAAGCTGGCCATGCCCCAGTTGTAGCCCATTCCGGGAGCCTCCTCAGCCTGGGCGAAGGTGGTGCCGAGCATCACCGCGTCCGCTCCGCTGGCGATGGCCTTGCAGATGTCTCCACCAGTCCGCATACCGCCGTCCGTGATGACGGATACGTATCGGCCGGTGCGGTGGTAGTACTCCTCCCGCGCTGCGGCGCAGTCGAGGGTTGCGGTGACCTGGGGGACTCCGATGCCCTCCACCTCTCGCGTAGTGCAGATGGCGCCGGGTCCAACGCCTACCAGGATGCCCTGTACCCCCGTATCCATAAGCTCCAGGGCGGCGCCGTAGGTGACGCAGTTGCCAACCACCACGGGGACGCGCGACTGACGGCATGTATCGTACAGGTCAAGGCCCTGCTCGCTCTTCGATATGTGTCGGGCCGTGGTGACGGTTGACTGGATGAACAGGATGTCCGCCCCCGCCTCAACGGCGATGGGAGACATACGCTTGGCGTTGGCTGGGGTGAGGGACACGGCGCAGGGAACCCCGGCTGCCTTGACCTCCTCTATCCGCTCGCCTATGAGGTTTTCCTTGATGGGGGAGGAGTAAATCTTCTGAAGCAGCGGCGTGGCCTGCTCCGGGGGCGCTTCGATGATGTGCTGGATTACGGATTCGGGGTCGTCATAGCGGGTATAGATGCCTTCCAGGTTCAGGACTGCCAGTCCCCCCACTTTGCCAACGCATATGGCAAATTTGGGCGAGGACACCGCATCCAGGGAGGAGGCCAGGAAGGGCACGGCGAAGGTGAACCCTCCCACGGTGAAGTCGATGCTGGTCTGGTCGGGGTTGACGGTCACGTCCCCAGGGACGATAGCCACCTCGTCGAAGCCGTAGGATCTGCGGAGCTCTTTTAGGTGAGGGATTTCCACGGGACATCCTCTGATGATGGTCTTCGCCAGACTATATCACCGGCTCACCCCTAAGTCAATGAATGTACCCCACAATTGCCTTGGAGCGTCGGGCTGTTCCGGTGGCGCGGGAGCCCCCACAGCGACTATTGACCTGGCTGGCTCTCGGTGATATGCTAATTGTCGACCAATTAGGTCTACAATTATCGTAGAGCCATCCGCGGGAATTTCTCAGACCCGGATGTTGCCATAGCGTGTCTCCTTGAGCCTGTTTCCGGGCGGTAGGGATGAGGAGATGCCGGAGGGAGTGAGCGGTTGACCACTACAAACCAGGTTGTCAAGGACGTTGCAAGGCAGGACTACAAGTACGGCTTCGTTACAGACGTGGAGGAGGAAGTAGCTCCTCGCGGCCTGAACGAGGACGTAGTGCGCTTCATATCTGCGAAGAAGAACGAGCCGGAATGGATGCTGAAGTGGCGGCTCAAGGCGTACAACTACTTCCTCTCCTTGCTGGACAAGGAGCAGATACCCGGCTGGGCCAACATCGACTACCCGCCGATCGACTTCCAGAACATCATCTACTACGCGGCCCCCAAGGCCATGGCGAAGCTTGAGAGCCTGGACGACGTGGACCCGGAGATCCTGAGTACCTACGAGAAGCTGGGTATACCACTGCTGGAGCAGAAGCGGCTGGCCGGCGTGGCTGTGGACGCAGTGTTCGACAGCGTGTCAATCGCCACCACCTTCAAGGCGGAGCTTGCAAAGCAGGGGATCATCTTCTGCTCCATGTCGGAGGCCATACAGGACCACTCGGACCTCATACGAGAGTACCTTGGTTCCGTTGTGCCGTACACGGACAACTTCTACGCCGCGCTGAACGCGGCGGTCTTCTCCGACGGCTCCTTCTGCTACATTCCCAAGGGCGTGCGGTGTCCAATGGAGCTTACCACCTACTTCCGCATCAATAGCGAGGGTTCGGGGCAGTTCGAGCGGACGTTGATCATCGCCGACGAGGGCAGCTACGTCAGCTACCTGGAGGGGTGCAGCGCTCCGATGCGGGACGAGAACCAGCTGCACGCAGCGGTGGTGGAGCTGATAACGCTGGACAACGCCGAGATCAAGTACTCCACGATTCAGAACTGGTACCCGGGCGACGAGGAAGGCAAGGGCGGCATCTACAACTTCGTCACCAAGCGAGGCAAGTGCCAGGGAGTCAACTCCAAGATATCCTGGACACAGGTTGAGACCGGCTCCGCCATCACCTGGAAGTATCCGAGCGTCATACTCTTGGGCGACAACTCCATTGGCGAGTTCTACTCCGTGGCCCTGACCAAGGCGCGCCAGCAGGCCGACACCGGCACCAAGATGCTGCACCTGGGCAAGAACACCCGCAGCACCGTCATTGCCAAGGGCATCTCTGCAGGCCACGCCCAGAACACCTACCGGGGATTGATCCGGGTAATGCCCAAGGCCACCAACGCCTGGAACTTCACCCAGTGCGACTCCCTGCTGCTGGGCGACCAGTGCGGCGCGCACACCACCCCCTACGTGGAGGTGAGAAACAACACCGCCCACCTGGAGCACGAGGCATTCACCTCCAAGGTGAGCGAGGAACAGCTTTTCTACTGCAACCAGCGTGGCATCTCCACAGAAGAGGCGCACTCGCTGATAATCAACGGCTTCTGCAAAGACGTGTTCAAGCAACTGCCTCTGGAGTTCGCCGTAGAGGCCACCAGGCTCCTGGAGATGAACCTGGAAGGCGCTGTAGGATAAAAACGAGAAAGGGTTTGTCGATGCTTGAGATAAAAAACCTGCACGCCTCCATTGGCGGCGTTGAGATACTGAAGGGGGTGAACCTCCACGTAAAGGCGGGAGAGATTCACGCTATCATGGGACCTAACGGGTCTGGCAAGAGCACCCTGGCCAACGTGCTGGCGGGCCATCCCTCCTACACCGTCACTTCCGGCGAGGCGCTCTTTGAGGGTGAAAACCTCTTGGGTATGCTGCCTGAGAACCGGGCCAGGGCCGGCATATTCCTCTGCTTCCAGCACCCCATAGAAGTGCCCGGCGTGCGCCTGGACCACTTCATGCGGGCGGGCTACAACGCCATCCAGAAGAGCAAGAGGCTTGAGGAGATGGACGTCCTGAAGTTCGACAGGTTCCTCACCGATAAGGTGAACATCGTTGAGATGGACCGCAACCTCACCAAGCGCTCGGTCAACGAGGGGTTCTCCGGTGGCGAGAAGAAGCGCAACGAGGTGCTGCAAATGGCAGTGTTTGACCCAAAGCTCTCCATCCTGGACGAGCCGGACTCCGGCCTTGACGTGGATGCCCTGCGGATAGTGGCCGGCGGCATCAACCAGCTCAGGAAGCCCGACAACTCCTTGATACTGGTGACTCACTACCAGCGAATCCTGAACTACGTCGTACCCGACATGGTTCACGTTCTCATCAACGGCCGTATTGTGAAGTCCGGCGGGAAAGAGCTGGCCCTTGAAATCGAGTCCCAGGGCTACGACGATCTGGAGAAGGCAGCCGAAGCCCTCCAGTCCTCAAGCTAAGCACATGACCCAGCGTCCTGCAACTCAAGAAGAAGCGTACCTGGCCGCGTCTGAGTCGTTTGAGAGTAACGGCGCGGCGCGCGACCCCTCGTGGGCCCGCGACCTGCGCAAGGCCGCCATCTCCAAGTTCCGTGACTTGGGCTTTCCCATCGCGCGCCGCGGCAACGAGGAGTGGAAATACACGGACGTGGGGCCGATTGCCCGGCTCCCTATCCAGCCGGCGCCTCAAGTCCCGCAGCCAGCCGCTGCGGACGTGGCGCAAGCCGGCTTGGGCGAACCCGGCTGGCCGCAGATTGTGTTTGTGAACGGCCACTACGATGGCGCTCTCTCATTGACTGACTCCCTTCCGGCGGGCGTGACGGTGACAAACCTGTCAGAGGCTATGCAGTCGTCGCCGGACCTGGTGCGGCAGAGCCTGGCGCGCCACGCCGACTACGAAAGCAACGCATTCACCGCGCTCAACACGGCCTTTGTCCACGAGGGCGCGTTTGTGCACGTCCCGGACGGCGCGCAGGTGGAGGACCCCATCCGCCTGCTGTTTCTGACGACCTCCGGGGAGCAGGGGACGGTCGCTCATCCCCGCGTCCTCATTGTTGTTGGCAAGGAGAGCAAGGCCACCATAATCGAAGACCACAAGGGCGTCACCGACGGCCGATACTTCGTCAACGCGGTGACTGAGGTGGTGGTTGGGGCCGGGGCGCGTGTGGAGTACTACAAGGCGCAGAGACAGAGCGAGCAGGCGTACCACATAACCACCACCAACGTGGCCCTGGAGCGCGACAGCCGCTTTGATTCCGTAAACATAGACATGGGCGGCAGGCTGACTCGGAACAACCTGAACCTAATCACACTGGACCAGGACTGCTCCTGCACCCTCAACGGCTTCTACCTGGTGAACGGCGTCCAGCACGTTGACAACCAGGTCATCATCGATCACGCCAAGCCGTACACCACCAGCCGCGAGCTCTACAAAGGCATACTGGACGGCAAGTCGCGGTCGGTCTTCCACGGCAGCATAATCGTGCGAGAGGGGGCGGTGAAGGTCAACGCCAACCAGGTTGACAAGAACCTGCTGCTGTCGGACCAGGCGGAGGCCGACACCAAGCCGGCCTTCTGGATATACTGCGACGACGTAAAGTGCGGGCACGGCGCCGCCTGCGGACAGATGGATGAGATCGCGCTGTTCTACCTGCGGAGCCGTGGCATAGACGAGAAGGCCGCCCGCGGCCTACTGACGAGGGCGTTCCTGAGCGAGGTCATAGACGGCATATCCAACGAGTCGTTCCGCTCGCAAATCGGCGGCTTGGTGCAGGACACCCTGCGCGAGTGGCTGGGAGAGTAGAGGCCAACCCCCTGCCGGGAAGGGGAGAGAATACCCATGCTAGATGTAAAAGCGGTCCGCAAGGACTTCCCAATACTATCCAGAGAGGTCTACGGCAAGCCCCTGGTCTACCTGGACAACGCCGCCACCTCCCAGAAGCCAACCCAGGTCATCCAGGCGCTGGTGGAGTTCTACGAGAGGTACAACTCCAACATACACAGGGGCGTCCATGCACTGAGCATGGAGGCGACGGAGAAGTACGAAGAGGCCCGTCAGAAATGCTCCGACTTCATTGGCAGCCCATCCGCCGAGAGCCTGGCGCTGGTCAGGAACACCACCGAGGCCATCAACCTGGTGGCGCAAACCTGGGCGCGGCAGAACATCGGCCCCGGCGATGAGATTCTCATATCGGATATGGAGCATCACAGCAACCTGGTGCCCTGGCAGAAGGTCGCTCAGGAGCAGGGCGCGTCGCTGCGGTTCATCCCGCTGACCTCGGAGCAGACCCTTGATCTTTCCGGTCTGGACGGCCTGTTGACCGAACGCACAAAGCTGCTCACCCTGAACCACATGTCCAACGTCCTGGGCACCATAAACCCTGTGAAGGAGCTTGCGGAGGCGGCGCATCGCGTGGGGGCCAAAGTCCTGATAGACGGCGCGCAGAGCGTGCCCCATCTGAGGGTGGACGTGAAAGACCTGGACTGCGACTTCCTAGCATTCTCCGGCCACAAGATGCTCGGCCCAACGGGCATAGGCGCGCTCTACGTGAAGCATGAGGTGTTTGAGGGCATGGAGCCGTTCCTGCGCGGCGGCGAGATGGTGCGGCAGGTTTGGGACGACAGCGCGACCTGGAACGACCTGCCCCTCCGCTTCGAGGCCGGCACGCCCAACATCGCCGATACCATTGCGATGGGCGCGGCCATCGACTACCTGGAGGCTCTGGGCATGGAGAATGTCCGGCAGCACGAAATCGACATAACGGAGTACGCCCTCAAAGCCTTCGAGGAGATTGAGGACGTCAAGGTCTTTGGCCCAAGGGACACGGCGCAGAGAGGCGGCATCGTCTCCTTCTACTCCGAGGATGTCCATCCCCACGACTTAGGCACTATGCTGGACAGGGAGGGAATCGCCATCAGGACGGGGCACCACTGCGCCATGCCGTTGATGGGCAAGCTCTCCGTGCCCGCCACGGCGCGGGCCAGCTTCTACGTCTACAACACGGAGGAGGAGGTGGACCTGCTGGTGGCCGCCATCAAGGAGACCCTGAGATACTTTTCTCGGACGCCATCCAGGACGTAAGCGGGACGCTCGGCAGCCGGCCTATGCAGAAATTCGACTTCTCCGACATGGACGATCTCTACCAGGAGATCATTCTCGACCACTACCGCAGCCCCAGGAACCAGGAGCAGCTTGCGGACGCGGACATCGAGACGGAGGGGGTCAACCCCTTCTGCGGTGATGAGGTCTACCTTCGTGTGAAGCTGAACGACGGCCTGGTGGACGGCGTGAGCTTTAAGGGAAGTGGGTGCTCCATCAGCCAGGCCTCCGCCTCCATGCTCACGGAGGTCATCAAGGGCAAGAGCCTGAATGAGGCCGAGGCGGTTTCCCTCCTCTTCCGCGGGATGATGCAGGGCAAAGACCCCTCCGAAACGGAGCTTGAGGGGCTGGGCGAGGTGGGAGCGCTGGCCGGTGTGAAGAGGTTTCCCATACGGATAAAGTGCGCTCTGCTGGCGTGGGCGGCCCTTGAAGAGGGCATCAGAAAGCGCATCAAGCAAGCCGGCGAAGAGGGCGGGTCTACGGAGAAGGCCGCTTTCTGAGCGCTGAGACATCTTGGATAAACATCTCAACGTCTTCCATGCCTACCGCCACGGTGGCTTCGATGATGCGGAGCGTGAGAGCTTCTTGGAGGACAACGTAACCCGTGCGCTCATCATTACCCTGCGTTCCTCTGACATTCTGACCCCAAAATTGAAGATACGTCAGAGTAGAGAAGAAGAGTTGCTGCGGCAAGTAGTGCAAGAGTTAGCTCAAGGGTAACCCCGAATCCACCGAAGGAGGGCGTCGGGTCAGCGTCCTGAAGTGGCCAAAGGGTGCTCCTCTGAATCTGGGATAATGGTTTTGTAACAGCAAACCAGTCCCGGAAAAGGAGCACCCAATAGATGCTACCACGCCACCAACCCGACCGCATCCGCATCGCCTTCGATGATCACCGCCTGGTGGCCAATGCCGGGCTGATTCTTCCGTCCACCCTGGCCCTGCGCCTTGGCCTGCCCCAACTGGTTGACCGGCACCTGGACCTGGGCCATGCAAAAGGCAGAGCCAACACCGGTGACAAGATGATGACGCTGGTGGCCTCCGCGTTGGCCGGTGGCGACTGCATCGACGACGCCGATGTGCTACGCGCCGGCGGGACCGCCCGCGTTCTCGGTTTCACGGCTAAGGCTCCCTCCACCCTGGGCGCCTTCCTGCGCAGCTTCAGGTGGGGCCATGTCCGCCAACTGGACCGGGTTAGCCGGGAGTTGCTGGCCCGGGCCTGGGCTGCCGGGGCCGGACCCGGCGACGGGCCCCTGACCATCGACCTGGACTCCACCATCTGCGAGACCTATGGACTGGCCAAGGAAGGGGCGCGCCACCATGGTTACACCGGTCAGCGGGGCTATCACCCGCTGCTGGCCGTCGCCGCCGGAACCGGAGACGTGCTGATGGCCCGGCTGCGCGAGGGCCGGGCCAACACCGCCCGCGGCGCCGCCCACTTCCTGCGTGAGACGGTGGGGCGGGTGCGCTACGCCGGGGCCAGGGGACAACTCACGATGCGGGCCGACAGCGGCTTCTACGCTCATAGCGTGGTATCCGTCTGCCGCAAGATGGATGTCCGCTTCTCCATCACCATCCGCCAGCACAAAAGCCTGCACAATGTCATCGAGGCCATACCAGAAGAGGACTGGACTCCCATTCCCTACTGGATGGACGGCGCCGCCGATGTGGCAGAGACCACCTATATCCCCTTCCAGAGTGAGCCCGACGCCGCGCCGGTGCGGCTCATCGTCCGGCGGGTGAAACCCACGCCCGGTTCCCAGTTGGCCCTCTTCGCCACCTACAGCTATCACGGCTTCATCACCGACCGCGATGGGGAGATGCTCGAACTGGAGGCTGATCATCGCCGTCACGCCGAGATCGAGAATGCGATACGCGACCTCAAGTACGGTGTCGGACTGAACCACATGCCGTCCGGCCGCTTCGCCGCCAACGGAGCCTGGCTGGCGGTACAGGTGATGGCACACAACCTGGCCCGCTGGACAGCCCGCATCGGCCTGGGTGAGCAGATCGTGACCACCAAGACCCTCAGACGACGGGTCTTCGCCTTGGCCGGACGGCTCACTCGCTCGGCACGCCGATTGACCCTGCATCTTCCCCGGCGCTGGCCCTGGGATACCCAGTTCAGTCGCGCCCTGGCCCGGCTGCGAGCCATTCCACTCCCAGCCTGACGGCGCCCTCCGCCACTGACCCAACGTCCCCGCCAACTCGCACCAACCAGCTCCGCGGGAGTTCCCTGCTGCCTATTCTCTTGCCATCCCGCGCATCCCAGCTCCCGCAGACGGCCATTGGGGGCCTGTGCGGTGACTGAAGTCCCTCCGCCGACCTCCCATCTACCCCAATCGAGCCCAGGCCATCTCCCCTGTAGCTCTCTCATCCCCCTTCTCCGGTCCTCACGCCGCCCATCCGTGTCCTTCGGTGGATTCGGGGTAACTAGAGTGTAGAGACAGAGGAGTGTAACGTTAGATGTTTCAGCAAGTTCACAGTCGATTTGTTGGGTGGCGCACCGATAGGCGCACCTATGGAGAGATGGATTCCCGTAGTAGGCACTGGCTACGAATTTGTACTAGGGCTAAGGTCGGAGACAATATAGATTTGGACCCTGGAGACCGTTTCTGGATTTTGGATACTGCATGTCAGTTGGGGCGCGTCACAGGTAATATGTCTGGCATTGACTGCCATGTATTGGAGCAGATAGCTGCCGAAGGGATTCTTAGGCATCATGGGCGAGGCTACTATACACCTATTGCAAAGGTCACTGAGAGGGAGTTGTTCAGGTTGAAATATCCCCGTTGGGCTGCCGTGCGATTTGGTTGGCACCGGGCAGGTCGGGAGCTTATCATCTTGCTAGCGGCATTCGCGGCCATCGTGGGTGTGATAAGGCTCTTTGTGCTATGAGCGCGGGTAAAACGTATATAATCCCCAAGTATAATGGTGGCAGGGCCCACCTTTCCCCTCTGGGTTCCTGTCACATACCGTAGTATGGGGAAGGCTTTTCATAGCAATGGTTGCCTTGAGGCGGCTATACCCCGCCTTCCTTACCCACAGCCGACGATGGTACGTGAAACAAGAATTCCACACTCCAGGTACTACATTTACGGCTTCCACACCTTATATTGCTCATACCACAAAACCGGGTTCTCATCGTCGTTGCTGCGCCACGGGAAATCTCCCCCAACAAAAATACCGAACTCGCCGCCAGTGTCTATTTCAAAGACGCTGATATCTGCGTCCCTGGAGGCGCGCTCCCCGTTTACGTAGAAGGTCAGCGCATCGCCCACAACAATGACCTTGACGTGGTTGCGGGCGCTGTCTGCCGTTTTTAAAGCTCCCAGAGGAAGCAAGCCGGCTTCCTCAATCTCATGGCCCCGGCCCCTGATCCACCTGCTCACAGCCCAATATCCGTCATCCGTAACCAGGGCCAAAACCGCCGCCCCGGCTTCACTGGCAAAGGTGAACCCGTAGTACCAGTCGGTCACCTCGTCGGGATTATAGAAAGTGGCCTCCATACCCATGTCTCCCGCGTGCTGGCTGTTCGCCATCAGGAAGGCGGTGAGCCCCCGCTCCAGTTTCAGCTTACCGGCCAGGGGCCCATGCAAAATGGTGAGTGCGCTCGACGTGGGTGTAACGGATGGGGTGTGTTCCGGGGTTGGACCCACCGGGACGGTCTGGCTTGACAGCAGATTGGGAAGCAGTCTCTGAACGTACGGGCCGGAGAGAGCGAACCCCACCCCCTCTACACTTGTACCGACATATTTGAACGTGTTGATTCCAAGCACTCTTCCATCCAGCGTCAACATGGGGCCGCCGCTATTGCCAGGGTTTATGGAGGCGTCGGTCTGAATGACGTCGGCCGACCGATGGCTGTCGTATCGCACTGCCGAAATGATACCCGTGCTGACCGTAGCCTGTCCCCTGAGCGCCAGGGCATATCCTATATTCACAATCTCTGTACCCACAACCACGTCCGATTCCTCGCCAAAGGGGATCGCTTTGAAATTGCCGCAGCAAATGCGGATCACGGCAAGATCCCGGATGGAGTCCGTGCCAATAACCGCTCCATTGTAGTCCGTAATGTCCCAGACCTGGACCGTCGCGACCGAGTACCCGGTAACAACGTGGTTGTTTGTCATAACGTAGGCGGCCTCCCCGTCCAGCCGGAAGATGAAGCCGGTGCCCACGTTCCCACCGGTGGTGATCCTTACGACCGCCGGCCGTACTTTCTCTACCATAGCTGAAAGGCTGAGGGGCGTAGGCACAGGCGTAGGGGTAGGGGTAGACGTGGGAACGGGTGTGGAAGTTGGTGTCGGCTCAGGCGTGGGTATAGATGTGGGAACAGGCGAGGGCGTAGGTGTCGCAGTTGGCGTAGACGTAGGCACAGGTGTCGGTGTGAAGGTGGACGCAGGACTTGGCAGTGGCGCTGGCGTCCAGGTTGGCGCCGGCGTCCAGGTTGGCTCAGGGGTCCAAGTTGGCGGAGGTGTTGGTGTCCACGTAGGCCCTGGAGTCGGACTATTAGCTGGAACCTCAGCCGCAGAACAGCCAGTCAAAATCAGCAGCAGGATGGTTATTGGCAATATGCTTCTGAACATATGGAGCCCTCTTCCCGGAGATGGGATTTGGCAACCTGCTGTAGCTCGCGGACTCGCGATGGTAGCGTGACTATGTTGTATTGTTCAACCTCCTTTGTCAATGCGCCGCTCACGCCAACCCTTCGCCCTTTCGTGGTGAGCATGTCGAACCATACGAGCGGGCAGGCGTAGGGGCTCGTTCTGCTCATGCCCTTCGACAAGTTCAGGGCGAACGGAACCCTACTCCCGCCCCGGCCCTGGATGCCTGCTTTCGCCGGAACGACGGTCGTGAGTGCTTTCGCCGGAACGACGCTTCAGGACCCAGTTGTAGGCGGCTATCAGCGCCAGGAGGTAGAACGCGCCGTAGGCGTAGCCTCCGATTACGTCCAGGGGCCAGTGGCGTCCGTCGTAGATGAGCCACAGCCCGGTGAGCAGGGCGTAGGCGCCGCCCGCAGCGTATAGCGCGGGCGCCTGCGCGGTGTTGGGGAGGTAGAGGCGCGCCAGGTACAGGAGGAAGCCGTAGAACAGGACTACGTGGACAGCGTGGCCGCTGGGGAAGCCGTGGCCCTGGATGCCTCCGAATCCTATCACCACGTCCACCAGGTCCGCCGTGGGCCTGGGCCGCCCTATGACCTCTTTGATGAGGATGTTCAGCAGGTCCGGCACGGAGACCAGGGCCACAAAGACGGCCTCCAGCCGCCAACGCCGTAGCCAGAGAAGCAGGCATACCGCCAGCATCACCGCGCCGGCCACTCCCCTTACGCCCATCCAGAATATCCAGCCGCGGAGAAACCGAGCCTCGCCCAGGTCGAACCCTTGTAGCCACAGGGTGAAGTCCACCTCCCAGCTGAAGCGGTCGACCGTCAGCGCAACGATGGTGGAGGCCACCACCGCCGCGAGCGCGGAGAGGATTGCCGTATTCAAGGCCGATGCTTTCGTAGCGTTCTCCCCGGGGCCGGGTTCCCGTATGGCTGAACGCATTATAACCCAACGGCAGGGGTCTCGGCCCGCGCGACGCGTTCCCCCTAACGAGGTTTCGCAGGATTGACCGGACGCGGTGGGACGGCTACCATTGCACCCATAATGGACGGTGAAGTCATACAGGGCGTGACCGTAGGGGACCTTGTCTTTCTGGGGTCGGCCATACTGGGCGGGCTTGTCGCCTCCCTGGTGGTGAGGCTGGCTTTCAGGTTGTTCAAGGCCAGGCTGCGGAGAGCCAGCCCGGGCAGCATCCGCGCCCACCTGGTGGACGACTTGGACGGGGCGCTGTCCCTCTGGATTGTGGTGACCGGCCTGTACGTGGGGCTGAACGGGCTGCCCCTCCTGAGCGACTACCACGCCGCGCTCGTAAGGGTGTTCGTTATACTCAGCATAGCCATTGTGCTGTACGGCGGTATAAGGGTGCAGGACGACGCCATCAGGTGGGGCCTGGGCCTGTTGGGCGAGAGGACGGGCCAGGGCAGGGTGATGGAGTCGATGATCCCAATGGCGACGCAGATTGTCGCTATCGTTACCATGGTGATGGGCGGTCTGATTATCCTGGACCAGATGGGCATATCCATTGCCCCGTTGCTGGCGGGTCTTGGCATTGGTGGCTTGGCCGTGGCCCTGGCTCTCCAGGGCACGCTCACCAACATGTTTGCCGGCCTCAGCGTGATGACGGACGGCTCCATCCGCGTGGGGGACTACGTGGAGCTTGACAACGGGATGATAGGCGCAATAGACGGCATTGGGTGGCGCACCACGCGGGTGCGTCTGCTGTCGGACAACATCGTCTTCATCCCCAACTCCAAGCTGGCCGACAACGTCACCACCAACTTCACCTACCCCTACGAGGAGATGTCGGTGTACCTCCAGATAGGCGTCAGCTACTTCAGCGACCTGGCCCACGTTGAGCGGGTGACTGTCGAGGTGGCCCGGAAGGTGCTGGAGGAGACCCCCGGCTCCGTGAAGGGCTACGAGCCCACCGTGTGGTATACGGACTTTGGGGACTCCAACATCAATTTCTGGGTGGTGATGCGCTCCATGAACTACCTGGAGTCCTGGACGGTAAAGCACAGCTTTGTAAAGGAGCTCTACCGCCGCTACGAGGAGGAGGGAATCGAGATTTCCTTCCCGGCCAGGAATGTCTTTCTGCGGGGTGGTGAAACTGAGCCGACGCCGGAGGAGCCGCTGTAGACCCCTGCTTACGTATCGGGCGCGGGGGGCGGCGCCCAGGGATGGATTCCTGCTCGGGGGCAGGAATGGTTGCCCTTAATACCCGAGGCCGCGCTCCACCGTAACCACCCCTGCGAAAGTGTGGGGTCTACCGCCTCTTACTATGTGGCGCCCATCCTCTTCCTTCTGGATGCCCGCTTTCGCGGGCACGACGACGTTGGAGAGTTGGGACACAAGGGGCAACATTGTAGTGGGGGCGGTTCGCGAACCGCTCCTACGGAGGTCCCATCGTCATTCCAGCCCACGAGCGGGCAGGGACGCGCCCCAGGGATGGATTCCTGCTTTCGCAGGAATGGTTGCCCTTAATACCCGAGGCCGCGCTCCAGCGTAACCACCCCTGCGAAAGTGTGGGGTCTACCGCCTCTTACTATGTGGCGCCCATCCTCTTCCCTCTGGATGCCCGCTTTCGCGGGCACGACGACGTTGGAGAGTTGGGACACAAGGGGCAACATTGTAGTGGGGGCGGTTCGCGAACCGCTCCTACGGAGGTCCCATCGTCATTCCAGCCCACGAGCGGGCAGGGACGCGCCCCAGGGATGGATTCCTGCTTTCGCAGGAATGGTTGCCCTTAATACCCGAGGCCGCGCTCCAGCGTAACCACCCCTAGAGAGCTATTGCATCGACTATGCGTTGGCCCATTTCGCTTGTGCTCAGGGCATCCCCGGCGCCCGGCTCGGCGATGTCCTGCGTCCGGTATCCCTGCGTCAGTACCTGCTCCACGGCCGCCTCCACTGCGGAGGCCGCCTGGGAGAGCCCGAGCGAGTAGCGGAACATGAGGGCCACGCTGAGGATGGTTGCAATGGGGTTGGCCTTGCCCTGGCCGGCGATGTCGGGGGCGCTGCCGTGAATAGGCTCGTAGAGGCCCAGGGAGCGGCCTCCACTGCTGTCGTCCTCTTGCGGTATGCCGGCCAAGCTGGAGGAGGGCAGCATTCCCAGGGAGCCTGCCAGGATGGCTGCCTCGTCGGTCAGGATGTCGCCAAACATGTTCTCGGCCACCACCACGTCGAAGCGGGTGGGGGTCCTCACCAGGGCCATGGCGCAGGAGTCCACCAGCATATGCTCCAGTTCCACGTCCGGGTACTGGGAGGATAGCTCAATCGCAATCTCTCGCCACAGGCGGGAGGTCTCCAGGACGTTGGCCTTGTCCACGGAGGTGAGCTTGTTGCGTCGTCTGCGTGCCAACTCGAAACCGACCCGCAATACGCGCTCGATTTCGCCTTCGGTGTAGCGCAGGGTGTCCACGCCCCTTCTGCCCCGGGAGGTCTGCCACCGTTTCTTGGGCTTGGCGAAGTAGACCCCGCCGGTAAGCTCGCGAACCACGAGTATGTCCACTCCCTCTATGACCGATGGCTTTAGGGAGCTGGAGTTGAGCAGGGACGGGAAGACCTTGACCGGGCGCAGGTTGGCGAACAGGCCAAGAGCCTTTCGCAGACCCAGGATCGCGTCCTCCGGGCGGTGTGGAGCCAGTGGGTTGTCCCACTTTGGCCCTCCCACCGCGCCGAACAGGACGGCATCGCTCCTGCGGGCCAGGTCCAGGGCTGATTTGGGCAGCGGAGCGCCGACCTCGTCGATTGCAATGCCACCCACAATGTCGGACTCCACGTTGAAGGTGGAGTCCGTGAGCTCCTGGACGCGCCGGAGGACCTTTACGCCCTCAGCGATAATCTCAGGACCAACGCCGTCGCCTGGGAGGAGAGCTATATTGAACTGCATGGCTGTTACCCTTCTTTCTACGGACCTCCGGCCGGAAACCGCCGAGCTTCCGCGCAGAGTCCCGGTACGCTTGGATCATCCAACTATCTTCTTGGCCTCTTGCCACAGGGCTTCCTTTCCTTCCAGGGGCAGGTCGATAAAGTCCACGCCTCTCTCCCGGCACATGGTCTCCATTTGGGCGAAGCGCCTGGAGAACCGACCGTTGGCCTGCCGCAGGGAGTCTTCCATCCGTATGCCCATCCACCTGCCGGAGTTGACCAGGGAGAAGAGGATGTCCCCCATCTCAGACTCCTTATCCTCTTGGGTCGCGGCCTCTGAGAGCTCTCGGACCTCCTCCTCTACCTTCTGCAACGCGCCCTCCGGGCGGTCCCAGTCGAACCCCGCCAGCGAGGCCCTGTCCTGGAGCAGCTGGGCTTGGGCCAGGGCGGGCAGGTCTCCGGGTATGCTGCCGAGGCGGGATGATGAGCTGCCTCGCTCCCTCTGCTTTACGTCCTCCCATGTTGCTTTCACCTGCTCAGCGGTGCTAGCCTCGCCGTCGCCAAAGACGTGGGGGTGCCTGCGCACCAGCTTATCGTTGACGGAGGCGAACACCTCCCTGGGGCCGAAGGCGCCCTCATTCTGGGCAAGCTGTATGTGAAATGCCACCTGCACAAGCACGTCTCCTAGCTCCTCGATCATGTGCTTGGGGTCGCCGTCCTCGATGGCTTCCATAAGCTCGTAGCACTCCTCCAGGAGGTAACGCTTGAGCGATTGGTGGGTCTGCTCCCGGTCCCAGGGGCAGCCCCCGGGGCCAAGCAGGCGAGCGATCACGCTCTCCAGCGCCCGGTATGTCCCTGTGTCTTGAGAGTCCTGGCCATCCATGAGCGCCCCGCCTTTCTTCAAGCCTGTGTGGTGATTATAGGGAAGGTGGAAGTTGGGGGCAAGGGTATCCGGGGCCATCCGCGCTGCTGCCCCGGCCGCGAGTACCCTGGGCATTGGCGAAGCAGGGCGGGAGAGACTTCCTTGTTGGAGGTGGGGTCTAAGCTGGATTCTTACCTGTCAGACATCAGGCACCGGCGAAGATGGGCGGAGCTATTAGCGTCCGTATGATGTGTTCTCCAAAGGAGCAGCCTTCCTCAGTGGCTCCACCTACACCGCGGCTAACTCACTGGCCTGGGCGGCGGCCAGACCCCTTCGAAGGTGCAGCGTACGCCTGTGCTGAGGGCGTCGGTGACGGTGGGCGGAAGTATCCTGGCAGTCGCGCCGTCCGCGCACTCCACTTGCAGCCCGATCCCCTCGATCGATGCAACGGCGAATTCCCACGGCTGCCCTGCTATTGGCATAAGCTCCCCGTGCCACCTCTTTGAACCGGCGTCGCCGTCCACCCATCCAATCATCCGGCACCCTCCGACCACACCGCCGTCCCGGTATTTGATTGTCACCTTCTCATCGTATGCAAGCATATTCGTCTCTGCTCTCTCCTTGAGGTCCCCGCTCAAATGGTTCGACAAGCTCTCCATGAACGGGAGTAAATCCCACCGCTCACCCTGAGCCTGGTCGAAGGGCGTGAGCGGGAGGGCGCTCGCCCCCTCCCGTTGAGCCTGTCGGGCCACGCGTACATTTTACTACAGCCCGGCCTCCAGGCGCGCTTCCACGGCCGCTTTTCAGGCCGTATATTCAACGGCCCGCCCTCTGCAACCTTGCTCCCGGCCGTAGCTGGAACGATACTGCCGCTCGCCGCGCCTGCCTCACCGGCGCAAAGGGTCCGAGCGCGGGCGCAGGGCGAGTTCCATCGTGTGCTATACTCTATAACCAAGACAACATTCAAGTGAGCTAGCAGCGTGCGCAAACTACGTCTGTCCATGGCCCAGATCAACACCACCGTCGGCGACCTGGACGGCAATACCGCCCGGATTCTGGAGTACGTCCGCAAGGCCAGGTCGCAGCAGGCCGACATCGTGGTCTTCCCGGAGATGGCAATCACCGGCTACCCCCCGGAGGACCTGCTGTTCAAGCCCTCCTTCATCCAGTCCAACATCGAGCGGATGCGGGAGGTAGTGGCCAACTCCCAAGGCATAACCGTGGTGGTCGGCTTCGTCGACTCCCAGGGCGACATCTACAACGCCGCCGCCGTGGCCCACGACGGGCAGCTTCTGGGCGTCTACCACAAGATCTACCTGCCCAACTACGGCGTCTTCGATGAAGACCGCTACTTCAAGGCCGGCTCCCAGTGCCCGGTATTCGTGGTTAATGGCATCCACATAGGCGTCAACATCTGCGAGGACATCTGGTACGCCCTGGGGCCTACCGCCGCGCAGCGAGAGGCGGGCGCGGAGGTCATAGTCAACATCAACGCCTCTCCGTACCACGCCGGGAAGCTGGGCTTCCGGGAGCGGATGCTGGCCACCCGCGCCGCCGACAACCAGGTGTACGTGTCATACACCAACCTGGTGGGAGGGCAGGACGAGCTGGTGTTCGACGGCGGCAGCGTGGTGTTCGATCAGGGTGGAGAACTGGCGGCCCGCGGCAAGCAGTTCGAAGAAGACCTGGTGGTGGTGGACCTGGACGTGGACGCCGTCTTTCGCCACCGGCTTCGGGACCCCAGGCCGCGCAAGGAGCGCCCCATCCTGAGCGCGATGGGCGCGGCCCAGGTGGCGCATCACTCCGATTACGCCCCGCCAAACCCAAAGGCGGCCCTGGATAGCTGCATCGCCGCGCCCCTAGACCCAATTGTGGAGGTATACTCCGCCCTGGTTTTGGGGACGGGAGACTACGTTCGCAAGAGCGGCTTTGAGAAGGTGGTTATTGGCCTGTCCGGTGGCATAGACTCCAGCCTGACAGCGGCCATCGCGGCGGACGCCCTGGGCAGCCGGAACGTCCTTGGCGTAGCAATGCCTTCCAGGTACTCCTCCGATGGCAGCCTGACGGACGCCCGCGCGTTGGCTGATAACCTGGGCATAGAGCTGATCACCGTGCCCATCGAAGAGGCATTTGAGGCCATGCTGAGTATGCTGTCGGGGCCCTTCCGTGACAGCCCGCCCAACGTGGCCGAGGAGAACCTCCAGACCCGCATCCGGGGCAACATTCTCATGGGCATATCCAACAAATTCGGCTTGCTGGTACTCACCACCGGCAATAAGAGCGAGATGGCCACGGGCTACGCCACCCTCTACGGTGACATGGCCGGCGGGTTTGCCGTAATCAAGGACGTGCCCAAGACCCTGGTCTATGACCTTGCGCGGTATCGCAACGAGCGCGGCGCGCCCACAAACGCAATCCCGCAAAGCGTGATTGAGAAGGCGCCCAGCGCGGAGCTGAAGCCCGACCAGACGGACCAGGACACGCTGCCGCCATACAGCGTGCTGGACGGGATACTTGAAGCCTACGTAGAAGAGGACCGCAGCTACGCTGACATGGTGGACATGGGCTTTGACGCGGAAACCGTCCGGCGGGTGATTGCGATGGTGGACCGCAACGAGTACAAGCGCAGGCAGGCCCCACCTGGGGTCAAGATCACGCCGAGGGCCTTCGGGCGGGACCGGCGGCTGCCCATCATCAACCGGTACAGACAGAGCTAGGGCGCATGGCAGTATGCATAGTGACAGAAGATGTACCTGGACGTGTACCCCGAAGCCGTGTCCGCCTGCTTCACAGAACTTCAAATACTGAGCCTTGATTGGGTAAGAAGAGTTTGGTGATTGTCCCCTAACGTCACGTAACGTGCAATTGTGAGTTTGGCAAAAGGTGGGTCATCCCGTTAGTTGACGCCGATGCTGCTTATGCTAGATAATCAATGCATGCGCCATACCATGAGGGCAAGGGACGTGTGTACCTCTTCCATGCCCTTGCGGCGGCGTTGCCTCAAGTGATGCAGTAACAAAATACACCGCATAGCTCAAACGAGCGGGGTGACTGCCCGCCTGTTTGGGCCTCATCCGTCCTATTCAATCATACAAGTTACAAGGACGGGAGGTCAACTAAGGTGGCAACGATCAAGAGACCGATACATTCAGGTGTTTATCCGGTAGTAGATGCTGTCGCACTTATTCAAGCTACGTCCCCTAAGCTCCACCACCCTAGTGAAGGTGTTACTACTCGCCATCTGTTCCGATGGGTTAGAGATGGGCTGACAGGGCAATATCTGACTGGACTGCGGGGAGAAGAGGTGGCCTTAACATTCCTTGACCTTGTGAGCTTACGAATGATCGCTGTCTTCCGTGCACTCGGGGTCACATCACTGGAAATACGAAAGGCACATCATGAACTGCGGGCTGCACGGGGGTGGTCTCACCCATTTGCTATGGAACCCCTATGGATTTCTGGATTGCACATCTACATTCGGGAGAACAGTATTCCAATCGCCATCACCAAGAACTGGCAGTCAGCTTTCGACTTCGAGGAACTCTTTGTAGGTCCTATGCACAACATGGCGTTCGGCGAGAATGAGCTCCCAACAATATGGGAACCCCAAGAAGGCATTGTTCTCGACCCGAAAATCTCTTTTGGTGAACCTTGCCTTAAAGGGACTCGAATAGCCACGCAGGTCCTATGGTCGCTGGTAGAAGCGGGGGACCCACCAGACCGGGTTGCATTGGCGTATCAATTGCCAACGGAGCAAGTAGAGGCGGCGATTGCCTGGGAAAATCAACTCGCAGCGTAGCCAAGTTTCTTACTGCTACGATGAAAGCTTACCGCCTATAATAGGCCAAGCGCTCAAAGCAGTTGGTTTCCCAATAGTTCTCGCTGATAAAGGGACACCAGACGAGGATCTCATACCGGGGATGGGACGGTTTAATCAAACTTGGATTACGAAGGATGACCGCTCCAAGACAGAACACGAGGGTCTATTGTCCGCCGCCAATATAAGTGTCGTCTGGGTGCGTGGACTGACTCATGGGAAGGGTAAGAAGAAGGCATCCTTACGGCGCAACGCACCGTTAAAAGACATCTTGAGAATGCTTGTGAACAAGTTAGACCGCATAACAGACCAGATTGCCGAAGCTCGTGGGCCTAGGTACTTCCTTCTATACACTAATACCTCAAAGGCTAACCAAGATAAAATCGAGACTTTTACCACCCTCCGAGAGGTCCGTGATAGTTTGGCTGGTTTGCCGAGGAGAGAACATGGGTAAGGAAACAGAAAACGAGGATAAGAAGGGACCTTTGACCAAAGAGGCGTTTAAGAAGCTGCTTGGTAAGGCAGCGCAACCTATACGGAAGCCACCCGACCCAGAAGCTGAACGAACATCGGAGTCTCTTCGCTCCGGTGATTGAATCTGTAGTCGTAGGAGTCCAGGTAGCCCTGTAGATGCTTTGGACTCACGGCATGGTGAACGCCGTCGATGCCCCGCTTTACGTTGCTCCACATCCCCTCTATGTTGTTGGTGTGAACTTTCCCTACAACGTACTGCTTGGCGGAGTGCTGGACAGTCTCGTGCATGTATCCCAGGCCGGATAGACGGTTGTAGCTGAGCATCTCGTCGGTGTAGACCGTCTGGCCTTGTGGGATGTGCGCTTGAATCATGGGTAGAAGGGTACGGGCCTTCACGTCGGGGACGACTTTCACAATACCCTGCCCACCACGCTGCACCATGCCCGCTACAATGGTCTTTCCTTCGGCTCCACGACCGCGCTTGCCAGGCCGCCGTCCGCCGATGTATGTCTCATCGACTTCCACTTCCCCAAACAGGACCATATCGTCCTGAGCCATGAGAGTCCGAATCTGCTTGAACATTCGCCATGCGGTCTTGTAGGTTACGCCAATTTCCCGCTCAAGTGCTTGGCAGCTACGCCGACATGGTGGACATGGGCTTTGACGCGGAGACCGTCCGGCGGGTGATTGCGATGGTGGACCGCAACGAGTACAAACGCCGGCAGGCCCCGCCCGGGGTCAAGATCACGCCGCGGGCCTTCGGGCGGGACCGGCGGCTGCCCATCATAAACCGGTACAGGCAGAGCTAGGGCGCATTGCGCTACTTCTTCCCCTCGTCCTGCTCCTTGGGCTCGGTCATCCTGCTAATGAAGCTCAGCAGCAGGTACACGCCTCCTATCCCCAAAAAGAACAGGACGGCCACAAGCGCCAGCATTATTGCCATTACTGACATGGTGATAGCCTCAGGAGATGGCCCGGCTAAGGGTGATTATGACCACGCCTGCCACAACCAGCAGGGTGCCCATGATGGTCCTCCGAGTGATCCTCTCCAGACGCTGAAGGAAGACGTGGGCCAGGGCGAGCGTTATCAGAGGACTGATGGCGACTACGGGCGAGACCACCACCAGGGGCGCTTTGCTGAGGCCAAAGTACAGCAGGGCGACGCCTGTCGAGGATGTGATTCCGGACAGCCCAAACCACAGGAAGCCGCGCCGACGTGAAGTGCGCAGGTCTGTGGGTATGTGCCGGTGAAACATGATGGATACGTAAAGGAACCCAAAGAGCAGGGCAAAGGCTGTGCCTACCAGGGGCGGCGCAAACTCGGTGGTGACGTGCTTGCCAATGGTCTGTGCAGCGCCGTAGGACATAGCGGCCCCTATGGCGGCCGCGTATCCCAGCCAGACACGGCGCAGACCGGTCGCCGGCGTCTGAGGGGCCTTCAACGCGCCTGCTCGCTGGTTATGAGTATGATCCCGCTGACAATGGTCACGGTGCCCAGGAGAAGCCACGGGGTTAGAGTCTCTCCCAGGAAGACTATGGCCAGCAAGGTGGAGAAAAGCGGCGCGGTGCTGAACAGCGGAGTGGCGCGAGCCACCCCCACCGATTGTATGCTGACGGCGTTCAGGTACCGGCCCATGGCAAAGTTGAACAGCCCCCCCAGGGCAAACCAGAGGAAGGCGATGGCCGCCAGCTCGTATATGTCGCTCAGGTTGAAGGCCACGGCCAGGCACATCACCATGATGCCCCCCGGCAGCAACGACAGCCACGTGCCGGTAGTGGGGCGAATATCCTGCAAGCCCAACCGGATCAGAACGGCGCTCAAGCCCCAACAGCTGGCCGCCATCAAGCCGAAAGCGATCCCTATCATGGGAAAGCAGTTCCATTCAAGCGCAGGGCCGCGCTTCCATCGCCGGCCTCCGGCGTTGTCCGGTCGCAGGTCGATATCGGAATAGGCAAAGATCCAGTGCGCATGACAGCGCTTCTATGGAGATTCGAGTCCTTTGAGGGCGGCCAACGCAGACGCAAACCGAGGCTCCCGGGCGGTATGGGACGTGGGGGGCACAGCGAGGACGCTGCGCTTGCCATCGGAAGGCCGGGCATCAGGAGAGCCGCGTGAAGGTTCGTTTCTTCACGGACATGGTTACAAAGGTCTCGCTGCGCCTGACCCCCTGTATTCTCCCAACCGTAGTCAGGAGGAAATTGTGCAGTTCCTCCGGCGAGGGCAGCGCCACCCAGGCAAAGAGGTCAAATGCCCCGGTAGTTACGGAGACGTTCAGGGCTTCGGGCGCCCCTGCAAGCTCAGCCGCCACGTCCTCTATCTTGCCAGGGTCCACCTGGAGCGCGACGATAGCCTCGGTGGTGTATCCCAGCTTCGTTGGCTCCGGAAGAGCCAGCACCTGAATAGCCTCCTCATCCATCAGCCGTTTGAGTCGACGCCTGACAGTCCCTTCGCTTACCCCCAGCTGACGCGCTATCCTGGCATTGGAGGCTCTACCATCTTGCTGGAGAATCCCAACGATCTTCAGGTCTAATTCATCCATAACTGCTCCGTTTGGTGATGTTTTACTATACCAATCCTATATCAAGGTACGAATTATATCAATAGGACAGGCGTCGCGGTTTTCTCAACGTGTGTTGAGAAAACACGGCGCTACCATAGCGGCGCAACCGGTCCTGGGTCAGCTCAGATCAGCTTTCACCCGATCCCAGTAAGCCTGAACCAGCCTCTGCGTCACCGGCCCCGGCGCGCCCGCGCCAATGGGGCGGCCGTCCAACGAGGCCACCGGGACCGGGCCCAGGACCACGTTGGTCAGGAACGCCTCGTCCGCGCCGGCGACCTGCTCCGGCTCCAGCGAACGCTCTACGGCTGGGATGCCCAAGCGGCTCGCTTCTTCCAGGACGGTGAGCCGCGCCATGCCCAGCAGAACGCCGTCCTCCTCCGGCGGAGTGAGCAGCCTGCCGCCTGCGGCAATGAACACGTTGCTGGATGTCCCGCCGGCCACAAAGCCCCGTGTGTTGCGCAGCAGGGCGTCGTCGGCGCCGGCGCGTTGGGCTGCGAGGCGCGCCGCCACGCCCTCCACGTAGGACAGGGACTTTACCCGCGACAATGGCGACCGGTCGTTGCGGAGCATGGCCGACGAGGCCAGCCTGCGGCCCGGCGGAGCGGAGTCCAACGGCCCCTGCCAGGGCGTGACCCGCACGACGACGGAAGGCTCGATGTCTGGCGACACGTCCAGCCCGCGGCCGTGGTCTATGCCCCGGCTCACCGTAAGGCGCGCCACGGAGCGCGGGTAGCCGTTCCGTCGTATGGCCTCCAGGACAACCCTGGCCAGCTCCTCGGAGGGCGGCAGTGGAAGATGCAGCGTTTCCGCGCCCCGCTGCATCCGGGCAAGGTGGCCTTCCATGCGGAACACTCTGTCGTCCAACGCCACCATAGTCTCAAAGAGGCCGTCGGCCAGGGTGAACCCGCGGTCCAGGGGCGACAGCCGGGCCTCGGCCTCCGACACAAACCGACCGTTGACGTACAGCGTCGGTACGGCGTCAGTCATCGCATCCCAGGGCAAGGCGGAGGCCGCGCGCCTTGTGCAGCGTCTCCTGGTATTCGGCCTCGGGGTCGGAGTCGGCCACTATCCCGCCTCCAACCTGTAGGTACACGCCGCCCTGGGTAATGACCAGGGTGCGGATGGCGATGCTGGCGGCCATGTCGCCGTTGAAGGAGACGTAGCCGATTGCGCCGCAGTAGACGCCCCGGCGCACAGGCTCCAACTCCTCTATGATCTCCATAGCTCGCACCTTGGGCGCGCCCGTCACGGACCCGCCGGGGAAGCACGCTCTCAGGAGGTCAACGGCGTCCGCGGAGGGGAGCAGCTCGCCGGTTATGGTGGAAACCAGGTGCAGCACGGTGGGGTGCCGCTCCACGGCGAACAGGCTGGGGACCGCCACCGACCCGATGCGGCACACTCGCCCGATGTCGTTGCGCAGCAGGTCGACGATCATGACGTTCTCCGCGCGCTCCTTCTCGCTGGCAAGCAGCTCCTTGGCCTGCAACGCCGTCTCCTCGACGCTGCTGCCCACAGGCCGCGTTCCCTTGATGGGCCGGACGCGCACGCGGCCCGCCTCCAGTCGCAGGAACTCCTCCGGCGACGCGCTGAGAGCCTCCAGTTCAGGGAAGCCCAGGTAGGCCGCAAAAGGCGCGGGGTTGAACCGGCGCAGCCTCTCGTACAGGGCCCAGGGGTCGCCCTCAAAGGGGGAGTGGAATCGCTGGGACAGGTTCACCTGGTAGGCGTCCCCGGACTCCAGGTACTCCTTGACGCGCCTCACCGCCGCCATGTACGACTTTTGGGTGAAGTTGGACTGCAAGGACACTGGGTTGTGCGAAGCGATGGACGGGGCGTCCTGCGGCGCGGCGTCCAGGCGACGCATCACCTCCGCCGCGCGGGCCTCGGCCCGGCCGGCATCGCCCTCCGGCATCCCGGAGGAGACCAGGAACGACTGGCCTGTGGCCTCGTCGTAGGCCAGCGCCCAGTCGTACAGGCCGAGGTACATTTCAGGAAGGCCGAGGTCGTCCTCCGCCAGCGATGGGATGCGCTCCAGATGCCTGCCGAGGTCGTAGCCCCAGTAGCCAAGAGCGCCGCCCTGGAATGGAGGCAGCCCCGGCGACCGCTCAACGCGGTACCTGCGGAGAAGGTCCTGCAGCATCGACCACGGGTCGCCCTCCATCTCCTGAAGCGCGCCGCCCTGAAGCAGGGTTACGCGGCGGCCGCGGCTTCGCATCACCAGAAACGGGTCCGCCGTCAGGTACGAGAACCTGCCGCCCGATGCGCCCGGCATGGCGCCGTCCAGCAGCGTGGGGTAGGGGAGATCCCGGAAAGCGGGAAAGAGCCGCGCCGGGTGAGGCAGCGAGTCAAAGGAATAGCTCAGCGGAAGAGAGCCTGTTTGAGTGATCGAAGGCGCTTTCAACGTAGACCACACCGGATTCAGATTCGCCCGGCCAAGGGGCGCGGACACCCCTCATTGTGACCGCCTGCCCGCCCAGCGTCAACCGCCCTCATCGGCCCCGCTCATGTGGTTCGACAGGCTCACCACGAACGGGCGAGGGAACCACACGAACGGGCGAGTATGTTCCGTTCGTCCTGAGCTTGTCGAAGGGGATGAGCGGAACGGGACCCCAAACCCGCTCCCCCCTCGTTGCGGCGCATTGGCGCATGTGCTTTAATTAGGCTGAAATGACCAACACCCTCTACTACGGTGACAACCTGGCCGTGCTGCGAGACCACGTACCGGACGAATCGGTGGACCTGGTGTACTTGGATCCGCCCTTCAACTCCAACGCCAGCTACAATGTGCGGTTCTTGAAGTTTGGCTCGATCGTCGTCTTGGCTGCTCGCGCCATTCCCGTATCCCCTAACGAGAGCTAGGCCCCTGGTTGGAGCGCGGTTAGGATGTACCCCGCTTCAGGGGTTTGTCAAGGGTTGGCGCGGGGTGGGAGAGTGGCTCCGGGAAGCAGTTCCTGTTAGTTCGTGGATCTAGGCTGAGAAACGATGACCGATGATCAGCCAAAGGCCAAACCATCAAGCGAATGGCAGAGAAACCTGTGCGCTCTCAAATATTTTCTGATAGCCCTCCATATGAGAATCTATACGGTATTTGCAATAGAGACGCCATATCTTCTGCCATAGTTGGTCTTGATGGTCCAAGTAACTAACGGTTAGGCCTAGTTTCTTGGCCTCCTCAGCATCAATGACTGCGCCGTGAGAGAGCCACCTATTATTGTCTGCCAGCTCTTTAGCCACTTGCGCTGCTTTCTCATCGTCGTTCTTCAACTGTGATTTAAGCAACCATTTCTCCGCAAATCTCTGCGCGCGCAAAATGCTTTTCCGACAGAAATCGAGAAGGGCAGGGTCCAGATTGGCTAAGAGTGGATAGTCTACGGGGGATAACACACCATCCTCTTGAACCTGCATCTTGATAGCTTCAAGTCCATCCAAGAAGGACTGCGCGGGACGCCGTACAATACCTTGCGGCGTATCAATCTCTACTTGAGCGTCGATAGGGCCAAGCTCTGAGGTATCGCTCATTACTATCTCGTCGCTAGCAAGAGCAATAAGAGTTGCAGCACTCTTTGCGCTGTCTGCCACAATCACCCTGAAAGAACCGGAACGCGCACGGCAGAGGTTGACAATCTTCTCAGCCACATCTATATCGCCTCCCGGGCTCTGCAACAATAGATCAAGGGGGGCATCATTGATATTGTGCAATAGGTCGCCGAAGCCCATAATATCATTCCCATCAGGGAAGAGCGGCGCCAAGCTAAAAAAGACGACCAAACGCCTATTGGTTGCCTCTTCCACTTGGCGAATCATTTCTTGCCGAGCATATCGGCCGCTATGGAGGGAATGGTAAAGAGGAGTCTGCGATGGCAGGGTGTGTCTGTCCTCAGTCATCGCAAGAACTTGGTTGTGGAGGTAGTTCGCCTTCGCCTAGCCTGAGGCGAGCCTTCAAAAGTTTCAAGGTAGTGGTTCCACTTCTTAAGGAATTGCTCAAAAGACAAGCGAAACCCTGGATTCTCTGTGGTGAGTCTCTCGCGTGCTTCGATCAGAACATCGCCAGTATCAGCATCATCCGGCCGGTCAGTCATTTCTCTCCCATTTCTGTACGTATTTCGTATTCTCTGTCTCCCTGTCACCGAGTATTCAGAGACCTCTTTGGGCAAGCTAGCCAGTAAAAGCCAAATGTTACTGGTCAGTCATATATCGACTCTAAGACAAGGTTCTTGCCTTTGTCAACCCCGTGATTAGGGTCAGACACATGTCGGACACCGGCGAGGGAGGTGAAAGGGAGGTGTGCTGGTGAAAGAAGTCCCGGCTTCTTGTATAATATGGCGGTGTTGACTGAGCTAACGCCCGTGGAGTGGGACCGAGAGTCCGTGAGGCTGCTGGACCAGAGCCGCTTGCCCTGGGAGGATGCGTTCCTGGAGTTGAGGACTGTGGAGGAGGTCGGGCGGGCGATACGGGAGATGCGGGTCAGGGGCGCGCCGGCCATCGGCGTGACCGCCGCCTACGGCATGGCGCTGGCCGCCGTCGGCCTGGAGGCCGCGGACCGGGAGTCCGACCTCGCCGTTCTGCAAGAGGCGGCGCGGGAGTTGGCTGCCGCCAGGCCAACCGCCGTCAACCTGCAATGGGCCGTGGACCGGATGATGCACGCGGCGGAGCAGTCGGCCCAAGACGCCGATTTGAAGGCCGTCCTTCTCGCAGAGGCCCGCAGGATACACCATGAGACCAGGGAGTCCGACCTACGGCTCAGCGAGTTCGGCGCATCCCTCATACCCCCGGACTCCTCAGTGTTGACCCATTGCAACACCGGAGCTCTCGCCACCGGCGGGTACGGCACCGCCCTGGGAGTCATCCGGCGCGGGTGGGAGGAGGGCCGTATCAAGCAGGCGCTGGCTACCGAGACCCGCCCCTGGCTTCAGGGAGCGCGACTCACCACTTGGGAGCTAACACGGCTGGGCATACCCGTAACCCTGGTCGTTGACTCCGCAGCCGGATACCTGATGGACCGCGGCATGGTCCAGTGCGTCATCACTGGCGCGGACAGGGTCGCTGCCAACGGTGACACGGCCAACAAGATAGGCACCCTCTCCCTGGCGGTCTTGGCCCACCAGTACGGCATCCCCTTCTACGTGGCGGCGCCCGTCAGCACCATCGATCTGAGCATAGCGTCCGGCGCCGAAATCCCAATCGAGGAGCGGGCGGCTGCGGAGGTGACCGGTTACGGGGCGACTCAGACCGCGCCGGCGGATACTCACGCCTGGAACCCCGCCTTCGACGTAACCCACAGCCGGTACATTGCGGCGATTATCACCGACTGCGGCATAGCCCGCGCGCCCTACGAGGAGTCGCTGCGAAGGCTGGTGAGCGATGGCTGAGGCGACGATAGGCGTGATAGGAGGCACGGGCCTCTACCGGATAGAGGGCTTGCAGGACTCGGAGGAGGTCTACCCGGACACGCCCTTCGGCAAGCCCAGCGACGCCATTGTGACCGGAACCCTCAACGGCGTCGGCGTCGCCTTTCTGCCAAGGCACGGTCGGGGACACCGGCTGATGCCGTCGGAGATACCATACAGGGCCAACGTCTACGCCCTGAAGTCGCTGGGCGTGGAGCGGGTCATATCCGTGAGCGCGGTGGGGAGTCTCAGGGAGGACATACGCCCGTTGGACATGATAGTCCCTGACCAGCTCATAGACAGGACCGTCGGCAGGCCGAGCACCTTCTTCGGAGACGGCCTGATAGCCCACGTCGGCATGGCCGATCCATTCTGTCCGGAGATGAGAGGCATCCTGTACAACAGCGCCTCCGAGATGGGCGCGCGCGCCCATCCATCGGGCACATTCGTTATCATCAACGGCCCCCAGTTCTCCACCAGGGCGGAGTCGCACATGTACCGCTCCTGGGGCGCGGACATAATCGGTATGACGGCTCTGCCGGAGGCCAAACTCGCTAGGGAAGCGGAGATGTGCTACTCTATACTGGCCTGCTCCACCGACTACGACTGCTGGCATGAGAGCGCGGAACCGGTCACGGTGGAGATGGTGGTGGAGAACCTGACGAAGAACACCGCCGTATCGAAGGCTATCTTGGCCGATGTGATAACCAGAGTGGGTCCGGCCAAGGATTGCTCCTGCGGCTCCGCCCTGGAGAACGCGATTGTGACCGACAGGGCAGTGATCACGCAGGAAGCCATCGACAGGCTGGCCCTACTGGTGGGCAAGTACATTAGCTGAGAGGTGGGTTGAAATGCCAAGACAAGACCCCGGGGAACCATATTTCAGAGTGGGCCTGGAAGAGGCCAAGGGTATGCTGGACGGCGGGAACGCAGTTGTTATAGACGTGCGCAGGCCGGACGAGTGGGCGACAGGCCACGTTGCGGGGGCGACGCACATACCGGTGGATGACGTGCTGTCCCGCATCGACGAGTTGCCGCAGGACAAGGACCTGCTGTTCATCTGCGCGATGGGCGTTCGCAGCGGCCTGGCGTGCGAGATGGCCGCCGCCATGGACATTGAGGCGGACCGACTCTTCAACATCGAGGACGGCACCGCGGCCTGGATAGAGAAAGGCCTCCCGTCAGAGCAGGGCTAGGCGGGGATCCGGGTAGTAGGCCCGCTCACCCCCGTGTGAAGTACGGAGCTTGCCCCGCACTTGATGCGTGGGCAATGGGCAGGCTATGAGTTGCCACCCTCCCCGTTCGTGGTGAGCCTGTCGAACCACATGAGCGGGAAGACTACGGATGTGTGGCCCCCCGCTCGTACCCTTCGACAAGCGCAGGATGAGCGGGGAAAATGGCCCGCGCCCCCACACCGTCATTCCTGCCTCCGAGCAGGAATCCAGAAGGGTCAGGCGGGGATGGATGCCCGCGTACGCGGGCAAGGCGGTGTAAGGCGCTCACCACCGTCATTCCTCCGGAAGCGGGAATCCAGGGCGCATGGGGATTTGTAGGTGATTACGGGGCATCTATGAGTTCAACCCGTCGTACAGGAGTCCCTAAAGAATGGAGACCATGAATAGAGATAGCAGTCTCAAGGACGTGGTCGGCATGGGCAACGCGATGGTCGACGTCCTGGCCCAAGCTGACGAGGCTTTCCTTGCGGCCCACGGCCTGCCCAAGGGAGCCATGACCCTGGTGGACGCCGACCGCGTAGCCGTCATACAACAGGCTATGAGCAGCGCCGTGGAGATGTCCGGCGGATCGGTTGGGAACACGATGGCCGCCCTGGCTTCCCTTGGCGGCACGGGGTCATACATCGGCAAAGTGCGCAACGATGAGTTGGGCGCGGCCTTCCATCGCGACCTGGAGTCTCTGGGTATAGCCTTCACCACACCGCCGGCTATGGAAGGCTCGCCCACGGCCAGGTGCCTGGTCATCGTCACGCCGGACGGCCAACGCTCCATGGCAACCTACCTGGGCGCGTGTACGGAGCTGGGCCCGGAGGACGTAGACCCCGACATAGTCCGCAGCCACTCCGTAACGTACCTGGAGGGCTACCTGTGGGACGCTCCAAGGGCAAAGGAGGCGATGATGCTGGCGGCCCGGCTGGCTCACGACTCCGGTCGCCGGGTTGCGCTGACCCTATCGGACGCCTTCTGCGTGGACCGGCATCGCCAGTCCTTCAGGGACCTCATCACGGAGAGCGTAGACATCCTGTTTGCCAACGAGGCGGAGGCCGTGTCCCTGTACCAGGCGTCGGACGTGCGCGAGGCCCTGGAACTGGCGCGCCGCGACTGTCCACTGGTTGTGATCACCCGCAGCGAGAAGGGATCGATAGTGGCCGACCGCGAAGCCGTCCATGAGGTAGATGTCGTGCCAGTGGCGCGCGTTGTGGACACAACCGGCGCCGGCGACCTCTACGCCGCCGGCTTCCTGTTCGGCGTCACGCACGACTACGACCTGCCCACCAGCGGCCGCCTGGGCGCGATAGCCGCCGCCGAGATAATCAGCCACGTAGGCGCCCGGCCGGAGACCCGGCTGGACGAGCTGGCGCGCGGCAGGCTGTAGGCTGGGGTGGAATCCCGCGGTGGACACGCGCTACGAAATCGGCTATTATGCACAGACTAGTAAGAAAAAGGGACGGAGTCCCTCTGACCTCTGTGCGGAGACTCCGAAAGGCTCGGCGTTGTTGAGCGGCCCATTTGCCGCCGGAGCATGGCTTCCGCCAACCAGGCTGTACGCCCATCTGCCGTCCAACGCTTGAATGCAAAACAACCTTCCCTTTAAGGAGGATGGCTAACAAATGTTGTCACAAGCCCAAGGCCACGTAAAGGACACCGGCCTGGCCGGCCAGGGAGTATTGCGCATTGAGTGGGCTGCCCGTGAGATGGATGTGCTGCGTCTCATAAGGGAGCGGTTCGCCAGGGAGAAGCCCCTCCAGGGCTTGCGCTTGTCGGGCTGCCTGCACGTAACCACGGAGACGGCAAACTTGGCGCTCACACTCAGGGATGGCGGGGCCAGCGTGACGCTCTGCGCCAGCAATCCCCTGAGCACCCAGGACGACGTGGCGGCCGCCCTGGTAGCGGAATACGGAATCCCCACCTTCGCCATCAACGGAGAGGACAACGCCACCTACTATCAGCATATCCACTCCGCCCTTGACCACGGCCCCCACTTCACCCTGGACGACGGCGCAGACCTGGTGACCATCCTCCACAAGGAGCGCAGGGAGCTCCTGGAGGGCGTTATCGGCGGCACGGAGGAGACCACCACCGGGGTGGCGCGCCTCCAGAGCCAGGCGCGGGAAGGCATGTTGGAGTACCCCATCATTGCGGTCAACGAGGCGGACACCAAGCACTTATTCGACAACCGCTACGGCACCGGGCAGAGCACCATTGACGGCATCACCCGCGCCACCAACGTGCTCTGGGCAGGGAAGAAGGTTGTGGTCTCCGGCTACGGCTGGTGTGGCAAGGGCATTGCCATGAGGGTTCGCGGGATGGGCGGCCACATAATCGTCACGGAGGTCAACCCAGTCCGCGCACTGGAGGCCGTTATGGACGGATACCAGGTCTCGCCCATCCTGGAAGCTGCCCAGGAGGGGGACATCTTCATCACCGCAACGGGGGACATCAACATTATAAGCCAGGCCGTTCTGGAGCGGATGAAGGACGGCGCCCTCCTTGCCAACAGCGGCCACTTCAACGTGGAGATAAACATACCGGCGCTGGAGGCCATGTCCAACGGCAAGCGGCAGATTCGCCAGTCGGTGGAGGAGTACAGCCTGAAGGACGGCCGCAAGATATACCTGCTGGGAGAGGGAAGGCTGATCAACCTGGCCGCCGCGGAGGGCCACCCCTCCAGCGTAATGGACATGAGCTTTGCCAACCAGGCCCTCTGCATAGAGTACCTGGCTACCCTGACGGAGAAGCTGGAGCGGAACGTCCACACCGTGCCCCCGGACATAGACCAGCAGATAGCGGAGATCAAGCTCCAGTCACTGGGCATAGGGATAGACGCTCTCACGGAGGAGCAGAAGCTGTACCTGGAGAGCTGGGAAGAAGGTACCTAGCTGGGAGGAAGGCGCCCAGAGGAGCGGCGGTGAAGCCGCCGCAATCCTTGATAACGCAGTAGAGGAGATAATGCAATGGGCTTTACATTCACTGACTCGCCATCATATCTGTACACCTCCGAATCTGTAACGGAGGGGCACCCGGACAAGCTGTGCGACCAGATATCGGACGCCATACTGGACGCCATCATTGCCAAGGACCCTGACGCCAGGGTTGCCTGCGAGACCTGCGTCACCAACGGGCTTGTGGCGGTCATGGGCGAGATAACCACGGACACCTACGTGGACGTCTCCCGCGTCATAAGGGAGACCATCCACGGCGCGGGCTACACCGACCCCACCTACGGCTTCGATGGGAAGAGCTGCGGCATAGTCCTGTCGCTCCAGGAGCAGTCCAAGGACATTGCCCTGGGCGTGGACACATCCAGTGAGGCCAAGGAGCGGGGAGCCGCCAACCCCGACGACATCGGGGCCGGCGACCAGGGTATGATGGTGGGCTTTGCCTGCAACGAGACCCCCGAGCTCATGCCCCTGTCAGTGGCCCTGTCCCACAGGCTGGTCCAACGCCTGGCCTACGTCCGCAAGGAGGGTATACTCCCATACCTCCGGCCGGACGGCAAGTCCCAGGTCACAGTCGAATACTCCTACGGCGTTCCCAAGCGCATAGACACGGTGGTCATCAGCGCTCAGCACGCCCCGGAGGTGTCCCAGGACGTAATCAAACGGGACATTACGGAGCTGGTGATAAACGAAATCATCCCCAAGCGTCTGATGGACGGCAAAACAAAGATACACGTCAATCCCACCGGCAGGTTCGTGGTTGGCGGCCCGGTGGCGGACACGGGCCTCACGGGACGCAAGATTCTGGTGGACACCTACGGCGGGGTCGCCCGCCACGGCGGCGGAGCCTTCTCCGGGAAGGACCCCACGAAGGTCGACCGCTCAGGCGCCTACTATGCCCGCTACGCGGCCAAGAACATTGTCGCCGCGGGTCTGGCGGACCGAGCGGAGATACAGGTCTCCTACGCCATTGGCGTCGCAAAGCCCCTCTCCATATCCATCGAGACCTTCGGCACCGGCCACACGGACGACGCAACCATCCAGCAGCTGACGGAGAAGCACTTTGACTTCCGGCCGGCAGTCATAATCCGAGACCTGGACCTGCGCCGCCCAATATACAAGAACACCGCCAGCTACGGACACTTCGGCAGGGATGACCTGAAGCTCCCCTGGGAGCGCACCGACAAGGCAGACCTCCTGCGAGCCGAGGCCGGTCTGAAGCTGATAAGGGAACAGGGAGAGGCCACAGCCTGAGCAAGAGGTCCGCAATATGAAGGCGGTTATCCTGGCAGGAGGAGAGGGGACAAGGCTCCGTCCGCTGACCTGCAACACTCCCAAGCCCATGGCGCCCATACTCAATCGGCCCTTTCTGGAGCATATGCTCAGCCACCTCAGGGGCCATGGGGTAGACCGCGCCATACTTACCCTGTGTTACCTTCCCGACGTCATCCAGTCCCATTTCGGCGATGGCCAGGGCATGGGAACGCTCCTTTCGTACACCCTTGAGGAGGAGCCGCTTGGCACTGCGGGCGCGGTCAAGAACGTGGAACAGGAACTGGACGGCGCCTTCTTTGTCCTCAACGGGGACATTTTCACGGACATGGACCTGCAGGACATGATAAGGTTCCACCGGGAGTCCGGGGCGATGGTCACCATAGCCCTGACCCAGGTGGAAGACCCCTCAGCCTTTGGAGTGGTGGAGACGGACGCGAGCGGACGCGTCCTCCGCTTCCTGGAGAAGCCGTCGCCGGGAGAGACCACGAGCGACTGGATCAACGCAGGGATTTACCTTGTGGAGCCGGAGGCGCTGGCCCATGCCCCATCCGGGGAATTCTACATGTTTGAGCGTGGCCTCTTTCCCAGCCTCCTGGAGATGGGCGCCCCCGTCTACGGATACCGATCTCGCTCCTACTGGGTTGATCTGGGAACTCCGGCCAGCTACATGAAGGTGCATCGCGACATGCTCCCCAAAGCCGCCCGGAACGCCGACTACAGCCAGAGCTCAGTCCACCCCTCGGCCAGGGTATCGGGGGCGACGCTGCTGGGCAAGGGGTGCTTCATAGGCCCGGAGGCGGTCATTGAGGGCCCGGTGGTCCTGGGAGACAGCTGCACGGTGGGCGAGGGAGCCAAGATAACGGACTCCATCCTGTGGAAGGGCGTCGCCATTGGGCCGGGCGCCAGCCTCAACGGCTGCATTGTAGGCAACGGCGCGAGCGTGGGCGAGGCCGTGACGGTGGGACAGGGGTGCATTATCGGAGACAACGTAACTATAGGCAAAGGTAATCAACTGCACAGGGGGATGACGCTGTGGCCCGGCGCCAACCTTGCGCCGGACTCCGTATCCTTTCACTGAAACACCCTCTCAGCAAGGAGAGCCAACCCATGTCCATCAAGTTCGGCACCGACGGCTGGCGAGCCATCATCGCCGAAGACTTCACCTTCGACAACGTCCGCCTCTGCGCCCAGGGGGTAGTCCGGTACATGCAGCAGCGCGGCCTGGCCCAAAGGGGGCTGGTGGTGGGCTTCGACACGCGGTTTGCCTCGGAAGATTTCGCCAGGACGGTCGCGGAGACGGCGGCGGGCAGCGGCGTAGTCACGTTCCTCTGCGACAGGCCCGCTCCCACTCCGACTGTCACGTACAACATTGTCGACCGGCAGGCCGGTGGGGCCGTCATTATCACTGCCAGCCACAACCCGCCCATCTGGAACGGCTTCAAGTACAAGCCGGAATACGCGGGAAGCGCATCCCCGGAGATAACAGACGCCATTGAAGAGCAGATAAGAGCCGTCCCAAATGCCCCGGCAGAGGCCCCCCTTCCCTGGAGCCAGGCTCTGGCCGGTGGCATCGGACGGGACATCGACCCGTCTTCCGCCTACGTGGCCCACCTTGGCCGGCTGCTGGACATCCCCGGCCTGAGAGACGCCGGCCTCAAGATTGTGGTTGACCCCATGTACGGCGCAGGGGCAGGCTACGTTCCCTCCATAATGGGCGGTGGAAAGACCACTGTGGATGAGATCCACAGCGAGCGTAACCCTATCTTCCCCGGAATGCGCCAGCCCGAGCCAATAGCCGACAATCTGACGCAGCTGACGCAGGTGGTGACGGAGTCCAACGCTGACGCGGGCTTTGCGCTGGACGGCGACGCCGATAGATTCGGCCTGGTGGACGAGAAGGGCCGGCTCATCTCTCCCCTTCAGGTCTTCGCCCTGCTTGCCCTGTACATGCTGGAGACCAGGGGGGAGCGCGGCCCGCTGGTCAAGTCCATAACCACGTCCCGCATGATCTACCGCCTGGGTGAGCTGTTCAGCGTGCCAGTCCTGGAGACTCCCGTGGGCTTCAAGTACGTTGGCCCCCTCATGATGGAGGAAAACGCGCTCATTGGTGGGGAGGAGAGCGGCGGCTACGGCTTCCGTGGGCACATCCCGGAGAGGGACGGCATACTCAGCGGCCTGTTCATCCTGGACATGATGGTCAGGACAGGCAAGCGTCCTTCAGAGCTTCTGGACTACCTCTACGAAAAGGTGGGCCCACACTACTACGACCGGCTTGACATAACCCTGTCCACTGAGCAGCGAGACTCCATCGCCGGGAGAATCGCGGACGTCAGGCCGGACGCCATCGGCGGCGTGAGGGTGGCAAGCCAGGACAGCATTGACGGGTACAGGTTCATCCTGGAGGACGGGTCATGGGTTGCCGTCCGCTTCTCAGGCACGGAACCCCTCCTGCGCATCTACGCCGAGGGCGAAAACGCCGACAGGGTGGACATCCTCCTGTCAGAGGCCAGGGGGCTGGTAGACCTTTGACGGACACCCACGTCACTTCCTCACTGGATGACCCCGAACTTCACCGGAGCCTGGACCCCTCCGGCCTGAGGGAACGGATAGCCAACCTTCCCTACCAGTGCCTCCATGCCTGGGAACAGGGGCTGAGCTTCAGCCTGCCCAGCCACTATCGAAACGTGCGGAACGTGGTGGTGGCCGGTGTGGGAGGCTCTGCCATAGGCGGGGAACTGATGGGAGACCTCATCTCCAAGAACGGGTCGCCCCTGGTGACCGTCTGCCGGGACTATAGCCTGCCGCCGTACCTGGGCCCGGACTCGCTGGTTATCGCCTCCAGCTACTCCGGCAACACCGAGGAGACCATTGCCGCGTTCCAGGACGCCATCCAGCGGGGCGCAAAGGTGGTTGTGGTAACCACCGGGGGACGCCTGCTCCAGCTGGCGCGGAGCGAGGGCGTACCCGCATTCCTGATCGACTACCGGGGCGAACCCAGGACGGCCCTGGGCTATAGCTTCCTTGTGCCTCTAGCCATGCTGCAAAACCTGGATTTGGTTGCCAACAACGACGAGGCGGTGCTGGAGGCCTCCGAGGTCCTGTTTGCCCTGGGCCACCGGCTGGAGCCACAGACGCCCACCCACGATAACCCTGCCAAAGAGCTTTCAATGACCCTCCACGGGAAGCTGATAGTGATCTACGGCGGTGGAATGCTCTGCGGCGTGGCCCGCCGCTGGAAAACCCAGTTCAACGAGAACGCCAAGGCGTGGGCCTTTGTGGAGCTGCTGCCGGAGGCGGGACATAACGCCATAGCGGGGCTTCAATGGCCCAGACCGATGGGAAAGAAGACGTGTGGAGTGCTGCTGAACACCCTGAGCCTCCACCCGCGCATCAAGCTGAGATACCAGGTGATAGAGGAGCTTCTGGGCAAGGCGGGTGTGGAGTGCCGCACAGTGGACGGGGTGGGGCAGAGCCTGCTCGCCCAAATGCTCAGCGCCGTTATGTTTGGGGACTACACCAGCTACTACCTGGCTCTGTTGAACGGGGAAGACCCCTCGCCCGTGCCACCCCTGGACTACCTCAAGAGCAGGCTCCTGAACTCACACTAGGGCAGCTTGATCTTCCGCTCATCCTGAGCGATACGGCAGGGTAGGCATACTACTGATGAACGTGGTCAGACACTTCACCGCCACCGGGTTCGTTGTGCATGGTGACAGCGTCCTGCTGCACTGGCATCCCAAGGTCAAAGAGTGGCTGCCACCGGGCGGCCACATCGAAGACAATGAGGACCCGGTCCAGGCCGTTCTGCGGGAGATACGGGAGGAGACGGGTTTGTCAGCCGAGGTCGCGCCCACGGGCGTCGTCCTGGACCTGGAGCATCCGATACCGGTACATCCTCCGTTCACCATAATGGTGGAGGATATCCATGACCCGGTGGATGGCTACCACCAACACATTGATATGATCTACTTCTGCCGGCTCCCAGGCGCGCCCGGCCCGTTGAACGACGGTTGGCTATGGGTGAGCAGGTCGGATATTGAAGCGGAGCTGCCACTGGCCGCCGATGGCGCTCCGGTCAAGCCACCCCCTGAAGACGTCCGAATTCTAGCATTGAAGGCCTTAGACCTGGCCCAAATGTGACGCAGGCCACTCGCTCATATGCGGGGCAGCCTACGAGCGGGCCTCCCGCCCCGTCGTTCCTGCCCGCGAGCAGGAATCCATCTTTGGGGCGGTGGTGGATACGAGGCGCCGCATAGTAAGAGGCGGTAGACCCCTGCTCCCCGTTTCCACGAGGACAAGCTTCGCAGGGGTGGTTACGGTGGAGCGCGGCCTCAGGTATTAAGTGCAACCATTCCTGCCCGCGAGCAGGAATCCATCCCTGGGGCGCGGGGGAGCCCCCCATCCCCCCTCTGGATGCCCGCGTTCGCGGGCATGACGACGTTGGTAGGATGCCTATCCCCCCTGAGCGGGGAGCCCCCGCTATTCGTAGCGCAGCGCTTCGGCGGGGTATATGCGGGCTGCCTGGCGGGCAGGCAGGTAGGTGGCTATCAGTGAGAACACGTAGGCCAAACCAAGGATAACCCCAATCTGCGCCCAAGGTATCACAAAACGCAGGTTGCCGACCGACTCGCTATCCCGGATGTCCACGTATATCTGATACCCCAGCGTTATACCCAGTGTGGCGCCTATCGCCATCCCCAGAATGGCGATGAAGGACGACTCCAGCAGAAAGCTCAGCAGGATCATGCCACGCCGGTAGCCGATGGCTCGCAGCACTCCTATCTGCTGCCGCCGCTCCACAACTGCCCTGGTGCTCACCACGCCCAGCGCGGCGATTCCCACCACCAGACCCAGGGCCATGAAGCCGGTGAAGAGCCGGAAGAACGCCTTGTTTGCGGCGGCCTGCTGCTCCAACTCGTCCGCCAGTACCTCCGTCTCCATTCCGTTCTGAAGGAAGGCAGCCTCCAGATCCCTGGCCGCTTGCTCCGGGTCTACCCCGTCGGCGACGCTGAAGCGATAGCGGGTGATTGGGATGGGGAATGGGAAAGCATCGTCCAGGGTTTTCTTGGAAGACAGCGCGGAGAACGCTCCATCATGCTCCCGCTCCAGTATCCCTATGACCGTAACTGTCACAGTCTCGCCGGAGAGCCTCTCTCGGACCTCGAGCTCAAAGGCAGACATGCTCTCGTCGTCGTAGAAGACGCTCTCCACAAACTCCGGTCGGAAGCCGTCATTAGCGCCGGGGCGCGTGCGCACCACGTTCCCACCCAAAACCACCAGGGTGGGGTCGCTGCTCAAAGCCTGCATAACCTCGCCGGTGGTGGACCCGTACCCTTCCGCTATGAGCTTGAAGTTGTATTCGCTCGACTCCAGGAAGTCGTCATCGGCGCCGCGGACAAGTATGGAGTCCCATCCCTGGTTTTCTCCCCCAAGCTGACGCGCCTGGACCCTCGCCCACGTGTATCCTCCAATGGCTTTGAACCTATCCATGCTCAGGCCGGACTCCGCGAGCCTACTGTCGATGTCGTCTATAGGAGCGCTGGGGTTTACAATCCCTTCTATATGCCATCCTCCCGTGACCACCTCCGGATCCGTGAACTGGGTGCTGAAGGTCTCCGTCAGGACGGACATCACCATGAGGGTGAAGAAGACCAGCGCGAACATAGCCAGGGTGAGGCCCGTGCGCAGCTTGGCGCTCATGGGGTAGGCTACGGCCGTAACCAGAACGGGGCGGAGCTTCCCTATGGGACTGGTGACGAATGTCAAAGCCCTGAGAAGAAGGTCCGTATTGTACATGACGGTCCACACCGCCGCCGCCACCATGAAGACGCCGGAGACGAACAGCATCTCGAAGTCCCCCTGGAGCCGTCCAACCAGGTTCTCGATGACGCGGGAGGGCGTCACCCAGAAAGCCAGCATCAGCGCTCCCGTGAAGGTAAAGGCTATGCGGTCTCTCAAGTCGGGGCGCATACCGGCGCGTCTCAGCGCCGTTCGCATCGTCAGGCCAATGCCTATAATCGCAATGGAGACTCCGGAGGCGAAGGGAGCGGCCCTTTCCCAGCCGTCTCCCAGGTAGGCCAGCAGTATGCCCAGGATAACGGCCAGCCAGCCTTGCAAGAAGAATCGCCACGCTATTTGAAAGAGGGCTATGTTCAAGGTGACGGGGAGCAGAGCCGCGGCCCACGCAGCCTTCAGCAGCGACCCCAAGGCTGACAGGAGACGGAGCCTGACCGCCAGTAGAACGGCCTGCCAGAGACGGCGGAAGGGAAGCAGCAGGGCATGCAACGGCGCAAGCAACACGGTCCGCCATCCCGTGGCGGCGACCGGAGTCGAGGCGGGAAGGCCGCGGACGGCTGCAACGATGTTGAGTCTGCTGACCCGGTAGGCGGATACGGCGACCGTGGCGAAGGTGATCACCATACCCAGGGAGTAGGACACTACTATAGTCCGCATGGAGAACTGGGGCGTCATCCGGAAGCCCTCGGACTCATCGAAGCCGGAGAAGATACGGTTCATTATCCCCACCATCAGGGCGCTTACCACCAGCCCAAGGATGACCCCCACGGCCGCGGACACCAGGGCGTAGGCCGTGCCCTCGAAGACGAACATCTGGACAAGGTGGCGGCGCTTGGCCCCTATGGCCCTGGCCATGCCCATCTCGGACCTTCTGGCGGCTGCCAGCATGACGAAGATGAGGAAGATGAGCAGTATACCCACCATCACCGAGAAGAGCCCCATAGTCATGAAGAAGGTGGTCACAAAGCTACCTGCTTCGTTGGCGGTGTCTAGGATGTTCCGTTTGATCTGTATAACGCGGAACTCAGCCAGGCGCAGGAAGAGAGTTGCGACCTCCTCTTCCACGTCTTGGAGACCCTCCTCTTCCAGTACTCCCATAACCTGGGTGACTACTTGCTGGTCAGAAAGGAGGCTGACAAGCTCGTCGCTTAGCTCCGCGCGCTGCAACTCCTCCAACAGGCTTGATACGTCCTCCTTGATGGCCCCGCTCAGGGTCTGCTCCTCCGTCTCCAGGGCGCGCAGGACATCCTCCTGGCTCAGCAGCTCTTTGAGTTGGGCGGCCACCTCTCTGTCGTTGAAGGTGACGCGCAGCTCCCGGGCCACCTCTCGGCTCAGCTTCACACCGGAAACCCGGTCTCCACGGTTGGAGACCGATATGAGGTTCACTTGGCCCGGCTTGTCGAACAGCCTCTGGGCGCGCTCCAGGGTGATGAGCATGGTGGGGTCTACGCCTGCGAGACCGGCGCCGTTTACAATGCCCTTGATCCTGAAGGACACAGGCCCGGACTCCAGGAATACCTGCAACTCGTCGCCGTCCCGGGCATCCAACTCATTGGCCGCTGCGCTGTTTACATACACCTCATCCTCCGCCAGGTCTTCCAGGCGCGCCTCCCCGCCAGTCGTCAGGGTAAAAGAGCCGAACCCCTCCAGGAGGCTGGGGTCGGGGCCCACCACGTTCAGCCTGCCCTCGCTGAGGGACGTCCTGGGATTGAACGCGGGGAGCGTTTCGCTCACCGTGGGAACCATGCCGTCGATGGCGTCCAGGTCTGCCACGTCGGCTTGAAGCTTCTGGAATCGCTGCGCGGTGGTGTATGGGTTGCTGCCGAAGCTGTCCTCGGAGTCGGCCCGGGCCGGGATGATGACCTCGTCTATCGTGCCCAGCGACTCTATCGCGCTGTTGCGAATGGAGACGCTGAGGGTGTCGCCGGTGCCAAGGGCGGCGGCGATGATCACGGTGCTGAGCATTACTCCGATGATGATGAGCGCCGTCTGGCCTCGCCTGCGTGGTATGTTGCGGAGGCCCAGCTTCAGCATGATGCGGTTGCGCCATGCCATGATGCCCACCACCGCCAGTCCCAACAGAAAAATCGACAGGAGGACCGCCATGACAAGGTCCATGGAGAGGCCGAACAGGTCGTCCATTACCCGCCCGTTCCCGTGAACCGGTTTGCGCCTTCCCCGTCGTCCTCCACCTCACCGTCCCGCATCCGCACGATGCGATGGGCGCTCTGTCCCACGTCTATGGCGTGTGTCACTATCACAAAGCTCTGGTTGCCCGCGCGGTTCAGCCCGCACATGAGGTCTATGATCTCGCCGGCCGTCTCGCTGTCCAGGTCGCCGGTAGGCTCGTCCGCCCACACTATTGCAGGCCGGTTCACCAGCGCCCTGGCGATGGTGACTCGCTGTCTCTGGCCGCCGGAAAGCTCCCCCGGAAGGTGCATCGCACGCTCCGTAAGCCCGACCTGGCCCAGCGACTCCATCGCCCTCGAGCGGGCCTCCCTGGCGCTGACGCCGGAGACAAGCAGGGGCATCTCCACGTTCTCTACGGAACTGAGCACCGGCAGGAGATTATACAGCTGAAAAACGAACCCCATCCGGCGCGCGCGGTAGTCGCTGCGGTCGTCGTCTGGCAACTCGTGCAGCTCCATGCTGTCGATGAGCACCTGGCCGGAGTCGATCTCGTCCAGGCCGGACAGGCAGTTGAGGAGGGTGGTCTTGCCGCAACCGGAGGGTCCCATGATGGCCACCATCTCGCCGCGCCTGACCCGCAGGTCCACGCCCTTAAGGGCGTGGACGGTTATACTACCAGTGTTGTAGGTCTTGTGTACGCCCTGCGCGGAGATGATGATGTCTTCCATGTGGCCTCCTGGCTGTGTGAATGCGCTATTGCATCTGAGATATTAGGCGCATACGCCGGAAGATTCAAGTGAGCGGAGGCAGAACAACCGCTCGTGGTGAGCCAGTCGAACCACCTGAGCGGGACGCTAGCGTCCCAACGTCGTCGTGCCCGCAAAAGCGGGCATTCATCCCCCGCGTCCCAGGGATGGATTCCTGCTCGTGGGCAGGAATGACGGTGGATTGTTACTCCCGCTCACTCCCTTCGATTTCACTCAGGCTGAGCGGAACCACCTCCTTGCCCGTTCGTGGTGAGCACGTCGAACCATATGAGCGAACAGGCAGGGGCCGCGTGGCTGTAGTCCGAACGGATTCAATCGTGATACCATTGATTGCGGCCGGGTGAGTGGCGGCGCGCCGTTGCATCGTATTATGCGTCTATGCCGACGGGCAGCGGAGACAACAACGGTCGAGACGCTTGGCAGACACCATTTGGAGGTGGTTGGGCAACATGCTCTTCTTCAGGCTCATCGTGCGCACCGTGCGCGAGATGTCGGACGACGACGCCACGCACATGGCGGCGGGCGTGGCCTACTACGCGGTGTTCTCGCTGTTTCCACTGCTCATTGGCCTGATAGCAATCTTCAACCTGCTACCCGCGTCCGAGATGCGGCAGGCGCAGTTGACGGAGTTCGTATCCGGATACCTGCCCGGCTCCGAGGGGCTTCTGGACCGTGACCTGCAGGTTGGCGGCGCTCTTGGCGTGATCGCGATATTCGGGCTGCTCTGGTCCGGCAGCGCCATATTCGGGGCTGTGGCAAGGGTGGTGAACCGCGCGTGGGACATTCAAAAGGACAGGCCCATCTATATTGGCAAGCCTCGGCAAATGGGGATGGCGCTTGTGGTCGGCCTCATGTTCCTGACGTCCCTAGGGGCTTCTACTTTTGTGAGTATCGCAGAGGAGTACGCGCTGGCGGACCTGCCCGCGCCGGCCTTCCTGGTGGAGACGAGCGGCAGGGTGTTTCTTCAGGTGGTTTCCTTTTCTCTCATGCTCTTTACCTTCCTTATGATCTACAAAATGCTGCCCAATACAAGGACCTACTGGCGATACGTGTGGCCGGGCGCGCTGGTTGCCGCGGTCCTGTTTGAGACGGGCAAGGCGTCTTTTCTGCTGTACCTGGAGCGATTTGCCGACTTCCAGGACGTTTACGGCTCGGCGGGCGACGTGCTGGTCCTGCTGCTCTGGGTATACGTCAGCAGCCTGATTCTGATACTGGGCGCAGAGCTGAACTCGGAGTACGGACGGCTCAGGGAGGGAAGGGAGCGCGGCGTGGCCTTGAGCTCCGGGCGAGGGTCGAGGGGGCGGGGGTAGGGTTGCTACAGCCCGTTAAATTGGTGCCTGAGTCGTCGCAAATGAAAAGGGACCGCTGCTAGCGGCCCCTATAGTCTTTATGTCGACCCTTGCTTCTTTAGTCTAAATGGTATGCAGTAATCAAGGTCTCACGGTCGGACGACACCACCACTCCTATATTGAGGTAATCGGCAAGGGACTTATAGGTTTGCTTGTCAAGATGCTTCCTAGCCTTACGTCTTGCTTTGTGATCCATTCTGTAAATGAATCTGCCTTTTTCCCCTCTCTTGCACGTGCCATATTTATATGCAATAAACATCAGTCTGTTTTGGATGCCTCGCTGTTGGCACCTCGTTCCAGCGTGCTCTGTAAGCCGAGGTTGCAAATCAGTATCCATATTCTCCTTCCATTCAAGTGGTATTTTTGAGTCGCGCTTCAATTGCTAGTGCTCAAACTCTGTATCACATTTCTTGATGTTCTCTCCTTTCTCTTACATCTTCTGTCCACACGCCCAACTCAAATACAATTACAATCGGTTTGCCAGAATCAAAGACCACGGGTCAGCAAAAATAAAACGCGGGCAGATGGGGTGCATAGGAGTTGGTGGAGGCGGAGCCTCCGAGGTTTGCCAGTTACCCCAAACAGCGTTGGAGTGCTAGCTGAGGAAATGAGGGTATTATAATAGCACATCCAGAGAGTTACGTCAAGTAGTTTAGTGGATAAAATCAGTTGATTCCTCCTTCCTCAAACGTATCCAGGCCCGCCTGAACTCCCACCCCACCACCGCGCCCGTAACCCTTGCCACTAACCCGTCGCCTCCGCTAAGATTACACGCGTGTCAGCTTCCAGCGCTCAGACAACGTCTGCCCCGGCCATCCAGGTACGGGGGCTTCGCAAGTCCTACGGCTCGGTGGAGGCCGTGCGGGGCATCGACCTGCAGGTGTCGATAGGGGAGGTGTTCGCCCTTCTGGGGCCCAACGGAGCCGGCAAGACGACTACCATCGAGATACTGGAGGGCTACCTCCTCCGCACGGCCGGCGAAGCGCTGGTCCTGGGTCACGACCCCGGCAGGAACGATCGCAGCCTCAAGGAGCGCATCGGCATTGTGCTGCAATCGACAGGTGTGCAGCCGTACCTGAGCGTTGAAGAGTCGATAAATCTCTTCCGCGGCTACTACCCCCATCCAATGCCCCTGGAGGAGATACTGAGGGCGACCGGGCTGACGGAGCAGCGCAGGGTTAGGGTCAGTCGCTTGTCCGGGGGCCAGCAGCGCAGGCTGGACGTTGCCATTGGGCTGTCCGGGGACCCGGAGTTGCTGTTCCTGGACGAGCCAACCACCGGCTTCGACCCCTCGGCGCGGCGGGACGCCTGGGAGATGGTCCGAAACCTCAAGTCCCTGGGCAAGACGGTCGTTCTCACCACCCACTACATGGACGAAGCGGAGTACCTGGCCGACCGCGTTGCCATCATCGTGCAGGGGAAGATAGTCGCCGAGGGCGCTCCCGGCGAGCTTTCGCACGAGGGCAAGTCTACTTCCATCCGCTTCAGGTTGGACCGCAGTTTCGTTCGGCCACCCGAAGATCTGGGCGCTGAACCCGCGGACAACGACCGGTACGTCATCACGACGGACTCGCCCACCCGCAGCCTGCACCGGCTCACGGCCTGGGCCTTGGAGCAGGGAATCGAGTTGGAGGAGCTGTCGGTCTCGCGTCCGTCCTTGGAAGACCTCTTCATAGAGCTTGTCGGCTCTCCCGGACAGGACGGCAGGGAAGAATGAACGCCTTGGCGCTCGCCCTGCGGCAGGTCCGGTACGAGAACACCGCCTTCTGGCGCAATCCTGCCGCCGCGTTCTTCACCTTTGTTTTCCCCCTCATGTTCCTGGTTATATTCAACGTGGTCTTCGGCAACCGAGAGATCGGCGTCCCAGGCGGGACAGTGACCGCGTCCACCTTCTACGTGCCGGGTATAATCGCCTTGTCGGTTACAAGCGCCTGCTACAACAACGTGGCAATGGGGATAGCCTTCTCCAGGGACGGCGGGCTGCTCAAGCGATTCCGCGGCACGCCTCTGCCGGCGTGGTCATTCCTGTTTGGCAGGATAGCGCACTCAGTGCTTTTGGCTCTCCTGCTGGTGGCCATCGTGACCGGGGCCGGCGCGCTGCTCTACGACGTGGACTTGCCCACCAACACGCTGCCGGGGTTTCTCCTGGCGCTGGCGGTCGGCGCGGCCACCTTTTGCGCCCTTGGGCTGGCAGTCACGGCGATTATACCCAACGCGGACGCAGCCCCGGCCATTGTCAACGCGTCGATTCTGCCCCTGCTGTTCGTATCGGACGTGTTCATTCCGCTGCAGGATGCCCCGGCTTGGCTCACCACCTTCGCCGACGTCTTTCCTCTAAGGCACTTCGCCCAGTCGCTGCACACCACCTTCAACCCGTTCCAGACAGGCGCAGGTTTCGAGTGGACGCACCTGCTGATTATGTCCGGGTGGATGGTTGCCGGGCTGCTGGTTGCAGTGCGCTTCTTCCGGTGGGAGCCCCGCCGGTAGGGGAGTGGGCGCGCTCATCCTGCCCCGTACCTGATATGGAGGCGAGCGGGGCTGTGCGCCGCTGTCAATAAACATCCGGGATACCGTCCATAAAAACCCTTGACTACCCTGGATGGCGCATGTATAATGGCCGATACGTCACGAATTTTAGAGGCATAAAGAACTGGACACCTGAGACAAATAAAGACATATTGAACTGGTGCTATTTCCACGGCGGTCTGGAAGCATCCAGGCGCCGTTTTTTTGTGTACTTTAACAACTGAATAGAGGTTTACGGGCCTGAATGTGGGTTAAGTTAATACGGGCCCACGGTGGATGCCTTGGCGCCAAGGGCCGATGAAGGGCGTAGCAAGACTGCGATAAGCCTCGGTTAGCTGTCTAGCAAGCGTAGCCGGGGATTCCCGAATGGGGAAACCCATCCCGATAAACTCGGGATAGCCCTATCTGAACCCTTAGGATAGGGCGGGTAAGCGAGAGAACTGAAACATCTCAGTACCTCGAGGAAAATAAATCAACCGAGATTCCCTTAGTAGTGGCGAACGAACGGGGAATAGCCTAAACCCCTGTAGCTTAGTGGGCTGGAGTCCTATGCTCCGGGGGGGTTGTAAGGCGCATCATGGGGAAGCTCCAGCTTCTCCGAGGAGTTATAAACCTCTTCTCTAGCCGAAGGTCCCTGGAAAGGGCCACCATAGGGGGTGAAAGTCCTGTAGGCGAAAGGGAAGTGGCTCCTGATGCGTTCTTGAGTACCGCGGGACACGAGGAATCCCGTGGGAATCTGGGGGGACCACCCTCCAAGGCTAAATACCCTTGGCGACCGATAGCGTACCAGTACCGTGAGGGAAAGGTGAAAAGAACCCCGGGAGGGGAGTGAAATAGATCTGAAACCGTGGGCCTACATACGGTCGGAGTCTCTCCGTTAGGAGGGATGACGGCGTGCTTATTGAAGAATGAGCCGACGAGTTAATTTCCGCGGCAAGGTTAACTTCGTGGACGAAGGGAGCCGAAGCGAAAGCGAGTCTTAATAGGGCGATTGAGTCGCGGGGATTAGACCCGAAACCGGGTGAGCTACCTATGGCCAGGGTGAAGCTCCGATAGTCTCGGAGTGAAGGCCCGAACTCGTGGTCGTTGCAAAGACCTGGGATGAGCTGTGGGTAGAGGTGAAATGCCAAACGAACCCGGAGATAGCTGGTTCTCCCCGAAATGCATTGAGGTGCAGCCTCAAGGATGAATGTTGGAGGTAGGGCTCTGGATGGGCTAGGGGGCGTGAGCTTACCAAACCCAACCAAACCGCCAATGCCAATATATCTTACCTTGGGAGTGAGACAGTGGGGGATAAGCTTCATTGTCGAAAGGGAAACAGCCCAGACCACCGGCTAAGGCCCCCAAGTGCGGGCTAAGTGGTAAAGGAAGTGGGATCGCCCAGACAGCCAGGAGGTTGGCTTAGAAGCAGCCACCCTTTAAAGAGTGCGTAATAGCTCACTGGTCGAGGGGTCCTGCGCCGAAAATCCAACGGGGCTCAAGCCCGCCGCCGAAGCCGTGGCTTTGACAGGCGCAAGCCTGTTGAGGGGTAGGGGAGCGTTCCCCGGGCGCTGAAGGTAAATCGTGAGGTTTGCTGGAGCGCGGGGAAGTGAGAATGTCGGCATGAGTAGCGCAAACCAGGGTGAGAATCCCTGGCACCGAAAGCCTAAGGTTTCCTACGCAACGTTGTTCGGCGTAGGGTTAGTCGGGCCTAAGCCGTAGCCGAAAGGCGAAGGCGATGGACAACGGGTCAACATTCCCGTACCACCCTTATCTCGCTTTAAAGCAAAGGGGGGACGCGGAAAGGTAGGCGGAGCGTGCCCATTGGACATGGTGCGTCTGCCCCTGAAGGCCATGCCGGGATAGGAAAATCCGTTCCGGCGTTACGAGCTGAGGGGGGTGGAAACTTCGAGGACTCCTCGGGGAATTCCGTTGAACCTATACCGCCAAGAAAAGCCTCGTTGCTATGGGGTGGGGTGTCCGTACCGCAAACCGACACAGGTAGGCAGGGGTAAAAGCCCCAAGGTGTTCGAGAGAACCCTCGTTAAGGAACTCGGCAATCTAACCCCGTAACTTAGGAAGAAGGGGTGCCCCGGAGGTGAAGGGACTTGCTCCCGGAGCTTTCTGGGGCCGCAGATAATTGGGCCAAGCGACTGTTTAACAAAAACACAGGTCTCTGCTAAGGGGAAACCCTACGTATAGGGGCTGACGCCTGCCCAGTGCCGGAAGGTTAATGGGAGGGGTGAAGCCCGGCTTCGGCCGGGGGGAAGCTCTGAACTGAAGCCCCGGTGAACGGCGGCCGTAACTATAACGGTCCTAAGGTACCGAAATCCCTTGTCGGGTAAATTCCGACCCGCAGGAAAGGCGTAACGACTTGGTCGCTGTCTCAACGAGGGACTCGGCGAAATTGCAAGGCCCGTGAAGATGCGGGTAACCCGCGACAGGACAAAAAGACCCCGTGGAGCTTTACTGCATCCTGACATTGGACTGGGGTCAGAGTTGTGTAGGATAGGTGGGAGGCTTTGAAGCCCCAACGCCAGTTGGGGTGGAGCCGACGTTGAAATACCACTCTTCTCTGTCTTTGGCTCTAACCCTGGATAGGCCAGGGGACCGTGTCTGGTGGGCAGTTTGACTGGGGCGGTCGCCTCCCAAAAGGTAACGGAGGCGCCCAAAGGTCCCCTCAAGGTGGATTGGAAATCACCTGCAGAGTGTATTGGCATAAGGGGGCTTGACTGCGAGACAAACAAGTCGAGCAGGGACGAAAGTCGGGCAAAGTGATCCTACGGTCCCGTGTGGAAGGGCCGTGGCTTATCGGATAAAAGCTACCCCGGGGATAACAGACTAATCTCGCCCAAGAGTTCATATCGACGGCGAGGTTTGGCACCTCGATGTCGGCTCGTCGCATCCTGGGGCTGAAGAAGGTCCCAAGGGTCCGGCTGTTCGCCGGTTAAAGCGGCACGCGAGCTGGGTTCAGAACGTCGTGAGACAGTTCGGTCTCTATCCGTCGCGGGCGCAGGAGATTTGAGGGAAGCTCTCCCTAGTACGAGAGGACCGGGAGGGACAGACCTCTGGTGTGCCGGTTGTCCCGCCAGGGGCACCGCCGGGTAGCCACGTCTGGAGTGGATAAGCGCTGAAAGCATATAAGCGCGAAGCCCTGCCCAAGACTAGATCTCCCATCTGCTGAAAAGCAGAGTAAGGCCACAGGTAGACTACCTGTTTGATAGGCCGCAGGTGTAAGTCCCGCAAGGGATTGAGCCTAGCGGTACTAATCGGCCGAGGACTTGACCCGCATTCAGGCGCGTAAATCTCTATTCCGGTTGTTCCATATCCTCGGCGCGGGGTGGAGCAGTGGCAGCTCGTCGGGCTCATAACCCGAAGGTCGTTGGTTCAAATCCAACCCCCGCTACCAACTAAAGACGCAAGAGGCCCCCGGAACCCCGGGGGCCTCTTTTGCTGCGTACCTCATTTGCCAGCCGTTGCCGCGCAATATAAGATTAGCCCAGCCTGAAGAAAATTGCAGTAATCCGTTATACGCCTGCGCGTCTATGCGGGATGAGGGAAATGAGCAGCGAAGGCAGCAGAAGTCACATCCGGTGGTGCAGTCAGTGTGCGACCAATTTCACGCAGACCAATTGGCGGCTGCACGCGCACAACCCAGATCAGGCTCTCTGCCAAGAGCGGTACTGCCGTCGTAAAGCAGTGGGCCATATGCTTGGATATGCCCCTCAACTCCTCTGTGGCGCGCACCTGATGGAAGCGCGGCGGAATGGGCATGAATTCACCTTTGTAGACGGCCGCGTCTGCGGTGTGTGCGAGGGCGATGGCCAGGTACACGCGCAGGAAGTCAGGACGGACTCGCCGGGAGGCGCGTGGCTGCGGTGCCCGGAATGCCTGGGAACCGGATACGATCCAATTTTGAAGTTGCCGTCTTCTTCTCAAGGAAACCAAGGAAGGGAACGAACGCGTGAGCAGAGGCCAAACAGCCAAGAGTCTCCAAGCGAGAGGATAATCAAGGAAGCAGAACAACGGGATGCTAGAAATCAGTGGTTTGAGAGAGAAATAGCTCCTTTGGCAGATGGGCTGCCTGATAGAGGGACTTCCGGGCCAGACCTTGCTCCAGGTTCCAGGCGGGAGGACATCAGGACCTTTGAAAGAGAAGCACGGCGTTTATACGGTGGCAAGAAGCGCAAAGAGAGACTCAATTTCCTCCTACTGGCCGGCGCTGCTACCTTGGCCGGAGCGGTTGTAGGTGTCCTTTTCATTTATCCCCTTCTTCCAGATGCCGCCGCTGGTGTGGTGGCTGACATGCAGCAACAGATCAGCAATATGTTCACTCGTTGACGGAAAGGCGAACAGTGCGACTCTTTGTACTCTGCGCGTTCTTCGTAATCGGTGTTGTTGTGGGATTGGCTATAGTCCCACTGCTTCCAGAGAGCGTCCGGCAAGGGGTTTCAGATTTTCAACAGGAGGTCAGGAACGCAATTGGAACAGATGAAAGGCCCACGGCTCTCAGCGCCCCGACCCCTGCGTCAAACCTTCGTCCAACTCCAACGCTGCGCCCAACTGCTACTCCTAGACCTACGACCACTCAACTTCCAGTCATCACTGCTCCAACGCTGACTCTGGAGCCTACATCGACACCGGTGCCCACTCCCGCTCCAACCCCTGCCCCAACGCCCACTCCTACGCCCGCGATCGAAGACCTGCACCAGCTTGCCCTGGACCTGATAAACCGTGACCGCGCGGCTCACGGCCTGCCGCCGGTGGTCATGGGCTCCAACCCTGCCGCTCAACTGCATGCCCTGGATATGCTGGAGTACAGCTACCTGGGACACTGGTGGGTGGACGGGCGCAAGCCGTACATGGTCTACACCCAGACCGGCGGCACGAGCTACGCCTCTGAGAATGCATCATTCAGTGGCTGGACGGACCTGAGATGGGCGCAGTCCAATTGTGATTCTTTCTTGGTGCGCTGTGAGGTTTCCAGTCCCGAGGAAGCTATAACCAGGCATCAATACGCGATGATGTACGACGATGCCCACGCGGACTGGGGCCACCGCGACAACATCCTGCGCGAGAGCCACCGGGCAGTGAACATCGGCATAGCTGCGAACGATCGGAGAGTGACGTTCGTGCAGCACTTCGAGGGTGGGGCCGCGGCTGCCGTTGCGCCCCCTGTCCTCTCCGCTGACAACAGGCTCAGCCTTGAAATCGTCAAGCAGGAAGCGGGAGTCAAAATCGGAGGGGTGGTGAGCATCTACTATGATCCGCCGGTGACGCCCAAGACTACGCAAGCCATCGAAACGCTGCACAGCTACTGCCTGGGAGGAGGGTTCACAACGCAGTGCGGCGATGAAGTCGCCAGTATCCTGGAGCCACCAGGACAGGGATACTACTACTCAAGTCTCCAATACAATGAGGTGGTTGCCAGTTCATGGAATGAGACTGCTGAGGGATTCTCCTTCGCCGCGGATATGGGGACACTGCTCCAAAGGCCGGGCGTCTACACCGTGGTGGTATGGAGCGACACGGGCGGGACGTGGCTTGAAGAAGCGCTCGTACAGCTCTCGGTCTTTGTGGGGTAGGGGGCAACTCGCGAACCGCCCCTACCGCAGGTCGTTGGTGGCCCAGGCTTTGATGAGATGGTGGGCTATGGCGATGGGCCCGGGGACTGTCAGAACCTCGCTGGCCCCCTCAAGCGCCTTCAGCACCTCATCCCGCTGGAACCAACGCACGTCCGACATCTCCTCGTCATCGATGGAGACCGCAGTCGTGGCCGCTTCCGCATAGCAGCCTATCATTAGGGAAGAGGGGAACGGCCAGGGCTGCGAGGAGTGGTAACGGACGTTATGGACGGCGATGCCGGACTCCTCCATCACCTCCCTGGCTACGGCCTCCTCTATGGACTCGCCCTGGTCCACAAACCCCGCGAGGGCCGAGAACCGGTTGCTACCGGTTCCTCGGCCGCGAGACTGGCCCAGAAGGCAAAGGTCGTGGTCGGCAACCACAGTTATGATCACCGGGTTTGTGCGGGGGTAATGGATCAGGTCGCACCCGGAGCATTGACGGGTCTGGCCGCCCCGACCGATGACGGTCTCGTGGCCGCAGCTGGGGCAGAACCCGTTTTGGTTGTGCCAATCCACCTGGGCGCGCGCCTGGGCGACTATTCCGCAATCCGGGCCGCTCAGGACCTCCGCAGCAGTCCGGGCGTCCAGGTACTTGTAACCTTGGTCATCGGTCAGCGCTTGGATTGCGCGCTCCTGACCGGAGACGTCGACGACGAAGTGGGCAGCGCCGTTCATCAGGCCAAGGAACAGGGAGACGCCGCCGATTCCGAGCCGCGCCACCTCATCCGGGCCAAGCCAGCCCAGGCCCTCCTCCGCTCCTTGCGATACCGGAACGTTCAGGTCGCTCATGAGAAGGAACCTGCTGGCCGGATGGCTGCGCGCGTCGGCAATCCACCTGTCATCGCGGCGTTCCCGGTCGCCTCTGTCCAGGGGATTGCCGGAAAAGGTGTGAGAAGCGCTCATAGCTTGTTCCCTCCGGCTTGGTTGGTTAGTCCCATGATACACCATCTCCCCGTATCAGGCTCTGCGACTCTCCCGGCGTGCCCGCGCCAGGCTGTGCCAGGAGGCGCGCTCACTTACGGGCGTAATCTCATTATGTTAAACTATACGGAATTAAATCGACAACAGACGCGACGTTTTCAATTGCAGTCTGTGAATGGAAGGACATATTCGTGACAACCGAAGGAACCCAGGACCATGAGAACGATCCACTATGGGTGAAGTACAAACGCGCGATGGTGGTTGTCGCGCACCCGGATGACGCCGAGTTCGGGTTGGGAGGGACCCTGGCAAAGATAGTGAAGGAGGGGATGGAGCTCGCCTACGTGCTGTGCACCAACGGGGACAAGGGTACAACCGACCCGGATATAACCTCTGAGGAGCTGGCAGTCATTAGGCAGCGGGAGCAGCGCGCCGCATCGGCCATAACAGGCTCCACGGACGTGACGTTCCTGGGCTATGGGGATGGCGAGCTGGAGTCCACTCGAGAGGTGATAGGAAGGATAGTCCGGGAGATACGGCGTTTCAAGCCGGACGTCATCTTCTGCCAGGACCCGTACAACCGAGCCAGGCATAACCATCGCGACCACCGCATGGCCGGGCAGTCGACCTTTGACGCCGTCTACCCGTTCGCCAGGGATCGCCTGCACTTCCCGGAGCACATCGCCGAGGGCTTTGAGCCCCACAAGGTGGCCGAGATATATACTACGGCTGCGGAGGACCCGGACGTGGTCATAGACACCTCTGACGTGATAGACATCAGGATAAGGGCGCTCCAGGAGCATCGCAGCCAGATATTCGATCCAAAGGAGATGGAGGAGCGAATCCGGGAGCGGGCCTCAGAGGTGGCCGAGAGCGCGGGGTACAAGTACGCTGACGGGTTCCGCCGGTACTCCTTCAACCCCGGAAGGCCACTGCACGTAGTTGCCCGCTGATTCGTAGCCTCGCTCCTAATCCTCTCCGGACTTTGTCGAAGTGCGTTTAGATATAATATCCGTATTACGCGCCCACCCCACAGTCCTTCTTCTCTGCGTCTCCACGGCGCTGCTCACCTCAGGCCAGGGCATGGTGGCTCCCATACTGCCCCTGTACGCCGACTCCCTGGGGGTTTCGACGGCTACGATTGGGCTGGTAATCAGCGTCTTCGGCCTGGCCCGCTTTATGACGAACATGCCAACGGCCATCCTCTCCGACCGGTTCGGACGGCGATGGATTCTGGTCATAGGGCCGGTGATAGCAGCGGTTGGGAACACGCTGGCCGGGACCGTCGACTCGCTGGCGCCGCTGCTGGTATACAGGTTCATAGCGGGCGTGGGGTCGGCGGCGTTCATCACGGGGGCCGTGATATTCATTGGCGACATCAGCACGTCCGGGAACCGCGGGCGGTTGATGAGCGCTTACCAGGGCAGCTTTGCGTTGGGGATAACCCTTGGCCCAGCGATCGGCGGCTTTGCAGCCGAGCTGTTCGGGCTACGCGCGCCCTTTTTCCTGGTGGGCGCTGTGTCCGTTTGCAGCGGGATATGGGCGTATTTCAAGGTCCCGGAAACGCGGCCTCAGCCGGGGGATGACTCCTCTGCGGCCGAGAGGCCGGTCGGCAGGGCGCAGGCCGGCGCTCCCGCGGAGGGCGCGCCAAAGCGGGCGTACTCCTTCCTCCTCTCGCGGGACTTCATTCTGGTTGCGCTGGTGTTCCTGGTTACCTTCTTCACCCGCGGCGGGGCGCAGTTCACCCTCATACCCCTCAAGGGAGCCAATGACCTGGGCCTGTCGCCGGGCCAGCTTGGGGCCATTTTCACCATACCGCCGGTCATCGGCTTTCTGCTCCTGCCATTCGTCGGCTCAATCTCCGACCAGTACGGGCGGAAGAAGACCATTGTGCCGGGGCTTCTGATAGTGTCCGCGGCACTGGTCCTGCTGGGAGTAAGCCCCGTGCTGATGCTGTACGTTGTTGGCATGGCTCTGTACGGCCTGGGAAATGGCATAGAGGGGCCCACGCCTGTTGCATACGTGGCGGACATCAGCCCCAGGGTCCGCCAGGGGATAGCGCAGGGGGCTGCGCGTTCGGTTGGCGACTTTGCCCTGCTCGTCGCGCCGCCGGCGATGGGGCTGGCGGCCGATGTGTTCGGCGCGACGCCCGCGCTCGTAGCGAACGGGATCGCCGTGGGCGTCCTGGGCCTAGCGTTCATGCTGTTTGCGCGAGAGACGGTGGGATCAAAGGTTGCCGTCAAGGAGAGGTAGCCCTGCGGTGGCGCCGGTTGCTGAGTTGGTTACCACTTTCCCGGAAGTCGCGCCAAAGCTGGTGCTGCAACCACCTACTCCAGGTCCCCCCAGTTGTCGCCGGTCTTTAGCTCCACTTTGAGGGGCACGGCCAGATCCAGCGCCGCGGGCATCAGCTCCAGGACCATCGCCTTCATGGCCTCCAGCTCATCCTGCGGCGTCTCGAAGATAAGCTCATCGTGGACCTGGAGAATCATGCGGCTGCGCATCCCCCGCTCCTGCATACGCCGGTCTATGGTCACCATCGCCAGCTTGATGACGTCCGCGGCCGTGCCCTGGATGGGCATATTCACCGCCATGCGCTCGGCGGCCTGCCGGACGTGGAAGTTGGACGAAGTGACCTCCGGGAAGTACCGCCGCCGACCGCAGACCGTCTCCAGGTAGCCCATCCTCCTGGCCTGCGACCTGGTGTCCTCAAGGTAGGTCCGGATACCCGGGTACTTTGAGAAGTAGCCTTCGATGAACCTCGCGCCCTCGTCCGGGGCAAGGTCGGTCTGCTGGGAGATGCCAAAGGCGCTGAGGCCGTAGATGACGCCAAAGTTCATTACCTTGGCGATGCGCCGCATATCCGGCGTCACGGCCTCAATGGGCACGTTGTTCACCTGCGCGGCGGTGGCGGCGTGGATGTCCTCGTCCCGCATGAAGGCGTTCAGCAGGTCCGGGTCTCTTGAGAGGTGGGCCAGCACCCTAAGCTCAATCTGGGAGTAGTCGGCTGCCAGGAGCGTCCACTCCGGCGCGCCCTGGGCCACAAAAGCCCGGCGCACCTGCCTGCCCAACTCCGTGCGGACCGGTATGTTCTGAAGGTTTGGGTCGTTGCTGGAGATGCGGCCCGTGGCCGATCCTGCCTGGTTGTAGCTGGTGTGGACGCGCCCCGTCCACGGATTGACAAGCTGGGGAAGGGCGTCCACGTAGGTGGACTTGAGCTTGGACAGCTCCCTGTACTCCAGGATGCCGTCCAGAACCTGGGGCGACCTGGGGTCGGCGTCCGGCGCCTGACCGTGGTTGATTGTCATCTTGAGGTTCTCAAGCGCGGCCGCATCGGTGGAGTAGCCCGTCTTGGTGCGCCTGGTCCTGGGCAGCCTGAGCTCGTTGAAAAGCACGTCCCCCAGCTGCTGGGTGGAGTTGAGCGTAAACCGATGCCCCACGGTATCGAACAGCTCCTGCTCCAGGCTGCCGAGCCGCTCCCCCAGGCGCTCGGCCATGTCACGTAGGCGGCCTGCCTCCAGGTAGACGCCGTTGCGCTGCATCCTCACCAGGACCGGGGTCAGCGGCATCTCCACGCCCGTGAAAAGCTCCGACAGGGTAGGCTCCCGCTCCAGCTCCGGCTGGAAGGCGTCCTTGAGCCTCTGCGTCATGTCGGCGTCTGCGGCGGCGTACCGGGACGCCTGCTCAATTGGCGCCTGGGCCATGGTCTTCTGGTTGCGGCCTGTGCCAATAAGCGCCTCTATGGGAGTCATCTCCCGGCGCAGCCGGGTGAAGGCCAGGTTCTTGAGGCCCAGGGACTTCTCTCCCAGAACGTGGGCCGCTATCATCGTGTCGAAGTCCAGGTTGTTCACCTGGATCCCGTAGTTCGACAGCTCTGTCATGTCGTAGTTCCCGTTGTGGGCAGTTTTCCCAACAGTTGGGTCTTCCAGCAGGGGCTTCAGGTACTCCAGTGCCTTATCAAGGGGTATCTGGCCGGCCTCCTCATGCCCCACAGGTATGTAGTACGCCCTGCCTCCGGCCGCCGACAGGGAGACGCCCACCAGGGCCGATGCCATTGGGTCCTTCCCCGTGGTCTCCACGTCAAAGCTGAAGCTGCCCGCTGCCCGCATCTCCGATATGACGGCCTCAAGCTCCTCCAGGTCGCAGACGGTGGAGTAGTCGACTTCCTCCTGGACCGGCTCCTCAAAGAGTGCTCCCTGGGTTGGCTGCCCAGGCCCGGCGATGCCCTCCGGTACGCGTGACACGATGCTGGTGAACTCCAACTCACGGAGAAGGCTCACAACCTGATCGCGGTCGTATCGCCAGAAGCGGCAGGCCTCGGTGTCCAGGGTGATTGGCACGTCGGTCACTATGGTTGTCAACTCCAACCCCTGCCTTGCCTCGGCCTCGTGTTCCGCCAGCAGCTTGTGTATGCGGGGCGGCGTCACCTTGCCCAGGTTCTCATAGATTCCGTCTATGCTGTTGAAGTCCTGGACCAGCTTGATTGCGGTCTTGACCCCTACGCCCGGGACTCCTCGAATGTTATCCGAGGCATCCCCCTGGAGGGCTTTTATGTGGGGCTGCTGCGCCGGCGACAGGCCGCCGTACCGCTCGCGGACGGCTGCCAGGTCGTAGATGATCCTATCCTGGACGCTGCGGTTCAAAGCCACCCGCACGGTGGGGGAGACGAGCTGAAGGGTGTCCGTGTCTCCCGTGAGTATGATGGTGTCCATGTCCTGCCCCGTGGCCTGGCGGCAGATGGTGCCCAGGACGTCGTCGGCCTCGAACTCCTCCACCTCAAAGATGGGCACGCTGAAGGCTTCCATCAACCGCCTCACCCATGGAAACTGCGACCGCAGCAGATCCGGCATCGCCGGCCTCTGGGCCTTGTAGTCGGCGTACTGCAGGTGTCTGAAGGTAGGCGCGGCCATGTCGAAGGCGATGGCGCAGTGGGTGGGCCTCCACTCCTGGATAGCCTTGATGAAGGTGTTGGTGAAGGCGAACACGCCTCGCACGTCCTCCTCCGTCTTGCTCAGCGTGAGTGGCGTCTGGATGGCATGCCAGGCTCTGTGCACCATAGCGTGGCCGTCCATGAGCATGAGAAGCGGCCTTTCCGGCAGGAGAGGCATTGGATCCGCTTTACTGTTGACCATAGTTGACACCTCCAAGCTACCATGAAATTATACCCCAGGCGGTTGCCGCGCAAAAGCGGCCGGGTCAGGTGACGGCGCTGAAGGCCACCACGCCTGCCATGACTGTGGATATACCCGCTATCTGCATTCTGGCCACTCGCTCCTTGAGAAGGACCCAGGCAAGGCCTACGGTAACCACAGGATACGCCGCCGCAATGGGAATGACGAGCGATACAGGATTCAACTCTATGCCCAGGTTGAAAACTATGAAGCCCAAGGAGTCCAGTACCGCAGCGCCTGTCACCAGCATCCAGGTCCCAGTTCTGAACGGAGTCAACGGGTTGGCTCCGGCCCTGAGATAGACCCCCAGGAAGACGGAGGAAATGACCCGAACAGAGACTACTGCCAGGAACGGGCCGACATCCTCCACCATCGGCTTCCACATGGCGAAGGCCACACCAATAGCCATCATAGCCGTGAGGCCATACCCAACGCCGGCCACCGAGGCTCCACCCCTGCCATTGGACGAAGTGACGACTATGCCGGCCAGTATCACGCATATCAACAGCCACCTGAGCGGCCCGATGGTTTCATGGAAGAAGACGACCGATAGAAGCGTTGTGACCACCACGCTGCCCGCCGACAATGGGCTGACTATGGACACAAGCCCCCGCTCCAGGCCACGGTAGAAGGCAAGGTACGCCACGGAGAACAGCAGGCTGGCCAGGATGGCAAGGGTTACGTAACCGGCGTTCGCCAGGGCACTCCAGGGCGAGCCGACGAGCAGCGCGCCCAGCAGAGCCGGGACAATGCCCAGTCCCTGAATAGCCAGGGCCACCGATGGGCCGCCCACCCGGACGGATGCGTACCTCCCCAGCATATCGGCCACGCCCCAGGCCAACATGCAGGCAAGGCCCCACAGCGCCGGGTCTGCCTGGGACATAGAACCTCCACTCTCTGATAGCGCTCGCCGTTGCTCCCAGGGAACGCCCAAAGACGCGACACGCGTGAATATCTCGCGTGGCTGCTTTTTCCAGTTCCTCCAGGAGGGAGCAGGCGCGTTCCGGGACGATGCTTTGCGGGCGGCCGTTGCGCAAGCGCCGAAACAGCTTAGCACAAATCCCCAGCCTTGGTCAGTAGACGGCAGGGACGGTATTCTCAGTACATGTTGGCATCTTCTGGGCGAGGGTTCCGAACACGCCCAGGCCGCGCTGCTATGAGGCGCGAACACAGGACCACCCCTGCGAAGCTTGTCCTCGTGGAAACGGGGAGCAGGGGCCTACCGTTCCTTATTGCGCGGCGTCTCCTGTACCACCCACGCGGCTACCCCTCCGCCATCCCTGGATTCCTGCTTCCGCAGGAATGGCGTAGCTCTCCAGGCATTCTCCACAGGTGTTGGTCATGGCCCCTATGCCCGCTCGTGGTGAGCTTGTCGAACCATATGAGCGGCGTCGTGCGCCATAACCAACGTCTATGAATACCGGACGCCTCAGGTACGAAAGCCCCGGAGATGGGGTTGTGTGTAAGCCGCGTCCGGCTACTCGAATACCCGGAGGACCTCGTACTTGGTGGTGCGCTGCGCGGGCGTAAAGCCGGCCTCCCGGATCATGGCCTGAATCTCGTCTATGGAGGTGCGGTTGTAGAAGCCCGCCTCTTGCATCACGTTCTCATCGAACAGCGTCCCGCCAAAGTCGTCTCCGCCGAAGTTGAGCGCCACCTCGCCCGTCTTCTTCCCCTCTGAGAACCAGGAGGCCTGTACGTGCTGTATGTTGTCCAGGTATATCCTGGCCATGGCTATCATACGCAGGTAGGGGTTGGGTCCGGACTCTTCCTTAACCCGTTTGGCTAGAGGCGTGTTTCCGCGCTTGTAGCTCCAGGGGATGAAGGCGGTGAAGCCCGGAAAGCCGTCGGCCAGGGCCTCATCCTGGACGGAGCGGGTGTGCTCCAGGTGCTCAATGATGTGCTCCGGCTTCTCCAGGTGGCCGTACATCATGGTAGCGGTCGTCCTGTATCCCAGCTTGTGGGCCTCCCGATGCACGTCCACCCAGTCCTGCACGCGGCCCTTGGGCCAGAGGCGGCTGAGGCTGCGCTTGACGCTGTCGGAGAGGACTTCGGAGCCGCCGCCGGGGAGGGTCTCCTGTCCCGCCTCCTTCAACCGGCGCAGCACTTCCGAAAGCGGCAGCTCGGCGACCTGCGACATCTTCTGTATCTCGGGGGCCGAGAAGAAGTGAGGCAGCACCTGGGGGTATTGCCGCCGGGTCTCCCTCACCAGCTCCTCGTAGTACTCCATTGGCAGCTTGGGATTGAGTCCGCCCTGGAGCAGCACCGTTGTGACTCCCTTGGCCGCCGCCTGTCCCACCATCTCCATCACCTGCTCCACCGTGTAGGTGTACGCGTCCGAGTCCTTTTCCGTGCGATAGAACGCGCAGAAGGTGCAGTAGGCGTCGCAGACGTTGGTGTAGTTGAGGTTTGTATCTATAACGAAGGTCACTACGGGCTCCGGGTTATGCCGGTATCGCAGCTCCTGTGCCAGCGTCCCCAGGTCCAGCAATGGGGCCTCTTTGAACAAGCGCAGCCCTTCCTCCGGCGTTATCCTTTCGCCGGCCAGCGCCTTGGCCGTAATGTCCTTCACAGTTGTCGCCGTGGTCATATAGTCGCCTCCTTTGCCAGGGAAAGGGACCGCCAGGCCCCTTCAAATTCCTTAATCGCCTGAAAATCTTCCTGGGACAGAGTGTATCGGAAGGCCTGCAGATAGTCGATTACCTCGTCTTCGGTCAGGCCCATAGCCTCCCGCTTACGCGCAATGGCCGGCAGGCTATGAGTCATGTTATCCGTCATGTTCCTCCTCAACCCCTCGGCCAGCTTGCCCTTCACGTCCGCTTCCAGCGTACGGCGCACCATCCACACCGCAAAGACAAAGGGAAGCCCCTTCCACTCCAACCACTCTTCCGCCAGGTCGTAACGAAACGGAAACCCCTCCACCTGATCATGGGTAGCAAGCGCCGCGTCGCCGATGAGCAGGAAGGCGTCCGGGTTTGGCACGTCCAGGTTGGAGTGCTCTACCTCGCGTACCCCATAACGCTGCTCCAGGATCACCCGCATGAGATGCACCGCGGTTGCCGACTCATGGGTCGCCCCCACCACCCCGCCGGAGATCTGGTCTATGGGGAATCTTGAGTAGAAGAGGATGCTCCGCACCGGGCCCTTGACGCTGATGCCCATGTCGCCCAGGCTCTCGTACGCGCCCCTCAGATAGAAGCTCTGCGCCAGGGAGAATGGAGCCGCATCCAGCTCCCCGGCCTGGGCCAGTGGGCCCATGTAGCTGGGAGGCATGGGGAACAGGGCAGCGTCCTCCAGGGCAAGCCCGTGGAAGAAAGGCTCGCAGTTCAGGTATGGTATCTGGCCTATCCTAACTGTCGTAGACATGTATCTCGTTGTAGAGAGCGTCCCGCTCCACCGGCGTCTTCCCCGCGTCGCCAATGAGCCGCAGCATCCGCGCGCGGGCCAGGCCCACGGGGCTTGCCGCCTTGGCGGCGTGGGCAATGCGCTCCTCGCCTATAGTGCCGTCCAGGTCGCTGGCCCCAAAGCTAAGGGCAATGGAGGCGGTCTCCTCGCCGATCATCACCCAGTAGGCCTTGATATGCGGGAAGTTGTCCAGCATCAGCCGCGACGTGGCTATGGTCTTCAGGTCTTCGATCGCCGACGCCTGCCGAGGTACCAGGTGCGTATCCCCGACCTGGTATTCCAGTGGGATGAAGGCCAGGAAGCCCGGGGACTCGTCCTGGAGCTCTCGCAAAAGTACCATGTGCTGTATTCGCTCCTCGTAGGTCTCGATGTGGCCGTACAGGAGCGTTGCGTTGGAGGGGATGCCCATGTTGTGGGCCAGGCGATGTATCTCCATCCACCGCTCGGCGGTGTTCTTGCCTGGGAACAGCTCCCTGCGTACGCGGTTGGAGAAGACCTCCGCGCCGCCGCCGGGCATGGACTCCAGTCCGGCGTCCTTCATACGGCCCAGCACCTCCTCCTCGCTCATCTTGAACCGCTTGCAGAAGTAGTCTATCTCTGCCGCCGTCCACGCCTTGATGCGTATGCTTGGAAAGGCCTTGTGGATGCCCCGCACAATCCCTTCGTACCGTTCGAAGGGCCAGTCAGGATGGTGGCCGCCCACAATGTGCACCTCGTGCATGTCTTCGTGCAGCATGGACAGTATCTCGTCCATCCCCATTTCGTAGGCGTCCGCGTCGCCTTTCTTCTTGGCAAAGTCGCAGAAGGTGCAGGAGAGGACGCAGATGTTGGTGGGGTTTATGTGGCGATTGAACACGAAGTAGACCTTGTCGCCCCACATCTTGCGCTTGGCGAAATCGGCCATCTGCCCCAGGGATATCAGGTCCGATGTGCGAAGGCAGTTCAGCCCGTCCTCAAAGTCAAGCCTCCGGCCTGCTTGCACCTTCTCCCAGATTGGCTCCAGGGACGCGTCCCTGAACCTTATGGACGGTGAAACAACCGTGGTAGTAGTCATAGCTCTTTGGTCCCTTTCTTGCGGCTGCCGAAGTTTGGCGTTCGGCTGTAGCCGATTGTAGACCGACTGGTCAGTCTAATGATACGCGGGCGGCGTGCCAGCGTCAAGGGGTGGGCTTGGGGCGCTCCCACCCGCTCATGGTGAGCTTGTCGAACCATACGAGCGGGGAAGCTCCTCCGTGCTATACTGGCCGCGGCGGCCCCCCCCTTGCCCGCACACACGACGCCGGAGGACGCGCCATGACCAACCCAACGAAAAAAGATGTTTTTGATAGACTGGACGAGTGGCGGCACTTTGCGGGCTTCCCGCTAGAGGCTCGCGCACACCCGTATTTTGGCCTTTTCTTGGCAGGAGTATTCAGTGAGTGCCTCAAGATTCACGTTAAACCGATCATAATTCCGGAGCTTCCTTACTTGAAGAATGCCTCCAGTAACAGGTCTCCAAAGGTTGATTTCTTCGCAGTGTCAAAGGACTGCAAACACGCTTTCTTGGTAGAAATCAAGACTGACATGAACTATTTAGACAAAGAACAAGTCGATAATCTCACTAAGGCTGCCGAGAACGGCATGGATCGCATTATTGGGAATATAAGATGTATGGCCAATAATACCAAGAATGCACAAAGTAGCAAGAAATATCAATGTCTATTGCACGCCTTAGAAAGCCTTGTAACACACAATGCTCACACCGCCCCCGAGATCAAGGTCATCTACGTTCTGCCTAACAAGAGTAGCAGAATTCCGTCTGCATTCACCCAAATAACCTTTAAGGCATTCGCGGACGCAATCAAGGGGCGCGGCGCAATCGCCGAGCGGTTCGCGCAATCCCTTATCAGTTGGGTAGAGCCTGCCGGTTCGCAGAAGCCCTGAACCGGCTATCGCGCGTTCAAGATGACAGGTGAGCGGGTGAGAGGGATGCCCAGCCTGTTCTGTTCATGCCCTTCGACAGGCTCAGGACGAACGGAACCCCACAATCCCGCTCACGCCCTTCTGACAAGCTCGGGATGAGCGGATGATTTGCGAGAGGCGGCCAGTGAAAAGGCTCTACTCTTCTTCCAGCCAGTCCTCGTTGAGGGAGTACAGAGTGTCGCCTACGCGGACGTCGTACTGCTTGATCTCAAAGTACTGGATGTGTTCAGAGCGTACGGTGTGTTCATCGCCCTTGCCGTGACGGGGGTCCCAGGAACGCTGTATGGCGCCAATCCGCCCTATGAGCTGGTAGCCGTCCGGGTTGTTGAGCGGGAAGCTCCCCTCCTTTACCCTCACCCTCTGTCCTACGGCGAACCTGAACTCACTCATGGGACGATTCCCTCGCAGTCGTCTGCTGCCTTGAAGCGGCGGCGTCCCGCGGTCTGTGGCTTGGGGCAGGACCGCCCATCGGCGTGGACGCGCCCGGACTTGCGCGCTGAGGAACGCATTATGAGGGCGGCGCGTCTGAGTCGACCATCCTAGCGAAGCGGCGTCTGCCGACTCTTATGAGGCTTCCATTGCTCAGGGGCGCAAGGTCTTCCGTGAGCCTGTGGCCGTCCACCTGGATTGCTCCCTGGTTCAGAAGCCTTTTCGCCTCGCTTGAGCTGCTGACCAAGCCCTCTCCAACCAGTATGGGGGTGATGGGCAGCATCAGGCCGGCGGAGTCGGCGGCGGTGGAGGGTTCCATCCGCTCCGGCCGGAGCCTGGAGGCCCACTTGGGCAGGGAGATGGTCTGCGCGTCCTCCGGAGCGTCTCCCTGCTGGTAGGCGCTGACAAAGTAGCCCTCCGCTCGCATCGCAGCCTCGCGGTCGTGGAACTGCTCTACTATCTCCCTGGCCAAACGCTTCTTCAGCTCCATTGGGTTGACGGAGGAGGTTTCAATGGCCGAGCGCATCTCCGTCAGCTCCTCCGTCGGCACGTCCGACAGCAGCTCGAAGTAGTCCATGAGCAGGGAGTCCGAGATGGACATGACCTTGCCGTACATATCGTTGGGGGGCTCGTCAACGGCGATGTAGTTGTCCAGGCTCTTGCTCATCTTCTGGACGCCGTCGGTGCCCACCAGCAGGGGCATGATGAAGCACTGTTGCTGCCTCTGCCCCATCATGGCCTGGAGGTCTCGACCCACCAGCAGGTTGAACCGCTGGTCCGAACCCCCAAACTCCACGTCCGATTCTATCGCTACGGAGTCGTAGGCCTGGAGCAGTGGGTAGAGGAGCTCTGTGATGGCGATGGGCTGCTGCGCGCGGAATCGCTTGGAGAAGTCGTCGCGGGCCAGGAACTGGGCCACGGTAAAGCGACGGGTGAGGTCAAAGACCATGGAGAGGGAGAAGTTGCCAAACCACTCGCTCTGCCACATGGTCTGCGTGCGCTCCTTGTCCACCACCTTGAAGAACTGGCGCATGTAGGTCTCGGCGTTGGCCCTGACCTCTTCCGCGGTGAGCATCTGGCGCGTGGCGGACTGGCCGCTGGGGTCGCCTATCTGGGCCGTCCAGTCGCCGACGATGAGGATGACCTGGTGCCCCATCTCCTGGAGCTGGCGCAGCTTGCGAAGGCCAACCGCGTGGCCCATGTGGATGTCAGGGCGGCTGGGGTCGAAGCCCATCTTCAGCCGCAACGGCTTGCCCTCCTGGAGCAGACGCACGAACTCCTCTTCGACGATAATATCCGACACGCCGCGCCTGATGACGTCGTGAAGTACCCTTGGGTCTAATGCTTTGTTAGTCATCTGCTTCAACCTGCTTCATGGTGTGTCTCAGGCCGGTGGATATGCGCCCAGGATGTGCCTGGCTTGCTCTACGTCCCTGTTTACCTGCGCCACCAGCGCCTCCGCCGACTCAAAGCGCAGCTGGTCCCGCAGACGCCGGACAAACTCCACAGCTATCTCGGAGTCGTACAGGTCTCCATTGTAGTCCAGGATGTACACCTCCACAACGCGCTCCTTATCTCCAAAGGTGGGCCTGACGCCGATGCTGGTGGCTGCCATGTACTGCCTTCCCTCTACGTAGGCGAAGGTGGCATAGATGCCGTCCCCCGGCATTATAAGGTCCTGGCGTAGGTCCAGGTTGGCCGTGGGGAAGCCCAGGGTCTTGCCCCTAGACCTGCCAGGCACAACCTTTCCGCGAAGGGCAAAGGGTCTGCCCAGCAGCAGGGAGGCTTTGTCCACGTCCCCTGCGGAGATGGCGTCTCGGATAGCGGTGCTGCTGACCTGCCCTCCGTCTCTGGTTACGGGGTCTACCACGGTGGTGGAGAAACCCCTCTCCCTGCCGATGGCTGCGAGGGTCTCCGGTGTGCCCTCTCGCTTGTATCCCATAACGAAGTTGCGCCCCATGACCAGCCCGGCCATGTTCAGGCGTTCCTGGAGCAGCTCCGCAAACTCATGGGCTCTCAACCGGGATAGGTCTAGGTCAAAGGTGAGGGGAATCACCAGGTCTACGCCCGTACCCTTGAGCAGCTCTAGCCTGTCTTCTACGGAGGTGATGTACTCAACGCAGTCCCCCGGCCTGATAATCGCGCGGGGGTGGTTGATGAAGGTCAGGACGCCGCTTAGCATTCCATCCCGGGAGGAGGCTTCCTTGAGCCGGTCCAGCAGGATCCGGTGGCCTACGTGCACCCCATCGAACACCCCCACGGTAAGCAGGGTATTCCCCGGGGGCGGTTGTGCAGGCAGTTCTTGGTGGACTCGCATAGGAGGCGACTCATGCCCCGGCAGGCGCCTAAGCTCGCAGTAGGCCTGGAAGAGCAAAGGGATACTAGCATAGCCCTATGAGAGCGTCAAGCTGAGCGGTGGATGCCCTGGGTGGATGCCCTGGGTGGACGCTAGAGTAGAGACATAGCCCCTACGCCCGTTGTTACAAGGGCGGCGGCCATGCCCTTCTCCAACAGCGCTGCCCCCGCGGGCCGCTCAGCGAGCGCCCTGGGCAGCAGGATACCGATTAAGGTGGCGTAGGTCAGCACTATCACCGGCCTGGAGGCCATAATGGCGGAGGAGAGGGAGACGGGGCCAAGCTCAAAGGCCAAGAGGCCGGCGAGGAAGGCGAGGCATATTACCCCGTGAGCTGACCACGTGACCGCCAGCCCCCCGGCCGACCGGCTTGCCCGACGCACCTGGGGCCAAGCGCGGAAAGCATGCACCGCATACGCGAATGCGGGAGCAGAGGCGATGCTGGAAATGGCATAGACGTGCCAGAAGTCCAGATGGCCCAGGGCATATTTGGCCAGGATGCTGTAGGTAGCAATTCCAAAACTGGCGGTCAGAAGAAGGAAGAATGGCCCGCCAAAGGATGCGAGGCTTCTGGACAAGGTCGGGCGCCCGGAAGCCAGAACGGCTCCGCAGATGACTAGGAATATGGCCATCCACTTGAGGGGGGTAACGTCCTCCCCCAGAAAGATTATGGCCATGACTGCAACGAACACAGGATAGGTATCGATAACCGGGACTACCCGGGTGACCTCACCGCGCTGGAGCATCCTGCTAATGAGGAGTGAGACCCCCGTATTCAGCAGACCCGCTCCCAACACAGTTATCACCGGCAAGGACGTCCAGGCGACATCAACCGGGTCCAGGGCCAGTATGACGACTGCTAGGGCCAGGTGGAGCATACCGCCCCAGAACCCGAATGCAAAGACGCTGCTGAGACCCTTTTGGAAGGCGTACTTCTGAATAATGCTGTACGCTGAAAAAGAGAAAGCGCTGACCAGGGAGAGCAGGATCCAGTCCATAGCGTCTACTTTCAGGGCGGCTTATTGGTGGCAGGAGTGAGGGGCTCCTCTTGTGAGCCCTACTTATCCAGGGGCTGCCGCAGCTTCCGGCAACCCACGGCGCGGAACCAAAAGTCGCTGGGGGCTATGGCGGTCTCATTCATCCGGTACCAGTCGTTGGACTGGGTGGGAGGCGTCCGGTGCATATGGCGCTGTCCATAGGTATTCAGGTCCCTGTCAAGGGTGACCAACAAGGTCACAAGGGCGCTGTTATGGACTATGTTTCTAACGGTTTCTCGGTACTGCACGGTAGCTCTCCCTTTCTGAGTTATACCAGGTCTGTCCACTTCTTGTGGGCCGCCTAGCCCATGTTTTGTCGCCCGGATTTGCTCTCCGCTGCCCGGTTGGCTGGGTGTCTACGTCCCGCTTTTCAACCTTGACACCACCTCTCCTTTGTGCAAAACTTGGGGAGATGGCGGAAGGTCTTCCCATGATGCAGTTTGCATGATAGCCTTCCCCGCAATAAATATACTGGATATGTAATACCGGAGAGACAATACACTACCCTCCATACATGAACTACACTTCTAGTATCATTATACTTCCATCCCAAGGCCTGTCAAGAGGCTATTGCGGGAGTTTTTCTAGTGGCTGAGTGGACGTTTATTACAAACCACGGGCTGACTCTGGCGGCTATAGCAAAGAGTCCACGGACAACGGCTAGGGAGATTGGGGATACAGCGGGGATCACGGAGAGGGCCGCACACAAGATCATCAAGGACCTGGAAAACGCCGGCTACGTGACCAAGACCAAGGTGGGCCGCAAGAACCACTACCGCATACACCCCGATGTGCCTCTGAAGGACGATGTTACCGACTCAGCCGTGGGCGAGTTGCTTGTTATGATGGGCTGGCGGTGGAGAAGGCGAAGGGTGGCAGTGGCGCCTTCTGAGGCACAGCAGGCCGTCGCATCGGGAGTGGGCTAGACGCGTTCATAGCCTGCCCCCGCATCAAGCGCGGGGCAAGCTATGTACTTGATGCGGGGTGAACCGAGTTCCCATTCCCGCTCGTGGCGAGCCGCTCTCCGTCCCGTTCGTGGTGAGCTTGTCGAACCATGTGAGGGGGAGCAGGAAGTCCCACCCGTTCCGCTCGTGCCCTTCGACGGGCTCAGGACGAACGGGAATGAGCGGGATGTGCCGACTCAACCGTCGTGCCCGCGCAGGCGGGCATCCAGAGGGGGAGGAGGCCGGGGCCCCGCGCCCCAAGGATGGATTCCTGCCTACGCAGGAAAGACGGTGGGGGCCGCTCAGGCCCTTGCGGCAGACTTGCTTGCTGAACCCAATGCTTGGCCGGCCGTTGTGAGGAGCTCTACCGTCTCATCCCATCCGACGCAGGGGTCCGTGATGGATACGCCGTACTTGAGGTTGCCGGGATTTCTTTCGTCCAGGGGTTGGTTCCCCTCCAGCAGGTGGCTTTCCAGCATCATGCCCACGATGTTCCCGTTGCCGGCTACCCTCTGGTCAAGGACGTCCTGGAAGGCAACGCGCTGCTTGGTGTAGTCCTTGCCGCAGTTGGCGTGAGAGCAGTCCACCACCAGCCGGGTGGAGACCTTGGAGCGCTGCAACCTCTCGACGGCGTCGGCTACGGAGGCTGAGTCGAAGTTTGTGCCGCGGCTGCCTCCCCGCAGGACGATGTGGCAGTTGGGGTTGCCCTTGGTGACTACTATGGACGCTTTGCCATCGGTGTCCACTCCCAGAAAACCCTGTACGGCCTGCGCCGCTACTACCCCGTCTACGGCAAGCTGGACGCTGCCGCCGGTGCCGTTCTTGAAGCCTACGGGCATGCTGAGGCCGCTGCTCATCTGCCGGTGAGTCTGGCTCTCTGCAGTGCGGGCACCCACGGCAGCCCAGGAGTAAAGGTCTGCCAGGTACTGGGGCGTTATGGGGTCTACGAACTCTATTGCGGCAAGCAGGCCCATCTCGCCTACCTGCAGCAGGAACTCACGGGCCATTTGCAGTCCGGCGGCGATGTCGAAGCCGCCGTTGAGGCGCGGGTCATATACCAGCCCCTTCCACCCAACAGTGGTGCGCGGCTTCTCAAAGTACACGCGCATGACTACGAGAATCTGTTCCTGCAACTCATCGGCCAAGCCTTTAAGCTGCTGAGCGTACGCATAGCCGGCCTCAAGGTCATGAATGGAGCAGGGCCCCGTGATCATAAGCATCCGTTCGTCTTCGCCTCTCAGGATGCGAGCGATCTGCTCCCGGCCGTCTGCGACGAGCTGGGCTACCCGGGGTGTGACGGGGTACTTCTCAATGAACTCCCTGGGCGAAACCAGGGGCTGGATGCTCTGGATATTTACGTCGTGTAGCTGTGGCATGTGTCACCTGTGCTTATTTATATTTTTCTCCGGCAATGGGTTGTGTCCGGATCACATCCAACAAGGCGTAACTTTAACACTCAAAGCGTGGCATGTCCAGCGCCGGGGCAGGAGTGGCGTCCGGGACTAGCGCGTTGACCTCCGGCGGATAAGCTGAGCGGCGATAATCAACAGAGCGCCTGCGAGCACAAAGACCCTGGGTACGCTGCCTCCTGACCCCCAACTCAGGATACCCGCGATGAGAAGGGTTCCTCCGGTCACGCCTAACGCGAATTCGGTCAGCTTATCCCCTCTGGTCCTCATGGAGCCGGGCTCAGCTTACGTCCCTGGAGCGCAGGTTCTTGGCGTCTCGCAGGTAGAGGTGTGTCATTTCTTCCTGGCGCTTCTCCGTGTTCACTAGAACCATGACGCGGATGCAGAGAGGGAGCCCGCCCGGCACGTTCATCTCGTGGCCGCAGATGAGGGGGACGTACTCCCATCCCATCTGCCGAGCGGCCGCTGCGGGGAACTCTGCGTTGAGGTCTGGAGAGGTGGTGAAGAAGGTGGCGGCCAGGTCCTCTGTCGAGAGGTCGTTGGCTTCTACCAGGCGTTCCAGCAGATCCTTGGTGGCTTCCAGCACCGCCTCTTTGGTGTTGTCCTCAGCCGTAGTCGCTCCGCGAAGGCCGCGGCATACCATCGCCATGATTACTGCCTCCCTTGAGTGGGGGTCAATCCCTTGAGCCCGGCCACGAAATCCCTCACCGTTTCTTCTCTTCGGGTGGACGGCGTCCTGTCCACAAGGTCAATCAGCGCGCTTCCCACAATTGCCGCATTGGCGCAGGAAGCCAGGGCCTCCACGTGGCGTCTTTGCGATATACCGAACCCGATGGCTATTGGAAGGTCCGTGCGCTCCCTGACTCTCCGTGTGAGAGCGGGCACGCCCGGAGGGACCTCCTGCCGCGCCCCGGTGACCCCGGTCAGGCTGACGCAGTACACGAACCCGCCAGCCTTTTCGCACGAGTGGGTAATGCGTGCGTCGGCGCTGGTGGGAGCCAGCAGTGGGATGATGTGGACGCCGTGGCCGATGCACTCGCTTCGCAAGGGGTCGGCCTCCTCAAAGGGCAGGTCGGGCACTATGACCCCGTCCAGTCCGGCGTCCTGGGCGTCTGATGCGAATCGCCCAAGTCCGTAGCTGAGGATGGGGTTGTAGTAGCTCATAAACACCAGGGGCACGGCGATTCCGGCGCTCCTTAGCCGGCGGCACACCTGCAAGCACGTAGCCAGAGTTACGCCCTGGGCAAGGGCGTGGAAGCTGGCCCTTTGAATGGTGGGGCCATCGGCCAGAGGGTCGCTGAAGGGTACGCCCAGCTCCACCACGTCTGCGCCGCCGTCCACAAGGGCAGGCGCCAGAGAAAGCGTATCCTCCACGGAAGGAAAGCCTACGGTGAGGTAGGGTATCAGCCCCATTTCGCCTCTTGCGGCCAGCGCGTCGAAACTCTGCTTTATCCTGTCCATATCCATCCTGTACCGGCCTCCCGTCCCGGAAGGCCCGCGCGTAGGTGAATATACCACGCCCTCATTTGGTAGGCAACACGGACGACCCCTTTGGGGCGGACACACGCCTAGGCATGGGGCCTTGCGCTCGTCTTGACTCGCGTACTCTACGGGGTCAAAATGGGATATTCATGCAGGGAGGCGCGCCGCCCCTTATGTCCCAGAGCATTCTCGACCAGATAGGCAATACACCCCTGGTTGCCCTCAAACGCGTGCCCGCCGAGGGATCGGCCGCGGTGCTGGGGAAGCTGGAGAGCCGAAACCCCACGGGGAGCGTCAAAGACCGTATTGCCCTGGCGATGGTGCGTGACGCCGAGGAGGCCGGAAGGCTGCTTCCGGGCCATACACTGGTGGAGGCCACCAGCGGCAACACGGGAATATCCCTTGCTATGGTCGCCGCGGCCAAGGGGTACTCCCTCATCATCGCTATGCCTGAGGGGGTCCCGATGGAGCGGAAGCGGCTGCTGACCCACATGGGCGTTGAGCTTCACATGACGTCGCCTCTGGACGGCATGGCAGGCGCCATACGCGCCGCCGAGACGCTGGTCCGGGAAAACCCTACCTACGTGGCTATGAATCAGTTCCTCAACCCCGCCAATCCCAGGGCGCACAGGGAGACCACGGCCCAGGAGATACTGCGAGACGCCGGGGCAAGGGTGGATGCTTTTGTGGCCGGCGTTGGCAGCGGTGGGACCATCACTGGCGTGGGCGAGGCGCTCAAGGAGCGATACCCGGACACCCTGGTGGTGGCCGTGGAGCCGGCCTCATCGCCCGTTCTGAGCGGTGGAGACGTGGGAAGCCACGCCATACCAGGACTGGGTGCCGATTTCGTGCCGCCGATTCTCAACATGGATATTGTAGACGAGGTCATCGGCGTCACCGACGATGAGGCGTTGCAGATGACGGCCCGCCTGGCCCGGGAGGAGGGGCTGCTGGTGGGGGTCTCCTCCGGGGCCAGCGCTCTGGCGTCTCTCCGCATAGCCATGCGCCTGGGTCCGGGGCGAGTGGTGGTGACCGTTTTCCCGGATGGTGGGGAGCGGTACGTCTAACGCCCCATGCCACGCTCTTGTCGTTCCAGCGAAATCGGCTAACCTTATCCGCTCATGTGGTTCGACAAGCTCACCACGAACGGGCAGGGGAGCTCGGTTTACTACGAATGGGCAGGGGAGATCGGCTCACCATGAACGGCAATTTACCCCCCATTCCCCCCTGGATGCCCGCGTTCGCGGGCATGGTTGCTACACGGTGGTAGCTGCCCACGCCGCAACCACCCCTGCGGAGCTTGTCCTCGTGGAAACGGGGAGCCGGGGTCTAACCGTCCCTTACTATGCAGCGCCAATCGCCCGCCTTCGCGGGCATGGTTGCTACACGGTGGTAACTGCCCACGCCGTAACCACCCCTGCGATCGCAGGGGTCTACCGCCCCTTACTATGCAGCGCCGATTGCCTGCGTTCGCGGGCATGACGACGGTGGGGGAGGCGCGCGTCTGCTCCGCGTGTGTTATCATATTGAACACCCGCGGGACCACGCTCCCGGAAAGGACTTGCCAAATGCAGGGCGAGCAGATACGTCTGACCAGCCTGGCCAACTGCGCCGGTTGAGCCTCAAAATTCAGTCCTGAGGACCTGGCGCAGGTCCTGCGTCAGCTGCCAACCTTTGCTGACCCCAACCTGCTGGTTGGGATCAGCACCGGAGACGATGCCGCCGTCTACCGGTTGAGTGAGGATTTGGCCCTCGTGCAGACCGTAGACCTCTTCCCACCCATCGTGGATGACCCGTGGAGTTTCGGCGCAATCGCCGCGGCAAACGCGTTCAGCGACGTGTACGCTATGGGAGGCAAGCCCCTTCTGGCCATGAACCTGGTCTGCTTTCCCAGAGACCTGCCGGTGGACATACTCGGAGAGATAATGAAGGGGGCCGCCGACAAGGCTAAAGAGGCCGGTGTCCTGATAGTCGGTGGGCACACCCTGGACGACAAGGAGCCCAAGTACGGCATGGCGGTGACCGGCCTTGTCGAGCCTGGAAAGCAGGTGACCAACGCCTCTGCCATGGCGGGAGACCTGTTGGTTCTCACCAAGCCTCTGGGCACAGGCATCATCACCACCGCGGGCAAGGAGAGCGTGGCGGATGCCGCCACCCTTGAGCGGGCCATAGAGGTGATGAGCGCTCTGAACAGGGCCCCCTCCGAAGCTATGACGGAGGTGGGGGTAAACGCATGTACGGACGTTACCGGCTTCGGCCTGCTGGGGCATCTGAAGACGATGGTTGAAGCCTCCGGGGTGACGGCGCGGGTACGCTTCTCACTGACGCCGCTCATCGAGGGAACCTGGGATCTGGTACAGCAGGGTATTGCGCCCGGCGGGACCCATCGGAACCTCCACTCCGTGGACCCGGTGGTGGCGTGGGGTTCCCACATCGGCAACGAAGCGAAGCTGGTCCTGTGCGATGCTCAGACCTCCGGCGGCCTCCTGATGTCGGTCCAGGCCGGCAAGGTCGACGACCTGATGACGGCCATGTCGCGGAGAGGCGTAAGCGGTGTCGTCGTCATAGGCGAGGTTGTGGAGCGACGGGAGTCGGAGATAGAGGTCCTGTGGTAGCGCTCTCGCGGGCCTCCCGGTCTTTGCCCACGACGGCTTTGACGCCGGACCGGCCTCGCGCCCGGCGAAGCCTCCAATCAGCCGGATTTGTGAACGTATTTACCGGAGACCCGCGACGAAAGGCATGAGGTGAGGCAATGGCTGAGACCGTGACCATTATAGATCTGATACGCAACGGCACCATGACGTCAGGGATGGCTGCTACCATGTGGGCAGCCATGGACAGGGGCCTTTCCATGGTGGTGGTAGCTATCCCGCGCTTCGCCGGCAAAACCACAACGAGCAACGCCATACTGTCTCTGCTGCCCCCGGAGACGCCTGTTCATCAACTGAGCGGTGAAGAAGCGGAGATGGACGAGCTCAAAGAGGCTGCCACCGGGGGCTACCTGGCGGTGGCGGAGATCAGCCAGGGCCCCGTTCCCAGATACATCTGGGGCGCCCCGGTGCGGCGGGTCTTTGACACCATGACGGCCGGATACTCCCTGTCAGCGGCCCTGCACGCGCCCGGGTTGGAGGAGACCCTGGACGTTATCTGCCAGGGCAATGAGGTCACCGACGAGGCGGCCTCCCGCATTGACCTCGTGCTGTACATTCGCAGGTTCGGCGACGACCTGGACAACTTCTGGAGACGACTGGCAGAGGTACATGAGATAGACTACGTGCAGGGCGGCAAGGCCCACGGTCGCCAGCTGTTCCGGTGGATTGAGGGTGAGGACCGTTTCGAAGAGGTTGAGGCCCCAACGTTCCTTAGGGGAGATGCCGCAGAGGTGGAAAGGCGAAGGGCGATGCTGGAGGAGCTGGCAGCAACAGGGCGAAGAGGGCCGGAGGATGTTGCGAGGTTGGTGGAGGAGTACCGGCGCGGGGCCGCGGGCTAGAGACCCGGGCGATCCCCCATTACGGTTCGTATGGTGCGGACGAAGCTCCCGCTGCCGAAGTAGACCAACCGCCACTTGGCAGCCTCTTCTTTGGTCATGCCGTCGGCGTGAAGCTGATAGTAGGCTTCCCTCCCAATGCCTCCGTAGGCTATGGCGGCTATTCCCGCCAGTATGGCCAGCCAGGACGTGATGAACCCCACGGTTGACATGACGGCTCCGCCCACCACCAACAACGTCCCCGCAATCATCATCTTGTGTCGAGGCAGCTTGACCACCTCCACCCTGGTCAGGCGCGCATACGGCAGTTCCCAGATCTCGTCGCGGCCCTCTATCTCCTGGTAGAGGATTACCCTTTGCGAGGTGGCGTAGTAGGGGTGGTGGTCGGAGATGAGCGTCTCTCCGTATCTCAGCCGACTTCTGATGTTCATGCTTTTGGTCCGTTCTCCGGTCGATTCACCGCCTGCCGGTTTCCACCGGCGACGGCGCCTCCCATACTTTACAGCCATACATGGTTGGCGTCAAAGCCAAAGTGTTCCCAAGATGCGCGGATCCTGTGGAGCAGGGCGTGAGAATGCTCTTAACAGCAGGGCTTGCGCCGCTAAGTACGCGCCGGTGAGGATGGAGCGGGTGATGGGGATCGAACCCACGACAACTTGCTTGGGAAGCAAGAGCTCTACCACTGAGCTACACCCGCCCGCCGGAGGTGGTTTGAGCCTATGTAGTCGTCCGTCACGCTTGAGGCAAGCCTATTGCCCAGCTACGGAGTTGGCGGAAGTGGCGTCTGAGTTGCGCCAATTCACGCCCCTTTATGCGCTTGACCTCAGATATATCCTAACATACGCCAGTCAGGAGCGCTACAGGCTACGCCGGTGGTCCTGCGAAGGGAGACCTTTGCATAACTGTGGGCGCCATCCTGTGAAGAGACGCTCCAACTGTCATTCCGAACGGAGCGCAGTGGGGTGAGGAATCTAAAGGCTCTCATCCCACACTAGGGTTCCTGTGGCTGGAATCCTCCCATGTCTACGGCGCAACGTCTTAGATTCCTCGCTGCGCTCGGAATGACATCAAATGGAGCGTTGGGGCAGTTACGCAAGGGTCTCCGAACGCAGGCATCCAGGGGCATCGGTTAGGTTCCCGCTCATGTGGTTCGACAGGTTCACCACGAACGGGGCAAGGGAAACCCACTCACCCACGGATCAAGTACGGAGCAGGCTATGAGCGGGGCAAGTGGGACAAGCTCAACACCAGCGGGCTCCATCTGCTCCCATCCCCCTCCGGATGCCCGCGAAAGCGGGCATGACGACGGTGAGGCGTGTTGGCGCGTGGCATGACAGCGCTTGCGCGTACTCAAGAGGACGCGTCGAAGAGTTGGGTGGACGGGTGCCAGTCCTTCCATGCAAACCAGAAGGAGTAGTTGGACGGTATCGGCGTGAGGCTCTCGCCCTCCAACTCGCCCTCTACGGCCTCTCCCGTGAGCATGAGCCATCGGCTTCCCGTCTCGTTGTCCACCATGAGGGGGCCGCCGGAGGCTGTTGGGGCTGCGGGTTGGAAGGTGAGGGTACGCCCGGCCGCTTCGCGGCTGAAGACGCCGCCGGTGGCGGATTGCGGGTCGAAGGTGACCACAAGCGCCTGTCCTGCGAGGGAGTCGTTGACCACAGGCTGAGCATTGAGGTCGCTGAAGGCATACGCCTTCGCCTGGCCGTTGATACGGAGGCCCACAACGAATTCCTTAGTGTGCAGGCGGTCGTCTGTGCGGGCCTCTTCAATTATACCTGGGGACCCGCTTCGGTAGTAGAAGTCGTAGCTGTCCACCTTGTACCGGCCGTCCTTGTCCAATACCAGGGTGTTTGGGTGAAGCTCCTTCCATCGGGCCCAGGTGGTATGGAGGGCAGGAACTATCTCCAGCTTGGTCTCCTCCAGGGGGCCGGTGATGGCGTCTCCCGTGAAGTGGCTCCAGAGAGTGCGGGTCTGGTGGTCGTACATGACAAGGGCGTTCATAACCAGCTTGCCGGACACCCCAAAGGTGAGTGTCGTGTCATCGAACCGGCGGGCATAAACTATGCCCGAGTAGCAGAGGGGTCACCACGTGACGGCAATAGCCTCGCCGCCGACCATGTCGTTCACTATCTCGTGGCTGCTGAGCATGTTGATAGAGTAGGCGCGGTTGTCTCCGTTGATGGATACGCCGATGACCTGCTCGGCGCTTTCCATCTGGTCTTCAGCGGATGCGGCGGAGAGAAACTGCGGGTCCAGGATAGCCGGAATGGCGTCCATGGGGAGGATTGCTATGATGTCCTCCGGGCCTATGCCGTCGGACGCCGCCGTCTCCGTAGGGGCGACGGTTGGGGAAGGGGTGGACGCCACCGGGGTAGAGGTGGGAACGGGCGCGGCAGTAGGCGCTGTGGTGGAGGTGGGGACATCCGTCTCACCGGCGCCGGCGCAGCCGACCAAAGCCAGCAGTCCAATGCCCAGGAAATGGGCCATAAGCGCTCTCCGCGCCATACTGCGCTCCTCCGGCTGGTTGGATGCTCCGGCTGATGTATTCATTGCCCTGGGCTGCGCCGCTCGTGCTATATCCTGCTGTACCCGCTCCCCATGCGCTCCGGGTCCACGCCCGTGCCCTTGGCATCGGTGATCCAGCCGAACTCCTTGAGGATTTGCTGGCTGTAGGTCACCCGGCCGGCTATCTTGTCCAGAGGCTCGGTCGCCAGCAGAAGGGCGGCTTTCGCCATAGTCTCGGGGGCCTCGGTGGTTTCCGGGTCTACCTGCGTCCTCTGCTGGGCGAACATGGACCCCACGGTTGGCACGAACTGGGACGGGGAGAACGCGGCAACGGATACGCCGTACTGGTAGACCTCCTGGGCAAGGCCCTGGGTGAAACGCTCCAAGGCTGCCTTCTGAGTGCCGTAGGTGGAGCTGCCACCGGTGGCTCCGGGATAGGGGCCTCGGCCCGGCCCCGTGGCTGCCCCGGAGGAGATGTTCACTATGTTGCCACTCCCGCGCGGTATCATGTCTTTGAGTACCAACTGGCTCAGAATGAACGGCCCGTGGACGTTCACCGACCACGTACGCAACCACCGGTTGATGGGGTAGTCCTTTGTGGGAATAGCGAACAGGAGAGCGGCGTTGTTCACTAGGACGTCAACCGGGCCGTATGTCTGGTGGGTTGCCTCCACCAGAGCTTCGCACTGGTCGGGCTCGGAGATGTTGGCCGCGACCGCCGTGGCCTCTCCACCGGCGTCACGGATGGCCTCTACAGTTGTCTCCAGCGAGCCGGCCAACTGATGGTCGCCCTCCCGCAGCGTCCGGGCTGCGCAGACGACCTTGCCGCCCTCAGCGGCGAACATCTTGGCGATCGATTCGCCTATGCCCCGGCTGGCGCCGGTCACGATAACGACTCTTCCATCCAGCTTGCCCATGATAAGCTCCTTAATTCAGGGTGATTGAGGGGTTCCCTTGGTGCTTGAGACCGGATTAACGGCGCGGAGCTTGCCCGCCGTCCTGGGTGGTGGGCGTCTCAAGCCACACGCATATTGTAACCTCAAAGTTGGCGGCTGTCATTACCCGCCTTGGGAGGGGACGCTAGCCGGGCGGCTCCGGAGGTGGGTTGGCGGGCGATGGAGCCGTTTGGCCTGGGGCGCTCTTCGCGTATCTCGTTCAGGGACGTCAGCAGCCTGTGGACCGCCGAGGCTACCTCCTCGACGGCGGCGTCAAAGGGCGCGGCGTTGATTCTGGAGGGAGTGCGGTAGCCTGAGACCTTCCGCACGAATTGCAGCGAAGCCGCTCTAACGTCTTCCTCCGGCGCCGTCGCTGAGTCACTTCTGAGGGTCTTGATGCTGCGGCACAAAGCGGGCCTCCTTGGTAAGCTACTCCGCCTTCCTCACGGCGTGGCCGCCGAACTGGTTGCGCATGGCTGCCAGCAGCTTTGCGCCAAAGGGCTGGTCCTGGCGGGAGCGGAATCGCGCCTGAAGGGACAGGCTTATGACAGGGGTTGGGACGTTGAGGTCGATGGACTCCTGGACGGTCCATCGACCCTCGCCGGAGTCCTCCACGTATGCTTGAAGGGCGTCCAGGCCGGGGTCTTCCTCCAGGGCGGCCGCGGTCAAATCCAGCAGCCAGGAACGGACCACGCTGCCATAGCGCCAGATCTGGGAAATCTGGGCCAGGTCCAGGTTGAGCTCCTGCTTGGCGTGCATCAGCTCAAAGCCCTCGGCGTACGCCTGCATGAGGCCGTACTCAATGCCGTTGTGCACCATTTTGACGAAGTGGCCTGCCCCGGCAGGGCCAACGTGGCCGTAGCCTCTATCCGGCCCGGGGGCAAGGGACTGGAAGATGGGCTCCAGCCTCTTGAAAGCGGCCTCGTCTCCTCCAATCATCATGCTATAGCCTTCGGCCAGTCCCCATATGCCTCCGCTGGTTCCGGCATCCAGAAAGGATAGCCCTTTTCCGGCCAGGGTTTCCGCCCGGCGGATGCTGTCCTTGTAGTTGGAGTTGCCGCCGTCAATCACCGTGTCGCCGGGTGATAGGGAGTCTGCAAGGGTGTCGATAGCGCTCGCCGTTGCTTCCCCTGCGGGAACCATTACCCACACCGCGCGAGGTGGGGTGAGCTGCTCTATGAGGTCGTGCAGGGAGTCCGCTCCTGCGGCCCCCTCCCTGGTCAGGGATTGCACCGCCTCCACCTGTGGGTCGTAGACAACCACGCGGTGGCCTGCGCGCAGGAGGCGCTGCGTCATGTTGCCGCCCATGCGTCCGAGACCTATCATGCCCAGTTCCATAGCTTGCTCCTTCTCTCTTTTCTTGAAGCCCAGGCCGCTGGGGTTGCGCGGTTGTTTGGCCTGCTCCGTACGGCCCCTGTGGAGAACGCGTACGGCGCGCGCGGCGACCCGAAGGCCGGTTGGACTACCTGCCCTTCAAGGTTTTGACGTCACCCGGCCGGCCAGCTGCTCGATGCCCGACTCGTCTCCTGAGGTCAGGCGTATCCTGGCGACGCGCCTTCCCAATGCCAGCAGCGCCTTCAGGTCGCCCAGAGCCTGGGCCTGGGCCAGCACACCGAAGGTGTAGGACTCGCCCGGGACCGGGATGTCTGCCCTGTAGTCCGCGGTCAGTTGCAGGAAGAGGCCGCTGTCCGGGCCACCCTTGTGTAACTGCCCCGTGGAGTGGAGGAACCTTGGCCCGTATCCCAGGGTTGTGGCAATGCCGTGGCGCTCCGCTATCCCGCGGCGAAGGTCTGCCAGCGCCCTGTCCGTCTCCGGGGTCTGGCGTATGTAGGCCATAATCGCCAGGTAGTCGCCCGGCTTGGCCGTAGACAGGAGGCCTGCGATGGAGCCGGGGGCCTCCACATTGGGGAGACGGCCCGATTCACTGTGCTCCTTCAACCCGGCTATAGTCTGGTCCTTAGCCTGCTGGACGTTGGGCTGGTCGAAAGGGTGGATGCCCAGGACGGCCCCCGCAACGGCGGTGGCGAACTCCCATCGGAAGAACTCGGCGCCCAGGTCGTAGGGGTCTTGCAGCTTCAGCCGCTCCACGGGCTGCCCGGAAGCCTCGACGGCCGCGATTGCGGCGTCCGTGGGGGCGTTGTCGTCGCCCTCCAGTCGCAGATAGACGAACAGACGGTCGTTGCCGTAGCAAGCGGGATCCATCAGGGGCTCGCCGGCAACGGGGATGATACCCCGTCCCTCTTTGCCGGCGCTCTCTGCGATGAGCTGCTCAGCCCATAGCCCGAAACCGGCGATGGACGGCGAGGTGACCAGGGTGAGCTTGTCCCGGCCCTCCAGGGCCAGGCCCCCGATTGTAGCGCCGAGCAACGCGCCGGGGTTCTCCCGTTCAGGGACGGAGGGGGCGCATTGCTCTCTCATGCGGTCGGCGCGCTCCAGCAGCCTTGCAATGTCCAGTCCGGCCAGGGCCGCGGGAGCCAGTCCAAAGTACGAGAGGACGGAGTAGCGCCCTCCGATATCGGCGGGGTTCCGGAATACGCGGCGGAAGCCGTGTTCGCGGGCCATGTCCTCAAGGGGAGTCCCGGGGTCCGTGATGGCGAAGAAGTGATGGCCTGAGCCGTCCCGGCCTACGGCCCCTTCTACGAGGCCGCGGAAGTGGCTGTATAGGGCAAGGGGCTCGGTGGTTGTGCCCGACTTGGAGGAGACCGAGAAGAGGGCGCTGGCCGGGTCGATTTCCTCCGTCACGGCCAGAACTGCGTCCGGCACGGTGGAGTCCAGGACAATGAGCTCAGGGAAGCCGGGAGCGCTCCCGAAGGTCTGGCGCACTACCTCCGGCCCAAGGCTGCTTCCCCCCATGCCCAGCAGGACTACGTGCCTGATACCATCGTCGCGTACCTCCTGGGCAAAGGCCTGCAGGGAATTGACCTGCTCTCGCATGGAGCCGGCGACATCAAGCCACCCTAGTCGGTCGGCGATCTCCGTTGGGGCCGGTTTCCAGACGGTGTGATCCCTCTTCCAGATGCGCCCCACCAGGTCACGGCGCCGCAAGTCCGCCAGGGCCGCCTCAGTCATGGCCGGATAGCCCCAGGCGCCGAAACCGGGCGCTCGCTGCTCCGGGCAAGGAGGAGGGCCTTCTTCTCCTCCACGTTGGCGAGAAGCTGGTCAAAGGAGTCGGCGAAAGCCTTGACCCCATCGGCCAGCAGCTTATCGGTTACCTCCTCCATGCTGACACCCGCCGAGTCCAGAGCCTTCAAGGCTTGCTCGCAGTCCGTCACGCCTTCCTCCAGGGTCAGCGATACCCGGCCGTGCTCCATGAAGGCCGCGAGGGTGGCAGGCGGCATGGTGTTGACGGTATCACTGCCGATGAGGTTGTCGATGTACAGCACGTCGCTATAGGCGGGGTTCTTGGTCCCGGTGCTGGCCCACAACGGCCTCTGCACGCGCGCCCCTCTATCTCTCAACGCGGCGAATCGGTCCCCGCCGAAGGCGGTCTTGAAGGACTGATACGCCATTTTGGCGTTGGCAATGGCGGCCTTGCCGGCAAGGGCGTCCACTCCGTCCGCGCCCTGCCGCGCGCGCTCCGCCAGCAGGCCGTCCACGGCCGTATCCACCCGGCTTACAAAGAAGGAGGCTACAGAGGCTACCCCGCTCACGTCTCCGCCCGCGCTGGACAGGTCTTCCAGGCCGGATATGTACGCCTCCATCACCTGCCGGTGGGTCTCCAGCGAGAAGATGAGGGTGACGTTCACGTTGATGCCCCGGCCTATGAGACTGCGTACGGCCGGGACCCCTTCAGGCGTGGCGGGCACCTTGATCATTGCGTTGGGGCGTTCCAGGGAGGCAAACAGGCGCTCCGCTTCGGCGATGGTGGCCTCGGTGTTGTGGGCAAGGGACGGGCTAACCTCCAGGCAGGCGTAGCCGTCTGCGCCGCCGGCGCGGTCGTATGCCGGACGCAGCAGGTCTGCGGCTGCGCGGATGTCCTCCATAGCCAGTTTTTCGTAGCAGTCCTTTGTGTTCAGTCCCTCCAGGGCCAGAGAGGTCAGCGCGTCGTCATAGGCCGAGCTGCCGGCTATGGCCTTCTCGAAGATGGTGGGATTAGAGGTGAGGCCCGTGATCCCAGTCTCAATGAGGCGCTCTATCTCGCCGGACGCAAGCAGGTCCCGGCTTATGTTGTCATACCAGATGGACTGTCCCAAACGCTGTACCTCTTCAAGTGTACCCATAGCTATCCTCCTTCTGCCGGGCTTTGGTTCGCCGGGAGAGCGCTGCGCTCCAGGGCCATGACCTTCTCCAGGCGGCGGCGGTACTTCTCCTCATCAATGAACTGCGCTCTGAGAAAGGCGGCAACCAGGTCTCTGGCCAATAATTCGCCGATAACGCGGGCTCCCAGGCAGAGGACGTTCATGTCGTCGTGCTCCACTCCCTGGCCGGCCGAGTAGGTGTCATGGCAGATGCTGGCGCGCGCGCCGGGGACCTTGTTGGCGGCGATGGAGCCTCCAACGCCGCTGCCGCAGACGATTATGCCCCGCTTAGCCTGGCCGGAGGCCACGGACAGGGCGACTGCCTGAGAGAAGTCCGGGTAGTCGTCAAGCGGGTCCAGAGAGAAGGCTCCCACGTCCACCACGTTGTATCCCTGCTCCTCCAACCAGGGCAGCAGAGCGGATTTCAGGGGGTAGCCTGCGTGATCGGCTCCCAGGGCCACGGTCATGCTCATTTCTGTAGCTCCTTTGCAGATTTCACGGCGTTGTCCGCCGTCCATTGTACTACTATATAACGGCCTTGGCGGGATTCTGCAAGACGTTATTCTGCGCTCTGACGGGTCTTGCCGCCAGACCCGGATACTGCCCCGGCGTTGCGCAGTACGGCCCAAGGCTGCCGGCGTGAACCGCGCTACAGCAGCCCGCCAATGGTTAGCCAATAGAAGACTATGTAAGAGCCCGCCACAACCATGAGCCATGAGCCAATGGGCTCAACGTAGGGGAGGGCCTTTCTCAAAGCGCGTACCATTGCTCCCTTGAAGAAGGCCATTCCCAGGGTCAAGCCGAGTATGACCGTCCCCATGCCTAGGGCGTAAAGGAGGAACTGACCTAACGAGGTTGCAATGTTGGATACGGCGAAGCTGGTCCCTATGACGGACAGGAAGATGGGAAGAGTGCAGCTCAGGGACGCTATGCCGTAGCTGAGCCCAAAGAGGAAGTAGCCTCGCGAGTTGACCTGTCCGGGATCCCCTATGCGAGACGCGGCCTGCGCGGCAAATCCTGTGTACAGCTTTCCGCCGCCGACCATCCAGGCGCCGGTGACGGCAAGGGCAATGCCAATGGTCAGCCCCAGCCACGGCAGGATGTCTACCACCACGGCCCGCGCTCCCAGATTCATTATGAGGCCGGCCGTGCCGAACAGCGCTATGAAGCCGGTGGTGACCAACGCTCCTACTTGAAACGCCCTGGCTACGTGCTTGATTGGGTGCGCGTCTTCGCCGTCCTTTTCGTTGATCCGCAGGTAGAGGCCCAGGTATGCGGGCAGCATGACGAAGCCGCAAGGGTTGACGGCGGAGACCATGCCAGCGGCGAAGGCGAAGCCCAGTGGAGCCAGCCTCCCCAGGTCTCCCAGGAAGGAGCCGGAATCCCCGGAGAGGGTTTCGACAAACCTGTTGATGCCGTCTATGCCGCCGTCGCCGCCCAGCAGCGCGGCTCCTATGAAGGCGGTTGACAGGGACAGACCGGCTACCAGGACGGGGAGAAGGACTCTTCGCCCCAGGTTGGCCCCCAGTATGGACTTGGATGTAAACATGCTTCTACCCCCTGCTGCCGGAGCAGCCTTCCTCCGGCTAGCCTGCCTCCTGCGCCAGCATCTCGTTGGCTATGTCCTCCAGGACATCCCGGTTCAGAATACCGCCCCATTGCCTAAATATCTCCCCATTGGAGTTGATGAACACGGTGGTGGGCATCCCCAGCACCTCATAGCTGCGGATCACGTTGTCGTCGTTGGTGAAGCCTGCGGGGTAGGTGATTCCCAGGTCTCTCAGGAGGATGCGGGCATCGTCCTGGCTGCCCAGCATCATCTGCGGACCGATGTCGATGCCGATGAGGGTGACCCTGTCATTGAACTCGTCGTGGAACTGCTGGAAGTCGGGCATCTCGGCGCGGCAGGGGGGGCAGAGACCGGCCCAGAAGTTGAGGACTACGGGTTTGCCCTGGAGGTCGGCTATGGCTAGGTCTGGGCCGCCCAGCTCGCTCTCGCCCTGGTACAGGGTGAAGGGGAAATCTGGGGCCGCCTTCACGCCGGAGCACGTCGCCTGAACGGCTGACAGGGCCAGGAATATCACGACTAGCGCTCCAAGCCTGCCGGAGCGTAGGAAGGGGCGGGCGCGGCGGCCTCCAGCGCGCGCCCATGTCGCAAAAGCGTCCGAGTTGTCTCCGTTCACCTTGGGTTCACCTCAAGTACAGGTAGACGTCCGCGTGGGGAAAGTTCACTTCAAGGATGGCACGCATATCCTGATCGGCTGTGGCGACGTAGTCCACGCGCCGCGGGTCGTCTGGCGGCAGCTTGTGGAGGCACTCCCGCCCCAGCTGCTCCTGTGGGCACAGGTGCATCCCGTCGGCCTGCTCATCCCAGAACCCCACCAGCTTCAGGGGGTTGAAGAGGGATTCGGCGACGTTTCGCAGGTCGGCAATGACCTCGGTGGCCCGAAAGCTGCCCTCTGTCGCTATGTCTATCCGGACGCGGTTCATGGGTGCGCTGCCCTTTCAGGTATAGTATAGCACGAGGGGGTATGAGGAGTTCAATCGCTGGGCCGGGTCTGTAATGAGCGCGCGGCATTTCCCGTTCATTTGGTTCGACAAGCTAACCACGAACGGACGGGGGAACGCGGGTTGCCCCCGTATCAAGCGCGGGGCAGGCTATGAACGGGAACCTGGTTTGGCAAGAGCGGGCTTAGCGCCCACCGTCGTGCCCGCAAAGCGCCCATATACATAACCGGCGGTGGTGGTTGGCGCTCCCAAAATCCCCTAAATCCGCCCGCTCCCCCTTTTTGCAAACGGAATAAAGTGGTAAAATTCACAATACGTTAGCAGCTCCGTCCCAAGGGCGGAGAGCGCAGCAAGATACACTGGAGGTTGAAGTGAACCTACGCATACCTGGCCCTACGCCATGCCCCGACTACGTCCTGGAAGCCATGAACCGCGATATGATCAACCATCGCGGTCCGGAGTTCCAGGACATGCTCCATAGATGCACCGATGGACTCAAGCAGGTCTTCAAGACAGACAGCGACGTGCTCATCCTCACCGGGTCCGGCACGGGAGCAATGGAGGCGGCGGTGGTGAACGTCCTCTCTCCCGGCGATACCGTGCTATCGGTGTCTGTGGGCGTCTTCGGCGACCGACTCGCCCAGATAGCCGAGGCCTTTGGCGCATCTGTCATTCGTCACACATCCACCTGGGGGACCGCCGCAGACCCGGAGTCCGTCAGAGACGCTATCAAGGAAAACCCACAAATCAAGGCCGTAATAGTCACCCACAACGAGACATCCACCGGCGTGACCAACGACATGGCCGCCATCAGCGCCGTGGTCAAGGAGGCGGACAAGCTGCTCATTGTGGATGCCATAAGCAGCCTCTCCTCCCTGCCTTTCTACACCGACGAGTGGGGCTGCGATGTGGTTATGAGCGGCTCACAGAAGGGATATATGGTGCCGCCCGGATTGGCCTTCGTCAGCGTTAGCCAGAGGGCCTGGGACGCGCTCAAGGAGGCCAAGATGCCCCGCTTCTACTGGGACTTCGGCAGGGCCAAGAGCTACCTGGAGCGGGGACAGACCCCCTGGACTCCCGCGGTCTCCGTCTTCTATGGCCTTGACGTAGCGCTGGAGAAGATGCTGGAGGAGGGCATGGAGGCCGTCTTCGAGCGCCACGCCCGCATAGCTCAGAAGACCAGGGATGGAGTCAAAGAGCTTGGCCTCTCCCTATTGGCCGACGAGAGTTGCGCCTCCAACACCGTCACCGCCGTGCACATGCCGGAGGGAGTAGACCCCAGGGATCTGTTCCAGCGGATGCAAGCAGACCATGACGTGGTGCTTGCCGGCGGACAGGGCAGGCTGGACGGCAAGATATTCCGCGTAGGCCATCTGGGATACATCACAGACGAGGACATATCACAGGTGCTGGAGGCCCTGGGCTCCGTGCTGCCCAAGGTTGGGTTCCAGCCAGTCGGCTCGCGGGCGGGTGGCGGCTAATGGCCAGGATACTGGTCTCCGACCCCGTGGCTTCTGAGGGGTTGGAGCTTCTCCGCACCCAGGGGGAGGTGGATGTCAAGCTGCGCCTGGACCCCAAGGACCTGCTCTCCATCATAGGCGAGTACGACGCCCTGGTGGTTCGCAGCGAGACCAGGGTGACGGCGGAGGTGATTGAGAGCGGCAAGCGGCTGCACGTAATCGGCCGCGCGGGGGTTGGCGTGGACAACATAGACGTGGACGCAGCCACGCGCTCGGGAATAGCCGTGGTCAACGCCCCCACCGGAAACACCGTCGCCGCTGCGGAGCACACCATTGCCATGATGCTGGCCCTGGCCCGCAACATACCACAGGCCAACGAGTCACTTCGCCGCGGGGAGTGGACCCGTAGCGCCTTCACCGGCATTGAGGTACGCAACAGGACGCTGGGGGTCATAGGCCTTGGCAAGGTTGGGTCGCAGGTAGCTCACAGGGCTATGGGCCTTAACATGCGCGTCCTGGGCTATGACCCCTTTGTCTCCCAGGAACACGCCGGCCTCCTGGGCATAGAGCTGGCCTCCCTGGAACGCATATTCCAGGAGTCCGATTTCATCTGCCTCCACACGCCTCTTACCGAGTCCACCCGCGGAATCATAGGCGAGAAAGCGATATCGCTTATGAAGCCCACAGTGCGTATACTGAACATAGCCCGTGGCGAGCTTATAGATGAGGACGCTCTGTTCAAGGCCGTAGATGAGGGCAGAGTGGCAGGGGCGGCGCTTGACGTCTTCATAAAGGAGCCGCCGGTCGGTAACCCCCTCCTCACCAACCCCCGGATAATAGTCACCCCACACCTGGGAGCCTCCACCCAGGAGGCCCAGGCGGAGGTCGCGCGGGAGGTCGCGGAGCAGGTCATAGCCGTCCTCCAGGGCCGGACGGCCCTTTACACCGTCAACGCTCCCTTTGTCCTGCCGGAGACCCAGGCCGTACTGGCCCCGTACATGGATGCCGCATCCTACGCGGGCAAGCTGGCAACACAGCTTGCCCAGGGACAGCTGCGCTCCATAAACCTCCGCTATGAAGGGGAGATAGCAGACTACGACACCAACATCCTCAGGGCCGCCTGCCTGGTAGGACTCCTGGGCCCCATCAGCGAGGAGCGGGTAAACCTGATCAACGTAAACCTCCATGCCACCCAGCGGGGACTGAGGGTTACCGAGCAGAAAGGGCCCGCCGTAGAGCAGTACGGCAGCCTTGTCACGGTCGAGATGGAAACATCCCCGGGCAGGACGTCCGTATCCGCCGCCCATGTACGGGGTCAGACCCACATAGTGCGGATCAACGACTACTGGATTGACATTGTGCCATCCGGCGGCTATATGCTGTTCGCCGACCACCAGGACCGGCCGGGCATGATCGGCGCCGTCGGAACCATAACGGGCAAACACGACATCAACATCGGATTCATGGAGGTGGGCCGCCTGGAGCCAAGGGGACACGCCGTCATGATTCTGGGATTGGACGACCCCCTGCCGGAGCAGGTGCTGGCGGAGATAAACGCCCTGACAAACATCGTCCGCACCCACGTGGTCCAGCTCTAGCGCCTGGCGCCTGAGGTACGACCCAAACGGGGCATCCTCAATATGCGTTGGTAATGCCAACGTTGCTTGGAACGCCACGCCATTCCTGCGGAAGCAGGAATCCAGGTACCCCGTGATAGCGCACGATAGACCCCTGCTTTCGCAGGGGTGGTCTGGTGGCTGACCCTGCTCGCGCCTCGTAACGGCGCGGACTGGGTGTGTTCAGAACCCTCACCCAGAGATGCCTGCGCGGTGAGAGCCGCGCGGTCGGCTCTCCCCACGTAGGCCGGGGCCATAAAGCTGCTAGAAGTCGGTCGCCAGGTCTATTACCTTCACCTCGCGACTCTCCGCGGTCAACTCCAGGACCGCCACAGTGCCAATCTTCATCAGCTGGTTGCGCAGGGTGGGGCTTCCCGGATTTATGAGGAGGGTCCCGCCATACTCCTCCACCATTGCCACGCAGGTGTGCCCGAAGATCACAATGTCCACCGCCGTCTCAAACATCTCCTCCGGAATCAGTGGGCGCGAACTGTCGTACTCGAAGCTAGTGGTCAGTGAGCCGGGGTATATCCAGCCTCCAAACCCCGGCACCATCAGGTCGTGTATCATGCCGATGGTATGGCCCTCCACCTCCAGGACCTGCTTCTCGGCAACCCTGGGGTCGCCGTGGACGTGCTTGTCGCGGTCCAGGCTCCCCGCCACCTTCACCGGGGCAATTCGCTCCAGCCAGTCCAGAATGGGGAGTGTGTAGACGTTCCCCGCATGGAGAATCAGGTCCACCCCCTCAAACGCCTTGACGACATTGGCAGGGACCTCCGTTGCCCCTCCGGGTATATGTGTGTCCGAAATGAGACCTATTCGCATACTCGCCTCCTATCTCTAACTCACGGCTTTATTTCCGTCTCAATACTAACATCCCGCGAGCCTTCCTGTCTGGCCGGGCCGCGCGCTACTCCCTCCTGGCTCGATAGGCCATCTTCATGTATCTGTCTCCGTTGCGCAGCTCGTCCAGCATCTGGGCAAGCCTCTTCCGGCGCGTCTCCTCTCGCTTGGCCCCCGTGATCCAGCCGATGTAGTCGTTCTGTTGGTAGGGCGGGCGGCTGCGGTAAGCCGCGTCCAGCCCCTGCTCCACAAGGGAACGCCACACAAACTCCGGCATCTCGTAACGAGGCCGCCTGGGGCTCTTCATACAATCGCACCACCCTGCAAGAACTCACCCGGTCACCGGCATCTCGCGTCTGTTGCGAGAGGTCTCGGCGGGCCGGTTTCCCTCCGGCCTTCGGAGATTATCGCGCCCTGGACGGAATGCTTCAACCTGCGCCCATGCCTACCAGGGCCGCGCGGCGGGCCGGGACTCTTGGCTGTTACCTATTGGCAGGAGATACGCGAGCATGTATCATCCACATATCCCATTGGAGTTGAGAGATATGGCCTCACTTCCCATTGTATATACCATAAGGGGCTGCCCGGCGTGCGCAAGGCTCATTGAGCAGTGGGACACGGAGGGAGTCAGCTACGAGGAGCGCCGGGCCGACCTGAGCCAGAGTGTCCTAGACGAGGCCAGAGGGCTGGGTGATGCGGTGCCCATCATCGTATACCCCGATGGACGGGTGGAGCGGAGATTCGGGGGGCGTAGGGGCTGCTACATCGGCTAGCAAGCTCCGCGGAACCCTGAGACAAGACCCGGCGCCCGGCTCCAGCCTGTCTGTGGGCCTCCAGCCGCGCCAACACGCGCCGCCTCGACCGGACGACTACGCGCCGGGAGTTGCCCCCCGGCGCGTGTCATGCAGACCGACGAATAGCCGCCCATAGTCCCCAGTCTGGACGACTTTAACGAGACTTAGTCCGGGCTGGCCCCCCAGACCACGGAGTAGTTGAAGTCGGGGAAGAAAGCGCCGGAGACGCCTGCCTCAGCCGGCTTGCTAATCTGCCGCTCGCCCGCCCTTTCCTGCAACTGTAGTATGCTGTCCATGTGCAGCCAGAAGCGCGTGCGACCGCTCCCGGCGTTCCCGCCGCTCGGCGACACCGGGTTGGGCCCTTCTATGCTTATGTCCGTCTGGTAGAAGTCCAAGGCCTCCCCGCGCTGTACACCCGCAAACCGCAGCCCCTCCAGGTGGAATTGGTGGAACAGGGTAAAGCCGTCGTACATGTTCTCAAAGGACAGGTCGCTTGGGCTTATCCCCGCGCCCTCGTACAGCTTCCGGCCGGTGCTGTCGCCTGCGTCCTGCCACTCCTCAAGCGTGGGAACCACGCTCCGCGTCGCGGGCAGCGTCCGTGTATGGTTCAGGACATAGACGGGCTTCTGCTTCATGTCCCTAGCCCGCTCCTCGGTGGTCAGGAGAATGGCGCCTGAAACGCAGATGGGCAGGTCGTTGTCAAAGAGGTTGGCCGGCTTGGCTATCCATCGGGCGGACAGGTAGTCCTCTACGGTCAGAGGCTCCGGCCTGTGCTGTGCCCAGAATCCCTCCGGATACAGCAGGCCGTTCCGCTTTGAGTTCACCACAAAGGGCGCCATCATGTCGTGGCTCTTGCCGTACTTGCGGCAGTACGCCTCGAATATCATGGCCGTGTTGTAGCAGGCCACGGTCCCCCAGAGGCCGCTCCACTTGCCGGCCCCTCCAAGGGTGTCTCCGGCGGCGGCGCCCTGTCCCACGTAGTACCGGCCGCCGAAGTTGTGCCAGCCCTTCAGGACCAGGCAAACGTCGGTGAGGCCCTCGCCCACGGCCTGCGCGCCCACCACCAGGGAGTTGGACATACATCCCGATCCGTACATGGTGAAGTCGACGTTGGTCAGCTCAGGCATGTTCTTGAGGATCCACTCCGAGCTCAGCCTTGCCACGCCGTCCAGTGGGTTGTCGGTGGACTGATAGGTATTGAGGAAGTCCTCCGGAATGGGCTTGCCTGTCGGCCAGGGAGACCCTGTGGAAGTATCCGGGGCCATCACCAGCCCGTCTACCTGGTCCGGTGAGACGCCGGCATCCTCTATTGCCCTCCGCAGCGCGAGGATGCTCCAGGCTCCCAGGCTGGTATCGGTGGTCTCATCCCAGCGCCGCGCGGTGGGGGACACCCCAATGCCAACGGCCACCACCTTCCCTTTATGCTCCCAGACACCCAAACCCTCCGTGCTTCTATACATGGACGCAGGCGCGTTCTCGGTTGGCATGGTTCACCCCCTTCTGAAATTTCCTTTGGACTCGCAAACGTCAGTGCGGCCACATACAGCCGCACATGGATTTTACTCCAGGTTCAGGCTCAAGTCGAGACCAAAACCGTCATAGGCCGCGCGGGGATTCCCGGGCAAGCGCCATTGGCAGGGAGGAGGAGAATGGTGTAAACTTGATGTATATCCACCTCCATGCACGGGAGCAATTTTTTGGGCAAAGGAGTAACCAGAATATGTCACTACGAATCAACGACACGGCGCCCGACTTCACCGCGGAAACCAGCGACGGCAGTATCAGTTTCCACGATTGGATGGGTGACGGATGGGCTATGCTATTCTCCCATCCAAAGGACTTCACACCCGTCTGCGCGACCGAACTCAGCTATGTCGCAAAGATCAACGGCGAGTTCCAAAAGCGTTCCTGCAAGGTCATCGGCCTGAGCGTGGACAAGGTGGATGACCACAAGAGGTGGGCTGCGGACATCGAGGCGCTTGCCGGCACCGAACTCAACTTCCCCATCATAGCCGACGATGACCTGAACGTCGCCAAGCTCTACGATATGCTGCCCGCGGACGGCGGGGATTCCTCCGAGGGAAGGACGGCGGCGGACAACCAGACGGTCCGCTCCGTGTTCCTGGTAGGCCCCGACAAGAAGGTCAAGATGAGCTTGACATACCCCATGAGCTCCGGCAGGAACTTCGATGAGCTGCTTCGCGTGCTTGACTCCTGCCAGGTAACGGCCAACCACAAGGTGGGCACTCCTGCCAACTGGGAGAAGGGCCAGGACGTGATCATTCTGCCGTCCGTGAACAACGAGGCGGCAAAGGAGCTCTTCCCGGACGGCTGGGAAACCGTGACGCCCTACCTCAGAAAGGTCAAAGACCCAAGCAGCTAGAGCAGGCAGCCCCGTGAGGTTTAGAGAAGTGGGTACACCTGCGCTGTACCCACTTCTGCTATTGGTGGAGATTAACCCCGGAGGCGCCTGCTCAAGATAGAGAGAGGCCGGTAGGGTCGCCCAGTCCGAGGCGGGCCCCGGTCAGGAGATGCCATGAGCTACAGTGACAGCATACGGATCGGAATTGTGGGCGCCGGGGCTAATAGCCGTGTGCGGCACATTCCCGGCTTCCAGGCCCTGGAAGGCGTCCAGGTGGTGGGCGTAGCCAACCGCAGCCTGGAGTCCGGCCGTCGCGCTGCGGACGAGTTCGGGATCGACCGCGTATTCGAGGACTGGCGGGAGCTGGTCCAGTCCCCGGACGTAGACGCGGTCTGTGTTGGGACTTGGCCCTACATGCACTGCCCAGTCACGCTGTCCGCCCTGGAGGCGGGCAAGCACATTCTCACGGAGGCGCGCATGGCCATGGACGCCTCCGAGGCAAAGGCCATGCTCCAAGCCTCTCGCAGAAATCCAGGCCTGGTTGCCCAGGTGGTGCCATCGCCCTTCACGCTCAAGGTGGACCGCACAATTCAGGACCTGATAGGGTCGGGCTATCTGGGCGCCCTTACATCCGTGGAGATGCGCGCTACGCAGGGGGGCTTCCCCGAGTTTGGAGGGCCGCTCCAATGGCGCCACGACCGCGCCGTGAGCGGATACAACGCGCTGTTCCTTGGCGTGTGGTACGAGGCACTGATCCGCTGGATAGGCCCCGCCACCGAGGTAATTGCCATGACCAGTGTAACCGTCAACCAACGGATGGATGCCCAGGGGCTGCTCAGACCGGTCACAATTCCAGACCACGTGGATGCGCTGTGCCGGTTCGCCGGCGGCGCGCAGGGGCGCCTGGCCTTCAGTGCCGTCACCGGCCTTGGCGCCTCCGGAGACGTCTGGCTCTTCGGTACGGAGGGTACCCTCCGCCTGGAAACCGGCTCCATGACGCTGTACGGCGGACGCCGGGGCGATGACTCCCTGAAGGAGATTGAGGTTCCTCTTGAAAAGCAAGAGACATGGCGGGTTGAAGATGAGTTCGTCAACGCCATCCGCGGCCTGGAACCGGTAAGGCTCACGACCTTTGAGGACGGGGTAGCCTACATGGAGTTTACGGAGGCGGTGGCCCGGAGCGCCCAGTCTCGGAAGTCCGTCCACCTTCCCCTTTAGCGAGCCAATGTCGCCATGCCCGCGAAAGCGGGCATCCAGAGGGGGGAGGCGCGCGTCGGGGGCGCCATTGCGTGGAGTTCAGTCGCGGCTGACCTGCGCCAAACGTGCTGCCCGGCCTGGATTCGAACCAGGGACTTCAGCTCCAAAGGCTGACGTGCTACCGCTACACTACCGGGCATCGCCCTAAGGCGCGGGGTCTGAGCCATTGTAATACGGCCGCCAACCACGGTCAAAGGAGCAAAACCGGGCCCACCTCAATTGACACCCGCAGCCAACAGGAATTATAATCCCCCGCAGATAACCATGCCAAAGCGTACTTATCAACCAAAAGTCAGACGAAGGAAAAGAGTTCACGGCTTCTTCTCCCGAATGCACACCCGCGGCGGACAGAACGTCCTGAAGCGGCGACGCTACAAGGGTCGGGAGAGACTCACGGTATAGCTGCATGCGGCTAATCCCGTCCTTGCGGCTTACCACAAGGCTCAATGCAGAAGGAGCTTCGTCTCAGGAAGTCTCGGGATTTCTCCCTTGTCTATCGCCTTGGGCGGTCCTGGGCCAACAGCTTCCTGGTGCTGAAAGCGTTGCCCAACGGCACGGACGGCGGCAATAGATTTGGGTTCAGCGTGGGGAAGCGGACAGGCAACGCAGTGAACAGGAACACCATAAAGCGAAGGCTAAGGGAGGCGACCCGCCACACACCGGTCAAGACCGGGTGGGATATGATATTCATCGCCCGCGCCAGGGCGGGGTCCGCCGATTACCATCAGTTGAATGCTTCCGTGAGAGGGCTGCTCCGCAGAGCCGACCTGCTGGCTGCCGTCTCCGAAATAGAGAAGGTGAGGGCATGAAGAGGGGAGCGCTGGCAGCCATAGGACTGTACCAAAGGGCGGTATCGCCCTTCCTTCCAGTCTGCTGTCGGTATGAGCCGACCTGCTCCGAGTATTCGCGCCAGGCCATCTCCCGGCACGGCCTCTTTCGAGGGCTGCGGTTGAGCTTGGTCAGGTTGTCCCGATGCACACCCATTGGCAGCAGGGGCTACGACCCGGTCCCCTGAAGCCTTCCCATGCGAACGTCTCTATATCCGGCAGTCCAGGGCGCTCCGTGCGCCCTCATATTTTGTGGCAGCGTGGAGGAATCAAATCTTGGCTAATCCAGGGTCACCGAGGGCGCGTCTCCGCCTCCTGCTTCTTCTCGCGCCCCTGGCGCTCCTGGCAATGGCCGGATGCGAGGCGGCCAGATTCACCGCCACATCCGGATGGTCGGGGGCGGTTGTGGCCGGCGACACCCTTTACATAGGCTCCCGGCAGGCTGAACTCCTGGCCCTGGACAAGGACAACGGCGCTCTCCTGTGGAGTTACCCGGCCAGTGACGACGAAAACCTGGTCGGGATATACGGCAGCCCCGCCGTGACGGAAAGCCTGATATACTTGGGCGCTTACGGAGAGGAGATCGGAACTCTGCACGCTATCGACCCCGTCACGCGGGCCAAGGTTTGGGAGTTCCCCACCGGAGACCACATTGTAGGATCGCCCACGGTGGCCGGGAACACGGTAATCGTGGGATCATCCGATGGAAACCTCTACGCCTTGGATGCAGCCCGGGGGACTGAGAAGTGGCGGTTCCAGACCGGCAACAAGATATGGTCAACCCCTGTGGTGCACGAGGGCGCCGTATACTTCGGCTCGCTGGACCAGAACGTCTACGCCGTCAGCCTCAGCGAAGGGCGGGAGTTGTGGCGTTTCCAAACCAACGGCGCCGTGGCCTCAACGCCGCTCATCGTGGGTGGACGCGTCTACATAGGCTCCTTTGACCGGAACTTCTACGCCTTGGATGCGGCCACGGGAGTGGAGGCTTGGGCCGCGCCCTTCAGGGCGCAGAACTGGTTCTGGACCAGGGCGGCCTCGGACGGAAACGCCGTTTACGTTGGCTCCCTGGACGGCAACTTATACGCCCTGAACGCCCAAACCGGGATACCCGTATGGCCGGAACCCTTCCAGACCAACGGCCCCATAGTATCGGGTCCCGCGCTGGTTCCGGACGGCGTAGCGGTCGCCAACGATGAGGGCGATCTCTTCCTGCTGCGCACAGGGGACGGCCAGGAAGTACGATCCTTCTCCGCCAGGGACCCCATCCGGGCTCCGCTCACCTCCTCCGATTCGGTTATCTACATCAGCGCCATGGACCACTCCATCCGGGCCACAGACCTGGAGGGCGGGTTCTGGCGAGAGCTATGGTGCTACGACACCGAGGAAGAAAGGCCGCAATGCGAATGACATCCGCAACCCGGCCGGGGGGCGCAACGCATCCATGATTACAGCCGCGGCGGGTCATGAACAATCACCCGGTCACAGGCCCCGCAACGGGGCGGTGAGGTAGAGAACCTTGGAATTTATAGGCCTCATATGGGACCAGTTCATCCTTGGGCCAATGGCCAACAGCCTGGTGTTCCTCTACGCCATCCTGTTCGACAACTTTGGCCTTAGCATCCTGCTGTTCACCGTCATAATCCGCCTGATCACGCTGCCACTGACCCTCAAGCAGATCAGAATGACCCGCGGGATGTCCCAGCTACAGCCTATCGTCAAAGAGATGCAGGTGAAGTACAAAGACGACCGGCAGAGGCTGTCCCAGGAGACCATGCGCCTGTATAAAGAGCACGGCGTCAACCCACTGGGATGCCTTGGCCCCATGTTCATCCAGATGCCCATCTGGATAGGGCTGTACCAGGCCATCATCCAGACCCTGCCAACCCAGCCGGAGAGGCTCATAGGACTCTCCCAGAAGCTCTACTCCTGGCTGCCTATGGTCAACGAAGCGGTGCCTCTGAACAGCAAGTTCCTCTGGCTGGACCTGGCAATGGGCCCCGGACAGCAGAACGACTTCCTGCTCCCCGCCCTGGTGGGCCTGTCCATGTGGGCCGTTCAGAAGATGGCCACCGTCCCCTCGGCGGACCCCAGGCAGGCCCAGACCAACACCATGATGCTGTGGATGATGCCGCTGATGCTGACCTTCTTCTCCTTCCAGCTGCCCAGCGGCCTTGCCCTGTACTGGGTGGCGTCCAACCTGATTCAAATGGGAATTCAGTATTTTATTACCGGCTGGGGAAACCTGCTCCCTACCAGGACTGCGGCGCCGTCCCCTCAGACAGCCCCAGTCCAGCCGGACAAGGAGATGAATCAAGATGGAGACACTGGAAGTGACGGGAAGGACCGTAGAGGAGGCAATCGACATCGCTCTGGAGCAGCTCGGCGCAGAGCGAGGTCAGGTAGAAGTAGACGTAATCAGCCAAGGTAAGGGAGGAATCCTGGGCTTTGGGGCCGAGCCTGCGCGGGTGCGGGTGGTCCTCACAGCCCCGCCGTCCAGCCTCCCGACCCTGTCCAAGCTGGTGGTGGACAACCTGCTGCGGAACATGAAGGTCTCCGCTCTCACCTCTGCCAAGCCTGCTGAACCCGACAGCGAGAACACGGTGGAGTTGGAGATAGAGGGCGAGGACTCCGGGCTCCTCATCGGCCGCCGGGGCGAGACCCTCAGAGCGCTCCAATTCATCACCAACCTGCTGGTGGGCAGGAGGGCAGAGGGGCACGTGGTCCTGGACGTAGAGGGATACCGGGAGCGGCGCTACGCCTCACTCAGGACGCTTGCCACACGGGTTGCAGAGAGGGTGGTCTCCACCGGCCAGTCCGTCACCCTGGAGCCAATGGCCGCCAACGAGCGGCGCATCATACACATTACGCTGGCGGACAATTCAAGGGTCGCTACGGAGAGCACAGGGATGGGCGAGCAGAGGAAGATAACCGTCTCCCCTCGGAAAGAGTAGTTCTCCAAGGCTCTCTCGGGTTTACGGGTCTCCTGGCGCGGTCGAGCGCTTGCAGAGTAGAAGCGTAATGAAATACCTCATACGCATCTTGCCGATGGCAGTTGCTATGACTCTGCTGGTGACGGCCTGCTTTAACTCTCCGGCAGTATCGACAGAGTCATTGTCCATCACAGTTGCGCCCATATCACGCGACATACCTCCGTACGACCGCGACGAATGGCGTCACTGGACGGACGAGGACGGCGATTGCCAGGATACGCGGCAAGAGGTCCTAGTCGAGGAGTCGGCCTCACCGGTTGTATATACAGACACCAATCAGTGCAGAGTTGCTTCCGGTGAATGGACTGGCCCGTACACGGGAGAGCGGTTCACTGACCCCGCGGACCTGGACATAGACCACATGACGCCTCTCGCAAACGCGCACCGGTCCGGCGGCTGGGCGTGGAGCGAAGCCAGGAAGAGGCAGTACGCTAACGATCTCTCCTACGATGGTTACCTGATAGCGGTGCTGGCTTCTGAAAATCGATCTAAAGGCAGCAGCGGACCAGCCGATTGGAAACCGCCTGAGCGTGATTATTGGTGTCAGTACGCCATCGACTGGATTACCATCAAGAACACATGGCAGTTGACCGCGAGTGAAACAGAAGCAGCGTCCCTCACCGAGATGCTGAATACCTGCACACCGTCTATATCACTTACAGTCCAAGCCGTGAGGTCTCAACCGACCACTACACCTTCAGCAACACCGACGCTGGCGCAACAACCAGACCCTACACTCTCAGCAACACCAACAGATGAAGAGGTCTACGGATCCTGTGAGGAAGCTGAGGCAGCCGGTGAAACGCGCGTCCTGGGAAGCGAGGGTGGCGGTCACGGCTTTCCAAAGACCAAGATACCCAGCGCTCGTGATGGTGACGGCGACGGTATTGTATGTGAGAAATCAAGCCCCTTGGCATCCACCCCATCAGCAACACCGACGTCGGCACAGCAGCCGGAGCCTACACCCTCAGCAACGCCAACAGACGGAGAGGTCTACGGTTCATGTGACGAGGCGGAGGCCGCCGGTGAGCAGCGCGTTCAGGGAAGCCAGGGCAACGGACGCGGTTTTCCCGCCTCAATGGTGCCCAGCGCCCGCGATGGTGACGGAGACGGCGTTGTATGTGAGGAGTAAGGTATTGGCCTACGTGACCCGCGACGGAGACGGCGTTGTATGTGAAAAGTGAAAGACCCAGGCCCCCGCGGGGGCCTGGGTCTTTCTAGCGCACAAACCAGGCAAGCTCACCCACGCGCTGCGGACATAGCGCGCGGCGGGCGCTATCGCTGTTGTCTACTCCCCGTTCTTCTCCCACAACGCTCCCAGGATGCGGCCGGGGTTCATGGGCAGGTCGTACATCCTCACGCCTATGGCACGCGAGACCGCGTTGGCAATGGCTGCGAGCGGGGGCACTATCGGCACCTCGCCCACGCCGCGCACGCCGAAGGGGTGGCCCGGATTGGGGACCTCCACCAGAATGGTGTCGATCATGGGCAGGTCAAGGGACGTTGGCATTCGATAGTCCAAGAGGGAGGCGTTTGCCATGAGGCCCTGGTCGTTGTAGAAGTACTCCTCGTTGATGGCCCAGCCAATACCCTGGACAGCGCCACCCTGTATCTGCCCCTCCACGTAGCTGGGGTGAATGGCCTTGCCCACGTCCTGGAGCGCCGTGTAGCGGAGCACGTCAACCTTGCCTGTCTCCGGGTCCACCTCAACGTCCACGATGTGGTGGCCGAAGGCGGCGCCTACGCCACGAGGGGAAACGGCGCTCTTGCCCGCCAACGGGCCGCCCGTCTCCATCAGGCGTCCGGACAGATCCTTGAACGTTATCTGCTGCTCCGGGTTACCCTTGCGGGTGAAGACCGCTTCATCGAACTCAACCTCGTCCTCCGATGTCTCCCACAGCCTTGCCACTCGCTCCTTCATCTGATTTATCACGTCCTGAGCGGCCTCGTAGGCGGCCCAGCCTGTCGCAAAGGCCACGCGGCTTCCGCCCGTCACGGCGGTATATCCCACGGAGTTGGTGTCGGCCACAACGGGATGCACGTCCTCCGCCCGGAGTCCAAGCACCTCGGCGGCCTGCATGGCAATGGCCGCCCTGGTCCCGCCGATGTCCACCGACCCCTCCACAAGGTTGACCGTGCCGTCCGGGTTGACAGCGATGTTGCAGCTTGACTGCATTCCGCCGTTGAACCAGAAACCGCTGGCAATGCCTCTGCCGCGATACTTCCCCTCCAGTGGGGTGTTGTAGTGGTCGCTCTCCTTTGCGGCCATGAGGGTCTCCACGTTCCCTATCTTGGGAAACGGGACACCTGTGGCCTGACGGTCCCCCTCCTTGGAGGCGTTCTTCAGGTGGAACTCCATTGGGTCCATGCCCAGCTGCTCGCAGATCTCATCCACCACGCACTCAACGGCGAAGGTGGCCTGGGGAGACCCTGGGGCGCGATAGGCGGCGACCTTTGGCTTGTTCACCAACACGTCGTAGGCGTCTATGAGTATGTGCTCAATGTTGTATATGTTGAGCATGCACATGGCGCCCGCGTTCACCGCAGAGCCCGGGAACGCTCCGGCCTCAAAGGCCAGGTAGCCCTGGGCGGCGACAATGGAGCCATCGTTCTTGACGCCCATCTTCACCCGGGAATAGGTGCCGGACCCGGGGCCTGTGGCCTCCAGGACCTCTGTGCGGGTCATGGTCATCTTCACCGGCTGGCCCGTCATTCTGGACAGCACAGCCGCCGGGGGCTCGAAGTAGAAGGTGGTCTTCCCCCCAAACCCGCCGCCGATCTCCATGGGTATTACGCGGACTTGGGACACGGGCACCCCCAGCACAGCGGCGGCGTTCTGCCTGATGCCAAAGTGGCCCTGAGTGCTGGTCCATATGGTGATCTCGCCATCGGGGCTCCACAGCGCCGTGACGGACTGGGGCTCAATGTACCCCTGATGCACCGTGGGAGTGGTGAACTCCCTCTCTATAATAAGGTCGGCTTCCGCAAACCCCTTCTCCACATCCCCCGCGGCAAACCGGGTATGCGTTGCTACGTTGCTGACCGTGCCGGTGTCCTTGCCAAGAGACATGGTGGTCATGCTCTCGTTCAGAATGGGAGCGCCCTCCTTCATGGCTTCGGGAGCCGTCAGGACGGGGGGCAGAACCTCGTACTCCACGTCAATGAGGTCAAGGGCCTCCTCCGCGATGTGCTGCGACTCTGCTGCCACGGCGGCTATGGCGTGGCCCTTATAGAGAGCCTTGTCCTGGGCCAGGATGTTCGCCGATAGCAGCCGCAGGTTGACCATAGGCCCCTCTCCCAGGGATACAGGCTCGTCCGAAGTCTCCGGGAGGTCCTTGCAGGTCACTATCGCCTTAACCCCCGGATGCTTGAGCGCCTTGCTCACGTCAATGGACTTGATGCGCGCGTGAGCGTGGGGGCTGCGTAGAGTCTTTCCGTGCAGGAGACCCGCCGGATGAACGTCGGCCCCGTACTTGGCTCGACCGGTTACCTTGTCCACGCCGTCGTGCCTGATTGGCCTGGTGCCAACGACTCTGTACTCACTGGAACGCTCTTTGGTAGTAGCCATAGGTGTCTGCCTCACTCTTCTCTAGTCTCTTAGGATAAACCTGGCGATAGTGTATCACATCGCCCGCTCCATCTCAAGAAACGTGGGCAGGAGTGGCGCGTCCCGCGCGCTCCCAGGCCTCAGCGTCAGCAGGCGATAGGGCGCGGTCTTGGTCTTGGCGCGCTTGTACGACGCTATGGTAAGATGGGGCTTGAATACCTAAACGGCGGCTCGGCTTTGGCAGTGACCGCCAGAGGGCACTTGGGAGAGTCCGGGCAGGCTTATTCTAAGGAGAGGCGATTCGATTGTGGAGAACGCTCGCATTAGACCCGGCGCAACGCTGATAGGGGAGCAAATCTGATGCCTCTTCCTGATAGAGACGGCCACAAGGGCAGCGACGCTCCCTACCCCCTCACGACAAGAATTGCCCGGTTCTTCAGAAACCTCATGAGTTCCAAGCTGTCCTGGCGCAAGTCGCTGGCCCGCATTGCCGTTAACAACTGGCGCAAGGTGCGGTTCGTCAGTGGCTGCTGTGGCAACTACGGCCAGCCGGGCTGTTGACGGAGCTGACTCCCGCCGGCGTGCCCGGCGCATGTTGCGGCAATACGGTAATAAGGAAAGGGAATGAGTATCCAAAGATGCAGATGTTAACCGTTGAGGAGATACTGGAAGGGAAGCGGTTTGCAATGCCGACGGTGGTTGGCAGGCATACGGCCAAAACTTCGCCCGCCTAGGCCACCTTGAACTATACATATATTGTACACTACCCTGAGGGGGATTGCCAATCAGCCAACCCCGTATTGCAAGAGAACAAAATTTAGCAGGAGACTAACCTTCTTATGGAAAAGAATCATCCGCCCGATAAAGAGCCTGAAGATCATCCCATTTTGGGACTGGTAAGAATTCTTGACTCATTCACCAGCGCAGATATCGACGCCCTGATCCAGCTTGACGAGTCTCTTGAACGAGTCTACCGAACGCTTGAGGATATGCCCGCACCAGAGCGTTATCCGACTCTGATGGAAACGCTACGAGAACTACATGATTACACAGCGCAGCGCATTCGTGAACTTGACCGCTAGTCATTGTGCTTTCCCACATTTCAAACTGATACACTACCCTCGGCCGGCTTCTATTGACCCATGTGGTATTCAATGGTAGAATCCGCCGAGACTGCATTCTGACACCGTTCCAGAATGTCAACGCACCGCTCGGAAGGTCCTACCGGGGTTCTGGGCGCCGATCACTACTGGTCAGCATAGCGACCCAGAAAAGACCTTAGGAGGACTGAGAAGCGTTGAGTGATAAAAGTCTGGTTTGTCGAGAGTGTGGAGCAGAGTTCCTATTCACCGAGGGTGAGCAGGACTTCTACCAGAAACGGGGACTTCTCAACGAGCCCAGCCGTTGCCCCGATTGTCGAGCAGCGCGCCGCGGCGCTCGAAACGAGGGTGGAGGCGCCCCCCGCGCAATGCACCCCATAACCTGCGCCTCATGTGGCAAAGAGGCGGAAGTCCCATTCCAACCTCGCTTGGGTAGGCCGGTGTACTGCAACGATTGCTTCGCTACCGAAAGGGCCGCCAGGTAGAGCCCTGCGAGCCCCGGTATCCCCGGAAGAGAATACAGCCTGATCCCTGCTTGTCGGGGACCGGAAGCTTTGGGATTCGGCAAATCCCTAGCTTGCCCTGTTTGGCATGGAGGCCGGTGGTTTACTCCCCGCGTGACCTGTGCTATAATCGGGCGCAACATAGAGAATAGAGAAAGGCATAGCATAGATGCTGGGGACAGAGAGTAAGCAGGCCCTCATCAGGGAGTACCAGACAAGAGAAGGTGATACCGGCTCGACAGGAGTGCAGATAGCCATCCTGACGCAGCGGATCGATCACCTGAGCGATCACCTAAGGGTACACCGCAAGGACTTCCATTGTCTCCGTGGACTACTGAAGCTGGTTGGTCAACGACGACGGCTCCTGCGCTATCTAAGAAAGGAAGATAGCAGCCGTTACATGGAACTGACAGCCAGCCTAGGCATTCGCAGATAGCGCCTCGTCCTGGGCGCTCCTTCTTTATTCTCCCCAAGCGTTTACTAACTGCGAGGAGGATAATTTCACTTTGATTCACACTACAAGCGAAGAGATCGCCGGTCGTCAGTTGACCATTGAGACCGGCAAGCTGGCAAACCAGGCCGGCGGCTCGGTAACCGTCCGCTACGGTGACTCCATTCTACTGGTTACCGCCTGCGCTGCGCCAAACCCCAGAGAGGGCGTTGACTTCCTGCCTCTGACCATAGACTACGAAGAGCGCCTGTACGCCGTGGGCAAGATCCCGGGCAGCTTCTTCCGAAGAGAGGGCCGCCCCACAGAGACCGCAACCCTGGCCGCCCGCCTGACGGACCGCCCCCTAAGACCCCTCTTCCCAAAGGGATTTCACAACGAGATCCAGGTCATCGTAACCGTTCTTTCAGCAGACCAGGCGAACGACCCGGATGTCCTGGGCATAATAGGGGCATCTTCTGCTCTATGCCTGTCCGACATACCTTTCGACGGACCCGTTAGCGCCACCAGGCTGGGTTACATAGACGGGGAGATCGTCGTCAACCCAACCTTCGCGCAGCTGGAGGAAAGCAAGCTGGACCTGGTGGTTGCCGGCACCCGGGACGCCATAGCAATGGTGGAGGCGGGAGCCAGCGAGGTGTCTGAAGAGGTGATCGTTCAGGCGGTCAAGCGCGGCCAGGAGGTCAACCAGGTGGTCATTGGGCTTCAGCAGGAGCTGATGGCTTTGGCCGGAAAGCCAAAGATGTCCCCTAAACTGGACGGCCACGCCGATGATGAGTTGATTGAGAAGGTGGCGTCCGCCGTTGGAGACCGGCTTCATCCCACTATCTTCACGGGCATGGAGAAGGGCGAAAGAGACGGCTCCCTGGACAACCTGGTCGGAGAGGTGGCGGCCCAGTTGAGCGAGGACTACTCCCGACAGAGCGTTGGCGCAGCCTTTGATGCCCTCCTCAAGAATGAGGTACGCTCCGGAATAGTTATGGGGGGCCTGCGCCCGGACGGCCGAGGACCCAAAGAGATACGTCCCATCAGTTGCGAGACGTCCGTCCTGCCCCGGACACACGGCTCCGGCCTCTTCACCCGCGGGCAGACCCAGGTGCTCACCATTGCAACCCTGGGGTCTATGGCTGAAACGCAGAAGCTGGATACCATAAACCCGGAGGAGAGCAAGCGATACCTCCACCACTACAACTTCCCCCCCTACTCCGTCGGCGAGGTAAGGAGAGTAGGCGGCCCCGGCCGCAGGGAGATTGGACACGGAGCCCTGGCGGAGCGCGCCCTCGTTCCCGTAGTACCAAGTGAAGAGGAGTTCCCCTACACCATACGCCTGGTATCGGAGTCCCTTAGCTCCAATGGCAGCACTTCCATGGCCAGCGTGTGCGGAAGCACACTGGCCCTCATGGACGCAGGCATACCGCTGAAAGCGCCCGTGGCGGGAGTGGCGATGGGTCTGGTGATGACGGAGGACGATAGGTACGTCATCCTGACGGACATCCAGGGTGTGGAAGACGCTCTTGGCGACATGGACTTCAAGGTGGCGGGGACTGCCCAGGGGATAACCGCCCTTCAGATGGACATCAAGGTAAAGGGCATAACCTACGGGATCATGGAGGAGGCGTTGAGCCAGGCCCGCGAGGCGCGTATGTTCGTGCTGGAGCGTATAAAGTCCACCCTTGCCGAGCCACGAGAGGACCTCAGCCCCTACGCTCCCAGAATGCTTCGCATAAAGATACCTGTGGAGAAGATCGGAGCGGTCATCGGCCCGGGTGGAAAGACCATACGCTCCATCATAGAGGAGACCAAGGCCACGATAAACGTGGACAACGACGGCACGGTAACCATAGGCTCGGTGAGCGGGGAGGCGGCTCAGAAGGCGGTGGAGCGCATAGAGATGCTCACCAAAGAGGCGGAGGTAGGCGGGATCTACACCGGCAAGGTGGTCCGCCTGATGAACTTCGGCGCTTTTGTGGAAATCCTGCCCGGCAAAGACGGCCTTGTCCACATCAGCGAGCTCTCAAACGAGCGGGTTGAGTCCGTGGAAGATGTTGTGCACGTGGGAGACGAGATAACCGTCATGGTCAGGGAGATAGACTCTATGGGGCGCATCAACCTCTCAAGGCGCGCCCTGCTGCAGGGGCCCGGCACGGACGGCGACTCAACGCCCCGCGCCGCAGAGTCCCGGCCGCCCCAGGACAGTGGAGGGAGAGAGGACGACCGCTTTGGCAGGCCCAGGGGGCCGCGCCCTTCCGGACCGTCCCAAAACTCGCAGGGAGGCCGCAGGCCGCCCTTCAGGCAGTCTCGCTAGATACTCACACAGGCCGCCGGAATTAAGGTGAGAAGATGGCGCCTATAACAGTCCTTGTTCATGGAGTCCTGGGCAGAATGGGCCGCGAGACGCTCGCCGCCCTCTGCCGGGAGCCGGACCTGGAGCCGGTCGGCGGCGTGAATCGAGGAGTCACCGAGAGCAGCATGGCGCTGCCGGACGGCTCCGGCGACATGCCCATCTCCTCTGACCTGGAGGACATGATAGCCAGGCGCCGGCCGCAGGTTATGGTGGACTTCACAAACGCCACGGGCGCAATGGAAGGCTGCCGGGTGGCGGCTGCTCACGGAATCAACCTGGTGGTGGGCGCCACGGGCCTCTCCGAGGCCAACCTGGAGGAGCTTGACGCGCTGGCAAACGAGCGCGGGATAGGGGCCTTCGTGGCCCCAAACTTCGCCCTGGGAGCGGCGCTGCTGATACACTTGGCCCGCGGCCTAGGCAAGCACTTCGACTACGCCGACGTTGTAGAGATGCACCACGAGGCCAAGATAGACTCCCCCTCCGGCACGGCAATGGCCCTGGCTAGGAGCCTGTCGGAGGACAGGGACGCGCCATTTCACAGGCCAATGCCGGAGCGTGAGCCGATAGCAGAAACCCGCGGCGGAGACATGGGCGGCGTGTCCATCCACAGCGTGCGTATGCCTGGAAGGATGGCTCACCACGAGGTGATCCTGGGCGCCGCAGGCCAGACTCTGAGCCTGAAGCACGACACCATCAACCGGGAGTGCTACATGCCGGGCCTAGCGCTGGCAGTCAGGGAAGTATCGAATTGGAAGGGCCTGGTGGTTGGCCTGGACAAGTTGCTGGGCCTCTAGCCCTTGATGTATAAACCGAAGCGTTGCTAAAATACCTCAAGAGAATCTAATGAGCTATCGCGTTGCAATAGTGGGCGCAACCGGCCTTGTGGGCGGGGAGTTCCTCAGAATCCTTGAGGAGAGGAAGTTCCCTATGGACTCCCTTCGCCTCTACGCCTCTGACCGGTCCGCAGGCAAGAAGCTCGCGTTCATGGGCGAAGAAATCGTTGTGGAGGAGACCGGCGATAATTCCTTTGAGAATATCGACATCGCCCTGTTCTCCGCCGGCGGCGACGTAAGCAAACGGTTCGCGCCCATAGCCGCACGCGCCGGTGCGGTCGCCATCGACAACAGCTCCGCCTTCCGAATGGACCCGGAGACACCCCTGGTTGTGCCGGAGGTCAACCCGGAGGACGCAGCGTCCCACAATGGCATTATTGCCAACCCCAACTGCTCCACCATACAGATGGTGGTGGCTCTCAACCCCCTGCACAGGGTGAACCCCATAGAGCGCATCATCGTCTCCACGTACCAGGCGGTATCCGGCGCCGGGGCCGCCGCGGTGGAGGAGCTGCGGCAGCAGGTCGCCCTTATCGCGGATGGCAGAGAGGACGACATTTCATGGAAGGCGTTCCCGCATCAGATAGCATTGAACGCCCTGCCCTTTGTGGACAGCTTCCTTGACGACTACACAACCGAGGAGTGGAAGATGGTCCAGGAGACCCGCAAGATAATGCACGCGCCGGACATGCCCGTGTGCGCCACCTGCGTCCGGGTGCCTGTCTACACAAGCCACAGCGAGTCGGTGAACGCGGAGTTCAGCCGGCCCATGTCCCCCCAGGAGGCCAGGGACATCCTGTCCCGCGCGCCGGGTGTCACGGTTCAGGACAACCCCGGGGAGCATCTGTATCCACTGCCGATATTGGCCGCCGGGACAGACGACGTATTCGTGGGACGCATAAGGCGGGACATCTCCCACCCAAGGGGACTTGCAATGTGGGTGGTGTCCGACAACCTGCGGAAAGGGGCGGCCCTGAACGCTGTACAGATAGCGGAGGAGGTGGTCAGGGAGAGGACGTTAACCCCATCCAACAGGAGGTAGGCGCTATGGTTTCCGTTGGCAGGCTCATAACAGCGATGGTTACGCCCTTCGACGGGCAGGGACAGGTGGACTACGCCCAGGCAAAACGCCTGGCTTCTTCCCTTCTGGAGTCCGGGAGCGACGGCCTGGTGATCTCCGGCACAACCGGCGAGTCACCCACTCTGACCAAAGAGGAGAAGCTCCGGCTCTTCAGAGAGATCAAGAACGAGCTTGGCGACCGCGGGGCCGTAGTCGCCGGCACGGGGAACTATAGCACCGCGGAGAGCATAGAGCTGACCCAGGAGGCCGAGCGGGAGGGCGCGGACGCGGCCCTGCTGGTTGTCCCATACTACAACAAGCCTCCACAGGAGGGCCTGTACCGGCACTTCAGGGCCATTGCCGAGAGCACGCGGCTGCCCTGCATCCTGTACAACGTGCCCAGCCGCACAATCACCAGCCTCTCTTGGGAGACCACGTTGAAGCTCGCCGAGGTGGACAACATCATCGGGGTCAAGGAGGCCAGCGGCGACTTCGACCAGATAGCCCGCATCATCTCCGGCGCTCCCAAGGATTTCCGCGTGTGGAGCGGCAACGACAACGATACCTTCGGGATCATGTCTCTGGGCGGCTACGGCGTGGTCAGCGTGGCGTCTCACCTGGTGGGAAGCCAGATCAAGGCGATGATGGACCTGGTATCGGCCGGCGACACAGCGCAGGCCGCTGCGGAGCACATGCGGTTGCTGCCCATATTCAAGGGCCTGTTTGTGCTGTCCAACCCCATCCCTGTGAAGTACAGCCTGAACCACGTAGGCTTCTCCGTGGGCAGTCCACGGCTGCCCCTGACGGAGCCGGACGAGAAGACGGCGGAGCAGCTCCAGTCCATGCTGAGTGACTACCGGATAGACATCCCCGTGGCGGCCGGGGCATAGATCCCGGACCGCCCCGAACCCGGCCCCGGAGAAGGGCTTTCAGCCCGGCTGTGGCCCTGACGTCCGGGCAGTAACGCGATAGTCCCAGATTGGCTTCCAAATACCCATGAGTTACCCTCTCAACTCAGTAATCGTCCGTGTCCACGAGATAGCTCTCAAGGGCAAGAACCGCCCCGCATTCTTCAACCAACTGGCGCGCAATATCAGGACTGCGCTCAGGGGCGCGGCGGTGACACGCGTGGCCAAGCGGCACATGGGAATAGAGGTTACCCTTGCGCCGGAAGCGTCGTGGGAGGACATAAGCGGCAGGTTGAGCATGGTATTCGGCGTGGTCAAGTTCTATCGCTGCTACAAGCTACCCAGGTCCATGGACGCAATCAGGGAGTTCATAGCAGAGGAAGCGGCCGGTCTCAGCTTCCGGACCTTTCGGATAACGTCCAAGCGCGGCGACAAGTCCTTTAATCTGACATCGCTGGAGCTCAATCGTGACCTGGGAACAATGGTACAGCAGCTTACCGGCGCGGAGGTCAGCCTGAAAGACCCGGATGTCAACATCTTTGTGGAGATACTGCCCAGAGAGGCCCTGGTCTACTTCCACGAGGAACAGGGGCCCGGCGGCCTCCCGGTAGGCATCAGCGGCAAGGTAGCCGCGCTCATGTCCGGGGGCATCGACTCTCCGGTGGCGGCTTGGCGCATGATGAAGCGGGGATGCCAGGTGACATTCGTCCACTTCCACAGCTTTCCCCTGGTGGACGGGTCTTCCAGGGAAAAGGCCCTGGAGCTGGTGGAGCTATTGAACCGGTATCAGTATCGCTCCACCCTGGTTCTGGCGCCCTTTGCAGACGTGCAGAGGAACATCATCCTGTCCGTTCCGCCCCCTTGCAGGATTGTCATATACCGCCGCTTCATGGCACGGATTGCGGAGCGGATTGCCCGGCAGCACGGCGCCAAGGCCCTGGTTACGGGTGAAAGCCTTGGGCAGGTGGGGTCACAGACGCTGGATAACCTGTCCACCGTGCGCAACGCGGCCACTCTCCCTGTCCTCAGCCCGCTCATTGGCATGGACAAGCTGGAGATCATCAACGAAGCGCGTCACATCGACACCTACCCCATCTCCATCCTGCCGGACGAAGACTGCTGCACCCTGTTCACGCCCCGCCACCCGGCCACACGCACAACTGTCGAGGAGGTTGAGCGGCTGGAGGCCGCGTTGGACATCCCAGCCCTGGTGGACGCGGCGGTGGCCCAGGCAGAGGTGATCGACTTCACGCCGGATAACACATCGCCCAGACGCAGGTCACTGGTAGCGGGGTGACGAGGTGGCCTGGACCGAGCGCCGGGGGGATTCTGCCCGCGCCACACGTTTATAAAGCGCCCCGGCATTGCCTAATGGTGTAAACTGGTAGAGAAGGCGCCCAAAGAGGAACGGCTCAATGAATCAAACATCTTACGGGGCCGAGAGCAGGGTGTTCCTGGCCCAAGCGATCGAGGAGCTAGAGAGGGACGACCTCCGCCAAGCCTCTGAGAAGGGCTGGGGAGCGGCTGCTGAGATTCTCAAGGCTGTCGCGGCCGAACGTGGTTGGGCACATCAAAGCCATAGAGCGCTCTACGGCATCGTGGATACCTTGGTTGAGGAGACTGGCGACCAGGACCTCAGGCGCCAGTTTGCCATAGCCGGTCAGTTGCACACAAATTTCTACGAGGGCTGGTTTAGCCGGGCAGCCGTGGAAGCTCATCTTGGCGACGTGGCGCGTTTCGTTGAGAGGATGGAGCGCCTGCTAGATACGATTTAGCCTGTAGGAGCGCAACTCCGGCAACTGGGCGGGATTTGCGCTCACATCACGCAAGAGGAATCCCCGTTTTGACCATCAAAGAGCTCAAGAAGATAACCCTGCCCGTGGAGGGTATGACCTGCGCCGCCTGCGTCTCTCACGTTGAGGGCGCGCTCAGGGAGGTGGGTGGAGTCGCTCGCGTGGCCGTCAACCTGGCGATGGAGCAGGCCACGGTGGAGTTCGACCCGGAGCGAGCCACCATCCCGGAGCTCCTGGAAGCGGTGGACGACTCCGGCTACAAGGCGGGCTTGGCCCACATCACTCTGAACATCGGTGGAATGACCTGCGCCGCCTGCGTCTCTCACGTTGGCAATGCCCTCCGTGAGGTGGACGGCGTCATATCGGCCAGCGTCAACCTGGCTACGGAGCAGGCGACGGTGGAGTATGTCCCCGGACTGGCCGCCCTGCCGGACATGAAGGCGATGGTGGATGATGCGGGCTACACGGTTGAGGGAGTCGCCGGCGACGATGCCGTTGACGGCGAGGAGCGCCTGGCCCGCTCAGCAGAGGTCAAGGCGCTTGCCCGCAAGGTGGTCATCGCAGGCTCGGTCGGCGCGGTGATAATGGTTGCCATGTACATACCGCTGGAGACCCTGCGGCTGACCTCGTTCCAACTCAACCTCATAATGTGGGCGCTGGCAACGCCGGTGCAGTTCTGGATTGGGGCAACCTTCTACCGGAGCGCGTGGGCGGCTCTCAAGCATCGCACCTCCAACATGAACACACTAATAGCCATTGGGACCAGCGTGGCGTACGGGTACAGCGCCTTCCTGACCTTCTTTGAAGGCTACTTTGCGGGAGCTCACCTGGTACACGCCAACAGCGCGCTCAGACACAGCACAGGCGTCTATTTCGACGCATCCGCCATCGTCATCTGCCTTGTGCTGCTGGGCCGACTTCTGGAGGCCCGCGCCAAGGGGCAGACGTCCGAGGCCATCCGCAAGCTCATGGTTCTCCAGCCAAAGACCGCCAGGGTGGCGCGGGACGGCATGGAAACGGACGTGCCCATCGATGAGGTTGTTCTGGGCGACATCCTGGTAGTGCGTCCCGGCGAGAGGATAGCCGTTGACGGCGAGGTTATCGAGGGCGCATCCGCAGTCGATGAGTCGATGCTCACCGGAGAGAGCCTGCCGGTGGAGAAGAGCGCAGGCTCCCCGGTTTACGGCGCCACCATGAACAAGGTCGGGAGCTTCCACTTCCGCGCTACAAGGATAGGCAAGGATACCGCCTTAGCCAACATCATCCGGCTGGTACAGGAAGCCCAGGGGTCGCAGGCGCCAATACAGCGCCTTGTGGACCGGGTAGCCGCCCGCTTCGTACCCGCAGTGCTGGGTATAGCCCTCATCACCTTTGTAGGATGGCTAGCCTGGGATCCTGTGTTGCCGTCGCTGCCCTGGTATTCTCCGCCGTCGGCGCTGCCCATCGCCATTCTGAACCTCGTTGCCGTGTTGGTTATCGCATGCCCCTGCGCCCTTGGCCTGGCAACGCCAACGGCCATCGTCGTGGGCATGGGCAAGGGCGCGGAGCTCGGCATCCTGATACGCAACGCGGACGCGCTTGAGCGGGCGGTCAAGCTCCGGACGGTTGTGCTGGACAAGACCGGCACCCTCACCATAGGCAAGCCTGCCGTTACGGATGTTGTATCCTTACATATGCCGGAGGACGACCTGCTTCGGCTGGCAGCGTCTGCTGAGCGCGGCTCCGAGCACCCTCTGGGCAAGGCTCTGATAGAGGCGGCCAACGACAGGTCACTGCCCATGCATGAGGACTCCGATTTCCGTGCTCTGCCGGGCCACGGCGTTGAGGCCCAAGTCCAAGGCTCTACGGTAGTCCTGGGTAATCCGGCCCTGATGAAGGAGCTAGGCGTCTCTCTGGACAGCCTGGAGAGTCGCGGGCGCGACCTTTCAGAGCAGGGCAAGACGCCTGTCTTTATAGCGGTGGACGGCCGCGCGGCCGGCGTCATCGCTGTGGCCGACACGCTCAGGCCGGAGTCCCGCGAGGCGGTTGAGGCGATGCACAAGCTGGAGCTGGAGGTCATTATGCTCACCGGCGATGACCGGCGCACCGCCGAGGCTATCGCCGCGCAGGTTGGCATCTACAGAGTTATCGCCGAGGTCTTGCCGGACCAGAAGGCCGACAAAATACGAGCGCTTCAGGAAGAGGGCAAGACCGTGGCTATGGTGGGCGACGGCATCAACGACGCCCCGGCTCTTACAAGAGCAGACGTCGGGATTGCTCTGGGCACCGGTACCGACGTCGCCATCGCGGCCGCGGACGTGACGCTTATGCGCGGTGACCTGCGAGGCGTCCCCCAAGCCATCGCCCTGTCCAAAGCCACCACCAGGACAATATGGCAGAACCTGTTCTGGGCGTTTGGCTACAACACCGTCCTGATACCGGTCGCCGCGGGCCTTCTCTTTGTGCTGTTCTTTGAAGTCCTCAATACCGGCGTTCCGGCGGGGCCGTTGCAGTATCTCCTGGGCGACTACGGATTCCTCAATCCGGTCATGGCGGCGGGGGCAATGGCCCTGAGCTCCGTCTCCGTGGTCACCAACTCGCTGCGATTACGCAAGGCCAAGCTCAGCTAGGCAGATTCGATAACAACAGAGGAGGCTTCACATGCTGCGGATACCGTTCCTGAGTGGCGGCAAGGGTGAACCGGCCATAGACCCGGTGTGCCACATGGAGGTCAACGTCAAGAACCCAAACGGCGGGACCCACGAGCACGAGGGACAAACCTACTATTTCTGCGGCCCAGGCTGCCGTGTGGCCTTCTCCAAGGAGCCGGAAGCCTACCTCTCCGGGGAGAAGAGCGTAGAGATGTGAGGCGCTCCGGGAGTGTGCCGCTTTCAGGTGAGAGACAGACGCTTGTACGCTCAAAAGGGGTGCATGCTGTAGGGGGGTGAAGTGGTGGCATGGCAGGCGGCCACCCTTCCGCGTAGGGGCGGTTCGCGAACTGCCCCTACGTGCTGGAGCGATGGTGCGTGAGTAGTACGTCGTCATGCCCGCGAACGCGGGCGTGGTGATAGGAGAGGGAGGTGGGGGCGCCTGTGTTCCTGCTTTTGGAGACCTTTGCATTACTGTGGGTGTCATCCTGTGAAGAGACCCTCCAATGTCATTCCGAACGGAGCGCAGCGGAGTGAGGAATCTAAAGGCTCATATCCCTCACAAGGTTTCGATTCCTGTGACTGGAATTCTCCCATGACTACGGCGCAACGTCTTAGGGAAGGTCTGAACAAAGTGCTGCCAGGCTGATTTTTGATTGCCGGGTACAGAAGCAGGCTTTCCCTCCTGGTTTTTTGCCTTGTTTGTTGATGGTGCGGTTAATTTCGGCCCTTTGCCCACTCCTCTTCGGCCGCTTCGGGACTTCAGCCTCGCTTTTGGGCCCACTACCCCCTGGTCAACCAACCAAGAGGCCCTTAGCCCGCTTCAAGTTGGATAGCCCTAGCAACAGCGCCAGCCGTTCTGTGTTCTTGGTCAAGCCCCGGTAGCGTACTTTGGCGTAGCCCCATAATCTCTTCACATCAAGGAAGGGGTGTTCCACCCCCGATCGCAGTCGGGGGCAGGCTCTTGGCCCGGATAGAAGCCTTCACCTTTTCCCCTATTGCCGCCGGATCCCCCGGTTCCAGTTTCCGCCGCTGTCCCGGCTTCATTGCCACCTGCCACTGTACCGCCAACTCCAGATGCTCCTCCCGCTTCTGTACCCCGATATAGCCGGCGTCCCCCCACACCTGCCTCTCCCCACCGTGCAATAACCGGTGGGCCTGGGTCACGTCATGCACGTTGGCCGATGTAGTAGCGAAGCTGTGCACTAAGCCCGTCTCCGAATCCACCCCGATGTGCAGCTTCATCCCGAAGTGGTATTGGTTCCCCTTCTTCACCTGGCGCATCTCCGGGTCCCGCTGCCCGGTCCGGTTCTTGGTCGAGGGCGGCGCCTCTATGATGGTGGCGTCCACTATGGTCCCTTCTCTGAGCCGCAGACCTTGGGCCGCCAGATGCTCGTTGATTTCCGTAAACAGCCCTTGTCCCAGATGGCGCTCTTCCAGCAGGTGGCGAAAGTTCAGGATGGTGCTCTCATCAGGAATCGGCTCAGACAGCCTCAATCCCGCGAAGCGCCTCACTGACTCCGCCTCATACAGCAGAGCCTGCCCCCGTGAAAACGGGGGTCTTCCATTCCAGGGTCGCTCACGTTGTAGCAGAGCTGGACGATGTGAACCCGAAGCATCACCGACAGGGGGTAAGGCCGGCAACCCCGCTCCGCCTTAAAGTAGTGGGGCCGGATGCGCTCCTCCAACCTTTGCCAGGGAATAAGGGAGTCGATTCGCTTCAGAAACACCCCCCGGCGGGTCTGTCGCTTCTTGTGCTGGTACTCCAAGTCGGCAAAGGTTGGCTGCTCCGTCATGGTCGCTCCCCCTTGGTATTGGCTGGCCTCAGTATGCCACAATCACAGCATTATTCAGAGTTTCCCTAGATTCCTCGCTGTGCTCGGAATGACATCAAATTGAGCGTTAGCAGTTGCGCAATGGTCTCCTTTCGAAGGAACAATGGCGCTCCAGCCAGCGTTGACAATTGCCAGCGCCTGTAGACACTACTGTAATATCCGCCCATTTGCTAAATCCCCGTTATTGTGGGAAAATGCGTATATGAGAATTGGCGCGTTCGACATCAACGAGCCTGTCCCGGAGCTCAAGGACCTCCATGCAATTGCCCTCCTTCACCCCTGGGTAGACGCGGGGAGTGTTGGGACTCTGACCTTGGAGAGGCTGGAGAGCCACTTTGGGGCCAGGGAGCTGGGTAAGCTGCGTCGTCCCGGGACCTTCTTCGATTTCACCCGTTACCGCCCTACCTCCAAGTTTGTGGAGGGCGAGCGGGTGATAGTGGTCCCCAACACAAACATATACTACACGCATCAGGACGATGGCCCAGATTTACTCTTCATCCATCTCATGGAGCCCCACGCCTTTGCCGAGAGATACGTCAAGTCCGTTGTCGACCTGTTCAGGGCGCTGGACGTAAAGCGCTACTGCCGCATTAGCGGAATGTACAACGCGGTGCCACACACCAGGCGCCTCCGGGTCACCGGTTCGCCTGAGATGGAGAAGATGCCGGGCATGGCGGGTCTCATCACGCCCCGCCAGGCAACGGGAGGCTATCAGGGCCCCACCAGCATAATGAACTCGTTGACGGACGAGCTTCAGAGCCTTGGCACGGAGATGATCAACTTCATGGTGCATCTGCCCCACTACCTAAGCCTGGATGAGGACTATGCCGGGACGGCCAGGCTTATGGAAGTCCTGTGCGCTCTCTACGATTTCCCCGCCCACCTTGTGGAGGCCGACAGGGGCGCCGAGCAGTACCAGGAGGTGGGCAGCCAGATGGAGCACAACTCACAGGTCAAAGCCCTGGTGTCCAAGCTGGAAGAGTACTACGACGACCAGCAGGACCCTGAGCCGGCTGAGGAAACCCCGCCATTGGCTCCCGGAGTGGAGAACTTCCTCCGCGAGATCGGTCGAAAGCTGGAGGACAAGTAGCTTCGGGCTGACCCCGCCGGGCAGTCCGGCCCCTGAGACCTGATCCTGGCCCTTCGCTGCTTCACAGTCGTCTTGACCTGCCCCCACGTTGTGTGATACCGTCCTGCTTGTAAAAGCGAAGACGGAGACGAGTACGAAGCATACCCTCGCTCAGCGAGTCTGGAATGGTGTGAGCAGACGCGAAGGGCGCTTCGGAAAATCACTCCTGAGCTGCTCGCCGAAAGTTCCGTGAGCGGAGCCAGTAGACCGGGCCGGGGTCGTAGCCGTTACCAGTACGAGGACATAACGGTGTCCTGAAAACAGAGCGCCCCGGTTATCGGGGAAAAAGGGTGGTACCGCGGGAGTTTATGTCCCGTCCCTTGTGGGGCGGGGCTTTTTTTTGTAGGGGGGAGCAATGGAGATACAGCTATACGACACTACGCTTAGAGACGGGGCGCAACAGGAAGGCATCTCCCTCTCTGCGGAGGACAAGATCAAGATTACTCGCAGGCTGGATGAGCTGGGTATCCACTACGTTGAGGGTGGGTGGCCGGGATCCAATCCGAAGGACGTGGAGTACTTCCGAAGAGTCAAGGACATTTCCCTCTCCAACGCCCGCATCTCCGCGTTCGGGAGCACTCGCCACGCCGGCATACGGGCGGAGGACGATGGCAACATCCAAGCGCTTCTGGCCGCGGAAACCCCGGCCGTAACGCTGGTGGGGAAGAGCTCAGACCTCCATGTCCACAGGGTGTTGGAGACCACCCTGGAGGAGAACCTGGCTATGATAACGGACTCCGTATCCTTCCTCAAGAAGCGGGGGCGCACTGTATTCTACGACGCCGAGCACTTCTTTGATGGATTCAAGTCCAACCCGGAGTACGCCATTCAGAGCGTCAAGGCGGCTGCTGAGGCCGGAGCAGACTGCCTGGTTCTGTGCGACACCAACGGCGGCATCCTGACCACAGAGATGACCGACATAATCCATCGGGTGATTCGAGAGGTGAATACCACGCTGGGCATCCACTGCCACAACGACGCCGACATGGCGGTGGCAAACTCCCTGGCCGCGTTGATGTCGGGCGTTACCCAGGTGCAGGGGACGATCAATGGGTACGGCGAGCGGTGCGGCAATGCCAACCTCCTATCCATCATAGCCAACCTGAAGGCGAAGATGGGCATTCACTGCGTGACAGACGAGCAACTGGCCAGCCTCACGGAGGTGTCCAACTACGTCAGCGAGACCGTGAACATTCCACCCAATCGCCAGCAGCCATACGTGGGGACCAGCTCCTTCAGCCACAAGGGCGGCCTCCATGCGGCCGCGGTGGCAAAGATTGAGGAGAGCTACCAGCACATTGCCCCGGAGACGGTGGGGAACGCCAAGCGCGTGGTAATCTCCGAGCTATCCGGGCGGGGGAATATCCTGCTTAGACTCAATGAGATGGGGTTGGCGGACAGGGTGAGCCGGGAGCAGGTGACGTCTCTCCTGGAGAAGCTCAAGGCGCAGGAAAATAAGGGCTTCCAGTACGAAGGCGCGGCGGCATCCTTCGAGCTGATGGTGAGGCGAAGCCTGGAGGGATACCGCCCGCACTTCGACCTGCTGGAGATCATGGTGCTGGTGGAGGACCGACGCCGCGGCGTCGAGGACGTCCACGAGGATATGCTGGCGGAGGCGGTGGTCAAGGTGAAGGTGGAGTCCCGGATGATGCACACCGCCGCGGAGGGCAACGGCCCAGTGAACGCCCTGGACAACGCCCTGCGCAAGGCCCTGTTGGAATTCTACCCCTGGTTGGACGAGGTCCGGCTGCTGGACTACAAGGTGCGCGTGGTGGACCAGGGCCAAGACACGCGGGCCGTGGTGCGGGTGCTCATAGAGTCCACCGATGGACAGACCCAGTGGCAGACGGTTGGCTCCTCCGGCAACATCATCGAGGCCAGTTGGATGGCCCTGGCCGACAGCATGGAGTACTTCCTGATAAAACGCGGAATGCCGGACCCGCTCTAGCCACAGGCTACCACCAGGCGGTATCGTCCGGGTTCAGCATCCTGGCCTCCATCTCTTCCCGCCAGGGGCCTGCCGTCATGTACTTCCATCCGCCGTCGGCGAAGATGACGACGATATTGCCGCTGTCCATTCGCCCGGCTATCCGCTGGGCGCAGCTGAGGACCGCCCCGGAGGAAACGCCTGCGAGTATACCCTCGTTCTCCAGCAGGGCCCTTGCGGACTCAAAGGCATCCGCGGTGTCCACAAGGAACCTTCCGTCCAGCATTTCCATGTCCAGCAGGGGTGGTATGTAGCCTTCCTGGAGGCTTCGCAGACCCTGTATCTGGTCGCCCATCTTGGGCTCCACGCCTATTATCCTGGTCTGCGGGTTGCGCTCCTTGAGCCTCTTGCCGGCGCCCATGAGGGTCCCGCCGGTGCCTATGCCGGCGATGAAGACATCCACCTGCGGGACGGCTTCCAGAATCTCTGGCCCAGTGGTCTCGTAGTGCGCCTGCAGGTTTGCCGCGCTCTCAAACTGCCGGGTGTTGAACCAACCGTTCTCCCGGCTCAGCCGCTCGGTCATCTCTATGGCGCCCTTCATCCCGGCCTGTGGCTCGCACCATATCACCTCCACGCCGTAGGTTGCCAGCAGCTCCGCCATTCCGGGGGTTGCCCTGCGGAGCATCACCGCCTTCACCTTGTACCCCTTTTGCTTGGCTGCCAGGGCCAGGGCCAGGGCCGTGTTCCCGGTGCTGGCCTCTATCAAGGTCTGGCCCGGCTTCAGGTCGCCGCGCTCCTCCGCCTGCCGCACCAGGTACTGGGCCACCCTGTCCTTGATGCTTCCAGTGGGATTATGCCCTTCCAGCTTGGCGAAGATGCGGACTCCGGGCTTGGGGCTCATCCGTGGTATCTCCACAAGGGGAGTGTTCCCTATGTAATCCAGGATGCTTTTGGACTTGATTTCCATAGTAGTTTCAAGATTATAGCAGTTGGGTGAATGATACCTGAAGGCCTGGCGCTGTGGAAGCCCTGCGACCCGGCGCAGGATGTACCGGGTGGATGTTGACAAATGTGACTGCCCACCCCTACAATGCCAACATCCCTCAGAATTTGCCTGGCGCTATAATAGCCGAGTAGGACAAAATGTTACGAATTCGATTACGCAGAGTCGGGGCCAAGAAGAAACCCAGCTACAGAATAGTGGTAGCCGATTCAAGGGCGCCGCGCGACGGCAGCTTTGTGGATCAGGTGGGCCACTACGATCCCCTCACGAATCCTCCCACCGTGAAGATCGATGAGGAGAAGGTTATGAGATGGTTGGGCAACGGCGCTCAGCCCTCGGAGCCGGTGGGTGGGATGCTGAAGAGGATGGGAATTCTCGACAGGCTGAATGAGCAGTGAAAGAGCTGATAGAGTACATTGCCAAGTCTTTGGCCTCCAACCCGGACGAAGTAAAGGTCACGGAGGTATCCGATGAAGACGGCCAGATTGTCCTCAAGCTGGAGGTCGCGGAAGAGGATAAGGGCAAGATCATCGGCAGACAGGGCAGGGTCGCTCAGGCAATGCGCGTGTTGCTGCGCGTTCGCGCGGTGAAAGAGGACGTCCGGGCCAGCCTGGAGATAGTCTAACCCGCAGATACGTTCCTCCGATGGATTCCTCTACCAAGGGCGACAGCCTCACTGACGTGAGCCAAAGCCCATCCACCCCAAGCTCCGAATATCGCTTGCCGTCTGTGGCTGTCGTGGGGGTCGTTGCCGGGGTGTGGGGACACTGGGGCGAAGTGAGGGTTCAGCCCCACACGGACAATCCACAGAGATTTTCCAGGGGGAGCCTGGTTATGGCTCAGGGCCGCGCCCTTAAGATACAGAGCTGTAGATGGCACAAGGGGCTGGCGCTGCTAAAGCTCATCGGCATAGACACCAGCGAGGATGCCATGAGCCTTCAGGGGGCCCTGTTGGAGGTGTCGCTTGACCAGGTCCCGCCCCTCTCTCCCGGCAGCTACTATCACTTCCAGATCCTGGACATGGAGGTCTGGACCCTTTCGGGGGAGATCCTGGGCGCGGTGACGGACATTCTCAGCACCGGCAGCAACGATGTTTACGTGGTATCCAGGGGAGGGAGTGAAATCCTGCTGCCGGCCATTCAGGATGTTGTCCTGGACGTGGACCTGGAGAAGGGCCGGATCATCGTGGACCTGCCGGAGGGCCTGCGCTGACGACGCCCTCAAGCCGCCTCTCTCCTGACCCCGTACACCGTTTTGACCTTGACGGCTGCCGATGTTAGAATCCCTACGCGGGTTAGCCGAATTCTCTTTCAGGAGATGGTTAGATGTCCGGTCACTCCAAGTGGTCAACAATAAAGCACCAGAAGGGGGTCACAGACGCTCGGCGCGGCCAGCTGTTCACCAAGCTGGCCCGTGAGATAACTGTGGCGGCCAGGCAGGGCGGTGACAACCCCGATATGAATGTGCGCCTGCGGCTGGCCGTCCAGAAGGCCAGGGAGAGCAATATGCCGCTGGACAACGTAGATCGCGCCATCAAGCGGGGCGCCGGCAGCGGCGAGGGCGGCGGCGACGGCCTGGAGGAGGCCCTCTACGAAGGATATGGCCCCGGCGGGGTAGCCATCATGCTCCATGCCCTGACCGACAACCGCAAACGCACCGTCTCGGACGTGCGCGCCTCCTTCACCAGGGCGGGCGGCAGCCTTGGCGAGGCCGGATGCGTGTCCTGGAATTTTGAATTCCGTGGAGTCGTCACCGCCGAGGTGGAGCCGGACCTGGGAGACGACATAGCTCTGGCAGCCATAGACGCCGGCGCCGAGGACTTCAAGCTGGACGGCTCCTACCTGGAGCTTTACACCGGCCAGGAGAACCTGGAGTCCCTGCGCAGCGCCCTTGAGCAGCAGGGGGTGAAGGTAACCTCCGCCGAAACGTCCATGGTGCCTCGCAACACAGTCCTCCTGGACACTCGCGTGGCCGATCAGACCCTGCGCCTTCTGGACCACCTTGAGGAGTTGGATGACATCCAGAAGGTTTATACCAACGCCGACTTCCCTGATGAAGCCCTGGACCAGTACAAGGGTTGAATGGGTTCTGTTGCGATGCCCAAAAGCATATAGACCAGAAGGAGGAGAATCCATGGCCAGAGGAGCAAGCAGACCATCTAGGAGCGGGGGTGGGAGCGCGAAACGCCCAGCACCTAAAGGACAGATAAAATCGGGCAAGACCGTGCAGTATGCAGTGAAAGATGCCAAAGGCAACACCAAGTATGTCGGCACAACCAATAACCCGACCAGACGTGCGGCCGAACATCAGCAGACCGGCAAGCTGACGGGCAGAGACAAACTCGTGGTTCAAACGAGGGCTATCCCAAGGAAGGCGGCCGAAAGCGTGGAGGCAGCCAAGATAGCTGCCCATCGCAAGGCCACCGGGGCCAATCCCCAGCACAACGCTACCCCAGATGGCAAATACCACAAGGCATAGAACCAACCCACGACAGAACGCCTCCAGGTTCATGCCCCGCTAATGCAACAGAACCGTTGAATGCCCCGCGCCTCCCGGACTGACCTCGGCGCGGAGAGTGGGCAGCCCTGTTCATGGCAGGAGGGGAGGAGAGTCGATTCTTCATGGAGGCGCTACCTGTGAACCCCTTTGACCAGTGGGCCGGCCTGTACGACTGGGCCTTCGCCTGGAAGCAGGACGACATCCCCTTCTACGTGGAAGAGGCGGAGAGGTCGGGCGGCCCTGTCCTGGAGTTGGGCAGCGGCACCGGCAGGGTGGCCATACCCATAGCGCGGAGCGGGGTAGAGGTCGTCGGGCTGGAGAGCTCATCCGGGATGCTGCAAGAGGCTGCCGCCAAGTCCGGGGGCCTGGGCAACCTCACGTGGATGCAGGGCGACATGAGGGAGTTCTCCCTGGGCCGGGAGTTCTCGCTGGTCATCATACCCTTTCGAGGCTTCCTCTCCCTCCTAAACGTGGAGGAGCAGCGCGACTGCCTGCGACGCATCAAGGGCCATCTGGCTCCCGGCGGCAGGCTGGCGTTCGACATATTCGTTCCGGACTTGGACATGCTCACCGACGACGGCAGCACGCCGTTCCACTTCCTTGACGTTCCTCATCCTGAGACGGGACACCGCCTGGTCATCTGGCACCAGAACCGCTTTGACAACCACAGCCAGATTAACAATGCTCGCACCATCCTGGAGGAGGTGGACCTGGACGGAGAGGTGGTCAGAAGGTTCTACCGCGAGTTTCAGATACGGTATCTGCACCGGTTTGAGGCGCAGCACCTGCTGGAGCTGGCGGGCTTTCGCGTGGAGGAGCTGTACGGCGACTTTGAGCGCAGCCCATTCGACGAAACCAGCGCGGATATGGTGTGGATGGCCTCTCCGGAGGGTTGAGAGAAGGATCGGAGGATAGAATACACCCGCAACGGTCTGCTAGAATAGGGGCAACTATGCTGCCATACTGTGCCCGGTCAAGGCGCCATGCCTGACTTTCAGATAGTCTCGGACTACAAGCCCACGGGGGACCAGCCCGGGGCCGTTGACCAGCTCGTGGAAGGGGTTAACAAAGGCTTCCGGCATCAGGCCCTGCTGGGCGTCACGGGAAGCGGTAAGACCTTCACGATGGCCAACGTCGTCGAAAGGGTCCAACGCCCCACACTGGTCGTAGCCCACAACAAGACCCTGGCGGCCCAGCTTGCCACGGAGTTTAAGGAGTATTTCCCCAACAACGCCGTCGAGTACTTTGTGTCCTACTACGACTACTACCAGCCGGAGGCCTACGTTCCCCAGACGGACACCTACGTGGAGAAGGACGCGGACATAAACGATGAGATAGACAAGCTGCGCCACTCCGCCACCCGATCCCTCCTCACCCGGCGGGACGTGCTGATTGTGGCCTCGGTCTCCTGCATCTATGGCCTGGGCTCTCCGGAGGAGTACCAGAGCTTTGTGCTCTTTCTCAACAAGGGGGAGCAGAGCAATCGCTCCGCTCTCATCAGACGTCTGATAGACCAGCAGTATGAACGCAACGACATGGACCTCTCCAGGGGGAAGTTCCGGGTCCGGGGCGATACCCTGGAGATCCTGCCCGCGTACGAAGAAGTGGCCGTGCAGGTACAGTTCTGGGGCAATGAGGTGGAGCGTATCGTGGAGGTGGACCCCCTGACCGGAGAGGTCTTTGGAGAGCGGGACTCGGTGGCGATATACCCGGCCAAGCACTTCGTCACCTCTCAGGAGAAGCTGAACCTTGCCATCCGCGACATCGAGGCGGAGATGGAGGAGCGGGTAGCCTGGTTCCGGGAACAGGGCAAGCTCCTGGAGGCCCAGCGCCTTGAGAACCGCACCCGGTACGACCTGGAGATGCTGCGCGAGGCCGGCTACTGCTCCGGGGTGGAGAACTACTCCGCCCCCCTGGGAAGACGCGCCAGGGGAAGCACTCCCTGGTGTCTTCTGGACTACTTCCCGGACGATTACCTGCTGTTTGTGGACGAAAGCCACATGACCATTCCCCAGCTGCACGGGATGTACCACGGCGACATGGCCAGAAAGCGGACCCTGGTGGACTTCGGCTTCCGGCTGCCGTCCGCCATGGACAACCGGCCGTTGAACTTTGAGGAGGTGGAGAAGCACATAAATCAGGTGATATACGTCTCAGCTACGCCCAGCGCCTACGAGTACAATCACAGCCAGCAGGTGGTGGAGCAGGTCATACGCCCCACGGGCTTGCTGGATCCCACCCTTGAGGTGAAGCCCACCACGGGACAGATAGACGACCTGCTGTACCAGATACGCCTGCGGGTTGACAAGGGAGAGCGCTGCCTGGTCACAACCCTGACCAAGCGCATGGCGGAGGAACTGGCGGACTATCTCCAGGAGATGAACGTCAAGACCCACTATCTCCACTCGGAGATCGACACGCTGGAGCGCAGCGAGATACTCCGAGACCTTCGCCTGGGGGTGTACGACGTGGTGGTGGGCATCAACCTTCTCAGAGAGGGCCTTGACCTGCCGGAGGTCAGCCTTGTGGCCATTCTGGACGCGGACAAGGAGGGCTACCTGCGCTCCGGGTCGTCTCTCATACAGACCATTGGGCGAGCGGCCCGTCACTCCGATGGACACGTCATCATGTACGCCGATAACATTACCGACTCCATGCGGAAGGCCATCGACGAGACCTATCGCCGGCGGGATGTCCAGGAGTCGTACAACAGGGAGCATGACATAACGCCCCAGGGCATTCACAAGGCCATCAGGGACATAACGGAGCGGGTCAAGACCGTGGCCGAGAAACGCCCCACCTACCAGGTACGCCGTGATATGCCCAGGGACGACCTGCTGAGGATTATCAAGGACCTGGAGTCCCAGATGAAGCTGGCGGCCAGGGCGCTGGAGTTCGAGAAGGCTGCCCTGCTGCGGGACGAGGTTGTGGAGTTGCGCAAGGTCATGGCCTCCGGCAGGGAGCCGGAGCGCGACGCAAGCCCGGCGTCCAGGAAGCTGTAGCCCGGTATGCAACCGGCCGCCCTCCCAACTGGCGGTTGGCGGTAGTCCCCCTCGCGCCTGGTACGAATGTCGTAGTCTACGCGCGGTCATTGGCGAAGCCTACTTTTCATGGCGCGGCAGGAACCTAAAATCCGTATTGGCTGTCGGCGAGTGAAGTGGTACAATCTATCAGGGGACGCTGGCATCAACCGTAGTGATGAAGGCGTCTTTTTCTATCCGGTCGTTGGGGAGCGGAGGTCCAGAAGAGCATGGAGATGGACCGTGTCTCATACCTACAGGCAAACGGGCTGACCCGGCTGGCGGCCGCTGCCGTTGGCGTGTCCCTGGTTGCCGCGTCCGGCGTTCTGCTGGTGGAGGCTCAGAGTCAGCCCAAGCCCCTGCTCCAGCTGCCTGCTGTGCTGGCGACCCTTGGCCTGGGCGCCCTTGCGCTCCAGGCAGGCTCCTTTGCCGTTTCAGGACGCCGGACGATGGCGCTGGCTTCTTGGGGAGTCTGTATTGCCCTGCTCATCCTTATGCCCGCGCTTCAGGTTCTCCCCATAGAGTACGATACTCCCACTCTCCTGGACATTCAGGAGTTGGCGCCTCCCCTTTGGCAGTACGCCACGGCCATTCCCATTCTGCTCTTCCTCTTCCTGGAGACGGCCATTCCCGGCTTGAGGGGCAACCGGACCTCCATAGCGTTCCTCTGCGTTGGACTGCTATCGGCGATAGCGGTCCTATATTTCAGCGCGGCCCTGATTGGGGACGTTGCCAACCGCTCCATACTGATATTCGTTCCCCATCGCCTGTTCTTCGTTGTGATGATCCCCGTTGGAATCAGCAGCCTTATAGTCCTGGCGATAGTCCTTGCCCGCAAGGGACTGGCGGCCGTTGGGATTGCCATGCTGCTGGCAACCGGCTTGGGCTTGGAGTGGGTGTCCACCTGGTCTTACAGCGGCCCCCACTTCCTGGCGGACGTCGAGCACGTCCCGTTCGACCGGTATCCGTTGCTGCCCGTGCTGGCATGGACCATCCCAGGCGCCCTGGCTGCGATGGCCGCTCTCATGGCCGGCTGGGAGGTGTATTTTAAGGACGGCGATGTGTACGAAGCCGAGCCAGAGGTGGATAGCGGGACATCGGCACAGGCAGAGCAGCCATGAAGCGCATATACGCCATATCGTTATTGCTGGCTGTCACCCTTCTCCTGGCGCTGGGTTCCGGCGTTCCCGTGTACTTTCGCGTGTTCTTCCTCACCGCGTTGGTGATGTCATTCAGCCTGTTGTGGGCTTTCCTGAATCGCATGGGGACGAACGTCACCTCCAACAGGACGTACGGCAAGCTCCGAGTTGGAGAGTACCTGGAAAGCCACGCCGTTGTTCGCAGCTCCAGCCCGCTGCCCAAGTTCGGCCTTGAGGTGAGGGACCTGACCGAGATGCCCGGCCACAATACGGCGGCGGTGATCAACCTGGCCCCCTTTGGAGAGTGTCCAGTGATCTTGAGAATTCCCATGATGAAGCGGGGCGTCTACAGGATTGGAGAGCCGGTCGTTACCAGTCGAGACCCCTTCGGCATATTTGGGCTGCGCCTCAGAAAGCCGGGCACGGAGCAGTTTGCGGTGCTGCCTTACATGGTGGATATTCCGCCGTTCTCCGCATCCCAGGGGGACATCATTGGAGAAGGGTTGCTTTTGAGGAGCGCTCCCGAAGCCTCCGTCACAGCCTCTACCATCCGGGAATACCGATCAGAGGACAGCGCCAGATTCATCCACTGGCCTGCGACGGCTCGCAGGGGGAAACTTATGCTCAAGCAGTTTGACAGCGGAATGGAGGACGTGGCCTGGATACTCCTTGACCTCCAGAGGGAGGTCAAGCAAGGGGATGAGCTGGAGAATACGGAGGAGTATGCGATAACTGCGGCAGCCTCCGTTGCCAAAAGCTACTCAGAGTTGGGATGGGCGGTGGGGCTGATGTCCTTCGGAGACCGCGTGTATACCCTGGCGCCCCAGGAAGGCCCTCCGTCGTTTGACCGCATATGCATGGCCCTGACCGAGGCGCGCGCCGAGGGCGCCGTTCCTCTGAGAGAGCTCATAAGCTACTGGCAGTCCAATATCCCATCACCGACCGTTTCTCTGGTGGTGGTCACCTCCTCCCTGGATCTTGGATGGAGCGTTGCCCTGGAGTCCTCGATCCGGCAGGGCATCTCGGCAACGGCAGTCCTGGTGGACCCCACGTCCTTTGGCGCAGCCGGCGACCCCAGGCTCCTCATCAGCCGGCTTCAGCGAAGGGGAGCGCCCACCTACCTGCTCAGGAAGGGCGAAGACATTTCGCTGGCCTTGCGGCACCCCTGGCGTCTCACCGGCGCCTCTGAGACGGGCGAGCGAGTAGGAGCGCGATCATGACCGCGCAAGCTGGGGTCTCCCATCTTTCGCCGACCTACCGGGTAAGGAACCTCTTTCAGGGGCTCAACGTCACCTTCTGGCTCCAGGTGGCCATCCTGGCAACGGCCGCCGCATCGGTGCAGTCCGCCGGTTGGGTGGAGTCGCCGCCTCTTGCGCTTATCGCCTTCCTGGGGGCGTTGGCCGCGCTACTGCCGGTGGACCTCAAGGAGCGTACCAAGACGTACCACGCGTTGTCTCTCCTGGCTGGGGGACTCCTAGCCTACCTTGGCGGTATATACCTCACAGAGGCCGATCAGTGGTACCTGAGGTTCGGAGAGCTGAACAGCAGGTTGGCGGAGTGGTGGTCTGCCATAGTTGGAAACGACGCTACGACGGATAGCCTGCCCCTCTCCATCACAATTATTGCAATAATCTGGGTGGTGGCCTATCTCACTTCCTGGGCTCTCTTCAAGCATAGAAACGTGTGGGCAGTCCTCCTGCCGGTGGGTATGGGAGTGGTAATCAACTTGACGTATCTGCCGGAACGGTTCTCCATCTACCTGTTCGTATTTCTCTTCTTTGGCCTAATGATGCTGGCGCACATGAACAGCGTGAACATGCGCGCTCTGTTTCAGGCGCAGGGTACACCTCACCCAACCTCGCTTCATCGCCTGTCCCTGGCCCACGGCCTCTTGCTGAGCGCCGTCATTCTGGGGATAACCGTGGTTGCCCCCATTGGGGAGGACCCTGCCTCGCCCCTGGAGTGGGTTTTCGAGCCTGTGGACAGGATGGTGGATGGGCTTCAGGATGAACTCTACCGGATATTCGGCGCAGTGCCGAGCCACGATCCCTCTTCCATACGCTTCTTTGGGTCGGTGCTGCCGTTGCTACGGCCGGTGCCCACTGACGAGGACCCAATCCTCTTCTCAAGCGCCCGTTATCCACTCTACTGGCCTGCCGTAGCCTATGACGAGTACACCGGCAAGGCGTGGAAGGTGGAGGAAACCATGGCCAGGCCCATGATCTCGGTGGGACAGGAGACTGTGGATGAAGAAGAGGAGGGCCTGGCAGGCGTTGCCTACACAGTGGAGATGCACGTGAACTCTCCGTACCTCATGGTGGCGGGGAACGTGGTTGACATGAGACCCAACGCCCAACAGAATATCCCTGCCCCCAAGAGTTTCCGGGTGGATATGGCCAACACGGAAGAGAACTGGGACTTGCCTGAGGACATGCAGAGGCTGGCTGTCTCGCTGAACGCTTCGTCGGGCGCATCGGGAAACCCGGAGGTGTGGAGCATCCCGCAAGATATGGTGGTGACCGAGGTGATCAAGGACGAGTCTCCCTCCGGTGGCAGGACCACTACAGAGCTGGATACGGAAACGGTTTCCTACTACTCAGACCTGAGGCAAGCCCTTGAGGGACCGGGAAGGACGGTGGGCCTGGAGGTGGAGCGGCTGCCGGAGATAGCCTCTACCGTCTCCATTGAGCCCTTTGATCGGTTGGAGGAAGGTAGCCAATATAGCGTTACCTCGCAGTTCGTCTACGCCAGCGAGGAAGCCATGCGGAGCGCTCTGGATTTGTACCCACCGGGGATACGGGAACGTTACCTTGAAGTGCCAAGCTCGCTGCCCGATAGAGTCTCCGCGCTGGCATCCGACCTTACGTCCGGGGCAACCAACCCCTACGACAAGGCTGTGGCCGTTGAGGCCTACCTGAGAGGCCTGGAGTATACCGTCGCGCAGCAGGACATTCCCCATGACGCCGATACCGTGGACTACTTCCTGTTTGAGTCCGGGGAAGGCTTCAGCGATTACTTCGCTTCCTCTATGGCTATAATGCTGAGGATCCAGGGAATTCCCACCCGCCTGGTGCTTGGTTTTGGCTTTGGAGAGGTTGACCCCGATGCGGAGGGCTTCATGGTGCGTGACAAGGACAGCCACTCCTGGCCGGAGGTTTACTTTGGCGAGGTGGGATGGGTGCCCTTTGAACCCACTCCCATCTATCCACTCCGCTCACGCAGCCTCCCAGCAAGCCCCTTTGCCATTGACAGCTTGTCCGCAACTGAAGGCAGCGGCGAGCTGTCCGACTTGGGTGGGTCGCTGGACCCGCTGGCAGATGACACTATCCTGGATGAGTCGGGAGGCCCCTTGTCCGGAGGCGATGGCCCCAAGCCCCTCCCGGTGCGCTACTTTGGCACACCCCTGGGGTTGGGAGGGGGCCTGTTCCTCCTGTTCGTAGTGATAGGGGTTGTCCTGCTGCGGGTCCTGTGGATGAGGCAGTACGGCAGGTTGGGGACTGGACAGACGGTGTACGAGAGAGTGTACCGTTTGGTTGGCTTCCTGGGCTTTCCGCCGTCGCGTTCGCAGACGGCGCTGGAGTTTTCGCAGAGGCTGTCGGCGCTGATACCGGAGGTGAGGGAGGAGGTGAACCTGGTGTCCAGGAGCTTTGTGCGTGAGACGTATGGCGGGATAAGGCCCACGGCAATGGAGGAGATACGCCTGGTCTGGTCTTGGCGTCGTATAAAGAGGGCGCTCTCATCGCACCTGAAGCAGGTTGGTGAGGCCGCTCCTGCCGGCTAGTCGTGTTTCGGCAGGCCGGTCCAAGGTCTGATTAGGGGCTAACACAACAGGGCTTTGTCGTGGTAAACTGAGGGGAATGTCAAAAGCTGGGATTTGAGAGGAAGGTTTGAATCAACTAGCCGAAGCATCACAGATAGCGCTTGAGGTGCTGGACAATATCAAGGGTGTTATCGTAGGCAAGGAGCAGGCCATTGAGATGGGTCTGGTCGCCCTGATGTCACAGGGCCATCTGCTCATCGAAGACGCTCCAGGGTTGGGGAAGACCACTCTGGCCAAGGCAATGGCCCTCTCTTCCGGGTGCAACTTTAAGCGTATCCAGTTTGTCCCGGACCTCCTGCCCAGCGATATAACCGGGGTCAACATATACAACCAGAAGACGGGGGAGTTCGAGTTCAGGCAGGGGCCGCTTATGACACAGGTGGTCCTGGCGGACGAGATCAACAGGGCTCCTTCCAAGACCCAGGCCGCCCTGCTGGAGGCTATGGAGGAACATCGGGTAACCGTAGACGGCGTGACCTATGAGATGGACAGGCCGTTCTTCATAATCGCCACGCTGAACCCGGTGGAGTACCACGGCATTTTCCCCCTTCCGGAGGCGGAGCTGGACCGATTCACCATACGGGTTACCTTGGGATACGCCAACTTTGATGAGGAGATAGACATCATAGGGCGCCAGGAGCGGCAGAACCCCATTGAGGTGCTATCCTCGGTCACGACGCCGGAGAAGCTGATTCTGGTGCAGGAGGAGACCAAGAGGGTATACGTAGACCCCCTTGTGCGCCACTACATAGTCTCCTTGACCCAGGCGTCGCGGCAGCATCAGGACGTGGCGCTGGGAGCCTCGCACAGAGGCTCTCTGTCGCTGTTCCGCGCCAGTCAGGCCCTGGCGCTCATTCGAGGCCGCGAGTTCGTCATCCCGGACGACGTGAAGGAGTTGGCCGTTGCGGTGCTTGCTCATCGCCTCATTCTTACGCCGGAGGCTAGGGCCCGCGGGCTGGACGGCTCCAAGATAGTCACCTCTATGGTGGACAATCTCACCGTCCCGGGGGCGCACGCTTGAGGTATGGCCTGCAAGGCCGTTCGGGGTATCCGCGTGGACGGACCGATAGTGTAATAACTTGGCGGTACAAGAGGACCGGAAGAGTGGTATAATCGGGTATCAAGCCTGAATTTGGGATTTCGGGACCTCATAAAGAGACTGGGAGGAACCATGCTACAGTACACGCTAAGGAGGCTCTACCTTGGCGCCATCACCGCGGTGCTGGTGTCGTTGATGGTCTTCGCCATCATGCGCGTTGCGCCCGGGGACGTGGTGGACGTAATACTGGGCGGAGAAGACGCTTTCTACTCGGAGGAAACGGCCGACTTGCTGCGTGAGCAGCTTGGTTTGAATGAGCCCCTGCCGGTGCAATACTTAACCTGGATGCAGGACTTCATCACGCTCCAGTGGGGCGTGTCGCTCGTTGACAGCAAGCCCATATGGAATGAGATCAAGAGGAAGATGCCCCTGACCTTTGAGCTTTCCGTGCTCACCCTGTTAATCTCGGTTGTGCTGGGAATACCCGCCGGGATCATCATGGCCTTGAGGCAGGATACCTGGGTGGATTATTTGGTCCGGATGGGCTCCCTGCTGGGGCTGTCTATACCCAACTTCTGGATAGCCACTATGGTGATCCTGGGGGGGGTGCTCTTCTTCAACTGGAGCCCGCGGCTGGAATATGTCTCCATATGGGTGAATCCGGTCGAGAACTTGTGGATGTTCTTCTGGCCGGCTTTTGCCTTGGGCACGTCTTCCATGGCTACCAAGGCCAGGATGATGCGCTCCACCATGCTGGAGGTGCTGCGGCAGGACTATATCAGGACAGCGCACGCCAAGGGACTGAGGCATTTCGTAGTGGTATACCGCCACGCCATGAAGAACGCCATGCTGCCGGTGGTAACCATCATCGGTATCCAGATTGCGGGCATTCTTGGCGGGTCTGTAATCCTGGAAACCATCTTCCTGCTGCCCGGAATGGGGCAGTACCTGATCTACAGTCTGACCAGGTGGGACTATCCCGTGGTGCAGACCCTGGTCCTGTTCTTTGCAGCGTGGATCATACTCACCAATCTGATTGTGGACCTCACCTACGGCTGGCTTGACCCACGGATACGATACTAAAGGCCTGTAACGGGTCGGTTTTAGGGCCCCGGCTGACGGGGCCCTAAGGCTTGGGGTGCTTGGGCTTGGGTTGCCGATAGGTGTCCGGGGGCCGCCTAGCTACCGGCATCCTCTACAGGCGCTGGTTATGGAGGGCGACACCGCTCATATTGAGCTTGTCGAAGTACATGAGCTCTGGTAGCCACGCCCGCAGTCTTCCCGCTCCTACGGTTCGACAGTCTCACCGCGAACGAGAGAAGAGTGGTATCCCAACCGACGCTGGCATTACCAACGCCTGTAGAGAATAACTAGATACCCATGATGTGGTATCCCGCGTCCACCGGTATGACGGAGCCGGTGATCCCGCTGGACATGTCGCTGCACAGAAACAGCGCTGTCTTGGCAACCTCCTCGTGGGTGATGTTGCGTTTCAGCGGGGCCCGCTCCGCATGGGCCTTCCTCATGTCCGGAAACCCGTGAATCCCCCGGGACGCCAGGGTCTCCAGGGGGCCGGCGGATAAGGCGTTGATCCTGAGATTCTCCCTGCCATACTCATCCGATAGCTGTCGCACCTCGTTCTCCAGGGCCGCCTTGGCGGTGCCCATGACGTTGTATCCGGGGAACACCCGCTCCGATGCCTGAAACGTCATGGCCACAATGCTCCCACCTCCTTGCATGAGGGGGGCGGAGCGCCTGACTAGGGGAAGCAGGGAGTAGGCGCTGATGTTCAGGGACATGAGAAAGCTGTCCCTGGAGGTCTTGGAGAACCCACCCATCAGGTCCTCTCTATTGGCGTAAGCGATGCTATGCACCATGAAGTCCAAGCGGCCGAACTCCCGCTCCATCCCGTCGAAAGCAGCGGTTATTGACTCGTCGCTGGTCACGTCGCACTCCAAGAGCAGCACGTCTTCCAGCGACTCCGTGAGTCGCGACACCCGGCTGCCGAACCTTTCGTTCTGATAGGTGATTGCCAGTCGCGCCCCTGCCTGGTGCAGTATCCTGGCGATGGGCCAGGCTATGCTGTGCTCGTTGGCAACTCCGAAGACCACTCCATTCTTGCCGCTCAGGTCTATTGGGTACATAGTCTCACCACTCTCCGATAGTTCAAAGGTCTGCGTCAAGACATCTCAGGATACCAGATTAGGCCAGGGTTGGAAAACGGCAGCCGACGCGTACCGCTGCGATCGCCCCCGTCGCCCAGCTCATGGGGAGTGGGTCGAACCAAGTGAGCGGGCATGACGGACAGCGCCTACTCGATGGCACGCGCTCCACGGAGGCGATGGATGACGTACCACGCGCCCCCCAGAGCGCCGGCGAGTACCGCGATGCCGTAGGTCAGGAGCGCAAAGTTGCTGCTCAGGAACGCCTCTATCTGCTCGCCGAACAGGAAGACGAGGACTCCTATGGTCACGAACCGGGCGCCGCGTCCTATGGCGGATGCGACGATGAACTTTCGCCTGTCCATGCGCCACACGCCGGCGGCGATTGCGAAGACCTTGTACGGCACAGGCGTGAACGCGGCTATCAGGATGGCCCACAGCCCGTACCGCTCAAAGAGCCGGTCAACGTAGGCTATCTTGCCCTCGCTGAACATCCTGGCAAGAATGGGCCTGCCGAGCCGCATACCCAGCGCGTGCCCCACGGCTGCGCCGGCAACCGATGCGACCGCTACGAGCAACCCAAGCAGTACCGCAATAGGCTGCTGGGCAATCGCCACGGCCAGCAGGAGCGGGTCGGGGGGTATTGGAAAGAAGATGGACTCGGCAAATGAGCTGGAGAGCAGGACGACGATGGCCCAGTCGCTATCTGCGAATCCCAGAAGCCAGTCGGAAAGGTCATGCAGGAGATCTCTCATGGAAGGATAGCAGCGTCTCCTTTTCGCCGGGATTTCCCGTGTGGGGCGGACTCAGACCCGGTCGGCAGCCCAAACGGGATGGTGGCATCATAAGCCCGCCTTTCAGCGCCGGTCAATCCCGGCAATCTCTATAGGCGCTGGCAATTGTAGGGGCGGTTCGCGAACCGCCCCTACGGAAGCCGCAGTCTATCTGCTCATGTGGTTCGACATGCTCACCACGAACTGGAAAGGGGATCTCGGCTCATCCCCGTATCAAGTACAGAGCCTGGACTGCATTAAGCGCGGGGCAGGCTAGGAGGGGGAGGGGAGTGGTGGCGCCCCAACCAACGTGGGCATAACCGGCGCCTGTAGAGAATGCCGCGAGCGGCTCCATGTGTACATGGAGCCTTCAAGAATGGTATGATTGGCGTAAGGTCTCTGACGGCACGGAGGACAGCTTGAACCTGGATTTTCTTCAGAAAATACGCAGAAACCACGCCCTGGAGCACGCCACCATAACAATTGCCCACTCCAAGTTGGGCGAGAGGGGTATTCTGGGAGGGAACTCCACCCAGTGGGGGTTCCTGGTATATGGAGACGTGCCCACGGATGCGCTTTCCAAAGCTGCAGATGAGGCCCTGAAGCGTCTGAAGGCGGGGGAAGAGGAGCTTGCCGTATCCCCTTACTGCGGCACCAACCTGGTGGTGGCTGCAACGCTGACCGCGATTGCCTGCGCCTTGGGCATGGACAGCCGGCGCCGGTTGAGGAGCATTCCCAGGATGGCCTCCTGGGCTCTGGTAGCGATAGTGGCCTCAAAGTCCATTGGCGCCCAAGTGCAGAAGTACGTCACCACCAGAGGAGAAGTAGGTCGATTGAACATTAGGGACATCGGCCGCGTTGGCGTGGGGGGCCTGACGGTGCACAGGGTACGCACGTCCTCAGAGGACTAGGAGAGTGGCCCCGGAGAAGCCGAGCCTTGGCGGCCCGGCCCGCGGTTGCTAAAATGGATGTATCGGCTACAACTGCCCCAGTAGCTCAAAGGATAGAGCGGCGGCCTTCTAAGCCGTAGGTTGCGGGTTCGAGTCCTGCCTGGGGTACCATATAGTGAAAATTGGCATATAGCCCTGCATTATTGTGTGGGCTTTTACAGGAGTGTAGCTCAGTTGGCTAGAGCAGCGGTCTCCAAAACCGCAGGTCGGGGGTTCGAGTCCTCCCACTCCTGCCAAAATAGGGCGCCTACTGCCGAGGTGGTGGAATTGGTAGACACGCGGTCTTGAGGGGGCCGTGGGTGCAAACCCGTAGGAGTTCAAATCTCCTCCTCGGCACCAAAAAATGGTACAATAGAGGCAAGGCGACGTAGCCAAGTGGTTAAGGCGGAGCTCTGCAAAAGCTCTATTCGGCGGTTCGAGTCCGCCCGTCGCCTCCATAGCATCCGGGAGTACGGAGCAGAACGGGGACCAGCGCCCTTTCTGCTCTTTTGTTTGAAACCGCCTTACAAGCCCAGGTGGCGGAAGGGTAGACGCGGCGGACTTAAAATCCGCTCCCTGCAAGGGGGTGTGGGTTCGAATCCCTCCCTGGGCACAATGTACGCCTGCTTCTCATATGCGGAAGGCGTTGCAGAAACCGAGCCTGGCGCCGTGCCTGGCCCTACTCGAACCACAGGTTGTACAACCCCCACCCGGCCTCTCCCCTCTTCACGATGGCGCTGACGGGCCTGCTCGACCCGTTGCGATAGCGCATCACACCCTGAATAAAGCCATCCTCTTTGTCGTTGAAGCTGTAGCTTATCTCCAACTCCGAGTAGCCGAAGTACAGTTCAGGCGTGGAGGAGATCTTTCGCCTGTATATCGGCCCTTGCTGTCCCGGACCCTGGTAGAGATGGGCGTACGCCGCATCGTCGTCGCCCAAGGCCGCCGCGTCCAGGTAGCTGCGCAAGGGGGCTGCCACGTCATCTTCGCTCGGCTGCGTCAGCCAGTCATGGGCGTTCGTCACCAACACAGTGAGGGCAATCCCGGCCAGGAGGCCCAGCAAGCCTCCCAGGAAGAACCACACCTTGCTCGTATTTCCACTGCTCGCAGCTCTTCTGCCGCTCATGGGTTTACGCTCGCTAAAGTCTAAGACTGCCCCTAATATACACCAGGCCAGGCCATACCGACACCTATTGCCCCTACTCACACCCTTGATTGGCTCATAGCCTGCCCCGGCCTCCCACCGCCGGGAAGCTACCGCAAACAGCGCATCCATGCGATAATAGCCCGCGATCTCCCGCCCCTCGCCGGCGGTCATCCTGCGCGCGGACTGGCGCCCTGGAGCGAGCATGGACTACGTAGTAGAGGACTGGCTGTGCCGAGTCGTCGCATACCACAGGTCTGCCACAGCGCCGGAACAGGTGGCTATGAGCCCGCTGGATGAGGTGATCGACACCCTGGAAGAGGGCTACGCCCGGGCGAATGAGATAGTGGAGGCTGCCAGGAGCAGGTACGGAGAGGGGCTGATGTGGATAGAGATCGAGACGCTGGACCGCGCCGGGCAGTGGAATGCCGTGAGGCGGTTTTATCCCGAAGGCTCCTGACAAAGCGAGCCACCGGGCCTGGAACAGGCGGTCGGCGCGCCCTACCCTATCCACCGCAAACTTGCCTCAAAACCCCAATGCGGGTACACTGTCCACATCAGTCCTGACCTTGAGGAGTTTCCGTGACATCCTTCAACGAAAAACTGACCTCCGCCTCCCGGAAGAACGCCTCGCTGCTGTGCGTAGGGTTGGACCCTGACCCCGCTCTCATGCCCATCGATGATGTGCTGGAGTTCAACAAGGCCATCATAGAGGCCACTGCTGACCAAGTCTGCTGCTACAAGCCCAATATCGCCTTCTACGAGGCGCTGGGGATACCCGGCCTGGAGGCCCTTCAGCGCACCCTGGAGCACATACCGGAGGACATTCCGGTAATCATAGACGCCAAGCGCGGCGACATCGGTTCCACGGCCAAGGCGTACGCCAGGGCTGTCTTCGAGTGGTGGGGCTTCGACGCCGTGACGGTCAACCCGTACCTCGGCAAAGACTCCCTGGAACCGTTCCTGGAGTACGCCGACCGGGGAGTCCTGGCGCTGTGCCACACCTCCGGTCCGGGCTCCGCCGACTTCCAGGATCTTACCGTAGGCGACAATGGCCGGCAGCGCCCCCTCTTCGAGGAGGTTGCCCTCAAGGTTCTGGAGTGGAACAGCAGAGGCAACGCCGGGCTTGTGGTGGGCGCCACATATCCTCAGCAGCTGCAATCGGTCCGCAAGCTCTGCCCGGACATGGTGATACTGGCGCCGGGCGTAGGCGCTCAGGGCGGCGACCTGGAGAACACCGTCAAGTATGGGGTGAACGCGGATGGCGAGGGTCTGATAATCAACTCGTCTCGCGGCATCATATTCGCGTCCAGGGACAAAGACGACTTCGCAGACGCCGCCAGGCGGGCGGCGCAGGAGCTGCGACAGAGCATAAACAGGGCCAGAGAATGAGCAACCAGGCAATCATGGAGTGGGCCGTGGGCGACAAGGCCACTCTGCGCAAGGCGCACCCGTGCGGGGGCTACCGGTGGGAGGTGTACCGTGTGGGCGCGGACATCGGCATCCGTTGCGAAACGTGCGGCCACAGGGTCATGCTGGAACGTCGCGCCCTTGAGAAACGCGCGGCAAGGGTCGATCAATCCCACTAGCGTATTGGAGCGGAAAGCCGGTGGCAGATGCCATCCGAATCGGCGGTGGTTCGACTCAAGATAACGCCAAATCCACGCGCAGGTTATGCGGCGCACTTGTGCAAGCACTGAAGGAAACATATAATTGCTGGAAGTAGATTCACAGAAACCCGTCCGGTAGGTCCCCACTCCACCACCGAAGGCGTTAATTGAGTAAGGCACCGACTATTGCCATAGACGGCCCTGTAGCCGCAGGAAAATCCGCAGTGGGCGCCCTTTTGGCCGCTCGCCTGGGTTACCGATTCATTGACACAGGAGTAATGTACCGCGCCGTGACGTGGGCCGTTCTGAGAGACGGGGTTGACCCGAACGATGAGGCGGTGGTGACGGCGCTGGTCGAACAGACCCGGATAGACGTTGAGAGCAGCGACAGCTCGGAGGAGTCGCGGATCACCGTGAACGGCCACGATGTCACCGGGGAGCTCAGGACAAGGGTGATAGAGCAGGGTGTATCGCTAATCTCCCGCTTCACAGGGGTGCGACAAGCCATGGTGGCCCTCCAAAGGGAGCTTGCCAGTCAGGGTATGTTGATCATGGTCGGCAGGGACATCGGCGCCGTCGTGCTTCCCGACGCCCGTCTCAAGATATTCCTCACGGCCTCCCCGGAGGAGCGGGCCCGCAGGCGCTGCCTGGAGATGAATGAGGCGGGGCAGCCCGCCGAGCTTGAGCAGGTCCTGGAAGAGCTGCTTCAACGTGACCGGCTGGACATGGAACGGGTCAACTCCCCCCTACGTCCCGCAGACGGGGCCTACGTCCTCAACACGGAGAGTATAGACCTTACCCAGGTGGTTGAACGCATACTGGCGCTGGCGGAGTACGACTGATGGGCGTGGTATATAGTACGTCCAACGTGCTCCTGAGGGGCGCGTTGCGCATATTCGGGGAATGGAATGTGGAAGGAAGGGAGTGCGTGCCGCCGTGGGGCCCTCTGATCATCGTGGCAAACCACCAGAGCAACATGGACCCGCCCATCCTGGCCGCCAGCATTCCCAGGCGTATGCGCTTCATGGCCAAGCGGGGCCTCTTCCACAACCCCGTGGCCTCTCGCTTCTTCAAAGCCTACGGGGCCTTCCCTCTCAACCAGAGCGGGAACGATCTGGCGGCCATCCAGCGCAGCCTGCGGATACTGGAGGAAGACGGCGCTCTGGCCATATTCCCGGAAGGGACCCGCAGCCCCAACGGCATGCGTAGAGCCCACCCGGGGATCGCTGTGATCGCTCTCAAGTCGGGAGCTCCCATTCTGCCCGTGGGGATAACCGGGACCGCGGCCATAGGCCCCCTCTGGCAGGTAGCCGTACCCAAGGGGACATTCGGCATAAATATAGGTCAGCCATTCTCCTTGCCAAACATGGAGGGCATCATAGTCCGAGGGCAGCTGGAGGCCATCACCACGATGATCATGGAGCGAGTCGCGGCCCTGCTGCCTGAGAGCTACAGGGGAGAGTACGCTCTGAAGGGTAGTGAAGCCGCCTCCGAAGAGGTCGGAGCGGAAAGCGCAAGCGGGGGTGCGTAGCCTTGTGCGGTATCATTGGATACGCTGGCCATAGAGAGGCTGCCCCCATCCTGCTGGATGGCCTTGCCAACCTGGAGTACAGGGGGTACGACAGCGCGGGCATATCCGTCATGGCCCCCAACGGCGACGTGGCGGTCAGAAAGGCTTCCGGCAAGCTGGAGAACCTGGTAATGTCCCTCCAGGGCGCCCTTCCCGGCGGAAACGTTGGAATCGGGCACACGCGGTGGGCCACCCACGGCCAGGCCAACAACTCCAACGCCCACCCTCTCACAGACTGCCTGGAAGAGGTCATAGTGGTGCACAACGGCATCGTTGAGAACCACCTGGAGATCAAGGACGAGCTCATGGCCCAGGGGCACGCCTTCACGTCCGAAACGGACAGCGAGGTGATCCCCCACCTAATCGAGAACTTCCTGCGCCGGGGCGCGACTCCGGAAGAGGCGGTCCGCCAGGCGGCCCTCCGGTTGACGGGGGCCCACGCGGCGGTGGTCATGTGCAAGCGAGAACCCGGAAAGCTCATCGCGTTCAGGATCCGCAACGCCGGGGGGCTCCTGGTGGGATACGGGGAGAACGAGATGCTGCTGGCAAGCGACCTGCCGGCCATCATACCCCACACCCAGCGTATCGTCTTCCTGTCCGCCGGAGAAATGGTGTCTCTGACCGGCGACTCAGCGTCATACGCATCCCTGGAGGGCTCCGTTCTGGAGAAGGCACCCCAGCTGCTTCCCTACGACCCGGTGTCCATCGCAAAGGGAGGATACAAGCACTTCATGCTTAAGGAGATTGTGGAGCAACCCCAGGCCACCATCGCCACCCTTCGCGGCCGAGTGTCCTTCGACACCGGGGACGTTTCCCTGGAGGGATTGAACCTTACCGATTCGGACATCAAGGGCATCAATCGCGTGATATTCGTAGCAATGGGGACCAGCTTCAACGCCGCGCTGGTGGCGCGGTACATGATGGAGCGGCTGAGCGGACTCCCGTCGGAGGCGGAGAACGCCTCTGAGTTCAGGTACAGGGACCCCATCCTGGACTCCCGGACCCTTGTGGTCTCCATTGGACAGTCCGGGGAGACCGCCGATACGCTGTCGGCCATGGAGGAGGCTTCCGGCAAGGGGGCCAGACTCATAACCGTGTGCAACTCGGAGGGGAGCCAGGCCACCCGGCTGGCGGAGGGCTGCATCTACCTGCGGGCCGGGCCGGAGATAGGCGTGGCGTCCACTAAGACCTTCACCTGCTCCCTGGAAGCCCTGTACTTGCTGGCGGCGTACGTGGGGCACCGGCGCGGGTTCCTCTCCCAGGCGGCCCTGGGAGAGGCGCTGAAGGACCTGGCGCGACTCCCCGACCTGCTGAGCGACCTGGTATCCAATCAGGAGCCGTACATTGAGCTGGCAGAGCGGTACCAGGACAAGTCCCACTTCCTCTACATGGGGCGCGGGCCTAACTACCCGGTGGCCCTGGAAGGGGCGCTAAAGCTCAAGGAGATCGCTTACACGCACGCTGAGGGGTGTTCGGCCGGTGAGATAAAGCACGGCCCCATAGCCCTGGTTGACCAGGACATGCCCGTGGTTGCCATTGCCCCCAGGGACGGCCTGCGCGACAAGATGCTCAACAGCATATTCGAGGTGAAGGCCAGGGGCGGCATCGTCATAGCGCTGGCGACCGAGGGAGACGAGGAGATCGCCAATATAGCGGACCATGTTCTGTACATCCCGCCGTTGACCCCACTCCTCACGCCGATACTGGCCTCAGTCCCGTTGCAGCTTCTCGCCTTTCACATGGCCGTAAAGCGCGGGTCCGACATAGACCGGCCCAGGAACCTGGCAAAGTCCGTCACCGTGGAATAGCCTCCGCCGCCTGCCACAAGCCTTCATACCCGGCATCAGCGGCGCGCTATACAAACCGGCGCGGTTATCACATACTGCGGTTGTGAGACCCTGCAATCCCCACCGCAAACGGAGGTCATGACATGCGGGCGTTGTTCACGGGGCAGACCGGCATAGACAAGAAGAGCCAGCTTCAAGCGCTCAGGGACTTCTGCGCCCGAAAGGGCAAGAGCATTGAAGCGGTGTTCAACGTTGGCGACATCATGTACGAGGAGAGCCGGAAGTCCGGCGCTACCCTGAAGGAGGGGAAGATACTGGACCTTCCCCTGGCCCAGCTTGGCGCGCTGCGGCGCGGGGCGTTCAATCTAATCCGCAGCCATAGCTCAGGGATGAGCAACGTGTTCGTGAACTCCCACGCCGTCTTTCGATGGAACAACCGGCTGATGAGGGCCTTTGAGCTTCCCGAAGTCAAGGAGTTCCAACCGGATGTCATCGTTACCCTCATAGATGACGTGGAGGCCGTCAAAATGCGCCTGGACGCGTTCAAAAGCTCAGGCGACCTGCCGCCGGACACCAAGTACAGCCTCAAGGATCTGCTCGTCTGGCGAGAGGAGGAGATGCTCGCATCCGAGATACTGGCCTCTGTCCTGGACGTCCCCCACTACGTCCTGGGAGTTTCGCTGGAGGAGGAGGTCTCTCCGGAACCCCTAGAGGTAGTGTACCATCTGATGTTCGAGCCCTGGAGGAAGAAGACCTACGTCAGCTACCCCATAAGCGACGCGCGAGCCAGGCCGGACATCTGGGAAAAGGTGGTCAGGTATCGCAAGCTCTTGCGCGCCTACCTCACCGCCTTTGACCCCCTGATGATAGGCGAAAAGAGGCTGCTGGACCTGGCGCAGCAGACGCAAAGCGAAGCGGAAGACATGGAATGTCCGGCGCTTGGGGAAACCGTGCTGCTGAGCCGTAGGGAGGTAGAAGCCATAAGGGATGACATAGACGGCCAGGTTGTGGCAAGAGACCTCAAGCTGATAGACCAGTCTGAGATGCTGGTGGCCTACTTCCCCGCCTATGCGGACGGCAACCCTCTGATCGCGGGCGGCGTCCAATCGGAAATAGAGCACGCGGAAGCCTCCACCAAGGACATCGTCATTGTCTGGGAGGCGTCCCGCGATCCCACTCCCTTCATAGGACAGAAGGGAGACGGGCTGCTGCTGAGGAGCCTGGACGAGCTGGAAGACTACCTTAAATCCATCAGCCAGCGACCGGGACAGCAGGAAATGCCGTTATGAAGACCCCAAACGGTTGAAAATGCGTCTCATACAGCCGTCCCGCCCCTTGGAGTACGCGAACCGGAGGACTGCTACAATCACAGAGAGCAACCCAAGACCGTCTTTACAGGTGAGACCTGAGCTATGACCGCTATACAGGACGTCAAAAGCCGTGCAGAAATAGTGGAGGTAGTCTCGGATTACGCCGCACTCCAGAAATCTGGGCGTAACTTCAAGGCCAACTGCCCTTTTCACACGGAAAAGACCCCCTCTTTCTACGTGTCCCCGGAGCGCCAGACGTGGCATTGCTTTGGCGCGTGCGCCACCGGCGGCGACGTCATATCCTTCGTGATGAAGGCAGCGAACCTGGAGTTCAGCGAAGCCCTGGGCCAACTCGCAGAACGCACCGGGGTGACCCTTCCATCCAGGCAAGCCAGGGGGAGGCAAGAGGCCCTGCACGGCATCAACGAAGAGGCGGCGGACTACTTCCGCACGGTCCTGGACTCCCAGGAGGGCGCCAAAGCCAGGGACTACCTGCGGCAGAGAGGCGTAGACCAAGAGACGGAAGAAACGTTCCGGCTGGGACTCAGCCCCGGCGGCCGCGAGGCCCTTCTCAGGCATCTGCTGGGGCGAGGCCACTCGGAGCAGGAGGCGCTCTCTGCAGGACTTGCCACCGGAGCCGAAAGCGGTGGGGCGCGCGATCTATTCCACAGACGGCTCATGTTCCCAATCCTGGACGCCTCCGGGCGTATAGCCGGCTTTGGAGGCAGAGCCCTGGACGATTCCACGCCAAAGTACCTCAACACCCCTCGCACCTCCATCTTCGACAAGAGCGGCATCCTCTACGGGCTGTCCCTGGCAAAGGAGTCCATCGGCAGCGCCGGCGCAGCAGTCATAGTAGAGGGCTACATGGACGTCATCGCCGCGCGCCAGTACGGCTTTCGGAACGTGGTGGCATCCATGGGCACTGCGTTGACCGGACAGCAGGTCTCCATGCTCAGGTCCCTGGCGTCAACCTACATTCTGGCCCTGGACCCCGACAACGCCGGCAAGGAGGCTACCCTGCGCAGCCTGGAATCGTCCTGGCAGGCGCTTCAAATCGACTACCTGCGGGCCGGCGGAAGGAGCGGGACGGTGTTCAGCCAACGCCACATGAACGCATCCCTGAAGGTGGCGGCCCTTCCCGCCGGCAAGGACCCGGACGCGTTGATCCGAGAGGACCCAGGTGAGTGGGAGAGGCTGATCTCGGAAGCGCAGCCCCTTCTGGACCACCTGCTGGAAGCGCTTCCGGCCCGCTTTGACCTGAACAGCGATGAGGGCAAGCGTCAACTGGTGGACTCCCTGGGCTCCTTCATCAGAGGGGAAGGAAACCCCTTCGTACACCGCAGATATCTTCGTCGTCTGGCGGACGTCGTTTCGTTGAGCGAAGCGGACCTGGAGCGATACATATGGCGGTCTCAGAGGCGCGCCCCAACTCCCAACAGGCGAGCGCCAACCGCCGCCGCCGCCCTGGGCGCATCTCCGTTGAGCTCGGCCAACTTGGAAGAGCACTGCCTGTCCCTTCTCCTGCGCCATACCGAGCTGAGAGAGAGCGGACTTGATATATCTCCGGACTACTTCGAGCAGTCGGAGAACAGGGATATCTTCACAAAGTGGGCTGCCTGTGCTACAATAGAGGAGATTGCTGGTAGTCTGTCCACAGACCTGACGGAGCACCTTCAGACCCTCTTGAGCATGGAGAACCCTCCGCTGAACATAAAGGAGCGGGAAAGGGACCTGCAAGCGGTGGTCAACCGGCTGAAGGAGCGCTACTTCAAGGTACAGGAACAGGCGCTGATGGAGCAGTTGGAGGAAGCCGACTGGAAGGACATCTCCAGCCTCAGCCCTTCTCTCAATCAAGCCCGGGAGATCAACCAGCAACTGAAAGAGCTATTCTCCGGTCCAAATCCTACCAATACGTGAGATGGTGATATGGCAAGAAATCGAAATAACGAGCTAGACGAGCTAATAAGCGAGCTTTCGGAAGAGGAAGACGGGGCATCGGAGAGCATTCTGGCAACGGTGGGGTCCAACATAAGGGATGATGCCAAGGAGCTGGGCATCGACACCTCCGTTCCACAGGTCGACGGCGAGGCAGACGTGCCTGCAATCCCTACCTCTCTGGCCAAAGAGGAGTTGGAGGAGATAGGCGCCGCGGTGGAAGGCGGAGAAGTAGAGCTTGAGGCCGAACTGGAAATCCCTGACATGATAGACGACCCCGTCCGGATGTACCTCCGGGAGATAGGCCGGGTCCATCTTCTGACCGCCCAGGGTGAGCGGACCCTTGCCCGCAGTATGGAGTGCGGCATACAGATCAAGAGCCTGGAGAATGAGATTGCCGCCCATAACGGATGGCCCCCCAAAGCCTACGAAATAGTCCTCCTGCTCCTCAGACGCCTGGGCCAGGCTTCGTTCCTGGCGGAGGCTCTGGGTAGAAGACTGGACATTCCCGGCAGCTTGAGCCTCTGGCACCTACGCTCAGACCCGGAAGTCCTTGCCAACATAGACAGTGAGATAAACCTTGAGATGGTTGCAGATCTGGCAATGGAACTGGAATACCCTGCCGATGAGCTGCGAAGGGACCTCCTACGTCTGTCGGTCAATAGCCGTATAGTGCCGCCGGTCGTGTTCGGCATCATGGGAGAGGAGACCCCGCTCAGCAGACTACCCCAGGCGCTTGAGGACTCTGGATTCATCAGGGGTCTCATGGCGCGGGAGGCCGAACTGAAGGCCAACTTGGACGGGGTTGTGGAGGAGGGTGTAAGAGCTCAGAGGCACCTAGCGGAAGCCAACCTGCGATTGGTGGTAAGCGTCGCCAAAAAGTACATCGGCCGCGGCATGTCCCTGCTGGACCTGGTCCAGGAAGGGAACATTGGCCTGATCCGCGCCGTGGAGAAGTTCGACTATCGCAAGGGCTACAAGTTCAGCACCTACGCCACCTGGTGGATACGCCAGGCCATAACCAGGGCCATCGCCGACCAGGCCCGGACCATTCGCATCCCCGTCCACATGGTGGAGACCATCAACAAGCTCATGCGCACCAGCCGGCGGCTGGTACAGGACTTTGGGCGCGAGCCCACCAGCGAGGAGATTGGCCTGGACATGGAGCTCAGCCCGGAGAAGGTGCGGGAGATACTCAAGATTTCCCAGGAGCCGGTGTCTCTGGAGACCCCCATAGGCGAGGAGGAAGACAACCATCTGGGGGACTTCATAGAGGACAGGGGCGCCATTGCGCCCGCGGACGCCGCCTCCTACCAACTCCTGAAGGAGCTGGTTGAGGACGTCCTAGACACCCTCAACGTCCGGGAGCGCCGCGTCCTTCAGCTGCGCTTCGGCCTGGAGGACGGCCGCAGCCGCACCCTGGAAGAGGTCGGGAGAGAGTTCGGCGTAACTCGGGAGCGTATCCGCCAAATAGAGGCGAAGGCCCTGCGAAGACTCCGCCATCCCTCTCGCTCCAGAAAGCTCAAAGATTTCCTGGAATAGCTCGCTCCGGTACGCGGGGATCCTGATTGGAAAAGTAGGAAGGTCGGCCCGTCTGAGATGGGTCGGCCTTCTTGATGTACGGGGCATAACAGGGCGGACAGTGGCCGGATTTACCGGTATCAGCCCACGACCAGTGAGTATCTCTCCGTAAACTCCTCCTTGGACATGTTAGCGGCATCGGCCAGTCCGGCCAGTGTCCGAGGATCTTCCAGGTCTCGCCTCTCCAGCCGGATCATGTACTGCCGGGCGGTCTTGTAGTGCGCCGAGTCGATGTCCACCATGCGCACCCGCGTCCTACCGGTGTCTGGGTCTCGGAGGTCTCGCAGAGGTATGGGAGTCAGGCTCCCCCCCTCTAGGCAGATCAGCGACCCGTGCAACAGGTCATCCCTGGTCTCTTCCACAAGGAGGCGGACAGCCCCGTAACCCAACGTGCGCGTGTAGTCGATGTCAAACGGAACGGGCGCAGCGGAGCGCAATCCGTAACCAATGTTATAGTCGACGAGCGGCAGGTTCTCACCCCGTTCGGCAAACCTCCGCTGCACCTCCTGCCGGAGGATCATAGCCAGGGGTATCTCACCGAGACGAACGTGTCCATAGGGGTCGTGGGTCACCACCACGCCCGGGACCTTGGCCAGCTCCTCTTGGTCAAGCCTGCTGCCTATGCCCTCGGCGACTACCACGATGCCATGTCTCTGGCCCATGAACCGTCGCTTGAGGATGGCTCCCTCAATGACTTTGCAGACCTGCTCAAGCGAAAGGCGCGGCCTGGAGAACTCCTCCGGGATTATGGTAATGGTGGCTCCCGCCGACTTGCCTATGCCCAGCGCAAGGTGCCCGGCTGTGCGCCCCATCACCACCACCAGGTACCAGCGGTTGGTGGTACGCGAGTCCTCCATAATGTTGAGCACAATCTCGGCGCCCACCTGACGCGCGGTCTCAAAGCCAAAGGTAGGCATCCCGCCGGGCAGCGGCAGGTCGTTGTCTATGGTCTTGGGAACGTGGACCACCCGCAGCGTTTCATAGGAGGCGTTGGCCACCTCGGCGGCTCCAAAGGCGGTGTCGTCGCCGCCGATGGTGACAAGATAGCCTATGCCCAACTCCTTGAGGGTCTGGCCAACCCTCTGCAAGTGTTCCGGCTGCCGCGTAGGGTTGGCCCTGGAAGTGCGCAGGATGGAGCCTCCCTGGAAGTGGATACGCGAGACGTCGGCAATGGAAAGTGGCTGCACGTGGTCTGTGCGGCCTTGTATCAGATGCTCAAACCCATCGTAGATGCCAGTCACCTGGAGGCCGGAGTTGATGGCCTCTATAGTGACGGAGCTTATGACGCTGTTTATGCCGGGCGCGGGCCCGCCTCCCACCAGAATACCAAGTCTATCGGAAGTCACCATCTTACAACCTCCTTCATCTCAGCGCTTCTACAGAACAGGAATAAAGGCAATAGCGGTCCCGAAAAACTGCGGGATGGGGTTACCCCTTTCAGCATATGGTACCCCGATACGCCCGACATTACGTACTTTCATCTGGGCCAAATTCGACCTTACCAAGGCCATTATGCCATCAGCCATCACTTGATTCAAGCAGACGCCTAAATCCAATCGCGTTGGCGCCCAGGCAGGCAGAGGTGAGTCAGCTACTTCATCTACCGGCGTTACTACAAGGCGCTGGGGAACGTAGCTCCCTCGGACGGGCTAAGTGGGAGGCGAGAAGAGGTACTGCGACGGAGAAAGGAGGTGAAGGCTCAAACCATCGAACGGCAAAGAGAGCGCAACAGGGCCGTCAGAGAGCTGTCGGGGCCTCCATCCGACCCCTGAACGCTTGGGTCTCGAAGCGCTCCGCTTATGCTTATTGCAAACAGGGACCCGATTTCACCTGCGTCTTGACTTTCAAGACGGTTGCTTTACGCTAAGGTTTGTTCTGGACCTGCATTCAGGCCCACCAGAGCCACGTTGGGCCGAAGCTCTCCACAAGCAAGTGAGGGGACACTTGACGATCACGGCTCAGGCTGGCCCGCCTCTCTTCTCCAGATTCGTCAGCAAGAAACACATCCAAGGAGTAACCATGGATAACGCGAGTCCCCCAGTCGGTCACCGGGCGCAATCCCCCGACACTCTTGCGCCCGACGGCTCGGAGATAAGGCTGCTCTTGGGAGTTGCGGAAGCTGCCGCTAGGGCATCCTTGTGTGAAGTGAGGTTGGAGGCTCGACAGGTTTCCCGGCCCGTATGGCATCAGCATGTGGAGGAACTTTGGTATGTATTGGAGGGAGTTGGAGCAGTGTGGCGTTGCCCGCCCAACCAAGACCCGGTTCAAGTAAAGCCGTTGCAGGTTGGCCCTGGAGACGCCCTGGCAATACCACCCCAATGGAGCTTCCAGTTCGCCGCGGGACGAGAGGCGTTGACATTTCTCTGCTTTACTTCACCCCCGTGGCCTGGCGAGGAAGAAGCCCGGCCAGCCTCGTTTGGAGGTCTGGGTACCCCAACAGTCTAGCCAGGATTCTCCACGCTTGGTTTACGCGCAATAGTCTTGGCCCATGCCCGAGGAACGGCCCGTCGGTTATAATGGTGGACAGCGGAGTATGAGGAGTGCGAGTGGCGGCAAACGCTCCAATAGGCGAGGAGCCGGCCAAGGTTACGCTGCCGCCATGAGAGCTAAATACCTTGACATACCTGCTGCGCGCTGTTACCATCGTTTCTGATGAGTGCCGCTATGTGCCTGTGTTGTTGCTGTTGTTGTCTGGAGGCCAGATGGCCTTCTGCTTCGACAAGCGCAACGCTCATCGCCTAGCGCCGACAGTTCAGAAGAGAAAGCCTCTGGCCCCCTTCGCACACGGAGGGGGTTTTCTTATGCCCGAATATTCCGAGAAGGAGCTCCGGATGCCAATAACAGAGTCAAAGAGATTGGGTGTGCAAGAGCTTGCCGATCTGAACGATCGCTCCGAGTCTTGGCATCTCCGCGCCCTTGAGTCGGAAGCAATCCACATTATTCGGGAGGTGGTCGCGGAGTTTGATCGACCGGGCCTGCTCTTCTCCGGTGGCAAAGACTCGGCCGTGCTTCTGCATCTCGCCGTCAAGGCGCTCCGACCCGCCCACCTGCCGTTTCCTGTGGTCCACATCGACACTGGCCACAACTTTCCCGAGGTCATCGCTTTCCGTGATCGCGTCGTGGAGCGGCTTGGAATTGACCTAGTCGTGGGCTCGGTTGACGACGCAATTGCCTTAGCGCTAATTCCCACCCCACCGAGTCCAAATTACCCTCGCAACCGCATGCAGACACCGGTACTGCTGGAAACCATTCGCCGGGGAAAGTTCACCGCGGTTTTCGGCGGCGCGCGACGCGATGAGGAGCGATCACGAGCAAAGGAGCGTGTGTACTCCGTGCGAGACGAATTCGGCCAGTGGGATCCACGCAATCAACGCCCGGAGCTCTGGAGCCTCTACAACAGCAGCATTGGATTCGGCCAGCACATGCGCGTCTTCCCGCTTTCCAACTGGACCGAGCTGGACATCTGGCGCTACATAGCCGAGGAGAACATAGACCTGCCGGAAATCTACTACGGTCACGAGCGCGAGGTATTTGAGCAGGACGGGATGCTCATGGCGCTATCGCCGGTTATGCAGCCTCAACGTGGCGAGCCGGTGGTCGTCCGCAGTGTGCGTTTCCGCACCGTCGGTGACATGACCTCCACAGCAGCTGTACCGTCGGAGGCTGCCACGCCCGAAGCAGTCATCACCGAGACGCTGACGGCGCGCATCTCCGAGCGTGGCGCGACGCGGGCTGACGACCGGACTGCCGAGGCGGCGATGGAAGACCGCAAGCGCGAGGGATACTTCTAGCATGGACCTTCTCCGCATCGCCACCGCCGGATCCGTGGACGACGGCAAGAGCACGCTCATCGGTCGTCTGCTGTATGACTCGAAGGCGCTCGACGACGACGTACTCGCCGCCGTCGAGGATGCCAGCCGGCGCCACCACGGCGACTACGTGAACCTCGCTCTCGTCACCGACGGCCTCCGCGCGGAACGGGAGCAGGGCGTGACCATCGACGTTGCCTACCGCTACTTCTCCACTCCAACGCGCAAATTCATTCTGGCAGACACGCCAGGGCATGTGCAGTACACGCGCAACATGGTCACCGGGGCGTCCACCGCAGAGGCGGTGCTCATCATGATCGATGCGCGCAATGGGGTGGTGGAGCAATCACGCCGCCACGCCGTTATCGCCTCGTTGCTAGGCATCGATCGCATCGTAGTTTGCGTCAACAAGATGGATCTCGTTGGCTATGAGGAGCGGACCTACGAAGCAGTCCGCGCCAAATTCACTCCGCTGATGGAGCGGCTCGATGTGGACGATGCGACTTTCATCCCCATGTCGGCGCTCAACGGCGACAACGTGGTCGAGCCGTCGGCGAACATGCCTTGGTACCAGGGTGACCCACTGCTGGCCCACCTCGAAAGCCTGCCTGTGCGCGAAGGACTCGATTCGCTGCCGTTGAGAATGCCTGTTCAATACGTCGTCCGCCCCCACCGCGAGGAGTATCACGACTACCGGGGCTATGCGGGGAGCGTCGCGTCGGGTGTCCTGCGCGTGGGCCAGCGAGTGCGCATCGTGCCCTCCGGCGTGGAGAGCGTCATCACGACCATCGAAGCGCCTTGGGGCGCCGTGGAAGAGGCGCGCGCTCCCGACGCCGTAACCGTCCAGATAGCCGACGACCTTGACGTTACTCGCGGGGAGATGATCTGTGGAGCGGACGACGGACCGGCAATGGTCCAGGAGCTCGATGCAGTCGTTTGCTGGATGGATGAGCGCACAGCGCTTCGTCCTGGTAATGTGTACCGTATCAAGCACACGACGCGGTCGGCTAAGGCAGTGATAACCGACCTCGTATCGTTGTTCAGCATCACGTCGCTCACCGGCGAAACGGACTCTGATATGCTGTGGCTAAACGAGATCGGCCACGTCAAGCTCAAGGTCAGCGCACCGCTGGCGGTCGACGACTACACCAGCAACCGCGTCACCGGCAGTTTCATCCTCATCGACGAAGGAACCAACGCCACCGTCGCTGCAGGAATGATTGGCGAGCCTGGATTCGCGTTCTCCGTTCCCACGGGACAGCTCTACTAGCCCGAGGCGCGCGGGCAGATCCGCCTATGTGGGGCCTCAGCCGTAACTGGCCGTAGTCTCGACGCGCCTGGGTCGGCGCCCGACTCCGACAGAAGGTCAAGCAGCCCGCTTTTGCGTGCTGCCAATTTGCTCAAGGTTTCTAAGCGAGTACGCGACCGAAATGCCCGGGCGCTGGCTTGCAGGACTAACATAGCAGGTGATATAGAGACCGGGGGCTGGTCAGGATTGAGTATACGGCGCCAGTCGCGCTTGAAAACGGGATAGCTGATACTACCGAAGCGCGAAATATTGGGAATGCTGGTACCCCTGCCCGGACTCGAACCGGGGCACTCGGTTTAGGAAACCGATGCTCTGTCCTCCTGAGCTACAGGGGCCTGTATCCGCACCCTTCTCCCCGATCCCAACTGGGACTCAACATAGGCTTGCCTGTCTATTTTAGTGTTTACTCCCGCTTGACGCAATACATGGCTCGGTGTGTGAGTCGCGCCCGACAGGCCAGTCTCAGCCGGCAAGCAACTTGAATGCGATGGCGATTACAATAAGAGCCACCAGGGCTGCGAAAACGCCGCAGCCATTCCTCCGGCTTTCCCGGTTCGCGGAGAATCTTTTATGGAAGATTGAGCGCACTTCACGCGACGCCCTGGTCTGCTTAGTTTCGTCACTAAAATCCTCCTGGGGTATGGGAGGATTAGGTATGCTTCCCCTCGGAGCCATGATCCGCCGGTATCGTCTTCGGAACTCCTCATCGTTCTGTATCCCCTTCCGCATGTTGCAGGGAACACAGAGAAGTTGCAGGTTCTCCATTCCGTTGTCGCCGCCACGGCTCACTGGCTGCTTGTGGTCTATTTCCAGGTAGCCGATCCGATGCGTCCCGCCGCAGTAATTGCACCTCTCCCGTTGCGCCTGGTACATTGCGCTCTTGATTCTGTCCGGGAATATGATCCTACCGTAGCGCGGTATGCCGCTGTTGGGGTCTTGTGGCATTGCTATTGCAACGTCGGCGGAGGGATTTCAGAGGAAACAATCAGTGGTCGGGACTGCCCCGGGTGGTCGCCGGCCGGCTCTATGGGCCGGGCTCGGCCTCCGGTTGGGGTGGGGTTTCGCTTCTCAGGCTCTCCCACTTGTCCCGCATGATCTCCATGAGGAGGAATTCGTAGCCGCTCCTCTTAACCTCCCTCAGGGGGACGAAGCCGCATTTCCCAAAGGACTTCTGGGCCCTGATGTTCCAGGTCAGGGTGTGGAGGTAGATCCGGTTCAAGGAGGTGGAGGAGAAGATGTGGCTTACCAGGGCGCTGACTACGTCTGTGCCGTAGCCCCGGCTCCAGTAGTCTCTATCGCCTATCATTATGCCGAGCTCCGTCTGGCCCCTGACGGTGTCTACGTCGTAGTACATGCAGCTGCCTATCAGCTTGCCGTCGTGGGTCTCTATCGCAAAGCGTTTGGACCAGGGAACCGGGTGGCGGAGCTCGTCTTCTATCAGGCGGACGTAGCTGGAGTAGGACATTCTCAGGGGCGTTGTGGCGTCCAGGGCTGCAAGCTCCTCGTCGATGCGCCATGCGTAGTCCAACTCCGCATCCTCCAAGCGCTTCTCTCTGAGGATGGTCATCTCTCCTCTAATCACAGGTTCCTGCTTTCTTTGCCATCTACGAAACCATTGCAATGGCTTTTTCCAGTATGTTGATCTCGTTCGCGTAGGTCAGGGCGCGGAGGGACTCCTCGCCGCTGGACCAGCGAACCTCGTCGAACTCGTGATCGTGGTCGTCGAGTGAGCCTCCCACGGCGCTCATTAGGTAGAAGTGCACCGTCTTGTGGCACCTCACCCCGTCGTCCGGACGCACGAACCAGTATCGAATGGAGTCGATTGGCGCTTCCAGGCTTACCTTCAGACCCGTTTCCTCCGTCACCTCTCGTATGGCAGTCTCCTCCAGGGTCTCCCTAAGTTCGGGCGTCCCTTTGGGCAGCCCCCACGTCCAGCCATCCTGGGAGCGCAGCCCGCAGATGACTACGGCCACGCCTTCTCCTCCCAGCCTGTATACAACTCCGCCTGCGGAGACCGGATACTCTACTTTGCTCTCTGCTGCCATTGCCCGTCCCCAATACGTTCTAGCCAAGCCTTACCATTCTATTGCCATTTGGCGTTGAAATCAAACGCCCGGACGCCACGGTATTCTCCACAAGCGCTGGTAATGCCAACGTGGGTTGGAGTGTCTCTCTCATCCCGCTCATGCCCTTCGACAAGCTCAGAGCCTGCCCCGTACTTGATGCGGGGACGAGCGGACCCGTGGCCGGCCCAATGCCATCATGCCCGCGAACGGCAACCTTGCATTACCGGCGTCACAACGCGTCATTCCGAGCGCAGCGAGGAATCTAAGAGATTGCGCCATAGTCATGGGAACATTCCAGCCACAAGGACCATAGTGGGGGATGAGAGCCTTTAGATTCCTCACTCCGCTGCGCTCTGTTCGGAATGACAGTTGGATATTCTCTTCACAGGATGACACTCAGAGTTGCGCAAGGGTCTTCCATCAGACTGGGAGAGGACTTTGGGGCCGCGCGGCGCGGAGACGGCCTACAGGGACACGCGCCGGGATGGTATGCGGCACTTCTCCGCCGTGACTATGGCGCTTATATGGCTTACCGCAGACTCCAGGGCATCGTTGACAACCACGTAATCGAAGAGGGTCAGCTGATACAGCTCATCCATAGCGGTGCGTATGCGCAGCTCCAGATCAGGGGTGGTCTCCGTCTTTCGCTCTCGCAGCCTGCGCTCCAGCTCATCTGTGGATGGGGGCATCAGGAATATGAGTATGGCGTCCGGGACGGCGGCCTTGATGGTGGCGGCGCCCTGGACGTCCGCCTTGATGATCACGTCCATACCGTTCCCCAGGGCGTCCGATACCTGGTCTCTGGGCACTCCGTACCAGTTGCCGTAGACCTGGGCGCATTCCAGGAAGTCCCCACCCTCCACCTTCTGGTGAAAGGTGTCTCTGTCCAGGAAGAAGTAGTCCACGCCGTCCTCTTCACCGGGCCGCTGGGAGCGTGTGGTTACTGTTACCGTGAAGCGCCATTTGTGATCCTGGACCTTCAGCTCTCGCAGCACCGAGTCCTTTCCCACTCCTGAAGGACCGGACAGGACCACCAGCAGCGGCCCTCCTCCGGCGTGGTCGTTAACGGGTCTCTCTGTGGGACGCACGGTTTCCCCCGTTCACTCCGGCCTCAGCGAGGCCAGGTCTTCCCAGAAATTCGGGTAGGAGACATCCACCACCTCGGACTCGGTGATGACCACCTCTTCATCTGCCAGGAGCCCCGCTACTCCCAGCGTCATGGCCAGTCGATGGTCTCCGTAGCTGCTGCAAGTCCCGCCTTTCAGCGAGCCTGTGCCCTCTATGACGAGGCCGTCAGGGAGCTCCTCTATCCTGGCTCCCAGCCGGGATAGCTCGGTGGCAGTGGCGTGCAACCGGTCCGACTCCTTGTAGCGCAGCTCCTGGGCGTCACGTATGGTGGTGACGCCCCTGGCAAGAGAGGCCGCCAGGGCCAGCGCCGGTATCTCATCCTGTACTATCGGGATCATGTCTCCGGCTATCTCCACGCCGTTTAGCTCGCTGGATTCTATGAGGAGGTCGGCCACCGGCTCCCCTCCTTCCGTCCGCGGGTTCTCGACGCTTATCCGCGCGCCCATGTCCCTGAGCACGTCCAGCACTCCGGCGCGCGTGGGGTTTACGCCTACGTTGACCAGCCTGATCCGAGCGTTGGGGTGGGCGGCCGCCGCGACCATCCAGAAGGCTGCCGAGCTTATGTCTCCGGACACGGTTACGTCCAGGGGTCTCAGCTGAGGCCCAGGTCTGACCACAAGCGCCAGCCCGTCCTCCACAATGTCCGCTCCCATAGCCCGCAGCATTCTCTCGGTGTGGTCTCTGGACAGCGCGGGCTGAAGCAGCACGGTCTCGCCTTTTGCAAAGAGCGCCGCCATCACAAGGGCGGACTTCAGCTGGGCGCTGGCTACCGGCATCGTGTACTCGATACCACTCAACTCTCCTCCCCTGATGACCAGGGGAGCCCGGGAGTCGCCGCCGCGCCCCATGACCTGGGCTCCCATCAGGCGAAGGGGTTGCACCACTCGCCCCATTGGCCTGGCGCGCAGTGAGTGGTCGCCCGTGACAACCGATACAAAGGGCGTGTTCCCCAGCAGCCCCATGATGAATCGCATGGTTGTCCCGCTGTTTTCGGCGTTCAGGATGTCTTCCGGCTCGTGGAAATTCTCCAGCCCGGGGGACGCGAGCCTCAGCTTGGGCGCTTCCGACGAGCCGTCCCCAGGGGCCATCTTCTCTGCGGACACACCCAGAAGGCGGAGGCACCGGAGGGTAGAGGCGCAGTCGGCGCCCTCTGAGAAGTTGTCGATCACCACCTCTCCGGCCGCCAGGCTGTTGAGAATGGCCGCCCTGTGAGAGACGGACTTATCCGCCGGAGGGACCAGCGTTCCGGTTAGCTCTTTTGCGGGAAGAACGGATCTGTTCATGGGTTACCTCAGCTATTGTTCTTCTTGTCGTCCCTTTGCCATTCTAGCATCTGCCGGAGGCGTCCGGCAGCCCTGTCGCCCATGAGCAACCCGCCCATAGTCTCTGCGGTGGTGGGCAGGTCCACGGGTGGGATCGCCGACCGGGCGGTTATCTTGTTCTGCATCCACCTGTCTCGCGCCTCCCAGGCGTTATCGAAGGCGCGTCCCACAGTTCGCTGGTCGCCTTCCTGGACAAGGTCCCGGAAGGCGTTCAACTCCTCTATGAACCGGTCTATCCAGCGGCTGATCGATTCCTGGTTGGTCAGGCATATGTCTCTGCTCATCTCCGGGCTTCCGGCGGCCAGGCGGCTGACGTCCCTGAACCCGCCGGATGCGAGCTTGGCTACCTCCGGCCATGCTGGGTTGCCGGAGTTGAGCCTCACCAGGACCGTTGAGAGGACCAGGGGCAAGTGGCTCACGGCAGCCACGTAGCTGTCGTGCTCGGCAGCGTCTATGAAGTAGGGTTTGGCCCCCACGACCTCGGCCATCTGGGTCACTACGCGGACGGCTACCTGGTCTGCGCCATTGCCGGGGATGATGCAGTAGGTGGCGTCCTGAAAAAGGTCCGCTTCGGCGGCTTCCGGTCCGGACAGCTCCTTTCCGGCCATGGGATGACCGCCCACAAAGTCGACGGCGCTTGGTAGGTACTCCTCGGCCCATCTGAGCACTTCGACCTTGGTGCTTCCCGTGTCCGTCACAATGGTCCCGGCTTCCAACTCAGGGCCAAAGAGCTGCAGCAGATCGTGTATGCCGCCGATCGGGGTGGCAAGTATCACAATCTTGGCGCCGCGGATGGCTGCGAGGGGGTTGTTCTCCGTGCGGTCCGATGCCCCCGCCCTCTGCGCTCGCGCCGCGACTGACCTGTCCCTGTCGGTGCCAACTATCTCCATCCCCACATCGGCCTTCTTCAAGGCCATTCCCAGGGAGCTCCCTATAAGTCCCATGCCGACGATGGCTATTCTGTCCATTATGGCCTCCTTGCGCCTGTGCTACGTAGAGTCGCCGCGCATCCCGGCGAGCCGGCTGCGCATCCTAGAAGGCATGCCCCACTACAATAGAGCCTACCACATTCACTATGGGCTCCAGAACCCCCCAGAGCAAATTCAGGTCCGTTACCCAGTCTACCATGATTATCCCCAGCAGGACGACAGGGCCCGCGGCCTCCAGGCGGATAAGAGCGCCGGCCGGGCCGGGAGGGAGGATGCCAATTAGCACCTTGGAGCCGTCCAGGGGAGAGAACGGCAGCAGGTTGAATATGGCCAGAATGATGTTGAAGAATATCACGAACCCCAGGAGGTCGGCGAAGAGGCCGCTGAGTCCCTGGCCCTGGAGCCCACTGAAGAAGAAGGGCGAGCGCCAGGGCACAAGCCCCATTCTTATGGGCGCGGCGCAGAGGGCTGCGGTTGCCAGGTTGGACAGGGGGCCGGCCGCCGATACCATCGACATGCCGGTTCTTCCTCCGTTTCGCAGGTTGTTGGGGTTGACTGGCACGGGCTTGCCCCAGCCAAAGCCCACCAGCAGCATCATGATCGTGCCCACGGGGTCCAGATGGCGTATGGGGTTCAGGGAGAGCCGTCCCAGTCGCTTGGACGTGGGGTCTCCAAGGATGTACGCCAGGGCGGCATGGCTGAATTCGTGAATCGTGATGGCCACCAACAGGGCCGTCCCAACGGTGGCGAGAAAGGTAGAGAACACGATGACAAACGTCCCCGGACTCTCAAGCAGAAGGTCTAACGAGCGTAATAGCATAGCTTAGAGCGGCCGCGAGGGGGGCCGTACGTCCTCATTATACAGGCCAATTGCCCCTTGCGGAGCATTCCGGGCGTACGAGAAGCCGGCATTGTGCGCCCAACGCCGTGTGGCCGTCGCCTTCCGGGACGCGGCAGTGAGCAGACCGGCAGGCGGAAGCCGCTCGCCGCAGGAACGGGGCCGCGGCGCTTAGATCAGGTCTATGGGGGGCATGGCGTCTATGATGGCCCTGTCCAGCGCCTTGCCGAACAGGGTTTCCAGCGCCTTCTGCCCCTCATCGCCCATGTCAAGGGTATCCTCGTTTACGTACATGCGAATAAAGCGGCGGCACGTCTCCCGGTCGGTGCCGCGGCTGAACTGCATTGCGTAGTCCAGGGCTTCGTCCTCGTGCTCAAAGGCGTAGAGGATGCTGTCTTTCAACGACTCTACCATGAGCGACTCCACACTCTCCCCCAAGTCACGGCGCACCATGTCCAGCCCAAGGGGAATGGGCAGTCCGGTATCCTGCCCCCAGGCCTCTCCCAGGTCTAGGATCTTCGCCAGCCCCAGGCTCTCGTAAGTGACCTGTCCCTCATGGATGAGGAGCCCAGCGTCCACCTCTCCTCTCTGAACGGCGCCGACTATACTGTCGAAAGCCATTGGAAGGGCCTCGAAGCCCTCGGCGTACAGCCTCAGCAGCAGGAACGCGGTGGTGTACTCTCCGGGAATGGCGATGCGCGCTCCCTCCAGCCGGAGGCCGGCCCGCTCGGCTAGCGCCACCACCATAGGCCCGTAGTTGCGGCCAATGGAGGAACCAACCCGCATGATGCGGTACTTGTCGGCCACCTGGGGGTAGGCCCCGGCGGAGATGGCGGTGCCCTCCAGCTCACCCTCAAGCGCGCGCTGGTTGAGGGTCTGGATGTCCTCCAGCACGTGCTGTACCTGGTACTCGCCTACGGGCACCTTCCCATGAGCGATTGCGTAGTACATGAAGGCATCGTCGGCGTCCGGGGTGTGGCCTATTCGGAGTATGGGCATTCTTCCTCCAAGTCGCTATTCTGTGATTGAGCGCCCCTATTTTATGGGAATAGCGCTACGTATACAAGCCTTACGGCATTTCGGAGCCGCTCTGCCTGCTCGTGTTGAGCTTGTCGAGCCACATGAGTGGGACGCGAGCGTCCCAACGTCGTCGTGCCCGCGCACGCGGGCATCCATCCCCCGCCCGCGCCCTTCTGGATTCCTGCTCGGGGGCAGGAATGACGGTGAGCGGGACATCTGTTACTGATCATACCCTGCCCCGTACTTGATACGGGAGCGAGCGGAAAGAGGGGCCCGCTCGCGGGGTTCCCTTGCCCGTTCGTGGTGAGCTTGTCGAACCATCTGAGCGGGACGCAGGGGCGCGGAGCATCGGGGCATCGGGGCAGGGGAGGGAGGCTGGGGACGCTATGGCCGGAATCCGCGACGAACCTCCCTGGGCAGGGCGTGAAGGCAACCTGATCCATAGCTGTCACTGCTGGGGCGTAAGCATAGCCGCGATGTTTGCGGGCAATTGGATGTTGTGCTTCTGCTCAAAATCCCCAACACTCCCAAATTCGTCACGAAATGTAGCCGCGATGTCACGCCCAAGGCTCTGTGCCTGGGATAAGTCTGACTCGGCCTTTTCCCATTCTTCCAGGCATAGCTGAATCACCCCGCGATTGTAGTAAGCAATGGCATTGTCAGTGCCCAGCGCAATTGCTCTGTCGTAGTCTTGAATAGAGCGATGGTAATCACCCTTGAGCCAGTAAGCGCTGCCGCGATTATTATAGGCATCGGCGTAGCCAGGATTTAGCTCAATGGCCCTATTGAAGTCTTGGATCGCGCGGTCGTGATCCCCCTTGCTACCGTAAGCGCTGCCGCGGTTGCTATAGGCGGCGTAGTAGCCGGGGTTTAGCTCAATGGCCCTATCGTAGTCCTGGATAGCACGGTCGTAATCAATCTTGTTACTGTAAGAAACGCCGCGATTAGAATGGGCATTGGGTGATTGTGGGTTGAGCCCAATGGCATTGGTAAAGCTTTCAATAGCTTTGTCGTATTCCTCTTTGCTATGGTGCGTCAGCCCGGCATAAAACTCCGCATACGCGCTTTCGTGAACTCTATGGTATCTGATGAATCCGTGTATATCATTGAAGAGAGCTGCGGCGTTCACGCTGTGGCTCTTGTCCAGGTATTGCAATATAGGACGCTTCAATACCTTGGGTATGACTACGATATCGCTCGGTTTCACAAAGCCCTGAGGCGGCCGCACGAACACGCTCTTCTGGGCAACGACGCGGTTCTCCGGGGCTTTTGGCTGCTTCAGGTCGTCGCGGCCGGCTTTGTCTAGGAGAATTACCCGTCCTTCCCTTTCCAGTTCGCTGTAACAGGCAAAGAAGAGCGCAATGTTGTAGTCCGTAGTGAAGTCGATCTGGTTGGTGGGATAGCCGAAGTGCTGGAGCTGCTCCAGGATAGCGTCTTCATCGGTCTCACCGATGAACCTTTTGGCCTCTTGCAGCATTTCATCTTGAACAACCGCTATGTCAAATTCCTCGGCCTTGATTTCTTGATACTTGCGGTAAAGGCTGGACGAGACCTTGCGGTAGCGCTTAGGCTCTCCACGGTACAGGTAGTCGCCGCCGACCGCCTTCTGGGCCAGCTCGGTGACCTTTTGCAGTACCTCAGAGAGTCGGCTGTGGCTCTGCTCCGTCATGGTGGGTCCTTACGCCGGAAGTCTCCTGTGATCATACACCAGCTTACCACGCGTTTGGGACACTCAACTGGGAGTCGGTTTACCCGCTCGCGCCCTTCGACAGGCTCAGGGTGAGCGGAAAGAGGGGCCCGTTCGCGGGATTCCCATGCCCGTTCGTGGTGAGCTTGTCGAACCACATGAGCAGGGAGGCAGGGGCGCGGAGCATCCGGGCACGTGGACGTGGGCCGAGGACGCTATGGCCGGAATCCGCGGCGGACCTCCCTGGCGAGCGCCCTGGCCTCCTTGGGCGGAGCGCTGGAGGTGAGGTCTGTGTGCAAAGGCGTTACGGATATACGGCGGCGGCGGACTGCCCAGACGTCCAACCCCTTCTCCAACACCCACTCCGGCCTGTCCCGGGCTATCCAGTAGTATTTGCGTCTTCCGTCATCGCCCTCTTTGACCACGTCCATGTACGTGCGCCTTCCCAGGCGGGTTAGAGACACTCCCTTTATCTTCTCCAGAGGGACGTTGGGGAGATTGACGTTGAGGAGCAGGGGCGACGTGAGCCTGCCTTCAGCAACCGCCTGGGCGATGAGCCTTGCCGCCTTGGCCGCGGCCTCGAAATGCACGTCTCTCAATGCGGCTACGGAGATGGCTACGGCGGGTATGTTGCGGAAGTATCCCTGGAGGGCTGCGCCCAGTGTGCCGGAGATGAAGACGTCATTCCCCATGTTGGCCCCGGTGTTGATACCGGAGATTACCAGGTCTACGGGCTTCTCTATGAGGGATTCCAGGGCGACTATGGCGCTGTCTGCGGGAGTCCCCTCTACGGCGTAGGTGGGGATTCCCTCCACCGGCGGCGCTATTTCCCTGACCCGGATGGGCTGGCTCAGAGTTATGGCGGCGCCCACTCCGCTCTGCTCCCTGTCAGGCGCAACCACCACCACCTCCGCCACGCTCCGGAGGGCTTCTACGGCAGCCCACAGACCGGGGGAGTGAATACCGTCGTCGTTGACTGCCAGAATCTTCAAAAGCGGATGTCCTTGGATGTACCCGGTATGGAATTACGCAAAAGGCTCATGGGTAGACTCGCTGCGCGGGCAGTTGTCTCATTGCTCTTCCTGCCGGGACGGTTGAGGTTGGCGGCGTATCGCCCTACGGCATCAGTAGTATACAGCGCCACGGGGGTATTTGGCGCTGTCCGGTTCACAGGCGCGGGCTTTCCAGCACAACGTTGTCTATGAGGCGCGTGTTTCCTATGAGCGCGGCCAAGGATGCCAGAGCTGGCCCCTCGATAACGTCCATCTCGTCTAGGGTGTCCGGGTTGGCGATGCTGACGTAGTCCAGGCGAGCCAGGGGCTCGGCCTGGATAATGCGCTGCATGGCTTCTCTTATGGCCGTAGCTTGCCGCACGCCGTCGCCGTGCATGTCCTGCGCCATTCTGAGGGAGTTGTACAGCGCCAAGGCCGCAAGGCGCTCCTGTGGGTTGAGGCGGACGTTGCGGCTGCTCATAGCCAGGCCGTCGTCTTCCCGCACGGTGGGGAGGACCACCAACTCCACGCCCAGGTTGAGGTCTTCGTTCATCCTGCGTATGACCTGGACCTGCTGCGCGTCTTTCTGGCCGAAGTAGGCCCTGTCCGGCCTGACGATGTTGAAGAGCTTGCTCACCACCGTGGAGACGCCTCTGAAGTGGCCCGGCCTGGATTCACCCTCCAGCCGGGCGGAGGTCCGATCTACGTTTACCCAGGTATCGAATCCCGCGGGATACATGTCCTCGTACTGCGGGACGAGCGCCAGGTCGGTCTCCAGTTCCTCCAGCAGGGCCAGGTCTCGCTCCTGGTCCCGCGGGTATGTGGCGAGGTCTTCGCGGGAGCCGAACTGGGTTGGATTGACGAATATGCTCACCACCAGAGTGGCGCACTCCAGGCGGGCCTGTCGCACCAGGGAGAGGTGTCCTTCGTGGAGAGCGCCCATTGTGGGAACCAGGCCAAGGGGTCGCCCGACCTCCTTTTGGGCCGATGCCATCTCTGCAATGGTGTGGACGAGCCTCATGGACTAGCGAACCTGGTCTTGAAGCTCTGCGAGGACTTCTTCCTTGATGTGGTAGCTGTGTTCCCGCGCGGGGAAGCTCTGGTCCTTCACCTCGCTTATGTACTCGGCGACTGCGCCGGTTATGGACTGTCCCAGGTCCGCGTACCGCTTGGCGTGCTTGGGGACGAAATCGGTGAAGAGGCCCAGCATATCGTGAAAGACCTGCACCTGACCGTCGCAGTTCCTGCCAGCGCCTATGCCGATGGTGGGTATGGAGACCCGCTCGGTGATCAGGCGCGCCAGGGATGCTGGTACGCACTCCAGCACCAAGGCAAACGCGCCGGCCTCTTCAAGGGCCCTGGCGTCCTCCATGAGCCGCACAGCCGACTTGAGCGACTTGCCCTGCACCTTGTAGCCCCCCAGCTGGTTCACGGACTGGGGCGTAAGGCCGATGTGCCCCATGACCGGGATGCCGGAGGAGACGATGCGCTCCACCGTGCGGGCCATGTTGACGCCTCCCTCCAGCTTCACCGTCTGCGCGCCGCCCTGCTGGAGGAAGCGGCCCGCGTTGCGCAGCGCGTCGGTGGGGCCGGTCTGGTAGGACATGAAGGGCATGTCCCCCACTATGAGCGCGCGCCCGGCGCCCCTTGCCACGGCCTTGGTGTGGTGGATCATCTCGTCCATGGTGACGGGTAGGGTGGAATCGTACCCCAGCACCACCTGGCCAAGGGTGTCGCCTACCAGGATGATGGGTATCCCGGCATCATCCACTATCCGCGCCGATGTGTAGTCGTAGGCCGTCATCATGGGGATCTTCTCCCCCCTGGCCTTCATCTCCCTGACGTCGTTGATGGTTACACGCATATCGCACATCTCCTACGCGCCCCGAAGGGTCGCGTGAACTAGCCTACAACTAGCGTTTTGGCTCCTCTCAGCCGTTCTTCCAGGAGCGCATTGAGCTCCAGCTCCTTGGCATCGTCAACGCCACCCTTCTCCTTCGCCAGCTTCACCGCCCCAAGGGCGATTTCGCAGTAGAGCGGGGTCAGAGATGGGGCGTGAGCGTCCAGGGCATCCAGGTGCTTCCGCACCGTTCCAAGGTCTCCCCTGGATATGGGGCCTGTGAGGGCGCCGGGTATGCCCTGGGCCTCCAGGCTGTCCACAGTGCCGCGAAGGATGGGGATGAGCGCCTCCAGGCCCTCCTCCCTGGTGTGTCCCATGACCCTCCACAGATCCGCAGCCTGCCCTATCTGCGCTGAAATCAAGCCACAGGCCAGGAAGCCTGAGAGGTGATAGAGCGCTCTGTGCTCCGGTGGGACCTCCACAGGCCACCCGCCAAGCGCACGGGCCGCCTCCTTCAGGACGTCCAGCAGGGGAGGAGGGCCCTCAACGGCAAAGGGGACTCCGGAGAAGGCGTCGGCGCCCTGGGTGGCCGCGGTAAAGGTCTGCATGGGATGGAAGGAGCCCGTCATGGCCCCGCGCTCTCGAGCCGCCTCCAGAATAGAGGCCGATTCTGCGCCGGAGCAGTGGGCGACGCCCATCCCTACGGGCCAGTCAACCTTTCCGGCTACGGCCTCTATGGCGTCGTCCGGGGTGGTGATGAAGACCAGGTTGCAGCTATCGGCCACCCCCTGCGGGGTTGCGTGGGCGACGCACCCGTCTATACGCCCGGCCAGTGCCTCTGCGGACGCCGGAGTGCGACTGGCGACCGAGGCCACGCGATAGCCCCTGTCCCGGAGCCCCGCGGCCAGAGCGTTGGCGGCTCGGCCCGCGCCTATGAAGCCCACCCTGAGAGATCTGCTATCCACTACGTCTGTTCCTTATCAAGTGGGATACAACGCCAAGGGCGGCGCCTGCGCCAAGCAGCGCCGCGCCCCAGAGTATCAGAACTGGGGTGTACTCTCCCACGAAGGCCGCGACTATCAACCCAATACCGAGTCCGGCGGCGGTCATTCCCGAAGCCATTAGGCGAGGAGCTATGAGTCCGGCGTTCATTTCAGGAAGGCCTCCTGCGCCGAGGGCGCTCCTCCCAGGCCTGTGGCGGTCTCAATGGCCCTTATCACGGCCCTGGATACCGCCGTAGTGGCGGCCGAACACAGCCGGTTCATGTCCACCTGCTCTTGGTTGTCGCGGGTTGCCAGGGTAAAGACCACGTCCCCATCCGCCATCGTGTGGCATGGCCGCACGGCCAGGGCCAGGCCGTCGTGGCCCACCTGGGCCAGCTTGGTGGCTTGCTCCTTGCTCAGAGAGGCGTTGGTGGCAATCACGGCAAGGGTGGTGTTGGTGGGAGCGGCCTCAGCCTGTGGCTCGCGGCCGCGATTGGCGATGACATCCACGGTCCGGAAGAAACCCTGGTTCTCCGTGTCCCTGGGGCCTGCGAGTACTCGACCCGTGTCCGGGTCCACCACGTCGCCCAGCGCGTTGACCACGGCTATCGCCCCAACGACGATGTCGCCCAGGCGGACGCTGGATGTCCCTATGCCTCCCTTGGTAGCGAGAGCCTTGCCCATCATCTTGCCGACGGTGGCTCCTGTTCCGGCTCCCACGCTTCCCTCCTCCGGCGGCCCATCCGTGGCGTTGAGGCAGGCTGTGTAGCCGTCCTCAGCCCCGGGCCGCACCTTGTGGGTCACGAGGCCAAGGTCGAAGATGATGGCCGCGGGAACGATGGGCACGACTCCTGCGCCTATCTTGAATCCGAAGCCCCTCTCCTCAAGGTAGCGCATGACGCCGGAGGCTGCGTCCAGTCCGAACGCGCTGCCGCCGCTGAGGAGCAGGCCGTGTATCTCCTGGACCAGGGTCCCGGGCCGCAGGAGGTCCGTTTCTCTTGTCCCCGGCGCGGAGCCGCGCACGTCCACTCCGGCAACGGCCCCCTGCGGGCAGAGGATGACGGTGCAGCCTGTGGCGGCTTCTAGGTTGGTGAAGTGGCCCACCCGGATGCCCGCCACGTCTGTAATGGCGTTACCCAAGGGCGACCCCCACAAAAAAAGCCCTCCCCCGTACAGGGGAAGACCGTACGAATTTCTCGGTAGTATTGCTGTGCCGTCGTGGTCTCACGATCCCCGCGGCCCCCTGCTATGCGCTTTCGCCGGGCTCACCGCCGCCTATCGGTCGATGGCTGTATGATTGTACTACAGGGGCGTGATTTGTCAATCTCAGCTTATTCTCTACGGTAGTGTCTCAGTTTGAATCGCCGGATCACATGACGAGTTCTTTTGGTCGGGATATCAGATATTGCTGGGGTCTATCGCCCTTGATGCGGTTGCAGCTTAAACACAGTAGTTGCAGGTGGTTGCTGAAACACACGCAGTGGCGAACGAGGAGGGGGCTGGATGACCTGCCCCTTCATTTCTCTCGCTGGTGTCCGAAGTCTATCTGACCATAACCAGGGCCTTGAGTTTTGGCCTACAGGCTAGTATTCTATTTGTTCATTCGGCAGTTGTCCTAAGGGTAAGGTGTCATGGCTAGTGTGAAGTGTCCTCATTGCGGAGCCTATACAGTCAATGAACCAGTCGTTGTTGAAGATATTGTCTACCCAGTAGGAGGGATCCATTCTACTATAAGGGCTCGCTATAGGGTAACGACACCAAGAGGAATGTCGGCAGTGGAATGTAAGGCTTGCGAACGGCACTTCGTGGTGGTAGGGGATCGGGCAGTGTGGCCGCTGACTAGCCCCCCAGCGCCTGAGTTCATTCCAGAGAAAGTTAAGGAAGCCTACGAGGACGCTCGTCGCGCTCACGCCGCAGGCGCTAACATCGGCGCTCTTATGGCCGCTCGCACAGTGTTAATCAGGTTTTTGCGAGACAAACAGGCAACCAGCTTTAAGCATCTCGTGGAGAAGCAGCTCATCACACCTGCGATTTACGGAGGAGTCGATCAACTGCGCCTATGGGCCGATGTCGCAGGGCATGAGGACATTGATGTCGACACTTTCGATTCTCAGGAAGTGGAAGATATACTAGACTACCTCGCCACGGCCCTAGAGGCGGTGTACACGCATCAAGCTAGGGTCGACAAATACGTTCGCCGAACCAAGGAGCTTGGGAACCAATCGGGTACTACACCCACTTAGGTCCCATAGCGGGGTAACTCCGGGTACAGGCGGGTATCGCCTTTGTGATGTGTGCGAGGGATTACAACAATCCGGTTGTTGCTGAAGCACACGCAATGGCGAAGGGGGAGGGGGCAGGAAACCCAGCCCCCTCCCTTATTTGCTTAAGGGACTTTTGCACTTCCCTCGGTGGCTATTACGTCCTTGACCCTTTCTCCATGAGGTTGGTATACTGGCCTTAAGTACGACTTGCGATGGAGGGGAATCATGCGAATCACTTTGTCCATCCTGAAAGCCGATGTGGGATCCATAGGAGGTCACACAAAGCCGTCAGCAGGAATGATGGAAGCCACCAGGAAGGCGGTCGCGGACGCCATTAGCAGCAACCTGCTGATAGACGGCTTCGTGTCCCATACCGGCGATGACATTGCCATGCTCGTGTCACACACCAAGGGCGCCAACAACGATGAGATTCACCAGTTCGCCTGGAAGACCTTTCTGGAGGCCACGGCCATTGCCCAGAAGGGCGGCCTCTACGGAGCCGGCCAGGACCTTTTGGTGGATGCCCCATCGGGCAACATCCGCGGCGCCGGCCCTGCCGTGGCCGAATTGGAGTTTGAGCACGACCCTATCAAGACAAACCCGGTGCGTCCCGCCGAGTCCTTTATGATGTTCGCCGCCGACAAGTGCGGCCCCGGAGCCTACAACCTCCCCCTGTTCCTGGGCTTTGCCGACCCCATGTACTGCGCAGGCTTGATGCTTCCCAGATTGATAGGGGGGTTCCGCTTCAACATCATTGACATGGACCACACCGGTGGAGACAGCATCATAGAACTGAACGCTCCGGAAGACTACTACAAGATCGCCATGCTGCTCCGTGACAACGAGCGGTTTGGAATAGACTCCATCTACTCCCGCACCTTCAACGAGCCGGCGGCGGCCATCTCCGCGCAGCGGATGCACAGCATAGCAGGGACGTACACCGGCAAGGACGATCCGGTTGCGCTTGTTCGCAATCAGGGCGTCTTCCCCGCTCCGGAGGAGTTGATATCGCCCTTCACCAAGGCTCACTACATCGGCGGCGACGCCCGCGGCTCCCACGTCATGCCGCTCATGCCCGTGCCGCTGAACACGCCCGTCACCGGCATCTACTGCCTGCCTCTGGTGTCATGCGTGGGCTTCTCGCTGGATGCGGACGGCCGCTTCTCGGACGAGGTGGTGGACATCTTCGACAACCCGGCCTGGGACTACGTGCGAAACAAGGCCCAGGAGAAGGCGTTGACTATGAGGGACCAGGGCTGGTCCGGGGCTGCCATGCTGCCTTACAACGAGTTGGAGTACAGCGGATTCCGGCACACGGTGGAGGGCCTTCTAAGCCAGTTCGCCGTGCGTAACGGCACAGAGGAGGCGCTCACGCCCTCCTCACAACAGTAGCCGTAGCTGCCAACCTGGGACTCTTCAATAGGGACACCGCCAAATAAGGGCAGGTGTCCCTATTGCTTAGCGCATCAAGTCGATTCTGCGCAGGAAGGAGATGTTTATGGAGACGCAAAAGCTGATAGACACAGTTGAGGCCATGCTCGCGTCGGGCAAGGGGGTTCTGGCCGCAGACGAAAGCAGCGGGACCATCAAGCGTCGGTTTGATTCCATTAACGTAGAGTCTACGGAGGAGAACCGCAGGGACTACAGGGAGATGCTCTTCCGCACTCCTGGCGTGTCCGAGTTCATCAGCGGGATCATCTTGTTCGACGAGACCCTCCGTCAGAACGGGGCGGACGGCTCTCCCTTGGTGAATGTCCTCACAGACCAGGGCATTGTTCCGGGCATAAAGGTGGACAAGGGGACGCAACCCATCCCCGGCGCGCCCAATGAGTTGATGACCGAAGGACTCGATGGCCTGAGAGACAGGCTGAGGGAGTACGCCGAGCTGGGCGCAGGCTTCACCAAGTGGCGCGCGGTGATCACCATAGGCGACGGTATCCCGACAGCGCACTGCATTGACGTGAACGCCCACGCGCTGGCCCGCTTTGCCGCGTTGAGCCAGGAAGCCGGGCTGGTCCCCATTGTGGAGCCTGAGGTCCTTATGGATGGTGACCACAGCATAGACTGTTGCTTGGAGGCCAGTGCGGCCACTCTGCGCGAGGTCTTCTCTCAGCTCGCTAGGCAGAAGGTGCTCCTTGAGGGGATGCTTCTGAAACCCAGCATGGTTCTATCGGGCAACAGGGCCGCCGGCCGCGCCGGGCCGGAGGAGGTGGGGGAGAAGACCGTGGCCTGCTTCAAGCGAGTGATCCCCGCGGCAGTCCCAGGCGTGGTCTTCCTGTCCGGCGGCCAGGGCGACGATGAAGCCATTATGAATCTCAACGCCGTGAACCGGCGAGCCGCGGAGGTCGGCGCGCCCTGGCATCTCAGCTTCTCCTACGGCCGAGCGCTCCAGGCGGCGCCGTTGAAGGCGTGGAGCGGCCAGGCGAGCAACGTGGATCTGGCCCAGCAGACCTTCTATCAACGGGCCAGGCTCTCCAGCGCGGCGCGGCAGGGCATCTATGTACCAGACATGGCAATGGAGGCCTCCAGCGTCTAGACCGGGGGCGCGTCCCTGCGTGTATGAGTAGACCCAAGCTGCTACTGGCTACCAACAATCCTGGGAAGGTGAGTGAGTTGGCACTGCTCCTGGAGGGGGCGCCATTTACTATCGTCGCTCCCGCGGAGGAGGGCATAGCGCTGGAGGTGGAGGAGACGGGAGACACCTTTCAAGAGAACGCCGCGCTCAAGGCCAGGGCCTTTGCAGAAGCCGCCGGCCTGCTGTCCGTGGCAGACGACTCCGGCCTTGAGGTGGACGCCCTGGGGGGTGAGCCGGGGGTCATGTCTGCTCGCTATGCCGGCCCCCAAGCCTCGGACGCGGACAGGGTCCAGTATTTACTGTCCAAGCTGGAAGGTATAGAATGGAATAGGCGTGGAGCGCGCTTTCGCTCCGTCATAGCGGTGGCCGCGCCCGGGGGGGAGGTCAGGCTGTTCGAGGGGGTGTGCGAAGGGGCAATAGCTCTGCGTCCCCGGGGAACGGGCGGGTTTGGCTACGATCCGGTGTTCTACGTGTCCTCCCTGGGAAAGCTCATGGCGGAGATGAGCATGGAGGAGAAGAACCGCATCAGCCACCGCGGCCAGGCGGCCAGGAAAGCCGTAGAGTACCTGAACGCCCAAGCCGCCATGAGATGATGCGGCCGTGGAGACGAGGAAGGGCATGGGCGCTGGGTTGAGTTGCATTGCGGTCGTGGGCGCAGAGTCGCCGAGTACCCGGAGTGGAATATGTTGAAGGCGCAGCCGGTGAAGAAGATCGAGGACGTCTTCGGTAGACTGATGAAGGACCTCCGTGTCTCCGTCACGGACAGGTGCAACTTCCGTTGCCCGTACTGCATGCCCGCCGAGATATACGGAGAGAGGTACCAGTTCCTGCCGCGGGAGGAGATACTGACCTTTGAGGAGATAACGCGGCTGGTTCGCATCTTCGTGGGCCTGGGCACTGACAAGGTGCGCCTGACGGGAGGAGAGCCCCTGGTACGCACGGGCCTGGAGAAGCTGATAGCCATGCTGTCCGCAATCGAAGGCATAGACGACCTGACTCTCACAACCAACGGCTACCTGCTGTCCCCAAAGGCCCAGGCTCTCAGGGACGCCGGCCTTCGGCGGATCACTGTCAGTCTGGATAGCCTGGATGACGAGGTCTTCGGACGGATGAACGGCCGCGGCTATGGCGTAAAGACGGTGCTGGACGCAATCGAGGAGGCTGAACGTGTGGGGCTGAGCCCCATAAAGGTGAACACCGTGGTCCAGAAGGGCGTGAACGACCACACCATCATCGACCTTCTGAGGCACTTCAAGGGCACGGGCGTCATTGTAAGGTTCATAGAGTACATGGACGTGGGGAACATCAACGGGTGGAAGCTGGACCAGGTGGTTTCATCGGCGGAGCTGGTGAGGCGCATCAACGCCGAGTGGCCCCTGGAGCCTGTGGACAAGAACTACCGTGGCGAGGTCGCAGACCGGTACAGATACCTGGATGGCAGTGGAGAGGTCGGCTTCATCTCGTCGGTCACGGAGGCCTTCTGCAGCAGCTGCACCCGCGCCCGCCTGTCCACGGACGGGAAGCTGTTCACCTGCCTCTTTGCCGGGGACGGACGCGACCTGCGCGGCCCTATGAGGGCGGGAGCCGGCGACGAAGACCTGGAGGCGTTGGTGACGGACGTATGGGGTCGGCGCAGAGACCGCTACTCCGAGATACGCTCCTCTCTGACCGAGACTCCGCAGCGCAAGGTGGAGATGTACCAGATCGGCGGATAGCTTGAGCGCTCAGCGCAGGAGCATTATGCGTGGCGCATCCAAGGCCGTTCCACTGCTGTGATACAGGACGGTTGAGCCAAATGCCAGACGGAATCAACATCTACACGGACGGCGCCTGCCAGGACAACCCCGGCCCCGGCGGCTGGGGCGCGGTCATTGAGCAGGACGGCGGGAGCGCGGAGCTGTCCGGTCGTGAGGAGAAAACCACAAACAACCGCATGGAGCTCATGGCTGCCATCAAGGGGCTGGAAGCCACTCCGGCGGGCGCCCAAGTTACCATTCATAGCGACAGCCGCTACCTGATCAACACCATGACCAAGGGGTGGAAACGCAACGTCAACACAGACCTGTGGGAGCGGCTGGACCGCCTGGCGGCAGATCGGGAGGTGGCCTGGCAATGGGTGCGCGGCCACGCCGGCCATCCGCAGAACGAGCGCGCAGATATGCTGGCGACCGGCAAGGCCGCCGCGGAGGACGGCCCACGGCTTACCCACTTGGACGAGCAGGGCAGGGCCAGCATGGTGGACGTGGGTTGGAAGCCGGAGACGGCGCGGGAGGCCGTGGCCAAGGGGTCGGTCTCGATGCGCAAGGAGACCCTGGAGCTCATCAAGAAGGGTAACGTGGAAAAAGGGGACGTCCTCTCCGTAGCGCGGTTGGCGGGGATAATGGCAGCCAAGCGCACCGCAGAGCTCATCCCTCTCTGCCATCCTCTGCCCCTGGACAGGGTGGAGGTTGATCTGCGCCTGAACGATGAGACAAACGAGGCGCTGATTACAGCTACGGCCCGGACTACGGCCAAGACAGGGGTGGAAATGGAAGCCCTCACCGCCGTAAGCGTCGCCGCGCTCACCATCTACGATATGTGCAAGGCCGTGGACAGGGGGATGCGTATAGACGGCATCCGGCTGGTGAGGAAGAGCGGGGGAATGAGCGGAGACATCGTTCTGGAGCAGTGATCCTGTAGAACCATGACTGGGAGGCAGTCGATGGAAATCGTAAGCGGGATTCATCACATCCGGAAGGCCAGGGGGGTAAACGTCTATCTACTGGTGGACGAGGACCTGACCCTGGTGGATGCAGGCTATCCGGGCAACGGCCGCATAGTGGCCGAGTACATAGAGGGGATAGGGCGAAGGGTGGATGAGCTGAAACGGCTGCTGGTAACCCACTCTCACCCGGACCACACCGGCAGCGTGCCGGAAATCAAGGACATGGCTCCCGTCCAGGTTCTGGCCCACCCGGCGGATACCAGCCGCGATAGCCGGGGACGCCATCTCGTAAGCTACCTCAGCATCTTCGGCTCAACGCCCCTTCCCATACCCTTTCTGCGCAGGATAGAGGCGGACGGGCTCTTGGAGGACGGCCAGGCGCTTCCGATCCTCGGTGGGCTGAGGGTCATACACACCCCCGGGCACACGCCGGGGAGCGTCTGCTTCTACCTGGAGTCGCATAAGGCCATCTTCCTGGGCGATATGGTCGTCAACGCTGGGGAGTACGTGGGGGCCTCTATGCCGTTTCCCAAGAGCGACATGAAGCTGTACGAAAAGTCCCTGCGAAGGATTGCGGAGATGGACTTTGACATCGCCTGCCTTGCTCACGGCCAGGTCTTTCTGGGCAACGCCGACCAGCGTATCAGAAGGATGATGGAGTGGTACTTGGCGGCTCCAATGTGGCTCCGGTTGGCGCGAACCATCCCGCGAGCGCTTCGCCTGGGAAGGCAAAGCGGCTTCAGGGAGTCTTAGGCCACCGGGGCGGCGGCGCTTGCGGGCATGTCAAGGGATTACCAAGGGCCGTGAGCAGCACTCACGTAAGGCTTTTCCAACCTAAACGCCGACAAAGCTTCGGCGCTATGCAAAAATGTCCCGAAGGTACAAGGTTACCTCGTCAAGTGTACGGATTTCTTCAAGGCAAGAGGCATAGAGAAAAATGGCGAACTGCGATACAATATCGTAGTCAGAAGGTTACGGGGGCATATCAAGGTCAATTGGAGACCGCCATCTCCGGGTTGCGTTAATCTACCTGTCCTGAGTAGTTTGTAGTTGCAGGGATGGGAGTTAAGAAATGACTGCGAAGACCACCGAGAATGTAGAGTTTGAAGGCAGCTATGAGTTAACTGAGGCTGCTCGTATCCTGCTAACCGACATTCGGGTTCCTGACATGAGCTATAAAGTTAACTCCGGCCATCTTATACGTTGGATCCGTTCCGGCTTGGCCCACCCGAAGCTGGTTTCGGTCCCCGGCAGGAAGATGCTCATAAGTTTCGAGGATCTGATCTCGATGCGCGTTATTGCATTCTTGCGTACTATGCGGTACAGCTTTGCAAAGATTCGCAAGGCAGAGGCAGATCTACGCCGTGTCACGGAACATCCCAGACCATTCGCCACCCAACAAATATGGGCAGAAGAGCAGGGCTCCACGGATATCTGGGCTGAAATTGGAGCGCTCTTGATGGTGGCAGGCAAGCACGGACAGCTTGCTTTCTCTGAGCTAGTGCAAGAGAACCTGGTAAATGTCCATGGACTGACTTTTAACGAGAAGAGAATAGCCGATTCTTGGCAAGCTCAAGATGGCATAATGTTGCAGCCACGGGTTCAGTTTGGACGCCCCTGTATAGCAGGCACGAGGATTCCAACCAGCGATATCGCAGGCATGGTAAAGGCTGGGGACAGCAAAGACGCTCTCGCCCGTTCCTATGGAATCACCCTGGAAGATATAGAGAGAGCGGTTTCCTGGGAAGAGGGTCTTGCTGCTGCGTGAACCGGACAGGGGTCCTTTCTTTATCCTAGACAATGGGCTCAATCCTCTTATTGCCCGAGTACTGGCGGGGCTAGATTATCCTGTACGGAGCGTTCAGGAGGAGTTCGATAACCCATCGGGTGCAATTGAAGACCCTGTTATCATTAATCACATTGCAGACCAGTACGGGTTCAGAGGAGTCTGGATAACCAGGGACATCTCCTCCAGGCGACAGTACATTGAGCTCATAAAATCGCGCCGGATATCGGTTGTCTGGATACGGCGGCAAGATCTATCCACAATCCAGCAGCACAGGATAATCACTTATGGATTGAGTTCGGTGACACAAGACCTCCTGGAGTCCAGTCATCCAATTCATTATCTGGTAACTTTTCAAGGTCAGCCTAATAGAGAGCGAATCACTTACAAGCAGCAGTGGCGTGGCAGGAACACATAAGATTTGGAGCGCTCTCACCCCTACGCTGGCACTAGGACGGAGCCGCGGGCCGGGCGCGCCTCCTGGCACTGGTCGGCAAGGCGGGGCAGGTCCGTGGCGGGCATGTAGGACCAGCCGGTGCTCTAGGCCGTGTCCCTGAGCGTTGCTGCCGGCAGCGCAACCTCCATCGAAATACCCTGGATGGTCGCCTGCCAGCGTTGACCTTGGGAAAAGTATGTGATAGTATGCACAAAATTTGGTGGCTCCGGTGGCTCCTTTGAATAAGGGCACGCTGGTCATAGTCATGCAGTTGGTGGGTGTGGGGTGGTACGTTGCCTTTTGCATTATTGGGGGGCTTGTCGGAGGGCTATGGCTTGACGGGAAGCTGGGCATGGTTCCGGTCTTCACCCTGGCCGGAATAGTGGTTGGCTCGGCGCTGGCCTTTTACGGGATATACAGGATGGTGCTGCCCCTTATGAATGGCAGCTACGACACAGAGAAACGGGACGAGGAGTGACAGACCGGACATGAAGCAGATAGTGGCGCTGGTCGCTATTGTGATGCTGGCGATGGTCTTGGCCGGCTTTGTTACGGGGGCCATTGGGACGGCGCTGTTTGCCGGCGAGGACGCGGAGCCGGTGTTCGTGGCGCAGCCCTCACCTCACATTCCTCCCCAGAAGCTGACGCCCTCCAAATGCGAGGCCCAGGACCATACGTATTACGCCCCCCCGTGCGAGCCCGGCGACACGGTGAAGTACGATGTTACCGAGAAGGACGGGTTCGTAGTTACCAACACCCTTCTTTCCGCTTGGATTGTGTCCCTGCTCCTGATAGCCCTGTTCTTCTTTGCAACCCGCCGAATGACCATGGTGCCTCACGGCCTGCAAAACCTGCTGGAGGCGGCGGTTGAGGCCCTGTACAACTTTGTCCAGAGCGTGGCCGGGTCCGAGAACGCCCGTCGCTTCTTTCCCCTCATAGCCACCATATTCCTGTTCGTGCTGCTCAACGCATGGATTGGCCTGTTGCCAATCTACCCCACACTGAGCTATGACGCCCAGTCGTTCTTCACCACCGAGCCTATTCATACCCACCTGCTGCGCCCCGCCGGTACGGATATGAACATGCCCCTGGCGCTGGCGCTGGTGTCCTTTGTGTTCGTGGAGTACTGGGGACTGAAGATGCTCGGCATAGGCTACCTTGGCAAGTTCGTCCGCCTAGAGAACCTGCGTAAGGGCAACTTCCTCCAGGTCCCTATAGACCTCTTTGTAGGTGTGCTGGAGCTGCTCAGCGAGTTTGTGCGGATTGTCAGCTTCACCTTCAGGCTCTTTGGCAACATGACGGCGGGGGAGATTCTGCTGCTGGTGATAACCTACCTGGTGCCCTTTGTAGCAGTGGTGGTATTCTACGGTCTGGAGTTGCTGGTGGGTCTGGTGCAGGCGCTTATATTCGCCGGTCTGACCCTGGTGTTCGCGGTGGTTGCGGTAACGCCTCATTCGGAAGAAGAGCATTCTTAGGCGGAGGTCAAGCAAATGGACGTGATAATTCTGGCCCTAGTAATCGTGTCAGTTGGCCTGTCGGCTGCGGCCCTGGCCGGGGTTCTGGCGGTGTTTTCAAAGATAGAGTAAGGTTAGGCGGAAAAGCCGAAGTCCGGAACATCTAACATCTTGAGGAGGAGTCATGATTGAAGCGGAAACGATGAAGTTGTTGGCGGCTGCTATCGCCATTGGCCTTGGCGCGGTGGGTCCTGGGGTGGGCATCGGCGTCCTGGGAGCCGCGGCCATGACCGCCATTGGCCGCAACCCTGAGGCGAGAGGCCCCATTCTGACGAACATGATTCTGGCAATCGCCTTTGCCGAAGCCATTGCTATCTACGCGCTCATTGTGGCGTTCTTGCTGATATTTGTAGCGTAGGAGCCCATACCGGACACAACCTAGAAATTCACCTGGAGGGAGGAAGGTATGGAAGCTCTGGCAAAACTGGGTTTTCACATACCCAGCCTGATTGCGTATCTGTTCAACTTCACCGTGCTACTCGTCATCCTGTACGTAGTAGGGTACAAACGGATATTGCGTATGCTGGACGAGCGGTCGGAGCGCATCAGGGAAAGCGTGGAGGCCGCGGAACGGGTGAGGCAGGAGTCGGTTGTCCAGCATGAGGAGATGGAGAAGCGGCTGGAGGAGGGCCGTCATGAAGGCCAGGCCGTCCTGAACCAGGCTCGCGAGATGGCCGATCGGTACAGGGAAGAGGAGAGGGAGAAGGCTCGCCAGGAAGCTGAGGCCTTTGTGGCCCGCGCCCGCGATGACATTCAGAGAGAGCGGGACGCGGCCATCGACCAGGTGCGGAGCAACTTCGCCGGGCTGGCCATCCTGGCTGCGGAGCGGGTTATAGAGCGCTCCCTGGACGAGAGCGCGCACAGGGACATAATCGAAAAGGTGCTTGAGGAAAGCCCCAACGCAAATGGGAACTAGGGAGTAGTCATGCCCAGAAGACCCTCTGCAAAGCGGTATGCTCTGGCTCTCTTCCAGCTTGCCCTGGAGAAGGGCGAGGTGGAGAAGTGGCAAGCGGACCTGCAAGGTCTGGACGAGGCTTTGCAGGAGAGGGAGTTTGCTGCCTTCCTGGGTATGCCAAAGATCAGGCTGTCGCAGAAGATGAGCGTGATACGGGAGGCTTTCCCGGACCTTGAAGCAATGGTGAGCAACCTTCTGGGCATCTTGGTCATCAGGGAGATGGTGGATGCGGTTCCCTCCGTCCGGGAGGAGTACGGCAAGCTGGTGGACCGGCATCATGGCCGCGAGCGGGCCCACGTGATAAGCGCCGTTCCGCTGGAGGCTGGGCAACGGGACCGTCTCGCTGGCTACCTGGGAGGTCTGGTTGGCAAAGAGATAGAGTTGACGGCGGCCGTGGACGAGAGCATTCTGGCGGGGTTGGTGGCTAGGGTGGGGGACAGGCTCATCGACGGCAGCGTCAGGACCAAGCTCCAGGACTTGAGGAAATCTTTGGCTGAAGCAAGCTATTAGGCAGTTCCCTAATCTCTCGCTAGAGGTATAAACATGGCAGTTCGCGGACAGGACATAACATCGGTAATCAGGCGCCAGATACAGGAGTTCGGTGGCGAGGTCACAATGGTGGACGTGGGGACGGTGGTGGAGGTGGGAGACGGCATCGCCAGAATCCAGGGACTTAGCGGGGCCCGCTATACGGAGCTGGTGCAGTTTCCTGGCGATGTCATGGGCATCGCCATGAACCTGGAGGAGGATAGCGTAGGTGTGGTTATCTTGGGGTCCGACTCCCAGATCAAGGAAGGGGACGAGGTCCGCTCCACGGGTCGCATCGTAGAGGTGCCGGTGGGAGACGGGCTCTTGGGCAGGGTGGTGGACGCCCTGGGCCGCCCCATAGACGGCAAGGGCGCCATAAGGTCGGAGAAGACAAGGCCGGTGGAGAGGGTGGCTCCCAACGTGGTTATGAGGAAGTCTGTGAACCTTCCCGTGCAGACGGGCATCAAGGCCATCGACGCCATGATTCCCATAGGCAGAGGGCAGCGTGAGCTGATCATCGGGGACCGCTCTACAGGCAAGTCGGCCATTGCCCTGGACACCATCATAAACCAGAAGGGTGGCGACCTCGTCTGCATATACGTGGCCGTGGGTCAGAAGGCAAGCAAGGTGGCCCAGACGGTTGGCATCCTGGAGGAGAACGGGGCCTTGGGCCACACCGTTGTGGTGGCGGCCAACTCCGCAGACGCCGCAGCCCTGCAATACATTGCTCCCTACGCCGGCTGCGCCATTGGCGAGGAGTTCATGGAGCAGGGCAGGGACGCCCTTATCATATACGACGACCTCTCCAAGCACGCCTGGGCCTACCGGCAGCTCTCTCTGCTGCTGAGACGCCCGCCCGGGCGGGAGGCTTACCCCGGCGACGTGTTCTACCTGCACAGCCGCCTCCTGGAGAGGGCTGCCAGAATGGACGAGGAGTTCGGAGGAGGCTCCCTGACCGCTCTGCCCATAATCGAGACACAGGCGGGAGACGTGTCCGGCTACATACCAACCAACGTAATCTCCATCACGGACGGGCAGATATACCTGGAGGCGGACCTGTTCAACGCCGGTATACGCCCGGCGGTCAACGTGGGCCTTTCGGTCTCCCGCGTGGGTGGCTCGGCCCAGACCAGGGCCATGAGGCAGGTGGCCGGGCGTCTGCGCCTGGACTTGGCCCAGTACCGGGAGCTGGTGACGTTCGCCCAGTTCGGGACCTCAGACTTGGACGCGGCTACCCGTTCCCAGCTGGAGCGGGGCCAGCGCATTACGGAGATCCTGAAGCAGCTTCAATACCAGCCGATGTCCCTTGAGAAACAGGTATCCATAATGTACGCTGTCATCAACGGCCACATGGATGACGTGGCCATAGATAAGCTCAAGGACTTTGAGGAGGCTTTCCATCGCTACATGGAGGGCGCTCACGCCGACCTGTTGCAGTCCATACTGGAAAAGGGGCAGTTGGACGGGGAGGTCACAGAGGCCTTGATCAGCGCCATTGCGGAGTTCAAGAGGACGGTGCCGTTCTAACCTGCGCACGTATCGGAAGACAGGGCTTATCATGACTTGGCCGGGCTGCCCCGGACGTGAAGGACTCATACTGGAAAGGGAATAGTACCAGGATAGCGGAATGGCAAATATAAGAGTCATAAGACGCCGCATTCGCAGCGTACAGAATACCGCAAAGGTCACGCGGGCCATGGAGATGATAGCCGCCTCCAAGATGCGGCGCTCTCAGCAGCGACTCCTGGCAAGCCGCCCGTACTCCGATACCATATTGGAGGTCATGGGCCACCTTGCCGCCCAGATAGGCGACATTGGAGACGACGCTCACCCCCTGTTGCGCCGTCGAGAGGTCAAGCGTATAGAGGTCATCCACGTCACCCCGGATCGCGGCCTCTGCGGCGGCCTCAACTCCAACTTGAACCGGTTCGTAGGACGGTTCATGCTGGGCAGCGACGCGTCGGTAGCCGTGATACCGGTGGGCAGGAAGGGCCGTGACTTCATGGCGCGCTCCGGTCGAGACGTGCGGGCCGTCTTCGTAGACCAGGGAGACCGTCCCTCTCTGCTGGATGTGCTGCCCATTGCCCGCCTGGCTATGGACGACTACGAAAGCGAGTACGTGGACGAGGTCTACGTGGCGTACGGCCGCTTTGTGTCAACGGTGGTGCAACATCCCACCATACAGAAGCTCCTCCCCGTGGAGCCTGCGCAGATGGAGTCCGGCATGATGAGCGGCTATATCTATGAGCCGAACGCCGCGCAGGTGCTGGGTTCCCTTCTGCCCCGCTTTGTGGAGATGCAGGTGTATCACGCCCTTCTGGAGTCCATAGGCTCCGAGCAGTCCGCTCGCATGGTAGCCATGCGCAACGCCACGGACAGCGCCAACGATATGATACAGGGACTCACCCTGCTTATGAACAAAGTGAGACAGGAGTCCATTACCACGGAGCTCCTGGATATAGTGGGAGGAGCGGCGGCCCTGGAAGGCTAGCCCATTCCTGAAAGTCGAGAGGAGACAGAAGATTATGGGAGAGGGAGCCAACGGAAAGGTAGTACAGGTTATAGGCACTGTGGTGGACGTAGAGTTCCCCCCGGACCAGCTTCCTGAAGTGAACAACGGGCTGGAGATAGACAACGCCGGGGAGCGGCTGGTGCTGGAGGTGGAGCAGCACATAGGAAACAACTGGGTGCGCTGCCTTGCGTTGGGTCCCACCGAGGGACTGAGACGCGGCGAGGACGCTAAGGACATGGGACAGCCCATAACTGTCCCGGTGGGGAGGGCCTCTCTTGGAAGGCTGTTCAACGTCATTGGAGAGCCCCTGGACAATCTGGGTGAGGTTAACGCCGAAGAGAGATGGCCCATTCACAGGGAACCCCCTGCCTTTGAGGAGCAGGAGACCAGCGCCGAGATGCTGGAGACGGGAATCAAGGTTATCGACCTGATTTCGCCCTTCACCAGGGGCGGCAAGATCGGGGCCTACGGAGGCGCCGGCGTAGGCAAGACGGTGATAATCCAGGAGCTGATACGCAACATCGCCAACGTCCACAAGGGCTACTCCGTCTTCGCCGGAGTGGGAGAGCGCTCCCGCGAGGGGAACGACCTGTGGCACGAGATGCAGGAGTCTGGCGTAATCAGCAGCACCGTCCTGGTGTTCGGCCAGATGAACGAGCCGCCCGGCGTGCGCCTGCGCATCGCCCTCACCGGTTTGACGATGGGCGAGTACTTCCGCGACAGGGAAGGCCAGGACGTGCTCCTGTTCATCGACAACATATACAGGTATATACTGGCCGGCATGGAGGTGTCCGCTCTGCTTGGCCGGATGCCCTCCGCCGTGGGATACCAACCTACCCTTGGCACTGAGATGGGGGCGCTGGAGGAGCGGATCACTTCAACCAAGAAGGGCTCCATCACCTCTTTCCAGGCCATATACGTCCCCGCGGACGACTATACCGACCCCGGCATCGTTACCACCTTCGGCCACTTGGACGCCGTCATCTCCCTGGACCGCTCCCTGACGGAGCAGGGCCTCTACCCTGCAGTGGACCCCCTGACGTCCAACTCCCGGATCCTTGACCCCAACTGGGTTGGGGATGAGCACTACCGGGTGGCCCGTGGAGTCCAGCAGGTGCTCCAGAGATACAAGGACCTTCAGGACATCATCGCCATTCTGGGAATGGAGGAGCTGTCGGAGGAGGACAAGGTCACGGTGGGCCGCGCTCGCAAGATACAACGCTTCCTGACTCAGCCGTTCTTCGTGGCCGAGGTCTTCACTGGCCGGGAGGGCCGCTACGTGTCCATTAGGGACACGGTCAGGGGATTCGGAGAGATCCTGGAGGGCAAGTACGACGACCTTCCTGAGCAGGCTTTCTACATGGTGGGCAACATCGAAGAGGCGGTGGAAGCGGCGGAGAAGATGAGGGTGGAGGCCGCAGGCTAGAAAGAGGATACGGCCCTGGGGGTATTCAATGCTCAGTGTCTGTACACAGGCGAAATCCGGAAGCGTGGGTGTCCCTCCACAGGAGGGTGAATGAGGATGACATGGCGCCAATGAACCTTGAGATAATCACCGCAGAGCGGGTGGTCTACTCCGATGAGGTGGACGTGGTCGTCGCCCCGGCGATGGAGGGAGAGGTTGGCATACTGCCCCACCACGCGCCGTTGATGACTGTGATAATGCCCGGTGAAATCATGGTGCGCAAGGACGGCGAGGAGACGTACTTGGCTGTGGGTGGCGGCTTCCTGGAGATGATGGCCAACAAGGTGACAATTCTGGCCGACTCCGCCGAACGCTCCGACGAGATCGATGAAGCGCGCGTGCAGGAGGCTATGAGGAGAGCGGAGGAGAGGATTCAAATGCGCGTCTCGGATGTTGACCTGGAGCGCGCAGTGTCCGCGTTGCGTAGGTCACAGGCAAGGCTGAAGGTGGCGCAGCGGCGCCGCTCTCGACCATCCGCGCCTCCGGGCCAGAGCTAGCCCAGATCCAACGCGAAGGGGACGCAGCCGATCATCCGGACCATGGGCCGTCTTGAAGTAGCATTCTCTACGTGTGTTTGATATCTTCTGGGTGAGGGTTCTGAACACACCGAGGCCGCGCCATTACGAGGCGCGAAGGCAGGGTTAAGCCACCAGACCACCCCTGCGAAAGCAGGGGCCAATCATACACTATCACGGGCCGCCTGGATTCCTGGTCCCGGAGACCTTTGCATAACTCTGAGCGTCATCCTGTGAAGAGACGCTCCAACTGTCATTCCGAACGGAGCACAGCGGAGTGAGGAATCTAAAGGCTCTCATCCTCCACGAGGGTCCCTGTGGCTGGAATCTTCCCATGACTACGGCGCAACGTCCTAGATTCCTCGCTGCGCTCGGAATGACATCAAATGGAGCGTTGGGGCAGTTGCGCAAGGGTCTCCTTTCGCAGGAATCCAGGCGTAGCGCTCCAGCCAGCGTTGACGATTGCCAACATATGTTGAGAATACCCTTGAAGCAATACGCGCGGTCGTGTAACTCTTGCCACGCATGCCGGTTTTGGGTTGGGCGCCCTCAGTCCGCTTTCAGGTAGTAGGTCATGGACTGGAGCGCCAGGATGGGGTCTACGTTGCGAATTCGCACACCGTCCGGCACCTGCGGGCCCAGGGGGGCGTAGTTGAGCACAGCTTTGATGCCGTACCCCACCAGTTGGTCTATGACCTCTTGGGCGTGAGAGGCGGGGACTGCAACGATGCCGATGCGTATGTCCCGGTCCCTTATGGCGGGTTCCATCTCTTCAATGGGCTGTACCACCAGCGAGCCTATCGTCGTCCCCACCTCGCCGGGCGCCGTATCGAACGCGGCGACTATGTTGAACCCCTCAGGGGTGAATCCGGGGTAATTGATGACGGCTCTCCCCAGGCGTCCTACGCCTACCAGGCACGTGTTCCACTTCCTCTCCAGCCCCAGGACCCGGCGCAGCTCTCCCAGAAGGTACTTGACGGGGTAGCCGCGGCCCTGCTTGCCAAATCGCCCAAAGTAGCTCAGGTCTTTGCGTATTTGGGCCGGCGTCATCTGAAGCTGGGCCCCAAGCTGCTGGGAGCTCACCACCAACACCTTCCGCCTCAGCAGGTCTCCCAGGGCGCGGACATACTGCGGAAGGCGGAGTACAACCACCTCCGGAACATCGTCTGTCGTGTCGGTGGGTTTGCCTGGCATTGGACCCTCTTCTGCGTCCCTTCGTCCGCCGTTGTTGGGACGGATAGAACTAAGCGTGACCTCCCTTGTACCCGGTCATCGTCCCGCAGGACTGCGGGCAGCGGCATAGCCGGAGATTGCTCGCGTTGTCGTGTCCGGTGGGATCTCAAGCGCAATTCTAGCGCTTGTGAAAATAATCATCAAGCGTTGCAACGGCATCGCCCTTCAGTCGCGGCAATATGGGTGAGGGCTTGTCGGGAGAGGCGTTCGATTGCGCCGCGGGGCGTGCGATTTGGGTTGCGCGGGCTGCTGGCCCGTTGTGATGCGCTATTTCTTCAGGCCAAGCTCAGCGTCGATGTCGCTGCGGAGTTGTGAAGCCCAGACCGGGCTCCCGGCAACAGCGTCGTATCCTCAGGATGCCGTTGATGGAAAGCCGGGCCCTCCAAGAATGGCGTTGTCCACTGAGGCCAGGACGTGGTGCAGCCTCTGCAGCAGTTCCCCGATACGGACTCTCATAGCTCTACAGTAGACTGTGGATGCTCTGTAGTCAATGGGCAGCCGACCGCGCGGCATTCTCAACACGTGTTGGTTGTGGCGCGCGACACTGCTCATATGGTTCGACAGGCTCACCACGAGCGGGCAAGGGAACTCGGCTCACCACGAGCAGGACGGGGAACTCGGCTAACCACGAGCGGGATGGGGAACTCGGCTAACCACGAGCGGGACGGGGAACCCCTTCCCGCTCACCCCCGTATCAAGCGCGGGGCAGGCTCTGAGCTTGTCGAAGGGCGTGAGCGGGATAACCGTTATCGCTCGCGCCCACTCCGTCCCTTGCCCTGCCTCCGGTCAGCCGCTTGCCCGCTTGGCCTCCCCGGCGATCTTTGGGGTGAGGTGAGCCGGGACAGGCTCGTAGTGGTCGAACTCAATGGAAAAGGAGCCTCTGCCCTGGGTAAGGGAGCGCAGGTCTGTGGAGTACCTCAGCATCTCGGCCTGTGGCGCCTCAACGTCTATGGTGGTGTAGCCGTCCTGGGGAGTCATTCCCAGGATGCGCGCCCTCTTGGTGTTGAGGTCTCCCGTCACGTCACCGGTAAAGGTGTCCGGCACCCTGATAGAGGCGCTCATTATGGGCTCCAGCAAGACGGGTTGAGCCAGGGACAGGCCCTTTCTGAAGGCGTAGCCACCGGCAATCTCGAAGGACATGCCGGACGAGTCCACCGGGTGGAAGCTGCCGTCATACAGGACCACCTTGATGTCGACCACAGGATACCCTGCCACAGACCCCTCCTCTAGGGACCTGACCACACCCTTCTCAACGGCAGGGAAGTACTCCCGCGGGACGCTGCCGCCGACAACCTTGGACCCGAACTCAAAGCCGCCGCTCTTGGGCAGAGGCTCCAACTCCAAGAACACGTGGCCGTACTGGCCGTGGCCTCCCGTCTGCTTCTTGTGCTTGTATTCCACCCTGGCGGCGCTGGTTATGGTCTCCTTGTAGGGGATCTTGGGTGTCTGGAGCATCAGGTCTGTGCCAAACTTCCTTCGTATCTTCTCCTCCGTAACCTCCACGTGTACGTCTCCAAGTCCGGCCAAGAGGACCTCGCCGGTGTCCAGATCCCGGTACACCCTCAGGCTGGGGTCTTCCTCAGCCATGCGCGCCAGCGAGGCGGACATCTTGTCCACGTCCTGCTTGCTTCTGGGGTAGACGGCCACTGTGTGATGGGCCGACGGGAAGGAGATTCCGGGGAGGGTTATGGGGTTGTCTCTCTGGCACAGCGTGTCCCCGGTAGTGGTGGCCGAGAGCTTGGTCACAACCCCAATGTCGCCGGCCGTCACCTGTGGGACTTGCTCCTGGGTCTTCCCGCGAAAGGTGAACAGCTGGCCCACGCGCTCGACCTGGTTCTTGTCGCTGTTCCATATCTGGGAATCGGCTTTGAAGGCGCCGCTGTAGACCCTGAAGAAGGAGATCTTACCCACGTATGGGTCTGCGGAGGTCTTGAAGACCAGCGCGGCCGGGGCGCCTTCCGGGTCGGCCTCCGGCGAGTCCTCCTGCCGACTGGCCGCGTAGCTGGAGAGGGCATGTACTCCCTCACAGCCTCAAGGAGCTCCTGTACCCCAATTCCCAGTGTAGCTGAGCCTGGCATCACGGGCGCTATCTGGGCGGAAGCCACACCCTTGCTCAGAGCTTCCTTGAGCTCCTCGTCTGAGATGGTTTCTCCCTCCAGGTACTTGGTTGCCAGGTCGTCGTCGGTCTCGGCCACAGCCTCCATAAGGCGCTCCTTGGCCGCCTCCGCTTCGCCCGCCATCTCCGGGGGATAGCCCTTGGCTGTGTCAAGCAGGTCTACCACCCCACGCAGGTCGGCGGCCGCGCCAATGGGGAGGTGGGTAGCAACGCAAGTGCGTCCAAATCGCTGTTGGAGCGCGTCTACCGTCCCCATGAAGTCGGCGTTCTCGCGGTCCATCTTGTTGACAAAGACTATGCGGGGCGCGGACTGCTTGTCCAGCAGCGACCACGCCTGCTCAGAGCCAACCTCTATTCCGGAGGGCGCGGCCACCAGCACCACGCCTCCATCGGCAACCCTGAGGCCGGAGACGACCTCGCCCAGGAAGTCGGCGTAGCCGGGGGTGTCTATGACGTTGATCTTGCAGTTGTTCCAGAGGCAGGGGACCAGCGCCATCTGGGCGCTGCTGCCCCTCTTGATCTCCTCCGGCTCGTAGTCCGAGGTGGTGTTGCCGTCTTCAACGCGGCCCATTCTTGTGATGGCCCCGGTGGCAAAGAGCAGGGACTCTGCGAGAGAGGTCTTGCCGGCGCCTCCATGAGAGAGTAGTACAATGTTTCTCAGCTGTTCCGTTGAGAAGTCTTGCATAAGGTCCCCCCTTTGAAGGTGGTTTTGGGTCTCGCAACTCCATTTTAGACAAAGGACGCCTCAGATGCAATGCGTACCGTCCTACGGAGTCGTCAATGGCGCTGGCCGGATTGGAGGCCGGACGGGCGGGAAGGGGGGAGGTTGCCGCGCGCTACATACGCTCCGGGGCTTCCATGCCCATGAGGTTGAGGCATCTGCCCAGGGTAATGGCGGAGGCCTTTACCAGTTTCAGGCGGGCCTTGGATACGGCCTCCTCTCCGGGGATGCTGGAGACCACGCGGCATTGCTGGTAGAACCAGTGGAAGGCGGTAGCCAGGTCCTGTGCGTAGTGGGGCAGGTGGTGCGGCTCCAGCGCCACGGCCATAGACTCGATGAGCTCCGGGAGGACCAGCATTTTGCGGATAAGGCTCAGCTCCGCCGGGTCGGTGAGCAGGGAGACATCGCCCTCCTGGTAATCGATGCCGTTCTCTTGGGCCAGACGCAGGATGCTGGCTATCCTGGCGTGGGCGTACTGGATGTAGTAGACGGGGTTCTCGGTGGACTCCTTCTTGGCCAGCTCCAGGTCGAAGTCCATCTGGCTGTCCGGAGAACGGGCCAGGAAGAAGTACCGGCATGGGTCCGTTCCAACCTCATCCAGCAGCTCCTGGATTGTTATCACCTCACCGGTGCGCTTGGAGGCGCGCAGGAGTTGAGCGCCCCTCTTGAGGGTGACCATCTGGTTGATGATGATGGTGAGCCTGCTGGGGTCGATGCCCAGCGCCCCTATGGCGGCCTTCATCCGAGAGACATGGCCCTGGTGGTCGGCGCCCCATACGTCTATCACCCTGGAGAAGCCCCGCTCCACGAACTTGTTGTAGTGGTAGGCGATGTCCGCGGCGAAGTAGGTGGGAACGCCGCTGCCCCTGATGAGGACGTTGTCCTTGTCCTCTCCCAGGGCGGTGGAGACGAACCACGTAGCGCCCTCCCTTTGGGTCAAGTGGCCGTTCTCCTCCAGCATGTCCATTGCCTTCTTGTACTGCCCCTCGCTGTAGAGAGTGCGCTCCCTGAACCACACGTCAAACTGTATTCTGAGACGCTCCACGTCATCCTGTATGCTCTTGAGCATCTTTCCCAGGCCTATCCCTCCCAGCTCTTCCACCGCCTGCCGGTGGGGCATGTCCAGGAAGCGCTCACCCTCTTCGGCGACTATCTCCCCGGCCATGTCCATCATGTAGTCGCCCATGTATCCGCCCTGTGGCATCTCCGCCTGGCGGCCCAGGGCCTGTTGGTAGCGGGCGTACAGGGAGTTGTAGAAGTTCTCCATCTGGTTCCCCGCGTCGTTGAAGTAGTACTCCCTGGTCACGTTGTAGCCGGCGGCGGATAGCACCTTCGCCAGGACGTCTCCGAGCACACCGCCGCGGGCGTGGCCCACGTGGATAGGCCCCGTTGGGTTGATGCTGACAAACTCCACCTGGACGGGCTCTCCCTGGCCCAACGATACATTCCCGTAGGACTCACCCTCTTCCAGAATATCCTCCACGCGGGCGGCCAGCCAGCGCGGCTCCAGGGAGAAGTTGATGAAGCCCGGCCCTTCCACCCATACCTGGGCCAGGGCATCGCCGGGGTGTATCAGAGGGGCCAGCCGTTGAGCTATCTCCAAGGGGTTCATTCGCAGAGACCTGGCAAGCCTCAGGGGCAGGCTGGTGGCAAAGTCCCCGTGGTCGGAATTCTGGGGGCGCTCCACCGAGACTGCTATTGGGGCGACTCTGGGCAGAAATCCCCTTTCCTGTGCCTCCAGAAGGGCCTGCTCCAGCCTCTCTCTTATCATGTGTGTGACTATCATAGGGGACTATGTTATCGTTCTTGCGCCTGTTTGGCTAGTGGTTTTTCCAGGACGTTCATCCTGGCGAGTTTCCTTGACACTCCTGAGAGGCGCATGATAGGTTTATGATGGATTCTAGGGCAAGGGTCTTCAATCTCACCGACATCCACTGACCCCTTTGCTTTTGCGAAGGAGACCCCCGGCCCGGAAACGTCACGGGAATGATTCGGGACGGAGCCTCGGGCCAACGCGGTTGTCCCAACCGGCGGCTCGTCTCGAAAGGTTGCTTCTGATATGGACGGCGATTTTCGCATAGACCTGGATGAAATCTTCAGGAACATCGATGGCGCGGACGTCATATCCATCTATTTCCCCCTCCTGCGGAAGACCCTTCTCATAGACACGCGCTTCAGCGAGGAGGAGCCGCCTATGGTTAAGGTCGTGCCTATGGTGGGGACGATTGAGGAGCGAAGGCGCGCCCTGAGGAGAATGAGGCCTCAGTTCTCGCGGCCAAAGGAGATTACGGTTGTGCCGTGGCCCAAGTACGTGGAGAGCCTGGTCCATCAGGGGGTCTGGCAGAGGCTCCTGGAGCGCTTCGTCTACTCAGGACACCGCGAGGCTGTGCAGGCGTGCAGCAGCGCCCTGGAGGAGATGCGCAGCCTGGAGATGGAGGAGTTCTCCGCGGTGATCAAAGGGGAGAACTACCACACCATGTGGACCAGACACAGGTAGGGAGCCCCGGCGGCGGGGCTTATTCGTGGCGCCAGTGTATGCCGGCATGCAGGTTCTCGCTAGACATCGACACAGGTCGCCAATCCCATCACCGTCACTTTAGCATTCGAGGTGACTCTATCGAAATTGGGTTGTTGAAGTCATAGAACACTATTGTGTCTGACTTCCACTTATCGATCATGATAAGAACCCGAATGCCATTGGCAAGCTCTATAGGTGGTTCAGGTGATTGGGGAGGAGCGTCAGCCAAAGCTTCAGTTCGGCGGAGTATTTTCCTGGGCACTCCGTCCTCTACGCCTACCCACACCTCCAGGGTCGTGGCATATCCCCACCCTTCCGAGTAGCTTCGGTAATGCTTGGTGACAGCGCCATCTACTCTTGCTTCCCCCTCATAGCTGAACCCCGGTCTGGAGTCGTCCAGGAAGCTGGGGGTGTCCAACATGAAGTAGCGAGCGAACTCGTACCTGAAACGCAGATCAGCTCTCTTCACCCAATTCGCTCCGGACTTCAAGTATGGAGTACCGTCCATTACGATCATCTCCTTCGGTCCCCTACGGCTTACTACTAAAGGAGTCCCATCCGGGAGGAGGGTCTCCTTCGGCCCGTCCTTCCCCAATTCTATAGGCGGTACATTGGAGACTGCGCTCCTTTCATACCAGGAATCAGGCAAGACCACCTCTCCGGTAGCATGTTCTTCCGTCAACTGGCAAGAATGTAGCGGCAACCCAGTTTCTTCATTTGCTGAGGATTCATGAGGACATGCATACCTCTCGGTACTGCGGGTGTAGCGAAGTGTGTCCAGAGAAAGAAAGCCCTGATACGCAGCAGAGACGGCATCGTTGGCGGAAACTTCGCGGCTGCCGTCCCATTGAATCGCCAACCACGCCAAGGCAATCGCAACGCCAATTGCAATTGGCCACGTCGCCCGATGCAATGCGAATCCCGATTGTGTGTTGCTTGTCTTGGGAGTCATAGCTTCAGAAATGCCTATTCTTAGCGCACTGGCTTCCGTATGACATGCTACTTGGCCTACTACGAGAAACTCCTAACAATGTTCTGCCTAGGCCATTTAACGCTATTATAACACCTTAAAGTCACGTAAAGCAGGTATTGCAATACCCTCCTTTGGGGTGTATGATAAGGGCAGACTCGGATGGAAGGAGGTCGTAATGGTTCTCAAGTTCGTATCGAACCACAGATGGCACTTCCCTGATTTTCGCCTCGCCGACTCGGCGGAGGTGGATAGAAGAGTCCATACGAGGTGAACAGAAGAGTCGGCGAGGCAAGCCAACGGGGTCTTAGGCCCGGTGCCTGGAGGGCTTCAAGGATTCAATAGAACCAAGCCCTTCCGGTCGGATAGACCGGCCAAGCCGGGGCACAAGGCTTCGAAAATATCGTCCTTAGGGATGGAAAGAGGAAGCCCGGCGCAGGCGCCGGGCTTCCTCTCTTTTATGGCGCGTTCGGCCCAAGCCGCGCATCCGAGCTTGTCCTCAGTGCAAAAGCCACTATCCCGGAGTCTCAACTAGAGACAGGAGGCGCAAATGCCCCTTAGCAGAATACGACCACTGGACCTGAAGCTGGCCTTCGCAGACCGCTCCTACGGGCTGGGCGAGACCATACACGCTACGGTGGAGCTGACTCCCAGAAGCGATGTGGAGATCAGGGAGGCTCGCGTAGACCTGGTGTGCGAGGAGCAGTACCTGGAGAGCTACACGGTGCAGGTGCCCAGCGGCCAGCCCTCGGACGCCGGGTCGCCCTTCAACATAGGAGGCACGTATGTGCCGCCCAGAATACCAAAGCAGGTGACCAAGGACGTGCGGCAGACCTACGTACACAGCAGCGTTGTGTTTCTCGCCGATACAACCCTTCCTCAGGGTTACCCCATCACGTACGAAGCCAGGCTGGACATCGAAACCGAGCCGCCGGCCCACGCCGGCGTAGCCAAGCTGCGATGGAGGCTGGAATGCGTGGCGGACGTGGCGATGGCGCGGGACGTTAAGACGCGGCACAAGGTTAAGGTGGAGGTCGGCTAGAGGGCGGGGAAGCCTCGGTGACGGCTTGGCGGGGTTTGGCTGACCAGTGTCATGCCAACCTCAACGCTCCCCGGCTTTCCTGGTCAGTTCCTTCTGGAGACTCTGAAGCCGTCTGCTCAGCCTCACAGGGTATTTGGCTGGGCTTCTGAGGGTCTTGAAGCGGTTGTCCAGGGCGGCGAACTCCGCCTGGAAGCGGTCTCTCAGTTCCGCGACGGTGGGCATCGGCTGCGCTATCCTGCCGTCTTCCATGAAGGTCTCCAGCAGAGGCTCCGCGTCCGGGTCTGGCGGCGGCTCGTCCGACAGGCCGATTACGTCGCCACGGAGACGGCGGTCGGAGTCGTAAAGGCGGAAGACCTGCTTCTCATCGGCCAGGGAGACCTTGCCTGCGCTGAGCTTGAGCACGGGGCGCCCGGCGAACTTCACCAGCTTGTAGGCAATGTCCAGCCAGGGAGCATCGCCGGATACGGCCATGCGGGTGCCCACGCCAAAGCCGTCGATTGGCGCGCCGTCCTGGACCAGCCGGTCAACCTGGAACTCGTCCAGGCCGCCGCTGACAAGTATCCGCACGTAGCCCAGCCCAGCCCCGTCCAGGATGTGGCGGACCGCGCGGCTCAGCGTCTCAAGGTCTCCGCTGTCCAGTCGCACGGCCCTCAGCCGATGCCCGCGAGCCTCCATCTCAAGGCCCACCTCCGCCGCCTTGGCCGCGGCCTTGATGGTGTCGTAGGTATCCAGGAGAAGCACAGTGTCGTCGGGGAAGCTCTCCGCGTACGCCCTGAATGAGTCTATCTCCCGCTCAAAGCTGGCAACGAATGAGTGGGCCATTGTGCCGGTTAAGGGCAGGCCGTAGGTCCTGCCGGCCAGGACGTTGCTGGTGGAGTTGAAGCCCGCGATGTAGCTGCTCCGGGCCGCCATCATGCCGGCGTCAATGCCCTGGGCGCGCCTCAGCGAGAAATCCACCATAGTCCGCCCCTGCGCGGCCCAGGCGCAACGCGCCGCCTTTGTGGCAATGAGGCTCTGGAGGTTCATCCGGTTGATGACCAGGGTCTCTATGATCTGCGCCTCTATGATGGGGGCGGTAACCTCCATCATAGGCTCGTGGTGGAAGTAGAGGCGCCCCTCCGGTATGGCCCGCACGCGCCCGGTGAAGCGGAGGTCCGAAAGGTAGCCCAGGAAGTCGTCGGTGAAGGCGCCGGTGGAGCGCAGGTAGTCGATGGCGCCGGGGGAAATGGAGAAGTCCTGCAAGTATCGCAGAACGTCCTCCAGGCCGGCTGTGACCAGGTACGACCTTCCGACCCGCGAAGGCCTCACAAAGAGGCTGAATGTGGCATGGGAGGACATTCCCTGCCGGAAATAGCCTTGGGCCATAGTCAGCTCGTACAGGTCCGTGAAGAGACCCACGTCCTCCGCGGACAGCGCTCCCGGGGTGTCCATTGCGTATGCTCCCTCCGAAGTCGGTATGAAGAACAATGGGCCTGCGCCATCCATCAAGGCCAAGGCCCATCTCCAAGTTTAGGGGCATGGGCAACATTCGTCAAAGGCGGGGGTCAGGGGCTATTGCAAAAGGTGGCCGGTTTGTGCTCATATTCTACTGAGCGCCGTCGGCAGGCCGGTTGACACTCAGGGACGTAAGGAGCGGTTTGATACCACTAAGGCTATCGGTCAAGAACTTCCTGTCGTATCGGGACAACGCCCCAACGCTGGAGTTGGAGGGCGTCCACGTTGCCTGCCTGTGCGGCGAGAATGGGCATGGCAAGTCGGCGCTCCTGGACGCCATAACGTGGGCGCTGTGGGGCCACGCTCGCGCCAGGGTGCAGGAAGACCTGATTTTCCAGGGCGAGAGCGAGATGCAGGTGGACCTGGAGTTCCAGGTCGGCGATGGGCGTTACAGGGTGTCCAGGCGGTTCGCACGCTCGGCCAGGGGACGACAGGGATCCACTGTGCTTGAGCTTTTCTACGACACGGAGAGCGGCCCCCAGCCCGTCACCGGCAACTCCGTCCGCGAGACCGAGGCGAAGATACGCTCCCTTCTGCACATGAACTACGACACATTTGTAAACAGCGCCTTCATCCTCCAGGGCCGCGCCGATATGTTCACCACCAGCACACCGGCCAAGCGCAAGGAACTCTTGGGCGAGGTGCTGGACCTCTCGCGGTATGACGACCTTGCGGACAAGGCCAGGGTGGAATCACGCGAACGGGAGAGGTCGGTGGAACGCCTGGAGTCTGAGATAGCGGGGATAGACCGGGAACTCTCCTACAAAGGGGAGTACGAGCTTCGGCTGGCGGAAATACAGGCGCAGTTGGCCGGCATCGGGCGAGAGGAGAAGGAGTTGGAGGCTAAGCTGGAGTCGCTCCAGGAGGAGTCCCAGAGGCTCCAGGGCTTTCAGCAGGAGTTGGAGAGGCTGGAGCGTGAGGAGGAGCGCATCCTGGACGAGATCAAGGAGCGCGAGTCGCGGGTGTTGGTGGGGAGCAAGCGGCTGGAGACGCTCCGGGCCAACTCGGCCAAGCTCCCCACACTGGAAGCGGAGTTGGCCGTAGTGAGGACTGCCCTGGAGCAGCTTGCCGCGCCTTCCGAAGTAGCGGATGGGCACAGATCGCGTACACAGGAGCTTCAGGCCAGGACTCACTACCTCAGGGAGGCCAACGCCGTCTTGAGGGAAGAGGAGTTGCGTCTCCAGGGCTTTCAGCAGGAGTTGGAGAGGCTGGAGCGGGAGGAGAATCGACTCCGCAGCGAGATACAAGAACGTGAAACAAGAGCTACAGAGGGAGAAAGTCGCCTCCGGGAGCTGCGAGCCAGAGCGGGGGAACTGACCTTGCTGGAGACGGAGCTGGCCGCTGCTTCGACCCTTATCGCTGAGCTTGCCGCGCCATCATCGCAGGCGGAGAGCCACAGAGAGCGCATACAGGAGCTTCAGTCTGAGGCTCGCTACCTGGGCGCTGAGAATGCCCGGCTGAAGGATGAGATGAACGACCTGCGAGTGAAGGTGGACCTTCTCCAGGAGGCAGCCGGACCCAACGGAGCAGAGGCCGCGTGTCCCCTGTGCGACAACGTCCTTGGCCCGGAGGGCTGCCTCCACCTCGCTTCGAGCTACCGCGCCCAGGGAGAGGAGAAGGCCGGTACTCACCGCGGCAATCAGGCAGCTATCAAGAGGGTGGATACGGAGGCGTTGGGCTTGGAGAAAGACTTGGCCAGGATCGAGAGCGACAGGCGCAAGGAGCAGGCCGGAGCTCAGGAGCGCCGCGACAGGCTGACCAGAGACGTGGAGCAGGCCAATGCAGCAGGCGCAGAGGCGGACAGGCTGTCAGCCTCGCTGGAGTTTGAGGAATCGCTGCTAGCGGCAAGCCACCTGCGGCTGAAGGAAATCCAGGACGCCATGCCCCCTCTCAGAGAGACGCTCTCCGCCCTGCCGAGCATCCTCAGTTCCTATCAGCAGAACGAGGAAGAAATCCATAAGGCGGAGTCGGAGAGAGGTGGCCTAGAGAAAGACCTGGCAAGGATGGAAAACGAGCGTCGCAGTGAGCTTGGCAAGGCGCAGGAGCGCCGGGACAGCCTGACAAGGGAGGTGGAGGAAGCGAGGGCCGCGGGGGTCATGGTCGATCAACTGGCCGCCTCCCTGGAGTCGGAGGCATCGCTGCTGACGGCAAGCCGCTTGCGGCTGGAGGAGGCGCAGGAAGCAATGCCGCCCCTGAGGGAGGCCAACACTGCCTTGCCAGGCATCCTCGCCGCGCACCGGGAGACGCGGAGCGCGTTGGATGAACTCAGGAGCCGGCAGCAGCGGCTGCTGAAGGACCTGGGCGAGGCGCAGGCGCGGCTGGAACGCTGCCTTGAGTTGGAGGGCCAACGGCAGGAAAGCGTCAAGGCGCTGACCGAAGCCTCACTCCAGAAGGGGGTGTACGACCAGCTATCGACGGCCTTTGGCAAGGGCGGGATACAGGCGCTTCTCATCGAGCAGGCCATCCCGGAGCTGGAGAACCAGGCCAACGAGATTCTGGGCCGCGTCAGCGACTACCGGATGAGCCTGAAGCTGGAGACCCAGAGGGAGAGGCGCAGCGGTGGCGACCCCAGGGAGACCCTGGACATCAAGATCTCCGACGAGCTGGGCACACGGAGCTATGAGACCTACAGCGGCGGCGAGGCGTTCCGCATCAACTTTGCCCTGCGCATCGCCCTGTCCAGGCTGCTGGCGCATCGCTCGGGGGCGCCGCTGCCCACGCTGTTCATCGACGAGGGGTTCGGTAGCCAGGACGCCGCCGGGCTGGAGAAGCTGGTTGAGGCTATAAACGCCATCCAGGACGACTTTCAGAAGATAGTGGTCATCACCCACATAGAGGAGCTGAAGGAGGCCTTCCCAGTGCGCATAGAGGTCACCAAGACGCTACAGGGGTCCACCTTCTGGATGAGCTAGGGGTTGACACCTGATACTCCATGCCTTGTACACTACAGGAGTGGTGTGAATAGCTATGCAAAACGCTGGCATTCTGATAGTGTACGATAGCTGGTGATATGTACTATGGACTCGCTGTTGTCATTCCTTTAGATGGAGTCCTGTAGGTGAAGATAGTTTCCGTAATCAACTACAAAGGTGGTGTAGGAAAGACCACCGTAGTTGCAAACATCGCCGCAGAACTCGCTTGGCGCGGGGAAAGAGTCTTGCTGGTTGACTTGGACCCGCAAGCCAGTCTCACATTTTCATTAATCAGTGTGGATTCTTGGGCAAAAAACTACTCTAATAACAAGACCATCCGCAACTGGTACGACGCCTACATAGATCAAGACCAGAACCTTGAGTTGTCTTCTCTCATCGTCAACCCACCAACCATCAACAAGATTCTTAGTGAAAGCAGTAATGGAGGGGGCGTTGACCTCATTTGTTCCCATTTGTCGCTGATCAACATAGATTTAGAATTGGCAGCGCGGTTAAGTGCTGGTACTATGCGCCAAGCTCAGATCAATTTTTTGAGGTTGCATTCGAGATTGCTAGACGGATTAGAAACGCCGTCTATTCAGGGAAATTACGGCTACGTCATAATTGACTGTCCGCCGAATTTCAACATCGTGACGAAGACGGCTATCGTCGCCAGCGACCGGATTTTGATACCAGCGATCCCGGATTACTTGTCGACATTGGGGATTGATGAGTTGAAGCGACATATTGACGAACTTGCAAAAAACTTTAACGATTACACTGAAGGACCTGGCGCGCTTACCTATGGCAGAATTGCTCCGTCAATCATAGGTATAATACCAACGATGGTACGAGTATACGGAGGTCAACCAATAAAGGCTCAATACACATTTATTGAAAGGGTCAGACGCGCCAATGTGCCCGTGTTTGACACCTTCATCCGAAGAATCGACACTCCATATGGACCAGCCCCGCAGTACGGGGTACCTGTGGTACTTGGGAGCATCGCCTCTGGAAGGCGAACCATAGCCGAAGAAGAGATGGAGGAGTTGACTACAGAGTTCCTCAAGAGGGTTTAATATGGCGTTCTATATGAGTGAGTCAAAACAAACCATAGCTAAGTTGTTCGTTGCTTTCGCGGATGCCTTGAATTCAATGGACGACCGCGAGTTTGACCTGCTTATCCAAGGCAAGGCCAAGCTCCGACTTGTGGAAAAGCCGAAGGCTAAAAAGGTACCATTAGAGGGTTTGCATCTGGAGGAAATTCTTGACGAAGTGGCTCAGAAACTCAACGACGCTGAGTCTCGGGAAGTTGCAGAGAGCTTGCTCGCCTCCATCAACCAACCTCGCAAGAAAGACTTTCTATTGCGTCTAGCCAAAGTATGTAATGTGCCTGTAGCGTCTAAGGACAGCATTGAAATGATCGAGAGGCAGTTAATTGAGAACGTGGTTGCTGCCAAACTCACCTCACAAGCCATCCAGAAGGTAGCTTTCTGACTAACCTCTGAATACCCTGTTTCCCTAAGGGTACTAGCGTGTCCCAGCACCATATCCTAGCCAACTCTGCGTTGGCAAGCTTCTATCTGATATCAGTATTCGGCTGAACTTCAAGGACGCTAAAGGTGAGCAGGTAAGACAGCTGCAAATGGCTGTACGGAGCTTACCGCCTCGGAGAGGATGGCACGGCGTCTCCCTTCATTGACAGTCTCAAGACGCCTTGCTATATTCGCTGGGGAGTTGCGATGAACTCATCGGAGACGCTGAAGCTGCTTATTCCCAGGGCCAGGATAGCGGACATGGTCAAACGCCTGGCCCGGCAGATTGAGGGGGACTATCCGGACGAGATGCCCCTGATGGTGGGCATACTGAAGGGTTCGTTCATATTCATGGCTGACCTTGTGCGGGAGATTCAGCGCAATATGGAGATAGATTTTATGCGCACGTCCAGCTACGGCAGCGGCTCCGTCTCTTCAGGAAGAATCAAGCTTCACATGGGAGTTGCCAGCCCCGTAAAGGATCGGAGCGCGCTTATCGTGGAGGACATAGTGGACACCGGCCTGACCACGTCATACGCCGTGCGCTACCTCCGGCGGAAGGGGGCCGCCTCTGTGCGGATATGCGCCCTGCTGGACAAGCCGTCCCGCAGGGAGACGCCCGTTGTCCCGGACTACGTTGGCTGCACGGCGCCGGACAGGTTTGTGGTTGGGTACGGCCTGGACTACGACGAAAGATACCGTTCGCTGGCGGACATCTACGCCCTTTCGGGAGGCACGGATGGACCTTAAGGGACTCATAGAAGTAGCGAGGGGCGACGCTCCGGCGGACTTGGTCCTGGCCAACGCCCGCATCGTCAACACCTTCACCGGCGAGATCGAGGAGAGCAGCGTGGCTGTGCATCAGGGCCGCATCGCGGGCGTTGGCGACTACACGGACGCGCGGAGGGTCGTTGACCTGGGCGGCAAATACCTGGCGCCCGGGTTCATAGACGGTCACTTCCACCTGGAGAGCGCCTACCTCCACGTAGACCAGTTCGCCAGGGCCGTCGTGCCCAGGGGCACCCTGGCAGCTGTGACGGACCTGCACGAGGTGACCAACGTGCTTGGGCTGGACGGGATGCGCTACATCATGGACTGCGCTCGCAGGGTTCCCGTGGACCTCTTCTTCATGGCCCCTTCCTGCGTGCCGGCCACCGACATGGAGACCTCCGGCGCAACGCTGGGGCCGGAGGACATAAAGAAAGCCCTTCGATGGAAGGGCGTCCTGGGTCTGGGAGAGATCATGAACTTCCCTGGCGTCATCAGCGGCGATGACCACGTTCTGGAGAAGGTGCAGGCGGCCCACGGACGGCCCAAGGACGGCCACGCGCCCAGGGTGAGGGGCAAAGCCCTCAATGCCTACCTGTCGCCCATCATTGGGTCCGACCACGAGTCCACTGAGTACGAAGAGGGTCTGGAGAAGCTGCGCCGGGGCATGAGGCTCATGATCAGGGAGGGTTCCGCGGAGAAGAACCTGGAGGAGCTGCTGCCCCTGGTCAACCATGGGAACTACCACCGTTGTATGCTGGTTGTGGACGATCGGAATGCCCTGGACATCCTGAAAGAGGGCGATGTGGACGCTGTCGTGCGCAAGGCCATACGCCTTGGCCTGGACCCGGTGAGGGCAATCCAGATGGCCTCTCTCAACGTTGCAGAGTACTTCCGCCTGGAGGGACTGGGCGGCATAGCACCGGGCTATCTCGCCAACATGTTGACGCTCCGGGACCTGGAGACGCTGGATATTGAGCAGGTCTACTACAGGGGCAGGCTGGTTGCCGAGAACGGGCAGGCGCTGTTCGACGCTGCCATGCCCCCCAACGAGGCCATGTCGCGAACGGTGCGGGTCAAGCCCTTCGCCGTTGAAGGGCTGGCGTTAGACTCCAACGCGACAGAGACCTTCCCGGTGATAGAGATAGTGCCGGGTCAGATAGTGACCCGCAGGGTGGATGAACGCCCCAGCCGCAGCAACGGCAGCATAGTCGCGGACGCGGGCCGCGACCTGCTGAAGCTGGTGGTGATGGAGCGGCACCACGCCACGGGCAACGTGGGCGTTGGGCTGGTAAAGGGCTTTGGCCTGAAGAGAGGCGCCCTGGCAACGTCCGTAGCCCACGACTCCCACAATATCGTTGTGGTTGGCGTGGACGACGGGGACATATTCGCCGCAATCAAGGAAGTCGAGCGAAACCAGGGCGGGCTGGCGGTGGCCGCGGACGGGATGGCCCAGGCCTCGCTGCCGCTGCCCATAGCCGGGCTGCTTTCGCCGGAACCCCTGGAGACGGTGGCGGCCAAGATTGAGGAGTTGGAGGGACTGGCCCGGGAACTTGGCTGCTCGGTACACTCCCCTTTCTCCGTGCTGTCCTTTCTCGCCCTTCCGGTTATCCCTGAATTGAAGCTGACGGACATGGGCCTGGTGGACGTGATGGCCGGAAAGCTGCTGAAGTTGGAGTAAATGCCTATGGCCGCCATCGACACCATCACCTTCGACCTGTGGCAGACCCTGATAATAGACAACCGCGAGCTTGGCAGGGCGCGGACGCAGCGCCGGCTGGATGGCGCTCTGGAGGCCCTCACCGATGCCGGCTATGAGTTCGACATGGACCACCTTCGAGAGGCGTATAGAAGCTGCTTTCGCGCTTGTCGCGTAATACATCAGGCGGAGAAGGACGTCACCTTTGACGAGCAGGTCAACATGTTCATAGACTTCATTGATGAAGGCTTGTCGCGGCGCCTGGACGGCGCGGTGGTGGAGCGCATCACCTACTGGTATGCGGAGTCCTTCTTCGACTTCCCTCCGCAGGTGGACCCGGAGGCCCGCGGAACGCTGGAGGAGCTATCCGGTCGGGGATACCGGCTTGGTATGATATCCAACACAGGCATGACCCCCGGCAGGTTGTTCCGCCGGTACCTGGCCGACCACGGCCTGCTGGACTTCTTCCAGGCTCTCACCTTCTCGGACGAGGTGAAGCTCTGCAAGCCGTCCGTGGAGATGTTCCACATGACACTGGATGCGCTGGGGACGTCCCCGGACAGGGCGGTACACCTGGGAGACCACATTGCCAACGACATCCACGGGGGCAACCGGGCCGATATGTGGACTGCGCTCCTGGGCGCAGCGGAAGGCCAGGAGAAGATAGCGACGCCCCATCTGGCCGTCGGGAGCCTGGGTGAGTTCCCCCAGACTTTGGAGACTTGGCTCCACTCCCGGTGACCGAGCAAGGCATTGGCGCAAGGCAAATGAGCAATAAACTGATACTCACAGGCTTTTCAGGCTCCGGCAAGTCACAGGTGGGCCTCGCGATAGCCGGAATTCAGGGCTGGGACTTTTGGGATACCGACGAAGAGGTCGTCCGCGTCTCCGGCAAGTCCATCGCCGATATCTTCGAGGAGGACGGAGAGGCCGTTTTCCGCTACCTGGAGAAGGAGGCTGTGGCTAGGGCTTGCGCCGAATCCGGGGTGGTGGTGTCCACGGGCGGAGGGGCGATAGTCGATCCTGACAACTACTCGGCGATGGCTGCATCCGGAGTCATCGTATGCCTGGAGGCCGAGCCGGAGACCATCGTGCAACGGCTGGGTCAACCCCAAAATGGCGATGAGACGGTGGAGGTCCGGCCTATGCTGGCCGGGCCGGACCCCATTCAGCGAGTGAGAGAGCTCAAGGCGGAGCGGCAGGCTTACTACGACCTGGCGGAAGGGGTGGTGCGCACCGATGGCCTGACTGTTCAGGAAGTGGCCCAGGAAGCGCTCAGAATATGGCGTGAAAGGACGGGTTGAACAATGGCTGAAGTTACTTCAAGAGAGCGGGCTCCGACCTTCGTTGTCGAGGCGCCGTCTGCGGCCTACCCCGTTTTCGTGGACTGGCGCATCCAGGACGACATTGGGGAGTATCTATTGGGCGCAGGTCTACGCGGCCCCGTATACGTGGTTACCGACTCGATTGTCTCGGAGCTTCACGGCCGGCGCGTTGAGGAAGCGTTGAAGAGGTCGGGCATAGAGGCGCATACCTATACCGTCCCGGCCGGGGAGGCCAGCAAGACTCTGGCTACGGCCGGGGGCATATATGCCTGGCTGGCGGAGCAGCGCTGCGAGAGGGGGAGCGCGATCATAGCGTTGGGTGGTGGCATGGTGGGGGACCTGGCGGGATTCGTGGCGGCGACGTTTCTGCGGGGCGTGCCTTTGGTTCAGGCTCCAACGTCCCTGGCGGCGATGGTGGACGCCTCTATCGGGGGAAAGACGGCGGTCAACCTCCCGGCCGGAAAAAACCTGGTGGGGGCTTTCTACCAGCCCAGAATGGTCCTGGCAGACCTGAGCGCGCTCAGTACGCTGCCTCCCAGGGAGCTGGCCTCCGGTTGGGCCGAGGCCATAAAACACGGACTCATCCTGGACTCTTCCCTCTTCCAACTCTTTGAGGAGAGGGTTGAGTCCCTGCTGGACCTGGAGCCTGAGATAACCGCAGAGGTGATCCGCCGCAGCATGGCTATCAAGGGCAGGATTGTGCAGGAGGACGAGAAGGAGACGACCGGCAGGCGTATTCTACTGAACTATGGACATACCATTGGGCACGGGCTGGAGGCCGCTACCGGGTACGAGTCGCTGCTTCACGGCGAGGCGGTGTCCGCGGGCATGGTGGCGGCGGGGGAGATCGGCTGGCGCATGGGTCTCATCCCGCGGGAGGCCGTGGAGAGGTATACCGCGGCGCTGAGAGGCTTTGGCCTGCCCACCTCTTCGCCGGGCGTCAGCCCGGATGGCGTGCTGAAGGCTATGGAGATGGACAAGAAAGCCACGTCCCGCAGGATAAACTGGGTGCTTCTGGAAGACATAGGTCGGGCTATCGTCCGCTCGGATGTGCCCGATGAACTGGCGCAGCAGACGGTGAGAGACATCTGCAGCTAGGTATACGTGAAGGGGAGGGGAGCCCCTGAGGGTGGGAGGGGCCAGCGGCAGAGATGGAGCCAGGCACCCTACGGAGTCCCACGCTCTTTCCGGGCGCGCACAAGCCTTTCGATGCCTTTCCAGCTTGCCGTACGCAATATGAAGAGGGGCGAGACCGTTGGCCGGTCCCGCCCCTCTTCTATCGGTCCAAGCTGTGCGCCGTCTAGTTGGCTGCTACCGATACCCTATCCCGAGCGGTCTTCTTCATTCCGCGAACCTCAGTCAAGGACGGGTACGCTCCGCCCGCAGCATTGCGGTCGAAGAGGGTTTCGCCGTCCAAGTACACCTCCAGACGGCCATCATCCACCGGGGTCAGGGTTATGGCCATGGCGCTGCCAAACTCGCTAAAGAACTCGGTCGCTATCCAAGCGGCCTGAGGAAGGTATCCTCAAGCCACGCAGTAGTTTATCTCCAAGTGGGACTTGTTCTCTGCCATATCAATCCTCCTTAGCTTGGGTTCGGACTCCGTGCGATATTATAGCGCAATCGGGCCATTCGGTAAAGGGCGTTATCCGATGGACGAAGGGACTGGGCTTGCCGCTACACCCGCAACGTCCACGGATTCGACCACCAGGCAAAGCCCAACAACCTTGAGGGCTCGTTCAATCGTGCTCATGTGCGAGTGGTGATCCGGATTGCAGAGTTTGCGCACCGCCGATTCCGTGATGCCCAGTTTCTCAGCAAGCGCAACCTTGGTCATGCCGCGCTTGCGCAGGGCCGTGTTGAGGGCGACCTTTGCAGCGGCAATGGGCCGCAGGGGTATAGGCTGCTGGCCCTCTTTAACGGCGCTAGGAAGTGGCAGATCCTGCTTGAAGTAGTAATGGGAGCCCAGAGCGGCGACAAGAGCGTCCTCTGCGTTCTCCAGCGCTTCTTCCCAAGACCACCCGCCAGTCGTGGCTCCGTATACATCAGGGAAAGTCACCACGAAACCCTCGCCATCGTATTCATTCCCGTCTATCTCGCAGGGGTAAACGTATCTCATGTTAGAACTCCCTTCTATCAATTCTGTCGATGCTCAGATCTCTGAACATAGAGGCCAAAGTTCTGGGGCGATCTCACCATGCTGAACACGCGTATGTCGACCACCAACGTGCACGGTCTGATGACTCCCTTTACCATGACGAGACTCAATATAGAACTCGAATCCGTTCCTTCGGGCGTAGCGCCTGACCCGCCTTATAAATTCCATCCCGTTCACTGCCCAATTATCGCACCTTACGGGACGATTATCAACGGACGCGGAGCGTAGACGGACGCTGGATTGAACGCGCCGGGCATCTACCAAAGTCAGAGCCTTATCTGGCGGAGTCCAGGGAACATTGTGGTAAACTACGTTCAATTTGACTTGCAGGTTGCGGACACTCGGCTTCTGAGGAGGGCCCAAATGAAGGCGGTTTACATTGCGGAACATGGCGACGTGGACAAGCTCATCTACGGCGACCGGCCGGACCCGACGGCGGGCCCCGGCGAGGTGGTACTGAGGGTGCGAGCCAGCGCCCTGAACCACCTGGACCTGGGCGTACGCTCCGGTGGGGGGAGGGCGTCGGCTCTGCCCAGGATACTGGGCTGCGACATGGCCGGCGAGATACACGAAATAGGCCCCGGCGTCGAGGGATTCAATGTCGGCGACAGGGTACTGGTGGACAACCGAGTGAAGTGCGATGCCTGCGGCCCATGCCTCCAGGGGCAGGACCAGTTCTGCGAAAACCAGATCAGGATAGGCGTGGACGTGGATGGAGGCCACGCGGAGCTGTGCAGCGTCCCCGCCGTCAACGTCCACCGCTTCCGCGATTCCATGTCATTTGAGGAGGCCGCTGCCATACCCCTCGCCTTCCACACGGCTTGGCACTGCCTAATGGTTCGGGGTCAGCTTCAGCCGTGGGAGACCATCCTTGTGCAGGCCGGGGGAAGCGGCGTCGGGAGCGCGGCCATCCAGATAGCCAAGCGCATTGGCGCCAAGGTCATCACCACCGCGGGCACGGACGAGAAGGTGGACCGCGCGAAGGAGCTGGGGGCGGACGAGGGCATCAACTATCGCGATTACCCTGAGTTCAGCATGACCACAAGGGAGCTGAACGGCGGACGTGGAGTGGACATGGTCATGGACGTGGTGGGCGCTGCGGTGTGGCGGGAGAACCTCCTGAGCCTACGGCCCGGCGGCCGGCTGGTCATCACCGGCGTCACGTCCGGCGCTCAAGCCGACATTGACCTGTCGATGCTCCAGGGAAGGCCCCTTACGTTGATGGGCAGCGGCGGCCGCACCAGGCGTTCCTTTGGCGAGATGATGAGCGTGATCAACAGGGGGGAGCTTCACGGCGTGGTGGGGCGGGTCTTTCCGCTCCAGGACGTGGCCGAGGCTCACAGGGTGATGGAGGCGCGCGATTTCTCCGGCAAGCTGGTGATACAGGGGCCTGGAGAGTAGCGTCGGTCCCGGGCTATACTGTCAGCGCCAAGCCGATGGTTAGGAACAGGCCTGCTAGAGTGGCGAAGCAGACGGGCAGGGGCATGAAGGCTCCCCGGAAGCGCCTGCGTACACCCACAAGGCGGCTTCGACATACGTAGCAGACGGGCAGGGGCATGAAGGCTCCCCGGAAGCGCCTGCGTACACCCACAAGGCGGCTTCGACATACGTAGCAGCTTGCTTCGCTCGCTCGCCCTTTAGCATGAAGTTTATGTGGACTTGCCATCGCATTGTCCTAAACAGCTAGCATTTGGTGTCCTATTTCGCAAGGCCGCTCCATCCCGGCAACCTTTGTCTGCCGAGATTTCGGCTTCTCTTACGACCATCTTTATCATATTACTTAGTACGGACTTTGTCAATATGATCGTCCGGACGACATCATAAAGTTAGCGCATCGTCATAGCCATTGCTAGCGCTGAATTCAGGCCGTCGCGCAATGCCTTGACACAACCCACAAAGGGGGCGCTTTGGTCATATGTCTTCAATGTGATAGCATGACTGGGAGGCCATTTCTACATTGAATCGGGGAGTAGACGCATGACACAAGACCAGCAGCCGGTAGCGCGCACGTCTCATACGGAGATTACCCTGGACCAGCTTGGGAGTCTACAGCCGGGCTTGGCCCGCCTGATGGCGGAGGTGAGCGACAGGTACTGGATCCTCTACTATGCCGCCAAGGCCGGTAACTGGAAGCTGGCTGCGCTTCAGTCGTCGGAGGTGGAGAAGGCGCTCAGGATGGGGGAGATAACGCGCCCCAAATACACGGCACACCTGGAGGCGTTCATCAAGGGCCCCCTGACGGCCATGAACAGGGCCATTGAGGACCGGGACTGGGCCGCCTTTGAGCACGGCTACAACATCGGCGTCACAGCGGCCAACGCCTACCACCGCGACTGGGACCACGAGGAGATAGTCTGGCAGCTGCCGGACGAGCCTCCCAAGCATCTCAGGCTCACGCCCGGGTAGGTCTGGGTCGAGGGGGGAGCGTTGGCGTGGGGGCCTTTCCCACGAGCACTGTGGTGGGACGAGACAAAGAGGCCCTTTTTGAGCCGGTGACGGCGCTGGTGGACACGGGAGCGGTGTACTCAATGCTGCCGGCTAACCTGCTGTACGAGTTGGAGGTCGTGCCGTGGAGGGGTGAGCGTTCAATACGAAGAAGGAGTTATTGGGATGGTGAACATAGACCGCTACAAGAAGGACCTTGATGCTCTGACTGACAAGGGTGGGCAGTTGCACTATGCAATGCTACACGAATGCTCTCCTCAAGAGTTTGCGCGTGTCGCCAAAGAATCGTTGGGGGATAAAGCAGAGGAGTTCATCCAATCAATTCCGTCGTTCAAGGATGAGTACCAGCCCTGGTACTCTGAGGCTAAGGCCCTAGTCCGACAGCTGCTACCAGACAGGCTTTCAGACTTCACCCGGTACTACGAAAAGCCAAAGTCACGCAAGAACATCACATTCGAGAATTATACTATCGAGGACTACCTTCAGGAACTCAACGTCACGTTGGGGAGTTCCAAGGTGGTGGGGCCCGATGCAGCAATCCCTCGCTTTTCCCAGCAATTGAGCCTTGTGAAGTCTATAGGAGAACGCTTCCGAAGCTCGCTCTTTGATATTCGTCAACTGGCCCAAGCTGACCTATTCGATTCTGAGTTGGACGCAGCCAAAGAGCTTGCCAAGAACAAGTTCACTAGGGCGGCGGGCGCAGTGGCCGGAGTAGTCCTGGAGAGGCACCTTAAAGAGGTCTGTGGAAATCACGGAGTAACGGTTCGGAAGGCGAAGCCCACAATCTCCGACCTGAACGATGCCCTGAAGAATGCAAACGCTATAGAAATCCCTCAATGGCGCTCCATACAGTTCTTAGGCGACCTACGTAATCTGTGCGACCATGCCAACGAACCGGAGCCGACAGCAGATCAGGTTGAAGACCTCTTGGCAGGAGTGGCGAAAGTAACCAAGACCATCTTTTGAGGAAGTACCCCTTTGCCGACCAAATTGCCGACATCTCCCACCATCTACGAAAAATGCCTGGAATGTGCAAGGGTATCTCGTCAAACCTGCGAACTTCTCCATGACGGGAGGCGTAGAGAAAAATGTCGTACTGCGGTACAATAGGCGCAGTCGAGAGGGCACGCAGGTACGCCAAGAGCAATTAGTTACCTCATGGCGTGAATCCACTTCCGGCGGCTGATAGTGTCGCCGGTGGTCGTTGCCTTCCTCGTGATACTAACCGGGGTATGCGTGACCCGGACCGGAGGGGCATTGCCGACCTGCGCGTCTATACCTTTGCGCGGAAGATCGATAGAGGATATGGTTACGATACAATGGACTCACATGGCCCACAGGGCCGCGGCTCTCCCGGCGGCCATCGTTAGGGCGAGGGGCGTTGGTCATTCCGTGACTGCGTCCGGCAGGGCCAATCCTGGAGTAGCCGCATGAAGGCCTACTCTCCATCGAGCGGGCCATCCGCGTCGCTGTACCCGCGCCTGCTCTTCACAGCCAGGGTGTACTTCCGGCTCACCAAGCCCAGGATTGCCCTCCTGCTTCTGATAAGCGCCGCTGCCGGGATGCTGGCGGCCGGGGGCGGCTCCGTAGCCTGGAGCACGGCGGGGTTCCTTATGTTGGGCGGCTACCTTTGCTCCGGCGGAGCGGGCGCGTTGAATTGCTATCTGGACCGGGAGTTGGACGTGGCTATGGAGCGGACTCGCCGCCGGCCTCTGCCCATGGGACAGGTCGCTCCCAGGAAAGCGCTGGTCTTCAGTATAGCCATCAGCCTGCTATCGATTCTCCTGTTACTCCTGATCAGTCCCCTTGTAGCCGCTCTGAGCGCAGGGGCATGGCTGTACTACGTGTTGCTCTACAGCGTCTACCTGAAGCGGCGGACGCACCAGAACGTCGTCGTGGGAGGCGCAGCGGGGGCGTTTCCGCCCCTGATTGGCTGGGTGGCAGTATCCGGCAGCATAGACCTGTCTGCCATCTTCCTGTTTCTGATAGTCTTCTTCTGGACACCGCCTCACGCCTATGCCCTGATGCTGATGTTCAAGGAGGACTACAGGAAGGTGAATATACCCATGCTTCCGGTGGCGCTGGGCGACAAGGAGACGGGACGACAGATCTTCCTGTACTCCGTCTTTCTCGTGGCGCTGACGGCGCTGCCCGCCGCGCTGGGCCTCTTCGGGGCGCTGTATCTCGCGACAGCCCTCGCGCTGGGCGTCCCTTTTGTGGCCCTCTCCGCAAAGCTGTATCGCTCCCTGGAGCGGGTATGGGCGGTGAGGCTCTTCCGCTATTCCACCGTGTACCTGGCGGTCCTGTTCCTGGGTCTGGCGCTCGACCGCGCCTTTGTGGCCTGAGCGGTCTACTCAAGCCACAAAGCTATGGCTCCTCGGCATACTGGGCGCCCTGGCCACTGCGACCCCGGCCTGCGTCTCATTGTACACAACCCGCGCTATTTGTCGTGGGAGAACAGGGAAGTGCGATAGCCCCCGTAGGCACGGCTCAGCGCGCCCTGCGCTCCCGTTGGTCACTCAACCCACCATGCCGTGATAGTCCCCAACACCTCAGCTACGATCACCTCCCCGCGTAGCAACTGCCAGTGCGGTTTGCCCGTAGAAAATTCCGGCCCTTGCCGCAGGGTATCCGCCTTCACTGAGAATTTAGAGACATCCGCGTTAGGGCCAGGGCCTATCCGGTACTCAATGTGATAGGTGTACAGAGGTTTTTCTGCGCTCATCCCAAATCTCCTTTCTCTGATCTACGCATTCACGCTCCGGCCTCTCATACGGCGATTGCCGAGCGCAACGCCTACCATCAGGAACCCCACGTTTGTGACGGCGGCGCCCGCCGCGCTGGGCCTCTTCGGGGCGCTGTATCTCGCGACAGCCCTCGCGCTGGGTGTCCCTTTTGTGGCCCTCTCCGCAAAGTTGTATCGCTCCCTGGAGCGGGTATGGGCGGTGAGGCTCTTCCGCTACTCCACCGTGTACCTGGCGGCCCTGTTCCTGGGTCTGGCGCTGGACCGCGCTCTTGTGGCCTGAGCGGTCTGCTCAAGGAGCAAAGGCCATGACCCCTCGGCGTGCTGGGCGCCTTGGCCCCTGCGATCCCAGCCTGCGGCTAATTGTACACAACCTGCGCTATTTGTCGAGGGAGACTTAATCTCTCAGGACTTATGGTACAGGGCGATAGCCTCCTTTGGAGTAAGCATATTGATGCCCATGTGTGGTCGGGTAGTGTTGTAGGCGTCAAGGAAGTGCTGATACCAAGTGTTCAGCTCCTGGTGGTCTTGGGGCGCTTCCTCTAACCGGAAGAAGCACTCCTCTTCGTCCGTGCGGAAACTCCGCTCGATTACCGCGTTCTCATTGGGAGAACTCTTGTGGATGTAGAAGTGTTCAAGGCCGAGTTCGGCGCACTTGGCGTGAAAGCGTCTCTGAAACTCCAATCCATTGTCCGTCTGGACGTAGTGCAACGGGAAGGGGAACTGCTGTGTGGCATAGTACAGGGCCAAGAGTGTTCCCCCCTCATCCAGCTTGGGGAGGATTAGCCCAACCTTGTAGCGAGAGGAGATGTCCATCGCCGCGTACAGGTAGCAAGTGTACGGCAACCCAGACAACTCAGGAGTGACGTACTTCACGTCCATCTGAAGGTAGCCTAAGCCCGGGCAGTTACGAGGCCGCATGACTTGGCCGTTCTGAAAGCGAGGCCGCCGTCGCTTCGTACTGGGGCGAACCAAGCCCACGCGTTGCAAATACCGATGAATGGTCGATGCCGAGACCTCCAGCCCTTGAGCCTGGGCCAAGACCGCTAGCTTCTCCCGACAGAAGCCGGTCGCTTCCCTCCACCTTCGCACTTCGGCGGCAGCCTCCCCCCACAGCGCACGCTTGGGGTGTTTGGGTGCAGTAGACTTGCGCCGCACGCCCTGCCAGCGCACGTAACCCCAGGGCTGCCGCCCTCGATCCACCCAGCGTTTGACGGTCCGGCGGTCTACGTGCAAACGCCGGGCCGTTTCCGAGACGTTCTGATCGCACACCTTCCATGTTTCGATGATGGTCCGTACTGCTAATCTGCTCATGGCTCATTCTAGAGCCTCTGTACCATATGTGGTGAGAGAACAAGGGGAGAATCGCGCCTATTGACGCTATACTGAAGCCGTGCTATCATGATTATTCAGTTTCGGATGGCGGTTGCGCACAGCGCATCCGCGCTTGGAACCTTGACCGAAAGGAGTGGGTATGATCAACATAAGCCCTCTGGCCTCGGAGAAGCTGAAGGAGATTCTGGTTGAGCAGGGAGAGGAGGGTTCCTCGTTGCGCGTGGTTCTGATGCCCGGCGCAAACGGCGGCGCCCAGTACATGCTGGCGCTTGAGAAAGAGGCCAAGAGCGATGACACCGTCGTGGACGGCGGCGGCGTTCAGATCCTGCTTGACGCCGAGAGCGCGCCTCTCATGGAGGGCGCAGAGATAGACTACATGGACGGGTTGATGAAGAGCGGGTTTGTCATAAACAACCCCAATATACAGTCCGGCGGCTGTGCGTGTGGAGGCGGAGAGGGAGGATGTGGCTGCGGAGGAGGGGGCGGCTGCGGCGGGCACTAAGTTGCTCACTGCAAGGTCACGGTAGATAGCGCTGCCGTTTGACCTGCCGACCAAAACCGCTTTACCAATACAGACCCGCTGTGCCCAATAGGGTTTCAGCGGGTTCTGTGTGCCCAAGGGAAGTTGGGCGTCCCCGGCGGTCCGGGGGATGACGGGGGGGCTGCGACTTTCGTGGTTGCCTCGTCTGTCTTGATTAGACGGGACCGGGTCGGTATACTACGACCTCGGCAAATTCATACAGGAGGGCGGGTGATTGAATGCACTAGGTACTCAACTTTTGCTGGAGCTAAGGAGCTGCAACCCAGCGCTTTTAGACGACCTGCCTTATATAAGGAACGCGCTCCTGGAGGCGGCTGAGAAGACGGGAGCAACCATTGTAGGGCAGTCCTTTCATCAATTCAGCCCCCAGGGCGTAACCGGGGTGGTGTCCATAGCCGAGTCCCACCTTTGCATCCATACGTGGCCTGAGTTCGGGTACGCCGCCGTGGACATATTCACCTGCGGCGAAGGATTCAGACCGCGCGAGGCGGCGGAAATGGTGGTGCGAAGCCTGCAGAGCGAGGAGCACTCGATTACGGAGATAGAGCGGGGCGTGGGTGTGCTTCAGGAGTTGGCAGGGGCATCCTCCCACTAGCCTGAAAAGATGGAAAAGAGCTTCCGCACCTGGTTCCAAGAGTACCTGACGCCTAACCTGGCGCAGTACATTGCAGTTCGGGAGAGGGTGTTCTCCGGCAAGACGCGGTTTCAAGAGGTGGAGGTGCTGGACACCATCGACTTTGGCCGTTGCCTGATACTGGACGGCAAGACGCAGTCCTCTGAGGCCGATGAGTTCGTCTACCACGAGGCGCTGGTTCATCCCGCTATGGTGGCCCACCCAAACCCTGAATCGGTGTTTATTGCAGGCGGTGGAGAAGGGGCAACGCTGCGGGAGGTCCTGGCCCACAACTCGGTGAAGTCGGCGGTGATGGTGGACCTGGACGGCGAGGTGGTGGAAATCTGCCGGCGATTTCTCCCCAACCACCATCGCGGCGCATTCGATGACCCGCGCGTACAGCTTCACATCGCAGACGCCAGGAAGTACCTGGAGGACACCGAGGATACCTACGACGTAATCATCGTGGACTTGCCAGACCCCCAGGAGGCTGGCCCTGCGTCTTTCCTGTATACCCAGAGCTTTTACAGCCTGCTCCGGCGGAGGCTGAACCCGGGGGGTGTGGTGGCGGTGCAATCGGAGCCGTGCATGACGGGCAACCTGGAGGCTTTTACGGCCATATCGCACACCCTAGGGAGCCTCTTCCCGCGGGTCTTTCCATATCACGCCATGATCCCCTCCTTTTCCCTGGACTGGGGGTTCAACCTGGCCTCGCTGGGCCCCAGCCCTACGGGACTGACCGCCCAGGAGGTGGACCGCCGTCTGGAGGAAAGGGGATGCGACTCCCTGTGGTCCTACGACGGCGAGGCCCACCTGGGGATGTTCATGCTGCTCAAGAACGTGCGCGCAGCCCTGGCAGATGAGACAAGGGTCATCACCGAGGACGACCCGCTGGTTGTGGTATAGACAGGCGTCGCGTCGCTAGCGCTGAAGCGGTGGGAGTACCTCGTGGATCCACGGCGCCAGGTCCCTGATGACCTCATGGCTGATCTCGTGGGCCATGTCGTACTCGTTGTAGGTGGGTTTATACCCTTCGGCCTCCAGAAAGTCCCTGGAGCTTTGAGCGCGCTCTATGTTGTCCCGCAGGCCGTGAGCGATGAAGATGGGCTGGGCGCGCTCGGCCGGCAGCCTCCGCCTCATCTCGTCCTGGTCCCGTATGGAGCAGCTGAGGGCGGCGATGCCTGCGAAGAGGTCCGGGCGGCTCAGACCGCACAGGTAGGTCATGCTGCCTCCCTGTGAGAACCCCATGAGAATGGCATTGCCGGGGGCCACCCCGTGCTTCTCCATGACCTCCTCGAACAGCCCGCTCAGCTTGCTCTCGGCGTCCAGGAGCTGCTGCGGGTCCTGGCTTCCGGGCTCCGTCCATGCAAAGCCGATCATTCTGGGGTCAAGCTGGACGGTGACGGGAGCGTTGGGGCATACGTATATGTATCCACTGGGGTCGATCGCCCTGGAGAGGTCCGCAAGGTCGTGCATGTTGGCGCCGAAGCCGTGCAGGAGGATGATGAGAGGGTAGGACAGGGCGGGGTCGTACTCCCTGGGGTACACGGTGAGGTAGGCCAGGTCACGGCCCTGTACGGTTTCCCTTTGCATTGCCTGTGAGCGCTCTTCCATGCGATACTCCTTCAACTCTCCAGCCAGAGGACGTCTCCGCACAGGTCCGCGGGGTGGGTTCTTTGAGAGAAGTTGCGGTACTCCTCTTTGGAGATGCCCAGGGCGCTGTCTTTGCCGTGGCCTGGCAGGAGGGCGGTATCGTCCGGGAGAGTGTAGAGCTTCCCGGTGATATTCTCAATGATCTGCTGAAGGGCCTCCGGTGACCTGCTCCTACCGGGACCGCCGGGAAACAGGGTGTCCCCGGTGAAAAGATGCTTGCCCGCCAGGTAGCACACCGACCCCAGGGTATGGCCGGGGGTGTGTATCACCTTCACCTCAATGTCGCCCACCGTTATGGAATCGCCGTCCTTCACCAGGGATGCCGGGGCCACCGGCAGCGTGTGGGCGTCCTCGCTGTGTGAGGCCACCGGCGCGCCGGTAGCCTCCACCATCTCCACAAGACCCGCAAGGTGGTCGTGATGGTTGTGGGTGATGAGTATGGCCTTTACCTGGGAGCCTTTGGCCTCCTCCAGGACCTCTCCTGGGTCCATGGGGGCGTCTATGATGACGCTCTCTCCCGTCCGTGGGCATACCAAGAGATAGGCGTTGTTGTCAAACGGGCCGCAGGTGGTCTTGTACACCCGGACCTCGCCATCGTAGAAGAGGGGCATATCAACCTCCGGAATAGATGCAAACCCGGCGCGGCGGAGGCTATCCGTTATCCTCCGGCATAGGGTACACGGTCCTGTCGAACTCCACCTGTGCGCCGCCCACGAATATATCCCACGGCTGGAAGTCCTCCACAAATGTTTTGGCCTCTTCCAGAGTGGCAAAGCCCTTCTGGGCGCGCCCGGGGTCGTACCCCAAGGTCTTCGCCAAGGCATCGAACCCCCGCGGCGTCCGGCGGATGCCCCCGACCTCCTCCTCCCGGCCCGTGCCGGAGTCCAGGATCAGCCTCTGGCCCGTTCTGTGCTCTCTCCAATAGACCTTCATCTGCTGCGCTCCTGTGTGGGATGCGTGTAATGGCCCGCGTACTCAGTCGATTATATCCCGGCAAGCCCATCGCCGCAACCGCTCGGACGAGCGAATGACGGTGTGGGGCGTCGTCATTCGCCAGCGTACGGGGGGCATCCACCCCAGGGATGGATTCCTGCTTTCGCAGGAATGGTTGCTACACGGTGGTAACTGCCCACGCCGAACCACCCCTGCGAAGCTTGTCCTCGTGGAAACGGGGAGCAGGTGGCCACCGTTCCGCTCATGCCCTTCGACAGGCTCAGGGCGAACGGAACCCCACAACCCCGCTCGCGGAAACTCCCCCGCCCCTCATGCCAAACCAAGTTCCAGCCCATGCCCCCTCGCCCGTTCGTGGTGAGCTTGTCGAACCATGTGAGCGGGAACTGCCCGCGCCCCGCTCAACCGGCCAGGGCTATTGTTGGCAGTCCGCCTTCCATGCTATCATCTGGCGCCATGATATACGACTTTCATACGCATACCTACCTCAGCGACGGGGTACTGTCGCCCATTGAGCTCATCAGAAGGGCGCACGCCCGCGACTACGGGGTCATCGCAGTTACCGACCACGTGGGCCTGGGGGACCAGGAGCGGGTTATCAAGACCCTCCTTGAGGAGTGTCGCAGAGCATCGGAGGCCTGGGGGATAGTGGCGCTGGCCGGCGTGGAGATAACCCACGTGCCCAAGGGACTCATTGGCGAGGCGGCGCAGCGAGCGAGAGACCTGGGGGCCCAGATAGTTCTTGTCCACGGGGAGACGATAGTAGAGCCGGTGGAGCCGGGAAGCAACCTTGCAGCGCTGGAATCCCCGGACGTCGACATTCTTGCCCATCCCGGGCTTATTACAGAGGAGGAGGCGGCGCTGGCGGCGGAGAGGGGGGTGTTCCTGGAAATATCGGCGCGCAGAGGCCACTCCCTCGCCAACGGGCGCGTGGCGCTTGTGGGCTTGCAGGGTGGGGCCAGGCTCCTTCTGGACTCAGACGCCCATCAGCCGGAGGACCTTCTCACCGCGGACCTGGCAGGGAGGGTGGCGCGTGGCGCCGGGTTGTCCGGGGATGAGACGGCTACGCTCTTGGAAAGCAATCCCCTGAAGCTGCTGGGTCGATACGGCTTGACCCCCCAGGCGGGCTGAGAAGGCGTACGCCCCGGTATATACCCTGAGCCGACAATCTCCCGCCGGCGCACGGAGATGCCAGGCCGTGCCGTCCACGGCGATGGGGGGACTCGGTGGCAGACACAACACGCCCGCCATCCCTTTTGGGTGACGAGCGCGCGCGTCTGCTACAAACCGAGCGGGTTGCGGGTTTCCTCTATGCCCTGCCGATGCGGAAGACTTTGGTGCTGCACTGAGGGCAAGAGCCCTGCGTGGCGGGACGGCCATTCTTCAGGGTGACCTGCTGCGGGTCTTTGATCTCCCTCTTGGCCCTGCACTTGAAGCAATAAGCTTCCATGAGTTCACCTCCCTAGGATTCCAAGTAGCGCTCACTAGACGATATATGTTTGAGAAAAGGCTTGTCAACCCTCTTCACGGGCAAGATTGTGCCTCAACCGGGCAAACGGCCCCGACTTCACGCCGTTTGAGGGTGTTGGAAGGGCAGGGAAGGGGCGCCTTGCCCGGCCTTTTGCCGTGTAGCCCCTAATCTGATAGCATCAGGCGTATGAGCGAACTCAGGGACTACCAACAAGACTTACTGGAGCGCGTCCACCACCTGCTGGACGCGCCGGACGCCAGGGTCATGCTTCAACTGCCCACCGGCGGCGGGAAGACGCGCATTGCCGGGGATCTGCTGTCACGCTGGCTGAAGGACAGGCGCAAGGCTGTCTGGCTCACCCACCGCAAGGAGTTGGCGGCTCAGACGGAAGGCATGCTGCAACAGGACGGTGTTACGGCAACATCGAACATGCGGTGGGAGCCGCATACCAATGCTCCTACGCTGGTCAATGGCGTTGTCATCCTGATGGCCCAGACGGTGAGCCGCCGGACTGCCGTCGCCGAAGTGTGGAACGGATACGACGCCCGTGACCTGATGATCATAGACGAAGCTCATCACTCCACGGCCGATGGCTGGGCAAGGGCCATGAAACAGTGGCAGGGCCCAGCGCTGGGCATGACGGCCACGCCGTGGCGCCTCTCTCAGAAGGAGGGGTTTGACCACCTGTTTGAGGAACTGGTCTGCGGCCCGCAGGTCGCGGCTCTGCAATCGGACGGCTGGCTGTGCAATGCGAGGGCGCTGTCGCCGCCGGAGGATGAGATGATCCAGGGCGGCCAGATTGACAGCACCGGCGAGTACTCCGAGCCCGGTATTGAACAGGCCAACGAGAACCGAGATGTCTGGACAGCCGGCGCTCTGCGTTTCTGGCAAAAGCATGGAGAGGGTCGACAGACGGTGGTCTACGCCGTATCGGTAGAGCACGCCAGAAACCTTGCTAATGTGTTCCATAACGCAGGGATACCCTCGGGCGTGTTGGTTGCGGATACACCGGATACAGAGCGGGCCGAGTTGATTCAAAGATTCCGGAATGGCAGATTAAAGGCGCTGGTAAATGTAGCCGTCGCTACGGAGGGTTTCGACCTCCCGGATGCTTCTTGTGTGCTGCTCACACGGCCCACCATGAGCCTGGCGCTGTACCTGCAAATGGTGGGCAGAGGTCTGCGCCCAAAGCAGGATGATGGAGACTGCGTTGTCCTGGACATGGCGGGGAACAGCCGGAGACATGGCCTGCCGGAGGAAGACAGGGAGTGGTCGCTGCGGGCGCGGGGTGAGCAACCACCGGGGGACGCCCCGTTGATCCGGTGCGAGAAGTGTGATGCTCTGTCGCCTGCCTCCAGCCACTACTGCGGCAACTGTGGATGGGCGTTTGGGGAGGACTGCGGCCGCTGTGGAGCCTGGCGTGCCTGGAAGAGATGGGATAAGAAGGGCACGTGCGGCCAGGACCACGAGCCGGTATGCGACCTGTGCCACTACGACGCACACCTCCTGGCCAGACTGCCCGTAACCGAGGAGTTGAAGGAGTTGACTGTGTTGCAAGAAGATGACGAGCTCTCGCCCTACAGGAATCCGTACCTCAAGGACTTGCTTGAGGAGGAACGCCGCCGCGTGAACGGTACTGCGGACGACCGCAAGGACGACCTGCGCCGCTCCGTGGAGCAGAGGGAGGCGGAACTCCGGGACGATGATGGCATGGTTCAGAAATTTGAGTTGTACCTGAATTCTCTCACCGATGCGCAACGTCCGACCAATTTACGAAGATGGTCAATAATGCACTCCGAATGGGAGGAAAATTACAGAGCGGAGCTTGAGATCTGGAAGGCAGAGCTTGCCAGGCTGGAGGCTCAGTCCGTTGACGGTCATCTGGTCTTGAGGAATGCTAGGGAGCGTTTGTTGCGGCTGCTTGAGGCCGAGGCCAGAGAGGCTGGCCTGATCCAAAGGACTCCCGTTCAGATGGGAGCACTACAGCAGCGGTCAGAGGGAGGCACTAATATAACTCCGGGCGAATGGCTGAACTTCACCCAACTCGCGGAATGGTGCAGATCCGGATACGACCCGGCCGTTAGACCAGTGCGACTTCAAGGACCTCAAGGCGGTGAAACGTCTGTCAGCAGTTGGGCCAGCCTTCTAACTGAGACGGCTGAACGGCTCATACAAGAAGGAGCGTTGACTAAAGACAAATACCCTGTGGCCGCCGGGAGGACGAGCAGTAAGTACGTGATTCACATAGAGCCGGTACACCCGAATCGGCAAAACTTCCGGAATGCTAAACGACTCTCAAACGGCCTGTGGTTGAATACGCAGCTTGGAGGAGGGGATCGCGTCGCCGCGCTCTGTACATTCTTGATTGAAGAATTGGATCAAGACCCGGCGCAGTTTCAGGTTCAGCTATCTCAAGCGAGTGAGGCGGGCGCAATTCAGAGAGTTAGAGACCGAACATCGATACTCCAACAGTCGTCTTCGGGAGGCGCCGTTACGACCCTTCCTGGTTCGGCCGATTGGATGACCCTAAGTCAACTCACAGAATGGGCCAAAACTGAATATAGCCTAGACATTAAGCCTTGGGGTCTTCGGAACCCGCAGGGCAACGAAATAGCAATCAGCAGTTGGAGCGGCCTCCTCACAGAGATGGCTGAGTGGTTCATTCGGGAAGGATTGCTGACTGAGGGCAAGTGCCCGGTATTCGCTGGGATGCGTGACAGGGGGAATCCATACTTGATTCACAAAGAACCCGTTCAACCGAACCGTAAGAATTTCAGACAGGCTAAACGACTTTCAAATGGCCTGTGGCTGAATACTCAGCACGGAGGAGGGAACCGTGTTGTAAAGCTCTTTATCCCCATGATCCAAAAACTCGGTGAAGACCCAGAGAGATTTCAGGTTTTGCTGTCCAACTGACGCATGGGTTTCTAACTATCGGCGGGGCGGCCTGACCGGCCCTAACGCGGCCGCTGGCTGAGCTTGAAGACCTTCTGCGGCTGCCACAGGCCCCGCACCTTGCCGGGGAGAAGGACGGCCAGCAGGTCGCCGTCCACGGAGTAGAGGCGGCACATCTCGTTTGGAGAGGCGTTCCTGGATGGAACGCCCAGGTAGATCCCCTGCCCGCGTCTTACGGCCTCCGCCTTATCGCGCTGCACTATGGCCGCCTTCAAGTTCAGAAGGGGGAAGTCCACCGGGAACAGCAGAGACCGCCAGGCGCCGTTGCGGCAGGCCTCCTCCACCTCATCCATGGAGATTGCGGTGGAGATGTCGAAGGGGCCGGTGTGAAGGCGGGTGAGCTCCTTCAGGTGAGCGCCGCACCCAAGGTCTGCTCCCAGGTCGTGGGCAAGTGAGCGCACGTACATGCCCCTTCCGCACTCCATCTCAAGCCTCACCTCCGGAGGCGTCCACTGCGTGACCCTCAGGCCGTATATTTCCACCTCTCTGGGTGGCCTGTCCACCACAATGCCCGCCCTTGCCAAGTTGTAGAGCCGCTCTCCGTCCCTCTTCAGTGCGCTGTACATGGGAGGGACCTGGTTGAATGTCCCGCGGTACTTGTCCAGCGCCGACTCCACGTCCTGCTGCGTGACGTGCGAAGCGTCCCTGCTCTCCTCTATCTGCCCCAGGGCGTCGTAGCTGTCGGTGGAAACCCCCAGGTGGACCAGAGCCGAGTAGGTCTTTGGGCTGTCCACCAAGTACTCCATTACCCGCGTCGCCTGACCGATGCAGATGGGCAGCACACCCGTTGCCTGTGGGTCCAAGGTACCTGCGTGGCCCACCTTCTTCTGGCCGGTAAGCCGCCTTACCCTCCGCACAACCTCCATAGATGTCCATTCCAGGGGCTTGATGACGTTGAGGATGCCGTTGGCATCGGCCATTACGGGGTGTCCTCCACGGGAGAGTCGCCGGAGCGCACCTCAGAGATCCTGTTCAGGAGATGCGACCCCTGTTCGATGGAGTCGTCTTGTATGAAGCTCAGGAACGGGATGGTCTTCATGGATAGACGCGCGATCAACTCCCGTCTCAGGAACCCGGACGCCCTGTTGAGGGTCTCAACCGCGGCCTTGCGCTCCTCCAGCTTGCCCAGGACGCTGGTGAACACCTTGGCATGTTTGAGGTCCCTGGACACCCCCACGTTGACAATGGTGATGATGTGGGCCAGCCGGGGGTCGTTCATGTCGCGGGCTATTATCTCGCTCAGTTGCTGCCGCAAAAGGACGTTGACCCGCTCTGTTCTTCGGGAGGCTTGCATGGTGAGTCTAGGGTAGGGAGGAGCTTGGGGCCTGTCACAGGCGGGAGGCTTCTATTATATCGCCCACCTGGAAGTCGTTGAATCCGTCCATAGCAATGCCGCACTCAAACCCGGCGGTCATCTCCCTCGCGTCATCCTTGAAGTGTTTCAGGCTGGAGATGGATCCTTTGTGCAGGATCTCTCCGTTTCTGATAACCCGCGCTATGGAGTTGCGGGATACGCGGCCGTCCGTCACGTAGGAGCCGGCGATCTTGACGCGCCGGCCAACCGGGAAGACGGCCCTGACCTCGCAGTGACCCTCTACAACCTCCTGGAGGACGGGCGTAAGGAGGCCCTCCAGGGCCCTCTGAACGTCCTCTGAGATACGGTAGATGATGTCGTAGAGGCGTATGTCTATCCTGTCCGTGTCGGCCATGTGCTTGGCCCCGGGCTCTACCCGCGTGTTGAACCCGATGATGATGGCGTTGGAGGTGTGGGCTAGGAGAACGTCGCTCTCGTTGATGGTCCCGGTGGCTGAGTGGATGATGTTCACCCTTGCCTTGTCGACGGCGAGCTTTTCCAGGGTGCCCCGCACGGCGTCCACGGTGCCTTGGACGTCCGTCTTGACGATCAGGTTCAGGTCTGTGATCTCGCCCTTGCCTATTCTGGCGGAGGCGTCTTCAAGGGTGGTGGACGTCAGCGTCTGGCGTTCGGTGTCCAAGCGCCGCTGACGCTCTCGTATAAGGTCCTTGGCCACCTTTTCGTTGGGCACCATCCACAGCGTATCTCCCGCTTGTGGCAGATGGCCCAAGCCCAGGATCTCCACGGGGGTGGACGGCTCTGCGGCTCCCACCCTCCGCCCGGACTCGTCAATCAGGGCCTTAACCCTTCCCCAGGAGTTTCCAACAACCACGGTCTGCCCCAGTCTAAGGGTGCCGGTCTGCACCAGCACGGTAGCCAGCGGCCCCTTGCTCTTATCGACCTGCGCCTCCACGATGACACCCACGGCGGGCCGCTCCGGGTCTGCCTTCAGCTCCGATACCTCGGCCACCACCAAGATGTTCTCCAAGAGCAGGTCGATGCCCTGGCGCTCCCTGGCGGATATGGGGACGGCTACCACGTCTCCACCCCACTCCTCTATGACCAGGCCCCGCTCCACGAGCTGGCGCTTGACCCGCTCCGGGTTTGCGTCCGGCATGTCTGTCTTGTTGATGGCGACCACTATGGGCACACCCGCGGCCTTGGCGTGGTCCATGGCCTCCACGGTCTGTGGCATTACGCCGTCGTCCGCGGCCACCACCAGGACTGCTATGTCGGTTGCCTTTGCCCCGCGAGACCTCATGGCTGTGAACGCCTCGTGGCCGGGGGTGTCCAGGAAGGTTATTTTGCGGCCCTTGTACTCAACCTGGTAAGCCCCGATGTGCTGGGTTATGCCTCCGACCTCTCCCCCGGTGATGTCGCTCTCTCTTATGGCGTCCAGTAGGGTGGTTTTGCCGTGGTCTACGTGGCCCAGAATGGTCACCACGGGCGGGCGCTCCACCATCCTGCTTGGGTCGTCCTCGCGGTCCAGCTGGGAGTAGGCGGCGAACTGCTCCTCGGCCTCCGGCAGGGCTGTGACGGTGAAGCCGAGCTCCACGGCAACGGCGGCTGCCGTCTCGAAGTCTATGGACTGGTTGATGTTGGCCATAACGCCACTGCGTATCAGCTCCTTGATGACGTTGACGGGGTCGATGGCCATCTGGTCCGACAGCTGCTTGACAGTCAGTGTCTTCGGCAGTTCCATCTCCTTGGAGACGGCCACCGGGCTTGCGCCTCTGGACTGTCCTCCGACCCCGGCCCCTGGGTTTCCCCGGGTACGTCTGCCTCTTCTTCTACCGCCGTATCTCTGCATATCTTACTTTCTTTCCTTCCGACTACAGCCCCGGCGCTCCTACTGGGTTGGGGCGGGCGCTTCGGTGTCTACGTTATCGCTGGAGGGCCATGCCATCTGCATGGCGAACTCCTTCAGGGCAAGCCTGTCATCTGCGGATACCGCGCCTTTCAGCTTGTGGTCCAGGCGGCTCTTCTTGAGGGCGCTTTCCCAGCAGCGCAGGCGATGGCACAGATAGGCGCCTCTCCCTGCGGCTCTGCCGGCTGTATCGACCTCCACGCTTCCGGACGGAGCGCGCACTATGCGTATCAACTCCCGTTTGTCGGCCTTGGCGTTGCAAGCGACACAGGTCCTCAGTGGGACGTGGCCCCGACTCAAGAGATGCCTCCTATCATCTAGTCAACCGGGTCATCCAGCCCGTCGTCCAAGTCGTCGTCCAGGTTGTCCAGCCCGTCCAGTCCGTCGTCCGGCTCATCGTCGTCCAGCGGGTAGTCTCGGCGGGAGCGCCTGGCGACTCTGGGCGCCGGTTCTCCTGTTCCTCCTCTGGCCTGTCTGCCCCTGACCCTTCTCCTGACTTCGCCTTCGGGGGCGATGTCGGCTCTTGGCGCCATTATATCCTCGGCGAATCGAATCCTGGGCGCCGGCTGGGCCACCTGTGGCGCCGTCCACACCGTATCGGGTAGCTGGGACAGGTCCGCCGCCGGTTCCACCGCGGCCGCCACCTCCGTGGCCTCCTCAGCTTTCAGGGCTGCTTCGGCCAGTTGTTCCTCTATAGAGAGCCCGCTGTCCGGTTCCACTGCGGGCGTTATGCTCAATTCCATCTCCGCCGTCTGCTCTGCGGCGTCCTCTACGGGTGGAGCCTCTTGCTCGGCGGTCGCCTCGGCCGCTTCTGCTGCGACTGCGTGTTGCTGGGCCGCTCGCAGCAGCCGCTCCTCCTCGGCCTCCGTTGTGCTCTTGATGCTGACCATGAGCCCGGATAGCTTGGCGCACAGTCTCACGTTCTGGCCCTCTCTGCCTATGGCCAGCGACAGCTGGCGGTCCGGCACCACCACCGATGCCGCGTTGGCCTCCGGCCCAAGCTCCACGCGGGTAACAGGGCATGGGCTCAGGGCGTTGGCCAGGAACACCTCCGGGTTTGGGTGCCACTGGACAACGTCTATCTTCTCACCCTGCAGCTCGTTGACGATGTTCTGGATACGTATGCCTCTCAGGCCAACGCACGAGCCTACCGGGTCCACTCCGTCTTGTCGGGAGTAGACGGCCACTTTGCTGCGTGAGCCGGCCTCACGCGCCACGGCCTTTATCTCCACCACTCCGTTCATGACCTCCGGCACCTCCATTTCAAAGAGGCGGCGCAGCAATTCCTTGCTGGCGCGGGAGACCACAATCTCCGGGCCGCGGATGCTGCGGCGAACCTCTGCGACGTGGACGCGCACCTTCTGGCCTGGGCGGTATCTCTCCGTGGGCACCTGTTCCGCCGCGGGCAGGATTGCCTCCGCGCGTCCCAGGTCCAGGGTCACCTGCCTGGGGTCAACGCGTTGGATGGTTCCTGTAACAATGTCGCCCTCTTTTTCCGCGTACTCCTCAAACACCAGCTCGCGCTCGGCCTCTCGCAGCCGTTGCAGCACCACCTGTTTGGCGGTCTGCGCGGCGATGCGGCCGCTGCTCTGGATGTCGCTTTCGACTGCGACGTCATCGCCCAGGACGGCGGTCTCTTCTATCTTCCTTGCCTGGGCCAGGCTTATCTCCCTTTGCGAGTCTGACACCTTTTGGACAACGGTCTTATGGGTAAAGAGCTTGAGTTCCCCGTTGGCGGGGTTCAGGGACACGGATATCTCCTGGCCTGCAAGAACGCTGTCCCTCTTGTAGGCTGAGGCAAGGGCCGCCTCTATGGCTGAGATGACCGCCTCCCGCGGGAGATGGCGTTCGGCTGCCAGCTGGGTTACCGCTATCAGAAAATCGCTCTTCATCTCTGTATTGCCCCCCTGCTCCGGTCTGGTCTGCTCCGCCTGCCGGCGCCTAAGAAAAAAAGTGGGTCACAACCCACTTTCCACCACGAGCGTATCGGCGCGATTATATCATTTCCTGTGGTAGACGGCAAGCCTTTGTACCCCGCCACCTCTTGCCCGCTCCGGCAGGGCAGGGGAGAGGTTGCCCTCAACCAGGGCAGGGGAGCAGCAACCATTCCTGCGAAAGCAGGAATCCATCCCTGGGGCGCGGGAGAGGCCCGGCCCCACTTCTCCCCTCTGGGTACCCGCTTGCGCGGGCACGACGACACCCCACCGTCTTTCCTGCGGAAGCAGGAATCCATCCCTGGGACGGTGGCGTGGCGCCGCGCAATAAGGGGCGGTAGACCCCTGCTTTCGCAGGGGTGGTCACATGGGACGCAGGGGTGGTCAGGGGGGCGTGGGGGTGGTTACGGCGCGGGCATACCCCACGCGCCGTTCCGTAGGGGCGGTTCGCGAACCGCCCCTACATCGCTTCGCCCTTCGACAGGCTCAGGACGAACGGAACGTTGCCCCCCTACCGGAACAGGTCCGATGCCGCGTCTCTTATAAGGGGGCCGGTCCCCGACTCCTCGGAGGGGGTGTAGTCCACGCCCCTGGCTATTGTTGCCGGCAACCTGCTCAGCTTGCCCGTCGCCAGCTCCGCCGCCGACGCTATCTCGTCCGCAACGGCTGATACGCTGGCGCGCAGCTCGTAGCCGTGGGGGTCCGTTTCGCCGCGATAGTCCCTTAGAGGATGCATACCCGCAACCCCTATTGCAACGTCCGTGGCGCCCATGCGCCAGGCCCGCCCGAAGGTGTCCGATATGACCACCGCCACCGGAAAGCCAGCCCGCTCCATCAGCCCGTCTCTCAGACGCCGCGCCGACCCGTCCGGGTCCGTGGGCAGCAGCGACACCCGCTCATCGCCAGGGACGTTGGATGCGTCGACGCCGGCGTTGGCGCACACAAAGCCGTGTTTGGTCTCCAGGATCAGCACGCCTCGCTCCATCCTCACCACTCGGCGGGCCTCTCGGAGCGCCACCTCAACGTGACGCGGGTCTTTATCGTACTGCCTTGCGAACTCCTCTGCCAGCGGCGATGGCGTAACGTCCCGCAGGTCGACAATTGCGCCCTCCGCCTTGGACACCACCTTCTGGGTGACGACCACGACGTCGCCGGACTCCAGCGGCGTCCCCTGGCTCTGCGCCGCATCGAAGATCAACGATGCCAGGTTGTCGCCCTCCACAATCTCCGGCAGCCCCGTAATGCCTATGACCTGCAAGCGCGTTGTCATGCGAACCTCCCCCGGGCCGATGGGCGCTGCCCGCGGCCTTCCTTATATATATAGGGCGCTATTATATAGGGTATGGGCAAGGAGCGGGTGAGGGGGTTCCGGCGCGGGCATGACGGCCCCTCCACCCTCCCTCTGGATTCCTGCTTTCGCAGGAATGGTTGTTGTACGGTGGTAACTGTCCCAAGGCTCCATTTGATGTCATTCCGAGCGCAGCGAGGAATCTAAGACGTTGCGCCGTAGTCATGGGAAGATTCCAGCCACAGGGGACCTAAGGGATGGATTCCTGCTTTCGCAGGAATGGTTGCTATAGGATGGCAGCTGCCCACGCCGTAACCACCCCTGCGGAAGCAGGGGTCTACCGCTCCTTATTGTGCGGCGTGTCTCCTGCAGCGCCCGCGCGGCTCCATGCCACCGCCCCTACTGTCATTCCGAGCGCAGCGAGGAATCTAAGACGTTGCGCCGTAGTCATGGGAAGATTCCAGCCACAGGGGACCTAAGGGATGGATTCCTGCTTTCGCAGGAATGGTTGCTATAGGATGGCAGCTGCCCCACCGCCCCAACTGTCATTCCGAGCGCAGCGAGGAATCTAAGACGCTGCGGCGTAGTCATGGGAAGATTCCGGCCACAGGGGACCTAAGGGATGGATTCCTGCTTTCGCAGGAATGGTTGCTATAGGATGGCAGCTGCCCATGCCGTAACCACCCCTGCGGAAGCAGGGGTCTACCGCTCCTTATTGCATGGCGTGTCTCCTGCAGCGCCCGCGCGGCGCCACACCACCGCCCCTACTGTCATTCCGAGCGCAGCGAGGAATCTAAGACGTTGCGCCGTAGTCATGGGAAGATTCCAGCCACAGGGACCCTAGTGTGGGATGAGAGCCTTTAGATTCCTCACTTCGCTGTGCTCCGTTCGGAATGACAGTAGGGGCTGCGCTCCGTTCGGAATGACAGTTGGGGTTGTGCTCCGTTCGGAATGACAGTTGGGGTTGTGCTCCGTTCGGAATGACAGTTGGGGCGGTTCGCGAACTGCCCCAACAGGATCGGCCATGGCGGCGTGTGTGTGCGATGCCAGGAACCGCTCCTACGGGAGCCGCGGTTGTCCCCGCTCAAGGGGTGGTTACGGCGCGGGCAGTCATCGTCGTGTAGCAACCATTCCTGCGAAAGCAGGAATCCATCCCTGGGGCGCGGGGGATGGCCCCCTCCCAACCGCCCCCCTCTGGGTACCCGCGTGCGCGGGTACGACGTGGTTCCACCGTCATTCCTGCGAAAGCAGGAATCCATCGCTGGGACGCAGGGGAGGCCCCCGCCCAATCGCCCCCCTCTGGGTACCCGCGTCCGCGGGTACGACGTGGTTCCACCGTCATTCCTGCGAAAGCAGGAATCCATCCCTGGGACGCGGGAGAGGCCCCCGGCCCACCTCCCCCTTCTGGGTACCCGCGTCCGCGGGCACGACGTGGTTCCACCGTCTTTCCTGCGAAGCTTGTCCTCGTGGAAACGGGGAGCAGGAATCCATCCCCCACAATCGCCCAAATTCCCATTGCAAACCGCCCAAAATCGGCTTGCAAATCGTTGACAAGGCCAAGGCCTTTGCTATACCATTCCGTGCAGTCATTCCCTGAGCAGGGCGCAAGGCCCTGGAAAACACTCGGCGCAGTTGTCCCAGCGCGGGGCTGTCGCACGATATCGGAGAGGACATATACCTAGATTGACTTGGCGGGACGGGCAGCCCCCTTTGCGCGGCAGGTTACCGCGTCAGGGCTTGACAAAGCTATATCTATGGTGTAAAAGATTGTGGGGTTCAACCGCGAAAGGAACGGAGATTATGGACTTATCTATCTATCCAACACATAACCTGACCAGAGCAGGCCCGGCCGTCCTTCCCGGGAAGCCTACGCTTCTACGGGATTGGCGCGTGCGCAGGCCGATGGAATTTGAAGAACCCGCAACCACATTCGGGTACATAAGGGGGTATTAGGTGAAGATAAAAGGTAGACTGATAGCAACTCTGGCAGCCCTGGGACTCTTGATTGCGATGCTGCCCATTGGGCCGGCGTCCGCCGCCGTAGGAAAGGTGAGCATTTCAGACGGTTTCGATGGAAAGTTCTTCTCGGACCAGACGGGGTTTAACGTTGTAACCCTGTCGGTAACGGACCAGGACCTGAGCCCGCCCAGGATTGGCTACGCTCGGTTCACGTACACCAACAACCCAAACGTAAGCTCGTTCAACTTAAATATCGCTCCGGCGGTCTTGGCTGGAGAGAAAGGCAAGACCGACGAGTTGGACGGCCAGCTTTTCGAGCCAACTGACGCTTACAGCGATCCCTCGATCTTAACCGAAGTGGAGGCTGCGCTGGCTGAGTACGTACTTCTCGCCACCGGCGCAGGGACAGACAAGACGTTCCACTACTTCGGCGGTGATGGGGTAGCCGGTGGAACGGACGACAGGTGGGTAATCACCCTGTCTGAGGTCGTCAGGGACAAAGACGGGAATGGCCTGGTGACTGACGCGGACATAACGGTGGTGGTGGACGGCAATGAGAAATCTGCTGGGTCGGAGTACGCCTTGGGAGGCCCTCTCGGTGGTAGTCAACTCACCAACCAGCACGTTACCTTGCTGCTGGCAGCGCCCACTGTGTCAACCAATAACATAGGCATAACCTACGAGTACTCTGAGTTTGACCAGGTCGAAGCCGGAGCTGCCTCAAGTACGCCGATAACCCTTGCAGGGACAAGGGTCAGGTTTGGCGGTAATTTCAAAACCCTTGACTCTGAAGTCACGGCAAGCACTGTTACCGCAGGCACAGTAACCACCACGGCCCCGGTTACCGCCACAGGGGTTAATGTTGTAGAGATCCAGTTCGTTTACAACGTGAAGGAGACGGCCAAGAAGTTTGCGGTCGTCACCTCCAACACCTCCATAGCCGGAGGCCAGAACCTCACGCTGGACGGAGCGGAGACCTCCGCAGACAGCAGCAGGTTTGAGGAGATGATAGCCGTATTTGAGAACTCGGACTACGCGCAGATAGTCAACGAGGCCAACAATCTCACCAATGACGCCGATGAAGATGAAGTTGTGCAGGTGAGCGAGTTGTGCGGCTCCTCCTCCACCGGCCCGCTTGGCAGCAAAACCACAGACAGCGGCAGCATATGTGACAGAATAACGCAGGCCGCCGCGTTAGTTATGGCAGGCTCCGAGCCTACAGCGACCAAGGCGACCGACCTGGTAAAGCTGCTCCTCCCCGTGGCGGACAAGGACACGCTCACCGTGGTCTACGCGGACGAGACCCCTTCGGCCACCCTAACCAAGTCGGCTGAGATAGACCTGGCGGCCCCTGTGGTAACCCTGATTTCGCCAACCCAGAAGCTCTACACCTCCGAAAGCCTGCTCACGCTGAGCGCTGAGGTGGTGGACGAAGGATCGGGCGTAAAGCAGCGCAACATCGGCTTGGTCTACGTAAACGATACCACCGGCCTCAACCTGAACCAGGCCAACACTCTCAGGTCGCCCATTACGGACGGCTACAGGGTGTCCAACGTGCCCAGCAGCGCCATAAGCGAGGGCAAGAAGGAGTGGGCAATACAGGTGGTGGACAACGTGGGCAACAAGCCTCAGAAACAGCTCAAGACCAAGGACACTCTGGCCGATGATGGCGCTGTAACCAAGAAGGGCGTGGTAACCCGGAAGGCCGCGCTGGGAGCGGTTGGATTTGCGCCGCCAGAGGTCCATTCTCCCAACCCCTTCGTATTCTACGTGGACACCACCGGCCCAACGGTGGCCAGCGCCAGGACCGGCGTATACCTGAAGAACCCCGGCGTAACAACCGGTGAGGACAAGGGCCAGGAAACCCAGATGACCAACAACCGTAACTGGATTCGGGTCAACTTCGGCCTGGGCGACGGCACGGCTCCCCTGGACGCCTCCACGGTGTCCACAAGCGACTTCCTGGTGGACGCGAACGAGCCAACGGACTTGAGGATCAACGCCAAGAGCCATGACGCCTCCCTCAAGGGCAGCGCCGTGTACCTGAGCGTGGGCCAGCTGGAAACGGACGCCCGCCCCAAGGTGGTGTTGGTGGGCGAGGTAAAGGACAGGGCCGGAAACGTCCGGACGGAGGGCACGATCAACTCGGCCATAGACGGCCTGGCGCCAATCGTCACGGCCACGCCCTCGGTGGATATATCGGCGGATGATGTAACGGTGACCGTGGACTCCAGTGAGAGGCTGGGCCTCAACCCCATAGTCGAGCTCACGACCACCAAGCCGGTTAAGGGCGAGGAGATTGTGTCGCCCGAGATTCTGACGATTGCGCTGGAGACCGGCACGTTCACAAAGTGGGCGGGCACGGCGGCCAACCCCGCGGGCGCCGCTGAGAAGTGGTACGTGGTGGTGAACGCGAGCGACCAGAACGGTAACAAGGCTGTGATTGGGGACGCGGACTCCGGCAACGGCGGAGCGTCTCCCAGCGAGGACGACGTGGTCAGCTTCCAGCTTGACGACTCTGAGCCAAGTGTGAAGTTTATGTCCTCCACGGGCCAAGACCTGGCGGACAGCAAGACCAAGCCGGAAGAGGGCGCAGTCTGGATAGTGACGCAGTTTGACGAGGACGAGCACGCGGACGACAAGTACCGGAAGGTGAACGTGACGGAAATGACCCTTGAGGTCACGGACGGCGATAGCGTCACCACGGACATTGCGATGCTCTTCGGCGGCGACGCTGAGGTTAACTGCCCAGACCATGACAACTCAGCCGAGACGGACAAGTGCGTCAACATAACCCTTGCGGTGAACCTGGCGCCGAACGCCTACACCTACACCATAACGGGTGTGGACTCGGTGGGCAACGATGTAACGAAGAGCGTGGAATTCACGGTGGTGGAAGCGAAGCCGTTCGAGCTGGACCTGAAGCCCGGCGTGAACCTGGTGTCGATACCAGGCATGGCCAGGGATGACGGCGGAATGCTGGACGTGGCCTTGGCGGATGCCCCGGTATCCACGGTTCTGACGTACGATGGCATGGCGGCGGCGACGGGTGGCAACCCGTGGCTGACGTCAACCAAGGACCCTGAGACGGGCGTGTTCAGTGGCGACATCACGATGCTAGAGGCTGGCAAGGCGTACTTCATAACCAGCGCAGCCAGCTACACCGTCAAGGTGAAGCTGGAGGCGGCCGGTGGCCTGCCGCCAACCATAGGTGTGAGGCAGGGCTACAACGCCATAGGGTTCGTGTCCATATCGGGCGCCACGGAGACTGACATTGAGCTGTACCTGAACAGCATAGGGTGGTCGGTGGCCTACAGCTACGACCCGACTCCGGGTAAGGGCTGGACAGCCATCCGCAAGGGCGAGTCCACAGAGGACAACACGATCAATGTGGAAGCGGGCAAGGGTTACCTGGTGTTCGCCAGCTATGACTCAACCCTGACGCCGTAGCGCCACCCAAACCCCGCAGCCAGCGGGACAGAGGCAATCGGAAGAGTGGCCCCCTCCCCACAAGGAGGGGGCCACTCCGCGTTTGCGGGGGTGGGGGGGGCGCGAGTTGGAACCAACGCCCCGTTCGTCCTGAGCCTGTCGAAGGATGCGAGCGGAGCGGGGCTTGCGTTGGCCCGCTCGGGCTGGTTCGACAAGCTCACCACGAACGGGCGGGGGGAGCACGAGCGGGCGAGAGGGGGCGCCACGAACGGGCGAGGAGTCTTCCGTTCGTCCTGAGCCTGTCGAAGGATGCGAACGGAGCAAGGAGGCAACCATAATGAGTTTTTACCTGTACATCCTCAAGTGTTCAGACAATTCATATTACACGGGACACACCGATAGCCTGGAGAGCAGAGTTGCCGCCCATCAGAGAGGCGAGGTTTCAGGCTATACCTCGGCGCGTAGGCCCGTTTCACTGATGTTCTCGCAGGAGTTCCCGACGCGGGAGGAGGCCATACGGGCAGAACGACAGGTGAAGGGGTGGAGCAGAGGTAAGAAGGAGGCCCTTATGCGGCAGGACTGGGATCTGCTGCGGGAGTTGGCCCGCAGCGCCCCCCGTTCGTCCTGAGCCTGTCGAAGGATGCGAACGGATGGGGGGCTTGTGTTGGCCCGTTCGTCCGGTTCGACAAGCTCACCACGAACGGACGGTGGGGCGCCGTCGTCGTCACGCGTAGGGGCGGTTCGCGAACCGCCCCTACAGGATCGGCAATGGCGGCCATGAGCGGGAAAAACTTCACAATTCCCCTTGATGGGCGTGCTATAATCAACCCCGCTGTCAACTTTGCATTACGACTAGGAGTACCCATTTGCGATTCATCACCGGCGCGGCAATCGAGAGGCGGTCCGTGACCCTGCTGGCGGTATTCATCGTCCTCATAGCGGGCATTATTACCTACAACAACCTGCGTGTGGACCTGTTCCCGGAGATAGAGTTCCCCCTTGTGACGGTATCAACCGTCTATCCGTCGGCAAACCCGGAGGCGGTTGTGCGGGACGTCACCGAGCCTATGGAGACGGCCATATCGGGCATGGCCGGCCTGGAGACGGTGCAGTCCAGCACGTTTGAGGGCAACTCCCTTATCCTGGCTACCTTTGTGTTTGGCACGGACATGGCCGCCGCGGAAGCCGACGTTGCGACTGCCGTTGCCAACATAGACTTCCCGGCAGGCGTTGGACGCCCCACGGTGGGCCGCTTCAATCCGAGCGAGCTCCCCATTATGCAGTTCAGCGTGATAGCGGACAGAGAGCAGGCCGAGATCGCGAAGCTGGTGCAGGCCGACGTGCTGCCCGTCATCTCGGACGTGCCGGGCATCCTGCAGATCCAGGTTACGGGCGAGGTGGAGCGGCGCGTCCACGTTGCGGTTGACCCGCAGAAGATGGCCGCCAACGGCGTGTCCCTGTTTCAGGTCTCCGCCGCCCTCAGCGAGAACAACCTGAGCATTCCCGCCGGCCTCATCTTTGAGGGCGGGCAGGCGGTGCCGGCCAAGACCATCCACACGCTTGGCTCCGTGGAGGAGATGGCAAACCTGATCGTCGGCGCGTCGGAGTTCGGCCCCATACGCCTGAGAGACGTGGCGGACGTGAGCCTTGGCGCTGGAAGGCCAACGTCCATATCGCACACCAACGGCAAGCCCAGCATCAGCGTGTCCGTCCTGAAGGATGCCGATGCCAACACCGTTGAGGTTTCCGAGGCCGTGCGGGAGGCGCTGGACGGCCTCACCGGGCTGCCTGCAGACGTGGAGATAGTCATGGTGTCCGACCAGGGGCCGGACATTCAGTCCCAGATAGACAACCTGACCAGGGAGGCGATGTTCGGGTTCCTGTTTGCCGTGACCGTGGTCTTTGCATTCATGTTCACCATCCGGCCTACCTTTGTGCGGGGCATGTTCAACACCATTCGCCCAACCATTGTCATAGCGCTGTCCATACCCCTGAGCGTCTTCACGGGGGCGCTCCTGCTGGGGTGGCAGGACATGTCGCTGAACTTCATGACGCTTGGAGGCTTGGCGATTTCCGTGGGGCGCGTGGTGGACGACTCCATCGTGGTGTTGGAGAACGTGCACCGGCACATACAGGCAGGCCGCGATAGGTGGCGCGCCGCCCTGGAAGCGACTACGGAGGTGGGCCCGGCCATCTTCGCATCCACCATGACGACTGTGGTGGTGTTTGTGCCGCTGGCGTTCATACAGGGCCTGGTTGGGTCGTTCTTCCTGCCATTCGCCCTCACCGTCACATTCGCCCTGCTTGCGTCACTGGTGGTTGCGCTCACCGCCGTTCCGGTGCTGGGCGCGTACCTGCTGAGGCCCGGCGACATGCCGGAAGGGGCGCCGGAGAGCCCGGAGGACGAGTATGTTATACATGTCCAGGAGACGTTGCTGCAACGCATATACACCCCCGTGCTTAAGTGGGCGCTGGGGCACAAGGCCATCGCCCTGCTTTCCACCTTCGTGATAACTGTCGCCAGCCTGGGACTGCTGGCCATCATTCCAATAACCCTCTTCCCCGCCGGAGGGGACCGGTACATTCAAGTAGAGCTTGTCATGCCCCCCGGCACCACCCCGGAGGACACATACGCTGAGGTGCAGGAGGTGGAGGCGCGGGTGAGCGAATTCTCCGATGTGTACATCTCCACAGTCGGCGCTACCAACCTTGCCTTTGGAGGAGCGCCGGGCGGGCTGAACCAGGCGAGCCTGCTGGCCGCCCTGAATGATGGCGCCCCGGAGGGCATTGCCAACACGCTCAGGGAGGAACTGGACAAGCCTGAAAGGCTCCTGCGCGTCAGCGAGGTGAGCAGCGGTCCTCCCACCGGCGGCGTTGAGATAGACATCACGGGAGCGAACTACGCCGACATAACCAGGGTGTCCCAGGAGCTTATTGCCTCCCTCTCCTCTATAGACGGGGTAGTGAACCTGGAGAACAACGTTGCCCAGGCGCGCGACGAGGTGTCCATCCGTGTCGACCCTGCCAGGGCCGCCGCAATCGGCCTGAACGCCCGGCAGGTTGGCCTACAGCTTAACCAGTACCTCACGGGGCGCGCCGTCACCAGCATAGTCATAGACGGGGAGCAGACGGAGGTTTTCCTTTCGGCAGACCCGCGTTCGGTCGGCGGGATAGACGCTGTGAAGAGGCTGCCCATATCCGGGCCGGGCGGCGCTGCGTCCCTGGGCGAATTGGCCGAGGTGGTGGTCCAAAAGGGGCCGGTGACCATCAGCCGCACAGACGGCGCCAGGTCGGCCACCATAACAGGGGACATCACGGTTGAGGACGTCCAGGCAGTGGGCATCCTGGTCAACGAGAAGGTGGCAGCCCTCAATCTGCCTCCGGGCGTGAGCGTTGCCAGCGGCGGGGTATTCGCCGACATCGCGGAGGGCTTTCAGGCCATCTTCGCGTCTATGGGTGTGGGCATAATACTTGTGTACCTGGTGATGGTTGCCAGCCTTGGTTCGCTCAGGAACCCCCTGGTCATAGTTACCAGCCTGCCCCTGGCGCTCATAGGCGCGCTCGTTGCCCTGGCCGTGACGGATCGCACCCTTGGCCTCTCGGCGATGATGGGCATACTGCTGCTGATAGGCATTGTGGTGACCAACGCCATTGTGCTCATAGCCTTCGTGGAGCAGCTGCGACAAAGAGGGCTGTCCGTGTTCGACGCCCTGGTCACCGGCGGACGGGTCCGCCTGCGCCCCATCCTCATGACGGCGCTGACGACCAGCTTTGCGCTTCTGCCACTGGCGGCTACCTCCGGGGATGACGGCGGCATCATCAGCGCGGAGCTGGCGACTGTGGTAGTGGGCGGGCTGATGAGTTCCACGGCCCTGACGCTGATAGTGGTGCCCATTGTCTACATGCTGTTCAACGAGACCATCCCAGGCCTGTTCAGGCGCAGGCGCGCCGCGCCACAGGCGGAGACAACGTCGTCTTAGCGCCTCGTGCGTGAGCGGTGGGGCTAGTTCAGAATCTTGGAGAGGAATGCCTTGGCGCGCTCGTGGCGGGTGTGGTTGAAGAACTCGTCGGGGGATCCCTCTTCAATGATGGCGCCATCGTCGAACATAACTATACGGTCGGCGACCTCACGGGCGAAGCCAATCTCATGGCTGACTATAAGCATGGTCATCCCGGACGTTGCCAGCTCCCGCATGACATCCAGCACCTCGTTGATCATCTCCGGGTCCAACGCAGAGGTGGGTTCGTCGAATAGCATTATCTTTGGCTGCATGGCAAGTGCCCGCGCTATGGCAACCCGCTGTTGTTGCCCGCCTGAGAGCTCCCCCGGGAACTTCTCCGCCTGCTCAGAGATGCCGACTCTCTCCAGCAGCTCGTTGGCTATCTCCTCGGCCTGGCTCCTGGGCCATTTTCTGACCTTCATCGGCGCCAGGGTGATGTTCTGCATCACGGTGAGGTGCGGGAAGAGGTTGAAGGACTGGAACACCATCCCAACCTCCTTGCGTATGGAGTCTATGTTCCGCACGTCATTGGTCAACTCTATGCCGTCCACGACGATGTCTCCCCTCTGGTGCTCCTCCAGGCGGTTCAACGTGCGGATGAAGGTGGATTTCCCTGAGCCGGACGGTCCAAGGATAACAACCTTTTCGCCCCGCTTAACGGAGGTGGTGACACCCTTGAGCACGTGAAATGAGCCGAACCACTTATGCACTTCGCGGCATTCGATGATGTCTTCCGAAGCCTGATCCAGTTTCGTTTCCATCTGTTGCCTCCTAGTCAGACGTAGCGACCCATTTGAGCGCCACCGAGAACGTGAAGGTGGCCGTGGGGCTGGCTCTGCATGGCCTGATGCCCGAAGTTGGAGAGTAGGCGGAACCCCTCCGGGCAGCGCTCGGAGCCCACCTGAACGGCCACCCTGGCGATCTTGGCGATGATTGGGTCCTGCCACATCTCCCCCTGGGACATGTGTTTTTTGGGTATCACCATGAGCATGACGGGGACCCACTGCAGCACATTGTATATTGCTATGATGTCATCGTCCTGGTAGACGACCCGCGCCGGGGCCTCATTTCCTATTATACGGCAGAACGTGCATCCGTTGCCCGCGTCCATCTGAGGGTTAAGCCGATGTTCCCAGTGTGAACTCATGGATATGATTATACACCACGTTGCGGGAAAGGGCATTCTCTATACGGGATACGGGTTGGTTATGGCGCGCGACACCGCTCGTATGGTTCGACAAGCTCACCACGAGCGGGCAAGGGAACGCTTAGCCCATCCTCGTATCAAGTACGGAGCTTGCCCCGCGCTTGATGCGGGGGCAGGCTATGAGCGGGCAGGGGGGTGGCGCTCCAACCGACGTTGGCATTACCAACATGTGTTGAGAATACCCGGGAAAGTGGTGGCTAAGAGTTGCCCCTGCTAACCCTGCCCTGATCGCGGTAGTCCGGCGCGTCTATGGGCGCTATGGATACCAGGGCAAGGTCCCGCAGGCGGGACGTAATGGGATCCGATCGCCTCTCTTCGTTAACCTCCGTGGTGGTTATGACGGTGGGAAGGCGGGCATCGTGGCGATGGATCAGCAGCTGGGTCAGCTTCTCTCTGGCCCAGGGAGTGGCGTGCTGCATGTCGAGATCGAGGTCCCGCAGAACCAGGAGGTCGGCGGTCCGGACCTGCTCGAAGAGCCTGTAGTAGCTCACCGTGCTATCCGGGCTGAAGGCGTCCCGCAAACGGTCCAGCAGGTCGGCCACCAGGAAGTAGCGGACATCCTGGCCCAGCTTGAGGCGCTCGTTGGCAATAGCCACCGACAGGTGCGTCTTGCCGCATCCCCTGGGGCCGTACAGGACCAGCCAGCCATCCGGGTCGCTGGCAAAGCTCATGGCAAACTTTAGCGCTACCTCCAGGGTTTCCCTCTGGGACCTGCTGGCTCTGTTGCCCCGCACGTCAAAGCTCTCGAAGGTCATGCGACGGCGGAGCTCCGGCTCCACCATGCCCCACTCGCCCATGATCCCCGGCGCTCTGCCGGAGCCCAGGGAGTAGATGGCGGCGAGACCCGCATCTTCAAGGCGCGTCTGCCAGCGCCGGTCCAGCTCCTCCACGGCAAGGCCCAGGGTTATCACCGTCGGCAGTTGCGATACGTGGCGGTGGTTCAGGATCTGGTACAGCTTCTCCTGAGCCCAGGGAGTGCTGCTGTGGCCTCCCAAGTCGTCCAGGACCAGGAAGGGCGCGTTTCGTACCTGCTCGAAGAACTGATCGTATGACAGTTCGCTGGATGGGGTGAAGGTGGAGCGAAGGTGGTCAAGGAGGTCGGGGACAAAGACGAAGAAGACGGGCAGGCCGCGCTCTATCACCCTGTTGGCAATGGCCGCCGCCAGGTGGGTCTTGCCGGAACCGCTGGGGCCGCTGAGGACGAGCCAGCCGTGGGGGTCTTCGGCAAAGGCCAGCGCCTTCTCGTACGCCTTGCGGAACCGGTCATGGTCGTCCGGGTCTGCGCTGCGCCCCTCCGGCTTGGTGGACTGGAAGCTCAGGCGCGTGAGCGGGCCCATGTTGCTGTAGCGCTGCAGGCGGGCCACGCGGGACGGGTCATTCTGCCGCTGCCGGCACCGGCACGGGAGGGCCTTTCCGAAGTTGGGATGCCCTATGGGCACATCCACCCGGACCCAGCCGAAGTCGCCGCAGATAGAGCAGTCGGGGGTGTCCTCCTCTTCCGGGCTATCGTGGAAGTCGGGGTAGTCCGTACCGCCTGATCCATTCTCTGGAGTCAATCTTCTTAGAATGTCTCCCAGGCTCTCCATCGTCTCTTCCTTCCGTTGTCCATCTCTCCAGGATGGCTTCAATGTAACGCCAACTCCGTTTGTTGCGCTCCACCGCCTCTCTAAACGCTTCCTCAATCCACGCTTCAGGATAGATCTTCTCGGCTTCCTTCAGCTTCTCGGCCATCATGGGCGCTATGATGCCGATGTTCTCCTCATATATGGAGAAGATGTTGGGCCTGGATGTGGGGGTCGGCAATGGCTTCCCCTGAACGGTGGAAACGACATCCGGGTTGTTGGTCTCCAGATGCGCGGCAGCCCTGCGGCCCTCCTGTGTATTGGGTATATAGACATCCACTGCGCCCCGGCCTTCCCCAAACCGCATATGGATGAGCAGGCCAAGGCTTGTAATCCTGCCAAGGGTGTCCCGGAGGGCGCTGTCCGTGGGAGCGTCAACGGTGGACATGACCCTGACTATGGTCCGGTCCGCCACAAGCTCGTCCCAAGTCAAGAACCTTGGGAAACCCTTCTTCTGCGAGTGGAGCCAGAGCGCCCGCAGCAGGCACTTGAGCGCCGGCAGATCGTCAATCTCCTCTAGGAGCGGCCCAAAGAGCAGGTTCGGGATGGGTGTGAACCTGGAGTTGTCGGGGAACCCTCCGGCAAAGCTCATCACCACTCCCTGGAGGTGAGGTTATCCTCAAAGCGCGCCATTGCGCCGTTGAACCGCAGGCGGATGGTGTCCAGAGGGCCGTGGCGGTGCTTGGCGACTATGAGGTCGGCCAGGCCGCTGGGGTACTCCTGGTCCGGGTACTGGCGCTCCCATTCCTCTCTGGTGAGGCGCTGGTCCTCCCTGTGGATGAACATGACCACGTCCGAGTCCTGCTCAATGCTCCCGCTCTCCCGCAGGTCCGAAAGCTGGGGCCTGTGCGACGGGCGCGCCTCCACGGCGCGGCTCAGCTGGGACAGCGCCAGCACTGGCACGTTCAAGTCCCTGGCTATCCCCTTGAGGGCGCGTGTGATCTCTCCAACCTCCTGCACTCTGTTCTCACGCCTTCCGGTCCCCTGGATGAGCTGAAGATAGTCCACCACAACCAGGTCCAGCTTCCGCTCCATGTGCAGGCGGCGGGACTTGCTGCGTATATCCACGATTCCCTGAAGTGGCGTATCGTCTATGAAGATTGGCAGCTCGGAGAGCGTGCCGGCCGCGTTCACTATGCGGCGCTCGGCCACGTCGCCGTAGAGCCGTTGGCGCACGGAGCGGAGGTCAACGTTGGCCTCGCTGGACAGGAAGCGGTGGCCAATCTGCTCCCGGCTCATCTCCAGGCTGAAGATGCCCACCCCGTTTCCCTGCTCCGCCGAGTGGCGCGCTATGTTCAGCGCAAGGGTGCTCTTCCCCACGCTGGGCCCGGAGGCCAGGATTATCATGTCTGAGCGCTGGAGGCCTCCCAGCAGCTGGTCCAGGTCCGTAAATGAGGTGAAGACGGGGGTTTCCTGTTGCTCCTGGGGACTATCCAGCCTGGCGCTCTCTTCCAGGTAGTGGTCCAGCACATCGCGGATGGCTACAAAGTCCCTTGTCTGCCCGTCGCTGCGGATGTGGTACAGCAGGTCTTCGGCCTGGGACAGCGCCCTGTCCACGTCGGCCCCGCCGTCGTATCCCAGGGAGGCGATTTCACCCGCCGCTCCTATCAGGCGGCGCAGTGTGTGGGTCCTGCTCACGATTCTAGCGTAGTGCTCCGCGTGAGCGGAGGTGGGCACTGAGCTCACTAGGTGTCCCAGGTAGGACGGCCCGCCCACTTGGTCCAGCCGCTCCGCTATAGCCAGGCGATGGCCTACCGTAATAGGGTTGATTGCCTCGTTGGCCTCCCACAGGGAAAGACAAGCCTCGTAGCACCACCGGGCCCTCTCCCCATAGAAGTCCTCCGGCTTCAGCAGCGTGGATACCGTGAGTATGGCGTCGCCGTCTATGAGAAGCGACCCAACGACCGACTCCTCGGCCCTCTCGTCGTGAGGTGGCAGTTTCTCTACGTACATCTCTTGTATTACTGCAAAGGCTCTATGATGAGACTAACGGTGGCGGTAAGCTCCGGGTGCAATCGCACCTGCGCCTGGAAGGTTCCGGGTTCTCGAATGGCGTCCTCCAGCAGTACATCCCTGCGGTCGAACTCCATGTCCATCAGGGTGGATAGCTCCTGGGCCACCATGGCGCTGGTGATGGCCCCGTAGAGCTTGCCCGATGGCCCGGAGCGCGCCTTCAGGACGACCTCTGTGCTCTCCAGAAGCTCGGCCAGGGCTTGCGCTCCGTCCTTCAGCTTTGACTGACGCTCAAGTCCGGCCTTACGAATGGCGTCCAGACGAGCCAACGCCTGGGAGGTGGCCGCCACCGCCAGCCCTTTGGGGAGTAGGTAGTTCTTGGCGTACCCGGTTTTCACCTCCTTGACATCCCCGGCGCGGGCTACGTTGTGAATGTCGTCCAAGAAAATTACACGCATATGAGACACCTCTGGAAAGAGTATTTGTTCTATTATAGCGGTCAAGAGGCTCGATGGGAAGGGAGCTTGTAGGGGCGCCGCTTCGCCCTCCAGCCTGTACAAAGGATAGCACAAGCTCAGGATGAACGGGTCAAGAATGGAGAGAACGATTTTGGATGGGTTTGCTGCCCAGCAGGCCTATCCGCCCGGCCGCCGGTGGATCTCCACGCCTGCGCCGTCCAGCCCAGCGCCCTTGATGGGAACGTGGGGCTTGGTCACTCGAACGGTGACACCCCCCAGCGGAAAGGTACGGAGCAGCTTTCGGGCCAACTCCTCGGCCACACTCTCCAGAAGGTTGTGGCCGGGCCCCTCCACCGTCTCCTTGACCATGTGGTAAACCCTGGAGTAGTCCACGGTGTCCTTCAGGTCGTCCGACTCCCCCGGCGTCCTCAGGTCCACCTCCAGCTTCAGGTCCACGGTGAAGCGCTGCCCAAGGTCTCTCTCCTGGCTGGTCGCTCCGTGGTAGCCGTAGAAGACCATTCCGTTAAGAAGTATAAGGTCGCTCATATCTCAAATGCTCCTAGGCCACCGCATCGGCAATATGGAACAGGGTCTTTGGAGGGCCGCTCCCCTCCGCAGGTACACGATGACCCTCAGTGGCCGGCGCGGGCAATGGCTTCCTGAATGGCCAGGAGGTTTCTGGCCCGCTTGACTATCGGTATGTCCACCATCTTCCCATCCAGGGAGGTGGCGCCTCTCCCCTGGGCCTCCGCTTCATCGAAGGCCGCCACCACCCGCTTGGCGTACTCGACCTCCTCCGGCAGAGGGCTGAGGATCTCATTGATGGGCCCCACTTGGGACGGGTGAATTGCGAACTTGCCTTTGTATCCCAGGCTCTTGCCCAAGCGGGTGTCGCGCCTCAGGCCGTCTTCGTCCCGGAAGTTGGCGTAGACTATGTCCAGTGGGATGACGTCGGCGGCCCTGGCCGCTATGGCCACCGCGGCCCTGGGCAGGAACACCTCCGATCCCTCATCGGTCCGCTGAGTCCCCATGTCGACGGTGAAGTCCTCGGCGCCAAAGGCGGCGGCGATGATTCGGGGAGAGGCCGAGCATATGGAGTAGGCGTTGATGACCCCCTTCGCCGTCTCTATGTATGGGACCAGCCTGATACTGCCACGCTCCAGCCCATTCCTGGCCTCAAGGGCCGTGATGGTCTTGTCGATTTCGAGCGCGTCCCAGGGCGTCTCCACCTTGCCCACGATGACGCCGTGGGTGTGGGGCGTCACCGCCGCCTTCAGATCCTCCTCCAGCAGCCCGGTGCTAATGGCGTTTACCCGCACGAAAGCCCGCTTGCCCGCCTGGTCCAATACGGGAAGCATATCTGCGATCACATCTCTGGCCGCGGCCTTCTCAGTCAGCGGCACCGAGTCCTCCATATCCGGTACCACTAAATCGGACGGAAAGGATATCGCCTTTTCAAGCATGTCTCTACGATTGCCGGGGACAAAGACAAGGCTTCTCAGGAGTTCCACGATCACCTCTCTTGAGTCATATGGGTTGGGGCCTAGGGCGCTGCGGCGCGCACTTGTAAGTATACCACCATTAGCGCGTGCGATTTCACCGGCATGACGAGCCTATAAGCCGATTCCATGCCGGACGCCTGCTGCCGCCTTGGATTCCCGCTCATGCACTTCGACAAGCTCAGGACGAGCGGAATGCGGCCTCCCCTTACGGCGCCGGCAGCGCGTCCCAGTCGGCTGGAATCAGAAGCCCTTGGCCCCGGACACGTCCCTTCTCAGGAATAGCCGAAGCGAAGCGCCGCTCAGCGCCGCCGTGTACGCCAGGATGACCAGGAAGGCCCGCAGGTTGTTCTGGGCCTTGTCCAGAGGGAACATAGCGGAGTCCTCCCCGGCTGCCCGGACTCCCTCCTCCACCAGCCAGCCGGCAACGGCCGGGCCAAGGTTGAAGTCCAGGAAGTTCTGGAACCAGCCGTAGTCCTCGAAGCGATAGCCCAGGAAGCTGATGATAATCGCCTCGGAGAAAATGTAGCCAATGGCAAGGGAGATGGCCAGACTGGTCGATCTGGTTAAGACCGTGAGGAAAAAAGCCAGGGCAATGTACGGAACGAGGCCGTATACCACTTTGCAGAACATCACCACGACGGTGGACCACCCGCCCGGGTCCGCAAGCTCCCTTCCTTCTGGGGCCAGCGCGGTGGCTATCAGGCTGCTGACCGTGACCGGGATGGAGACGACAAGGAAGGCGGCGACGCTCACCAGCACGAGCAGAATGGCCTTGGACGCCAGTACCTGCCACCGGCCGACACCCCTGGCCAGCACATGCCTGAGGGTGCCCAGGCCATACTCCGACCCTAGCAGCGAAGAGGCCAGGAAAGCCATGAAGAAAAATGCTGTGAGGTGGGTGGTAACCAGCCCGTTGGCAAGGCTGACCGGGGCAACAAAGATCTGGCTGTGCCACTTGAGGGCCCGTACGTAGTCGGCAGATTGCTCCTCGCATATCTCCAACTCTCGTATCTGGGCGATGCTCTCCAGGCCACGCAGTCTGTACTCCTCGGGAAAGGTCGCCAGCCTGGCGTCAACTGTCCCATCGTCCAGATCCGCGCATGAGAAGGAGATGGTGGAATCCCCGCCGTCCCGGAAGTAGAGGGTGGGTCTCTCGTAGGAGTTGGTGACGTTGCCGTAGGCAAAGAACTCTGACCACAGCCATATCTGTGGGATGAGGACAAGGGGCGCAAGCAGTATCCAGGGCATCCAGCGGCGGCGGAGCTTGAACCACTCCCACCGGGTGAGCCTCAGGACTTCGCCAATCAATTGGCCTCCGCAAGGTCGTCGCCCGTCACCTCAAAGAAGTACTGCTCCAGGTTCATCTGAATGGCCGTCATCTCCGTAACGTAGATATCAGATCTGCTGAGGGCCGCGCTCAACTCCGAAGACCTCTCACTGGGAGACGTTACAAGGATGAAGCCCTCGCTCAGCTCCGCGCCTTCCACCCACTCCAGGGCGGAGAGGACTTCGACGGCTCTGGCATTGTCGGTGGTGCGCAGGCGCGCCTGCTCGCGGGCGTGGGAGTGGAGAAGCTCGGCGACGTTGCCCTGGACAATCAGCTTACCTTTTGAGAGGATGGCAAGGCTGTCGCACACCTGCTCCACCTCGTGCAGAAGGTGGCTGGACAGGAGGACGGCGCGCCCGTCGCGGCCAACCTGCCGTATGAGGTCACGCACCTCGGCCATGCCCGCCGGGTCCAGTCCGTTGGTGGGTTCGTCCAGGAACAGCACGTCCGGGTCACCCAGTAGGGTATAGGCAATTCCCAGTCGCTGCTTCATCCCCGTCGAGTAAGCGCTGAACTTGCTGTCGGCCCGATCTGCGAGGCCCACCCGCTCCAGGAGGCGGTCGATCTCCCCCGGCGTTTCGTGTCCCGTGATGCCCTGGAAGTAGCGGAGGTTGTCGCGGCCGCTGAGGTAGGGGTAAAAGTTTGGCTCTTCCACGATGGCGCCGATGCGGCGCAGGGCGTTGGCGTGGACTCCTTCTGCGGGGTCCTCAAAGAGGCGGATGCTCCCAGTAGACGGCTTTATGAGGCCCAGGAGCATCCCCATAGTGGTGGTCTTGCCTGAGCCGTTCGGCCCCAGCAGTCCGAATACGCCCCCGCCTGGGACCTTCAGCGACAGGTTGTCCACGGCCGTGATGGCGCCGTAGCTCTTGCTCAGGCCATGGGTCTCAATGACCCAGCTCATTCTGCGCCCCCGAAATGATAGCTCTTTGCTCTCGCTCATAGCCTGCCCCCGCATCAAGTGTGGGGCAAGCTCCGTACTTGATACGAGGATGAGTGGGTCGAACCATTTTAGCGGGACCCGCCCACGCTCGCGTCCTAGCTCGTACCTATCAGGGGTTGCGCGGTCGTGAGGGCGCCGTAGCTCTTGGCCGGGCTCTGCGTCTCAACGACCCAAGTCGACCTACCGCCCAAGACGCTCATCCCAAGGTGCGACAGCCTCATAGCAGCCCCAAGCCTCAGCGCCAAGGCTCCAAGTCTAGTCGATTGGTGGCGCATACGGGACTCGAACCCGTGATCTCCGCCTTGAGAGGGCGGCGTCCTGGGCCACTAGACGAATGCGCCACTGCATCTATAATCCTATCATAACGCCTGAGATGGGGCAAGATTTGGACACCAGCCCGGAGGACCAGGGACTCCCCGGTTGAAGGCACGCTCCATCCGGCGGCTGTCAATGAGTTGTAATAATTTCCCCTGGCGCGCATTCCTTAATCTCTCAGGACTTATGGTACAGGGCGATAGCCTCCTTTGGAGTAAGCATATTGATGCCCATGTGTGGTCGGGTAGTGTTGTAGGCGTCAAGGAAGTGCTGATACCAAGTGTTCAGCTCCTGGTGGTCTTGGGGCGCTTCCTCTAACCGGAAGAAGCACTCCTCTTCGTCCGTGCGGAAACTCCGCTCGATTACCGCGTTCTCATTGGGAGAACTCTTGTGGATGTAGAAGTGTTCAAGGCCGAGTTCGGCGCACTTGGCGTGAAAGCGTCTCTGAAACTCCAATCCATTGTCCGTCTGGACGTAGTGCAACGGGAAGGGGAACTGCTGTGTGGCATAGTACAGGGCCAAGAGTGTTCCCCCCTCATCCAGCTTGGGGAGGATTAGCCCAACCTTGTAGCGAGAGGAGATGTCCATCGCCGCGTACAGGTAGCAAGTGTACGGCAACCCAGACAACTCCGGAGTGACGTACTTCACGTCCATCTGAAGGTAGCCTAAGCCCGGGCAGTTACGAGGCCGCATGACTTGGCCGTTCTGAAAGCGAGGCCGCCGTCGCTTCGTACTGGGGCGAACCAAGCCCACGCGTTGCAAATACCGATGAATGGTCGATGCCGAGACCTCCAGCCCTTGAGCCTGGGCCAAGACCGCTAGCTTCTCCCGACAGAAGCCGGTCGCTTCCCTCCACCTTCGCACTTCGGCGGCAGCCTCCCCCCACAGCGCACGCTTGGGGTGTTTGGGTGCAGTAGACTTGCGCCGCACGCCCTGCCAGCGCACGTAACCCCAGGGCTGCCGCCCTCGATCCACCCAGCGTTTGACGGTCCGGCGGTCTACGTGCAAACGCCGGGCCGTTTCCGAGACGTTCTGATCGCACACCTTCCATGTTTCGATGATGGTCCGTACTGCTAATCTGCTCATGGCTCATTCTAGAGCCTCTGTACCATAAGTGCTGAGAGAACAAGGCATTCTTGACAGACCCCTCAGTGACCTGCTAGTATGCGCAAACTCAATGAGGAGGTGTTCTATGCGATTGCGGTTCTCGTACCGGATAAGGCCAATAATGGCGATATTGGCCGCCACCATCGCTTTGGTGGCTCTTGCGTGCGGCGGGGAAGAGGCTACGCCCGTGCCCACGGCCACGACGCCCCCGACGGCGGCGCCTACGGCCACGGCGGAAGCGATGATGGAGGAGACGGCGACGCCGGAGGCGATGGTGGAAGAGACGGCGATGCCCGGTGAGCCTACGGCCACGTCGGAGGCGATGGTGGAGGAGACGGCGACGCCGGTGCCAGACATGGTGGGGGACTACAGGGAGAACTGGATGAATTTCCTGATGGACCACCGTGGCTACAAGCCTGAGTGGGGAGAGCCGCAGTACGGCGGCATATACAAGACGGCAGACCCGCGGCCTGCTTCCCGGTTCCAGTCGACGCTGGGATACAGCGCGTTCAGCCGGTGGCAGTTTGCGGCGCACAACAGCCTGATGATGATGGACCCGTGGGGGGAGATCACGGATGCGCCGATGTGCGACGTGTGCGAGAGCTTTGAGGTGTCTGCGGACGGGCTGACCTACACCTTTGAGCTGCGCGACAACGTGCAGTTCCACTCTGAGGGGTGGGCTATGGACCAGGGCGCGCCCGGGTACGGCGGTGAGTTGGCGTGCGAGGACGTGAAGGCCAGCATGGAGTGGTTTGCGAACCCGCCCCCTGAGACGCGGGCCAGCTACATAAAGCAGGGCCAGTTCATAATGGGCCATCTGGACGAGGTGACCTGCCCGGACGGGCCGTCCGGCAAGACCACGGTGCTGAACTTTGACCGTGTGAGGAACGGAACGCTGGGTTGGCTGGCGGCCGGCATAGCGATATGGGACAAGGAGTACAGGGAGTGGATGGACGCGGAGTACCCCGGTGTGCAGTCCTCTGCGGTGGCTGAGGGGTACATGATCAACATGGGCACGGGGCCATTCATCCCGTTGTCGGCCGACTCACAGACTGTGATGAAGTCGAGGAAGAACCCGAACTACTGGCTGGAGGGAGCGCCCTTCATAGACGGGATGGACAACTTTGCCATCCAGGACTACAACACCAAGTTTGCTGCGCTGGTGACGGGCAAGATACACCAGGCGGGTCACGGGAGCAGTGGAGTGACCAAGGCGCAGGTGCAGCAGATACAGGACACGTATGGCGACATCATCGAGCAGCAGATAGTCCGGTACAACCACCAGCAACACTTCCTTTTGAACCATCTCCGGCCTCCCTTTGACAACCGGGACGTGAGATGGGCGGTGCAGCTGGCGTTGGACAGGAGTGACTGGCTGGAGTTCACGACGGTTGGAGACGTGAACATGGGCGACCCGTACTACATCCTGCACTCGGACGCAGGTTGGGGAACGTCGGTAGAGGAGTTCCAGAAGCTCCCGGGTCTCAACCCTGCTACCAAGGACGCCGACATAGCGGAGGCCAACAGGATACTGGACGAGGTCTTTGGCCCTGGCAACAGGCCAAAGACGGACCAGTACATGATACAGCTGTTGAGCCGGCGTGAGGTCACTCTGTGGGGGGTGGACTTCTTCAAGAAGAACCTCAACTGGGAGTTCAACATCCAGTCCGTGGACACGTACGGCAACATCCAGACAGACTGCCAGTACACCATACGGGCAGAGGCCAGTCCCACCTACGGCCAAAGCTACATCTCTCATGCCATAGACGGGCTGTGGAAGGTACACAGCGAGTGGCATACCAGGGAGAACTGCCGTGACGACCCGGGCTGGACAGGGAACGGGCCCATACCGGCCGAGGAGTGGGCCAAGCTGGATGCCCTGCTTGAGGAGTTGGACGTGACGCAGGACAGGGCGAGAGGCGAGGAGTTAGTGAAGCAGGTGGAGACGCACCTGTACGAATCGGCTGTGCACACCCCGCTTGGGATCATGAACGTGGCGTGGCCGAACCGGCGGGATGCGAAGGGAATCCGCTACTACAACCTGGGGACATACTCCCAGCAGCGGCTCACTGACAGGGTGTGGCTGACGGAGTAGTCCGGCGGCCATAGAGAGGACTTAGGAAAGAGGGCGCAACCTGGGTGGTTGCGCCCTCTTCGCGTTACACGGACGGCGAGCGCTGCGCGCCGCTTCAATCTCTGGGCGACTCCGGCCGGCTCTGGGCCAGACTGTAATATCTGCGCTAGCTGAGCGTCTATTGACACCCTTTGAAGCCCTGTGGTAGCCTTTTTCTAATGTTCCTTGAGGAGGAGATATGAGAGTAGCTCACGCATTGAGGATAAGGCCAATGATGGCCATATTGGCCGCCATTGTACTGGTGGTGGCTCTTGCTTGTGGCGGAGAAGAAGCTACGCCAACCAGCGCGCCTACGGCTACGACGCCTCCGACAGTGGCGCCTACGGCGATGCCGGAAGCGATGCCGGAGGCCACGTCGGAGGCGATGGTTGAGGCCACGACGGCGCCTGGCGAGCCCACGGCCACGTCGCCCGCGATGGTTGAGGAGGCGGCGACGGAGGTGCCGGACGAGATGGTGGACTACAGGGCCGACTGGATGGGCTTCCTGATGGACCACCGTGGCTACAAGCCTGAGTGGGGAGAGCCGCAGTATGGCGGCATATACAAGACGGCAGACCCGCGGCCTGCCTCCCGGTACCAGACGACGCTGGGCTACAGCGCGTTCAGCCGGTGGCAGTTTGCGGCGCACAACAGCCTGCTGATGATGGATCCGTGGGGAACCATCAGGGACGCGCCGATATGCGACCTGTGCGAGAGCTTTGAAGTGTCTGCGGACGGGCTGACCTACACCTTTGTGCTGCGCGACAACGTGCAGTTCCAGTCGGAGGGGTGGGGCAAGGACCAGGGAGCGCCCGGGTACGGCACAGAGTTGTCGTGCGAGGACATAAAGGCCAGCCATGAGTGGTTTGCGAACCCGCCTCCTGAGACGCGGGCCAGCTACATAAAGTCCGGTAATGCCTATATGGGCCATATGGACGAAGTGGCTTGCCCGGACGGGCCACAGGGCAAGGCCGTAGAGATCAAGTTCAGCTATTTCCGCAACGCAACCCTGCAATGGATGGCGTCCGGCATAGCGATATGGGACAAGGAGTACAGGGAGTGGATGGACGCGGAGTACCCTGGAGTACAGTCCACGGCGGTTCCTGAGGGGTACATGATCAACATGGGCACGGGTCCGTTCATCCCGGAGTCGGCTGACTCACAGACGGTGATGAAGTCCCGGAAGAACCCGAACTACTGGCTGGAGGGAGCGCCCTTCGTAGACGGGATGGACAACTTTGCCATCCAGGACTACAACACCAAGTTTGCTGCGCTGGTTACGGGCAAGATAAACCAGGCGGGTCACGGGAGCAGTGGAGTAACCAAGGCTCAGGTGCAGCAGATACAGGACACGTATGGCGACATCATCGAGCAGCAGATAGTCCGGTACAACCACATATCCGGTATCAGGGTGAACCCCCTGAGGCCTCCATTTGACAAGTGGGAAGTCCGCTGGGCCATCCAGCTGTTCCTGGACCGTGGCGACTGGGATAGCTTCAGCACAGTTGGCAGCGTGAAGATGTCCGACCCCGCTTACTTCCTGCACACCGACAGCGGTTGGGGCAAGCCGGCTGAGGAGTTCCTGCAGCTTCCTGGCTGGGACCCTGCGACCAAGGACGCTGACATAGCCGAGGCCAACCGGTTGCTGGATGAGGCGTTTGGAGCGGGCAACAGGCCCAGGACGGACCAGTACGTCATCCAGCTGCTGAGCAGGCGTGAGGTCAGCCTCTGGTTGATAGACCAGATGAAGAAGCACCTGGGATGGGAATTCGACGTCAAGTACGTGGATACGTACGGCAACATCAGCACGGACTGTCTCTATACCATCAGGGCGGAAGCCAACCCCTCGCCCAACAGACAGGTCTATACGTCTGACCCGTCGGATGCCTTCTGGGGTATGCACAGCGGTCTAACAACCAGTTCGGAATGTGACATAGTGGGCTGGAAGGGCGATGGCCGCGCTCCCGCGGAGGAGTTGACGAAGATAGATGGTCTGATAGACGAGTTGGACAGGAGTCTGGACCAGGCGCGTCGCGCGGAGTTGGCGTTGCAACTGGAAGAGTACATGGTCAACGAGCGAACCACTGCTTACCAGTTGGGTGTTATGAACGTGGCGTGGCCGAACCGGAAGGAAGTGAAGGGGGTACGCTACTACAACCTGGGTACATACTCGCAGCAGCGGCTCCATGACAGGGTCTGGTTGACGGAGTAATCCGGCGCTGCCAGAGGTAGGATGAGGCACAGGAAGCGCCCCCGCAAGGGGGCGCTTCCTTGTTCAGTGGAGGGCAGGGGAGGAGCGGCTACCCGCGGACACCCCCCTCAGGGATTGGCGCTCTCTACAAGCCTTGGTATCTTCTGGGTGAGGGTTCTGAACACACTGAGGCCGCGCCGTTACGAGGCGCGAACGCAGGACCAGCCACCGGACTACCCCTGCGAAGCCCCCGTCCTCCGATACGGGGGTGAGCTGAGTTCCCTTTCCCGCTCGTGGTGAGCATGTCGAACCATATGAGCGGGTAGATTGCGGGCATCCAGAGTGGGGAGATGGGCTCCTCTACCGCCCCAGCCCTAGGCTCCTCTGCTTACGGAGACACTTGCGTAACTGCCCCAACGTCCCAGGCTGCCATTCCGAGCGCAGCGAGGAATCTAAGAGGTTGCGCCGTAGCAATGGGAAGATTCCAGCTACAAGGATCCTCGTGGGGGATGGGAGCCTTTAGATTCCTCACTCCGCAGCACTCCCTTCGGAATGACATTTGGAGCGTCTCTTCACAGGATGGCGCCCAAAGTTATGCAAAGGTCTGCTTCCGTAGCAATGGCATGGTCCCCCAACCGGCGTGCGCCATACCCAGCTCTTGTAGAGAATGCCGGAGAAGCGGCGCCCCAACGCCTTCGAGGGATTCAGGATACTGTAATATTGTCGAGAGAGAATTTCTTGACAAAGCCCATGTGGAGCGCTATCTTTACGGGTATATATAAACTAACGTTACGTGGGCGGAGACGTCCGGTTCAGGCTACTCGGCTACGCATAGATAGAGGCTAGGAGGAGCCATGTTACAGTACACGCTACGGCGACTGGTCCTGGGAATGCTTACCGCTCTGTTGGTGTCGATAATCGTCTTCGTCATCTTGCGGATCGCTCCTGGGGACGTGGTGGACGTCATACTGGGTGGCGAGGACGCCTTCTACTCTCAGGAGACGGAGGAGCTACTGCGTGAGCAGCTTGGGCTGAACCGGCCTTTGTATGTGCAGTACTTCGTCTTTATGAGGGACTTCGTGACCCTCGACTGGGGCACGTCGCTCGTTGACAGCAAGCCCATATGGCCTCAGATCAAGAAGAAACTGCCGATAACCCTTCAGCTTTCCTTAATGACGGTGGGCCTTGCCGTGGTGTTTGGGATTCCTGTGGGAGTTATCATGGCGCTGAGGCAAGACTCCTGGATAGACTACGTGCTGCGTATCGTCTCCCTTGGAGGCCTGTCCATCCCAAGCTTCTGGACGGGGACAATGATCATCCTGTTTGGGACTCTTTATTTCAACTGGAGTCCGCGGCTGGAGTACGTGTCTCCCTTTGCGGACCCACGTGGAAACTTCATCATGTTCCTCTGGCCCGCCCTGGCCACGGGCTGGGTATCGCAGGCCACCAAGGCCAGGATGATGCGGTCCACCATGCTAGAGGTCCTGCGACAGGACTACATCAGGACCGCGCATGCCAAGGGTTTGCGGTACACGGTGGTGGTCTATCGTCACGCTATGAAGAACGCCTTGCTGCCCGTGGTCACCATCATCGGCATAACGGTGGCCCTGACAGTTGGCGGGTCCGTTATCATGGAGACCATCTTCCTGTTGCCGGGTATGGGGCAATTCCTGATATACAGCCTGACCAGATGGGACTACCCGGTGGTCCAAACCCTGGTTCTCTTCTTCGCTAGTTGGATTGTCGTGACCAACCTGCTGGTAGACCTCAGCTATGGCTGGCTTGATCCACGCGTCAGATACGACTAACGGGCTAACGGACTTTTGCCTGGAGTATTGCTTGGCAAGGAGGTAAGCATATGGCAGCGAACGAGGGAATAGAAATCGTATCCGGTCGTGCGGAACGGGACGCATTGCTAGGACGAATGGTGAAGGGAGCCATTGGCTTCATGCGCAAGAAGCCCCTTGGGGCTGCGGGCGCCTGCATCATCGTGTTCATGGTAGTCTTGGCGTTATCGGCTCCTATCATCGCCGGTGACCCCAACGAGTGGAACCTCAGCGACAACTTCCAGGGCCCGTCCTCCGCCTACTTGCTAGGCACCAACGACGTAGGGCAAGACCTCTGGGCTCAGATAGTAAACGGCGCCCGGGTATCCCTGTACGTGGGGATCCTGTCGGTGGCATTCGGCTCCGGCACCGGAGGGCTCTTGGGGCTGGCCAGCGCCTACTACGGCGGTAAGGTGGATGTAGCCATGCAGCGGATCATGGACGCCCTCATGGCCATACCAACGCTGATTCTTGCACTGGCGATCATGGCTTCCCTGGGCGGCTCTGTGAACAACGTGGTGCTTGCCATTGGGATAGTGCAAATACCAAGGGCCAACCGCATTGTGCGGTCGCAGGCTTTGGCGATCAAGGAGTCTGAGTTCGCCCTGGCGGCCCGTTCCATTGGCGCAGGGGACGTGCGCATCATGTTGCAGCACATTATGCCCCAGTGCGTTGCCCCCTGGCTCATCATTGCCAGCGCCGGACTGGGCACCGCCATCATATCGGAAGCCTCCCTGAGCTTCCTTGGTATGGGCGTTCCGCCAACCACTCCTACGTGGGGTGGTATGCTCTCCCAGAGGGGTAGAGAGTACTTCGCTCTTGCGCCTCAGATGGCTATCTTCCCAGGCGTAGCCATATCCCTGGCAGTGTACGGGTTCAACCTCTTCGGTGATGCCCTGAGGGATGTTTTGGACCCACGTTTGCGGGGCACCTAAACCCCAATACCCACTCTCGATCGCAGCAATGGCGAAGGGAAGGCCGGGGGAACTCACCCCGGCCTTCCCTTTTTGTGCGGACGACGCGCAGCCAACCCTGCATCAAGACCGCCGGATCTCTTGCGCGCCGTGAGCTGCCGAAGCGGAGAGCCACAGAGCCGGATACAGCCGGCGCGCTCCATCTGTCCCCCGGAGGGTCTTGTTCTCTCACCACATATGGTACAGAGGCTCTAGAATGAGCCATGAGCAGATTAGCAGTACGGACCATCATCGAAACATGGAAGGTGTGCGATCAGAACGTCTCGGAAACGGCCCGGCGTTTGCACGTAGACCGCCGGACCGTCAAACGCTGGGTGGATCGAGGGCGGCAGCCCTGGGGTTACGTGCGCTGGCAGGGCGTGCGGCGCAAGTCTACTGCACCCAAACACCCCAAGCGTGCGCTGTGGGGGGAGGCTGCCGCCGAAGTGCGAAGGTGGAGGGAAGCGACCGGCTTCTGTCGGGAGAAGCTAGCGGTCTTGGCCCAGGCTCAAGGGCTGGAGGTCTCGGCATCGACCATTCATCGGTATTTGCAACGCGTGGGCTTGGTTCGCCCCAGTACGAAGCGACGGCGGCCTCGCTTTCAGAACGGCCAAGTCATGCGGCCTCGTAACTGCCCGGGCTTAGGCTACCTTCAGATGGACGTGAAGTACGTCACTCCGGAGTTGTCTGGGTTGCCGTACACTTGCTACCTGTACGCGGCGATGGACATCTCCTCTCGCTACAAGGTTGGGCTAATCCTCCCCAAGCTGGATGAGGGGGGAACACTCTTGGCCCTGTACTATGCCACACAGCAGTTCCCCTTCCCGTTGCACTACGTCCAGACGGACAATGGATTGGAGTTTCAGAGACGCTTTCACGCCAAGTGCGCCGAACTCGGCCTTGAACACTTCTACATCCACAAGAGTTCTCCCAATGAGAACGCGGTAATCGAGCGGAGTTTCCGCACGGACGAAGAGGAGTGCTTCTTCCGGTTAGAGGAAGCGCCCCAAGACCACCAGGAGCTGAACACTTGGTATCAGCACTTCCTTGACGCCTACAACACTACCCGACCACACATGGGCATCAATATGCTTACTCCAAAGGAGGCTATCGCCCTGTACCATAAGTCCTGAGAGATTAAGGAGGGTTTGACTAGAAGCCTGTCGTTACTTATGATAGGCGCAGTTTTTGCTTGCAAAGGAGTCTATGCTTGCCAAGGCCCTGACGTGCGCCATGATAGGTCTTGAGGGAGCCGTGGTGGAAGCGGAGGTGGACATTTCACCGGGGCTGCCCGCCTTCAACATCGTCGGGCTGCCCGATACCGCCGTGCAGGAAGCGCGGGAAAGGGTCAGGGCGGCCATTCGGAATTCGGGGTTCGACTTCCCCATGCGACGTATCACGGTGAATCTGGCGCCCGCCGACCTGAAAAAGGCCGGCCCATCCTATGACCTCTCCATTGCGGTTGGCATCCTTTCCAGCACCGGCCAGATTGCCTCGGATATATCTGGGGCGGTGTTTCTGGGCGAGCTCTCTCTGGACGGAGGCATTAAGCACACCAACGGGATCCTCCCCATGGTGGGTATTGCGGAGGGAGAGGGCATTAACCAGGTCTACGTCCCTGCGGTGGACTCCAAGGAGGCATCGCTTCTGGATGGCGTGACAGTGTACCCTGCCAACACTCTGGGGGAGTTGGCGGCGCACCTTCCCGGCGAGAGGGCGATTGCGCCCTACTCCGGGGCAACGGACCAGAGGCTCGCGGGAGAGCCTGTGTGGTCCGGGGGCGATCTGGCGTACGTTAGAGGGCAGGAGCACGCAAAGAGAGCCCTGGAGGTCGCGGCCGCCGGAGGCCACAACCTGCTGATGAGCGGCCCTCCGGGCAGCGGGAAAACCCTGCTGGCTCGTTCCCTGCCATCCATACTACCGCCCATGAGCCCATCGGAGTCGTTGGACTTGACCAAGATATACAGCGTTGCCGGCCTGCTGCCCTCGGACACACCGCTAATGGCGCACCGGCCCTTCAGGTCGCCGCACTACACCATATCGCACGCCGGGCTTGTTGGGGGAGGGCGTTTGCCGCGTCCCGGAGAGGTCACCCTGAGCCATCGCGGAGTGCTCTTCCTGGATGAGCTTCCGGAGTTTGGTCATAACGTTCTGGAGGTGCTGAGGCAGCCGCTGGAGGACAGGGTTGTGACCATTAGCCGAGCGCAGGGTTCTGTGACCTTTCCCGCCAACTTCATGCTGGTGGCTGCCATGAACCCATGCTACTGCGGCTACTACGGGGACCCTCGAAAACAGTGCACCTGCTCCTCCGGCATGGTCAACAAATATCAGAAACGCATATCCGGCCCTCTGCTGGACCGCATTGACATCTTTGTGGAGGTGCCCGGGGTGGAGTACGATAAGCTCACGGGAGAGGAGGTGGGGGAGAGCTCGGCGCGGGTGCGTGAGCGGGTTGGCGAGGCAAGAGATCGCCAGCTTCGAAGGTTCGATGAGACGCCGGCTATACGAGCAAACGCGGACATGGGGCCTGCGGAGGTATGGGAGCACTGCAAGCTGGACGACGCAGCGCAAGGCCTTGCGCGGTCTGCCATGGAGCAGCTCCACCTATCGGCCAGGGCTTTTCACCGCACCCTGAAGCTGTCTCGCACCATTGCAGACCTGGCCGGCGCGGATGACATTGGCGTTTCGCACGTGGCGGAGGCAATCCAGTACCGGCCCAAGGGAGCATAGGGACGGATAGCCAGGGCCCTTGACGCTAAAGCCCCGTGGCCGCGTGCCTACTCCCCGGCCAGCACACGGTGCGCCGCGGCAATGCTCGATCCGGGGGCGAACTCAAGCCCTTGCCGGGATAGCAGGGCCTCCAGGGCGTGAAGCAGGGTGAGGACGTGTTTGGCCTGGGATGACTCTCCCATCAGCCCAACGCGCCATATCTTTCCCGCCAGCGGCCCAAACCCTCCGCCTATCTCTATGCCGTACTCGCTCAGAAGGCTGCGGCGTATCGCTGCTTCGTCTATTCCCTCCGGGACTACGGCGGCCGTAAGTGGGGTGGCCTGAGCCCCTTCTGGGGCCAGGGCTCGCATACCCAGGACGGCAAGCCCCGCCTTCAGGGCGTCTGCGTTGCGCTGGTGCCTCTCGTACCTGGCTTCCAGCCCTTCCTCAACCGCCATGATAAGGGCTTCCCTTAGAGCGTAGATCATGGACATGGACGCCGTGTGGTGGTAGACCCTGTCGGTGAGCCAGTACCTCTCAAGCTGCAACAGGTCCAGGTAGAAACTCTGGACTGGGCTTTCACGCTGTCTCAGGACGTCCACGGCCCTGGGACTGAGGGTGATGGGGGAGAGGCCCGGCGGTGAGCCGACGCACTTCTGGGTAGCGCTATAGCAGATATCTATTCCCCACTCATCCACTCGCAGGTCTACGCCTCCCAGGGAGGTGACCGCGTCCACCAGGAACAGCGCGTTCTGGCTGTGGGCCAGATCAGCGAGGGGAGGCAGCGGCTGGACGACGCCCGTTGAGGTCTCTACGTGTACAACGGCCAAGAGCTTGACCTGCCCGGCGTCTTTCAACGCCTGCTCCACCGCGGACGGGTCCAGGGTTTGACCCCACTCCGCGCCAACGGTTATTACCTTGGCTCCGCAGCGGGAGGCGATGTCCGCCAGACGGTTTCCGAAGAGGCCGTGCGTTCCAATGACTGCCACGTCGCCCGGCTCAAGCATATTGACCAGCGACGCTTCCATGCCGGACGTGCCCGTTCCGGAGATGGCCAGGGTGAACTCGTTGGAAGTGCGGAACACCTGGCGCAGCAGTCCGGACACCTCGTCCATCACCTTCAGGAAAGTGGGGTCCAGATAGCCCATCAGTGGCAGGGTCATTGCCCTGATTACTCTGGGGTTGACGTTGCTGGGGCCTGGCCCTAGCAGTAAGCGTTCCATTGGTTCGGTGAAATTCTGCGTCTCCATCTCTGTCCTCCTTATGGCTCCGCTTGAGATTGCTGCCTGCGCGGAGCCCTCTTAATCCATATCTGCCGCGCTTAACTCAGGTACTCCAGCGCTCCCTTGACCAGAATCTCAGTGGCGATGGAGAGGGCATCCTCGTCGAAATCGAAGGTGGGGCTGTGGTGTGGGGCGTCCAGTCCCGCCGCCGCGTTGGAAGAACCCACCAGGAAGTAGCACCCCGGCGCCTCTCTCTGGAAGAGGGCCATGTCATCGCCCACTGTGCTGGGCTCAATGGAGGGAAGATTGGCCGGCCCAACCACCTCGGACGACAGCCTGCGCACGAAATCCGCCATTGCGGGGTCGTTCTCAACGGCGGGGCACCCCTGGACGTGATGGAACTCAAACGTGCCGTTGAGGGCGGCGCAGATTCCGGCCATGACTTCCGGAATACGCCTCAGGAACATCTGGCGCACCTCCTCGTCGAAAGTGCGCAGAGTGCCCTTCATCTCCACCTGGTCCGCTATTATGTTGAAGGCGCTCCCTCCGTGTATCGTCCCAATGGTGAACACCGCTCCCTGGGCGTAGTGCTTCTCTCGGCTGACCAGCGTCTGAAGGGCGCTGATTACCTGGGCGGACATGGTAATGGGGTCTACGGCCTGGTGTGGCATGGCGCCATGTCCCCCCTTGCCCTTGACCACCAGGCGGAGCTCATCCACGCCGCCGAAGATGGCCCCCGGCTTCACGCCCACTTGTCCCACAGGCAGAGGGTTCCAGAGGTGGAACCCCAGCACGCGGTCCACAGGAGGAGCGTCCATGACCCCTTCCGCTATCATCAGTCGAGCGCCACCCATGTTCTCTTCTGCGGGCTGGAAAACCAGCTTCACTCGGCCCTTCAACTCTCCCCGCAGCCCGGCCAGGATGCCGGCGGCGGACATCAGCGCCGCCGTATGTCCATCGTGGCCGCAGGCGTGCATCACACCCGGGGTCTGTGAGGCGTAGGCTTTGTCTGACGCCTCCTGAATGGGCAGGGCGTCCATATCGGCCCGCAGCATAATGGTGGGGCCTGGCGCGTCTCCATTGATCAGCCCAATCACGCCCGTCCCGGCGGCTCCTGTCGAGACATCAAGTCCAAGGGCCCTCAAGCGTCGGGCAACCAGTTGGGACGTCCGTTCCTCTTGAAAGGCCAGCTCCGGGTGGGCGTGGAGGTCTCGCCGAAAAGAGACCGTCTCTTCCCTGGAAGCCTGGATTTCCCGCTTGATGTCAACGCTCATGGGTTATGCCGCAATCCCCTCTACGGCCGCTCCATTCTACCATACCGTATCAACGGGTTGCAGCTATACTATGGATGATATACGGGTTTGGGCGGGACGCGGCCCGCCACAGACACCCATCACCGCCATTTCGTAGTATAATGGGGACGATACTTGCGCGGAGGGGCCGGATTTGGACTTGCACTTTGAGCGTGGAGCAATGGAGGCTCCCAGAGGACATGCCCTGGTGTATTTTCGCCAGAGGTATGACCCGGAGTCTGTGCTGGCAACCTACGTAATAGCGTTGCCCATTAAGGTGGATGTGTCCAAGTACATTCCGCCCATGTTCGCCAACCAGATGCAGGGCATGCTTTCCCAGGACCTAGCCGGATTTGCCTTTCCACCTCTTCCGGAGAGTGTCGAAGGCCTGGATCACCTCAGGCGGCTTGCGGAGGCCAGGGATGACGATCTCATCGACGGCGGCGTCGCTGACAGCAACGACCCTATGGACATGATACAGGTGGTGAGCGATCTACAGCAGGAGTACTCGCGCCTGTGGGAGCGCTCCCTGGAGACGCGAATCCCTCTGGAAGCGCCGTCTGTGAATGAGCTCATCTACGACATGATGGGGGAGCGAGACAAGCTGAGCGAGCTCGCCAAGCTGGTTGGGAAGCTCCGCTTTGCCGCGGAGGGCTCAGACTCGCGCCTGATGAAGGAGGCCGAGGACGAAATATCCACCCTGGCCCGGTATCTTCCTGAGCTCTATCGTATACCAAACCTGGTCCGGGCTACGGTGATTCCTGCGTCGTCAGCGGCCATTCTGGCCCAGCTCTACCTGGAGCGCTGCTACAAGCTCTTTGAGGAGGACTACCGCCGGTTGCAGGAGGTTGAGCAGGAGATTCAACGTCTGGAGGAAAACCTGGAGAACTGAGGCTCCGCAGCTCTTGCCCGCTCCTTGTGTGTGGAGCGTAGAGTACACGCAGACCATACGTTAGAGTTTGGAGGATACATATCATGCCTACTGTTAACACTATGCGCGGCCCCGTGGACGTTAACGATATGGGATTTACCCTGACACACGAGCATGTACGAGAGAGTTCCGCAGGCGTACCCTACACCTATCCGGACTTGCTTGACCACGAAGAAGACGTGGCCCGCGGCGTCGCCCGGCTCAACGAAGCCGCGGCCGAAGGGGTCGGCACCGTTGCCATCGTGACCACTCTGGACCTGGGAAGAGACATGAGGCTTCTGCAAGAAGTGGCCGAGAAGGTGAATCTGAACATGGTTCCGGCCACAGGCCTCTGGAGGGACATCCCCAGGCACATTGGCCTGGGTTCTACGGTAGAACGGCTGGCTCAGGCATTCATCCGTGAGATAGAGGTGGGGATAGAGAGTACGGGGATCAAGGCGGGCGTCATCAAGGTAGCCACCGACGAGGAGCACTTGACCGAGGACGGGCTTACGAGACCCAATGACCTGGTACTGCGAGCGGCCGCCCGCGCCTGCATCCACACCGGCGTGCCCATTGCCACTCACTCGGCTGCTCGCGCCAAGGCCGGAGACCTCCAGGTGGCCGTCTTCGAGGAAGAGGGAGTGGATCTGAGGCGGGTCTGCATCGGCCATAGCAACGACACGGACGACATAGAGTACCTGACGGGGCTCCTTCGCAAGGGGTGCTTTATAGGCATGGACCGTTACCCCGGCGGCAGGGCCGGCGGCCTGAACTGGGAGGAGCGGACCCAGGTGGTGAAGCAGCTGGTTGACCTGGGGTTTGCAGGCCAGGTTACCCTGTCCCACGACTTCGGAGGCTCTCGCCCCGCGCTGCCGGAGGTTGTGGAGATGAGGAACGCCTACAACCCTGACGGCTACTGTTTTGTGATTCGGAAGGTGCTGCCACGGCTGCGGGAGCTGGGCGTCAGCGAGGAAGCCATTCGCGATATGACGGTCAATGGCCCCCGCCGTCTTTACGGAGGGGAGTGAGGGGTCGGACGGCTATCCCGCCGTTGGGGAGGAGAAGTGACGGACCTCTTTGAAAGCCAGAGGAAGAAGGTCATGGGTCGAGAGGCTCCCCTGGCGGCCCGTATGCGCCCCCGTAACTTTGACGAATTCGTGGGGCAGGAGCATATCGTCGGCCCAGGCCGTGTGCTGCGGCTGAGCATAGAGGCGGACCGGATACCCTCAATGATACTCTGGGGGCCGCCGGGAAGCGGTAAGACCACCCTGGCCCATCTCATAGCGAATGTCACCCAGGCTTACTTTGACCCGGTCAGCGCCGTAACCGCCGGGGTCGCAGACCTGCGCAAGATAATCGAGGCTGCCAGGGAGCGGCGCGGAATGTACGGCCGGCGCACCCTTCTCTTCGTGGACGAGATCCACCGCTTCAACAAGGCTCAACAGGACGTGATTCTCCCTCACGTGGAGGAGGGCGTCGTGACCTTCATTGGAGCCACTACGGAGAACCCGTCCTTTGAGGTGGTGGCGCCGCTGCTGTCCAGGTGCCGGGTATTCACCCTCAAGGCTCTCACCGATGAGGACGTGAACGGCATAGCGCAGAGGGCGCTGGTGGATGATGCGAGCGGGCTGGGCTCTCTGCGCGTCCAGGTTGCTGAGGACGCGATGCGCCATCTGATTGCGACCACCAGCGGCGACGCAAGGTCGGCGCTCAATGCCCTGGAGCTTGCGGCTTCCGCCACACTCCCAGACCCTTCCGGCGCCCGCCGCGTCACCCTGGAGACGATGGAGGACGCCCTCCAGCAGGGCTCCGTCCTGTACGACAAGGCTGGAGACCACCACTACGACACCATATCGGCGTTCATCAAATCGGTCCGCGGCTCAGATCCGGATGCGGCCATCTACTGGTTGAGCCGTATGATAGAGGCGGGGGAGGCTCCCATGTTCATTGCCAGGCGCTTGGTCATTCTGGCGGCGGAGGACATAGGAATGGCGGACCCACAGGGGTTGCCGGTGGCGGTCGCCGCTCAGCAGGCCGTCCACTTCATTGGAATGCCTGAGGGGGCCATCCCACTGGCGGAGGCAACGGTCTACCTGGCCACGGCTCCCAAGAGCAACTCGGCATACGCAGCCCTGAACTTGGCCAGAGAAGACGCGCGGCGAACTCGAAATGACCCAGTCCCTCTGCACCTGCGCAACGCCGTTACGCCGCTGATGAGAGAGCAGGGCTACGGCAATGGCTACAAGTACGCCCACGACTACCCCGGACACTTTGCGGCGATGGAGAACTTGCCCGCCTCCCTGAGAGACCGTCGCTACTATCAGCCCAGCGATCAGGGATACGAGAAGACCGTCGCAGGCCGCCTCATGGAGTGGTGGGCCGCTCAGGGGGAGCCGGCGCCGTCACAGGAAGGGACTACCGAACGCGAGGCGTGATATAATGGGATGCGGGCCAGCGTAGCTCAGTGGTAGAGCAGCGGTTTCGTAAACCGCAGGTCAAGGGTTCGAATCCCCTCGCTGGCTCCACGGCGTCATCCGCATGAGGCCATTCCACCGGGTTGAGGTCTTCTCCGGGTTGCCTGTCCGGTACGCGCAAACCGGGGCAGCGGAGGCTATCCGGTATAATATCGCGGCCCGGCAGTCATCAAGAGGGTATTGCCCGTGTACGTCTCCCATCTGAGCCTCACCAACTTCCGCAACTACCGCTATCTGGAGTTGGACCTCCCCGGAGGCCTCCTGGTCTTCTCAGGGGGCAACGCGCAGGGAAAATCCAACCTGCTTGAAGCGCTGTACATGCTGTCCATCGCCAAGGCGTATCGGGCGAGCAGCGATAGAGAGGCCATCTGCAGGACGGCGACTGAAGACCCCGGCCATGCGCAGGTGGTGGGCATCGTCCAGAGGGAGCGGGACAGGGTGCGGATAATGGTGGACATGCGCGCGGAGGGCTTCCAGGAAGACGCGGAGCGGCCTCCTTACCTTCGCAAAGACATGAGGGTCAACGGCATACGCGTGCCGGCCTCGGACCTGGTTGGAGCCGTCAACGCCGTCCTCTTCGACGCCGAGGATATACAGATGGTCACGGGGCCTCCGGTCACGCGTCGCCGATACCTGGACATCCTCATATCCCAGATGGACAGGGTGTATCTTCGCTCTCTTCAGAGGTACCAGAAGGTGGTGTATCAGCGAAACCACCTTCTGCGCCACGTCAGGGAGCACAGGAGCCGGGTGGAAGAGCTGGATTTCTGGGACGAGGCCCTGGTGCAGGAAGGTGTCTACATATCCCTGAAACGACGCCAGGTTGTCCATGACCTGCGCCAACTGGTTAGCGAGCTCCACGGTGACCTGACCGAGGGCCGGGAGGAGTTGGCGATGGACTATGCCCCCAGCGTCCCGATGGAATGTCCGGAGCAGGAGGACGTCAAACGCGCCTTCCAGCGCGCCATAGAGGAGGGTAGGGGAAGGGAAGTGGCAATGGGAACGTCACAACGCGGGCCCCACCGGGATGACCTGCGCCTCACCGTGGACGGAATGGAGGCGGCCGCCTATGCATCCAGGGGACAGGCCAGGACGCTGGCCCTCACCCTGAAGCTGGCCGAGGGTATGTTACTGGAGAGGGAGCGCGGAGAGTCGCCGGTCCTGCTGCTGGACGACGTTCTTTCCGAGTTGGATCCGTCTCGCCGACGCCTCCTGTTGGAACGCGTCTCACGCAGTCAGCAGGCCATCGTTTCCACCACAGATCTGGACCGCGTAGAGAAGTCGTTCCTGGCCCATGCCGGCAGCTATCTGGTGGAAAGGGGAGAGGTCAGCCCAGTGTGAGGTTCCCCCCACGGTGGAGGGCGTACAGCTTTGAGTGGAGGATGGGCGGTATCCGCCGTTGAGGCGCGTCTTACTTTGGGGAGCAGGAAGGGCATGGCCCTCTGGCCCACCAAGCCTCCCTGTAGAGGAAGGGCGTTTCCCAGTGCTTACCCTCCTTGAACGGGCGTCGCTCTGTGAGGCCGCAGACGGGACAATAGTTCACAATTACGTCATCGTCTTTGGGGCTGCTGGGTAGCTCAATTGTCATTATGACCTAACCTCTATGCCTACACTGTAGGCTAGGCGGGCATTTATGTCAACAGGCCATCAAAAAAACAATACATTAAACGAACAATCGCCGCCTGATTGACAGGTTGCAGGGGGAGATTGTTGCAGATGCGCCGGCGCAAGGACGTTACCTGCACGGCAACCGCGTCCCGCTATGCGCTATCGCCACGACGACGGCGAACGACTTGACAGAGGATTACCGGTAGTGCCGTTGGGCTTCCGACGCGTAGCGCTGCCCAAACTCGGCCCCGTTCCGGTCCAGCCACTCAGAGAGTCTGGTCCTGGCCGGAGGTGGAGCGTCCGACTTCGATACCAACAAGCCTGCGGAAAGCCCTTCGACCTCGTCCCTGGTGAGTATGACGTCCTTGAGGAAAATGCCGAGGAACCGTCCCGCCGCATAGGTTAGCAGCTTGGGCGCCGGCAGCACCAGGCAGCGGGCTTTCACCTTGTCCCTGATCAGCTTGACCATCTCGGCGTATGTGAAGACCTCTGGCCCGACGACGGCGAGCTCAGCGTTTCGGTCCTCCTGAGCGGCTGCTACCGCAAGTTCCGCCAGGTCCTCCACGAACACGGGCTGAATGCCGTAGCGTCCCGTCCCTGGCAGCAGGAACACAGGGAACTTACGGAGGGTCCAGGCGATGTTGTTGAGCAGGATGTCCTGTGTGCTGTACAGCACGGTGGGACGCAGGATGGCGTAGGAGACGCCGGACGCGCGCAGCGCATCTTCTACTTGCCCTTTACCACGAAAGTACGGCAATGGCGACTGCGAGTCAGGATTGATTATGCTGATGTGGACGATACGGCGTACTCCCGCGGCCTCGGCAGCTTTGAACAGAGTCCGCGTCTCTTCCACGCAGCGCTCATAGGTGCGGTCTCCCAGGTTGAAGCGGATCCAGTAGGTGTTGAACAACGTGTCGGTGCCGGCCAGCGTCTGTTCCAGCAGATCGGGTCGGTCAAAGTTGAATGGGTGGGTCTTTACCCTGTCTCCGAATGGATTGTATCGGTCTGGGTGGCCGGTGATAGACTGTACAAGATTTCCCTGCTGGAGCAGCAGTTCAGTGATGTATCGCCCGGTGTATCCGGTGGCGCCGGTCACGGTGTGCAAAGCCGATTGGCGCATGGCCTCTCCTGACTATTGGCGTCCCTATGATCAATTATAGCAAATGTACGGCACTCCCAACGTGTGTTGGTTATATGGCTCGCCCCCGTATCAAGTACGGGGCAGGCTCTGAGCCTGTGGAAGAGTGTGAGCGGGGAAGGGCGCTTCCGCTCATATGGTTCGACATGCTCACCACGAGCGGGGCGGTTTGGGTTCCGTTAGCCCCCGTATCAAGTACGGGGCAGGCTCTGAGCCTGTGGAAGAGTGTGAGCGGGGAAGGGCGCCTCCGCTCATATGGTTCGACATGCTCACCACGAGCGGGGCAAGGGAACTCGGCTCACCACGAGCGGGGCGGTTTGGGTTCCGTTAGCCCCCGTATCAAGTACGGGCGGGCTCTGAGCCTGTCGAAGGGAGTGAGCGGGTGAGGGGGCTTCCGCTCATATGGTTCGACAGGCTCACCACGAGCGGGCGGGTTGGGCCTATTTATAAAGCGGACGGTTCATATCCGTGGTGAAGGGGTCTTGCGGCCGGTTCTTCCTCTTCTTGCGCTTGTTCCACCAGGAAATCGGCCACCATATTGGGAACGTCACAACCTTAACCGTGGTCTCCACGACGCTCCACAACTTGTCGGCAGCCCTGAGGTGTGTGGCGCTGTATCCGGACTGCTCCATTGCCCTGTCGGCCCAGTATTCCGTCCGTTGATGTTGATAGGGATCAATCGGGTTCATTGCCGTTGCCCCCTCCATTCGAACTCGCGCCCATTAGAGCACACTACCCGCGCCCGGTCAAACGCGGCATTGCTCTATCGTTGCTGCGGCGCCCCCAGCGGCGACGGTGGCGGCAATTGACTTTTTGCTATGGATTACCTTACTCTAATGGGGAGTCCAGCGGGAGCTTGTAAGTGTCAGGCTGAGAGGCCCCAGCGAACAGGGGCGACCGTCGGAACCTGAACTGGATAATGCCAGCGAAGGGAGAGCGCACTTGTCTATACTGCTTCCCACCGCCGACTGCGGTATCGGTCTGTCCGCAAAAGACCCGGCACGACCTCAAGCCCGGCTGCGACATCATTACGCCACGCGGCGGCCAGGAGGTCCGGTTAAATGTCAGCCAGCTTGAATATCGCAGGCAGAGAGTTCACGTCCCGCTTGATCCTGGGCACGGGCAAGTACCGAACCATGGATGAAATGGTGGGCGCTATTGAGGCTTCCGGCACAGAGATGATAACGGTGGCAATACGCAGGCTGGACCTGGATAGTCCGGACAAGAAGACCATATTGGACTACGTGGACTGGAGCAAGTTCCACATCCTTCCGAACACAGCGGGTTGCAGTACCCCGGAAGAGGCCCTTACCATCGCGCGGCTGGCCCGGGCCATGGGCCTGTCCGACTGGATAAAGCTGGAGGTTATCCCGGACCCCAAGTACCTGCTGCCGGACCCTATCGGCACCCTGGAGGCGGCAAGAGCGCTCATTGCAGAGGGCTTCACCGTGCTCCCGTACATCCACGCCGACCCCGTGCTTGCCAGGCGGCTAGAGGAGCTGGGATGCGCCACGCTTATGCCTCTGGGGTCGGCAATAGGCTCCGGGCAGGGCATCCACACTGCGGAGGAGATTCGGATAATCATTGAGCAAGCCTCCGTTCCCGTGGTAGTCGATGCGGGCCTGGGCGTCCCCTCGGACGCCGCGCAGGCTATGGAGATGGGCGCCGACGCCGTCCTGGTGAACTCGGCCATCGCCCAGGCGGACGACCCAGCGCTTATGGCCGAGGCGTTTCGCCAGGGAGTGGAGGCGGGCTTCAAGGCCTATCAAGCGGGACGGATTGCCAGGAGAGCGTACGCGTCCGCCAGCAGTCCCGTGGAGGGCGTGGTAGGGCAGAGCTAGAAGGATGAGACCCAGACACGCATTGCCGGCCCCCTGCCTCTGCCTTGTGACGGACAGGAAGCTCTGCGGCGCGGACGCCCTGGAAGAGAGGGTCGCAGCGGCGGTATCGGGTGGGGTGGACATGGTACAGGTCCGGGAGAAGGACCTGCCCGCAGGTGAGCTCCTGAAGCTGGCTCGGCGGCTCCGCGCTATCACCAGGGGCAGAGCCATGCTAGTAATCAACGACAGGCTGGACGTGGCCCTGGCTATGGAAGCCGACGGCCTTCATCTGCCCGAGGACTCCATTGCCGTCCGCGACGCCAGGGACGTGGCCCCGCCGCGCCTGCTGGTGAGCAAGGCCGTACATGACTCCGCCGGTGCTGCGCAGGCGACGGACGACGGAGCCGACTTCCTGGTTCTTGGGACAATATTCCCAAGCCAATCCAAGCCTGGGGGCAGGACAGGCGGCCTTGATCTGCTGAGAGACGTGACGAGCGCGACCCGCGTCCCTGTGCTGGCCATAGGAGGCATCGACTCATCAAATGCGGCGGCCGTTATGGAGGCAGGGGCGCAGGGGATAGCCGTCATCTCCGCCATCCTGGCATCGCCGGAACCGGAGAGGGCTGCCCGCGTGCTGAGGCAGTCCATGATGGCGGCCTGGAAGGGTAGGGAAGAGGTGGGAGCGCGCGTATGAGAGGGATAAGGTAGACAGGCCCATGATTACCCTGACCATAAACGGCCGCCGCCGGGAGCTGGAGGGGCCTACCCTCCTCATGGACTTCCTTCAGAGCAGTGGGGTAGACCTTCGGTTCGTTGCCGTAGCCCATAACGGAGACGTGGTGGACAGGGAACGGTTTTCCCAGGTTGTCCTGGACCAGGGTGACGAAGTAGAGGTGGTGCGACCCGTGGGAGGTGGGTGAGTCCCGTGAAGGAGCAAGGTGGCGTCTGACGATAGCGTTGTCATCATAGGGGGTGGGGTCATCGGCTGCTCCATCGCGTACCATCTAGCAGTTGCAGGGGTGGATGTCACGCTGGTGGATCGAGGAAAGCCGGGGGCTGGGGCCTCCAGCGTGGCTGCGGGCATGGTGGCGTCCATCTCAGAGGATCTCGCGCAGGGCGCTCCCCTGAATCTGGGGATGGAGAGCCGCGCCCTGCTTCTGGACATGCTGCCACGGCTTCAGGAAGAGTCGGGTATAGACGTGGAGTACCTGTGCCCGGGTATCCTGCACCTAGCGTTGACCGGGGAGGACGAGGAGGCCCTTCAGGCTCGGCTGAAATGGCAGGAGCCGCTGAACATGGGCGTCAGGTGGCTGGACTCGCGGGAGGCGTACGGCATGGAGCCCGCATTGAGGGAGGGACTCAGGGGCGCGCTGTTCTCGCCACTGGAGGGACATCTGAACAGTCGAAGGCTGGTCAGGGCCTTCGCTCAGGGCGCGGCCAGAAGAGGGGCCACCATCCTTCAGGACACGGAGGTCAAGGGCCTTCTGTACCAGCAGAGCCGCGTTTCAGGCGTGCGGGCGGCCTCCGGCGACATGGAGGCGGACTGGGTAGTAATAGCCTCCGGTGCCTGGACAAATCGATACAGCGATTGGCTCGGCGTGGACATTCCCGTCCACCCGGTGAGAGGGCAGATACTGTCGACGCGTATTCTGCCAACCCCTATCTCAGCGATTGTGTGGCACGGCATAAACTACCTTGTACCCAAGGCCGACGGCGCTATTGTCATGGGGACAACCAGGGAGAGGGTCGGCTTCAGCGATAGGGCCACCATCCAGGGGATCGCCGGAATACTCTCCGGCGCCATTGACCTTGTGCCCGCGGTGGCTGGGGCCGAACTGCGCCAGGTCTGGGCCGGTCTGCGTCCCCATTCCCCGGACGAAGCCCCCATACTGGGCCCGGTGGATGGGTTGGAGGGGGTCCTGATGGCGGTGGGCCACTACAGGACCGGTATCCTCCTCAGCGCAGGCACCGGAAAGCTCATTGCCGACTACATTGTAAGGGGCGAGGCAAAGCCTCTCCTGCCATTCGGGCTCTCCCGCTTCTCGGCTTAGTGACGATGGCTCCGGTGGCGCGGAGCCTCCCTATTGCGCGGCTCCGGGGGGGTCAACTTTCGCAGATTGCACGCGCAATATTGCCTGTGGGGATTGTCTTGAGGTGGACGCGTGATATAATGCCTCCAGTTTCTGGGAAAAGGAGTCGGTGGAATGGTCTATGCCTTTATGAACGGTGAATTCATGCCCCTGGAAGAGGCGAGGGTAGGGGTGATGACCCACGCGCTCCACTACGGGACATCCGTCTTCGAGGGAATCCGGGCGAATTGGAACCCCGAACAGGAGAAGATGTACGTATTTCGCGTCAAAGAGCATTACGAGAGGCTTCTACAGGGCTGTAAGGTAATGCGGATACACCTTCCATACACGGCAGAGGAGCTGTCAAGCATTACCATGGACCTGGTGGAAAGGTGTGGATACCGGCAGGACATCTACGTACGCCCACTGGCCTTCAAGGGCGAGGAGCGGGTGGCTGTCCTGAAGCTCCAGGACCTGAGCGACTCTCTGGTTATCTTCCCTGTGCCCCTTGCGGCCTACATGGACCTGGAGTCGGCGGCCAGGTGCTGCACCTCCTCCTGGCGGCGTATGGAGGACACGATGATACCTCCAAGCTCCAAGATTAGCGGGCTGTACGTGAATAGCATTCTGGCCAAGACAGAGGCCACCCTTGCGGGCTTTGATGAGGCCATTCTCCTCACCCAGGACGGGTACGTCTCGGAAGCCAGCGGGGCAAACGTGTTTGCGGTGGTGAACGGCAAGCTGGTAACGCCCTCCGTCACCGACAACATTCTGTCCGGGATCACCAGGGACGTGGTGATGCAGATCGCCAGGAACGAGTTGGGTCTGGAAACGGTGGAGAGAAGCATGAGACGCAGCGAGCTCTACAACATCGACGAATGCTTCCTGACCGGCACCGCCGCTCATCTCACCCCCGTGGGGTATATCGATAACATAGCGGTTGGCGATGGCAATCTTGGCCCCATCACCCAGCAGCTTCAGAGCCTCTACTTTGACGTCATTCGAGGCAGGATGCCCAGGTATCTCCACTGGTGCAGTCTGGTATCGGCTGCTCCGGCAAGGACATCGCGCTAGCGCCGGCAGCGAGGATGCTCGTTGACCTTATGGCATAGATAATTTATTGTCTTGGGCGGTAATACGCTCTCTGAGCCGGGGGCTTCAAGAATGACCTTAGGGCAAGGATACCTGCTTCTAGTATTCCTAGGGTGCTGCGGCGTGTTGCAGATGGCAGCCGCTTATGGCGGGCTGAAGGGCCTGCTCATCTTCGGCAACAGAGGCTTGTCCGCCCTCTTAGGCGCGGGGACTATACTGGTCTCCCTGACGTGGTTCTTCTGGGACGGAGGCAGAAACCTACCCGATACGGGAGGAGGCATTGCCGGGGCGTCCCAGTTTTTCCTCTTCGGCCTGGGCGCCTTCCTGGCCTTGCTGGTTACGTTTCTGGTTACGTCCCTCATCAACTTCAGCAAGGAGAAGGCGCCGGAGGATACCACCGAGGGATTGCCGTCTCTCAGGGATACCACCTTTGTTCAGGCTCTATCACGTAATCTGGCAATAGCATGGAAACTCTATCACAGGTTGACGCGGAAGTTTTCCTCTGGATAAATGGCTGGGTAGGCGCTTCGTCCACGTGGGACAGGGTGGTCCAGTGGGTGGTGAGCGACTACCTGGTTCCAGTGGTGTTCTCTTTGGCGCTTCTGGGGATCTGGTTTGCATGGGGCGACCAGGCCATGCGAGAGCGGCACCAGAGGGGAGTAATGCTGGCAGGGCTGTCCGTTGGCGTAGCCAGCGCGGTTGTCAAGATCTTCAACCTGTTCTACTTTCGCACCCGCCCCTTTGACTCCCTTGAAGTGGAGTTGCTGTTCTACCCGCCTACGGACTCCTCGTTCCCGGCCAATCCTGTAGCGGTTACCGTCGCAATGGCGACAGGGGTCTGGATGATCAACAGGAGAATAGGCTCTGCAATGTACGTTGTTGCCCTGCTTTATGGCTTCTCACGGGTCTATGCAGGGGTATTCTATCCCCTAGACGTGGTGGGAGGAGCGCTCATTGGCGTTGCATCGGTGGGCCTGTCGTACATGATACTCAAGCGTGTAGAGCCGCTCCCCACACTCTCGCTAAGACTGGCCCGATTCCTCTGCCTGGCCTAGCGGGCCGGTGCATCAAGCGCCGCCACCCCGGCTTGTAGAGTCTCCGGGCGGTTGCCCCAAGTCCGGCGCCCTGTCTTGAAGGATGGCCTGTGGGACACTCTCTACCATTCTACGAGCCGCTGCATCTCCGATTATCTCGGCCGCAGCCGCCACTCCGTGCGAGAGGACGGGGGCCCTTGCGCCTCGCGCTGCATGGCCATCCGACGCTATGACGTGGGCTAGGTTCCGTTGAAGGAGCTCCCTGGAAGTCCTCTGGGGGTCTCTCCCCAGAAGCCCGGATATGCTTCCCGCGGTTATTTGGAAAAGGGTTCCGTTGCGCGCCAGGTTAGCCAGGAGTTGAGGGTTATCCTGGACGGCCAGGTTTCTCTCAGGGTGCACTACTATGGGCCGCAGGCCTCTGAGCCGTAGCTTTAGCAGGGCATCTTCGGCATAGAAGGGGTAGAACTCAAAGGGCAGCTCCACCAGAATGTATCGAGTTCCCTGAATGGGTAGGGCGGTGCCATTGTCCACTTGGTCCGGCGTGTCCATTGCCAAGTGGTTTTCCATCCCCAGGATGACCTCCAGCGATACGGAACGGGCCAGAAGCTCCCGGTTGAGCCGCTCCACCAGGGATCTCGCGACGGCTATTGAAGACCTCTCGTTGACATCGCGGCTGTGCGGGGAGGCCACCAGCGTACGCGTGCCGTCGCCGTAGGCTATGAGCGCCATCTCAATGGACTCTTCCAGAGTGGCCGGGCCGTCGTCTATGCCCGGAAGAATGTGGGTGTGCAGGTCCAGCGCTAACGGGCTCCTGCGGCGTGACGGAGCGTTGCCATGTCCGGACGGCTTATAGCCGATTTCGAGTAAGCAGGCCCTGCGCAGCATGAGTCGCAATCTCTCAGCCGTCCGTGGCCTTGGATGGGGCAAGCAAGGCATGGTAGGAGTCAACGAGGCTGTCTACTACAGCAGGCCAGCGCATGGACATGGCGGTTTTCAGAGATGCCTCACTCATGGCATTCCTGATGGTTGAGTTGTCGAATAGAACGTCCATCCCGTCTGCAAAGGGCTCCGGGCGCCGCCACGGTATGAGGTAGCCGTTGAGTCCATCCTTTACTATCGTGGGTAGCCCGCCGACCCGTGAGGCAATCACGGGGGTGCCGCAGGCCATGGACTCCAGCGCTACCAGTCCAAAGCTCTCGTAGTAGGAGGGCACCACGCAGATATCGGCTGCGCTGTAGTAGAAGGGGAGCTCCTGCTGCTTCAGGCTGCCCAGGAAGCTGACCCGGTCGGATATACCCAGCTGGTGACTCAGGGATTTCAGGCGCGTCATCTCTTGGTCTTCCTCCAGGTCTCCACCCACTATGAGGGTCTTCACGGACTCTCCGCGCTCCAACTGGGCCACTGCCTTGAGAAGGATGTCCACACCCTTGAGGGGTTCCAGCCTGCCCACGTACAGGACTACCCTTTCGTCCTGAAGGCCGAGCCTTCTTCGGGACATTTCCTTGTCCAACGGCCTGAAGAGGTCTACGTCAACGCCGCACGGGATTACCGCTATCTTGCTGCCCGATGCGCCGTAGAAGCGTATCATGGCGTCCCTCTCGTGCCGGCTGAAGGCGACTATGGAGTCCGCAGACCGGATTACCTTGGCTTCACCCACCGACCGCTCCTCAGGCTCCCTTTCTCCCGCCCGAGCGCGCTTCTTGATCTCCGCCAGGGTATGGAAGGTGGCTACGTGTGGAACGTTCCAGCGCCTGGACAGGATGGCCCCAACCCGCCCCGACAGCCAGTAGTGTGAGTGGATGATGTCGTAGGAGAGGCTGTGCCGCCCGGTATACTCCAGGAGCCCACATACGAACTCCGGCAGGTGATTTGGTAGGGTGGTCTTGTCGTCGGAGAAGTCGCCCGCGCTGACGTGAATGACTCTGGCGCGGTCTGCCACGTCCTCTATCTGGGGGTCATTGGGGTTGTGGCAACGGCTGAAGATGTCAACGTATATCCCTCTGTCGCTCAGCTCCCGCGCAACGTGGCGGATGTATACGTTCATTCCGCCCGTGTCCTTGCTGCCCAGCTGGGCCATTGGACACCCGTGAACGCTGACTATGGCGATTCGCTCTATCAAACCATCCTGTGACGGAGTGGCGGCGCAGTCTTCGGGTTCTCGCGTCATCGCCCCGTCCCGGCCTGGAGGGATAGAGGTTTCCGGCGATGAGGGCGGTCGTTGTCCTCATGGGCTGTGGAGGCTAGCGGAATGGGCATTGAGCGTCCTCTGCGTGGAGTCTAGCGGAGTATGGAGAGGCGGTATAGCCCGCGACCGCCGGCTCCCAGGTGCTGCTTGTACGCCTCTGCGCCGCGGAGGAGGTCGAAGTAGTCCTTTCCTTCGCCGATGGCATCCTTGAGGCACAGGGCCTTGAGGAGGAATCCTGTCCCCAGGGCAGCGTAATCGGTGTTGTGGCCGCTGTTGTACAGAGACCGGGAGTTGTTGTAGTCGAAGCACACCGTAGCGGCCGTTCTGACGCCCTCCACCTCCAGGAAGAAGATACGCAGGAGGCCTCGTTGCGCCATCCTGGAGGACATGTCCCGGAAGAAGGCGTCCCTTTCATCCGTCAGGAACAGGGACTTCTCCTCTCTGCTCTGTCCCATGAGGTGCAGAAAGTCGTCCATAGCTTCGGACACGTCGTGGGTATTGCTCAACTGCTGTACGTGGAAATCCACGGACTCCTCGAGGCGGCGCAGCTTTCGACGCAGCTCGTGGCGGTCCTTCTTCCTCAGCCCCGTGAGATACTCTTCCCAGGTGTCCGGGAGGGCGACTCCCATGAGGACATCCTCATCCGATTGCTCTACCGTGTAGCCTCTGTCCTGGGCCATAGCCGGCAGGTATCTCAGGGTTGGCGACCCTTCGACCAGGGACTCCAGCCGCACCTCTGACCACTCCTCGCCTTGCAGGTATTCCATGAAGGTCAGAAGGAACGCCTCTTCCTTCCCCTTTGTCACAATGAAATCGTGGATGTCCCACAGGTCCGTTCCGCCCAGGAACGTAACCAGCCCGTGGCTTTTCACAAGGGGCGCTATGCCTATGGTGGCTTCATCCTCCACGACCTTGACGATTCTGAGCTCCTGCCCGGCGGCGTTCATGCTCTCCCACCAAGCTCTCTGCCAGTACGGGGTCAGGAAGATGTTGTTGGCTACGCTGTTTGGGAGAAGGCGCTCCCATTCCTCCTCTATGGTCTGGAAGCTCTCTAGGCTAAAGGAATAAGCCACTTAAACTCCTATCTGAAGGGTGTTCCTATGACACTTGACGGATTGCGGAATACTCCGGCGCGCCTTCGGGTCTTTCCGCGTCACATTCGCCCCAAGCTCAGCGTCCCCTGTATCACCTCTTCCAGGACCTCCTCCATAGCTCCCAGCTCAAGGGGCAGCTCCTGAACTGACATATCGGCCTGCTGGGACGCCAGGTCCGGGTCCTTCAACCCTGTGCCGGTGATAACGCATACCACCCGTTTGTTGTGGAGGGTCATTCCCGCTTCGGACAGCTTTATCAGCCCCGCAACGGACGCTGCGGAGGCAGGCTCCCCAAAGATGCCCTCCTTGCCGGCGAGCAGCCTGTATGCCGCGAGAATCTCATCGTCCGACACGGAGTCGATGGCGCCGTTGGACTCGTCACGAGCCTTCAGGGCTTCGGCCCAACTGGCCGGGTTGCCTATCTGTATGGCAGAGGCCACCGTCCGGGGCTCTGCAATCGGCGTTCCCAACACTATGGGGGCCGCCCCCTCTGCCTGGAAACCCATCATGCGAGGTCTCTGCGCTGCCCTGCCGATGTTGTTGTACTCGCAGAACCCTCTCCAGTAGGCGGTTATATTTCCGGCGTTTCCAACCGGTATGAAGAGATAGTCCGGCGCGTCTCCCAAGTCGTCTACGATCTCGAAGGCCGCGGTTTTCTGTCCCTCCAGCCGGTGAGGGTTCAGTGAGTTGACCAGGGTAACCGGGTACCGCCTGGTGAAGTCCCGCACCATTTCAAGGGCCTGGTCAAAGGTGCCGTTGATCACCAGTATCCTGGGGCCAAAGGCCATGGCCTGGGCCATCTTCCCAAAGGCCACGTCTCTTCCGGGAACCAGGACGATGGTGGCAAGGCCGCAGTAGGCGCCGTAGGCCGCGGCGGAGGCGCTGGTGTTGCCTGTAGAGGCGCACATTATGGCGGCGCTCCCCATCTCCATTGCTTTTGCAACCGCCATCACCATACCGCGGTCCTTGAAAGACCCGGACGGATTGCACCCCTCAAGTTTGAAGTAAAGCTCGTCGCATCCAAGCCGGCTGCCAATGAAACGGGACTTGACCAGGGGCGTGCTCCCTTCGCCCATAGATATCATTGGGGTATTGGGAGTGATCTCCAGGAAATCACGGTATCTCTCAAGGACGCCTTCTCTCATGTATCCACGCTTCCTTGGGTTGAGTTTACTCCTCCATTCGCAGGAGGTTGCCTATCTCCCTCACCACCTCTAGCTTCTCCAACTCATGCAGCGCCTGTTGGACGTCCCTCTCCAGCGATGGGTGAGTGGTTATGACCAGTTCCGCCGTCCCTTCCCTGGGGTCGGCCTCCTTCTGAATTACAGAGGCGATGCTTATCCGGAGGTTGCCAAGAATGGAGGACATCTGGGCCAGCACTCCGGCGCTATCCAATACGGTTGCGCGGATGTAGTAGCGCGTTGTCAGGTCTGCAATGGGGCTGAGGGTCAACACTCTGTTCGGTGGAGGGAATCTGTTGGCGGCGGGTGTCCCTCTGGCTATGTCCGATGCCGCCTCCAGTATGTCTCCTATCATGGCGCTGGCTGTGGGCATGGAACCGGCGCCGCGGCCGTGGAACAGCACCTTGTCCACTAGGTCTCCCTCCACTTCCACCGCGTTCAGCACGCCATCGACTTTTGCCAGGGGCGCGTCCTGGGGGATCAGCGCCGGGTGCACTCGAGCCTCCAGTCGGTCTCCGTCTCTTCTGGCGATGGCCATCAGCTTTATGATGTACCCCAGCTCGCGGGCGTAGCGGAAGTCCCTGGCCGTCAGGCGTGAGATGCCCTCTCGGTAGATGTCCTGGGCGGCCACCCTGGTCTGGAAGGCAAGGGTGGCTAGAATTGCCAGCTTGTAGCCGGCGTCTATGCCCTCCACGTCGTTGGTGGGGTCTGCCTCGGCGTACCCAAGCTCCTGGGCTTCCTTCAGCGCCTGCGCAAACTCCATGCCCTCGTGTGTCATCTTGGTTAGCACGTAGTTGGTGGTGCCGTTGATTATGGCGCGAGTGGCCTTTATCTCGTTGCCCCTCAGGTCCCTGGTCAGCGGCCCCAGTATGGGAATGCCTCCTCCAACGCTGGCCTCAAAGAGAAGCCGGACTCCCTTCTTGTTAGCCAGCTCAAGAAGCTCCGGGCCGTGCTTGGCCATCACCTCTTTGTTGGCGGTGACCACGGATTTGCCCGCTTGTAGAGCTTTGAGCAGGTAGTCCAGGGCGGGCCTCTCGCCCCCCATTGCCTCTGCAACCAGGTCTATGCCGGCATCTTCCAGGATGTGGGACGGATCGGTGGTTATGATATCTTTGGGCGCTTCCGTCTCCCTGGGTTTGTCAGGATCCTTGACCAGTATGCGGGTAATACGGACAGAACACCCCATTTTTTGGGTGATAAGGGCGCTCTTTTGCGTCAGGGCTTTCACCACCCCGCCCCCCACGACGCCCAGTCCCAGAAGGCCCACGTTTATGGACCCGTCAGTGGATGGCACACTACCCTCTATTCAAGCGACGCCTCGCTCATTTGCTTAACCAGCCAGTCGTACTGCCAATCGCACGGGCCTCCGGCGGACCCGCCGCCGAAGCACGAGGTTATGCGGTGGTTTCCGCGCTCTTCGACAAGCCATTCCTGGAGCTTGGTCTCACGCAGGCGGTCTATCTGGTCGGGCTGCACGACCCTGGCCTCTTCCACCTCTGTGACCTTGAAGAAATAGGTGAATTCTCCGGTGCCCACCGCATCGCTCACCTGGCCGGGTTCCAGGGAGAATATGGTCTCATCCAGAATGCCAAGGGTGCCTTCCGGGATCCATCCGTATTCGCCGCCGTTCACCGCGCTGTTGCGGTCGTCTGAGAAGGCCTCTGCAAGGGCGGCAAAGTCCTCTCCCCGTTCGAGTCTCTGGGTCACCTCCTGGACGGTTTCCAGGGCAGCCAGGGCCGCGTCATCTCCCTCCGACTGCCTGGAGGAGATGACTATCCACGACATGTTGACCTGCTTGGCGGTGTCCGGGACGTTTGCGCCAAGGTAATCTCTGAGCCTGTCTCGAAGAAGGGAGGCCTCCACGAAGTCGCGGTTCTCACCCTCTGCCAGGTTGGAGGTGTCCAGGTATTGCCTGTAGGCTTCGTTGAACTCCCTGTCCAACTGGTCCGGAGGAACATCTGCCAACTCCGGCGACCTGCCTATGATCCTGTCTCTCACCTCCTGGTCTATCTCAGACGAGTCCACGCTGATTCCCAGTCTGGCTGCTCCGATTCTGGCTATCTCATCCTGTTGCAGCTGTTGCAGGAATCGGAACGGCTCAACGCTCAGGTTGATCTGGCCGCCCAATGCTTGCAGCCCCCTCATGTATCTGGACATGAACCCCAGGGTAAATTTTGTGTCATCCACCTGCAACACCACGCTTCTTGGCGGGGCGACGAAGTTGGCCCAGTAGCCGTAAGCCGGTATAGCCAGGATGAACAGGACGGCAATGATGCCCGCCACAATGAGAGCCCGCTGCTTGGCTTGCTCTCTCTGCAGCTTGGACCTCTGCCGTCTCTGGCTGGGACGAATTATTACGGGGCTTCTTGATCTTGCCATGTCTTTGCTTGCAATTACTAAGGCGTCACCGGCGGGATGCACGCGTCTGCCGTGTCTGAAGTGGGTGGAGCGCTCGCGCTAAACTTATGCCTCCCTTTCCATGCGTGGGTGGCCCTGAATGAATGGGACCAGCGCCAGATGCCTTGCTCGCTTGATGGCAAGGGTGAGCGCTCTCTGGTGCCTGGCGCAGTTGCCCGTCTTGCGCCGGGGCTCTATGCGAGCCCTTTCTGAGACGTAGCGGCGCATTCTGGATATGTCTTTGTAGTCTATCTCCGATATGTGTTCCACGCAGAAGGCGCAAACTCTGCGCCTGGTGTAAAATCTGGGCCTTCCACGCCTTCTGGTGTTTCCCGGTCTGAACCTTGTAACCATGTACTATTCTGCTCCTATCACCGGTTTACTGAGGATATCGTGGTCATGCGCTTCTCAGCTTTAGAAGGGTAGGTCATCCGCTTCTATCGGAGGCGCGCCCTGATCGCCCGCGCCGGACTGGCCGGTAGGCTGACGGTCCAAGAACAGAACGCGGTCTGCGATGATCTCGTTGCGAAAGCGGGTCTGTCCGTCCGGCCCCTCCCAGGAATTGGTGTGGAGCCTCCCGTCTACGTAGGCGCGGCGTCCCTTGCTCAGATATTGGTTGCATAGCTCTGCAAGCTGGTTCCATGCGACTACCGTAAACCACTCCGTGTCCTGCTGTCTTTCACCGTCGGCGCTGGTGTACGTCCTGGTGGTGGCAATGCGAAAGGATGTCACTGGATTGCCGCTGGGAGTATAGCGCATCTCAGGGTCAGTCCCAAGATTGCCAATCACCATCATTTTGTTCAATCCCACCATGACATTGCTCCTTTCCCAGCGCACGTTGCGCTACGGGGTCACTGCGCGCCCTCTCCCGTCTCTTCTTCCGGAGACCCATGGGCTTCTGCTGTGGGCTGAGGCTCCTCTTCCGCAACGGCGGCCTGGGCTTCGGCTGTGGCCTGAGGCTCCTCTTCCACAACGGCAACGGGAGCCTCCTGGGAGACCTCCTCGCCAACCTCTGTGAGTCCTTCCGTGGATACGGCCTCGGCGGCTTGGGGCCTGGGCGCCTGCTCCGCTCTCGCGGGTGGAATGGCCTCTATCTTGACCAAGAGGTGCCTCAGCACATCCTCCGAGAGCATTAGACTGGCCTCCAGCGCCTTTGTGTCTTGAGGGTCCATCTCAAGATGCGTGAGCACGTAGTTGCCTTCGTTGTAGTTTCTGATGGGGTAGGCTAGTCTCCTCAACTGGCCCCACCGCTCCTGACGGACGACGCTGCCGCCGCGTTGGGTGACGTAGCCGTTCATCCTGTCCAGTGTCGCGGATAGCCCTTCGTCGTCTACCTGGGGCGACACTACGATCATTAGTTCATAGTATCTCACTGTGATTCTCCTGGCTTGTTCAACAGGCCTCTCCTATCGTTTGAAACTGGTATGTAAAGCGGGGATATTATACCACTGCGGTGGTGAAGCTACAACGAATGTCTTGCTAGGCATGAAGGCCCGGCGTTGGAAACCTGGAGGTCATTGCCTCCACGTCCTCCCTGACCTCCTTCTCCACCACTCCGTCCTCTATGTTGGAAATGGTCTTGACGATGAGCCTTGCTATGTCCTGCATCTCCCGGGGGCCAAAGCCGCGACTGGAGACTGACGGCGTGCCCAGACGCAGTCCGCTGGTGACTCTGGGCGGACGGGAGTCGAAGGGTATGGCGTTCTTGTTCACCGTGATGTTCACCTTGCCCAGAGCCGTTTCCGCCTGCTGGCCGGTGACTCCCAGGGGGGTAACGTCCACCAGCGCCAAGTGATTGTCCGTTCCACCAGATACCACTCTCAGTCCGCCCTCCGTGAGACCCTGCGCCAGCGAGCGTGCGTTCTCTACTATGGAGCGCTGGTACTCCCTGAACTCCGGCTGAGCCGCCTCGCCAAAGGCCACCGCTTTGGCCGCAATTATGTGCATGAGAGGCCCGCCTTGAGTCTGAGGAAATACCGCTCGGTCTATGCTCCGCCCCAACTCCTCGGTGGAGAGTATAAACGCTCCTCTAGGGCCGCGCAAAGTCTTGTGGGTGGTGGAGGTGACCACCTGAGCGTGGGGCAGGGGAGAGGGGTGCTCTCCTGCTGCGATGAGGCCGGAGATGTGGGCCATGTCCACCATCAGAATCGCGCCTACGGCGTCTGCTATCTGGCGGAACCTCTGAAAGTCGATGGTCCTGGGATAAGCGGTGTATCCGGCTACTATGACCTTTGGCTTGTGTTCGTGGGCCAGGCGTTCCACCTCGTCGTAGTCTATATGCTCCGTTTCTCGGTCTACCCCGTAGGCCACAAAGTTGTACAGCTTGCCGGAGAAATTCACCTGGCTGCCGTGGGTGAGGTGGCCCCCTTGGTCCAGGCGCATCCCCAGCACCACGTCCCCGGGTTCCAGGAGGGAGAAGTAGGCAGCCATGTTGGCCTGGGCGCCGCTGTGAGGTTGTACGTTGGAGTGCTCTGCCCCGAACAGGGCCTTGCTCCTGTCTATGGCCAGCTGCTCGACGATGTCCACGTATTCGCAGCCGCCGTAGTAGCGCCGTCCTGGGTAGCCTTCCGCGTACTTGTTGGTTAGGTGAGACCCCTGGGCCTCAAGCACAGCCTGGCTCACGTAGTTCTCCGAGGCGATCAGGACGATACTCCTCTGCTGCCTCTCGCCCTCTTTCTCGATGGCCGAGGCCACGTCCGGGTCGCTCGATGCTAGAACGCTCATGAACTCCTCCTGGGACTGTCCGCGAGATTCCTCAAATACAGCGAGAGCTAGGCGCCTGTGGCCATAGCTCTCGCCTGCCTGTCCTGTATAAGCCCCTGGGCGTTGGACGGATTGGGAGGGCCTTTATCATAGCCTAGTTTAGAGAATGGCGTCCAGGCTGTCAACGCCGCGATCACCGCGGCAATACTTCCTCGCCTGCTCCGGCCTTCTCAGGCCTCGCGAGCCAGGGTTACGCCCCACACGCAGGAGGCCCCCGATGCCTTGAGGGCAAGGGCGCATGCCTCCAGGGTGGCGCCGGTGGTGCAAACGTCGTCTACCAGCAGTACCTCCAACCCCGCTACCGGAGAGGGAGCAGGACAGTGGAAAGAGCCCACGACGTTGTCCCTTCTCTCCTGAGCCGTAAGGCTCTTGGCCTGTGGAGGCGCGTTGCTCAGACGCGAGAGGGCCTGGGGTATGACAGAGATGTCCAGCCGTTTCCCCGCTTCTCCTGCCAGCAGGTACGCCTGGTTGTAGCCTCGCTGCCGCTCGCGTCGACTGTGAAGCGGAACTGGGACCAGGCAGTCCCCTCGCACCTGCTGCGCAGTCAGGAAGTCCGCCAGGAGCCCTCCCAGAAGTGGCGCTATGGCCCGGAGGTTGTTGTACTTGAGGCGGTGCACGGCCTCCCTGATGGCGCCTTCCATAAGGAACGGGGAGCGGATGCCATCTATAGCCAGGGGAGATTCACGGCAACCCCGGCACAGGTCTCCGCGGACAACCGGCTCAGCGCAGATACGACAATAGGGGGCGACGAGCCGCGGCAGGGCGTGGAGGCAGATGGAGCAGAGGAACTGCCCCTCTTTATTGCAGCCAACGCACCTGGGCGGATACAGCAGATCCAGCGACCCGGACGCCAGCCTAGCGATGCCTTTGAGCAGACTCAAACCTTGCTTTGCCTCCCTCATCTTGCAACTAGCTGTAGCGCCTAGTTGGCTGTAGGACCTGGGAAGAGGAGCAGAACCTCATCGGCTCCCGCGCGGCGCGGGAGCGCCTGCGCGTGGACTGCCTCGAAGCGCGTTGGTCGGGTAAGTACCACCGCTTGCTATCAGCATAAACCAATGTATTCAAGCTGACGGCTCCGCGCCACCTCTACTGGGTGATAGAAATTGCCCCCATTGACTGCGCGATACGGGGTCTCAACCCTTCTCGGACTCCTCTTCTGGCGGTTCTGACGTTGCCCGCTCCGGCTCCACAGTGTACCTGCGAAGCGCCTCATTTATGCGGCTCTGCCACCCTCTCCCTGTGGCGCGATAGTAAGCAAGTACGTCGGTGTCCAGCCGAATGGAAATTGACTTTTTGGTTGGCGTTTTCTGCTTGCCGCGCGTCCTGCGCCACCGCTCCACAACGCGCGGTACCACCTCAGCGGCAGGACGCGCTCGGGCGAACCAGTCATCGTCCAGTTCGGGAGCGTCCGGATCCCTGGCTATGCCCACTTTAATAGCCGTTTCTTCCCCGTACTCCGCCTCAATATCTTCAAATGTCGTTTGGCTTGCAGCAAGCTCGTCAATTGTCAGTTTGAGCATATCTTCTCCTCTCTTCTACGCCGGCCCTGCGCAAGCTGATTATGCGCGTGGTGTCTCCACGCTCTGTGAACACGACTTGATGTAAGCGGTCTCCCATGTAGCCTACGCCTGTGAACCGTATTTCACCATGCCTGTCACTCCGCTCAACCACTGCTGTGTCCCACTCAAAGCGCTCCATGGTTGCAAAGTCTACGCCATGCTTCCGTAGGTTTTCTTCTCGTTTGGCTTCGTCCCATTCATACTCTGCTTCATATTGTATATTCATTAAACCTGCCCGTCAAGGCCTTTGTGAAGCTTTCCCATGTACATTTGCCGCGTGTGCTACGATTAGCCTGCAGCCTACGTTCTCGCAAGGAGTTGCCGGTGAGGTGATCAAGGCCGTTTTCTTCGACTTTTACAATACGCTGGCCAGGTTCGATCCGCCCAGGGAGGAGATCCAGGCCAGGGCATGCGGCGAGTTTGGCATCCGGGTCACTCCAGAGGGAGTCACACGAGGCTACGCCCTCGCGGACGACTACATGGCAAGGGAGGTGGCAAAGCTGCCCCTCCGAAACCGGAGCAGCCAGGGCGTTAAGGACTTCTTTGCGGAGTACCAGCGCCTCATCCTTCATGGGGCGGGGGTGGAGGTATCGCTGGAGTTGGCCTTGGAGGTGAGCGCACGGCTCAGGCAGTTCTCATACGGGTATGCCACTTTCGATGACGCTCTTCCCACCCTGGACGCGCTCAAGAAGCGGGGGCTTGCCCTGGGGCTGCTCTCCAACAACGAGGGTGACATGAATAAGGTGTGCCAAGACCTTGGGCTCTCTCCTTACCTGGACTTCGCGATTACCTCGCGGGACGCAGGCGCTGGCAAGCCACATCCGCCCATCTTTCTGGAGGCGCTGCGAAGGGCCGGTGCAGAGCCACGGGAGGCCATCCATGTCGGCGATCAGTACGAGACCGACGTCAAGGGCGCCCTGGGGGTTGGGATTCGCCCTGTGCTCCTGGACAGGGACAGGCTGAGCAAAGCTCCCGGAGACTACCCCCGCATTGAGGGGCTTGCGGAGTTGGTGGACCTGGTACAAGGACTGGATACCGGCGACCTTGAGAGCTAGCCGGCGGTCTATGCACCTGAAAGGGCCAGCGCCCCGGCCCTGAAGGCGGCGAGACCCTCCAGGGTCTGAACAAGGTCCCGCTTCCAGCTATCGCGAAGGGGCACGCGTATCTGGCTGTAGCCGACTCTGGGTGTCGCACCCAGAGATTTCTGCAAGGCCACCCGCGCTCCTCCCACTGGTTCCCTGAGGTGTATCACCGCCACCTTGCCGTCCCTGGATATGGATTCCGCGCCGACCTCCCGCGCCATGGCCTTGAGCTCCACCACGTACAATAGGTCCCTGACCGGTCTTGGCAGTGGGCCGAATCTGTCCCTGATCTCTTCGCTCAACGGCTCTATCTCATCCCGGCGCAGCGGCCTGGCCAGGCGTTGGTAGACGCCTAGGCGGGTGGTGAGATGAGGGATGTAGCTGAGGGGTATGTACGCCGATATGGGAAGGTCCACCTTCGTATCGGTGTGCTGAGGGGCGCCGTCCACGCCGTCCACGGAGCCGTCCTGTTGCCCCCTCAGCTCCTCTACGGCCTGGGACAGCAGCTGTGAGTACAGGTCATAGCCTATGGCGTGGATGTGTCCGCTCTGCTCGGCGCCAAGGATGTTGCCCGCGCCCCTTATCTCCAGGTCTCTCATGGCGATGTGGAATCCCGATCCCAACTCCGTGGCGGCAAGGATGGTCTTAAGCCGTTTCTCCGCGGTCTCCGTGATGCGGTACTGTCGGGGGACCATGAGGTAGGCGTAGGCCCTGTTGGCGCTCCTTCCAACCCGACCCCTCAACTGGTAGAGCTGGGCCAACCCCAGCATGTCCGCCCTGTCTATTATGAGGGTGTTGACATTGGGCATGTCCAGTCCGGCCTCTATGATGGTGGTGCACACAAGCACGTCGCTCTTGTTCTGGGCGAAGTTAGCCATGACCTTCTCCAGGACATCCTCCGGCATCTGGCCGTGGCCGACGGTTACAATAGCCTCCGGGACGATTCTTCTAACCTTCTCGGCGGCTTCGGCGATTGTGCGTACCCTGTTGTGAAGGAAGAAGACCTGGCCGCCCCGGTCCATCTCTCGCAGAATGGCTTCTCGCACCAGATCCTCGCTGTACTCCGACACGTAGGTCTTGATGGATAGCCTCTCTTCAGGAGGCGTCTCTATGGTACTCATGTCCCTTACTCCGGACAGGGCCATGTGCAATGTCCGCGGTATGGGTGTGGCGCTCAGGGTGAGGATGTCCGCATCCTTCCGCAGCCCCTTCAGGCGTTCCTTGTGGGCGACGCCGAAGTGCTGCTCTTCGTCCACTATCACCAGCCCCAGGTTCTTGAAGGAGACATCCTTCTGTAGCAGGCGGTGGGTGCCGATACATATGTCCACCTGGCCGGCCGCCAGGCTCTCCGTCACCTGTCGCTGCTCCTCCGGGCTGCGGAAACGACTCAGCGCCTCGATACGCACTGGGAAGGAGGCGAGCCGCTGGGTAAAGGTGGTATAGTGCTGCTGGGTCAGCACGGTGGTAGGGGCCAGAACGGCCACCTGCAGGCCGTTCATTACAGCCTTGAATGCTGCCCTAAGGGCCACCTCTGTCTTGCCATAGCCCACGTCGCCGCACACCAGCCGGTCCATGGGTCTGGAGGCCTCCATATCCGACTTGATGTCACGGATGCTCTGCAGCTGATCGAGGGTTTCCTCGTAGGGGAAGGAGTCTTCCATCTCACGCTGCCAGGGCGTATCCGGGGAGAAGGCTATTCCCTGGGCAACTTCTCTGGAAGCGTAGAGGGCCAGGAGCTGCTCTGCCAGCTCCCTGGTGGACGCCTTTGCCCTCGCCTTAGAACGGCTCCACTCCTGTGTGCTAAGGCGCGTAAGGGCGGGCAGACGTTCCCCCGGGGCCACGTATGGAGATACCCTGTCCAGCTGGTCTGTGGGCACGTAGAGTTTGTCGCCCTCGGCGTACTCCAGCACCAGATACTCCCTCTCACGCTCTTCGTCCCCAATGTGGCTGGTCCCGGCAAACCGTCCGATTCCGTGCTCAACGTGGACCAGGTAGCTCCCAGGCTCCAGGCCGGAGAGGAAGGCTGCTCGCGGCACGGGCGTCCTCCGCCTCACAGGACGCTCCTTTGCCTGTCCCATAATCTCCGCGTCCGTGAGTACACGGAAGGTAGAGTCTTCCAATGGAAGGCTCCACCCTTCGGCCAGAGAGCCGCGGATTATGCCGACAGAGCCTCTGTCCAAGCCTCTCGTGAGCTTCCCGTCCACCTGCACGGAGATCCCTTGCGCCTGCATAACCTCCACCAGACGGGCGGCGTAGTGCGACACCATCACCACGCGGTCGCCATTCTTCTGCCAGCCTTCGATGTCCTTGGCAAGGTCATCCAGGCGCCCCCGGTAGCTTTTGGACGGGAGGAACCCCAATTCAACGGGTGGCGGCCCATTGTCGTAATCGATGCTGGATGTCCAGTGGGAAATATCCAGCCGTCTCGACGTCGAGGACAGCCGTTTATCGACCTCATCCCAGGGGACGTGAAGCGATGGGAAGCCATGTGGCACGTCGCCTCGACGCTCCTTGGCCGTCCTCAGCTCCCCGACCCTCTCCTCCGCGTCAAGCGCCTCTTTCCCCGTTGCCCACGGCCACTCCACAACCAGAAGGCCGTCCGGGGGAAGAAAGTCCAGGGGCTGACCATGACAGAAGAACCCGCTGTAGAGGCCTGGGTCTTCCAGCGCATGGCCCTCCAGGAGCAGCGCCATCTCCTCCTTGATTCGCTCCTGTGTAGCAGGGGAGCAGTTGGAGGCGTCTATGCGATTGTATAGCTCCTGCGCCTCATCCTGGCTTGCAAGGGCGGGCAGCGCCTCCTGGGCCGGCAGGATGAATACCCTTTCGACCGGCTTCACGGAGCGCTGTGAGGTGGGGTCAAAGAGGCGGATGCTCTCCACCAGGTCTCCAACCAGCTCAATGCGGGCGGGCAGTTCCGCTACGGGGGGGTAGATGTCCAGGATGCCTCCGCGCCGGCTCACAGCGCCCGGCGCATCCACCGTCTGCTCCACGCGATACCCCATCCTTTGCCAACGGCCCATGAGGTCCGCCAGGTCAACCCGTTGGCCCACGGCTAAATGGTGGCAGGCGTCCTGGAAGGCGCTCCTGGCAAGGGTCTTTTGCGATATGGCCGCCACGGACGCAACGACTATCGGTGGAGTTCGACGGCTCTCGGCGTCCGGGGCCAGCAGGGCCGACAGCGCCTGTATACGCGCCTGTGTTGTCGCATCGTCGGCCATGAGCCGCTCGAAGGGTAGCGTTTCTCCTTCCGGGAGGTTGTAGACATCCGCGTCCTCTCCGCACCATACCAGGATGTCTTCGTACACCTGGCGCGCCCTTTCGGGCCGTGGCGTCAGCATCAGGACTGGGGCGTTCATCTGGCTTCGCAACGCCGCTACGTAGTAGGGGATGGCGGAGTCAAGCATGACGGCATGGCCGGCGGCTCCTCCCGGCTTCAGCAATTCAATGAGGTCCCGGTGACTCGATCTCCGGGAGAGAAGCGTGAAGAATTCTGAAAGCGCCATGTTCACTCCAATATCCAAAGGGGCTGGTGGCGGAGCCACTAGCCCGTTCAGGGATTGTATCACTCACTCACCGGGGGTTCAACGGCGGCGCGAGGGAGTCAGCGGGCCAAAGGCGTTGAAAGATAACGCTAAAAGCTCCATAATAGCCGGTATATGCCACTCCTACCGGAGCTTTATAAAAGACGTAGCCATGCTGGATAGATTGCAAGCCCTTAAAGAGAGATTCGTCGAGATAGAAGACCTGTTGGCGCGTCCGGAGATAGCGACCGACCATGAGCGGGTCCAGGAGTTGGCCAAGGAGCGCGCAACCCTGGAGGACATCGTCGCTCTCTTCAATCAGCACACCCAGGTTGCGCGGCAGATGGAGGAGACCAGGGCCATCCTCAGCGAAAGCCGCGAGGAGGACATCAGGGCGATGGCCCAGGAGGAGCTGTGGTCTCTGGGGGAGCAAAAGGAGCGCCTGGAGGACCGGATGCGCCTGTCGCTGCTGCCCAAGGACCGCAACGACGACCGGGATGTGATAGTCGAGATAAGGGCCGGCACAGGGGGAGAGGAGGCAGCCCTCTTTGCGGGAGACCTGTACCGCATGTACGCGCGGTATGCCCAGGTCAAGGGGTGGAATGTGGATGTCATCGACTCCAACCCAACCGGCATTGGCGGGTTCAAAGAGGTGGTTTTCGAGGTCAATGGCAAGGGGGCCTTCAACCGTCTCAAACACGAGAGCGGCGGCCATCGGGTGCAGCGTGTGCCCACCACCGAAACGCAGGGCCGCCTCCACACCTCCGCAGCTACGGTGGCCGTCCTGCCTAAGGCGGAGGAGGTGGAGGTGGACATAGACCCCAACGACCTTCGCATCGACATATTCCATGCAAGCGGGCATGGCGGACAGAACGTGCAGAAGGTGGCTACGGCGGTGCGCATAATCCATAACCCCACCGGGATTGTGGCTATATGCCAGGACGAGCGGTCTCAACTCAAGAACAAACAGCGAGCTATGGGAGTACTGAGCGCCCGCCTGCTGGACAGAGAGATCAGCAGGCAGCAGGAGGATCAGGCGGCATCGCGCCGTTCCCAGGTGGGGACCGGAGACCGCTCTGAGAAGGTGCGCACGTACAACTTCCCACAGAACCGGGTCACGGATCACAGGATAGGCGTTACCAGTCACAATCTGGAGCGGATTCTATTGGGCGGGCTGGACGAGTTCATAGATGAGCTGGCCGCTCAAGAGCAGGCCCGCCTGCTACAGGAGGCTTAATTTGACACTGGCGCTGCTCCTTGAAGAGACACGCCGGTCCCTGGCGGGACATGGCATAGAGGAGGCTACCCTGGAGGCCGACCTGTTCCTTATGAAGGCGCTGGGACTGGACAGGGCCGGACTCTACTCCTCTCCGGACAGGGTGGTGACCCAGGAAGAACGGCAAGCGCTGGCCCGCGACCTGGCCAGGCGCTTTAATGGCGAGCCCTGGCCCTACATCGGTGGATACAAAGAGTTCTATGGGCTCAACATAAGGGTGAGCTCAAGGGTCTTCATTCCACGCCCGGAGACGGAGTTGCTGGTGGATCTGGCCCTGGAGGCTGCCGGGACCTTTCCGGCCGACAGACCTCTTCGCATAGCTGACGTATGCACCGGGAGCGGCGCCATAGCCGTTGCGCTGGCAGTGCACTTGCCCCAGGCGGTTGTGTACGCCACGGACATATCCACGCTGTCGCTGGACATGGCCGCGCTCAACTGCCGTGACCACATGGTGGAGGACAGGGTAACTATTCTGGATGGCAACCTGATGGGGCCGGCGCCTGGCGACCTGGATATCGTCGTCAGCAACCCTCCGTACATTCCAAGGACGGAGCTTCCATATCTCTCCAGGGAGGTGCGGACAGAGACCCTGGTCTCTCTGGATGGCGGCGACGGCGGCCTTGAGGTGATACGGGCCCTTGTGCCACAGGCCCTGTCGAAACTTCGCAGGCCGGGGTGCTTCATCATGGAGCTGTTCCCCGGGCAGGGCGAGGCGGTATGTTCGCTGGCTCGCTCCATCGTCCCGGATGCCAGCTTCACCCTTCACGATGACCTGGCGGGAAAGCAACGCGCCATTCTGGCCTGGATACCATGAGGGCCGAGGAGGCTCTATGCGCTTTGCGCGGCAGGATGGCGCTTGACTAATTTTGCAATGGCGTTGACCTGGACTCGTCCCGTCTAGTATTATGGGGGTGGGCTGGCGGCCAGGCCCGCTGGCGTGTCCCCGCGCGGGGGAAGATCAGTGGGGCTTAATGTGGCGAATAGATAATTAAGATGGGGGAATCGACCATGTCAGAAAACGAGGACAAAGCGGGCGGGCGTGAGGACTTCTCCTTTGCCGCCTTTGCCAGCGCGCCATTCTACCAGAAGATCAACACCGACCTGGTGGAGCTCTCCCAGGTACGCCCAGGCCAGCATGTCGTAGATCTGGCATGTGGGACCGGCGGCGTGACAAAGATCATTCTGCAGAAGCTGAAGGGAGCCAAGGACAGCTTGGTCATCGGCGTAGACCTCTCGACCTTCGCGCTCAAGCAGGCAAAGGAAGACCTGAGCAACGCCAAGGACGCTATGGTGGAGTTCGTCCTGGGGCGGGCGGAGCAGCTATCGCAGCTAATCCGTGAGAGGGTGGACGCGGTGGTGTTCTGCAATGCCATACACCTTGTGCCCGACAAGTCCCGGCTTTCCGACGAGGTCTTCTCCACACTTCGTAGCGGTGGGGTCTTTGCCTTCAATACCTCATTCTATGAGGGTGGGCATCCCCCGGAGACTTTGGAGTGGTATCGGCGGTGGATGTTCAGATCTCTGCGTATTCTGCGCTCGGAGTACGGCCTGTCGCCAGTCAAGGCGAATAAGGTGGAGGCCCGCCAGCATCTGACCGTGGAGCAGTACACTCAGCTTCTCAAGGAGCGCGGCTTTGAGATCAAGGAGCAACGCGTCAACACCGTCGAGGTTCCCCTTGAGGGTTGGGTGCTCATAAGCCAGTTCGAGGACTGGATAACCGGCGTCATGCCGGGCGTGCCCTTGCAGCAAGCCAGCGAGGCCCTTCAGAAGGGGGCGGCCCAGGTGTTCGAGGAGATGAAGGTGAGCTTCATCACGCGCAACTGGCTGGAGATAGTCGCCGTCAGGCCGTAGATGGGGCCGGGCGGCCCGTCGCCTGACACATCGAGAGCGCAGGGACTGGCCTCGGGTTCGGGAGGCTGCCATAGCCTGGGATAACGGAAAGCCTGGGCGCCTGCTTTCCGGCTAACCCGCTCCGCCCCGTGCATTGACCCCCCTGGGAAAGATCCCTAGAATGAGCGTCATTAGGATGCCGGCAAGGGGTGAGTTGATGATCCTTCTTGGAGTGGATCCCGGCCTTCTTCGAATGGGTTACGGGGTGATAGAGGCCCTGGGAAGTGACGTGTGGTTGAGGGAGGGGGGGGTCATCCGGGGCGGGACTTCCTCCACGCCCATAGAGCAGAGATTGGCCACCCTCTACGACGGCCTGCGCGAGGTGGTGGACGAGTACCCTCCCGACGCGATGGCCCTGGAAGAGGTCTACTCTCACTATGCGCATCCCAGCACGGCGGTCCTCATGGGTCACGCTCGCGGCGTGGCCTGCCTGGTGGCGGCTCAGAGCGACACACCCCTGTTCAGCTACGCTTCCACCCAAGTCAAGCACTCCATGGTGGGGAGCGGTAGAGCCGGCAAGGCCCAGATCCAGAGGGCAGTCCAGACGCGGCTCTCCCTTCCGCGACTCCCGGAGCCCAACGACGTGGCAGACGCCCTGGCTCTGGCTTTGTGCCATTGGCAGACGATCGGAGCGTCCGCGTTCGGCTCGAATGTCCGGGGCAACCTGAAGACCCGTGCGGTGGTGTGACAGGCAGTGATAAACTACCTCAAGGGCACTATTCGGCGTATGTACCAGGATGAGGCCCGCGTTGTCCTGGACGTCGGGGGCGTTGGGTATGAACTTCTGCTGCCCTACTTTGTCATGCGCTCACTGAACGAAGAGGAAAAGAGCGAGGGCGATGACGTGGAGATGGAGGTGTACTTCCACGCCTCGGAGAGGCAGCCAAAGCCGGTCCTGGTGGGATTCCGGAAAGAGTTCGAGCGCACTTTCTTCGAGAAGCTCATTCAGGTGGAGGACGTGGGGGTCAGCACCGCAGCGCGTGCGCTGGTTTTCTCCGTTTCCACCATCGCCAAAGCAATAGAGGATGGCGATACCGCCCTGCTGGTGAGGATGCCAGGAATAGGACGGAGGACTGCGGACAAGATGGTGGCCACGCTGAGGGGCAAGGTGGCTGAGTGGGCCTTGCTCAGGGACGAGGGCTATGCCACCGTCCCCACCGCTCCGGCGCGCGGGGACGCTCAGGAAGAGGTGGTGAGTGTGCTGGTGAACCTGGGACATCGTCGTGCGGACGCCAGGCAGAAGGTGGAGGAGGCGGCTAAGGTTGTATCCAATGCAAAGGACCCCCAGGAGCTGCTGAGAGAGGTCTTCAGGATGGAACGTGGGTCGGGCGAATAGATGGCTAGAGAACGCGTCATAAAGGGAGACGGCCCGGAACCGCAGGTAGAGGCGGAGCAGGGACGTGAAGAGGGTCTGATATGGAACCTGCGTCCCCGCACACTCCCTGAGTACGTGGGCCAGACGCTGGTGGTGGAGAGCATCGGCATTGCCATAGCCGCCGCAAGAGAGCGACGGGAGCCCTTGGAGCATGTGCTGTTTCACGGGCCGCCCGGATTGGGGAAGACCACCCTGGCACATATCATTGCCAGGGAGATGGGAGCCGAAATAGTCCACACCTCCGGCCCGGCCCTGGAAAAGCCGCTGGATATTGTGGGTGTCCTGTCCAACCTCAACGAAGGGGAGGCCCTGTTCATAGACGAAATACACCGGCTGCCACATACGGTGGAGGAGTACCTTTACTCCGCTATGGAGGACTTCCAGGTGGACTTTGTTACCGGAAAGGGAGCGTATGCCAGGACACTTCCGTTTCAGCTGAAGCGGTTTACCCTCATTGGAGCAACTACCAGGGCGGGACTTCTCACCCCACCACTTCGGGACCGCTTCGGGATGGTCTACCACCTGGACTTCTACTCGACGGAGGAGTTGACCGAAGTGGTGAAGCGTTCTTCGGAAATCCTCGGTGTGAGCATAGACCCGGAGGGCGCCAGTGAGATCGCAAGCCGTTCCAGGGGGACGCCAAGGGTGGCGAATCGACTGCTGCGGCGGGTGAGGGATTATGCCCAGGTGAGGAGCCAGGGTTTCATAAACCGGGAGGTGGCGGATACCGCCTTGACCAGAGAGGGCGTGGACGAACTGGGGCTGGACCGGCTCGACAGGCTGTATCTGACCACCATCGCAGAGAACTACCGCGGCGGTCCGGTTGGCATAGACGCCCTGGCTGCCACTGTGAACGAGGAGGTGCAGACCCTTGTGGATGTGGTGGAGCCGTTCCTGTTGAAGACCGGGTTTGTGCTCAGAACACCCGGTGGACGCAAGATAGGAGAGGCGGCTATGGCCAAGCTCGGCCTGAGAGAGCAGAGGAGGCTCCTGTGATGAGATGCCCCTGCCTCAGGCGCCACGAGGGTTGGGCGCCCTGGACTGAATCTACTACAAGACAAGAGAGGAGCTGACGTGATCTACGAGATGCGGACGTACGAGGCAATGCCTGGGAAGATACAGGTGCTGAACCATAGATTTGCCAACATCACAATGGGGTACTTTGAGAAACACGGCCTTAAAACCGTGGGGTTCTGGACTGAGGATGTGGGGACCAGCAACACACTCGTTTACATGCTTGCATTCGACGATATGGCGCATCGTGAGCGGGCCTGGAGCGCCTTCAGGGCGGATGAAGAGCGCGCGAAGCTCTTCGCCGAGACGGAGCGAGAGGGGCCGCTGGTCGCCAGAATAACCAATCGTATACTGAGGCCCACCGACTACTCTCCCATGCGGTAGCGCTCCACCGGTGAGAGCCAGTTGCGGCCACAGGGAGCGGCGTTCTCTACAGACGTTGGCAATGCCAACGTCGGTTGGAGCGCCACACTCCTCCCGCTCACGCCCTTCGACAAGCTCAAAGCCTGCCCCGTACTTGGTGCGGGGCGAGCGGAAGAGGGGCCGTGAGCGGTAGGAGCCTCCCACCGTCATTCCTGCCTTTGAGCAGGAATCCATCCCTGGGACGCGGGAGAGGCCCCGCCCCATATCCCCCCTCTGGGTACCCGCGTGCGCGGGCACGACGTGGTTCCACCGTCAATCCTGCCTCCGAGCAGGAATCCATCCCTGGGACGCGGGAGAGGCCCGGCCCCATATCCCCCCTCTGGGTACCCGCGTGCGCGGGCACGGCGTGGTTCCACCGTCATTCCTGCCTTTGAGCAGGAATCCATCCCTGGGACGCGGGAGAGGCCCCGCCCCATATCCCCCCTCTGGGTACCCGCGTGCGCGGGCACGGCGTGGTTGCACCGTCATTCCTGCCTTTGAGCAGGAATCCATTCCTGGGACGCGGGGGAAGCCCCGTCCCATCTCCCCCTCTGGGTAGCCGCGAGAGAGTCCAACTAAGAGAGGTGTCCACAGCAGCCAGTCTTGGTATCACTGGTAGGAGCAGCGGGACTCTCACTTCGTTCCGCATCGATCCAGTCCAAAGAAACGGGCCCATCTCACCCATTGAGGCGTGCGCGGACATCACGAGACATCATTCCTCCTCCAGGCGCCCCTGCTGGCGCAGGTGAATCCGCGCCAGCCTCAGCTCGTCGTAGGTGAAGTCGGGTCCAAGGTACTCCCAGGCGGGGCGCAATAGGGCGCTGCCGCAAGCGCGGAAGGCGAGCTCGATTTGCTCCAGCCTTTCGCTTGGGGGCAGGAGATGGGTCAGGTCGAGGATTTCGCCCTGGTCGCTGATGCGCTCAAGGTGTCCGATGATTGTGGTGGCAGCGAGGCCCCGCTGCTCAGCAATTTGACTGACGGTGAGCCCTTGGGCTAGGAGTTTCCTGGTAGTCTCAAAGGTGGCGCCCCGTCCTCGCTGCCTATGACCACGATCGCGTTCTTGAGGGTCCGGCGCAGGCCGTTCGCCCACTGGTGAGTCGTAGGTCACTGCGGGGATGCCATTGGCCTCTGCGTAGGCACAGATGACTTGCAGGAATTCAGCGCCGTACTGCTGCAACTTAGCTTGACCCACGCCGGATATGCGTCCGAACTCCTCCAAGGTCTGCGGGATTGCCGCGGCCATGTGGCGCAGACTCACATCGCCGAAGACTACGTAGGGCGGGACGTTGCGAGCATCGGCCAGACGACGGCGCAGCGTGCGCAACTCGTCGAACAGCTTCTCATCGTACTCTCCCAACGCCGGCGCTCCACTTGGGCGGCGACTTCCGGGCCGGCGGTCGTCGCTCGCCTCGGGAGTTTGCGGTCGAGGTAAGGTCAGCTTCTCCCCATGCTGGAGGAACTCTCGGCCCTTGGGGGTGACTTTCAAGGTTGGAAACTCACCCTCGTTGAGGGCCAGCAGGCCCCGCGCTCGGAGATGGCCGATGATTTCGCGCAGCTCGGAGCGCTGGAAGTCTTTGACTATGCCGTAGACGCTGAGACGGTCGTGGCCAAGGTCCAGGATGCGCTTCTCGCGGCTGCCGGTGAGTGCCTGGATCACGTGAACCGCCCCGAACCGCTCGCCGGTGCGGACTACCGCTGAGAGTATCTTCAAGGCGACCTCGGTGGCGTCGAAGTCATCCGCCTCGCGGAGGCATACGTCGCAACCGCCGCAATTCTCTTCTGTCCATTCCTCACCGAAGTACTCCAGAAGGGTGCGACGCCGGCAGGTGGGGGTTTGGGCGTAGTCCACCATCTGAGTTAGTTTCTCGCGGGCGTTGCGTTGCTCGGCGGCGCTCTCAATCTGGTTGAGAAAGTAGTCCTGCCGCGCCTTGTCACCGTATGCGAAGAAGAGGACGCACTCGCTGGGCAGACCATCCCGGCCTGCCCGGCCCGTCTCCTGGTAGTAACCTTCCAGGGACCTGGGCAGGCTGTTATGCACTACCAAGCGGACGTCCGGCTTGTCGATTCCCATGCCGAAGGCGATGGTTGCCACGATGATGGGGACCCGGTCCCGTACGAAGTCCTCCTGGTTCTTGCGGCGAGTCTCGGCGTCAAGTCCGGCGTGGTAGGGGAGCGCTTCGAAGCCGCGCTTGTTCAGGCTGTCGGCCAACTCCTCAGTCTCCCGACGCGAGAAGCAGTAGATTATGGCGGACTGTCCGCGGCGCTTTTGCAGCATGGACATCAGCAAGGCCAGGGAATTGGACTTGGGATGCACGGAGTAGCTGAGATTGGGACGGTCGAAGCTGGAGAGGAAGACTTGGCCGCGATGCAGGCCAAGCTGGCTGATGATGTCCTCTCGAACCCGGTCCGTAGCAGTTGCTGTCAGGGCAATCACGGGAACTTCCGGGAACTCCTGTCGCAACTGCAGCAGGTTGCGGTAGTCGGGGCGAAACTCGTGGCCCCACTCGGAGATGCAGTGGGCCTCGTCGATGGCGATGAGGCTCAGGTCAGGCTATGGAGGAAGCTTCGGAAGCCGGGCAGGGCCAACCGCTCCGGGGCTACGTAGAGCATCTTGACCTGTCCCTGGCGAGCCTCCGACTGCGCCTGCTCGATTTCCCACGACGGTTGAGAGCTGTTGATAGCCCGGGCAGGGATGCCGTTGGCGTTCAGGGCGTCAACCTGGTCCTTCATGAGGGCGATCAAAGGGGAGATCACCAGGGTGGTCCCCTTGAATATCAGCGCAGGCAACTGGTAGCAGAGGGACTTGCCCGCCCCCGTGGGCATCAGCGCCAAGCTGTCATGGCCGGCCAGCACGTTAGCGATGATCTCTTCCTGCAGACCCCGGAAGCTGTCAAAGCCAAAGCGCGACTTCAGGATGTCTAACGGAGCGGCAACGGTATCCACTAGGTGGCGTATCTCCACGTTTGTTCGGCCCCCGGTCGACTCACTGGAGGCGCGGGACTACCTTATCCGGGATTTCCCAAACTGGCAGTGTTCAGGCTCAAAGGTCAACCCAAACGAGATGCTAGCATCATATTCAGGTCTTGCGAAGCATGTCAACCGCCGGTCTATCCAATAAGGGATGCGTTTGCAATCGTAGCGCCCTTCTTGTCCGTTTTCATCGTCTTCGTGTCCCATGCCAGCGGGGTGACACGGGCCTTGTACGGGGATGCAGTCACGCTCGATTATGGCGTAGAATATGGCTATGTCTGCAACCACAGCAAAGCTGACCACGGCGGTCGAGGAGTACTTTGCCGACCTGCGCCGCATTCGGGTGTCCGGCCGCGCTGGTGGTACTACACGGCTCTGACTCACTCCGTCCTCCAGAGCGCTCATGCTAGACCCCAGCTACGGAGAGTATGCTCATGTGCGAACGAATGTCATCGAATATAGAGATTCTGAGCGCGGTTTTGAAGTAGGGCGCGTTGGGATAATTGGTCCTGCGAGCTCAAGAGGTCTGCGCTAATCTGGAGGGTCGGGCGGAGGCAATCTCCTGTGGATCTCGCGAACAATACTCGCTATGAATGCTCCGATGAGCGCAGTAGCAAGTACCACTATTGCAGGAAGCAGCCAGGAGTAACGCTCCGTGAATGGCTCCGGTTTTGTTACTGGCTCGGCGGCGGGTTCGGTTGGCAGCATGGTCGCCGCGAAGGCCGGGCCGAGGGCATGATCGCCCGCGTGCGCTATCGGCTCGGCGGCGACAGACAGCGCGGGAAGCGCTATCAGTGTCCCGCCTAATCCCGAATCCACCGAAGGAGGGCGTCGGGTCAGCGTCCTGAAGTGGCCAAAGGGTGCTCCTCTGAATCTGGGATAATGGTTTTGTAACAGCAAACCAGTCCCGGAAAAGGAGCACCCAATAGATGCTACCACGCCACCAACCCGACCGCATCCGCATCGCCTTCGATGATCACCGCCTGGTGGCCAATGCCGGGCTGATTCTTCCGTCCACCCTGGCCCTGCGCCTTGGCCTGCCCCAACTGGTTGACCGGCACCTGGACCTGGGCCATGCAAAAGGCAGAGCCAACACCGGTGACAAGATGATGACGCTGGTGGCCTCCGCGTTGGCCGGTGGCGACTGCATCGACGACGCCGATGTGCTACGCGCCGGCGGGACCGCCCGCGTTCTCGGTTTCACGGCTAAGGCTCCCTCCACCCTGGGCGCCTTCCTGCGCAGCTTCAGGTGGGGCCATGTCCGCCAACTGGACCGGGTTAGCCGGGAGTTGCTGGCCCGGGCCTGGGCTGCCGGGGCCGGACCCGGCGACGGGCCCCTGACCATCGACCTGGACTCCACCATCTGCGAGACCTATGGACTGGCCAAGGAAGGGGCGCGCCACCATGGTTACACCGGTCAGCGGGGCTATCACCCGCTGCTGGCCGTCGCCGCCGGAACCGGAGACGTGCTGATGGCCCGGCTGCGCGAGGGCCGGGCCAACACCGCCCGCGGCGCCGCCCACTTCCTGCGTGAGACGGTGGGGCGGGTGCGCTTCGCCGGGGCCAGGGGACAACTCACGATGCGGGCCGACAGCGGCTTCTACGCTCATAGCGTGGTATCCGTCTGCCGCAAGATGGATGTCCGCTTCTCCATCACCATCCGCCAGCACAAAAGCCTGCACAATGTCATCGAGGCCATACCAGAAGAGGACTGGACTCCCATTCCCTACTGGATGGACGGCGCCGCCGATGTGGCAGAGACCACCTATATCCCCTTCCAGAGTGAGCCCGACGCCGCGCCGGTGCGGCTCATCGTCCGGCGGGTGAAACCCACGCCCGGTTCCCAGTTGGCCCTCTTCGCCACCTACAGCTATCACGGCTTCATCACCGACCGCGATGGGGAGATGCTCGAACTGGAGGCTGATCATCGCCGTCACGCCGAGATCGAGAATGCGATACGCGACCTCAAGTACGGTGTCGGACTGAACCACATGCCGTCCGGCCGCTTCGCCGCCAACGGAGCCTGGCTGGCGGTACAGGTGATGGCACACAACCTGGCCCGCTGGACAGCCCGCATCGGCCTGGGTGAGCAGATCGTGACCACCAAGACCCTCAGACGACGGGTCTTCGCCTTGGCCGGACGGCTCACTCGCTCGGCACGCCGATTGACCCTGCATCTTCCCCGGCGCTGGCCCTGGGATACCCAGTTCAGTCGCGCCCTGGCCCGGCTGCGAGCCATTCCACTCCCAGCCTGACGGCGCCCTCCGCCACTGACCCAACGTCCCCGCCAACTCGCACCAACCAGCTCCGCGGGAGTTCCCTGCTGCCTATTCTCTTGCCATCCCGCGCATCCCAGCTCCCGCAGACGGCCATTGGGGGCCTGTGCGGTGACTGAAGTCCCTCCGCCGACCTCCCATCTACCCCAATCGAGCCCAGGCCATCTCCCCTGTAGCTCTCTCATCCCCCTTCTCCGGTCCTCACGCCGCCCATCCGTGTCCTTCGGTGGATTCGGGCTAATACAGCGACCACAATGCGCGAGAATCGCCCCACGCTTCTATTCCTTCTCACGAAAGAGGAACTCCCTCAGGGCCTGGCTGTAGCGCTGGTATGCCAGCCCTGTGCCCAGAAGCAGAACTCCAAGGGTCACAAAGGCGGCGACCCAGTATCCCTGCTCCAGCAGGAAAACATCGAATCCAAAGAGCTTGATCACAGGAAGCGCCAGTAGAGCCATCCCTGCCAGCCTGATTCTGCTGGACTGCCGAACGATTCCCACGCCAATAGCAGCAATGCCGTACACTGCCCATAGCACTGTCAACGTGAGGTGCTTCGCGCTGACCTGGGCCATGCCAGACGTTATCTCCAGATTGTCGAAGTAATGGATGACTTCCTGGCTCATCCCCCAGAGGGCGACTACATTGATGGCAATCAGTAGCGCCCGGAAGGCTTCAGCCTCGATCTCAGGCAAGTCCGCTCTCTCCTTGCGGAAGAGGTAGGCCACGGCTATCAGCAATGCAAGCGCTAACACAAAGGTCAGGAAGTGTGGGTTGAGGACAGGGACGAACGTGAGGGGAGCCAGTTTGACTACAAACGTGTCGACCAGCAGCAGCTTCAGTGCCGCGGCTGCCATCAGCGCCATGCCGCCCATTCGCGCCAGGGGCAAGCGCCACCTCAGTCCGACGGCCAGGAGGATTGAAGCGTATATCGACCAAAGAGCAGTTAGAGTGAGAAATGTGCCGTTGATGGCGTTCTGGTCTGCTGCCATGCCGGCAATCCGGACAAGCGCTCTGTCGAAATAGCGTATCCCTTCGAGGCTCATCCCCCAAAGAGCGACTACATTGATGGCAATCAGCAGTATCCGGAAGGCGGTAATTTCCAGTCCGGGTAAGAGCGCCCTTTCCCTGCGGGACCAGTAGTAGATTGCTACCATAGGCGCCAACACTATCACAAAGGTCAGGAAGTGCGAGTTGAGGACAGAGACAGACGTGAGGGGGTCCAGGCGAACTACAAACGTGTCGAATACCAGGAGCTTCAGAATTCTGCTCCCGCCAGGCCTATGCCGCCCCAACGCGCCAGAGGCAAGCGCCACTTCAGCCCAACGGCCATGAGCAAGAATGCGTAGGTCGACCATATGGCGGTGAGCGAAAGGAGTGTTCCGTTAGTTGCGCTCTGCTGGGCCACGAATCCATCGTAGCGGCTACTGAAGTAGTCCACAGCTTCCATGCTGAGCAACCCCAGAGTCAGCCCGCTGGCAACTGTTAACAGTATCGGGGGCATGGACTCCTCCCATTCCTCGTCAAGGTCGCGATTGCGCCAGAACAGGTATCCGGCGGCGTAGAACGCAATGATTACAACCACAAATATGAGGAATCGTTCGTTCATGACCGGCACGAAACTGTTCAGATCGACGGAGGCGCCGAACAACAGCAGGTACCCTGCTGCCAGCGCCAGGGCTCCAAGACCGAATATCCGCATCGACGTCTTGTAGAGGAGGAAGCCAGTCCAGACCAGCGCTACGCCCTGCGCCGCCCAGGCTGTGGTCAGCCACACGCCGCTGAGCTGCATCGGTACGGCGACAGTCAGGAAGACAAGCGCCATTGGCAGGGCGATCATGGCTATCTCCGTCGGTGCGCCTGGTCTCTTCAAGGCTGCATAGGCGATTAGCCCGTAGAGCAGGGACAGCGACAGCGAAATCAACCCGAACCAAACCTGGTAGTCCTCCCATAGTATGGCAACGGTAAGGGCGAAGAAGGCGGTACCATTTATCGCCACAATACTCATGTCAAGCGGCCCCGGGACGCGTCTCCACAGAATGTGGAACAGCGTGGTTGCTCCGACGAAGATTAGAAACATTGCGGTGAGACCCGCCTGCATCAGGATCGGTTCGTAGCCAGGAAACTGATCCAAGGCGGCGGCAAAGAGGCCATAGGAGCCTATCCATCCCATCAGGACGAACCAGCGCCAGTTCCTGAAGGTTGCGACCCAGAGAATTCCAAGGTCTACAATCAGGATGTACGGGAGAGCTAGCCGGATGTCCAGGAGCTCCGGACCAAGCAGGACCGGGGCAATAAACGCGCCGATGATGCCCAGGAATCCGATGACTATCGAATCGTAGCGGATGGCTAGTAGTCCTGCCAGCCCTACCACTACGGCGAGAAACAAGAGCGCCACATCGGGCCGGATAAGCTGATACAGGGCAAAGGCAGAGTATATGGACAGATAGAGAATGGCGGCCCCGCCTGCCGTTACGGCCTGGGCCCAGAGAGGAACGCGTCGCTGAGCGTATTCGCCCGTGCCCAGCAATGCCATTCCCGCGGCGATGCCAAGGACTATACGGCCCGTGTCCCCAATCCAGTTGTTGTCGAACGACAGCTTCAGGAAGAATCCGAGGCCCAGCACCAAGGATACTGCACCGATAATTGCGAACCAGTTCCTCCCCAGGACGTGCTCCCAGTCAATGGAAGACCCGAAGCTAATGCCCCCAGTGGAATTAGGCACGCCAGCCGCGGCGCCGGAGGACGGGCCGCCCAGCGCTTCTCCGGCGTTCGCAGCCCTGGTCACGGACGCTGAGCTCGGGCTCAGCAGCCCATGGAGCCGGTAGGCCGGCCCTTCGGAAACGGGCGACCTGTCCCGCGGGATGTCTGCCGGTTGAGCTTCCGGTTGGGAAGCCGGAGGTTGAGGCCGAGCCGGCGCTTGGTCGTCCTGAACCGGCGGCTGGGGCTGGCTTGGGATAGCAGGGCCGCCCTCTAGCAGGGATATGCGGACCTGAAGCCGGTCAAGTTCTCTGGAGGCTCCATTAAGCTGCCATCGCACCGACTCAAGCTCTCTCGCAAGGGACTGCCTCTCTCTACCCTCAACGTCAGTTATCCGCAGGTTGGCGCCGCATTCTGTGCAGAAGAAATGGTTAGATGGGTTTGCTCTGTTGCAGCGGGGGCAGCTAACTTCGCTCATCGCCTGAATCCTCCTCGTCTGAGAACCCCGTACTGGAGCCCCGATAGCACTATGCCACCCGGTTGGCATCGCAGAAAGGTTTGTTGATACCTCATACTATGGGTATACGTGTACCCAAAACCGGGGTACAAATGTACCTTGACGCTACTATGGAGCAATGTAGAATTCGAAACAAGTCTCAGTACAAGCGTGAGGCCTGATTTGTCGAACGCATCAGTCGATACAGCGGCGGACTCCGGTCGGACATCGAGTCCGGCTGACCCGGATGACCTGCGATACAGCCTGCGGATATCGGTCTGGGTGCGCTGGTTCGTAGTGATTGCATGGCTAGTGCAATTCAACTATCGAGGCGACTTCACCCACCCAAGCTTCATCCCAAACACGTTGCTGGCCGGCGCCTTGCTTGTATTGAATGGCTATGTTCACTACCGCATCCGGTCAGCCCTGAGAGTGACGTGGCGCTGAGCGCCAGCGCCCAGCGCGATGGACGCGATTACAATCACGTCCGGCCTGGCAATATCAGGTGGCTTTCAGAACGCCTTGCATGTCCTGTACTACCCGGCGCTGGCAAATTTTGCCGTGGTGTTCGCATCGTTCAGGCTCAGCTTTGCCTGGGCGACGATGATCGCCATTGTATACACGTCGCTTAGCCTGGCTCTGTACTCGGGACTCGACTTTGAGGCCAAAGAGGAGAAGGTCTTGTTCTCGAGGATCGTGACCATGTTCGCGGTTGTCGCCGTGGTCAACCTCATCTCCAGACTGGAACGCACTAGGAGGAGAGAGGCCGTGGAGCGGGAGAGGGAGCTCCAACGGGAACGAATTGAGCTCTCACAGACAATCCACGACACTATTGCCCAATCCGCTTACTTAATCGGTCTGGGAATCGAGACTGCCGTGGAACTTGCTGACGATTCGAACCGGGAACTGGTCGCCAAGCTCAAGGCACCACACTCCTTGTCGAAATCGACCATGTGGGAACTGCGGCATCCCATCGACGCCGGTCCGATATTCGAAGGCAGGGAGCTTGGCCGCGTACTTAGATCACATGCATCCACATTCACCACCATCACATCGATTCCCACAGAGGTTGTCCAGACGGGGGAGGAGCCGCAGCTCTCCATGGTCACACGGAGGCTGCTCTTTTCCGTGGCGCACAATGCCATGACCAATGCGTTCCGGCATTCGAATGCTTCCAAGGTAACTATGGCGCTGCGCTTCGGCGGCGAGAAACTCCGAATGACGATAGCCGACGACGGAATAGGTCTCCCGGATGATTACGAAGACCGCGGTCACGGATTCAGGAACACGAGAGTCGACGTGGAGCGAATGGGCGGAGCGCTTGAAGCGACTCCCGGAGAAGCCAGTCTTGGCACAGCCGTAACCTGCACTATTCCATATAGAGCGCCTGAAGGAGGCCGATAACTTGACACCATCCAAACAATCCAGGGTAATGCTCGTAGACGATCATGAGATAATGCGGGACGGACTTCGAGAAGTCCTCGAGCGCTCTGGCAACTTCGAAGTGGTGGGCCAGGCCGGTGATGGCGCTTCAGCCGTCAACATCGCTCTGAAGTTAAAGCCGGACGTAATTGTCATGGATGTGATGATGCCCTTGAAGAATGGTATCGACGCGTGTAGAGAGATAACGGAGTTGCTCCCGGACACCAAGGTGTTGATACTGACGGCCTCCGCGGAGGAGGATGCTGTGATGGAGGCGGTGGCCGCGGGGGCAACCGGCTTCCTTCAGAAATACTCCGGCAAGGAGAAGCTCCTCGATACGGTCCGGGAGGTTGCTGACGGCGAGTATCGAATACCGAGCAGCGTCTTGCGAAGCGTGTTGGCGGGAATACGGGGAACGGCTGAACGGAAGACTACCGAAGGTCCCAAGTCGCTAACACAACGGGACAGGGAGATCTTGACGCTCTTCGCCCAGGGCCTCTCCTACGCAGAGATAGCAGAGGCGAGGAACAACCAGCCGTTGACCATTAGAAACGCGATATACAGCATTCAGGACAAGCTGGGTGTTGCTACCAAGCAGGAGCTTGTGGTGTGGGCGGTCCGTAATGGCCTCCTGGATGACTTCCAGATTGGAAGATGAACTCCAGCCTACCCGAATTTGGTTTTGGGTTGCGCAGTGGGCGAAGCGTAGACAGTCAGCGACAATGGGATACGAGCGGCGAAATTGGAAGCTCCCTTGTCAGTTCGTGGTGAGCCTGTCGGACCATATGAGCGGTGTCGCGCGCCATAGCCAACTCGTATAGAGAGTATCCAGCGCTCCCACTCATTGACAGCGGACGCCGCCGGTAATAGAATTTCTTCCAAGATCAGCTATGGGGTGCAATGGTACATGCCACGTCCGGTATGATGCGTATGGAGCGGTTCTTGTCAACGCTTCCGCTCATGCCTTATCCACGCTCCTTCAAGCGCAACTGCCTCCATTGGAAGCTCTCCCGAATTCCCTCCGACGTCATCTGCCCGCGTAGCTTGGCCGTGCAGATGCGCCCACTTTCCACAGGTACGACGAGCAGGAAGTAAAGCTTTGCGACGTGCATGGCGGCCCAGGCCGGGCGACAGGGTGGTAAGACACCCACGCGAGGAGGAGATAAAACCGCTGCACATTGCGGCGGCTCGCCCCAGGGTCCCTCCCAAGAACTTTGGCTCCCCGTACATGCTCATGGGTGGCTTCGCCTTCCTCATTGCCGTTGGCACCCTGCTTTTGCTCCTGCCCTTCGCCAATACCAGCGGCGAAGTGACCCCATTCATGGATGCGCTCTTTACCGCCACCTCGGCCGTTACCGTTACCGGACTGGTGGTGGTGGACACGCCAACGTACTGGAGCTTTTCCGGTCAACTCATCATCATGGTTCTCATATTCGCCGGTGGGCTTGGCATCATGACCAGCGCCACCTTGTTCCTCATCATCATTGGCCAGCGTATCACTCTGGCCAACCGACTGCTGATGAGGGAGAGCCTGGGCGTCCACCAGTTGGGAGGCTTGATACGGCTCACCCTGAGGATCGTGCTTGTGGTAGTGTCCATACAGTTGATAGGCTTTCTTATCCTACTCCTAAGTTTGATGGGCGAGTACCCACTGACCACCGCCCTGTGGCAGTCGGCTTTCCACGCCATCTCCGGCTTCAACAACGCGGGGTTCGTCATATTTCCGGACTCTCAGAGCCTGGACGCCTTTTGGAGGGATTACACCTTCCTGGTCCCTATGACCATTCTCATAATCCTGGGGACACTGAGCTTTAGCGTGCTGCTGGACATTTTCGGTTATCGCAGGTTCAACAGGTATACCCTGGACACAAAGATGGTGGTCGTAGTAACAACGCTGTTGCTGCTGCTGGGCGGCGTGGTTATCTTTGCCGCCGAGTATGCCAACCCCGCCACGTTTGGGCCCATGCCCGTTGTGGATAAAGTCCTCACCGCATTCTTCCACTCAGCCAGTGGAAGGACCGCCGGGTTCACCACAGTGGACTTTGGGGACATGGAGCAGCACAGCAACTTCTTCATCACAGGTCTGATGTTCATAGGAGGGGCCTCTGCTTCAACCGCGGGGGGCATCAAGGTAAACACCATTGCGGTATTGATGGCTGCGGTGCTATCCTCCATTGCAGGAAAGACCCATGCCACAGCTTTTGGCAGGGAGGTGGCTCAGCCGCAGATATATCGCGCCCTGACGGTGCTGGTCCTGGGTCTAGCGATGGTCTTTGCGGTGTCCTTCTTCCTGACCATCACCGAGGGGCTGCCACTCATACAGATACTCTTTGAGACCGTATCCGCCTTTGCCACCGTTGGGCTATCCACCGGCATTACACAAGAGCTATCCCCGGTGGGGCGGCTCATCATCATACTCACTATGTACCTTGGGCGAATAGGACCGCTTACACTGGCGCTGGTCCTTGCGCAGCGAGAGAAAACTGCACCCTATCGATATGCTGAGGAAAGGGTTAAAATAGGTTGAAATGGCTAAGTCAATAATGGTAATAGGTCTGGGCAGATTCGGGACCAGCGTTGCGCATACGCTCTTCCAGCTGGGGTACGACGTGCTTGCCATCGATACGGATGAGAAGGCGGTACAGGACAACCTGGGACAGGTGACGTTCAGCGTTCAAGGAGACGCCACCAACGAGACGATCCTGAGGGAGCTTGGCGTAACCAACTTCGACGCAGCCATAGTGGCTGTGGGGTCGGACACGCGGGCCAGCTTGATGACCTCCGTTCTCCTGGCTACACTGGGCGTCCCTCTCATCGTAGCCAGAGCCGAGAATGAGCTCCACGGCAACACCCTTCAGAGAATTGGGGTTCACAAGATAATCTACCCTGAACAGGAGATGGGAGAGTTCCTGGCTCACAGCCTGTTCAATCCCGGTGTGCTTGAGTACATGGACCTGACGCCGGAGTTTGGCATAAGCAAGGTGAGGGTCCCCGACTCACTGGCCGACCACAGCCTGAAGGCGGCCGGGCTGGGTGGGGGCGCAAGGGACAAGTACGGTGTGGCGGTCATCGCCGTAAAGCGAGGCAAAGACGTGACACTGGCTCCGGACGAGGAAGACGTGCTTCGCAGGGGGGACATCCTAGTGGTGGCTTGCCGGGACGGCCAGCTGGAGAGGTTGTATTCCCAGGAGAACGGTTTTGGCCCGGAGTCTGCCTGAAGCCCTGCCGGCGGAAGCCGGCGCAGCTTGCGCAATCCGGCGAAGCCCCAAATTGCTCCGAATTACGCGGCCGCAATGCTTGATAAGAGTGGGACGGATCCGTATAATTTGGCGTTGATGAGCACATTGAATAAGTCGTGCAACGGCTTTGGATAAGATCCTGGTGCCGGTGCATGACAACGGCTACGACGATAAGGCGCTACGCTTGGCAAGTGAGATAGCCAAGGCAAGCAAGGCAACCGTGCAGGCGCTTTACGTAATTGAGGTCAAACGAGACCTTCCTCTGGACGCTGAGATATCGCAGGAAACGGACAAGGCGGAGAAGGCGCTCCGTCGCCTGGAGCAGTTGGGCAGGGAGTTGAAGTGTTCCGTAAAGGCCACGCTCCTGCAGGCCAGAGATGTGGGGCCGGCGGTGGTCCAGGAGGCGGTGGAGGGCGGATCGGAGCTCATAGTGATGCAGATGCCCTATAAGAAGCGGTTTGGGGCCTTTACCCTTGGAGATACCATCCCTTACATACTGAAAAACGCTCCGTGTCAGGTAATCATTTGCAGGGACGCAATTTGACCTTCGATGGCGCCAACAGTCCAACTCACATCCGGTCGCTCAACATGAAAGCCCTGGTAATGGGCTGCGGCAGAGTTGGAGCCATGATAGCCACAGCTTTGTGGGAGGAGGGCCATCAGGTGGTTGTTCTGGACGCTAACCCGGAGAGCCTTCGCCTCCTGCCGGAGGAGCTTCAGCAAGAAGCCATAGTGGGAGACGGCACCCTGGAGGAAGACCTGATCAGAGGAGGCATTGAGAACAGGGATGTCTTTGTGGCCGTTTCACCGGAGGACACAGACAACATCCTGGCTGCGCAGATGGCCCAGCACATATTCCAGGTAAGCAAGGTGGTCTGCCGTATAGACGATACGGCGCGATATGAGATATACACGGAGTTGGGTTTGAACGCGGTGAGTTCGACCCGGCTGACCTCCGGGCTGATTCTACAGGCGGTGCGTAGCTAGAACCCATGTACATCATCGTGGTTGGCGCGGGCAAAGTCGGTTATCATCTCGCCAAAGCCCTCTTGAGGAGCGAGCACGAGGTCTTTCTGATCGAGCGCTCCTCTCGCAAATCCGAGGCCGTCAGAGAGGAGCTTGGGAGCATAGTCATCGTGGGGAACGGCTGTGAGGAGGGCGTGCTGAGAGAGGCGGGCGCTTCCAGGGCTGACGTGTTCATTGCAGCTACGGGAACGGATCAGGACAACCTGGTGGCTTGCCAAATCGCCAGGCACAGGTTTAAGGCGCCCAGGACCATTTCCCTCATCAACAACCCCAATAACGAAAAGCTGTTCGCGGCTCTGGGAGTGGATGTCTGCGTGAGCAGCACGGACATCGTACTATCTCACATAGAAGAGGAGCTGCCGGCGCATTCGCTGGTACACTTAAGAGCTATAAAAGGCTCCAACCGGGAGGTTGTGGGTATTCGCATTCCCCCGGACGCGGCGGTGGTAGGCCATGTCCTGAGGGAGATGCCCATACCGGACGACAGCCTTATCTCCTTCATACTCAAGAGGGACGGCTCCCTTATAGCGCCCCATAGCGAGGCTGTTCTTGGCTCCGGAGATGAGGTGGTGGCCGTAACCACTTCCGACGGTGAAGAGGCCCTGCGAGAGGCCCTGACCGGAACGGCATAGCAAATGGCGAAGCGGATAGCCTATCTGGGCCCCTCGGGCACCTTTACCGAGGCTGCGGCGCTGCGATACGACCCGGAGGCCCATCTTGTACCGGTCTCCTCCGTTGCCGCCGTTGCCGCTGCGGTGGACGCGGAAGAGGTGGAAGAGGGTGTTGTCCCCATAGAGAACAGCCTGGAGGGGTCGGTAACCGATACCCTGGATATGCTGATCCACGACTCCAATCTATCCATCCGGAATGAGGTTGTACTGCCGATTGAACATTGCCTGCTGGTCAAGCCGGGAGCCTCAAACCAGGAGATAGAGTTCATATACTCCCACCCCCAGGCTCTGGGGCAGTGCAGACGTTTCATGTCGAGACACTATCCCAAGGCTCAGCCTGTAGCTGCCCTGAGCACCGCGGCCGCGGTGGAGGACATGCTTGGGAGCCGCTTGCCTGCGGCAGCCATCGCTCCAGGCAAGGCAGCCGAGGTGTATGGGGCGGAGGTTCTGCTCCGGGGCATCCAGGACAACCCTGCCAACTTCACCAGATTTGTGGCGCTGGCTCGCCGGGACCACCCCCCCACCGGGAGTGACAAGACTTCATTGTGCTTCTCCTTCAGCGAAGACCGCGCGGGGATACTCTATGCTGTGCTTGGGCATTTCGCTAGCAGAAACATCAACCTTGCCAAGGTGGAGTCCCGCCCGAACAAGGAGAGTCTGGGGCGCTACGTCTTCCTGATAGATCTGAACGGGCATCGAGAGGACCCCGCCGTGCAGGAAGCTCTCAGCATCATTGCAACCGAAGTCTCTATGCTGAAGGTCTTTGGGTCGTACCCCCGATACAGGGACTCTTAGGCATTGCGCCGGCGCCCCTTACGCTTTGAACAAGAACAGGCCCCACGACCTTCCCAGGAAGATCGGGGGGCCTGTAAAGCTTCTGTATTGGCTCAAACGGCCGCTATGCAGGTGAAGAGTCGCGGTTATCGGTGGAAGGCTCCTCCACGTCCGCAGCTTCTCGACCTGGCATCATCCGGCCGACCACGACCTTCCCCTCATCAACGACCTCCCGCACGCGCTCCCTGGCCCCTGCCGTAGCCTCCTCGGCCCTCTGTCTCAGCCCCGCGGTCTTCTCTACTACCTGCGCGCGCGTTTCTTCTCCGGGCTTGGGAGCCAGAAGGAGTCCCGCCAGCACCCCTATCACGCCTCCAAGTAGCAGACCTGTGCCGAATCCTGTTTCACCTGCCATTTTTTCTTTCTCCTTTCCCTTGCGATAAACCTATGATAAAAGCTACGATTCGCCCCACGCTGTACGCGGAGGTAGAGGCGCTCAGCATCGGCTTAATCACCTTGTCCGATAGCTGAGCGGTCACTTCTTGGGTACGCTTCGCAGTCTCCTTTGCCGAATCCAGAGTGGGGGCCACTTTGCGGTACAGCAACAGCCCCACGATGGCGGCCGTCAGCATCACCAGCATACCGAGCATGGCAAACAGGATTATGGCCAAGTCTCGGACAAGCCCCACTATCTCCTGTATGTCCATTCCTTCACTTCCTGCGCGTTGCTTTTCCTCTCTATCATAATATCATGGGCCACCTGAAGTCTCAAGACGCATGGAAGTCGACGCGACTCGGTATATCTCCACCGTGGGGTTGGAGTACGCCAGCTCTGCGCCCGGGATGCGGGAGAACTTGTCCAACCCGCGCTCAGGGTAGTAGTGGCGCTCGATTTCTCCTATGTATACGTACTCAACGCGGTACTCGCCAAGCAACCGCATGGCCTCCTCCACCCTCTCGGTGGAGTATATGCGGCGGATGTCTCTAACGCGGTCGCCTATCACTGGCCCGTAGCCACGCTGCTGCGACTGGTGGTTGTCCCAGCCCAGGACCGTGGGAAGGCCGGTGTAGATGGACACCCGGCCGTGGAGGCTCCGGTAAAGCTCTCCCTGTCCCTCCAGTACCACAGGGGAACCCTGTATGGCGTCTCCACGGAGCCATCGAATGGCGTCGTACTCATCCTTGAGTTCCTCGCTGCCCCGGCCGCGGTCAAAGGAGTACCGGGCGTTCTCCATGTAGGCCATTCCGTTCAGGGTAAGGGGCAGGGGCTGGAACCTTTCCCTCAGCCGGTCTTGGGTCCCGGCCACGGTGTACACGGAGCTTCCGATTAGCAGGAAGGCCAGCAGCGCCGCCCACGTCCATCGCAGGACGCGCGCCCTTCCGAGTCCCATGCGGCGGCCCTGACGAGGTTCATGTGGCTCGACAGGCTCGCCGTGAGTGGGGGAGTGGATGACAGATTCCGCGGGAATGGCGGGATTCGTCGGCTCGCCGCGGAGCGCGACAGGCCCCAGGCGCCAGAGGAGGTAAGCCGAGGCTACGCCCATCAGTACCCAGGCCTGAAGGTAGAACTTGAACACCGTGTTCATACGGGCTATGTCCCCCTTGATGGTCACCACCTCAACCATGATCCCAATGGACAGGGCGGTTGCCAGCATAGCCAGGGCAAAGACGCCAAAGGTGTCCTTCCCGGACGCGGCCCACCTCCCGCCCAGCGCGACCGTCGGGGCCAGCAGCAGCAACAGGAAGGCGACGGTGGCGTATCCGATCAGCGCAAGCGCGACGACGGCTGCCAGTGGCAGGCCGACGGCGAGCGCAAGCCTCAACGCTTTGCCGGGCTTTGCGGCCGGGCCATCAGCGTACCCGTTGGCTCCGTCGCTCGCGGCCAGGCCGGCGACGCGTCTGAATAGTGACCGGAGGTGGCTGCGGCCGGCGTAAGCCAGGAAGCTTATCGCCAGGAATATGAAGACGCTGTGTATACCCAGGTAGGCGTATAGGGGCGTCTGCCACTTGCTGAGGAACACGCCATCGGCAAAGGAGCGGTAGTTGTCTATGAAGGGCGCAAACAGCAGTGTAGTAGCCCAGTACAGGAAGGCCGCCTGGAGTACGACGCGCGCCGCCATTGCAACGGAGATACGGCGGGAGCTGCCGGCGTACTCGCCAATCAGCACGGCCAGCGCCCCGAAGGCCAGGTAGGTTGGGAAGTCCCAGGTGTTGATTGCCCTCAACGACCCCACTGCCAGCGCTAGGGCCAGCAGGCAGCCCACTCTGGAGGCTATGCCCACTCCTTCTTTGATGCGAAGGCCCAGGTTGAGGGCCAGCCCAAGCGATAGCAGGGCAAACGGCATGGCCATCATGTGGGCGTGCAGGTCTGCGAACAGGAAGGTGAAGAAGGGGAACTCGGTAATCTCGTACCCGGACGGGTCGCCGGGCGGTATGAGCCGACTGCTGCGCCAGAAATCGAACTCGCCAAAGGGCTGCCCTTGAAGCATCGCCCTGGCGAGACCCTGCCCAAGCTGGATTACGCCGTCCAGGTTCCCCATGACTGCGACAAAGAACGCGCCGGCAAGCCCGGCCACTATGGCCCACGTCCGGCCTCCGGCCATGCCCATGCCGCGCCGCGCGCCTTCCGACAGGTTGTACGCCAGGGAGAAGGCCGCCGAAGTCGTGAGGGCGAAGAACAGGGGAACGGCCAGGTTGAATGCCACCTCGGTCGTTATTCCGGATACCTTGACCAGGCTTGCGACTATGAACTGCCCAAAGTAGTAGTAGTTGATGTACCCTCCCGCAAACCAGGGGTCGTAGGGGGGCATGTAGGTTGAGCGAACTATGGCGTTGAGGTAGGCCATCTCCATTGGCTTTTCGCCGCCGGTGTAGGGGTGCCAGAGGTCCGGGTTGGCCGCTCTCAGCAGCAGGAATACGGCAAAGGAGGCCATGAAGACGGCCTCTCCCACTGCCACCAGGCGGAGGTTCTCTCTGAAGAAGGCGACTATGTCCACCCGTCGCGTGTATACGACCATTGCGGAGACCGACGCGAGCAGCAGCGCCGCGAGAAGGACTGAGCCTCTGGAGAATGGCATCCAGTGCAGGCTTGCAAAGAGCCAGGCCACGTAGGCCGTCGCAAGGATGCCAAGGGGCTTGGCCAGCAGGTAGCCCCGGTCCGGCAGGGCCTTGAACACAGCCAGGCTCAGCGGCAGGGCGAGCAGGGCAAGCGCCTGCGCCCACAGGAGCCACACGACTACCGGGAAGCGGTTGGCCAGGCTGCCGGGGTCGAATATGGCGCTCCAGGTCCCGCCCTCGCGCTGGGCCGTAAGTGTCGCCTCCGACATCAGCAGGCTCTTGCCCTCGGTCGCTTGCGGTGGGTCCTCCGTGAGGAGCCGGAGTATCTCAGAGGCGCTCAGGCGGTCCAGGTTCTTGAATATCAGGATCTTGGGGTGGTCGTAGGCGCTGAAGCTCTCATCGGCGTAGCCCAGGTCTACAGTGAAGGGCGCCGGTCGAAACGGCCCCAGCTCTCCGAGCGTCGGCAGGCCGGGACGGGTGAAGGTATCGTCCGTGAAGGCGATTCCCATGAGCCGGGGGTAGGCGGTCTCCCAATGCTCCAGCCGGTACCCCAACTCCCCGGCAAAGAGCCTGCGGTAGTACTCGCCACTCTGGGGGTACTTCTCCGGCAGCCGGGGGATGCTCCCGTAGAGGCGGTTGCTGAAGAAGACCAGGTAGTCGGCCCCGGCAAGCTGCTCCGCCACCACCGTCATCTTGTCCTTGCCGCCGTAGTACGTCACGTTGTCGGAGTCGTACATCTTCATGCAGGACCTGGCGTCGTCCGGAACGCCGCGGCAGCCTCTGACGTAGCTGTGCGTGTTCGGCAGCCCCTCCTCCCAGTGCTCCATGAGTATCACGGAGCCTCTGGCGATGTTCTCGTTGATCCACTCGGACGCCCTCATCGCCGTGTGAGGCTGGCTGTATATGGAGACGAAGGCGAGGCTGTAGAACGCCGTGGCTGCGATCACGAACCCAATGCCCCAACGCGCCAGTGGGAGATGCCGGATGCTCCGCTCCGATACCCGGTCGTGCGCCCAGAGGAGCATACGAGACCCCATGATGAGCAGGAATGGGGTCAGGGGCAGCATGTACCGCAGGAACTTCACCTCCACGTAGCCCGTCAGCAGAAAGTAGGGGAGTACCCAGGCCAGGAGCAGCAGGTCGCCCTTGCGGCGGCGGGCTGCTGCCAGGGCGACCGTGAACAGGACGGAAGCCCAGGCGGCTATGCCTAGGGGAAGCCCCAGACCGAACAGGGCCAGCTGCCGGATGTGGTACCAGTAGGGCGCGGTGTCGATGTACTGTTGGGTGTACGGTCGCCCCGATATGCCGCGCGCCATTGCGAACTCGCCTCCCAGGTCGCAGGCGTAGTAGTTCCGGTCGAGGAACTCCAGGAAAGGGTAGGGGACCTCGCAGGGCGTGGGCCTTGACCAGTCCAGGAAGGCGTATGGCGTGGCGATGAAGAAGACCAGCAGGCAGGCCGCGCCTCCCAGCAATAGGCTGCGGACAACCTTGGCGAGAGCGGGGCGGGACGGCTTTGCCAGGGCGAGCCTCTCCCCGGGGCCTGAGAATGCGTAGATGGCGTGGGCCAGCACGAAGGCCAGGAACAGGGGCGCAACGCTTACCTTGGAGGCCAACGCCAGCCCGATGAAGACTCCGGCCAGGGCGGAGTCCCTCGGCCGCCCGTCTTGCATCAGTCGTACCATGAAGTAAACGGAGGCGACTATGAAGAATGTCAGGTACGTGTCCACGGTGTAGAAGTGGCTCAGTTGAATGTGTATCACCGCGATGGCGGCGAACAGGGAGGCCAGTATTCCCACCCTGCGCCCGTAGAGCCGGGACGCAAGGAGGAATACCATCAGCACTGTGCCCACGTCGGCAAGGGCGGAGAGTGTCCTGCCCAGGTAGCTCAGGCCGTGAAAGTCCAGGTCGACGATGGGGGAGAGAAGCGACTGAGCGGCCTTCACCGCGTACATGGGAAGGCTGCCGTATGGGAACCAACGCGGGTTGAGGGGGCTTTCGTCCACGTCCAGGAGGACGCCCAGGTCGGAGAGTGGGGGCCAACTCATGTCGTTGACGTGAAACAGGATGGCCCGCTCGTCGGGGTGGAATAGGCCGCCTTGGTCCCAATTTATGCCGTAGAGCCGCAGGGCAAGGGCCAGAACAAGGATGAGGGCGGGCGCGAAGACAACGGCCAGGCGGCGCGCCTCGAGGGTCAACTTGCGCGGGTTGAGGGTAGGGGTATCGCTGGGGTTGGGATGTTCCACTATGAAGCTATTCTACCAAGGCAGCTACGGCTGGGCAAAGTGGCCTGGATTTGTACGCGCCGTGCTATAATTGCGGCTGGCATAGCTTCGAGGGTGAACCTGACCCAGCTGATGTTCTTCCAGCAGGTGGCGGAAGTGCAGTATCGTACTCTCATCGGGTATCGGCTCCGATAGTCGTAACCCTACGAACCGCCGCACCGACTCCGCCTCATACAACAGGTCTTCCATCCCAGTGTCGCTCAGATTGTAGCATACCTGGACGATGTGAACCCGCAGCATCACCGATAGCGGGTAAGGCCGCTGGCCCTGGCCAGCCCGGGGATAGACCCATTAGGGTAGAGCCACAAAGAACGGCAAGAGGGTTCCCCCACACACGCGGGGATAGACTCCCGATATCTCGACTGCTATGCTACTGCCCAAGGGTTCCCCTGCACACGCGGGGATAGACCGATGAGAATCCGCTACCGCGACGACGTCTACGAGGTTCCCCCGCACACGCGGGGATAGACCTCGCCCATATGCCTGACTCTCACTACAAACGCGGACTGCTATGACGACACCGAACACCTGCAGAGAACAGTCCTGCTCCAAGGAAATACAGCGAGGTCACTATCTGTGTAGTCTGCACTGGGAGGCCCAGCGGACACGTAGTATTAACAAGTGCCGAGGATGCGACGTCGTGTACAAGCCCGCAAGCGCCCCCCACTGCTCGGAGTGTGAAAAGAAAGCGCAAGAGAAATCCCACTCCACGTGTGATAATTCTGACGTAGACAATCTCGTAAGCGTCATCAAAAAGCTTCAAGAGAACATCGGGCGCGCCCGCGCCGCCATCAGTGCGAACGAGACTCGCACTCGCAACGCGCTCATTGATCCACTGCTCAAAGCCCTCGGTTGGGATCCCGCCAACCCAGAGCTCGTCACGACGGAATACAGCCTGGGGTTCGGATACAGACCTCAAAGGGTCGACTACGCCCTCCACCCGCAGGGCCAGCGGGGGCAGCCCATCGCGTTTATCGAGGCGAAGCGTATGAGGCAGGACCTGAACGACGAGCACCGAGACCAGGCGCTCAAGTACGCTAACCGCAGGAAAAGCGCCGAGTACGCCTGTCTGACCAACGGCGATACCTGGGAGTTCTACAAGGTATCTCAAGAAACCCCGCCTCGCCTCATCCTCAAGCTCTCGATTCTCAGCGACCCCGCTTGCGACTGTGCGGCGCAGCTTCTGGAGATAAACGCCGCACTCAAAGACCCGCAGAAGCGCGCCCAGTACGACCGCCGTAACCCTCCTGGTGGAAATACCAGGATCTCAGCCGACGCCTCTTCCAGAGGCGCTGGCGCTATTAGGACTCCTCAGAACGGGGGTGACCTGCGGATCCCCCTTAGCGTGTCCTTTGAAGAAGCAAGGTTTGGAGCAGAGAAGGAGGTTGACGTATATCCGCTGGGGATTTGCAGTAGATGCAGTGGATCAAAGAGGCACACGGTTAAGTGCAGCCATTGCAACGGCGCGGGATGTACTCTGTGTAACGGCGTTGGAGAATTCCTGATAGGCTCCTGCCCTCAATGTGACAGTTCAGGTCGAGAGCGGCTGCATCGAAAGTTGAAGATAACGATTCCGCCTGGAACACAGGACGGAACTCCGATGCGTCTTGCAGCAGCAGGCGATGCGGGAATTGACGGAGGCTCAACCGGCGACCTGTATGTAACATTTCTAGTGCGGCCTAGAGTTGAATCTGAAGCCAATGGGCCTAGAGTTGAAGCTGAAGCCAACGGGCCTAGAGTTGAAACTGAAGCCAACGGGCCTAGAGTTGAAACTGAAGCCAACGGGCCTAGAGTTGAAACTGAAGCCAACGGGCCTAGAGTTGAAACTGAAGCCAATGGGCCTAGAGTTGAAACTGAAGCCAACGGGCCTAGAGTTGAAACTGAAGCCAACGGGCCTAGAGTTGAAACTGAAGCCCGCGGGCTGAGATGGGCAATCGTGGGACTGATTGTATCTATTATTGGCGTTGGTGGTGTTATAGGAGTCTTAGGATACGCCAATTCAGATGGACCTGCTCAAAGCTCTCAGCCTGTTCCAAGTCCTACTCCCGGTTCCGGGCAGGCTCTAACCCCTCCAACATCCATTCCTACATCTGTTCCAACGCTTCTGCCAACCCCAACAGCAACAAGCAACCCCATTCCTGTGCCTGTATTAATACCAACACATCCTCCAATTCCCGTTCATACTCCTACCCCTCCTCCAACGCCTATTCCTATACCCACACCCATTCCAACACCGACATATACACCCAGCCCTACCCCCACACCCACTCCTCCCCCAACGCTGGCACCCACACCTACCCCGACGCCCACGTCCACTCCGACACCCGGCCCAACGCCAGTAATAACTATACAGATATTCGGTTCTGATGTGCCTGTGTCTGAGCTTGGCAATGCTTTGACCGGTTCAGGAATCTCAGCGGGGAAATTCCGCATAACCGGAACGCCAATCCTTTGGGCCGATAACAAGATCAGCTTTGGATTTGAGAAATTAGGTCCCAGCTATTCCATTAAAGATGTCCTGTACATCGGGGAAGAGCCTCAAGAAGGCGTAAGCATTGCGGGGCTCAAGCTAACTGCCGTTTGGAAGACCGCAGAGTCGTTTGACGACAACGTGTATGAAATCAGAACTCGTTATAATCTCGTCCCTGCCCCAACTCTCGCGGACTCATGGGTTGACGCTCCTGAAAGTTTCCGATTTACCTTCACCGTTCCGCCTGATCTGGGAGATGAATTGAGAGCGACGCGTGCTCCCTTGAGAATGATTATCGTTGCTTTGGCTCCTGATTCAGACCCGCACACTTTTAACATTACAATCCCGTTTGCTAAATCTTTGATGGAGTTCCCCTTGTGAACCAGCAGTGCGACCGCTTACGCTAAACCGACCGTCCTTCCCGCTCAAATGGTTCGACAAGCTAACCACGAGCGTGAATGGCCGCTCCGTGAGCCTCCTAGCTGACACAAAAAAGTCGGCGCCTACCGGACAGCAGGCGCCGACTTAGCTTATTCCTAGCCTCAGCTTCTACAGGCCCTTGTCCACAAGGAAGGCGCAGAGGTCCGCGGTGCGGCAGGAGTAGCCCCACTCGTTGTCGTACCAGCCCAGTATCTTCACCATGTTGTCCCCCATGACCATGGTGGAGAGGGCGTCGAAGATGCAGCTGTGGGGGTTGTACACGATGTCGGCGCTCACAATGGGGTCTTCGGTGTAGTCCATGATGCCCTTGAGGGACGACTCGGACGCCTCTTTGAACGCCGCGTTGACGTCCTGGACGCTGACTGACTTGTCCAACTCCGCCACGAAGTCCGTGATGGAGCCAGTGGCCACCGGCACGCGCAGCGCCATGCCGTGTATCTTGCCCTGAAGCTCCGGCATGATGACGCCCACGGCCCTGGCCGCTCCTGTGGTGGTTGGGATGATGTTCTGGGCCGCCGCCCGGGCGCGTCGCAGGTCGTCGTGGGCCTGGTCCAGGATGCGCTGGTCGTTGGTGTAGGCGTGGACGGTGGTCATAAGGCCCCGCTGCACGGTGAAGTTGTCGTGGAGCACCTTGACCATCGTCGCAATGCAGTTGGTGGTGCAGGAGGCGTTGGATAGAATGTTGTGGCTGGCGGGGTCGTACTTCTCCTGGTTGACGCCCAGGACAACCATCACGTCCTCGCCGCGGGCGGGCGCAGAGATGATGACCTTCTTGGCACCGCCGGTCAGGTGCCCGGCCGCCTTGGCTGCGTCCGTGAAGATGCCCGTTGACTCCACCACAATGTCCACGCCCAGGTCTCCCCAGGGGATGCCGGCGGGGTCGCGCTCTGCCAGCACCTGCACCTCTTTGCCGTCGATGACCAGGGCGTTCTCCTCGGCGGCCACCGTGCCGGGGTAGACGCCGTAGCTGGTGTCGTACTTGAAGAGGTGGGCGTTGGTCTTGGCGTTCGTGAGGTCGTTGACTGCGACGACCTCAAGCTTGTCCGGGTGCCGCTCCATCGAGGCCCGCAGCACCTGCCGTCCTATTCTTCCGAACCCGTTGATGCCTATGCGCGTTGCCATGTGTGCCTCCTTATTGTGTTCTAACAAGTCCTGAAATATTGCCTCTGTGTCATCTATACCGGGAACGCGTCACGCCCGGGATAACGGGCGTCCGCTCCAAGCTCCTCCTCTATGCGCAGCAGGCGGTTGTACTTGCAGACCCGCTCGCTGCGGGCGGGCGCTCCGGCCTTTATCTGGCCCGCGCCGGTCGCCACTGCAAGGTCGGCTATCGTCGTGTCCTCGGTCTCCCCGGAGCGGTGGCTGATGACGCTGCTCCAATGGGCCGCGGCGGCCATCTCCATTGCGTCCAACGTCTCGCTCAGGGTACCGATCTGGTTCAGCTTGATGAGAATGGAGTTGCTGGCCCTCTCCTGTACGCCTCTCAGGATGCGGTTTGTGTTGGTGGTGTACAGGTCGTCGCCCATCAGCTGCACACGATCGCCCATGCGCTCCATGAGCAGGCCCCAGCCGTCCCAGTCGTCCTCAGCCATGCCGTCTTCGATGCTGATGATGGGGTAGGCGTCCACCCACCGGGCGTAGAAGTCGACCATCTCCCGGCTGTCCAGCGTGACGCCCTCCCTGGGCAGGACGTACCGGCCGTCCTGCAAGAGCTCCGATGCGGCGACGTCCAGCCCGATGAAGCAGTCGATGCCGGGCCTGTATCCGGCCGCCTCTATGGCCGCGAGGACGGCCTCTACGGCGTCCTTGTTGGAGGGCAGGGACGGGGCGAAGCCGCCTTCGTCGCCCACGTTTGTGCTGTACCCTCGTCCCATCAGCGCCTCTTTGAGGGCCTGGTAGATCTCCGCGCCCGCTCTGAAAGCCGCTCTGAATGAGCCGAGTCCCAGGGGAATGACCATGAACTCCTGGAAATCGGCGGAGTCCTGGGCGTGCTTGCCCCCGTTCAGGATGTTGAACATGGGCACGGGCATGATGGTGGGCGCGCCGGGGCAGAGGTGGCGATACAGGGGCATGTTCCTGGAGGCTGCCGCGGCGTGGGCGACGGCCAGGGACACGCCAAGGACGGCGTTGGCGCCCAGGTTGCGCTTGTTCGGCGTCCCGTCCAGTCTCAGGAGCTTCTCGTCCAGGGCGCGCTGGTCTAGGGCTGACATGCCCGCAACGGCGGGGGCGATCTTCTCGTTGACGTTGGCTACCGCCGTCAGGACGCCCTTCCCCCCGAAGCGGGCTTTGTCGCCGTCTCGCAGCTCCACGGCCTCGTGGGCGCCGGTGCTGGCGCCGGAGGGCACGGCTGCGCGGCCAAGGGAGCCGTCCTCCAGGATAACGTCCACCTCTATGGTTGGATTGCCACGGGAGTCCAGGACCTCCCTGGCGCGCGCTTCTCTAATGTCGCTCATTGCTGCCTCTCGCTTCCGGTCGATGCCTCCGTCCGGCTCTCGGCGGCAGCAATCGCCTTCTCCACCGCGTCCACAGGGTCGCGAGCCGGTATCATGTTTTCGTCCTCCTTGCCGTTTCGAGAGAAGGACCACGTATTTAGTCCAATGACGGGGATGCCGTCGCCCAGGGCGTGGGCTATCTCCGAAAGTGTGCCGAATGCGCCGGCAATGGCGATGGCAGCCCGCCCGGACCTGACCACGACGATGTTCCGGGCGTAGCCTATGCCGGTGCAGATAGGGATGTCCACGTAGGGGTTGGCGTCCGCCGGGTTGCTGCCGGGCAGGATGCCGACCGTTAGGCCTCCGGCCTCCTTTGCGCCTCGGCACGCGGCCTCCATAATGCCGGCCAGACCGCCCGTAACCAAGATTACCCCTCGTCTGGCCAGCTCGCGCCCCACCTCCTCCGCCAAGGGTATGGCTTCGATGGAGGGTTCACTGGCGCCGATAACGGAAATTTGCAGACTCAAGGCTTCCTCCGCTACACTGGATTATACCATCAGGTTGTGGGAAGGCAAAGGAAGGCCGCAGGATTGGATCGGGGGGATTTCCGACGGGAAACGGCGCCCCATCCTGCCACCGTCACTCTAGCGGACGCGAGAGTCCACTCCACGCTCTTCTCAGACTGCGAGCGCTGCGCGATAATACTGCTCGGAGGGATACAATGAGTACATTGAAAGAGGATGGCATAAAGCAGGCGGTGAAGGAGCGCTACGGAGGCAAAGCCCAAAGCGCCTCTGCGTGTTGCAGCGCGGGAGAAATCATAATCCCGCCGGTTCTCTACTCAGCTTCCGAGTTGAAGGCCGTGCCGATGGAGGCCGTCGCCGCCTCCGCCGGGTGCGGCAACCCGGTTGCCCTGGCTGAGCTTCAGCCGGGGGAGCGCGTCCTGGACCTGGGAAGCGGCGGGGGCATCGACTGCTTCCTGGCGGCCCACAAGGTGGGGCCGGAGGGCAGGGCTTACGGCGTGGACATGACCGTGGACATGGTGAGTCTTGCCCGGAGCAACGCCGCTAAGGTGGGTGTCTCCAACGTGGAGTTCTTTCTGGGCGAGATAGAGCGGCTGCCCCTTGCGAACGATCTCCTGGACGTGGTCATCTCCAACTGCGTCATCTGCCTGTCCCCGGACAAGGACAAGGTCTTTCAGGAGGCCTTTCGCGTCCTGAAGCCCGGCGGGCGGCTCTACGTGTCCGACATGGCGCTTGAGGAGGAGTTGCCGGAGGCGGTGCGGATGGACCCTGACATGTGGGTGTCCTGCGTGGGCGGAGCGGAACTGAAGTCCGTCTACCTAGGCCGGATGGATACGGCCGGCTTTGAGCAGGTGGACGTGATTGAGCAGTCGCCCTACAGGCGTAGCGTCGCGGCGGGGGAGGAGTGGAAGGCGAGCCTGGCAAGCGTGCGCGTCAGGGCTGTGAAGCCGACCGTCTGAGTCTTCTGCGGTAGAGCGAGCGGCGGCATGGGATTCATGCCGTGGTCTCTCTTGTAGCTTAGCCGGCCCCTTGACCCCGGTACAGCGCATCGGGGTCAGGGGCTGATCTTGTTTGAGGTCTACTCCGGCGGAGTCTAGCCCTCTCGCAGCATGCGGCGCAGCACCGTGTGAAGCACGCCGCCGTTGCGGTGATAGTCGACCTCCACCTGCGTGTCAATGCGGCAGGTCACTGCGAAGTCCACCGAGGAGCCGTCATCACCGACTGCGTGTATCTGAACGTCCTGGCCTGGGGTGATGCCGCCTGCTATGCCCGTGACGTCGAAGGTCTCGCGCCCCGTCAGACCCAGGCTTGCGGCGTTTTCGCCCGGCTTGAATTGCAGCGGCAGCAAACCCATGCCTATGAGGTTGCTGCGATGGATACGCTCGAAGCTCTCCGCCAGGGCGGCGCGCACTCCCAGCAGGTTGGGGCCCTTGGCCGCCCAGTCCCTTGAGCTGCCCGCCCCGTACTCCTTGCCGGCGATTACGATGGTGGGAATCCCGCTCGCCTGGTACTTCTCGCCGGCCTCAAAGATGCTGGTCATCTCATCCTCCGGGAAGTAGACCGACCAGTCGCCCTCCTTGTCGGGCGTCAGCTGGTTCCTGAGGCGCACGTTTCCGAAGGTGCCCCGCATCATCACTTCATGGTTGCCTCGACGAGCGCCGTAGGTATTGAAGTCCCTCTGCTGTATGCCCTTGTCGACCAGGAACTGCCCGGCGGGTCTGCTCAGTGGTATTGCTCCCGCGGGCGAGATGTGGTCGGTGGTGATGGAGTCGCCCACCATAACCAGCACGCGCGCTGCGAGTATGTCCGTGGTCTCCTGGACGTCGTCGCCGATGTTGCTGAAGAAGGGGACCTCCTGTATGTACGTGGACTCCGGGTCCCACTGGTACAGGTCGCCCTCAGGCGCCGGCAGCGTGCTCCACTCCTCCGGCCCGGTGGAGACGTTGCTGTAGCGGTCCCTGAACATATCGGGGTTGAGGGAGGTGGCGATGGTCTCGCGGATCTCCTGCTGAGAGGGCCATATGTCCTGAAGGTATACGGGGTTGCCCTGACTATCCTGCCCCAGAGGGTCGTTGTTGAGGTCTATGTCCACGGTGCCCGCCAGGGCATAGGCCACCACCAGCATGGGCGAAGCCAGGTAGTTGGCCTTGACCTCCGCGTGTACGCGACCCTCGAAGTTGCGGTTGCCGCTGAGCACGGCGGCAACCGCCAGGTCGCTGTCGCCGATGGCCTTGGAAACGGGGTCGGGAAGCGGGCCGCTGTTCCCGATGCACGTTGTGCAGCCGTAGCCGACATTTTGGAATCCCAACTGCTCCAGGTATGGCGTCAGACCCGCCGAGTCCATGTAGTCCGTAACCACCTGTGAGCCAGGGGCCAGGCTGGTCTTGACCCAGGGCTTGCGGTTCAGTCCAAGCTCCACGGCCTTCTTTGCTATCAGTCCTGAGCCCACCATGACGGAGGGGTTGGATGTGTTAGTGCAGCTGGTGATGGCCGCAATGACCACGTCTCCACTGCCTATGGACGCCTTCTGGCCGTCTATCTCAAGGTCTGCCTCATCTCCCCGCGGCCCGAAGGTGGCGTGGAAGTCGTCCCTCACGTTGCTGAGCACCACGCGGTCGTGCGGGCGACGTGGCCCGGCCAGACTGGGGGTAACTTCGCTCATGTCCAGGTGAAGGGAGTCCGTGTACACGGGGTCCGGGGTGTCGTCCGTGTGGAACAGGCCCTGGGCCTTGGCGTACTGCTCAACCAGCTCCACCTGAGCGGGGTCTCGACCGGTGCCTCGCAGGTACTCCAGGGTGGTGGCGTCAACGGGGAAGAACCCGCAGGTTGCGCCGTACTCCGGAGCCATGTTTGCGATGGTGGCCCTGTCCGGCAGCGGCAGGTTGCTCAGCCCGGAGCCGTAGAACTCCACGAACTTCTCCACAACGCCCCTCTGCCGCAGCATTTGGACCACGGTGAGGACTAGGTCTGTGGCAGTAACACCCTCTCTGAGGGCGCCGGTCAGGTTGAACCCTATGACCTCCGGCAGCTGCATGTAGTAAGGCTGCCCCAGCACCACCGCCTCTGCCTCTATTCCGCCTACTCCCCAGCCCAGCACGCTCAGTCCGTTGATCATGGTGGTGTGGGAGTCTGTGCCGACCACCGTGTCGGGGAATGCCACCGGCCCGCCCTCGGACTGGCCGGCGGTGACCACAGAGGCCAGATACTCCAGGTTGACTTGGTGGACGATGCCTGTGCCGGGCGGCACCAGCGTGAAGTTGTCGAAGGCGTTCTGCGCCCAGCGCAGGAACGTGTAACGCTCCTGGTTACGCTCGAACTCCCTCTCCACGTTCAGCCGGAACGCCGAGGGAGTGCCGTAGTAGTCCACCTGCACCGAGTGGTCTATCACCAGGTCAACGGGCACAATGGGGTTGACCTTACGGTAATCGCCGCCGTTGCGGGCCATAGCCGACCGCATGGCCGCCAGGTCCACCACCGCGGGCACACCCGTGAAGTCCTGCATTAGCACCCTGGCCGGCATGAATGGGAACTCCTTGGGCGATTGGGAGTTGGGGCTCCAGTTTGCAGCGGCCATCACGTCGTTTTCGGTGACCAGGTAGCCGTCCAGGTTTCGCAGGGCGTTCTCCACCAGCACGCGAATGGAGAATGGCAGGGCGGAGAGGTTTACCAACCCTTCCTCCTCAAGCAGCCCCAATCTGTAGTAGGTCATCTCTCCCCGGGAGGTTGCCAGTGTGGACCGTGATCTTTGCTGTAGGTTTTGTTCGCTCATGCACCTGCCTTCTTTCAAATGGAGTGGGCTTGCAGACCCCTAGATTATGCCATAGGCGGGGGTCGGATTACCAGTGGATAGGCGGGCGCAATTTGTCGAGACCAGCCCCGCTTCTCATAATCGCTGGCATGACGAGGTTGATTCTGATAGACTTGCTGCGTCTGAATCATCCCCGGCGATTTGCAAACACATATACCATCCGAAGGAGCAAGCGTGGCAAAACAGTACGACGCACCACCCCCGATGACCATAGACCCGGACAGCAAGATCACCGCGACCATGCACACCAGCGGCGGGGACATAGTCATTGACCTGCTCCCGTCAGAGGCCCCAAAGACCGTGAACAACTTTGTGTTTCTGGCCAAGGAGGGCTTCTACGACGGGGTCATCTTTCACCGCATTATATCCGGTTTCATGCTCCAGGGCGGTGACCCCACGGGTACGGGGACGGGCGGTCCCGGGTACACCTTTGAGGACGAGCGCGTTACACGCGACTACGCGGCGGGTACGCTCGCCATGGCGAACGCCGGCCCCAATACCAACGGCAGCCAGTTCTTTGTGATGCATCAGCAAGGCAACCTGCCCAAGAACTACACCATATTTGGACAGGTGACGCAGGGCATGGACGTGGTGGACAGCCTGGCTAACCTTCCGGTGAAGCAGGGGCCTTCAGGAGAGCGTTCCAGCCCGGTCACCCCCCCGACCATAGAGAGTATCGAGATTTTGGAGGAGGCGTAGGCGGTCGGCTCTCGTGGCCGGGTTTGAGGTGACGGGGAGGTTCGGTGGCTGGCCGCGGCAAGACGGCGCCGCGATCATCTCAGGCCTCCCGTGAACAGGCCGCGTACTATCCGCCTGCGGATGCCAGGGCGTAAGCGAGAGCCATGTCATTTGAGCCGACACTCTTATACGTGGTCCTCCTGCCCCTCCTGGGACTTGTAGTTGCCACATTGGGAACACTGGTGGGCCTTGGGGGCGGGTTTATCCTGCTCCCCATCCTGCTTTTCATGTTTCCGGAGGCGTCGGCGTCCACCATCTCCAGCATCTCCCTCTCGGTGGTCTTCCTGAACGCCGTCTCTGCCACGGTGGGCAACTACAGGGCGCGGCGCATCGACTTCAAGACCGCAGCCCTGCTGGCAGTGGGCGGCATCCCTGCCGCGGTTGTTGGGGCCATAGCGGCCAGCAAGGTGACCAGGAGCAACTTTGAGGTCTATATGGGTGTCCTGCTGATCCTGGGCGCGGTCTACGTGCTTTGGCGCAGCTCCAAAGCGGTGGAGTTGCAGGGGAGGGTGGACCACACGCCCAACAGGGAGATCCAGGAGCGCAGAGGCGGGACGTATCGCTTCTACGTTAACACCCTGATGGCCGCCGGAATCAGCCCCGTGTCCGGCTTTATCTCCAGCTTCTTCGGCATTGGAGGAGGGGTGGTCAACGTCCCGGCCATGACGTTCCTGCTCAGGATGCCGGCCAGGGTGGTGGCCCCCACTGGAATGCTGCTGCTGGTGGTAACCTCGTCCTCCAGCCTGGCCACTCGAATTGCGACTGGCCAGTTCCAGGAGGGATGGCGCACGGCCGCCCTTCTGGGCGTGGGAGCGTTGGCGGGCGCGCAGATTGGCCTATACCTGAGCTCCAGGGTGAATCACCGCGTGGTGCTGGTTATGCTTGCAGTCTCCATGATTTTTGTGGGAGCCAGGCAGCTCATTGTGGGCCTCTAGGCGATGGGGCTTGCGGGCGTCTATGCAACCGACCTGACGCCCATGCGCGGCCGGGTCGCATCCCAGTGTATGCCGCGGAGTGGCGAGACCCTCCGGTCAACCAAGGCCAAGAGCCATGTTGCCGCGCCGCTCTCTGTAGCTCTTCTCCAGTGTATGGAACTGCTCGCTGTACGCAGGCGAGGAGATGGGCGCGGTGGTCATTATGTAGGCGTCCTCGCGGTTGTCGGTATAGTACCCCTTGCGCAACCCAACCTGGATGAAGCCATATTTGGAGTACAGGGACTGGGCGACTTGGTTGGAGACTCGCACCTCCAGGGTCACCACCCTGGACTGCCGCTTCATTGCAAGTTTGATTGAGGTTAGGAGCAGCAACTCCCCCAGCCCGTTGCCTCGCAGCGACTCCCGTACGGCAATGCCGGTTATGTGCGCTTCGTCCGTCATATACCAGGTGGCAACGTAGCCTGCTACGTAGTCCGAAGGGCGGGTGAGGAAGGACGAGGGGGCCTCTCTTCGGAACAGGCGCTTCAGGACTCCACCCAACCCGCGCGATGTAACGTCGCTGCCTTCATGGAGCGGCTTGCCGGGAGATGAAATGGAGGGTTGGCCGTCTTCGGATAGCCGGTAGGCTGCCAGAAAGCTGGCTGACCTGTTGGATAGCTCGCGTTTGAATGGCGTAGCGGGCCAGGAGGTTGGAAATGCCTCCTTCTCTATATCCACCAGTTGAGGGACGTCTTCTTCTCTGGCGAGTCTAACCGCATATGGCACGGCCGGCATCCTCTGAGCTACAACCTTAGCTTCTGATGGGAGATTCTACCACAACTGCCACAGCGCTACTATTCCAAAGTTGAGGGGCATTCCCGGATGCCCGCGTGCGCTCGGAATGGCGGTTGGGAGGCCGCTCCGCGCGGTGGAGCCTTGCCAACCAGCGCCCCAGGAACGCCGGAAGGGGGCTGCGGTTTACCTCTCGTATCGCCGTATGCTAAACTGTCGGCAGAACCCTGGCCGGCCGGCATATATGGCCTAACAGCAACGCGACACTAAATACGTCCATGAACATCCCGCTTGACATGAGCGCCTTACAGTCCGCTGGCCGAGTCCGAGGCGTTCCGGCATGACCACTGTTGCGGTCCTGATTGCCACACTGATAGCAGACCAGATCACAAAGGGGCTGGTTGTTCTCACTATGAATCCCGGACAATCGGTTCCGGACGGCGGTTTCTTTCGTTTTACCTACGTCACCAACACGGGCAGCGCCTTTGGGCTCTTTCCACATCAGACCACCTTCCTCATCATAGCCTCCTTTGTGGGAATAGGCGCGCTGCTGGTCTTCTATCGTACAAACCGCGTCGATAGCAGGCTCCTGCGATTCTGCCTGGGGCTGCAGCTTGGAGGCGCGATAGGCAACCTGGTGGACAGGGTGCGCCTGGGGCATGTGGTGGACTTCATAGACGTGGGAGCGTGGCCTGTGTTCAACCTTGCCGACTCTGCAATTGTGGTGGGGCTGACGGGCCTCATGTGGACCTTCATCTATACCAGGCATGGTAGGAGCCATGACCCGGAGCCCGTAGAGGAGATGGTTCCCATTCCAATAGCGTTGGAGATGATGCCGGCGGAGATGGGGCCGGACATGCCGGACGGCGGCTTTGAAGCGGCCCCGGCGGCCGATAGAGGGCCCACAGGGAAAAGGGAGGAGTCATGGGAGTAGTCCGGATATTGGTGGGAGACGCTCAAGGCGAACGCTTGGACAAATTCCTGGCCGATAGCCAGAGCGACCTGTCCCGATCCCACATATCTAGCCTTGTGGGAAGGGGCCTGGTTAGAGTGAACGGCTCTTCGGCCAAGCCTTCCTATAGATTGAAGGGTGGGGAGGTGGTAGAGATGGACGTGTCTCCTCCCTTGCCCACAAAGCTGGTGCCCCAGGACATACCCGTTGCGGTGGTATACGAGGACGACGACGTGCTGGTGGTGAACAAGCCCGCGGGCATGGTGGTGCATCCTGCGCCGGGGCACCCATTGGGCACCCTGGTTAACGCGCTGCTTGCCAGGCTGCCGGAGCTTGCCAGGATTGAGGAGGGACTGAGGCCGGGGATTGTACACCGATTGGACAAGGACACCTCCGGCCTGATGGTGGTGGCAAAGAACCGCCGTGCGCATGAGCACGTTTCCAGGCAGATAAAGGAGAGAGAGATACGCAAGGTGTACTTGGCCCTGGTGTCGGGGCGTCTTGAGCCGGCGGAGGGGACGATAGCAGCTCGTATCGGCAGGGACCCCCGAAATCGCAAACGGATGGCCGTTGTGGATTGGGGGCGAGAGGCGGAGACATCTTACCGGACGCTGGAGAGGCTCTCGGGATTCACCCTGGTGGAGGCGCTGCCCAGGACTGGCAGGACTCATCAGATACGGGTACACTTTGCACACTTGGGATACCCCATTGCCGGGGACGCGCTTTACGGCGGCAAGAGCCTCCACCTTGGCCGCCAGTTCCTGCACGCCCAGGCTCTGGGTCTGCGGCTGCCATCGTCGGAGAGGTACGTGGAGTTCAGCTCCACGCTGCCGGCTGAGCTGATAGGTTTCTGGCACAGCTGAATACCGGTATAGGCGCAACCCCGTAGCCAGGCCGAGAATCACGGAAAGGCCCTTTAGAAATGGCAGACAAGAGAGTCAGAGTGCGATACGCCCCCAGCCCGACGGGCGACCCCCACGTTGGCAACATCCGGACGGCCCTGTTCAGTTGGCTGTACGCTCGGCACACCGGCGGCGATTTTATAGTGCGAATCGAGGATACGGACGTCGCGCGCACCGTGGAAGGCGCGCTGGAGTCCATCCTGGACTCTCTCAGATGGCTTGGGCTGGACTGGGACGAGGGGCCCGAAGTCGGCGGCCCATGCGCGCCGTACGTCCAGTCGCAGCGATTGGAGCTTTATCAGCAGGCGGCCGAGGACCTGGTGGAACGGGGCCACGCCTACCATTGCTATTGCTCGCCGCAGCGCCTCCAGGAGATGCGCCAAGAGCAGACGCGCCGGAAGCAGCCCCCCGGATACGACCGGCTATGCCGCGACCTTGCGCCTAGAGAGGCCCAGGACGCGCCCCGCGTGGCGCGCTTCAAGATGCCGACGGAGGGAGAGACCACCTTCCACGACATCGTGAGAGGTGACGTGACCTTCTCCAACGCCACCCTGGACGACTTCGTCATACTCAAGTCAGACGGATATCCGACCTATCACCTGGCCAGCATAGTTGACGATCACCTGATGGACATATCCCACGTGCTGCGGGCGGAGGAGTGGCTGTCCAGCGCCCCGAGGCACGTCCATATATACAACGCCCTGGGATACGAAATGCCCCTATTCGCGCACCTGCCCATCATACTGGGGCCGGATCGCTCCAAGCTGAGCAAGCGTCACGGAGACGTGTCCCTGCTCCAGTACCGGGACATGGGCTACCTGCCGGAAGCCATGTTCAACTTCCTGGCCATCCTGGGTTGGTCTCTGGACGACCACACGGAGATTCTCGCGCGGGAAGACCTGATACAGAACTTTTCCCTGGAGCGTATAACCAAGGCCGGGGCAATCTTCAACCTGGAAAAGCTCACCTGGATGAACGGGATGTACATCCGGCAGATGAGCGACAAGGACCTGGTGAGCCGCATTACGCAGACCCTGGACGATACCCTGAGCGATGCAGCGCCGCGCCCCATCTCGGAGACCTACGTGAGCGCCATAGCGCCCCTGGTGCAGGAACGCATCAAGACCATGACTGACGTTCCGCAGCTAACGGACTTCTTCTTCCTGGAGGAGCTGGAGTATCCGCCGGAGGACTTGGTCCAGAAGGGCATGGACAGGGATAGCGCAACCGGGGCCCTGGAGTCCACGCTGCAAAGGGTGGCAGGTCTGGACGTATGGTCCACGGAGTCCCTGGAGGGCGAGATCAGGCCCCTTGCCGAGGAGCTTAACATCAAGACCGGGCAGCTGTTCGGCGCCATTCGCGTAGCGGTGACGGGGCGAAAGGCGGCTCCGCCGCTGTTTGAGACGATGGCTGTTCTGGGACGGGACAGGTGTCTCGCCAGGTTGGAGGAGGCTGCGCGCCTTCTCGGCGAATGAATGACGCTGCATTAAGCTAATGCAGCGTCACCATGCTGACATTGGCGGAGCAGGGTCTGGCCGTTACTCTGGTTTCTGTACTACCGCTTCTTCGATGTCCCTCAAAGAGACCACGCGTTGGCTCCTGACGTCACGCCAGAGGTCACCGTCAGGGACCAGTTTGGAGTAGTTCGAAGACAGAATCACCAGATAGTAGCGCTCTCTATCAAACCCACTGGGAACGACGATGGGAACACCCGGGGATTCTTCATCAGGTATTCTTTCAAGAAACACAAGAATGCGTTCGCCAACTGCCAGTTCCGGATCTTCTAAGCCAGCAACTTCTATTCCTTCCCTGGCAGGCACAATCCCAGCGCCGATCATCAATGCCAACACGTCAGACTGCAATGTTCGGGGCTTCAATACAGTTTCAATTTCAAGCTCGTAGTCTAGATATTTCCAAGCGTAACGAGGTTCCTCACCTCCTCCCACGGGCTCAGGAAACTCTTTCGAGCCGAGCTCCCTGGAGACCCTCCCTATGACTATCGCATCCGACCGGGCGACCATTTCCTCGAGATTCCAACTAGGAAGCAAACCCACAACTTCAACTACAATGCGGTCTTCGCTGGGGTCTTCACTCGCCCCTGCTCCAGAACAACCAGGGAAGCAGAGTAGCAGGAATAGACCCATGAGAAAGAATGTTCCGAATTTCATCACATTCACCATATCCTAAAACTGGCCCTGGAGTCCACGCTGCAAAGGGTGGCGGGCCTGGACGTATGGTCCACGGAGTCCCTGGAGGGCGAGATCAGGCCCCTTGCCGAGGAGCTTAACATCAAGACAGGCCAACTTTTTGGCGCCATTCGCGTAGCGGTGACGGGGCGAAAGGCGGCGCCCCCGCCGTTCGAGACGATGGCTGTTCTGGGACGGGACAGGCGCCTCGCCAGGTTGGAGGAGGTTGCGCGCCTTCTCACGGGTAGTTGACGAAGGGGGTTGTGGGTCTTAAACTTTTAGTAGCTATCTCCTGTGGCGCTGCGGGGCGCCGTGGTCCCGGAGACACAGGGAATCGAAAGTAGCGGAGAGCCTTATTGAGATGCGCGAGGAGGAACCGAAATGACCGCACCAAAAGCCGTAACCGACAGCGATTTTGAGCAGGAGGTCTTGGAAGCTGATACACCGGTGCTGGTGGACTTCTGGGCAGAGTGGTGTGCACCCTGCAAAATGGTCGCTCCCGTTTTGGACGACCTGGCCGAGGAGTATGACGGGAAGATAAAGTTCACAAAGGTGGACGTTGACACGAGCCCTGAGACGGCCATGAAGTACGGCATAAGAAGCATACCCACGTTGCTGGTGTTCAAGGACGGAAGCCCCGTAGACCAGGTTGTGGGCGCTGTCCCCAAGGCGGCTATCAAGAAGCGCCTGGACTCTGCTCTGTAGGGGGCAGGCTTAGAGTATAGTGGTGTCAGAAGGCCAGGCCACGGGAGTGGATGGGCTCTGGTGGGCTTCGCGGACTTCAAATCCGTTGGTGGGCGCCCTTCGGCGTCTACGGGGGGTTCGACTCCCTCCCGCTCCCGCCATCATTATGGCTAAGACCACTCTAACCTAGGGTATTCTGCCGGTAAATTAGCTTTGACTCCACCTCTTTACGTCTTGTAAAGCCTCAGCATGTCCATTATAATCCAGCTACTTTAAGTACACAAGAAAGTACACTGGAGGCATGGAATGCCAGCGATCAAACGAAGTGCGCTAACCGCAGCAAAGGTTCGGACACTGGCAAAACCTGGAGCATACACCGACGGGAACGGGCTGACCCTCAGGGTGGACGGGAAGGGTGGAAAACGCTGGGTCCAGCGCGTTTCTATTGGTGGCAAGCAACGAAACATAGGGTTGGGCGGCTGGCCCGGAGTGGGGCTGGCAGAGGCACGCGGGGCCGCCATGGCCAACCAACAGGCAATCCGGCAGGGCGAGGACCCGATTTCCAAAAGGCAACAGGCGAGGGAAGATGCGCGACGTCCTGCTGTCCCAACATTCCAGCAGGCTGCGGAACAAGTGATCGAGGAGCGACTCCCGTCTTGGAGCAGCGAACGCCACGCGAAGCAATGGAGCGAAAGTTTGCGTCTCCACGTGTACCCGACTTTCGGGGGCAAAGCTGTTGACGTTATAGCCACCTCTGACGTGAAGGCCGTCTTGACGCCGATCTGGACTACGAAGCCCGAAACAGCAACCCGCGTCCGGCAACGGATGGAGACGGTTTTCGATACAGCAATCGTGGAGGGATGGCGCACAGATAACCCAGCATCCAAGTCAATTCTCAAAGCGCTACCGCGCAGGGCTAGGCTAAAGCAACACCATCCTGCGCTGCCATATGCCGACGTTCCGTTGGCTATCCAGTTGGTACGGAATTCCACAGCCGACACCGCGACCCGATTGGCATTCGAGTTCATGGTTCTGTGCGCGTCTAGGGCCAATGAAGTCCGGGGTATGACGTGGGAAGAAGTTGACCTTGACGGCCCTACCTGGACTGTGCCGGCTGCAAGAATGAAAGCGCGGCGTGAACATCGTGTGCCATTGTCGAATCTGGCAGTGGAGATTCTAAAGGAAGCCTGGAAACTCGGCAGCGATGACTATGTGTTTCCCAGCAAGCGCGCGGGCGGCAAGCCAATGTCAAATATGGCTTTCGAGATGTTGATGCGCCGCTTAGACCTTGACGCCACGCCGCACGGGTTTCGGTCGTCCTTTAGGGACTGGGTAATCGAGCAGACAGCCACGCCTTGGGCCGTCGGTGAGGCGGTGTTGGCTCACAATCTCGGCAATTCGGTCGAATCGGCCTACGCTAGGACCGACGTTTTCGAAAAGCGCCGAGTCCTGATGCAGCAATGGGCGAACTTCTTGGCAGGTGTAGAGGTTCTCTACTGACCTGTGTTGATGTCCAGCGATAATGTCTGCCCAATTGGTCTGCGAAAATGTCCGATTAGGCGAACTCTGCCTCCCCAGATTTTGGTGTCCCAGTTGTGCCACTGATGCTTCTCAGTGGCGGGCTTTTGGCCAAGGCGTACTTGCGGGCGGTGTTTCTGTGGATCCTCAACTCACGAGCGATAGCCCGAAGGGATAGCCCCCTGAGCCTGGCTCGCTGCACATTCTCCCATAGAGTCCTCTGGCGAGCTGAGGGTATTCTGTGTTGTTGTGCCTTGGCTTTACGAGGCCGCAGGTCCCGGTCCACCTCTCCTGTTTCCAATCTAGCCAAGCACGCGTCCCATTGGCCTTCCGCGTCGTTGATGCTATGGCCTGTTCCAGAGCCTTCCAGAGGGGCGACGGTGATTGCCCTCAGCAGACCAGGGCGTGGCGGAGCCTCCTGTGTAGGGATGGTCTGCCCTTGGTATTGCACCAGGAGCCGGCCCTCCAGATCCTCCTGGACCTCCACCTGCACCCCGGCGTAAGTAGGACGGGTCCTGCCGGGCAGCAGTTGCAGAGTGCGCCGATTGTACTTGATGGTGTTGTCCCTTGACACCTTGCGGCGGTGTTTGAAGCACAGGATCTGATCGAGGGACACTGACTGCTCCAAGCGACGGTAGGCACGATGATCCTGCTCGGCCTGTACGCCAAACTTCTGATTGAATCGTGGCAGAAAGCTATCCAGGAGCTCATCGGCCTCGGTGATGGTGGAGGCGCCAGCCAGCCGGAGCTCGGTTACCAGCCGGTCCTGGAATGTGGCGGCAGCACGCTCCACCCTGCCCTTGGCTTGGGGTGATCTGGCGAAGATCTGCCGGATCCCCAACTCCTCCATGGCCCGGGCGAATTGCGTCGGGCCTGCGGGGTAACGGTCGATGTCTCCAGTAAATTTGAAGACCGGGTGCCGGTCGCTGTAAATGGCGATGGGTATTCCATGCCTCCTGATTAGCCTGTCCATGAGCAGGAAGTAGCTTGGGGTGTCCTCCTCCTGGCAGAACATGGCTGCGGGCACAGTGCCAGTGGCGTCATCCACGGCCAGTAGCAAGGTAAACCTGGGCCCATCTTCCCCCAGCCAGCGGTGGTGGCTGCCATCAACCTGTACCAGCATTCCCTCCTGAGGCATTCGCTGCCGCCGCACCCGGTGCTGCTGAGAACGGCGGCTGCGCGGACTACCCATGCCGGCCTTGACCAAGATGCGACGTACTGTGGGACGGCTCAGGTTTATGCCATCCCGTTCCCCAAGCAACTCGGCTAGGTGGGTGTGATTGGTTCCCGCGTACTTGGTACTGGCCAGCCGCACCACTGCGGCAGCCTCGGATTCCAAGACAGCATTGTGCGGCCGGCGTCCCCGGTTTCCATGGGCTAGGGCTGCTGCTCCGTCCTTCCGGTAAGCATTCAAAAGTCGCCTCGTATGGCGCTCGCTTACCCTGAGAATCTCGGCAGCCTGTGGGATAGGGACCTGGTATTCCAGAATGTCGTTAAGCACTTGGAGTCTCGCTAGTTCTCGCTGTTTCAATGTCACATCCTTCATGGATGGACATTTTCGCTGAACAGTTACCTAATGACATTATCGTAGACCATCAACAGACCTGCCCCTGAAGTTGTACCAGCTGTTATGTTACAATGGCAAGGATTGAGAGTAGGTCAGTGGGTAGGAGGGTTCAGCGGTGGATCCCGGGTCAGCCTGGGGCCACCCAGTTTAATTTTGTGCCAAAAGTCGAGTACCTCGAACGTTGCATTGGATGCTCGCTGCCAGCGCTATACTAGCCATCCACTGGAAATAGAATGGTGAAATACGGTGAATGAGTACATGGTATGGCTGGAGGACGGACGCACGGTGATTGTACGAGCAACCACTGTTGTAGTTAGGTCCACTCAGGCGCTCTTCATGGATGCAACCCGCAACATTGTTGCGGGCTTTCCGGATCCTGGGGGATGGGCTAAGCGGGACAATGTAGGCGAGTCTGCAGACGCTGGAGAAGGCGCCGACTCTACATAAGTCGTAAAGGGCGCACGTCATCTAGGCGTGAAATCCCGCCTTGGACGCCCTGGTCGTTGTAGACAGACCGGGGCGCGTGGTATGTCTATATCCTGAAAGTCTAGACAAGAGGTGACAAAGATGACGCGAACACACATTGCAAAATGGCTGACCCTGTTGAGCGTTGTCCTTGCGCTGGCCCTTACGGCGGCGCTCGCGGCCTGCGGCTCTGATGAGCCGTCCGGCGTGACAGGCCCCGACCGGACCGAGTGCCCCCCAACGGAGACGCCAGGGTCAGGGGCTATGTCCACTGTCACCGATGCGCCCGAACCTGCGACAGCGCCGCCCGCGGCCTCCGGCTCCGACGAAACGGACCGGGAAGCCCTGGTTGCCTTCTACAACGCAACGAACGGTGAGAACTGGTATGGAAGCGACAACTGGCTGAGCGACGCGCCCCTCGGCCAATGGGATGGCGTCACCACCAACGACGACGGGCGCGTTACAGGGCTGTGGCTCTCCGGCTATTACTTGAGAGGGGAGATACCGCCGGAGCTGGGCAGCCTCTCCAACCTGACAACGCTGCGCCTCGACCTCAACGAGTTGAGCGGGGAGATACCGCCGGAGCTGGGCAGCCTCTCCAACCTGGTAGAGCTGGACCTCAACTTCAACGGCTTGAGAGGGGAGATACCGCCGGAGCTGGGCAGCCTCTCCAACCTGACAACGCTGTACCTCGCCGGCAACGAGTTGAGCGAGGAGATACCGGCGGAGTTGGGCAACCTCGCCAACCTGCAGGCGCTGGACATTCGCCATAGCCAGTTGAGCGGTCCGATACCGCCGGAGCTGGGCAGCCTCTCCAACCTGACATTTCTGTACCTCAACCTCAACCAGTTGAGCGGGGAGCTGCCGCGAGAGTTGGGGAACCTTGCGAAACTCCAAAAACTGCACCTCGGCGGGAATCAATTTGAGGGGTGTGTGCCGTTGAATCTGCAAGGGCCGTTGAGCAGCACTTCTGACCTTGCCGACCTGCCCTTCTGCAGAAGCTACGCGCCCTAAGCCGGGCGGTAACGGCGCAGGCCGCCCGGGGGGGGATTCCTTGACATAATGGTAAAGGGCGCACGTCTGCTAGGCGTGAAACGCCCTCTTGGATGGCATCGAGGGCCTGAATTCCGAGATTCGCCGAATCCTCAGAAACGGACGTGTACGATTTACGCTGGCAGGGTCCCGAACTCGCGGGTCCGGGGCTACGCCTACTAGGGCAGAGCCGTTACCAGAACTTCCACCAGGGACGGCTCGCGGGCAGAGCGGCCGGTGGAGTGGGTGACGGCAGAGCTTGGATGAACTGCTGGACCCGGGCCTCCGCAAGGTCAAGCCATTCCCGCTGGAGCGTCACCATGTTCTCCAGGTTCCGGATGCGCTCCTGTGCGACTGCCAGTTCCGTCCCGCCGTCTGGTTCGGCCTCTTCCGGCGCTTCTGGCAGGTCAGTGTCTGCCGGTAGGAGTACAAAGACTCTGTGGATTTGACCTTGCTGGACCCTCTCCACTTCGAGTTGTCCCTCGGCGATCCGTCTGTTGAGGGTGGACAGCGACACGTTGAGGAGCTGACAGGCTTCTGACTTGGTGACATGTCTCAGAGATGTGTCAATGGAATGGTCTTGTGACATACGTTTGAACTCCCTGGAATGGTCTGATATAGGCTCCATGTGTCAGACTGTGGTTGACATGTGTTGCATGTGGCACGGAGCTTACTACAGGCAGGGGATAGCGTGTCAAGCGGTAGTGTCACGGGTGAGGCAGGGCGGAGCCTGGAATCTTGCCTAGGCGTGAGGCCAAGAAGAGGACTGACGTATTGTGAAACAGCGGTGAAACATCAGTGACGTGTGGCAGGGCCTCACGCCTAAGAGCTCAGCATGAAGTCCGGCACGTCTTCAGGATGGACGATCGCCGGCATTTCCCCACTGTGGCAAGAACAATTGCAGAACTCCCCGGCGCAGCTGGCGGAAGCGGCGACGCGGTCATCGACGCTTGTCGCCTCGTGGCATTTGCAATGGTACAGGACCGCGCATCTAGGCCCTGTACATTGGCGCTGATCTATGAGAAGGCGAGCCTTCTCAAGCTTCTCCGCTTGTTTCCTGGCCGCATCTTCACGGCGCTGGACCTCCTGCGCTTGAGCGGCCGCCTCCCGATCCGCTGGTGTAGGCCTCGGTGGAGCTACCGGCGGAGGCGGTGGGTCGGCGGGAGGTTTGGCGGGAGGTGTAGGCCCCGCACCGGACGCTGTAGAGGCGCGGAGCCGGTGCAGTAGCCTCCTCAAGTTTGGGAGGTCCGTGCCGTCGGGCAGGTCCAGCACGCGCTTGTGTGTCCGACGCGTGACAATCTTCCAAACAGCCTGTCGTGAAACACCGTACGCGTCGGCCAGCTCATGGACCTGAGCACCGCGCTTGTGGTAGAGCCGCATCTCCGCAACCTGCTCTGTGTGGATGCTAATCACTGCGGATCCTCCTGGTAGTGGAGAGTTACCCGGCGAAAGTGCCGTAGTTGCCCAGAGGTTAGCCGTACATTCGCCATATGTTAGTAAAGTGTAACCCTGGCTGGCCTGGGCAGTCAAGCGCGTGTGAGTGTATGAGTCGCTAGGCGCGTGAGTGTATGAGTCCAAAAAGAGCCAGGCGAAGTAGACCGCGATTCTCTGAAAGGCATGGTCAAAGACCACGCCTAGCCAGGCACACCGCAGGCACTGGCAGGGCCGGGTCCGGTGAGTGTGTGAGGTCCTGGTGACCATCGGCGGACGCCACCAGGACAAGGACGCGGCCGGGTAGAAGAACACCAGCTGCGCCGCCCTCGGCATAGGGTGAGAGTCAAACCGCGTGTGTGTGTATGAGTTAACCCCTCTCGCGCGCAGATATAATATAAGAGAGTTTAGGATTAGCCCCAAAAATCCAGATGTTCTAATTGAGGGGTCATGGGCAATGATCGTGTCCAAGGGCAGGGAATAGAGGCCCTGCCAGGACGGTCAACCCCGGCCGGGAGTCGCAGGGTGGCTGTAGCCCAACCTGGCCCAAGTTATAGGTTCTCCCTGGCGGTCGCGCTCCGCTCCAGCATCCCTACTCGCAGCTCCGCCTCCACGCGCCGGGTCCGCTCGCGCTCCAGCTCCTGCTGTAGTAACGCCCTCTCCTCCATGTGCTCTGCCTCGAAGCTCTCCATAATCTTCCGGACCTGATCTCGATTTGCCCTCTCCCGCTTTCGGGTGGCGGCGGTCCGATACATCCTGACCTGCGCTCGCATCGCAGCCACCGAGCGCACAGAGTCCTTAAGGTCGGAGGCCAAGTCCTCTAGCCTGATGCAAGAGCCGTGCTCTGGCGGCATCTGCGCTTCCAGGGCGGCCTGGCCAAGGTCCTTACTCCCCGTGCCCTCCGAGGCCAGCTTCTCGGCGCATTCAGCGCAGATCGGGACCAAGGCCCCGCGCCAGTAGCGCATGAAGGCTGCAGGTCCTCCGCACCCGCCACAACGCCGGCGCGCCCAGCGCAAAAGGCGCTGGGCGTCCGCATTATTGGGCATCGCCGAATAACTCCCTGGGTGTGGATTTAGGACTATGGGATCATGCCCTGACACCCTACGCCAAGGGTTCCTGCGCTACAAACATTACTTTTTAGCGCATCGCCGCTAGGGGCCTCTGGTGTATCTGGCCACACCCCAATCCGCGGCGACACTTTTTAGCGTTCCCAAACCGCCTTCATTGGCCGCTGCGCTGTGCATTCACGACTTGAGAGACGACCTCACTTTGGTGTCCAAAGTCGTGTCTCATCTCCATGTTGACCTGTCGGCCCTGGGCCTACATCTCAAGGTTTTGCTCAACCCAGCAGGTCACCCTGTCCCTGCTGCCCGCGTACACCCGCATGCAATGATCAATCCCAACCATCCCTTCCAGAGATGCTGGCCCGACGCGGCCGTGGTGTCAAGGCAGCTCTTGGTCGCCGCCGGTGGCCGCCATTCCGGGGTATCCCCGGGCCTCTGGGAACATCCTCCTGCGGCAATCCCGCCGCCGATGGGGATGTATGCCCCCGTCCAGGACCATCGCGACCACTGCTGCTGGCCTATGGATTGTGGTAGAGGCAAAGGGAGACGGGTGGGTAGTAGTCTAGTAGGGTCGAGGGGGCAGTGGGGGCATAGCGGCCTCTTACGGGTCAAGCGCTATTCTGATAATGGGGATTCCTTCACCCGATCCCTGGTCTCTCGGATCTCAAACTGTCCCGCCTTTGCTGATTGCCACCAGCGGCGACTCCCTAGTGCAGCATGTGGGGGCACTGCGGGAAAATACGCAAAGCGGCCTCGAAGACGTGGAAACAGTAGTGAGGCTATTGATAGGTGTACCGGCACGCGGTATAATTTTCCCATGATCCGGTCGTTTCACCATCGTGGTCTGAGGCGGCTCTTTGAACGAGGCGACCCCAGCAGGGTAGGCCCGAACCAATTGGATCGGAACACTCTCGCCCTGGCAGACCTCGAAGCTGCCAGCAAGCCGAGCGACGTCGATCTGCCGGGGTACAGACTGCATCCCCTCAGGGGTGACCTGGAAGGATTATGGAGCATTTCAATTTCGGGCAACTGGAGGATAACGTTCCGGTTTGAAGATGGCAACGTGTACGACGTCGATCTAGTCGACTATCACTAGTGAGAGGGAAGAGACCATGACTATGAAGAATCCACCTCACCCTGGCCGCAGCATCAGGGAAAATTGCTTGGAGCCCCTTGGCCTAAGCGTCACAGAGGCGGCGGAGGTTCTGGGCGTTGCCCGTCACACCCTTTCGCGGGTATTGAACGGCCACGCCGCGATCTCGCCCGACATGGCCATTCGCCTTGAGAAGGCTGGATGGTCCAGCGCGGATTTCTGGCTGCGCCGACAGACCTCATACGACCTAGCGAAAGCGCGCAAGGGTGAAGACAAGATACAGGTCGAGCGCTACCAGCCGCAGCCCACGGTTTAGGGAATATAAAGTGTGTAGGTTGCAGGTTGTGCTTCTGGAGAGTGTCTCACATTTGCTGGTTGTTAACAATCTGCATGACAGGGTAGGAGGCTAAGATTCAACGCCGCACGGCCGTAGTAGCTCTGCTGCCTGTCGGGCCTCCTTACCTTCTTAACCACGGAGTTGTCGGGGGCTTGGACCTCCTCAGTCCCTGACGGCTATTGCAGTCATACCATACAGTTGCGATAATCGAGTAGGCAATTCATTCCACTTTCGGTGATGACCAACTGGGATGTGAACCACGAAGGAGAGGTTAATGGCCAAGAGAGCGAGGTTCGACGGCGACGCTTTCTACGCCGCTCTTGATGGGGAGAGGCAGGCTCGCCATTGTACCTGGAAGCAAGCGGGGGAGGAGTGCGGGATTAGCGCCTCCACCTTGAGCCGTATGTCACAGGGCAAGCATCCTGACGTGAACGGTCTCGCGGCCTTGGCGGGGTGGTCGGGGCTGGACGTAGATAGATTCGTCAGGAGCGCAGGCTCCAAGGAAACGCCGGAACCCCTCGCCGTGATCTCGTCGTGTCTCCGCTCTGATCCACGGCTGAACGAGGCACCCGCTACCGCGCTGGACCAAATGGTCAAAGCAGCCTATAGGAGCATGACGAACCAGTGAGTACCCTCAACGTCAGCAGTTTCATATGGGGCATTGCGGACGACGTGCTGCGCGATGTCTACGTCCGGGGCAAATACCGGGACGTCATCCTGCCCATGACGGTAATCCGCCGACTCGACGCAGTTCTGGAACCGACCAAAGATGACGTACGTGCCGCGAAGGAGCGGTTGGACGCCGCCGGCATCACCAACCAGGATCAAGCCTTGCGCCACGCCTCCGGCGAAGCCTTCTACAACACATCGGCCTTCCGCCTCCGTGATCTCACATCCATCGGCCAGCAGCAGAGGCTCCGGGCCAACTTCGAGGCGTACCTCGACGGCTTCTCGCCCAACGTCCAGGAGGTCTTGGAGAAGTTCAAGTTCCGCAACCAGATTCCGACCTTGGTGGATGCGGACGTGCTCGGCTTTCTGTTGGAGAAGTTCCTGGACAGCTCAATCAACCTCAGTCCCAAGCCCATCCCAAATGGAGACGGCTCCGTGCGTCTGGACGGCCTAGACAACCACGGCATGGGTACGGTCTTCGAAGAGCTCATACGCCGCTTCAACGAGGAGAACAACGAGGAAGCCGGGGAGCACTTCACCCCAAGGGACGTGGTGCAACTCATGGCCCGTCTCGTCTTCCTGCCGGTTGCCGATGAAGTCAAGTCTGGCACCTACCTCGTCTATGACGGCGCGTGCGGCACAGGCGGAATGCTGACAGTCGCGGAAGAGACTTTGACTCAGCTGGCTAGGGAACAAGGCAAGGAGGCTTCGGTTCATCTATATGGCCAGGAGGTGAACCCGGAGACCTACGCTATCAGCAAAGCCGATCTCATCCTCAAGGGCGAGGGCAGCGAAGCCGACAACGTGCAGTACGGCTCCACCCTCTCCGCCGACGCCTTCCGTGCTCACGAGTTCGACTTCATGCTCTCCAATCCGCCCTACGGCAAGAGCTGGAAGAGCGACTTGGAGCGCATGGGCGGCAAGTCCGATGTCAAGGACCCGCGCTTCGTCGTGGAGCACGCCGGCGACGCGGACTACTCGCTCATCACCCGCTCCAGCGACGGCCAGATGATGTTCCTGGCCAACATGCTGAGCAAGATGAAGCAGGACACGCCGCTGGGCAGCCGTATTGCCGAGGTGCACAACGGAAGCTCCCTCTTCACCGGCGACGCAGGGCAGGGCGAGAGCAATATCCGCCGCTGGATTATCGAGAACGACTGGCTGGAGGCCATCGTCGCCCTGCCACTGAACATGTTCTACAACACCGGCATCGCCACGTACATCTGGGCGCTCAGCAATCGCAAGCCTGAGCATCGGCGAGGCAGTGTGCAGCTCATAGACGCCACGCAATGGTCCCAAGCGCTGCGCAAGAACCTGGGCAGCAAGAACTGCGAGTTATCCGACGAGGACATTGGCCGAATCTGCGATACTTTCCTTGCCTTCGAGGAGACGGAGCAGTCGAAGATATTTCCCAATGAGGCCTTTGGCTACTGGAAGGTCGTCGTAGAGCGGCCCCTGAGATTGGAGGGCATCGACCCCGAACGGGCCTACACCGCCAAGGAGATCAAGGCGCTCAAAGACGAGGCCAAGCGTTCAGAGACCGCGCCGCCAGTCGTCAAGAGAATCCATAAGAGAGGCATTGAGGCCGACCCCCTGCGCGGCCTTTTTCAGGTCACGCTCGATGGCGGGCCCGCCGTAGTGGAGTACGAGCCGGACACAGATCTACGCGACACCGAGCAGATACCGCTCCCGGAAGAGGGCGGCATAGAGGCGTTCCTCCGTCGGGAGGCGCTTCCCTACGCCCCGGACGCCTGGTACGCGCCCGACAGCATCAAAATTGGCTACGAGATTAGCTTCACCCTCCACTTCTACAAGCCACTGCCACTGCGTCCGCTGGAGGAAATACGCGCGGACATTCTGGCCCTGGAACAGGAGACGGAAGGGCTGTTGGCGGAGATTGGAATGATCTAGGGAAACTCTGAATAATGCTGTAATTGTGGCATACTGAGGCTAGCCAACACCAAGGGGGAGCGAGCATGACGGAGCAGCCAACCTTTGCCGACTTGGAGTACCAGCACAAGAAGCGACAGACCCGTCGGGAGGTGTTTCTGAAGCGAATCGACTCCCTTATTCCCTGGGAGAGGTTGGAGGAGCGCATCCGGCCCCACTACTTTAAGGCTGAGCGGGGTCGTCGGCCTTACCCCCTGTCGGCGATGCTTCGGGTCCACATCGTCCAGCTCTGCTACAACGTGAGCGACCCTGGAATGGAAGACCCCCGTTTTCACGGGGGCAGGCTCTGCTGTATGAGGCGGAGTCAGTGCGGCGCTTCGCGGGGTTACGGCTGTCTGAGCCGATTCCTGATGAGAGTACCATCCTGAACTTTCGCCACCTGCTGGAAGAGCGCCATCTGGGACAAGGGCTGTTTGCGGAGATCAACGAGCATCTGGCGTCCCAAGGTCTGCGGCTCAGAGAAGGGACCATAGTGGACGCCACCATCATAGAGGCGCCGCCCTCGACCAAGAACCGGGCCGGGCAGCGGGACCCGGAGATGCGCCAGGTGAAGAAGGGGAACCAATACCACTTCGGGATGAAGCTGCACATCGGGGTGGATTCGGAGACGGGCTTAGTGCACAGCTTCGCTACTACATCGGCCAACGTGCATGACGTGACCCAGGCCCACCGGTTATTGCACGGTGGGGAGAGGCAGGTGTGGGGGGACGCCGGCTATATCGGGGTACAGAAGCGGGAGGAGCATCTGGAGTTGGCGGTACAGTGGCAGGTGGCAATGAAGCCGGGACAGCGGCGGAAACTGGAACCGGGGGATCCGGCGGCAATAGGGGAAAAGGTGAAGGCTTCTATCCGGGCCAAGGTGGAACACCCCTTCCTTGATGTGAAGAGATTATGGGGCTACGCCAAAGTACGCTACCGGGGCTTGACCAAGAACACAGAACGGCTGGCGCTGTTGCTAGGGCTATCCAACTTGAAGCGGGCTAAGGGCCTCTTGGTTGGTTGACCAGGGGGTAGTGGGCCCAAAAGCGGGGCTGAAGTCCCGAAGCGGCCGAAGAGGAGTGGGCAAAGGGCCGAAATTAACCGCACCATCAACAAACAAGGCAAAAAACCAGGAGGGAAAGCCTGCTTCTGTACCCGGCAATCAAAAATCAGCCTGGCAGCACTTTGTTCAGACCTTCCCTAGATGTTATCTTGCTTTCCGGAACCACCGGAAAATGATTTTGGAATTGTGCGCTGTCGAAAGCGCGGCGCATGAGAGGTCATAAGTACTCGTTCCTGCTGTGTGGAAACTCGCAGGAAGGCAAGGGGCTGATCTGACCGCACTGGAGCAACCGGTGCGATGGGGAATCACCGGAAATACGGTATGTGCTCGGATAGAAAGTCGCAAATAGATATGTCGGATCTTCGGTACTTTGGCATCCTATTTCAAGGCGTCGTAGTAGCGGTCACGATTTTTCTTGGGCGAATATATGTGCTTGCTTACTACGAAACTCTCGGAGTCCCTGTATATGAGAGCCAGTTGAGCGCAATAGATTACGCGATAGTCTCGCCTGGTGTCACAGTCATGGGCATTGGTTTGTCCATAATACTGGGATCTTATCTCTTGCTATTTGGACCTCTAGCAAGGCTGCAATTGTCTATATCGTTTAAGCGCGGTCTTGCATGGTTTCTCATAGTAGCGGGGCTAGTCACTTTGATTGTTCTTCCATATATCGACATTGATTCAGTCATACACAGTCTTTGTATTGTATTGTCAATGGCCATGAGTGGGTATGGCGGAGCGATGCTGGGCTCGGCAACGACTACCAAAGCTAAACGAGATGATCTAAGGTCTGAACAAAAACTGGTTGAGGAAGCGGGCTTCTTGAGGTTGTTTTTGGGTGTCGCCGCCATAGTGCTTGTGGTCGTATATGGGACGTTTGCCTATACTTTCTCTTCCTCAACGGCGCGTGATGACGCAATGGATGCTTTGCATCAGTCTCCACAGACGACCGTCCGGTTCGCTTCGGGTGATAGTGGGAGTTTCAGGGTCATCATGATTGGCGAGCATTTTGTGTACTTGATGCCCGAAGAGAGCGAGGATCTGCGAGCTGTTCCACTCAACAGTATTGAGAAGGTCGATTATGCCAAACGCGCGGAGTCTAACGCCCAGTGAGCGTGGTAGATGGCTGATAGAATGAACCCCTCTCCCTACCATGCCTACAAGCCTTCCGGCGTCGAGTGGCTAGGCGACGTGCCGGATCATTGGGAGATGCCGCGGCTTAAGGGATACGTTACGAACGCCATTGACTTGAGCAGGGTGCCGATTGATGGCGAACTCTACCTGGCTCTTGAACATGTGGAGAGTTGGACAGGGCGGTTCAGTGAAGCTGGCAATGGAGTCAGTTTTAGTGGACAGGTGAAGCGGTTCCATACCAAAGATGTTCTATTCGGCAAACTGCGTCCTTATTTGGCTAAGGTCACATGTCCGAAGCGCAGTGGAGTGTGCGTTGGTGAATTCTTGGTGCTCCGACCCAATGATGCCCGATTGTCACCACTCTATCTCGAGCAGCTACTTCGCTCGAAGCCTGTGATAGACGCAATAGACTCTTCAACCTTCGGGGCCAAGATGCCCCGTGCTGATTGGCAGTTCATCGGTGATATGCTCTTTCCCCTCCCACCCTTCCCCGAACAAGCTGCCATCGTCCGGTACCTGGACTACGTGGACCGGCGCATCCGGCAGTACGTCGATGCCAAGCGCAAGCTCATCGCGCTGCTGGAGGAGGAGAAGCAGGCCGTCGTCAGCCGGGCCGTCACCCGCGGCCTTGACCCCAACGTCCGCCTCAAGCCCTCCGGCGTCGAGTGGCTCGGCGACGTGCCCGATCATTGGGAAGTGCGGCGGTTGAAGACGATATGCGGCATGAAGAGCGGCGAGGGCATCACTGCTGAGTCTATTGAAGCTGCCGGTGAACATCCCGTCTATGGCGGCAATGGGCTGCGGGGGTATGCTTCAAGCTATACACACGACGGTGCTTTCGCCCTAATTGGCAGGCAAGGCGCTCTATGCGGGAACGTTCATATAACTCGCGGCCAGTTCTGGGCATCGGAACATGCCGTGGTTGCAGCCCTTGATGTTGGTCACGAGATTGACTGGTTCGGTGCCATTCTCACAGCCATGAACCTGAACCAATACTCAATCGCCGCAGCACAACCAGGGCTGGCAGTCGAACGGATATTGAATCTCTATCTGCCTGTGCCTCATCTGCAAGAGCAGAAGAATATAGCGAACCACATAGAAGGGGCCACCGCAGACATCGTCGCCGCTATCGCCCGCGCAAGCCGGCAGATGGAACTGGTGCAGGAGTACCGCACCCGGCTCATCGCGGATGTAGTGACCGGCAAGCTGGACGTGCGCGATGCGGCGGAGCAACTGCCCGATGAGCCGGACGATGAAGAGCCTATAGACGAAGGCCGCGCTCTGGCGGATGATGCAGACGGAGACCTCTACGACGCCGGCAACTTCAAGGAAGAGTTGGCAATGGAAAGCGAGGTGAGAGCATGACGGACTGGAGTACGTGCCCGGCAGTGGAGAGCGTGCCCGGCAAGGTGAGCGGGGCGTGGGTGTTCAAGGACACGCGGCTGCCCGTGTCAGCCCTTTTCGGCAACCTTGCGGAGGGCGCAACCGTCCACGACTTCATCGAGTGGTTCGGCGGGGTGGACGAAGCGCAGGTAAGAGCGGTCTTGGAGTTCATCGTGCAAGACCTCGACGCCAAGGTCGCTAAGGTCTCGCATGCGAATCCTGTTTGATCACAATGCGCCCCGGCAGCTTCGCCGTCACCTCGTGGGTCATGACGTCGACGTGGCAGAAGAGCGCGGGTGGGCAACGCTTGTCAATGGCGCGTTGCTGGATCAGGCGGAAGAAGCAGGGTATGAAGTCGTGATTACCGCAGATAAGAACATGCCGTATCAGCAGAACCTGGGCCGCCGAAACTTCGCGCTGATCGTTCTCGGCGCGAACCGGTGGCCGCTCATCGAGCCAAGGATTGAGGCTATCCGCAACGCACTCGAGGGGATACAGCCGGGAGAGGTGAGGGAAGTCCTCATCCCGATGAGAGGAGAGGAGTAGCGTGCCCACCGACATCAGCGAAAAGGGGCTGGAGCGCCTCATCTGCGCGGCGCTGACGGGAGCCGCCTGCGACCCACCGCAGGGTGGAGCGATTGCCGAGCGGCCGTCTGCCTACGGCGCGGGCTGGATATGCGGCGACCCCCAGGACTACGACCGAGAGTTTTGCGTAGACTTGGCTCAACTCTCTGCCTTCCTCCACGAGACCCAGCCCGACGCCGCAAAATCGCTGGACTTGGGCCAGGACAGCCCAACTCGGCGCAGGTTTCTGGCCCGGCTGCAAGGACAGGTGACGAAGCGAGGGACAATCGAAGCGCTTCGCAAAGGCGTCAAGCACGGGCCGCACCAGATCGACCTGATGTACGGCACGCCGTCGCCGGGGAACGAGAAGGCCCGGGTCCAGTACGGGCAGAACCGCTTCAGCGTGACGAGGCAGCTCCGCTACAGCCGTGACCAGACTCAGCTTGCCTTGGACCTGTGCCTGTTCATCAACGGCTTGCCCGTCGCCACCTTCGAGCTGAAGAACAGCCTGACCAAGCAGACAGTAGACGACGCCGTCGAGCAGTACAGGCGGGACCGCGATCCAAGGGAGAAGCTCTTCGAGCTTGGCCGCTGCCTGGTCCACTTCGCCGTCGACGACCACGAGGTACAGTTCTGCACCCAACTCAAGGGCAAGGCGTCGTGGTTCCTGCCCTTCAATCAAGGCTGGAGCGACGGCGCGGGCAACCCGCCGAACCCCAACGGCCTCAAGACCGACTACCTGTGGAAGCAGGTCCTCACCCGCGACGGGCTCACAGACATCATCGAGAATTACGCCCAGGTCGTGGAGTCCAAAGACGACAGGACGGGGCGTAAGAGGCGGGAACAGATATGGCCCCGTTACCACCAGTTGGACGTGGTGCGCAAGCTCTTAGCTGACGCATCCACCAGGGGAGTTGGCCCAAAGTATCTGATTCAGCACTCGGCCGGCAGCGGCAAGTCGAACTCCATCGCGTGGCTGTCCCACCAGCTAATCGGGCTGGAGCAGGACGGCAAGGCGCTCTTCGATTCGGCCATCGTCGTGACGGACCGCAAGATACTGGACAAGCAGATACGGGACACCATTAAACAGTTCGCCCAAGTCGGCTCTGTCGTGGGCCATGCCGAAAGCTCCGGCTATCTTCGCACTCTGCTCCAGGGGGGCAAGCGGATCGTCATCACCACCGTCCAGAAATTCCCGTTCATCCTGGACGCTATCGGCAATGAACACCGAGGGCGCAAGTTCGCCATCATCATCGACGAGGCCCATTCGAGCCAGGGCGGACGGACATCGGCATCTGTATCCATGGCGCTGGGAGAGGCCGGTTCAGAGGGTGAAGAAGAGACCACCGAGGACAAGATCAACCGGCTGATGGAGAGCAAGAAGCTGCTGCCTAACGCCAGCTACTTCGCCTTCACAGCCACCCCCAAGAACAAGACCCTGGAAATCTTCGGCGACCAGTCGCCAGAGGGTGGGAATACTAGGCATCTCCCATTCCACGTCTACACCATGAAGCAGGCCATCCAGGAGGGCTTCATCATCGATGTGCTGGCGCACTACACGCCGGTGGACAGCTACTACCGCTTGGTGAAGACGGTGGCGGGAGACCCAGAGTTCGACACCAAGCGAGCCGGGAAGAAATTGCGCCGCTACGTGGAGGACAACGACCACGCCATCCGCCTGAAGGCCGAGATCATAGTGGACCACTTCCATGAGCAGGTGACAGGCTTGCAGAAGATTGGCGGGCAGGCGCGGGCCATGGTGGTCACGAGTAGCATCCAGAGAGCCATCAGCTACTTCTACGCCATTCGGGACTACCTGGCGGAGCGCAAGAGCCCCTACCGGGCCATCGCCGCTTTCTCGGGGGAGCACGAGTACAGCGGTGCGAGGGTTACGGAGGCGTCTCTGAACGGCTTCTCGTCTAACCTGATTGCAGACAAAATCCAAGAAGAGCCGTACCGCTTCCTAGTCTGCGCCGATAAGTTCCAGACCGGCTACGACGAGCCTTTGCTGCACACGATGTACGTGGACAAGATTCTGTCAGGCGTCAAGGCGGTGCAAACGCTGTCGCGCCTCAACCGGGCGCACCCCAAGAAGCACGACGCCTTCGTGCTGGACTTCAACAACGACGCCGACACGATCCAGGCCGCCTTCGCCGACTACTACCGGACCACGGTCCTGTCGGAAGAGACCGACCCAGACAGGCTGCACGACCTCAAAGCGGCGCTCGACGGCTACCAGGTCTACGGCCCGGCGCAGATGGACGACTTGGTGGAGCGCTACCTTTCGGGAGCCGATCGCGACCAGCTTGATCCCATCCTGGACACCTGCGTCTCGCTTTACCGGGAGCAACTGGACGAGGACGGCCAGGTGGACTTCAAGGGCAAGGCCAAGGCGTTTCTCCGGACTTATGGGTTCCTGGCCGCAATCCTGCCCTATTCCAACGCCGAGTGGGAGAAGCTTTCCATCTTTTTGACATTCCTCGTTCCAAAGCTGCCTGCTCCCATTGAGGACGATTTGTCGAAGGGGATTCTCGAAGCCATTGACATGGACAGCTACCGGGTGGAGAAGCAGGCAGTGCAGAACGTCCAGCTTCCCGACGAGGACGCCGAGATTGAGCCGGTATCCACTAGCGGCGGCGGGCAGAAGCCGGAACCGGAGATGGAGCGGCTCTCCAACATCATTAGGGAGTTCAACGATCGGTTCGGCAATATCGAGTGGAAGGACCAGGACAAGATCGAGAAAGTGATTGCCGAAGAGCTGCCCGCAAAGGTCGCCGGAGACAGGGCGTACCAGAACGCCATGGCAAACTCCGACCAACAGAACGCCCGGATTGAGCACGACAAGGCCCTGGAACGCGCTATGACCGAGATCCTGGCAGACCACACTGAACTGTTCAAGCAGTTCAGCGACAACGATTCGTTCCGCCGGTGGCTCTCCGAGATGGTCTTCGCCGCCACGTACAGGAGGGCAGTCGGGACTGCCAGCATGTCAAGCAGTATGGGTGTCTGACGGAAACCGGATACTCATAGCGTCACAAAGCCCCCAACCACATCTCGAAGATAGCTCTGTCTACCGTGAAGATAGGCCCACCTAACTGGACAAAATCAAGAACCTTCACCATTGTCTTCGCTTTGGCGGTGTAACCGAAACAGATTCCAAAACAAGAACCTTCAGGCTGAGGTTTGTTTGGGAGAACAATTAGATGCTGGCCTTTCCCCATCAGGCAGGGGGATTGCGTTGAGTAGAAGGGGGAAGAACATTACTCAGAGCACTCTCATTGACAATGCCACTGTTTTAGGGGGTAAGGTCAATAAGGAGGTAAGCGACCGTGACCCTTTTAGTTGACCCGCCAGAGTTAGCTCAGTATGCCAGGAGGGGGACCCTCATATAGACCAGTGGCCAGAGCAGCCCGTCAATAGGCTCGCTATCAAGTTTGCCTTTTAGCGCCTCGCCGCCAGGGGCCTCCGGTATATCTGGCCGCGCCCTAATCATCGTTGATTCTTTTTAGCCTCCCCCCCAACCGTCGCCATTGGCCGCTGCGCAGCGCATTCACGACTTGAGAGACGACCTCACCTGGGTGGCCCAAGTCGCGTCTCATCTCCGTGTCGGCCTGCGGGCGCTGAGCATACATCTCGAGGTTGCGCTCCACTCAGCGAGGCATCCCGTCCCTGTTTCCGGCGTACACCCACATGCAAAGATCACTCCCAGCCACCCGTTCCAGGGCTGTGGTTCACGCGGCCGCGGTGTCAAGTGGCTGCTCTCGGTCGCCGTCGTAGGCCGCCATGCCTAGGCCGCCCCTGGCCTCTGGGATCATCCTCCCGCTGCAATCCCGCCGCCGATGGGGATCTATGCCCCTGTCCAGGACCATCGCGACCCCTGCGGCTGGCCCATGGGCTGGGGTAGAGTCAAAGGGAGACGGATGAGTAGTAGTCTGGTAGGGTCTAGGAGTCAGCGGGGGCGTAACGGCCTTGTACGGTTCATGCTCTGTTCTGAGAATGGGGCAAGACCAATTCCTTGCAGGGCCTCAGCTGCGCACTGCCGAGACCGCCCATCACACTGAGTCAGCCGTTGACGCAGGCAGACCGGAGAAGGAAGGCGCGCGCCAGCAGCGAGGTCAGCAGTCCTTTCGCCTTGGCAAGGTTGGGTGACGCCTCTATTGGCCTTGCGCTATTCCCGCTCCCTTCGCTGTCGCGGGTCTCTGTCTTCCATTGCCATTCCTACTCATTCCAGTAAACCCAGATACCACGCGTAGATGCAGCAGAACCGCAGAGGCTTCCCACCATCATCCACATCGAAGTGGCCGCTTCCGTCCGTGGTCGCGCCTCGCTTAACATATTCATCACGTCCCAGTGAATGACCCGATGGAGCTCCGTCCTGGCCCTCCCGAAACAGACCGGAACTCCCGTGACACCCAGGCGGGGCCCATTGCAGCTATAGGACTTTCCTATCGGCCGAGACAAAAACATACCAGTGACGCCCATGACTGGGGGGGCGCCAAGGACGGGAGCCGGTCGGCGCGGGACGCTGACCGCAGAAGACAGGGGGAGGTCGTCGCAACGGCGACGGCTTCCCCCTGCCCAGCCATATATTCGGTTTTTTTGCGTTTCAGGCCGCCCGCACGGCTATGTGTTCGGGGTTTAGAGTTTCACCCTCGGGCTGTAGCCGCATCATCGACGCGCCGGTCTCCTCCTGGGGATCTTGCACCGAGTCGGCGCATTGGGCCTGAGCGCTCTCTCAGACCTACAGGCGCTCTCAGCCGAGCCGGGCAGATCGTGCCGGGTTTCGCGCTGGACGCTCCAGTCGGTGAAGATATGGCCCAGGCCCAGGTCGTCGGCCAGATAAAACAGCGCCGTCTGATGAGCCAAGTTGGGCTGCACGCCTTTGTACCTCCAACGTCGGATGGTGAGGGGGTAGGTTCCGAGACGGCGGGCGATCTCCGCCCACGACAGGCCGGACTCCACCTTGAACCGCTCCAGGCGCTGCGGGAAGTCGTCAGGGAAAACGTGGGTCCTTAGCCCGAATCCACCGAAGGACACGGATGGGCGGCGTGAGGATCGGAGAAGGGGGATGAGAGAGCTACAGGGGAGATGGCCTGGGCTCGATTGGGGTAGATGGGAGGTCGGCGGAGGGACTTCAGTCACCGCACAGGCCCCCAATGGCCGTCTGGGGGAGCTGGGATGCGCGGGATGGCAAGAGAATAGGCAGCAGGGAACTCCCGCGGAGCTGGTTGGTGCGAGTTGGCGGGGACGTTGGGTCAGTGGCAGAAGGGCGCCGTCAAGCTGGGAGTGGAATGGCTCGCAGCCGGGCCAGGGCGCGACTGAACTGGGTATCCCAAGGCCAGCGCTGTGGCAGATGCAGGGTGAGGCGGCGCGCCGAGCGGGTGATCCGTCCGGCCAAGGCAAAGACCCGTCGTCTGAGGGTCTTGGTGGTCACGATCTGCTGACACAGGCCGATGCGGGCTGTCCAGCGGGCCAGGTTGTGGGCCATCACCTGTACTGCCAGCCAGGCTCCGTTGGCGGCGAAGCGGCCGGACGGCATGTGGTTCAGCCCGACACCGTACTTGAGGTCGCGTATCGCATTCTCGATCTCGGCGTGACGGCGATGATCAGCCTCCAGTTCCAGCATCTCCCCATTGCGGTCGGTGATGAAGCCGTGATAGCTGTAGGTGGCGAAGAGGGCCAACTGGGAACCGGGCGTGGGCTTCACCCGCCGGACGATGAGCCGCGCCGGCGCGGCGTCGGGCTCACTCTGGAAGGGGATATAGGTGGTCTCTGCCACATCGGCGGCGCCGTCCATCCAGTAGGGAATGGGCGTCCAGGCATCTTCAGGTATGGCCTCGATGACATTGTGCAGGCTTTTGTGCTGGCGGAGGGTGATGGAGAAGCGGACATCCATCTTGCGGCAGACGGATACCACGCTATGAGCGTAGAAGCCGCTGTCGGCCCGCATCGTGAGTTGGCCCCTGGCCCCGGCGTAGCGCACCCGCCCCACCGTCTCACGCAGGAAGTGGGCGGCGCCGCGGGCGGTGTTGGCCCGGCCCTCGCGCAGCCGGGCCATCAGCACGTCTCCGGTTCCGGCGGCGACGGCCAGCAGTGGGTGATAGCCCCGCGCACCGGTGTAGCCGTGGTGGCGGGCGCCCTTTCCTTGTCCAGTCCGTAGGTATCGCAGATGGTGGAATCGAGGTCGATAGTCAAGGGTGCGTCGCAGGGTCCGGCCCCGGCCTGCCATGCCCGTGCCAGCAACTCCCGGCTAACCCGGTCCAGTTGGCGGACGTGGCCCCAGCGAAAGCTGCGCAGGAAGGCGCCCAGTGTGGATGGCGCCTTGACCAGGCAGTCGAGAACACCGGCCGTCCCACCGGCTCGCAGCGCATCGGCGTCGTCGATGCAGTCGCCGCCAGCCAGCGCGGAGGCGACCAGCGTCATTATCTTGTCGCCGGTGTTGGCCCGGCCCGGCGCATCACCCAGGTCCAGGCGCTGCTGTACCAGTTGGGAAAGACCGAGGTGCAGGGCCAAGGTGGCTGGGAGGAGCAGGCCGGCATTGGCCACCAGGCGGTGATCATCGAAGGCGACTTGGATGCGGTCGAGGTGATTGCGTGGTAGCATCTATTGGGCGCTCCTTTTCCGGGACTGGTTTTCTGTTACAAAACCATTATCCCAGATTCAGAGGAGCGCCCTTTGGCCACTTCAGGACGCTGACCCGACGCCCTCCTTCGGTGGATTCGGGCTTAGGCTGTAGTATGTGCGCTGTTTCGGCATGACGCACCGGGCCTCCCGTAGGACGCATCAGGACTCCCATGCACCGGGAGATTCCGTTGCGGGCCGGGCGACGATCCCTCCCGCACACCCATGATGCTGCCCTTTTTGCCTTTTAGCTGCACGGCAGCAGCAAGTCCGCGATCCCTATCTGCTAGTCGAGTAATCGTAAATGGAGCCGGTCGCCGTGCCGTCCTCGATCTGCCCGCCACGTGGGTTCGACAGCCGCAGCGTCATAGTCTCGGTGTCCTCGTACGCCGCGTCGAACTCTACCGGCGCCCATATCGTCTTCGTAAGATCGCGCCTGCCAAACACCAGCGTCCCTGACTTCGGCTCGTAGTCCCGGCCCGCCACCGCAGTACCGTCCACGGTGACGTAGTCCACGCGCACTTCCTTGTTCGCTTCCCGGTTCAGGGTCACCTCGAAGATGAGATACGTCCGCGTGTCCCGCGATTCTTCCCTGGAGTTGAGGACGACATGCCCCTGATGAGGGCCGTCATAACGGCGACTGCCGATGTCGTGTCCAAGGTGGCGGAGACGCTGCTGTCGCGGGTTGTCGTCAGTTCGAGACCTTCCTCGTGATGCTTATCCAGTAGATCCCGGTCCGGTCGGTGCCCTCCGTCCCCACGGCGATGTAGTAACGGCCGGTGCTGGGCGCCTCCCAGTCTTCGACGAAGACCTTCTTTCCGGCGTCTCCCGCGCTGGCGGTGCCGCTGATGGCGTTCCCGTCGGCGTCTTTGATGCCCAGGATCTTGAGTTGGGTGGCTTGCAGCCTCTCCGGCAGGCTGGTCTTGGTCCTTAGTCTGACGGTGTACTCCTCACCCTGCTCGAGGTCTACCCCGAACCAGTCCTCATCGGGGTTGGAGTCCGAGTCCGAGTCCCAGTCCCAGTTGTCTCCCAGGACGTGGTGGATCTCCGGTCGGGTCACGTTGTTGTTCCCCCAGTCGGTGCCGGTCAGCAGGACCTGACGTCCTCCGGTTCCAGCGGGCAGGTCGGAGCCCTGGGGGTAGCCCTCCGGGCCTCCTGCCCACTGGTACTGTGCGTCGTCGTCGTCGTTGATCCGGCAGATGTTGTTGACCCGGACCTTGAGCTGGTAGGTGCCGGTGCCGTTGTTGCCTGAGGAAACCTCGATCTTGTAGGTGCGGTGGTCGGTTCGCAAGATGCGCCTGATGGCGTTGCCGTCACTCTTGGAACCGTAGGTAATCAACTCGGATCTGCCTCTGGCGTTCCAGATGGCGGGGATTTCAGGGTCCTCCAGGGTGAGGTTGGGGTGTTCCTCGACGCCGAGCATGTCGCTGCCGTCCACTCCGATGGCCTCGATGAGGTAGCTCTTGTAGGGGTCGAGCCTGATCTTGTGGAGGTTGGTGTCTCCCGCTTGGGTGATCTCACCGGTCAGGTTCTTGACGACGATGGCGTTGACTAGGTTGTCCAGGTTGTCGCACGGGGAGGCAAGCTTCACGCTTACCGTGACCTCCTGGCCGTCCGACCACACCAGGCTGGCGGGCAACTCGCCAGAGGGAAATTCCCATTTATCGCCCGTATCGCCCTCCTCGCCGTCATGCGACTCCGCGTCCGCTATGAACGTGTGCCCTTCAATGGTGACCTGCGTGCCGCGCGGCACCCTCGGGTTAGAGCCGAAGAAAATGTAATCGGGCAGTTGCGGGTGCGGGTGCGCAAAGGTGTGCACGGTCCAGACGTTGATGTTTGAGGTGGACCCAGGAAACTGGACAGGTAGCTAAGATCGTTAACTGCTCCTAGAATGACAGGGGGAGAGGAAGGAGCAGACAATGAAAGAGAGTCGCAGGAAGCATAGTCCGGCGTTCAAGGCCAAGGTGGCGTTGGAGGCGTTGAAAGAAGAGGAGAGTACGGCAGAGATAGCCAGTAGGTTTGAAGTGCATCCGGCGCAGGTGAGGACGTGGAAGAGGTCCCTAATGGAAGGAGCCTCTGGCATCTTCGGGGGTGTCCAAGGCCGGCAGAAGGACGATGAGTCGCTCATCGCCCAGTTGTACCAGCAGATTGGCCAGCTGAAGGTTGAGCGGGATTTTCTAGACAGCAGATTGGGTCGCTGAGCGTGGAGCGACGGCGTGCGATGGTGGAGCGCCAACGCCCGTCGCTCTCGGTGGCGCGACAGTGCAGGGCGCTGGGAATCAGTCGGTCATCGCTGTACTACCAGCCAGTGGGCGTCTCACAGGAGGGCCTGGAGCTGATGAAGCTGTTAGACAAGCAGTACCTGGAGAGGCCGTTCTTCGGATCCCGGCGGATGGCTATATGGCTGCGTGGGCAGGGCTACCGCATCAATCGGAAGCGAGTGGGCCGCCTCATGGGAGAGATGGGGCTAAGAGCCATCTATCGGAGGCCCAGGACCAGCAAGCCTGGCTTGGGGCACAGGGTTTACCCGTACTTGCTGCGAAGCATGAAAATCACCAGGCCCAACCAGGTGTGGGCGGCAGATATAACCTACGTGCCCATGGCCAGAGGTTTCATGTACCTGGTAGCCATCATGGACTGGCACAGTCGGTACGTGCTCGCCTGGCGTCTCTCCAATACACTGGACGTAGACTTCTGTGTCAAGGCTCTGGAGGAGGCTCTTGAGAAGGGCGAACCTGAGATATTTAACACAGACCAGGGGAGCCAATTCACGAGTGAAGCCTTCACTGGGCTTTTGAAACAGCGAGGTATCCAGATCAGCATGGATGGGAAGGGGAGCTATAGAGACAACCTCTTTGTGGAGAGGCTATGGCGTAGTGTCAAGTACGAGGAGGTGTATCTGAAGGCATACGCAGGCGGCAGGGATGCCAGGGCCGGAATAGGCGAGTATCTCAGTTTCTACAACACCCAGAGACCTCACCAGGCCTTGGGCTACCGAACCCCGGGGGAGGTATTCACATCTGGAAGTGGAGGAAACGTGGTAACATCACCGATGACATCAACACTGGGGTCTAAAAGGGCAGTCCACGATCTTATATCGGCCTCTAACCTGTCCAGCTAATGGGGTCCACCTCAGTTTGCGCCGCCGGGTTGGATCGTGTCGTCGACGATCGAGCCGAACTTGTCAAATTCATACCCGTGTAATAATCCGTCACCCTCGGCGTCTGCCACCGTCATCGTCGTGCACCAGTCGTTGACCGCCGGACAGGGACTCGCCGCCGACACGACCGACACGTTCGCCGTATACGCGTAGATCGTGAGCGCGGCGAAAGCGGCGATGAGCACGGCCGCCAGGAGTCGAAGACGCAAACGTCCCGGCCACCTCGGTTCGGCTCTCATCAAAGCGGTGTCTTTTCTTCCCGTATCAACTCCCGTGTCAAACTGGCGCCGTGATCGCATTGTGCCTCGCCCTCCGTGCTTGTAAATTAGTTCTTCCCTTATCCCAAATCCACCGAAGAGAAGAAAGGAGTCAGGTTAGCTTCCTGAAGCTGCTCCAAACTGTCTTCGTGGCTGCATTCTGCTGTCAGGCCCGAGGGCCGGTCCGGCGCGGCCATTGCCTTTGGGGCAGGGCCCAGACCGCTCCGATCACCGCGAGCAGCGCAGCCGACAACTGCGCAAAGTGTCTTGCCGGTTGACTTTCCCTCAGTCGTGCATTACGCCATACTCCGTGATTTCCTTGGCACTGACAATTACCAAATGCCCTTATTCAGAGAGGCATTTGCCCTGGCCAAAGACAGTCAAAAGCACTTCTGCATGGCAATGTGAACCCTTCTCCCGCACGGACCCCACAACCTTTGGCCCAGCCTCTGATTTGGAGATAGTTCATTCACAGCTCTCGGCGGGTTACGCCTACCTCCAGCTGTAATGATCTCGTCACAGGTACAAGCGCTATATGCGATAGGGCATATGCTTCTTGCAGATAAGGCCAATACTGGCTAGATTGATGAAAGATGCGCTGGGAATGCCCGCCCGCAACTATCAAGCGCCTCATAGACGCACGGTCGTTCAGGAGATGTGATGCCTCACGGGTCTCACAACAGCAGGGTCCTGCAGCTAGTCACGAAGACAACCGACGCCTTCCGGGTGAACGGCTGGACGCTCAACCAGATAGACCCGGACGGCCTAAAGTACGTGGCAACCATGTCCGTCAGAGGGCACTGGTTTGTAATCGCCGTATTGCTATTTGAACTGGTGTATCGCCCCTATCTCTATTTCGGGGTTGCCAGGTATGCCCCATTTCCGCTGCTCCTCCTCGTGTTGATCGGGTTCAATGGGTACATTCACTACCGTCTCCTGTCCAACAGGCCGATCACATGGCGCTGGCCTGTGGCTCTCTACGCGTTGGACGTGTTCCTTGTTTCGGCAGCGGCTGCGTTAAGCGATGGCTTCAGCCACTCCTTCCACCACCTGTTCTACTATCCCGCGCTGGCCGGGTTGGCGGTGCTATTCACTTCCTTCAGGCTCAACATAATGTGGGTGACTATAGTGTCCCTCGTCTATGTGGCAATCAGCCTGACCGTGGGGGATGGAATAGACATAGAGGCAGGGGACGAGAAGGCGTTGCTGGCCAGGATAGCCGTCATGTATGCGGTCGTTGCGGCGGTCAACCTGGCAACCAGGTTCGAGCGGATCAGGTGGAGGCAGGCTGTGGAGCGCGAGCAGGCGCTTCAGCGTGAGCGGATCGAGCTGTCCCACGCCATTCACGATACCGCTGCCCAGTCCGCTTACATGATAGGGTTGGGCATCGACACAGCAAAAGCGCATGCCGGAGACGCGAACCCGGAACTGACCGCCACGCTTGAGGCGACGTCCCGGCTGTCCCGGTCCATAATATGGGAACTGAGACACCCTATAAATGTGGGCGGCATCTACGAAGGTAGGGATCTGAGCTGGGCTCTGAGATCGCACGCAACCAGCTTTACGAACGTGACCTCGGTGCCAGTCGAGATGACTCACACCGGCGCCGAGCCGTTGCTATCGGTCGAGGCCAGGAGCCTGTTATTCTCGATAGCGCACAACGCGCTCACCAACGCATACCGCCATGCGGAAGCGAGCAATGTTGCCATCGACTTGGAGTTTGCCGAGGAGGATAGTCGCCTGTCGGTGTCGGACGACGGCGTCGGACTTCCCGATGACTACGCGGAGCGCGGTAACGGCTTCGCGAACATGAGCAGGGCCGCCGAACGGCTGGGCGGGCGCCTCGTGGTGGACCAGCGAGGCGCCATGGGCGGCGCAACCGTGACCTGCGTGGTACCGCGGGAACGATAGAGAGAGGAGGTCCAGGATGACAGCGGACGAGCGTATAAGGGTGATGATAGTTGACGACCATTCAATCGTGAGGGTCGGCCTGCAGCAGCTCCTGGACCAGTCCGGCGAGTTCGAGGTGGTGGGACAGGCGGCGGATGGCGAGGAGGCGGTCAGGGTTGCGGCCGACGTGTCACCAGACGTAGTGGTGATGGACGTGATGATGCCGAAGAAGGATGGAGTGGAGGCGTGCAGGGAGATCATGGAGTTTGCGCCCGAGACCCGCGTGGTCATGCTAACGGCATCGACTGAGGAGGACGCCGTCGTGGAGGCCGTGGCCGCCGGCGCCACCGGATTCCTCCAGAAGGAGACTAACAGGGAGCAACTGCTGTCAGCCCTCCGAAACGTGGTCCTAGGCGATTTTCATTTGCCAACTGAAATTGTGAGAAGGGCGTTCGAGGCGATACGCCGCGGCGGGAAGACGGAAGATGCCGCCGTCGGGCTGACTCTGAGGGAGCGGGAGATACTCGTCTCCTTCGCCCAGGGTATGTCCTACACTAGGATCGCGGAAGCGAGGGGGATTAAGCCGGTGACCGCTCGGAACGCCATCTACGGCATCCAGCAAAAGTTGGGGGTCGGGACGATGCAGGGGCTGGTTCTGTGGTGCGTGCGTAACGGGCTGCTGGGAGACTAGAGACACGGACCGCTTTCGAGGTCAATCCCTGACTCAGGCTGGTTGCAGCGGCATAGGCACGGGCGACATTTGCCGCCGCCCATGCCATCCTGCCATAGTTGTGTAGTACAAACCCTGGTGAGCCTCCCAGGCCCAGCCACATCTCAAAGATGGTTCTGCCTACCGTCAAAATAGGCCCACCCAACTGGACAAAATCAAGAACCTTCACGCTTAGGTTCACCCTCGCGATTCAAGGAGACTCTGAACTTCCCGTATGCGCCACACCCCACAGACGGACGGATACGGCCCCGACATTGAGAGAACCGTAGGGGAGGCCACAGGGGCCAACCGTCACCTAAGCCCACATTTCCCAAATGAACCCTGCGAGGTCTGTCGTAGTCAGCAACATCAATACCCGATGGAGCCGAATAGCAGAGCCTAAGGAAGAGAAGCACGCCCTGAACTGGACTCAGCTGTCCTGCCATAGGTTCGTGGGCAACCGAGTGCGTCTGTTTCTGTTCATTCTGGCGTACAACCTTGGGAACTTCCTTCGCCGGCTGTGTCTGCCCAAGGCGGTCAGGCACTGGTCGCTGCGGAGCGTACAGGTCAAGCTGATCAAGATGGGAGGACGTCTGGCGCTGCACTCTCGGCGATTGATCTATCGGCTGGCTGAGGTGTCAGTTCCTCAACAGTTGTTCAGGGAGTGGTGAATCGTATCGGCCGATTATCGCTGGCGCCAAGCTGAGGGAGGGTACAACCACGATTTTGCCAAGAGGGAGAGAGCGCTCCAGGGAGTCGCCTTGCCTTCAATGCGGGTTGACCCCACTGGCAGGGGACACGAATACGATGAAGACGGACAAGAAGGGTGGTCTATGACTGCAAACGCATCCCTTATTGGATAGACCGACGATTGATTGGCATTGCAAGACCCGACTATGATGCTAACCTCTCGTATGGGTTGCCCATTTTCGCGGCTTCCTGCCGCTGCCGCTTGTAGGCCGCCCTGGCGCGCCGGTTCCCGGCCATGGCGTTCGTGTCGGCGCAGCTCCGTCTTGGCGTCACCACCGAGGTCCTCAGGCCCATGGCAGGGCAGATGCCCTCATAGATTAGGGCATTTGGTAATTGTCGCTGGCAAGGAAGTCAGGGAGTATGAGATTAATTGAAGTTTAACCCTGAAGAGGAGACTGAGAGGTACTATGACCGACCTTGCAGGCTTTCGCCAGATTAACGAAATGGTTGAGAGGGAGGCGCGGTTCGTGCAGGTCCTCGACACCGAGATCCGCAAGGCCATCGTCGGCCAGGACAGGCTGGTGGAGCGGGCCTTAGTCGCCCTGCTGGCCGACGGGCATATTCTGCTGGAGGGCGTGCCGGGACTGGCGAAGACGCTATTGGTCAAGACCATCGGCCAAGCGATTCAGGCCGGGTTCTCCCGCATCCAGTTCACCCCAGACCTGCTGCCTGCGGACCTGATAGGCACGCGGATATACAATCCCCGCACCGGCGAATTCAGCGTCCAGAAAGGGCCCGTATTCTCCAACCTCATCCTGGCCGACGAGGTAAACCGGGCGCCGGCCAAGGTGCAGAGCGCCCTGCTGGAGGCGATGCAGGAAAAGCAGGTAACCATTGGCACCGAGACATTCCCGCTGGATGCGCCGTTCCTGGTATTGGCCACTCAGAATCCCATCGAACAGGAGGGAACCTACCCGCTGCCGGAGGCCCAGGTCGACCGTTTCATGCTCAAGGTCATTGTGGACTACCCCGAGCGCTCCGAGGAACGGGAGATTATCAACCGGATGACGTCCGGTGCTCCGATAGACGTGCAGCCTGTGGTGGATTCAACGTACATCCTGAGCGCCAGAGAAATCGTGCGGCAGGTTTACGTTGACGAAAAAATAAAGGACTACGTCCTGGACCTTGTGATTGCGACGCGGAACCCCGGCGCTGCGGGACTCAACGACCTGGAGAACCTGATCTCCTTTGGCGCATCGCCCCGCGCTGGCATCTTCCTCATCGCCGCGGCACGGGCTTATGCGTTCATCAAGGGGCGCGGCTATGTCGTTCCTGAAGATATAAAGCAACTGGCCCCCGACATTCTCCGGCACCGCATCATCACCACTTTCGAGGCCGAAGCCCAGGATGTCACTTCTGAACAGATAGCGCGACGCATTCTGGAAAGCGTGGAAGTCCCATAATATGCTGACAGGCGACCTGATTGCCAGGATAAGGCGAATCGAAATAACAACCCGGAAGCTGGTCAGCGACAGTTTCGCTGGGGAATATCAGTCGGTGTTCAAGGGCCGGGGTATGGAGTTCGACGAAGTTCGCCAGTACCACCCCGGCGACGACGTTCGCTCCATCGACTGGAACGTCACCGCCCGCACCGGGGAGCCGTACATCAAGAGCTACATCGAAGAGCGGGAGCTGACGGTCATGCTCGCTGTGGACGTGAGCGGCTCCGGGGACTTCGGCACAAGAAACCGCTTCAAGCGGGAGTTGGCCGGGGAGCTGGCGGCGGTAATGTCCTTTGCCGCCACAACCAACAACGACAAAGTCGGTCTGCTTCTCTTCACCGACCGAGTGGAGTTGCTGGTCCCGCCCCGCAAGGGACGAAGCCACGTCCTGCGAATGGTACGCGACCTGCTGGTGTTCCAGCCGGTGGGCTCGGGCACGGACATCCGGCTTGCGCTGGATATGGTCCATCAGATGCTCAAGCGGCGCAGTATTGTGTTCCTGGTCTCGGATTTCCTAGCCGACCCGGAATCGTACCGGCAGGCCATGCTGGTAACCAACCGGCGACACGATGTCGTGGCCTTCGACCTGAACGACCCGTTGGAGTACGAAATAGCCGACGTGGGACTCCTCGCGCTGGAGGACGCAGAGAGCGGGCAGCTCCGCTGGGTAGATACCGGCAGCAAGGAGTGGAAGCGGGACTTCACCGATAGCGTCACCCGCCTGGAGGAAGGCAAGCGCGAAGTCTTTACCGCCGCCGGTGTGGACCGCATCAGCGTGACCACCGAGAGAGACTATGTCGCCGAGTTGGGGGCGTTCTTCAAAGACCGGCTGCGAAGGCTGAGGCGATAAGGAAACGCACCAGGATGGGTCAACTGTCTTTTCAAGATTCGGCGGGCAGCGCCGGCTTGGGCCTCCAGGCTTTTGTCGCGCTGTTGCTTTGCGTGGCCCTGTCAACCGTGATAGTTGACTCCGCGATGGCTCAGAACGCGCCGCCGCCCGGAGTCGGCGTATCCTTCACCGCCAACCGCTCAGAGTTAACGGTTGGCGACGCGGCTACGTTGAGCCTGGTCGTGTCTCATCGGGCTGACCTTTCCGTAGTTATCCCGCGGCTGGAACGTGAATGGGGCCCCTTCGAGGTTCAGGCACAGACCTCGGTGCAGACGGTTTCCGCAGATGACGGCATGAGAACAATCGCCAAACAGTTCCGGGTGGTCCTGTTCGCTCCGGGCGTTTTCGAGACCCCCAGCCTGCCAATATCCGTCCGCAGCCCCGACGGAAGCGTGGAGCGGTTCCAGCCACCACCTGTGCTATTGACAGTGCATTCGGTACTGACAGGGACCGATGAGGAACTGAAAGACCTCCGCCCGCCCGCAGATCTTTCGACCCCGTTCTGGGAGCAGCCCGTTTTTTTCTTCCTGGCCGCGCTGTTGGCTGCGGCGGCTCTGGGGGCGCCGGGATACTACCTCTACCGGCGTTCCCGCAGACAAGTCCGCGTGGCCGAGCCAGTGGTGGATACCCGAAGTCCCTGGGAAGCGGCAATACAGGAACTGGACCGCATCGGCAGGATTGACCTGCCGGGCAGAGGCGACACGAAAGAGCACTACACGCTGGTCGCCGGGATCCTGCGCGCCTATCTCGGAGCGACTTACCTGAGAGATTCTGACCGGATACAGGCGACAGATATGTCAACGGAAGAAATGGTGACCGCAATCTGGCGGTCGCCGCTGGACCACGGCAACGCGCGGCTGGTCATCGAATTGCTCCAGGAGGCTGACCTGGTAAAGTTCGCCAACTACGCGCCTCCCGCATCCCGGGCCTACGAGGCCGCCGGCCAGGCGCGTAAACTGGTGGAGGCGACGCAGCTCTCCCTGGAGAGGATGCCCCCGGTTGTTGCGTCGGGAGGCGCGGTGTGAACGAGGTGAGCTTCGCGTCCCCGTGGCTGCTCTTTCTGCTGCCGGCGGCGCCTCTGCTGGCGGCGCTGCCCTACTGGTGGAGGCGGCGGCTGGGACCTGCCGGCATGAGGTACGCGGACAACCGGCTGGTTTCCGGGAACAGCCGCTCACTGCGCCTCCGGTTGATGCCCTTCGTTTCGGCGCTGCCGTTTCTCGCGCTGGCGTTGGTTATCGTTGCCGCCGCCAGGCCGCAGGTGAGCGACGCGAGGGAGGTGATTCGGGGCGAGGGGGTGGACATTGCAATTGCCCTGGACATCTCCGGGAGCATGGGACAGACAGACTTTGCGCCGAACCGGCTGGGGGCGGCAAAGCAGATTGTCTCCGAATTCATAGAAGAGCGAAAGTACGACCGCATCGGGTTGGTCGTATTCTCTAGGGAGGCGTTCATCCAAAGTCCCCCTACTCTGGACCACGACGTCCTGTTACAGCTACTCAGCGACGTGCATTTGGCGGATCAACTTGGCATTGAGGACGGAACAGCCATGGGCAGCGGCATGGCAACGGCCGCCAACATGCTGAAGGACTCAACCTCCGAAAGCAAGCTGGTGACTCTGATTACGGATGGTGTCAACAACTCGGGGCAGCTCGACCCAATCACAGTTGCCACGGCAGCAGAAGCGCTGGACATCAAGTTGTACACCATAGGGGTTGGCAGCAGCGACCCGGCCGGAGCTGGGCAGGAGGCTCCGCTGGACGCAGAAACCCTCCGGCAGATCGCAGACATCTCCAACGCGAAGTTCTACCTGGCAACGGATACGGAGGGACTGCGGGACATCTACGCCGAGATCAACGCCCTCGAGAAATCTGAGGTGGAAGTGCTGGTCTTCACCCGCTATGAAGAGGTTCTGGCGTGGTTCGCGCTCCCGGCGCTGGCGCTGCTGCTGGCGGAATTGGTCCTCTCCCAGACCGTGTTCAGGAGGTTGCCGTAGGCTGATATGACCTTCGGAGCGCCACAATTCCTGCTCCTACTTTTCGCTCTTCCCGCGCTGATGCTGTTCGCGTGGTGGGGCCTGAGGCGTCGCGCTGCATCATTGCGGCGCATTGGCGACCCGGCCCTGGTGCAGCGGTTGAGCTTGGCGGCGAGACCCAGAATGCGCGTCCTGCGGATGGTTCTCTGGTTCGTGGGCGTAACCCTGCTCATACTCGCCCTGGCCCGGCCCCAGTGGGGCAGCGATATCGAGCTTGTCGAGCAGGGTGGCGTGCAGGTGATGGTCGCCCTGGACGTATCGCGCAGTATGCTGGCCCAGGACCTGAATCCCACCCGCCTCGACCGCGCCAAGCTGGAAATCTCCGATCTGATTTCGAAGCTGCAAGGCGACGAGGTCGGCATCGTCCTGTTCTCCGGCGCCAGTTTCGTGCAGTTCCCGCTGACTTCCGATTACGCCACCGCCCGGACCTACCTGAATCACGCCAGCCCCAACTCCATCACCCGCCAGGGCACCGTGATCGCCGAGGCAATTGAGACGGCAATGGCGGGCTTCAGCAGCGAGCGGGAGAGCCAGAAAGTCATCGTCATAATGACCGACGGCGAGAATCACGAGGGCGACCCCATCACGGCGGCAAGGCAGGCCAAGGGGCAGGGCGCGGTCATATACACCGTGGGGTTCGGGTCCCCGGACGGAGCGCAAGTCCCCGACTACGACGAGCGAGGCGCCATCACGGGCTACCGCCAGGATGCTCAGGGCCGCACGGTGGTCTCAAAGATAGACGAAATTGCGTTGCAGCAGATTGCGGACAGCGGCGGAGGCAGCTACTTCAGGGCCGCCGACCCTGGGGCAATTGCGGGACTGGCCGACGAAATTGCGTCCTTTGAGGACCGAAACCTGCAAAGCGAGTTCAATCAGAGACAGGTGGAACGGTTCCAGTTGTTCCTGCTGGCCGGCGCGCTCTGCCTGGTCACGGCAGAGGTGATGGCCGGGCGTTTCTTCCTGTCAGCCGGAGACCACAGGAGTCCGTCCGCCAGGGGAGCGAGAGATGGTTAATCGTGTGGTCATCGCCGCCCTGACGGTCCTTGCGCTATGCCTGATGGCGTGCGGCCAAACTCCTGCGCAGGTCAACAATTCAGGCCATGAGGCATACCTGGGCGGCGATTATGCCGCCGCTCTCGATGCGTATCATCTAGCGCAGGAGCGCTCACCGGATTCGGGGGCGCCGTACTACAACTCGGGGAATGTGATTTACCGCATGGGAGAGTACGGGGACTCGCTCCAGAGTTACGACGAGTCGATCAGGCACGCCAGCGGCGAGCTGCGATCGCGTGGGTTCTTCAACCGAGGGAATGCGTCCTTTCAGCAGCAGCAGTACGCCCAGGCGGTCCAGGCCTACAAGGAAGCGCTGAGAATGAACCCGGACGACCAGGACGCTAAGCACAACCTGGAGCTGGCTCTGAAGCAGATCCCCCCCGATGAGCAAGAGGAAGAGGAAGAGCAGGACGAACAGGAACAGGAAGATGAGCAGGACGAGCAGCAGGATGATGAAGAGGACGAACAGCAACAGGAAGAGGAACAGGACCAGCCCATAACAATGGAGCAGGCCCGGCAGATACTCGAGTCCGTCGGGGAGAGCGCTCAGACCCTCCAGGAGCGGCGGGGACAGGTACTGGTATCCCCCAAGCCTCCCAGCGAGTTCGACTGGTAGGAACGTAAGTGCCAAGTCTAGGAAACATACTTCGGCTATTGACCGTTGCATTCATCGCAGTAGCAGCGATGTCATCGGCGGTTCTTCCGTCCGTCCACGCCCAGTCTCCGCCCGACGAATTATTGTTCGTAAGAGCTACGGTGGACAATGACCGGCCGTACTTGGGCCAGCAGATGACCTATATAGCCCGGATATACCAAAACTCCGGGGTGACCCTGCCCTTCGATGATGTACGGTATGAATCGCCGGACTTCGCCGGATTCTGGAACAGCCAACTGGTGGAGCAGGACAGATATACCGAAACCATCGACTCTGAGGAATACTCGGTCCTAGAATTGAGAACGGCACTGTTTCCCACCGTCGTGGGAACGGTTGTCATTGACCCCGCCGCCTTGACAGCCTCCACGGGAAACGCTGGAGCCCAGAGATTGGTGGAGAGCTCTCCGGCGCCCGTCGAGGTGCGCCCGCTCCCGGTTGGCGCCCCCTCGGGTTTCACTGGCGCGGTCGGCAGATTCAACATCACCGCCGATGTGGGTTCCGACACCGGGCAGGTGAACGAACCCGTGGAACTCACGGTAACGGTATCGGGCGAGGGTAATATCGAGGCGCTTCCGGACCCTGTCTGGCCGGAATTCACCGGCTGGAGGGTCATCGAATCGCCAGCTGACACGGCCAGTCAGCTCATCGCCGGGCAGGTCGCCGGCAGCCGCGCCTACGAAATTCTCCTGGTGCCGGAAAGAGCAGGAGAACTGACCATACCAGGAATCGGGTATACCCACTTCGACCCAGGGCAGGAGAAGTACGTTGAGGCCGCGACTGCCGCGATTGTCATCTCTGTCGTCAGCGCGGACGGAACGGCCCCGATCCCGCCTGTCCCCGGCGCCGAAACCGTCGGAGAGGAAGAAAGCCCGCTGATGAGACCCGTGAAGGCTGTGCCGCCGTCGCTGCGTCTAGGTGGAGCGGAACTGACCGGAAGCGCGGCGTACTGGGCCGCGTGGGGAATACCGGGGCTGACTATCGCGGGCGCATTGGTATGGCGGCGCAGACGGGAAGCCCTGGAAGCCGCCCGCGCCGAGTCCCTCCGCCGTAACGCCCTGCCCAACGCCCGAACAGCATTGGCGCGCGCCGTAACGGCTGGGGTTGACCCCAGAGTGGCCTCTGCCGACGGAGTGTTGTCCTATCTCTCCGCACGGCTTGAGGTGGCGGTAGGCGGAATGACCCGCGAGGCGCTCCTCCGGCGACTCAGAGAGGCCGGCGTCCAGCCGGAGTTGATGGATAGGGCGAATGAGATTCTGGCCGCAGGCGAGGCGGCAAGGTACGCACCGACGGCCGGTGCCCCTGTAGGGGCCGCAGGCGACGCCGAACAGGCCTCGCAGTTTCTGGGCGAACTCGAGGGAGCAATCGAAGCATGACTGTGTTGTTGCGACGTTTCATCGGCCCGTTGGTGGCGCTGGGTTTTATCGCGGCGTTCGCGGGTGGCGTCTTCGCTCAGTCTCCATCTCCGGCTGAACTGATGGACGAGGCGAATCTTCTGTATGAGCGAGGGGAGTTTGCGGAAGCGGCCCAGCAGTACGAATCCCTCATCGGCCGAGGATACCGGGACGCCGCCGTTCATTACAACCTGGGCAACGCCTATTTGGAGAGCGGCGACCTGGGACAGGCCATCCTGAACTACCTGCGGGCCGAGGAGCTGTCGCCCCGTGACCCGGACATTGCGGCCAACCTTGAACTCGCTCGCAGCAGGACTGTGGACCGGCTTCAGCCGGAGGGCGATTCCATTGTCGCCGGCATATCGGAATTCGGTCGACAATGGGCCACAACCGGGGAGCTCGGCGCGGCGTCGCTTCTTCTATGGGCCGTCGGCGGGCTTGCAGTCGGCGCCCTCATCCTGTGGCCGGCCATGCGGCGCAGTGGACTCCTGAGAGGCGGAACGGTCGTGGTCCTTGCCGCCATGCTGGTGTCGCTGACGCTGTTGCTGAGTATGCTATACGCTAACCCCTACGCCAACACCGGCGTGGTAACGGTGCAGACCGTAGAAGTCCTTGGCGGACCGGGGCCGCAGTACCAAGAAACCTTCGCCCTCCACAGCGGCGCACAGGTACGCCTGGTAGATTCCCGCCACGGCTGGCTACAAGTCATCCTCCCGGGTGGGGAACTCCGGGGCTGGGTCCCGGCCCACGCACTGGAAGCAGTGCGTGGGGATGGAGGTTGGTAGCCCTATCACATCTTCGTCAGAAGCAACCTGACTAGGTTAAGTGAACATCTCCAAGCATGGAGGTGTCACGGTTGAAACGAATTCCTGTCTAGCGGAACAGATGATTGCCGGCAACCGATTCGCGAGATGGGATTGCAACCAAGATTTGGGCTCAGCTGGAAACACCAGTCAGGATTCGCACCATGGCGGTGTCGTTGCGGTTTACTGCGATTTCTAGGGGAGAAATAGAGCGACCCCCCTTTGCGTTAATGTCCGCGCCCGAGTCGACAAGAAGCTGGGCCATCTCGGTATTCTTAGCCCGGACCGCGATATGGAGCGGCGTGTCTTCATCGGGCCAATCGCCGATTGCGTTAATGTCCGCGCCCGAGTCTATTAGAAGCTGTGCCATCTCGGTATCCTCAGCCTGGACCGCGATATGGAGCGGCGGGTCTTCATCGGGCCAACCTCCGGGTGCGTTAATGTCCGCGCCCGAGTCTATTAGAAGCTGTGCCATCTCGGTATTGCCTTTTCGTACCACAACGTGGAGCGGCGGGTCTTCATCCCAACCTCCGGGTGCGTTAACGTCCGCGCCAGCCAAGATAAGAATCTTCGCAACTACCATATCGCTTTTAAATATCGCTAAGTGGAGGGGCGGGTCTTCGTCAGGCTTCTTTGAAGGCGCGTTAACGTCGGCACCCGAGTCTACTAGGAACTGCACCATTTCGGAACTTTCAGAACTGCAATTGACAATAGCTTTATGGAGGGGCATATCTTCATTGGGCCATTCATCTCTCGAATTAACGTTTGCGCCCGCCGCAATGAGTATCTTGACGAGTTCTAAGTTGCAGTTGCCAACGGCCTTGTGCAGTGCGCTGCTCCCGGCCGTACTACTTCCACCGTTATTTTCGTCAGCAGTGCCCGTGGGCTCGGGTGTGGATGTGGGTTCGGGTGTGCCCGTGGGCACGGCCGTGGCTGTCGGCACTGGAGTGCCTGTCGGATTGGCCGTGGCCGTCGGTACAGGAGTGCCTGTCGGATTGGCCGTGGCCGTCGGTACAGGAGTGCCTGTCGGATTGGCCGTGGCCGTCGGTACAGGAGTGCCTGTCGGATTGGCCGTGGCCGTCGGTACAGGAGTGCCTGTCGGATTGGCCGTGGCCGTCGGTACAGGAGTGCCTGTCGGATTGGGCGTGTAGGTAGGATTGGGCGTGGGAGTCGGCTGCGGTGTTAAGGTCGGCTCCGGGGTGTTCAACTCGACAGTGGGCGGCTGATCGCCGAGGACTGGGGGTTCGGAGGTAGGCAGGGTAGAGAACATTCCGGGCGGCGCTGTAGGAGTCGACACCGACCCTCCATCAGAGCCGCTGCAAGCCAGCATCGCCAAAGCGGTTAAGAACACCACGCCCAACACCAATTTCAGGAGATGGCTGGAAATTATTTGGCCGGAGCTTGGCTCGCTCATAGCTCGATCCCTCCTTTATACATCGGGGCAAAGTAAATCACTATTTCCGGTAACCCCCCGCAACTACTTCCTGGCGCCTGCGTCTACAAGAATCTGCTCTATCTCAGAATGACTTCGCCGAATGGCCTCTTGCAGCAGAGGATCGCCATCGGAATCTACGGAGTTCACGTCCGCCCCTGCGTCTATGAGAATCTGCACGACTCCAGAATAGCCCCACCAGATTGCTCCGTGGAGCAGCGGATCGCCATCGGAGTCTACGGCGTTCACATCCGCCCCTGCGTCTATGAGAATCTGCATGACTCCGGAATGGTCCCGCCAAATGGCCTCGTGCAGCAGCGGATCGCCATCGGAATCTACGGCGTTCACGTCCGCCCCTGCGTCTATGAGAATCTGCACGACTCCGGAATGGTCCCGCCAAATGGCCTCGAGCAGCAGCGGGGCGCCATCGGAGTCTACGGCGTTCACGTCCGCTCCTGCGTCTATGAGAATCTGCACGACTTCGGAATGGTCCCGCCAAATGGCCTCGAGCAGCAGCGGATCGTCGCCGGAGTCTACCGCGTTCACGTCCGTTCCTGCGTCTATGAGAATCTGCACGACTCCCGTATCACCCCGCCAAATGGCCTCGTGCAGCAGCGGATCGCCATCGGAGTCTACGGCGTTCACGTCCGCCCCTGCGTCTATGAGAATCTGCACGACTTCCGTGTGACCTCGCCAAATGGCCTCGAGCAGCAGCGGGTCGTCGCCGGAGTCTACCGCGTTCACGTCCGCCCCTGCGTCTACGAGAATCTGCACGACTTCCGTATGACCTCGCCAAATGGCCTCGAGCAGGAATGGATCGCCATCAGAGTCGCTTACGTTAACCTGGGCCCCTGCGGCGATGAGTTCCTTCACTGTGTCAACCTGGTTTCTCCAAATCGCGTCGTGTAGGTCTGGGTCTCCGGGCGGCAATAGTGCGGCTTCTATAAGTGTACTAGGAACAGGCGCCCGTGTAGCTCCGGGCGCAACGGTCGGATTGGGCGCGGCCGTAGCATCCGGACTCAGAACTATTGTGGCGTCAGGTGTAACGGTATCGCTGCTGCAGGCCAGCATCAACAGCACAAGCAGCATTGCCGCTGCCAGCGCCAAGATCTTACCGGATCCTTCATGTACCAAATTGCAACCGCTCATTTGTTGGTTCCTCCAATGTACCTGTTCGAAAGCTGAGTGAATCACTCCTTGCAAATTAGGTGCGCCATACCAGGGCATCTAGCCCCTGGAACAGCCCGCGTTTTCAGCGAAGCCGGACCTGTACAGCCCACAGCGCGACATACAACGCCTGTCAGGGCGCAGCAAAGCCGCCCCTGTCATAGACCTAATCAGTTTATCTCCAACCATTCAATCTCTGCTCCGCACGTCCCAACACTCTCTGATACATATCCCGTGATGCTGAACGACGCGGATTCTCCCGCCGTCATATCTCCAACTACGTCGATTCCTACAAAATCGCCGCTGAAACTCCCGGTGACCGTGACATTACTGACCGTTCTGTTTGCATTTACGGTGCCGGAGATTGTAATTCTGTAACTGTCGATGCCAGGCGTCAATTGCTCTCCCGAACAATCAGTAATGTTTCCGGTGACTGCTATTCCGGTTGGTCTGGTGGGTGGCTGAGCCGAATTCGTAGTTGCGTTGTCGGTATTGGATACCGGACCTGTCCTGGCGGAGTTGATGGCCGACACCCGGTAGTGCCGGGTGCTTCCCGCCGTCAGACCAGTGTGGGAGTAGCTGGTAGAGGTGGAATTGGTGTTGGCTACGAGGTCGCTCCACGACGAACCATCCGTCGAGACTTCTATCTTGTAACCGGTGATGGATGCCCCGCCGTCGTCAGATGGAGCGGTCCAAGACAGGTCGATCTCCGTCTGGCCGTCGGCGGTGGCCGCCAGCCCCGTGGGAGCATCGGGCGCGGTGGCTGTTTCTGCCGCGACCACAGTAACCTTGAACAAATCCCCAGAATCCCCCGACTGGCCGTTACTATCGCGGGCGTCAACGGCCACAATGGTCTCTCCTACAGCGATGGCCCTAAGGCTAAGAATGCCGGTCCTGGTGTTGACTAACCCGGTAAGGATTCCACTGGTCCTGAAAGTGAAGCCGTAGCTGGTTATTTCGTCACCATCCGGGTCAGTGAAGAGCCCGGAAAGATCCACTGTAAATGATTCCCCCAATTCCACGACCTTGTCGTCGACATCCCCGGTAAGCTGAGGAGCCCGACTTGTTCTCTGTACCGTTACAATCGCCGCTGCTGAGCAGTTGTTCGTCGTATCGGACTCCCCGGAAACCGTCTCCACACACGCGCCGTAGTAGTACGTCCCAAGTGTGGACGGCGCAGGGGTTCGGGCCGTCTTGGCTTCACTGCCGGAAGGGCTCAGACCGTCCACAGAGAGATGGCCCGGTATTCCGGCTGTTGAGATTATCGAGTCGCTAGTGGTGATGGTCGCATCGGTGGAGCGGTAGTAGCGCAAGGTGGTAGAGCTTGATGAACCATTTCCCTGGTTGTTTACCGTGGCGTTCACAGTGAAGTACTGACGGGTGACCGGGCTGCTGTTGTCGACTGTGAACGTGCTGATTATCAGGTCCGGCGCCGTCGCGGCGCCAACCGTTACGGTCACCGCCGCGGAGCAGTTGTTGGTCGTATCGGTCTCATCCGACACCGCGTCCACGCACGCGCCGTAGTAGTAGGCGCCGGGGGAGGACGGCGCGGTCAGGCTGACCGACTCGGCGCTGATGCCGGAGGAGTTCAGCCCGCTCACCGAGTCCGTGCCGACCTCCGTATCGCCGGTCGTGATTGTCGAGTCGGTGGAGCGGTAGTAGCGCAAGGTGGTAGAGCTTGATGAACCATTTCCCTGGTTGTCTACCGTGGCGTTCAGCGTGAAGCGCGCTCCCGCCGCTGGGGCACTCGTGTCCACCGTGGGCGAGTCCACCACGAGGTCCGGCGTTGGCGCGGCGCCAACCGTCACTACCGTCGCGGTTGAGCAGTTGTTTCCGGCGTTGGACTCACCGGGCACGGTGTCCACACACGCTCCGTAATAGTACGTTCCTGGCGTGGACGGCACGGTGACGGCAATTGCATGACGGATGCTGCCGGATGGGACAAGGCGATTCACCCGGTCCGTGCCAACTTGGGTATCGCTGGTAGTGATCATGGCATCGGGCGAGTGGTAGTAGCGCAATGTGGTGGGGATCGAGGGGCCATCACCTTGGTTGCTGACGGTGGCGTTTAGTGACAAATTGTAGCCAGGATTGACCTTCGCTCCCAAAAGAGTATTATCCACAACCAAGTCGGGACTGCCTTGAGTCGCCAGGCTCGTGGTGGCGTTGTCGACGTTTGATGCCGTACCCGTCCCAACGGAGTTGATTGCCGACACTCGATAGCGCCTCGTGCTCCCCGCCGTCAGACCAGTGTGGGAGTAGCTGGTAGAGGTGGAATTGGTATTGGCTACAAGGTCGCTCCAGGTCGAGCCGTTGGTAGAAACTTCTATCTTGTATCCGGTGATGTTCGAACCGCCGTCATCCGATGGCGCAGTCCACGACAGGTCGATCCGCGACTGGCCGTTAGCCGTAGCTGTCAACCTTGTCGGCGCACCCGGCGCGGTGGCCGCGGACTGTGTTGCAGTGAACTGGGCCGGATTGCCGCTGTCAATATCCGAACAGCCTGCGCTGTTGCAGGCGGTAATCCAGTAGTAGTTGGTGTCGTCGTCCGGGCTGGTGTGGGTGTAGGTCGCCCCGGCGACACTCCCGGCCAGCAGTTCGCAGAAGCTGGGGCTTCCCGAACTTAACCGGCAGCTCGTGCCAAAAAAGTCATCATAGTATACCTTGTAGTGGGTGGCTCCTGTCGAGTGGTCCCAGGTGACGACCGTCGTTGAGCCCACACGCACGTACTGAGCGCCGGTCGGCGCAGCCGGACGGCTGTCGACGAACCGGGCCGGGTTGCCGCTGTCGATCTCCGAGCAACCGGCAGCGTTGCAGGCAGTGATCCAGTAATTGTTGATGTCCGCGGCCGGGCTGGTGTGTTCGTACGTTTTAGCAGCTACATTTGCCGCCAACTCATCGCAGCCTGATGTACTACCCGACGAGAATAGAGAACATCGGGGGAATCTGGAGTCGCTGTGGTAGAGTTGGTAGTGGGTGGCTCCTGCCGACGGGTCCCAAGTGACAACCGTCGTTGTGCCCACACGCACGTACTGAGCGTTGGCCGGGGAGCCGGGCGTGGATTGCTCGGTGGTGGGTATTCCGGTGGCTGTGACCGACCAAGAGCCGTCCCCGGTGGAGTTGATTGCCCGCACTTGCACGTCGTACTGAGTTCCCCCGTCTAGATCAGCCAGTTCGTAGCTACGCGCGCCGGAGCCGGTCCAGACATCCTGAACCACGGTCCAATTGGCGTCGCCCTTGTTTGTGGCGTCGCTGCGAATGTGGCGCAGGTCGTAGGCGGTGATGGGAGAGCCGCCGTCCCTGGGCGGGGCGCTCCATGACACGGTCAGCGCGTCAGCGCGGCCGACTACCCCGGCAATGACAGGGGCCGATGGCACGCCCGCCGCGGCGGTGTTGGCGTTGGCGGTGTTGGACGCCGGGCCCGTGCCTGCGGAGTTGATGGCTGACACCCGGTAACGCCGGGGGGTCCCCGCCGTCAGGCCGGTGTGGGAGTAGCTGGTAGAGGTGGAATTGGTGTTGGCTACAAGGTCGCTCCAGGTCAACCCGTTGGTGGAAACTTCTATCTTGTATCCGGTGATGTTCGAACCGCCGTCATCCGATGGCGCAATCCACGACAGGTCGATCTGTGTCTGGCCGTTAGCCGTAGCTGTCAACCTTGCCGGCGCGTCCGGTGCGGTGGCCGAACGCGTGGTTTCGACGAGTGTCGCTGGGTTCCCACTGTCGATGTCCGAACAGCCTGCGCTGTTGCAGCTGACTACCCAGTAATAATTCCTGTCCTCATCCGGGCTGGCGTGAGTGTAGGTTATGCCGGTGACGTTCCCGGCCAGCAGTTCGCAGAAGCTGGGGCTTCCCGAACTTAACCGGCAGTTCGTGCCGAAAAAGTCGTCATAGTATACCTTGTAGTGGGTGGCTCCTGCCGACGGGTCCCAAGTGACAACCGTCGTTGTGCCCACACGCACGTACTGAGCGTTGGCCGGGGAGCCGGGCGTGGATTGCTCGGTGGTGGGTATTCCGGTGGCTGTGACCGACCAAGAGCCGTCCCCGGTGGAGTTGATTGCCCGCACTTGCACGTCGTACTGAGTTCCCCCGTCTAGATCAGCCAGCTCGTAGCTACGCGCGCCGGAGCCGGTCCAGACATCCTGAACCACGGTCCAATTGGCGTCGCCCTTGTTTGTGGCGTCGCTGCGAATGTGGCGCAGGTCGTAGGCGGTGACGGGAGAGCCGCCGTCTGACGACGGCGCCGTCCACGACACCGTTAACGAATTGGTTCCTGCCGTTACCTGGTGGACTTCAGGCGTTCCCAGCGTACCCGGTTCAGTCAATTGAATGGTGTAGGTATGATTGGCTTTGCCGTCACTTGATGTGACCTTAATCTTTATAGTGGTAACCCTGCCGGCTGCCACATTCACTTGGTGCCCAGCCTGTGCTCTGTCAGCGTCAGCGAGTACGATGTCGTCTCCGTCCAAGTACTCGAAAGTGGCGTTGTACCGATTGGTGAGGGAGACTGTGATTTGGGAAGCGCGGGCCGCTACCCTGTAGCCAGTGACGTATGCATCGAACTGTGGGGACAAGGTTCCAGAGGTGATGCTGAGGCCGCTCAGCAGAACATCGCAGTAGGGAATCCCGATGTCCTTGAGGAGATGCGTACGGTCAGTTTCACTGACACCCCGCAGCCCCGTCGGGACGCATCCAGAGAACCGGTTGCCTGAGAGGTACAACTGCTGCAAGTTGGTCAGGCGGCCCAGTTCCGCCGGAATCTCCCCGGTGAGCCGATTGTCGTGGAGAGTCAACCACCGCAGGCTGCTGAGGCGGCCCAGTTCCACCGGTATCGTTCCGGTGAGTTGATTGTTGTCGATGTGAAGACCCTGCATGCTGGTTAGGCGACCCAACTCTGTCGGAATCGTCCCGGTCAAACGATTGCCGTAGAGCTCCAGGCCCTGGAGCTTGGTCATCCTACCCAGTTCTGAGGGTATTGGACCGCTCAACTGGTTGTCGCCCAAGAATATGTGAGTCAATTGACTCAGGTTGGCCAGCTCGGAAGGAATCGGCCCGGTCAACTTGTTTTCCAACAGGGTCAGCTGCGTCAGGCCAGTCAAATTGCCCAGTTCCGGCGGGAGTATGCCTGTCAACCCCTGGTGAGGAAGATAGAGCATGATAATGCGCTGGGGGGTTCCTCCCACGGCAATGCCGTCCCAATTTGCGATGGGAGTCCCGGCATCCCAGTTCAGTGTCCCAGTCCCCGCAAGGGCGTCCCGCACCTCTAGGAGGGTGTCACAGTCCGATACCAGCAGGGAATTGTTGGCCCGGTCGGCAACCGCACCTCCGGTGGCGCAGGAGCTCGTCCCTTCCTGTGGGGTAGTGGGCGAGTCTGTGGTGGCGTTGGCGCTGTTCGACGCCGCGCCCGTCCCAACGGAGTTGATGGCCGACACCCGGTAGTGGCGGGTATTTCCCGCCGTCAGGGCGGTGTGCGTGTAGCTAGTAGAGGTGGAATTGGTGTTGGCTTCCAGATCGCTCCAATTGGAGCCGTTGGTCGAGACTTCTATCAAGTAGCCAGCTATGGCCGCGCCACCATTATCAGACGGCGCTGTCCACAACAGATTAATCTGAGTGTGGCCGTTCGCCGTGGCCGTCAACGCGGTCGGGGCCGCTGGCGCCGCCGCAACGGTCGTTCCTGCGACTGGTGGGAGTATTATGAAGCCGTGGCCCCAGGTGTTATTGGGGTCAGGACTGCTAATCCGCTGCTGGGCATTTTCCTTAAGATAGGAGGCGACTTGAGCGGGGGTGTAGTCGGGAAATCGCTGGCGCACCAGGGCCGCCATGCCGGCCACATGGGGCGCGGCCTGGCTGGTGCCACAGAAAGCAGATTCACCGATAGCCGTTTCCCCGCAATCCGCCCCGACCACGTCCGGTTTGACCCGCCCGTCAGGCGTCGGGCCACGGCTGCTGTAGATCTCAATACTGTTAACGTCGCTCCAGAGCGCCGCCCCCACCGCCAGCATACCGGGGTTGGCGCTCTCCGCCGGGTTGATGATGCTGCCGGCTCCGGAAGAGTTCAGCGTTAGCCTGGTTTGGCCCCATCCGACCAACTGAATCCAATCCGGCTCCGGGCCGCCGTAGTGGACTATCAAGATATCAACTGGACCACGACCGCTGACCGATTCGTAAGGGTAGTGGCCTTCCTCACCTGACTGGGTGTCAATACTCCGTAGCCAGGGTTCATCAGTTCCCTGTTTGTAGACTAGAAGATCCAGGTCTGTCTCAGCCCTCCCCCATTCGTCCTCCCATCGCAACTCCAGCGGGCCCCCGATGTACGACTGCGCATTTATAGTGTTGGACCCCGAAAACCTGAGAAGCTTATAAGCCTCACCACTCACGGTGGTGTAATCAGGGTCTTCTTTGAACCATGTTCCCCGGGCCTGGTTTCCCGCCGCGTTGACCCAGACGATGTCCGCATCAACCGCCGTGTCTATGGTGTTCAGCGGACTGATGGATAAAGGGGAACTGCCGTCTCCAGGTCCGTCAAAGCTCCACAATGCTGAGTGGTTGATCACGGATACGCCTTCCGAAATCATCCAGTCGACAGCGTCCCGCAAGTCCGCCTTCGATTGAGGGTCCGAGATGTACAGCGACACTTCGGGAGCAATGTCCATGACCGACTCTGAGACCTCGGTACCGTGTGTTACCCCCCCATTCCCACAATCGGACAGATTTTGGGTGTGCTGGCCCACGTACGTGTAACACCTGGCTTGAACTACTGCCGGCAATTCGGCGCCAAGGATATCTTCCAGCCCCCAGAATCCGACGTCGATTACCCCGACCTTGATGCCCCGCCCGGTGTAACCCGCTTGGTTCCAGGATGGGGAGCCGTGTACGGCGGGACCATTTCCGACAACCGGGGATGTTCCCTGAGTCTCCCCGGGTGGCTGAATGAGCCGCACTTGCAGCACCCCTGGCTGCTGGGATGTTTCAACCAGCAACAATACCGGCACGTAGGCTTCGATGTAGTCTCCGCCCGCCCTTACGTTGGCGCCGCCGTTGTTTTCTAGGAAGCGCACTACGCCATCCACGTTCCCGGACAGTAAGATGATAACTCCTACCGAGTCTCCGCGGTGGATGGGAGCTTCACTGGCAGCTTCTTCTGCAGAGATTTCTCCTGCCTCTACCCTTGAGACGATATCGTTTAGTTTTGACCCCACCTCGGGATATTCCAAATCGGCTTTCGTCGGAATTTCGATGCTGACCGCCGGACCAGTTGCAGAGCCAGGTGTCGATGGCGGGATGGGATAGGGTGTGGCCGTGGGATATGGCGTGGCCGTGGGATATGGTGTCGGAGTCGAATCAAGCTGGACCACGATACCCGGATCAGGCTGGTCGTCAGCGCCGGTTGAGGTGGCAACAGGCGGCGTGGCAAAGAGGACCGACTGTGGCGTCGGAGAGGGCGGCTCGTCCGTGGAGTCACCGCAAGCCACTATGGCCAGCAGGGCCAGGGCGCACGCCGCCAGTGTCAAGAATGTCTTTGGTAGTCCGTGTACTCTCTTGAGGTTCCTCATGTCTCAGTAACCCGGCGCGGGTTCTTGCTCGAATTTCGCCTGGGAACATTGATGCCGCTCAGAACCTATTCCTCAGCGCCCGCGTCTTCGAGAATGCCTATTATCTCCTTATTGCCCTTCTTCTCCGCCTTGCTCAAGTGCGAATTGCCTGGTGCAATGGACTTTGACATTGCCGCTCTACTCGGTGCAAGATGAAGCGCCACAGTTGCGTTTATAGTAGCCTTCCACATGACGCGCCATAAGGTCTGTTTGTACCTATTGCCAGGGGTCATTTGTACCTGTCCGATAGGGTACGATCGAACCTTGCCGTCGCCGCCTAGCGGCGTGCATCATTTGCTCTAGTCGAGGCTTGAATATGCAGATTACGCCGCGGGATGCTATTGCAGGGCCACGCCGGCAGCCAGATCTGACCGATCCGGACGACCTGCGATACAGCCTGAGGATTTCAGTATGGGTGCGATGGTTTCTTGTGATAGCCTGGCTGTTGCAGTTCAACTACCGGCCAAACTTCGCAGACCCTGTTTATATTCCGACCACGCTGTTTGCAGGATCGTTGCTGGCCCTCAACGGCTATGTTCACTATCGCATCCGGTCGAATCGGACGGTCACGCGGCGCTGGGCGCTCGCTCTCAGCGTGATGGACGCGGCGATGATTACCGCGGGCATCGCCATCTCATCAAGTGGATTCCAGAACACCTTCTTCGTGCTGTACTACCCCGCCCTCGCCATGTTCGCGGTGGTGTTCACCTCCTTCAGGCTCAGCTTCGCCTGGGTCACCATGGTTGCGGTGATGTACGCCGCGTTGAGCCTGGTGTTGGAGCCGGGCGTCGACTACGGGATCAAGGAGGAAAAGGTACTGTTCACCAGGATTGCCGTCATGTACACGGTAGTCGCGGCGGTCAACCTGGTCTCCAGATTCGAGCGGATCAGGAGGAGAGAGGCATTGGATAGGGAAGGTGAGCTTCAGCGGGAGCGGATCGAACTCTCGCAGAACATTCATGACACCATTGCCCAGTCCGCCTACATGATTGGACTGGGCGTAGAAACCGCGATAGAGCTGGCAAACGCCCCGAACGACGAAGGCCGCGACGAACTGATCGCCAAGCTGGAGGCGATTCATACCCTGTCAAAGTCGACCATGTGGGAGTTGAGGCATCCCATCGACGCGGGCCCCATCTTCGAGGGCAGGGAGTTCGGCCGTGTGCTGAGTTCCCATGCCTCCACGTTCACCACTATCACGTCTATCCCCACCGAGGTGGAGCAGTCCGGCAGGGAGCCGCGGCTTTCCACCGTCACACGTGGGCTGCTCTTCTCGATAGCCCACAACGCAATGACCAACGCATTCAGGCACTCGCGCGCCGACAGGGTCGCCATTGCGCTGAGCTTCGATGCCGACAGGCTCCGAATGTCAGTATCTGATGACGGGATCGGTCTCCCCGACGACTACGCGGATCGCGGCCACGGATTCAGGAACATGAGAAGGGACGTCGAGCGAATGGGAGGCAGCATCGAGGTGTGCCCGGGCGAGTCGGGACGCGGCACAAGCGTAACCTGCGTGGTTCCATATGACGCAAATCGAGGAGGCAAGTAGCTTGGCGACGGACAGACAGGTCAAGGTGATGGTCGTGGACGACCACGAAATAATGAGGGACGGACTTCGAGAAGTCCTCGAGCGTTCCGGCAACTTTGAAGTGGTGGGTCAAGCCGGCGATGGCGCTTCAGCCGTCAACATCGCTATGAAGTTGAAACCAGACGTAATTGTCATGGATGTGATGATGCCCTTGAAGAACGGCATCGACGCCTGCAGGGAAATAACGGAGATGCTACCAGACACTAAGGTGTTGATACTGACGGCCTCCGCGGAGGAGAACGCGGTGGTGGAGGCCGTGGCCGCAGGAGCGACGGGCTTCCTTCAGAAATACTCCGGCAAGGAGAAACTCCTGGATATGGTCCGGCAGGTTGCTGACGGCGAGTACCGAATACCGAGCAACGTCTTGCGAAGCGTGTTCGCGGGAATCCGGGGAACGGCTGAGCAGAAGACGACAGCCGGTCCCAAGTCGCTCACACAGCGGGACAGGGAGATCTTGACGCTCTTCGCCCAGGGCCTTTCCTACGCGGAGATAGCAGAGGCGAGGAATATCCAGCCGTTGACTGTTAGAAACGCCATATACAGCATTCAGGACAAGCTCGGTATTGATACCAAGCAGGAGCTTGTGGTGTGGGCGGTGCGTAACGGCCTCTTGGACGATTATCAGATAGGGAGATGAATTTCACCGTGCTCCACTCAATCCCGGACTGCGCAGAGGGCAGACAGCTCACTGAGTCGCGGGAGCGCGATGGTGGTCGTGGTTAGAGCATCAGTTTAGCTGACATCATGGTTAACGTGGGCCTCTGTCCGGATGTTTATCGGACTACAAGAATGACCTGCCCCCAAAATCTGATCCAAGTGAATGTTTGTGTTGGGCAAAAGTGGTCTTACCCCATTCCCTTTATCACACCGGGTGCTAGTATGTCGGGTCGAGGCCCTTGCCTCACAGCTTGAAACATTCCAAGCACGGAGAACTACAGCACACGCTCGACCATGTCACTCCCGCGAAGCCACGGCTGGTTCATATTGAGAATGAGTGTTGAAAAGTTCGCAGTAGAGCCTGTCTTCAAGTTGGCCCATAACGACATTCGTCCTGCCAAATACTTCTGAGACTGGCTTGGCGCACAGCTTCGCTACCACACCGGCCAACGTGCATGATGTGACCCAGGCCCACCGACTATTGCACGGCGGGGAGAGGCAGGTGTGGGGGATGCCGGCTACGTCGGGGTGCAGAAGCGGGAGGAGCATTTGGAGTTGGCGGTACAGTGGCAGGTGGCAATGAATCCTGGGCAGCGGCGGAGACTGGTACCGGGGGATCCGGCGGCAATAGGGGAAAAGGTGAAGGCTTCTATCCGGGCCAAGGCGGAACACCCCTTCCTGGACGTGAAGAGACTATGGGGCTACGCCAAGAGCCTGCCCTCGCGAGGGGGGGGGGTACGCTACCGGGGCTTGAACAAGAACACAGAACGGCTGGCGCTGTTGCTAGGGCTATCCAACTTGAAGCGGGCTAAGGGCCACTTGGCTGGTTGACCCATGGGGGGAATGGGCCTAAAAGCGGGACTGAAGCCGCGAAGCGGCCGAAGGGGAGAGGGCAAAGAGCCGAAATTAACCGTACCATCAAAAAACAAGGCAAAAACCCACTAGGGCAAGTCTGCTTCTGTACCCGGCAATCAAAACATCAGCCTGGCGGCACTTTGTTCAGACCTTCCCTAGACCTCAGTTCGGCTGGGGGCCGTACTTGTTCTCGCCCTCTGTGCTGGGAGACACCAAGAACACCAAGAGGATAATCGCCAACACTCCACCTGCAATGCCCGCTATGACACCCAGTCCAACAAGCGCAAGACCAAGCGTAAAGAGGTTGTCGAACACTACTGCCGTCCCCTGAACGTCCCACTCAACTACACTGACAAATATCCAGCCGAGCAAGCCTATCCCCATGAATTGAACGCCCACTGCCCCAAGCACGGAGGCTACCGGAGCAAGACAAACTCCCAGGGGTAGCCACCAAAACCCCCTGCTTGTGTCGTGTAGACGCCTGACAGTCGCGGCTAAAGTGGGTATCAGCGTACCCAAAAGGTAGAGCGTAAGGAGCATACCGACCGCATCATGTATGCCAGCGAGTACGAGCCCAACGACCAAGATGAGGCTCTGGGCCAGTACGAACAACCAGAACTCGGAGCGCTTGGTACGACCGCTAAAGGCCACGTAGTTCTTCAGTGTCCAAGTGTATACCTCAATCATTGCCTGATTCCCTCCTAGTGTGGTGTATCTGTAGTTCATTGGTAAATAAAGGGGCAATCGACGCTGATAGGTTACTCTGGTTCGAGCAAGAATCCAGTTCCCTGTCCTTTCGGAAAGCCTCCGAATGATGCGGCGAACTACGGATACACCACACTAGCGGACTCCAGCGCCCGCCGTGGTACACTCGTCTGGCCCTTTATCCGGGATTTCCCATATTGGCAGTCTTCAGGCTCAATGGACAGCCAAACGAGATGATAGCATCATATTCAGGTCCTACGAAGTGGTCTTGCCCATTCTTTGTACCACTTGTAGTGTTAGTTTCGTGGGTCATTGAGCCCCTGTTGTAGCCTCCAGGGCAAAGGTCTCCGGGGCGAGGTTGCCCAGGGCGCTGTGTGGACGTTCGCCGTTGTAGTGTCGGCGCCACCCCTCTATTTTCTCCCGAGCGTCCTCCAAAGACAAGAACCAACTTTCGTTGAGGCATTCAGCCCGAAGCCGGGCGTTGAAGGCCTCGATCATAGCGTTGTCTGTAGGCTTGCCTGGCCGGCTGAAGTCTAGCTCCACACCGTTCAGGTACGCCCACCTAACTGGACGAAATCAAGAACCTTCACCTTGAGATTCGTTCTGGACTTGTAGTCAGAATTGATCCGTCACAGTTGACCTACCACCTATCGTGATGCCATTTTAGATGACAACCTACAGGTACCGACAACGTGTTCGGACTCCGGCCTACCATCTCTTGTGAACCAAGAGCGGTGAGCGAGAGTCCAGCTCGTGCGGCCGGTGCCCGGTCCGGCAGTACAGTAAGCACGGCGGCAGAAGTCCATGTTCGTCCCGTGGGAACCGTCGCCGAAACGAGGGCCACCGCTGTATACTAACCCTAATGAACATCAGAGACATCCTCACCATCATGCGTCGTTACGCACCGAACGATGCATTCCAAGACCGCGTGGTCGACATCCTCGTACATGAAGGCACCAACTGGCTCAGAGATTGGTACCCGGCAATGGCCGAACTTGACAGCCAAATCCCTGGCGTGGGCCTGCACTGGCTACATGGCAATTGCTACCCTCATGCACATCACAAAGGATACGGCGACTGGGACACCGTCATCAGGGCTTTACGCTACGTCCCCATGCACCTGTGCTCGACTCACCCAGCTGCCTTCTCCAAAGACATCGCCGAGTGCTCCATCAAATCTGTTGAAGAATGCCTACACAAACTAGGCGCTGCATCAGGCGTACGAACCCTGGGCAAGCCCATGGGCAGGCTATGCTCGCTACTGCAGCACCGCACCGGTGTCCAACTAGCTCACGACATCAATCAACTCAACCCCTGGCTCATCATGGCGAAGCACGACTCCACGACCCCTGCGCTCCGTCGACTGCAGCAGCACCGCTTCAGCCTTGACGAGGCCGTCGTCCTCTATTACGCATCCAGACTGCTCGGCTGCGCAGCATTAGCTACCTGCCCGGGACTGCTTGAAAGCTACGTAGACTGCGCCTCGCGGGCATTCGCGGACGGACAAGGCCTCCTCACAATCTACGCCCCCCCGCCGGACAGCCCCTCGCCTTGGAGCTTCATCCACCCTCACCTCCCAGACCCTGCGGACACTTGGTGACCGCTGCGGAAACGCCAAGGTCGCCCCACGCCTGAGGCCCCCGCGGGCTCGACAGGGCACGTCTCCGGGCGCCCACAGGAGAGCAGTGCAGATGGCGGAACCTCAACCATGATTGCTAGTGATGCTCATAGACGGCGACAACGCCCAACCGTCGCTGATTGAGAACGTTCTCGGCGAAACGGCGAAGTACGGCATCCTAACGACTCGACGCATCTACGGCGACTGGACCACGTCCCAGATGTCCGGGTGGAAGGACTCCCTCCACGCGCATGCGATCCAGCCCATGCAGGAGTTCCGCTACACCGTCGGGAAGAATGCCACCGACAGCGCGTTGATCATAGACGCCATGGACCTGTTGCACGCGGGGAACGTCGGAGGCTTTGACCTTACCCCCAAAAATAGTGGCACTGGCAATGAGAGTCCTCCGAGTAATGGTCTTTCACATGTTACTCAACGCAACCCCCTGCCTGACGGTGAAAGGCCGCCATCCAATTATATTCCCAGCACAAACCTCAACGTGAAGGACTAATATTTGGTCCAGGATATTGGATACGAGGCTCTATTCCGGCCACGCTAGTAGCTAGTGCTGACTTACGCCTAGTCATATTGTAGGATAGACTGCACTACCACGAGTTTGTAGGAATGCCTTGGAAGGGTATTGTTTGAAGTGGCGGTCCAACCGGGAGATGGGCAACCCACAGGCCATCACGATGAAGAACGGGCGGCCTGCCACTCAGGGAGTATGCCCAGTCTGCTCCACGAAGATGTTTCGGATAGGGAAGACTGCATAGCCCGGTGTTTCCCGGAGAACCCGACACCCAAGGCTGTTGGAAGAGGAGCCGCGGCGATGAGCGATGGTCTCGGACGGCGCCCGAACCGCAGACATGTTGGTGTCGGCCGATAGAGACACTCTAGTCCGCACATCGACCAGAGGAACGGGGTCGGAAGGGCAGGACTTCCACATAGAGATCCTGAGCCGGACTCTTCTTGGACCCCCAATGGAAACCGGGCGCAGGCTGCGGACTCTAGCTACTCGCAGACTACCCCGTCGCCATCTGCGTCATTCATGTATGGGTAAGCCGGATGGTCCTCACGCACTGGCGCTATCCCGTGGGCCCTTGCCTCCGCGCAGGAAATGCGCCCGTTGCCGTTGTCATCGTACACGGCAAGCGCGTCAGCAACGGGCGTGGGGTAGGGTGTAGCAGTGGAGGGACTGGTGGTGGCTTCACTGATCACCATATCAACCGATGAGCATCCAGACAGCACAGTCTCAAGGGCGTCGGCTTCTGTCTCGTCTATGGTGAGCTGATATTCCTGGCGAACCCACACTACTCGGTCTGCGAACCAGCACTGGTTGAGGTCAGGAAGCCATTCCGCGGCGTCCTTTGCGCTTTTCTGGTGACGGTTGACCTCCGGGCTGGCCAGGGTAAGATTGAGCAGGTCGGAGGCAAACCGCTTCTTGGTCTCAGCATCCGCAGCGCACAAGCCGCTATCGTGGGCCTCGGAGCGTGCGACAATGTGCTCGATGTCGGTCTGACGGGTATTTTCGAAATGGGTTCCGGTGTATGGGCCGTAGATTAGGCCATTCAGTTCCTCGACTATGCGCCTCTCTACCGACTGGCTGTAGAGGTAGTCGTCAGAGTCGTACGGTGAACATCGCTCTTCCGGAGCCACTACCAGGCCGCGCCAAGTACCCGGTAATGGCTGCGGGGTCCAGGTCGGGCTTGCGGTCTCGACTGGTTGCAGAGTCTCAGTAGTCTCAGCTGTCGGTGTCGGCGGTAGGGTAGGGGTATTCGCAACAGAGGGAGCAAGAGTAGGGGACGGCGCCTCAGCCGGAGTATGAGTTGGAGTCGGCGCCGGTGTCGGCAGGGATGTTGATTCCATCGGTGACGGGATTGCCGTACTTGTCGCAATGGCAACCAGAGTGGGACTAGCGCCACTCTGGTTCTCCGTGCCATTTTCCGAACATCCGGCGAGGATTCCGAAGAGAATAATGAACGCAAATATGAAGCGCAAGAGCACACCTTTAGCGCTGGATTTGGATTAGAAGTCTAAACTAGAGCTATGGGCATGTAAATGCGAATGGATGGGCATCTTCTTAGGACGAGGATGTTGAGGAAGCCCACCGAGGCGAATACAATGGAGCCGAGTATGTTGTTATTGCGTTTCCACCTTCTTTCATGTACAGGGTGCAATAGCAACGAAAAATGACCTACTCCTGGGCTGTAGATCTAGACGCGCATGGGCAAGGCAAATGGGAGTGGGAGTACAATTGCGCTGTGACTGTAGGTTGCCAGCGATAATGGGGGCGAGTTGCGAAAATGAGAGCCTCAGATCAAATATCGGCCGACAGCGTTTGGCCATACCGGGTGTTTCCTCAATCCACCTCACACATTGCATTGAGCGGTGACCGCCTGCGTCTTGAACGCAAGACGGGACGGTCTCCCATCGACCTCCCCGTGGGCGCACTGGAGGCCTTCAACGTTCGTCGTTCGTGGTTTTGGAAGCGGCTAAAGATTCGCACTACTGGCGGAGCGGAGTACTCCGTCCCGGGGTTGCGTCATGAGCCGGCAGCCCGGTTGCGGGAGGGTGTTGTTGAAGCGGCGAGGAGGTACGCGACCGAGCAGGGGCCTCGCCTCGTGCGTTTGGATGACCAACTGCAGCGGATGCTCTCAGGCGACACTTTTGTACGTAAATCCAGCGCCGTCGAGTTGCACTCGACATTGTGCGAGACTCTGCAACGCTGCGGCGCGGTGGTGCAGGCCCAGTTCACCGATAGTCAGCAAGGAGCGCTCCTGCGGTTGTCGGCTTTGGCCGCGGAGGGGCAACTGGAGACGGCGCGCGACCAAGCGAACAGCGCATTCGTCAAGAAGAGCATCGTTTCTGTCCGCGCTGCCGCACCCGTCCAACTCCCTCCGCTGACTGAGGAACAAGCTGAGGCTGTCGCCACGGATGAGGACGTCACACTGGTCCTGGCCGGGGCGGGAACTGGAAAGACTGCAGTGATAATCGCAAAGGTGGCTCACCTCGTTCGCAACGCAGGCGTGTCGCCGAACGACATCCTCGTTCTGGCATACAACCGCAATGCGGCGGAGGAGATCCGAAACCGGCTACCAGGCGATCTCGCTGAAACTGACGTTTCCACCATCCACGCCTTTGGGTACCGCGTGATTGCGGAGTCCGACGTTGCGCCAACCATTTCAAAGCTGGCCACGGACGATTGGGCCCTTGCTCTCGGCCTTCAACGCATTCTGGAAGAGCTCTTGCAGGACCCCAGGATGGCGGAGGCAGTTATAGAGTTTCTGGCCAACTACAGCGCCCCCTATCGCTCACCCTTCGATTTCGATGGCCCGCCCGCGTACAACGAGTATGTGCACAACGCCGAGCTCCGCACGTTGAGCGAAGACCTGGTAAAGAGCTTCGAGGAGCTGGAGATTGCGAACTTCCTTACCAAAAACGGGGTAAGGTTCGATTACGAGGGGCAGTACGAGCATCGGACCGCGACATCGAACTACCGGCAATATCAGCCTGACTTCTATCTACCGGACTACGGCATCTACATTGAGCACTTCGCCCTTGACGAGGACTGTCACCCACCGCCTTCCTGGGAGGGATACGCCGAGGGCGTTGAGTGGAAGAGGCAGACTCATTTGGGTTTTGGGACGAAGCTGATCGAAACCTATAGTTGGCAATATGCCCAAGGCTCGCTCTTACGGGCCCTTCGCGTAAAGCTCGAAGCCGAAGGGGTATCGCTTGTGCCACTGCCACTGAGTGAACTTGTGGCGCACTTGTCCCAACAGAGAGTGGGGCTTGCCTCGTTGCTAGCCACCTTCCTGAACCATGTCAAAACAGCCAACCTCGAACGAGAAGAACTACGTAGCCGCGCGCAGGCCCACAAGGACCGGCGACGCAACCACCGCTTCCTGGACGTTTTCGAGGAAGCATACGCCCGCTACCAACAGATGCTCCAGGAAGAACGGGCCCTTGACTTCCATGACCTCATCAATCGTGCCGTGCACATTGTTGACGAAGGAGTGTGGGAGTCGCGCTACAAGTACGTCCTGGTGGACGAGTTTCAGGACATTTCTGCCGGGCGCATGGCGCTGCTCCAAGCTCTCAAGGCGCGCGGCGTTGCATATTTCCTTGTGGGAGACGACTGGCAATCCATTTACCGCTTCGCTGGAAGCGACGTCAGGATCCTGAGGGACTGCCAGAGCTACCTTGGCCACGTAAGGGAATGCACGCTGAGTCAGACCTTCCGATTCGGGAAAGGCATCCTTGAGCCGGCAACGGAATTCGTGCAACGGAACCCAGAGCAGATGCAGCGGCCGTTGCTACCGGCGCCCACTGCCGACGACGGAGGCATTGCCGTCGTCTCAAGTGGCGACCCACAAGAGGGTGTGGAATTAGCGTTGTCGGAAATCTTGAGTAAGAGAACAGGAGGGAGGGCCTCGGTCTTGGTGCTAGGCCGCTATCGCCGAAGCGGGCAGGCTTTGTCGTTGCGTCCGTTCCAACAAGAGCTGCAAATCGAAACCAGCACCATCCACCGGGCAAAGGGCGGTGAAGCCGACTTCGTGGTCGTGCATGATCTCAATGACGGACGCTATGGTTTCCCTTCAAGAGTTGAAGATGACCCTCTCATGGACCTGGTGCTGCCGCCAATATTAGGAAATGCATATCCCTTCGCGGAGGAGCGTCGGCTCTTCTACGTCGCCATGACACGGGCGCGGACCGCAACCTACTTGGTTGCCGATGCGCTGCGGCCGTCCGAGTTCGCATTGGAATTAGGCCGAGAGTCCAGCCTCGTGCGACAAATCGGCAAGCTTGCTTGGAAGTGTCCACGTTGTCCCAGTGGCCGCCTCCTGGTTTCTCAGAGCCGCGGCAACCTGCGTTGCTCCAACTATCCGCACTGCCAGCATCTGTCTCCGCGCTGTCCAAATTGCGGAGAGGGATATGCTGTAATCACTGAGCGTCACATGCCAAGCGAATGCACGAACCCAGCTTGCGATCATCCCCCGGACGTTTGCCCTGGGTGTGGCCTTGGCGTCCTTATCTTGAGAGAGGGAAGAAACGGTCGCTTCTGGGGGTGCTCAGAATTTGCTTCCGAGCCGTCGTGCAGGTACACCGAGGACTTAGGGACCAACTCTATCGGCTCTCGAATGTAACCCCTCATTTGGACTAGGAAAACGAAGTGATGACGAGTGGGAGGCAATTTGAACAACTCTCATACGTACCCTTGAGCAGTGTCGCCATAGAGGGTGAGTCGAAGGGGTTGGGGTGCGCCACGACGAGGTGCGCCCCCTCTTGTTCAAGTCCCGTCTGTCCCACCTAACTGGACAAAATCAAGAACCTTCATCCTGAGATTCGTTCTGTCCCATTGTCTCTAACGGCCTACACACACTCAGGGCATTACGCCGGTCCCATTATGGGTCAGTCCCGAGCCAAGGAAGCCAGGGTGGGATTATCGCAGTCCCATTTTCGCTGACAACTTACACGCTGAATCTATGGCGGGACTCTACTAGCCAGTGATACTAATTTCGGGGGAAGGTCAATACGGCTCAGACCTGTGAGAGGTAGATAATCTATAACCCCCTGGCAACCTCTCTTGAGATTTCCAAGAACTCATCTCTCTTCTTAATTCAGTGGAGAACCCGGGTGCCTAGCGTTCCGGATACCACTTCTTATGGACCACCTCACAGAACCAACTCTCACCTTCCTGCATACGCCACTCTCCAAACCGCGCCAAATCCTCTTTATTGTTGATATATGCGGTGGCCAGTTCCTCCAGCCCTCTACGCTTCAACTCGTCCTGATATTCCTCCTCTAGTTCATCCGTTTTCTTAGAAGGTGGCTTATTATCCAAGAGTATTGCTGCGCCCCTTAGCGCTCCCCTAGTCAGCAACGGCCTCTCTTCGGGCTGTAGATGGCCATAACACGCGAGTATCCTAGCGGCATCGGCCGCGTTTAAGTTGCGCACTTTCTTGGTCCTATAAAACCAAGGCTTGAATCTATCGTGCGCCGTCTCGACAGTTCCTAACTCTTTCAACAGCGCCTCTAGGCCACCCGTTTTGGCAATCTCATTGAACACGCACTTAATCCAGTAACCGAACCCCGCACTATTACGCCCCCCATACCTCAGTTGATCTTGCAGTTTATGAACTCCGCGTGTTTTGCTGGCACTTTTCTTGAATGTCCCATCATCCCATAGTGTTTTGTACTTTGCCTTCACTGATTCCAAATGTTTCTCGTCGCGAAACAGTTGCTCCTGCTCCTCATCGGTCAGAGCCTTAAGAAACAACCTGAAACAATCATATTGGTCACTAAACCATCCCTGCACCATAATCATTGGCAACTGTAGGCCCTCATAGACGAGTACACCACAAATCTGCTCTGGTTTCTTCTTGGTTTTCTTCATGACTAACCTCCTGCTGAAATAACTATACACCCCCCCAACCGTCCCTAGTCCCCAATGCGGTAGAGGTGGCCACGACAGCCGGTGCTAGCCCTGAAGCCGCCGTCAAAAAGAGCCCTTTTGTGATATGTGAAGAACTCGAAAGTGAACGGCTCACCGTAAGGCAATGTAATCACATCGCCATGTGGTCCGTCCGGGTAGGCATAGTTGACGGTGATGCTGCAACTACGACTCTCAACACGATTATCACCCGAGCGACGGTATTCATAGAGACCGGGCAGGAGGTCACCTTCTTCGTATCCAACCCTTAAACTAGGATCCCCTCGCCAGATCTCATGGGTATTGTGGTTGGGGGAAAGAATACCCCTTGGGAAGGAAGTTAGGCATAACTCTGCCCCCTGTTTAGCGGACAACCGAGGATGGTCGGGCACATTACCATAGGGATACTCGTTGCCCTGCTTGATCCAGTCCAGTACAAGGGCTTCCCACTCGGCGCAATGAGTCCTCGGATGCGGCGTTGGGGTGGGTGTGGGCGTCGGCGTTGGAGTGGGGGTTGCTGTGGGTTCCGGCGTGGGTGTGGGAGTCGCCGTCGGCGTGGCTGTGGGCAAAGGTGTGGCCGTGGGGGTAGCGGTTGGCGTTGGGGTGGGCAGACCGGCTACGCGGGTGGCTTCCAGGGAGGCGGCGTACGCCTCGGCTGTCGCCTGGGCTTCAATGGCGGTGCGAGTGGCCTGCTCAGACTCCCGCCGGAAGGCGTCTATCGCCTCTATCGCGGTCTTGGTGGCATCGATGTCCGGCGGTGGCGGGATTGTCGGGAAGGGCGTAGGGGTTGGCAGGACCTTGCCGCCGGGGGATACCTGCTCCCCAAGCCCGGACTTCACTGCGTTGATGGGGATGGCGAAGCCTATGCCGGAGACGGCCCTCCCGCCATCGATGGATTCAATTCTGGATACAACCACTCCAACAACCTGCCCAAACATATCCAGCAGCGGCCCGCCGCTGTTGCCGGGGTTGAGCGACGCGTCCGTCTGCAAACGGCCATCCCGCTTGGCGGATATGATTCCCACACTTACAGTAGGCTCCAGTCCCAGGGAGTTGCCAAGAGGGAATCCTATTGCTATAACGTCTTCGCCAACGCGGATTGCATCCGAGTCTCCAACGGCGATTGGGGTGAAAGACCTGGTGGCGCCTATCTGGATGTAGGCCAGGTCAAGGGTGGGATGCCGCTGGGTCACGCTGCCCTGGTACTCGCCGCCGGCCGCCAGCCGGACGGTAACCCGGCTGCTCCCATCCACAACGTGCTTGTTGGTTACCACCAGCCCGCCTTCGTTGAGTATGAAGCCGCTCCCTGAGCCGGACCCCGCGATGATCTGCGCCACGCTTGGTAGCGCGTTCTCCGTCACGTCTGCAACGGACAGGCCGGAGGACAGCGGCTTGTCGAAAGCCGCCTCAACGTCTGAGCGGGGCACCGGTGTTGCGGGGACGGGCAGCGCAGTAATTCCAGGCGTTGGTGTGGGCACGGCCGCGGATGTGGGCGTGGGAATGGGTACAGGTGTAGGAGAGGGCGTCGCCTCCGGGCTGCAGGCCGTCACAGTCAGTAGCGCCAGCGCGACGGCGGTCATAACCAAGCGTTTGATTTTCAATTCGTGCCTTCTTCCTGGATGGTGGTTGAGGGTGAAAGTGGCTCAATTATACGGTATAATCGGAGTGGAATTCGCGGCCTCTCGCTCCTCTCCATGCGTTCCCTCTCCAGTATCATCCTACGCCACCTCAGATGGCTGTGACCTTACCCCGTTATTAGTATCAGAGGCTAGTAGAGTCCACCTAACTGGACAAAATCAAGAACCTTTACCATTACTTTCGCTTTGGCGGTGTAATCGTCCATCTACCCTGCTTCGCCCCGGTGGGGAGACCAGGCAGGCGGCACTGGGCATCCCCTCTGGTACAGTACGAAGTCGCCGAGACCCTGCCGTATCAGCAGCGTCTCTTCGTTTGTGCAGGCGAGTGGCTGGCGCTCGGCAGAGGCAAAACACCCTTCCAACGCCCCAGCCATTGCGCGCTATTCGCGGTTGGCCCGTCGACAACGAAGGAGCTGCACCCACACACTTTGCTCGCCCTGATCTTGCGACAGCCAGTACCACGGGCGGCTCGCAACGCCTCAATGGAGAGGGTCGCCAGCCTGGCGCAGGCAGCGTATTTGGCGGCGTAGCCATAAGCCTCTGCCAAAGCAACCTGGTCCCGACAATAACTGCGACCCGGCGAAGATAGGCCCGGTTCGTGCTCACCCCATCAGAACCCAATCCCTCAATCATATTGACAGAAGGCCGGGCTGTCGGGTAATGTCAAAGGCGATGATCTGGGTTGATTTCGCTCCCTGAGCCGTAAGAGATGTATTCTATTTAGTCCCGATTGGAGACAAACGGCGATGGCGGTCTAGTGCGAACGCCGCCCCCAGATTTTCCTGCTGGCCTAGCCACACAGCCGCTTCCGGCTCCCTCCACATCCTTCCGTGACATAGATGGGCGCAGGCCGGAGCCTGGGGCAGGACCTTCCGGCGGTAGGCCAACTACTATTAGGAACGAACAATGAGAATCCACTCCAAACCCTTTCCGTTTATCGCCATTCCACTTATGTGTATCTTGGCGTCCATCCTGTTCCTGGCCGCCTGCGGAGGCGGCGAGAGCAAGGAGGACATCCTCACTCAGACCTGGGATTGCTGGGCCCAGGGGGACACTGAAGTCTTCGAGGCAAGCATGCTCATGATGTTCCCCACCGCCAACAATATGGACGACGCCAAGACACAGTTCATCTATGTGAGTTCCGTCGCTCCGATCGAAGACCTGAAGGCGAGCCGCGACGAAGCCTGCAGTAACGTGCCTTCCTAGCCTGCCACCACGCTTCCAACGGCCCAGGCTACCGCTCCGGCCGCCACACCTATCCCAGGTTGGTTCAGACCGGCCTCCACCAGACCGACTTCCCGACCCTCTGCTGGTTTGAAACAGACAGGCTCAGGATGGGCGGTGTCGTGCGCCATACCCAACACACGTTAGGAACACCGCTTTGGGTATTCCCGGCGCGTGTTGGCTATGGCGCATGGGGCGCCCGCTCATCCCCGAGGAAGCCGACATACCAACACATATTTGGGAGTGGCGAAACGGGTGTCTCAGCATTGACACCCATAGCACCTCCGCTATACCATACGTATGAATCTGTGGATATATGGTGCTAGTCAAGACTGGGAGAGAAGGAAAATTACCCGTACACGCACAACAAGATATGTGAACCTGTTGAGCGTTGTCCTTACCCTGGCCCTTACGGCAGCGCTCGCAGCCTGCGGCTCTGATGAGCCGTCCGGTGTGACAGGCCCCGACCGGACCGCATCCACCCCAGCGTTAGGGGACGCGCCCACTGCCACTGATGCGCCTGCACCTGCTACTGCGACAGCGCCGCCCACCGCCACCGATGCGCCGCGACCGACGGCTACCAGACCGCCTGTGCCCACCATTGGGCCGACCTCCGCCGAAACGGACCGGGAAGCCCTGGTTGCCCTCTACAACGCAACGGACGGTGGGAACTGGAATATAAGCACCAACTGGCTGAGCGACGCGCCCCTCGGCGAATGGGAGGGCGTCTCCACTGACCAGGGGCAGGGGCGCGTTAGATTGCTAGGCCTCAACGACAACGGCTTGAGCGGGGAGATACCGGCGGAGTTGGGCAGCCTCTCCCACCTGGTAACGCTGTCCCTCTGGGACAACGACTTGAGCGGGGAGATACCCCCGGAGCTGGGCAGCCTCTCCAGCCTGAAAGCGCTGCTCCTCAGCTTCAACGCCTTGAGCGGGGAGATACCGGCGGAGCTGGGCAGCCTCTCCAACCTGGAAACGCTGTACCTCAACGACAACGAGTTGAGCGGGGAGATACCGGCGGAGCTGGGCAGCCTCTCCAACCTGAGATATCTGGACCTCAGCCAGAACGACTTGAGCGGGTGCGTGCGCGTGTCAAGCAGACTGGAAGACCAGTTGTTGGCCTGGGGCTACTCTGTCCGTGACAGCCTGCCCTTCTGCTAAAGCCACGCGCCCTCAGCCGGGGACGGACGGCATATCGCCCTAGAGGCGCTCACAGCGCGTGTTGGCTATGGCGCATGGCGCTGCCCGTTCCCGTATCAAGTACGGAGCCTGCACTCGCTCATGTTGAGCCTGTCCTAACCATTTGAGCGGAAAGATTTCGGGCGTGGTTGCCCCGCTCATTTCCTTCGACGCTCCCTGGTGAAATCCCCTGGCAGGAGGCGCTTCTGTTCCTATCGGCGTACCCCCTATGGTACGCGGGTGTGATCGCCATCTACAACTTGGGGGACACGAGAAGGTAATCTACGCCTGGACGATGGTCTCTTGCGGCGCGGGCATTGCCGGCTATTTCTACGCGCTAACTCGTGTATGACGGAGCGGCGGGCCCGTCAGCCGCCCGCCGACGCCGTCAACCCCCGCGCCTGCCCACACCAGCTGGCGCCACGCCTATTACTACCAGGAACTTTATTGCCTAGGCCAGCAGGAGCTCCACGAGGCCCTGGGGTGGTGGATTAGGGAATTGGAGAAGGGGATGTGCGGCGCTCCCATCCATTGGCAGGCAGGACCCCAACAAAGGCCCTGCCCGGCGTAAGGCATGAGGCTCAGCAGAATAGTAGACCGCTGTAGCCGTCGTTGTCGCTATTCAGTACTCCTCGCAACTCTCCTGGTATGCACCCGGTCAACTGGTAAAAATCTAAGCCCAGAACTTCCAGGTTGGAGAGGCTGCCCAGCTCGGGTGGTATCTCCCCACTCAAGTCGTTACCATATAGCTCCAGAATTTCCAGGTTGGAGAGGCTGCCCAGCTCGGACGGTATCTCCCCACTCAAGTCGTTACCGCCTAGCCTCAGACGTTTCAGGCTGGAGAGGCTGCCCAACTCGGACGGTATCTCCCCAGTCAACTGGTTACCGTCTAAGTGCAGAAATTCCAGGGTGGAGATGCTGCCCAGCTCGGGCGGTATCTCACCACTGAACTGGTTGTCTTCAAGACGCACACTGCCTAGTCTGGGAAGGTTGCCCAACTCAGGCGGTATCTCGCCGCTTAACTGATTGCCGTGTAGTTCCAGGGCTGCCAGGTAATTGAGGTTGGCAAGTTCCACTGGAATCTCCCCGCTCACCTGGTTATCCTTGGTTCCCAGTATTATCAGGTAAGTAAGGCTGCCCAGTTCGGACGGCAGCTCCCCGCTCAGCTGGTTGTCGGTAAGGCGCACATTAAAAACACGCCCGTTGCTGTTAGTGTGGACCCCGTGCCATTCTGCAAGGGGAGCCTCGCTCAGCCAGTTGGTGTTGTTCGTCCAGTTGTCCCCGTCCATAGCGTTGTAGAACGCGACCAGGACTTCCCTATCCGTGGCAACGGAGCCCAGGGAAGGCGGAGACTCGCTCTCGGCCCCCTCAGTTGCCGGCGCATCGGCGGTCCCAGACGTGGGCGAGGTCGAAGGCGCATCGGCGGTCCCGGATGTGGGCGAGGTCGAAGGCGCATCGGAGCCGCAGGCGGCGGACAGGGCCGCCAGAATCAACGCCAAGACGCAAATGTGCATGGAACAGGCTCTTGTTATCCGTCGCAGTATCGTCATGCTTATGGTTCACCTTTCGCAGAGTATATCAAGCATATAGTAAAGGCTGAAGCGCATATTTAGAACCCTCTACCGATTTCATGTAACTGTTCCGGTCGGACTTGGTCTCCCTGCCACCTGCCCTCTCTGGAATGGCTGGGGAGGAGCGTGGGAGTGCCTCAAGCGATGGTGAATGCGAACAGCGGGGCGGCGGCAGGGTTCCGTTGGCCGTGAAGAGAAATGGGATTCCCTGTATAATATATCGCAAGCGGCACAACCCGGGCCGGGCGCGGGGAAACCTGCGATGGGCAGGAAGGAAGGAGTCCCATGGCGAGTGTGTTGTCAACGCTGGCGGCGATTGTTGTCATTGGCTTGCTGTTCGCGCTGGACCCTGGCGGGGCTATCGCCGAGAGTGGTTTCCCCGATTTCCGGGATATGGGTTGGAAGCAGCTGGCGGTCTGGGGTTTTCGCACGATTGGCATTGGCATCGCGTTGCTGCTCGTGCTGTGGCTGTGGCTCAGGTACCGGCCCTGGCGGGGGATCAAGCATCGGGATTCATTGGACTTGGGAACCCGGCAGCGCGTTGTGCTGCCGGCGGCAGTGGTATCGGCGCTGGAAGGCAGGGATGTCAGCGACCGAACCCTGCTGGCGGCGATAATCGAGATGTGCCAGCGCGGCGCGTTGCGATTCGAGTGCGTGGGAACAAGGAGCGGCTTCCTATACCGGCTGTCGCAGCAGGGCCCCGCGCAGTTTGAGTGGGAACAGGTGATATTCGACAGCTTGCCATCGCGCCCCACAACGGTGAAAGCGCTGCGTGACCTGATGGACGGGCATAAGGACGCTATCGGGGACCAGTTGGGGGAGTACATGCAGCGCCAAGGCCTTTTCTATGACAACCCGATACGGATAAGGAGGGAGCGTCTAGCGGATGGATTCGGAGGGGCAATGTTGGCCGGTGCCTTGATGGGCGTTGGCAGCGGGCTTTGGCTGGCTTTATGGCTGACCCAATGGTGGGCGAATTCCCTCGGCGGCGCGGTAGTCGGCTGCATATACTGGTTCATTGCGGTCCCGATGCACACGGGTATGCTGCCGCCAACGGAGGCGGGGGCATATGAGATAGGTCAGTTAACTGCTTTGAAAGAATCTCTGACGGGACCAGACCCGGCGGCCGGACGGGGCGAACCCGACCCCATGTTGGCCTATGCCATCGCATTGGATGCGGCTCAGCCCTGGCTGGACGATTCAGTCTCGGCTCCACCATGGTTTGGCTCCGGTGAGGTAGCCTCCTTGCGAGCCTCCGACCTGGACGTGGCCTACCACGGCTTTATGTCCGCGCCGGAGTGGGGCCTGTCCGGACGGTCCGAGGACGGGGCGGACGCGGCTGCGGACCCGGACGACGAGGCGGAGCGGGAACTGCTCCGGGAACTGTCCCAGTTGGAGACGTCGCACAGCGAGCAGACTGAAGGGTCGGCGAACCGGGAAACTGCTGCCGAACATTGGCAGGTCGCAAGCCAGGCAAACGCTCCCGAACCGGATCAGACGCTCTATCAAGACGAAGGAGTCCGGCTTTCGCAGCGACGTCTGGCGCTCCGCGGCAGAACCATTGACCTCCTCGCAATTTCGTCGGTTCAGGTGGACCGGCAGCCAGTCAAAACGGGCGGGTCAAACTGGTTCCTGAAAGCGCCCGGTTTCTTGTTCATGTTAGCCGGCTTCCTGCTGTTACCTTTAACCTCCTTTCTCATGCTGTTGCAGCTACTGTTTCACGCCCTGTATTGGTTTGGTTTCGACCCCGGTCCTTTCGAGCCTAATTCGGCGATTGAGTGGGTTATCCACGGCGCGGCTATCGGGATTGCGCTCCTGGTATTCCATGTGGGGAACTGGTTGAATGACAAGAGCGCTCGAACACAGAGCATGTACTGTGCTGCGGTAGCAGTTGACGGCGAAGGCGAGACGGTGTATTTCGGCCACACCGCAGATAGTCTGTCGGCGGAAATGATGGTAGCGGAGGTCCGCAGGGCCCAGGCTGCCGCCCGCAGCGCAGAAGACGCGAAAGACTGGAACTGATGCCACTGGTCAATAAAGATTTGCTTGAGGCGACACGCGGTTAATAAACCCCGTCATGTGAAAGGATGCGTGATCGTTAACTCCTCCATCCTGGACAAGACCTAGCGCCTTCGCAATGTCAACCCTACCGGCCGCCAGCCTTCGCCGATTATGGCCTAGTCAGCAGATAGGCGCCCAAGCCAATAGCCCCGAAGTACAAAACCAGGGTGAAGGCATACACTACCTTCGTACTCTTGGTCACTTTGTAGAGCAACCCACTTATTACAAAGTAGGCCAGGATGCCCAACATAGGCCCGAAGAATGCCCACGGACAAGCCGGATTACACGGTTCCATCATAGGACACCCCCTTCACGGCCATACACTCAACCCCACTAAACCGCCTCACATTCGCAGGTATACAGACGCCCAGCCACCTAACTGTCATCCGGCTTTCCGTAGACCACTTCCCATATCCGACGCATAGCGCGCCGGAACCACCGTCGAAGGCGCGCCAGCCTGCTCCCCCCGACTACGCTCAAACTGACGGACATCGTTGCGCTTCCGGCAGTGAACATGGCACGTAATGAGATTCGCCGAGATGGAAGAACGACCCCCAACTCTTCTCTAAGTGTCGATCTGACGACCTCCTCTAGGTCGTTCACCTGTTGCCGAAAGTCCACTTTGGAATCCTCATGTTCCTCTTTCAGTCTGCCGATCTGGGTTGAAAGCGCTTCGAGCTTCTGGCTCAGTAGCTGCTCTGCTTCGGACCTGTCCCTATTTAGCATTGAGGCCACGGCCAGTACAGCTAACACTGACCATACGAGGAATGCAGCGACATAGAGGATGACCCGCAGGATGAAGTGGTCGGGTCCGAACAAGGCGAGGCTCGTAGGCCCGATCGCCGGCAGGAGGATTGTGAGGACGACCATTCTGTAGTGGTAGCCAGAAAGACTCCTGAATTGCCGCAGAGCATTAAGGATCATGTATCTGCTTCCTTAAGGTGCTCCCACAATGTCAATGCCCATCTGCTCCGTTGTCATAAGAGAGCTCATTGTTTACTTGACTCGTCCACTTGCGGTAGGAACCGGAGTCGGTGTTCTGGCGATAGTTCCGCCGAAGCTCCGACACGTACCGTCTCCCTAGCCCGTCGCCGTTCTCTGCCAGCCAGTCGCTCAGCTTCGTCGTGCCAGTCGGCGGTTCCTTGACCTTACCCCATAAAATAGTAACACAGGGAAGTAGAGTACTCCGTTAGAATAGAGCATTTGAGCTTGTCTCATAAAGCTCCCTGGCAGGATTCTCGCTTATCAGTATAGACCGATTGCGGCGTACGCTCTCGTGGCTTGCTCGGCAATACGTGAAAGATATGCGCAATGCCGACGGACTCCGGAAGATAAAGATCAACGACCCAGAGTGCACCCGATTTCTGAGACAGGCTCATTTAAGGAGGACTCATGGTTCGGAAGAGGTACACAGAGGAACAGATCATAGCCGTACTGAATGAGGCTGCGGCGGGGGCGAAGACAGCCGACCTGTGCCGTAAGCACGGCATGAGCGATGCCACCTTCTACAACTGGAAGGCCAAGTACGCAGGGCTGACGGTGAGCGAGAGGAGGGCCTGTCTGTTGACCGGTGTATCACCCTCGGTCTATCGCTATGAGGCGAAGCGGGGTAATGATGATGAACTCCGCACGAGGATGCGTGAGCTGGCAGGAGAGAGGAAGCGGTTTGGCAGTCCCAGGCTGCACATCATGCTCAAGAGGGAGGGATTGGTAGTCAACCACAAGCGGACCGAGCGTATCTACAGGGAGGAGGGGCTTGGCCTACGAAGAAAGAGGCGTCGTAAGGGCGCGGCAGGAGCCAGGGTGATCATTCCTGCTCCCGAACGGCCTAACCAGAAGTGGTCCATGGACTTCGTTAGTGACATCACCATCACGGGGCGACGCTTCCGAGCTTTGACGATCGTGGATGACTACTCGCGGGAGTGTCCTGCCATTGAGGTGGATACCTCCCTGGGCGGCGTCAGAGTAGTCGGCGTCCTGGAGAGGCTGGCGGAGACAAGAGGGCTGCCTGAAGTCATTACCGTGGATAACGGACCTGAGTTCGCAGGCAAGGCCCTCGATGCATGGGCGTACCATAGGGGCGTCAAGCTAAACTTCATACGTCCCGGCAAGCCGGTGGAGAACGCCTTCGCCGAGAGCTTCAATGGACGGCTGCGTGACGAAGGTCTGAATATCAACTGGTTCATGGGCATAAAACATGCCAGGGAGGTCATAGAGAGCTGGAGGCGGGACTACAATGAGGTCAGACCCCACAGCTCGTTGAAAGGCAGGTCGCCAAAGGAGTATGCTGAAGCGGTAGCTGCACTCTACTAGCCTCTGATACTAATAACGGGGTAAGGTCACAGCTCACTATAAACGGCAGAGAACGTAGGCTAACTATAGGCGGCGCGGCGGGTTTGACAGGCTACGGGAAACCTATTACTCTCCCAGTGTACCCAAATCAGACTACTTGCCATAGAGCCATAGTTAGCCGGGAAAACTCGTCAGGTCCCAGCAGCTCAGCAGGAAAGGGAGGACTTGGGATGAATGGACAAATTCTGGATTACTCCGCTCAAACCAATTCGGGATTAATCGCGGGGGATGACGGCAACCGATATAACTTCGTTGGAGCCGAATGGAAAGACCAGGCAATTCCCAACCGGGGAATGCGGGTGGATTTCGAGGCGCAGGGCGGCGATGCCGTAGCCATCTATCGTGCTGTGTCGGCCTCCGGCGCCGGGATTGGCGGCGCCCTAGAGGGCGTGATGGGCTCCGAGAAGACCAAGGTGGTTGCCGGGCTGCTGGGGATATTCCTTGGCTGGACTGGCGTCCACAAGTTCTACCTGGGCATCAAGAAGCCCGCAATAATACAGCTGGCAGTTGGCGGCGGCGGCTTGGTGGTGGCTCTGATTTTGGGCAATATATTCTTGTATTTGGGGATTTTCGGCGTTGGCGTCTTGATTGGGCTATTTATGTACGTGATTGGCTATATTGCTCTGATGTCGGCTGGTATACTTGGGCTGGTGGAAGGCATTATCTACCTGACCAAGTCCGATGAAGACTTCCAGAGTATCTACGTTACCGGCCAGAAACAGTGGCTTTAGGCGGATCCGTGCGGCACAACTGAGATCGCAGTGTTGCAGATTCTGAATGCGCCAGTTTTCATTGCTGCTGGCGTTCTGGTATGGGGGGTAGCCAGTGATTGTTGGCAACCAGCAAATGTGGGACACTCCTCGACCCGACAGATCTGCGGTTGTCTTGAGGTGTGGCGAGATTCCTGAAGGCCATGTAGTAGGGATTTTGCTGCTGGATCGGCCAAGTCTGCACCTCCTGATACCTCGGTATTGGCTCAGGTGGATTCTTGTTGTAGCCTAGTCACTCCTCGTTGCTACAATGGCATTGCAAGCTCGAATGTGGTTCGTCCTAGCCGGCTCGCCAGAGTCTGTCACTGCAAGATGATAACTAGGGCGGCATTGTTACTGCCCATGCTCGCGGCCCGACGTCGTCCAGCCTCTGGTCGACCGGCCAGCGCTCGCACTACTGCGGCGTTGCGACACCACCCCACACACGGAAATCAAGCGCCCTTCTCGACCGTCGAGCGATTGCTGGATTCTGAGTCTAACGTCCTCCTCCGCCTCCGGGGTCCAGCCCTCGCACTTTGTGGGGCGGCATTTCTCGGTGTTGCCGAACCACAACACGAGGTAGATACCGTACCCTGAGGCCCTAGGATCCCGCGTGTACTTGGCGATCAGCTGACTTCGGACCGCCGTCCAGACGTTACGGTGGCAGCTTCGCTTGATCTCCACCGGAACATTGAATCCGGCAAAGCTGACGCGGATGGGCTTGCGGTCGTCGTCTTTGGTGACTCTCGCCGCAGCGCGGTTGCATGCTCGAAGAAGTTCTGGAAGACGGAGAGAACATCGAGTACTGGATGGGCGGACGTTGGGGCGACGCCGCGGAGTTCAACACCCTCGGAGATATGGTTATGGTGGCGATCACCGGAGTGAAGCGCTTTGAATTCGGCGTCCACAACTGAGTCGTCGTGGCCACCGACCGGCGTATTCTCATGCTGAACTCCGGCATGGCGTCAAAAGACGTGGTCGAGGTTTCCTATCAGGGCCTGCAAGTGGCCTACAATGAGGCGTTGACCTGCTCCGGCTTGAAGTTGACCGGCAGCACGGACCAGGACTATGCTTACTACCTTGACCACAACGGCAAGAAGCAAATCAGAAGCCGGGCCAAGCCGTTGTTCGAATGCGTGCTCCGGTAAATCCACGCCGCGGCCAACCCCGCCGGCGACTAACCGGGGAAGGCACACAGGGACGGCGAACCCGGAAAAACTACGCCGGAGGTAACAATCATGCCGAAACGCGAGAAAATCCGAAGCATCGACGACCAGTGGCAAGCCCTGCAACCGGGCTGGGGCCGGAAAGACTACCAGGGCGAGCGCAAGATGCTCTACGGTCTGCTGGAACCCGGCGAAGACGTCGAGTTACTGCACTCATGCGGCTTTGACACAAAGAATGTAGCGTGGGGCTCCCGCCATGACCGGGGGGTCGTGGTCGCTACCGGGCGCCGGGTAATCTTGCTGAAACGGGGCCGGTTGTCCAAGAACCGCTTTGGTCTGACTTACCTGGAAATTGACGAAATCACGGAACCGGAACCCGGCAGGGTTAGGCTCAGAGGGTCGGGAAGTGGCAATGCTACGGGCAGCGAGTCGGGAGCAGTCTTTGACCTGGACTTGCAATTTGCGGCCGCTGAGTTCTCCCGGTTTGTAAGAGGCCGTCTGCTGAGCGACGAAGAGTCGGTCGCGGCGGCATTTTCCCATGTCCTGGCGCTTGGAGAACAGGTCCGCCACTGGGCGCACTGCTCAGCGGGACCGGAAACGGTCTACCATAAGCCCTCCAGACATTACAGTGGAGGCGGGGGTGAACCGGAGTATTGGTCTACGTCATGGCATGGCCGGCCGGCGCTCGCTGTGGACACCGGGCGCCGTATACTGCTCATTACGCTCGCTGTGCACACCGATTTGCTCCTTCATACGCGGGAGGAGGAAGTAATCGCAAGCTGCCCCCACGGGACAATCCTGGCAGTGGAATACACGGAACACACGGAAGGTCAAGAGGTCAGGTTCGTTGACCAGGGAGGCCAAGTATACGCAGCCCACTTCCGGCGGGAGGCTGACGCCTTGCCTTTCGTCAACATTATGCAGGAACACGCGGCTGCGCCACGGCAGGTTTCCGGGCAACCCAGGATTCTCGCTGACTGGCGGCTGCTACACCCGATATGGGGGCACCGGGACAACCACGGAAACGAGCGCAATAAACTGGCCGAGATTCTCGATAACGACGAACACCTCGAGGGCCTGCTCTGGGGCACCTACAGTCCGGAATTGCAATGGGAGAAAGGACACTCCGGCATCATTGCCGCCACCGACCGCCGGCTTCTGTTTGTGTCCAACAGTAGGGACGACAAGCACGTCTCCCAGTTGCCGCTCCATGGAATAGCCAGTGTATCCCGTGGCGGCGGTAAACTCCGCATCGACGCCACACTGGGATACGCCAGCCACATGATTGACGGTTTGGACGACATGAGCCGCCACCATTCCCGGAAGAAGGGGCAGGTGGAGGTATTCACGGCGCGTCTGCAGCGCCTGGTCGCGGACCCGCCCCACTAACCGCCACCCCAGCAGAATCGCTCTCGGAACCGGACGTTCGGGCTAAGGGCACGGCGCGGCCTTAGCCCGAATCCACCGATGGACGGCGCGAGAACCGTGGAAGGGGGTAAGGGAGTTACAGGCGCGATGATCCGGGCTCGAATTCGGGTAGACGGGAGGTTGGCGGGCGGTCTGCTGGCGCTTTGGGGGCACCGATGGCGGCCTGCAGTGGCTGTGTCGAGCGAGATGGCAGGATAGGACACGGCAACACAGGCGCTCGCGGACAGGGATAGCGTCTCGAGGCTACACCAGCCGTCCTGTCCCTGAGCGAGGCCCTGGCCCACATGAAACCGGGGGGTCGGCTGCCCACTGAGCCGCCGCTGACCAGGGTATCGCCGCCTAGTGACCTCGCCATCCCCCAGGAACCCGATAACATTTCCGACCACCTACTTCCCGCCGCTCTCAAGCCCGCCGACAAGCGGCTGCTGGACACGTTGTTCCCTTCGGCGTTGAACAGCGTAGCCGTTGCAAGCGGTTCGACGTTGGGCTCGCTGAGCATGCCGAGCCGCTCGCGCACGATGCTGTTTAGTCTTGCCATGCGGTCCAATTTCTGCTCTGACTAAAACTATACGCCGCTCTCCCGATGACACGAGGACGACTGCTATCCCAGATAGCCGCAAGCGTAAGGGATTTTCGTGTGGACCTTATTAGCTTCGACGAGCAAGACTCAGAACGCGTGCTCATCGAGGTCAATTCGAGCCGGGCAGGCTTCTGCGCTTCACAGTGCCTCCGGTCTGGACCGTGGACCGGAGCATCGTCGTCGACCAACGAGGCGCCACCGACACCTCCCCACCTTTTCCGACATGAGGGAGTACTTGCGAGTTGGTCTGGGAAGCGGCGCTGACAGCCTCATCCGCAACGTGGCGTACTTCTTCATGATCGTGCGGATCGTAAACACCATTGGCTCCACCGAGATTGGCGGATACTACGTCGCCATCCAGATCCTTTGGAGCTTCATGCTCGTGCCAGTCCTTGCCTTTGCGGATTCGGCGAAGGCGTTGGTCGCAAACGTTTCTGGGGACATCGAGAGGGTCAAGTCCCTTTGGCGCGCGTCCATGCTTGTTGTCACGGGCATGATGGTCGTGTGGATTGCGCTGACGCCGGCCTTCCCCAGCTTTGCTGGAGCGTTGACTGACGATGAAGACACTGTTCGGTGGGCAGTGACCGCGTTCGGTATCTTGTTCGTTCCCTACGTTCTCTTTTCCTTCAACACCGTCATTGACAGCATCTTCTACGGAATCGGGAAAACGAAGTATTGGGCCTACCAGGCCATCCTCACCAACGGCACGGTCTATCTTGTCGCGTTTCTGCTCTATGTGCGGGGAGCTTGGACCCCGACTTTCGAGGGAGTCATGGTCCTGTTCTCTCTTGGCATACTGGTGGACTCAATTCTGACCGTGTCCTTCCTCATCAAGGCGCTGTACTTTGACCCAAGAATACGGCTAGCGGAAGTAGCGCCCGAAGAGTGGTGTAGCAAATAGCATGGCCCGGCAAGACAAAGGCCACCGCGAGCACCCTCAGGGCTGCACCAGAGCTCGAAGGTGGTACTGCGTAAAGTCCCCTCAGTCCCTCCTGAGGAGGCTCGAACCGATGATAGAGGCCGAGGTGGCGCTACCACTTGCCGAACCGTCTGACCCTTCCTCATCGTATCCAAATGGACGGCCCACGAGGAACTGAGGTACGGTGACGCTGTGGCCCCGTACATCAGGGCGCACGGATTAGAAACGGAACATCAGGTATCAAAGATCTTCAACCTGAGTAGCGGGTTGTGGGTATCTGAGGTGGGTACGGCGCGTGCCTCAGAGAGTGGCGGGTCGCGTGTGCCTGAGCGTGGCGCGGCGCGTGTGTATGTGTATGTGTATGTGTGAGAGAGTAGCGGGTTGCAGGTTGCGGGTGAGTGTATGTGGGCGGCGCGCGGCGCGTGTGTATGTGTCCGAAAACGGCTCATCTTCGGATGAGTTAGATGAGCGGTGGCAGAAGATTCTTGAACAGCAGGCCAAGGCCCAACAGGAGCGCAAGCCTGGACAGAGGCGTCGCGCCTCTCGCCGCGCTGATGAGAAGATGCCGAGTTACAAGCTCCCTGAGATGGTGGTTGTCCAGAACGGTGGTGGAGGGAGAAAACGCTTGGGATAGAGTCAAACTGTGTGTGTGTGTGAGAGTTAAAGCATCTCGCGCGCAGATATAATATAAGAGAGTTTAGAATTAGGGGAAAAAATCCAGACGTTCTAATGGGGGGTAAGGAGGTAAGCGACCGTGACCCTTTTAGTTGACCCGCCAGAGTTAGCTCAGTATGCCAAGAGGGGGGACCCTCATATAGGCCAGTGGCCAGGGCAGCCCGTCAATAGGCTCGCTATCAAGTTTGCCTTTTAGCGCCTCGCCGCCAGGGGCCTCCGGTATATCTGGCCGCGCCCTAATCATCGTTGAGCCCTTTTAGCGTTTCACAACTGCCGTCATTGGCCGCTGCGCTGCGCATTCACGACTTGAGAGACGACCTCACCTGGGTGGCCCAAGTCGCGTCTCATCTCCGTGTCGGCCTGCCGACGCTGAGCATACATCTCGAGCTTGCGCTCCACTCAGCGGGGCATCCCGTCCCCGTTCCCGGCGTACACCCGCATGCAATGATCACTCCCAGCCATCCCTTCCAGAGCTGTTGACCCACGCGGCCGTGGCGCCAGGGCTGCTCCTGGTCGCCGCCGTTGGCCGCCATGCCGGGGTAGCCCTGGCCTCTGGGGGGCCATCCTCCCGCTGCAATCCCGCCGCCGATGGGGACGTATGCCCCCGTCCAGTACCATCGCGATGCCTGCGGCTGGCTCATGGGCTGTGGTAGAGTCGAAGGGAGACGGATGAGTAGTAGTCTGGTAGGGTCTAGGGGTCAGCGGGGGCGCAGCGGCCTTGTACGGGTCATGCGCTGTTCTGAGAATGGGGACTCCTTGAAGGGTCTCGGCTGCGCTCTGCCGAGACCGTCGATCACACTGAGTCAGCCGTTGACGCCAACAGGCTGGAGAGGGAAGGCGCGCCCCGCGACTCCGCATTTGGCGTCTCTTAACGGTCTTGCCCGATTTTGTTGGTTGCTAACAGTTTGCAGCTGCGTGGTGGTGGCGCTCCTTTCTGCCAAGAGGTCCCGTCTGTTAATGGACGGGGCTTCTTGGTGCCAGTGACCTTACCCCGAATTTAGTATCAGGGGCTAGTAGAATCCACCGTCAGAGACTCGAACTCCCCGCAAGGATTGCTGTGCCAAGGATCACAACGCCCCCAGCCACATCTCGAAGATGGTTCCACCTACTATCCTCTTTGGCCCACCAGACTTGACGAAATCAAGAACCTTCACCCTGAAGTTCGAGTTGGCAGTGTAATGCAGAAAGTGTCTTCCGCAGACTTTTCCTGAACGGCTAGGCAATGCCAGGGCATTTCATGCAGGTGTCGAATACATGGCAGGGCACTGGCGATAGTTCCCCGCTCCAACTTTAGGCGTGAATCCCGCCAGTGGTATCGCCACTGACCCTCCTACCAGCAAGCTCTATTTCCCTGAAGATAATACTCCCGCAGGGTGCCTAATGACTTCAAACGGATTCATCGCTTCGATAGCGCACCCCTTGAACATTTCCTCTGCCTGTAGCTTGGCTGCACTGTAGACTGGGTGATCATCGGTCCACAGGGGATGGCGGACGATGCCCACTCTGTTAAGTATTTTGTGGTTGTGCGCCAGGAGGCCATTCAGCTCGACCGCATCTTCGTATCCGAGATTCTCTAATATCACGGGAACCGGTGCATTAATGCCACTGCAGAGCAATTGCCACGGATTGACGTGGGTACCCCAAGAAGTCGTAAGGTCCAGGATGGCGTCGGGATCCAGCGCAAGTCGTGCCACGTCAATAGCCAACCGCCAGTCCAGCAATCCATGATAGGAGAGGTTGTAGAAGTCGCGCAGACACCGGTTGCACGATGTGTCGCACTCGGCCCCGTGTAGCCCGAGCGCCCATCGCTCGCCGTTGCTATCCTTCATCCTGATATCGCCCTGAAGTAGCACCTCCTCGAAGTTATCGGGTTGCCCCAGCCACCAGCAGTAACCGGCCCCATTCTGGAGAGTGTCCGACAGGAAAGCCTGTCCCACCACACTCCCGTCCGGTTGGCGCGTTGGTCGGAAACCGGCATTGAACTCCTGCGTATCCACATCCATCAGCCCGGCGGCGGAGCTGCGGAGGAAAAAAGCGAAGGAATACCACGCGGCCCTCCCCACCGAGGTCTTGGGGTCCGCAAACACGCCGGGCGGCCAAATCTGCAGTGCTGCCAGAAGCACATCGGTCCGGCGACGGGAAAGCAGGGATATTTGATGAGTGGCACCTGAAACGGATATAGGGCTACCCTGGCCCGGGTGGATTGCGTAGGCACCGGCATTCCTCGAATGGCCAGGAATTGAAGCCGGTTGAAATGAAAATCCCCCTGCTCCATCGTTATCGTTGACGGAAAGAATGTCATCGCTGAAAGACACGACGTCACAGTTGCCAACAGAAGTCTCGGTTCCATCATTGACTCCCCAGGCGAGCGTTGGCAGCGTTGACCGGGGTGTCCACTCGAAGACGCCAGTGTAATCCTCCGGTTGAAAGTCCGTGAAGAATCCCATCGGTTCCCGCGCGTCGATGGGCGTACCGCCATCGGCCCCACAAACTTCGCAGGGCCGCACATCGGCCATGTCGTTCCGGTACTGGACACTCTTGCAATGGTCACAAAGCGCCAGCGGCCTGGGGTTGGCGTCAGGCAACGGCGGGCTGAACCCGTTGCCCAAACGTACGCTGTTGCCATATGGAAAAAAGGTCGCTACCCCGCTGGCGGTATGCACTGCCTTGTCCTTTACAATTTGGGAGCCGGGGGCGAATTGAGAAATCGCGATATCCAGGCCACGGTCAATAGTCCCACTTTGCGGCGGCCACGGATTCGGCGAGTATCTGCCGCGAGTAAAAAGCAGGCGGGCATCGGTGGGGAAGCCGAACATGGGCAGCAAACCCGCGTGGGCCAAACGCTCACTCAGGGCTTCCTGGCGATAGTTGGGATCGTTTACGATGGCCGATATTTCATCAACTAGTGTCCCTCTCGCGTAGGCCATGATACTTCCGCAAAAGGAGTCTCCATCGGCGCCGGCCCACATGGTGCCCACACGCAGTGCATTGAGCATACCCAGTATGGACGCTTCATTGGACGGAGAGTTCAACCACTCCCTGACCGCTCCGGTTCGCCCGACCCACTCTGCCGCAGGACCAAATTCCCCGTGGACACTATCATGGAACTTGTCGTCCCCGCCTGTGCCAAGTTGTATGAAGGCCAGCCTCAGCAGTTCCTTAGCAAAGACCCGCTTGAAGATTGTATCGCTTGAGACGTCGACGTAGGGAGGGGGTGGCGGTTCTCCGGTAATTTGCTCCGGCCTTTGGTAGTAGTAATCATCGTGGCTGCGGCCCCGGCAGAAAGTGACCGCCAAGGAGACGCCCGCACCGCGCCGTCCGGCGCGGCCAACCCGTTGCTGGTAGTTGAAGCGGCGGGGTGGCATATTCGCCATCACCACTGCTTCCAATGCCCCGATGTCAACACCCGATTCCATAGTTGTTGTTACGCTCAATAGGTCCACGCCTTCCACGCGGCGTAAGTCCTTTTCATCTCCGATGAACACTTCCTGGAACCAACGCTGACGCCTAGGTCGGTCTCCGTCGTCGGTTTGTCCGGTCAATTCCTCACAGTGCAATCGGAACGCTGGGCCGGATTGTTCGGCCAGATAAACGTAGTAGTCGAAGTCTTTCTGGTTTTCGCTCTGGGAGAGTCTCGTATCCTTGCAATTGGGGCACACTGAGACAAGACCAGTCGGGTGGAGGAAAAAGGCGTTGCACTTGGGACATAGCCACCCCAAACTCTTTTGGCTTGCCATTGGTTCCTTTACGACATACAAGTTGTCCGGGTTCAGTCCCAGGTAGTTGTCGCCCCCGGCCTCAATACCCGCTCCCGTAAACTGCGCCTTCACCAGGTCCACTTGTGTCTCAGCATCTCTTAGGTACCTTTCGACATACTGTGGAAATCTGGTGTTGCTGCCTCGTTGGAACCGGTCGGCATAATTGTGACGCCAACGTATTCCAAGAAGGCGAATTATGGTCTCTGTTGCTCCAATCACGTCTTCTGTCGGGTCGCCGTATGGAACGTAAGTAACCCAGCCCACGCCAAGGCTCTCGATAGTCCGAACAGAATGTTGGAACAGCGTGAACATTAGCTCTGACATCAGAGCGGAGTTGATTCGGGCATCCAGATGTTCGGCTTCCTGGGGCAGTCCGGGTTTACGTTGAGGAGTTGGCTGAGACCAGTCATAGCAATCTATCCAACTGTGACTTTCCGTCTCATTTCCGACCTGGATCGAGTATGAGTTCCGAGAGTGGCCGTTCCCTCCAGGATTTAACCCTAATCTGAGAAATTCGAGCTTGAGCTTATCCCTAATCGCTCTCAGCGGAACACGGCTTGGGAAGTCCTCAATCATGCGTTGAACTGTTGTAAGTGCTGCAGGATTGGCGCTTGCCAAATTCAGGAGCCAACTCATCAGCTCTTGATAAAGGCCACCGGGTAAGGATTGGAACTGTAAGGCCAATTCCTGGTCGTTCGGTCCCGGAGTACTCGATATAACCTGTCCGAGTGTGGGATTCAGCGAGGAGATTCGATCGGGAGTATGAGGTATGGCAACGGAAAGCACTCTCAAAGCGGCCTCAAGAGCCCCCCAATACTCGTCCAGCGCTTTGAGCAGCAATATCCGCACCATATCCCGGTAGTGGTCCTGCTCCATTCCCGAGGCCAGCTTGGCAGCGTCCTGCCGGCTGTCGGTAAATATGAGTAGCTTGCGGCCTGGCTTGTCGCCTCGTTCCAGAGGCATCTCGCGCGCGAGGGCACCTGCCACGACCTGACAAGCCTTCTGGAATCCGGTGCGGTGCAAGCGCAGCGGCGTATCGAGATTGCGCCGGCGGTAGTCAGCATCGCAGCGGGGGCACTTGGCAGGTAGGGCGTGCTGATTATAAGCCTCACTGCCGCCTATTTCGTAAATCCACCCCCCAATTTCGTCTGGACCCGCCACAGTTTCGGTACGGGTAAGCCGCCCAGACTTCACGGATAGCTTGGCAGATATCCACCTACGGTCAATGCGGTTTTGGCTGAACTCAACGTCTTCCGGCTCGCTGTCCATCTCATCCTTGGCCAGCGGCCAGAACACCGCGTACTGGCCATATTTTCGGTCTGGAGACACGCGGCTGGGCATATCCGCAAGGTTGGGCATATCCGCCGTGAGAATCTCGACAGACTGACCATCCAAATCGGCTTTGCCACGGTAGCCACCAAGCAGGATATCTCCGCAGACTTCGCATACCAGCAGGTCCAGCACCCGGCCGCCACAGGAGCAGGTTATGCGGTGCTGGGTGTGAAGGGATCCAACGGGGCCCAGCGTTGCCGCCGTGTCGTCATAGGCACTTAACACCTTCCGGTGCTCCTGCTCGTCGCAGTCCGGGTTGGCGCACACCCACATATTCTGCACATTATGGTAGAAAAAATGGCCCCGAACCGGTTGAGGCGACATGCCGTTTGCTTTTTGGCGGCTCATTCCCAGAGCCAGGAGCAGTCCGCGCATAGCATCGGAAGCAGTGTCGTTATCGGACTGCCGACCGAACAATACACGGTCTAGATCAGGGACTTTGGTAGCCCGTATCTTTCCACTGGCCTCAATGCAGGCGTCGCGGATCGCATGGTCGGCCTTGATTTCGGATAACGACACTGCCAGGGAATGGGCTGGTTCGGTATGTTCCTCGGAAGCCTGCCCAAGAGCTTGCGCAAGCTCGGACATCGCCTGTCCGTTGCTATCGGAATCCGGGTCTGGCGGTTCCATAGGGTTGCGCACATCGGGCTGCACTTTCAGGGCAAAGGCCTCAAAAGCGGGCTGGTACTGGCTCATAGACCGGTGAGAGCCAGCTTCAGGCTGCTCCTGATCTTCTGACACAATCTGGAAATTGTCCCGCCCGAAGAACTCTCTCAAGAATTTCCGGGATTTTGGAGTATCGTCAACGCTAGCCGACGTGGCCAACAGCGCCAGTTGGTCTGAGTCGGTTGACAGCCCCAGACGGTCCAGCAACAGACGCAGAATGTAGGCTACCTCGGTTCCGGGGGTCCCGCGATAGGAATGAAGTTCGTCTACAATCAGGAAAAATCTGTTGGCCGGGTCGGACCGCAACCAAGCCCGGGTCTTGTCGAACATTCCCGCTTCCACTTGCCGCATAAGCATGATGTTCAACATGTGGTAGTTGGTAATGAGGATGTCGGGCGGTGTGTCTTGCATATCCCAGCGCGACCACATTTCTCCGCCATCAATATTGGGGAAGTAGTAGCGCGCTTCCCGCGGCAGGTCAGGATCGCCCCTGACAGAATCACTTTCGTCGGATATGTTCCGCAGCCTTTCCCTGAGTCGTCGGACGGCAGCGTCGTTGCCCGGGAAGCCGGAAACCGGTGTCGCTCCTGTGTATCGCCCGAAAGTCACCCGGTTTCCAGCCCTCGTGGAATCCATCCACTGTAGAACGGATTCGGAGTCCAGCGTCTGCCGCAACCTGCGGAGTTGGTCTTCGACCAGGGCATTGAGCGGGTAGAGCACCATGGCCCGGATTGCGTGCAACCCCTCTGCATTCCTGGTCGTGTGGCCCCATTGGCTCTGCCACGGTGAAGCTTCTGCCTTCCACCATTTCCTGCCATTGAGCGGATCAGCGCTCCCAGGCCACTCCGCTGACTCTCTCGCCAATTCGGCCAGTACGGGCAGCAGAAAACACTCGGTTTTGCCGGAACCGGTGCCGGTAGTAACCACCAGGTCTCGCTTGTCCTCCAGTACGGTCCTGACGCTTTCCCACTGGTGCTTCCACAACCGAATGTCCGGGTCCCCCAGCAAGCCTTGCGCGATGTTTGGCAGGGCGCGGTATTCTCGGGGCAGTAGAGAAGCGGCTTCAGGCAGCGTGAGATTCGAGGAAGGATATACCGGTGTCGGCTCTAATAGCGGCGGTTGCGATAGAGTGTCCGACCCAGAGTAAAGCGCCCTTCTCTCCGCTGCCATGTTGGGATACCGCAGAGGAAAAGCGCTTTCAATGTACTTTCGGTATACGTCGTTCAGGCGTTCGTAGGCGCCGACCAGGTCATGCATAGCTTAGTTCTCCATGAGATTGACGTTCAGTTTTCCGCATAACACCTTGGCGAGGTCCAATGGTACGCGGGGATAGCTCAACCAGTCTGGGTTAGCGGCCCGCCCTGGCAACGTCCCGGAAGCAAGGGTCAAGGCCCGCTCGTAGAGCAACGGCCAGCGCTGCAAGGCTGGTATGAGGAGTTCGCCAGCTCTCGAATCGTGGACCGCCTCAACGCTGACTTGCCCCGCCCCCAACGAAAGGAACCGCAACCCGTACCAGTCTCCGCGAACCCACCGTTGGGCCGGTTCATCGAAAAAGAGTGTCATGGTACGGCCGGAACGGTCGCCCTCCAGGCTCACCCGGTACATTCCCGGCTCTCCGTAGTAGATGCCGTCCCGGTCGTAAACGTTGTCGCAAGGCTGGAAGCTGCCAGATTGCCATCTTTCAACTTCATAGGAGGCGACCCTCAGGTTGTCCAATGACTGTAACGAATCCTTCCATCCGTTCAAGTCTGGCAGCAGAGCGGCCAGCCGAGTTGAAGCTGCCCCAGCGTCAGTAATTTCAAGGACCTCCGTGTTTTCGGCGACACCTGAGTTAAAGTCTATGCGTGGCGGGCCGGAATAGAAGGATTGTGGCGTCTCATTAAGGTGCCAGTACTCCCCCACCCTGCGCAAAAAGGACCTAGTCCGCCTTCCGGCAAGGAAACCGCTATCCGGATTATCGGGGAACCTTACCAAAACCGATGGGGAGACCGACCACCGTGACCCGTCGTCCGAAGTGTCCAAGTGGCTAAGAAGACTCAACCTCCGGAGGGCGGAGCGGGCTTCTTGCCTGTCGGCAGCTACTTTCAAGACATCGCAGGCTTGCTTAAATCCCTCCCAGGTTCCCTCTCCGCGAGCCGATAACCAGTGCAGCAACCGCTCGGCACGGGCACATGATTCGGGTGACACCTCTTGCGGCTGCCAGGCATCGGACTGGTCAAAGGGATCGCCTGGGTCCTCATATTCCCTTTGCCGATATTGCAAGGAATTGAACCCGTGAATCTCGATGTCCTGACGCTGCACCATGGATTTTATTTCGTCTGGCTGTAGTGGAGAACTTTCTTCAAACCGTAGTCCCATATCCTGCAAGGTCTTCCCTAATCCCCCGGGGATACCGGTGCTCTCATCGCTTTCCACGCCCAGGAATACGTAGAACTCTCCTTTAGCTCTCCGTTCCAGCTTCACCAGAGGAATTTGCGAAGCCAGTTTCGCCCCGACCACGGTAGTGGTTATCATATGGAGTGTGGATTCGGGAGTTCCTACGGTCCGGGCGTAAAAATACCTCCTCTCCAATTTCAGGCCTCCCCGTCGCGGCCAAGTGTCAGCAGACCGCCATTCAGGATGTAGTCGCCAACCGGCGTTCCAAGAGTTGCCGTCTGCTCTGCAGGCTCCAGTGCTTCCCAGGACAGCACCCTTATGTGCCGACGGTCCACTGACCGGTCGGCGCTCATCACTTCAATCAAATGGTCACCGACCGCCAAGTGGGGAAGTTCGATCGCCACGTTAGCCGCAACGGTATCATCCATATCTGGCTCTACGTCCAGGCGTGAAATATTCGTCACGCTAACTCGACATGTGGAGTCAAACGACGTGATGAAGAGACGTGGCAGATACCCCTCAAGCCAAGTGTCGCGCCGCCCGGTACTCAGTCCTCCCTGCAGGGAAATGGACGCTCTGTTGCGGGGACGAAGTTCGTCGAACAATTCGGGCATCTGTGGGATGATGCCATCCCAGCCGGAGGATAAGACCAGGCACTCCCGGTATTCTGCCCATCCATCGTGGTCCGGCGATTCCACAGGATCACTGGCCCAATTTAGAAGGCCTTCGTCTTTCAGGATGGTCAACTGGTCTTCGCACTCCTTCCGGCAAAGCAACAAGAAAGTTTCGCCGAGTCTTGGGGAGCCGCGGCTGGCGAATATTCTTGAATCGTCGTCGAACGGGTCACGGGTCAAAACCCAAAAGCTGCGCTTTGGGATACGCAGTTCGGTAATCCGAGGGTCCCCGATAATCGGGTAAGTTTCGCCACCAGAGGGACTGATTGGCCACAAGGGACGGAAGTGGCCGTCCCGATTCCGATGCAGCAGCTCCGGGCTCACGCCATGCATTATTTCCAGCCTCCCGCGGACTCCATTCGCTTGACGTCGCGGGTACAAGTGGTAAGCTATTTGCCCGGATAGTGGATTGAACTCCCGGTACAGACCGGCCGTCAACCATCCTGGCCCACTCCAACGTGTCCCATTAGAGCCGGGATTTACCCAATCGATACCTGTATAGACTCCAAAAACCGCGTCTACGATGGCGTCGTATCTTTCGGCTGTGGCTTCCCGCGCCAAGCTCCTGATGTGGCTTGTGGAGAAGCCACTGACGCGGTTGAAGAACCAGCCACCGACCCTTTCCCTATCAGCGTCTCTTCCCAATTCGCCTTCTGCTCTTCTGAACTCCCATCCCAGTTTGCCTTTGTCTCCTTCCCTAAGCAGCGATTGGGAAAGGGGATAGTTTGTGAATTTCGTCGGCCCTTCCGGGCCGCGTTCCGCTGAGGGCTGCAACTCATTGTCAACCACCCACTGGTTAAGCGAAACCCAGAGCGCTTCTTCCGGGGCTGGTGGAAACATTCCGGGAGGACGACCACTTCCGTCGGTCAGACCAAGGATTTCCCGCAACCGGGTGAAGTAGTTAATTTCAGAAATGCCGTCTTCCGGGGCCATTCTGTACGCTGCCAGCACCATCGCGCTAAGAAAAGCTACACATGCGGGAGTGCCAGTTGGCTGTCGTAGCGTCGTTCCCGGTAGAGTAACCCTTCCGTCAGAAACGCATTCTTCCTGCACGGCCATTTCGAAGTCTAGCACCGGGTCCGGCGGTCCCTGTTCGGAGAACGCGTAGGAGGCAATTTCAACCAGCGTATCCTCATCCACGCTCAGGTAAAGAGCCTCTCCCCGTGGGACCCCTTCCGCAAAGAATTTTGCTATCGCCTCGTTCCACTCAAAATAAGAGGCCACCAATACACCTCACTTGCCCGTTACAGTTCAGTATCTTGGGCGACAGAAAACGTTCAACGTGACATGATCCCCTATGTTGCCCTGGATATTAGGTTAGAAAGTTAACCAGTCTTTGTCCCCTTACAGTACCAATTGTTGAACTTCGAGGCAACGGGCAATAAGTATGCTGGTCTTCTCATAACTCTCTTTCAACAAGAGATTTCCGCCGCCAACTCCCGGTATCGGCAGAAGGCGTTGGCCAGTTGCATCTGCCTGGGGGTCTGGCACTGTGACCTTACCCCAAAGTTAGTATCAATGGCTATTAGAATCCACCAGACTTGACGAAATCAAGAACTTTCACCTTGAGGTTCAGGCTGGCGGTGTAGGCACCTATCGCTGAATCGCGCTGCTGTCTCTCGGGATACTCACGCCCCTCATAACTTCCCAGGAGGCCATAGCGGCCCGGAGCGTGGCGACGCACTATCCGACCTTGGTCGTTTTGAGGTACAATCGGAGAGTCTTTCTATCAGCAATGTCCCGATGGAGCCCATAAGTGCTGAACCCCGAAACACAGAATGTTATCTCAGAGGCGCTAGGCATTGCGACTGAGATGAATCCTCAAGCCACGGACGGCACGTGGCTTGAGGACCTTACTGTTCAAGTAGGCATCCACATTAGAGAGTGGGACATCGACCGGTGCTACCACTGGTCGGACTGGCCAGAGCGGGAAGACATCTTTCCTGCGAGCACCAAACAGGACGTAGGGATTGACGCGGTAGCGATCCGCGGCGACGAATACGTCGCCATCCAGTGCAAGGCCCGAAAGTTGGACGAGCACGGAGACGGCGCTCCCATAGAGAAGGGTGAGACCGACAAGTTCGCCAGCGCCTCCGCGGCTGACTTTTGGGAGGAACGCTGGATAGTAACCAACGGCAACAGTCCGGTGAGCAACAATGCCCAGCAGGTCCTCTCGATGACCAGCAAGCCAATCAAGCTGGTGGACATCACCAATGATCTGCTGCAACAGCAAAGCGCCCCCACCGATGAGGAATGCCCCCACTGCGCCCCCAACCCGGACGGCGAATGGCGACCGCGAACCAAATCGTGCATGCAGTCAGAGGCAATCTCAGAGAGTGTCCGCATTCTGGAGGAGCACGCCCAATCGGACAGCGGTGGGCTTCCCGTCGGCGAGGCCCGCGGGAAAATCATCCTGCCCTGCGGCACAGGCAAGACCCGAATCTCCCTGCGCATCATCGAGCAACTGACACCACCGGGCGAACTGTCCATCGTGCTCTGTCCGTCCATCGCGTTGGTGGCCCAGATTCGTCGGGAGTACCTCCAGTACGCGGATACCCGGCTACGAGCGTTGGCCGTGTGTTCCGACGTGACCGCCGGCTACGATCCCTCCAAGGAAGGTGCCCGCGACACGGCCTCCGATCCGACCCTGGACAACAGCAACGTCAGCGTCTCCGTGGTGAAGGGAAAGGTCACCACGAACCCGGCCGAAATCGCCCAATGGATACGCGACGGCAAGAAGGGTAGGCGCATCAGTGTCATATTCGGCACCTACCAGAGTGGCCGACCCATCGCCGACGCCCTGCAAGAGACCGGCGTCACCGTCCGCGTCCTCGTCGCCGACGAGGCGCACCGCACCGCCGGCCTGCGGCGCAAGAAGAGCACCAAGAGCACCATGCTCTCCCTGGACGAGCAGCGCGTCCGCGACTTCACCCTCTGCCACGATAACGACGTCATGCCCGTCATCTACCGCATCTATCAGACTGCTACGCCTCGGGTCTATGACACCACCAGGGTCAGGCTCGACCGCAACAGCGACTGGATTGTTCGGTCCATGGACGACGAAGAGGTCTTCGGTGTCGAGTTGTACCGCAAGAGCTACGTGGAAGCCGTCAAGAACGGCTGGCTCGCCGACTATCGAATCATCGCCGTGGCCCTCAACGACCCAGACGCCTACGACGTCGCCAACGAGCTTGCTACAATCACCGAGAGCAAGGGCCGCCACAGGCTCACCACCACCCACTTCCTCCGCGGCCTCGCCTTTACGTTGGCCATGGGCGGCGCCACCGAAGACACGCAGAATGGCAGCGTTCCCATCAAGTCGTGCATTGGCTTTATGAACACGGTGGACAAGTCCAAGAACCTAGCGAGGGATCTCCAACAGCCTATGGTCCGGGACTGGCTCCAAGGCTGGCTCAACGAGCACTCCGGAAGTCAGCCAGCCGCGGCATACTCCCTGGAACACCTGGACGCCACCAGCAACGTCTCCCAGCGGGAGAACGCCAAGCGCCGTCTGGCGGCAGCCACCCAAGCCCAACCCCATGGCATCATCAACGTCGGCATCTTCGGTGAGGGCACCGACTCGCCTTCTTTGAGCGCCGTGGCATTCCTGGAATCCCGCAAGAGCCCCATCGACGTCATACAGGCCGTTGGCCGCGCCATGCGAACCGCTCCCGACAAGTCCCTGGGCTACATCATCTGCCCGTTCGTCATCCCTCCCAACGCAGACGCCGAAGCGTGGCTCAGCAACAGTTCGCCGGAGGAAGGGTGGCAGGAGTTGGGGCAGATCCTCTTGGCCCTGCGCTCCCACGACCAACGCATCGAGGAAAACCTGGCAGAGTTGCTGCAACTGTACCTCCCCAAGATTCCCGAAAAGGTGCACACCTTCATCGGCATCGCCAAGGGGGAGAGCAAGCGCATCCAGTATTGGATACACGAGGGCGCCCCCGGGGATGCGCAGGAGGCAGTCGAGCAGGTGCTGAACGGAGACAGCCCACGAACGAACAAGTTCGTCCCCCTGCCGGAGTCAATGGAGTACGGCCTGCCAGAACCCAAAGTGCCCAGCGTTGTCCGGGAGCAGGGAGCACCCTACCAAGCCAGCGCACCCACGACGGTCCTCACGGGCAAACTGAACGACGACGGCAGCTTCGACCTGCGTACGGACACCGTCGCCAGAGAGAAGCCCGATGCCGATGGAAAGCCGGGAGACATCAACATCAGGAAGACCAAGGCCAAGGCCAAGGCCATGATCAACAACGGCAAAGGCAACCCCCTACCGTCCCTGGAAGACAAGAAAAAGAGGCGCGCAAAGGACGACTCGAAAGCCATTGAGCGCCAGCTGCGCCTGCTGAAGGAGATGCAGGAGTTCGGTGAGGCCATCCGCATGAACCTGCTGGAAAAGTCCGGCCTCTCGGACGACCGCGTCCTCCGGGACCTGAACATCTTGGAGGACAGCATCAGGGAGGCTGCCCACCATCTGAACGCCGACGAGTTACGCCCCGCCCTCGACCGCCACTTCGGGCTGGACAACCTGAGGGAGAGCGACTTAACAAAGCAGGCCGACGGATGCACCATCGCGGCGCTGTTGATGATGAACGCCGCCATGCTCCACCAGCGCATCGCCAACGGCCGCTGGCTAAGTGGCGTAAGCGACCTGGAGACCGTCAAGAACGACGTGAACGTGGTGCGACGGGTCATCCGCGAATGGAACCAGATCAGAAGCCACGACTTTCGTCCCGTCCTGGAACCGGCGCTCAACGCCATCCAAGCCATCGAGGACACCGGGAAGCTGGCAGGTCTGGAGCGCGCTCTGCGACACATTGCCGCCGAGGCGGAGCGTATCGCCGAATCCTATGCTGATATGGGAGCGGACCACGCCGGCCCGCTGTTCAACCGGGTTATGGGCAATCAGGCCAGCGATGGGGCCTATTTCACGAGGCCGGTGGCGGCCTCCATCGCCGCCCGTCTAACCTTGGACGCCTGCGGCGAACAGGACTGGACCGATCCCGCCGTATGGAGGGAACTCAAGACGGTGGACTTGGCTTGCGGCAGCGGCACCCTGCTGGCCGCCATCCTCACCGACATGAAGCGAAGGGCTGAAGATAGCGGTGCGCATAAAGACCGCCTCGCAGAACTCCAGAAGCTGGGAGTAGAGGAGACCATCAAGGGCCTGGACATCAACCCTGTCTCGCTTCAGTTGGCGGCCTCGCAGCTGACCGCAGGAAACCAGGAGATCCGATACCGCTCGATGGGCCTGCACCTGATGCCCTACGGCCCACATCCGGATGACTCAAAGCGCATCTCCGTTGGCACTCTTGAACTGCTGGGACAGAAGGCAGTCATACCGAGAGAGAGCGAGTTGCGCCTCGCCGACGACAAGATAGCATCGCAGCTTACCTGGAGTCCGTCCGACGACACGGAGTTGGAGGACGCAGTGTCCGCCGTCAAGGATGCCCGCATCGTCATTATGAATCCCCCCTTCACCAACCGGGCCAAGATGGGCGAGAAGTTCCCGAAGGAGACGCAGCAGAAGATGCGCGCCCGGGCAGACACGATGGAGGGAATACTGGTGGGAGCGGACCCCAGCCTGATGGAATTCTCAGACAAGAATTCCATCGGGCCACTTTTTGTGGCCCTCGCGGACCACATCCAAAAGTGGCCCGATGGGGTGGTGTCGATGATCAATCCGACCATCGCCCTATCTTCGACTTCGGGACTGAAGGAACGCCAAGTACTCGCGCAACGATTCCTCATCCATACGGTTCTGACCAGCCATAAGCCAGGCAACATCAACATGAGCCAGAACACCAACATCAATGAGAGCATCGTGGTCATGCGCCGCCACCCCAACGGACCCAAGCCCCCCACGCGTTTCGTGCACTTGGACAGGATGCCGGTAGATGAAGATGAAGTTGAGGACCTGCATCGCTGCCTGCGAGAATGCGACCTAGGCCAAATGTCTAATGGTTGGGGAGAGGTATCACACTGGCCCGCCGACAGGATGGAAGATGGCGATTGGTCACCGGCAATCTGGCGGTCACCTGATTTGGCGGAAGCTGCCACTAGGTATGCCAATCACCCGGACTTGCAGGCAATCAATACAGTACCTGGCCTGTCGGTTCATGCGACAGGCCAGGTACTGCGCGGCTCCTTCGAGCGCGCAGTACACGGCACCCCGGGCAGCTTCCCAATCCTGAAATCCAAGGGGAGCGAAGGGCAGCAGACCATACGAAGCAAACCCGACGAACACTGGGTCCCCAAGAAGCAGAACGAGAACCACCTTCAACAAAACGACGGCTCCTACCCCGAGGCGGACAAAATCCTGGAGAAGGCTGGGTACCTGCTCATGACGGCAGGTCAACGCAGCAGCACTTCTCGCCTCACCGCCACCGCGAACAACGAGAAATTTGTGGGCAATGGATGGATGCCCGCAACAGGAGTGTCGCCGGAAGAAGCGAAGGTGCTCGCTGTTTTCCTTAATTCCACGGTCGGCCGCCTCCAATTGATGAGGAACCCAGGTCGGACGATAGAATTCCCCGTCTATAGCGCAGCAGAGGCAGGCAACCTCAATGTCCCCAACATCAGGGACGCCCGCGTTCGCAAGACGCTGGCCGACTGCTGGGAACATACCAGGGAGATGGAAGTCCCGCAGTTCCGCGACGGGGAATGCGAAGTCCGCGTCCTTTGGGACAATGCCGTCGCTGAGGCAATGGGTTGGGACGTCCAAGAACTGGAACGCCTGCGTCTGCTGCTTCACAATGAGCCACACGTACGCGGCTTAGGTGTGAACGAGTACGACGACGAACTGGAAGAAGCCTACATTGCAACGATACCGGACCAGGAAACCTTCGAGAGGCTTGCCGACGAATGGGAACATGACCGCCCCCGGGGCACCGACATTGAGCAGATGACTAAACACCCGACCTACCAGCGCATCATTGCGATGGGCGAACCTGCCGTGCCATGGCTGCTCCAACGACTAGCCGAAAAGCCCGACCACTGGTTCGTTGCCCTCAACGCCATCACTGGCGCCAGGCCAGTATCACCGGAAAGTCGCGGACGCATCAAAGAAATGACCCAAGCATGGCTGAACTGGGGGCGTCAACAAGGATACGACCTTGGGAACAACTAATGTGGATTGACGAACAGATGCCCCTCCTAGCGGCGGAGGGTTATCAGGTGACTAGTGAGCCTACTGACGAGTACAATTGCATCGCCTATGCTGTCGGAGAAACCGACCGCTGGTGGAGTCACGTTGCAGACGCCGATTACTACTGGCCCGAGCACGCAAGCCGTACACCTTCCATACAGAGCCTGATAGAGGCCTTCGCCGGGCTGGGCTACGAACTGTACGAGGACGCCAGCGATGAGCCAGGCTTCAGCAAGATTGCGTTGTACGCCGATAGGCAGGGACATTGGACACACGCCGCAGTACAACTGCCGGATGGCCGATGGAGCAGCAAGCTCGGACCCGATGAAGACATCAGCCACCGCATGCCTGAGTCCCTCGACCCTGATTGCTACGGCGGTGTCCACTGCTTGATGCGTCGACCGTTGTAAGCTTTTCATACTGATTGAGCGACATCGGCGGCCCATCAGCTACGTGACAAGTACAGTCCTGTAACATCGCTCCGCTGACTCTGCCTCGTAACAGAGAACCCTAGGCTCTTGCCATTCAAAGCCTCCTAGCCGTGACCGGATGTAATCGCGGCTTGAGCAGACCCCTCTACAAACTGCGCTCAGCACACTGACATCCAGGCCTTTACCTCTTTGGTCTTCGCGGTCACAATTGAATATTGACGATCTCATACCTCTATGGGCTTCAAACGCCCTGCAGGATCGGCAGGCTGACACATGGCCCTCACCGAACGACAGTTACTGGATTACCTCAGCCGAACGCCATTCATCGACTCGACGGAGCTGGCGCTCATTCTCGGCGAGCCGCACGCGACCGTTCACCGTGCCCTGGCCGGCCTGCTGGCTGATGGCATTGTGGGGAGAGTGAGCCACGGCACCACATGGCTGCCGTCGAGCCAGAGATACCACCTGACGACCCAGGGCGTCCGTGAAGCTGCCCAGGTACTTGACTTCGACACGTCCTTGGACTTCGTGCGGGCCTACCCTGTGTCCAGGGAGTGGCTGGCGCTGCTCATCCGCCGGATGGACGCGGTGGCCGCCGTCTACCGTCTCGCCGCCTCGCTCTCCCCCGGCATCGACGGCCTCCGATCCCACGTGGAGTTCCACCGCAGGGGCCGCTTCGACGCCACCATCACCCTCCACAACGGCCGCAGCTTCGGCGTGGTGCGCCAGGGCCTGGCCCTGCGGCGCCGGTCGCTCTACGACCGGCTGAGAGCCATCGCGCAGTTCGACTACACCCGACGCCCCAACACCACCCTGGTCCTGACGCCGAGCGTCTGGGAGGAGAGGCTGACGACGAGGTTCTGCATAAACCTGAACCTCGATGACTGCTTCGTCGCCGTGGAGATCAGGGACACGCTCGAAAGAAGGGACCTTCGCCTCTGGTGTGAACCGACGTGGGTGTTCGGCAGCTCGTACCACACGCTGAAGGACGTGAGCGCCCACGGCCGCCCCGGCGGAGCGCCTCACACGGCGTCACCAGAGCGGAAGCGGGCATCGTTACCCCGTCCAGAGCGGATGGCGCAGTCTGCGCCAGCCTTCGGCGTCAGCCCTTCGGAGAAGCGGACGCTCGACCTAGTGACCGACCACCCGATGATCCCCCGTGAGCACCTTGCCCGCTGGCTCGGCGTCTCCGAGGGGCGCGTAAGCCAGATGATGCGCACCCTGGTCGATACCTGGAGCCTTGTCGAGCGACGAGGACAACGGGGAGACACCCGCTACACGCTGTCCGCCGAGGGCATACGCTACATCACCCACAGGGACCGCGCTCAGCTTCCCACGACGCAGGGCATCTGGAGCACGGCCCTCACGACAGACCGACAGGGCCGGAGGCGTCACGTGGGCCACCGCATCGACACGTGGGCGCGGCAGACGAAGCACGCCGACGGGATCACTTGGTTCCTCTCGAAGCTGGAGGCTGAGACCAAGGAAGATTCGTCGAGCGAACTCCAGTGGTCCGTCCCCACCGCCAGGTCCGACCGGGCCTACAACTGGGGCGATTCGGCCATCGCCCCCGACGCCGTGGGGCACCTGTTCGCCGGCGGCCTTCACGTGCCGTTCTACCTAGAGTACGAGCTTCGCGCCCGCCACCCCAGGGGGGTCATTGCCCGCCTGAGCCCCTACACAAGCTACTACTGGTCGCCCGAGCATGCAGACGACCAGCCTCCATTCCCCACCACGCTCTTCGTCGTGGACACGGAGGACGTCGAGGACACCTACGTGCGCACAGCCGCCCGGATGAGCCGGATGTCCCTGCCCATCCTCGTGTCCTGCATACCCGTTCTGTCCAACACAGGGATACTTGGCCGTTCCTGGCGTCCGCTCTGGGAGGCTGAGTCCCCCCGACCGTCCCTGTCCGGGCTGAGAGCCTACCAGTGGGACTCACTCTATCACCGGATGCGTCCCCGTCCTGTAGGGGGCTAGATAGGGCCGATGCGTCCCTATCTCCCCTCTATGCTGGTTGGGGGGTACAATTGGCACAACCGACCCGAACTTCGGGGACTTGCAGAGGCCGTTTCACTGCCAAAATAGCTACGAACCAGGGGTGACGCGTCGCCTGACGTATCAGGAAGAAAAATGGGAAGCTATGCTAAAATAGAGGGGCAGTCCGAGTACATGTTGTACTCCCCGATACAACCCCAGACGTGTCAGCCGATAGAGAGGAAAAGCGATGGATGAGCTTGTCCGCTGGGTCACGAAAGCGGAAGCGGCGCAGGAATTGGAGGTCTCCCTCTCGACCCTCGACCGGATGATCAGGAAGGGAGAGGTCGAGGTTGCCAGGGAGGGCCGCCGGGTCTACGTACGGATGCTGGGACCGGAGGACCCAAGCGACGAGGAGTTGCTGCGCCGGGCCATCGCCAGGGAGGACGAGCTGGAACGGACCGTGCGGGAGCTGGAGCGGAACGCATCCGAGGTGGAGCGGGAACGGGACGAGGCCAGGGAAGCCGTAGCCACCAGCAGACAGGCGTATGCGGAGCTTGAGAGGGCGTACCAGAAGGAGGTCGCCGCGCACAAGGAGACGAATGCGCTGTTCAACATGGCCCGCGTGACCGCCTTCGTGCTGTTGGCGCTGCTGATCGCCGGCGTTCTCGTGTGGTGGTTTGTGCTGAGGTAGGGGTCTGTCCTGATACTCCGAGAATGTCCGCTTCTGCCCAGAGTCCCATTTCCGTATACACCCCCTGACTGCAATCGGCGGCCAATCCGATGGGCCAACCTGGGCCGCCATCCCCGCCGACGCGCCGGGAACCCGTGCCGGGCTGGAGGCCCTGGGAGACCGGCTTCGAGACCCTGAGCGACCGATCCCCAGGCACAGTCACGTGCTGACGCGCCACCGCGCTTCAGAGGGCCGGAGATGCCTAGGCCAGCCACAAAACCGCTCCGTTATGCACTGGCACATCCATCGCCTTCTGCGCCCTGTTTTCCAACGCACCCGCCGCTTTTCCGCCGTGTCGTGCCCCCCACCATCCATCGAGTTTCAGCCTTCCAGACCGGAACCCGGCCTTAACTCAAAGTGTTCACTGTTCACCTCCTGTAGGGGGGCCATTTACCCCTGTACCAGCTACGAATTCACGACTCTCGCCACTCTGTTACCAAACTCAAACTCCTGTACACCCCCTTCACAGGGTCCACACCCCTCCGTTTCGGCGGAGCTTGCAAGGGGCTCCCTCACAGGGGCTCTGTACGCCGCATCGCCAACCGACTAAGGAGCGGGGATCGCCTGGGCATACTCCGCCGGGCCATGTCCTGTGTATCCAGTCCGGGTGATCGTCAGCGCCGGCCCGTCACTCCGGTCTTCGTCTCCGTCTTCGGGGGACGTAACGCACCCCCGCTTCAATCGCCGTTTCGGGGGCCTTTTGTCATCGAGGCGCCGCTCCCACGGGCCTGCCGATGTAATGCCCCCCGTTTGGCGATGTCATTGCCGTCCGGAACGCACCCTTTCGAAAAGTGTTCACTGTTTACCTCCTGTAGAGGGGCGATTTACCCTTTATTCAGCTTGCCGATGACCCGACTTGTACCTTCCCGACAAAACTCAAACTCCTGTACACCCCCAATACTGCATAACAGAGGCCGAGAACAAGAGAGCCTGTAGGGGGTCGCATCCGTGCGCAGACCTATAGGAGGTCTTATTCCGCGTTGCGATTGTGCACACTCTCTTGCGAGACCAGCGACCCGATGAGTCGCGGCAAACCGCAGAGAGGTGAACGAGTTGGCGCGGAGACCATCGACCAATCGCCGGACGACGGCGAAGCGGGGATCGCCGACGCACTCCACAGAGCAGCGGGAGACGGTCCGGCGTGGGCTGCGCATCCTGGCCCGGATGATCGCCCGCGCCCATCTGCGGCGTCAGCCGTCCCGGTCCGCAGCTGCGCCGAGGCCGCCTGGGGAGGACGAGGATAGAGACTGAGCAGCTTACGGAACTGGCTTCCGGTGCTCCCTCATGTCCATGTTCCACTTTCCCCACTCCGTAGCTGCCACTGCCCCATGACCGTGGAAGTAACTCCGGAATCGGATTGCTTGCTCCGATGTGGCAGACCGCCCTATTCACCCCGATTTCAGCTACGGAATTGCCCCGTGCAATCTCCTGTACACGGGTAGCGCACCCCGAACGGCTCAGCGAATCTCGTGCCCTGTGAGGGGGGTCCGTGCGCGAGCCGTTTAGAAGAGTGTTGACAGGAGCTCAGCCGATGACGCACTATCTTGGTAAGACTCGATAGCAAGAGGTGAACATGCCGCGAACAACCAAGACCATCACCTTCTCCTTGCCGCCGGAGATGGCGAACCGGGTGGACCAGGTGATGAAACAGCAGGGACGGACGAGGAGCGAGTTCCTTCGGGAAGCGCTGCTCCGCTATATTGAGGAGTGCGAGTGGAGACAGCTGCTCCAGTATGGAGAAGAGAGGGCTAGGGAGAAGGGTATCGGCCCTGAGGACGTGGCTCGTCTGGTGGAAGAGTACCGGGCCGAGGTCGGCTCGTCCCGTACATGAGAGTCGTCCTCGATACCAACGTGATCGTCTCCGGTCTAAACTTCCCGGGCAACGAGCGCCTCGTCCTCGAACTGACTCTCAGGGGACGGTTCGAGTTGTACCTGTCTCCCTTCATCTTGGGGGAGGTTGCCGGGGTACTTGGGCGCAAGTTCGACTGGACCGAGGAGCGCTCGGCTCATGCTCTCAGAGCGCTGGAGGGCGCTGCAACTGTCATTGAACCTCGGCGGCTCCCGGAGACGATCGAGGGCGACCATGCCGACAACCGCATCCTGGAGTGCGCTGGGGAGGCTTCCGCCGACTACCTTGTGACTGGCGACCGGCGGCATCTGTTACCCCTTGAGGAACATCAGGGTGCGAGAATCCTCAACGCCCCCCTGTTTCTATCGGCGCTGGGGGCATAGTCTGGACACGGCGTAACACGCCGTCTAACGAGGAGAGAAGGATATGAAATCTTTGGGGATTATATACTATTTTACCCTGGGCCAACCTGGGTAGGGGAGGGATGGTGAGAGGATGATGTCAATGCGGGAGTTCATTGAACAAGATGCAAGAACGCTAGTCGGTAGTGGGGTCGTGCAGTTGAGTAACGACCTTCTCAAATATCACAAAGACGTGCTCGAAATCCTCGCACGTTTGACAAAAGAGGTAGAATTCACCCACCGATGCCTTGTGATGCCCCTTGGTCGGAATGGCGGCGTACTTCTGGACGATGGTGACGATACCATCTTGACACTGGCATTTCGGACAGCGAGCGACGAGGTCTTGCGTAGGGAGTTCAATCAGTTGCGGGTGGATGTGGCGGTATTGGCACTTCAGGGTTGGGATTTCCACCATGCGAACAAGGCCATCGTCAAACGATTTGGCGAACTCTGTCGTCATTTAGGTCTCCTTGGGTAGGATGGCTCTAGGTTAGTCATTTAGGGCTGGGGCCTCAAGCCAGGGTGATCAGGCCCTGGCGTGGGTGGTAGGATAAATGTGACTTACCCAAGTCCGATTCGCAGTTGCATCAAGGCGTGGAATCTCGTGGAGATGTTGGCGTTTGCCTGTCTCCCTGCGACGCTACGCCGGATTGCGGACGACTTGGGTAGGTTGCCAACATCCTCAGTCGCAGGGAGGCAACCTACATGGAGCAGTCAAAAGATAGGGGCTGGCTTTGGGGGATTGTAGTTCTGGTGCTTTTGATGGTGACAGCAGGGGCGTGTGAGGCGGTGTCGGCGGTTCCCACTCCCACGCCAGTCCCCCGGCTGGCGAAGTACCTGGGGGCGGTGCAGGGGGATTGCGATGTGCGCATCACCGAGCAGATGTATGCTGAGTTGACAGGCGGGGACGTGGGTATACTCATGTACCAGGACGGGTGTACTGAGGCGCAGGTGGAGGAAATTCTACAGGATTTCATCGCCCCTGGCACCTCAGTTGTGGCAACGGAGGTTATGGAGGACATCAAGGCGAACCCCACCCCGTGGGCCATTATTGACCGGGCTGGTGAGGTGATGGATGACGTGGTAGATGTTCTGGAGCCTGCCCTAGCAGATGGTGACTTCAGGGAATGGGAGCGGGATTTGATATGCGAATTCCTGCCCGACTGGCGGGAGATATTGGGCGAGGGCAGGCGGGTGGCACAGGAGCGGGGCAGCGTGGAGATAACGAGGCGGTTCGAGGCGGGGCAGGCGGTGGTGGCGCAAGGGTTGGCGGAGTGCGCTGCGGCGGGGCAGTAAGGGTAGAGAGGTGTGTCCTTCATGCCTGACTTATGGTATAAGGTTACCTGAAAGGAAGGGTAACATGGCAAAGGGTCCGGGGAAGGCATTTCGCAAGGGGATGTCACTGGTCGAGGCGGTAAGGTACTTTTCCGATGAGGCGAAGGTAGAGCAATTGTTTATCGAGTCACGCTGGCCGAATGGCATTGCCTGTCCCGCCTGCGGCTCGCTGGGCGTGAAGGCGCGGGCCACTCGCAAGCCCATATCTTAGCTTGAAGAGCAATGCGTGTGCAATGCTGCCCAGCCGGGGTTGATGGAAATAATGCAAGACCGGAAAGGAATAGAAGAATGCCGTTAGACAAGACCGCATACGACGACTTGGAGCAGCTGTTTACAGACCAGGTCGAAAGAGACAAGGCCCATGTCATGGAACGAGTAGCGCAGGGCTGCGGCATCTATCTGCCCTGCAAGGAACCGGAAAGCCAGGCGGACTATATCATCGTTGGCATGGAACCGAGCTTCGGATGGGCCGACGGCATCGAAGACGCGGGGAAGAAAATAGCAAAGGGATTCCGAAACTTTTGTCGGCCCTGCAACCAAAAGGAGCCATTGGCGCTCTTCATGCTCTCGATAGAACGATTCCTCTGCCAATCCGAAGAAACCTACCACCTGACGGATGTGTCGAAAGGTGCGATGCCAGTGACGGTGGCGGCCCTGGACCGTGACCGCAGGTACGAGGAGTGGTACCCCTTACTTCTGGAAGAGATCGCTATTGTAGGGAAGCCCGGCGGGCCGGTTATCGCCATTGGCAAGAAGGTGGAGAGCTTTCTCAAGCGACGTGACTTGAAGGGAATGACAGGCCGCCCCCTGTACGCCGTGCAGCATTACTCATTCCAAGCGTCCAGGTACTACAAGGAGAAGGCAGAGAGGGACCCTGATGGCTTTGAGAGGTTCAAGAAAACGGAGCTTAGCGAGGATGGCGATTGGCCATCCGATTTGTCCTTGGCCAAGAAGCAGCTGGTCTTCGCATACAAGATGCAATTCGAGGCGATTCAGGCAGACCGGCAGCGTGTGTGACCAAACTGAAATGCGAACCAAATGAGCCGGGTGCGGTCCGGTAGATACCGTTCCTTGACAACGGCCAGTCGAGTGTTCGATAATACGGCGTAAGACTCGGTAAGCACAGACAACGGAGGACAGCATGAAGAAGAACCTACAGCCGCTCACACCGGCAGCGCTCTACGCCAGGGTCTCCAGCGAGCGGCAGGACGTGGACCTGTCCGTGTCCGCCCAGCTCAGGGCACTCAAGGACTACGCCAAGGCCAACGGCTACTCCGTCGCCCGCGAGTACGTGGACGAAGCCGAGAGCGGACGCGTCGCCGACAGGCCCCAGTTCAGGGAGATGATCGAGGAGGGCAGCAAGCCCAACGCTCCGTTCGAGATAATCCTCGTCTGGAAGTTCTCGAGGTTCACCCGCAAGCGCGAGCACGCCGTCGCCTTCAAGTCCATGCTCCGGCGCAAGGGCATCCGGGTCGTGTCCATCACCGAGCACGCCGACGACTCCCCGACCGGGAAGCTCATGGAGGCCATCATCGAGAGCGTGGACGAGTTCTACAGCGAAAATCTTGCCCAAGAGGTTGTCCGGGGTATGAGGGAGGCCGCGTCACGCGGCTTCTTCCTTGCTCCCATTGCCCCCTTCGGCTACAAGCGGGTCAAGGTCAGCGACGGGGCGAAAGAGCGTCCCACCCTGGAGGTTGACCCGGCCGCCGCTCCGGTAGTGAAGGAGATGTTCGAGAGCTCGCTCAGTGGCAACGGCCTCAAGGAGATATGCAAGACCCTGAACGGCCGGGGCATCACCAACAGGGGCAAACGCTGGAACAAAGGCGGACTCCACTACCTGCTGACCAATGAAGCCTACACCGGCGCCGCCGTCTGGGGCAGAACCAGCAAGGGAGAGAAGGCCCAGGAGCCAGTCCGGGTTGAGGGAGCATGGCCCGCGCTGGTGTCGAGGGAGCTGTTCGACGCCGTTCAGGAAGCGATGCGAGACCGTGCGCCGAAGGTGCAGAGGCCCGCGAGAGTGGGAAGCAAGTTCCTGCTGAGCGGTTTGCTGAAGTGCGGCGTCTGCGGCAGGCCCTACAGAGCCCAGGGAGCCAAGAGCGGCCAGTTCGCCTACTACATCTGCGGCACCCTGTTCACGGAGGGCGCAGGGACGTGCAGCGCCCGCTACCTGAACGCTCCCAGGCTGGAGGCGTTCGTCGTCGAGAAGATCAGAGAGCGGATTCTGACCGAGGAGACCATCGTCGAGCTTGTAACGATGGTGGCTGAGGAGATCGACGCCATGGCCGGAGAGCTGTCCGGCAGGCTGGAGGTCGTCGAGGCGGAGCTATGTGACGTGAGGAAGCGGCTTGAGAAGCTCTACGAGGCCATTGAGACAAGCGAGCTGACGTTGGAGGTACTGTCACCCCGCATCCTGTCTCTGAGGCACCGCGAGGAGCAGCTGGAGGCTGCGCGAGATGATGCCGAGCGCCAGCTTGAGCAGCGCAGGGTGGAGCTGCCGACCACGGAGGAGATCAAGGAGTATGTAGCGGACTTCCGAGACTTCCTGGAGGAAGGGACTATCCCCGAGTGCAAGGCTCTCATTCGCAACTTCGTGGAGGGCATCGAGGTCAACGGAGACGAGGCCGTTCTGACGTACACCATCCCCATGCCGAACGATGGTGTGACCTCGGAATCGGCCTCGGTTCTTGATTTCGTCAAGTCCGGCCCACCGAAGAGGACTCGAACCGCCCACCATAGCGGGCGTAGGGCCAACGACGACCAAAGCCCCTCGACCTGCTCTTGCTCCACTACCTTCACGATACTATCTGTCGCGTGAGGGCTTCTTGGGCAGCGATGGCGCAGGTTTGCGAACGCTGCCTTGGCCAGTCCACATTGCGCCGTAGCCTCAGTCAAATGTCTTCAAGCCCAACTGCCCATGTATACCTGATCTTTTGGAGTCGATTGGAAAACCGATATCTTGACACCGGCATACCTCCCCTTCATCTCTCTCGCTGGTGTCCGACATCTATCTGACCCTAATCACTCGGTTGACCTAACATACTCCTTAGCAGTATGCTACACGGGAAGTGATGACCTGGAAGTCTGTCCAAGAAACGATGTTGCAAATGGCTTGTGTCTTTGGTGGGGTGAACAGCTATAAGTGACTCCACGAAAGGATGTGAGGTTCCGTAATCGGGTCACTATGTGGTGGTGTTGGTCTCCCGGAACGGATTGTTGGACAGGCTCTTAGTAGGAATCTTGTAGTACACAGGTTAGTACACTCTGTAGCCTAACAGTGAAATGTTCCACTACTTTCAAGCTAGTTTGCGGGAAGTTGTCATTACTCCCGCTCCCGCCAAATAGGCCTTGCCCATGCCGTGGAGCCTTCGTTTTTACCAAGCCCGGGTTGCCTGTGATGACGCTTCCTTTTTGCATGAAGCCGGAGATTAGGAGTTAAATGCTTGGAAAGTCGCTGAAAATTGTCGCCTTTGCCGGGAGCCTGCGGATGGAATCCATAAACAGGCTGCTTCTGCGGTCCGCAATATCCCTGGCGCCGGATGGCATGGCTATAGAGGAGTTGGACATACGGGACATCCCGTTGTTCAACGGAGACCTGGAAGAAGGGGGACCTCCACAACCGGTGATCGATTTCAAAGAGTCGATTGCCGGCGCAGACGGACTGCTGATCGTTACCCCTGAGTACAACGGGGGAATTCCCGCGGTGACAAAGAACCTTATCGACTGGGCATCGAGAAGGAACCCACCCGTGGGTAACGTCCTTATAGACAAACCAGTCTCCATTATGTCCCTGGCAGGCGGCAGAGGGACCGGCGCGATGTCGCGTGCGCACGTGCGGGACGTGCTCGTTGGCCCCAGGGCCATACCCATGCCCTGGGGAGATGTTGGCCTGTCCGGCGGGCAGAGCAACTTCGACGGAGACGGGAACCTCGTTGACGAGGCCGTGCGGACCCAGGTCCAGCAGAACCTTGCCTCGTTTGTCCAATGGATTCAAAAGCTGTCCGCTACCCAGAAGTAAGGCCCAGGCATATGGAGGCCCGGCCTGGCAGCCGGGGATGAGTGTGCCCAGGCCCCTCTTGCGGCGCTATACACGGCCCGGTAACCCGGCGCAGCGTCACAGGGCTATACCTGCGGGAGGCGAAGCGCCTCAGACTGCGGCCTGGCTGGTATTTCTATGACGCTAACAGGCGCTGAACTGGTCTCTCTAGCCACCTCAGGTTGGGGGCTGCTTTCTGCGCTGATAACTCTGGCTCTTGGGGAGTCCCGCCGCGATGCTTCCCTGTACCCGTTTATTGCTGCCGTGGTCTGCTTCTTCGCGGCCGTTCCTCCCGCAAGCTACTTCAGTGGCGCCCTGTTTCTAGTGAGCCTGATGCTGGGCCTTTTCCTATACAGGGACATCTGAGGGACGGCGCGCGGCATGGCCCGGAGATCAACCCGACCATCGCCAGAGCAATGCGGGCGCTAGTCGAGGTTCTTCCTCCGTCCTGAGTTTCGTGGTACACTGGAACTATGGGAAACGTGATACTGAACATAGTGGCGGCTATAGGGGCGGCTCTTGCCGCGTGGCTCGCCATCTACTACTGCCCGCCCCCCGTATCCTCCCTTTTGGCAAGGGCGCTGCACAGACTCACCACCCCTCTCCGGTGGCTTATGAAACCCTTCCTCCGTTTTATGGACATCATAGATCGCGAGTAGGCCTCTTTTATCCATCCGTGAACCGGGATACGTATGTCTGGAAGGCTGCTTGCATCGAAAGAACGGACGTGCTATGATGTCCTGGAAGTACTCATTCTTCTGGAGACAAGGGGGGAAACAGCTATGTACGATGATAAGCTGGCGCTATCGGTTAAGGAGGTTGCCCAACAGTTGGGCCTCAGCACAGACTCGGTGTACGGTGCGGTGCACAGCGGACGGATCCCGTGTGTGAGGCTCAGCCAGCGCGGCCGCATCCTGATTCCAAGGGCAACCGTGGAGAGGATGATGAGTGTCCTCCCCAACGAGAGCCAGGCCCGTTTCCGCTAGGCGCGAGTGGTGGAAGTGGCCGTATGACGGCGTGAATGCGGAAGCCCGGTACGGCTTGCAGCCGGAAGGCGCTGCCACTGTCCGTCCAACTCCCGCATTTCTGCTGGCGCGCGGTAGCTCGGCGCCCTTGACGCGGTAGTATAATCAAGTTGCCCGCGTTTGCGGACGCGTGATTAGATTCGTGACTAGATTATGGAGGTGTATTGTGTACGATGAGATGATGCTGGGACTAGAGGAAGCGGGAAAGGCGATGCAGGCTATGCTGGACGAGGCTTTGAAGGAGCCCGACCGGCCTATCGCCATAGCCGTTGTTGACAGCAACGGTAAGCTGGTCCAATTCGCGCGGATGGACAGGTGCCGTTCTATCCCGCAGCAGTTGGCCTACAAGAAGGCGTATACCGCAGCCGTTATGCGCAGCGATACCGGGCCGCTGGCAGAGCGGTTCAAGAGCATGGGTCGCAGTGTCAGCGACTTCGGGGACCCCAATATGATCGCCCTCCAAGGCGGTGTGGTCATCCAGCGGTCCAGCGACGAGGCCTTCCTGGGCGCGGTCGGCGTGAGCGGGCTGGCTGCCCAGGAGGACGAGGATCTGGCCCGAAAGGGCATACAGGCTATGGGCCTTTAGCGGCGTTTGTAACTGCAGAGGGGGTGGGACTGTGACGCAGGCGGCGACGCTCTTTCAGGGGCCCGCGGGGGCACTGGAGGGCTACATTCACCTGCCGGAAGAGGGTAGGCTATGCCCCGGTGTAGCGGTGTGCCATCCTCACCCGTTGATGGGCGGGGACATGAGCAACAACGTGGTGATGGCTATCTGTTACGATCTGGCCCGCCTGGGAATGGCCTCCATTCGCTTTAACTTTCGCGGGGTGGGAATGAGCCTGGGCGCTTATGACGAGGGCAGGGGAGAGGTGGACGATGCCCTGGCGGCGCTCAGGTTCCTGGCCTCCCATGAACAGGTGGAGCAGGACAGCGTTGGGCTGGCAGGGTACTCCTTTGGAGCAGGGGTCGCTATGAAGGCGGCTCTTCAGGATGACCTGCCCAGGGCTCTTTCCGTGGTGGCCAGGGCTAGGGTAGACCCTGAGGACGACCTCCGGGCCAGATCGTCTCTGCCCATGCAGTTTGTGGTGGGAGCCAGGGACAGGCTAATGCCGCCGGACCAGGCCAACAGGCTGAAAACCGAGCTTGCAGTAAACCCGGAGATGCACGTCATTCCCGGGGCGGATCACTTCTTGCACGGACGTGAACGCGAGGTGGGAGCGCTGGTCGCGGGTTTCTTTCGGTCCTGCCTTAAGCCCAATGCACAGACATGAAACAGCAGGCCATTGCATTCAGGGCGCGCAAGCTGACGCTGGAAGGGATAGTTACCCTTCCAGCAGGCGTGTCGGGGCCTCTAGCGGGGGTTGTCCTTTGCCATCCCCATCCTCTGTTTGGGGGGAGTATGGACTCCCCTCTTGTGCAGGCGCTTTGCGCAGCCCTGGACGGGGAAGGAGTTGCCACTCTGCGGTTCAACTTCCGAGGGGTGGGATCCAGTGAGGGGAGCTTCGACAAGGGGGCCGGAGAGCAGGAAGACCTGAAGGCGGCTGTGGACACCCTCAGGAAATGGCCGGGGGTTAACGGCAGGCGAGTAGGTGTGGCGGGTGTCTCGTTCGGAGCGGTGGTCGCGCTGGATATCTTGGCGCGAGCGAAGGGTGTTGAAGCGTTGGCCTTAGTGGCTCCCACCGTGGGTGGCGTACAGAGGTCCAGGCTGGATAAGTTCAAAGGTCCCAAGCTTGTAATGGTAGGGGACAGAGACCTGCTGGCGTCGGCAGAGGAGCTATCGAGCCTGGTGGCTGCGCTGCCGACGCCCACTGAGTACGTAGTTGTCGCGGGAGCGGACCATTCGCTGGCGGGGTATGAAGGCCAGGTGGCAGCCAGGATAGCCGGGTTCATGGCTGCGGCCCTGCGCTAGACATGAGCTTGCCCAAGGGCGTAAGCAGGCTTCAGATTGCCACAGCCTGCCGGCAAAATGGCTGACGCCTTGACTGCTTGGATGCCATTACTTGGGAATCAGGCCAGCAAGGCGCCGCCGAGTAGATAAGGATTGGGCACTTGCCGCGCCACCGCTCACGCCCTTCTAAAGGCTCAGAGCCTGCCACGTACTTAACACAGGTGTGAGCGGGCGGCGACAAGGCCATTGGGCGCGTGAACGCCACCGGCGTAGTTGCTATAATGGGGCAGGACACTAACAGCCGGGCGCCGCGTCAGCAGGCGCATCTAGGAGGTGAGCATGGAACTCGGCGCCTTTTCAGTCAGCCTTGCGGTAAAGGACCTGGAAGCTTCACGGGATTTCTACGAGAAGCTGGGCTTTGAGGTTGTCGGAGGAGACCCTTCCCAGAACTGGCAGATTCTCAGGAATGGTGGCCATACCATCGGCCTGTTTCAGGGCATGTTCGACAAGAACATGCTGACCTTCAATCCGGGTTGGGACGACGAAGCTCAGCCGATTGACGACTATACCGACGTGCGGGAATTGCAGCGTCGGCTGAAGGAGGCGGGCGTGACGCTGGCCGTTGAAGCGGACGAGAGCGGCGCTGGGCCCGCCAGCTTCGTTATTCTGGACCCGGACGGCAACCCGATACTGGTGGACCAGCACGTCTGAGGGCCGGCGCGGGGACTTTGGGCAGGCACAGCTCTGCGGCAGCCTCTCCAAGAGGCTGCCGGCCCTTCGCATTGACACCCCTATGCCCTTAACCTAAAATCCTGGGTAGTCCACTACTCCCGCAAAAGAAGACTCTTGCATAACTTCTGGCAGCATCTCGGAAAAGGCGACCCAATGTCATTCCTGCGGAAGCAGGAATCCATAGGCGCTCCGCTGGTGTCGGCATACGCCTTGGATTCCCGTTTTCACGGGAATGACAGGAAATGGAACGTTGTAGCAGTTATGCAAAGATCTCCGAAAGAGCGCCAGAATTGACCGGAGACGAGATCAGAGAGGCGTTCCTCCGCTTCTTCGAGGCCAAGGGGCATCTGCGTATGCCAAGCTCCTCCCTCATACCTGCCGGAGACCCCACGCTCCTACTCACCAGCGCGGGCATGGTGCAGTTCAAGCCCTACTTCACCGGCGAGATGTCGCCGCCCCACACCCGCCTCACCACATCGCAGAAGTGCTTCCGCGCGACGGACGTGGGCGAGGTTGGGGACTCCACGCATCTCACCTTCTTTGAGATGTTGGGCAACTTCAGCGTGGGCGACTACTTCAAGAAAGAGGCCATTCAGTACGCCTGGGAGTTCGTCACCGAGTGTCTGGGGCTTGAGCCGGAACGCCTGTGGGCCAGCATTTACCAGGAGGACAACGAAGCCTACGACCTGTGGATCGACAATACGGCGGTACCCACCGAGCGCATCCGGCGCTTCGGCGAGGCGGACAACTTCTGGGGCCCCGCCGGCAACGAAGGCCCATGTGGCCCGTGTAGCGAGATACACTACGACTTTGGACAGGAGCGCGGCTGCCAACAACCCGACTGTGGCCCCAACTGCGAGAACGTAGCCGCCGGTTCCGGCCTCGCGTGCGACCGCTTTGTCGAGCTTTGGAACCTGGTCTTCATGCAGTACTATCAGGACGCGGATGGGGTGCGCACGCCTCTGCCTGCGCCCAACATAGACACCGGCATGGGCTTGGAGCGGGCCGCCATCATCCTTCAGAAGGTACGCAGCATATACGAGACGGACCTGTTCACCACGCTGGTGCAGAGCGCCGCGGGCCTCTGCGGGGTGAAGTACGGCAGCGACCCGGACACCGACTACGCCCTCAGGGTGGTGGCGGAGCACGCCCGGAGCTCCACTTTCCTAATCGGCGACGGGGTTGCGCCCGGCAACGAAGGCCGGGGCTACGTGCTGCGCCGGGTCATTCGCCGCGCCATACGCTACGGCAGGAAGCTGGGCTTGGAAGACCCGTTCCTGGCGGAGGTGGCCGGGGTAGTAATCGACCGCATGAAGGGCCAGTACCCGGACCTGGAGCAGCGCAGGGAATTCATACTGCGGGTGATGACCCTGGAGGAGGAGCGGTTCGGACACGCGCTACGGACGGGCGCGCCCATGTTGGAGGACGGCTTGGTACCGTTCCACATCGGACTTAGAGACATCTTCGACAGCCGTGCAGACGGCGCTCCGCTCGCCGTAGACCTGGCCGAGGCTATCCAGGGCCTGGCAGCCAGCGCGGGCGGCGCGGTTACTTCGGGACTCTTGCAGCAGATCGTGGAGCCGCTGCTTTCAGAGCTGCTAGAATCGAATAGCGTTGAGACGCTGGAGAAGGCGAGCCGCGCCCTTTTGGGGGCCGAGGTCTTCGTACTGTACGACACCTACGGCCTCCCGCCTGAGCTCATAGAGGAGATAGCCAGGGAGAACGGCCTGGAGGGTATCGACTGGGAGGGCTTTGAGCGGGAGATGGAGGCGCAGCGGGAGCGCGCCAGGGCCTCCGCTGAGAGGTTCGGCGGCGACTTCGATGCCATACGCGCCTACCAGGACCTGGGCGTTGGCGGGACGCCCTTCCTTGGCTACGAGGCGCTCACCGCGCAATCGGTCATTGTCGGGATGCTGTTGGAGGGCCGGCCGGTGGAGCTGGCGGATGAGGGCCAACAGGTGGAGGTCCTGCTGCGTGAGACGCCCTTCTATGCAGAGAAGGGCGGGCAGGTAGGGGACACGGGGGAGATTGCGGCGGGGGGCAGCATCCTGCGAGTGGAGGACACCCAGAGCCCCATAGCCGGCCTTACGGCGCATCGCTGCACGGTCGCCGCCGGCAGCTTCACTCTTGGCGACGCGGTTGAGGCCAGGGTGGACGCGCGGCGCCGGGAGTCGATCGCCTGCAACCACACCGCAACGCATCTGCTGCACGCCACGCTGCGCCAGGTTCTGGGCTTCCACGTCCGGCAGCACGGCTCATTGGTGGCGCCGGACCGTCTCCGCTTCGACTTCACCCACGTAAGCCCGCTGTCCCCGGAGGAGCTGCGAGAGGTGCAGCGGCTTGCCAACGAGAAGATTCGTGAGAACGTGCCTGTCGACTGGCGCGAGACCACCTACCGGGAAGCCGTCTCCCAGGGCGCCCTGGCCTTCTTCGGCGACAGATACGGCGACCAGGTGCGGGTCGTGGAGGTTGCCAACGGCGTCCCGTTCAGCCTGGAGGTGTGCGGCGGCACCCACGTCCACAGGACGGGCGACATCGGCTACTGCCACGTCGTTTCCGAGACGGGCATAGGCTCCGGGCTGCGCCGCATCGAGGCCGTGACCGGGCGGAGCGCGGAGGCTCTGATGCTGGAGCAGGCGGCATCGCTGGAGGAGGCGTCGCGTCGCTTGCAGGCGCCACCCGGCCAGTTGGGGCAGAGGGTGGAGGGCCTGCTGTCGGAGTTGGAGCAGGTCGCGAGGCGCGCGGAGGCCCTGGAGCGGGAGCTTTTGCGGCGACAGGTCAAGGAGCTGCCGTGGAAGGACGTGGCCGGAGTCGCAGTCGTGTCCGGGGTCCTGTCCATATCCGCCACCGACCTGCTGCGTGAGGCGGGGGACTGGCTGAAGAACGACGTAAAGAGCGGCATTGTGGTCCTGGGCGCCGTGCTGGAAGGACGTCCTTCCATGATTGTCATGGCCACCCGGGACATGGCTGCGCAGGGGTTTGACGCCGGCAGAGTGGTCAGGGATGCGGCCAAGGCGATGGGCGGTGGCGGCGGTGGAAGGCCGGACATGGGCCAGGCCGGAGGCCGCGACCCCGACAAGCTCCCGGACGCGATTCAGGCGGTGGAGGACAGCGTGAGGCTGTGGAAGGGGCAGTCCTGAGAGTCCTGGGGCTTGACGTGGGCGAGCGGCGCATCGGCGTGGCCGTCAGCGACCCAACCGGCACAATCGTAAGCCCGGTTGCCGCCATCAGACGCGCCAGCCAGGAAGCGGACATCCGGGCCGTGACAACCCTGGCAGGGGAGTACGAAGCGGAGGCGATAGTGGTTGGGCTTCCCATCTCCCTCGACGGCAGGCTGGGGCCGCAGGCCCGCCTTGTGCGGGAGTTCATACGTTCCCTGTCAAAAGAATCGCCTGTGCCAGTCCACGCCCATGATGAACGCTTCTCCACAGTGGAGGCTGAACGCCTCCTTCGAGAAGCGGGCCACGCTCCTTCACGGGAGAAGGGGCTGAGGGATTCGGCCGCCGCGTCCGTCATCCTCCAGGCGTACCTGGACGCCCGCCGCGAGCGGTAGAGCGGCCGCTGCTTGCCCGAGACCTTGCCATGCCTCGGTACTGGCTGGGTCTTTGGATACAAGGCGCAGCGTCTATGCGGGGCCTGTGGCCGCGAATCTCTCCACCTTGATCTGCTTGGCTCTGTCCCGCGCATGCCAGAGGTCATAGGCCGTCTGCATGGCCAGCCAGGTCTCGGGGGTAGAGCCGAACGCCAGAGACAGGCGAATGGACATCTCGACCGATACGCCTGCCTTCTCGTTCACCAGGTCTGACAGCGCCTGACGAGTTACTCCCAGACCTTTAGCCGCCCCCGTCACGGTCAGGCCCAGCGGCTCAAGGCACTCCAACCTAACGATTTCCCCGGGATGTGGAGGGTTCTGCATGGGCATCATATCACCTCCTCTCACAAGAACAGTTTGCTGCGTCGCCTGTCGCTTGTCAATGGACGCGGTTTCTGCCTTTGCGGCGGCGGCCGCCCGAGACCAAGCCCCGCTTGCCCCGCTTTCCGTTCCATTGCTATACTCGTTGCAGTTCACTTAAGGAGTTGCTCAAAATGGCAGAGTTCCTCACCACACAAGGGGTATCGCTTCGGCTTTCAGAGATAATCACGAATGCCCAGGAACGTCTTTACTTAGTTAGTCCCTATCTCCAAATTAACAAGCTTCTCAAAGAACGCATTGAGGACAAGGTTCACCGCTCCAAAATCGAAATCCGCGTAATCTACAGGGAAATAAACCCCAAACAGATGGAAGAAAAAAAATGGCTCGAATCGATGACTTCTATCAAGACTAGCGTGCGCAAGAATCTTCACGCGAAGTGCTACTTAAATGAAAAAGAGGCGCTGCTGACCTCAATGAACCTATATGAATACTCCCAAGAGCACAACGATGAAATGGGCATACTGGTATCCGTTGATCATGACCCGGAGCTTTACGGCAAGATTCATGAAGATGTATGGCGAATTATTAGAGTAAGCGACGAGATCCCAGTCTTGCCGGCGCCGAAGAAGGTTGCAGGAAACCCCAAACCCACTCTGACGAAACCGGAGAGGGGCTTCTGTATCAGCTGCAAAGCCCACCTGCCGGCCAAACCAACTCGGCCGTACTGTAATCCTTGCTACGCGAGCTGGAACAAGAACAAGGATTTTGAAGAGAAGCACTGCCATACGTGCGGAAACGAACATGCGACAACTTTTCTCAAACCCGTGTGTCTTGCATGTTTCAGAGAATACAAGAATGTCCTGAAGTTTCCGGTCAACTAGTGTTGGACTAGGACATACCACCTCGCTCTCGTTAGAAGTTGATTCAGGGTTTTACGGAGATAGCCTATCTCCATAACCCGTTCGCATATATCCCATTGCGACGTGCCTGCCATCAGCGCGCACCGCTTGCCCCGCTTTCCGTTCCCTTGCTATACTCATGGCAGTTCACTGAGCCTGGAAGGATAGGCCTTTTCCCATGACCAAGCGCATATTTCTTATAGGCCATCCGGTCGGCCATTCCGTGTCGCCCGCCTTTCAGCAGGCCGCGTTGGACCACTGCTCCATTGATGCGCGCTATGAGGCGATAGACGCGCCCCAGTCGTCCCTGCCCGCGACGGTGGAGTCGCTGCGGGCCCCCGACGTGATGGGCGCCAACGTCACCGTCCCACACAAAGAGGCGGTGATACCCCTGCTGGACGAGCTGACGGAAGAGGCACGGCTTATTGGGGCGGTCAACACAATCCAAAACCGCAACGGCGTTCTGGTGGGCCATAACACCGACGCCAGGGGATTCCTGGCCGCCCTGCGGGAGGAGGCGCTCTTTGACCCCGCGGGACAAGAGGTCCTGCTCCTGGGGGCAGGCGGGGCCGCCAAGGCGGTGGCTGTCGCCCTGGCCGGAGAGGGAGTCCTGAGCATGGTTATCGCCAATCGCACGCCGGACAGGGCCGCCGCCCTTGTGGAAAGCGTACGCCACATGATACCCTCCGCCGAGGCCGGTCCCCTGGATGCGGACGGTCTCCGCACGGCGGCGTCCCGGAGCCGGCTCATCGTCAACTGCACGTCTCTGGGCATGGCAGGCGGCGCGGGACAGGGGGAGACTCCCATGATGGCAGACGCCATCCCACCGCATACGCTGGTGTGCGACCTGGTGTACAATCCATCCGTGACCCCTTTGCTGCGGGAGGCCGAGGAGGCCGGCGCAAAGACACTTGGCGGACTGCCCATGCTGGTGTACCAGGGGGCCGCCGCATTTGAGATATGGACGGGTCAAGATGCCCCCGTCCGGGTGATGTTCAAGGCTGCGGAGGAGGCTCTCAGAGCGAGGCAGACCATGGAACTGTGAACGGAAGGGAGTTCTTGAGACGGGCAAGGCGATACGCCCGCGAAAATGGGCTTGAGTTCAGCTTTAACCCCACTCGCGGCAAGGGCAGCCACGGAAAGGTCTATATCGGTGATCTCTCGACTACAGTGCAGCACGGAGAGATTAAGCCAGGCACCTTCGCCGACATGCTGAAAGACCTGCGAATAGATAGAAGGGAGTTCTAATCATGCGCTTCGCTTACCCATGTAACATTGTATTCGATGAAGGTGGCCCAATGGAAATCGGGAGTGAGAGTGACGTGGTGAACTTCAGTGAGGGCTACTCTGTGACCTTCCCTGACGTGTACGGAGCCAACACTTGCGGGGACTCCTGGGAAGAAGCCATTGAGATGGCGGAAGAGTGCTTGGGCCTCGCCCTGGGGTTTTACGTGGAAGCCAACCTCGACCTCCCGACGCCCAGCCCAGCCAAGGACGGCCAAGTCCTGGCGCCTGTGCCATTCCTGGTAGCGGCCAAGCTGACCATCTACACCGCCATGCGCGAGCAGGGGATCACCTACGCCGCTATGGCCTCAAAGTTGGGCCTTGATGAGGACGCCGTCCGAAAGATGGTCGATCCAACGTACCGCACACACGTCAGCCGGCTTGAGAGGGCGCTGCGAATACTTGGGCGCGCCCTGGTGGTCGAAGACTGTGACGCCTACCCATCCATCGTGCGAGAAGAAGCGTTGGTGGCGCAAACAAATGCTTAGGAGGAGTTGACCCATGCTTAGATTTCTCACTGCCGGGGAGTCCCACGGCAAGAACCTTACCGTCATTGTGGAGGGGATACCCGCCAATCTGCCTATTACGGAGGAGTACATAGAGAGGCACATGGCTCGCCGGCAGGTGGGCTACGGGCGCGGCGGCCGTATGCAGATAGAGAAGGACCGCGCGGAGATCCTGGCCGGAGTCAGGCATGGCCTTACAATGGGGTCTCCCATATCCATGCTGGTTGTAAACAGGGACTTCACCACGGGCAAGGGCCCGGACGGCGTGCCGTGGATCGATGAGATGAGCGTTGCGCCCTCCGACGTCCCATTTGAACCCATAGTCAACATACGTCCGGGCCACGCCGACACGCCGGGCATCGTCAAGTACATGCAGGCTGACGCGCGCAACATCCTGGAACGCTCCAGCGCAAGGGAGAGCGCCGCGCGAGTGGCGGCGGGCGCGCTGGCCCAGCGCTTCCTGGAGGAGTTCGGCATTGAGGTGCACGGCCACGTCCTGTGCATCGGCGGCATCCACGCCAACAGGCCGGAGCGCATAGACTGGGATGCGCTGGAGGAGGCCCCGTACCATCGGGAGAACCCGGACGGCTCAAAGACGGCCGCCGTACGCTGCGCCGACTCGGACGCCGCGGAGCGCATGATCACCGAGATCGACGCTGCTCGTGAGGCCGGCGACAGCGTAGGAGGCATTATCGAGGTGGTTGCCACAGGCGCGCCCATTGGCCTGGGCAGCCATATCCAGTGGGACCGCAAGCTGACCGCCAAGCTGGCCGCAGCCGTGATGAGCATGAACGCGGTCAAGGGCGTGGAGTTCGGCGCCGGATTCGCCCAGGCGGACTTGCGCGGCTCGCAGGTCCATGACGTGGTCAAGCCGGTGGATGAGTGGGAGCATGCTGCAGACGAGAGCTGGGCGCAGCCCTGGCCCCGGCGCACCAACAACTCCGGCGGCCTGGAGGGAGGCATGACCACCGGCGAACCCCTGGTGGTGAGGGCTATCGTCAAGCCGATTGCGACCATCATCAACGGGTTGGAGACCGTAGACCTGACCACCGGCGACTTAGTGGACCGCGCCCACTTCGAGCGCAGCGACATCACCTTCGTGCCCACCTGCGCGGTCATCGGTGAGGCGATGGTGGCGCTGACCCTGGCTGACGCCATGCTGGAGAAGTTCGGGGGCGACCACATCGAGGAGACCAGGCGCAACTGGCGGGCTTATCAGGCATCCACCGGCCCGCGAGGGCTTTAGGGCGCGGCGGGAGGAAAGCGGCGTTAATGAAATCGCAAGGGTCGAGCGTGTACAACCGCATTGTAGTGAAGGCCGGCACCAACGTCCTGACCGGGGGCGGCGACAGCCTTGACTATGAGGTTATCGCTTCCCTGGTGGAGCAGATAGCGGAGGTGCATGGTTCCGGTGTGGAGATTGCGCTTGTGACGTCGGGCGCCGTGGCTGCCGGCGGACACGCCTTGAGTGTCAACCGGGAGCGGGACGACATCCCGTTCCGCCAGGTGCTGGCGGCCGTTGGGCAGGGCCGCCTTATGCAGATCTACGAGCATCTCTTTGAGTCCCACGGCGTCATTGTGGCTCAAGCCCTGCTCTCCAGACGGGACATACTGGACCGGGAGGGATACCTCAACGTGCGGAACACGCTGCTGGCCCTGCTGGAGTTGAAGGTTGTCCCCATCATCAACGAGAATGACGTGGTTGCGGTGGACGAACTGGGCGACGTGGGCTTTGGGGACAACGATACCCTGTCGGCAATGGTGGCAAACCTGATTGACGCCGACCTTCTCATTGTCCTCAGCGACATTGGCGGCCTTTACACCGCAGACCCCCACGAGGACCCGCAGGCGCAGCTCATCCCCAGGGTTGAGGTGATTGACGATGCGACTACGGCCTTGGCCGGCCATCGCCACAGCGCCCGGAGCCGGGGCGGTATGCGGGCCAAGCTGGAGGCGATAAAGCTGGCCGCCGCCTCCGGTGTAGCGTCGTCGCTGGCCGGCGGCAGGACCGGCCGGGTGGTGCCGCGGCTGGCGTCCGGGGAGGCTGTGGGAACCTACTTCGCTCCCACCGCCAGCAAGATGGAGAGCCGCAAGCGGTGGCTGCTCAGCCGCCTCTCTACGCACGGTCGGGTAGTTGTGGACGCAGGGGCGGCCGAAGCCCTGCGGATACACCATCGTAGCCTGCTTCCCGCAGGTGTGAAGGAGGTGGAGGGCGACTTCCTACGCGGCGACATCGTACTGGTGGTTGACCCGCATGGGGAGCGGATAGCGTGCGGCGTGGCCGGATACAGCGCCGCGGATCTGGCCGTAATCAGGGGCCTGCGCTCCAACAGGATAGAGGAAGCCCTGGGCTATCGCTACAGCGAAGAGGCGCTGCACCGCAACAATATGGTATTGTTCTAGCGGGCAACGGGATGCATATGCGAAATACTATGGCAAACGAAGCGCAGAGAAACCCATGGCGATAGGGAGGCATCCTCCAACAATTAGAACATGACTCAGCTTTCATTCCTGCCTCAGAACTATGCCGGGGGCGCGGTCAATGTTTCCTCAGCGCCACGGCGCAGTCCGTTCAGATACCCGGGAGGCAAGACCTGGCTAAATCCCTTGGTCAAGACAGTGGCTAGTGCATCAGCATTCATGTCCGGCACACATCACACAAAGACTCGCGAACTGCTCATTGGCCGCGATGTAGAATGGGCAAACCCGAAGACCTACCAAGCGTCGAATACGGAAATATAGGCAGGTGTTATATGACCACAGCAATTGATGAGCTAACTGGCAGGGGGCAGGCCGCCAGGGCGGCGGCCCGCAAGCTGGCTCGGCTATCCACCGCCGTGAAGGACCAGGCGCTGTTCAACATCGCAGACGCCCTTAGCGCAAGGGAAGGGGAGATACTCGCGGCCAACGAGAAGGACATCCAGGCCGGCAGGGATAAGGGCCTCAGCGAGGCCGTGCTGGAGCGTCTGCTGCTGGACCCTTCGCGGCTGGAGGGCATGGCCGCGGACGTGCGAGTCGTGGCCTCGCTGCCTGACCCGGTGGGTGAGACCTTTGACATGCGCACACTGCCTAACGGCCTCCGGCTGGGCCGTCGCAGAGTGCCCCTTGGAGTCATAGGGGCCATCTACGAAAGCCGCCCCAACATCACTGTGGACATATCGGCGCTCTGCCTCAAGTCTGGCAACGCCGTCATCTTGAGGGGCGGCAGCGAGTCCATACACTCCAACACCGCGCTTGCCAACGTAGTGAGAGATGCCATAGAACGAGCCGGAGCGCCCGGGGAGGCGGTGCAGTTCGTCGAGTCCACCGACCGCGCGCTGGTGGAGCGTATGCTGGCTATGAAGGAGCACATCGACCTGCTGATACCTCGCGGAGGCGCCGACTTCGTCCGCTACGTGGGAGAGAAGGCGCAGATGCCCGTGATCACCGGGGGCGTTGGCGTGTGCCACACCTACGTGGACAGGGACGCTGACCTGGAGAGCGCCGTGGCCATTGCCTACAACGCCAAGGTGCAGCGCCCAACGGTGTGCAACGCCCTGGACACGCTCCTGGTGCACTCCGAGGCAGCCATCAGATGCCTGCCGGCCATCGCCCGCGAGTGGGCCGGGGCCGGCGTAGAGATGCGCTGCGACTTTCGAGCGCTGAGCATCCTGGGGCCGTCCGAGACGCTGGACCTGAGGCCGGCCACCGAGGATGATTGGGGCATGGAGTTCCTCTCGCTCATCGCCGCGGTGAAGGTGGTGGACTCCCTGGACGAGGCGCTGGAGCACATCGAGCGGTACGGCACCGGCCACTCCGAGGCTATCATCACCGAGGACTACTCCAGGGCCATGCGGTTCCTTGACGACGTGGACGCCGCGGCCGTGTTCGTCAACGCCAGCACCCGCTTCACGGACGGCGGGCAGTTTGGACTTGGCGCGGAGGTTGCAATCAGCACCAACAAGTTGCACGCAAGAGGGCCTATGGGGCTCAGGGAGTTGACTTCTTACAAGTGGACCATACTGGGCAACGGCCAGATAAGGGATTAGAGAAGGAGGGGATCAATGGACTACGGCTTTGAGCGGGAGTGTCGCACACCCTATTCCGAGGTATACACGGTCCTTGACCAGGACCAGCCCATAGGCCGTTTGGACCTCCATCTAACACCGGCCGTGATTCATGCCACCCTGTGCATAAATGAGAGCTTCACCCAGGAGTCCATTCAGGACCTCATATCGTACATAGATGAGGAGATAGTGGACGTGGTGGGTGTCTCCAGAGACGAGTTCATTATCCACGTGCACCAGGGGCGGGACGTGGGCGTGTTCAGCAACCACGAGTTCGGCGGAAACGGCGGCAGGGGAGGGGTGTAGCCACCCGGCGAGGCAGCCGGCCTCCGTGACTCACTACTCCCGGCCCACCGGTTGCAGGCTGGCTCTGGCTATTTCCACTATATCCTCTATCTCCCTCATCTGGGAGGAGCGGTAGGCGGCAAAGCGGTAGGTTATCAGGGACCCGAAGAGGAGGATGACCGCCGATGCGTACACCCACGTGAGCAGGGCAACCACGCCTCCCAGGGATCCGTACACGGAACTGTACACGGAGAAGTTCACCACGTACCACACAAACACATTCTTCACAACCTCAAAAGCAACTGTGGCGACGACAGCCCCCATCAACGCATCTCTCAGCATGACTTTTGTGTTGGGGAGAAACCAGTATATCCCGGTAAAGACTACGAAGGAGAGGGCCGGAGGGATGAGAGAGGCCAGTCTGTCCCACAGGAGGTCGCCGCTAACGTGGGTCTCTCTGGTTATCAGCTCCAATATCTCCCTCAGATAGCTCAGCACCGCCGTTGAGGATATGGATACGATCATCAGGATGGTAGCTGCCAGCATCAGTGAGAGGTCTATGACGCGTTCCTGAAGAAACGGCCTGGGCCTGGTGATGCCCCAGGTGGCGTTGATGCCTTTTCTTATGGCGCTGAAGACGGCCGTACCCGCCCACAAAAGCCCGATGGCGCCGGCGAATCCGGCGATGCCTCTGCTGTTCAGGGTGCTGCTAAGGACATCGCTGACCGTTTCCTTGGAGACAGGGGCCTGCTCGGAGACGCGTTGGGCCACGCTTTCGATTGTTCCCGGCCCCAGAAAGAAGCTCAGGCCAAAGGTGATGGCCAAGGCTAGCGGAAAGAGAGAAAAAAGAGCGTAGTATGATATAGCGGCGGCTAACTGGGGCCCGTTCTTCCCCAAGAAGTCGTTAACGGCACGGGCGGTGATGCCTAGAAACTTGAGAAATGCTGCTGCCAAATTTGATAGTTCCGGGGCCCAATTTCGGCCAGCTAGCATCCTATGAAATCTCCCCGAAAAAGTCAAGTAAATCTTGTTCTCTCAGCACTTATGGTACAGAGGCTCTAGAATGAGCCATGAGCAGATTAGCAGTACGGACCATCATCGAAACATGGAAGGTGTGCGATCAGAACGTCTCGGAAACGGCCCGGCGTTTGCACGTAGACCGCCGGACCGTCAAACGCTGGGTGGATCGAGGGCGGCAGCCCTGGGGTTACGTGCGCTGGCAGGGCGTGCGGCGCAAGTCTACTGCACCCAAACACCCCAAGCGTGCGCTGTGGGGGGAGGCTGCCGCCGAAGTGCGAAGGTGGAGGGAAGCGACCGGCTTCTGTCGGGAGAAGCTAGCGGTCTTGGCCCAGGCTCAAGGGCTGGAGGTCTCGGCATCGACCATTCATCGGTATTTGCAACGCGTGGGCTTGGTTCGCCCCAGTACGAAGCGACGGCGGCCTCGCTTTCAGAACGGCCAAGTCATGCGGCCTCGTAACTGCCCGGGCTTAGGCTACCTTCAGATGGACGTGAAGTACGTCACTCCGGAGTTGTCTGGGTTGCCGTACACTTGCTACCTGTACGCGGCGATGGACATCTCCTCTCGCTACAAGGTTGGGCTAATCCTCCCCAAGCTGGATGAGGGGGGAACACTCTTGGCCCTGTACTATGCCACACAGCAGTTCCCCTTCCCGTTGCACTACGTCCAGACGGACAATGGATTGGAGTTTCAGAGACGCTTTCACGCCAAGTGCGCCGAACTCGGCCTTGAACACTTCTACATCCACAAGAGTTCTCCCAATGAGAACGCGGTAATCGAGCGGAGTTTCCGCACGGACGAAGAGGAGTGCTTCTTCCGGTTAGAGGAAGCGCCCCAAGACCACCAGGAGCTGAACACTTGGTATCAGCACTTCCTTGACGCCTACAACACTACCCGACCACACATGGGCATCAATATGCTTACTCCAAAGGAGGCTATCGCCCTGTACCATAAGTCCTGAGAGATTAAGGTAAATTTGCCGGATATCCTCTCCTTGATTGACCCTTCTCCCGCCGTTATAATCAACCCAGCCTCTGGCAGGCAATCGCTCTATCATGGATGGAAAACGTGCCACCTATTGCTGACTTTGCCGTTGGACACGAGTTTGTCCCAACGCGTTTCCGTATACAGCCTCAGGTAGTAGCCCTGTACCTCAAGGCCGTTGGAGAGTCCGACGCCCTCTTTCACAAGGAGGGGTATGTTCCCCCCACGGCCCTGGCAGCCTATGCCCTGGACGGAGTCCTTCGCGAGATCAACCTGCCGCCGGGCGCCATCCACTCCTCTCAGGACGTGTCCGTTTCCAGGCCCATAACCTCGGAGGAGACCCTCGTGTTCAGGGCAACGCTGACGCGGAACTGGGTCCGCAGCGGCTGGCGACTCGTGTCCATAGACTTCTCCGGGGTCGATGAAGATGATAAGCAGGTCATGCATGGGAAGAGCACTGTAGTCATATCTGAGACCCGGGGAGATGACGGGAGATGATGAGCCCCGGAGATACCCTCCAGACGGTGAGCAAGACGGTTGTGCAGGAGAATATAAACATGTACGCCGAGGCCAGCGGCGACCACAACCCCATCCACCTGGACCCGGACTTTGCCGCTTCAACCTACTTTGGCCGGATTGTGGCCCACGGGATGTTTGTGCTCGCCTACGTATCGGAGATGATGAGCCTGGACTTTGGGCGCAACTGGCTGGAGTCCGGGCGTCTCAACGTACACTTCCGCGCCCCGGTGTTTCCGGGAGACAGGGTAGCCACATTTGGCCAGGTCCTGTCGGTGGCCGAGGACTCAGGCGGACTTCGCGTTAAATGCTCCGTGGGATGCCGCAACCAGGTGGGCGAAGAGGTGATAAACGGAGAGGCATGGGTTACAATTCCTGGTGAGAACATGGAGGATATGTTAAAGTGACCGGCGCTAAGGATGGGTCCAGGTACAGGGTAGCAGTAGACGCTATGGGGGGCGACCATGCCCCGGAGGAGATAGTCCGGGGCGCGTTGGACGCCGCGTCTCTGGGCAACGTGGAGATCCTCCTGGTGGGAGAGGCTGAGGCGCTGAGCGCCATGCTGCCGTCGTCGCCTCCGGATACGCTCACGCTTGTTCCGTCTCAAGGGGTGATAGGCGAGGATGAACATCCTGTGGAAGCCTTTCGAGCCAAGCCCAGAGCCTCTATATCCGTGGCTGCGGGGCTGGTGAAAGAAGGCATGGCTGACGCCTACGTAACAATGGGTTCCACCGGAGCGGCAATGGCCGCGGGCGTTGTCGCCCTGGGGACCCTGGAGGGCATAGACAGACCTGCTCTGGGTGGGCCGTTTCTGGCGTTGGCTCCCAGGACCATCCTTCTGGACCTGGGCACCAGCATAGACTGCCGTCCCTCCCAGCTGCTTAACTACGGTGTCCTGGGTTCCGTCTTCTCCAAGGTCTTTCTTGGCATAGAGAGTCCCAGCGTGGCCCTGCTCAGCGTGGGGTCTGAGGAGGGGAAGGGGAACCGGCAGGTCAGAGAAGCGTACCGGCTATTCCAACAGAGCGGGCTGAACTTTGTAGGCAACGTGGAGGGTGTGGACGTCCCATTGGGCAGGGCGGACGTGGTGGTGTGCGACGGGTTTGTGGGAAACATCCTTATGAAGTTTGCGGAAGGGATGGGCATGGCCGTGGTGGAGTATCTCAAGGCCAGAGACCCACAGGGGACGGCGGGGATTGTGGGGGAGCTTTCCGTACTTACCAACTACGTAGAACATTCCGGGGGCGGGCCGCTCCTTGGCTTGAACGGCGTGGCCATAGTAGGGCATGGCAGGTCAAAAGCCCCCTCCGTCACTGCCGCCATAGACATGGCCCGCAGGGTCCTGGAACGAGACCTGGTCCGATTGATGAGTAGTGAGTTGGCGCAGGTGCGGCAAAAAGTGAAGGACGAGTAGGAGAGGTAGCTTGAGCATAAACGGGAAAACCGCCCTTATAACCGGAGGTTCCAGGGGAATAGGCAGGGCAATTGCCCTCAGGCTGGCAAAAGAGGGCGTGAGGATAGCCGTCAACTACAAGACTAACGAAGAGGCGGCGCAATGGGTGGTGAATGCCGTGGAGGAGATGGGTGGGGAGGCCATTGCCGTGGACGCGGATGTGTCCCAGAGCGCTGAGGTGGAGGACATGGTCAAGCGGGTTTTGGACTCCTGGGGGAGCGTTGACATCTTGGTGAACAACGCCGGCATCATCCACGATAGCCTGCTGATGCGTATGACGGAGGAGGTCTGGGACGATGTTGTCAATACAAACCTCAAGGGGACGTTCAACTGCACCAAGGCCGTCCTCAGGTTCATGGTGCGCCAGAGGTGGGGCCGCATAATCAACGTGGTGTCGGTGGTGGGGCTGGAGGGCAACCCCGGCCAGTCCAACTATGCAGCCTCCAAGGCCGGTGTAATAGCGTTCTCCAGGAGCATCGCCAAAGAGGTGGCGTCTCGCAACATCACTGTCAACGCCGTAGCTCCGGGGTATATCTCCACAGAGATAGTGGCTGACCTGTCTCCGGAGTTCAAAGAGCTGATACTGTCCCGCATTCCCCAGAACCGGTTCGGCACCGTAGACGACGTGGCCAATATGGTTGGCTACCTGGCCAGTGGGGAGGCCGGCTACATTACCGGCGAGGTAATTCGAGTGGACGGCGGCATCGAGCTGTGAGGCTGTCATGTCTCTCAAAGGGAGAGTAGCCCTGGTAACAGGCGGCTCCCGGGGAATAGGCCGGGCTATCTCCCTGGAGTTGGCGCGACAGGGCGCAGATGTGGCCGTCAACTATGCGCGGAACCACCAGGAGGCAGTGGCAACGGCCGATGCTGTCCGCGCTCTTGGGGTCCGGTGTCTTGCGCTGAGGGCGCACCTGGGAGAGCCGGCAAATGTCAGGGATATGTTCCAACGGGTAGAGGAGGAGTTCGGGCGGCTGGACATCCTGGTGAACAACGCCGCATCCGGTGTGCAGAGGAGCGCTCTGGAGTTGGAAATCAAGCACTGGGACTGGACCATGGGCATCAACACAAGGGCGCCCTGGCTGTGCGCCAAGGAGGCTGTCCGCCTGATGCCCAACGGAGGCCACATTGTGAACATCTCCAGCATGGGGTCACAACTCGTGCTCTCCAACTACCTAGCCGTGGGTGTCTCCAAGGCGGGGCTGGAGGCGCTTACCCGCTACCTAGCGGTGGAGCTGGCGCCACGCGGCATTATCGTGAACGCCGTTGCCGGAGGCGTTGTGGACACAGACGCCCTGAAACACTTTCCCAACCGGGATGAGATGCTCGGCGACTCGGCGAGGCGCACCCCCGCGGGACGGCTGGTCGCGCCGGAGGATATGGCTAAGGCGGTGGCTTTCCTGTGCAGCGATGCAGCCGAGATGGTGCGCGGCCAGGTGCTGGTGGTAGACGGGGGGATCTCGCTGCTTGGTTTGTGAATGGACCGCGAGGGCTAACCTCAGCTCCGCTCTATTGGAAGCTCAACCATCCGGCCCTTGCTCAGCCTGCCCTGGAACCTTACGTCGACCTCTTGCCCCACCTCTGAGTAGCCTCTTCTAACGTATCCCAAGGCCAGGGGCTGCCCAAGCAGGGGAGAATCGACCACCGAGGTGAGGAAGCCGACTTCCTTCCCATCCACTTCCAGGCGCGCTTCAGGCTCAGGCCCGCCGTCGTCCAGGGCCACGCCGACAAGGCGTTTCTGCACCTTGTCGTAGGTATTCAGCCTGACCACAACCTCCTGGCCTATGTAGCACCCCTTGTCGAAGCTGATGGATGATAGCAGCTCAGCCTCCAGTGGGTTGAACTCCTCTCCCAACTCCCGGCCATAACGGGGCACACCCTGTTCGACTCTGAGCGTCTCCGCCGCATCCTCGCCCATAGGGACCGCCCCCATGCGCGCCAGGGCGTTCCACGCCTCTTCAGCCTGCGAGGCGGTAGCCAGTACGTCGTAGCCGGTGGTCCCCAAAGCGTCCGTCCGAACTGCCCGGACCAGTACGCCCTCAATGTCTATCTCGCAGGCGTCGTAAAGGCCAAGGGAGCGTACGCCGGGGCCCAGGAGGTCTCCCGCCGACGGCCCCACCACGGAGAGCAGCGCGGTCTCCTCCGTGACGTCCTGCACGGCTATGTCCTCGCCGAAGGTGTAGAGGTCAATCCACTCCACCACCTTCTCTGCGGAGCGAGGGCTGGTGATCACCAGTAACTCGCCACCCAGGCGCGCCACCAGGAGCAGGTCTATGATGCGGCCCTTGTTGGTGGTGAGCACGGTGGAAGCGCCCTCGCCGGGGCCAAGGTCGATGAGGTTGTTTGTGGAGAGGCGGTTGAGCAGGTCAAGGGCGTCCGCTCCGGTGATGCGCAGACGACCGAAGTTTGAGCGGTCGACTACAGCCGCGCCCTCCCGCGCGGCCGCGTACTCCATGGACCGGTCGCCGAACGCACGCGGCAGATACCAGCCGTCGAACGAGGCGAAGACGGCCCCAGCCTTCGCCTGGGCCGCGTGGAGCGGTGTGGTCTTGATCAGATCGGTGTCTTGCATTCGCTTATAAAAGCCAAGATTGTATGCTAACCCGGCTGCCTTTCCTTCCAACTCGCTTGCAGGTTGGTGAGCAAATCCAGCAGTTCGCTTACCTGTTCAAGGGATCGCGCCAACTCATCAACGCTCCTGGAGTCCTCGTAGTAGTTCCGATGCAACCCGTTGGCTATGGCGTACTTGCCCTCCAGGGCTCGCCAGTCCGGGGATTCCGTGGATATGTCATGTACCAGTCGGAAGGCGTCCCGGTGGGTCTCGTAAGGAGCGCCGCGCTCGTCTGCAATCACCTTCAGGGCGTGGACAACTGCGCCCCAAGCCTTTTCGGACGCTTGGACTCGGTCGCCGCCCGCAAGTTCCTCAAGAGCCTGCCTCATCAGTCGGCTGCTGTGGACGGTGTGGCTCTCTATGGGTTCTTGCCTGAGCATATGACGCCCGCTCGCCCATTATGAGGGCCCCCTTATACGGAGAAGGAGGTCCCACAGCCACAGGTGGTCTTGGCGTTGGGGTTGTTGAAGACGAATCCCTTGCCGTTGAGGCCGTCTGAGTACTCCAGGACGGTGCCTGCCAGAAAGACGTAGCTCTTCTTGTCCACGAACAGCTTGACGCCGTTCTCATCTATCACCTTGTCCTCCGGCCTGGCCTCTGTGTCTATGGACAGGGTGTAGGTCAGCCCGGAGCAACCACCGCCTTTGACACCCACGCGCAGCCCAAACTCCTCCTGAGCATCCTTCTTGGCGAACTCCCTAGCCTTGTTGGCAGCTTTCTCGGAAACGGTAATAGTCAGAGGCATAATTTTTCACCTCGTTAGTGATGGCAGACCACCCAATACTTTACCATAATTCTAGCCATCCAAGCGTGACAAGTCAATAGCCAGGAATCCAGACGCCCCGTGATAGCGCATGATAGACTACTGCCCCCGTCGCCGTAGACAGGGCAGGGGAGTAGGGGCACGCTCGGCCGCGCTGAGGTTATGCCCAGTATCCTGGAAACAAACTGCGTACGGGTATAGAAGGCGCGCGAGGCGCTTCCACCTGATGTGGTACTATACGGAGGCTCTTGAGAGTTTAGGACTGAGATAGGCGCTCTTGACACCTTTGGGAAAATGATAGAACATATGTACATTCCTGGTAGGATAGATGGCCATGCCTTCAGCTATTGAATGGACGGACGAGACTTGGAATCCAGTTACAGGCTGCACTCGTGTGTCTCCAGGCTGCGATAACTGCTACATGTTCGCGCTTTACCCGCGACTCAGAGCTATGGCTGTCAGAGGCTACGAAGCGGCCCCGGAGGAGGTCCGTCTTATGCCGGAAAGACTGGGCGCGCCTCTACTATGGAAGAAACCCAGGTATGTCTTCGTCAACAGCATGTCGGACGTATTTCACCCGCATGTCCCGTTCGATTTCGTGTACGAGATGTTCTCAGTAATGCGGGAGGCCGCGCGCGAAAGAGGCCATGTATTCCAGGTACTGACCAAGAGACCCGGGCGGGCCGTCGCGTGGTGGAAGAGGTATGAGCAACAGTTTCCGGAGGGCTGGCCTCCTAACGTATGGATAGGCACATCAGTCGAAAGCCAGAAATATGCACCGAGGCTGACCGTGTTGTCCCGCCTCCCGGCGCCGATACGCTTTGTGTCAGCCGAGCCATTACTTGAACCAGTGAATCTAAGACCCTGGCTGGACTCCGGTGCCCTTCAGTGGGTAATCGTCGGTGGCGAAAGCGGCCACAATGCGCGGCCCATGGAGATGGACTGGGTGAGGAGCCTGCGCGATCAATCGATACGGGCAGGCGTGGCATTCTTCCTCAAACAGCTCGGCGGCGTTCGCAACAAACGCGGCGGTGACCACGCTGTCATAGACGATCAGAAATGGCTCCAGATGCCGGTGACAGGATAGAGTCCATGAGCAACATGTCCTTCGGCGGGCCGTGGACCAATGACAAGCTGGAGATACTCAGACGTTATCTGGACGCTTACACAACAGCCCTGAAGAACCAACCTTTCAACCTGATATACGTTGACGCTTTTGCGGGAGGTGGTTCGTGGACTCCCAGGTCAGGATACCTCCCGGAAGACTACGGAGATTTCCAAACGTTGCGCCAAGGCTCTCCGAGAATAGCGCTTGAGATACAAGATAAAGCCTTTGACCGGTTCGTCTTCATTGAAACGGATCCTTCCAATATCACTTCGCTCAGATCGCTAAAGGGCGATTTCCCGGATCATGAAATAGAAATTTTCAATGATGACGCCAACAAAGTATTACCCAGCTTCTGTGACAGCCTAGCGGATTTCGACCGGGCCGTAGTATTCCTCGACCCATATGCAACACAAGTGGCTTGGAGCACGGTTGAGGCAATTGCACATTCCAGAAAGATCGACTGCTGGATACTTTTCCCACTAATGGCAGTCACACGGATGATGGCTAGGAACAACCAGCCTACTCGGACCCTTGCGGCTCGCCTAGACAGGATATTTGGAGAGAGAGATCACTGGCAAGGCCTATACAGCCAATCACCACAGCTTTCACTCTTGGGGGAGGATCTAAACCAAACAAGACCGCCCGGAAGTGGGAGAATAGCAGACCTCTACAGGGGACGGCTCGATTCTGTATTCGCAAGAGTTGCGCCTACTCGGAAGTTATTCAAGAATTCAAGAGAATCCACTATGTTCGAACTATTCTTCGGCGCCAGTAACCCTGTCGGAGCGCCTACCGCAATTAGAATTGCCGACCACATCCTATCCAACTGGTAACTCCCCTGTAACACAACATGTTTCCAAAGCAAAGGTGGAGAGATGACGCGTGGTCTGGTGTCCCAGCCACGCGGCCCTGCATTCAACCCGCTACCCCTGCCGCAGCGCTCTGAGCACGCCGCCGATGGTCATTCGCTGCCCGTACAGGAGTATCCCCGCGCGGAATATGCGCGCGGAGACGTAGAGGAGTACGACGCCGCTGAGAAGAACGACCGTCAGGCTGGCGAGTAGCTCCGCTATGGACAGGTCGGTCTGGCCCATCCTCATCACAACGGTCGTGGGCGCCGTGACTGGGATGAATGACAGGACGCGGGCCAGCCCCCCGTCCGGGCTTTCGAGAATGAACTGGGGAGCCGCAACCGGCAGTATGACCGGGACTATCACTAGGGCGGACAGCTGGGAGCTCTGGGTGTATGAGGAGGTCATTGCCCCCAGTCCGGCCATAACTACGGCTACCACAAAGTAACCCGCCAGGAAGAAGAGCAGCAGCCATACGAGTTGGCCCGCCTCTATGGATAGATCGCTGACCTCCGGCAGCTGGTCGAATATCCGCGGCCCGATGATTGCCAGCGAGCCCACCCACAGGACCACCTGGGCCAGGGCCAGCGCGCCCTGCGCCAACACCTTGCCTGCCATCAAGCCCAGTGGAGACACGGAAGTGAGGATGATCTCCACCATCCGGTTCTCCTTCTCGTCGGAGACGCTCTCCAAGAGCAGCCCACTGCCAAACAGGATCGAGACGGTCATTACCATCGCGAACGCGTAGGACACAAGCTGGAAGGCATCCTCATCTGTGCCGTTATCTTCGCTCTCCAGTATGGTCCCGTCCGCCTGAACGGTTCGAGAGACGATGGTCGGCGCGTCCAGAAACCGCCTCTCGGCTTCGAGCGAGAGCTTGCCGGATATGAGCGATGCGCGCAGAAGCTCTCTGACGATTCCCTCGTCATCGCGGTCGTCAAATATACCCCCAGATCCCTTGTGCAGCCACTCAACTCTGCCGGCGCTTATATAGTCCTCCGGCAGGACAAAGAGCGATTCTATCTCCCCGTCGGCCAGGGCATCCAGGCCCGTCCGGCGGTCTGGGTAGACCTGAATCCCGAGGCTGCTTGCATAACCGCCGGTGAGCGCGCCTGAGAGATCCACCGCGCCCAATCCGGCGACCGCCTGGGACTCCTGGGCGTCTTCGTCGTCCAGGAAGATGCCTCGCACTAGCGGCGTGACCAGCAGCAGCGCTATCAGGATAACCGGCACGGCGAGGCCGATTATCCTGTAGGAGAGGCGGCTGGAACCGCGGGCGATCTCCTCCACAAAGACCGTTCCCACCTCTGAGAGGGCGCTCATCTTGCGTTCCGTCACGAGCCGGCCTGCCGCAGCGCCGCCCATAGTTGGCCCACGCTCATGCGCTGGCCGTACATCAGCAGCCCGGCCCGGAATACCCGCGCCGACAGCCACAGCAGCAGCGCGCTCGATACCACCAAGCTCGCGCCGCTCAGCAGCAGGTGCGCTACGGGAGGATCGCCCAGCGCCATTCGCAGGGACATCGTCACGGCCGCCGTGAGCGGGAACATGGATAGCGCGGTCGGAAGCGCGCCGTCGGGGGAAGAGAAGAAACTGCCCATAGCCCAGAATGGGACTACGGCAGGCAGGATGACTATCGCCGAAAACTGGTTGGCCTCTCTCACGCCGGTAGTGGCCGCGCCGATGCCCGCAAGTATCACGGCGCCAAGGAAGTAGCCGCCCAGGAAGAAGAACAGCAGTATTGCTACAATCCGCAGCTCAAAATCGAACGCGGATACGTCCGGAAACACGCCAAAGATACGAGGGGTCAATAGAAGGAATGAAGTCATCCACACGGCCATCTGGAACAGCCCCGCCAGTCCTATGGCCAGCACCTTGCCCAACATTATGGAGACGGGTCTGGCCGATGTCAGGAGCACCTCTATCATCCGGTTCTCCTTCTCCTCAGCAACGGACTTCAGCAGGGCGCTGCCTCCCATTGCTATGGAGAATATGAGCATCAAGCTGCCGAAGAACCCCAGCAGGAAGCGGCCTACGTTGAAGTCGTTATCACCGTCCTCCGCGGTCTCTCCGTCCTCACCGATGAGGATACGCTCGAAGGTCGCGGGCGACAGCGCGCGCTCAAGTATCTCCGGCGGAAGCTCATCCGCGGCGATAGCCTCCCGCAGGAAGTTGGCAATGCTTGAGGCTCCGGCTCCGGCAGGCCACTGTCTAGACGACGCAGTGAACCACTCCAGGGAGCCGGTCTGCAGGTAGTCCGCCGGGACCACGTACAGCTCGGAGATGGAGCCGTCCAGCAGCGCCTGCACGGCCTCTTCGCGGGTCGAGAGCGCAACCAGTCCTGGAAAGGGCGCGGGCAGGTTGAGGTCGACGGACAGGTTTACGACCCCGGTCAGAGAAGCCGTCATCACCTCCGTCTGCTCCTGATCGGGACCGTCGGACACCGCGCGAAAGATGGTCACGCCGGCAAATACCAGCAGCAGTATGACGGGAATTGATAGCGTGACCAGGACGTACGTCATCTGCCGCATTGAGCGGAGCAGCTCCTCGGCAAAGACCACCCTGGCCTCACTCACCGTGTCTGGCACGGCTCACCTCTTCTATGAAAATCTCGTTCAGCGTCGGCAGGACAACCTCGTAGCGCTGGACGTCGATACCGGCGTCAAGAAAGGCGCGTATCAACTGCTCAGGCCTGACGGCGTCCGAGATGGAGTATTCGTAGTACCCGTCGTTGGCCTCGGCGCTTGCCAAACCCGACAGAGCGTCAGGCTCGCGGGCGGCCACGACCCGTACCTTATGCGCGCCGCGGGCGCGCTTGACGTCCATCAGGTCGCCATACAGCAGGACTTTGCCATCGTTGATCAGCAACACGCGCCTGCACAGCTCCTCCACGTCCGTCATCTGGTGAGTGCTGAATATGATGGACGACCCCAGGGCCTGTTGCTCCAGGACCATTTCCTTCATAAGCTGGACATTCAGGGGGTCTAGGCCTGAGAAAGGCTCATCCAGGATGATGAGGTCAGGCTTGTGCATGAGCGCGCCAGCGAACTGGACAAGCTGTGACATGCCCCTGGATAGGGCGCTGACCTTCTTCCCCCGATGCTCATACAATCCCACCCTGGTCAGCAGCTCATCCGCCCTTGCCCTGGCGGCGGACTTGTCCAAGCGCTTCAGCCTGGCCAGGTATGTCAGGATACCAGTCACCTTTGACCGCTGGTACAGGCCGCGCTCCTCAGGAAGGTACCCCACGCGGGCCAGGGAATCCCTGGATATGGGCATTCCGAACAGGGCAACGGAGCCGGAGTCTGGCCGTATGATGTCCAGCCCCATGCGGATTGTGGTGGTCTTTCCTGACCCGTTGGGCCCCACCAGTCCGAAGATCTCGCCCGGGCGAATCTCCAGCGAGACGCCGTCGACAACGCGACGGTCGCTGTAGGTCTTGACCAAGTTGTCCAGGGTGAGCGCGTCAGGCATGGGAGTCCCTCCGGTCTTGCGGCAAGGCGTTCTTCGAAAGGCGCTGCATTTGGTGCGCTATTATACATACGCCGATTCAACCTGACCACCAGCTCACTCACCTTATAGGTGGAGAACGCCAACAAGGGTGAAGCTTGAATCGGCGCTGCAGAGCCGGGCGCGAGAGGGCAGGGGAGAGGTAGCCGAAAGCTCGCCGTTTCGGGACTATTGTCAGCGACTGGTCTGTGGTATAGTAGCTTATCGTGAACGCTTTAATGAGGCGCTCGTTGCGATTGTGCGCTTGAAGCCCCGGAATAATAGAGTACGGAGGTATATCTGAAAATGGCCAGCAAGAAGACCCTAGTAGTCGTCGCGGCTCTGGTCGCGATGTTTGCATTGATAGCAGGCTGCTCACAAGGGTTGAGCGAAGAGGAGCAGGACCAGCTAGTGGAAGACCGGGCGCAGGTCTTGGCTGCCGACATGGCGGAGGACATGGCTGCCGACATGATGGCTGAGATGATGGCCGACAACCGGCTCGCAGCCGTCATGGACAGGGGCCATGTCATTTGCGCCAGCCGCAACGACGTGCCCGGCTACGGGTATCTGGACGCTGACGGCAACAACGTTGGCTTTGACATTGACCTCTGCCGCGCCCTAGCCGCCGCCGTGCTGGGCGACCCCAACGCCTTTGAGATCCGCCTGATCTCAGCGTCCGAACGTGGTCCCACAGTACAGTCCGGCGAGGTTGATATGCTGGTCAGGACTGTCACCTGGACCACCTCACGCGACGCCCAGTGGGGCAACTACACCCAGACCATGTTCTACGACGGCCAAGGCTTCATAGTCAGGAAGGACCTGGGAATCTCCAGCGCGCTGGAGCTGAAAGACGCCACAGTTTGCGTTACCCAGGGCACTACTACGGAGCTGAACCTGCAGGACTTCTCAAACCAGTACGACTTGAACATCACGGCGCTGACCTTTGAGGACACCGACCTGGTTGTGGCCGCATATGAGAGCCAGCAGTGCGACTCCTTCACCAATGACCGGTCGCAGCTGGCCGCTATCAGCAGCGCTTTCGCCGACAAGAGCGCGCACGTCATCCTGCCGGAGACCATATCCGAAGAGCCTCTGGGCCCGGTCGTACCCCACGGCGATGAGCAGTGGTACGACATTGTGAAGACCGTGATGGGAATGCTCATTTACGCCGAAGCATACGGCGTAAACTCCGGCAATGTGCCAACCGCCGAAACGGGCGACACCGTAGTCGACCGGCTCTTTGGCCTGTCAGGCTCATACGGTCAGGAGACCCTGGGTCTTAGTCAGACGGCGGCGCAGGACGTAATACGCAGCGTTGGCAACTACGGAGAGATTTACGAGCGCAACCTGGGGGCCGAGGGCATCAACCTGCCCAGAGAGAACGGCCGGAACGCGCTGTGGTCCGACGCTCGATGCACTGATTGTCCCAAGGGAGGGCAGATTTACGCCGCTCCTCTGAGGTAAATCACTATGGCGGCCATACCGCGAGGACTAACCTATAAAGGCATACCGCTCTGGCGGCATACCCAGGTTATCCAGGGGGCATTGCAGGTTACTTCCGGCCTCCTGGTGGTGTTCCTTGTAGCGTGGTTCTTCCTAAACATCAGCGGAGCCATACGGGATAGGGATATCCCGTATGGCTTCAGCTTTTTGTCTCGCCAATATCAGACACCTATCGGACAGCATTTCATTCCCTACGAGTCATCTGACAGCTTCCTCTACGCCTTTGGCGTCGCAGCCACGAACACCATAGTCGTCTCTATCGTAGGCGTCATCCTTGCAACGGCGCTGGGAATATTCATAGGCGTCTCCCGTATGTCCAGCAACTGGCTCGTTTCCAGAGTGGCGCTGGCCTACATTGAGATCTTCCGTAACGTGCCGCTCCTGATTCAGCTGTTCTTCTGGTTCTACATTGTCCTGGCGCTGCCACAGGTCCGCCAGGGGCACGTCATCGCCGACAGAGTGTTCATAAATAACGGCGGCATATCCCTCCCATGGCCGTATGCGACCAGACTTGACGCGGGGCTAGTGTTTCTGGGGCTGCTGGTAATTGCAATTATCGCCGGGGTAATTGTTCACCGCGTTATGACAAGGCGCGAGCTCATGACTGGAGCGACATCCTATCCCTTGACGCTGGGCATTGTCACAGCCGTTCTTACCACTGCCATCAGCTGGCTGGCCATCAGCGTCACGGCTGGCGAAGCGCCTTTCTATATCTCAACACCGGCGCCACAGGGGTTTTTTGCACGACCCGCAGGCGGCTTCACCGCCTCAGGGGGATTGATCGCCTTAATGCTTGGCCTTGTTATTTACACGTCATCCTTTATCGCAGAGATCGTCCGGGCCGGCATCCAGTCCGTCGGCCGCGGGCAGACCGAGGCGGCCCGGTCACTGGGATTGACCTATATGAATACCCTGCGCAACGTGACCTTCCCGCAGTCGCTGAGGGTCATCATCCCCCCACTGATCAGCCAGTGCCTGAACCTTACCAAGAACAGCAGTCTTGCCGCCGCCATAGGTTATTCGGATCTCATGAACGTAGGCAAGACCATGACACAGACGGCGCCCGCGGTGTCCATAATCATTATGATAATGCTGGCGTACCTGGCCATGAGCCTGACATACTCGGTGATTGGAAACTTGTACAATCGTCACATCCGTTTCTCCTGAGTCCAGTCCGATGTCAACCAATCCCGACATACAACCTCCAGCGCCGGTCCTGCTGCCGCCCATCACGGAGCGTGGATTGATTGGCTGGCTCCACGCCAACCTATTCAGCAATAAGTTCAACACCGTCCTGACAATAGTGGTGGGCATCATTCTGGGCTCTGCCATGTGGTTCGGGCTTAAATGGCTGCTCCTGGAGTCCGACTGGACGGTCATAGGCACACTGGGCGGTCGATTCATTATCGGCACGTACAATACCGAGGCTGCGTGCCCCGGACAGGACTGCTTCTGGAGACCGCAAGCTGCCCTGATGCTGGTGACCATGCTGTTGGGCATGGCGTGGGTGGTGGCCGGGGGAGGGCTGACGAAGCGTTTTGCCATAGGGACTGTAGTGGTCCTGGCGGCGTTCTCCCTGTTGCCCTACAGCCTGGACACGATGGGCATGGACGTGCGCCTTCTGCTGCTAGCCAACATCCCGGCTCTTGCAGTGGGCTGGGCCCTGGCACGCTACACACCTTTGGGCTCCACACGCCGGCTGGCCATACTGGCAGTCGGCGTTTTTGGCGCCACGCTGGTATTGCTCCGCGGCGTGGAGGGTGTCCCGGGATTGCAGCCCGTGTCCGTTATCCACTGGGGCGGCCTTATGCTGAACCTGATTCTGGCTGTGGCGGGAATAGCGATAAGCTTCCCCATTGGCGTCGCTCTGGCTCTTGGGCGCCGTGGTAATCTCCCGGTGGTGAAACTGCTGTGCGTGGCATTTATCGAGATATTCCGTGGCGTGCCGCTGATAACGCTCCTCTTCATGTCCCAAACGCTGGTGCCCCTTGCCTTCCCGAGAGACTTTCCTCAGAACTCGTTGTTCCGCGCCGCTATAGTGATCACTCTATTCAGCGCTGCGTACATGGCCGAGAACATCCGCGGAGGCTTGCAGGCGGTTCATCGCGGACAGGCGGAGGCAGCGTCGTCCCTCGGGCTGCCGAACTGGCAGATCACCATGTTCATCACCCTGCCGCAGGCCATTCGCAACGTGATTCCGGCTATAGTGGGACAGTTCATCTCCCTGTTCAAGGACACCACCCTCGTGTACATTATCGGAATGCTTGACGTGGTGGAGATCGGCAGGGCATACATACAGGGCAATCCGGAGTTCATCCCCAGCGCAAAGGAATTGTTCATCTTCCTTGCATTTGTTTTCTGGATCTTCACCTACAACATGTCTTACGTTAGCCGCCGCATAGAGCGGAACCTGCGCGTGGGCGAGCGGTAGGGCGGCGGCAGCCTGCCTGACGCATGAAGAATGCCCACCATAGCCTGAAACGCATCTTGACATCAATGGAATGAGATGCTATGATGCACGCATGAGAACCACATTAACCCTGGAAGATGACATAGCAGACTCCCTGAAAGAGCAGGCCCAGCTTCTCAACAGGCCGTTCAAGCAGGTGGTGAATGACGCGCTGCGCCGCGGCATGGCTCCCTCTTCCGTAAGGGAGCCGGCGGCGGAATACCGCGTTGTCCCCCATAGCAGCGGGCTTGCTCCCGGCGTGGACCCGCTGAAGCTGAACCAGCTTAATGACCAGCTTGAGGCGGAGGACTTCGCAGGGCCCGGCGCAAGGTGATAGTCCCGGACCTCAACCTGCTGATCTACGCCTACAACGACGGGATGCCCCACCACGCCGCCGCCAGGAGCTGGTGGGAAGACCTCATCAACGGCACGGAGAGGGTCGGCGTTCCGTGGGTGGTATCGACCGGCTTTGTAAGGCTGATGACTCACCACAAGGCGCTGGCTAGCCCGGCGGCCCCGGCTGAAGCGGTGGACTACGTGCGCGAGTGGTTCCGTTTTCCTCACGTCACGCCGGTCAACCCTGGCGTAGACCACCTGACCTACTTGCGGCGGAACCTGGTGGCCGCCGAAGTCGGAGGGAACTTGGTGACCGACTGCCACATCGCTGCGCTGGCAATGGAGTACCAGGCAGAGGTCCACTCCAACGATACCGACTTCAGCCGCTTCCCCGGCCTTCGCTGGCGCAATCCCCTCTGAACGAGACCATTCCACTGAGCTGGGGAAGGGATTTCGGGATAGGGGAGGGGGTTACCCAAGGGTGTCTCGAATCATGGGCAGCCAACACGCCAACCCCTTCTGCGGCCATGCGGGGCATATAGGGGATGGCCCGGAGCGACTGGATGGAGCGAGGACTGCCAGTGGGCTGTCACCCCGTCTTGTACAGGTAGCGGATGTCCCAGAGCGCGTACAGGGTGGGCGCCATGTTGCCAAAGACGTTTCGGACGGCGGCAAGTCGTTCCGAGAGGACTGTATAGATGACAGGCGCGTTCTCCGCGGCTATTTCCTGGGCGCGTTGGTAGTACGCCACGCGCTTGTCGTGGTCCAACTCCCGGCTGGCTTTTATGTAGAGTTCGTCTATTTCGGCTTCCCACTCCGTCTCCGGCTGCTCCTGGTTGGGATGCCACATGTGCAGCCCCTCGCCGCTGTGCCAGAAGGTGATGCCGCCGTGGGGATCTGTGCCGCCGGAGAAGCCGATGATCATGGCTTCCCAGTCATAGGTGAATGACAGGCTGGTGACCAGGTCCCCGAAATCCACCAACCTGTAGTCCACCTTCAGGCCAATTGCCTCAAGTCCTTCGTGGACTATCGAGCCGACCCTTCCGCGCACGGTGTTGCCGGTGTTGGTCACCAGCGTGAACTCTATCTCGTTGCCCTCATCGTCTTCACGTATCCCGTTGCCGTTGGTATCCACCCAGCCAAGGCCGTCCAGGATTTCGTTGGCCTTGTCGATGTCGTACTCGTAGCGCCGGACGTTGGGGTTGTGGAAGTCGCCGGCGGCCGGGCTTATGGAGGCCCACTGCGGGTAGCCGACGCCATCGTACACGTCCTCGATCATGGCGCCCTTGTTCATGCTGTGGGCGATGGCCTGTCGGAACTCCTTGCTGCGGAACCACTTCAGCTTTTCCGGGGTGAGATATGGCTCGCCCGTGTCAGGGCTGACGCCGGGGTTCATGTTGAAGCTCATGAACGTTGTCCCAAAAGCGGGGCCGCGCCTGTATACGGTGAAGTTCTCATCCTCCTGGAGGGACTCGAGGTCTGCGAGCTCCTCTCCCAGCACCCCGTGGGTTTCCGCCTCGCCGGACCGGAACTTGGCAAGCTCGGCGGCCAGGTCCGGAACGATGACCTGGACGATCTGGTCCAGGTAGGGCAGGCTGTTGCCCTCAGCGTCCTTGAGCCAGTAGTCCGAGTTGCGCTGCATTACCAAGCGTTCGCCGGGGTCGTAGCTCTGGATGGTAAAGGGGCCGGTGCCGATGATATCCGCCGGGTCCGCGTCTATGTCCCACATAGAGGCAAAGGAGCCGTCATCCACGCTCTTCTCCAGCATGTGCTTGGGATATATGGATGTGCCCATATAGCGGAGGAAGGGAGCGAAGGGCCCTGGGAGGACGCATTGGACGGTGTAGTCGTCCAGGGCCGTAACCGTCATTGGCGATTCCACCCACTGGCCGCTATCCTCGTCCAGGTAGCGGAAGTGGAACGATGCGCGGTCGCTGGACGAGATGTCGTCGTTGTAGGTGATGCGGTTGAAGGTGAAGTCCACGTCATGGGCGGTGAAGGGTTGGCCGTCGTGCCATCTCACGTCGCTGCGGAGGTGGAATGTCCACGTCAGGCCGTCGTCCGAGCGCTCCCAGGACTCTGCCAGCCCAGGCTCCACCTGGTCTGTCAGCCAGGAGATCTCCGTGAGGCCCTCGAAGAGGTATCCCAGGACCTGCGAGGATGAGCTGTCGTTGGCTATGGCAGGGTTGAAGGTGAGAGGCTCTGAGATGGTGGCGAAGGTCAGGGAGCCGCCCTGCGTCCCGATGGCATACCGGAAGTCCCGGGCGTTCTGCTTGAGTTGTTCGACCAGATTTACCTGCGGCGTGGGCGAGGGTGCTGGGGTTGCTGTTGGGGCGGGCGTTGGCGTGGACGTGGGCGACGGAATGGCGGTTGACGTCGGCGCGGGGGTTGGGGTGGGGTCGTCTGAGCAGGCGGCTAGAGCCAGGATTGAAGAGGCCAGCACAAGGGCAGTGGCCCAGCGGCGGATGGTGAACCCGCGCGTAGTCATATGCAGCTTTGAAGCCAGTTGTCCCACTAAGGCGCCTCCCAACGTTCACCAAGGTTAAGTCCCATGCGCTAGCGGTGTCAAGGCGTTGCGGGGGCTGCAACCGCCAAATTGACGCCGTCCTGGCCATGGCTGATAATACGGGCGAAAGTTCGGCCAGGAGATGGCGATGAGCAGCGAACCGCAGTTGTTTAGAGTTAACCCGGAAAGCCGGAAAACCGACAAGATTGAAGAGGTGGACTTCAGCCGGTTGGGGTTGAAAGAGCGGAAGGATATCCAGGAGTGGGTAGCCGACAACGCGAGCATACTTGGCGAAGACCTGCTGATAATTGGCAAGGAGTTCAGCGGCTTCGACCTCACCAACGAGAGACTTGACCTGCTGGCTGTGGACTCCGACGGCAGGCTGGTAATCATTGAGCTGAAGCGCGACGATACCGGCGCCAACGCCCACTGGCAGGCTATAAAGTACGCCAGCTATCTACGACGCGCCACTGCCGAGCAAATAGTGGGTATGCTGGCCGAATACAAGGATGTGTCCCAAGAAAACGCCGCGCAGGAACTTGTGCAGCACTTGGGCGCCGATGACCTGAATGCCTTGAACAACGATCAGCGCATTATACTGGCCAGTCACAGGTTCGCGCCGGAGGTAACCTCCGCGGCACTGTGGCTCAACGACAAAGCTCACGGTGAAGACCTGATTACCTGCGTCACACTGACACCGTACCGGGACGCGGACGCTGGCTCGCTGTACATACAGGCGGCTACCATCATCCCCGTTCCGGGAGAGGAGGACTACGTCATCGGCATAGGCAGCAATGCGGCGAACCTACGAAGGGCATCCACGCTGAACAGAAACGACAAGGTTACCGCCTTTGCTAGAAAAGTAGGTCAGCTTGCGCTGCAAGGATTGCCGGACGCAATCCGACCTGATAAGAGGAGCCGATGGGCAGAGGGGTCGCCGGACGTTCGCCACTACCGCCTCTGGTACTCCCGGGAACCGTGGCGCAAGTCCGACTTGTACTACGCAATCACCTTCCGGCCAGTGGAAAGAGAGCCAGAGCAACGGTGGGTCAACGTAAGATTCAGGGACGACCGCAAACCTACCAACCTGGCACCAGATGGCGTTCACCTTCACGAGAAGCAGATAAACGACCACATGGGTATTTACGTAGAAATGCGGAGCGATACCCTCAACGACGATTTTGCCAGTAGGATTGCGGAAATGCTGCGTCAGTTCATTGAGACAATCACGCCCATAGTTGACAATCTTGAAGACGAAAACAACGAGGAAGAGGCCTGATGGTTGGAGTCTGACCACGCCGGCTGGCTGTGAGAGCCTTTTCAGCAATAGGCCGCGCCGTGGCCGTGGTTGGGAGGGCAGGGCAGATGCAACGACCACGCATAGACGAGATACTCCGCCTCATGGACATGGCCTTTGAGTCAAGTCAACACTCCCTGTTGAGCAACATCCGGACCGTCCACGACTCCTCATGGGGCAGGCCGCCGGAAGGGGCCAACCGCTCCATCCGGGACATCGTCGGGCACGTTGGAATGTTCAAGTACATGTACGCCAACCACGGGTTCAGGGACGCAGGCATGGACTACGATGACCCTCCTGCCAGCCCAGCGCCGGAACGCCTCACGGACCCGGCCAGGGCCATCGAGTGGCTGCGCGAGGCTCATCTGTACCTGACGGACTGCGTCCGAGAGTTGGAAAGCGACGCAGAGTTGGAGGCGCTCCGCAAGACCCACTGGGGAAGCTTGGTCTCCACGTACCACCTTGTGACAACCATGCTGGAACATGACCTGTACCACGCTGGCAAGATCAATCGCACACGCGCAATGCTCCAGCAAGACGACGCCTGGAAGCATTAGTCTAAGGGCAACGCCGGGAGCGCGCTAGGGCGGCGGGGCATACGCGGCAGGGGATGGGAGGGCGGACGCGGCTACTGCTGGACGAATCTCCGGTAGACCTCCTCCTCAGACAAGGCCTCCTGATGGAACCAACTGGCCTCGATTACCGCATAGACACGGTTGAGACCTTCCAGAATGCTGGAGCTGAGCCTGAGAGCGTCCTCCGTGGAGGCCAGTGGAAGCCTTGCTCCATCCAGCTCAAGCAGTATCTGGGATATGGCTCTGATCAGCTCCACCGTGCCCACCTGGGTGGCGTTATTGCGTGCGGTAGCCATGCTGTGGTATACGGAGGAGGATTCATGGTACTTCAGCAGCATGGACAGAGAGTGATCTGGGTCGTCAACGTATATTCCGCGAACCCTTGCGGCGTTGACCAGAGACGCGGAGAGGGTATGGATATCGTCTCCGTTGTCCATCGCCGCCCTGGCAAAGGTGTTGATAACACGCGCCACGTTCTCCGAGCGTTCCAGCCAGCGTCCCATCCATATCAGGTTGTACACTCTGGAATCGGTAAGCCACCTGTCGGAGCTTAAGGTGAAAGCCCTTGGTTCTACCATATATCCTGCACCTCTTTCACTGGTTATATTGGTCGGCAATAAGGCTCAGGGCGTCCTCAAAGGAAATGGCGTCCCTGTCAAAGTAGACCTGAGCCTTGGCGAATTCCAGGTATCCATACCCCCTTGAGATAAAGGAGCCGGATACGGGGGGCACCTCAGAGTAGTCACGACCCACCCCAAACTTGAGGTAGTCGGCCCCCGTGTCTATGACTATACCCCTTGTGGGGTCGGCGGGCAACCAGCCGGCCTGGGGGTGGAGGAACTCCAGCCACGCGTGGGTCTCGCCGGCCTGCCGGGTGAGCAGCCCGCTCACGTACCGGGCCGGGATGCCCAGGGACCGCGCCATGCCCAACGCCAGATGGGTCTTGTCCTGGCACACGCCCTCGCCGGAGGCCAGCACGTCGGCGGCCGAGGTGTTGACCGAAGTGTTGCCCCTCTGGTACTTGATTTCCTCTCTCACCCACTTGACCACGCGGTGAATAACCTCCAGCAGGGTGGCGGCATTGCCCGCCAGCGCTCTGGCCTCACCGGCCACGGTTGCGGGGTCCACCAGGGGAGACGGCATAAGGAACTCATCCGCTTCCGCGTCGTACCGGAGGGCTGGTAGAGGCACGTCGGCAACCTCCGGCGCCGTCTTGTCCAGATGCACTTTGCCTATGGAGGCGATTACAAGCTCCTGGTGAGGCGCCATGATGCGCACGCGATGGACTACGTTCCCAAGCCTGTCGGTGAATGTGACCTTCCGGCCGGACGGGTGAGTCTGAATGTCGCAGCTCTCCACCTTCTGGCGCCGGTCGGCGTACGCCGAAAGCCTCAGAAAGTTATCGTTCTGGACTACCACGTCAGAGTAGGAATATCTAGCGGCATAGGCATAGTGGACCGGGACGGCGCCGTTGCCTACGTGACTACCCAACTCGGCTTGCATGAACCACCTGATGAGTTATTGGTGACTCGACTGGAAGGCTGGGACACTCTGGTAAGACCTCCCGGGAACACATTAACCTCACCATTGCCGTCCTGGGTGGCAAACACCCTCAGGTCTACGTACCGCTCCTCCAGCCGACCGCTCTCTTCATCGAACACCACATGCCTTGAGAAGTCAAGCGTCTCCTGGGCAATGAAAGTCTGCGGCTGCTCTATCACCTGACGGGTTAGTCGGCTCCTGTAGATGCTCCCAAGGTCCGGCATAATGAAGACTCCCAGCCCGCCGTAACCCTGGCGCGTCTTCAGCACAAGGTTGTCCATGTTCTGCAGGACGTATTGCCTGTCCGTGGGGGAGCGCAGGTCGTAGGAGATTGCCTGCTCCAGAATGGGGTCTTCTCCCAAATAGTTCTTTATCATGTCCGGCACCCACAGGAAGACCAGTTTGTCATCGCAAGCGCCGGTTCCCATAGCATTCACCAGCACTACTTTATGGTTGAGGTAGGCTTCCGTCAACCCTGGGACAAACATGTCCAAGTCTTCCACCCGCCGGTAGATCAGGTCCACCTCAAAGTCGCCGTCCATTGACCTCGCCCAGACGCGGCCGTTGTGGCCGACGTACAGGTCGGAGCCTTCCACCAGGGCTATACCCAGCATCTCCGACAAGTAGCGATGCTCGAAGAAGGCGGCCCCGTACTTGCTGTCCGTCAGCAGCACGCAGACCGGCGATTCCTTGTCGCAGAGGGAGAGGAACATCTTCTGGTAGGCGGACTTGATGTCGTAGGGGACTATGTTGTAGCCCTCGGACAGCTCCGGCATGACTCGCAGGCCGATTTCTGTGGACTTCATCTGGTAGGTGATACCGGATGGTATGCGCAGGTTATCCTCCAGCACCACGTACCTCCCGTCACCCATGTGGACGAGATCGATGCCGTAGATGTGGACGAAGACATCGCGGGGAGGCCGGAAGTCCTGGAGCTCCGGATTGAAGTAGTGGCAGGAGAATAGGACGTCCGGCGGCACTATGTCCTGCTCGCCGCAGTACAGGTCCAGCATGAACCGGTTGATGGACTTCAAACGCTGCGCAACACCACGCGCAATGTTGTCCCAGTGGTCCTTGGGAATGATCCTGGGAATCCAGTCTATGGGCACAGTGCGGAACTCGCGCGGGTCCATGCGGAAGGTGAAGGCCTCCTTGGTAGCTTGCTCCTTGGCCTGCTGCCAGCGGCGCTGCATTTCGGCAGGGCCAAGCCGTTCCAGACTGTCCATAAGGCCCTGGTAGACGGGCCTTACGGCGCCATCTTCGTCAAGGCACTCATTCATGGAGTGTCGCAAGGATATGGAATCCTTTAGCATAATCGACAACCCTCCGGGAATAGACGTGGGGCGGCTGGGCGCCCCGCTCTTCCATGATGCCCAAGCATCCTGCAACGTGTGAAGTCAAGCAACAGTGATACTCTACCACAGAAAGCATTGCATCCGCATTACACGTTGGTAACAAGCAGGTTACGGTAATCCCGGAAAGGGAGCGAGGCGCGTTTGAAGGCTGGCCCTCGCCGGTGGTATGCCGGATGCCGCCGTGAGAGCAGGGGCAGGGGAGAAGGGCGCCGTTCCTGCGAAAGCATGTCTCGTACTTCGACACGGGGCAGGAACCCAGGGCTGAAGCGGTGGCGAGGCGCCGCGCAGGCGCTACAGAATACGCCGGACAATTAAGGAGCGGTAGACCCCTGCGAAAGCAGGGGTGGTTAGTTGGCGCGGGGGCCGGGTGCCACCTCTGACCGCAGCCATTCCTGCGAAAGCAGGAATCGAGGGCCGGGGCGCAGGGGAGAGGCTACTGGAGCATCATCTTGCCGGCCGTGTCGTCGCCGTGCACCAAGTCGAACTCATACTTGGACTTGACGTTCTGCAGGCTCTCCTTGGATGTCCTTCGCTTCCGACCCATCCCAAGCGCTTCGCGGTTCTCCCGTTCCAGCTTCTCCACGTATCGCTCATTTCCCCCACGCCATCTGTAGAAAAGGTTGTAGTACAGCCAGATCACTATTCTCATAACGCCTCTCCTATTTCTCATCAATCCCCTAGATGACGGACTTGTACATAATGCCACGTATCCTGCCGCTTTGCCACCCCGGAGGTGTCTGCCCTGGTTCCCGTCATGTGCTACAATTATATATACGTACCTGAGCTTGATCCGGATTGAGAGCCGTCGTATGGTCGTCGTCAGGCCTGCCGTCCACGGGGATTCGCAGTTGTCTGTGAATATCGCGATGGTGGGGATGACGGACAGCGGCGAGACGCTTGTCTCACGTTTTGGCAAGCTATACCGCGCCCTCCCACAGCCTGCGATACTCGCCGACCTGCGCGGGGGCCGGCATGACGAGACGGAAGCCTGTCCCCGGACGCTCAGCCCCTGATGGACGTGGTTGATATGGCAAATCTTTCGAAAGAAACGCTCGGTAGGGCCCCGGCCAACCGGAGATTGCGGATCAGGGTCCTAATGCGGCCTGGACTGGGACTGAAGCGGTGGCTCGCGCTTCTGGCCCTGGGGCTGGCTCTGTTCAGCCTGGGCGTTGGGTTTGCCATGACTGCGCCCGGGGACCCGGCGGGGCCTGGCGTACTTCCTGCGGTAGCGCGTAGCGCGGCGCTGATGCTGGCGGGGATGGGGCTGGGTGGAGTGGCCTTGCATCGTATCTATGAATGGGTTGTCCGTGGCGCTTCTCAAGGCAATGGAGGCATGGACATACTGGCGGCTGTGGAAATGATGCAGAACCGGGGACGCGGGCCCCGCGTGGTTGCGATTGGCGGAGGCACCGGAGTGTCCACCCTCCTTCGCGGGATCAAGCGCAAAACGGGGAACCTGACGGCCATAGTTACCATTGCGGACGACGGCGGGAGCTCCGGCCGCCTGAGAGACGACCTGAACATGCCGCCTCCGGGGGATGCCCGCAACTGCCTCATCGCCCTCTCGGAAGCGAGTCCGCTCATGGAGGAACTGTTCGACTACCGCTTCAGCGCCGATTCCAATCTGGGCGGGCACAGCCTGGGCAACCTCCTGTTGGCGGCCTTGTACGAGAAGCAGGGGGGATTCCAGGAGGGCCTGGAGGCCGCCGCAGAGATTCTGGCCGTATCCGGCAGGGTTGTTCCCGTGTCCAACAACATTGGACTGGTCCTGATGGGTGAAACCGTTTCAGGACGCGTCCTGAAGGGCGAATCGGCCGTAGGCCATGCCCCAGACCCACTGCGGCGCATCTGGCTGGAGCCCGCCGGCGCCATTGCAAACAAGGCCGCCCTGGAGGCTATCCGCCAGGCTGAGCTGATTGTCATCGGTCCGGGGAGCCTCTATACCAGTATCATCCCCAACTTCTTGCTCCCGGAAATAGGCGAGGCCGTAGCGGCATCCCAGGCCCCCACGGTGTTCGTGTGCAACGTAGCCACCCAGCCATATGAGACCGACGGATTTGGCGCGGCGGAACACCTGATGGCGTTTCAAGCCCATTCCGGCGTGTCCGTCAGCCACGTGGTGGTGAACAGCAAGGCGCGGGACCTGCCCCAGGAATGGGGCCAAGCGGCTGTTCCAAGCGTCTCACACATAGACGGGTTCAATGGCGCCGTAATTGCGGCGGACGTGGTCAACGACGGGTTCCCAACTCGCCACGACCCCTACAAGCTTGCTGACGTCCTCATGTCCATCGAGCGCTCCCAGTCCAATGGCAGGCCAACGTCACGAGAGACGACGGGGCCTGCGCGCGTCAACTGAAGTTACCGTCGGCGTTTGGCGGTCGGGGCGGACGCGCCCTGCCTTACTGTCCGTGGCATCTCTTGAACTTCTTACCGCTACCGCACGGGCACTTTTCGTTCCGGCCAACCTTCCCGTGCTGCCGGAGCATGAATCGCTTTCCTTCGCAGTCGGCGCAGGTACATGCCGGGGGGTGCTTGGCGTACCAGGTGGGCCTTACCATCGGTGAGTCCTCCTTCGGGTCGCCGGGTTGCGCGGCTTGCTGAGTCCGGCAACGCGGGCCTCATCCACCGCCTGCGCCTCTCGCGTCGCGGGTGGCTGCGGGGCAGAACGCTTTTGACGATACCAAACGACAGTGACGTTGTCCACCCACCGTAGAACGAGCGGGGCAAGGACATTCCGCTCACCATGTGTGGGGCAGGAGGCCGCCCGTCCTCCGTACTGAGGATTGACTATCTTGCGGCTGTGGCTTATTATGCCCGTGGTCGTTGCCCCTTGAGTCGTTGCCTACTGTCGTTGGCTTGCCCTTGGAGAGTAGGCAACGTGAGTGTGATGAACCGCTGACCGCCCATCGCAATAGATACAGGTCAAATAGCCTTGGGAATAACCCGGAAGATTCTGGGAAATGAGGTGAAAGATGTCGAAGCTGATCCCGGTACCGGACGAACAGAGCCAGCCCTTCTGGGACGCCATAAACGAGAGGCGTTTGGTGGTCCAGCGCTGCATGGGCTGCGATACCTTGCAGTACCCCCCGCGGCCTGCCTGCCAGGACTGTGGCTCAGGAAACCTTGACTGGAAGGAGGTTGAAGGGAAGGGCCACGTATTGTCCTTCTTTGTGGTGTACGACGGCAGATACCAGGTCCGCATACCGGACCAGCCCTATAACGTGGCTATCGTAACCCTGGACGAGGACCCGAAAATCAACTTCTACGCCAACCTGCCTGGGACGCCATCGAGACAGGTCCCCATAGGAGCCCCGGTGGAGCTGATCTTTGAGGAGGTTGCGCCCGGCCAGCTGATCCACGACTGGCAGGTGGTAGAGTAGGCCGGCATAGCCCCTACCGGACCAACGAGAGCGCAAATCACATCTGTGAGAAGGAGCATACTATGACAACGGATTTCACCGGAGAGTACACCGGCTACCGAAGGGACAAGCCCGGACTTGGCGCATGGCCAGGCATGGGGAAGGTGGCGATTGTGGGATGGGGAATGTCGCCGGTTGACCGCCGCTGGGACGGCGTCTCTATGGACAAGACCTACGGCGCCTATGGCATGGGGGCCATTCAACAGGCCCTGGACGACGCGGGTGTGAAGCGGGAAGAGGTGGACGGAATGTTGATATGCCCGGAGACCGGGGCTGGAGCCACCGGCGGCAGCTCCGCGGACTGGGGCCCGTACAGGCAATACTTTGAGCCTCCCTACGACACGGAGTACGGCCTGAGCCGGCTGAACGCGAAGTGGCTGATCGACAACATGCCCGGGTTTGACAACGTCAAGTTCGCCCCGTCCAACGTGCCCGCCATCGGCGAGCAGATGGGCATGACCGCGCAGGCCGTAGCAGACGGCCACTGCGAGGTCGCCCTGCTGGTCTACGGCATGAATAACTTCGAGGGACGGTATCGCCACGGAGGCGAGAACGCGTCGCCGGAGGCAAGGGGCAACAGGCAGTGGAACGCTCCCTGGAGCAGTGGGGACGGCCTTCAGCTAACCGGAGCCATCACCATACAGCAGTACTGCGACAGGTACGGGGGCAGCTTTGAGGAGCTGATTGCGCCGGCCGTCATAAACGAGCATCGGAACGGCCTCATGAACTCCTGGGGGTTCTACACGCTGCACGGCGCCTCCGGCCTCACCTTTGAGGATTACGTGAACGCCAGGCCCGTCCTCTGGCCTTGCAGGATATGGGACTGCGACAGGCCCGTGAACGCAGTGGGGGCCTTCGTCTTCACCACCGCAGAGCGTGCAAAGGACATGAAGCAGCAGCCCGTATACGTCCTCAACCACAACGGCGGACAGGGCGGCAATGTGCGAAGCAGCCAGGAGACGCTGGACGAGTCGGAAGAGGCCAGGGCGCAGGTTGCCGGTATGGTGTATGAAGGGTCCGGACTCCGCCCGGAGGACGTAGACGTCTTCAACCCCTACGATGGCTACTCGTTCTTCCTTCCACTGACCCTGGAGGGATTCCAGTGGCACGGAGTGAAGAAGGGGGAGTCGCAGGCCTTCTTCAACGGCGACATCTCAGTGGAGGGTCCGCATCCCTTTACATCGGGCGGCGGAAACCTGGGGGTGGGGCGTACCCGGACCGCCATGTACGTTGACAGCGTCGAGCAGCTGAGGGGGCTGGCCGGCGAGCGGCAGGTCACCATAAAGAACGGCAGGCCGGAGACCGCCATCTGCGCCTTCGCCCCGGCCCGCAGCGCCGCCTACGTCGTCCTCTCCAACGCTCAGCCGTAGAAGGCAGGTCTGAGAGCGGCCGCGTCTCGGCCCTATGAGCCGAGCGCAGACGATTCGTCGAATAGGATAGCTTTGGCAAACCGCCTGGGTGCTTGATGCGCCCAGGCGGTTTGCTTGACAAGAGGAGCGCTCTCCCGTACCATGCCCGATAGTGCGCCTGTACGTCGCTCTCGATTTAGGAGCAGTTGCCCAACGCGAGTGGCTGCACAGGGCGCAGCGTGATGATGAAAGAGAGGGCCGCACTTGAGGATACTACTAAGCTTTGACATAGACGGCACCCTGGAAACTGGCGACCCACCCGGCCCGGTAACCCTGGACATGGTGAGAAGGGCACGGGACTTGGGGTGCATAATTGGGAGCTCTTCCGACCGCTCCATCAGCTCGCAGAAGACTATGTGGGAGAAGAACGACATAGAGGTTGACTTCGTCTCCAACAAGCACGTACTCATAGAGATCAAGCATAAATTTGAGGCCGATTACTATCTCCACATGGGCGACAGGGAGTTGGATCGCCAGTTCGCCCGCGAGGCGGAGTTCGACTTCATGTGGATGGATGAGGCCGCCGGCGAGCCCTGGATAGCCATGAAGAACGGCTCCGCAGCCCAGACGCTGGAAGGCAGCGCAAGCTCCGCTCCGGGTAGCTTTGAAGAGATCGAACCCAAGGAGTTCACGACCGCCGATTGCAAGCCGTCCAGCCATGACCAGCACTGGTGCTCCACGCACCACAAGCCCGTTTGGGAGTGCAAGACGTACGAGGAAGGGCTGTACTCGCCGCAGAGGGAATTCAACGGCCTGACCTGAGATTGGTGAAGGGCGGTTCCTGAATGGGCTATGCGTCACTCACATCAGGCCGCCGCAGGGGCATTTCCTTTTTGTACGTGAACATGTAATGCTTGTGAAAATCGGCGAACTTGTCATTGAGCCGAAGATTGACGGCGTCCATGTGTTGGCTCAGCCCGGCTTCACTGAAGATCTCCTCTGTGCTATTGCGAAGGCCTTCCCAGTTTGCCGTTTCTTTAAACTCCTCCCACTCTTTGGGAAACAAGCTGCTAGCCATCTTGGCCGCGACTATTGCTGCTGTGCTCCAGTGGAGAATGGGGCTCGCCAAACGGTAGTTGAAACCACTTGGGTCTTCTTCGCTTTTCATCTTTAGGAAGTTACCTGTGGCGCTGCCGACCGGGATGACTGTGGCATTGGGCTTGGCTACCAGCTTCAGTTCCTCCAAGAACTTGGGGTACCAGAAGTCAAACTCTTTCTCTTCAATAATCTTGCCTTTTGCAACCTTGGCAGGTATGGCGCACTTGCCCAGATCGGTTAGGTAATACGTCTCACCCGGCTTGCAGAGGTGCCTATGGGCGCCATAGTTCAGGATCAAGTCACCCAGAGAAGAAGGTTGACATTCGGCTCAAGCTTAGGATACTTACCATATGGTGTAAGTTTTGCCTCTTTCTCACTGATGCTTGGCATCTTGGCCACAAGCACAAAATCCACCGGACCGCGAGGCGGAAGATAGGGCAAGTAGTGACGCTTGCGGTCAATAGCGTACTGACGCCACTGGCTTTGCAGGGCGTCGTATTGCTGCCCGAATGTCTGGGCTGTGCTCATGGTTTTTCCTCCTGCGTATCGCCGAAAAATGAGACGTCCACGTTGAGAGTCTGAGCTACCCGGACCGCCCCGTCGCGGTACATGGCCACCTCAACTGTGCGCATATCCCCCCCCTCCTCGCGCCAGTATAGCGCTACCAATTGCAACCCGCCAAAAACTGTGTTATCCTGCCAAATAAGATGCTTGTGCGAAATTTCTCAATATGCTGCTGCTGTACAGGAAGTCCATAGGGGCAAACCGCATTCGCCGGCGAGCAGCGCGCCCCCTTCAACATGCTTGAAAGGGGCGCTTTTATTTTGCCCTGCTCACACCGCAAAAGTGGTCTCTGGGAGATAAATGGAGCTACAACCGATAATAATATCGGCCGGGCTGGTCATAGGCGTTCTCATTGGACTGACCGGCATGGGCGGCGGCGCCCTGATGACCCCATTCCTGATTCTCATGGGAGTCCGGCCATCCGTAGCCGTAGGCACAGACCTCTTCCAGATGATGTTCACCAAGTCCTTTGGGGCCTGGCAGCATCGCCGCCAGGGCGCTGTCAGCTACCGGGTGGTCCTGCCGCTGATCATGGGCAGCCTTCCCGGAGCGTTGCTGGGAGTGGTGGCTCTGAAGCTCCTGGGGGACCATTCCGGGGTCGTGATAGAGGTCTTTCTGACCCGACTGCTGGGAGGCGTTCTGACCGTGGCAGGCGTTTTCCTCATCCTCCGTCTGCTCTTCAGAGGGTGGATCTCTCAGAGGATGGACTCGTGGGGAGGGTTGACCCCAAGCGGCAGGGGGCTGATCGTTCTTGTCGGGCTGGGCGCAGTCATAGGCGCGCTGGTGGGCCTCACTTCAGTGGGCAGCGGGACTCTGTTCATCGTCATGCTGACCACACTTATGCGTATGACCATGCGCAACGTCGTAGGGACGGACGTTGCCCACTCGGCCATCCTGCCGCAGGGGCGGGCCTGCTGCACTTGGGATTTGGGAATGTTGACCTGGCCCTGGCGGCAAATATCCTTATCGGTTCTATACCGGGGGTCATCATTGGGAGTCGTCTCACTGTGCGGATTCCGGAGAGAGGACTCCGAATGGCGGTTGCCCTGGCGCTGACCGGAGTGGGGCTTAAGCTGCTATAGCAGCGGGACAAGTTGCAGTTTCTTGTAGGGAGGTGTGGTATGTTGGAACAGACGGCGTCGACACTGTCGGCAGAAGAGATAGAAGCCAAGAACAGGGAGCTTGAGGGCAAGTCCCCTCAAGAGGCGCTGGAGTGGGCCCTGGAGACGTTCCACCCACGGCTGGCGTTGTCCTCCAGCTTTGGGGCGGAGGACGTGGCGCTCATCGACATGATGTGGCGCATCGACCCCTCCTCGCGGGTCTTCACCCTGGAGACGCTGCGCCTCCCCACCGAGACCTACACGTTGATGGACCAGATCCAGATGAGGTACGGCATGGACGTGGAGGCCTACTACCCGGACATGGCCCAGGTGGCGGGCATGGTGAAGGAGCACGGCTACAACCTGTTCTACAAGTCTGAGGACTACCGGAAGCTCTGCTGCGGGATCCGGAAGATGGAGCCCCTGGGAAGGGCGCTGGAAGGACTGGACGCCTGGATAAGCGGGCTTCGCCGCGACCAGGCGGTGACTAGGGTGGACATCGGCAAGGTTGAGTTGGATGCCGCTCACGGGAATCGCATAAAGATCAACCCACTGGCGGAGTGGTCGTCCGACCGGGTGTGGAGCTACATCCGCGAGAACAAGGTGCCCTACAACGAGCTCCACGACAACAACTTCCCCAGCATAGGGTGCCTTCCATGCACGCGGGCCGTTGACCCTGAGGAGGACCCCAGAGCGGGCCGCTGGTGGTGGGAGACCGACCCCAACTCCAAGGAGTGCGGCCTGCACGTAATCGAGTCCCTGGACAGCATCAAGGCCGCCGCGGAGAAGGGGAGTTGATAGCTCCGCACGGTGGGACACTGATCAACCAGTACGCTGAGGAGGAGAAGGCCCAGACACTCAGGGAGGAGGCCAAGAGCCTCCCAAGGGTGGTCATCAACTCAAGACAGCTCTCCGACGCGCATATGATAGCCCAGGGGGCCTTCAGCCCCCTGCAGGGCTTCATGGGGCATGAGGACTACACGGCAGTAGTCAAGAACATGCTCTTGGCAAACGGCCGCCCCTGGCCCCTTCCCGTAACCCTGGGGGTGGACTCGCACCATGCTGCCGAGCTCAAGGAGGGGAAACCGGCCGCGCTGTCGCTCGAAGGCGGGGAGGTCGTCGGCATCCTCTCCCTGGAGGGGAAGTTCCGCCGGGACAGGCAGGAAGAGGCGCAGCAGGTCTATCGCACAACGGAAGAGCAGCACCCGGGGGTCGCCAACCTCTACCAGGAAGGCGACGTGCTCCTGGGAGGAAAGATAACCATGTTCCCGGGACGCCCAGCGCTGGAGGAGGGCATCTCGGCCCACTACCGCACTCCGGCCCAGACCAGGGAGGACATATCCGGACTGGGATGGAACACCGTTGTGGGCTTTCAGACCCGCAACCCCGTGCACCGCGCCCACGAGTATATCCAGAAGTGCGCCCTGGAGGCTGTGGACGGCCTGCTGCTTCATCCCATGCTGGGGGAAACCAAGGGCGACGACATACCGGCGTCCGTGCGTATGCGCAGCTACCGGGCGCTGCTGGACAACTACTATCCGTCAGGGCGCGTGCTGCTTTCCGTATTGCCCGCATTCATGCGCTACGCGGGCCCAAGAGAGGCCATCTTCCACGCCCTGGTGCGCAAGAACTACGGCTGTACCCACTTCATCGTTGGGCGGGACCACGCCGGGGTGGGCAACTACTACGGGTCCTATGACGCTCAACACATCTTCAAGGAGTTCGACTCGGCGGCGCTGGGGATAACGCCCATGTTCTTTGAAAACTCCTTCTTCTGCCGCCGGTGCCAGGCGATGGCGACGGAGAAGACCTGCCCTCACAGCGCCGAGCACAGGGTCAGCCTGAGCGGCGCCAGTGTGCGGGCTATGCTGGCCCAGGGGGAGATGCCGCCGGAGGAGTTCACCCGCCCGGAGGTGGCGCAGGTACTGATGGAGTCCACACAGCCAAGCTAAGTCTCGCCACAACCGATGCAATGTCTGTAAGCCGAAGAAAGGCACAAGAGTACGCCGACAGGCTTCTGGAGTCGCCGTCGGCGCGCATAGAGGTGACGCTCAAGAGGTGGAAGACCGGCGTCACCCTGCTGCACAGGCGCAGGGCCATAGCCAGGTGCAACTCCGGGAGGGTGGGCACCTGGACCGCCGCCTTTGTGGCGCAGGCCCTTGGCGTGGACCTGCCGCCGGTGGGGGAGAGCGTCACCGTGCGAGTATCCTCCGGTACGCTGTGGCGGGCCGTGGGCATATCGAGCCTTGACCTGCGACAGAGAGAGGCCCGTGTGCTGCTGGGGCGATTGCTGGAGGAGGCGGAGATGCAACGGTCGGCTGGCACAGCGGTGGAATCGCACTAGGGCCGTCCGCGCGCGGACGACGATAGGCCCACCGTAGCGTCAGGACTTGGCGGCCATGCGTCCGCCTATCACCGCGCCGGCTACGCCCAGGAGCGCAGTGTACAGCGGCAACCCGACGCCGATGGCCAGCAGCATGCTGTCGTCCGCCCAGGACATGAGGTACGGCGCCAGGGCCTCGACAACCCTGGGCGCGGCCACAGCCGGAATCGCCATCAGGACACCCATGAGCAGGCCAATCCCCGCTGCCTGCCCCGGCTCGGCCTTCGCGCTGTTCCCGGCGAACCATCCGCCGATCAGCGGGGCCAGTGGCCCGGAGACAAAGTGCACAAGGGGGATCAGCAGGCACAACACGCTTACGCCGAAGCCCATGAGGGCGTACTTGATCACCTCTTAAAGATACTCCTTCACCTTCTGCGCCAGTGTGCGGGTCATTCCGGGTACGGCTGCCAGGTCCTCCGTCGACGCCTCCTTGACGCCCTTCACTGACCCAAACCTCCGCAGCAGCATACTCCTGCGCTTGGGGCCAATGCCCGGCACCAGGTCCATGGCAGACTGCATCCCCTTCCTGGTGCGGCTCTTTTGGTGATAGGTGACGGCAAAGCGGTGGGCCTCATCCCGGAGACGCTGCACCAGGTACAGGGCAGGGGAGCTGCGCGGCAGCATGATGGACTCCGGAGTATCCCTCACGAATATCTCCTCTTGCTCCTTGGCCAGGCTTGCCAGTGGAACGTTATCTATGCCCAGCTCAAGAAAGATCTCCACCACGGCGTTCAGGTGGCCTTTGCCCCCGTCAATGAGGACCAGGTCCGGGATGATTCCCCAGGACCGGCCTTGCTCCCGGCCGTCCTCCGCTGCGCTCTCATCGTCCGTCGCCTTGGCGCGGCCCAGGCGTTGGAAGCGACGGCGCAGCATCTCCTGCATCATGGCGTAATCGTCTATGCCCTCCACCGTCTTTATCTTGAACCTGCGGTAGTGTGACGACCTGGCCTGGCCGTCCTCGAAGACCACCATGCTACCCACGGGGGTTGTGCCCTGGATGTTGGATATGTCGTAGCACTCCATGCGCCTGGGCGGCCTCGGCAGGTTGAGCCTCTCCTGGAGCTCCTCCATTGCAGACTCCAGGGCGTCCGTGTCTGAAAGCCACTTCACCTTGAGCTGCTCAAACCCCTGGACGGCGTTCTCCGCAACCATCTCCACCAGCTTGCGCTTCTCCCCGCGCTCAGGCACGCGAAGCTCCACCTTCCTGCCCCGCTTCCGCTCCAGCCACTGCCGTATCAGGTCGCTGTCCTCCAGTGGGTGCTGGAGCAGCAGGCGCGGGGGCACCTGGGGCGCCGAGTCATAGTACTGCTTGACGAAGTTCGCCATGACGTGTCCCGGCTCGTCGTCCTGCACCACGTCCATGATGAAATGCTCGCGTCCAATGAGCTTGCCACGGCGCACAAAGAAGACCTCCACCCACGCCTCGTCCCTCCCTCTCGCCATCGCAATAACGTCCTGGTCCTCCTCGGCCAGGGACACCACCTTCTGGCCCTCCGTCACCCGCTCTATGGCCCTGAGCTGGTCACGCAGCCGGGACGCCCTCTCAAACTCCAGGGTCTCCGCCGCAGCCTCCATCTTGTCCCGCAGGTCTCTCACCACCGCCTCCGTCCTGCCCTCCATGAACATGACCACCTGGTCTATGACCCTGCGGTACTCCTCCTTGTCGGCCGCGCCTATGCACGGCGCCACGCACCGGTTGATATGGTACTCCAGGCAGGGCCGCGAGTCGCTTCCCGTGATCTCCCTGGTGCAGGAGCGATAGGGAAACAGCTTCTTCAGCAGGCTCATGGTCTTGCGCACGGAGCCTGCGCTGGCGTAGGGGCCAAAGTAGCGGGCGCCGTCGCTTGACACCCGGCGGGTGATGTACACCTGCGGGAAATCCTCGTTGACGCCGATCTTAAGGTAAGGATAGGTCTTGTCGTCCTTGAGCCGCGCGTTGTACTTCGGTTTCTGCTTCTTGATGAGGGTATTCTCCAGGATCAGGGCCTCCGCCTCCGATTCTGTGACGATGAACTCGAAGTCCCTTACGATGGCGACCAGGTTGTGTATCTTGGGGTCCTGGCTGGAGGGCGAGCCAAAGTACGACTGGAGGCGATGCCGCAGGCTGGCGGCTTTACCTACGTAAAGCACCTGTCCCCGGGAGTCCTTCAGCAGGTATACACCCGGCTGGGTGGGCGTGGCCCTGAGCTGTTCCTGCAAGATTCTTGTAGTCATACCAGTCCAAGTTTAGCATAGCAGGCGGCAACAGTCCTTTGGCAAACGCCTCTCATTCCATACTAATCCGCGTTTCTCTTCGCCCTTGGATTGTCGTGTGCCTTCTTATATAATGATTCAAGGAGGAACATATGGAAGTTGTCCTTTCTGCCCCAAGAGGATTCTGCGCCGGCGTGGTGCGGGCCGTCGACGTGGTGGAGCTATGCCTGGAGCGCTTCGGCAAGCCGATATACGTCCGCCGCGAGATAGTCCACAACCCCTCCGTGATAGCCGACCTTCGCAGCAAGGGCGCTATCTTCGTAGAGGAGCTTGAGGAGGTCCCTGAAGACCAGATGGTCATCTTCAGCGCGCACGGAGTATCGCCCGCGGTATGGCGGGAGAGCAAGGAGCGCGGCCTGAGGGTGGTGGACGCCACCTGCCCCCTGGTCACCAAGGTACACCTGGAGGCGCTGAAGTACGCGCGAGAAGGCTACTCAATCATTCTGATAGGGCACAAGGGCCACGACGAGATAATTGGGACTATGGGAGAGGCGCCGGGCGTATCCCAGCTTGTGCATGACGTGGAAAGCGCCCGCGTTGTCCAGGTCCCGGACCCGGAGATGGTGGTTGTCCTGACACAGACCACCCTGAGCGTGGACGACACAGAGGAGATCATGAGCGCGCTAAGGGAGCGGTTCCCCAAGCTGGTGACTCGCAACGACATCTGCTACGCCACCTCCAATCGACAGACGGCGGTGAAGGCCATAGCCGGGCGCGTAGATCTGGTGTTGGTCATCGGCGCCCAGAACTCCTCCAACTGCAACAGGCTGCGAGAGGTGGCCGAAGGCGAAGGCGTGCCCGCGTACCTGGTAAACGGGCCGGAGGAGATACAGGAGGCGTGGCTCGATGGTGTAGAGCGCGTGGGGATTACCTCCGGGGCCTCCACACCCGCGCGCTTGGTGGACAAGGTGGTGGACTTCCTGAAGCCCACCAGCGTCAGGGACGTGGAGGTGATGGAGGAGGACGTCAGCTTCCTCCTTCCCAGGGCGCTGCGATAGGGGAGTGGTTCCCCGCTCGCCTCACCGCTCATATGGTTCGACCCACTCACCCCCGTATCAAGTACGGGGCAGGCTGTGAGCTGGAAGGGAGGGTTGGTATGAAGATAGCAGGCGTTAGCTTTACCTACGCAGGTCCGATTTACCCTAAATTGGACTCTGAAGGAGAGATTGCTGAGTTCAGGCCTGCTGATGGTTACAGGAACGAGGATGGGCTTCCGCTAAATGCCTATGGGCGAGGGCCGTTTTGCAAGTTCCGGATACCCGATACTCATCCTGAAGGTAATTTCCTTTACAACCTATAGATTAAGAAAAAGGAGGCATACATGACTGAGAACACTCTTGAATCAACCAGGCAGGCCATTATCGATCGCTTGAACGGCATACGGGACAGCTACGAACTGTGCCTTTCGGACGTGTCCGCCGAGGTGGGCACACGCGGCACAGAGTGGTCTGTGGCAGACCTGCTCAGGCACACCACGGGCGAGTTCGCTCGGAATATGGTGAAACGCATTCTTGAGGAGGACAACCCCAACCTGACCGGCGACGGTTCCGATCCTGAAGCGGCCTGGAGGCGGGTTCGGGAAAGCGTCCTCTCCGAAGTAGACCGCGCCATCTCTGAGGTGTCCGAGCTGACTCCGGAACAGCTGGAGCGGAAGGGCGAACGAAATGGCGAGACCGTCACACCGTTGAGCGTCTGCGAGATGTGGGTCGGCCACTACGAGGAACACCTGGCGCAGCTGAGGAACGAGATTCGGCCCAGAGAGGGCCTCCCTTCCGTCTAGCCCGCTGCCTGGGACTCGCAGCGGCCACTCTTTCGTCATTCCTGACCTTGAGTGGGCATCTATCCCTGGGGCACGGGAGAGACCCCGCCCCATCTCCCCCCTCTGGGTACCCGCGTGCGCGGGCACGACGAAATCGGGACGCTCGTACCCCGCTCATGGTGAGGTCGATTTGGAGGCAGCAAGCGGAGATGATCGTACTGCCAAATTGCTGCGCCGCGCCAGACCGGCCAGGCAAGCCTTGTATAGACCGGTCGACTGGTTCGAGTCTCAACAAGTGGGCCTAAAGGGACTGAATTGAGCCTGTCCCAAAAGTGATGTAGAGGGTAGCAGGTAGGAGCAGTTGGAATAAGCCAGTGGGGGTTACTGAACGACTCTTGCCTGGAGAGTTGAAGGTGGCGATGGGTTAGCGAAGGGTGATTACCGGCGCAGTTGTGATCAGGAAGCGGGGCGGAGACTCGGCCCGTGGGGTAGCTGGACGAAGGCGCGGGAGCGCCAGGCCCGCCACAGGGTGCGCAGGTTGAAAGCTGTGGCCAACATGATCCACTCGGCCGCCACGCTGGTAAGGCCGCGCAGCAGGAACCTCCGTGCCCCCTGTTGCTCCTTGATGATTCCGAAGACCGGTTCGACCAGCTGTTTTCTCAGCCTGTAAACCTCTTTAGCTGCTGAGGTGGACATCCAGGCGCGATGGCGACGTAGGACTGCATCGTGCGGCCCTATGGCCAGGCTTCTCCCAATCTCCTTGGCCTTGGTACAGACCCTGAAGGCTGGGCATGCCTGACAGACGGCGCCGGAAGCCCGGTACAGTCGCAACGGGATTCCGTTCGCATGCTGTATACGGACGAACGCGAGCGTCTGCCCCTGTGGGCACATAAAGCTGTCGCTACGCTCGTCATAGGTGAATTGATCCTTGTGATACGGGTCCTTGAGGAACCGTTGTCGTGACTCGGACACCACCACCTGCTGGCCTCGACTGGCACATTCTTCCAAGTGACTCCCGGAGAAATATCCGGCATCGGCCAACGTCGTCTGCGCTTTTGTCCCGGTCATCTCTTCGGCCCGTTCCATCATCGGCGCCAGCATGGCATTGTCATTGGCTTCGTCCACCACGTCCACGGCGGTGACCAACATGCCGGTCGCTCCCCCCTCCGGCTCTGCAGGTGAGACCATAGCCTGGGCGTTGTAGCCGGCCACGATGCCCTGCCTGCCCTTCATCAGCCGGGCGTCTGGGTCAGTCAGGTTGATGCGCTTGTGGCGTTCCTGACTAGCAAGATCGGCCATCGCCTGCCTCACCTTCTCTCTCAAGACCTCCTTGTCGGCCAACTCCTCAGGCAGATGGGCAGCAGCAGCGTCTTCTCCAGCTTCGTTCTGAGCCTCAAGGTCGGCTATCGCCCTCTCCACTCGCGCCAACAGCCCGCTCAGTCCCTCGGCATCGTAGCTCCTGTTCAGCGATGCGTTGGCGACCACCTTCGTGCCATCCACCGCCTGAACCGCCAGGTCCACCAACTCCATGGCCACCGCCGTACGCACCGTGCGCTCGAACAGCTTTCTCATAGCCTGCCTATGCCCTTTGTAGAACCGCCACAGGGTGTTGTGGTCAGGGCGCTGCCACCCAGTCAGCCACAGGTACGATATCTGGTCCCGGCAGGCCGCCTCCAGCTTCCGGCACGAGCGCACTCCCGTCATGAAGCCGTACAACCATACGCTCAATAGCGCACGAGGGTGATAGGCCGGCGCTCCCATCGCATCACCGTCTATATCCACGCCAAGCTCCGCCCAGCCATCCCGATCCAACGCATCAACGAACTCGGCCACGAACCGCGCCGGATGGTCCAGCGGCAACAACTCGTCAAGCGTCGGCGGCAACATCCATATCTGCTCACGGCCCATATCTCGAAGTGGCATCGCCAACCTCCAACTCCACCTTCTTCCCAACAGTCTACACCCCTGACATCAACCCGACTTCTGAGACAGGCTCAATTGCGAACTTTTCGGTGGGCCGTCTCAATATGAAGGCCGGATCGTAGAACGCTACCTAGTTTCGAGGCGGGATGCTACTACTCATACCAGCCCGACCCAAATAGCAGTCCGTCATGCCGCACAATCCAAGTGTGCTTCTGACGGTTCTCGCCCGATTCCGGGTTGAGCAACACATAGTCCACCCAATGACCCGCCTCAGTGGCGCTCTGTAAGTCGTCGCCATAGAAATACCCCGTGGCGTCCACACGGAGGCTGGGATCACGCCCTCGAAACTGCGGGTTATGGTGGGCTATCGTGTAGCCGTCTGGGTCGATGATGAAGACGTACCACTGGCCGTCAACACTCTCCTTGGTGTTGTAGTAGGCGACGGTCTCCTCCAGACCGAGGGCGACGTAGAGGTTCGTGGCCTGCTGCACGAAGGCCTTGGTGTAGGCGGGGGCGTCTGACTTGCCGGGGCCGCGTTCGTACCAGCCGGAGCCGAAGGTAATGCCGTCGTGGATCACCATCCAGGAGCGCTTGGTCTCCACAACGCCAGAGGCGGGATTGGCATAGGTGTAGTCGAACCAGGCGCCGTCCTGGTCGGCGGAGGCGGCGACGGCGGACCCGGTGGGGTAGGAGTTGGGTCCCAAAGCCTGGGAAACGTGCTTGCCCACCAGGTCGGGGTCGGGAGCATGAGCGATGATGGTCTGGTTCTCATCGATGATGAAGACGTACCACTGGCCGTCAACACTCTCCTTGGTGTTGTAGTAGGCGACGGTCTCCTCCAGACCGAGGGCGACGTAGAGGTTCGTGGCCTGCTGCACGAAGGCCTTGGTGTAGGCGGGGGCGTCTGACTTGCCGGGGCCGCGTTCGTACCAGCCGGAGCCGAAGGTAATGCCGTCGTGGATCACCATCCAGGAGCGCTTGGTCTCCACAACGCCAGAGGCGGGATTGGCATAGGTGTAGTCGAACCAGGCGCCGTCCTGGTCGGCGGAGGCGGCGACGGCGGACCCGGTGGGGTAGGAGTTGGGTCCCAAAGCCTGGGAAACGTGCTTGCCCACCAGGTCGGGGTCGGGAGCATGAGCGATGATGGTCTGGTTCTCATCGATGATGAAGACGTACCACTGGCCGTCAACACTCTCCTTGGTGTTGTAGTAGGCGACGGTCTCCTCCAGACCGAGGGCGACGTAGAGGTTCGTGGCCTGCTGCACGAAGGCCTTGGTGTAGGCGGGGGCGTCTGACTTGCCGGGGCCGCGTTCGTACCAGCCGGAGCCGAAGGTAATGCCGTCGTGGATCACCATCCAGGAGCGCTTGGTCTCCACAACGCCAGAGGCGGGATTGGCATAGGTGTAGTCGAACCAGGCGCCGTCCTGGTCGGCGGAGGCGGCGACGGCGGACCCGGTGGGGTAGGAGTTGGGTCCCAAAGCCTGGGAAACGTGCTTGCCCACCAGGTCGGGGTCGGGAGCATGAGCGATGATGGTCTGGTTCTCATCGATGATGAAGACGTACCACTGGCCGTCAACACTCTCCTTGGTGTTGTAGTAGGCGACGGTCTCCTCCAGACCGAGGGCGACGTAGAGGTTCGTGGCCTGCTGCACGAAGGCCTTGGTGTAGGCGGGGGCGTCTGACTTGCCGGGGCCGCGTTCGTACCAGCCGGAGCCGAAGGTAATGCCGTCGTGGATCACCATCCAGGAGCGCTTGGTCTCCACAACGCCAGAGGCGGGATTGGCATAGGTGTAGTCGAACCAGGCGCCGTCCTGGTCGGCGGAGGCGGCGACGGCGGACCCGGTGGGGTAGGAGTTGGGTCCCAAAGCCTGGGAGATGTGCTTGCCCACCAGGTCGGGGTTGGGGGCATGAGCGATGATGGTCTGGTTCTCATCGATGATGAAGACGTACCACTGGCCGTCAACGCTCTCCTTGGTGTTGTAGTAGGCGACGGTGGCATCTAGTCCTTCCGATTCGTATCTGCTGATGGCGTCTCTTACTAGGAACTTGGTGTAGTCGGCGGGCGTCGACTTGGGAGGTACGGTCGCCGTGGCATAACCCGTGTCCAACTGCTCCTGTATCTGCTCAATGAGAGACGCGACGGTGGCCTCATCCACGAGGGCGGGTGCGCCCTCGGGCCCTGGAGGTCCGGCTGGTCCGGGTGCGCCTGAGGAGCCCTGCGGCCCAGGAGGCCCCTGCCCCCCAGCGGGCCCGGCGGCTCCCTGGCAGGCAGCAATTGACAGGATAAGAGCGATGATCGGGATTACTGTGATTAGGGCGCGCATTGTCAGATCTCCTGGTTGCGACGGGCGGCGCCGGATCTCACGGTGGCGAATACTGCCGCTGCGCCGGAAGTGTCCGAGTCAAACTTCAGCCCGCGGAAGCACATACGCCGCTGCCAAGTCGTTGTTGCTCTGTGTGGCTCAATCGACGTACTCAAAATCGGAATGGGCGGTGGCCGTGCCCTCATCGGTTTTCCACGCGATAATGAAGTCATAAGTCGGTTGCCCGATCATATTGAGCGTACTGAGCGTAGCATTCAACCGCCTCGCTATCACCCTGACGGAGTCGCCCGGCGTGATGGTAGTAGTGGGGCCGGTCCATTCCGGTAGGAAACAGACTTGGCGGGGATGCAAGGTGACGAAAATCGTGGGGGAGGGGTAGAATGTTTATGCTAGGCACCTCGGCTATGGCACCCTCAAACGCGGGCACTGCTGCAGTCGGGGCCGGGTCGCCTGCTGTCTCTAGTTCAGGCAACCGCTTATCGAACGCCCAACGAACATCTCCAAAAGGTTGAAGACCGACTTCTATTATAGTTTACTATATCACAGGTGTGTTATTCAAGCCTTTTTATGTACCAGTATTGTGTCAATTTGTCCCCAGGCGTTACAATTACGACTGACCGGGCCGGTGCGTAGAGGCACGGAAGACCGGGGCTTGCGCAGTTCACTGGGACTGCAGCTACTGCCGTACCTGCTGGCAGAAGGGGCCGCCGCCGCCAGGAAGCAGCGGGGCCGGAGCTCTCGTCAAAGAGGCCCCAGTGCAGACTGCCCTCCGTATCCCAGCAGGAACGGTACACCTCGTCTTCGGAGTCGTAGTAGAACTCCGAAGCGCCCTCAGTGAACTTTCTCATACTCAGGGATGCCTTCCAGGTACTTCACTAACTTGTTGTCCCGGTTGACCAGGATCATCTTTGGCTTGATAGGCTCGTTGGTGACCTCAAAAGAAAGGATAACTACGCAATCGCCTTTCTCGTACAGCCGGGCGCCCGCTCCCTGCACCGATATTGTGCCGGACTCCGGCTCGCCTGCGATCACGTAGGTCTCCCACCGGGCGCCGTTTGTGACGTTGCAGATGAGCCTGTCTCAGAAGTCGGGTTGATGTCAGGGGTGTAGACTGTTGGGAAGAAGGTGGAGTTGGAGGTTGGCGATGCCACTTCGAGATATGGGCCGTGAGCAGATATGGATGTTGCCGCCGACGCTTGACGAGTTGTTGCCGCTGGACCATCCGGCGCGGTTCGTGGCCGAGTTCGTTGATGCGTTGGATCGGGATGGCTGGGCGGAGCTTGGCGTGGATATAGACGGTGATGCGATGGGAGCGCCGGCCTATCACCCTCGTGCGCTATTGAGCGTATGGTTGTACGGCTTCATGACGGGAGTGCGCTCGTGCCGGAAGCTGGAGGCGGCCTGCCGGGACCAGATATCGTACCTGTGGCTGACTGGGTGGCAGCGCCCTGACCACAACACCCTGTGGCGGTTCTACAAAGGGCATAGGCAGGCTATGAGAAAGCTGTTCGAGCGCACGGTGCGTACGGCGGTGGCCATGGAGTTGGTGGACCTGGCGGTTCAGGCGGTGGATGGCACGAAGGTGGTCGCCAACGCATCGCTGAACAGGAGCTACGATGCCGAGGGACTGAGCGGGCTGTTGGCGCGAGTGGAGAGGGCGATAGCCGACCTTGAGGCTCAGAACGAAGCTGGAGAAGACGCTGCTGCTGCCCATCTGCCTGAGGAGTTGGCCGACAAGGAGGTCTTGAGAGAGAAGGTGAGGCAGGCGATGGCCGATCTTGCTAGTCAGGAACGCCACAAGCGCATCAACCTGACTGACCCAGACGCCCGGCTGATGAAGGGCAGGCAGGGCATCGTGGCCGGCTACAACGCCCAGGCTATGGTCTCACCTGCAGAGCCGGAGGGGGGAGCGACCGGCATGTTGGTCACCGCCGTGGACGTGGTGGACGAAGCCAATGACAATGCCATGCTGGCGCCGATGATGGAACGGGCCGAAGAGATGACCGGGACAAAAGCGCAGACGACGTTGGCCGATGCCGGATATTTCTCCGGGAGTCACTTGGAAGAATGTGCCAGTCGAGGCCAGCAGGTGGTGGTGTCCGAGTCACGACAACGGTTCCTCAAGGACCCGTATCACAAGGATCAATTCACCTATGACGAGCGTAGCGACAGCTTTATGTGCCCACAGGGGCAGACGCTCGCGTTCGTCCGTATACAGCATGCGAACGGAATCCCGTTGCGACTGTACCGGGCTTCCGGCGCCGTCTGTCAGGCATGCCCAGCCTTCAGGGTCTGTACCAAGGCCAAGGAGATTGGGAGAAGCCTGGCCATAGGGCCGCACGATGCAGTCCTACGTCGCCATCGCGCCTGGATGTCCACCTCAGCAGCTAAAGAGGTTTACAGGCTGAGAAAACAGCTGGTCGAACCGGTCTTCGGAATCATCAAGGAGCAACAGGGGGCACGGAGGTTCCTGCTGCGCGGCCTTACCAGCGTGGCGGCCGAGTGGATCATGTTGGCCACAGCTTTCAACCTGCGCACCCTGTGGCGGGCCTGGCGCTCCCGCGCCTTCGTCCAGCTACCCCACGGGCCGAGTCTCCGCCCCGCTTCCTGATCACAACTGCGCCGGTAATCACCCTTCGCTAACCCATCGCCACCTTCAACTCTCCAGGCAAGAGTCGTTCAGTAACCCCCACTGGCTTATTCCAACTGCTCCTACCTGCTACCCTCTACATCACTTTTGGGACAGGCTCAGATGAGAACCTTTTCGTACTCCCACATGTCCACCTTGTCCATTAGCCCGCTGTCGATGATTATGCTGCCAACGTATTCGGTGTTGGTTCCCGTAATCCACGCTCTGTGAATTTTGGAGTTGAGCACGACCCTCATATTCACCTCCTTTGAATGTTCAGACCATCGCTCTCATGCGTTTGGTGGGGTCGCATGAGGCTTTCTCGGCCCTGGACGGCAGACGAGGCGGAGGTACTCCGAGGGTCCAATTAGGACGCGGGTCTGTTCCTAGAGTATCCGGCTTTCGAGGGCAGGGGACGAGACCTCGCGCAGGGGCTAGGTCTGTCTCATACCGGCCGGGGAGAATAAATGAAAGGGATAACCAGGTATTGAAGGGGAGAAGCTAAGGGTCGCAGGGGAGGGAGCGCCTGTGACGGCGGGCTATGAATGGGGGCAACGCCAGATGGCGCCAATGGCGGGGGGAGATGTAATTGCGGATGTCCCTGCACTCTATCTGGCGGAATAGGCTATTTGTGTTTAGGGGATTTTGGAGCGCCATCGTGACTCCTTGAGAGATGTTAAGAGTCTTTCGGAGGGGTTCCGGTGCGTTCCTTTGTCAGAAGGCATATTATCAGCGCGGCAAAGGCTTGTCAATTCCGCTCCCGCCATTCCACATTGCTCAAGATGTACAGAAGATTCTGCGCCCGTTCGCGCCAAACCCGGCTCCCGCTCATGGCCTCCCGCCCGTTCATAGCCTGCCCCGTACTTGATACGGGGGGAGCTTGTCGGACCATGTGAAAACAGAGCTTCCTCCTCCGGGCAACCGGTGGTAGAATTCCTAGGCGCGGGACGCAAATAAACGGCGGGAGGTAACCGGATTGAAGGTAATCAAGCTAAGCCAGGTCCCGGAGGAGCGCGTCGACTCCACCATGTTCACGGGGGGAGAGGTGACGAGACAGCCTCTGGTAACGGAAGACATGGGACAGAACTTCAACATGAGCAACGTGAACTTCAGCCCCGGGGCCAGAAACAAGTTCCATACCCACAGCAGCGACCAGGTCCTGCTGGTGACCGGCGGCTCCGGGATAGTGGCCACGGAGGACGGAGAGAGCGTGGTGACTGAGGGAGACCTCATCCACATCCCCGCAGGGGAGAAACACTGGCACGGCGCCACAAAGGACTCGGCCTTCTCCCACATCTCCCTCACCCAGGTGGGCAGCACGGGCCGGCAGTTGGAGGAGTAGCGCAGCCGCGTCCAGCCAGGGAGTTGGCTTGAAGAGAGGATTCAGCGATATTGAGAGTGCTTGGAATAGAGACCTCATGCGATGAGACCGCGGCGGCGGTGGTGGAGGACGGACGCCGCGTTCTGTCCAACGTCATTGCCTCCCAGGTGGAGATGCACGCCCGCTACGGAGGCGTGGTGCCGGAGGTGGCATCCCGGCAGCACATCCTGGAGATAGCGCCTGTGCTGGAGGCTACCCTCCGGAAGGGGGGTTTCACCTGGAAGGACATAGACGCCATTGCCGTGACCCGCGGCCCCGGCTTGGCGGGCGCTCTGCTTGTTGGGGTGAACGCCGCCAAGGCGCTGGCCTTTGGGTTGGACCTGCCGCTGGTGGGAGTCAACCACCTGGAGGGCCACATATACGCCAACTGGCTGGAGGAGGGCGACCCGGAGCTGGACCCCGGCTTCCCTCTCCTCTGCCTGATAGCCTCAGGCGGCCATTCCGACCTCCTGTTGATGGAGGGCCACGCCCAATATACTCTCCTGGGCCGCACGAGGGACGACGCCGCGGGAGAGGCCTTTGACAAGGCGGCGCGGATACTGGGCTTGGGCTACCCCGGCGGCCCGGAGGTGCAGCGAGCCTCTCAGGACGCCGCGGGAGAGATGTCCCTTCCAAGAGCATGGCTCAGGGGCACGCATGACTTCAGCTTCAGTGGACTGAAAACGGCCCTGCTGCACAAAGCCAGGGCTGAGGCCGTCTATCCCCCCAGGGAGGGCCAGACTCCGGATCAACATTTGGTCAGGGAGATGGCCGCCGCCTTCCAGATGTCCGTCGCCGAGGTGATGGCGGTGAAGACCATCAACGCGGCCGCCCAGTACTCCGCCAAGGGGATACTGCTGGGCGGAGGGGTCGCCGCCAACTCCATGCTGAGGACGGTGCTTAGGGAGAGGTCGCCGCTGCCCCTGTTCATTCCGTCCCCCGCGCTGTGCACGGACAACGGGGCCATGATAGCCGCCTGCGCCTACTTCCAGCGGATGCTGGGAGACGAGCGCGGCTGGGATATGGACGTATACCCAAGCTTGCAACTGGGCTAGGCAAGACGCGGACCTGCAAGGGGTAGGGACGGGGGGTGGTTGCCGGCGGCGCGGAGGTCTCCTACCTGGGTTGGTTGGCCTCACTCTCCTCTTGGGGCGCTGCTTCCTCGTGAGGCTCCATCGTGGGCGCAGTCTCCGCGTAAGGTGATTCCTCTTGAGCGGCTGGCTCCTCCGCAGGGGTTGGCTCACCGTGAGGCTCCAGTGAAGGCGGCGCTTCTGCGTAAGGTGGTTCCTCTTGCGTGGCTGCCTCCTCCGCAGGGGTTGGTTCAACGTGAGGCTCCATTGTGGGCGCAGCCTCCGCGTAAGGTGGTTCCTCTTGGGCGGCTGACTCCTCCGCAGGGGTTGGTTCAACGTGAGGCTCCATTGTGGGCGCAGCCTCCGCGTAAGGCGATTCCTCTTGGGCCACTGCCTCCTCCGCAGGTGTTGGCTCACCGTGAGGCTTCATCGTGGGCGCAGTCTCCGCGTAAGGTAGTTCCTCCTGGGCGGCTGCCTCCTCCGCAGGTGTTGGCTCACCGTGAGGCTTCATCGTGGGCGCAGTCTCTGCGTAAGGTGGTTCCTCTTGAGCGGCTGGCCCCTCCGTAGGGGTTGGCTCACCGTGAGGTTCCATCTGAGAAACATCCTCCCCACTAGGCTCCTCAGGGGTGTCGTCGCCGCGGTCGCTCGCCACTCCCATCTCCGCATCCTCCAACTCGTGCCGGAAATCCCAACCGGGCGCGCCAAGCCCTGCCGGCTCCTCGCCGCTCTCCTCCGGCGCGAGGGAGAGGGCCCCCTTCATAAGGAAGAGGCGGTTGACGAAGGCGTAGGCCTGGTCGGACAGGTTCCCCCGGTAGGCTATTCCCATCTGCTCCTGCCCGGCGTGGAATAGGATTATCCCCTCCTGGGAGACTGTGACGTGGTGAAAGAGGTGATAGCCGGCTCCCAGGAGCAGCGCGGCTGCCAGGGGAGCCGCTATGGGAAGGTAGCTGATGGTAACCAGGGCTGCTCCGGCTCCGGCCAGCAGCAGGGTTGCCCGCCAGATTGACCTCATGCCTCTCGACGTGCGCCTAACCTCGGCCAGGTGTACGTCCCTCAGCGACGCGAAGGACGCGTCCTGTCTGGCGCCGCTTCTGGATAGTCGCAGCAGCCGGCGGTTGGTGAGGACAATGGCGTTGTGGTCCCCGACAGCCTCCGCATCCAGGCCGCGCCTCTCTCCGAACGACGCATCCACCTCCTCGCCGACCATCAGCGGGAGGTCTATGTAACCTCTCTCATCGCTCATCTATTTCGCGCAACGCGGGGCGCCGCGGCCGGCCCACCCGTCCCTGTAGAATGCGGTACATGTGAATGAGTCCCTGCTGCCTTCTGGCGGAGTTTATCACGGGGCAACCCCCGGTGGAAGCCGTGAGCAGAGCCCTCATCTCCCTGGTGATCTCGTTGTCCTGGCCCGGTGGGAATCCGCGATAGAGGTCAAGGGTTCTCCGCCTCAGGACTGCGTTTCCCAGGAGGTGGGCCCTGGCATGGAAGAAGGGCAGCAGGACGTTGACGGCCATGTCTCTGGCGCGGTTTCCTCCCACCGTGGCCGGGGCGCGGGCCATCGGCAGGTGAAAGTCCAGGTGGACGGCCCAGAACCCTTCGCCGCGTACCTCCAGCCCCCTCTCTATTTCCTGCGGAGTACCGCTCTCGCATACCTGCCTGAGCCCCTCCTCCAACCCGCTGCTCCAGTACCTGTCCAGCAGGTAGCTTGCGCCCACCAGGCGCCGCTCGGGACGATTTTGGGGCCTGAGGCCGGCGCGGTCCCAGCCACAGGAGCCGTCGCCCAACGGCTCCTCCACACTCCGCCAGACATGCGTCAGCTCCGCGGAGCGCTCGATGGCCTCCGGGGTTCGCGGAAGGAGGCCGCGCTGATAGGGAAGCAGCCCGGCCGCTCCCAGCAGCAGGGCTTCCAGCGCCGGTTGGTCAGCGCTCCGGCCCACCACTTTTCTCAGCCGGCCAAGCGGCAGCCTCCGCGCCAGTTGCAGCATTGCGCCGCGGTTACGGCTGTACCCCAGTCCCTCCATGAGACCGGCGTACAGCGCCTCCCTGGCGTCGCCCATCCGGAGTCCCTCCAGCATGGCCGAGGCCTTCCGCAGGAACCTGCGCTCTCCGGCCTCGTCCAGGGCGCGCTCAAGCTCCCGCGGAGGCAGGAGTTTAAGGCCCTGGAGAGGAGCGGCCGCGACGTTGCTTCCACCGAGGTGGGACGGCGGCGGCGCGCTCAGGGCCTCGGCTCCGTTCGACGCGGCGCCCGGAGGGGCAGGGGAGAGGGAGCTCAGCAGCGCCTCCTGGATCTGAGCGCCTCCCTCCATTCGGGTCGCGCCGTCTCCGCCCTGGAGAAACAGGTGGAGCGCCACGCGGTCGTATCTGTGGTCGAGATGGTGGCCGTGGCTGCGCCAGTCACTCTGCCTTACGTGCACCTCAACGTCGCCCCTGACCAGCTCCCCCGCGCCGGTGATCAGCAGGGCGTCCTGAAAGTCCGGCCCGGAGCCTGGCGCCGGCCTTCCGGGGTAGAGCACCTGGAAAACCTTTCCCTGGACGGTGGCGACGCTCTTGAACGCGCTGGCGCGCCACCACCCGGCCACGCTGGCCTCCGGGGGCCTTGGAGCTGTCGCGCTACCCATAGACGCCTCCTGTCCGTGCCCAATGCCGGGTCACTGGCCGGTGACCCGGGACCGCCGTATTCCTGTGGAGGTATGCGTCCCCTGTAGAGGAAAGGCTGCCAGGGGTTGGGGAGCTCCGCGTCCTGGTGGCGGCATGACCTCCACGCTCCATGGGGCGGCTCAGCGTCCGGGCCATTCGGCGCGGGCTATCCGGAGTCTGGGAGAGGGCTTTTGAGGCCCTCTTCGTCCGTGGGGTCATCCTCCGACCGTTCAGGCGCCGGGGCCTCCGGGGGTGAGGCGGCGTCATACCGAAAGCCGGACCGCTCCGCAACGATGTTAAGGACGGTGTGAGAGGCGCCGCGGGGGCGGTAAAGACCCGTCTCCCACTCGCTGATGGTCTGCTGCCTGGTGCCAAGCTCCGCGGACATCTCCTGCTGGGTCAGTCCAAGGTGGCGTCTCAGCGCCTTCACCCTATCGCCTGTCCACCTCTCGCTCCCTTTTCCGCTCGCCCTGTACGCCATAACGAGATTGTACACGTTTGCGTGTAATAGTCAAGCCGCCAGCCGGCCTGCCCGCAACGGATATTTGCGGGTGTATGTACCACATCGCTTCAACCTGCTAATATATGCAGAGTGACATGATGAACCAGAAAGAGCAGGGCATAGGGCTTCTGGGCTGCGGAGCCATCGGACGGGGTCTCGCCAGGGCCGTGGATGAGAAGGCCGTGGGCGGAGCCAGGCTGGTAGCCCTCTTCGACCAGGACAGCCGCAACGCCAGGGATCTGTCGCAGCGCCTTGGATCAAGCCCCAAGGCCGTCGACTCCTTCCAGGATTTCCTGGATTCTGATGGGGTGACGATGGTGGTGGAGGCCGCCTCTCAGGAGGCCGTCCGTCTGTACGGCGAAACCATTGTCTCCGCCGGAAAGCACCTGATGGTGATGAGCACGGGGTCTCTCCTGGACGCATCCCTGTTCTCAAGGTTGTCGTCACTGGCGCAGGAGACCGGCTGCCGGATATTCGCCCCCTCAGGAGCGCTGGGCGGGATCGACGCCATAAGGGCATCCAGGGCCGAGCTGGAGGAGGTTGTGCTCACCACCCGCAAGCCCCCGGAGAGCCTGGTGGATACCGCCGCAGCCGGCGCGGGCGGCTACAAGGACATCACAGTCGCCACGGTCGTCTTCGAGGGGAGCGCGCGGGAGGCCGTGCAGCGCTTTCCCTTCAACATCAACGTGGCCGCAACCCTCAGCTTGGCCGGTATCGGCCCGGAGCGGACCAGGGTGAGGATCATCGCCGATCCGGAGGCCAAAGGCAACATCCACGAGGTCTACGCCTCCGGCAGCAGCGGGGTCTTGCGCTTCACCATGGAGAACGTGCCCCATCCGGACAACCCCATGACAAGCCACCTTGCGGCGCTCTCCGCCATAGAGACGCTTCGCAGTATCTGCGAAGGGGGAGTAAGGGTAGGGGCCTGAGGGCCACCCCTCCAGCGGAGACCTCGGGTGAGCGCCGCGCCCATGCTCAGGGCGCCGCTCCCGGCTTGCCGGCTACATTGACAGCCCATAGGCGCAATGTGATATTCTGCGGTATCCGTTGCCGACAGTTGTTCCGCGTCGTGACGGCATCTGCTTAGCTTTGGAGGTGAGAGCATGGCGCAGACCGAGACGAGAGTAGCAGCTACCCCAAGACCTCTTGACGGAATCCGGGTGCTGGACTTCACATGGGTACGGGCGGGGCCGTGGTGCAACCGGTGGCTGGGAGCGCTGGGAGCTGAGGTCATCAAGGTGGAGTGGCCCCAGAGCCCCAGCACCAGGGGCGAGAACACCGGCTCAGGAGCGGGTACCCCGGAGGGCCTGCCCGCCAATCTGAACACCAACGGCCACTTCAGCGATACCAACGCCAACAAGCTGAGCGTCACCCTCAACACCCGCACTCCCCGCGGCATAGACCTGGTCAAACGCCTGGTCGCCATCTCGGACATCGTAATCGAGAACTTCGCCTACGGGGTGCTGGACCGGTGGGGGATTGGCTACGAGGACATGAAGAAGCTGCGGCCGGACATCGTCTACCTGTCCATGTCCGGCTTTGGGCACACCGGTAGGGACCGGGACTATCAAACGATGGGGCCGATAGCCCAGGCGCTGTCCGGGCTGACCTACACGTCCGGGCTCCCGGGTGAGCAGCCCGCGGGCTGGGGATGGTCCTACATGGACGATACCGGCGGCATGTACGGCGCCATGTACGCCCTGAGCGCCCTGTACCACCGGAACGCCACAGGCCAGGGGCAGCACGTAGACCAGTCGCAGTGGATAACCGGCGTGCCACTCAACGGCGCCGCCTTCCTGGACATCCAGGCCAATGACCGCTCCACCGTAAGAGAGGGGTACCCACCGGGGAACCGGGCGCACTGGCCCGGTACGCCACTGTCGAACAGCTACCGGGAGCGGACGGTGGCGCCGCACAACGCCTACAGGACCAGCCCGGAGGGTTACAACGACTGGTGTGCGATAGTCTGCTTCACGGACGAGGAGTGGAGGAGGCTCGCCGGGGTCATGGGGTCGCCGGACTGGGCGGCGGACGATAGGTTCGCCACGCTTGGGGGCCGGTTGAAGAACCAGGAGGAGCTGGACGCGGGTATAGAGGCGTGGACCAAGACGCTGGACAAGTACGAGATCATGGAGAGGTGCCAGGCGGCGGGAGTGCCCTCTATGCCTGTGCAGAGCAACCAGGACCGGTTTGAGAACGATCCACAGTTGCAGCAACGGGAGATGTTCAGGGAGGCGCATCACTTAGCCCTCGGGACGTGGCCGTTGCAGAACGCCCCGTTCAAGATGTCGGAGACGCCTGCCTACAACCACCTTACCGGGCCGCTGGTAGGCCAGCACAACAAGGAGGTGTTCGAGGGGCTGCTGGGGATCAGCCACCAGGAGCTGGTGGACGGCTTTGAGGACGGCACCTTCTGGCCCAAGGGGTTTGACAGGACATCGTATCCGTATCTACAGGAGATGATAGAGGATGCGTCGTCCGTGGAGTGGAAGGGGAATCCCGTTGGGCCGAACCCGCCGCCGGCGCCAATCAGGACGCCGGACGCCGACACCGCCGGGGCCTTTGGCGGGCTGCGGGCGCTGGAGCTATCGGACGAGAAGGGGCAGTGGTGCGGCAAGCTGCTTGGGGACCTTGGAGCGGACGTCATCAAGATAGAGCCGCCGGGTGGAGAGTCGTCGCGGACGGTAGGGCCGTTCTACCAGGACATACCGAACCGGGAGAGGAGCTTGTACTTCTGGCACTACAACACATCCAAGCGGGGCGTCACGCTGGACCTGGAGACGGAGGACGGCCGGAGGCTGTTCCGGAAATTGGCGGAGGGAGCGGACGTGATACTGGAGACCTTCCGGCCGGGGTACATGGAGTCGCTGGGGCTGGGGTATGAGGATTTGAAGGAGGGGAATCCGGGGCTGATCATGTGCTCGCTGACGCCGTTTGGCCAGACTGGTCCGTGGAAGGACTACCTGACCAGCGATCTGCTGCACCTGGCCGCCGGTGGGCAGATGGGGTGCTGCGGCTATACCGAAGAGGACGTACCCAACGCGCCGCCCATCGCCGGGGGAGGCGGGCAGGCGTGGCACATGGGCAGCCACTACGCCTACATTGCCATTGTCGCCGCGCTGATGCACCGGACGAATACCGGTCGTGGGCAGTACATAGACGCCTCCGTGCACGAGTCCTGCGCCCTGACCACTGAGGCGCACGTCAACACCTGGATCTATCGCAGGCAGGTGGTCCAGCGGCAGACCGGCCGCCACGCAGGCGCCGTCAGAAGCGACCCTTCGCAGGTGTTGTGCAAGGACGGCAAGTACCTCAACGGCGGTATCGGGAACCGCGTGACCGCAGCCCGCCTGCCGGCCCTGGTGGAGTGGATGAACGAATACGGACTCGCGGAGGACTTGGGGGACGAGAAGTACCTGGATCCGGCGGTGTTCATCCAGAACCGGCCCTACATAAACCAGGTGGTTGGGAGGTTCCTTGCCAACATCACCCGGGACGAGGCGTACCACGGACTGCAGAAGCGGGGCATCAACTGCGGGGCCATCCGTTCGCCGGACGAGGTGATGGAGGACCCGCACCTGGATGACCGCGGGTTCTGGGCAGAGGTTGAGCAGCCGGAGGTTGGCAGGACGTTCCGCCATCCCGGGCCTGCGGGCATATTCAACGGCTCGCCCTGGAGGATCTCGCGGCGGGCACCCCTGATAGGGGAGCACAACGAGGAGGTCTTGTGCGGTGAGTTGGGGCTGTCGAGGGCGGAGTTGGCCGTCTTGGCCGAGGGAGGCGTGGTCTAGCGCGCCGGCGCGCCACACGGGCCGGTTGAGCGGCGGCGTACCTCGCAGAGACGGGACCTTCTGGAGGCTGCGCCGCTTCCGGACGGCCTCCGCGTCTGCCCGCCGGCGGGTTGGTTTCGCCCTACACTCGCGGAGGCTATGCTATAATGTTGGCGCATGAGACGCGCGAGGCGCAGCGCGTTGCCATGCGGCCGGGTCATCAAAAATACGCGGCGATTGAGAAGGAGATATGCTTAGAAACGATGAGATGAAGGTATTCGCGGGTACGGGCCACGCCGAGTTGGCCGGAGACGTTTGCCGGTACTTGAACATATCCGTGGGGGATTCCAACGTGTTCAAGTTCAGCAACGACAACACCTTTGTGCAGATCCTGGAAAACGTGCGTCAACGAGACGTCTTTCTCATCCAGCCCTTCGCCTACCCGGTCAACGACCGCATCATGGAGCTTCTGATAATGCTGGACGCCGCCAAGCGGGCCTCCGCGGGACGGATTACGGCGGTCATACCCTACTACGCCTATGGACGCACGGACAAGAAGGACCAACCCAGGGTTCCCATCACGGCCAGGCTGGTAGCCGACCTGCTGAGCGTCGCCGGAGCGGACCGCGTGCTCACCGTAGACCTTCACGCCGGGCAGATACAGGGGTTCTTCAACATACCCGTGGATGAGCTCACCTGCCTGCCGATCCTGGCCCGGTACTTCGCGGACAAGGCATTGGACAACCTGGTGGTCGTGGCTGTGGACATCGGCATAAGCAAGCGCGCCAGGGACATGGCGGCCCGGCTGGGAGCGCCCCTGGCCATCATAGAGAAGCGGCGCATGGGCAACGCGGACAGCACCGAGAGCCTCAATATCATCGGCGACGTGGCTGGAAGGACGGCCATAACCTTTGACGACGAGGTGGATACCGCAGGCTCCCTCATGGCCGCGGTGGATGCCCTGAAAGAGGCCGGCGTGAACGACGTCTACGCCTGCTGCACACACGCCGTGCTCTCCGGCCCCGGCGCCGACCGGATCATCCACAGCGACATCAAGGAGATGGTCGTCACGGACACCCTGCCGCTTCCGGAGGGCAAGCGCAACGGCAAGATAACCGTCCTCTCGGTGGCCTCCCTGCTGGGCGAGGGCATACGCAGGATTCACGAAGGGCTATCCGTGGGAGCAATGTTCGAGTAGATAAGGACCCTGTGAATGCTTAGCAAAGTCTTCGGCTTTCTTGCCGATTCCAACGAAAAGGTTGTAACCAGGCTCCAGCCCTTGGTGAGGGAGATAAACGACCTGGAACCCGATTGGCGGGGGCTGTCCGATGACGCCCTCAAGGCCAAGACCCAAGAGCTCAAAGCGGCGCTCCAGGACGGGGAGGAGCTGGACGACCTGCTGCCGGAGGCATTCGCCACGGTGAGGGAGGCCGCCAGGCGCGTTATTGGGCAGAGGCACTTCGACGAGCAGCTCATGGGGGGCATAGCGCTCCACCAGGGCAAGATCGCCGAGATGAAGACGGGAGAGGGCAAGACCCTGGTGGCGACCCTTCCGGTCTACCTCAACGCTCTGACTGGGCGGGGCGTCCACGTAGTGACGGTGAACGACTACCTGGCACGCAGAGACCCGCAGTGGATGGGTCCCATCTACGACTTCCTGGGCCTCAGCGTCGGTTGCCTTCAGCACCAGGCCTCCTATATGTACGACCCCGATCATAAGAGTGAAGACGTCTCCCTGGCCCTGATGAGGCACGTCGATAGGAGCAGCGCTTACGCCGCGGACATCACGTACGGCACCAACAACGAGTTCGGCTTCGACTACCTGCGCGACAACATGGTGGTGGATATGCCCCGGAAGGTCCAGGGTGAGCTGTACTACGCCATAGTGGACGAGGTGGATAACATCCTCATAGACGAGGCAAGGACCCCGCTAATCATCAGCGGCCCCGCGCAGGAATCCACACAGCTCTACGCCGAGTTCGCCCGCCATGCGCGTAGCCTCCAGGAGGAGGACTATGAGATAGACGAAAAGCGCCGCTCAATCAGCCTGACGCCCTCAGGCGTAGAGAAGGTGGAGAGACTGCTTGACGTGGACAACCTGTACTCCTCCGGCCACTACGTTCAGTACATAGAGAACGCCCTCAGGGCCATGAAGCTGTACGGTAGAGACAAGGAGTACGTGGTCAGGGACGGCGAGGTGGTCATCGTGGACGACTTCACAGGGCGTCTCATGCCCGGCAGGCGCTACTCGGACGGCCTGCACCAGGCTATAGAGGCCAAGGAAGGCGTAAAGGTCCAGCGGGAGAGCATCACGTACGCCTCCATTACCCTCCAGAACTACTTCCGCATGTATGGGAAGCTGTCGGGGATGACCGGCACAGCCTCCACGGAGGCCGAGGAACTATCCAAGATATACAAGCTGGAGGTTGTGGTGGTTCCCACCCACAGGCCCATGGTACGCCAGGACGCGCCCGACCTGGTCTACTCCACGGAGGAGGTCAAGTTTCAGGCCATCGCCAAAGACCTGGAAGATCTGTCCAACCAAGGGCGACCCGTTCTGGTGGGCACCGTTTCCATCGAGAAGTCGGAGAAACTGAGCAACATCCTCAAGCGGCGCGGCGTCTCCTGCGAGGTGCTCAACGCCAAGCAGCACGAGATGGAGGCTACAATCGTGGCCCAGGCAGGGCGTCCCGGAGCCGTCACGGTGGCAACCAACATGGCGGGTCGCGGCACAGACATCATCCTTGGGGGCAACCCCGCAAGCTTTGACATCACGCCGGAGCAGTGGCAGGCGGACCACGACAGGGTGGTGGAGATGGGAGGGCTGCACATCGTAGGCACGGAACGCCACGAGTCGCGCCGCATCGACAACCAGCTCCGGGGCCGCGCGGGACGCCAGGGAGACCCCGGCAGCTCGCGCTTCTACGTCTCCCTTGAGGACGACGTGATGCGCCGCTTTGGAGGGGACCGCATCAAAGGGGTCATGGAGTGGGCGGGGATGGGTGAGGATACGCCCATTGAGAACCGCGTGGTCAACAAGGCCCTTGAGGCGTCTCAGTCTAAGGTGGAGGGCTTCCACTTCGAAATACGCAAGCACCTTGTGGAGTACGACGACGTGGCCAACATGCACCGGGACGTCATCTACTCTGAGCGGCGCAAGATGCTGGAGGGAGCAGACCTCAAGGCCAATATCCAGGATATGGTGCGCAAGGAGCTCTCCTCCCTGGTGGCAGAGCGTCTGGCCGATGAGAACAGCGACAACTGGGACGTGAACACCCTGTTTGCGGAGCTGAACACCATACTCCCTGTGCCGCCGGACCTGAGTTCCGACAGCATGTCCAACATGCACCCGGAGGAGATCAGGGACCGACTGCTGGAGTCCGCCGATGCCCTGTATCAGGGCCGGGAGAACCAGGTAGGCCTGGAGGAGATGCGCACACTGGAGCGCCTGGTGATGCTGCGCACTATGGACTCCCACTGGGTGCAGCACCTGACCGCAATGGAGAACCTCCGGCAGGGGATAGGCCTCCATGCCTTTGGGCAGCGAGACCCCCTGGTGATGTTCAAGCACGAAGGCCACCGGATGTTCCAGGAACTCCTGGACCGCATCCAGCACGACATTGTTCACACTATCTTCAGGGTGGGGCTGGCTACGGAGACCGGGCCTCGCAGAACGCAGATGCCGCAGCCACAGCCCCAGCCGCAAGCGGGAACCGCAGCCAACGGCAAGGTGGGTCGCAACCGTCCGTGTCCCTGCGGCAGCGGCAAGAAGTACAAGCGGTGCCACGGCGTTGCGGCGTAGGGAGCGCGGCCTCCCGGCTGCCAAGGTGAATGGAGCGCAGAGAGATGTACCCTGTTCAGGATGACTCCCCTGCATTCTTTGTGGAGGAGCGCGGCATACGCTTCATCGTCAGGGTGAGCGGGAGGGGCCGGAAGGCATGAACAACTCTCAAGTGGCCGAGACCTTCGAGAAGATCGCCGGACTCCTGTCGCTGCAGGGCGACTCGGCGTTCACCATAAGGGCTTACCAGCGAGCCGCCCGCACAATCGAGCATTTGCCCGTAGAGCTGGCCCAGATGATCAAAGAGGAGAGAGACCTCCGGCAGATTCCCGGAATCGGAGAGGCCATTTCCGGCAAGATCAGGGAGATGGTAAGCACGGGGGCCTTGGAGTACCTGGAGAACCTGAAGGGGGAGTTTCCGGACGGCATTCTGGCCCTCATGGACGTGCCCGGCATAGGGCCCAAGACGGCCCTGCGCATCAGCAAGGAGATGGGCATATCCACGGTGGATGCCCTGGAACAGGCGATAGTGGAGGGCAGCCTGGCCGCTATGCCTCGTCTTGGGGAGAAGACCGCGGAGAACATACTCCGGCACATCCGCTCGCTCCGCACAAAGGACCGGCGTATTCCAATAGGCCGCGCTCTGGGCGTGGCGGAGCAGGTCATGGACGCTCTCAGGAGGACGTGCCCCGGGATTCACCAACTGGACGCGGCCGGCAGCCTCCGGCGGTGGCAGGAGACCATAGGAGACGTGGACATCATGGGGACCGCGGACGACGCGGCGGCGGTCATAGACTCCTTTGTGGAGATGCCGATGGTGGAGGAGGTCCTGGCGCATGGCCCCACCAAGGGGAGCGTTATTGTCCACGGCGGCCTTCAGGTGGACCTGCGCATAGTGGACGACGACAGCTACGGCGCCCTCATCCAGTATTTCACGGGGAGCCGTCAGCACAACATACGCCTCAGAGAGTTGGCAAACAGAATGGGCCTCTCGTTGAACGAGTACGGGATCACGGATAACGAGACGGGTCGGGTTGAGAAGTTCACGGATGAGGGGTCTCTCTACGCCCGGTTGGGTTTGCAGTTTATCACTCCCGAGCTCAGGGAGGGGCTTTGGGAGGTGGAGATGGCCGGCCGCCAGGCCCTGCCATCCCTGGTGGAGGTGGAGCATATGCGCGGAGACCTCCATTGCCACACCAACGAAAGCGACGGCCGCGATCCCCTGCGGGCGATGGTGGACGCTGCGCGGCGGCGCGGCTACGAGTACGTAGCCATCACCGACCACTCCGTTGGCCGGGGCATTGCAAACGGCCTGAGCGAAGAGCGGCTGATGCGCCACATCGCCAACATAAGATCGCTGGACGCCGACCTTCCGGATATAAAGGTCCTGCCAGGCTCAGAGGTGGACATCCGGGCCGACGGCTCCCTGGACTACCCAGACGAGCTTTTGGCCCAACTGGACGTGGTGGTGGCATCGGTGCACTCGGCTATGGGGCAGGAACGGGAGAGGATGACCGACAGGATAGTCAGGGCCATGCGTAATCCCCACGTGAATGTCGTTGGGCACCTTACGTGCCGTCTACTGGGGGACAGAGACCCTGTGGACGTGGACGTGGAGGCCGTCTTCAAGGCCGCCGTGGAGACAGGGACGGCCCTGGAGATCAACGCCTCTCCGGAGCGTCTGGACCTGAAAGACACCCACGTTTTGCGGGCCAGGGAGCTGGGAGCGCCCCTCATAATCAGCACGGATGCCCATGCCACCGAGCATCTGGACTCCATGCGGTTCGGGGTCGCCGTTGCCCGTCGAGGCTGGTGTCGGGCCGCGGACATCCTGAACACGAGACCTGCCGCGGAATTCCTCTCCTTCCTTCGTGGAGAGGCGTGAGGGCCGGCCTCAATGGACGGACTATCCTCCGGTGAAAGCCGGCTCAGCAACCCTCAAGCTATTGAGCATCTGAAGAACGCCCTGGCTCAGGGTAGGGACTGGGCGCCCGCGTTGCTTGAGTCAATGGCCCTGTGGACTCTCCCGGAAGAGATGTACGAAGACCGGCACAATAGATACCTCCTGAACGGGGAGGCCTTCGACTGGCTGCTGCTGGCTGAGCGCCTTCTGACGGAGGTGGACGGCCTGGTGCCGGAGGATGAGAAGAGGGCCCTGCTGTCTTCAGGAGAATTACCCCGCTCCCTGACTGTGGATGAGTTCAAGAGCCTGCTGGGGCCTGAGAAGTACAGCGCGCACCTCAACTACTGGTACGGCGTGGTTGTGGAGGAGGCCGTCTTCCGGTGCGCGGAGGAAGAGGAGCGGAAGCATCTACGCAGCAGGGGTATGCGCTCCTCTCGCCAGGCAACGGAGCGGGCTTTCCAACGCGTGTATGGCCAGGGGAGGGAAGGGCTGCGCGAGCAGTTCCGGAGTGAGAGGGGCTACCCGGAGTCGTCATCCATGACGGATACGGAGGCCAAGGAATTCACCTACTGGCTGTTCAAGCACCGTCTGATCCACGGTGAGGGAGAGCGCGTGGCCAGCGATACCAGGAAGGGCATCCTGTTTCTCCAGAAAATGCGAGAGCAGGGGCAATAGGCCCAGGGGCCGGGCATTCTCTACAGGCGCTGGTATCTTCTGGGTGAGGGTTCTGTACATACTCAGGCCGCGCCGTTACGAAGCGCGAACCCAAGGTCAGCGACCAGGCCACCCCTGCGAAGCTTGTCCTCGTGGAAACGGGGAGCGGGGGTCTATCATGCGCTATCACGGGGCGCCTAGATACCCGCTTCCGGAGACCTTTGCGTAACTCTGGGCTCCATCCTGTGAAGAGACGGTCCAACTGTCATTCCGAACGGAGCGCAGCGGAGTGAGGAATCTAAAGGCTCTCACCCCCCACTAGGGTCCCTGTAGCTGGAGTCTTCCCACGACTACGGCGCAACGTCTTAGATTCCTCGCTGCGCTCGGAATGACATCAAATGGAGCGTTTGGGCAGTTACGCAAGGGTCTCCGAACGCAGGAATGGCATGGCGCTCCAGCCGGCGCCGGCAATTGCCATCACGTGTTGAGAAAACCAGGTATCTCTCACCGGGACAGCTGGTCCAGGAACTCCCGGATCCTGTCGCGCCGTTCCTCCAGCCGCTCCAGCCGCTCCCGCTCGCGTTCCACCACGTCCTCAGGGGCCTTGCCGGTGAAGTTCGCGTTGCCCAGCCTTTGGGAGAGCCTCTGCATGTTATCCAGGCACTCCTCCATCTCCAGTTGCAGACGCGTGCGCTCTTTGGCCGTGTCCACCAGGCCCTCCAGGGGTATCAGCGCCGTGGCGCCGGGGAGTATGGCCGACACCGTGGTGTCCGCCGGAGGCCTGGGAGATCCCTCCTCAAGGAACAAAATATCGCCTGTCCTGGCAAGGCTCTCTATGGCCTGCGTCTCCTCCGCAAGGGCTGCGCCGGAAGAAGAGACCTCCACAAGGCAGTTGAGCAGCCGGTTTGGCGGTATCTTGAACTCTGCTCTGACGTTTCGGATAGCTCTGACCACTCCCATCAGAAGCTCTATGTCCCTTTCCGCCGAGTGGTCCACCAGGCCCGCATCCATAGCAGGGTAGGGCGCTACGAGTATCGAGTCGGGCAGGTCTTCAGCATGGGGCAGGTGGCCCTTGAGGCTCTGCCATATCTCCTCCGTCACAAAGGGGATGAACGGGTGCATCAGCCTCAGACTCTGATCCAGCACGTGGGCCAGAACGGGCAGGGGGGAGGGGTCCTGGCCGTCCCGCAGCCTCAGCTTTGCCATCTCAATGTACCAGTCGCAGAACTCGTTGCGGAAGAAGTCGTGCGCCTCCCTCAGCGCCTCGCCCAGCAGGAACTCCCCCATGAAGCGATCGACCTGCCCGGCTACCTGATTGAGACGGCTGACTATCCACCGGTCCTGGCGGTGGCGCAGGGAAAGCGGCTGCAACTCCGGCGGGTTTTGGGTTTCGCGAAGGTTGGAAATCACGTATCTGGCTGCGTTCCAGACCTTGTTGACGAAGTTCCTGCTAGCGCCCAGCTTCCCGTCGCTGAGGCGAAGGTCGTTGCCGGGGGCGTTGCCCGTTGCCAGCGTAAAGCGGAGGGCGTCCGTCCCGTAGGTGTCTATGACCTCAATGGGATCGACCACGTTGCCGCGGGTCTTGCTCATCTTCGCCCCGCGCTCGTCTCTGATGAGGCCTGACAGGTAGACGTGGCGGAAGGGAACCTCGCCCGTATTCTCAAGCCCCATCATTATCATGCGAGCGACCCAGAAGAAGAGGATGTCGTATCCCGTTTCCATGACGGAGGTGGGATAGAAGTAGCGCAGGTCTTCCACGTCGTTGGGCCAGCCCAGAGTGGAGTGGGGCCAGAGGGCAGAGGAGAACCAGGTATCCAGCACGTCCGGGTCCTGGAACAGGTCCGCGCCTCCGCAGGACGGGCAGCTTTCCGGCGGGTCTATGGAGACGATTGGCTCGGCGCTCAGGTCAGTGAAGATATGGCCGGCCCTGGACTCGATGTCCTTCCAGGGGAGCCCAGTCTCTTCCTTCAGGTCCCTGTAGACGCCGTCCTGAACGGCATTGGGGCCAACGGGTTCAGCAAAGACCACGCGTATCGCGTCCGCGGAGCAGTCCAGGCAGTACCAGGCCGGGATACGGTGGCCCCACCATAGCTGGCGGCTGATGCACCAGTCGCGTATATTCTCCATCCAGTTGAGATAGACCCTGGAGTATCTCTCAGGGAGGATCTTTACGCGCCCGTCCTTTACCACGTCCATAGCGGGCGAGGCCAGGCCCTTCATTTGGACAAACCACTGCTTGCTCGCCAGTGGCTCCACAACCACCCCGCACCGGCCGCAATGGCCTACGGAGTGCGCGTAGGGTTCCATCTTCTCCAGGAGTCCGGCGCTCTCCAAGTCCTTCAGGATGGCCTCCCTGCACTCAAAACGGTCCATACCACGGTACGGGCCTGCCTCCATGCTCATTGAGCCATCCAGATCTATGGCGGTGATTGTGGGGAGAGCGTGGCGCTGTCCTACCTCAAAGTCCACGGGGTCATGGCCCGGAGTGATCTTCAGCGCTCCAGTGCCGAATGTTGGGTCCACAGCCTGGTCTCCAATGATTGGCAGCGGCCGCTCCACGATTGGCAGGAGCGCTCGCCGGCCCAAGAGGCGATTGTACCTGTCGTCATCGGGGTTCACGGCTATGGCGGTATCGCCCAGCAGCGTCTCCGGCCGTGTGGTGGCTACGGTCACAAAGCCATCGCCCTGTTCAAGGGGATACCGGATGTGGTAGAGGAACGACTGCTCGTCCTGGTGGTCTACCTCCAGGTCCGAGAGCGCCGTTGAGCACCTGGGGCACCAGTTGATGATCCGCTCACCCCGGTAGATAAGGCCCTTGGCGTAGAGGTTGGCAAAGGTGGCGCGCACGGCAAGGCTTGGGCCTTCGTCCAGTGTAAACCGCCTGCGACTCCAATCGCAGGATGCGCCCAGGCGCTTGTGCTGCTCGTCTATGGTGTGGCCGTAAAGCCCCACCCACTCCCACACACGCTCCAGGAACGCCTCTCTGCCCAGCCGCCGGCGAGTCTGCGCCCCACCCTCCGAGGACTCCCGCGCCAGGTCGAGTTCCACCATCATCTGGGTAGCTATGCCGGCGTGGTCGGCCCCCGGCAGCCACAGGGTTGGGTCGCCCTTCATCCGCCGCCACCTGACCATTATGTCCGCAAGCGTAGCCTGGAGAGCGTGACCCAGGTGAAGCTCCCCAGTCACATTTGGGGGAGGCATGATGACTACAAACGGCTCTTTGGAGTGGTCTATTTTGGGGGTAAAGTAGCCGCCGTCCATCCAGGACTGGTAGAGCCGTTGCTCCACCGTCCCGGGGTCATAGGCCTTGGGTATCTCAGGGGCGCTGTGTTCCGTCTGTGTCATGTCCAAGCTACAGATGGCCGGGTTGGGTTAGGTTAGGAGAGGCAGGCCATTCGATGACCCATTCTATCACTCCCGCAGATTCAGTCAACGGAGGGGAGGTCGCCTGCGGGGTTGTTGGAGAGGCGCACAGCGCGCCTATGACGGCGCAGCGAGGGAATAGGGACTCTCAGACGGCCTTGTCGCGGGTAAAGAGCCAGGCGTCGTGGTCTGTCAGGGGAGCTTCGTCAGTGGTCTTGCCATCCAGGCGCATCCGTGCGTTGGAGGCGAAAAGCCTCACCCCTTCATCTTCGTCTTTCGTCATGGACGCCACCAGGTTGAGCGCCTCTCCCATCTCCAGGAGAGACCATGCCGCATTCCGCCTTACCCACGCCTTGGAGTCGGTGAGAGCCAGGGAGAGGGCAGGCACGCTCTCCCGGTCCCCCAGCGCGCCAAGCGCGTATGCGGCCGCTCCACGAAGATGCTCACTGTTGTCCCTCATGAACATTCGCACGGGCGCAATAGCCTCGGTCTGGCCCAACCGGTACAGGGCGCGAATGGCGCTCAAGCGCACGGAGCGGCTCTCGTCCTCCAGGATGGGAACCACGTCGAGGGCCGATTCGGGCCGGCCTCTTCCCGCCATTACGTGGAGAGTCCATACCCTGGCCGTGGTCTCCCTCTGCTTGAGGGAGTCGAGCAGGGCAGTGTCTGCAAGACGGCTATCAAAGCGCATCATGGCGGCGGCCGCCTGCTGGCATACCCAGGCGTCCTGGTCTCCAAGGGCGCGGCAGATATGCGGTAGAGCATCCGGCTCCTGGAGTTGACCCAGCGCGTAGGCCGACCAGCCGCGCACCCAGGGAGAGGGGTCGGAGAGGGACTGGAGCAGCTGTCCCAAGGCGCGTTTTGCCTTTGCCTGGCCAAGGGCCAGGGCCGCGCACCCGCGGGTGTAGTCTGAGGGGTCGCTCGCCAGATGCTGGATCAACGCCCTCGGAGAATCGTCTGAAGACATGCTTGTCATCTACGCCTCCTTGCTCTCCGGTTGCGCCTGATTGGACTCTCTCCCGCGCCTCTCGGCAGCCATCTGTCAGGGTCTCCGGAGGGCCTCCGCCACAGCGCGGGCGGGAAGCCCCTTCCACGCTGGGACACCTGAGATTCTACCATAGGAACGGCCAAATGTGGCATTACCCCCGGGCTCTCCGGCAGGGTAGCAGCCTCAAAACCTGTCGACGGCTCAACGCGGAACCGCCGACGAGCGCCGGAGGAGAGAGACAGGCTGGAAACGCCCGTTTTTTGGTTGCCAACCCCCTTGTCAGATTAACGCCTACGTGTTAGAGTTGTGACGTTTAACACAAAGGGCTTTAACGCCGTGGACAAACACACTTACCAACCACAGAAGCCCGGAGATACAAACACTTCTATGCTTAGCTGTCTAAACCGGACCTTGACCAGGGTGACCAGATGGTAGAAGGGGTCGCTGGTAATGAATAAGCGCCGCCATCTTCCAGTTTCGGCTGTGTTGTTGGCCCTGCTCGGCCTTCTCGTAGCTGTGGGTTGCAACCCCGACACCCCGCAATCCATCATGGAGGCCCAGGGGCCGGTTGCCAGAAGCCAGCTGCTCCTGTTCTGGATAATTTTCTGGCTGGCGCTGGTTGTCTTCGTGCTTGTTGGCGGGTGGCTGCTCTATACCGTCATCCGCTTCCGCAGGAAGCCGGGGCAGGGGATACCCGCCCAGGTGCACGGCAACACGAAGCTGGAGATAGGCTGGACCGTTGTGCCGATCGTTATGCTGGCGATCCTCGCCGTTCCTACAGTGGCCACTCAGTTCTACATTTCGGAGCCGCCAGAGGGGGACGTGCTGGAGATAAGCGTCAAGGCCCACCAGTGGTGGTGGGAGCTGGAGTACCCGGACTCCGGGGTTGTCACGTCCAACGAGATCCACGTGCCCGTTGGCATGGCGGTGAAGGTGAACCTCACCTCAAACGACGTGCTCCATAGTTTCTGGATTCCCAAGCTGGCGGGCAAGCTGGACATAATACCCGGCAAGACCCTTAGTATGTGGTTCCAGGCCGACGAGGTGGGCGAATACTTTGGGCAGTGCGCCGAGTTCTGCGGCCAGTCCCACACTTGGATGAAGTTCCGCGTCATAGCGGACACCCCGGAGGATTTTGAGGCGTGGAAGCAGGCGCAGCTGGCGGACGCGGCGCAACCTACCACCGACGCAGCGACCCTGGGGTCGACGCTCTTCCTCTCCAAAGCGTGTATTGCCTGCCATACCATCTCCGGAGTCCCCGGCGCAGCCGGAATCCTGGGGCCGAACATGACCCACGTGGGTAGCCGGACCACTCTGGCCGCGGGGGTCATGGACATGAACGAGAGCAATCTGAGGGAGTGGATTACCGACCCGGAGGAGATCAAGCCGGGCAACACCATGGCCGACGAGGCCCTTGCATACATAAATCCGGACTTTGCCCTCAGCAGCGAGGACATAGACAACCTGGTTGCTTACATCCTGAGCTTGAAGTAAGAGAGACGGATACCACTTTGAAGGAAAGAAACATCCACTACACCCTCTCCACCTGCTCTGCACGTAAAAGGGAGACCCGCGGAGGCGACACATGGCTTCAATAGCAGGAGCGTTTCGCAGACCTACCTATCCCACGGGGGTGTGGTCCTGGATGACCACAGTGGACCACAAGAGGATAGGGGCCCTGTACGGCGTCACGGCGTTCATCTTCTTTATGTTAGGCGGCGCGGAAGCTCTGATCATGAGGCTTCAGCTGGCCAGGGCGGAGCAGGACGCGGTGAGCGCAGAGGTGTTCAGCCAGCTGTTTACCATGCACGCCCTCACGATGATATTCCTGGCCGTAATGCCGCTCAGCGCAGCGTTCTTCAACCTCATAGTGCCCCTTATGATAGGCGCTCGCGACGTGGCCTTTCCGCGTCTGAATGCGTTCAGCTACTGGGTGTTCCTCTTTGGGGCCATAGTGTTCCAGTCCGGGTGGCTCTTTGGCGGAGCGCCCAACGCCGGATGGTTCGCCTACGCCCCTCTAACCTCCACCTCCTTCAACCCCGGCAGCGGCATGGAGTATTACATAGTGGGCCTGGCCGTTCTTGGCATATCCTCGGTGGCCGCGGCCCTCAACTTCATTGTCACCATCATCAACATGAGGGCGCCCGGAATGACCCTTATGAGGATGCCGGTCTTCATCTGGATGACCCTGGTCACCTCTTTCCTGCTGGTTACGGCCTTTCCGGTGATCACCGTAGGGCTGATTGAGCTTTACTTTGACCGCACGTTCCAGACCAACTTCTTCAACACCGCTGCGGGGGCGGACGTTGTGCTGTGGCAGCACCTCTTCTGGGTATTCGGGCATCCTGAGGTGTATATCCTGATACTGCCTGCAATGGGGATTGTCTCGGAGGTGTTGCCCACCTTCTCCCGCAAGCCCCTCTTTGGCTACCCCGTGGTGGTGCTCTCCGGCATAACCATTGGCTTCATGGGATGGGCGGTGTGGAGTCACCACATGTTCACGGTTGGCCTTGGGCCGCTTGCCAACTCCGTGTTCGCCATCACCACCATGTCCATAGCCGTTCCTACGGGCATAAAGATATTCAACTGGATAGCCACCATGTGGGGAGGCTCCATTGCCATCAAGACCCCGCTTCTGTTCGCCGTGGGTTTCATCGCCATGTTCATCATCGGCGGGCTGAGCGGCGTAATGCACGCCATAGCCCCTTCGGACGCTCAGCAGCAGGACACGTACTTCATAGTGGCGCACATACACTACGTCCTGTTCGGAGGCAGCATCTTCGCCGTGTTCGCAGGGATATACTACTGGTTCCCCAAGGCCACCGGGCGGATGCTCAGCGAACGCCTTGGACAGTGGAACTTCTGGCTGACCACGATTGGATTCAACCTGACCTTCTTCCCAATGCACTTCCTGGGGTTGGACGGGATGCCGCGCCGGCAGTACACGTACCAGTCCGACATGGGTTGGGACCTGTGGAACATGGTATCTACCGTGGGATCTCTGGTCTTGGGCGTGGCGATCCTGGTGTTTGTCTACAACTTCTTCTGGAGCCTCCGCAATGGCGAGACGGCCGGAGACGACCCCTGGGACGGGCGGACCCTGGAGTGGTCGATCCCGTCGCCGCCGCCGGAGTACAACTTCGCCACCATTCCCACGGTGCACGGGAGGGACGCCTTCTGGGAGCAGAAGTACCCTCACGGGATAGCCGTTCCGCAGGGGGGCTCCGGGGAGAACCACGGCGCCGAGGAAGGTCACGGGATCCATATGCCAAGCCCGTCGTACATGCCCCTGGTGGCCGGCCTGGGCCTGGCTATTGCGGGATACGGCCTTATATATCTCTCCCCAAGCGAGATACTCACTGTGCCAACCGCCGTTGCGATAGCGGGCGTGGCTATGACGATGATAGGGGTATACGCTTGGTCTATGGAGCCGGCTACGGCGCCAAGCGAGCACGAATCCTAATGGAGGGAGACTGGCAAGTTGCAGCATAGTCAGGCGCCGGAGCACGCAACCACCACCGGAATAGACCACCGGAAGATGCTCATATGGGCCTTCCTGGGCTCTGAGTGCATGTTCTTCGGCTCTCTTATCGCCACGTACCTGGTCTACTACGGGCAGAGCCTTCCCGGAACCCCAACGCCGGGTGACGTGCTGGATATACCCACCACGTCGGTGAGCACCTTCGTCCTGCTGATGAGCAGCCTTATGATGGTGCTGGCTTACTCAAGCATCAACAAGGGAAACGTCAGGAACTTCAGGATCTGGATAATCTGCACCGCTCTGCTGGGGGCAACCTTCCTGGGCTTCCAGTACTTTGAGTTCACGGAGTTTGCTCACGAAAGCCACATTACGCCAAGGACCAACCTGTTTGGCAGCACGTTCTTCACCCTGACCGGCTTCCACGGCGCGCACGTCACCGTGGGAGTCATATGGCTGCTCTCTCTCTTCGCCTACTCCTTCAAGGGGGATCTGACCAAAGACGAGGGACTCAGCGTAGACCTGGCTGCCCTGTACTGGCACTTTGTGGACGTTGTGTGGATAGTCATATTCACCGTGGTGTACCTGATAGGGGTAAGCAACGCCGGCGGATAACGCAATAGGAGAGGGATATGGAAGACAGGACACATGCCGGGGGAGCGGTTCATCCTACGCCCGGCACCTATATCAAGATTGCCGCCATCCTGGCGATAATTACGGCAGTTGAGGTATGGATATTCTACATAGAGGCCTTAGCAGACGTACTGGTGCCCATATTCCTGGTACTCTCCGCGGTCAAGTTCATCTTGGTAGCCATGTTCTACATGCACCTGAAGTTTGATGAACGCATCTTCTCATGGTTCTTTGTGGGCGGGTTGCTCCTGGCTTCCAGTGTCATCATCGCTCTCATGGCGCTGTTCGGAGTCCTGCTGGAGACTCCCTCCCCGGAGGGGGCCGGCGCAGCCGCCTCTGCAATCCTGGCTGTCATATAGGGGGCGTCCCGGTAACCAGCGCAGGCTTCGCGCTCTGTCAAAGACCCTATCTCATACCATGACGGACGCACAACCGACACATTGGAGCTCACCGAGTTGTGGACTTCAGCTATAGCGCCGGCGCCCTCTCCGGTTGAGCACACCCTGGCCGTGTCTACCTGGCTGCAATGGCATTGGCATACGGACCTGTACGTTGGACTGCTCCTGCTGGCCGGGGCGTACCTGCTGGGTGTTGGCCCTCTGCGGGCGCGCCTGGCCCCGCCCGGGTCCACCGGCCCCAGCGGATGGCAGGTGGCATCGTTCCTGTCCGGCGTACTGATCATGCTCTTTGCCCTGGCCGGCCCAATACACGAACTCAGCGATAACTACCTCTTCAGCGCGCACATGGCGCAGCACATGATCCTCACCCTGGTTGTGCCGCCCCTGCTGCTCCTGGGCACGCCGGGCTGGCTGCTACAACCCCTGGCAGGCCACGGCGCAGTCCTGAAGCTGGGGCGTCTGCTGACCTTCCCGCCGGTGGCGTTCCTCCTGTTCGGCATGGTGTTCGCCGTCTGGCACTTTCCCGTCTTCTACGAGGGGGCGCTGCGCGGACACGCCTTTCACATCCTTGAGCACCTGGTGTTTCTGGCCACCGCCGTCATAGTATGGTGGCCCATCCTCAGCCCTCTGCATGCATTGCCTCCAATGCCATATCCGGCCCAGCTGCTCTACCTTGTCCTTCTGTCCATTTCGCAGACGCCGCTGTTTGCAGTGATCACCTTCTCCGACAAAGTCATCTACTCCTTCTACGAGTCCGCCCCAAGGGTATCGGGACTCTCTCCACTGGCCGACCAGCAGCTTGGAGGAATAATAATGAAGGTGTCCTGGCTTACGGTGTTTCTGCCGGCCATATGTATTGTGTTCCTGCGTTGGTTCTACCGTGAGGAAACGGAGGGTAGACCTGAGTTTCAGCCCACTCTGTAGACGGGGAGTTGCATGGAAAGCGTGACCGGGTCGGAGAGGAACGCGGCAGGCCTGAGCGCTTCGCGCCAGGGACTAGGGCGGCTGTACCACGTTATGGCTGCGGCATCTCTGCTCACCGCGCTCGTGGCGGTGACGATGGGAGGGGTGGTCCGGGTTACAGGCTCAGGTTTGGGCTGTCCAGATTGGCCCCTGTGCCATGGCAGCGTCATCCCACCCTGGGAGGTGGCGCCATGGCTGGAGTACCTGCACCGGCTGTCCGCCGCCGTGTCCGGCGTGTTCATCCTGCTGCTGGCAGCAACGGCCTTCATGCGATACGGACTTCGCAGCAGGAGGTTCTTCATGGCATCGGTGGCCGGAGCGCTCATGGTCATGCAGGCGGCGCTGGGGGCGTTCACGGTCCTGTCGGAGTTGTCGCCCGGGATCGCCCTGGTCCATACCGGGGTCGCCACGGGCCTGGTGGGAGCGCTGGCGTTCATAGCGGCCGGGGCCATACGACCCCGATGGCTGCACGAAGGGGTCACGCAGAGCAGTGAGATGGACGGCCTCCGTCGGCTGACGGCGGCCCTGGGAGTCGCCACGTTCATCATGGTCCTCTCCGGCGCATACGTTACCAGAAGCTACGGGGCTCCACTGGCGTGTACTCAGATACCCCTTTGCGGGACCGCCCTGTGGGATATGACCGAAGCGCAGTGGATACACATGACCCATCGCGCGATTGGTCTCCCTGTGGGTATCCTGATGCTGGCGACGCTTCTGCAGGCTATCGCAGCGAAACACAGGGGAACCCTGGTTATGGTGGGGCTCATGGCCCTGCTCTTGGTTTTCCAAATGGGACTTGGCATTGGGAACGTGGCGCTGAGGCTCCCGCCAGACGTGCGAGCGACGCATCTGGCTACGGCAGTCCTGTTCTTCGCCGTCGTCATGTTGCTCGTAGGCGCTCATTGGCGGGGAGCGACTACGGACGAATACGGCGCAGCGCTGCCCGGAATGGGACGCAGGCCATTCTCCGGAGGCCTGCAATGAAGGCTTACACGCAATCCACCCGGCTCAGGGAGGCCCGCCTCTTTCCCGGTTCGGCCATGCCAGGCTTCCGGGCATAAGGGGTGGGACTCCAGACATGAAGCGATGGCCTCTTGCGATTGCGGCGACTCTGGCCCTCACGCTCCTCCTGGCGGCATGTCCCTCCGAGACCCCGGAGAGCCTGCCAGTCTACCACGAGATACCTGCCTTTTCCCTCACAGACCAGATGGGCCGGCCTTTCTCCAGGGAGGCTCTGAACGGCAAGGTGGTCCTGTCCAACTTCATCTTCACCAACTGCAAGGAGTTCTGCCCAACGCTGACTCCACGCATGGCGCAGGTCCAGGCGAGCCTGAAAGAAGACGGCCTCTTGGGGAGCAGGGCGCTTCTGCTGTCCTTCAGCGTTGACCCGGAGCACGACACCCCGGACATACTTCGCTCCTATGCTGAGAGCCACGGCGCAGACAACCAGGGATGGCTATTCCTCACCGGCCCGCCGGAGACGGCGCAGCAGGTCATAACCGATGGCCTCAAGCTGGGATACAGCCGGGTTAACGAGAGCAACAAGCACGTTCACCCAGACGGCTCCATCCACATTCACGAGTACGACGTTCTTCATACGAACAGGGTGGCGCTGCTGGACAAGGCGGGTTGGGTGCGCGCCTACTATGACGGCGCCGCAGACTGGGACCTGGATATGGTGCTGAGAGACATCCGTCAGCTGCTAGACCAGGACGCGCAGGACGGCTAGACTCTGTTGACGATGCATTGAGGCCGTTCTATACTACGGTCAATTCAATCAGAGGGAGCGTTTATGAGGTTATCGTGCCTTCAGGAAAACCTTAGCCGAGGCTTGGCGCTGGTCGGCCGCGCGGTGGCTACTCGCACCACCTTGCCCATTACCCAAAATGTTCTCATGGAGACCGACGAGGGCAGGCTGAAACTATCGGCTACCAACTTGGAGTTGGCCGTCACCACGTGGGTAGGAGCCGGTGTGGAGGAGGAGGGCGCCGTAACAATACCGGCAAGGCTCCTTACGGACTTCATAAACTCCCTTCCCGCCGAGCGGGTAGACATGGAGTTGACGCCCAGGCCACTAGGAGTCAGCTTCAAATGCGCGCGCTTTCAGGCCCATATCAATGGAGTTGACGCCCAGGAGTTTCCGCCCATCCCTTCGGTGGAGGAGGGTATGAACGCGCGGATAGACCCACAGGTGCTGCGGACTGCCATCAGCCGGGTGGTCTTTGCCGCCGCCACCGAGGAGACTCGACCCGTCCTCACCGGCGTGAAGATAGAGATCACCGGCCAGCAGTTCACACTGGCAGGGGCGGACGGATTTCGCCTGGCCGTATACAAGGGGCCTCTCCTGGAGCATGCCGCCGAAGACGCGGAGGCCATAGTCCCAGCGCGGACGCTTGCAGAAGTGCAGCGCTTGCTGGGAGACCAGGATGAACCCGTGGAGCTGGTCATCACACCATCCAAGAGTCAGATACTGATCCACCTGAAGGGAGTTGAGATAGTCTCCCAGCTCATCCAGGGGGCGTTTCCCAACTACGCCCAACTCATACCACAGAGCTCCGGCACCACGGCGGTGGTAGACGTACAGGACTTCTCCCGGGCCGCCAGAGCCGCCGCCATATTCGCCAGGGACGGGGGCCAGATCATCCGCCTGCAGATTGTGCCGGGGAGCGATGGAGCGATCGGCAAGATGGTGGTCACCTCCAGCGCTGAGGAGACTGGAGACAACACGGGGGAGATAGACGCCACGATAGACGGCGGCGAGGCAAAAATAGCCTTCAGCAGCCGCTACCTGACAGACGTCCTGGCGGTCATGGAGAGGGGAAAGGTAGCCCTGGAGACTACCACTCCATCCAGTCCGGGCGTGGTCAAGCCTGTCGGTGACGAGGACTACGTCCACGTGGTCATGCCCATGTTCGTCCAGTGGTAGAGGGGGGCTGAGGGCTCCGTACAAGGGCGTGACGACTTCCTGCCTAGCGACTTTGGTTGTTTTTTTCTTGCCGGATACTCCGTAAAATGAGTGGACGCCACCCGTTCAGCCAGCTAGTCAGGGATTTCGTGCCTGAGCGCCGCAAGCGCATCGACGCGATGAATGGTGATTTGAAGGCCGGCATGGCCGTGTTGCTGAAGTTCAGTGACGCCTTTCCTGACCTGTACCTGGAGAAGAAGGTAGACCACACATTTGCTTTCAAGTCATGCGGTTACGAGGGAGCCACAGTCTATTTCCGCAAAACTATGGCCGGATTGAACCAAGCGCGTATCCACTCGTCGTACTTGAAGAACTTTCCCAACGCCGCTCGGCTCGAAGTCTATCTGAGAAAGCACGAGGTCCCTATAGATCAGTCGGAATCACACCCGAACTATCTCATCGGGCCTGAGCACGCGGATGCTGTCATCGCCATACTGAAAGAAAGACTGCCCTGATCCGCAAGCGCGCCGCATCCTAATCTCTGGTAGAGGCTATGATGAACGAACGAGTGCCCTTCCTGCCGTAGAGGTTACGCAGGAAGAGACCTCCCACGCAGTTCACTCTTTAGAGTGATCCCTCAGCGGAATGAGACTATTCCACGCATTTCGCAGACCACAATAGGCCAACAGGCCGACTACGCGGCACATCCCTTGGCAGCGGCGCGCCTACTGCGGGCAGGACACCCTACACTAACCGCGCCGCTCCATCCCTCTAGTCCGGGGTCGCGCTCCAGACGGTGAAGTTACCGCCTGTGGTCGTTGGGCCGCCTGAGACGCCTATCTCCGCATTTCGCCTTATCTGCCTGGAGCCGGCCCTTCCCTGGATCTGCTGGATACTGTCGGAATGCATCCAGGTGCGGGTGCGTCCGCTTCCCGCGTTGCCGCCGCTTGGGGAGACGGGGTTGGGCCCTTCAATGGTGATGTCGGTCTGGTAGAGATCCAGTGCCTCTCCTCTCTCTATGCCGGCGAACCTCAGACCCTCTATGTGGAACTGGTGGAAGAGGGTATAGCCGTCGTACATATTCTCAAAGGACAGGTCGCTTGGGGTGATCCCGGCGCCCTCGTACAGCTTGCGCCCCGTGCTGTCGGTGGCTGCTTCGCACTCGTCCAGCGTCTGAACGCTGCTCTTCACCCTGGTCCTGTCCGATGCGTGGTTGAGGATGTAGACAGGCTTCTGCTTCATGTCCTTGGCCCGCTCTGAGGTGGTGAACAGATAGGCCACCGCCACCTGAATGGGCAGGTCACAATCGAAGAGGTTGGCGGGTTTGGCTATCCACCGCGCCGCCAGGTAGTCCTCTATGCTCAATGGCTCCGGACGGTGCTGGGCCCAGAACCCCTCCGGGCACAGGAGTCCGTTCCTCTTCTCGTTTACCACAAAGGGCGCCATCATGTCGTGGTTCTTGCCGTATTTGCGGCAGTACTGATCGAAGAGGTAGGCGAAGGTTATTGCGGCGGCTCCCCAGCCCCAGGGATTGGTCCATTGCGCGCCGCCGGGGGCGATATCCAGGGAGTTTGATCCGGCCTCGTGGCCGTAGCGGCCGGACAGGTTGTTCCAGGTCTTCAGGACCAGGCAGGTGTTTGTGAGGCCGTCGCCCACCGCCTGCGCGGCAACGACTACCGCGTTGGACATGCACGATGGGGCGTTCATTGTAAACTGGACATTGGTCAACTCCGGCATGTTCTTGAGCAGCCACTCGGAGCTCATGGAGCTGAGGCCGTCGTTCAGGTTGTCGGTGAGCTGGTAGGTATTGGCAAAGTCTTCAGGGACTGGGTTGGTGGGCGACCATAGGTCCCCGGTCGTGGCCGCGGGGACTACAACCATTCCGTCCACCTGGTCGGGGGAGACCCCCGCGTCCTCCATCGCGTTCCGCAGCGCCAAAATGGCCCAAGAGCCTATGCTGGACTCTACGCGTTCATCCCACCGCCGCGCGGTAGGGGAGTGCCCAATTCCCACGGCAGCTACCTTTCCCTTGTGTTCCCATACCCCCAACCCCTCTCTGTCCCTGTACATCGAGGCCGGTGCGTTCTGAGTCGGCGCCATTGTTCACCCCGCTTTCTGTGTTCTTGCTTTGGATTCCCGGCTGCCAGTTCAGTCGGTAACAACCCGCCATTCGGGGATTTTCTGGCCTCCCTCCAACTCCAGGAACTCCACCTGAACGCTCGACCCTACTGGGACCTGGTCGGCGGGCGTTCCCGACAGGTTGGAAAAGAAGTTAACGGTTGGGTCTTCATCGATCTGTACCACAGCCACGTTGTAGGGCTGCTGTGGGACCCACAGTCTGAGACGAGAGTCGTGTACCACGATGTAGCCGTTTATAGTGCCTCTCCCGCTCACCTCGCGCCACTCCAGGCTGCTATCTGAGTCGCACTCCGAGCACGTCCTTGCCGGAGGGTACTGCATCCTGTCGCAGTCCTTGCAATGCTGAACTATCAGCCGCCCCTCGTTGCAGGCGTTCCAGAAGGGACTGCTCAAGTCATCGGGTACCGGGGTGGGCCTTTGCAATTCACACCTCCCATCGATAATTAGGCTCCACTGGCATATTAGGCCCGTGAATTCTTGTAGTCAAGCCGATATTCGTAGTGGCCCGCTGGCCCGCCGGCTGCATGTCACCTTTTGGCCGTCCAGTGGCGGGCCATATTGTGCGGCCGGGTAAGAAGCAGCAGGGGTCGATAACGCGGGTAAGGGCCCGGCCTCAACCCTGGGGCCCGGCGGAGGCTGAGGCGCTATCCACAACGCGCCTGGGCGGCAGCGGACGGCGGGCAAAGAGTACAAGAACTGCCCCAATGAGGATAGCTACGATGAAGGTCACAAACGCTGCATCGTAGCTGCGCGTGGTGTCGAATATCCAGCCGGCATAGACCGGGCCGATGATTGTGCCAACGGCGACAACGGATTGCTGCACTCCGGCGATAGTGGCGAAATATCGCCTTCCGAAGTAGTCCCCGCGCAGGGCCACCAGCACCGTCGGCGCTCCCCATCCCAGGCCGAACACGATTGTGAACAGATAGAGGTGTACCAGGCTGGTGGCGTTGAGCAGAATAATAAGGCCGATACCCTGGAGGATGTAAGCTACGAAGACCAGATGCCGTTTATCCAGGTAGTCGCCAAGGAATCCGAAGATGAGCCTGCCAGGGACGCTCATCAGGCTCATGAGGGCCAGCACGCCCGCGGCCGCTACCTCAGAGAACCCGCGGTCGGTCAAGAGGGGTATCTGATGAATCACCGTTGCGGAGATGGCCAGGGTTCGGAACCCAAAAGCCAGCGACAGGATCCAAAAGGCCCGCGTCTTCAACGCCTCCCATATGGTGAAGTCCACCTCGTCTATAGGGGTAGAGGCCCGCGCGCCCGCCTCGGCGTCGGCTCCGGCTGCCTTAGCGGGCGGCCTACTTTGGCCGTCGGGCAAATAGCCGTACTGCTCGGGACGGTGTCGCACCAGGACCGCCATTGGAAGGCCGACTACAGCCATGCCCATGCCGAGGATGAACGCCGCGCTCCTCCAGCCGTACTCGGCAACCAGCCAGGCGATGACGGGGACCATGATGGCCCCACCGAATCCAAAAGCGGTGGTGAGGACTCCCAGAGCCAGGGAGCGCCGCCTGACGAACCAGTTGCCGACTGCCGCCTGGGCCGCTATGAAGAACCCGGTGTTAAAGCCCACCGCCAGCAGGACTACGTAGACCACATAAAAGGCCAGCAGCCCATCGATCAGGCTGAGCGCCATGAAGCCTATGCTCACCATGGTGATACCCACAAACATGAGCCTGCGGGGGCCAAAGCGGTCGACGAGTGGGCCAATGATTGGCCCTTCGACAAAGCCCTCGGCCTGAGAAAGGGCGAACGCGCCAGAGGTGACGGCCCTGGACCAGCCAAACTCGGTGACGATTGGTTGGAAGAAGACGCTGAAGCCGTAGAAGAAGATGCCAGATCCGTATATAGTGATGATCCAGCAGGCTATGACAATCCACCAGCCATAGAATAGCGGTGGGCGCGGCGTAGCTGGGCCGGTTCTTTCCGTTGAACTCTTCCTAAAGAAATCCAATCCCAGTACTCCTGCGCGGCGGGCTAGACCGGCGCGCGGTAGATCGGCGGGGCGTTGCCCGTTTGGAGTACGATAACACAAGACCCCTCAGCCTAGCGAGACGGCGTCGCGGGCAATCCGTCCGTCTCTTGCCTCTCACGGCGCGCTCCTGTACTTGATATAGGTGTGAGCCAAGTCCCCACACCCCGCTCTTACTGAGCTTGTCGAAGTAAATGAGCGGCGGCGTGCGCCATGGCCTACGCGCGTTGGCATACCGCTCAAGCCTACTCCTCGACTATGGCGCAATTATGGGATAGAATCGGACTCTACCTCAACCATCTGTCCGGGCATATTCTTTCTCTATAAATAAGGGTAAAGGCTCCCGTCCGGTAGGCAGGGAGCCGAGCAGCCTGGGACGGATGAGGGGAGAAATCTGTGGCTTATGGGGGTTGAGATGACGAGAGTCGCGAGCGCCAGGGTTTTGGCGGTGCGCATATGCGAATAGGCCTTATCTCTGACACCCGCGTCCCGGGAGGGGCGTCGGAGGTCCCCCCGGAGGTGGCAGCCGCCTTAGAGGGAGTCGAGCTGATCCTCCACGCAGGGGGCATACACGTCCCCAGGGTACTGGACTGGCTGGAGCGGATCGCTCCGGTGGAGGCGGTAGGCAGGGTGCATGGTGGACAGGCGGAGCGCCCCACGCCACTCGCCTTGGAGAGCGAGGGCGACCCACGGGTTGCCGAGCAGCAGGTCCTGCATTTGCAAGGCCATTCCATAGGCATGGTGAACAACCTGGAACTGGATGGGATCAACGACGACATACTGCCGGGCGTCATAGGGTCGCGCAGCTTGCCGGAAGGGTCTGTAGTCAAAATGGTGGAGGAGTTCTTCGGCGAGCCGGTGGACATAGTGGTCTTCGGGCGCACTCTCTACGCCCTGGTCGAGGAGCATCAGGGCGTCCTATTCGTAAACCCAGGAAGCCCGACCCTGCCCAGGAACCTTATGAAGCTGGGCAACGTCGCCATCCTGGAGCTGACGCCGGAGGCTCGCGAGGCCACTATCGTTGACCTGTCCGAATTCCGGCGCCCCGGCGGTGTATCGGAGTGACGGTCCGGAATGCGGCGCGGCAACCCGGACGCGTACGGCAGACCAGTAAAGGAGGGATAGAATGACGACCGAACAGCAGCCATTGGATCTGGCCAGGACAGCGGTCCTGATCATGGACTTTCAGAACGATATAGTGAACAACGTTGCGCAGGACTCGGCTGCCGTGGTTGAGAAGGCCGCTCAAGTCCTCAGCGCGGCGCGCCAGAGCGGAGTTCCCGTGTTCCACGTCATCCACAGAGGGGGCAGATTTGAAGAGCCCTCGCCCGGCGCGGAGATTCATCCGGGTGTTCTGCCTGCCCCTGGGGAGCGGGTCATATCCAAGACAAAGGCGGGGCCATTCTCCACAACCGGCCTTGATATAACGCTGCGTGAGATGGGGGTCAATACCCTGGCGCTGATGGGAGTGGCTACCAGTGGATGCGTTCTCTCGGCCAGCCGCTGGGCGGCGGACGTCGGCTACAGGGTTGTAGTGATCAAGGATGCCTGCGACGACCGGGACCCTGAAGTGCATAGGGTACTGACGGAAAAGGTATTCGCCCGCCAGGGAGTCCTGACGGCGGCGGAGTTCCTCCAAGCGGTGTCCTGAAGAAAACTTCCCACGGGAGAGACGCAATGTCAACCTCAGGCGAGCGCGCAAACGACTGGGTCCAAGAGCACGTCAGGCGCTACCTGGAATCCAACGGCCGGGACGGCCACATCTGGAACGGCGTTCCTACGTTGCTGCTCACCACCACAGGCCGGCGGTCAGGCAGGTCCATCACCACACCTCTCATCTATGGTCGAGAGGGGGATCGATACATAGTCGTGGCGTCCAAGGGCGGCGCGCCCGGTCACCCCAACTGGTATCTCAACCTCAGTGAGAGTCCTGCGGTGGATGTCCAGGTTCTGGCGGACCGATTCCATGCTATGGCGCGTACGGCCGCCGCCGGGGAGAAACCGACCCTCTGGGCCATTATGAGGGAGATATGGCCTCCATACGATGACTACCAGGCGAGGACCTCTCGCGTAATACCCGTGGTCATACTTGAGCGCGTTCCGCAGCAGGGAGGCCCTGCGCCGCGGGCGGAGTGAGGCCGCGCGGGTGTTCTCTATACGGGTTGGCAATGCCAACGCCGGTCGCCCGCGCGGGCGGCACACACCGCCGCCATTGCCGACCACGTAGGGGCGGTTCGCGAACCGCCCCTACGTGTGAGACGACGGCTTCCCTTGCCCGTTCATGGTGAGCGGTGTCGAACCATATGAGCCGGGTCGCGCGCTATAACCAATATCTGTAAGAATACCGCCGCGTGAATGTCATTGACATTCGAACCAAGGCCTGCTAGTATCCGCGTATCCTGCTAGGAGGTGTTCTATGCGATTGCGGTTTTCGCACCATATAAGACCAATGATGGCGATATTGGCCGCCACCATCGCGTTGGTGGCTCTGGCGTGCGGAGGGGACGAGGCCACGCCAACCAGCGCGCCTACGGCTACGAGTCCGGCGCCTACGGCCACAACGCCTGCGATGGTTGAGCCGACGGCAACGTCGCCCGCCATGGTTGAGGCCACGACAGCGCCCGGCGAGCCGACGGCCACGTCGCCTGCGATGGTTGAGGCGACGGCCACGGAGGTTCCGGAGGTGATGCTGGACGTGGACTACAGGGACGACTGGATGAATTTCCTGATGGACCACCGCGGCTACAAGCCTGAGTGGGGAGAGCCGCAGTACGGCGGCATATACAAGACGGCCGACCCGCGGCCGGCCACCCGGTACCAGTCCGGGCTGGGCTACGGCGCGTTCAGCCGGTGGCAGTTTGCGGCGCACAACAGCCTGATGATGATGGACCCGTGGGGGGAGATCACGGATGCGCCGATGTGCGACGTGTGCGAGAGCTTTGAGATATCTGCGGACGGGCTGACCTACACCTTTGTGCTGCGCGACAACGTGCAGTTCCACTCCGAGGGGTGGGCTATGGACCAGGGAGCGCCCGGGTACGGCACAGAGTTGTCGTGCGAGGACGTGAAGGCGAGCATGGAGTGGTTTGCGAACCCGCCTCCTGAGACGCGAGCCAGCACTATAAAGTCGGGCCAGTTCTACATGGGCCACCTGCAAGCGGTGGCCTGCCCGGACGGGCCGGCCGGCAAGACCACGGTGCTGAACTTTGACCGTGTGAGGAACGGAACGCTGGGTTGGCTGGCGGCCGGCATAGCGATATGGGACAAGGAGTACAGGGAGTGGATGGACGCGGAGTACCCCGGTGTGCAGTCGTCTGCGGTCCCTGAGGGTTACTTGGTCAACATGGGCACAGGTCCCTTCATCGTAGAGTCGGCCGACTCACAGACGGTGATGAAGTCCCGGAAGAACCCGAACTACTGGCTGGAGGGAGCGCCCTTCATAGACGGGATGGACAACTTTGCCATCCAGGACTACAACACCAAGTTTGCTGCGCTGGTTACGGGCAAGATACACCAGGCGGGTCACGGGAGCAGTGGAGTGACCAAGGCGCAGGTGCAGCAGATACAGGACACGTATGGCGACATCATCGAGCAGCAGATAGTCCGGTACAATCACCAGCAGCACTTCTTGATGAACCATCTCCGGCCTCCCTTTGACGACCGGAACGTGAGATGGGCGGTGCAGTTGGCGTTGGACAGGAGTGACTGGCTGGAGTTCACGACGGTTGGAGACGTGAACATGGGCGACCCGTACTACATCCTGCACTCTGACGCAGGTTGGGGAACACCTGTAGAGGAGTTCCAGAAGTTACCGGGTCTCAACCCTGCTACCAAGGACGCCGACTTGGCGGAGGCTAACAGGATACTGGACGAGGTGTTTGGCCCTGGCAACAGGCCCAAGACGGACCAGTACGTGAGGCAGCTCTTGAGCCGGCGTGAGGTGAGCCTGTGGGGGTTCGACTTCTTCACGAAGAACCTCAACTGGGACTTCAACGTCAAGTACGTGGACACGTACGGCACCATCCAGACCGATTGTCTATACACCATCCGGTCTGAGGCCAGCCCCACCTACGGCCAGAGCTACATTTCTCATGCCATAGATGGGCTGTGGAAGGTACACAGCGAGTGGCATACCAGGGAGAACTGCCGTGACGACCCGGGCTGGACAGGGAACGGGCCCATACCGGCCGAGGAGTGGGCCAAGCTGGATGCCCTGATCGAGGAGTTGGACGTGACGCAGGACAGGGCGAGAGGCGAGGAGTTAGTGAAACAGGTGGAGACGCACCTGTACGAATCGGCAGTGCACGCTCCGCTTGGGATCATGAACGTGGCGTGGCCGAACCGGCGGGATGCGAAGGGAATCCGCTACTACAACCTGGGGACATACTCCCAGCAGCGGCTCACTGACAGGGTGTGGCTGACGGAGTAGTTCGGCGGCCATAGAGAGGACTGAGGAAAGAGGGCGCAACCACCCAGGTTGCGCCCTCTTCGCGTTACACGGACGGCGCGCCCAAGCCGCATAATGCTTGCAGCGTGCAACATTGACATTCGAACCATGCAATGCTAATATGCGCGTACCTTGTGAGGAGGTGCTCTATGTTGTTGCGGTATTCGTATCGAATAAGGCCAATGATGGCCATATTGGCCGCCACTGTATTGGTGGTGGCTCTTGCTTGCGGCGGGGAAGAAGCTACGCCTGAGCCTGCAGCCACGACGCCTCCGACAGTGGCGCCTACGGCCACGACGGAAGCGATGATGGAGCCTACGGCCACATCGCCCGCGATGGAGCAGCAGGCCACGACAGCGCCCGGCGAACCTACGGCCACCTCGCCTGCGATGATGGAGGCGACGGCTACGCCGGTGCCGGACGTGGTGATAGATGAGGCTGACTGGGCCAACTTTCTGATGAACCACCGGGGCTACAAGCCGGAGTGGGGAGAGCCGCAGTACGGCGGGACAATCAAGATGTCCGGCCCGCGTCCGGTCTCCAACTGGCTTGGCGGTTACATGGGATGGGGCGCCTTTGCGAGTTCCTTCGGGGGTTTCCAGTCATTCAACAGCCTGCTGATGATGGACCCTTGGGGAGTAATCAGGGACTCGCCCATTTGCGACCTGTGCGAGAGCTTTGAGGTGTCTGCTGACGGACTGACATACACCTTCCGGCTACGCCAGGGCGTGATGTTCCACTCCGAGGGTTGGGGCAAGGAGAACGGGGCCCCGGCCGAGAGCTACGGCACGGAGCTAACGTGCGAGGACGTGAAAGCCAGCATGGAGTGGCTCACCAGCCCGCCTCCCCATGAGCGCGCCTCCTTCATCAACAGATACAAGACGTACTGGGCCCACTTCGACCAGGCCACCTGCCCGGATGGGCCTGACGGTCACACCGTGGTCCTGGAGTTCGCATACTACAGGAACGCCACAATAGGTTGGCTGGCTGCGGGTATGCAGGTATGGAACAAGGAGTACCGGGAGTGGATGGACATCGAACATCCCGGGATCCAGTCGTCAGCGGTGTCTGAGGGGTACTTGTTGAACCACGGGACAGGCCCCTTCATGCCCGTCACCGGTGACTCTCAGACCGTGATAAAGGCGGAGAGGAACCCCAACTACTTCAGAGAGGGCGCCCCCTTTGCGGACGGCTGGCAGAACTACTTCATCCAGGACTACAACACCAAGTTTGCGGCCCTGGTCACCGGGAAGACCCACCACGCCGGCCACGGGAGCAGCGGGGTGACCAAGGCACAGGTGCAGCAGATACAGACCACCTACGAGGACATCATCGAGCTGCACATTGTGCGGTACAACCATATCCAGGTCTTCATGATGAACCCCTTGAGGCCGCCCTTTGACGATTGGAAGGTGCGGTGGGCAGTAAACCTCTTCCTGGACCGGCAGAACTGGGATGCCTTCATGACGGTGGGCAACGTCAAGATGGCGACTATCGCCTACTACTTCCACCCGGACGTTGGATGGAGCATCCCCCCGGAGGAGTACTTGACCTTCCCCGGGTTCAACCCTGCGACCAAGGACGCCGACATAGCCGAGGCCAACCGCCTTCTGGACGAGGTGTTTGGAGCAGGCAACCGTCCCAAGACCGATCAGTACGTCATACAGCTGCTGAGCCGCAGGGAGCCCAGCCTCTGGGGAATAGACCAGTTCAAAAAGCACCTGGGGTGGGAGTTCAACGTGAAGTACGTGGACACCTACGGCAAAATCAGCACGGACTGTCTCTATACCATAAGGACGGAGGCCTCTACCGTGATGGAGAATACGTTGACCGCCGACCCCGGTGACGCGCTCAACGGGTTGCACTCCACCAGAACCGGCAAGCCGAGTTGCTACATCTTGGGCTACAAGGGCGAGGGGACAGCGCCGGACGAGGAAATAGCCAGAGTGGATGCGATGCTGGGTGAGGCGGACTCAACCCTGGACCCGGCCAGGCGCGCGGAGCTTCTCCGGGAGATCGAGTTGTACATGGTAAACGAGCGGCTGACCAGCGCTACTCTGGGATCCATGAACGTTGCGTGGCCCGTCCGGCGGGAGTTGAAGGGAGTCCGTTTCTACAACCTGGGGACACCCTCGCAGCAGCGACTCACGGACCGCATGTGGTTGGTGGAGTAGGGTAGGGGAGGACCCTTTTTATCGTCTCATAGTCAGCGAGAGAGTGGCTGCCGGGCAGCGGCCCCCGGCCACTCTCTCGCTCTTGCGCTCACAGGAGCGCCATAACGGAGTAACGGAGGTAGATGCAATGGCAGATGGACGACCGTTGGAAGGCATTCGAATCCTGGACTTCACCTGGGTGCGATCGGGGCCCTGGGCCACGCGCTGGCTGGCCATCCTGGGCGCCGACATAATCAAAGTGGAGTGGCCCGAACCGGCCTTGGGAATGTACACGGGCCGTCTGGTGTCGGGCAATGAGCGGACCACTCCGTCCGGAATCACGCCGAGCATCAACAGCGGAGGCGACTTCAGCGACACCAACCCCATGAAGAGGAGCGTCACCATCAGCGCCAGGACTGAGAAGGGACTGGGGCTGATCAAACGCCTCCTCGCCATGTCGGACGTGGTCCTGGAGAACTTCAGTACCGGCGTGCTGGACAGCTGGGGACTCAGCTACGATGAAATGGTCAGGATCAAGCCGGACATTGTATATGTCTCCATGGCCGGCCTTGGCCAGTCCGGCCGCAACAAGCATTACAACACAATGGGGCCTATAGTACAGGCGCTCAGCGGCCTCACCTTCACATCCGGCCTCCCGGACGCGCCTCCGGCCGGGTGGGGATGGTCTTACATGGACAACACCGGCGGTATGTACGCGGTAATGTGCGTTCTGACGGCGCTCCACCACCGCAACTCCACCGGCGAAGGCCAGTGGGTGGACATGTCCCAGGTTGCCGCGGGTATCACCCTGACCGGCCCGTCCATTCTGGACAAGACCGTAAACGGGCGCAACACCCGTCGCGAATTCTTTCCCCCCGGCAATCGCACGGTGTGGCCGGGCGGGCCCATGACCAACACCTATCGCGGCCCGGCCACCGCTCCCCACAACTCCTATCGCACAAATGGCGGTGGCTACAACGACTGGTGTGTCATCGCCTGCTTCTCGGACGAGGAGTGGCAGGCGCTTGTGGAGCTTATGGGGTCTCCGGCCTGGGCCGCCGACCGCCGGTTCGCTACGGCATCCGGGCGTATCCGCCACCAAGACGACTTGGACAGCGGCATTGAGTCCTGGACGCTGACCCTGGAGAAGTACGAGCTTGCCGACCTGTGCCAGAACGCGGGAGTGCGCGCCGCGCCGGTGCAGAGCAACGAGGACCGGGTTGAGAACGACCCGCAGCTCCGGGAGCAGGGTATGTACACTACCGTACGCCACCCGGTGATAGGAGAGCACCTGACACAGAACGCCCCCTTTGCATTCTCCGACTCGCCCACCAGCGTCGAGCGCTCCGGGCCGATGTGCGGCGAGCACAACGCAGAGGTGCTTATCGGCTTGCTGGGCGTATCTCCCCAGGAGATACGCGAGGGGTACGAGGATGGCACCTTCTGGCCCAAGAGCATCCCACTGGAGCCTTACCTGCTGGAAGCCCTGGAAGTCCCTACAGCTTAGGAGGACAGGCAGCTATGGAGAACTCGCGATACTCTTCCGGCCCCTTGGGAAACCTGCGGGTCCTGGAACTCTCAGACGTGATTGGTGAGTGGTGTGGAAAGCTCATGGGCGACCTGGGCGCAGACATCGTCAAGGTGGAGCCGCCGGGCGGGGTAGGGGAGAGGCGGATAGGGCCTTTCTACCAGGATGTCCCTCACCCTGAGCGCAGCCTCCACTTCTGGCACTACAACACCTCCAAGCGGAGCATCACCCTGAATCTGGAGACCGAGGATGGCCGCGATCTGCTCCGCAGCCTGGCGGCGTCGGCGGACGTTCTGCTTGAGACGTACACGCCGGGCTATTTGCCGTCCCTGGGCCTTGGGTACGAAGACCTCAGGAGGAACAACCCGCGCCTTGTCATGTGCTCGCTGACTCCATTCGGTCAGACGGGGCCGTGGAGTCATTATCGCAGCTCAGACCTGACGCACATGGCCGCCGGCGGTCAGATGGCGTCCACAGGTTACAACGAGGAGGACGTGCCGGACCCACCGCCAATCGCCGCGGGAGGCGGCAACGCCTGGCACATGGGCAGCCACTATGCTTACATAGCCATCATGGCCGCGGTGTGCATGAGGGACATGACCGGGGAAGGGCAGTACATCGATGCCTCCGTCCATAGCTCCTGCGCGCTGACAACGGAGGGCGCCATGCCCATCTACATGTTCACCAAGCAGGTGGTGCGCCGCAACACGGGCCGCCACCACTCGGTGGGCCCCAGCCCTCGCAGCCAGCACCCAACCAAGAACGGCGGCTACGTCAACTTTGGAGCCCTGCGCCTGACCCCTGGCAGCTTGAAGATCTGGGCCGAGTGGATGGACAGTCACGGCGTGGAGAACGACTTCAACGACCCCAAGTACCAGGAGCCGAGTACGTTCCAGGAGAACCAGGAGCATATCAACGAGCTTGTCCAGCGTTTCTTTGCCAGCGTCACGGCTGAGGAGGCCTACCACGAAGGCCAGGAGAGGGGCTTCCTGCTGGGCGCCGTGCGAGCTCCTGAGGACACCATAGACGACCCTCACTGGCATGATCGCGGGTTCTTTGTGGACGTGGAGCACCCGGAGTTGGGCAGGAGCTTCACGTATCCGGGCGGCTCATCCATCTATCCCAAGTCACCTTGGGAGATCTCCCGCCGCGCGCCTCTCATCGGAGAGCACAATGAAGAGGTCATGTGCGGCGAGCTGGGCCTCAGCAGGGAAGAGCTGGGCGTACTGGCGGAGCTAGGGGTAGTCTAACCCGCGCGACGGAGGGCTAACCGGGTGGGCGGGGCAGGGGAGAGGCGCCAGGTTGGCCGCGGCGCATTGCTTCCTAGAGGTTCAGAAGAGGCTCTAGTCTTCCGTATCGGTCATTCCCGCAGCGTTGTCCAGCAGTGGTGGCACGTACACCCGTTGCGCCCGTCTGAGGAACAGGGTCCCAACCGCGTTCCACACCTCCCAAAAGTCGTCTTCGGGCATGTGCGCCGCGTCAGCCAGGGTAATGCCCAGGAACTGCGTTGAGAGTTGCTCTACGTCTTGCTGCGGCAGAGGCGTTGCCTTGGGGGCTGGGGCGGTGGTCTGCGGAGAGCGAGATGAAACGGCCCTTCCTGCCGATGCCTGGCTTGGGGGCTTGCCTCGCATCCCGCGTCTTCTGGGCACGTCTATGGTGGGAATCCATGCCTCTCTGCAGAGTCCCAGGAAGAGCATTACCTGGCGACTATGCTGTGACCGGGGCGTGTACCTCTGAAAAGCGTTCATAACCCGGTCCTGCGCATCTGTGCCGGGGTCAATGCGCTCGAAGTCGTCGGCATACGCCTTGCGGACGGTCTTCTCCAGTAGCTGACGGTATTCGTCTTCAGTGCTGCCGGCCAGGCCTCGCAGTACGTCCGTAGGCTCATCCCTTTCCGTAACCAGGTCCAGGAAACGGAGTGTGGCGAACACCCTGGGGATAATGTTCTCCGAAATGCCGACGGTCTTGAGAAGGTCTCTGGTGATGATCGACGGCATATTCATCCGCCTTATTCTATGCAAAAAGGCCAGCATATTGGCGGGGGGGGAATACGGGCGGAAGAGCGTTCCAGTTTCTTGAACCATAAGCACCGTACCATACCAGTTACACGAATCTTACCATGAACCTGCGGCGTTGTAAAGTATGCTTCTTTGAAGTGTCTGGATATGGTACGGCAAAAACTATTGACTTGCCCCGCCTATTGCTCGAATATACAACTGACCCGGTTGAACCGCAATAGTATTGCAATCGTATCATGTAAACCGCAGAAAGCATATGACTAACTTGCATCGGTGTGAGCCGGGAGTGCGCGGTTATGGTTCAGGTAATGAGCCCAGCTACTTTGGTCGGCATTGCCGGGGGGTCCCTGGGAATGCGGAGAAAGGAGGAACGATTCAAACCGTGGGTACACAAATTCGCAGGTGGCGCTCCATAGCCGCCTGTCAGGCTTACGCAGCTTTGCTCCAGAGGCAGAGCACTAAATACACGGAGGTTCCAAATGATTGAGACACAGTGGAATGTCAACAGCCAAAACGGAGAAACAATGTCCTCTTGGGAAAGGGCGCCCGCCCGCATAAAGGTGGTGGGCATTGGCGGTGGAGGATGCAACTGCATTCGTAGGATGTTGCAGAACCAGATACCGGGCATCAAGTTCGTTATGGTCAATACGGACATCAAGTCGCTTGAGACGTCTGCGCCCGGAGTCGACATCGTCCAGATAGGCCCGAAGTCAACTCACGGCTGGGGAGCAGGCGGCGATTCCAAGGCGGGCGAGCGAGCCGCCGAGGAGTCTGAGAAGGAGATAAGAGACTCCATCAAGAACGCAGAGTTGGTCTTCATTACCTCCGGCATGGGTGGAGGCACGGGCACAGGGGCCGCTCCATACGTAGCCTCCATAGCCAAGGACATGGGAGCTTTGGTGGTAGGGGTGGTCACAACGCCGTTCAGCTTTGAGGGGAGCCGCAGGATAGGCCAGGCTGTGGCGGGCGTAGGCCGACTGCGACCCTTTGTGGACAACCTGATAATCATCCACAACGACCGGCTCCTCAAGTACGTGAACCACGATGCAGAAATGATGGAAGCCTTCAGGACGGCCGATGAGGTGGTGACGCAGGGTATCCTGAGCGTCTCTGAGCTCATCAACGTACCCGGAGAGATCAACGTGGACTTCGCAGACGTGCGCAGCATTATGAGCTACCCCGGGGCCGCGCTGATGGCAATTGGTAGGGGCCAGGGCAAGCTGGGTGTTGTCGACGCTGCGAGGCAGGCAATGGCCAACCCTCTCCTCAACATGTCCATAAAGGGGGCGAGAGGAGTCCTCTTCTCGGTTAAAGGAGGGCATAACCTCAGCCTGGGTGGAGTCAACGCCGCTGGTGAACTGATCGGCAATACGGTGAGAAGAAACGCCTCAGTCTTCTTTGGCATGTCCATTGACGAGGAGCTTGAGGAAACGGTCAAACTCACGCTGATTGCAACGGGACTCAAGGAAACCGGTTCGTCAGGGTCCTTTGGTGGACTGATGCGCAGCGTAGTCCCCGGTCTGTAGACCTCCCATGGCAATTCTAAATCCTGGGAGGCCGGGCTCAGTCCCGCCGGCCCAAATACGCGGGCGTCCCTGTTCGCGACAGGTGTGATTCGGGGGCGCCCGCGGTCTTTTCCTTCAGGGTCTTGCGCAGGCGGCAACGGAGTATGGAGGCAGCCCATGAGCGGGTATGGGTTCCTGGCAACAACATGCCGACCGCCTTCTTCCGTATGAAACGACGCGTTATCGCCGCCGCTTTCGGACATGGCTAACAGAAGCCATACCCCAAGGCGAGAGGGAGCGTGTCACAAGGTTGATGCGCACAGAGCATCTGATGTATACTGACTTAACCCGACTTGGTCTCTCCTGACCACATGGAGTCGATTGAAGCAACGCCTTCAATGGTAGATCCTTGGGCCCGCATGACTGGCCGCAATACTTCGCACAACGGAACGGAGGTATTGTCGAACGTATCCTGAGCCAATACGACCCTTTGGCTGAGAGTATCACCCACCATACCGGAGGCTTACGCCGTCGCCTTGGCGCGGGTCTCCAACCATAGGGAGGAGAGCATTGATGCAGACCGAAGCGAGAGTAACGACTAACCCAAGGCCACTTGACGGGATCCGAGTGCTGGACTTTACCTGGGTACGGGCTGGGCCGTGGTGTACACGCTGGCTGGGAGCGCTGGGCGCGGAGGTAATCAAGGTGGAGTGGCCCCAGAATCCCAGCACACGCGGGGCCCTCGGTGGAGGGTCCACCCCCGCAGGACTGCCGGTCAATCTGAACTCGGACGGCCACTTCAGCGATACCAACGCCAACAAGCTGAGTGTCACCCTCAACACACGCACCCCCCGCGGCATAGACTTGGTCAAACGCCTGGTTGCCATCTCGGACATCGTCATTGAGAACTTTGCCTACGGTGTGCTGGAACGCTGGGGGCTGGGCTACGAGGACATGAAGAAGCTGCGCCCGGACATCATCTACCTGTCCATGTCCGGCTTCGGGCACATAGGTAGAGACCGGGACTATCAAACGATGGGCCCCATCGCCCAGGCGCTGTCCGGAATGACCTACCTATCGGGGCTCCCCGGGGAGCAGCCCGCAGGCTGGGGCTGGTCCTACATGGACGATACCGGCGGCATGTACGGCGTCATGTGCGCTCTGAGCGCGCTGTACCACCGCCGGGTGACCGGCCAGGGGCAGCACGTAGACAAGTCCCAGTGGATAACCGGAGTGCAGCTCAACGGGCCTGCCTTCCTTGACATCCAGGCCAACGGGCGTTCCGCCATGCGGGAGGGCTACCCGCCGGGCAACCGGACGCACTGGCCCGGCGCTCCACTGGTGAACAACTACCGCGGGCGGACGGTAGCGCCCCACAACGCATATCGGACCCGTCCGTGGGGCTACAACGACTGGTGCACCATTGCCTGCTTCTCAGACCAGGAGTGGCGGAGCCTGGTGGGCGTCATGGGAACCCCCGCCTGGGCCACGGACCAGAAGTTCGCCACCCTGGAGGGTCGCCTGGAGCATCAGGAGGAGATGGACAAGGGCATAGAGGCATGGACCAAGTCCCTGGGCAAGTACGAGATCATGGAGCGGTGCCAGGCCGCGGGAGTCCGCTCCATGCCGGTCCAGAGCAGCCAGGACCGGGTGGATAGTGACCTGCAGCTCAGGCATAGGAAAATGTACAGGGAGATGACCCATCCGGTGATTGGCAGATGGTCGCTGCAAAACGCGCCCTTCCATATGTCGGAGACGCCGGCCTTCAACCACCTTACCGGGCCGTTGATAGGCCAGCACAATCGAGAGGTGTTTGAGGGGCTGTTGGGCATCAACCACGAGGAGTTGGTGAACGGCTTTGATGATGGGACGTTCTGGCCCAGAGATCTCAACAGGGACGATTATCCCTATATCCAGGAGATGATAGAGGACGCATCCACTGTGCGCTGGAACGGCAACGGAGCCGCGAAGGATTCTACGCCGGCGGTGGCAGACTCGAATGGGGCGGCGACCTCCGGCCCGTTCGCCGGACTCCGAATCCTGGAGTTGGCCGACGAGAAAGGGCAGTGGTGCGGCAAGCTCATGGCGGACCTGGGCGCAGACGTCATCAAGATAGAGCCGCCCGGCGGGGAGGCAACCCGCACGGTTGGGCCGTTCTACCAGGACCTGCCGGACAGAGAGCGCAGCCTCTCTTTCTGGCACTACAACACCTCCAAGCGGGGCGTTACCCTGAGCCTGGAGACGGAGGATGGGCGCCGGTTGTTCCGCCGTTTGGCCTCAACCGCGGATGTTATCCTGGAGACCTTGCGGCCGGGCTACCTTCCCTCGCTGGGCCTGGGATACAAGGACCTCAGCGCGGACAACCCAGGGTTGATCATGTGCTCGCTGACCGACTTCGGCCAGACGGGGCCCTGGAAGGACTACCTCGCCAGCGACCTGACGCATCTGGCGGCAGGGGGTCAGATGGCCAAGTGCGGGTACGACGATGACGACGTGCCCGATGCGCCTCCCATTGCGCCGGGAGGAGGACAGGCGTGGCACATGGGAAGCCACTTCGCAAACATAGCCATCGCGGCGGCTCTCAATCACCGCGCATCCGGCGGAAGCGGACAGTACATAGATGCCTCCGTGCATGACGCCTGCGCCCTTACCACGGAGGGGCATATCAACTTCTACGTCTACACAGGCAGGGTAGCCAAGCGCACCACCGGAAGAGGCGGCGGCATTAACCTGAGCCCCAAGGCTCAACACCGCTGCAAGGACGGCAAATACATCAACGCCGGAATCCTGAACCGGCTGAGCACGGACCAGCTCAAGACGCTGGCAGAGTGGATGGACGGATACGGCCTGGCCGGTGACCTGTCCGATGAGAAGTACCGTGACCCGGCGGCTATCACCGAAAATCGAGATCACATCAACCAGGCGCTCGCCAACTTCTTTGCCAACATCACCAGGGACGAAGCCTATCACGGCGGGCAGAGGCGCGGCTTCAACATGGGGGCGATTCGAGCGCCGGACGAAGTGATGGAGGACCCTCACCTGGAAGACAGAGGGTTCTGGGCAGAGGTGGAGTATCCTGAGGTGGGCAAGACGTTTCGGCACCCGGGCCCGGCCGGTATCTTCAACGGCTCTCCGTGGCGCATCTCACGCCGCGCGCCCCTCACCGGGGAGCACAATGAGGAGGTCCTGTGCGGGGAGCTCAATCTGTCCAGGGCGGAGCTGGCCGTCCTGGCGGAAAGCGGCGCCGTGTGACCGCGGCGCGCTAGTCTCAAGAGCTGGTTGGACGGCTCCCTTCCAGTGACCCTGGAAGGGAGCCGTTCTGCTACAGGAGACAGCCCGGACGCTGCCCCTTGCATGGAAACGGCCTGCGTTGAGTCTCCCATTGCCGGGGAATAGCTCAGGATTGGGTACGTCTCCGTGGCGGGGTGGCCGCAAACGCCGCTATGGCGCATGCCGCGGGGAGGGCCAGAAATATGGCTACGGCCAGGGTATAGCTGTTGAAGACATCGAACAAGAACCCGAAGGGCAGGGGGCCCAGGGCCGCCGAGGCTACCATGCCGGCGGTGACCACTCCTCGTATCGACCCCAGATGGGCGCGCCCGAAGTAGTTGGGCCAGATGACTGCGGCGGTGGTCATTAGAATACCCCCGGCCAGTCCCAGTGAAAGGCCGTAGAGAACGGCCTGCCACGGATGCGCCATTACGAAGGTCAGCAGCATGGCGAATATCAGAATCAACTGGCCGCCCATCAGCACGAATCTGTTCGGGAACCTATCGCACAGGAAACCCGCCACGAATGTCCCGGCCAAGGCCCCCGGCGCGATCAGGCTGAGCGCGGAGGCTGCCACCACCGGATTCAGGCCGCGGCTGTCCATAAGGGATACGTGGTGAAACACCAGCGCGGTGCCTATCAGCGCCTGTGAGGACCCTGCGAATATCAACAGCCAGAACGCGCGGGTCTTGAGCGCCTCAGAGACAGTGAAGTTGACTTCGCGATCAACTGACAGAGGCGTCTGCCGCTCGGACGGCTCAACGGCCCCGTCCGGCAGGAGGCCCACCGACTCCGGCCCTCTACGGATTAGAAGGATCGCCGGAGCCAGCAGCAGCAACCAGACGATCAGAGCCAGTGCTACCCAGGCGCTGCGCCAGCCATATGCTGAGATGAGTAGATGAATCAGCGGCGGAAACACAGCCTGGCTGGCAACCGCCCCAAGGGAGTTCAAAGCCATTACCCTGCCGCGAAGGCGCACAAACCAAAGGGCTATCAGCGTGGTTGGAATCAGGGTGAGCGACCCCTGGCCCAGGGTGCGGATGAGCGCAAACCCCGCGTAAAGGTGCCACTGCTGAGAGACTTGCCCCATGAATATCAGGGCGAATCCAAACAGCGCAACTACCACCGGCAGCGCTATCCGCGCGCCATGCCGGTCCAGCAGGCGGCCCACCAGGAACATGGCTGCTGCGGCCGTGAGTGAGCCCGCGGTGTAGAGCCCAGACACGCTGGTCCTAGACAGGCCAAGGTCCTCTATCATGGGATCCACGAAGATGGAGACCGCGTACGTCTGTCCGGGCCCGGACGTGAACATACCCAGTCCGGAGATTCCCAGGATGACCCATCCATAGAAAAACGGAAACCGAGCTGTCCAGGATGCAGAAGCCACCGGGCGGACTCTGACGTTAGAAGGCATTGCTTGATTATATATGCGGTTGGCATGGGTGAGAAGCCATCCGCACGGTTGGAGGGCAGGGCAGGGCCGTTTTCGGGGGGATAGGGGAGACCCGGCAGCCCCCAAAACGCTGTCGGAGGTGGCCGTGGCAAGTGGCAATTCAACCCAAAGTGTGATATTGTGCGTTGAACAGAGGGCGCAATGCAATCACGGGCGCGCTCTGATACCAACCCTTGGACAACACGTCCGGGGACCCCAACAGGAGAGAATAGGACCTTTGGATCCCGACCCTCCGAGTAGAGGCGACCCCGATAGAGGGCATACCTCCCCAGTCGAATCGACACCATCAGCGCGTCCGCGCGTCTTCTATGGATGGTTTATCGTTGCCGCCGCGACGATGGCGAGCGCCATCCAGTCGGCGGTGTTCAACGTGGGCGCGCAGGCCCTTGTTCTGCCGCTGGAGCGGGACTTGGCGGCCAGCCGGACCGCCATCACTGGGGCCTTCTCCCTTAGTAGGCTCGAGGGTGGTGTGACGGGACCCATAGAGGGGTATCTCATCCACTGGATAGGGCCCCGGCGGTACATGATGGGGGGATGGGTCATCTTCGGGGTGGGGTTCATACTCTTGGGCATGTCCCAGAACCTGTATCACTTCTACGCGTCCTTTCTTCTGATCACTCTTGGCCAGAGCATAGCGGGGTTCCTGCCCATCGTCACCGTGCTGGTCAACTGGTTCTACAGGTGGCGGGGCAGGGCCATTGCAATCTACCAGTTGGGCGGGAGCATTGGCGCCCTCCTGGTCCCGGTTCTGTCGTGGTTCATCCTCAACGTGGGCTGGCGCGAGACGACCATAGCCATAGGGATCGGCACGATTATCATCGGTGTTCCACTGGCAGCGGCCATGAGGAAACAGCCGGAGGACCACGGTTACCTGCCCGATGGAGAGAATCCCGGCAACAAGGATGCTCCAGCCGCGGACGGCACGGCGGATACAGCCGGGGCCACAGACGAGCCACACCTCACTGTCGGCCAATCCCTCCGCGGCGGCAACTTCTGGTTCCTGGCCCTTTCCCACTCAGCCGGGATAACCGCCTGGGGCGCCCTCCGGGTCCACCAGATACCGGCGATGGTTGACATAGGCATGGATGAGCTGGCGGCGGCGGGGGTTCTCTCCTATACGCTTGTTATGGCCGCGCCGGGGCGGCTGATCGGCGGGTTCCTGGGCGATAAATTGGGACTGCGAAGGGTGGCGGCCTCAGCCTTCATCCTCCAGGGGGTCGGCGTCGTGATCCTGGCCCTCGCTACGACTACGTTCCACGTCATGGTGTTCGCTACTGTGTTCGGGGTTTCCTTCGGGATGCGCGGCACGCTGATGACGGTCCTGCGGGCCGAGGTCTTCGGTCGTGAGAATTTCTCTCGCCTGGCCGGGTTAATGGATCCCATCAGCAGCGTGAGCGTGGTCGCCACGCCACTGCTCGCGGCGCTGGTCTACGATTCTCTTGGATCGTACCAGATCGCCTTCCTCATCCTCGCGGGGCTCAACGCCTCCGGCGCCCTGCTGCTGCTGGGAATACGTCTGCGTCCGCGGGTTTCAAGCAGCGCAACGCCGGCTGCCAGGGCGGGAAGCGATGCAAAGGACTAGGAGCCTCGGCCGGTTATCTGAAACCCTGGAAGACGTTCCGGGCAGATATATGGGCTGTACTCTCCATAGGGCGTCTGCGACCGCCGCCCGGAGCGGAGGGGTCATCGCAGGTGTATGTCCCGGAAGTGCTCGGCGTAGGTCAGCGAGGGCGGTGGTCGGACTGACCACTCCCTGCTACGTACCTCTCAAGCGGTCATAGCCTCTATACGGGGGTGGAAGTTGTCCGTTCCACTCCTCGTTATACGTCCGTCCTGGGAGACGTGCACGTCCTCCACGTCAACCAGCAGTTCCAGGTGGCTGACGACCTCTGAGACGGCGGCGAAGAAGCCTCCTCCCACGAGCTTTCGGGGAGGGAACAGCTCTCCCGTGATTTTGGCAGGGGTGTCCGCGCCTTCATCCATGACCTCTATCACCCGCTCAAGCCGTCTTACGTGGTGGCGGACTATCTCCTTGGCGCGCTGTAGGTTCCGAACGTTGAAGCGGCCATGATTGAAGAGCCTGTGGGCCGGCAAGACAGTGGCATGGCGGTCAAGCCTGAGCGTCTTGCCTAGGGAGCTCAGGTAGCAGGCCAGTCCGTAGTGGTCGCCCGCCTCCTGGTGGTCCGGGGGTATCGTGTCGAGGATGGCTTCCGGGTAGGCGCGCTTTATGGTTGGGTGAGGAGTTATCTGGGGCAGGACGTGGTCCCCGGTCAACACAACGCCGTCCAGGGTGACGCATATCTCATCTACGGAGTGGCCGGGAGTGTACAGGAACCGCATCTCACCCAGCTCTTCGCCGTCGCGAATGGAGTGCCTGGGCAGCCTCTCCTCAAGGATGTTGCGATGTCCGAGTATATAGCCCTGGTAGTGGTCGCGCCATCGCAGGTCGTCCGTGGAGGTGGCCGCCCGGCTGCTGTGCTGCATCTGCTCGCGCCGGACTACCTCGTATATGGCGCGGTGCAGGGGAGACCCTCTGTCCAGGCCAATACGCGCGTACTCATAGGGCAGGAAGTGGAAGTACAGCTCATGGGCCCATAGCTCCGCGCCGCTGGCCCTGACCAGGTCATAGGCATTGCCATCGTGGTCCTGGTGGCCGTGGGTGATGATCACGCGCTCCAGGTCGGTGGACTTCCTGCCCAGAGACCTCAGCCCCTCCTCCAGGGCGCTCATAGCTCCCATAGGCCCGGCGTCCACAAGCGTCCAGCCCTGGCAGTCCACAAGGTAGGCCCAGGTGGGCCCGGTTCTGGTTGGAAACTGGTGTGGCAGGGAGATGGCGCTGACCTCTCTGCCTCCCTGAATGGTGAAGCGGACCACCATGCCGTATCCGCTCTTATCGCCCTCTTTGATTACCTCCATGCCTTCCAGGTACGGATTCCTGGGATTGTTCCCGAACGCGGAGACAGTCGAAATAGCCAACTCCCGGTCCTCGCTTTGCGATATGAGTATGGGTGAGCGGAGGGATTTGAACCCTCGATCTCCAGGGCCACAACCTGGCGCCTTAGACCATACTTGGCCACGCCCACCACGATGGCCTGCAAATAAGACAGAGCCTATTATACACCACTAGACAACCGCCTGCCCGCGCTCCTTTTGCCGCTCCAAAGCAAGACGGTAGTCGGCTTCCAGTCTCACCCAGACATGCGCCGGGATTTCCAGCACACGCGCAAGGTCCAGCGCTGTCCTTGGGGTGATAGCCTTCTTGCCAAGGATTATCTCGTGTATGGTATTGACTGGCCGCTGCATTGCGGCTGCCAACTTCCGTTGGCTCATTCCTCTAGCCGTCAACTCGTCACTTAGCAGCAATCCAGGAGGGATAACAGCGTTTGACAAAAACCACCTCCGCGAAAGCTACCCTCAACCGGTGAAGCGGATGATAACCGGGACTATGATCGCCGTGACTGCCAGCGTCGCAATTACCCCTGTGAAGAGGAGATAGCGCACGCCGTAGTTCGACATGAGGGCCGGGTCGTAATACTTGTCCACCTCATTGTCGCGATACATGGCGACCAGGCCACCGAGAAGCATACGACGGGTACGCCTGCCCAGGGTCAACGCCGCCACTGCGATGGCGTTGACCAGCGCCGTCAAGGCGATAAACACGGTCAGTATCAGGTCGTACGTGGTGGTATCAGCGGGTTCATCTATGGCTGCTGCGGATACGCCGGAGTTGACCCCAAGGACAATCAGGTTGAACACAATGGCGGTGAGCACGAAAATGGTGTCCGTGCGGCTGCTCTCGCCAAGCTCGCTAACGATGTGGTCGTGGACCTGTCCGAGCATCTCAATTCCTCCGTATGGAGACCCGTCTGATCGTCATAATTCTATTGGAAAGCCCCGCGTTATGAAAGCATCGCAGGACTGTTGTGTCTATTGCCCCTTTTGAGCGTGATGCAGGGCGTATTTAGCGTTTTGGTTTGCAGGGGTGCAGCCGGAGTGCTTGGGCCGGGCTACTCCTGCGCCAGGGACACAGCCAGGTTGATGAGCGTACGGGTGGGCGCTCCGGTGGCGCCCTTGACCTGGTATCCCGACTCCTTGTCCGTCATGGCCGTCCCGGCGATGTCCAGGTGTACCCAGGGTGTGTCTTCGCTGAACTCGGCCAGGAACTGGGCCGCCGTGATGGACCCCGCCTTTGCTCCTCCCGTGTTCTTCACGTCTGCAACCTGGCTCCTGTTCTGCTCCTTGTACTCCTGGTACATGGGGAGCTGCCATATGCGCTCTCCCGACGCCTCGCCTGCGCGAAGGACGGAGGCCAGCAGATCCTGGTCGTTGGTGAAGGCGCCTGTGCATATGTCGCCAAGGGCCGTGACAATTGCTCCCGTGAGGGTAGCCACGTCCACCAGCCGGGTAATGCCCATCCGGCGCGCGTAGCACAGGGCGTCTGAGAGGACCAGCCTGCCCTCCGCGTCCGTGTTCTCCACCTCTACGGTCTTGCCGCTCATGGTGCGCAGCACGTCGCCCGGCTTCTGGGCTGAGCCTCCTGGCATGTTCTCGGTCGCCGCAGCTATGACTGTGACGTTTAGTTTAGGTTGCAACTGTGCGATAGCCTTCATCGCCGAGATGACGGCGGCGGCCCCGGACATGTCGCTTTTCATGGCTCCCATGTTCGCAGCCGACTTCAGGGATATGCCCCCGGTGTCAAAGGTGATGCCCTTGCCCAACAGCCCCAGGTTGTTGTCCGGGTTGTCCGGGTCACCCTTGTATTGCAGCACGATGAACTTGGGAGGCTCGGCGCTTCCCTTGGCTACTCCGAGCAGGCCGCCCATGCCCAACTCCTCCATCTGCGGCCTCTCCAGTATGGTCGATTCCAGGCCGTGCTCCTGGGCGACCGCTGCGGCGATGTCGGCGATGTGCGTTGGGGTCATAAAGTTGGACGGCTCGTTTACCATGTCACGAGCCAGCATCGCAGCCTCTGCGAACACCCTTCCTCTGTCCAGCCCCTGCTGCGCGGCTGCGACTCTGGAGGCGTCCACCTCGACTACCATCAGCTCTTTCAGGTCCTTCTCAACATCTTCGTCTACGGAGAAGTGCCTCCTGAAGGTGTAGAGGCCCAGCAGGCTGCCCTCGGCGACGGCCTGCGCCGATTCACCCACCTCCATGCCACCGATTCCGGCGCCGTGAAGGATTGTGGCCGCCCGCTCTACACCGATTCCACGCAGCCTGCGACACGCGGCGCCCATCACCCTGCGCGCCGCCTCCGGACCAAAGTCCTCGGCCTTGCCAAGGCCGGCCACCATCACCCGCGCAGGCGGTATCCTGCCCAGTGTGTGGATTACCGTCAGCTCGCCCGTCTTTCCCTTGATCTCCCCATCGGCAATGAGCCTTGAGATGGCCCCGTCCATTGCGTTGTCCACCGCGCCGGTGGCGCCTCCCGGGGTCTCCACCCCCTGGAACAGGTTGACCACAATGGCCCCTGCGTCTATCTGCGTAATGTCGCCTGAGATGGCCTTAATCTCCATTTTCTCTCCCTTCTGCGGTTAGCCGGTCTCTTAACTCTTTCCCCATCGTTTTACCTCCCTGGCTATCTTCTCGATAATCGGGGCTATGTTTCTGGAGGTATCCACGGCGTAGTGGCCGCGTCTGATAGGCTCCACGGAAGAGGCCATGCGACGGTACACCGACCATCCGGCGGTCGAGCTGTCCTCTGCCGCGGCATTACCCTCGTCGCGCATGGAGAGCCTTTGCGCAATCACCTCTGTGGGCGCCTCCACCCGCGCCAGTATGAGCTTGGCGCCCGTCCTGTGGGCGATGTTGTACAACCGCTCTCGGTTATGCTCAACAAGGTTTGTAGCGTCGAACAGTACAGGTATCCCTCTCGTGAGCAGGTCCCGGATAAGGGCGTGGCAAGCCTTGAAGAGCCGGGCGTTTTCGGCGCCGCCGTAGGTGGGGGAGGGGAACAGGACCCTCCTCATAGCGTCGGTCTCCACAATGGCTACAGGGAGCCGCTCGGCCAGGCGGCGGCTGAAGTACGACTTGCCGCTGCCCGGCAGGCCACTGACCACTATCAGCGCCACGCGTGGCATTGCGTCCGGCATTGCCGGGACGTGCCGGCTGAGGAGAGCTACGTCGTCCGAAGCGGAGTAGTTCATATGTTGATGCCCTTGGCCCGCGTCCTGTCGTGGCTCAGACGTAATGGAGACCATTATATGCCGACGGCGAGGGTTGAGCAAAACAACCGGCCCCGTCGCCCGCGGGCCTCTGTATGGCCGGGCCAGGCGGGAAGGGCGTAGGTGGCTGATCTGTTCACACAGGACGGATCACACGTTTGGCAAAGCAAACTTCCTGTTCGCATACTCGCAGGAGTTGGACCGGCGGGAAGATAGGGACCTGGGGCCACCAGCCGGGCTTGACATACGACAGGGCATGGCATCACAGTGCAGAGAAATGCTGGATCTGGATTGATTGGGGGATTGAGTTGACACGCATGGAGCGCGAGCCTGGACACACTTTTTCTTTCGCTGACATGTTCTGCGGCATTGGCGGTTTTCACGTCGCCGCAAGCGAATTGGGAATGCAGTGTGTCTTCGCCTGCGATATAGACTCTGAGGCTCGTCGTGCCTATCAGCGCAATCTCGGCATGGCGCCGGCCGGCGACATCACTGGAATTCACCCTGACGCCATACCGTGCCACGATCTATTGCTTGCGGGGTTCCCTTGTCAGCCGTTCAGCATTATTGGAGCAATGAAGGGTTTTGAGGATGTCCGCGGGACACTGATCTTCAACGTAGCCGAAATTATTGACGCCAAACGGCCAAAAGCGTTTGTGCTGGAGAACGTACGTCAGCTATCCACTCACAATAAGGGCCAGACGCTGGCAAAGATAATTGCCGAACTAACGGAGTTGGGTTATGGGGTGGAGTGGAAACTACTCAACGCCCTGGACTTTGGCCTCCCTCAGAAGCGGGAACGCACAATAATAGTGGGTTTTCAGGATAAATCTACGCCGTTTGAATGGCCCAAGCCAGCTACAGAAACGCTGCAGCTAGAGGATGTCCTGGAAAGGGATGTTCCTGCTACCTATCTTGCCAATGAGCAGATAAGGCGCAAGCGGATGGAAAGGCACAGCAGCCCTTATGAACTTTCTATTTGGCACGAAAACAAGGGTGGCAACGTGTCCAGCCATAGGTTCTCGTGCGCGCTGCGCGCCGGAGCGTCGTACAACTATCTGCTGGTGAATGGCGAAAGAAGACTGACGCCAAGAGAGATGCTCAGGTTGCAGGGATTCCCTGAATGGTTTGACTTGCCTGGAACCTACCAGCAAGTCCGTAAGCAGACTGGCAACGCCGTGCCGGTTCCAATGGTGCGGGCAGTTTTGGAGGAAGTTAGGAATGGCTTATTAATGTCCACGGTTGCGGGACGGGTGGAGCAGCCCTACGCCGTATCCTCTGGGTCAGGTCCCGGACTCCGCTCTCTCTCTCAGTATCAGGAAGCCTGATAAGCTCGATCACGAGCAAGTTCTCGCAAATCTGGGGACCTCCAAGTCTTGAGTGACGTTCTTGTAATCTGGTAGCCTGTCAGAGTATGGCAGACACCGTATCGCCTGAAACACGCAGCAGGGTGATGGCGCAAGTCAAGTCGAAGGGCATGAAGCCTGAGATGAAGGTGCGCCGATTGCTGCACGGGCTTGGCTATAGGTATCGTCTTCAACGGGCTGATTTGCCTGGCAAACCCGATATAGTGTTCCCGTCGCGGCGCAAAATCGTATTCGTAAACGGGTGTTTCTGGCATAACCACTCGGACTGCCCTCGTGTGCGGATTCCAGCTTCAAACAGGGATTACTGGCTCTCCAAGTTGGAAAGAAACAAGGCGCGAGATGAGCGCAACATCCGTCTGCTGGAAGAAAGCGGCTGGTCTGTGACCACAGTGTGGGAATGTCAGCTAAAGGATTTCCAGGCTACTACCGAACGCTTAGTCGAGTTCCTCAAATAGCCGCGTTACCACAGTCTCAAATGGGCGGCGCGCCTTAGCATCGACTTGATAGCCCCGTCACAGCCGGCCTCTAGTCGGCCCGGCCAGGCGGGAACGGGGTAGGCCGGTGTTACCTTGTAGTCCGCGTGTATGGTATATTGAGGCCAGAATACGGGGGTGCAGGGAAGTATGTTCACTCTGGGTGTATTAACCAGCAGCGATATGGGCGCAGAGGGCATGCGAGAGGACACCAGCGGGCAGGCTATCAAGGAGATATTTCTGGAACTGGGGTTCTCCTTGGCGCGCTACGAGGTTGTCCCGGATGAGAAGGAGATCATCGCTGCCAGGCTGGCGGAGTGGGCCGACAGCGGAGAGGTGGACCTGGTGATAACCACGGGCGGGACCGGCCTGGGGCCTCGCGACGTTACACCGGAGGCCACACAGTCGGTCATAGAGCGGCAGGCGCCAGGCATCTCCGAGGCAATGCGTCAGGCGGGGCTTCGCCAAACGCCCTTGGCCATGCTCAGCCGGGGGGTTTCAGGGCTGCGGGGAAACTGCTTGATCGTAAACCTGCCTGGAAGCCCCAGAGCCGTGAGGGAGTGCCTGGAATCGGTGGTGGACGTAATACCGCACGCCCTGGAAACTCTTACCAAGGCCAGGGTGGATACGCACCCCACTCATTAGGCATCGCGGAAGCCGGACGGAGCCCTGTCCTACATACGGGGCCGGGCCCAACTAGGGTTGAGTACAACCCTTCGACTAGGGCTGTCGGATGCAGCGTAAAGGCGCAGCATGGATATTCATATACTTACCCTCTTTCCGGAGATGTTTCAAGGCCCGTTTCGGGAGAGCATAGTCGGGCGGGCTGTAGAGAGCGGGATTGTGAGGATTCAAACTCACAACATCCGCGACTACGCCCACGACAGGCACAGGACGGCGGATGACTACCCATTTGGCGGGGGAGGCGGCATGGTGTTGAAGCCTGAGCCTCTGTTTCTTGGGGTAGAAGGGGTGAGGATGGGGATTGCAGACGAAGGCTCCGCCAGGCGAGCCGAAGACGCCCAGGTTATCCTCCTCTCGCCACAGGGAGAGGTACTCACCCAGGGAATAGTTGAAGAGCTGGCCTCTCACAGGGACATCATCCTCATTTGCGGCCGCTACGAAGGCGTGGACGAGCGGGTGAGAGAGTACCTGGTAGACCGGGAGATCAGCATTGGGGACTACGTGCTGAGCGGTGGAGAGATCCCTGCGATGGTGGTGGTCGACGCGTTGGTGCGCCTGCTACCGGGAGCCGTAGGAGATGCTGAATCCATAGAGGACGACAGCCACACAAGCGGGCTGCTCCAGTTTCCACAGTACACGCGCCCCGCCGAGTATCGAGGCTGGCAGGTCCCACCGACGCTCCTCTCAGGGAACCACCAGGAGGTGCGGAAGTGGCGACGCAGGCAGTCCATTCGGCGCACCCTGCAACGTCGTCCTGACCTACTGGATGGGGCGGACCTAAGCCCTCAGGAGCGCCTTTTCCTGGAAGAGCCGGAGGGATAGGAATGGAAGAAGAGAGGATAACTACACTGCATCCCCAGGGTAAAAAGGGCGTCAACATAAGCAAGCGGAAGTATGACGCAGCCAGGGATGCAATCATCGAGTCCTTTCGCGTTGGGGGGGACATGACCTTTACGAGGCTGGCGGAAGACGTCCGGCAGAGAATAGGCCACAGCTTCCAGGGCTCCATAAGCTGGTAGGTCGTCTCAGTCAAGCTGGACCTGGAGGCCATGGGCATACTCAAAAGGGTCCCTGGGACAAGACCGCAACAGATTAGACTTGTAGAGCAGGGCCACCCTCAAGAGCCTTAGACCTCCGCAGCCCCGTTCCGCCTCACGGAGAGGCCGGGACGGGCCTTCATCAAGCCCCTCGCGAAAAGCGCCAAGGCGGCCGGGTACGTGATTTCGCTCGCCCCCGTATCTTCGTACGGGGCATGCCATGAGCGGGTAGGGGGGCAGACCCACCACTAGCGGGTAGGGGAGCTCACCCCGTTGTCCAACACCGAGAATTGACTCAAAACTCCCGGCGCAAGGTATTGCTTTTTGGGGGTTTAGATGTTACTTTTGTCTGTGCTAGGAATAAATAGGATTATTTTGGTGATATAAGGTGGTAAGTGGCGATCTTTCATTCTTCGGGGAGCAGGAGCACCGGGTTGACCCCCAGGGTCGGATATCGCTGCCGACTCGCTTCCGGGAGGCCTTCAGGGGAGGCATTGTTCTCACCAGAGGTTATGACCGCTGCATCGTTGCCCGGACTCCCGGTGAATGGGATGCCTTCGCCAGGAGGCTGGCGGAGCAGCCGCTAAGCACGACAAAGAATCGGAGAATGCGAAGGATGAGCTTCTCAGCAGCATATGACCTTGAGGCCGACAGGCAGGGGAGGGTGTTGTTGCCTGCATCCTTGCGGAGATACGCCCAGATAGGCGAATCGGTGGTCATCGCTGGAATGGGGGATTTCCTGGAGATATGGGACAAAGAAGCGTGGCTCCGGGAAAGCGAACTCTTGGATGAAGAAGCGTCTTTCATTGCCGAGACCTCAGGGGAGACCAGGTGAGATTTATGACAACAACCTACCATACCCCGGTACTCACCGGTGAATCGATTGAGAACCTTCAGGTGAAGGCCGGTGGCGCCTACATCGACTGCACGGTGGGTGAGGGTGGGCACTCTTGGGCTATCCTGGAGGCGGGCTCGCCCGGCGGGCGTCTTCTGGGAATAGACCTGGACCCGCAGGCCCTGGAGACGGCGGAGGAGCGGTTGCTGCCTTACCGAGACTTCTGTGTGCTGGTCAACGACAACTTCAGCAACCTGAGAAGTATTGCAAGAGACCAGGGGTTTTACCCAGCGGACGGCATTCTTGTAGACCTGGGCCTCTCCTCTCTCCAACTGGAAGGTGAGGATAGGGGATTCAGCTTCCGCACGGATGGCCTCTTGGATATGCGGTTCGACCCGCGGCAGGGTGTCACGGCCTGGGAGGTGGTCAACAACTACTCCGAGGAAGAGCTCACCCGCATTATCGCCACCTACGGAGAAGAACGCAAGGCTGATCGGATTGCCAAAGAGGTGGTTGAGAATCGTTCTATAGATACGGCTTTACAGCTCGCCAAGGTGGTGTCCCGAGCCGTCAGGCGACCCTGGGGTCGTACTCATCCGGCGACCCGCGTGTTTCAGGCCATACGGATGGAGGTGAACCGCGAGTTGGAGAACCTGGCGCTGGTCTTGAGGCAGGGGATTTCTCTTCTCAAGGGCGGCGGCAGGCTTGTAATAATCAGCTATCACTCTATCGAAGACCGCTTGGTCAAGAACTTCTTCAGAGAGGAGAGCAGAGAAGCCCGGAGCATACGGGCTGTAAACAAGAAGGTCATTTCCCCCTCCCGCGAGGAGGTCCGGACAAATCGCAGAAGCCGAAGCGCCCGAATGCGGGTGGCGGAGCGTATCTAGAGGGGAATCTCCCTCTAATAGATCCCACTGATCTGGGGGTAAGCTCGCAATGGAACGAAATACACGGCCCCATACGGCAGGATGCCAAGTAGCGAGATCTTTGCGATTGAACCCTCTCTCTCTTCAACGCAGGCTTGCCCCCAAGATCAGGGACACTTCTGGGCGGGATACCATAGTAGGCGGTGTGCGATGATAACTGAGACATATCAAGTAGCCATAGACGTGGGGACCACCAAGGTCTGTACTCTGGTTGGACGCACGGACGCAGCGGGGGATCTGCAAATCATCGGGGTTGGCATGGCCCCTTCCCGGGGAATCCAGAAGGGCCTGGTGAGCAACCTCTCTGAGGTGCAGCAGGAGATACAGGCTTCCATTCGAGAGGCCGAGGCACAGGCGGGGATCAAGGTATCCTCTGCCTGCGTTGGGATCACCGGAAGCCATATCAACTATATAAATTCACGGGCCTCCCTGGACAACCGTCCACACAACAGCCCGATTGACTCCGCAGACGTGGCGCAAGTGGTTCAGGCCTGTTACACGGACAGGACCGTTCCGGGTGACAGGGTCCTTCATGTTATCCCACGGGACTATTCCGTAGATGGCAATTGGGGAGTCCACGACCCTGTGGGCATGTACGGCTCTTCGATAGAGGTGGAAAGCCACGTAGTCATGGCAGACCTGACGTCCATCGACAACCTGGTGGAGGCTCTTCGCAGGGCCGGCGTCAGGATGAGGGGCTTGGTGTTGGAGCCGTTGGCCAGCGCAGAAGCCACTCTTTCGGAGGATGAGCGGCAGATGGGGGTGGTGTTGGTGGACATGGGTGGAGGAACCACCGACGTCTCCATCTTCCTGGAGGGCAGCGTATGGCATACAAACGTCATACCGGCAGGGGGGTTTCAGATAACCAGGGATATTTCCATAGCCTTCACAACCTTCTCTCTGGCAGCCGAGGAGGCAAAGCTCAAGTACGGCCACGTCAACCCGAACGAGGTGGATGAAGAGGAGAGTATACGGTTGCCCGGCTTCGGCAATCAGACCTTCTCACAGGTATCCCGTAAAGAGTTGTGCGAGGTGATTCACGATCGCGTTGATGAGCTGCTGCGACTCATTCTTGGAGAGGTCAGCAGCGCTGGCCTGAAAAACGCCCCGGCAGGGGGACTGGTGCTGACCGGCGGGTCTGCAAAACTGCCAGGCCTGATCGAGTTGGCGGGAGAGATATGGCCTGGGCCGGTGAGAATCGGCGTTCCGACGGCATCTACGTGGGTCCCACAGGACCTTGCAGACCCGGCCTTTGCCACGGCCCTGGGTCTTCTCCTCTGGGACGCAAAGAACCCCCAGGGCGGCGGCGTCGTGATTGCGGGCGAGGAGGGATCCAAGAATGGCTTCCGGGTGAGGCATTGGCTGAACAATCTCACCCATAGGGTGCACGTATAGCAAAGGAGGAGGTGTCATGGTCAGTCAATCCTATGAGAACGATGGTATAGCCAAGATCAAGGTCGTTGGCGTGGGAGGAGGTGGATGCAACGCCGTTTCTCGCATGTTCCGGGAGCGGATTCAGGGCGTGGAGTACGTGGGTGTAAACACCGATGCCCAGGCTCTCATGCGTTGCGAGGTGCCCCTGAGAATCCGCATGGGTGAAAAGCTCACCAGAGGACTTGGCGTTGGGGGAAACCCGGAAAGGGGCAAGGACTCTGCGGAGGAGACCAGGGAGGAGATGTACGAGGCGCTAAAGGGGTCGGACATGGTGTTCGTGGCCGCCGGCATGGGAGGCGGCACCGGGACCGGAGCAGCCCCTGTGGTAGCGGAGATAGCCAGGGAGCTGGAGGCCCTGACCATCGGCGTAGTCACCAAGCCTTTCAGCTTTGAGGGCAGCAGGCGGCGCAAGCTCGCCGAAGAGGGAGTTGCACGCTTGAAGGACAAGGTGGACACCCTCATCATAATTCCGAATGACCGTCTGTTCGCCGTCTGCGATGAGAAGGTAACGATGGAAAACGCCTTCAGGATAGCCGATGACGTGCTCAGGCAGGGGGTACAGTCCATCGCCGAGCTTGTGACGGTGCCGGGAGAGGTGAACCTGGACTTTGCCGACATTAGCGCGGTTATGACCAATGCAGGCCCAGCCTGGATGGCAATTGGCCACGGCACGGGCGAGAACAAGGCCGTGGACGCCGCCAAGCAAGCGGTGACCAGCGCGCTCCTGGACGTGTCCATAAACGGGGCCAAGGGCATTCTTTTCAACGTAACGGGGGGCGCAGACCTCTCTCTCATGGAGGTGCAGGCCGCTGCGGACGTCATCCGAGACGCAGCAGACCCGGACGCCAACATCTTCTTCGGCATGGTCACAGACCTGAAGATGGAAGACGAGGTGAAGATAACCATAATCGCCACAGGGTTCTCTCAGGAGGAGGCCGTCATACCAAATGACGATCAGCACATCTCCCAGCTCATCATGTCTGCCATTCAGGACGAGACGGAGTTGGACGTGCCGCCATTCCTCAGGAGGCAGAACAGCTTCAAAAGAAGGGCTGGGACTTACTAAAGGGCTTCTCACTGGAATCCGCCTCACTGGCGTTCAGGACTCAACCGGGGCCGCCTCAACTAGCAGGCGGCCCCGGCGCGTCCGCCCCAACGCAACATTAGAGGTTGCAAAATTCGTCACATTAGTATACCTTTGCCTTTTGCTAGGGATAACGTAGAATTGTGACCGGCCCTTGAGCAAGGAGAGTGAATGCGAAGGTTTCCGATACGGCGTTTTCTTCTCATATCGATCATAGTGGCCCTGACGGGGGCTTCTCTGGCCGTCCAGGAGATCAACCTGTCCGCGGCCGGCATCAACCTGGAACGGGGCGGGGACACCATTCTGGGTCTTCAGCTAGGGCTGGACCTGGAAGGCGGCAGCCATCTCGTCTACGAGGCCAGGCCTGCGGAAGGGCTGGAGCCAACCGCTGAGCAGATGGAGGGAGTCCTCAAGACCATCGAGCGGCGGGTCAACGCCTTTGGAGTCGCCGAGCCTATCATACAGACGATGGGCGGAGACCGTATTCTGGTCCAGCTTCCAGGCGTCGGCACAACCAAGGCAATCGCGACATTCCGGCAAGACGTCCAGGCCAGTGAGGTTCGAGAGATACTGAGACCGCTGGGCCGCGGCGACGCGGCCATAGATCAGGATGATAGCCGCACCTTGTCCATCAAGCTGCCTTCGTTGAAGCCGGCCCAACTGGACGAAGAAGGGAATGTTATCCAGGTTGCGGAGAGAGACACCATTGAGCAGCTGCTCCGTGAGGCGTTCCCCGCCGCGACCGTGAATCTTACGTTCCAGGGGTCCACGGCGGTCGAGAACATACAGGCCGTCCTAGCCAGCCTTGGCCGGGAGGACGCAGGGGTGCGCGGCCTCACCGACTCGCTTTTCTCAATAGACGTGCCGCGTCTTGAGCCGGCTGAGTTGGACGGCGATGGAAACGTGATACAGCCATCGGAGGAGGCCAGGATTCGCCAAGCCTTCCGGGAGCAGATGCCCACTCTCCTCTCTCTTGAGGTACTGGACGTGTCGATGACCGTGACGGGTGGTGTGGAGGAGGCCAAGCGCCTCATTGGACGGACGGCCCAGCTGGAGCTCATGGAGCGCACCTGCACCAACGAGCCACAGGACATTACCCAGGACTGCGAGGACCCCGAGTACCACGTGGACAACCCACTGAACCTCACCGGCGATGACCTGGTACGGGCTTACGCAGGCACCCATCCCAGCCTGGGAGTGCCGGTGGTGAACCTGGAGTTTGATAGCGAAGGCGGCAGGATATTCGCTCAGCACACCCAGCGCATTGCAGGGACAAACAACCGCACAGCCTTTTTCCTGGACGGAGATCTGCTGCTGGCCCCGGTGGCTTTGCAGGCTATCACAGGAGGCCGCGCCTTCATTCAGGGCCCGGACTTCACTATAGACCGCGTCCGCACCATTTCCATCCAGCTGGAATCCGGGCGACTTCAAGTCCCGCTTGTACTGATTCAAGAGCAGGACGTGGACGCCACCCTTGGGGAGGACTCCCTCAAGAAGAGCGTTGTGGCAGGAGGGGTTGGACTGGGTCTGGTGCTTCTCTTCATGGCCCTTTACTACAGAATACCCGGCGTAGTGGCGTGCATAGCCCTCATAATCTACGCGGTGATAGTCCTGGCCTTCCTCAAGCTATGGCCGATTACCCTAACCCTTGGCGGCATAGCAGCCTTCATTCTTTCGATTGGAATGGCGGTCGACGCTAACATTCTGATCTTTGAGCGGATGAAAGAGGAGCTGCGCAGCGGCCGTACCCTGATAGCCGCCATGGAAACGGGCTTCAACCGCGCCTGGCCCGCCATTCGAGACAGCAACGTCTCAACGTTCATTACGTGCGCAATTCTCTTCTGGTTCGGCACCCGCCTGGGCACCGGACTGGTGACGGGGTTTGCCCTTACCCTGTTCATCGGCGTAGCCGTGAGCATGTTCTCCGCCCTTACGGTGACCCGGACGTTCCTCAGGGTCGTTGCCGTTTCGCCCCTTGGGCGGTTTGCGTCCCTCTACACCCCGGTGGAGAGGACGGAGAGGCGTTCTACGCCAGGCACAGCGCTGGAAGACAGGGGCTGAGAGGCATAGTATGGACTTTGTAAGCAAGCGTAACTGGTTCTTTCTAATCTCCTTTGTGGTGATGGTGGTCAGCGTTGTCTCACTCCTGCTGCCCGGCGGCCTCAAGGCGGGACTGGAGTTCACGGGCGGGTCTTCCATGACCATGGAGTTCGCAGAAGACGTGGAGCAGGAGGAGTTGCGCTCCCAGCTTACCGCCTTGGGCCATCCGGTTGCGGTGATTCAGCGTCTGGGTGAGGGCAGCTTCTTCATTCGCACGCGCACCCTGGAGGAGTCACAGTCTGACGAGCCGTCCGAGCGTGAGAGGATTGTCAGCACGCTGGCCTCCAACCTGGGGATGGTTGTGGAGATAACGGACTTCTTCTCCGTTTCTCCAAGCATAGCGTCAGAGACGGTCAACAACGCTGTCCTGATAGTGGTCATCGCATCGATAGCTATCCTGATCTACATTACCTGGGCTTTCCGCCGGGTGCCGTCTCCGTTCAGATATGGAATATCGGCGATAATTGCCCTGATTCACGACGTGGTTGTGGTAATGGGGGTCTTCTCCGTTGTAGGGCGCGTATTTGACCTTGAGGTCAACGCAATGTTCATAGCCGGTGTGCTGACCATCATTGGCTACAGCGTCCATGACACCATAGTGGTCTTCGACCGCATCAGGGAGAACCTTATCAGGGGCGTTGGCCGCGACCTTGGCGCCACCATCAACATCAGCATCCTGGACACCATAGGGCGGTCCCTCAACACCAGCCTTACGCTGCTGTTTGCCATACTGGCTTTGCTCCTGTTCGGCGGGCCCACCATCCAGGACTTCCTCATAGTCCTGCTCATTGGCATTGTCGTTGGGACTTACAGCTCCATCTGGATAGCCAGCCAGGTGCTCATGGTGTGGGAGTCCGGCGACGTTGTCAGGCTTCTCAGGCGTCTGCCCTTGCCGTTCCCATTCAGGCGCAGGAGGAGCGCAACTCCCTGAGTTGCCCATGACATACTCTGAGGAGGCGCCATGAAAGTAGGAGCCCACGTCTCCACCGCAGGCGGGCTGGATAAGGCGATTGACAGGGCGCAGGCTATGGGCGCCGAGGCCATCCAGATATTCATCTCCTCGCCTCGCGGCTGGGCCTTCAAACCCGTTCCGCAGGCTATGGTATCCACCTTTCGGGAGAAGGCCGCGAGCGCCGGTATCGGCCCAACCTTCTTCCACGGCATCTACCTGGTCAGCCTTGGCTCCCCAACAGAGGAGAACCTGGCGAAATCCGTGCAGGCTCTCACAGACTACATGCAAGCAGCCGGCGAGCTTGGGTCATCCGGGGTCATCTTCCACGCCGGGAGCCATAGGGGAGCCGGTTACCAGGGTGTCTTCGACCAGGCGGTCGGGGCTATGGACCGGGTCCTGACGGCTTCCCCGGAGGGCGTCCGGCTTACAATGGAGAACAGCGCAGGCATGGGAGACCACATCTGCTCCAAGTTTGAGGAGATAGGCGGGCTTATGAAAGCCTTGGCCAGCCCCAACGTCAAGGTGTGCCTGGATACGCAGCACCTCTTTGCCGCCGGATATGACGTCACCAGTAAGGAAGGACTAGACCGGGTGATGGAGGAGTTCGACAGAGAGATAGGGCTGTCCAACCTTGTAGCCGTCCACGCCAACGATAGCAAGACGCCCTTCGCCTCCGGAGTGGATCGCCACGAGAACATTGGGCAGGGACACATGGGCCTGGACACCTTCCGCGTCATCATGGCCCACCCGGCCTTCCGGGACGTGCCCTTCCTGCTGGAGGTCCCCGGTGAGGACGGCAATGGGCCGGACAAGGCCAACCTGGACATCCTCAAAGGATTGCGGGAGGAGTTGGGGCTGACGGCTTAGGCGGTCGCCAATCATCGTTGGAGCTATGCGCGGGTAGATTGTTACAGGAAGAGTTTGAGTCCCTGGTGCTGGACGCGGTGGAGGAGATGCCGGAGGAGTTGCTGGCCCATCTGGACAACGTCGTGATAGTGGTCCAGGAATGGCCCAGCCCGGCCCAGATGGCCGAGTCCGGGTTGAGTCGCAGGGATGAATTGCTGGGGCTGTACGAGGGCATCCCCCTGACGGACAGGGAGAACTACAACCTGGTACTGCCGGACAAGATCACCATCTTCCAGGGGCCTGTGGAGGCCATGTGCAGCACTCGGGAGGAGATGGCCGCGGAGGTCCAGGACACCGTTGCCCACGAAATAGCCCACCACTTCGGGATAGATGATGAGCGTCTGGAGGAGATGGGGCTGGGGTGAGACGGGTAGGGGATAGGGGGCCTAGAGATATATGCCCTTCACCCTGCGCATAGAGGCTATGCGGTCCTCGGCGAGCCGGTCGGCGGCCTGGGCGGTGGTGATGTCGTTGGCTTCGGCCAGGCGGATGACGCTCTCAATCGTATCGTATATACGAGCCACCTTCTCCAGGGAAGCCTCCTCGTCGTATGGCCGGCCCATCTCCATAGAGACGTTTATCACCCCGCCGGCGTTGATGATATGGTCAGGGGCGTAGAGGATGCCCCTCTGCCGCAGCATCTCGGCGTGACGGTCCTCCAGGAGTTGGTTGTTGGCGCTGCCTGCGACCGCCCGGCACTTCAGCCGGGGGATGGTCTCATCGTTGAGGATGCCGCCCAGGGCGCACGGGGAGAAGATGTCGCACTCCACGTCGTATATGAGCGACGTGTCTTCCAGGACCTCCAGCCCCATCTCCCGGGCTCTGTCGAGAGCGGCCCGGTTGATGTCAGTAACTATCACCCGCGCGCCTTCGCTCCGTAGGTGTTCGACCAGGGAGGACGCCACCTTGCCGAAGCCCTGTACAGCGATAACGCGGCCTTCAAGGGAGTCCGCGCCCCAGACGTTGGCGGCGCAGGCTTTGATCCCCCGGTAGATCCCGTAGGCCGTCACTTTGGCCGGGGCGCCGCTGCCTCCCTGGTTGACGGGCAGCCCCACAAGGTGAGATGTCTCCTGGGCAATCCACTCCAGGTCCTGGGTGGAGGCGCCCACGTCCTCCGTGGTTATGTACCGGCCTCCCAGGGAGTCCACAAAGCGCCCGAATGCCCTCATCATGGCCTCCGTCTTGTCCTCCCGGGACGCCATTATCAGCGCCTTGCCCCCGCCAAGGTTCAGCCCCGCCGCGGCGGACTTGTAGGTCATCCCCTTGGAGAGCCTCAACACGTCAGTTATGGCCTCGTCCTCCGTCTTGTAGGGCCATATCCGCACGCCGCCCAGAGCAGGCCCCAACGTGGTGTCGTGGATAGCTATGAATGCCCTGAGTCCAACCCCCTTATCCACGAACATGCAAAGCTGCTCGTGGCCGTGGGTCTCCATGTACTCTATGACGTTCATGCGCTGCGCTCCCACAGCCTTCTCCTCAACAGGGAGGGAGCCGTTCATCAGATACGGGTTGCGCCCGCGTCCGCCACAGTTACACCGGATGAACTCATATCCGCATTTTCCCAACCAGTTAATAGCCTCTGTAGTGATAAACCTGGCGCTCTCAAGCTCCTCGCCAAACTGGGACAGGTGGGTATAGCCCACAACAAGCTTGGGGCTGAAGTGCTTCCCGCAATCTACAAGGCAATGCCCCCTGGAGGTACGTCTCGGTGGCGGGCCTTCTCTCTCTATCTTCTGAAGGGCTTCGGGAATCCTAGAGCAGTCCAGGTCTTTGGGGATGGCCATGAACGTCCTCCTCTACTATGGGACTTCAGGGTTGTGAGTCGCGCGCCTTACTCCCACTCTATGGTGCCGGGTGGCTTGGAGGTGATGTCATAGACAACGCGGTTGACCTCACGCACCTCGTTTACAATGCGGTTGGAGATCCTGGCCAGAAGGTCGTAGGGTAGACGCGCCCAGTCGGCTGTCATGGCGTCTTCGCTGGTCACCGCTCTCACTGCCACCATATAGCCGTAGGTGCGGAAGTCCCCCATAACGCCTACGGTGCGCGTGTCTGTGAGCACGGCAAAGCTCTGCCACAGTTCGTTGTACAGGTTGGCCTGTTGGATTTCGTCCATGACAATCCAGTCGCAGGCGCGGAGTATCTCCAGCTTATCCCACGTGACCTCGCCGATGATGCGTATGGCCAGGCCCGGCCCCGGGAAAGGCTGTCTATGCACCATTTCTCCCGGCAGGCCCAGGGCTAGGCCCACCTCTCGCACCTCGTCTTTGAACATGTAACGCAGGGGTTCGACCAGGGAGAGGGACATGTCCTCCGGAAGGCCGCCCACGTTGTGATGTGTCTTTATAACGGCAGAGGCGTTGCCCTCGGCGGACTGGCTCTCAATGACGTCCGGATAGAGGGTGCCCTGGGCCAGGAAGTCCACTCTGCCCAGCCGGGTCGCCTGGTCTTCGAAGACGCGTATGAACTCCTCTCCAATGGAGCGGCGCTTCTGCTCCGGGTCTACTACGGATGCCAAACGAGCCAGGAAGCTCTCGGTGGCATCTATGTGGACGAGGTTGATCTTGAGGTTGCGCTCAAAGGTCTCGACAACCTGCAAGGCCTCGCCCTGGCGGAGGAGGCCGTTGTCGACAAAGATGCACGTGAGTTGGTCGCCCACGGCCCGGTGTATCAGAGCCGCCGTCACTGTGGAGTCCACCCCACCGGAAAGGGCGCAGATGACCTTGCCACTGCCAACCTGGCTCTGAATCCGGGACACACTCTCCTCAACAACGTTGGAGGGCGTCCAGTCCCCCTGGAACCGGCAGATGCGATACAGGAAGTTCTCTATGATCTTCTTGCCCTGGGGTGTGTGCACCACCTCCGGATGGAACTGGAGGCCCAGGACGCCTGCGTCGTTGCCCATGACGGCAACGGGCGAGTTATCGGTGTAGGCCAGTGAGCTGAAGCCTGGCGGCATCTCCGTGACCTGGTCTCCGTGGCTCATCCAAACCGTCGTAGACAGGGGCAGGTTGGCAAAGAGGGGACTCTCCCGGTCGCTCTGATGCAGCAGGGCATGGCCGTACTCGCGCACGCTTCCCGGCGCCACCTTGCCGCCAAGCTGGTGGGCCAGCGCCTGCAGCCCGTAGCAGATTCCCAGAACGGGAATACCGCGTTCATACAACCACTGGGGAGCCAGGGGAGCGTTGGTCTCGTAGACGCTGGCTGGGCCGCCGGACAGGATTACGCCGCGTGGGTTGAGGGGAGCCACCCGCTCCCAGGGGACGTCGTGTGGGAATATCTCGCAGTAGACGCTGCATTCCCTGACCCTTCGCGCTATGAGGCGGCTGTACTGGGAGCCGAAGTCGATGATAACTACAGCCTCGCCTTTGCCCCGGCGAGGTTCCTGCGGGTCAGGGCGCAACTCCTTATCCAAGGCGGCCTCCGGGTGTGGTCGAGACCTCCGTGTGGTCGCCGGTGGATATTCTGTCGCCGGGGGCCTTGCTTTGGTGGTCCATTCTCTCCCAAGCCTTGTAGCGCCTCGTCTCAGGTTAGCATCTGTGCTATACTCAGTCAAGGAAAACCACATGGGTAGCCCTCAAAGAGTTAGCGCCGCCGGAGACCGGGTAGACAGAGCGGTATCCATTCTTCTGCAAGGGGGGCTTGTAGCCTTTCCCACCGATACGCTATATGCCCTTGGCGCTCACGCCTTCATGGAGTCGGCGGTACACCGGGTGTTTCAGGCGAAGGAGAGGCCGGCCGGCATGGCATTGCCCTTGCTTCTGGCCCGCGTGGAGGACATGGAGAAGGTAGCAGTCGATATTCCACAGACAGCCTGGGACCTGGCCGAAAGGTTCTGGCCCGGCGCCTTGACCATTATCCTCCGAAAGAGACCTTCCGTCCCTGATGCCGTTACGGCCGGTATGGACACGCTGGCAGTCCGTGTGCCCAACCATCCCCTGGCTCTGAGGCTAATCGAAACTACAGGAGCGCCCTTGACAGGCACCAGCGCAAACAGGTCAGGAGAAAGCGAGCCGGTTACTGCCGCAGAGGCTCTCAGCCAACTTGGCGATAGGGTAGACCTTGTTCTGGATGATGGGCCATGCCCCCTGGAGGGGGCTTCCACCATTGTAGACCTGACCTCAGACACCCCTCGAATCGTGCGAGAGGGGGCGCTCTCGGCATCTCTGCTGGCGCGGTATTGGCCGGAGGGATCGAGGGCGGACCTGGCGGGAGGAAAACCCGGGAGCGGCAATCACTCACAGTGAGGGATCATGAACCAGCCATCGGTATTCAGTCGCTATAGCGACAGCATAGAGACGGAGCTCAAGTCCGTTGTCATGGGCAGCAGCCTCCCGTTGTACCGGATGATGGCCAATCACATGGGATGGCTGGACGATCAGGGAGAAGCGGCAGACATGGGAGCCGGCAAGCGCGTCCATCCCACGCTCTGCCTCCTGGCCTGTGACGCCCTGGGCGGTGAGCTTGCAGAGGCGCTGCCGGCGGCGGCGGCGGTGGATCTGGTGTACAACTTCTCGCTCATCCACAACGATATACAGGATGGCAACCCTGAGCGGAATGGCAGGCCCACGGTATGGTGGACGTGGGGCCCGGCGCAGGGCATCAACGCCGGGGACGGTATGCATGCCCTGGCGCGCCTGAGCCTGCTGCGACAGACGGAGAGTGGCTCGTCTATTGAGCGTGCGCTTGGAGCGGTGGCTACGCTGGACGCCGCCTCTCTGCGCCTCTGCGAGGGGCAGTACCTGGACCTGACCTACCAGGAGCGTGTGGACATATCGCAAGAGGCTTATTTTGAGATGGCGGAAGGCAGGACAGCTGCGCTCATGGGCTGTGCCGCGGAGTTGGGCGCAGTGATGGCCTCGGCAGACGAGAAGGCCGTGAAGGCCCTGGCGCTGTACGGACGCAAGCTGGGCTTGGCGTCCCACGTCCGGGATGACATCCTGCGCCTCTGGGGGCCGGCCGGCAGTGAGGCGCCGCCTGCGGGGGACATACTCAACAAGAGGAAGTCGCTGCCCATCGTGTACGCGCTCCGGAACGCCACCGGCGCCGAGAGACGCGCCCTGGGCGACGTATACTTCAAGCGGGTGATGGACCCGGAAGACATAGAAAAGATTGTTGGGGTTTTGGATAGCCTGGGAGCCAGGGAGTTTTCGCAGGAAATGGCCGATACCCTGTGCCTGGAGGCCATACAAGCCCTGGATGATGTCGGCTCATCTTCCCCCGGCCTGGATGAGCTTGCCGACTTGGCCCGCTTCCTGTCAACCAGGGATAATTGATAAACTGTGAGGGCGCATGGACAAGCAGACGATAAGAGACATAGAGGTGGATGGCAAACGGGTCCTGGTGAGAGTGGACTTCAACGTTGAGTTGGAGGGCAGCAGGATCAGCGATGACGGCCGTCTTCGCGCCGCTCTGCCCACCATACGCCACCTCCGCGAGTGCGGGGCGGTGGTGATCCTCTGTTCCCATCTGGGCAGGCCGAGCGGCAAGGTGGTTGAGGACATGAGGCTGGCCCCCATCGGCCGGCGGCTGTCGGAGCTGCTGGGCGTGGAGGTAACCTGCGTGGATGAGTGCGTTGGCCCAAAGGTGGAAGACGCGGTTAGGGAAGCAAAGCCCGGGGACGTCCTTCTGTTAGAGAACCTGCGCTTCCACCCGGAGGAGGAGCGTAACGACCTCGATTTCGCCAGGTCTCTGGCATCCGTTGCAGATGTATTTGTGGATGACGGGTTCGGCGTGGCCCATCGCGCTCACGCATCCACGGAAGGAGTCACCTACTTTCTGCCGTCGGTCGCAGGCTTCCTCATGGAACGGGAGGTGGAGATCCTTGGCTCGGTCCTAGAGTCCCCGGAGCGTCCCTTGGTGGTAGCCCTGGGAGGAGCCAAGGTGAGCGACAAGATGGGTGTGCTGGAGAACTTTCTGGACAAGGTGGATACGCTGCTCATCGGCGGTGGAATGGCGGGCACCTTTCTCAAGGCCAAGGGCCTGCCGGTGGGCAACTCCCTGGTGGAGGATGAACGGCTGGACCTGGCGCTGGACATGATGAGACGCGCCGAGGAGAACGGCATCTCTCTGCTGATACCGGCGGATGTGGTCGTCGCCGACTCCTTTGCGGCGGAGGCCCGTAGCCGGACTGTGGACGTGGAGGACGTGCCGGACGGATGGTACATTATGGACATTGGGCACAAAACGCTGGACGTATTCCGGGCGGAGGCGGCCCGCGGCAAGACCATCCTCTGGAACGGGCCAATGGGGGTCTTTGAGTTCCAGGCCTTCAGCAGAGGCACGCGGGAGTTGGCGGCAGCCCTGGCAAGCCTGGACGGAGCTACCACGATCCTGGGAGGCGGCTCCACTGCGGAGGCGGTGAACTCGCTGGGTCTGGCGGACCGGATAACCCACGTCTCCACGGGTGGAGGCGCATCGCTTGAGTTCCTGGAGGGGAGGACCCTGCCGGGAGTAGCCGCTTTGCTGGATAAGGAGACATAAGCAATGATAGACTTTCCACATATCGCAGACATTTGCCAGTCAACACCCTCCAAAGTCGTAATGCTTGTGGTCGATGGGCTTGGCGGCGCGCCACATCCGGAGACGGGCAAGTCCGAGCTGGAGGAAGCCCGGACGCCCAACTTGGATAAGTTGGCTTCTCGAAGCGTCTGCGGCCTTACAACGCCGGTCATGCCCGGCGTTACGCCGGGCAGCGGGCCTGGGCATCTATCCCTCTTCGGGTACGACCCGGTGAAGTATCTGATAGGCCGTGGCGTGCTGGAGGCCCTGGGCATAGACGTGGAGATACGCGAGGGAGACGTGGCGGCGCGGGGCAACTTCTGCACCGTGGACGGCCATGGCAAGCTGGTTGACCGCCGAGCGGGGCGCATAAGCTCACAGGAAAGCATACCCATCTGCGAGCAGCTGGACCAGATAGAGGTACCCGGCCTTGAGGTGAGCATCCTTCCTGTTCAGGACTACCGCTTTGTGGCCCTGTTCCGCGGCGAGGGCCTGAGCGAAGACGTGACCGAGACCGACCCCCAGATTCTGGACGTCCCACCCAGGCGGGTGGAGGCCATGAACCCGGGGGCCGAGAAGACGGCGGCGGCGGCCAACGCCCTCATCGAAGGCGCCAGAGAGGCGCTAGGGGACAGGGATAGGGCCAACATGGTACTCCTGCGCGGCTTTTCGCAGCTGCCTGAGCTGCCGGACTTCGGGCAGATGTACAGGCTGAATCCGGCGGCCATAGCCGCTTACCCCATGTACCGCGGTCTCGCAAAGGTCGCAGGCATGACGGTCATACCCACCGGCCCCAACTTCCAGGCGGAGGTGGAGACGCTGGCCCAGCGATTCCAGGAACACGACTTCTTCTACCTGCACTACAAGCCCGCCGATGCGGCAGGCGAGGACGGCGACTTTAATGCCAAGGTGCAGGCGCTTGAGGCGCTGGATGAGTTCATACCAGGCCTCCTTGACCTGCAACCCGATGCCTTTGTAGTTGCGGGGGATCACTCGACGCCGTCGATACTCGCCGCCCACGGCTGGCAGCCCGTGCCTTTGCTCATACACTCGAAGCTGACGCTGGGCGAGGGCGTTGCGGCCTTCGACGAAAGGAACTGCGCCGCCGGGTCGCTGGGAAGGATTCCGGCCACTCATCTGATGTTCCTGGCCCTGGCCCACGCCGGCAAGCTGGTCAAGTTCGGGCCATAGGGCTTTTCTTAAGAGTCGGTGATATAGCCTATGCGGTAATCACCGACTCTTAATGCAGATGGATCAGGGCGCAGCCATAGGAGACCCGAAGTGAACAATGCTTTTCAGTGCGCTATCGGTAATCTGAAGCCGCTCATGGACAAATTGAAGGGCAGTGAAGAGCACGAATGGAACGATTACAGGCTAGCCCCGGAAAAGGGCGTGTACGTTTTCTACGAGAAGGGTGACCCAATCTATGTAGGCCGCTCCAATAGAATACCATCCCGCATTCGAGAGCATGGGGCTAATAGTTCAGACAGACACTCAGCGACTTTTGCCCTCAAGCTGCTACTAGAAACACTGCCCAAACCAATAGGTAAAACCAAGAAAGACGTTCAGGAGAACCACCCTGAGGAGTATCGACAGCAGAGGGCAAGGGTACGGAATATGACCTTCCGGGCAGTTTCAATCACTGACCAACTGGAACAGACACTCTTTGAGATTTACGCCATCCTGGAAATCCTGGGTAAGGCTCCCAAATACAATGACTTTGGCACGCACTAACCAAGCTTTGGAGCCGCTGGCTTTTGGGGAGCAATGCTAACCATAGGCCCTGCCGTGAGACGGCTTTCAGGCATCAAATGCGCCTGGAGAAGGGGATGGGAGAGGTCGGCCCTCGCGGGAAACGGCCTCAACCCGGAAACATCGCTTTGAAATAGATTTGAGGAGGTCTCTTTATGCCAACTCCACTTGTGGCCGGAAACTGGAAGATGAACACTACTTTGGCCGAGGCCGTAGACCTGGCGTCCGCGATGCGCGACCCCCTGGATGCTATCCAGGGCGTGGAGAAGGTGATATGCCCGCCATTCATATCGTTGAAGGCCGTCAAGGACGTGCTGGACGGCTCCTCGTCCAGGATGGGCGCCCAGAACATGCACTACGAAGAGAGAGGGGCCTTCACCGGCGAAGTGTCGCCCCGAATGGTGGCCGACCTGTGCCAGTACGTCATCCTGGGCCACTCCGAGCGGCGGCAGCGCTTCTGGGAGACGGACGAGGTTGTAAACCGCAAGGTGAGAGCCGCGCTGGCCGTAGGACTGAGGCCGATTCTGTGCGTGGGAGAGGGGTTGGAGGAGAGGGAGGAGGGTTTGGCTGAATCGGTGGTGACGGCGCAGCTGCACGGAGCGCTGAGCCGGGTATCGTCTGTGGATGCGCTGGCGGTCGCCTACGAGCCTATATGGGCCATCGGTACGGGTGTGGCCGCCACCGGCGAGGCCGCGGAGGCGATCATGGGGGCCATACGCCGCGCCCTGGCGGAGGCCTACGGCGATGCCGAGGCCCAGCAGGTGCCGTTGCTGTACGGAGGCAGCGTCACGCCGGACAACGTAGTGGAGTTTGCAAGCCAGCCCAACGTCAACGGCGCGCTGGTCGGCGGCGCCAGCCTCAACGCGGAGAGCTTCGTGGGGATCGCGCGGGGTATGGCGGAAGGGTAGGGGGTCTGGATGATGAACTACTGGCAGGTTGCAGCAGGCGAGGGCGCACGCGACTACTCTGACGTGTTCTTGAAGTACGGCGTCATTCTGCTGGGAAGCGGGGGCCCCGGCTCGTTTCTCGAACACCCGGAGCGCTACAAGGGACAAAAGGGCTGGCAGCGCAAGATCGTAACTCTTGCGAACAGTATGAAGCCTGATGACATCGTTATTCTCAAGAAGGGCCACGGCGCAAAAGGGCGTGTCTTGGCAGCGGGCCGCGTCACAGGCGAATACGAGTGGCTTGAGCCCTTTGATGACGTTGAGGGATGGGATTTGCGACACGGCAGAAGGGTGGAGTGGGTCAAACCCAATGCCCCAATACTTGCAGACGGCCTCGCAAGAGGTACCATCAGTAGAGTTTACAAGGGGCAACCAAAGAACGCAGCCGAGCGGTTGCTGAATGAAAGGGAAGGGGCGACGATTGAGAAGGAAGACATCCCCCCGCCAGCCAGTAGCATATCTGAGGAGCATTTGGTAGGGAGCCTGATCGAAAACGGGCTGCGCCCCGCCGATGCCGAAGCGGTAATACGAGCCATATGGCACGTCCGGCGTCTGGCCGGCTGGTATCTTTCCCACGGGCGCGACCTCAGCGAGCACGAAATACGCACATGCCTCATTGTCCCAATCCTGCTTGCCCTGGGGTGGTCGGAGCAGAGGATAAAGATCGAATGGAAGCACACCGACGTATCCCTGTTTCGCGAGGTGTTCAGGAAGGGCGTTAAACTTGGAGACCCACGCGTCATCCTAGAGTCCAAGCGGATGGGCACCGGTCTGGACCACGCAGAGTCCCAAGTCAGAAGATATGCTAGAGACTTCCCGTGCTGCAATATGCTTGTCACCTCAACGGGAGCGCGTTACCAGCTATACATTAAAGATCCCTGCAAGAGTTGGGACGCGTCTAGGATGAAGGAGAAGCACCTGTGCGCTAGTCTGAACCTGTTCTTACTCAAGGACCGCCATCCGTACCTGGCAGGCGTGGGCGGCGCGCCTGATCTCCTCAAGAGCCTCATGCCCGGCTAAACGCCTTGCAACAACGCGCCTCTCACCCCCTCATCGCCATTGTTGGGCCGACCGCGACAGGCAAGAGCAGCCTGGCGCTCCAACTGGCGCAGCGCTTCGACGGCGAGATAGTCAACGGCGACAGCCGGCTGGTGTACCGTCACATGGACATCGGCTCAGCCAAGCCGTCGCCGCAAGACCTGAGCCTGGAGCCCCACCACCTGGTGAACATCTTAAATCCCGATGAGCCATACAGCCTGGCCCTGTACCTAGCGCAAGCCAACGAAGCTATACAAGACATACAAAAACGGGGCAAAATGCCCCTGCTGGCCGGCGGCTCCGGGCAGTACGTCCGCGCATTGCTGGAGGGCTTCAACGCCCCGCAGGTACCGCCCAACCCAGCGCTAAGGGCTACGCTGGAGGCCCAGGCGCGGGAGGAAGGCACTGAAGGCCTGTGGGAACGCCTGCGGCAGGTGGACCCTGAATCGGCGGCGCGCATCGACCCTCGGAACGTGCGCCGGGTGATACGGGCGTTGGAGGTGTACATGGAGACCGGCGTCCCATTCTCCCAGGCGAGGAAGCGTGAGAAGCCGCCGTATCACAGCCTTACCATAGGCCTGACGATGGAGAGGGAATCGCTGTACCGGCGCATAGACCGGCGGGTTGAGTCTATGATAGAGAGCGGTTGGCCGCAGGAAGTGGCGCGGCTGCTGGACATGGGCTACTCCACGGAGCTGCCGGCCATGTCCGCCCTGGGGTATCGGGAGATGGCCGCGTACGTACGCGGAGACCTGTCACCGGAGGAAGCTAGGGTGCGCATCAAGGCCGCCACACGCAGATACGCCAGGAGCCAGTATGCCTGGTTCCGGCTGGACGACTCAGGTATCCACTGGCTGGACGCAAACTCGGCTGACGTGGCGGAGGCTGCAACGGAAAAGGTCGAGGCGCACCTGGTAGAGGGTGTCGTCTCGACTTGACGCGGCGCTCCCGGAACGACCGACAAGCCGCGACGCCCGGCTGTATCCGCGGATTTCCTATGAACAAGGACAGGGCGCATATGGTAGAATCTAGTGACCTAGGAGGTGGTATGGCGCTAAGATTGCTTGCAGGTCTAACAGTAGGGATATACTTGGGATTACACGCCCCGAAATACATCCGGCAGTGCCGGGAGATGTGCGAATGTTACTTCCAGGCCTTGCACGACGAGGCCCATAGGGACGGACAGGCATGAGATTCACCAAGATGCACGGCGCGGGAAACGATTACGTCCTCCTGGACGCTCGCAACCTGGAGGCCGACTGGCCCACCTTGGCCAAGGCTATGTGCGACCGACACATGGGCGTGGGAGCCGACGGCATTCTCCTGGTCTTGCCCTCCGCTTCTGCGGATGTGCGTATGCGTATGCTCAACCCGGACGGCTCGGAGGCCGAGATGTGCGGCAACGGGATTCGCTGCCTGGCCAAGTATGCCCTGGAACGAGGCATAGTCGAAGGCGGGAATGGAGCCATAACCATAGAGACTGCGGCCGGAGTGCGCGCCCTGGAGCCCTCGTGGAGCGAGGGCAAGGTGGACCGCGCTCGCGTGGCTATGGGCGAGCCGGAGCTGCGGTCAGAGCTGGTCCCGGTCTCTCTCTCCGAAGATATGGCAGGAGGTCCGGCGCTGGACTATCCTCTCGACATAGGCGATGCAGTCCTGGACCTCACCTTCGTTTCCATGGGCAATCCCCACGCCGTCGCCTTCATCGAATCGCCGGTAAGCGAGTTTCCGCTTCACCGGATTGGGCCGCAGGTGGAGCGGCACGGGATTTTCCCCAACAAGGTGAACTTCTCCATAGTCAACGCCAAGAAGGGACGAGGAGTTGTGGCTAGAGTATGGGAGCGCGGCGCCGGAGAGACCCTGGCCTGCGGCACCGGGGCATGCGCCATCGCAGTGGCGAGTCGCCTGCATGGGTACACCGGCGATGAAGTTGACATAACGCTGCCAGGCGGAGTTCTTACCATCTCTTGGGATGGCGTTGGCCAGGTGTATCTGGAGGGGCCGGTGGCTGAGGTCTTTGAGGGCGAATGGAATGGATAAAAACGAAGGCGCAGTGAGTCGGCTATGAATATATCATACCCACACGGGACCACCAAAACCGAGGCCCTCAAGAGGTTGAAGGCCTATAACACCCAGTTGATGGAGAGGTTTGCCTCGGAGGTGGCCGAGGTCAAGCAGGAGTGGAGCGAGGACGGGTTCACCGCTTCCTTCAAGGTATATGGCTTTACTATCAATGGCCGGTTGGCCGTAAAGGACGCCACTATTGAGATGGAGGTTGACCTGCCGTGGCTGGCAAGGTCTCGCGAGGGGCAGATCAGGGAAAGAACAGTGCAGGCGTTTCAGGAGATTTTCGTGCATGGTAAGGAGCAGATCACATGAAGTTTGCCAGGCGTATAGAGCAGCTCCCGCCGTACCTTTTCGTGGAGATCAGCCGCAAGATAGCCCAGAAACGCGCTGAGGGCATAGACGTGGTGACATTTGCCATCGGCGATCCGGATATACCAACCCCATCTCATATTCTGGACCGCCTGCAGGAGGCAAGCCAGGACCCTCCAAACCACCGCTATCCGGAGTCGGAAGGCCTGCCGGAGCTTCGCAGGGCCGTTGCTCAGTGGTATGAGGAGCGCTTTGGAGTGACCCTGGACCCGGATAAGGAGATACTGCCCCTGATTGGCGCCAAGGAAGGCATTGGGCATGCCGCTCTGTGCTTCATAGACCCCGGAGACGTGGCCCTGGTCCCGGATCCCGGCTATCCGGTCTATTCAGTGGGAACCATGTTCGCCGGAGGCGAGTGCCACTGGATGCCCCTGGTGGAGGAGAATCAATGGCTTCCGGACCTGAAGGCCATACCGTCGGATGTGGCTGACAGAGCCAAGGCCATGTGGCTCAACTACCCAAACAATCCCACAGGGGCCATAGCCGGGGAGGATTTCTTCGAAGAGGTGGTGGACTTTGCAAAGCGCCATAACGTCCCCGTGCTCCACGATGCCCCGTACACTGAGGTGGCCTACGACGACTACAGGCCCATGAGCTTCCTCCAGGCGCCGGGCGCCAAGGACGTGGGCATAGAGTTCCACTCCCTGTCCAAGAGCTACAATATGACGGGCTGGCGCATAGGCATGGCGGTGGGAAACGCCGAGATGATCAACGCGCTGATGCGTGTGAAGTCCAACCTGGACTCAGGCATACCACAGGCCATCCAGCACGCAGCCATAGAGGCCCTCCAGGGCCCGCAGGACTGCATCCAAGAGCACAACTGGATATATCAGAGGCGCAGAGACAAGGTTGTGGCAACCCTCAGGCAGATAGGGTTGGAGGTAAGCGTCCCCAGGGCCAGCCTCTACGTCTGGGCCAAGCTTCCCCCGGGATGGAAATCGGGAGCCTTCTCCGCTCTGCTCATTGAGGAGAAGGCTATAGTGGTGACCCCTGGCGCCGGTTACGGCAGGTACGGCGAGGGGTACATTCGCCTGTCTCTAACCATCGCCGATGAGCAGATGGAAAAGGGTCTGGAGCGGCTGAGGTCCTGGCGGATTCCAGACCCGCCCTCCGGTTAAGAGCGTCCCAGGAGGTATCGCCCAGTGCCCAAGGCTGCCATATCCACAAAGGCCCGCCCGGAGAGAGCCATCCTGGTGGGAGTCGAGATCAAAGGCGACCCTCATCTGTGGTCAGTGGCGGACTCCCTGGAGGAGTTGGGGCTGCTGGCCCGGACTGCGGGCGCGGAGGTGGTGAGCGCTCTGAGCCAACGCCTGGACAGGCGTACCCATGCCTACCTTGGCAAGGGCAAGCTGGAAGAGCTCAGGGACCTCAGGGACGAGAAACAGGCGGACGTAGCGATATTCGACGATGAGCTCACGCCTACCCAGCAGAGGAACCTGGAAGAGGCCCTTGGCATAAAGGTTATCGACCGCACCGCTCTTATCCTGGACGTATTCGCGCGTAGAGCCCAGACCCACGAGGGGCGGCTCCAGGTGGAATTGGCTCAGCATGAGTACCTGTTGCCGCGACTGGTAGGCCAATGGGCGCACCTTGAACGGCTGGGCGGCGGCATAGGTACCAGGGGGCCCGGAGAGACCCAGCTGGAGACCGACCGGCGCATTATACGCAACAGGATTCAGAAGCTGAAGCGAGAGTTGGAACGAGTTCGCAAACAGCGCTCTCTGTATCGCCAGCGCCGGCAGCGAGAAGGTATACCGGTGGTCTCGCTGGTGGGATACACCAATGCGGGAAAGAGCACCCTCCTCAATGCCCTCAGCAGCGCGGACGTGATAGCGGAGGACAAGCTGTTCTCCACGCTGGACCCCATTACCAGGAGAGTATCCCTCCCGGGCAAAGCGCCGTTCCTGCTTACGGATACCGTTGGCTTCATCCAGAAGCTGCCGCCTACGCTGGTGGCGGCCTTCAGAGCTACGCTGGAGGAGCTTGAGGGAGCCGACGTGGCGCTCCACGTCATAGATATAACACACCGGAACGCTCCGGAGCAGGTCCAGGTTGTGGACGACCTGTTGGCAGAGCTCCACCTGGGGAACGAAGCGAGTCGTATCTTGGTCTTGAACAAGGTAGACCTCCTGTCCGATAATGACCTGAACGAAGGATACGCCCAGCGTCTCAGGGCCGCGATTGACCAGGACAGGGTTGTGATTGTATCGGCAGCCAAGAAATGGGGCATGGACGGCCTCCTGAAGGCCATTGTAGAGCTGCTGGACCATCAGGGGGGCCGGAGGGCCGTGGCCCGCGTCGGCGGGGCCCTGAGCGTATCGCCGCAATAACGTAATAACACACAGAAGGAGAGCTATGACACTTGAACACGACGGATTGCCTGCCAGGCCGTTCTTTAACTGTAGCCCGGATGGACTTTCGATAGTCGACGGCGCGCAAGGAAGCAACATACTGCGCCCGGAGTCGGTACAGACTTGGATGGAGTTCAAGAAGGGCGAGAACAATGTCATCGAGACGACTCCACGGAAGCTGGCGTCCCGTGAGGGAGACCTGATAGCTGTGGAGTGCGAGGGCGGCACTGTGCACATCGACTTTGCGGATGGAATGGCGCGGAAGGTGACGCCGGATGGCGAGTACGTTTACATGGGAGGGCTGGACGAGCGGAACGATGGCAAGGGGTACATACCCATATCTTAAGGGTATTCAGGGGTTGTGTAGGGGAGGCTGCGTTCCATGTTCGCCCTATATATGTTATGTCAATCTCTAGGCATCAGGGACGTCTTTAGTTGACATAACATATGGGTATTGTCAATTGCCGTTCGGCGCTGGAGGACGCGGGCTTGCGTCACTTGCAGCGATGTTCTCGTTTGCTGTTCCACGCCGGGTGCCCGGCCGCTTGCGGCGATGTTCCCGCGTCCTGTCCTGCGCCGGAGGATGCGGACCTTGCCGCACGGCGATGCAGGGCTTTGCGTTAAGAGGCCTCCTTGGACTTGAGCCGACCTCTGACATGGGTGGCGCCCATTCCGGGGCTGTCCTGCGAACAACAATGCCGGCAATCCGGTCGTCCTGGCGCCCGGCCGCTTGCAGCGACGCTTCCGCGTCTTGGCTCCAGCCGGAGGATGCGGAACTTGCCGCTGACCCCTGGCCTTGCCGCGCGGCGATGCGAGGCTTTGCGTTAAGGAGCCTCTTTGGACTTGAGGCGACCTTCTGACATGGGTGGCGCTCATTCCAGGGCTGTCATGCGAACACTAACGCTGGCAGTCCGGGCGCGGCTAATTGCGCCGCTGACCGCTTGCGGCGATGTTCCCGCGTCCTGTCCTGCGCCGGAGGATGTGGACCTTGCCGCTGATCCCTGGCCTTGCCGCACGGCGATGCGAGGCTTTGCGTTAAGGAGCATCTTTGGCTTGAGCCGACCTTCTGACATGGATGGCGCCCATTCCTGGGCTGTCCTGCGAGCAACAACGCCGTAGTCCGGTCATCCTGGCGCCCGGCTGCTTGCGGCGATGCTTCCGCGTCTTGGCTCCCGCTGGAGGATGCGGACCTTGCCGCTGACCCTCTGGCTTTGCCGCACGGCGATGCGAGGTTTTGCGGTAAGGGGCCTCTTTGGCCTTGGGCCGACCTGGACATGGGTGGCGCTCATTACGGGGCTGTCCTGCGAATAAACAATGCCGGTCGTCCGGTCGCCCGGCCGCTTGCAGCGATGTTCCCGCGTCTTGGCTCCCGCCAGAGGATGCGGACCTCGACGCTATCCCCCTGGCATTGCGTTAAGGGGCCTCTTTGGCCTTGGGCCGACCTCTGACATGGGTGGCGCTCATTCTGGGGCTGTCATGCGGACAGCAATGCCGGTAGTCCGGGCGCGGCTAATTGCGCCGCTGACCGCTTGCGGCGACGATTCCGCGTCTTGGCTCCCGCCGGAGGATGCGGATCCTGCCGCTGACCCCCTGGCCTTGCCGCGCGGCGATGCGAGGCTTTGCGTTAAGGGGCCTCTTTGGCCTTGGGCCGACCTCTGACATGGGTGGCGCTCATTCCAGGGCTGTCATGCGAACACCAACGCTGGCAGTCCGGGCGCGGCTAATTGCGCCGTTGACCGCTTGACTTTACCGCATTGGGATGTAAGACTCTCTGCGTTAAGGGGCTTCTTTTGCCTTGGGCCGACCTCTGACATGGATGGCGCTCATTCTGGGGCTGTCCTGCGGACGGCAACGCCGGTAGTCCGAATGCTGGGCCTGGGAGTTGAGTAAAGTGACGAGCATGACGCCGGACAATTCAAATATCGCCTCAAAAGCGGTTATCCTCAGTGTAGATGACCTCTATACATCTTTCTTCACCAGTGACGGTGAGGTAAAGGCCGTAAACGGGGTAAACCTGACCCTGAAGGAGGACAGCATACTGGGGATTGTGGGAGAGAGTGGCTCCGGAAAATCTGTGACCGCCCTCTCGCTTCTGCGTCTATTGCCTTACCCGGGAAGGACGCTGCGGGGCGCGGTGTACTTCGATGGACGGAATCTCCTTGAGATAAGCAACGAGGAGCTTAGAACGATACGCGGCAAGGACATAGCCATTATATTCCAGGAGCCTGCCACGGCCCTCAATCCGTTGCTCAACATAGGCGCTCACCTTGAGGAGGTCTTTCTGGCTCATGGACGCATGTCCAAGCAGGAGATCAGGCAGAGGTCCCTGCAGCTTCTGACGGAGCTGGAGCTACCTTCGCCCGTAAATATCCTCAAGCAGTACCCATTCCAGCTTAGCGGAGGACAGGCCCAACGGGTGATGATTGCTATGGCTGTGGCCTGGAACCCACGGGTCCTCATTGCAGACGAGATCACCTCCAACCTGGACGTTACTCTCCAGGCAGACGTGCTTGACAGGCTCAAGCGCTTGCAGGCGGAAAGGCGCTCCGCCATTATGCTTATCACCCACGATATGGGGGTCATTGCCAAGGCGGCTGCGGACGTAGCCGTCATGTACGCAGGCGCAGTGGTGGAGTATTCGGACACCCGCAGCCTGTTCCAGCGTCCCTATCATCCCTATACGTGGGCGCTTCTTCAGTCCATTCCCAGGCTCGATGAGCCTATGCGCGCCCTCCATCCCATACCCGGTTCATCCCCAAACCTCATAGATCTTCCGGACCAGTGTCCGTACCTCCCACGGTGCCCCAAAGCCTCCAGTGAGTGCCGTCTCAGCCCCAGGCCTGCTCTCAGGGAGATAGAGCCGGGGCACTTTGTGGCCTGCTACAACGAGATCCAGCACGACGTTTAAGGCGCCCCGGCTTTCCGCGGGACTGCCTTGCCGGCCCAACCTCAACCGCGCCCGAACCCCGCCGCGCCTTGCCTCGCCCCGCGCCTTAAGGCAACACCTAAACCATAAGGCAAATGCCAAGGCACGGAATAAGGCAAACCCTTAAGACCTCACGGTAAGGCCCTTGACAGCATGGGTGCCTTATGATAGCCTTACAGAATGCCTTAAGTAATGAGCATGGCAGCCTTATAGCAATGCCTTAAGGAGGCTTGCTCTCAAGGAGAGAGGGCTATGTATATGGTTATGAGCGTGCTTGAGAAGGAGTTGGAGGAGGAGATACGTGAGTTGGAGTTGAATAAGGCCCGTTATGACGCCCAGCTTGAGGAAAAACGCAGCCTTCTCTCCAGGCTGAGGCAAAGCGTGGCTGTGGCTGAAGAGCCCGCGCCCCCTGCTCCGGCTCCCATTGCGCCTGTCCGGGCCGATACAGGCGCCGGCAGCGGCAGAAAGAGCATTTCGGCCATCCTGGGCAAGCACCACTATGAAATAGATGGACGCAGGTTCAAGAATCCTGGGCATGTGCTGGACCACTTTGACGCTCCACACTACTTCTCCAGGCAGTATCCTCAGAAGGGGGATATTGCGGTCCGGGAGATTCTGAGGTGGGCGAAGCGCAACCCGGCGGTGGCAGGCAGGGTTTCCGTGGTTCTGCCGGACGGCTCACGTATGAGACTGGACAAAGCGGTGAGCGCAGTCTCGCCTGACGGCTAGGGACGGCCCAACGCGGCCTCAGACGTACCCTAAGCGGTTGTCCGGCCAGGAACCCTGGCAAAAACCTCTATCAGGAACTCCCCAACCGCGTTCTCGGTTATACGACCGGTCTTGACAGCCAGATCGGTCTCCAGCAGACCCCTGTGCAGAGACTCCAGCGCAGCCGTGGAGTAACGTCTCCCCTGCTCTCGCACCTTGTTCAGTACCCATCCCGATGGCACACCCAGGCGCCCCCCCATCTGGTTCCCAGGGACCTCTCTAACCTCCAGGTCCTTGGCCAGGAGCAGGAGTCTCACCTGGCGGGCCACCATCGCCACTATGTATGGCCCGGTGGCTCCGCCCTCCATCAGGCGTCTCATAATTCGCAGGGCTTCGGAGTACTTTCTCTCCAGTATGGCGTCAACGGCGTTGAAGACGCTCATCTCGTTGGCAAACGACACCAGGAGCCGCACGTCTTCTCCCTCCACCTTGCGGCCCGCGCAGTAGAGGGACAGCTTTTCCAGCTCGCTATCAAGGGTCCACAGGTTGCCGCCCACCAGCTCAGCCAGCAGCCTCACGCCCTCTCCGGATATGGCGCACTCCTTTGCCGCGGCCCTGTCCTGAATCCAGCGGCTCAGCCCTGCGCCTCTGAGGGCTGGAAACTCCTTGACCTGTCCCAGTGGAGACAGGCGACCCAGCATCGCGTTGGTTCTCCCTATTGGGCCGTCAAGCAGTATAAGGTCCGTGGATGGGGGCATGTCCGGAACGTACTCGGCCATGGACAGCCACTGCGAGGAGTCGTCACGGTTTCCACGGCCTCTCCTGGAGGGCCGACGGCCATCGAACATGGACAGGAGGCCGTCTACTATCACCAGGCGTTTGGACGCCAGGAACGGCCCTGTGTGGCACAGGGCCTGTATCTGCTGAGGCGAAAAGGAGGAAACGTGGCCTCTGGTGACATTGGCGTCCAGGACGTCAAGCGGCCCCACCTGGGCTTTCAGGCGCTCCAGGGCCTCATGTATGGAGAAGTCGTCAACGCCGTATAGAATGTGAAGCATGAAATGTCCAAACAGATGCGTTTCCAAATGCGCCCATACAAAGTATAATACAACATAAGGGATAGATCAGCGAAAGGCGAGTTGCGCCAGCGAGTGTTCAAATGATGGGCTTACCGCTTCGGTACAGGCTTGCGTTATACTTGTTGATTGCGCTCGCGTCCGGCGCCCTATTCTTCCGTACGTTGATCCTGCTTGTGCTCGCCATAGTCTTCCTGGGTCTTTTCCTGATGGCGTCTCGCATACTCGCAGGGTTCACGTCCGGCAAGACAGCGCCATCTGCCGAGAAGGGCAAGGGGTTCATAGAGAGCAGCAGCTACAGGGTGCTGGACGACAAAGAGGAGCAGTCCGGGTAGTGGGTTGCCGGCACAGGCGTCCCAGGTAGAATCTCCCTAATCGGAGAACCCAACGCGTGAATCCATCGTATATATACAGTAGGCATAGACGTTAACTTGGCGATGTCTGGAGATGTGATGCAGAGAACTATCAGTAGGTATGTGCTCCTGGAGCAGGTAGGCAGCACCGGCCTGGCCACGGTGTACAAGGCCCAGACCCCAAACCAGGAGGGGTTTGTGGCGTTGAAGGTGCTGCGTCCCTATATGTGCAACGACGAGGCCCTCCTGGAGAGGTCCTCCCGCGAGATGGAACGGGTGGCAGAACTGAGCCACCCCAACATTCTACCCATCTACGGTCAAGAGAGCGAGGGAGACGTCCACTGGATAGCAATGCAGCACGTATCCTGGCCCACTCTGAGGCAGTGGATGCAGCAGCCCATTCCGGCGTCTCAGGCAATGATCATTCTGAAGCAGGTGGCGGCAGCCGTAGAGGCGGCGCGGGACGTGGGGATTCATCACGGGGACATAAAGCCGGGCAATATATTCCTGGACCCTGAAACGGGACAGGTACTATTGGCCGATTTCGGCATTGCCCTACTGGGCGAGGGCGCGCCGTCCGGCATGCGAATGGCCCTCAAGACCCCACTGCCCACCTACACGGCCCCGGAGTTGGGACAGGCCTCCGCCCCCAACATCCTCTCCGACGTCTACTCCATTGGAGTGCTGGCCTACGATATGCTGACCGGCACGGTCCCATTCAACGCTCTGGAGCGATCCTCCGTCCAGGCGAGGCAGCTTACCTCGTTCCCGCCTCTGCCCAGCCGGGTGAACCCCAATATCCCGTCGCAGCTTGACGCCGTTATCCTCAAGGCCCTGGCTTCCCACCCGGAGCGGCGATACGAGACTCCAAGTGACTTCGTTGCGGCAATGGCGGCTGCGGCGCCCATACCGGACCCGACGGCGGCGCCATTCCGGATAACTGAGGCGCTGGAGGCGCAAAGCGAGTTCCCCGGCATGGGCTCTGCGGAAGCGGCGCCCGCGGTGGAGGCAGGCCCTCCGGTCATCTGCACGGTTTGCGGACACCGCAACGCAGCCGGATCCTACTGGTGCCTCGAGTGTTGGGGCGTCTTGAACCGCGTGGCGGCTGCCGAAGGCCAGGAGGTACTCACGTCGGAGGAGAGGGAGGCCCAGAGAAATAAGTCCAACAGAGTACGGCTGGGCCTCCTTGGCTCCGGCCTGGCGGCGGTGTGCGCCGTGATGATGGTCCAGTTTCTGAACATCACCCTTCCCCTGCCCGCCCCTTCCTCCAACATCACCGCCATATCCGGCCCAGGTGAGTGGGCAATGATCCACAGGACAACCGAGGGGCCAGGTCTGGTTCCCGGCGAGAGCGCGAATATTGCAGGCCGGGTGAAGTGGACCTTTGAGACCTCTGATCCCATAATATCCACACCCGCGATAAAGGAAGGAAGGTTGTATCTCACAACCCAGGACAACCGGGTGGTGGCGCTTGACGCGGCTACCGGCAGTACTATATGGGAACGCTCCACTGTGGCGCCGGTGGACTCCTCGCCCGCGGTTGCGGACGGCATGGTCTTCTTCGGCGTACGCAACAAGCGGGTCATGGCCCTGGACGCCGATACGGGTGAAATCCGGTGGGAGTTCGTCACCAATCAGAACCCCACAGCCGGCTCGCCACTGGTGAAGGACGGTGTGGTGTACATTGGCTCCGGGGACGGGAGAATCTATGCCCTGGACGCCTTGACCGGGGTCGAACGATGGTCTCACGCCACCAGAGACTGGATTACCAACACCCCTGCCCTCTCGGACGATCTCCTGGTGGTATCCTCATTTGACGGGCGTGTGACTATCTACGATACGGACACCGGCAAGAGGCGGTTCTCGTTCCGTGGCTTCAATCGGCTGATCATGGGTTCCCCCGTAATCTCCGGGGAGTCCGTATTCATTCCTTATCGCAACGGCCTTGTGACGTCCGTGAACATCAAAGAAAAAGAGGTGCTTTTCTACAGCAGGTGGTACAGGTTCAGTTTGCAGCTGTGGCTCTGGGGCATGATCGATCACCCGGGGCTGCCGAAGGGCGTAGAGTGGGTCTACAGAACGGGAAGCCCCATTGATACAACCCCGGCCGCCGATGCGGAAAAGGTGTATGTTCCCTCCGCCGGCGGCAAGCTTCATGCCATAGATTCGACTAACGGGAAAAAAGTCTGGATATTCAGTACAGAAGCAGACCAACTCTCAACGCCCACGCTGGTAGAGAACCTGGTCATCGTCAGCGACAGCAAGGGGAGGCTCTACGGCATAGACAAGGACAGCGGTGAAGAGCAGTGGGCGATGCAAATCGCCGATAGCCTTACCTCCACGCCCGTGCTGGCCGGCGGCGTCATGTATCTTGCCTCCAAGGACGGCACTCTCTACGCAGTAGAGTAAGCCTGCAAAGTGGAAATAGGAATTGTCGGCCTGCCCAAGAGTGGCAAGACCACCGTCTTCAACGCCCTGAGCAGGGGGTCTGCGGACGTAAGCCAGTTTTCCGCCTCGGCCACCAAGCCCAACCTGGGTGTGGCCAAGGTGGAAGACCCCAGGCTTTGGCCCTTGGTAGAGATGTTTCGACCACGGAAGACGGCGCCCGCAGAGGTCAGGTACACTGACTTCCCCGGAACTCCCGAGGGCCTGACCAAGTCTCAGGGAATTGCAGGAGAGTTTCTCAACCTGCTTCAGAGGACGGACGCCCTCCTGCACGTTGTCAGAGCCTTTCAGAACCCCACAGTGCCCCACGTTGACGGAGCGATAGACCCTCACCGGGACCTGGCCGCCATGGACCTGGAGTTGGCCTTTGCCGACCTGGCCATCCTGGAGCGGAGGGTGGAGCGCCTGGAGGGCGAGCTGAAAGGCGCAAAAGCCCAGGAAAGGGAGCGCAGGCTGAGAGAGCACGTCACCCTGGACAGGATCAAGGGCGAACTGGAGCGAGAGACGCCCATCCGGGAGCAGCAGCTGTCCGCCGATGAGGCCAAGCTGCTGGACAACTTCCAGTTCCTGACGGCAAAGCCCATGCTCATCGTCTGGAACATCGGGGAGGAGGACGCGCCCCAGGCGTCGGCGCTGGAGGAGGACCTGAGGTCCCGGTATTCCAGGCCCGGAGTGGAGGTTGTAGTCCTCTGCGGGGCGCTGGAGATGGAACTGGCGGAGATGGACGAGCATGAGGCCGAGGAGTTTCGGAGCGCGATGGAGCTTCAGGAGCCGGGGCTCCACCGCGCCATCCGCGCTTCCTACCAGCTCCTGGGCCTGACGTCCTTCTTCACCGTTGGCCCAGACGAAGTGAGGGCTTGGACCATCGACAGGGACACCCTGGCGGTGAAGGCCGCCGGGAAGATTCATACCGACATTGAGAGAGGCTTCATCCGTGCCGAGGTGATCTCCTACGACCATCTGATACAGTGCGGCAGTCTTGCCGAAGGAAGGAAGAAGGGACTGCTGCGCCTGGAGGGAAAGGCATACCCCGTCCAGGACGGCGACGTGGTCAACTTCCTGTTCAACGTCTGACGGCGCAATACGGCGTCCGGCAAGGCCTTGCATCGCGCGGAGCATCTGTCAATGACCCAGAAAAACGATACGCTACAACCGCCTCCTGGGCAGATTGGCCTCTACGTACATATCCCCTTCTGCCACACCAAGTGCCCCTACTGTGACTTCAACACCTACTCCGGCATAGAGTCCCTCATCCCCGGCTACGTGCGGGCGTTGGTGGGCGAGATACGCTGCTGGGGCGCGCTGCTGGGCGCGCAGCAGGTCAACACCATCTTCTTCGGGGGAGGCACGCCCTCCTACGTGCCACGGCAGGCCATAACGGACGTGCTGGAGGCCGTCCACGGCGCGTTCCGCATCGCTGCCGATGCCGAGGTCACGATGGAGGCCAACCCCGGCGACCTCACCGACGGGCAGGCGTCAACCCTTCGGCAGGCGGGCGTCAACCGCCTGAGCATCGGCGTACAGAGCCTAGACGACGCCCTGCTGAGCTTCCTGGGGCGCAGGCATTCGGCGCAGGAAGCGGTGGCGGCGTATCGGAAGGCGCGGCGGGACGGCTTCAACAACGTCAGCCTGGACTTCATGTACGGCATAGCCCATCAGAGTCTGGAGCAGTGGCGCGACACCCTGGAGCAGGCCCTTGAGCTATCGCCGGAGCACCTGTCACTCTACTGCCTGACCCTGGAGGGCGGCACGCCTATGGAGCGGCAGACCCGGCTGGGCGAGATTCCCGAAGCCGACCCCGACCTGGCGGCGGACATGTACCTGGTGGCGGAGGATATGCTGGCGCAGGCGGGCTACCGCCACTACGAGATCTCCAACTGGGCAAAGCCGGGCATGGAGAGCCGTCACAACCTGACATACTGGCTCAACATGCCCTATCTTGGGGTTGGACCTGGGGCGCACTCCTACCTGGGGCAGTGGCGGTTCTGGAACATCGCCTCGCCGCGGGAGTATATCACCCGCCTGGGCAAGGCGGCTCAGCGACAGGCCCCCGCAGTCGCCCTGTCCTCAGAGGCCATAGGAGAAATTCCCTCCGTTGGCTCCGTAGAGGCCATAGACAGGCGGCTGGAGATGGCGGAGACCATGATGCTTGGGATGAGGCTAGACGACGGAGTGCGCCTGCAGGACTTCCAACGCCGGTTTGGCGAGAGCGTTGCTTCGGTGTACGGTAAACAGGTGGACGATCTGACCGTGCTTGGCCTGATAGAGCTTCGTGACGGCGCGCTCCGTCTCACCAGTAAAGGGCGGCCGCTGGGCAACGAGGTATTTTTGCGTTTCGTTTGAGGTTGCAGCGCTCCGGTGGACGCCGGCTCGCGCTGCCGTATGGTCCGGAGTGTGGGCGCATACGGTGGAGGCAACACGGGTCAATACGCAGCCTCGCCCAAATTGCCCCTGCCCTGCCCTTCTGCTATCCTTCTCTCACCACCCCTACCCCACACCATGAGCCCCTCCAGTGAAGCTGGGGCGGGCGACTCTCGTCGTCCAGGAAGGAAGATCATGCGTAACCTGGCTATTGTTTCTACATCCCTGGGGATTGTAATTGCGGCCATTCTGCTGTTGCAGCTAAACGGCGCCAATGCAGAGTTAGATGCAACCAGGAACCGGTTGGAGGCCGCCCAGACTCAAAACGAGCAGCTTACCACAGACCTTGCAGCAGCTAGGGAGCAGCTTGATGGCAAGATAGCAGAGAATGAGACGTTGACGGCCGACCTCAGCGCAGCCAACACACAGCTGGGGAGCGCAGCAGCAGAGATTACGGGCCTGCGGTCTGAGCTTAAGGTGACCACAGAGCGGCTGACGGCCAAGACAACGGAGAATGAGACGCTTACTGCAGACCTTCAGGCGACCACGGAACGGCTGACAGCCAAGGCAGCGGAGAGTGAGACGCTTACCGCGGACCTTGAAGCAACCACGGAACGGCTGACAGCCAAGACAGCGGAGAACGAGACGCTTACCGCCGACCTTGCAACGACCACGGAACAGCTGACTACCAAGACGGCGGAGAACGCGACGCTTACCGCCGACCTTGCAACGACCACGGAACAGCTGACTACCAAGACGGCGCAGCTTTCCGACAAGACATCCGAACACCAGGCCCTAACAGCCAGACACGAGACCCTAACAACCAGACACGAGGCCCTTATAGAAGAAGCGGGCGAACTGGAAGAAGCAAAAGACCAAAGAGATGCTCTGGTTCTGCGAGTAGATTCTCTAACCTTACGAGCCAGGAACCTACAGCAAGAGATAGCAGAACTGGAGCGACGCAGGGAACCGCTCATAGTTGAGTCCTACACGGCAGGATTCACGTGCACGGGAAGCATGGAACCAAAGATAACCTGCCTGGATTCGGCAACCTGGCTGACCAACTTCTATCCAGGGGATATTGTAATTGGGGCGGTAATCAGCTTTACTCCAACAGCTGCGTGTGAACTTGGATCCGGCCCCGTAGCTCACCGCGTTATGAGCGTTAGAAGGGGTTCGTCAGGTGACTATTACTATTGGCCCAAGGGAGACGCAAATTCTCAAGATGATGGATGTTGGATACCTCATACCAACATAGACAGCTACATGATTGAACTGCACAGGAACACCAATCTGGAGAACAGCGGCCTGCGTAGCAGGGTAAACACCGCAAAGGCAGCGCGGGATGAAGCTCGCCAAAATTATGAACAAAAACGCCTTGAATACTGCGGAAGCCTTACAGGCGCCTGCACTCTGTCTGGGACACGGTACGATGAGGTGATAAGACTGTTGAACACCTACCTTGCCGCTTCCATCGCATGGGAGGTGGTCTACTACGAGGCGCTAATAAGTTGACCGCTAAATCTTCAACCTAAACGCTCAAATTGCCCCTGCCCTGCCCTTGTGCTATCCTTCTCTCATCACCCCCCGGAGAACCCTCCAAATGTACGTTGCAGGCACAGCAGGACACGTAGACCACGGCAAGTCAACCCTTGTCCAGGCTCTGACCGGGATAGACCCCGATCGCCTGCGCGAGGAGAAGGAGCGCGGCCTCACGATTGAGTTGGGGTTCGCATGGCTCACGCTGCCCAGCGGCCGGGAGATCAGCATTGTGGACGTGCCCGGCCACGAGCGGTTCATTAAGAACATGCTGGCCGGCGTCGGCGCAATAGACCTGGCGATGCTGGTAGTAGCGGCCAACGAATCGGTCATGCCCCAGACCAGGGAGCACCTGGCTATCCTGGACCTGCTGCGGGTCAAGCGTGGGCTGGTGGTCGTCACCAAGAATGACCTGGTTGACCAGGAGATTGTGGAGCTGGTCATGGCGGAGGTTGAGGACATACTGAAAAACACCACCCTTGAGGGCGCGCCCATGGTAGGAGTGTCAGCAGTCACCGGAGATGGCCTGACGGGGCTGCTAGAGGCCCTGGACGGGCTTCTGGAGTCCACCGAGACCCGCAGGGACGCGGGAAGGCCGCGCCTCTCCATCGACCGTTCCTTCACCATGCCGGGCTTTGGGACAGTGGTCACCGGCGCTCTCATAGACGGGTCGCTGTCCGTTGGGCAGGAGGTGGAGATACTGCCGTCCGGGCGGGTGTCACGCATCCGGGGCCTCCAGAGCCATCGCCAGAAGATGGAGACGGCATTGCCCGGCAGACGGCTGGCGGTGAACCTTTCGGGCGTGTCCCACGACGAGGTCCAGCGCGGCGAGGTGCTGACAACACCCCGCTGGCTCAGGCCGACCATCGCCACAGACGTCCGCCTCCGGCTGCTGGCGGACGCCCCCAGAAGCTTGAAGCACAACAGGCCGGTCACCTTTCACACCGGCTCCCAGGAGGCCAACGCAAGGGTGAGGCTCCTTGAGACTGACGAGGCTCTGCCCGGCGAGGAGACCTGGGCGCAGGCGCGCCTGGAGACTCCTCTGGCGCTGGTGAAGGGCGACTACTTTGTCATACGCTCCTCTGACGCCACCATTGGGGGTGGAGTTGTGGTGGAACCCCACGCCAAGCGGCACCGCCGCCGCCACTCCCCCACCCTGGCGCGCCTGGAGGTGATGGAGGGCGGCTCAGAGGATGAGGCGCTCCTCCAGACGTTGCAGACCGCCGAGCCGTGCGACCTGCAAGGGCTGGCAAACCGCGCCAACCTCTCGCTTTCGGACGCCCGCGCTCTCGTGGAACGGCTGGCCTTGGACGGGCGCGCGGTGGCTCTTGGAGACCTTGCGGCTGCGCCCAGGGCGCTGGTGTACTCGGCGGTGGGGTGGGCCTCGCTGCGCCGCAGGGTAGTCGGCGCGCTGGAAGCCTACCACGGAGAGCATCCCCTGCGCGGCGGCATCCACAAGGAGGAGCTGCGAAGCCGGTTGAACCTGTCAACCCAGCAGTTCCAGCTCGTCCTGCGCCGTCTCATTGAGGATGGCGTTGTGTCCGAGGAGAACAACCTGGCGCGACTGCCCCACCATCGCATAGTCCTGACCGGCGGGCAGCAGTCCCGCATTGAGGTCTACCTGGCTTCCCTGCGCTCCAACCCCTACTCGCCGCCCACGGACGCGGGCTTGGCGGACGACCTCCTGAACCTGCTGGTGGACGAGGGCCGCGTGGTCAGGATCAACGAGTCTGTGGTCTACGATGCGGACGCCTACCGGGAGATGGTGGAGGGCATTGTGTCCACCATCCGGGAGCAAGGCAAGATAAACGTGGGGCAGGTACGGGACCGGTTCCGGACCAGCCGCAAGTACGCTCTGTCGCTGTTGGAGTACCTGGACCAGCAGCGCGTCACCCGTCGCGTCGGCGACGACCGGGTGCTGAGATAGCGGGCATTACTATGACAATATACGACTCAGCGCCGGACGTCCCATTTCCGCTCATGCCCTTCAACAAGCTCAGGACGAGCGGAACTCCCACCGCCACCGCGTTTCCATCGAGCTTATATGGCCTCCGCAAGGCCATAGCGGTTGCAAGGATAACCCATGTCCCTTGACCTGCATAAAGTCGCCGGCCAGATACAAGAGGCCGCGTCCCGCCTGGACGGCCAGGCAGCCGACCGCGCCCACCGGCTGGAGCGCGCCTTCAGCGTCCTCTCCACCGCTGAGCCCGATGCGCTGGAGGAGAAGCGGGTTCTGAGCCGGGCAACCTTCCTCATCCCCGGCCTTGCGGGGTCGCTGGCCGGGCGATACCCCTCCCCTGCCCCGCCTTCAGGCTACACAGCGCTCGCCGTGGACGGCTCCCACATAGACGTGGACAGGCACCTGCCCATCCAGTGCTTCCTCATAAACATCGGCAGAGTGCGCATCCGCTACGGCAGCAACCCCGGCGCATGGCTGGACAGCGAGCCACGGCTCTACGCGGACGACGACAGCCTGCACGTCTTTGACCCGGAGGGCAGCCGCTCTCGGCCCTTGGAAGGGCCGCTTCTGGGAGCAATGCGCGCCGTTGAGGAGCTGCGGGCCCTTGCAGCCCTCGCCAGGCAGTCAGACCCGGAGATTCCGACTATCGCCCTTGTGGATGGCTCCCTTGTGCTGTGGGGACTGGCTGGACAGGCGCACCCGGACTTCGTTCGGAAGGCGCTGATTGAGGACATGTTCCTGCCGGCGTTGGACGAGCTGCGGGAGATGGCGCGCTCCAGGCCCCTAGCCCTGGCCGCCTACGTCAGCCTCCCGCGCGGCACCGAGGTGGTCAACGCCCTGCGCCTGGATCCCAGCCTGTGCCACTACGATGCGGCCAACTGCGACATGCACTGCCGGACACTGCGCCCTGGGCGGCGCCCCTGCGACGGCGTGTCAGGCGTCATGGACAGAGACCTTTTCGGGGGATTGCTGGCGGAAAAGGAGCGTTCGGACCTGTTCGCCAGCGCGTCCTCAATCGTGGAGCAGTACTACGGAGGACACCAGGTACGCTTCTTCTACCTGAACGTCGGCGCGGAGCTGGCGCGCGTGGAGGTGCCGGAGTGGGTCGCTGAGGACCGCGAGCTGCTGGAGATGACCCACGCCCTGCTGGTCGACCAGTGCCGGAAGGGGCACGGCTACCCTGTCGCCATATCGGAGGCCCACGAGCAGGCCGTGGTGACGGTGGGAGACCGGGAGGAGTTCCGGCTGATAGTGGAGGACGCCCTCCGGCAGCAGCGCCTGCCGGTGTACACCTCCGGCAAGAATGCTTCCAAGAGGCTGAAATGGCTTTAATGGCTTTAGAGAGCGCGGCCCGCCTTGGCGAGGTTGTTGAGACCTCCACCACTGGCTTTACCACCCAGTGCTACCGGCTGTACGAAGCGCCTCCTCTGGGCGCGTTGATACGCACGGGGGGCCCATACCCCGCCTACGGGGTGGTGCACCACGTTGCAACCCAGGGCATAGACGCCTCCCGCAAGCCCGTAGCCCGCGGCGCGGAAGAAGCATCGGAGGAGGACGTTTACCTGAGCAATCCACAGCTTTCACAGCTGCTGCGCACCGACTTTCAGGCTGTTGTGGTAGGCCACAGCCCGGATGGGACGCCCCGCTACTACTTGCCGCCTGCGCCCCCTCCCATCTACGCCTTCGTCTACGCCTGCGGCCCCGATGAAGTTCGGCGGTTCACCGCTAACCCCGCCTTCCTGCGTCCTCTGGCTACGTCGAGCATACCGGCGCTGGAGGAGGTGACGGCGGCGTGTCTGAGCCTGGCCGCGGCGGCCCAGTCGGACGTCAACGGCTTTCTGGTGGAGGCCGGCAAGCAGCTGATGGGCCTCCTCCCCGGTGAGTTCCGGCGGGTGGAAGCCATTCTACAGAGGGCCGTACGGTGACGGACTCGCGGCAGGGCAAGTACCTTGGCGTTCTGGTGGGAGGCTCCCTCAGCCGGGGCGTTGACGTGCGCCTTGACCCCCAGACCCCGGTGGAGGACATGGCCCTGGGGCAGCACGTTGTGCTCCACGGCAAGAGCCGCCGGTTCTTCGGCATAATCACAGACGTGGTCCTGGAGTCCTCCGACGAGTCCCTCAGGGGCAACCCGCCAGACCTGTCCAACCCGATTGTCGCCCAGGTGGTGTCCGGCGCCGTCTCCTACGCAACCCTGCGCGTGCTGCCGATGCTGGCCCTTGAGGGGGCGTTGGCCTCGGTGGAAGGCCCAACGCCCGCCAAGACGGTGCCGGCCCACTTCTCGCCCGTGCATCTGGCCTCTGAGGAGGACGTACAGATGGTCTTTGGAGCGGAGGACGGGCGCCACTTCTGGGTGGGCAACCCCCTGGACATGGAGACCAGGGTGTGCCTGGACCTGGAGGAGTTCGTCAAGCGCTCCAACGGCGTCTTCGGCAAGAGCGGCACCGGAAAGAGCTTCCTCACCCGGCTGCTACTCGTGGGCATCCTCCAGAAGAGCGCGGCCGTGAACCTGGTGTTCGACATGGAGAGCGAGTACGGCTGGATGGGCACGTCTGAAGGCGCTGGCATGGTCAAGGGGATCAAGCAGCTTTTCCCGTCCCAGGTGGCCGTCTTCTCCCTGGACGAGGAGCACAGCCGCAGGCGCGGCGTCTCCCCCGACTACCTGATGCGCGTGGGCTACAACCAGATAGAGCCGGAGGACGTCGACCTGCTGCGGGAGACCCTTGGCCTGTCGGATGTGGCCGCGGACACAGCCCACAACCTGGCGGGATACTTTGGGCAGGAGCGATGGCTGCGGGAGTTCCTCGCCCTGAACGGCCAAGAACTGCGAGATTTGGCAGGCGTCATCAACGTCAACGAGCGGGCTCTCTCCACCCTACACAACCGACTGGGCAGGCTCCGGCGCTTCCATTTCGTCACGGAGCGTGAGTCTGAGGAATCGGTTGAGGAGATACTGCGCTACCTGGACAGAGGCATACACGTTGTGCTGGAGTTCGGGCGATACAGGCACGAGCTTTCGGCCTACATGCTGGTTGCCAACCTGCTGACGCGCCGCATCCACGACCGGTACGTGAAGCGCAAGGAGGAGGCGATGGGCGATGCGTCGCGGGAGCCTCGACCGCTTGTGATCACGATAGAGGAGGCGCACAGGTTCCTCAGCCCCGGCGTTGCGTCCCAGACCATCTTCGGCAACATTGCGCGGGAGATGCGGAAGTACAACGTGACTCTGCTGGTGGTTGACCAGCGTCCCAGCGGCATTGAGGACGAGGTGATGAGCCAGCTTGGGACGAAGCTGTCCTGCCTGCTGGACAACGAGCGGGACGTGGACGCCGTGACTGCGGGCGTGTCCGGGGCCAGAGAGCTGCGGTCGGTGCTGAGCAAGCTGGATAGCAAGCAGCAGTCGCTGATATTCGGCCACTCCGTGCCTATGCCAATTGTGGTGCGGGTGCGCGACTACGGCACCAACGAGTCCTACAAAGAGCTGGGCTTCCGCGATGAGTCTGACCTGCGGCGGGAGATGGAGCGGGACGCCGGCGACCTGTTTGGGGGTCGATAGACCTCTGCTCCCCGTTTCCACGAGGACAAGCTTCGCAGGGGTGGACTGTATTTTGGGCGAAGCTGCCCGTTTCCACCCTTGGCAGGAATCCTGGGCGACTGTGATATAATCGCAGCCGGAAATCCGAGGGCCGGATAGGCCCAGTGAAGCTAAGCGCAACGCCAAAACAGGAGTATCGCGCATGACCGTTGAGGCTGCAACACAGGCCGACTTGGACGCCCTGCTCCTGCCCTGGCAGGACGTTTCGGCGCGCAGGATGTTCGGGGGCAACGGGTACTTTGTGGGCGACCGGCTTTTCGCCGTCTTCCACAAGGGTGTCGTGGCTGCCAAGCTGCCGGACCCGGAGCGGACTCAGGTATTGGACGGCAAGATCGCTCGGCCCTTCTCCCCTACTCCCGGCCGCCCCTTCGGCGAATGGGTGGAGTTCATTGCCGGAGACGACAATGGCGTGAATGCGCTGCTGCCCTGGCTCTCGACGGCCTTTGAGTACGTCCAGAGGACGCCGCCCAAGGGCAAACGGGCCGCCGGGAGGGCTAGATGAGGATCTTGGTGGTGGGAGGCGGAGCCCGTGAGCACGCAATTGCCTGGAAGATACGCCAAAGCCCACTGGTGGATGCGCTGTACGTTGCGCCCGGGAACGCCGGTACTACGGCCATTGCGTTCAACCTTCCCATTGCCGACACGGACCTGGATGGGCTGGCGCAGGCGGCACTGCGGCACGGCGTGGATCTGACGGTCGTGGGGCCGGAGATTCCCCTGGCGAGGGGCATCGTAGACCACTTCCAGGCCGCCGGTCTTTCCATCTTCGGCCCTACACAAGCAGCGGCCCGCATCGAGAGCAGCAAGGTATTCGCCAAGGAGCTGATGGCCAAGTACTTCATCCCGACGGGAAGCGCGAAGGTCTTCGACTCCTACGAGGAGGCCGAGCGCTTTGTCAGGATGCATCCCTATCCCCTGGTGGTGAAGGCGGACGGCCTGGCCGCGGGAAAAGGCGTGACCGTGGCAGGGACCGAGGAGGAGGCTATCAAGGCCCTGCGTGAGTGCATGGTGGAGCGGGTCTATGGCCCATCTGGTGACCGCGTTCTTGTGGAGGAGTGTCTCACAGGTAGAGAGGTCAGCGTGTTCGCGTTCGTGGACGGCGAGACGGTCTCCCCGATGGTTGCAGCCTGCGACTACAAGCGCGCCTACGACGGCGACCACGGCCCCAACACCGGCGGCATGGGCGCCTACAGCCCACCAGAGTTCTGGAACGGCGACCTGGAGCGGGAGATACGCTACACCATTATGGCGCCAACGGCGCGCGCGCTGGCCCGCGAGGGCTGCCCATACCGGGGCATCCTCTACGGCGGCCTGATGCTGACTGAGGACGGCCCCAAGGTCATAGAGTTCAACTGCCGCTTGGGTGACCCGGAGACGCAGGTCATCATGCCGCGCCTGTCGTCTGACCTGGTGGAGATACTCGTCGCCGTACTTGAGGGTCGGTTGAGCGATTCAGCCATAGAGTGGAGCGGCGATGCCTGTGTGGGAGTTGTGATGGCCTCCGGCGGGTATCCCGGCAGCTACGAGACGGGCTTCCCAATATCAGGGCTTTCCCAGGCCCAGGAGACGGCAGAGGTGTTTCACGCCGGCGCCCGGTCTTCCGATGACGGCAAGGCAGTCATAACGGCCGGCGGCCGGACGCTGACGGTAGTGGGTAGAGGCTCCAGCCTGGCTAATGCCAGCAAGCGGGCCTACGGAAGCATAGAGAAGATAGGCTTTACGGGCGGCTTCTATCGAAGAGACATTGCCGCGAGAACAGGAGTTGAGTAATGCCGTTGGTAGGCGTAGTCATAGGCAGCCGGTCCGATGAGCCGGTGGTACAGGACACCGTGACCGTGCTGGAAGAGATGGGAGTCTCTCACGAGGTATCAATCATATCAGCTCACCGCTCCCCGGAGAGGGCCAGGGAGTACGCGAAGGGCGCCATAGAGCGAGGGCTTGAGGTTATTATAGCGGCAGCCGGAGGCGCTGCCGCGCTGCCGGGGGTGATGGCCTCCTGGACCACCATTCCCGTCATTGGCATACCACTGACCTCCAGCGCGCTGGGTGGGGTGGATTCCCTTCACGCCATTGTCCAGATGCCGCCAGGAGTGCCCGTGGCCTGCGTATCCATCGGGTCTTGGGGAGCGCGCAACGCCGCATACCTGGCCGCGTCCATCCTTGGCCTGAAGCATGAGGACATAAGAAAGTCCTATGAAGCGTACCGGGAACGTCTGGCCGCGGGCTAGCCGCGCCCCCATCGCTCTCCTTCCGGCGCTGGCGCTTGCCCTATTGCTGGGGGCGTGCGGAAGCTCGGAGGCGCCGGAGGACGTTGTGGACGCCTACCTATCAGAGACCAAGCGCGGGGATGTCCGGCAGGCCCTGGAGATGTGGGAGTTGTCGGAGCTAGGCCCTGCGCCGGTCGATCTGGACCCTGCGCAGCAGAGCATTCGGCTGGAGTCGCGGCGTGAGCTGGCGGAGACGCTGACGGAGGCCTTGAGCATGGCCGGCGAGCGTCTCGCCTGGGAGCGGAGCGGCCTGGTCTACTACGACCTCCGAGACGGCATTGCCAACGTCACAGAGAACGTCGACGAGGCCAACGTAGCCACGGTGGAAGTCGATATGGCAATCGAGCGCGGGGACTCGCCGACGCTGGAGGAGCGGTTGGCCTTCACCCTGTGGCAGCGGGAAGACGGCAGCTGGAGGGTCACGGCGTTGGACAAGGGGCTGATGGCGCTGAGGCCGTTTCTGGATGAGGTGACGGCAACCGAATGACAACCACAGTAAGCAGACCTGGACCGACTTCTTTGGTAAAACACTCTTGTTCCTCAGAAAGAGACAGGGTATGATTCTCCGTGCGACTGCTAAGCTACTTTCCAGAGGTGAATGGTGATAGATAGGTACGCCCGGCCCGCCATGAAGCAGGTGTGGTCGGACGAAAACAAGAACAACAAGTGGCTTCAGGTTGAGTTGGCCGTCTGTGAGGCATGGGCCGAGGATGGGGTCATACCACCGGATGACATGGTGAAGCTGCGGACGGCGCGGTACGATCCCGTCCGACAGCAAGAGGTGTTCCAGCGCACGCGACACGACATGACCGCCTTCCTGCAATCGGTTACGGCAGGGCTGGGTGATGAGGGACGCTGGCTGCACATGGGCTTGACCTCCCATGACGTGCAGGACACGGCTCAAAGCCTGCAACTGGTGGAGGCCGCCGACATCCTGCTTGAGGACGTCGACCGCCTCATGCTTGTCCTCAAAAGGCGCGCCGTGGAGCACAAGAACACCCCCATTATGGGCCGCACCCACGGCGTCCACGCCGAGCCCACCACCTTTGGGCTGAAGCTGGCCCTGTGGTGGGACGAGATGCGCCGTCAGCGGCATCGTCTGGAGGAGGCGCGAGAGACTGTGGCGGTGGGCAAGGTCTCGGGCGTGGTGGGCACCTATGCCACCGTCCCGCCCCAGATAGAGGAGCGAGTATGCGCCCAGTTCGGGATATCCCCCGCTCCGGTCTCCAACCAGGTGGTGCAGCGTGACCGCCATGCCCAGTTCGTCACCACTCTGGCGCTGATTGCGGCGTCTCTGGAGAAGTTCGCCACTGAGATAAGGGGGCTGCAACGCACGGAGGTGCGGGAGGTCGAGGAGCCTTTTGGCCAGGGCCAGACCGGCTCTTCTGCCATGCCCCACAAGAAGAACCCGGAGCTTTCGGAGAGGGTATGCGGTCTGGCCCGTCTCATCAGGGGCCACTCTGTGACGGCCCTGGAGAACGTTGCCCTGTGGCATGAGAGGGACATCAGCCACTCCTCCGCAGAGCGCATCATTCTCCCCGACTCATGCATGGCTCTGGACTACATTCTTGACATCTTCACAGGCGTCATGGATGGGCTGAGGGTGTACACGGAGAGAATGTGGCGCAATATCGAGCTGACCAGGGGCCTGGTGTTCTCGCAGCGAGTCCTTATAGCACTGCTGGGGAGCGGGCTAAGCCGGGAGAGGTCCTACGAGATAGTGCAGGCGTGCGCTATGCGGTCCTGGGATGAGTCGGCGGACTTCCGGCAGCTTCTCAGGGATGAGCCGGAGGTGACGGAGCGTCTGCCAGGAGACGCTCTGGAGTCCATCTTCGACTACAACTACTATATGAGATTCGTGGAAGACTCTTTTATGCGGCTGGGTCTGGACGGCTGACGGAGAAATGGAGCGAAATGTCACAGGAAATCATTGGAGACAACGGCTTACCCACTCCCCTGCACCGCGGCAAGGTGCGGGACACCTACGACCTTGGCAACGGCTACCTGTTTATGGTAGCCACGGACCGCATCTCGGCGTTCGACGTGGTGCTGCCCACGACCATACCCCAAAAAGGCATGGTGCTGTCCCGCCTTTCAGCGTACTGGTTTGAGAAGACCGGCCACATTGTGCCCAACCACCTGGCGGCGATGGGAAACGAGACGGAGAAGCTCTCGGCCTTGTCAATCAGCTCGCCGCTGTTGGACATGGTCTCGCCGGATACCGCTGCGAGGGCTATGGTGGCGCTAAGGGCGGAGCGTATCGACATAGAGTGCGTTGTGCGCGGGTATATCACAGGCTCCGCTTGGGCGGAGTACCGGGCCGGCGGCACAGTCGGAGGCGCGGCTATGCCGGCAGGGATGCTGGAGGGTGACCTCTTCCCTGAGCCGCTGTTCACTCCGACCACCAAGGCCGAGACCGGACACGACATGCCCATGAGCCTTCAGGACGTGCGCGACATGGTGGGCGGCGATATGGCTGCCAGGCTTGAGCAGGTCAGCCGCCAAGTGTACGAGTTCGCCCGGGATGACGCTGCGGCCAAGGGCATTATCATCGCCGACACCAAGATGGAGTTCGGAATGCTGGGGGGCGAGCTTATCCTGATAGACGAGCTCCTCACGCCGGACTCCAGCCGCTTCTGGGACGCCGCCCTGTACCGGCCCGGCATGTCCCAACCCAACTTTGATAAGCAGTACGTGCGGGACTGGCTGTCCGCCAGTGGGTGGGACCGTGAACCCCCCGCGCCTGCGCTGCCCCCTGATGTGGTGGAAAGAACTCGTACCCGTTACATAGAGGCGTACGAGCGCATCACCGGCCAGGGATGGGTGGACGCCGTGGAGGCGGGGGTCTGATGGCGGCCAGGCAGCGGGAGCGCAGGCAAAAGGCACACGAGCGCGCCGAGAAGCGGGAGGCCCGGCGTTCAAAGATAAACGTCCGCCAACGGGTCAAGCGGTGGGTTATTGGCGGCTTTGTTGGGTTTGTATTCCTGCTCATAGTGCTGTCTCTGGTTATACCCGGTTCGCTGGGCAACGTGGGATTCAACCCCGCCACTTCCGCGGATCAGGGCGTTCAAGTCAACGTACAGGAGAACGAGGTTGTGGAGCAGGACGCGCCTCATCCGGCCTACAACACCTCTCCGCCCACCTCCGGGTGGCGCTACGATGTATCCCTGGAGGACGTCGGATGGGGAGTCCGGGACGCGCCAGTGGAGAATGAGGAACAGGTATCCTACCTGGAGCGCGGCGGGGTCATGGTGCAGTACAACTGCCCCGATGAATGCCCGGGGCTGTTGGAGCAGCTGACAAACGTGGTAAACCGCTATCCGGAGGGTGTGGCGCTGGCTCCGTATCCGGACATGGACTCCGCCATAGCCCTGACCGCCTGGGGCTGGATTGACACAATGGAGAACTTTGACGACGCAAGGATCGACGACTTCATCCTGAGACACCTTGGCAATGGGCCGTCTCCCTTCCGTTAGGAGCGCGTATGTTTCTAGCCAGAGTCTACGTCACTCTGAAGCCCACGGTGAACGATCCCCAGGGCATGACCATCCTTGGCGGGCTGAAGAGCCTGGGGTTTGACCAGGCTGAGGAGGTCCGCGCAGGCAAGTATCTGGAAGTAAGGCTGGCCGGAGCGGAGCGTTCCGGAGCGGAGGCGGTGGTGGAGCAGATGTGCCAAAAGCTGCTGGCTAACCCGGTTATAGAGAGCTACAGGTACGACGTGGAGGAGATAGCCGGGTAAGGCTTAGGGCGCTTGCTCCCGCGTGCGCGATCCACTAGTCGTTGATGGTGCCCTTGGTGCTTGGCACTTCGCCGGCTGCCCTGGGGTCTACGGCAAGGGCTTGGCGCAGCGCTCTGGCAAGGGCTTTAAACAGGGCCTCCGCCTTGTGGTGGTCGTTGCCTCCGGCGAGTATCCGGCAGTGCAGGTTGAAGCGTCCCTCCAGGGCCAGGACCTCCAGGAAGTGACGCACCAGGTCTGAGGGCAAGTCGCCTATCAGTGGGTCGTCAAAAGCCACGTTAACCACCGCGTAGGGTCTTCCTCCTAGGTCCAGGGCCACCAGGGCTAGGGTTTCGTCCAGCGGGGCCATAATGTGGCCCATGCGCAGGATACCTCTCCCCTCCCCTACGGCCTGATGCAGCGCCTGTCCCAGCACAATGCCCACGTCCTCAACAAGGTGGTGCCAGCCGGGAGAGGTGTCTCCGCGAGCGGATACGGCGATGTCCATGAGGCCGTGACGAGACAGCTGCTCCAGCAGGTGGTTCAACATTCCGTTGGGCGTGTCCACGGAGGCCGTGCCGACGCCGTCCAGGTCCAGGGTCACCTCAACCTGGGTCTCTCTGGTGTCTCGTTTGAGGGTAGCCTTGCGATTGCTCACCGTCTGTCTCCGGGGTATTTGTGGTTACGTAGATGTGTTGAAAGCGGCGCGTTTCTGTGGGCCGCAGGGATACGCGCCTTGAAGTACGGCGGGGCTTCTACAACTCCTGGAAGATCTCCTCCAGGGCTTCCACCAGGGCGTCGGTGTGTTCCGGCCTTCCCACGGATATTCGCAGCGAGTCTCTCAGCCGGGGCGCGTTGAAGTATCGCACAAAAATACCTCTGCGCGCCAGAGCTTGAAACACCTGGGTCGCCTTTCCGTCGGCTATGTTGCAGAGGAGGAAGTTCCCCTGGGACGGCCGTGGGTCTATGCCGTGGATGCGGGCCAGCATGGAGAAGAGGCGCGCTCGCTCCTGCACCACGGCGTTTACGTTGCGCATTAGGTAGCCCCGGTGGTTGAGAGAGGCCATGAGGGCCACCTCCGCCGCGGCGTTGATGTTGTAAGGCTGCTTGATGTCCATGAGGAGTTCCAGAAGTTTGGGGTCCATAATGCCATATCCTATGCGAAGGCCGGCCAACCCGGCCCACTTGCTCAGGGAACGCAGCACCACCAGGTTGGAGCGCTCCGGCACAAGGTGGGCAAACGTCTGCCCGCTGAACTCAAAGTATGTTTCGTCTATCACCAGGAGGATGTCCTCTTCCAGCAGGCTCAAGACATCTTCCTCCGTGATGCAGTTCCCGGATGGGTTGTTGGGAGAGGTCAGGAAGACGACCTTGACCATAGTCCTCAACTCAGCCTTGATTCCGGGGATGTCCACCTGGAAGTCATCGTCCCTGGGTACGTTGATAAGCATTCCGCCGTTGACGTGGGTGCTGAAGGAGTACATGCCAAAGGTGGGCGGGCAACTGATAACCCTGTCTGCGGGTTCCAGGGTGGCTCTCAGAACCAGGTCTATCAGCTCGTCTGCGCCCGCTCCAACCAGTATGTGCTCTGCGGATATGCCGGTGTACTTCTCCAAAGCCTTCCTGGGAGCTGTCTGGTGAGCGTCCGGGTAGATGTGATAGCCGCGGTAGCACCCCAGCGCCACCAGTGCGTGGGGTGACGGGCCGTAGGGGTTCTCGTTGGCGTTGAGCTTGATGATGTTCTCGGCGGGTATGCCGGAGACCTCGGACAGGGCCGCAGGCGAGTCCACGGCTTCGTAGGGTCGCAGGTTTCTCAGGTCCTTTCGGAAGAGCTTGGATATATCCAATATGTGTTCCTTTAGGAGAGTCAGACGCCTCTCGGGGGGTGTTGGTCGTCCTGTGGCCGGCTCTGGGTCTCCGCCCTAAGCTCTACGGAGCGGGCGTGGGCATCGAACCCCTCGGCGCGAGCCAGTACGGCGGCGGTCTTGGTGATGCTCAGGGCTGTGCCGGGGTCAAGGGCCACCACAGGAGTCCTCTTGAGGAACTGGGACACTCCCAGGCATGAGCTGAAGCGAGCAGTGCCGCCGGTGGGCATAACGTGGCTGGGCCCTGCAACATAGTCGCCCATGACCTCCGGGGAGTGGTCTCCAAGGAATATGCCACCCGTATGGCGCACCTTGCCCACTGCGCCCCAGGGGTCCTTGATCATGAGGCAAAGGTGCTCAGGGGCGTAGTCGTTGGCAAGCTCAAGGGCCTCATCCAGGGTGTCCACCACTATGAGCGCCCCGCGTCTCTCCATGGATAAAGAAGCCGTGTCCCTGGTCGCAAGGCCGTTCAACTGCCTCTTGACCTCTTCCTGTACGAGAGGGATCAGGTCCCTGGAGGTTGTGACAAGGACAGGGGTAGCCAGCAGGTCATGCTCCGCCTGGCCCAGCAGGTCTGCGGCGCAGAGGACGGGGTTGGCGGTCTCGTCTGCGATGATCAGGGTCTCCGTGGGGCCTTCCAGGCCGTCTATGCCGACCTGTCCGTAGACCATCTTCTTGGCCAGGGTCACGAATATGTTGCCGGGGCCGCATATCATGTCCACCTTTGGTATGGTCTGAGCGCCATATGCCATTGCCGCAATGGCCTGCGCCCCTCCAATCTGGAATACCCTGCTAACCCCGGCCACCCGCGCCGCGGCCATGACGGCGGGAGAGGGCCCCTGGTCGCCGCGAGGCGGTGTTGCAAGGATTATCTCCCTGACGCCGGCCACTTTGGCGGGTATGGCGGTCATAAGAACGGTGGAAGGGTACGCGGCGCGCCCTCCGGGGATGTATATTCCCACTCGATCTACGGGTGTGATGACCTCGCCAAAGCCGTTTTCCATGTCCATCCAGGGGCGTGGCAGCGTAGCGGCGTGGAACTGTCTGACGCGGCCGGAGGCGCGGCGCAGAGCTTCGTAGATCTCGGCGGGCGCCTCGGACGCGGCCCGCGACACGTCTGCGCTGCTCAACTCAAAGTCGGTGAGGTCTACCCCGTCTATGCGCTTGGTGTAATCTCTAATGGCCTCGTCGCCCAGCGCGGCGACCCGGTCGATTATCAGGGCGACCGCTTCTTCAGGGGTCATGGGCTGGCCGAAGATGCGCTCTATGCCATCCATTAACTCCGGCGAAGCGGCCTGCTCCTTGAGGAAGGCGTCCCTGTCAAGCGCCTTCCTGCCCTCCTCCTTGCCAAAAAGAAGCCTCATGCTAAATACCCCTGGGCGAACTCCAGCAGGTCATTTATGCTTCTCTCTCTGAAGTCCTCAAACAGGTCCCTGGGAACCGTCCGGTATATGCTGTCGAGGCCACTGGGAACGGACTCCAGGAAGCCTTCCACCATCTCTCTCGCCTGCTCGCCGGAACGGTCGTCGTAGCCTCTGGCAATGACCCGCCGCGCCATGAACCGCAGCCGGTCCCAGGTGAAGCTCCAGTCCAACGTGCCCTCTATCCACTTGCGCCACTCACACATGGTGGCCGAGGGTATGAAGCCCACGTCCACGTTGTCCTCTGCGTTCACCATGAACGGGCGAAGAGTCTCCAGCCCGCCCAGGGCCAGCTGCTCTCTGCGGTCCAGCTCCAGCTGGAGCGCCCTGTCCATGAGGTCTCCCTGGATGGGGTCATGGTAGACGTCCCGGTTGCCGAAGTATGGGCGGTACAGGTCGAGTATCCATATCTCGTCGGACAAGAGGTGGGAGGCGTAGCCCACAACGAAGGCCCTGGTAGCCTCCGTTAGGTCGGCGGCCCGCGCAAGGTGTGGATGAAGCTGGAACATGCCATCCAGGCCATCGCCCTGCCTCTGGAACTCCAGGTCTACGAAGTGGGTATCGTCCCGCTTACCCTTGGTTATGATACGGATGTCCGGGGATACGGAGCCCAGGAGAAAGGCGCCCAAGTGCCTGTCTATGGTGGGGTGTCCGAGCCGCGATGCAGCGTCTTTTGCCATTCCTAGATGGGCGCTGAGATTAGGCATTTCTGGCCTGCATGTCAATCTACTTGTCGAAGCGCCTTGAGCAGGTCCTGGTATGAGGCGCACCGGTCTTGAAAGACGTAGTGGGACTGTGACACTGTGACGCTGCCCCCGCCTATCTGGCGCAGGTGGTCAACGGCCACCATGAGTCTGCTGCGCGGAACCACCAGGGTAACGGCGTACCACGTGCCTGGGCCGTCGCTGTACACCCTGGATATGGTGGGTCCTTTCAGGCCGGACACCTCCGGCCGCCGGGTCACCTGCGCGGCCACCCCTTCCGGGGAGTTTCCAAGGATGTTGGCGGTGATGCTGAAGAAGTCCCTGGCTCGCAGGTAAGCCTCCGCGTGCTCCAGCAGGCTCTTGGTCTCCTGGCGTGTGGAGAGCTCTCCGGCCAACTGCCGCCTGTTCCCGATGATGCAAGCCTGAGACTTCAGTATGGTCCCATTCTCAACCGGCTTGAGCCGGTTTTCTCTCATGGTTGTGCCGGTGGAGGTTATGTCGGCGATGACGTCTGCGAAGCCCATCGCGGGAGACGCCTCCAGTGTCCCGCTGGACTGCACCAGCGAGAAGTAGTTGACTCCGTGGCGAAGCAGGTGACGCTCCACCAGCCGGGGATACTTGGTGGCTATTCTCAGGTCTCTGCCGCGCTCCCTCAGGTCAATGGAGAGGTCGGCCAGGTCACCCATTGAATCGACGTCCAGCCATGAGTCCGGGACGCCCATGATCAACTCACAGCGTCCGTATCCCAGGTCTTCCATGACCAAGATGGAGTCCCCACCCTCTGCGCTCAGCTCCAGGAAGCGATCCAGCCCGGTGACGCCCAGGTCTGCGCTGCCCTCCTCCACTTTCATCGGTATGTCGCCCGTCCTCTGGAACAGGACCGTGACGTCCGATACTGAGTTGATGGAGGCAATGTAGCGGCGCGGGCTGGAACGGTCTACGGCCAGACCGCTGTTGCGCAGGAAGGCCAGGGTTGACTCGTAGAGTTCACCGTCGCTGGGGATTGCCAGACGCAAGACGCGCTTCCTCCAAATTCTCGGGCAAATTCTCCGGCAGCAGTCCCAGAAGGGACTCCAGGGTGTAAGCAAAGCCCAATGCGGGCACGTCCTCTTCCCCTCCCAATGCCTTGATCAGGCCGTCGTAGCGGCCTCCTCCACACACGGCTACGAGGCCATTGGGGCCGTGGGCCAGTACCTCAAAGACCATGCCGGTGTAGTAGGCTATTCCACGCACAAGGCCAATGTCTACCACCGGGGTGGCGTTGGGATGGCGTTGGTGGAAGCTGTTGAGCACGTCCTCCAGTGGCGCGAGAGGCTTCCGACTAACCCCGTGTTCCTGGAGCGCGGAGGCTATTTGAGGCAGGGCCTGATCCTCCTCTCCCCTTATGGAGGCGAGACGGGAGAAGAGGGAGATGCCCGCCTCTATCTTCCCCGGGTCGTCGCCCTGCTTCAGCTTCTGCATGAACCGCGTGAGCACCTCATCCGTGGAGCGGCTGCCCTGGATGCGACTGAGCGAGTCGTGAAAGAGGTCCTGAAGAATGTCCAGGGCCTCCTGGCCCTCCGTGCCGTTCACCAGCATGTTGGGAGAACCGCTGCCCTCGCGGGTCTTGATGAGTCCCAGGGAGTGGGCTTCCTCCTGTATCTTGTGGCCCTCCCCGGGGTCCTGCCTGAGACGCGGCAAGCAGGCTATGAGAAAGGCCTGGGACCTTGGGGACAGGCCGATCTCCTCCAGCATGAGGTGCAGAATTCCAACGTGCCCGATTACGCACGTTGTATCCGGCAGCCCCATGAGAGAGAGGCCATCCAGGGCCAGGGCCAGGACCTCGCCATCGGACTCAGGGGAAGCTGCCCCAATTATCTCAGCGCCCGTCTGGTGAAACTGCCTGAATCGCCTAGCGTCGTCGTAGCGGAAGACGGGGCCGCTGTACTGTAGCCGCAGCGGTAGGGGCTCCCCGTCTGTCCTTTCCAGGTAGTAGCGTATTATAGAGGGGGTGAACTCCGGGCGAAGGCTTACCCTGTTGCCACCGGGGTCGGTGAAGGTGTACATGCGGGTAGCCAGCTCTCCCCCGGACTTGCGGAGGAAGAGCTCGGTCCGCTCAAGCATGGGCGTGTCTATGATCTGGTAGCCATAGGAAGACAGGCGCCCGCGGAGAAGGTCCTGGGCGGCGGTCCTGCGATGGATCTCCTGCGGAGTCTCATCTCTCATTCCCGGCAGTGGCCGGATTGGTGGCATAGTCTGTGAGTCCTCTGTTCTCGGCTGCTGGGTATTGTACAATAAGCCCCAGGGTACTTCAATGCGAAGGAGGCCCTCCCCGCCTTGCGTTGACCCTTGGAATTCCCCCCACCAACGGCAGGATGGAGCCGGGCCGTTTCGCCGTGGGAAAGGCGCGTTGCCGGAGAGTTCTGCGAGGGATGGGCTGTGCGCCGTCTCAGGGCGCGGCGGTCATCGCGCTACGAGCTGCTGAACTAAGGACAGGATGATGATTGCAGCCATTGGGCTGAGGTCGATAGTTCCTATACGAGCGAAGCGGCGTATGGGGGACAGGACAGGCTCGGTTATCAAGACCAGGGCGTTCCTTAGGGGGCGGAGCGAGCTGTCGGAGCGCATCACCCCGCCGTATACGAGCCAGTCCAAGATGACCCGTCCGAATATGGCGAAGATGAGGAGCGTTATCAGGAAGCTGGCAAGGCTTGCTATCACTCCTCACCACCCAGGTCAAGCGCCTTCTCATGGGCATCTATGACGGCGTTTATCAGTATGCCTCTGAACCCTTTTTCCTCCAGGGTCAGCAGGGCCTCGGCTGTGGTGCCTCCGGGGGAGGTGACCATGTTGCGGAGCTCCGCGGGGTGCTTTCCCGACTCCCTGGCAAGAGCTGCGCTCCCCTGGATGGTCTGAAGGGCTAGCGTCTGGGCCATGTCCCTGGACAGGCCCAGGTATACACCCGCGTCTATCAGGGACTCCAGGAACAGGAATACGTAGGCCGGGCCGCTGGCGCTCAGGGCTGTAGCCATGTCCAGGTACTTCTCTTCGGAGACGTACATCTCCTGGCCCAGAGACGCCAGGATCTCGCGGGTAGCTTCCACATGGGCCTCGGCGACGTACGGGGTGGCGATCCACACGCTCATGCCCTGCCCCACCTGGGCCGGAGTGTTGGGCATCACTCGTATAACGGCAGGGTGGTTCAGCCCCTCGGCAATGGTCTCTATGGAGGCCCCGGCGACTATGGACAGGACGCTCTGGGAGCGGGCAAGGCGGCCGCTCAGCTCCTGAAGCACATCTTCCAACTGCTGGGGCTTGACGGCTATGACCACCATCTCCGCTCCCTCTACGACGCGCAGGTTGTCAGAGGTGACTTGGATGCCGTAGCGGTCTACCAGGTACTCCCGCCTCTGCGACATGGGCTCGCCGACGGCGATGGCGTTGGCGGCGACCAGTCCCTTGTCCAGGACGCCTGAGAGTATGGCTTCGGCCATTGTGCCGCCGCCTATGAAGGCTAAGGTCAGGTCTTTAGGCATAGTGTCCCTTCTTTGCTGATGTCATCATAGCGTTCCGGTACAGCGTGACCCAACGGACGTGACGCGCCAAACTCGGATCCGTGAGGGCTACGTGGGCCATATGAGCCGGTAGGCCCGATGCCGCTACCCAGGCAGTCGCCCTGTGGTGGCGATGTAGGCCGCGGCCAGGATGGCCTCCTTCATTCCGGTCTCATGGGCTATGCCCTTGCCGGCAATGTCGAACGCGGTGCCGTGATCCACGGAGGTGCGCACGAACGGGAACCCCAGGTTTATGCTGATGCTGCCTTCGAAGTCCTTGACCTTGATGGGGATGTGGCCCTGGTCGTGATAGAGTACCAGGACGACGTCGTAATGGCCGTCCAGAGCCTGCGGAAACACGGAGTCTGCGGGTATAGGCCCCGTTACCTCCATACCCTGGCTGCGAGCCTCCTCCACGGCAGGGGCTATCTCGTCGATCTCTTCTCGTCCCAGGAGTCCGCCGTCGCCGCCGTGTGGGTTCAGGGCGGCCACCGCAATGCGCGGCATCGAGAAACCCCACTCCTGAAAAGACCTGTGGGTCAACTCCAGCTTGGCCAGGAGGTTGTCCTTCTTGACGTACTCCACGGCGCGAGCCAGGGACCTGTGAGTGGTCAGATGCACTACCCTGAGGCTGCCGGCGGTGAGCATGGTGGCTACCTCCGGGGCCCCGGTCAGGCTCTGCAGGAGTTCCATGTGGCCTATGTCCTGGTAGCCGGCGGCGCGGGCGGCCTCTTTGTGGATGGGGGCTGTGGCAATGGCCTGCACCTGTCCCGACAGTGCCATTTCTCCGGCTTGCAATATCCACTCAACAGAGGCCTTCCCTGCTGCTGCGGATATCTGCCCCGGCGATATGTCCTCTGCGTTCAGGTTGCCGGAGTCCAGGATGGATATGGCGTTGTCGGGAGCCTGGGCCGCAGAGGATACGGGCGTTATGTCAAGCGACAGGCCCAGGTCTGCGGCGGTTTTCTGCAACAACGGGGCGTTTCCTATTATCAGAGGGTGGCAGGACTGCGCCACCTCCGGGAGGGCAAGGGCCTTGGCCACAACCTCCGGTCCGATGCCCGCAGGGTCTCCCAGGGTTAGGGCTATAACTGGTCTGTCGCTCATGGGCCCCCTTTCACTTGGCGCTTAGGGCATTATATGGGGTGTTGGGCTATGGTACAATATCAGCGGCCCCGGTGGTGGCCGGGGCCGCTAAGCTGCACGCTCCCTCAGGGAGAGCGCCGATAGGGGTAGATCTGCAGACGCAGGGCGCCCAGCTTATCGCGCCGCTCCCGTCTTCTCATCAAGAGAGGGCGGCGCGTATTACTCTAGTTTCCACGGGCATTACCACGAGACTGGCACGTCGGTCTCCCCTACACGGGCGGCGCTCACGGTTGAGGCGAGGCTTGACCCAAATGGCGTCTGCTGTTGACCGCCTTTCCCTCTGCATACGTCTCTCCTACCCGCACTTCTCATAGCCGCAGCTTGGGCATCTCTCGCATCCTTCCTGGTGTACCAGGAACCCGCTGCAGTCCGGGCAGGTGGACTTGCTGATGGCCCCGTTGCCGTTGGCCTCCGCCTTCAGGAACAGCCCTTGCTGCACGGCGAATGGAGCGGCCTCCGTGCGGTCCTGCCCCAGGTTGGCTGCCGCGGCGGCGTTGCTCTGTGGGGCCGTGTGCCGGCTGAGGGCCAGGGCCACCGCGTCCGGGGCCGAGCGCACCAGGATGCCGTCGTCCCAGGCGGGGCAACAGGTGATGCCCCTGAGCTGCTCCACTATCTGCTCCTTTTCAATGCCAGACCGCAGGGCCAGCGAGGCCAGGCGCGATATGGCCTCCAGCTGGGCCGAGTCGCAGCCACCGGCCTTGCCCAGGTTGGAGAACACCTCAAAGGGATGCCCGTCCTTGGAGTTGACTGTAACGTACATATTGCCGTGGCCGGTGCGTACCCTGTCGGTGATGCCCTGGACCTGGGCGGGCCTGGCCACAGGCGCCGGCAGGACGCCGCTGGTCTGCTCGCCGGTCATGGCGACTGCCACTGCCGTCGAAGGCGTCGCCGCGCCGGCTACACCGGAGGTGAGCACCTCCACCTCCCTGCTGCCGGCCCGGTACACGGTTATGCCCTTGCAGCCCAGCTTCCACGCCAGGCGGTACGCGGTCTCCACGTCCTCCCTGGTGGCCGAGTTGGGGAAGTTGATGGTCTTGGATATGCCTGCGTCCACGCTCTCTTGGAAGACCGCCTGCATCCGCACGTGGTCCTGGGGCGATATGTCCGCCGCGGTGACAAAGACCTCTCTCACCCACTCAGGAACGTCGTCCTTCTCTTGGATGGAGCCTCCGTCCGCCAGGTACTCCATCAGCTCATCGCTGTAGAAGCCGTCCTCGCGGGCCACGCGCTCGAAGTTGGAGTCGATGTAGAGAAGGCTCTCTCCCTCCAGGATGTTGTGCTTGTGGTAGCAGAGGGAGAAGAGCGGCTCAATACCGCTGGAGCAGCCGGCTATCATGGAGATGGTGCCGGTGGGGGCTACGGTAAGGCGGCATGCGTTTCGCATAAGCCGTCCCTGCTTCTGGTAGGAGCTTCCCTGGTAAGCGGGGAAGACGCCGCGCTCCCGGGCCAGCTCCTCCGATGTGGCGTCCGCCTCCTGTCGCACGAATCGCATGATTTCGCGGCCCAGTTCCATGCCTTCCTGGGAGTTGTAAGGTATATCCATTATCACCAGCATATCGGCGAAGCCCATGACGCCCAGCCCCGTCTTGCGAGTGAGTTTGGTCATGCGCTCTATCTCCGGGACGGAGTAGCGGTTGGCGTCAATGACGTTGTCCAGAAAGCGGGCGGCCAGGCGTGTCACCTCTCCCAGGCGGGGCCAGTCCACGTCAGGTTGGCGACCCGCCACCGACGTCACGAACCTGGACAGGTTAATGGAGCCAAGGTTGCAGGACTCGTAGGGAAGCAGGGGCTGCTCGCCGCAGGGGTTGGTGGCGGTCATGCGGCCTATGTGGAGTGTGGGGTTGTCCCGGTTGACGCTGTCCAGGAAGATGGCGCCCGGCTCTCCGTTGCGCCACGCGCCTTCTATCATACGGGCAAACACCTCCGCAGCGTTCAGTCTCCCCACCACCTCGCCGGTCTCTGGGTCTCGCAGGTCGTAGTCTTCGCCCTTGTCCAAGGCCTGCATGAACTCCTCGCTGGCTCCAACGGATATGTTGAAGTTGTGTATCTGCCCTTCCTGGGTCTTGCAGGTTATGAAGTCCATGATGTCCGGGTGGTGGACGTCCATGACGGCCATGTTGGCGCCGTCCCGCTTCCCTCCCTGTGTGACGAGGGTGGAAACGGAGGAGAGATGGCGAAGTACAGCCACGGGGCCGCAGGCCCTGCCGTGGGTTGTGGAGATATGCGCGCCCTTGGGGCGTATCTTGGAGAGGGCGAAGCCCGTGCCTCCACCGAACTTCTGCACCAGGGCAGCCTCTTTAGCCGTCTCCATGATGCCCTCCATGCTGTCCTCCAGGCCTATGACGAAGCAGGCGGAGAGGGTCCCTGCGCCTGTGCCGGCGTTCATGAGCGTGGGAGAATTGGGGACGTACTCCAGGCTGGCCATGGTACGGTAGTACTCCTCTTCCCAGTAGGCCACGTTCGCCTTGGGATCGTAGAGGGTCTCGGTCTCGGCAATGGCCTTGGCGACGCGGCGGCACACGTCCGACCAGGAGCGCTCGATGGTGTTGCCATCGGCGTCCTTGAGGTAGTATCGCTTGGCCAGGACAACCTGCGCGTTATCGGAGATCTCCGGCTCCGGGGCCGGAGAGACGGCGTCCCCGGGCGCTCCGGGCGTTCCTTTTGGCGTTTCGGTGTGGGTCCGGGTGTACACGCCGCCACTGCCTCCGGCCACTGGCCTGACCATCCGCCGGGCAACGGCGGGACCGTGGACGCCGCCGGTGTCCCCGGCCACGGACTCGGCCACCTGCCGGGCAACGGCGGGGTCACTGACGCCCGCGGCCTCCAGGGCGGCGAGAAGGTCGTTTACCAGGCCCTTCCTGCTCCCTGCGTTCTTGTCTTCGTTGGCGCCGTGCGTAGTGGTCATGGGTTCCTCCATATGATCCCCGGTTGGGAAATCGCTCCACCTCTCCACTCGCAAGATTGAGTGGCAGGAGCTATTCAACGCTCTAAAATGGCCTGCTATAACATAAGCTCACGGGGCCTGTGGGCCTGCCGTTTGCCGCTAAGCCCCTCCCCCACCCATATCCATAGGCAACCCCTGCGGGGCGTTGGGACGCCTGCCGCGACGCCGACCGGTGGTTGGCTCATCCAGCATCAGGGGCAGCTGAGGGCTGGGAATCTCCCTCTGCAGGGCCTGCTGCAACGCCTCCACCTCCTCCTTGAAGCTCTCAATGTCGGCGAAGTCTCTGTACACGCTGGCAAAGCGTATATAGGCCACCCGGTCCAGAGCGCGAAGACGCTCCATGACCATCCCGCCTACATGAGAGCTGAGTATCTCGGCCCGGCCAAGCTTCTGAAGCTCGGCCTCAATGTCGTCCACCAGCTTCTCTATGGTGCCCGTAGGAAGAGGGCGCTTGACACAGGCCTTGAGAATGCTGCTGATCAGCTTGTCCCGGTTGAACTCCTCCCTACGGCCGTCCCGCTTGGCAACCATGAGAGCGGTGGCCTGGATGCGCTCGTAGGTGGTGAACCGCAGGCCGCACTGGATGCACTCCCGGCGACGGCGAACACCCCCCGGGGCGTCCCTGGAGTCGATGACCTTGGACTCTGAATGGTTGCAGTATGGGCAGCGCACGGCTCTCGTATTCTCTCGCTGGTACTTCGGGACACCAGATGTAGCGCTGAAATGATGTCCACCCACCAATCATTGTGGAATTGACGTGAAGCTATCCTATTACTGTACGTCGACAGTGTCAAGAGTTACGCGCGCTATTTTGTGTAAATTTGCAGGTTATGCACAATATGTGGTTGTCAGTGGAGGCCGTGGACAGTGGCCGCGCCGGATGGCGCGTCAGCGGCTATCGCCCTGCGGTTGTGGGGAGTCCATGAGACGGCGGGCCAGCGCCAGGGCTTCTTGCTGAGTGGCGACCTCGCCGGCGCCGTGGGCTTCCTGGATGGCCTCCAGGAGGCGTCCTACCAGGGCCCCGGGGGGCAGGCCCAGGGTTTCCATCAGCAGGTGGCCGTCAACCAGCCTTTCGGCCTTCCTGGGCGCGCCCTCCCCGTCAAGCCCGCCCTGCATGATGTGGCCTATGAGCCGGCAGTGGCCCTGCCAATCGTCGGTCTCAATGCTGGGGCCCTTGGCGGCCAGGTAGTCCGCCATGTTGAGGTAGAGGGTGTCTATGGCGGCCTCTCCCAGGTCTCTGAAGTAGCGATAGATGGCGCGAGGGGTGGGCATGTCAACGCCCTGGCGCATCTGGGTGGGGCGCAGGTGGTGGCGCACCATTGTGGATATGAGGTTGACCCCCCTGCTGCTGAGGCGCAGGCGTCGCAGTATATCCTGGCACATCTCCGCGCCCTGTGCATCGTGGCCGAAGAAGCGCATTCGTCCGGTGGGTTCTATGGTCCTGGTGGCGGGCTTGGCGATGTCGTGAAGAAGGCCCGCGAGCTTCACAAGGGTGCGCCTGGTGTGGCCGTCGCTGACCTCTTCATCGAAGTGGGCTTCCAGCGAGGGTCGCCAGGGGGCATGGGAGATGGCGTTGTCCCATTCCCTGCCCTTCCTGGTGGTGAGCCGCTCCACCTGGGTTGGGGTCTCCAGGCAGTGATAGAAGACGTCCCAGTAGTGCTCCTTGGGCTGCTCCACGCCCCTGGCTGCCTCCAGTTCCGGGATTAGCCTGCAGAGCAAGCCCAGGCTGTCCATGAGGCGCAGGTTGCGGGACGCCTCCGGCTCCGCAAGGGTCTTTAGCAGCTCATCGCGCAGGCGTTCGGGGGCTACGGTGGGCAGCAGGTGGGAGTCTCGTTCAATGAGGCTGTAGGCGCCCTGTTCCAGCGAGAAGCCAAGCTTGGCAGCCAGGCGTACGGCCCTCAGAAGGCGGACAGGGTCGTCCCTGAATACGTGGTCGGACACGACCTTGATGCGGCCTTTCGACAGGTCGTCAAGGCCGCCGAAGGGGTCCAGCAGGCCAGGTTCGGTTGCTGCCTTCACAGGCTGCCGATCGCCATCCCTGCCCGGTGTCTCAGGGAGGGCGTCCGCCAGGGAGAGAGCCAGCGCGTCTATGGTGAAGTCACGGCTGGCCAGGTCCTGCTCTATATCCCCGGAAAACGAGGTCATGTCCACGTTCCAGCGCCCTCCCTGGTCTCCTCTCCCCTGGCGAGGCCTCCTCTGAGGCAATACCATGCGGGCGGTGGAGCGAGCCTCATCCAGGAGGACGAACGTCCCGCCCAGGTGGTCGGCCATCTCTTTGGCAAGCGGGACCGCATCGCCTCTGACGGCCAGATCAATGTCTGCGGTGGGTCTGCCCAAGAGGACGTCACGGAGGAACCCGCCCACCAGGTAGGCGGCTACTCCGCGGCGGTTGAAGAGGTCATGCAGGGACTGGAGTACGGGCCGGGCCTCCCTCGGAAGGGAGATTCCTGCGACATCCGGAGGAGTTGGCGAGGTCAACTTGCCTCGGACTGCATTCCGGCTTCCTGGGGTTGCAGCTTCCAGAGCTTTTCAGGGCTCTCCAGGTGGTCTATGTAGAGGATGCCGTTGATGTGGTCGGTCTCGTGCTCCAAGGCCTGGGCCAGGAGACCATCCGCCTTGAAACGCACCGGCTTGCCGTCCCGGTCCAGAGCTCGCACCCGCACCTTGACGGAGCGTACCAGCTCGCCCCTAAAGCCTGGGATGCTGAGGCAGCCCTCCTCCACTACCCGCTCTCCCTCACGACGGACTATCTCCGGGTTTATCAGCACGCGCGTCTGTTCCTCCTCCGGGATCTCAATGACAACCACTCGTTGGAGTACACCCACCTGGTTGGCGGCCAAGCCAACGCCGTCGGCATCCCTCATGGTATCTATCATGTCGTTGATGAGCTTATGAAGGGCATCGTCTATCTTGCTGACCCGTCTCGCCTTCTGTCGCAAGACAGGGTCTGGTATCGTGCGAAGGTGCAAAAGGGACACGGTCCGCCTCCTGGCTTAGTGAATGACGGCCTCCGGCGCCACGCCACCCGAACCGGAGCGCCGAAAATGCCGTTCTCCGCTCCGGCGCTTTGAACCCCCGGGGCCGTCTGTCAGCCCAATTATAGACATGGTTAGTGGCTGTGTAAATCCGGTGGGGCCTCACGTAACGGACATTGGGTCTATGTCTACGGTCCAGCCCTGTGGAACGGGAGTCTTCTCCAGAAGAGCCCGCGGGTCCTGGCCACGGAGGACCAGGCGCCAGCGATAGCGCCCGCTCAGGCGCGGAGGATAGGCGGGAGCCGGACCAAGAATGTCCACGCCGGTGAGGCCCCAGGCGTCCCTTTGCCTCTTCAGCGCTACTCCCAGCGTGAGCGCCTGCTGTCGACACCGGTCCTGGTTGGTATGCGCGTAAACCAGATTTATCAGGCGGCTGAACGGCGGCAGGCCCTGCTCGCCGCGGTACTCCATCTCATCTTTGTAGAACATCTCGTAGTCCTGGGCGGCGGCGGCGGTCACGGCGTAGTGGCCGGGAGAGTAGGTCTGGACTATGACCTGTCCTCCAAGGCGTCCCCTTCCCGTCCGTCCGGCCACCTGGCACAGGAGTTGAAAGACCCTCTCACTGGCGTGGTAGTCCGGCGCGAAGAGCCCTATGTCGGCGCACAGCGCCCCTACAAGGGTAACGTTTGGGAAATCAAGCCCCTTGGCGATCATCTGCGTTCCCACCAGCGCCTGGGCGTCGCCCCGGACGAAGCTCTCCATGATTCTCTCGTGGCCGCCCCTGGCAGAGGCTGCGTCTCTGTCCCACCGGAGGGTTTTCACACCGGGGAAGGCGTGTTCCACCTCCTCCACGACTCGCTGAGTGCCCAAACCCAGGTATCGTATTCTGGAGCCGCGGCACTGCGGGCAGGCCCTTGGAGAGGCCAGGCGGTAGTTGCATCGATGGCAGAGGAGCCGCTCGGCTTGCGAGTGGTAGGTCAGTGGAAGGTCGCAGCGACGGCATCGCATCGTGTGTCCGCAGTCTCGGCACTGCACCAGGCTGCCGCTCCCTCTCCGGTTCAGGTACAGTATCACCTGTTCCCCGGCCTGAAAGGCGGAGTCCATGGCGCTTCCCAGCGCGCGGCTGAAGATATCCCTGTTCCCGTCCTTCAGCTCCTGGCGCAGGTCAACTACCCGTACCCTGGGCAGTGGCGCGTCCAGGGAGGTCTCCGGCGCTACGCGATGGGGCAGCTCCAGCAGCCGATACCGGCCATCCAGGGCGCGGCTGTGAGAGACCACGTCAGGGGTGGCACTGCCCAGGATGACCACGGCGTTAGTGAGCTCGGCCAGCTTAACCGCCACATCCCGAGCGTGATAATGGGGCGCGGCGTCCTGCTGCTTGTACGTCCACTCGTGCTCCTCATCTATGACTATAAGCCCAAGGTCCGGCTGCGGCGCGAATACGGCTCCACGGGAGCCGATGACGACACCGTAGTCTCCGTTCTGTATGCGCCACCACTGGTCAAAGCGCTCCCCCGCGGAGAGGCCGCTGTGAAGGACTGCCACCTGGCCGGGAAAGCGCTGCCCAAACCGCTCTATTGTCTGAGGCGCAAGGGAAAGCTCAGGGACCAGTACAATGCCGCGCTTGCCTTTGCTCAGGGCGTAGGCAAGCGCGCGGAGGTACACCTCCGTCTTGCCGCTGCCGGTGACGCCTTGCAGGAGGAAAACCTGGGAGGAAGGGTCGTCTATGGCGCGCTCTATCAGCCTCACGGAATGTTCCTGCGCCTGGGTGAGGACCGGCGGGTGGTCCGGCGTGAAGACCCTGCCCCTGAGCGGGTCCCGCTCTTGGCGAAGCTCCAAGCGGCTTACCAGGCCCTTGGCCTGAAGCCCCTTTACGGCGGACGCTCCGAACTCCCTGCCGGCTGTGGCGAGGAGGATGGGCGCGTCCTGCTCCCCAATGTAACGAAGAAGGTCGGCCTGCCGGTAAGCGTGGCGTCCCTCAAGGTCGGCGGCGGCCTCATCTACGTCTATGGAGGACGATGCAAGCTCCAGGTGAGCCGCGTGCCTGGGCCGCGCCGTGGGCTTCCGCCACTCGCTCCACACGTTGACGACGCCCCGGCGCGCCAGCTGACCCAGCGCAGCCTCCATGTCGGGGCCTAACGCCTTGAGCAGTACTTCCCGCCTGACCTTTTCCCTGCCCTTCAGGTAGGACACAACCCTGCGCTGGGAAGGTGTGAATCCGGCCTCGGCAACAGGATGGTTCAGCGAGAGGTAGCTGCCGGCCCGCAGAGAAATGCCTGGAGGCGCCATAAGCGCGGCGCAGTCGAAGAGAGAGGCCATGTAGTAGGAGCTGGTCCAGCTTGCCAGAGCCAGCCCGCGCGTGGAAAGGACAGGCTGTGGGTATGGCGCGTGGGCGATCTCCCTGGTCTCGGATACGGGAGATTCGTCTGAGATGCGGAAGACGATGCCGGACAGGACGCGGGGGCCGAATGGCGCGTGGACCAGGTGGCCCTGGGAGACGGTTATTCCCGGTGGAACGGAGTATGTAAAGGTACGGTGGTACCCCGCGGGGGCGTCGACTGCCACCTCGGCATACTTGGTCATTTCAGGAGATGCGCCTTGCCTGAGCGAAGCCGGCGGGTGCCGCGCCCCTTGCTACCTGCCCCTGCTTCTATCCTCTTTGATGCGGGCGGCTCTGCCGTAGCGGCCTCGCAGGTAGTACAGACGGGCTCGTCTAACGCGCCCGCGTCGCACCACCTCTACAGAGTCCACCAGTGGCGAGTAGTAGGCAAAGGTGCGCTCGACTCCTATCCCATAGGAGACTCGCCGGACGGTGAAGGTGGCTCCGGGGCCGCTGCCTCTGCTGCGAAGCGTCGTTCCCTGAAACGCCTGGAGCCTCTCTCTATCACCCTCCTTTATGCGGATGGTGACCTTAACGGTATCTCCGGGCCTGAACTCTTGGATCTTGGGGTTGGGGGCAAGGGACACTACGCTATCTACGTCCATGAGACCATCCTTCTACAACGGGCCGGTTCACCATTTCTGCTACGAATTACGCCGGGTATTGTACATGGCGCGGCTCCTGAGAGCAAGCCGCCCTTTGCGCGTATGCGCGGCGATGGCAGCGCCGTCGCCGCCTATGGGACGGCGTCCGCCTGAGCGCCAAGGTTGCGTACCAGGCGGCTGGACATCGACATGCCCACCGCGAAGAGGATCACAGCCGCGCCCCCAATCGCCACCGCAAAGGGCGCGCTGGTGAACTCGGCAATAACCCCCGCCTGCATGGCGCCCAGGGGCAGAAGGCTCCAGGTCATGCCGTAGATACCCATCACGCGGCCTCGCAGCTCATTGGGCACCAGGATTTGAAGGGCGCTCATCACTGTGATCATGTAGATGGACGTGCTGGCCCCTGCCAGGAAAATGAGGCCCAGGGCGAGCGGGAATGAGACGAGGAACGCGCTGGTGGCTGCGAATAGAATCAGGAAGACCCCGAACATTACAGCGCCTCCCAGCAGCAGCCATCCCTTGTGGCGGTAGTTGCCCAGTGAGGCCGTCGCCAGTGTGCCGAGGAGCGCGCCTGCGCCGGTGGCGGAGCTCATAATGCCAAGGCCGGCCGTGCCGGCATCAAAGATATCCCTGGCGAATACGGGGAAAAGGAATATGTAGGACATTCCAAACATGCTGTTGAAGAACGTCATCCCAATGAGGTACGTGAATATCCTGTTGCTGCGAACGAAGTTGATCCCCTGCGCCATGTCCCTGAAAACCGAGGCGCCATCAGCCCTTTTCAAGGGAGGCAGACGCAGGGTGGATATCATGACGGCCATGAGGAGGAAGCCAAGAAAGGGCGCGTAGAAGCCCGGAGCTACGCCCAGCCTTGTCGCTATGATGATTCCCCCCAGCGCCGGCCCAATGACCCTTGTCCCCTGCCACACCATGGAGTTGAGAGCCACGGCGTTCATCATGTCTTCCCTGTCTATCAGTTGGGGAAATATTGCCTGCCGCGTGGGGTTGTCGAAAGCCTGGAGGGAGCCGATGAGAAAGGCGGTGACAATGATGTGCCATACCTGCACAAGCTCCAGCAGCGCCAGGGTTGCCAGCAGGAGCATGACAAGGCTGGAGATGCTCTGGGTGGCCATCAGAAGGCGGCGCTTGTCCACCCTGTCGGCTATGACGCCGCCTATGAGATTCAGCACAATGGCCGGCAGGCCGGCCGCCAGCCCCACGTATCCCAGGAACAGCGTGGATCCCGTGAGGTCGTACACCAGCCACCCCTGGGCCACGGTCATCATCTGAAACCCCATGACCGATGCCACCGTGCCCAGCCAGAAGCGGCGGAAGCCGGGGCGCTTGAGAGCCGTGAAGACCTGGAAGCGTGTACGGCTCTGAGTTGCTGTAGTCTCCATTGGTTCCCGCTCCCGTTGTGTGTCCGTCACAGGCTGCCCAGGTGTATGGCTATCGTTAGCCGCTCCGCCGGTGGCGTCACAGGGGTGGCCCGGTCGGAGGGCTAGCGGGTTGGATTATCGCAGAAAAAGTGGCTTTTTACCAACGAGCGGCGGGTTTGGCCTTCTCAACATGTGTTGGTAGCGCCAACGCTGGTTGGAGCGCCACTCCCCTTCCGCTCAGGCGCGGCGAGGTGAATGTGGACAACAAAGGTTGGGAGCGCCCGGCTATTGACCCTGAAGGCTGCGAACGTAGTGGACCAGCGCCCACCGCTCCTCTTCGGTCAGGAGTTTACGGAATACCGGCATAGAGATTGTGAGGCCGGGGACGTTGGCAGGGTCTTGGCCTGCCTGGGTTAGCACAAGGTTTGTGGGGCCACCCTCAGAGATTAGGCCAAGCAGTGTCTCGTCTGTCCTCTCCACCGTTGTTGTAGCCGTCAGGTCGGTAGGCAGGACAGCATTCCACTTGATCAGGTAGTCCACGATGGCCCCGTCTCCCTTGCCGGCGGCTCCGTGGCACACAACGCAGTTGACCCCGTAGAGGGCCATTCCCTGGGCCACGGTGTCCGCGGTTCTCTCAACCGTCAGGTCCACCACCACCAGCGCGCCCGCGCCCACGGGCGTGAACGGCACCGAACCCTGTGCCGGATACAGGCGCGGCGGCTCTTGCGAGCGATACGCCTGGGTATAGTGCATCTCGCTGAACAGGTCCACCTGATAGGTTCCTCTGCCAAAGGGCAGACAGCCCATTGCTACCGCAACCAAAAGGAGCGCCGCAATGGTGAGGTACGGCCGGTGGAGTCTACTGGCGCGAGACAGTATCGACATCATGTCTGAAATGAGCGTCCTCTCTCGTGGATCACATCCACTGCGCTTCCGCGTCGCAGGGCTTGGTCAACCGCGTCCAGCCTTTCCTCCGGACAGGTGACCAGCAGCCCGATGTACCCCTCGGTGATCCTGGGGTCGTACGGTTCCAGCCGGGGCCTGGGCAAACGAGACTCAAAGATGATGCCCAGTATGGTGAAGATGACCGCTCCAAGAAGGGTCCCTTCATAGGTGATGATGGTCATTGCGGGAATGGCCAGAATGGGCTTCCCGCCCGTAACCATTGGATAGGCTATCTGCGTCCCCGATGTCAGCAGGATGGCTACGCTCAGCCCCATAAGCGCGCCAATGAGAGGGAAAACGTAGATGTGATGTTTGGGGGTCTTCTCGCCGAACGCCCCTTCCGGATACGGGCAGCCCGTGAGGACGTCGAAGTCTTCCTGGGCGCATCCCACCTCCAGAAGGCCGTCGGTAGCGTCTGCCGCCTTGTCCGCGTTGTCGAATAGTCCTAGTACGTTCTTGTTGGCCATAATGGACCTCCAGGTATTATTCCTCCCGCATTACCGCCGGGACGGTTACCTTTCCAATCTTGATCTCGTCTTGCAGTATCATTCCTTCTTTGGCGTCCCCAATGGGTATCAGCGGGAAAATCTTGGCAAAGAGGAGGACCAGCATGGATACCATGCAGAAGGTGGCGAATACGATGGTGATCTCCACAATGCTGGGCGTATAGCCACCCCACGTGAACGTGAAGCCCTGCTTCCGGGCCAGCCCGGGGACGATGATGATGAACCGTTCAATCCACATACCCACGTTGACAAGGACCGTGGTGAATATCATCAACGGGATGCTCCTGCGCACCTTTCGGAACATCCACATGGGCACCGGAATGAAGTAGGAGCATACCAGGAAGGTTATGAAGAGGACTGACCAGGGCGGCTGGAAGACCTGCATCTCCCTCAGGGCTATCTCCGGGCCCTCCAGGCTGTAGAGGCCGAAGATGAACTCAAGGGCGAAGAAGAAGAACCATGTGGTGGCGACGACTATGAGCAGCTTCGCCAAAGCGTCCAGGTGCTCTAGGCGGATGTAGTCCTGCCACTTGAACATGGAGCGCAGGATTATCATGACGGTTACCACGGCGGAGACTCCGGAGTGTACCGCGCCTATGACGAAGTACGGGGCAAAGACGGTGCTGTGCCACCCTTCCACGGACACCGCTGCGGCGAAGTCCCAGGACACTATGCTGTGGACCGAGACAAAGATGGGCAGGATGATGGCGGACAGCAGTATGCCTGCTATGAGCTGAAGCTTCCACTGCCGGACGCTTCCCCTCCACCCAAGGGCCAGAATGGTGTAGAGGACGTGCCTCCAGCCGGTGGTCCTGTCTCTGGCAACGGCTATATCCGGCACCAGGGCTATGTAGACAAAGAGGATGCTGCTGGTCAGGTACGTGAACACCGCGGCCGGGTCCCAGACAAGCGCCGACCGTACGTTGGGAAAAACTCCCCGCGCCCAGTCATACGGGAAGACCCAGTACATCACACGCCAGGGGCGTCCCGCGTGGATCAGGGGCATGGTCATTGCCGTCATCAGCGAGAAGACGGTCAGGACCTCGGCGGCCCTGGTGGCGGGACGGCGCCACTCCGCCTGTACCAGCCGGAGAATTGCCGAAAGCATGACCCCCGCGTGGCTGATTCCAATCCAGAATACGAAGTTGGTGATGAAGAATCCCCACATGACGGGCCGGTTGAGGCCGGTGACCCCCAGCCCCCTGTTGAACATGTACGCCACTGCCGCAAAGGCCACCAGCACCGCTGTTGCCAGGAAGCCCACCAGAAGCCAATACCACAGAGGGTTCTCCGTCGTCGAACGGAGAAGGTCCCGATTGATCTGGGCGTCTGTGAGCTTTACTCTTTCCTGCATTCGTTGTTGCTCCTGGTCCTGCTATTGTCCAGAACTGTTCTCTCTAAGTCCCGTCTACTCCGGTTTGGCCAGAACTTTGATGTCTATCTTCATCAGCTTGCGGACCCGTTGTAGTATCTGCCCCTCTTTGATCTCCCATATGGAAATTATGGGGAATATGCGCGTACCCAGCATATACGCTAGGACGGCTCCGGACAACGCCCCAATTATGACCAGGAAGTCGGCTCCTCCCGGCAGGTTGGCCGGGGGGACGTGCTCAAGGGCGTGAAGCGTGGGGTCCTCTATCGAGAAAGCCGGGACATAATAGCGCAGAAGATTGAAGAAAGTCCCCACAAGCACTATGGCTCCGGCCAGGGCCGGCCCCCAGGTGGTCTTGCGCACTATGTTCCACATGAGGATGGCGAATGGCGTAACAAAGCACAGGCCAAAGGCCAGGAAGAAGGGAACCTTGTACGTCTCAAACATTATGAACTTGAGGATGCTCTGCTCCGCAGGGGTGCGGCCATACCAGTAGACAAAGAAGCCGGACCACCAGAAGTAGAACCAGAGAAGCGACATAGCCAGCAGGAGCTTGCTTAGACTCCAGAACTGGTCCACCTCCAGGTACTTTCTCAAGCCGGTCTTCCACCTCAGAATGAACATGGTCACCAGTATAAGCGCCACCCCGGACTGGATGCCGTTCAATGCGTGAAAGGCGGGGAATATGGCGTCCTTCCAACCGGGCACCAGGCTCATGGCAAAGTCAACGCTGATCATCATGTGGACAAATATGAGAAGCAGGAAGTAGAAACCGCCCAGAAGGCCCAAACCGGTCTGAAGCACCCTCCACTGGCGGGGGTTTCCCCTCCAGTTGAAGGACATACGGCGGTACCGGGCTTGCCGCCCGCCTGTGGAGCGGTCTCTCTCGGCGGCCATGTCCGGTATGGAGGCGAAGTAGAGCAGGGCCAGCCCGCAGACTACCAGAAGTCCCAATGATATGGTGTCCCACAGGTGGGGACTGTGCCCGGGCCACTCGAACCAGATGCTGCGGCGGTTGTCCGTGACCGGCAGTACCCACAGCAAGGGTATCAGCAGGAAGAAGTTGAACAGTCCTACAACCGCGAAGAGCTCCGATATGCGGGCCAACGGCCTGCGCCAGTGGGCTTTAGCCATGCGCAGGGCCACGGACACCAGGATCGCGGACTGGGCCGTGGTGAAGATGAACGCGAACACTGTGACGTAGTAGCCCCAAACGTTCCGGTCTTCGAAGCCCTGGGACAGGAGGATCGCAAATCCGGCTATACCCAAGCCAAAGAGGACCGCAAGGAGGCCCGCTATCTTCCAGAAGCCGCCTCCCGGAGACTCGTGGCTCCGGAGCACGTCCTGGGTCACTTCCTCAGCCGTCATCTCCCAGTAGGTTGGCGGCGGTGGGTGGTGAAGCTCATGCATGCGGTGTAGCCTCTTCCTTGGCGTTGATATCTACCTTCTTCAGGTATATGACGTTGGGTTCGGTCCCCACGTGTTCCAGGAGCCGATACCCCCTCCCCCCCTCTGCCATGTGCTCCTGCTTCAACTGAGATACGTGGCTGTTGGGGTCCAGGAAATCGCCGAACACTATGGTGCTTGTCGGGCAGGCTTGCACGCAGGCGGGCAGGTAGTTGCCCTCCTTGAGGTTTTCGTCCGTAATCCTGCCGCCCCCCTGCCCTTCTATGACCAGCTGCGCCTTGCGCAGCCGCTGGACGTTGAAGCTGCACTTCTCCATGATTCCCCGGCTGCGTACGGTGACGTCCGGGTTGAGTTGGTTTCTCAGGGTTTCCGGCCAGACAGGCTCCCAGTAGTTGAAGAAGCGTACCTGATAGGGGCAGTTGTTGGCGCAGTAGCGGGTGCCCACGCAGCGATTGTACACCTGGACGTTCATGCCCTGGTTGTTGTGATAGGTGGCGTATACGGGGCAGACGGGTTCGCAAGGGGCGTTTTCGCAGTGCTGGCAGAGAATGGGGATGAAACGAGCCTTGACGTTGGGGAACTCCCCCTCCCAGTAACGCTCTATGTGAATCCACTGGATGGCCCGGCGCTGGCGGAATATGTCCTCTGTGTTCAGTGGGATGTTGTTCTCCGCCTGGCAAGCTACCACGCACGCCTGGCAACCCGTGCAGCGGTCTATGTCTATGACCATCCCCCACTTGTGGTTGATTTGCTGGTTAGTCATTCAAGTCTCCTGCTAGTCCTGGTGTCAACCCCGGCCTAATGAGGCCTTGTGATCTTGATTATGGCCTGCTCTTCCGTCTCCTCGGCAAACTGGTTTCCTGCGAACTTGGGAATGTCTATCCGATTTCCCGTATTCCTTACCCTGACCCGCGTGGCGGCCCACGCCAGCGCGTTGGTCTCCCCGTCCGTTATTGGAGCCAACAGGGAGATGGTGTTGACGCCTACCCCCTCCGCGTACTGACCGAAGGCCGTATGGCCCTGGCCGATAGGCATGGATACCGTCCACGGTGGTACCGCGGGATGAATGTAGGCCGGGGCCTCCACCGATCCGTTGGAGGACGAGACTTCCAGTATGTCTCCCTCTCTGATCCCGTTATCCTCGGCCGTCTTGGAGTTCATCTCAACCCAGGTGTGCCAGACCACGCTGGTCACCGGGTCAGGGGTCGCCTGAAGCCAGGGAAGGTGCGCCAGGTTTCCATCTGCAAGGGAGTTGGACAGGAATGGAATGAGGTTATAGGCGCGGTCTCCCGGGGCATCACTGAAGGATATGTCCGGCCATGCAGTGTCAAGCGGCTTGATCTGAGAGACACCTGAAGCGCCACCGGCCTCGGTGTCCCACCAGCCTCCTCTTTGGAGGACTCCGTTCCAAAAGCCTTCGAAGGTGGCGGCCCTTACGGAGCCTCTGTCCGCCATCCACAGCTTCTCCGCTCCGCTTTTGAGCAGGTCCTGGAATGTGGGACTGTCGACCCCGTCCAGACCCAGGCTGACGCTGAGGTCAAGGCCCAACTCCCTTCCCCAAAAGAGAAGCTCGTCCCCAAAGCTGCCCGTGCCGGAATGGAACGGCCTGACCACGGGTTGCTGAACTCCCAGGGTCTCATAGCGGGGTCCCGGATTCGGGACGTCATCGCCCCAGTCCTCCAGGTAGGTGTGCTCCGGCAGGATTATGTCGGCCATAGCCGCGGTCTCGTCCATGAAGCTGGAGAAGGCGACTACGAATTCAGCCTGCTCCACGGCTGCAACGAAGTTGGCGGCCGGGGGCAGCCCGTGGACCGGATTGACTCCTCGCACGATTAGCGCCTGTGGCCGGTCCATCTCCTTCCAATCTCGGAAGGAGGCCGGCGCTCCCACGTCCATGACCTCTTGCGAGGCCAACTCCGGCAGGGGCGGCGGCGGGTTGAAGAAGATGCCGCCCTCCTTGTTTACGTTGTTCACAAGCAGGTTCAGGGAGTAGATGGCCCTCAGGTTGAACAGACCGCTTGTGTGCGCCCCGGCGGAGCCTCCGCCGATGGCGAGGCTGGGCCGGTTGCTCGGGTCGGCAAAGGCGTGAGCCAAGCTCTCTATCCTGCCAGCCTCTACGCCTACGACGCTCTGCACCTGCGGGTTGTCCGGCCTGAAGGCGTCCAGGGCTTCGTGCCCGTTCCCGCCCGTAAGGGCGTTGGCCGCGCCGCTGTCCGCCATGCCGTCCCGTATGATGACGTATATCATGCTCATGGCCAGCACGCCTTCTCCACCGGGCCTGACAGGGACCCACTCGTCGGCGTTTGCCGCGGTCATTGAGAAGCGTGAGTCAACCTGGACGTGGACACCCCGCTTGCCTCTCCCCTGTCGCAACTCGCCGTAGCCGCGTGAGTACTTCACAGGCGAGAGCCAGGTGGAGAGGAAGTCCGCTCCAAAGGAGAGCAGGTACTTGGCGTTCTCTATGTCAAAGTCTGGCAGCCTGTCCTGGCCCAGGACGTCTTTGATGGCCAGGCGAAGGTTCACCTGCTCCAGGGTCTCAAAGGCCATGTGCCTCCCGCCGTAGGCCCTAACGAATTCGTTGGTCAGCAGCGCCTGGTGCCCGCGCAGGGGTTGGGTAACCATGAGGAGCCTGCTCTTGTCCGGAAGGCTCCCAAGCCTGTTTACCACTCTGGTCCGGGCGTCATTCCAAGAGATGGGGGTAAAACCGGAGCCTTCACGCAAGAGCGGCTCACTGATGCGGTCCGGGTGGTACAGGGCCTGAAGCCCGGCCTCGCTTCGCGCGTTATGCTTGCCCTGGTTGATGGGATAGTCCGGGTTGCCTTCCACCTTCTTGGCGCGCCCTTCCACCACCCTGACGATTATCCCGCACCCTTCCGGGTCTTGGTGGCAGATGGTGGCATACCAGTTGTCGATCCCGCTGACCAGGTCCTCCGGCAGGTCCACTGGGCTCTCTATCTGGAGTTCCTGTTCCGGTATGCGGCAACCGTTGAAGACCACGGCTCCCAACGCCGAGGCCCCTGACCACCGCAAGAACTGTCTTCTGGTTATTCCCATAACGTTATGCTCTGTCCATCCTCTAGTAGTGGCACGTGGTGCAGTCTGTAGGAGCGCCGTAGTCTCTATGGCAGTCCACGCAGTCGCCCATCTTTAGACTCCGTTCCTGTTTCACTTCGGCCATTGCAGCCACATCGCCGTGGCAGGTGGAGCACACGTTGGCGGCAATGGTGGCCTGCTCGCCGGACTGGAGCAGATTGCCCTGCTGGGTGAAGTACCGGATGTGGGCTTCATGGACAAAGCGCACACTGTCAGGCAGCCTGTGCACGCGCTCCCACGCCACCGCTTCCTTGTTCTCCCAAGCGTTTACCAGCTTGACGACCTCCGGCAGATCCGTACCCACTACCTTGTGGCAGAAAATGCACTGCTCCACTGGGGGGACGCTTGCAGTCGCTCCCTTGTCCACGTTTCGGTGGCAGTATGTGCAGTCTAGGCCCAGGCCGCTCATCGCCTCATTATCGGCATCCAGCTCGGGATTGCCGTCGGCATCCAGGAGGATGTCCGTACCTGCGTGGACCGTATGCGGGAACGCTATTGGCTGCTCCGGGGCTCCCCCAAATCCCATGACCTCGAATGGCGTAGTCCACCAAGCTCTAGCCACGAATAACACCAGTATCAGCGTAACTATGCCGCCAAGTCCCAAGCCCCCCAGCAATGCAAGAAAAGCCGCTATACGTATCATAGGTGTTTAGTAGTTATTTCCTTCAGGTATGTATCGGGGATTCTTGAGCGTGTACCGGCCACGTGCCGGCATCATATCCACCACCGCTCCCAGACAGACTTCAGGATGTGGGCCTCGGCTACGATCCTGCTCACCGAAAACAGAACTAACCCAAGAAAGCCGAGGGCTCCGATGTAGAATATGCGGCGAGACCTGTCCAGCCTCTGGGGAAGATGCCTGGTCTCAATGAGCGAGGGGATTACGGCGTGCGCCATGAGGAAGTTAAAGCCGAAGCCGATTGCAAATAGGAGGACAAACCAAAAGTAGTGCAGCAGATTGCCAATCCTCTGCCAGTCGGCGCTGGTGATAAACTCTGGATCCATTTTTACTCTCTATCCAAACTTTAGTCCACCTGCCCGCCGCCCTGTGGCGGGTATCAGAGCATCAATCCATCTGCCCTGTTTCCCCCCGGCTGCCCAGCATTTGCCGTCCTTAGGGCTTTGCAACAAACATGGCGTAGTGTACAATCCGACTTGTGGTTAGTCAATAGGAAATCAGCGAGTTTGCGCGAGAATTCACAACCTCTCCAGGAGGCGCCATGACGGACAGGTCAGAAAGGGCAGGTAAGCTGCTCAACAGGCGGGAGTTTATGACCAGGGCAGCCGTAGCCGTGGGGGCTGCTGCTGCGGTTACTGCCCTTACCAGGAAGATGCCGTTTTCACCATTCGGAAAGAGTGGCGCTGCCAAATCCCCTGCGGACTCCATCTTTCTCCCCAAGCCGGGCTCCCGGCTGCGGTACTGGCGCAACAGGCTGGACAGCTTCCGGCTCAGATAGCCGGTGTGGCAAGGTATGAATCTACCCGCAGGAATATCCGCGGCCAATTGCGCCCCCTCCGAGATGGGGCGGCCCCTCCTATCTTCCGACAGTATGGGTGGCCCGTGCTAAAAGGTCTTCTCAGACGATGGTCCTATATGGGGCTGCTAGTTGTGGCCTTGGGTGTCTCCGCCGGCTGCGTTTCTGACGAGATCGCGGAAAACGCCGACCTTATACTGGAGGAGTTGGACGGGTCTTCGGCCCCCGCCGGGTCAATTGAGCTCGAAGGTGAGACCCTGGTCTACCAGGGAGACCTGCCGGACCTGACCGGCAGAGTCCGGTCTGTGAGCCGGATAGAGGACAAGAAGGACCTGGTGATGGACTACCTGGCGCTCCAGGAGAGGATTGATTGCATCCTGGATGGCGTGGAGGAGGCAGTGGAAAACGGCACAACCATCCAGTGCCAGGGCAAGGTCCTTGTCTGGGAAATGGGAGAGGGCGGGCTGATGGGTGTCTCGGAGCTTCTTGAGGAGATCGGAGCCAGAGAGGGCGCGCCGGCCCGGAGAGACTATCTGACGGCCTACCTGGCCTTCTGGGATGAAGTGCAGAGGATAGAACGCGTTGTAGAGAGCCTGGGGCAGATGCAGCGCAGCAACGCAATACCCCTGTTTGGGTCGCTGGTAAAGGCCATACACCGCTTCCCCATCCTCTACGAAGGCGATGAGCTGGTCCCCACAGAGGATATTCCCGCCCTGCTGGATCAGTACCGCGTGCGTGACACGGACGAGGCCAGAAGGGACCTGGTAATGGAGTACCTGGAACGGTAAGCCATGCCTCCCGCGGCGCAAGGGCTTGGGATCTTGCGCCAAACTAGCGTCTGCCGAACTCCCGCTCCAGATGGGCCGCGCTGAGGTGTATCATTGTGGGGCGGCCGTGCGGGCAAGTGTTGGGCTGTCCGGTGGCATCCAGCTGGGCAAGCAGCGCCTCCATCTCTTCCCGTTGCAACGTCTTCCCTGCCCTGACCGCGGAATGGCAGGCAATGGAGCGAGCCATCCTCTCTTCCCAGTCGCCGGACTCCTTCCCCATGTCCATGTCCTCCAGCACGGCCAGCAACGCCTCAAGCGGGTCGGCGTCCGACAGGAAGGCCGGAAGGCCGCGCAGCAGGTAGGACCGCTGCCCAAACGCCTCCAGGTCGAAGCCGTACCTTGACCACTGCGCGCGATATGCCTCCAGCGCTTCCTCCTGTTGAGGCGTGGCCTCTACCACCACAGGCTCCAGCAGCCCCTGCGCTTGCAGCCCGGTGTCTCCAAGCTCGCTCTTGACCTTCTCGTAGAGTACCCGCTCGTGGGCGGCGTGCTGGTCTACCAGGTACATACCCTCCGGCCCTTCGGCCACTACGTAGAGGTTCTGCATCTGCCCCAGCACCCTGAGCGTTGGCGCTATCTGCCTTGGAGTGGCTTGAGGGGCCTCCCAGGCCTCCGGGGCGAACAGCGACAGGGCCTGCCTGGCTTGAAGTCCCTGCGGCGGCGTGGTGTAGGACGCCGCAGCCGGCCCGGAGGGAGTGAAGCCGGAGCGCACCGTGGGTACGGGCGCGTGGGCCACCAGGGCGCTTCTGACTGTCCGTTGCAGCTTGGAAAAGACCTCCCGCTCCTGGCGGAAGCGCACCTCCAGCTTGGCGGGATGGACGTTGACGTCCACCTCCTCTGGCGGAATGGTTAGATGAATCACGGCCAGTGGGCGCCGCCGCTCCATCAGGAAGCCCTGGTACGCCTCCTCCAGCGCGTATGTCAGGGCGCGGCTCTGAATCAAGCGCCGGTTGACCAAGAGGCTGATGTAGCTGCGGCTTGAGCGGCTGACGTCGGGAGGGCTTATCAGGCCGTGGACGGACATGGAGCCGGGGTCCTCGTCGAGGGATGTCACGTCCAGCAGGGCCCTGGCCGTCTTCGCTCCGTAGACGGCGGCGCAGGCATCTCTCAGACTGCCTCCACCGGGCGCCGCGAAGGAGTCTCTGCCGTCCACGTTCAGGTGGAACCTGACCTCCGGAAAGGCCAGGGCAAACTGCTGGAGGACGGCCTGCGCCCTTGACGACTCGGCGGAGGCGGACCTGAGGAACTTGAGGCGCGCAGGCACGTTCTGGAAGAGGTTGCGGATGGCGATTGAGGTACCCGGAGGGCTCCCCTGGGGCGCGGCGCGGACCACCTCGCCTACGGCCACCTCAACGATGGTTCCCGCGGGTTGGTCGGCGGGACGGGTGACCAGGGAGACGTTGGACACTGCGGCAATGCTGGGCAGGGCCTCACCCCGAAAGCCCAGGGTGGTAATTGCGTCCAGGCTGCCCTCCAGTGGCAGCTTGCTGGTGGCAAAGCGGAGAAAGGCCAGCTTGGCTTCCTCGGCTGGGATTCCGCTGCCGTTGTCCACCACCCTTATCAGCTCCAGCCCTCCGCCTCTAATCTCCACAGAGACGGCGGTAGCTCCGGCGTCCAGTGAGTTGTCCACCAACTCCTTGACCACCGAGGCCGGTCGTTCTACGACCTCTCCTGCGGCTATCCTGGCGGCCAGCTGAGGGGAAAGGACTCGAATCGGCATGGCGGTTATGGCCGGTATGCGTCTTGGGGTGTGGGCGATTGTGGATCTCCGGGGGGCGCGGCCTCAGCGGAGTGGGCGTTGGCGCCCAGGGCTGTGATTATTGGGTACAGCCTCTCCATCTCCCTGTCGGCGCTCTTCTCGTACAGGTATGCCTTGACCCGGACGCCTCCCAGGGCGGTCACGATGTCAGGGTAGTCGTCTATGACCAGGTCCGGGGCAACGGTTACGCCCATGCCATACATCCGGGCCCGGTAGTCCGAGAGGGGTTTGTGGAAGCAGTCGGTGACGTATGCTTCCAGGCCGTGCCTTCGTACCTCCAGCCAGCGTATGCCCATGCCCGACCATACGTAGAGGGTATGGCCGTCCTCCTTGAGGCGCCGGAAGATGTCGCGAACGCCGGGGCGCAGGCCTCCGTTCATGGCGATGATGGTGTAGTCGCAGTCGAAGAAGATGTTCATGGGTTGGCGCGAGTGCAAGGCACGGGCATTATAAGGCGAGAGGCAAGAAGAGGGCAAGCGTTGGGAGGGCCGGTGGCAGGCTCAACGCGTGTCCTCCTGGGCCTCTCCCAGAGCTACCCCACTACTAGCCTCGCGCTCATTCTTATGGGCTATAGCGTCAGCCGTGCTACATCCGGAACTATAGGCGAGCGGGAGCCGTACCAGTGGATCTCCAGGCAGTGCTTGGCCCGTGTGCAGGCTAGGTACAGCAGCAAGCGATCAATGTCCGACTCGTTGAAGTTGTCCTTGCGTGCGTTGGCAACTATGACGGCGTCGAATTCGAGTCCCTTTGTCAGAATGATCGGGCTTACGATTACGTCGGTCTCTATCAACCCATCCCCGGCAAGAACACTCACACCCTCAACTCCTTCATCTCTCAGTGTCTCACCAATATCTCGCGCAGTCTGTCGCCACTTGGTGAGAACTGCGACGGAGCGTACGTTTTTGAGGCTTGTCAGCTTTCGAACCGAGTCGGCTATGGACTTGCGCATATCGGCGGCGCTTTTGGAAGAAACGAGCCGAGGCCGCTCACCGCTACGTCTATAGGGTTCGGGCATTTTAGTGTTGCTAGGCAACCCTTGTAAAATACGGTTGGCATACTGCGTAATCTGTCGGGTGCTCCGGTAAGACAGGCGGCTTTCGAGTCTTGACACACTCTCCCGTTCGAACAGACTGGCATGTTGGTTCCAGTTGCTGATGGACTTGTAAGGCAGGACGCTTTGCTTAAGGTCTCCCAGAATTGAGAAGCTGTTATTCGCTGAATGCATCTGCATGACCACTATCTCCAGAGGAGAGATGTCTTGCGCTTCATCGACAAAGACGTGCTCGAACCCTTCGCTCTCGAAACCGTTGATGGCGTAGTCGAGATAGATAGCTGCGGCCAGATCAGTCGTTCCAAGCGCATGACCAGCGCCGGAAGGCGCTGTCTGGCTGATTGCAACTGCCCCAGGTAAGTCAACATCCCCTTTCCGGGAGTGTTCCATAATCTTGTCGGGAGATTGAAGCAACTCCATGTACTCTGTCCTGAAGTCTCTTTGCGGCCAGAAGGTTAGGCTACTATCTATCAATTTTCCGGCTTCTTCGATTGCTTCGGATTGCGTTGCACCGCGACGAGGACGAAGGCGCGCCCACTCCTCCGCCAGACCGTTTATGAAGTATTTTCGGGCGGCATTGGGCTCCTTGTGAATCTTGAAAGCTCCAGCAACACGCTTCCTGAGGTCGGCCGCGCTTAGTTCCATGGGAGGGCTACCCGGAACGCTGATGCCCGCGCTTCGACCTGCGCTCTCTCTTACCTCGCTTCTAATCCCGAATCCACCGAAGGACACGGATGGGCGGCGTGAGGACCGGAGAAGGGGGATGAGAGAGCTACAGGGGAGATGGCCTGGGCTCGATTGGGGTAGATGGGAGGTCGGCGGAGGGACTTCAGTCACCGCACAGGCCCCCAATGGCCGTCTGCGGGAGCTGGGATGCGGGGGATGGCAAGAGAATAGGCAGCAGGGAACTCCCGCGGAGCTGGTTGGTGCGAGTTGGCGGGGACGTTGGGTCAGTGGCGGAGGGCGCCGTCAGGCTGGGAGTGGAATGGCTCGCAGCCGGGCCAGGGCGCGACTGAACTGGGTATCCCAGGGCCAGCGCCGGGGAAGATGCAGGGTCAATCGGCGTGCCGAGCGAGTGAGCCGTCCGGCCAAGGCGAAGACCCGTCGTCTGAGGGTCTTGGTGGTCACGATCTGCTCACCCAGGCCGATGCGGGCTGTCCAGCGGGCCAGGTTGTGTGCCATCACCTGTACCGCCAGCCAGGCTCCGTTGGCGGCGAAGCGGCCGGACGGCATGTGGTTCAGTCCGACACCGTACTTGAGGTCGCGTATCGCATTCTCGATCTCGGCGTGACGGCGATGATCAGCCTCCAGTTCGAGCATCTCCCCATCGCGGTCGGTGATGAAGCCGTGATAGCTGTAGGTGGCGAAGAGGGCCAACTGGGAACCGGGCGTGGGTTTCACCCGCCGGACGATGAGCCGCACCGGCGCGGCGTCGGGCTCACTCTGGAAGGGGATATAGGTGGTCTCTGCCACATCGGCGGCGCCGTCCATCCAGTAGGGAATGGGAGTCCAGTCCTCTTCTGGTATGGCCTCGATGACATTGTGCAGGCTTTTGTGCTGGCGGATGGTGATGGAGAAGCGGACATCCATCTTGCGGCAGACGGATACCACGCTATGAGCGTAGAAGCCGCTGTCGGCCCGCATCGTGAGTTGTCCCCTGGCCCCGGCGTAGCGCACCCGCCCCACCGTCTCACGCAGGAAGTGGGCGGCGCCGCGGGCGGTGTTGGCCCGGCCCTCGCGCAGCCGGGCCATCAGCACGTCTCCGGTTCCGGCGGCGACGGCCAGCAGCGGGTGATAGCCCCGCTGACCGGTGTAACCATGGTGGCGCGCCCCTTCCTTGGCCAGTCCATAGGTCTCGCAGATGGTGGAGTCCAGGTCGATGGTCAGGGGCCCGTCGCCGGGTCCGGCCCCGGCAGCCCAGGCCCGGGCCAGCAACTCCCGGCTAACCCGGTCCAGTTGGCGGACATGGCCCCACCTGAAGCTGCGCAGGAAGGCGCCCAGGGTGGAGGGAGCCTTAGCCGTGAAACCGAGAACGCGGGCGGTCCCGCCGGCGCGTAGCACATCGGCGTCGTCGATGCAGTCGCCACCGGCCAACGCGGAGGCCACCAGCGTCATCATCTTGTCACCGGTGTTGGCTCTGCCTTTTGCATGGCCCAGGTCCAGGTGCCGGTCAACCAGTTGGGGCAGGCCAAGGCGCAGGGCCAGGGTGGACGGAAGAATCAGCCCGGCATTGGCCACCAGGCGGTGATCATCGAAGGCGATGCGGATGCGGTCGGGTTGGTGGCGTGGTAGCATCTATTGGGTGCTCCTTTTCCGGGACTGGTTTGCTGTTACAAAACCATTATCCCAGATTCAGAGGAGCACCCTTTGGCCACTTCAGGACGCTGACCCGACGCCCTCCTTCGGTGGATTCGGGCTAATACGGCCTACGTAGTTATCCACCAGCCTCTTCATCTTCAGCCCTGCCTTGAATGAATGGGCTTCAATCTCGGCCTCTGTCAGCTTGCGACGGTTGTTCATCAGGTCATCATAGATCTTGTCTCGACTGCTGAGTGTAACTCGTGAGGAGAACCTATTGAGCAACCATTGCCGCACGGTTGTTTGCCGCACTCTGTTAATGCCCAGACCGGGTAGCAAGCCTGATACGTACTCTAGGAAGGCGGGCGACGGTCCGAACATGATCACACGTTCCGCTGTTGGGCGACCGAGGCTGCCAATGTTGCTAAAAGGTGACAGGATGAAGTCTATACGGTGTAACCCTATCAAGCTCTTTCCACTACCGGCTGCGCCCTGTACTATCAACACCGGTTTTGTAGTGGATGCTATCTGTTTGTACTGCTCGGGCTGGATGGTCTGAATCGCATCCGGGAGTTGGTCACCGCTCGCACCTGAGAGCCTCTCATCCAATATCCGGGAGGATATGGCTCGTGGCCCTGATGAACCTGGAGCCAGCCGCAACACGTCATCTATATCAAGCAATTCGGCATTGCCTATCGTCAGCATGCGCTTTAGGTGAACCGAGACCTCACGCCGTTGTAGTGGGCGGCCACGCTTGGCGTCGGCGGGTATCTCATAGAAGCCGTCGGCGGGTCTGTAGTAGAGGCTGGCAATTGGGGCGTTGCGGCTCACTATACGGTATCTGGGATCCTCGTGATCTACGTGTACATCGCCGATGTATATGCTCTGGATGTCTCCCTCTGCCCCTTCAAGGTAGTCGATCCTGCCAAAATACGGCCTTCCACTAACTGACTGTATCTGTGTTAGGTCGGTGTCTAGCAATTCCTTCACTATATCTGCGGCCTTCGCGTCGCCTGCGTAAACAGGGCCCCTAGCTTCCCGACGCTCTATGGTAGCATCTATAGAGTTGACGACGGCCTCCAACTGAAGTTCTTCACTGTGAAATTCAGCGTTGCGGTTATAGTCATCCTGTCCATCGTCTTTCTGTTCCATAGCTGTCTCCCTGGCTGCCCTAGGTCGTGGTTTGCTGCCGACTATTATAGCATCGGGGTTCCTGCTCGGCCTTATGCCGCGTCCTGCCGCCCCCCTACTCCCCTCCCCCATCCTGCGCCTGCTGCTGAAGCCGGTAGAGCTTGTTGATGGCCTCCAGCGGCGTCATGGAGGAGACGTCCAGCCTCTTCAACTCATCCATGACAGGGTCGTTGACGGTAAAGAGGGGCCGCTGCCGGGGGGTTGCCCTTGGGCCGTCCTGCTCCAGCTCCGAGAGGAGGTCCCAGGCGCGGGCGGTCACGGAGGGCGGCATACCGGCCAGTTGGGCCACGTTGACGCCATAGCTCCTGTCGGCTCCGCCGGGCACGATGCGATGCAGGAATACCACCCTGCCCTCGCTCTCCACCGCGGCGATGCTGTGGTTGCGGACCCTCGGCAGTGTCTGAGCAAGCTGGGTAAGCTCGTGGTAGTGGGTGGCGAACAGGGTCTTGCACCCAAGCCTGGGGCTGTTGTGGATGTACTCTGCAGTGGCGCGGGCGATGGCAAGGCCGTCGTAGGTGCTGGTGCCGCGGCCTATCTCGTCCAGGATCACCAGCGAGCGCGGCGTGGCGTGGTGAAGTATGCCGGCCGTCTCCACCATCTCCACCATGAAGGTGGACTGGCCCGTGGAGAGGTCGTCCTGAAGGCCGATACGGGTGAAGACTCTGTCCACAAGGCCGATGGTGGCGGAGGTTGCGGGGACGAAGCTGCCCATCTGGGCCATGAGGACTATGAGGGCCACCTGCCTTATGTAGGTGGACTTTCCGGACATGTTGGGGCCGGTGAGCAGGACAAGCTGGGCGTCTGCGCCGCTCAGGTACGCGTCGTTGGGGACGAAGGAGCCTGAGGGCAGGGTCCTTTCCACAACGGGGTGCCGCCCCTCTTTGATCTCGATGGTGTCCTGAAGAGTGAGCTGGGGCCGTACATAGCCGTAGCGGGAGGCGCTCTGAGCCAGGCACGTAAAGACGTCTATTCGCGCGACGGAGGCCGCGGTGGAGGCTATGCGCTGGTCGAACTCGGCTATCTGGGAGCACACCTGCCGGAAGAGGGCGCCCTCCAGCTCATCCATGCGCTCCTGGGCGTTGAGGAGCATGGACTCGTACTCCTTGAGCTCCGGGGTGATGAACCTCTCCCCGCCAACCAGTGTCTGACGCCTGGTGTAATCGTTTGGGACATGAGCGAGATTGGAGTTGCTGACCTCTATGTAGTAGCCGAAGACCCGGTTGTAGCCCACCTTCAGAGACCTGATGCCGGTGCGGTCACGCTCGGCGCGCTCCAGGCCGGCGATGTACTCGCGTCCGTCTCTGGAAACGCCCCGCAGCTCGTCCAGCTCCGTGGAGAAGCCCTGCCGGATGATTCCGCTCTCACCTGGCGTTCCGCCGGGCGAGTCCTCCAGGGCACTGGCTATCAGAGAGGTCACTGAGTCGCAGGGGTCCATGCCGTTCCACAGCCAGGACGGAAGCCCGTCCATACCCTCCATCAGCCCCTTCAGGCGGGCCACGGACTCCAGTCCGCTCTTCAGGGAGATCACATCCCTTGGGCCGGCTGCCCCGGTGAGGACACGGCCTGAAAGCCGCTCCAGGTCCGGTATGGGTTTGAGTGAGGCCATGACTTCTTCACGGCCAATCTGGTTGGTGTAAAGGGCCTGGACGGCGTCCTGCCTGCGCTCCAGCTCGGCCAGGTCCAGAAGGGGTTGACTGAGCCACCTTCGCAGCAGACGTCCGCCCATAGGGGTGCAGGTGAGGTCGATGCTGGAAAGCAGAGAGTGGGAGGACTCGCCCCACCTGCCCGCCTGGAACAGCTCCAGGTTGCGGCGGGTCTGATGGTCCAGGAGCATGAAAGCCCTGGGCGAGTAGGTGTAAAGCCCCTGCAGACGCCCCAGGCCGGCCTTCTGGGTCTTTTCAACGTACGCAACTATGGCTGCGGATGCCCCTATTGCCAGGGGCATACCCTGGCAGCCATACGCCTCCAACGTAGCGACGCCAAAGCGCGCTTTCAACGCCTCCTCAGCTTCCCTGGGGCGGAACAGCCACTCCTCCAGGGTGGTGACGCGGCGCGTGGACAAGCAGTCCGGAATCTCCCGGTCCCGGGGAAACAGCGCCTCGGCGGGGCTGATGCGTTCAAGCTCCAGGGGCAGGTCATCGACGGGAATCTGGGTGGTGGCGAACTCGCCGGTGGATATATCCACGTAGGCCAGGCCGGCCTCCTCTTCCTGGATTACGACCGCGGCCAGGAAGTTGTTGGCGCTCTGCTCCAATAGCGATGGCTCGGTCACCGTGCCCGGCGTCACCACCCGCACCACCTGTCGCTCCACCGGCCCCTTGGAGGACGGCTCCCCCACCTGCTCGCAGATGGCTACCTTGTAGCCCTTCTTGACCAGGCGGGCCAGGTAGCCGTCAAGGGCGTGATAGGGAATGCCCGCCAGTGGGACGCGCTGGCCCTTCCCCATCTCGCGCGACGTGAGGGCTATCTCCAACTCCTGTGCGGCTATACGCGCGTCATCGTCAAAGGTCTCGTAGAAGTCGCCCATGCGGAAGAGCAGAACGGCGTCCGGGTGCTGTTCCTTGATCTTCAGGTATTGCTGGCGTGCGGGCGTTATCGAGACCATATACCCGGCGTCTTCCCTCCGTGCGGGTTCAAGGGAATTCTACAGGACAAGGACGCTCAGCGGAATAGGCGCGGGAAGGGGATTTTTGCGGAGTTGGCATCTAACCGAAACGTCAACACACGGGGTTTATCGCAGCGACTCAAGCTAAACAGGGGCTTTTGGCTGTGCTCAGCCTACGGCGACCCAGCCTGAACTGCGCCAAGGCTATGCCCGGCGCATGGTGGCAAGGCCGGCGCGCCATGAGGCAACCCGGCATCGTCCCGCCGGCTCCGGCGCGGCTGTCAGCTCTCCGCTTTAGCTACCCTTACGGGGGTTACGGGGAGCGTCGGAACCTTGGACATGGGGTCTGGGTCTTTGCTCTCCTCAAGCCGTGTGGCAAGGTCGCCAAAGAGGAATGTTGTGGATACAGACCTGGGCGTAACCCTCTCCGACAGCTGCGCCCTGGCCCTGACCCGCTCCCTGGCAGAGATCGCTTCAACCCACTCCCCTTCCCCAATACCCAGGGCCGCCGCATCGGAGGGGTGTATCTCCAGGATCTCGTCCCTCAGGACACGGTTCTTCTCGCCGATAACCTGTATCTCCATGTCCCGCTGGGCCTGCTGTAGCACGCGTCCGGGAAGGAACAGGAAGGGGTACTCATCCGTGGTCATGGAATCGACTTCCTTCAGTTCCATTGGGACCAGCTTGTGCTTCCTGCCGGGAGGCCCCTGGGAGTACAGGATGTTTGTGCCCGCGTCATCCGGGGAGGCGCAGGGCCACTGGACTCCATCGTTCTGCCCTCCCTGGGTGGGATAGAGCTGGCTGGGCAGAGGATAGGCGGGCATTATGGCCGGTTCCAGCAGTCCTTCCTTGGCCAGGAGCCGCTGGTAGGAAATGCCAGCGTACGCTGGGACGACCTTGGAAATCTCGTCCAGCGCCTGGGCCGGGCAGTGGTAGTCGAAGCCCTGGGCGTTCATGGCTTGGGCTATCTGGCAAATGATCCACCAGTCCGGCATGGCCTGGGAGTTGGTCACGTCCAGGACCTTGCGGAGGGGCTGAACGCGCCGCTCCAGGTTTGTGAAGGTGCCCTCCTTCTCGGCGAAGGTGGAAGATGGCAGCACAACGTCGGCTGCCTGGGCCATCTCCGAGAGGAACGTGTCTTGCACCACCAGGAACTCCAGATTCCGCGCCGCCTCCAAGACATCCCCAAGCTCGCCGTTGGTGAAGTTGGGGCTGTCTCCCACAACGAGCATGGCCTTCACGCGCCCGTCCGAGGCAGCCTGAAAGACCTCGTTGATTCCCAAGCCTGGGCTTGAAGGCGTCTCTGCGCCCCAGGCCTGTTGAAGGTCTGAAGAGTCCTCCAGGGGCCGGTATCCGGGCAACAGGTGGGGTACGCATCCCACGTCCCATGAGCCCTGGTCGTTCGTGCCCGGGCGCAGTGGGTACAGGCCGGCGTTGGGCTTGCCGATGTTCCCCGTCATCAAAGCAAGGTTGGACAGGGCTTGCACCAGGTCAACCCTGGACGAAGCGGAAACGGTGTCCAGTGCGTAGATTATCGCGGCGGGGCCGCTCTGGGCGAAGGTACGGGCAGCCTGGCGTATCTCATCTTGAGATATGCCCGTCGCCTCCTCCACCTTGTTGAGGTCGAATCGCCACAGGGACCGCTTGAGGGCGTCCAAGTCTTCGCAGTTATCACTCAGAAACGCCGCGTCCTCCATCACCTCGTCCATGATCACCCGGAGCATCCCACCCAGCAGGAGGGGGTCTGTCCCCGGCAGGGGCCGTATCCACGTGGTAGCGTGCCTGGTCAGCTCCACTTCCCGCGGGTCAATGACGATGAGCTTTGCCCCACTGTTCACGGCGCGCTTCACGGAGACCGCAACCACGTTGTGCTCCTCCGTGACGTTGGCTCCAACTACAAGTATGCAACCGGCGTCATTGAGGTCCCATACGGGGTTGGTGGCGGCCTGGTATCCCAGGGTCTCCCCCAGAGGCTCAGCCGTCTCCGGCCTGACGTTGGAGGAGTGGTCGACGTTGTTGGCGCCCATGACCGTGCGAGCGAACTTTTGCAGCAGGTAGTTCTCCTCGTTCGTTCCGCGGTAGGAGGCAATGGCGGCGAAGCTGTCGCCCTTGTACCCGGACAGCTTCTCGGCTACCAGCGCGACGGCCTCTTCCCAGGTAGCTTCCTCCAGGGCGCCGTTGCGCCTTATCATCGGGACCTTGAGCCGGGCGCGGCTGTTGATGAAATCGAAGCCGAACTTCCCCTTGAAGCAGGCCTGGCCGTGATTGGCCTCCGCCTCCAACTCCGGAATGGCGCGGATGACCTTGCCTCGCCTGTTCACCTCCAGCTTCAGCTGGCACCCTACGGGGCAATGCGGGCAGGTGGTGGATACCCGCTCAACCGCCTTCTCCCACTTGTACTCCGTCTCCACCAGCGCGCCCACAGGACAGACGTCTATGCACGAGCCGCAGAACTCGCAGCCCGACTCCAAGAGCGATGAGCCATGAGCCGGCCCAACCAGGGATATGCCGGCCCGCTCCGTGAATGTGATTGCGCTGTCGCCGCGCAACTCCTCGCAGGCTCTCACGCAGCGCCCGCACACTATGCACAGGTTGTAGTCAAGGTCGTAGAAGGGGTCTTTGCTCTCGACCGGGAGGTTCCTGTACTTGTAGTTCAGGGGTGTAGTGAGGCCCGTGCCAACGTAGAAGGTGGTGTCCTTGAGCTCGCACCGCTCGTTCTTGGGGCAGGCCACGCACCGGTCGGTTACGGAGACATGGCGCTGGCATATGTCCTCTGGGCCGCACAGGTCAGAGCCGTGCAGGTTTGTGCGGTGGCAGGTCAGGCAGCCGTGGGGGTGCTCCGAGATGATCAGCTCGGTGATGCCCTTGCGCAGGTCCTGGATTTGAGGGGTGTTGGTCCACACTACCATGCCATTGGCTGCGGGGGTGGTGCAGGACGCGGGAGTCCCGCGGGTGTTCTCTATCTGGACCACGCACATACGGCAAGCGCCGTAGGGTTTCATACCGGGGTAGTAGCAGAGGTATGGGATGTACAGCCCGGCGTCCATGGCCGCCTGGATTACAGTCTTCCCAGGCTGAGTCTGTATTTCTTTCCCGTCTACGACCAGGGTGAGCTCAGCGAGCATGGTTCTCCTTAAACTCTGATTTCCAGCGGCTGGCTGGAGGTCCACCGGGGCCTTGTGCGCTGGGGAGTGAATACGGGGCCGACGCACTGGCCCGTGGGGCACCTTCCCTCCTCTATGTGAGCGGCGAAGTCGTCCGGGAAGTACTGGAGGGCTGATTGGACGGGGTTCCATCCAAGCTGCCCGTGCCCACACAGGGAGGCCGACGCCATGTTCTGTCCGACGGTGCGCATTACATCCATGTCCCCCGGCCTGGTCTGGAACCGCGCTATGCGCTCCAGTATCTCCAGTATGTTGGACATTCCAAGGCGGCAGGGGAAGCACTTCCCGCACGATTCGTACTGGCAGAAGGCTATCAGCAGGCGGGTCATGTCCACGGCGCAGGCCCGGTCGTCGGCTACTATGATGCCGCCGGAGCCCAGGATGGCCCCCGCCTGCGCCATAGCGTTGAAGTCCAGCGGAATGTCCATCTGCTCGGCTGAAAGCACACCGCCCAGGGGGCCGCCCGTCTGGAGGAACTTGGCCTTCCTTCCGCCGGGGACGCCTCCGACCACCTCGT